>NZ_CP113265.1 GCF_026642255.1 Streptomonospora nanhaiensis | reverse complement strand
TCGACGATCTCGTGCACGCGGGCGAACGCGCCGCCGGCGCCCACCGCGCGCGCCTGCATCGGGTCCCCGATCGCGACGATCTTGGTCTTGGTCCGGGCGGCCTCGGTGACGATCGCGGCCAGGGCGCGGTCGTCGACCGTGGCGGCCTCGTCCAGGACCAGGACGCCGACGCCGTCCAGGCCGCGCCCGGTCTCGATGCGGCGCAGGAGGGAGGCCACGGTCCCCGAGTCGATCCCGGCCTCCGCCCGCAAGCCCGCGGCGGCCACGGCCGAGGTGGCCGCGCCCTCGACCTTGTGCCCGGCCGACTCCCAGATCGCCCTGGTCGCCGACATGATCGTGGTCTTGCCCGCCCCGGCCACGCCCACGACCGTGTCGATGCCGTGCGGGACGAAGGTCAGCCGGTGCACGACCTCGCGCTGCTCGGCCGAGAGCCGGAACCCCTTCTTGCGCTCCCACTCCCGCTCCGCGCGTATGGACGTCTTCAGGTGCACGTGGCCGGAGAAGTCCCGGAGGCGCCACTCGGCGGAGGCGGTGATGGTCTCCTCCGCCGCCACGAGGTCGGCGGAGGTGTACCGGCCGGCGTTGGTCATGTGGGCGGGCCCGCCCTCGGGCAGCGCCACCGCCCGCGCGTCCGCCAGGACGCGGTCGGTCACCGCCTCCAGGAACGCCACGGAGGGCAGACCGGCCCCGAGCGCCCCGGCCACGTGCGCCAGCACCTTCGCCCGCGTGACGGTCTTGGCATGGGCGGTCACCCCGTGCTCGGGGTCCCACACCGCCGTGATCAGCGCATCCAGGTTCGGCGGCCCCTGGTCCGGGCCGCCCGGCGCCGGCCCCGCCGCGGGGCCTCCGGGTTCGCGCCCCAGCGCGGCGGCGACGACCTGCGCCGGGGTGTGCCCGGCCTCCAGGGCGCGCTCGTGCCACGACTGGCGCTCGGAGGCGGGGGTGGAGGCGACCTTGCCCCGGGCGGTGGCCCGCCCCGCCGTCCGGCTCTGCGCCGGGGTGGCGCCCTGGCCGGTCACGGCGAGGATCTGCTGCTGGCGCCGCGAGAAGGTCCGCTTCAGGGTGTCGGGGACGCCGACGACGTCCCACCGGCCCGTCACGGCGTCGCGCTCGAACTGCACGCCCAGCTCCTCGCGGAGCTTGTTCCGTTCCAGCGCCCGGTACAGCTCCCCCACCGCCGGGACGTGCCGCATCAGGTCCCGGCCCCCGGCCGCGATCGTGCGCCACTTGCCGTCGGAGCAGCGGGCCATGTTCGCGACCATCACGTGGGTGTGCAGGTGCGGGTCCCCCGGGGAGCCGTCGACCGGCCGGGCGGTGCGGTGCACCGTCATCGTGGCCACGAACCCGCTGGTGTCCACGCGCTGGGCCCGCCGGCCGTCGCCGTGGTGCCCGGCCATCCCGTACCCGGCCCACCCCTGCAGGGCGGCCACGGACTCGCGGACCGCTTCGAGGTGGATCTCCTCCATCCGCGCGGCCACCACCGGATCGGCCAGGCCCTGCAGGACGCTGATGCCCTTGGGCCGGTCGAACGTCACGTCGTAGCCCATGACGCCGGTCCGCACCCGCGCCTCGCGCTGGTCCCACGCCGCCTTCCACTGGGGCAGGCCGTAGACGCGGCGGGGGTCGATCCCGGCCGCGGCCGCCACCCGGGACAGGTCCGCGACGGGGGCGCGGTGGTGCTCGCCGTCGCGCAGCAGTCCCCGCTCCAGGCGGCCCACCCGCTTGACCGACCACGGGTCGGCCGCCACCAGCTCCGCCAGGGAGAGGCCGCGTTTGGCGGCCGCCGCCTCCAGCGCCTCCACGAACGCGGCGGCCGGGAGTTGGGCCTCGGGCGCGACGGCGACTTTCGGGCGCACGAGCTGTTCCCCGGAGTGCGGGTCGCGCCCGGCCAGCAGCTCGCGCATCGCCTCGACGTCGGCCGCATCCTCCAGGACGGTGCCGGCCTCGATCCCGAACTCGGACCACCCGCCGCCGACACGCTCGATCGGGCGGTCGGCCCCGTCGAGCCGGTAGGCCACGGCCACGTTCTCAGCGGTGACGGCGTCGGCCCCGCACTGCTGAGCGAAACGGTAATCACCCTGGGAGGCGTCGTGGATCGGCGTCGCCATCGCCACCCGAACCACCCCCTCAGCAGTTCTGAGGCCCCGCAGGGGCCGCGTATCTCGCCAGAGATACCTGCGTACATGTTCGTGACCTGGAGTGATATGCCTCGCACGCGTAGCACTCGTAGCACGTGTGCGAGACGTAGCACGTGTGCTACCCGTGCTACGTGTCGCACGGGTGCTATGTGTGCGAGACGTGCGAGGTCTACGCTCGCGGGATGGACATTTACAACCTGATCAACCAGAAGGGCGGGGTCGGCAAGACGGCCTCGACCATCGGCCTGGGCGGCGCCCTGGCCGACGCCGGCGAACGCGTGCTCCTGGTCGACCTCGACCCCCAGGGCCACCTGACCGACGCGCTCGGCGTGCCCGAGTCCCCCGAGGACGCGACCCTGTCCCAGGCCATCCTGGGCGAGTACGAGGGCCACCCCCGCGACCTCGTGGTCGCCTACCGCGACAACTTGCACGTGCTGCCGACCGCGCTGGACATGTTCCTGCTCGACCGCGGCCTGTACATGTCCAGCGGCCGCGAGCACCGGCTCAAGAACGTCCTGCAGCATCTGGAGGACGACTACGACGTGTGCCTCATCGACTGCCCGCCCTCCCTGGGCGCCACCACCGACGCCGCGCTCATCGCGGCCCGGCGCCGCCCCGGACGCCGCGGCGGACTCATCGTCCCGGTGGAGGCGGAGGACTCCTCCATCAAGGCGCTGCGGCTGCTGCTGCGCCAGATCGGCACCCTGAGCCAGGTCATGGACGTGGACATCGACGTCCTGGGCCTGCTCCCCTCCCGGTTCGACGTGCGCGACGGCACCATGGTCACCAGCGTCCTGGAGGCGTTCCGGAATCTGGGGAGCCCGCCCGTGATCGGCGAGATCCGCAAGCGCAAGGAAGTGCGGGAGGCCTGGAGGGCGAAGGTGCCCGTGACCGAGTACGCGCCCGACTCCGAGGTGGCCGGCTGGTTCCGCGACCTGGCCAAGGCGGTGCGCGCATGAGCGCGGCGAAGAAGAAGGCCTCTTCCGTCCCGGACATGGTCGGGCTCACCGACGACTGGGGCAAGATGACCGCCATGCGCCAGGGCGAGCACGGCCAGGAGGAGAAGGAAGCGCCGGCACCCGTGGCCAAGGCCGCTCCCCCGGCCCGGCCTGAGCCGAAAGCACCCGCGGCCACGGAGATGACGCGGCGCAGCTGGTACGCCAGCGCGGAGGCGGCGGAGGAGCTGGCCAGGGTCGTGGACGACATCCACCACGCCACCCGGACACCGAAGCACGAGGTCGTGTCCGCGCTTTTCCGGGCGGCCGTGGCCGCCGCGCCCCGGGTGGAGAAGCAGCTGTCCAAGAAGACGTGATACCCGTGCTACGCCTCGCACCCGTGCGAGAGGTAGCACGAGTGATACGCGTATCACTGCTGTTCGTGGGGGTGTGGACATCTCTTTGGACATGGCCGCCGCGCCGTGGCCACTGGCGGACACGGGGTTGGCCATGGCCGGATCGCTGGCCAGCCTGCACCGGACATGACCGCCTCGCGCGGCCCCTCGTCGAGGTGTGTCCGGGGCGGTTTGGCCACCGCGCCGGACATGGCCAAAGGTTCAGTACTGAACTTGTGGCCACGGCCGGACACCGCCCTCGCGTCCGGAGCGGGTTGGCCACGGTGGCCAGCGGTGTCGTCGCTGTGATGACAATGTCGTCACAGCACCCCCCGGACGCGTCGTCATGGCGACGACATTGTCGTCGTCGTGACGACGCGTCCGGGGGGTGCTGTTTAGGTAAGCGGGCCCTGGTCCCGTTTCCTAAAGGGGGGCGGACAAGATAAGCAGGAAAGGGGCAACGGGTAGATCAGTCCCCTCCATCGCCGTCATCACCGCTCCAGCTCCCGCCGCTGCCAGTCTCGGACGCGCGGCGGCGGCGGTAGTTCTCCCAGCGGGCCTTCTCGAGGTGCTTCCAGGTCTCCTTGCTGATGTGCTTCGGACGCTGGAGCGGGGGCGGAGGCTTCGACCTCGAACATGCTGGAAATCGATTCGACGTTGTTGATCAGGGCGATGATGATCGCCATGCCTAGTGCGGCGTTGGCGGCCTTTCCTGCGGCGCTGACCAGGGAGTTTCGGTTGGGGCCGAAAGGTGTTGACGAGTAATTATGACCCAAGAGAAGATGGGATAGCGGAAGCAGGAGTAGTCCGTGAATTTCTATCTGGTAGTCCAGTAATGTAGCGCGCACACAAAAGCCAACAACTCCCACTTAAAAAAGCATTGCAAACAATGAAAGAATGGAAATGAAAAAAAGCATCGGCCTCACAGTGGCGCTCATGGTGTCGATTCTCCTTACCCCGGGGGCGGCCGTGGCGGATGCCCGATCTGCGTCCACGTGGATTAATCCGGATCAGGTGCTGGCGACGAGCAATAAAGGCACCGGAGATGCTCGAGTAACAAGCGTCGGCACCGTCCAGGTTCGCTTTGGCAGGCACAGCAATGGTCGGGTCTACGGCTGGGGACGCGCATTGAACTCCGGCAACAGGTTCCTTGTCTTCGAGGTTGACACCAACGGCGATCGGCGATTCGATCTGAGTTCCGAGGAGCACATCCAGAGTCGACCGAACGTGTGGACTAGTGGTTTCCAAACGAGTTCCTCGTCGAACGTGGCTTTCAGGGCATGCATTACCCCCTGGGAAGGCCAGATATGCGAAAATTACCCCGAGACACGAACCGGCTGGTGGTGAATCGTGCTGTCCCCCGCAAACTCACGCAAGTACCGAACGGACGGTCAAACGCCAGTCAACATCTGGACATAAGAGACAGAACCCCAGTGCCACCATCCTAGGCCTTCGCGTTCAGAGAGATACCCTAGGGATATTTTGGGAGAAAAGCTCGAATGACTAATAAATTCAGAGGAATTGGCCTAACCTCAGGTAGAATACTGGCAGCTTCTGCTGTACTGCTGTCCGTGCTTCCCGGCACCGCGCACTCTGGCGAGACACCGGGAGAAGAGCACTGCGTGACCGTCCTGGAAGAGTTGCAGCCTGGGGAGACTGTCTCACAGGTCGCATTCTCTGAATGCTACCCAAGCGCCAGAGAGGCCACGGAAGCCCCAACCAACCAAGCGACTATCCTTATGACATGGTACGCCAACTCACGCTTCCAGGGCCCGCTGCACCACGTCTATGGGAATTGGGGACCCTGCGATAGAAACGGGTACGGATTCTCGAACCTGCACGAGTGGAACAACAGGATCAACTCGTTCCAGGTCTTCAATCGGTGCACTCACATAAGAGCCCATGCGAACACAAATTACTCGGGCACCCATCAGGACTTCCTCGGAAATACCAGCTTCGTCGGCCACGCCATGATTGAGAATATCGAGTCCTTTCGCATCTGGGCGGGCTGACAAAAAATATACTGCGCAGGCATCACGGGGGAAGTCGAAATCTCATCAAGAAAGACCGGGAACTTCCCCATCCAGAATTTAGTGCTCTTGGCCTCTCCCTGTAAATGGAGAGGCCAAGAGCAACGCTGTTTAGCACGCAACGGACAGTTGCCAATGATGATCCATCCCGAAGAGCTCAGGCGCCCCTGAGTCGTGGGTGGGGTCGGGAGTGTTCACGGGCGGGGCATCAGGGCGGTGGCCACCGGCAGGGCGGCCCGGCCGCGCTCGCTCACCCGGCGCCCCTCGGGGAAGTCGAGCAGGCCCGCACCGGCGAGCCTCTTCAGCGCTGTCTTGGAGAGGTACTTCAGCGGGATCTGTCCGCCGTGGCGGTCGATCGCCTCCCAGAAGATCCCGATGACGTCGTGGCCCACCGCGAGCATCCTGGGGTCCGAGTAGGAATGGAACGGTGAGTCCCGGCAACTACCCGTTACCAGTGCGGTCAGCGCTACTTGGCACTTCCTGACACGCTCCTTACCGACAGGCCCACGACGTCGCCTCCGAGGTCGGCGGCGACGTCGTCCGCGGTCTCCTCCTCGACCACAGCGACCGGTACCTGTGGCTGCACGACCACGACCAGGAGGACACCGGTCACGCCCGCCCCTGGCGGATGAGGCTGTCCACGATCACCGCTCTGAGGCGGGGCCCGACCCGCCGCGCTGGTCGTGGGTGGCCGTGGAACAGCACCGCCGCGAGCGCCTGTGAATCCAGCCTCCGCCCCGGAACGTGTCTGGGGCGGAGGCTTCCTTTGGGTGCGGCAGGGATGCTTGGCCTTGCCCTGTGCGCCTCCTCTCAAGGGGAGGCGGGGCAGTCGGTTCAGCGCGCTGTCTGCCCGGACTGGTGCTCAGGTAGGTTCGCGACGGCCGCCCGCCATGACTTGGGAATTATGCATTTACACGCGAATGCACGCCCGTGCCATTGGGTTGGGGACAGCGACGAAATTCCATTTCGCATGAGTTCCCATGCAAAAAGTCTGCATACCAGAAGGGTTGGGCAGGGAAACCGTGCCGCCGGCACAGACCAACGTAGGAGCGGTCGCACACTGCCTTGATCCATTGGAAACAGGGCCACTGGCGTTACTGAGAACCGCATAAAGATCATGCGTGTTGTAGGCGTCGCTGCACCGCGTTCTTCCCCAACCGCCGACAATCGATCCCCCCGAGGCTTCGTAGACTCGCGCCTCTACCCTGCATCGGGATCCCGTGCTCGTCGTCACATAGGGCGAATAGACCATCTCGGAGGCTAACTGCACGGCCGCGCCCTCGCCTTGCTGGTGGGCGCTGACGTTGAGGTTCTCCGCGTGTATTCCTGCATCAGAAGAATCCTGTGCATATTCTGACGAGGCCATTCTCTGCCCCGCGATCTCGCTCGAAGCCAGCTCCACTGTGGCTGTCTGATCCGAGAACCCCGCACTCAAGAAGCTTTCACCGGCGACGGCAGGCGCCGCTGCCAGTGTCAGCCCAAGCAGGAAGAAGCAGCTCACGACCAGTGACCACGGTCCATATTTCCTTCGCTTTATCATCTTTCTCCTGTCCCATTAAGTTTTTTCTTATCCAGAAGGCGCCCGGCCGGAGCGGCAAGGCGGGAAAAACAGCCGGTCTTGCAATATCAAGGAGATCGCACGAAGAGGCTTCTCCTCCGATTCCCATTTTCCACACAAGCAGGCTAAAGGGTCCTAAGTAGGAAGTACTGGAGGGCCCGATACAAGGACCTCCAAGAGATTGGAGCAACGAGACCACGAGAGTAAAACCGGAAGGCATGCCCAATCACCGATATCTCAGGTTATTCGCACTCCGTGGAGCACTGCAACAAGTTTCGGCCATGGACGAAAGGGCCAGTTCAGGGGGATATCCCTCGACTCGCATCCGGGCGCAGGGATCGCCTGCCGTCAGCTGCCAGCCAGTCTCAGGGTCATTAACAGCGTCTGGAATCGAATCGCCCTTTTATCGTTAGGCGGTCGACACTAATCAGCAGGGAAGGTCAACCGAACCCCGACGCGGAGCACCCACCGCACCGCCCCTAGTCTTCGCCCCCGCCGCCAAGAGCGGGCCCGGGGTCGGCAGCCGGGTTCCGGGGGAGCCGCGCGAGATCGGCGAGCCGGTCCCGGACAAGGCCTGCTGCTCCCGAACGCCCGACAACAGGACAAGTAACCCGCGAGTAGCTTCGCATTCCAGAGGTGCGGTTTAGGTAGTACACGTTCCGACTCGAATGCTCCCCGCGCCGGCGGCCACCGCCGCCGGGGCGCCCGTCTTCCTAAACGTCACCGCCGATAAGTGAACCTTATCGGCGGCCAGACAACTCCGGTTGACGAATGCGGACACACGACGGCCCCCGCGCAACGGTCGGCTGCACGGGGGCCGTCGTGATCTGGCCGTGACTTTAGGGGGTGTGAAGCGCTACATCCTGTAGCGATCCTCCTCGCCCCCTACTCGACCGGGGTCGGCGCCGGGCGGCCGTAGGAGGCTCGACGCACCAGCGCCTCGAACGGGCCGCGGTAGTCCGCCCGACGCATCCACTCGGCCAGCAGCACCGATACCGCCCACAGCGCGACGGCCACCGCGCAGGCGCCCGCGAATCCCATGTCGTCGTGCAGGCCCAAGGCGAAGGGATAGAACAGTGCCACCCACACCACTGACTGGAACAGGTAGAACGTCATGGACCGCTGGCCCAGCGCCGCCATGGCCGTGGTCAGGCGACCGCGACCCAGGCCGGTCGCGGCCAACCCGACTGCAGCGGCCATACCGATCCCGCCGAGGTGGCCGGTGAAGGTGTGGGCGGTCGCCGCCGCCCAGACCGCGGCCGTTGAGGGTGCCGTCCACACACCGACCGCCAACAGGGCCATGGGCAGCCGCCCGGCCAGCGCGGCTCCGAGCAGGAGCACGGCGGCGCGGCGCAGCGCGGCCGCGTGGCGTTCGGGCTCGTCCAGGATCCGCCGCCGCGCGGCCCAGATGCCCACGGCCATGCCCGGCACCACCACGACCACGGACACGGCTGTCTCCACGAGCCACGAGGGCATGACGGACAGGATGTGGGAGGCGTAGTCGGGTTCCATGAACCGCGCCATCGTGATGGGGCTGCCCGCGGCGTCGGCGTCTTGGGCCACCACGCTCTGCCAGGCGATCACGACCGTGGCGAGGGGGAGTGTGAGCGCCGTGGTCCACCACAGCACGGCGTCGCGGGCCCGCACCAGTGGCGCCAGAAGGAGTAGCGCCAGGCCGTAGACCGCGATGATGTCGAGGGGCACCAGCAGGACGGCGTGCGCGAAGCCGATGGCCACCAGCCACACGGACCGACGCCGCAACAGGCGACGGACCTCGGGCCAGCGGTCGCCGCCCGCCAGGCGGCGGTGGACCAGCTGTCCCAGCCCGTAGCCGAAGAGGAACACGAACATGGAGCGTGCCTGGTTCTCGGCGACCAGGGACCTGGTGAACTCGGCGGCGGCGTTGAGGGCCACGGGCCCTCGCTCCCAGTCGCCAACGAACGCGGGCGCGTGCGCCAAAGCGATCAGCAGGAGCATGAGGCCGCGTGCCAGGTCCGGCGCCAGTGACCGGTCCTGGGTGCGCGTGGGGGAGGGTGGGGTCGCGGCGTGCCCGCTCGTGGTCATCGTCTCGTCTTCCGTGTGCTCCGCCCGGGCTTGCGGAGCGGAGGTGGCCTGGCCCGGCAGCGGTTGCGCCGCCGGGCATCGAGCGACTCAGAAACTACAGTTGCATTTCGTTTCGATTCAATGAAAATCATCGGAATCTCCTGTATTTCCTGTCCTTCCAGTCGAAATATTGCAATGATTGTGTCGATTAATGCAACAGATGTCATCGTTTGTTGCAATGGCTTGAGCATGAACGCGCTGGCCCCGCTCCTCGAAAGGACTCACCCCCGTGCCCGGAGACAGGCTCACCCACGAGGACCGAGGGCGCATCGCGGACGGGCTCGCCGCGGGTCTGTCCTACACCCAGATCGCCCGGCGGCTGGACCGGCCCACCTCGACCGTCAGCCGGGAGGTGGCCCGCAACGGCGGCCCCGACCGCTATCGGCCCAACCACGCCCACCTGTCCACCCTGCGGCGAGCCCGCCGGAGCCACCCTGCACCGTCCGGCCCGCCCCCGACGGCCGACGCCCACGGGCGAGACCCCGCAGCCGTGCGCGCCTTCACCGAGCACTTCGCCGAGCTGGTCGAGCGCACCGGAGTCCCGCGTACGGCAGCCCGGGTCCTGGTAAGCCTGTTGGCCGCCGACCCGGGCAGCCTCACCGCTGCCGAGCTGGTCGAGCGTCTCGGGGTCAGCCCCGCGTCGGTGTCCAAGGCCGTCGGCTACCTGGAAGGGCTGGAGGTGGTGCGCCGCGAGCGCACCACCGGACGGCGCGAACGCTACATCGTGGACGACGACGCCTGGCTGCAGGCGTGGATCGCCAGCGCCCGGGCCAACGCCCGTTGGGCTGAGGCCGCCCACGAGGGGGTGGCCGTCCTGGGCTCTGCCACACCCGCCGGGGCCCGCATGGAGCAGATCGTCCGGTTCTTCGCCCGCCTGAGTGAGAACATGGCCGCCCCCCTCGCTGCCGCTGAGAGCGACACGGCGACCGTCCTGGTCGCGCTCGTGCACGCGGCCGTGCCGCTGACTGCGGACCGGCTGGCTGCCGCGCTGGGTTGGTCGACCACCCGCACGGTCCGCGCCTTGGAGCTCCTCGAAGGTCACCCCGAAGCCATCGATCCGATCGTCCTGAGGCACACCGCCGCAGGCGCCTACACGGTTGCTGCGGCCCCGGAGCGGCTCACCGCCGCCCAACGCACGGCCCTGGACGGCCTGCGGTAGAGGAAGGGCCGGCGACCTGTCCGTGGCGGGCCGCCGGCCCCAACCTCCGAGCCGGAGCAGGGGCTTGATCAACAACCGAACGGCCAGTGTCGTTAAGGGGGGCGAGGAGGATGACCAGACTGGAGCACCCCATGGCACAGAACCCGCAGCCCTCGTCCTCCTCCTCCTCCTCGGCCTCGGTGTCGTCCTGGCTGCGCCGCCACCTGGGGCTGATCGTGGCCATCACGACCGTGATCAGCCCCCTGGTGACCGTGGCCACCTGACTGGGCTGGACCCCCGCGACTTGACCCGTGCCCGAACACAAAAGGCCGGCACCCGAAAGGGTGCCAGCCTCCGTCAGACTCGCCTCTTCTCGCCCCGGCCTACCTTGCCCCTCGCCGTAGCTTCGGGAGAAGCGGGCCTACACGTGCTGGGCCTCGTAGGCCAGAACCCATTCCTCCATCCGTGGAGTCAGCTCACGCGTGAAGTACTCGATCTGCCAGTCATGGGCGCCACCGTGCTCAGGAGGAATCGCGCACTTCCAGATCTCCTCGTCGTCGGGATCCCGCCAGGACCGACCTTGAGCGCCGCAAGTGTTCCTGTCGCCCTTGACGAAGGCCATCCCCTGCACGGCCTCACCCCAGTGGTACCAGAAGGCCACGTAGGACTTCTGATGATCGGCGTCGGGGTCCCCGCCGCTCTGACCCAAGGCGTAGTGCTGTCCTTCGTGGCCGATCTGAAGGGAACAGGAGAGTTCGTCGACCGGCGTGAAGTGATGCGGTTGAGGCACGCCGGTCAGCATCCGCTTGACCCGGTCATCGAGGACCACCCAGTGATCGCACTGTTCGTAAGGTGTGTTCATGTCGTTGAACCTAGACCCGGGCAGTGACAAAGAGTAATCACGCTGTCACATATGCGGTGGCCCGTGTCCGGGCCGTGGCCACGCCCCGTTTCAGGACAGGTCGTCGGGCGACAGGCCGGCCGCCAGGAGGGGGGCGAACCAAGTACGCCGGAAAGCGGCAACGGACGACCTCCGTTGCCCCTTTCCGGCGTATCTTGTCGGGCTCCTCGACCCGGCTACCTTGCCCCTCACCGCAGGTTCGGGAGCACGGGGCTCACTGGGGCCGCTTCGCTCCGCACGCCCAGCAGTAGGGGGCTCCCCGCCCATTCCATTCCTTGCATCGCGAGCACGTGTATCGCAGGAGGGGGTCTACGAGGCGGCGGATCCAGCTACCGTGACGGCCATGGCTACCCAGCACGAGCTCTCCCAGCGTCATCCGGACGTCGTCATCACCAGCCTGCCACCCGGCTCCCACGGGGCCGGCGCGATCTGGCGAATCTCCCCGATCGGGACGACGGCACCGACCATGTGGGCGTACACCGACGAGCAGGCGGAGCGGTACGCGCGGGTCGTGGCGCGCGTGTCCTCCTGATGCCGAGCCGGTACATCTAGGGGCGCCCGAGCAGCCGGCGGACCTCGGTCTCGCTGAACCGGCGGTGTCCGCCGGGGGTGCGGATCGAGGCGAGACGCCCCTGGTGCGCCCAGCGGGTGACGGTCTTGGGGTCCACCCGGAACAGGCGTGCGACCTCAGCGGGGGTGAGCAGGGCGCCCGGGGCGCCCATCCGATCGTTTGTCACCGGCTCTCTTCCTGTTTGTTTTGCCAGTGCATGTAGTCGCCCTGGCGATCGACGGCCTCCTGCTCCTCCTCGGTGAGCGGAGCATCCTCAGCGTCGGGGCCACAACTGCTCACGGTGCTCTCCTGAAGGTGCGCGAACGGCCGGCGCAACACGGGGGCGCCGGCGGGGAAGGGGACCACCGGCGGTGGTAGGCGCGGGGTCGCGGGTGGTGCGCGGGGCGCTGAGCCGGACGAACTCGACCAGGGTCACGGCGTGCCCGCCCGGACCTGCTGCCCCCACGGGCCCGGGGCGAGCAGCCTCTCCTCCAGAGCGCCGGCGCTCTCCTCCATCAGCGTCGGCTCGACCCCGGCGACCAGGGCGCTGGCCATCCAGTACCGGGGGGTGCGCCACACCCGCCACCGCCCCACGTGCTCCTCTTGGAGCCGCTCGAGCTCGTGCGCCTCCAGGGCGAGCAGGAGATCAGCGGTGGTGGGCGCACACACGACCGCCTCCCCACAGGTGGCCCGCCAGTGACCGTGCGCAGCACCCTCCCGGTCACGGCTGATCTCCCACGCGGGGTGGTCGGCCGCAAGAACCTCGATCACGGACGGATGGGCATGCAACGCCGCACGATCACCCACGCGCTGGTCGGTCATCATCACTCACCTCGGAGGTTGGGGTGAGAAAGACGCTAGGACCGATCACACCAGGGGGAGGGCACAGAATGTGCCCCTGACTCACCCGGTTAGCAGCCCCATCTTGTCGGCCAGTTCAGACGCTCGCCGCTGGCGACGCCCGTCCCGCTCGTCCAGCTCCTCCAGAACGATCCGGCGTGCGTACCCGTTGTAGCGAATGGTCTCTGGAGCAGCTTCGTTCGCCACCTCCAGGACCGAGAGAGCAACATCTGGCTGTGCGTCGAGGTAGTAGGCACGGGCCTGCTCGATCTCATGCCGCGCCCGCCTCGGCCGTGACGGGATCGCCAACGACACAGCACGGTCGGCTTGCCGGACCGATTCCCCCCCCGCACGCAACTCCACGGCGATCGTGACCGCGTGAGCGCCCATAATGGCCCGCGAGAAGCTGGTGACCGGGTGGTAGTACATGGCGGGAAGCCGTTCGGCGACAGAGTTAGCGGCATCCCATCGTCCCCACGCAGCCCCGATCTCGCCGCGCCGCGCGGCGGTGTAGCCGCCCTCGAACAGCAGAGCACCGCGGATCGCCGCGACGGGGGTGGTTGTTCCGTCCGCATGTCGGTCCAGCAGTTCCAGGGTTTGCGAGGTGACCGCATCTGCGGCGTCCCAGTCTCCGGAATCCCTGTGTGCTTGGGCCATGAGCCAAGCCGCGACACCGATCGCGTGCAGGTCTCCGGAGTCCTGAGCGGCGACCATGCCACGCTCGGTAACCCGCCAGAGCAGGTCTTGTGCAGGTTGGTAGGCGATGAAGAACTGCGAGAGCGCGTAGACCTCGGCAAGTACGGCTTGTGCCGCGCGGCGCTCAGCACGGGAGTCGGTCTGGTGGGCGGCCAACTGGGAGTCCTCGATCAGAGCGGGGAGGAGCTGTCCGAGGACCTCTCGGTGATGGGGGCTGCTGTGCCTCGTCGCCCAGGCTCGATCGAGTCGTGCGCGCAGGTGCGCCACAGGAGACGCGGAGCGACTGGTGAGCGCGGGCATCGCGTTGAGGGCGGAGCGCACAGCGGGTAGCCGTGCGTGGCCGGGACCGGTGAACAGGCTGGTGGGCATGGACTGGTCACCGGTGAGTTGCGCAAGGTCGCGCATACGCAGGGCCTCAGCAAGACGTAGCAGTAGCGAGAGCTTGGGTGTCTGGAGGCGTCCAGTCTCCACAGCTTTCACCCACGAACCGGACTTACCGACGAGCCCGGCGAGAACGTCGCGGGTCATACCGCGCCGTGTCCGCTGGATCTTCAGCCGCTGCCCGAAGGCGAGTCCTGTGTCGTCGGGCGCGGGGGCAGGCTCGGGCATATCTGGCCTCGCCTTCCTGAGTTGGTCACGCTCCTCAGCGTAGGGCGAGGCCCTCCTCGTGTCAGGAGTGTCGGTCTCCTGCCCCTGAAGGCCTCAAGGGTCTTCGCCGGCCGTGGCACAACTCCGGGAACGACATCACCTTGGTGTACAACCGACTCACCCAGCCGTGCACCGCGGGCAAGAATCACCAGGGTTCTCGCAGCCTCGTACGAGACGCGTGCACCGTACGAACGTTACGACCTCTAGAGTCAAGACCATTACCCCAAAGCAAAAGGCGGGGTCCGGTTGCCGCCGGTCCCCCGCCTCCGTAGATGATCTGGTCGACGCTGCGACGACAAACTCACACCTACACGCTATGACTCCATCGTACCCATCTGGAGCGACGGAGCACACGTGAGTCCCGTCGCGGTGTCGCCCTAGAAGGCGATGCCACGTGAATACGACGCCCCCGACCGCTCCGGCGACCTCCACGGGAGGCTCCCTGTGAGCGAGCCGATGAGCCTGCACGCACCGCGTAGCGAGGGTGATGGTTACTACGCGGGCCGGGCCCTGCAGTGGGTGGACTCCTGCCCCCATATGGGCCACTCCGAGAAGACCCTGCTGCGGGTGTTGACCAACCTCACCCTGGAGTACACCCAGGTCCGTAAGCTCGCCCCGGCGGCCCTGCAGAAGATGATCTACGTCGGCGCGGTCGACCTCGGGAAGGCTCCGAAGACCATCTCCAGCAGCGGTCTGCTCCGACTGCTGCGCGCCTTGGCGGCCCTGGGCCAGATCACCGACCCCGATGGTGGCCAGCTGACGTTCTCCAGCGGGGAGAAGGCTCAGCTGCACGGGATCTCGATGTCGATCTGGCGCTACCCCCGCCACGAGTGCGGCTACGCCCGCAACAGTCACGACGCCCTGGCGATCATCACGGAGGGTGACAGTCCAAGGTTCGGTCCGACCGGCCTCGACATCGCGGCCACCTGGCCCGAGAGTACCCCTGACCAGGCTGGTCAGAAATCTAACCAGTCTGGTCAGAAATCTAACCAGTCTGGTCAGAAATCTAACCAGTCTGGTCAGAAATCTAACCTGGATACGCAGCGTGACCTGCAAGAAGACGGACCACCCTTGTCTTCTTCTTTGTCTTCTCCCTCTTCTTCCTCCTCCTCACCTCCCCCACAGAGCGCCCAGGGCAAGAGGGAGGAAGAGGAAGAGATGCCTTCGGCACCGACAAGCGGGGCCGCTTCGGTGACCCTTATCCAGTCGCTGACCGATGCGACCGAGGACGAAGCCGCCGCACTGGTGGAGATCATCCGCCCGAAGGTCAAGCACACCCTGAGTGGGCTCATTCGCTCCATGGCCAAGAACGACGACCTGGGCCAGCAGCTGTGGTCGCTGCGCCGTCAGCGTGCGCCTCAGGCCCGTCCAGGGGCCCCTGTCGGCCGGGGAGGCGAGTGCTCCCTGCACAGCCAGCCGTCCCTGCCCTGCCGCCTGTGCGCACAGGAGCTGCGTGACGAGGGCGAAGCCGCCCGCCGCAACCTGATGGACCTGCTCGAAAAGGAAGGCCCCGAGGCCCGGCCCGACCTGGTGGACCTGCTGAAGCTGGAGGCCGTTCGATGACCGCGACCCTTGACCCCCACCACGCCGCCCCCGCCCCCGAGGACGAGCGGGTCCCCCACAACACCGCCGCCGAGCAGTCCGTCCTGGGCGGGGTGCTCACCGGCGGATCGGACACCGTCGTCCAAGTCCAGGAGTTGGTCTCGGCCCTGGACTTCTACCGGCCCGCGCACCAGGTCATCTTCGAGGCGGTGTGCGCCCTGGCCGACCGGGGCGACCCCCACGACGCGACCGCCGTGCACGCCGAGCTCGTCAAGCGTGGGGACGCGGTGCGGGTGGGCGGGGCCCTGTACCTGCACACCCTGACCGAGGCGATCCCGACCGCCGCGAACGCGGGCTTCTACGCCAAGATCGTCGCGGACCAGGCCCGGCTGCGCCGCATCATGACCGCGGGGATCCACGCCGCCCAGATGGCCCGGACCGCCGAGGGCGACCTGGAGGACATCGCCACCCGCGCTACCGAGGAGATGGAGCGCGCCGCCTTCCCCCAGACCCGCGACGCCGACGACACCGCCGCCATCGGCGAGGACGCCGAGTACTGGGACTACCTGTCCACTCCGCACGATCCCGCTGAGCTGGTGGTGCCCCCGTACACGGAACTGGCCGAGATCATGCCGTCCCTGACGCCGGGGGAGCTGACCACGATCGCGGGCCGCACCGGGGTCGGCAAGAGCGTGTGCGCCACCGACTTCGCCCGCCACGCCGCCATAGTCCAGGGGCACACCGTGCTGTACGTGTCGCTGGAGATGGACCGGATGATGATGCTCAACCGCATCTACGCCGCCGAGGGGCGCATCCCCTACAGCGCGTTCAAGAAGAAGGCGTTCACCGACCGCCAGTGGGAGGACCTGACCGCCGCCCGCCAGCGGGTGGCCGGCGCCCCCCTGCACATCTCGACCCCCTCGGCATGCACGGTCGCCAAAATCCGGGCCCGCATCCGCTCCCTGGAGCGGCGAGGTGCTCTACCCAAGCTGGTGATCGTGGACCACATCGGACGGATGACTTCGAGTGCGCGGGTCGAGACCCGCGCCCAGGAGGTCAGCAGGTTCACCTGGGGGCTCAAGGAGATCGCCCGCGACCACCACATCGCCGTGGTCGCGGTGTGCCAGATCAACCGGGGCCCCGAGCACCGGGCCGACCCGGTGCCCACCTCGGCGGACCTGAAGGACTCGGGATCGATCGAGGAGGACTCGGGCAGCGTGCTGATCGTGCACCGCCCCGACCGCGGCCAGCCCGAGCACGAGCGGGCCGGCGAGGTGGACCTGGTGGTGGCCAAAAACCGGGAGGGCCCGGCCGGAGGAACAGTGCTGCTGTCCCACCAGCTGCACTACCAGCGCTTTCGGGACATGCCCACGGGCTGATTTGCCCCCTGACGACGGCCCCGCACCAGCATCCGGTGTGGGGCCTCCCCCATTTCCGCCCCGATCGGTGGATGTGTTCGAGCAAGGTCCAAGCGTTTCGAAGCTGACCGCGACGCCGCCTTCATCTGGCCCCGGCTCTGCCCGCATGCCCGCCCCGCCACAGAAGTGGGCCCGGGCCTCCTCGCGGCACGACCCGGTCCGGGTCAGCCCATGAGCACGTCGAGGAGCTGCCAGAGGGTCAGCCACAGCCCCAGGGCGAGGAGACCCGCCAGCATGGGGGTCACCACGACCCCGACCACCACGTACACGAGCGCCGGTTGAGGTGCGTACAGCTTGTCGGGGTGGCGTGGGTCGTAGCGCACCTCGATCCTGCGCGGCTCGTGACTGATGGTCTTGCCGCTGCCGACGTAGGTGCGTTCCCGGCCCTGTGCGTCGGTGAACCGCCAGATCTCCTTGTTGGCGCTGGTGCGTCCTGCGGAGGTCGCGGCGACCGTGATGCCGTGACGGCGGGTGGACCAGTGGTCATGCATGATGCCGCCGGCCAGTTGCAGATAGCGTCCCGCGGCAAGCAGGATCAGCGCCCCGAAGAGCGGCATGAGCCACTGGCCGGGCTCTCCTGTCGTGGCGATGTAGACCACGAGGGCGGCCCAGAGGATCAGTGCGCACGCGGCGGCCGCGACCGTTCCGGAGTGCCGTGTCAGGAACCGGTGCCATGCCGGAGCCTCGGGCGTCACCTCGCTCACCAGCTCGATGCCGTCGCGAGGGGTGCGCTGCTCGGGCAGTACCGAGGTCACCGCGGAGACGAAGGCTGCCACGGCCGCCGGTGAGGACCGGGTCACTACGAAGACGGTGGGATCGCCTCCGGCGCTGGTCAGTTCGATCTCGGCCGTGTCGCCCCTGGCCCCGGCCGCCCGTACCTCCTGGATCGCCCGCATCGGAATGCGTCGGTGGGTGCCGTTCTGCTCCAGCAGGAGGGAGTGGCCTTCGAGGTGGGCCGTGGTGCCACGGCCTCGCAGGATCAGGGTGGGGGTCACACCGCTATGACGGTGTTTGGGGCCACCAGGTTGCCTCCCGGGGTTGTCGACGACCAGCGCCGGATTCGGACGCCGTCCCTGACCGCCACCCCGTCGAGTCGGCCGACTCGACGACGAGCCGGCGCGGGAGGGAAGAGGCGGTGTCCACGCAGGCACGCTATCCCCGAGCCGGAGAGCTCTCGGGGCGTTTCGACGAACCCCCTCAGCCACTCATGATCAGTAGCAAGTTATAGACAAGAGTTCCTTTTCGGGAGCTTCGTTGTTTTTCGCGCGCGGGTGCGGTGTTTGTGCTGGTGGCGGCCGTTGGGGGTGCGGGTTGGTGCTTCTTGGGGGGCGGGGGCGCGGGTCCGGCGGTGGGTGGGGTGCGCGCAGGGATCTGGCGATCCGCAGGAACGAGTCGGGAGGCACCCCATGAAGGCAAGGTCCAGGCGTTTCAAGGCCGCTGTTGCGGCTGGCATGGTCGCGGTGGTGATCGCGACGGGCGCGGCGTCGTGCACGGGCAAGAGCAAGAAGACCCGGTGTGTGGCGGCTGAGCCGGTGAGCATCAGCCGGACCGTGGCCGCGCGGTAGGGAAGGTCGGGGGTTTCAACCCTCCCGGAAAAGGGTAGAACATACAGTGAAGGGGTGGGGTGCTCGCACCCCGGGCACCCCGCCCCGCATCACCCGCACGACGGTTGTTTGAGAACTCCACAGAGAGCCAGGAGGCCACCACATGAACCCCACGATCATCGTTCGCAACTCCCAGGACGGCGAGCCGGACGAGGACGGGACGATCAACACGCCCCGCCCGACCCAGACGCCCCACCCCAAGAGGAAGTGAGCGCGGGGGCACCGGGGAAGCCCCCGGTGCCCCACCCACCGCCGGACCCGCGCCCCCGCCCCCCAAGAAGGGTGAGAGCGCAGGTATCTCACAGCTGATGCGCGTGCGTGACGTCCTGGCTCTAGTGCGCAGTGGGGGTTGTTCGTGACCAGGGGCGGTCCAGGCCTGGGTGGGGGTGGGTGCCGGCGGCTTCGCTGTGCACGGCCGGAGCAACCCCTGCTGGGAAAGCGAAGAGCAAGTTATAGCTGAGGGTGACCTTTTTAGGTCGTCTTCAGTTTTTTTGTGCGTGGTTGAGGTGTTTGCACTGGTGGCGGCTGGCGGCTGGAGGTCGGGTGAGGGCTTCTTGCGGGCGGGGCGCGGCTCCGGCGGGGGCTGATGTGCGCGCAGGGATCTAGCGATCCGCAGGAAAGTTCGGTCCGGTGGTTTACCGACCCCCGGAAAGGGTAAAACATATAGTGAGGGTAGACGTGTTCAAGCGCAACCGAGGCAGCATCGGCGACAACGTCCGGGTCAAGTGCCCGGGGAAGTGCGGCCAGGAAGTGAACAGCTGCGCCTGCAAGTGCCCCAAGGGCTGCGGCAAGAGCCCGCACAGCGGCAAGTGCTAGACCGCACCACCTAGCACCACTGGGGCGCCCGCCAGGGCGGGCGCCCCACCCCCCACCCCCCACCCCCCACCCCCCAGCACCACCGTTGTTTGAGAACTCCACAGAGAGCCCAGGAGGCAGCGCATGTACGTCCTGATCATCGTGGTCATCGTCCACCCCGGGAACGGCCAGCCGGACCCGGACGGGACGACCGCCCCCCCGTCGCCCGGGAACCCCTTCCCGTTCGGCTTCGCGCCGGGCAGGACGCTCCCGCTCAACACGCCGATGTACTAAGCGGGACCGGGGGCCACTGGCCGCCGGTGGGTGGCCCCCGCCGGAGCCGCGCCCCGCCCGCAAGAAGGGTGAGAGCGCAGGTATCACAGCGATGAATCCATGGGCGTGGCGGCCTGGTGGTCGGCCATGGTGGGTTCGGCCGGGCGGGGGATGGGGGTTGCGCGGGTGGGGTGTGCGGCCAGGGCGAGGGGTGCCGCGGCGGTACTGGTGCTGGGCGGGGGCTTGGTCGAGCGGGCGCCCCGAGCTGCGTCTAGGGCTTGGGCGGTGGAGAGTGCTGGCGGTCTGGTTGTGTGTCGGCCGCAATAACCCCTGGTTATGGAAGTGAAGAGCAAGTTATAGCTTAGGGTGACCTTTTTGGTCAGGCTTTATTTTTATTGTGTGCGGTTGCGTTGTTTGTGCTGGTCGGGGTGTTGTTCGGGGTGCTCCTTCGTTCTTCTTGGGGGGCGGGGGCGCGGGTCCGGCGGTGGGTGGGGTGCGCGCAGGGATCTGGCGACCCGCAGGAAAGTTCGGTTCGGTGGTTTGCCGACCACCGGATAGGGTAGAACATACAGTGAGAGGTGAACGCGAATGACCGCGACGCTGAGCAGCACCCCGTACCCCTTCCCGACCCCCCGCCCGCGTCCCCCGGCCGAGCCGAAGCCCGTCCCGGGCCTGTAGCCCGCAAGCGCGACCGGGGTACCCGCTACGGCGGGTGCCCCACCCCCCGCACCACCAAGGACCACCGTTGCTTGAGAACTCCACAGAGAGCCGAGAGGAGGTGAGCCGCATGGTGACGGACCCGCCCAAGAACCCCCCGAAGCCCCAGGGCCCGCAGGGCCCCCGCCCCGCCGACCGGTAGGCCAGCCCGAGCAGGAACCACACGAGGAGGAACCCGCCATGGGTGAGAAGACGCCGAAGCAGCTCCGCGCGGAGATCAAGAAGGGGACCACGAAGCTCCGCCGGGGCATCCAGGAGAACTCGCGGAACTTCCGCGACGGCAAGCCGCTCCGCCGCCGCAAGAGCGGGAGCAACTGAGCCCCACCCACCGCCGGACCCGCGCCCCCGCCCCCCAAGAAGGGTGAGAGCGCAGGTATCACACGAAACCGGTGTAGGTGTGTCGTGGTTGGATGTGCGGTCTGTGCGAGCCGAGCAAGGTGATGAGGAGGCGGTGTCGGTGCCCGAGCACGAGAGTCCCGCGGAGGAGTGGGTGACGCTGAAGGAGTGGGCGGCGCTGGTGGGATACAGCCACGGCTACGCGGTGCACGTGATGCCGCGGGCCTATGCGGACTTCCCGGCGCCGGAGCAGCCCCGGCGGGGGGTGAGCGCCAAGGGCGGGGGCGGGGGCAGCGCCCTGTACGACCCGGCCAAGCTCGAGCCGTTCCGGCCGCGCCGGCCCGAGCCGGTGGAGCTGGCCGCGGAGGACTTGGACCGGGAGGTGACGCTGGGCGGGTTCGCGAAGCTGATCGGTGTGGACGGGCGCAGCGTGTCGCAGATCAAGGACGACCGGCCGGACACGCTGCCCGACACGGTGGACGGCCGGCGGTGGTATCCGCGGGCGCGGTTCTTCGCGCGGGACCTGCTGTTGATGTGGAACAGCCGGCCCGGGCGGGGGGCGGGCTCGGACAAGCGGCGTCCGCCGCTGCCGTGGAAGCAGGAGGGGCCGGGCTCATGAGGGCCTGTGGGTTCCTCGCCCGCGCACCCTGGCCTTCCGCTCCTTCCCCTGCCGGGCCCTCCTGCCCTGCTGTGCTCCTGGCGGGGGTCTTCGCCCAGGTGGGGCCGCCCCTGCCCTGCGGGGCGCCCTTCCTGGCCCCGAAAAGGCGGGTGCGCGGGCTGTTTTGTGGGTGATTGGTGCGAACCAGGGGGTTTTGATGTGCGTCCTAGTCGCCGTAGGCGCGCTCCCGGCCCCTCCTGATCTGAGGCGGGTTGAGCGCGCGGAGAACTTGCTGGACCACCAGGGGGTTGCGCGTGGCGTGGGTGACGACGCTGGGCCCGGACGCTTCCCAGGTCGACTACCGGCTGCAGAGCCAGTGCGGTTGCGACCAGGCCGCCCACACCCACGCCGAGGACTCCCCGGAGCACGCCCACGGTGAGGAGACTGCCCGGGCGGCGGAGGACTACCGGCTGTACGGGGCCGCGCGCGCGGTGGAGCGGGTCGGGTCGGGGTGGGCGGCGTTCGGTGAGCGGGCCGGCACCCCCCTGGGTGACGAGGCCGCGCTGGAGTCGATGCGCCAGGTGATGGCCGGGCGCGATCCGCGCACCGGCGAGCAGCTGGTCAAGGCGAAGATGGCGGTGGATGCGCGGGCCAAGCTCGAGGCCGCCCCGTTGGTGGAGGCGGTGCGTGCGGTGGCCGAGGCCGCGCACATGGAGCCGCAGGCGCTGTTGGACTCGCCGCGTCTGGCCGCCCGGTTCGCCCGCCTGGAGAAGGGGCTGGTGCGTGACGGGCAGGGGCACCGGGCGCCGGTGGCGGAGCTGGAGGCGATCGCCGAGGCCGCGGGTGTGGACCCGGGCCGGGTGTGGGAGGCCTCTGATCTGGAGCGGGCCCGCGCCCATGGCGATGATCGTGTGCGGGTGGGCAACCGGGGCTATGACCTGGTGCTGAACATGCCCAAGAGCGTGTCCTTGGCCTTCGCTTTGAGTGATGAGAAGACGGCTGCGCAGGTCGAGGAGATCTACCTGGAGTCGGTGCGCGAGACCGTGGCCGACGTGGAGGGGTGGGTCGCCTACGGGTTGAGCGGGCACCACGGTGACGGCGAGCGGGCCCAGCGGGTGGAGGCGATCGGGTTCGCTGCCTCGATCACGCTGCACCGCTCGGCGCGGCCGGTGCAGGGGCAGATGGGTGATCCGCACATCCACGCGCACGTGATGATCCCGAACATGGTCCAGTGCGCCGATGGCAAGTGGCGGACCTTGGCGGCGGGCGGGCGTGACCTGCACCGGCATGTGGCGGTCGCGGGTGAGCTGGCCAAGGCGCGGATGCGCGAGAAGCTGACGCGCCGCCTGGGGGCGGTGTGGGAGCAGGACGAGCGTACGGGCGAGTGGGAGATCGCCGGGTTCGATGCGGCGCTGCGCGGGGTGTTCAGCTCCCGGGCACGGCAGATCAACGCGCTGGTGGGTGAGGAGGCCTCCCGGGAGCACAAGCAGGCCGCAGGGCGGGTGCTGGCCGAGGCCAAGAACCCGTTGAGCGAGACCGGCACGGCCCGCCAGGCCTGGCGGGCGCGTGCCGAGGCCGCGGACTTCGACGTGGATGCGGTGGTGGCGGGCGCCCTGCCCGGGGCGGGCGCTGGGGGGCCTGAGGCCTTCCGGCCGTCGTTGGAGGAGCTGGTCGCCACGGTCTGGGATCCGCAGACGGGGGTGACCTCCCAGCGCAAGGTGGCCAGCCGGGCGCAGGTGATGGCCGCGGTGGCGGCCGCGCTGCCGGGCGGGGTGGGCCGGCTCTCGGAGCTGGAGGTGCTGACCGACGCGGTGATGGCCTCGGATGAGGCGGTGGCGATGCCCACCAGCGAGGGGGCGCACCTGTCCAACGCCGACCGGGTGAGCTCGCGGCGGATCGTGGAGGCCGAGCGCACGATCGTCGGGTCCGCGGAGCGGCGCCTGGGCCAGGGCGTGGCGGTGGTGGAGCGCCCCCAGGCGGTGGCGGTGCTGCGCGCGTTCGAGGCCGAGCGCGGGTTCGCGTTGTCGGCGGAGCAGCGGCGGGTGGCTGGGCGGCTGATGGGTGCGGGCCATGGCCTGGACGTGGTGCGGGGTGTGGCGGGGGCCGGTAAGACGACGCTGATGAGCGCGGTCAACACCGGCTGGGTGGAGGCCGGGTACAGGGTCGAGGGCGCCGCGGTGGCGGCGGTGGCCGCCTCCAACCTGCAGGCGGAGTCGGGGATCGCCTCGAGCACCGTGGCGACCTGGCTGCAGCGCATCGGGTCCGGGCCGGGCCTTGAGGGTGTGGACGTGCTGGTGGTGGACGAGGCCGCGATGGTCAACGACCTGGACATGGCGGTGCTGGTGGCCGAGGCCGAGCGCACCGGCACCAAGGTCGTGGGCATCGGCGACCCCAAGCAGCTTCGGGCGATCGGGGTGGGGGGCACGTTCGCGGCGGTGCACACCCTGGTCAAGGGCGACACGTTGACGCACAACCGCCGGCAGAGCGATGCGGTGGACCAGCAGGCGCTGGCGGCGTGGCTGGAGGAGGGGCGCGAGGTCGCGTTGTCGGTGTGGGGGCGTGCGGGGCGGGTGCACGCCGCCGAGCGCGCCCACCAGGCGCACGAGGCCATCGCCCAGGCCTGGTGGGGGGACCGCCAGGGGATCGGGGACCGGTTCCAGGGCGTGGAGGACGTGCTGGTGCTGGCGGCCCGCAACGGGGACGTGGACGAGCTCAACCACCGCCTGCGGTCGCTGGCCCGGGCCGGGGGGCACCTGCAGGGCGAGGAGGTCGGTTTCGCGCTACGGGGCGGGGAGCGGCTGGCCTTGGCGGCCGGGGACGTGGTGCGGGTGCGCCGCAACGACTACCGGTCCCGGCGCGGTGAGGGCGAGGACGTCCTCAACGGGTTCCGCGGGGTGGTGGCCGAGGTGGACGCCCGGCGCGGGGCGCGGGTGGAGTGGCGCCGCCGGGGGCGTGTGCACAGCGCCTGGATCAGCCCTGAGGCGATCGGGCGGGGCGACCTGAGCCACGGGTATGCGATGACGATCGCGGCCGCTCAGGGGCTGACGTGCGCGCGTGTGCACGTGTACGGGATCGGGGCGGACGCCCATTCGCTGTATCCGGCGATGACGCGCTCACGCAAGCGCGCGGATCTGTACCTGGCCTCGGAGGCGTTGCAGGATCCCAAGCTGCGGGAGCGGCTGGCGGGTGCGCGCAACGACAAGGACGTGGTGGAGGCGTGCGTCAGCGCGTACGCGCGCACGCTGGAGGTGCGCAGCGAGGGGCTGGTCATCGACGAGCTGGACGGTGCCCGGTCCGAGCCGGCGCAGGGCGCGCCCCGTCAGCGTCCGAACGTGGGTCCGGGGCGCGGGGGGATCGACGCGCCGGTGAGCGTGGACAAGGCGCTGGGCAAGTTCGCCGCCCGCAAGGGTACGGCGGGGCCGGTCAACCGGCGCGGGAGCGGTCCGGGGCGCAGGGGCGGGCGGGCCACGTAGGGTCCGGCGGCCGGGGCCGCCGGGGTCGGTCAGCTCTTGCGGTTGTCCCGCCAGCCGGCGCACTCGTGCCCTTGGGCGTCCAGGTGCTTGGTGGGGCGGAAGTCCTTGGTCTGGGGTACGCGCTTGTTGCAGGCCTGGCAGCGGATCCCGGTCTTCTTGGCGTCCTGGATCGTGGCCCGGCCGGGCCTGGTGCCGTGGGGGTCCGATCCCCGGCACTTCTTGAGGGTGTAGCTGAACAGCGCGGTCTCGTTGATGTAGTGGAGGACGCGCAGGTCGGAGTTCTTGCGTTTGCGGACCCTGCGTTCGCAGACCGGGCACACGCCGGAGCTGGCCATGGGGGCTCCTCGCTGTCGGGGGCTGGTGCCCTGGGACAGTACTGAAGGGGTCCGGTGGGTGTGGGTGGGTGGCCAAAAGCGGTCACCGGTGTGGTGGTGCCGGGACAGGCGGGTGTCAGCGGGGCTTGGCCGGGTGGGAACCCGAGCTTGAGCTTTACACCGTCAAGGTAAAGGTGTTGTCTTCGCCCTCGCTGACGCCTGCTGCCGCCGCCAGATGTTGCCGTGCCAGGTCGGCGGCCCTTTCCTGGGGACCCCAGCCCCGGTCCCGGTACCAGTGGGCGGCCTGCGCAGCCATTGAGGCCATCTCCCGGACCGCGGTGCGGCAGGCCTGCTCGTCGCGCAGGGCCTGCGGCTGTGCGGCGGCCAGGGCGCGGGCCGCCTCGCGCAGCCGGGCGGCCGCGACGGTGGCCGAGGCGCGCACCGGCGGGCGCCCCGCGTGGTCCCAGTCCCGCTCGGCCGCTTCCAAAGCTGCGGCCACCGCGGCCGGTGCGGCGGCCGCGGCCAGGGTGAGCGCATCGGACAGGGCCGCGAGGCCCGCCGCGCGCGCTCCGGCCCCCCAGGGCCCCCACAGCTGTCCCTGGGCGCGCACGGCGTGGGCGAGCCCGGCCCAGGGGCCCTGAGCGTGCACCGGGGCCGGGGCTGGGGGTGTGTCGGCGAAGCGGGCCCGCACCCGGGGCAGGGACAGGTCCGGGGCCAGGGAGCCGCCGGAGAACCACACCGGCCGGCCGTCGGGGGCCACGTCCCCGGGCAGGGCCAGGGAGTACCCGCTCACGGCCCCGGCGGCGCTCTGGCGCAGGCGCAGCAGCGCCCCGCCCGTGTCCAGGGCGGTGAGGAACTCCTCCTCGGTGCGTGCGGCGGCGGCCGCGCGGCGGGCCAGGCGCTCCAGGAGGGCGCGCGAGGGCCGTCCCCGGCCCTGGCGCCGGGCCTTCTCGGTCTCACCGCGGGTGGGGGAGGGGGCGGAGGTGCGGTCGGCGGCGCTGGTGGGGCGCAGCCCCAGCTCGGCCTCCAGCAGGCGGCACTCCTGGCGCAGGCGCAGGGCGTCGTTGTGGATGTCGGGGTTGGTGTCGTCCTGGCGGGCCAGGGTGGCGAGCAGGTGGATGTGGTGGCTCTGGGGGCCGTCGTGGCGCACGGCCACCCACCGGCAGGCGCGTTCGTCGCCCAGGGGGGCCACGCCGCCGGCGGCGGCGAGGCGGCGGGCGACCTGTTCCCACTCGGGCTCGCTCAGGGGGCGGTCGGTGGGGGCCACGCGGATCGCGCAGTGCCATACGTGGCGGCGCACCTGGGGGCGCACGAAGCGGTCCAGGCGCCGGGCCAGCACGCCCAGGTCGGCCCCGGGGGCGCGGCCGGGGTCGGGTACGCCCAGGGTGCGCCAGGCGGCGACCTGGTGGGGGTCGGTGTGCTCGTTGGCGCTTCCGGGCCCGTAGAGGTACTTGAGCAGTCCGAGGGTGTCCTGGCCGCGCATCACCTTGGCGATCATTGTCGGGAGTGTTCCACAATCGCCTCGCCGGCGTCCTCGAGGGTCTCCACCGCGGCCGCGGCGCGCTCGAGCAGGGCCCGGACCCGGTCGGGGTCGGGGCCGGCGAGGGTGCGCAGGTCCGCGCTCAGGTGTTCCAGGGCGATGACGGCGTCGTTGAGGGCCACCATCATCTGGCGGTCGTCGGGCGAGGTGGCCAGGGTCTGGCGGGCCACGCCCAGGGCGGCGTGGGCGGCGAACCCGCTCAGGGTCATGGCCTGGTCCTTGGCGGCCTGGAGCAGCAGGGCGTGCTCGTCGTCGCTGAGGCTGAGTTTGACGTAGTTGTCGCGGCGGATGCCGGTCCTGCGGTTGCCGCGCCGGTGCTGGGCTGTTTCCTCCACGGCCGGCTCCTCCCTGGGTGGTGTGGCGTTGCCTGGTGATGATGGCCGATGCGGGCGGCGGGGGCGAACGCGGGTCGAAAACCAGGGGCGCATCCGAAGCTTCTGACACACTCGTCCGGGTTCCTGGTGATTTGGGAGAGACCGATGTCCGATTTGCTGTCCGCCTCGTCCTGGTGGCTGGTGTGTGTTGCGGCGCTGGTCGTGACGGGGGTGGCGGTGTGGGGGATGCGCCGTGCGGCCTCGCACAGGCCGCGGCCGGTTCCGGGTCCGGGGCGTGCGGGGGCGGTGTCCCTGCACGGGGGCTACCTGGTGGCGACCGTGGTGATCGCGGTGGTGGCGCTGGCGCTGATCCTGGTGGCGTTCACCATGAGCTATGCGGCGCTGTACGAGGCGGCCACGTGGCTGGCCGACACCCAGCTGTACGCGCTCAACGGCGGTGACCTGCGGTTCCTGTTCCCGGTGGGGATCGACGCGGTGATCGTCTACTTCCTGGCGATGGACCTGCTCATGGAGTGGCAGGGGCGCCGGCACGCGCTGAACCGGTGGGCGGCCTATGCGCTCTCGGCCATCACGATCATCTTGAACGTGAGCCAGGGGGACGGGTCCACGGCCTCCTACCTGGGGCACGCGGGTCCGCCGATCGTGATCATCCTGATCGCGGAGGGGGTGGCGGCGTGGATCCGGCACCTGGCGGGTCTGGCGCACGGCCAGGCCGCGGACCGCATCCCCGTGGGGCGGTGGGTCGCCCATCCGGTCTCGACGCTGAAGGTGGCCCGGCTGATGCTGGGGTGGGGCATCACCTCCTACCCGCGGGCGCTGGAGCACGAGCAGCGCCGGCAGCTGGCCTACGCGATGCTGCGCGAGCAGCACGGGCTCTCCTGGCGCCGGCACACGCCGCGGCACCTGAGGTGGATGCTGGACAACGGGTACGAGCTCGACACCGCCTTCGAGTTGACGCGGGCCATGACGGCGGCCTCGGTGGCCATGACCGCCGAGGAGGCCACGGCGCTGGCCACCCCGGGCGGACAGGTTGGCCAGGGGGTTGGCCAGCGTGGCCACGAGGGCGGACAGGTTGGCCAAGGGGTTGGCCACGGTGGCCAGCGTGGCCGCGACGGTGTCCGGACGGAGCCCGCGCCCGCCCTGGAGCAGGGGCGCGAGCGGCCCGATCCCGACCCCGCCGAGGAGCGTGGCCAGGACGCGGCGGACATGGTGGCCACCGCCCCGCAGGCACCCGCGGCCGAGGCGGCCACCGGTACCGAAGAGGCCTGCGGACAGGAGGCGACCGCTTCTGTTCCCGAGAGCGTGCCCGCCCCCTACTGGACCCGGGAGGGGCCCCCGGTCCCGAGCCACCCGCGCCGGGAAGAGCCCGCGGCCGAGGCACCCCGCGAGCCCGAGGCGGAGGCCGGTCCCGAGCCGGCGGCGCCGGAGGAGAGCGTTCCGGAACTGCTCTCACCTGAGCAAAAGCGCGAACGAGTGCGGGAGCTGCTGCAGAGCCACCCCGCGATCACCGACGCCGAGATCGCCGAGCGCATCCACGCCTCCCCGCGCACCGCGCGCCGCTACCGCAGCGAGCTGACCCAGCACAGCCCGCTGGTGGACACCCCGCGCTAGCGGCCCCGGACAGACCCGGCAGCGGGCGCCCGGGACCGGCGCGGGGCCGGGGCGGCCAACGGACCGGGCGGCGCTTGGCCCCAGCCCGCCGATCGTGCCGTGGCCACGGTGGCCAGAGCTCTGGCCACCGTGGCCACGCCCCCGCAGGTGCGCCGGTTTTTGCCGCGTAAAACCCTCCGGCTCGGGTCGGTGCACCGCCTTGCCGGCACCGGCCTCGGCCGTTGCCGGACACGGTGTCCGCGCCGTGGCCAAGCATGGCCAACGGCCTTGGCCACGCGTGGCCAAGGCCCTGCAGCGCAGGGGCCCCGGTCCAGGGGGCGTCCCCCACCCGCCGGGCCGTCCCGGGCTCGGCCGCCGACCGGGGGCACCGTGCCCGTGCGAGGGCAGGGGACCCGGCACTAGAGGGGCTCGTATTCGGCGCTGGTGGCGCCCCGCCACTGCCCCGTCTGCTCGTCCTGGAGCAGCCACGGTCGCTGCAGGGTGTCCTCGACCCACCGGCGCATCCACCCGGCCAGGGTGAGCTCCTGCGGGAACAGCGCCACGTCCTCCTCGCCAGGGGGCGTCGGGTTGGGGTCGATGGCCCACATCGGGCCGGAGGGGTCGGCGCAGTCGACCAGCGATTCGATGCCGCACCCCCACGGGCACAAGGGCAGGAGCGTTTTCTCCCCCGTCTGCCATGCGGAGGGCCACGTGTCCTTTTGTTTCAAGGCCTCGACGACGGAGTCGGCGTTGCCCGGATCCCGCAGGGGGAACAGGCCGTGGCCGGGGCCGAAGCCCCCGTTGCCGAGCTCGAGGTAGCAGCGCCGCAGCAGCGGCGGCAGCGCCCCGC
This sequence comes from Streptomonospora nanhaiensis, assembly GCF_026642255.1. Classification (GTDB taxonomy): domain Bacteria; phylum Actinomycetota; class Actinomycetes; order Streptosporangiales; family Streptosporangiaceae; genus Nocardiopsis; species Nocardiopsis tropica. The sequence goes on along the minus strand of NZ_CP113265.1, from coordinate 5,891 downwards.
CCAGGAGTCCTTCGCACTCGCGCACGGCGTCCTGGGTGGCGGGGGTCAGCGGCGGCAGCGGTTCGAGTTCTCCCGAGGCCAGGGCCTGCTCGTACTCCGGTGTCCCCCGGAAGTAGACCTTCTGCAAGGGCCCTTGGCCCACGCGGCGCCAGAGCCCGCCCTCACCGCCGGTCCCCGGTGGGCCGAGCCGGCTGTCCAGGTACTCACCGCGCCGCACGCGTGCGCGCAGGGACTCGAACACCGCATCGTCGTCGTCGCTCATGCGCCCAGTGTGTCCACCGCCCCGGACATCTGTGCCGTGCCGTCGTGGCCACGCTGGCCACGGCCGTGGCCAGGCCTGGACAACGGTGGCCAGGAAGGTGGCCACGGCGTCCGCCGGGGCGGGGGGGCTCCGAGCCGGAACCTCCGGGGCGAGCGTCCGCGCCACGTTGGCCAGAGCCCGCCGCGGGCGCTGTCCACGGGGGTGGACAGGCGTGGCCAAGGGGTGCTCGGCGGGTCCGGGCCCGGGGGTGCGGGCCGTGGTCGGTCTCCGGTTCCATGGCGAGGACGGCGCCGCCCGGGCCCGTCGGTGCGCGCGCGGGCGGCTCACCTGGTGGCCGTACACGCTTCCCGTTCTCCACAGCCGAGGGGTGTGCGCCCTGGTGGGAGGGGTGTGCTCCTGCTTCCCGGCGCGGTCGCCGAGGGGGCGCGCGTGAGCTGTTGCGGTCCTGCGCCGGTGGGTTCTGGCCGCCGGAGCACCGGTACCGGTGGCATGCCCACGGCGCGAGGCGGAGGGCGCCCCCGCCCCGGGGTGGGGACGCTCGCGGGTTTTACCGCGTAAAACCCGGCGGCCTCTGCCCGGGCTCCGCACACCCCCCGGGGCGTGGCCCTGGCCACCCGCGTGGCCACCGTGGCCACCCCTTGGCCAGGCCTGGACAACGGTGGCCACGGGGTGGCCCGTGTCTGGGACACGGTGGCCACGGGGCCCGGACACCGGTGGCCGCCCGGGCGCGGGGCGAGAGGGGAAGGCCCCGAACGCGGCCGCCCCTGGCCATCGTGTCCGGCGCCGCTGGCCGGACCTTGGCCACGCCTGGCCACGGGGGTGGCCAGGGTGCGATTCGCCCGTGGCCGGCCCCGGCGGCCCGAGGACGGGCGCGACGCTCACCAGGAGGCGGCCCCGGGGTTTTACGCGGTAAAACCCCGGGGGTCGGGAAGGGGGTCGGCGGGCAGTACGGCTCGACGGGTTTTACCGCGTAAAACCCGGGCGGACTGCCGGGCCACCCTGCTGCGGTGCAGCCGGCCTGCCCACCGCGTGCGTGCTAGGCCTGCCGGGCCGCCTCGTGCAGGCGCACCCGCAGCCGGTCCGCCAGGGCCGAGACCCGCTCGGCCGTCGGCGTGTGGGGAGCGGCGTCCGCCGCGGCCTCCAGGACCAGCAGCACGTCGTGGGCCTCCTCCAGCGTCAGCAGCGGCGGCACCGAGCCCGGCGCGAGCAGGTCGTCGACCAACTCCACCTTGGTGGGCAGGCTCTGCCTGATCCGGGTGCGGGCCGACCCCAGCCCGCTCTGGCCCATGCCCGCGCGCCGCTGCCCCATGGTGTTCGCCCCTCGTGCTCGCCGCTCCTCGGTCGACCGTAGCGCAGCCGCCCTTGCGGGGCCTGCGGGTTCGGTGTGTGCCCGTCCCGGGTCAGAGCCGGTCCAGGAACGCCTGGGCGAACCGCTGGAGTTCGTCGGGCCCCAGCCCCGAGGACAGCTCCTTGTAGACCTGCCCGGCCAGGGCCTCGGGCTCGTCCCAGGACAGGTCCAGCGTCAGCTGCTCACCGGGCCGCGGTACCCCCTCGGGCCGGTCGGCGCGGCGCGGGGGGTTCTTCGCCGCCGCGGGTGCGGCCCGGTCGGGGGCCGCCGGCGGCTGCGGGGTGGCAAGGGCGGCGGGTTTTACCGCGTAAAACTCCTCCTGCTGCTGGCGGCGGGCGGCCAGCTGTTCCTGGGGCGGGAGTTTGCCCAGTTCCCGGGCCTGGGCCAGCTTCAGGTGCCCGTCCTTGAGGGCCTGCTGCAGATCCGGGTGCAGCTCCAGCAGAATGAGGCGCTGGGTGACCCACCCGTTGGACTTGCCCAGCAGTGTGGCCGCCTGGGACCGGTTCACCCCGCGGTCGAGGAGCTTGGCGATCTCGCGGGCCTCCTCCAGGGGGTGCAGGTCCTGGCGGTGGATGTTCTCGGCCAGCACCGCGGCGCGCAGGGCGACCTCGTCGTCGTCCTGTTGGCCGCGGGGGGTGCGCACGTGCACCGCCACGGTTTCCAGGCCGGCCCGGTGTGCGGCGGCCAGGCGGCGGTTGCCGTTGATGACGACGAACACGGCCTCGGCCACCGCCGCCTCGTGCTCGGGGTGGGCCTGCACGTAGGCGCGGCGGGGGATGACGTGCAGCGGTTGCAGCAGCCCGTGCTCGGTCAGGCTGTTGGCGAGCTCGGAGAGGTCGCCCAGGCTCTCGCGCGGGTTCTCGGGGTTGCCGGCCAGGTGTGCCAGGGGCACCCGGGCCGGGTCCGCGGGGGCCTCCCCGGCGGCCTGGGAGATGAGTTGGCGGCGGGCGCTGGTGGCGCGGCCCGCGGCGCCGAAGGAGGCCGAGCGGCCCAGCTTGTCGGCCTTGCTCATGCCAGGATCCCCGCGATCTTGCGCATGGCGGCGGCCTGGTCGGACTTGGGGTCGTAGACGAGCAGGCCCTGCTTGCTGCGCACCGCCTCGCGCTGCTCCTTGCGGTCGGGCACCACGGCGATCACCGCCGGGTCGCCGATCTCCTCCCAGGCCTGCAGGGAGGAGGTGGCGATGTACCCGCGGCGGCTGTCGTACATGTTGACCACCAGCCCCAGGTAGTCGACCTCCAGGCGCATGTCCTGGCGCAGGTCCTCGATCTGGCCGGTCAGCAGGGTGTAGGCGTCGGCGCTGGAGTCCTCGGCCTGCACCGGGATCACCACCCCGGAGGCGCCGGGCTTCTCCTCGGGGCGGCGGCGCCCGTAGTAGATGGCGCTGTCCATGGCCAGCCCGAGGCTGGGCGGGCAGTCGACCACGATGACGTCGAAGGCGGACTCCAGCGGTTCCAGGGCCCGCTCCAGGGCGGCCTCGCGGGCGCGGATCGTGGAGAGCTTCACGTCCAGGACGAACCCGTCGGCGCACGCGGGCAGCAGGTGCAGCCGGTCGGCGAAGCGCTCGTCGGCGATGGGCACGACGAGGTCGGCCAGGTCCCCGTGGGCCTCGCCGGTCATGTGCTTGACCAGGCTGTCGCTGCCCAGGGCCAGGTTGTCGACACCGAACTGGGCGGTCAGGTGGCCCTGGGGGTCGAAGTCGACCAGGAGCACGCGCTGGGCGGGGCCGCCGTACTCGAGGCCTTCGGCGTAGGCCTGCCCCACCCCGGCGGACAGGGCGGTCTTGCCCACGCCGCCCTTCTGGTTGGCCAGGATCCTGCGGCGGGGATGCGGTGTTGCCACGTGCTCCTCCTGTGGGGAAGGGTGGTCGGCGAGCCAGAGCTCCAGGGCCTGGGCCAGGCCCTGGATGTAGGAGACCCTGCGCTGGGCGCAGTGCGCCTTGAAGGTGTCGTAGACCCCCGGCGCCAGCCAGGTGCTGAACGGCGGGGCCCCGGAGGTGTCCGCGACGGGCCGCGGGCCGGCCTGCTGCCAGGCCTGGAGCGCTTGGGCCACCACGTCCTGCATGTCGATCCGGTGCTCGGCGGCGCGGACCTTCACGCGGGCCCGGAGCGGTCCGGGCAGCTTGGAGGTGACCTTCTCCCTCTCGCCGGAGGTTGATGATGCCATGGGCGTTACCTTACTAACGCCCGTTGAGCTGGGCGAAGCTCTTCGCCGTGCGTGCCGCGATCTTTTACCCGGTAAAACCGGGCCCGCTCCGGCCGCCCTCTTTTACCGCGTAAAAACCGGGGCCGACGGTGCCGTGCCCCGGCGGGTTCCTCCGTTCTGGTCGGGGTTCTCGGCGAGGCGCTCGGTGGGGCACCGGCAGGCCCAGACCACGGCGACGACGGCCAGCGAGGCCGGGGAGAAGCCGGTCACGGTGCCGGCGTTCGCCACGGTTTTGGCCCGCGCGGGGTTCTGGCGCCCGCGACAGAGGGGACGCGCGTCAGATGGGCGCCAGGTCCCCGCGTGGAACCGGGGGTCCCGGGGGCTGGCCCCCGGGTACCACCAGGCACCCGCCATGGGCGCAACGCCTCGTTGCGCCCGCCCGCCTACAGGCCGAGTTCGGGGCCGGAGCGCTCCGGGGCCCGGTAGGCCCTCTCGCGCTGGGCGCGCTCCAGGGCCTCGCGCTGCTGGCGTTCGAGCTCCTGGCGGTGGAGGTCGCGCTCCTGCTCCTCGCGGCGGCGGAGCTCGGCGTCCTCCTCCTCGATCTGCCAGACCATGCGCTGGTGGTACTCGGCGGCGTCGGCCGCGCGGGTCATCTCCTCGATCTGGGCGACCCGTGAGGGCTCGGGAGGCGCCGGCGGGACCTCGACGCGGTGCGCGCGGTCCCGGTCCCTGACGGGGGCGGCGGCCTGGATGCCCTGGCGGTTGCGCACCCGGGAGAGGCCGCGCTCGTCCATGCCGCGCAGCTCCTGGCGGGTCACGTCCACGGTGTGGGCGTTCTTGTCGAGGTAGCGCACCAGGTCCTCGCGGTGCTGGCGCTCCTGGTCGGCCTTGACCTGGCGCAGGTCGGCGCGGATCGCGTCCTGGCGCAGCTTCTCGGCCTGGTGGCGGAACCCCTCGCGCTCGTTCAGGGTGGCGGTGACCTGCTCGCGGGCGGCGGTGCGCTCGGCGTCTGCCGCGGCCTTGGTGGTGCCCTCGAACAGCAGCAGCGCGATGTGGCCCTTCTGGGCGCGTTCGCGGGCGTCCTCGGCCTTCTCGTGGAGGTCGGGCACGACCTGGTCGAGCTCGGCCGCCTTGGCCTTCAACTCGGCGATCTGCGGGGCGGCCTGCTCGCTGGCCGGACCGCGTCCGGCGAGCGCGTCCTGCTTGGTGAGCGGCTCCCACGGGGTCACCGCCCGCTCTTCGCGGACGGCGGCCTCAGCGCGGGCGGCCACGGCCCGCTCCCGCTCTTCGCGGACGCGGCGGCCGCCGGCCAGCTCGTCGCTGACCATGCCCTCGGGGCCGTCCGTCAACGTGTCGGCGTAGGCGGACAGGGTGCGGTGCAGCGCCTCCTCCGCCGTGCGCGCCTGGCCGAGCCGGGCCCGGACCTCTCTGGGTTCGATGCAGGCGGGCAGGTACAGGTCCACCCGCTCCCGGGCGCGGCTCATGGCGGGGTAGAGGGCGTGGGCGTCCGCGCCGAGCCCGTACACGTGCGCCCGGTCCACGGTCAGCCCCTGCGCGGACGCCACGGTGATGGCGTACCCGTGCGAGAGCGCACCCGCGCTGACCTGGTCCGGGCTCATCCACGCCCGTTCGGTGCGCCCCTGCGAGCGCCACTCGACGTGGACGCCGCGGCGGGCGTCGGCCTCGACGACGATGCCGCGGAACCCGTTCAGCACGTCCGGGCCCTCCTCGCGCCGGGAGCGGTAGTCGTTCTGCCGCACCCGGACCTGGTCCCCGGCCGCCAGGTCCAGGGTGCGTCCGCCCGCCAGGTGGAAGGACACGTCCCGCTCCGCCAGGTGCCCGCCGGTCCGGGCGGCCGCCCGCAGCTTCACGTTGAGGGCGTCGACGTCGGCGTTGGTGGCGGCGAGCACGGCCAGGCGCTCGACGGCCTCGTGCGCATCGGCGTGCCGGGCCCGGTCGCCGGCCCAGGACGCGGCGATCTGGCGGTGGGCGGCGTCGCCGTCGACGGCCGCGTGGACCATGCCGTTCTCGCCCCACAGGGCCAGGGCGGAGCGCCGGGCCCCCGCACGCCAGGTCTCCAAGGCCTTGCGGTCCACCTTGCCGCGCTGCCTCCGGTTCTCGGTCAGGACCAGGCCC
>NZ_CP113264.1:4800000-7235223 GCF_026642255.1 Streptomonospora nanhaiensis | reverse complement strand
CGGGGAGCCCGCGGAGTGTCGTCGGTCATGCGCCGCGGGAGCCGGAGGCCTCGGGGAGCGGCTTCCCATTGTCCTCCCCCCGGGGCAGTGCCGGGGCAGGGGAACTCGGCCAGGTGGGCGTTTCGGTGCGGTTTGGTCCTGTGGATAACCTCACTGCCCGAGATCGGCCTCGCATGCGGGCGCGGCGGGGTATCCACAGATCCAGGGCGTTGTCCACAAGTTGTCCACAGGTTTATCCACAGGATGGCAGATCTCTGTGCACAGTGCGGAGTTGTCCACAATTCGCAGGTCAGTGCATGTGTAGGCGGGATGGCTCGTGGGCCGGGCGTGGAGCGGGGCGGTGGCGTCAGAAGTTATCCACAGGCTGAGGTTATCCACAGAAGTGGGCGGACGTGGAAGTCGCACGGACCTGTGGACAACAAGTTGTCCACAGGCTGGTGGGTCCCGGTGCCGGAGGGGCCCGGGGTCCGGGCGGCCCCGGAGGCCGGGCCGGCGCCGCCGCGGACGGGTCTGATTTGACCGCGACCACACCAGGTCGTATCTTCTTTATGCTTATGCCGACCATCCTGCCTGCGCACGTGTCGTCACGGTTGCGCGGCTGCGGTTCATGCACCCTGGGACCCCGCATATCCTGGGGGTCCGTCGTAGTACTTTCCTGACACGCCCCTGGAGCCAGTAGTGAGCAAGCGTACGTACCAGCCGAACAACCGGCGTCGCGCGAAGGTCCACGGCTTCCGGCTGCGCATGCGTACGCGCGCCGGTCGCGCCATCATCGCCTCGCGGCGCCGCAAGGGGCGCGCGGCGCTGACCGTGAGCCACTAGGCCACGCTCAGCCCCAAGTTCTCAGGGACCGGTCCGGCCTTCTCGCCGGCCGGTCCCTTTTTCGTGGGGAGAAGTCCCGACACCGGAGGAGCGCGGATGCTGTCGCCGAGGAACCGGATGCGCCACAGTGCCGAGTTCGCCTCCGTCATGCGCTCCGGCAGGCGCTCGTCGCGCGACGCCGTGGGCGTCGTCTACCTCGCACCCGCGCCCGGAACCGCCGACCCGGCGGTTCCCGCGGACCCGCCGCGCGTCGGCTTCGTCGTCAGCAAGGCGGTCGGGGGAGCGGTGGTGCGCAAGCGCGTCCAGCGTCGGCTGCGCCATGCCATGCGGCCCCTCTTGGCTGTTCTGCCAAACGGTAGCCTGCTGGTAGTGCGTGCCAAGCCCGCCGCCGCCTCCCTGCGGCAGGAGGACCTGGCCGCGCAACTCGACAGCGCGATCGCCGCGGTGGTGCGCCCCCGCGGATCGTCGTCGCGTCGCCGGCGCGGTCGCGGGGGAACCCGGCCGCCCGAGGCGGACCAGGCGAAGAGCGAAACAGCGGGGAACCGCCGCCCGGACGAGGGCGGAGAACGGTGGGCGAGCCGATGACCGAGCACAGACCGACGGCGTTCGCGCGTGTGCTGATCCTGCCCATCCGGGGCTACCAACGCTTCATCAGCCCGCTCTTCCCCCCGGTCTGCCGTTTCTACCCTTCGTGCAGCACGTACGCCGTCCAGGCGCTGCGGGTGCACGGAGCCCTCTACGGGTCGTGGTTGGCGATCAGGCGTATCGGCCGTTGCCACCCCTTCAACCCGGGGGGTCTTGATCCGGTTCCGCCGCCCAGGGGGCGCCGGAACGAGGAGTCCGAGGAGTCTACGGGCGAGGCCGGTCACGCCGGAACCGCTTCCGGGGACCAGTAGCTGAACCGAAGCAAATAGGAGTTGGCCGGTGCTGGACTGGCTTTACAACATCGTCGGCTGGATCTTGGTCCAGATCCACGCGGGTCTGACCTTCGTCGGCCTCGACACAGACAGCGGTTGGGCCTGGGGCCTGTCCATCGTGCTGCTCACCGTGCTCATGCGGCTCCTGCTCGTCCCGCTGTTCGTCAAGCAGATGAACACGCAGCGGAAGATGCAGGACATCCAGCCGAAGATCATGAAGCTGCGGGAGCGCTACAAGCACGACCAGCAGCGGCTCCAGCAGGAGTCCATGAAGCTGTACCAGGAGAGCGGCACGAACCCGATCATGGGTTGCCTCCCGCTCCTCCTGCAGATGCCGGTCTTCTTCGCGCTCTTCAGCGTCCTGCGGAGCGTCGCCGAGGGCAACGCCCAGTACAACTTCACGCCGGAGCTGGTGGAGAGCGCGCGCCAGGCGCTGATCTTCGCGGCCCCGGTCGCCGCGCAGTTCAACAGCTCCCCCGAGGAGCTGACGGCACTCGGCGCCACCGACCCGATCATGGCCAAGGTCATCATCGCGATCGCCTGTGTGGTCATGGGGACCACGACCTTCCTCACGATGCGTCAGAGCATGAAGCGCAGCATCTCGCAGATGCCTGACAACCCCATGATGCAGACCCAGAAGATCATGATGTACATGGCGCCCCTCTTCGGGCTCTTCGGTCTGGCGATGCCCGTGGGCGTGCTCGTCTACTGGGTGACCTCCAACGTCTGGACGATGGTCCAGCAGCACTTCCTCTACCGGAACCAGCCCGTTCCCGGTCAGGCCGACGACAAGGCCAAGGGCGGCGCCTCCCCGAGCGGTTCCGCCAAGGGCATGCTGGGTCGAAAGAAGGCTGCCGAATCCGCTCCTGAGCCGAAGGAACAGCCTAAGATCGAACGCAAGCAGCCGAAGAAGCAGCCGCGCTCCAAGCGCTCCGGTGGCGGTTCCCAGTAGGGGCCTCCCGGCTTCGCGTCGGTTGCGGGGACTTTCGAGTGCGCAGGCGACAATGCCCCTGAGGCGTACGACGGCCAGGGCGTGATGGATGAGGAGACGGGATCGCTGTGGGCAGTAGCGAGGAAGAGAACGGTGGAGTAGCGGTGGCTGAGGCGCCTGAGGCCGGAGTCGACGTCGAGGCCCTGGAGAACGAGGGCGACATCGCCGCGGACTACATCGAGGGACTCCTCGACATCGGGGACTTCGACGGCGACATCGACATGGACGTCGAGGGCGACCGTGCGATGGTCTCCGTCGTGGGGGCCACCCTCGACGAGCTGATCGGTGAGGACGGCGAGGTGCTGGAGGCCCTCCAGGAGCTGACCCGTCTGGCCGTCCACCGGGCGACGGGCGAGCGCAGCCGGCTGATGCTGGACATCGGCGGCTACCGCGAGGGCCGCCGCAAGGTGCTCTTCCAGATCGGGACCGAGGCCGCCGACAAGGTCAAGGAGTCCGGCGAGATCCACCCGCTGGAACCGATGACCCCGTTCGAGCGCAAGGTCGTCCACGACGCGGTGGCCGCTGCGGGCCTGCGCAGCGAGTCGGAGGGCGAGGAGCCCAACCGCTACGTCGTGGTGCATCCCGCCTCGTAGGACGATCATCCCCAGGGGGTGTCGGTGTTTCACGTGAAACACCGACACCCCTTCTCTGTGTCCGCCTCCTGTGCCCGCCTCCCGTGTGCGGCGGGCGGACGCCCCGGGAGAGGCCGCCCCGGGACGGAGCGCCTGCCGTGAGAGGTCTCCGGCCGCCTTGCGCGGTACCGGACCGCCGGGGGTGACCGTGAGGGCCCCGGTCGGGCGAGCGGGTATGTCGACACATCGACGGGCCGGGGTCGGCATGTCGCCGTGTCGATGTTTCACGTGAAACGCCGCGGGACAGAGAGCGGGGTGGGGGAGCGTTTCACGTGAAACACTCCCCAGGGAGGCTTTCGGAGAGTGAGGGCACACTGCGGACACGCCCTCGGGAAGGGCGTCACGTGAAACCCTGGTGCCGCCCGCACGTAGGATCATGAAGGATCTTTTCTCACGCGCGCGGAACCGTGATCCGCAGCGCGCATCCCCCTCTCCGACCGATGCCGCGCCGCGCGCGGAGTCCCGGGTGCGGCGGACCGAGCATGGAAGTGACGATGGACGAGTTCCGACAGGTGGTGACCGATGACCTCGGATGTTGAGGAGCCCGGCGCCGCGCCACCCGCCCCACCAGCACAGGCGGAGGCGGTCTTCGGTGACTCCCTGCCGAAGGCGCGGCGCTACGCCGAACTACTCGCCGACGACGGGGTGCGTCGCGGTCTGATCGGCCCGCGGGAGGTGCCCCGCCTCTGGGAACGCCACCTCATCAACTGCGCCGTCGTGGAGGAGCTGATCCCCGAGGGCGCCGAGGTCGTGGACATCGGCTCGGGCGCCGGCCTTCCGGGGCTGGTGCTCGGAATGATGCGCCCCGACATCCGCATGGTCCTCCTGGAGCCGCTGCTGCGCCGGACGGTCTTCCTCGACGAGGCGGTCGAGATCCTGGAGCTGTCCAACGTGGTGGTGCGCCGGGGGCGGGCGGAAGAGGCCCACGGGCAGCTGCTGACCGACTTCGTGACGGCCCGCGCCGTCGCGCCCCTGCCCCGGCTCGCCGGCTGGGCCCTGCCGCTCCTGCGCAAGGGCGGCAGCCTGCTGGCCCTGAAGGGGGAGCAGGCGGAGGCCGAGCTGGCAGCCGGCCGCGAAGACGTTTCCCAAATGCGGCCGAGCGTTAGCGATGTGATCAGGGTGGGGCGGGGTAAAGTCGATCCCGCTACCACGGTCGTTCGCGTCACGGTGACATCCGACGGTGGTCCGCCCGCGTCAGCAGGTTCCCAGAAGGCGCGGGGCGGCAAGAAGAAGCGCGGACGGAAGAGGTGAACTCATTCGTGCCCCAGAATCCAGCCGACAACGCCGATGTTTCACGTGAAACATCCCCGGGCGCCTATGGAGACCTGCTCGGTGATTCACGTGAAACACCGGCCGGATCCAACTACGGCGTCCCCGACACCCCCCTCGCCCGAGCGGCCCACGCGGCCATGGCGGTTCGCGGGCACGACGAGGTCTGGCCCCGCCCGGCGGCCTGCCGGGTGATCGGCGTCGCCAACCAGAAGGGTGGCGTCGGCAAGACGACCACGACGGTGAACATCGCCGCGGCCCTGGCGATGCACGGGCAGCGGGTCCTCGTGGTCGACCTCGACCCCCAGGGCAACGCCTCCACGGCCCTCGGCATGGAGCGCGACACGCAGACCCGCTCCATCTACCACTGCCTGGTCGAGGACGAGGAGATCCGCAAACTGGCCCAGCCGGTCCCGGACATCCCGAACCTGTGGTGCGCCCCGGCCACCATCGACCTGGCGGGAGCGGAGATCGAACTGGTCTCCCTCGTCGCGCGCGAGGCCCGGCTCAAGCGTGCCTTCGCCGCGTACGACACGTCGGACCTCGACTACATCCTCATCGACTGCCCTCCCTCGCTCGGCCTCCTCACGGTCAACGCGATGGTGGCGTGCGACGAGGTGATGATCCCGATCCAGTGCGAGTACTACGCCCTGGAGGGTCTGGGGCAGCTGCTCCGCAACGTGGAGCTCGTCCAGTCCCACCTCAACCCGGGGCTGGCGGTCAGCACCATCCTGCTGACGATGTACGACGGCCGGACCCGCCTCTCGCAGCAGGTCGCCGACGAGGTGCGCTCGCACTTCAAGGAGACCGTCCTGGACACCCTGATCCCCAGGAGCGTGCGCGTGTCCGAGGCGCCGAGCTACGGCCAGTCGGTGATGACCTACGACCCGGCGTCGACCGGGGCGGTGGCCTACCTGGAGGCGGCTCGCGAGATCGCCCACCGGGCGCGGGCGATCGCCGGCTGACGCCGGATGTTTCACGTGAAACACGGTCTCCGCCCGACCGGTGGGGCCGGGCGGAAAGTTCACAAGGAGTGTGGAGGGAGTTGCCGGTGAGCCAGCAGCGGCGCGGTCTGGGCAAGGGACTGGGGGCGCTGATCCCGCAGGGGCCGCCCGCCCCCGCCCCGGCGGAGAGAGAGCGGGAGACGGCACCGCCGCCCGCGCCGGAGCCGGTGGAGGTGCGTGACACGACAGCGGTGCCCGGCCCGGCCGAGATGCCGGACGGCACGTACCTGGAGGAGGTCAAGCTCTCCGACGTACGGCCCAACCCCCGCCAGCCCCGGAAGTACTTCGACGACGAGGCGCTGGAGGAGCTGCGGGAGTCGATCGTCGAGGTCGGTCTGCTCCAGCCGGTGGTCGTGCGCAAGCTGCCGGTCGGAGCGGAGGTCGGCTTCGAGCTCATCATGGGGGAGCGGCGGTTCCGGGCGAGCAAGCTCGCGGGGCTGGAGCGCATCCCGGCGATCGTGCGCAGGACGGACGACGACGAACTGCTCCGGGAGGCTCTCCTGGAGAACCTCCACCGGCAGCAGCTCAACCCCCTGGAGGAGGCGGCCGCGTACCAGCAGATGCTGGACGACTTCGGCACCACCCAGGCGGAGCTGGCCCACCAGGTCGGCAAGTCGCGCTCGCACATCACCAACACCCTGCGCCTGCTGAACCTCCCCGGCAAGGTGCAGACGCGTGTGGCCGCCGGGGTGCTCAGCGCCGGACACGCGCGGGCGCTGCTGGGGCTGGAGGACCCCGAGCTCCAGGACCGGCTCGCGGCCCGCGTCGTCCAGGAGGGGATCTCGGTCCGCTCCCTGGAGGAGATGGTCTCGCTCCGGGAGGCGCCGGACGACGACCGGCCCCGGAGGGCCGCGGAGCGGATCGCCACCCCGCCCCAGGTGGACGAGTGGGCCACGCGCCTCTCCGACCGCTTCGACACCACGGTCAAGGTCCAGATGGGCCGCAAGAAGGGCAAGATCGTGGTGGAGTTCGCGACACCGGAGGATCTGGCCCGCATCATCGAGCAGATGGACGCGCAGAACTCCTGAGCGTCCCCGGGGTGGTGGTCGAAGGCGGTGTTTCACGTGAAACACCGCCTTCGCGCCGCCCGGACTCCGGGGGCCGCGGTGCGTGTTTCACGTGAAACACGCACCGCGGGCGCGAAGTCGCCGGAGGTCGTCGTGGCGGCCCCGGGAGGGGTGCTCCCCCTGCCCGGGGCCCAGGACGCACGAGAGGCCCCCAGGGTGGACCTGGGGGCCTCTCGTCGCCTCTGGTGTCGCCCGCGTCCCGTTACAGGAAGTCGGCGAGCTCCTTCTCCAGGACGCGCTTCGGCTTGGCGCCGATGAGCTGCTTGACGACCTCGCCGTCCTTGTAGAGGTTCATCGTCGGCAGCGACATGACGTTGTAGGCGCGCGGCGTCTCGGGGTTCTGGTCGGTGTTGAGCTTGACGATCTCGATCTTGTCGCCGTACTCCGCCGCCAGCTTGTCCAGGACCGGGGCCATCTGCTTGCACGGGCCGCACCAGTCGGCCCAGAAGTCCACCAGGACGGGCTTGCCGCTGGCGAGGACCTCTTCCTTGAAGTTGGCGTCCGTGACGTGCTTGACAGTGGACATGGTTCTCCTTGGTTCACCTGGTGGCGGATGGCAGGGGGGAGGAACGCGGGCCCTCTCGGGCGGGCCCGCGGGAGGGCGGAGGCGTCAGTTGCCCCGCGCCGCGAGGAAGCGCTCGGCGTCCAGGGCGGCGGAGCAGCCGGTGCCGGCGGCCGTGATCGCCTGGCGGTACTGGTGGTCGACGACGTCGCCGCAGGCGAACACGCCCTCCAGCGTGGTCCGCGTGGACGGGAAGTCCACCTTGACGTAGCCCTCCCCGTCCAGCTCGATCTGCTTGTCGAACAGCTCGACCCGAGGGTCGTGGCCGATGGCGACGAACAGGCCGGTCACGTCGAGCGTGCTCGTCTCGCCGGACTTGTTGTTCAGGACCCGCAGGCCGGTGACGCGCTCCGTGCCGAGCACCTCGGTGACCTCGGAGTTCCAGAGGAAGCGGATCTTCTCGTTGGCCTCGGCGCGCTCGACCATGATGCGGCTCGCGCGCAGCTCCTCGCGGCGGTGGATGACGGTCACCGACGAGGCGAAGCGGGTGAGGAAGAGGGCCTCCTCCATGGCGGTGTCGCCGCCGCCGACCACCGCGATGTCCTGCTCGCGGAAGAAGAAGCCGTCGCAGGTGGCGCACCAGGAGGTGCCCCGGCCGGAGAGCTCCTTCTCGCCGGGCACGCCCAGCTCGCGGTAGCCGGACCCGGTGGCGAGGATGACCGTGTGCGCGAGGAAGGTCTCCCCGCCCGCGACGACCTCCTTGACCGGCTTGTCCAGGTTCACGGAGGTGACGTCCTCGGGGACCAGCTCGGCTCCGAAGCGCTCGGCCTGCTTGCGCAGGTTGTCCATGAGGTCCGGTCCCATGATGCCGTCGGGGAAGCCGGGGAAGTTCTCGACCTCGGTCGTGTTCATGAGGGCGCCGCCGGCGGTGATCGAACCCTCGAACACCAGCGGGCGCAGCTCGGCTCGGGCGGCGTACACGGCAGCGGTGTAACCCGCCGGTCCGGAACCGATGATGATGACATTGCGGACGTCACTCACGCTCGTAGGCCCTTCACACAGTCGCTGCCCTGGCCACGCGTCGTGACCTCAGGGGAAGATGGTTAGCACAACCGATGGTAGGTGCAGGGCATTCCCCCCGGGACATCCGCCCGGCTTACGGGGGCGGGGTATGCGTCGCGGGGGTCCGTGGCCCGGGTCCGCCGTTCAGGGGCCCCGCCGGTGGTCCTCCAGCGCCGCCCGGACCGCCACGGCGACCGCCCCCGCCAGGAGCCCCCACAGGGCGTTCGCGGCGAGGGAGGAGACGAGCGCGAGCGGATCGTCGAGCGGACCCCGGGGCCCGCCCGGCGTGATCGGTGAGAGCACGGCGACCAGCACGGTCGAGAACACGGCGTGGGCCAGGCCCGCGTACACGAGGGTGAGGAGCGGCCGGGGGACACGGGCGACCACGACCGCGGCCACCCACGCGACCGTGATCACGACGGTCATCCCCAGCGGGAGGTACGGTCTCCAGTCGATCGCCTCAGCGACGCCCGTGACGCCCAGCAGGGGCCGGAGCAGCGCCAGGGCTCCGAGGCCCAGGACGAGCGACCACGGGACACCGGAGAACGGTCCGGCGGACGGGGGCTGCGGCTGGTTCACGGGCGCCTCGCGGGGTCGTGGCGCGCTCGGCGCGCCGGGGACGGACAGCCCCGACGGTAGGGACCGCGGGCCCCCTCGCGCGTCCGGCGCCGACCGCGCCCCGGTACGCGGTCCCGACCGGTCGGTGTACGTCGCGGCGCGTAGCGGCGAGCGTCCCCGGTCCCGTGCCCGCCGGGGGACCGGTCCGTAGAATCACCGCATGCCCAGCGACCGCCAGGACGTCGTCGTCGACGCGCTGTTCGGGTTCGCCGTCTTCGCCGTGGTGGCGATCGCGGTCGGATCCGACGTCAGCAACAGGGGGAACCTCGCCCTCGGCTACGCGATGGCCGCGGTGCTCGGCGGCCTCATGCCGGCGCGGCGGCGGTGGCCGGTGGGGGTGCTCCTGGCGACGGCGGTGCTCATCGTCGCCAACTACGTGATCGACCTGCCGACCATCGGCCTGGCGGTCCCCGCCGCCGCGGCCCTGTACTCCGCGGCGGAGGCCGGCCGGACGGCGTGGTCGGCGGGCACGGCGGCGGCGCTGGTGGCGGTCTCCACGTTCGCCCGGCTGGGCGAGGGCCAGGACCCCGCCTACCTCCTGGGGTACGAGCTGCCCTCCACGGCGGCGATCATGGGCGCGGCCATCGCCCTGGGCCACGCGCAGTGGCAGCGGCGCCAGGCCGACCACCAGCGGGAGAGGGCCGCCCTCCTGGACGCGCAGGCGCGCGAGTCCGAGGCGGCCGAGCGGTTGGCGCTGGAGCGTACGCGGATCGCGCGCGACCTGCACGACGCGGTGGGGCACCATCTTTCGGTGGTGTCCCTGCACGCGGCGGTGGCGGCCGAGGCGCTGGAGGACGACCCCGCGGACGCGGAGGCGGCGCGTGCGGAGCTCGCGCACGTCACCCAGGCGTCCCGCGCGGGCCTGAGCGAGCTGCGCTCCACCGTGCGCGCCCTGCGCGACGCCGATCCGGGCGGCGAACGGACCTCCTCGCTCGCGCACCTGGACGAACTCGCGGACTCGGTCCGGGCGGCAGGTGTGGCGGTCGAGGTGGAGGGGAGGCCCGGGACCGGAGAGATACCGGGGATGGTGGACGCGACCGCCTACAGGATCGTGCAGGAGGCGCTGACCAACACGCTCCGGCACGCCCGGGCCGACCGGGCCCGGGTGGTCTTCACGAGGAGGGACGGTGTCCTGGAGGTGCGGGTGACCGACGACGGACGACAAGGCCCGTCCACCGCGGGCGGCGGCGCGGGCGAAGGGCCCGCGGTCGCCCCCGGGAGCGGGCTCGCGGGCATGCGCGAACGCGTACGCCTGGTGGGGGGCTCGGTGGAGGCGGGGCCCGGCCCCGGTGGAGGGTTCGCGGTGCACGCGCGGCTGCCGCTCGGAGGGGACCGGTGATCCGGGTCCTGCTGGTGGACGACCAGCCGCTCGTCCGCACGGGTGTGCGCGCGCTCCTGGAGCGCGACGGGGGGATCGAGGTGGTGGCGGAGTCGGGGAACGGCCGGGAGGCCCTCGCCGACATCGGCAGGTACCGTCCCGACGTGGTCCTGCTCGACCTCCAGATGCCCGCGGTGGACGGCCTCGCGGTCCTGCGCGAGCTGGGGCGTCGACAGGGCGACAGGTCGACACGGGCCCCGGGGCCGGAGCGTGCGGGGGAGGCCGGCGCGGATGCCGCGTCCGGCGGCCCCCGGGTGGTGGTCCTCACCACGTTCGGGGAGGACGACAACGTGTTCACGGCGCTGCGGCTGGGCGCCTCGGGGTTCCTCCTCAAGGACGCGGAACCCGGCGAGCTGCGCGCGGCGGTGCGGACCGTCGCCGCGGGGGAGGCGCTGCTGTCCCCCGCGGTCACGCGCAGGGTGATCGAGAGGGTGGCCGACACCTCGGTCCCCCCGGAGGCGGCCCGCCGCCTGGACGTGCTGACCGCCCGGGAGCGCGACGTGCTGGCCCTGGTCGGGCGCGGGCTGTCCAACCAGGAGATCGGCGCGGAGCTCCACCTGAGCCCCGCCACGGCCCGCACGCACGTGGGCCGCGTCCTGTCCAAGCTCGGCGCCAGGGACAGGGTGGGCCTCGTGGTCATCGCCTACGAGACGGGCCTGGTCAGTCCGGGCGGGTGACGGGGCGCGGGCGGGTCGACATGTCGACCTTCGCGGTCCCGCCCGCCCCCTCCGCGTCCTGTGTACGGGCCCGGAGGCCGCCGGGCCCGCTCAGGGGCCGGGCTCGGGCACGCGCTCCTGGGTGATCACGCTGCCCTCGGTGTCCCCGCCCTGCGCGCAGAGCGGATCGACCACGTACACGTCGTACTCGTCGCCGTCGAGGGCGAACATGGCCCACGCCGGGGTCGTCCCGTCGCCGTAGTGGGCGTCGTCGACCAGGCTGAAACGGGTGTCGAGCGCCTCGCCGAGACGCCCCGCGCACTCCGCCACCCCGGGCGGGGGGCTCTCCTCCGCGGCCAGGGGCTCGGCGCCGTCCTCCTGCGGGGCCCCCACGGGGGAGAGGTCGAGGGTCCGGGCGGCCTGCTCCGCCAGGCCGGCGCCGGTGTAGACGGTGCCGCTCCGCACCACCTGGGGCGTGTAGGCCTGGGCGGTGTCCGGCACGGCCTCCTCCTGCCCGTCCTGCAGGAGGGGCGCGGCGACGCCGGCCTCCTCCTGCGGGGCCAGACCGTTGAACAGGGCCGCGCCACCGCCGGCGACGACCGCCGCGGCGGCGGCCACCATCATCAGCCGGGGCAGGCCGGCGCCGCCGAAACCGCGCCGGCGGCGCGAGATCGGTGTCACCCCGGCGGTCGGTCCGGAGGCGGCGGGTGCGGCGGCGGGTCCCGGCGCGCCGCCGTTCTCCGCCCGCTCGCGCGCCGCCTCGGCGACACGCCGGTCGAGGAGGTCGGCGACGTCCCGGGGCAGCTCGGGAGCGGGTGCGGCGGCCAGCGCCTCCGTGACCCCCGTGAGCTCCTCCAGGGTGGTCGCGCAGGTCGCGCAGGTCTCGATGTGGGATGCGACGGTACGTTCCTCGCCGGGCTCCAGGAGCTCCTCGGCGAAGAAGGCGAGTGCCTCCACGTCTGGATGGGACGTCACGATGGGTTGGCACCTCCTCTCCCAGATGTGACGTCTCGCGGATCCCGGGGGTTCCTCAGATGGGCCAGTGACGGAAGAAGTTTGGCGCGACCCCGGGCACACCGGCTCTTGACCGTGCCGGTCGCCACGTCGAGGATCTGGGCCGCCTCCTCCACCCGGTAGCCGAGCATGTCCACGAGGGTCAGCGCCATCCGCTGGTCCAGCGGCAGCAGGTCCAGGGCGGCGTGCACGTCGAGGCGGGCCTCGGTCTGCGAGGCGTGGTCCGGGGCGCCTCCGGCGCGGCCCAGCCGCTCGTTGGCGACCACGTCCAGGGTGGCGTCCTCGGTGGGGGTGGCGGGCCGCACCTTGCGCCGGCGCAGCCGGTCGTGGCAGGCGTTGACCACGATCCGGTGCAGCCAGGTGGTCACCTGGGACTCCCCGCGGAACCGCTCGGCGGCGCGGAACGCCGACAGGAAGGCGTCCTGGAGGGCGTCCGACGCCTCCTCGGGGTCTCCCATCATCCGCACTGCGACAGCCCAGAGGCGCTCACGGTGGCGGCGAACCAGTACCCCGAACGCCTGTTCGTCACCCTGAGCGTGCCTCGTCAACAGCTCCCGGTCAGGAAGCTCGTGGACCGCGTCCATCAGCGCTGATCACATATCCCACTACTAGGTTCCGCGTACCTCTACCTCGTTGACGCTCCCACGGTAGTCCCCCCCGTTCTGGGGCAGGGCCGTGAACCAGACCAGGACGTACTGACCGGTGGCGGGCTCGTCGAGGACGACCTCCTGGGAGGACCCGCTGCCGCTGCCGACCACCTCGTAGTCGTTCTCGGAGTTCCCGTTCGCGTCGCCGACCCGGATCTCGAACTCGTACCCGTCGCCGGCCATGTCGAGGTCCACCGCGTGGATCTCGTGGCTCGCGCCGAGTTCGAGCTGGAGGCCGACACCGGGCTTGATCATGTCCAGCGGGTCCCTGTAGCCCTGGGTGTTCCAGGCGGTCGAGGGGTCGCCGTCCCAGGCCAGGGGCGCGTTGGCGCTGTGCTCGTCGGTGTCGCCGTGCGGGTTGAGGCCGCGCGAGCCGACGATCTCCAGGGGGGACGCGTCCGCGGCGTCGTCCGCCGGGTCCTCGGCGGAGCCCGCGCTGGGGGTGGCGGGGTCGTCGCCGGGCTGGAGGCTGGAACCGAGGCTCCAGGCGCCCACGACCACGGCGGCGAACAGCACGACCGCGACGACGCCGACGAGGATCCTCTTGGGCGAGGCCTGGGAGCGGGCCGCGCGCTGGTCCATGCGGGAGGGGGCGGGGCGCTCCGCACGGGGGGCGGAGGCGCTGCGCGCCGCGGTGGCGCCGCGGGCGGAGCCGCCGCTCCGGGCGCTCCGGCGGGGGCCGGAGCCGGTGGTGTCGAGCTCGCCCGTGCGCCGCGAGGTCCCGGGCTCGGGGGGCGCGGACTCCACGGGGGAGACGGGGAGCGGGATGAGCCGGGGGACCTCGGCCATGGCGGCGCAGAAGTCCGCGGGCGAGGTGATGGGCGGGCCGGGCACCATCTGGCCCGCGAGCTGGGGCAGCGCCGCGCGCGTGGTGATGGTGTTGAGGGGCTCGGTGACGCCCTGGCGGATCTGTCCGGGCGGGTAGGGGCCCGCGGGGCCCTGGGGGGCTCCGGGAAGGCCGCTCTGCGGCCCGCCGGGCCAGTGCCCGGTGAGCGCCGCGTACAGCAGGTTGCCCAGGCCCTGGGCGTCGACCGCGGCGGGGTCGGCCACGACGGCGCCCAGCAGCGCGGCGTCGACGCCGATGCCGGTCACCTTGACGGCCCCGCCGCTGCTCCACATGAGCTTGCTCGGGGTCAGGCACAGGTGGTGGAGCCCGCCGGCGTGCGCGGCGGCGATGGCCTCGGCGGCCTCGGCGACCAGGCCCGCGGCGCGCTCGGGCTCCATGGGGCCCTGGGCGAGGAGGTCGGCGAGGGAGGAGCCGATGACCCACTCCTCGACGACGTAGGGGACGGGGGTCGTGTCGTCGGCGTCGAAGACCTGGGTGACGCGGGCGTCGGGGATGCGGCTCGTGGCCCTGGCGGCGCGCACGACCTCGGACGTGCGGGGGAAGCCCTCGGTGAAGGTCCACACCGCGACGGGTCGCGCGAGGGTCTCGTCGGTGGCCTTCCAGCGGGTGGCCCCGCCGGTCTCACTCACCACTTGGTCGAGGCGGTACCGGTTGGCCAGCTTCGCCCCGGGTTCGATCAGGAAGGTGCTCATGTTGGGAGTGACGGACGCCAGTGCCGTGAGCTCCGCGCGCTCCTCCCGCAACGGGTCCCTGGGGACCGGAGCGGTGCGGGGTGTGCGCGAGGGGGTTATCGGCCCTGCCTGCTGTCCCCAGCCTCCCTTCGGGCAGCTCGGATGAACATTGCTGTAGCGGTAAAGCGATGCGTGTCCATGCTAGGACGCCTGAACAGCATCTTCGGAGGACATCGGATACTCATTCACCTTCCGGGGCGTATCGGTGCTCGGCTACCCAACGTCATCCATTCCTGGTGATCAGCGGCGTCGCAGCCGTGTTCTGAGCAAATCGAGGAAGGATGTGACTTCGGTCACATTCAGGAACTTCGCGGTAACCACGAACAGTACGGCACCGACGACGCCCCCGGCCAGCATCGCCGCCAGACCCGGCCACAGATCACCCGGCAGACCCCGGAAGGCGTAGATCATCGCCACCCCGAAGACCGCGGCGGGGACCGTGGCCACGTGCAGCTTGAACAGCGTCGCCGCGGTGCGGCGGCCGTCCATGCCGTTGAGCTTCCGGTGGAGCAGGTACCACATGACGACCGAGCCGACGATGTAGTAGAGACCGTACGGCACGGGCAGCCAGACCACCACGTGCTGGGGCTCGACCACGAACAGCAGGGCGATCGCCGTCACCGCGTGGGCGGCCTCGGAGGGGATCGACACCAGGGCGGGGGTCCGGGTGTCGCCCAGCGCGTAGAACACGCGCATCTGGAGCTGGAACAGCGTGAACGGGATCAGCATCACGCAGAAGACCATCAGGATGCGCCCGATCGCCGCGGCGTCGGACGCCGTCGTGCTGCCCTGCGCGTAGATCATCACGCAGAACGGGATCGCGAACACGATCATCGCGACCGAGATCGGCACGATCAGCACGGAGGAGAGCCGGAACCCGCGCGAGAAGTCGCTGCGCACCTGGTCCTTGCGCCCCGCCGCCACGTGCTCGCTCATCCGCGGCAGCAGGGCGGTGATCACCGAGACCGCGATGATCGCGTACGGCAGCTGGAACAGCATCGACGCGAACTTGTACGCGGTGATGCCCGCCCCGGAGTCGAAGCCCAGCTCCGCGGCGCGCGTCCCCGCGCGCGTGGCCACGTTGGTGGAGACGAGCGCGCCCAGCTGCGCGACCACGATGTAGAGCATCATCCACGAGGCGGCGCCGGCCGCCTCGCCCAGACCCGAGCCGCGCAGGTCCAGGCGCGGCCGCCAGCGGAAGCCCGCCGCGGCCAGCGCCCACACCAGGACCGCCGCCTGGAGCACCTGCCCCATGGCCGTGCCCAGGCCCAGCAGCATCAGCTCGCCGGGGGTGACGGTCTCCGGGGTGCGCCCCGGACCGGCGACCGCCATGAACCACAGGAGGATGCCGATGATGACGACGTTGTTGAGCACCGGCGCCCACATCGGGGCGCCGAACCGGTTGCGCGCGTTGAGCATCGCGCTCGCCAGGCCGCTCGCCCCGATGAAGAAGATCTGCGTCACCAGGTACCGGGCCATGACGACCGAGACCTCGTACTGCGCCCCCGTGAACTCGCCCGCGTAGATCCTGATGAACCACTCCGCCACCAGGACCGACAGGACCGTGATCACGAACAGCGCCAGCAGCATGAGGGTGACCAGGCGCTGCTCGGTCCTGTCCCCGCCGTCCTGGTCGAGCTTGCGCCGCTTGACCAGGAACGGCACGAACACGCTGGCCAGCAACCCGCCGATGAGCAGGTCGTAGATCATGTACGGGACCATGCCCGCGGTCTGGTAGGCGTCGCCCAGCAGCTGGGTGCCGATCGCCGCCGCCAGGAGGATGGTCCGGACGAACCCCGTCACGCGGGAGACGATGGTGCCCAGCGCCATGACCGCGCTGGACCTGGCGATGTTGCCGGGGGCGGTGTGGGCGCTGCCGCCGATCTCGTCGCCGTCCTCCAGGCGGTCGGCGGTGCCCACGTCACCGATGTCGCTCGGATCGCGGACCGTCCGCAGCCCGGTCTCGGGCACGCCCTCCGGCTCGTCGCGCTCGTACGTGTCGAGCACGTCCTCCGGCATCACCACGGGGCGGCGATGGCGCGTCCTGGCCTCGGCGGACGCCCCGCTCGGTGCGGGGTCCTGCTCTCTGGGGTGATCGCTGGGCACCGTCGGGACGTCCTTATCTCGGTCGGGGCGCTTCGGGGGAGACCTTCGGCGGGATCAGAGCCGGGGCGCTACGGCATCAACGACGCATGCGGCCGCGGACCAGTTCCACCGCCGCGCTCAGTTCCGGCACGCGCAGCAGTCGCGCGAACCCGAGGAAGAGCAGTGCGCCGACGACGCACCCGGTGACGGGGGCGCCGATGTAGGAGGCCAGGCCGGGGCCGACGTAGGCGTCGAAGAACCAGAGCACACCGAGGCCCGCCGCGATGCTCGGGACGACGGCCAGGTGCAGGCGCAACATTGTGCCAATGATGTGCTTTCCGTCAAGTCCGCCGATGCGCCGGCTCAGGACCAGCCCGGCGATGGTCAGACCGGACAGGAACGAGACCATGAAGCCCGAGGCCACACCCACGACCACCAGGTTCGGCGGGAGCAGCAGGTAGGAGACGAGGGCCAGGCCGCTGTGCACGGCGAGGTTGGCCGCCCCGATCATCGCGGGCGTCCGGGTGTCGCCCATGGCGAAGAACACCCGCAGCATGAGCTGGAAGACGGTGAACGGCACCAGGCCCAGCGACATGACGGCGAGGATCTGGCCGATGCTGGAGGCGTCGCCGACCGAGATGGACCCGCGCGCGAAGGCCAGGACGGACAGCGGCTCCGCGAACATCGCCACCGCGAACGCGGTCGGCACCAGGACGAACGCGGAGACCCGCAGGGTCCTGGAGAAGTCCCCGCGGACCGCGTCCCAGTTCCGGTCGTCGGCGTGGGCGCTCATCCGGGGGAGCAGCACGGTGATGAGGGAGACCGCGATGATCGCGTACGGCAGCTGGAAGAGCTGGTACGCCAGGTTGTAGGCGCTGATGCCCGCGCCGACGTCGAGGCCCTGCTCGATGCTCGACACGTTCGCGGCGTTGGCGATGTTGGTGGTGATCCACAGGCCGGCCTGCGTGAGCAGGGTGTAGAGCATCATCCACCCGGCGGTGCGGAGCGCGTCGCCGAGGCCGGAGCCGCGCAGGTCCAGGCGGGGGCGCCAGCGGTAGCCGGTCCGGGAGAGGGCGACGAACAGCACGACCGCCTGGAGCAGCATGCCGCCCGCCGTGCCCGCGCCGAGCAGCGTGAGCTGGCCGTCGGTGACGGTCTCGGGGGTGCGGCCGGGGCCCGCGACCCACAGGAACACGGCGGCCACGGACATGATGACGACGTTGTTGAGGACCGGCGCCCACACGGCGGCGCCGAACTTGCCCCGCGTGTTGAGCATGGCGCTCAGCAGGCCGCTCAGGCCGACGAAGAAGATCTGCGCGAGCAGGAACCTCGCCAGGTAGACGGACGCCTCGAACTGGACCGGTGTGAACCGGGACCCGTACATCCAGATGAGGAACTCGGCCGCCAGGATCGCGGCGGCGGTCAGGAGGAACAGGGCCAGCACCGTGGTGGTGAACAGGCGGTCCTCGGTCGCCTTGCCGCCGTCCGCGTCGTTCTTCCTGCGCTTGACCAGGAACGGGATGATGACGCTGGCCATCAGCCCGCCGATGAGCAGGTCGTTGAGGATGAAGGGGATCGTGTGGGCCGTGTGGTAGGCGTCACCGAGGAGGTGGGTGCCGATGGCGGCGCCGAGCACGATGGTGCGGGCGAACCCGGTGAGCCGGGAGGCCATGGTGCCCACGGCCATGATCATGCTGGAGCGCATCATCCCGCCGGAGTCCGATCCGGAACCCGCCCCCGCGCCGTCCGCCCCGGAGCCGGAAGCGGCGTCCCCGGCGGGGACGGCGCCGGGCTCGGGCAGTTCGCCCTCCTCGAAGGAGGGCATGGGGCCGCCGCTGGGACGGAGAGTGCTCTCACCCGGGAGGGGGCCTTCGGGCTGGGGGGAACGGCGGTGTTTCCCGCCGCCGTTCGGAGAGTCGGTGACCACCGTGGATCAGGGTTCCTTTCGTCCGACTGGAAGGGTCCGTCCGCGGCGCCGTGGTCCGGCGCCTGTCCGGCCGGGCCGGACACGCGGCTCGGCGCCGCGTGTGCCGACATGGAGATGTGCGGGTGTGTCGACATGACGTCCTGTCGGTAAGGAGTCGTGTCACCCATCGGTCCGTCGGGGCGCCGGGGTCACTTCCCGGAGCCGTCCTTGTCCCGTTCCTGGGCGTCCTCCCCGGCCTCCGGAGATCCTGCCCCGGTGGCCTCGGTGTCCTCCCCGGGCCCGGTGGAGGACGCGGACGCCCCGGTCTCCCCGGTCTCCCCGGACGCCCCGGTCTCCC
This sequence comes from Streptomonospora nanhaiensis, assembly GCF_026642255.1. Classification (GTDB taxonomy): domain Bacteria; phylum Actinomycetota; class Actinomycetes; order Streptosporangiales; family Streptosporangiaceae; genus Nocardiopsis; species Nocardiopsis tropica. The sequence goes on along the minus strand of NZ_CP113264.1, from coordinate 7,216,717 downwards.
CGGGCGTGGCGACCGCCCCGGGAGGGACGGAGCCCGCGGGGTCCCCGGAGCCGCCCCCGGTGTCCCCGGGAGCCGCGGGATCCGCGGCGGTGCCGGTCGCGGCGCCGTCCGGTCCCCCGGCCTCGGCGGCCCCGGCGGCCTCGGAGTCGGAGCGGGACGCCTGCTTGCGCGCCCACTTGCGCAGGGCGCGGGGCGCCAGCGCGGCGACCAGGATCAGCAGGCCGATACCGCTGATGAGCAGCGCCTGGGTGCCCAGGCCGGTGGCGTTCACCGGGATCACGGTGTCCTGCGTGCTGATCGGCTCGCCCGCGGAGTTGTGCAGGCTCACGGTCAGCTCGGTGCGGCCGTTGACCCGGGCCGACAAGGGGACGTACACGGTGGTCTTGGCGCCGGGGTCGATCTCGAAGAAGTCCGTGTACGAGCCGATGCTCAACCGCTCGGAGTTCTCGGAGAACACCGACAGGCGCACGATGACGGCCTGGTCCTCCAGGTCGTTGGCCACCAGGACACCGGTGGTGCCCGTCTGGCTCGCCAGGGTGACCGGCTCGCCGGGGATGACGCGCACGTCGCCCATACGGTCCTGCACGGAGTCCAGGACGAGGGACCGGGTCGCACCCGCGAGGGCCTCCTCCTCCCGCCAGTACACGGACTCCAGGCGCAGGAGCGCGGGGCGGAACGGGTCGACGTCGTCCACCAGGACGCTGTTGAACAGGCGCACGTCGTTGTTGACGTCCTCGACCAGTCCCATATAGGTGGGGCTGAGCTCGTCCTCGGAGGCGCTGTCCGGGTAGTCCAGGTTGCGCCGGGTGTCCTCGCGCTCGTCCGCGTCGGCCGGCTCGATCTCGTCCAGCTTCTCCGGCGACAGCCACGGGAGGCCGTCGGAGGCGGCCAGCACGCCGTCGGCGAACTCCGGGCTGGGGTCCCAGCCCGGGTCCGGCGAGGCGACGACCACGCGGTCGCCGCCCGCGTTCTCGCCCGCGATCATCGCGGTCTCGGCGGCGAACCGCTGGAGCGCGAGCGCGGACTCGCCGGGCTCCCACGACGGCATGGACAGCACGTCGGTGAGCCCGGAGTCGGCCACCAGCGCGAACGGCTCCTCGACGGGCTCCTCCTCGGGAGCGGCCAGCGGGGCCTGCGCGGTCGGGGTCGTGGACATCCAGGACGCGGGCGGCATGGCGCCCTCGCCCAGCAGGAAGCGGGTGGCGCCCTGGGCGGCGTACAACTCGTAGACGGAGTCGTCCATCAACCCGCCGGGCGGCATCGCGAAGGCGCCGTCCGCCTCGAACGACAGGGCGCGCAGGACCGCCTCCTGCCCGATCCGGAGCGAGGCGGCGGCGTCGTCCCCCATGTCGTTGCGCATCAGGGCCCCCAGGTCGGCGCCGGCGTAGGGGGACGCCACGACCGTGTCGCGGGCGAGCACCGCGCGCGCCTCGCGCAGCCACACCTGGGCCGCCTCGTCGGGGCCGGCCCCGTGCCTGACCGGGTCGGCCTCCGCCGGCACGGCGAGGAGGTCCTCCAGGACCTCGTGGTCCTCCGCGGCCATCCGGTGGATGTCGTCGAGGGTGCCGGGGTCCACCGCCCAGGTGACCGGCACGCCCTCGGTGCGTTCGGGGCGGGGCTCCTCCTCGGCGCCGGGATCCTCCCCGCCTCCGTCGCCCTCGGCGCCGGGGTCCTCCTCGTCGCCCTCCCCGCCGTCCTCGGCGGCCTCCTCGCTGGGGACGGAGTCGGCGGTCTCCTCCGCGGTGGCCTCGTCCTCCTCCGACGGCGGCTCCTCGGGCTCCTCCCCGAGGCCGAGCAGCTCGACCAGGTCCTCCTCGCCGGCCGCGAAGTCCAGGGGGACCTGCGCACCGGACGAGAGGAGGCGGCCCAGCCTGCCCTCGGCGCGGACCGATTCGTGTAGCTCGCCGCTGAGGAAGGTGTCGTCGTCGGCCCGCTGGGGCCGGTCCATCAGCGGCCACACCCACGCGATGTCGACGGAGGGCACGTCGTCCCCTCCGGAGCCCGTGTAGGGGAGGAACGTGTACTGGGAGCCGATGACACCGCCGTCCCCGTCGACCGCCTCGACCACGAGCGGGTACACGCCGTAGGACGAGAGGTCCAGGTCCTCGACCGGGATGCTCAGCGAGTACTCCTCGGAGGCCTCGGGCGGCAGTGCGGAGGCGACCTCCTCGTCCGGGCCGGGAGCGTTGGGCTGCCAGCCGTCCCCCGAGGCGAACTCGTCCAGCTCGTCGCGGTTGGTGAACGGGTGCCGGGAGTACCTGACCCGGACCGTCACGTCGCGCACGCTGTCCGCGGTGGTGTTGGTCACCTCGCCCGCGATCCGCAGGGTGCTGTCCTCGCGGACCGCGTCCGGTGTGATGCGCTCGACGACGAGCGGCTCGACGGAGCCGTCGTCCTCGGGGTCCGCCAGCGCGGGTGAGTGCGCGGCCGGTATCGGGAGCAGCGCGGTGGTCATGGCCATGACCACCGTCGCGGAGGCAATTCGACGCAACGCTTGACCGGTTTCCTGATTCGGGTCCAGGTGGCCGTCCCGCCGGGGAACACGGTGAAGGGGCGGAGACGCTCGGGGTGCCCGCACGGCGCACACGGCGTACGCGGGTCGGGTGGGCGCGAGATGACCGCGGTCCTACCACTCCACCCGAAGATACCGTCTTCGCTGTCCGTCGGGTCGGGGGAGGACCACCGCGTGGTGCTCGGCGGAGGGGCCACTCTTTCATCAAACGGGTGCGCTCCACCAGAGCCGGGGCCGACCTGTGGACGACCCGGCCCGGCCGGGGGCCGCGGGACGATTCGCAGTTTGGACCGACGGCCGCCTAATCTGCGTGGTGTGCCGAACACAGAGTTTTCGAGTGAGAACGACGCCGACCAGCGGCCGGAGGCCGGGGCGGTCCCGGGACCGGGGTCGCTGAACGGTACCCGGCGCGCGGCGATCACCGCGCTGGCGGAGGCCGTGCAGCCGGTATCGGACGAGCTCGGCGCCCGTTTCGCGTCGCACGGACAGCAGCTCGCCCTCGTCGGCGGCCCGGTCCGCGACGCGCTCCTCGGCAGGCGCTCCAACGACGTCGACCTGACCACCGACGCGGTCCCCTCGCGCATCCTGGAGCTGGTGGACGGCTGGGCCGACTCCGTGTGGACGGTCGGCATCGAGTTCGGCACGGTGGGCCTGCGCAAGGGGGGCCACCAGCTGGAGATCACGACCTACCGCAGCGAGTCCTACTCGCCCAAGTCCCGCAAACCCGACGTGGCCTACGGCACGGACATCCACGACGACCTGTTCCGGCGCGACTTCACCGTCAACGCGATGGCCGTGCGCCTGCCGGAACTGGAGTTCGTGGACCCCTTCGGCGGGCTCGCCGACCTCGAGGCGGGCGTGCTGCGCACACCGGGCCGCCCGGAGGACTCCTTCAGCGACGACCCGCTGCGCATCATGCGCGCGGTGCGCTTCGCCGCGCAGCTCGGCTTCACGCTCGCGCCGGAGGTCGCCGAGGCGGCCCGCGGCATGGCCGACCGCCTGTCCATCGTCTCCGCCGAACGGGTCCGGGACGAGCTGACCAAGCTCATGGTCAGCCCCGACCCGCGCCGCGGCATCGAGCTGATGGTGGATCTGGGCATCGCCGAGTACGTGCTCCCGGAGATCCCCGGGCTCCGCCTGGAGATCGACGAGCACCACCGGCACAAGGACGTGTACGAGCACTCGCTCACCGTCCTCGACCAGGCCCTCGACCTGGAGCGTTCCCGTGGCCACGAGCCCGACCTGGTGCTGCGCCTGGCCGCGCTGCTGCACGACGTCGGCAAGCCCAAGACGCGCGAGTTCGAGGGAGGGGGCCGGGTCACCTTCCACCACCACGAGGTGGTGGGGGCGTCGATGAGCCGCAAGCGGCTCACCGCCCTGCGCTTCCCCAAGGACGTCGTCTCCGACGTGTCCACGCTGGTCGGGCTGCACCTGCGCTTCCACGGCTACGGCAAGGGCGAGTGGACGGACTCCGCGGTGCGCCGCTACGCCCGCGACGCGGGATCCCAGCTGGAGCGGCTGCACATCCTCACCCGGGCCGACTGCACCACCCGCAACCGCCGCAAGGCGGCGGCGCTGTCGAAGGCCTACGACGACATCGAGCGGCGCATCGGGAAGCTGGCCGAGCAGGAGGAGCTGGACCGTATCCGCCCCGACCTCGACGGCAACGAGATCCAGGAGGTCCTGGGCCTCTCGCCGGGGCCCGTGGTCGGCAAGGCGTACCGCTTCATGCTGGAGCTGCGCCTGGAGAACGGGCCGATGGGCAAGGAGGAGGCGGCGGCGGAGCTGCGCGCCTGGGCGGCGGAACACCTCTAGGGGGTGTTCCGCGGGGATCAGCGGTGCGGCTTCACCGCGGTCACGGCCATCGCCATGCCGAACACCCGCAGAGGGGTGCCCTCCAGGCCGTCGGACAGGGACTGGAGCCCGCGGGTCCGGCGGTCGAACGGCGGCATCACGTAGTCGACGGCGCGCATGCTCAGCCCGACCGCTCGCAGCAGCCGGCCCATCTCCTGGGTGGTGAAGGAGCGCGCGTCCGACATGCGCTCGTGGAGCGGCCGGACCCAGGGCAGGAACGGCGCCGTCAGGGCGGACCTGCGCCTGCGCCCCCACAGCACCCCGTGGGTCTCGAACGGGAACCACCGGTTGGGCGTGGTGAGGGAGAGCGCCCCGCCGGGCTTGAGGACGCGGTGGATCTCCGCGAGGCTGCCCTCCACGTCCTCGATGTGCTCGACCACCTCGAACGCCGTGACCCGGTCGAAGGTGTGGGCGTCGAAGGCCAGCGAGTCGGCGGACATCTTGTGGAGGCCGATCCGGTCCTCGAACCCGGTGCCCGCGATCCTGGCGGCGAACGCGTCGAGGCGGCCGGGCTCGATGTCGATGGCGTCCACGCGCACGTAGCCCTGGGCGAGTTCGACGGTGTACGTGCCGTCCCCGCATCCCACGTCCAGCAACCGGTCGCCGCGGACGGGCAGCTGCCGGGACACCGCCCCGATCCGCTTGGTCACCCCGCGCGCCCCGAAGGCGCCGGAGGGGTTCCCGGGGCCCAGCTCGCCGCCCATGGCGCACCATCCCTGTGTGTCGACAAGTCTTTTCCGGGACACTACAACACGTGACTCCGCCGTCACGGAAGGATCGGGCGGTGTGCGGCCGGCCCGGCCGGGGCGCCGTCCTCCCCGGCCGGGCCGGGGGGCCGTGCCGACCCGTCGACCCGTCGATCCGTCGACTCGTCGCCATGTCGCCACGTCGACACGTGTGCGGTCCGGCGGACACGGCGGTCCCGGAGGCGGGCCGTCCGGGGAGTGATCCCCGTCCTTGTCGTGCCGGGCGGCAGCGGGGAGACTGGCGCGGTGACCATCACCACCTGGTACCTGGAGTCCACCGACCCCGCCGACCTGCGCCCCGCGCGGGAGCCCGGGGCGGACGTGACGTTCTCCCGGGCCGAGATCCCCAGCCCCGTGCTGAGCCGGTTCATGCACGGCGGTGAGGTCGGCGGCGACTGGGAGGCGGCCGACGGGCTCGGCCTCTCGGCCGAGCAGTGGCGGGCGTGGGTCGACCACCCGGGGCGCGAGACCTGGGTCCTGTACGAGGAGGACACCCCCGCGGGCTACGCGGAGCTGGACGCCCAGCCCGACGGGGCTGTGGAGATCGCCTACCTCGGACTCGTGCCCGGCTTCCTCGGCAGGGGTATGGGCGGGCACATGCTCACGCTGGCCCTCGAACGCGCCTGGGACCTGGCCGGGCGCTGGCCGGACCGGGACCCGACCCGGCGGGTGTGGCTGCACACCTGCTCCCTCGACGGGGAGCACGCGCTGGCCAACTACCTGGCCCGCGGCCTCCGCGTCTACGAGGAGACCACGGAGCACGGCTGACGGGGAGCCGGTCGCGCCGGGTCGGCACGTCGACAGGTCCTCCTGTCGACATGTCGCCGGAACGCCGGGGCGTGGTCCGCGGACGCTCTCGGCGGGCCAGGCGCCCGCGGACCCGGAACGGTCCGCGGAACACGCCCTACGCCGCCTCCCGCACGGCCTCCGGCCCCGGGACGCGGAAGCCGCGCACCACCCAGGCGGCGGCCGCCGCCGTGTAGGCGGTCGCCATGCCCGCGACCACCGGCACGCTGATCCCCGAGGGCGGGACCAGTGCGGCGGCCAGGGCCGCGCCCAGGACGAACGTCGCGTTGAAGAGCACGTCGTACACCGAGAACACCCGGCCCCGGAACGCGTCGTCGACATGTCGCTGGACCAGGGTGTCGACGGTGACCTTGACCCCCTGGGAGACGAAGCCGAGCACGAACGCGGCCACGGGGAACAGCGCGGCGGAGAACGGCAGGCCGAACACCACCAGGGCCGCGGCCGCCACCGCCAGCTGGAGGGCGATCCAGCTCCCGGCCGCCATTCGGGCCGTCGCCCAGGGAGTCGCCACGGCGCCCAGGAAGAACCCCGCCGCCAGGAGCCCGGCCGACACCGAGAAGCCGGCGAGCCCGGCCACGCCGCCGTCGGCGAACGCGTTGTTGTACAGGAGCAGCGTCAGCAGGGTCGAGACGCCGAACAGGACCCGGTGGACGCCGATGGTGGCGAGGGCGTCCCTCGGGGCGGGGCGCTCCCAGATGTGCCGTACCCCGGACGCCATGCCCCGCGCCACGCTGCGGACGGCGTCCGCGACCTCGGCGGGTTCGCGCTCCAGGTGCGGCCCCAGCTCCCGGCGGCCCAGGGTGAGGGAGACGAGCGCAGCGCCGGCGAAGCCGAGCGCGGCGACGAGGAGGATCAGCCCCGTCCCGAGCGCTGCCCCGCCGCCGACGAGGCCGACGGCCAGGCCCGCCCCGGTCCCGAGGGAGCTGGCCGCGGTGCCGCAGGTCGGCGTGACGGCGTTGGCCATCATCAGCTTCTCGCGGGGCACGACGTAGGGCAGGCCGGCGGAGAGGCCGGACAGGAAGAAGCGGTTGACGCTCAGCACCAGGAGCGCCGCGACGAAGAAGGCCGGCCCCTCGCCCCCGGACACCAGGAGGGCGCTCACGGCCGCGAGCGCGGCCTTGGCCAGGGAGGACAGGAGGAGGACCTGGCGGCGGGGCCACCGGTCGATGAGGACCCCGGCGAACGGCGCCACCACCGAGAACGGCAGGAGCAGGACGGCGAAGGCCGCCGCGACGGCGCCCGCGCTCGTGTGCTGCTCGGGGTTGAAGAAGACGAAGCCGGCCAGCCCGGCCTGGTAGATCCCGTCGGAGAACTGCGAGACCAGCCGGGTACCGAAGAGGCGGCGGAACCGCGGGCCCCGCAGGACCGCGCGCAGATCACCGAAGAAGGACACCGGACCAGGGTAGGGCGTGCCCGGGGCCGGGGCCCCGGGCAGCCGCCCCACACCGGTGGCTACTCGCCCGCGATGAAGCTCTCGACCTTGTCGTGGGCCTCGGCGTCGCTGTACTGGACGGGCGGGGACTTCATGAAGTAGGAGGAGGGCTCCAGGATCGGGCCGCCGATCCCGCGGTCCTTGGCGATCTTCGCGGCGCGGACGGCGTCGATGATGATGCCCGCGGAGTTGGGGGAGTCCCAGACCTCCAGCTTGTACTCCAGGTTGAGGGGGACGTCGCCGAACGCGCGCCCCTCCAGGCGGATGTACGCCCACTTGCGGTCGTCGAGCCACGGCACGTGGTCCGACGGGCCGATGTGCACGGAGCCGGCCTTGAGCTCGTGGGGGATCTGCGAGGTGACGGACTGCGTCTTGGAGATCTTCTTGGACTCCAGGCGCTCACGCTCCAACATGTTCTTGAAGTCCATGTTGCCGCCGAAGTTCAGCTGGTAGGTGCGGTCGACGATCACGCCCCGGTCCTCGAACAGCTTGGACAGCACCCGGTGGGTGATGGTCGCGCCGATCTGCGACTTGATGTCGTCGCCGATGATCGGGACGCCGGCCCGGGTGAACTTGTCGGCCCACTCGGGGTCGGAGGCGATGAACACCGGGAGGGCGTTGACGAAGGCGACGCCCGCGTCGATCGCGCACTGGGCGTAGAACTTCCCGGCCTCGTCGGAACCCACGGGGAGGTAGGAGACGAGGACGTCGGCCTTGGCGGCCTTGAGGGCCGCGACCACGTCGACGGCGTCCTCGGGGGACTCCTGGATGATCTCGCGGTAGTACTTGCCGAGGCCGTCGTAGGTGGGGCCGCGCATGACGGTGACGCCGGTCGGCGGCACGTCGCAGATCTTGATGGTGTTGTTCTCGCTGGCCGTGATGGCGTCGGCCAGGTCGTGCCCCACCTTCTTGGCGTCCACGTCGAAGGCGGCGACGAACTCGATGTCACTCACGTGGTACGGCCCGAACTGCACATGCATGAGGCCGGGCACCCGGGACTCGGGGTTGGCGTCCTTGTAGTAGTGAACGCCCTGCACGAGCGATGCCGCACAGTTGCCGACGCCCACGACGGCTACACGTACCGAACCCATTGGTCCTTGCTCCTTCTTCTCCGCGAACATGGATTCCACAGCGCACGGCGACGGCCCCGCGCCGGAGGCGGTCGGGTTCGTCGTCCTGCGTTCGTCTTCCGTATGTGGTCAGCAGCGAACACGGCGTTTCTGTTCCCCCGTGGGCGGCTGTCGACCGCCGGGGAGAGAACATGCATGTATGGCTGTTTTGTTCAGCTATGACTCTATCTCCGCCCGATCGGGGGACCGCATGGCGCACCGCCGACACGGCCGCCCGGCGGCGCCCGGACCCCCTCCGTCCAGCGGATATCCGGAGACACTGGGGGCAAAATCTCACACACTGCCCCCGACCTGCGCGAACGAGGTCCCCGAGCGGGGCGCGGACACGGTCCCTGCGCCTGCCGGCGTTCGGTTCCCGCGCCCTGAACAGGCGCGACGGGCGGTTTCGGACACAACATGGCCAGGTGTCCCATGGCGCGCGATACCCTCGCGCGTGGGTTGTGCTATACCGTTCCATCGCTCTAACGTGACCTTTGATTTGCGTGCGTAGCCGGTAGAGCCCCCGGACGGAGCCCCCGCCGCGGTGACGTCCCGTCGGCACAGAGCACCGACGAGCGGGCAGCGCTCCCGCAGGCCAACGATCAGGAGGATGAAGCGGCTAACGTCTTCGCGACCTGTTGAAAACCCCGAACCGCCTCTGTGCGTCCCTTTTATCAAGCCTTGAACGACCGGTGAGGAGGCGGACGCGGCCCCGCGGGGCCGATTCGCCCAGGTCGCCCGAGGAACAGGTCGCGGATCACCGATCCCCCAGGGGGACCGTCCCCCCGTTTCCACCAAGGAATCGTCAGGCCGACCGGCCGTGAGAGGCAATCGAGGACCACGTGAGTACCGAACGACGACGGAATGCCGACGGCGGCCGTCGCCGGGCCGATGGCCCGGGCGACGGTCCACGGGGCGAGGGCGGAAGGCGCAGGGCCGACGGCCCGCCGCCGGGTGACCACCAGTCCGGAGGCCGGCGTCGATCGGGTTCCGGTGGCGGCGCCCGCCGTGGCGACGGCGGGGCCGAGCGCCCGCGCCGTCCGCGCCCCCCCGAGAACGAGGCGCGCTCCGAGGGCCAGGGCGGCCGCCGCAGAGCCGAGGGCGAACGCCCCCGCCGCCCCGAGGGCCAGCGCAGGCGCCCCGAGGACGGCGACCGGCCCCGCAGGCGACCCGAGGGAGACCGGCCCCGCAGGCCGGAGGACGGCGACCGGCCCCGGCGCCGCCCCGAGGGAGAGCGCGGCGGACGCCCCGAAGGTCAGCGCCGCCGCCCCCCCGAGAACGAGGCGCGCTCCGGCGGACGCCGCAGGGCGGGCAGCGGTCCCCGCGACCCCCGCGACCGGGACCGCGAGCACGGATCGCGCTCGGAGGGCCGCCGCGCCGCGGGCCGGGGCACCCGGGCCGCGGCGGGTTCGGGCGGCCGGGGGGGCGGCGGCGGACGCCGCCGGTCCCGCGACGAGGAGCCGGACGACCGCCCCTGGTACAAGCGCTTCTTCGCCAAGGCGTGGAAGCCCGCGCTCGCGGCCTTCGGCCTGATGGTCATCGGCGGCGTGGGCGCCTTCGCGGTCCTGTACGCCCAGGCCCCCGACAGGGACGAGCTCGAGACCAAGGCCGAGAACACGATGTCGGCCACCCAGATCATGTGGGCGCCCCAGGGGGACGAGAACCCCGAGGTCGCGGTCACCACGGGCGAGGTCCGGCGCGTCGAGGTCAACTACGAGGACATCCCGCCCGAGGTGATCGACGGCGTGCTCGCCGCCGAGCAGCGCACCTTCTTCCAGGACCCCGGCATCAGCATCAGCGGCATCGGGCGAGCCATCCTCTCCCGCGGCGAGGCCGGCGGCGGCTCCACCATCACCCAGCAGATGGCCCGCAACTACTACAGCGACCTCGAGCAGGACGACCGCATCGTCCGCAAGATCCGCGAGATCTTCATCGCCATCAAGCTCGGCCAGCAGATGGAGCACGAGGAGATCCTCGAGGCCTACCTCAACACGATCTACTTCGGCCGCGGCGCCTCGGGCATCGAGATGGCCTCCCAGGCCTACTTCGACAAGAGCGTGTCGGAGCTGAACTCGGAGGAGGGCGCCTTCCTGGGCGTCATCATCCAGATGCCCAGCAACTTCGAGGCCAACGAGATGGGCGACTGGACCACGACGTACCTCAACGAGGAGCGCTGGCCCTACATCCAGGAGCAGCTCGCCCTCATGCACGAGGAGGGCAGCGGCCGCGGCCTGCCGCGCGAGGAGGCCGAGGCACTGGAGATCCCCGAGCGGATCCCCTACGACCCCACCGCCGAGGCCGACGTCGACCCCAAGTTCGGCTACGTGCGCAACGCGGTCATCCAGGAGATCACCGAGCGCTACGCGGGCTCGGGCATCACCGACGCGACGATCGCCACCCAGGGCCTGGTCGTCGAGACCTCCCTCGACCCCGCGCTCATGGACGCCGCGACCGGCGCCTTCGACGTCCTCCCCGGCACCCCCGACGACACCATGAAGGGCCTCACGGCGGTCGACCCCGCCACGGGCGAGATCCTCGCCTTCCACGGCGGCCCGGCAGTGTCCGAGGTCGTCAACAACTCGCTGCAGCACCGCACGCAGGCCGGATCCTCCTACAAGCCCTACGTGCTCGCCACCGCGCTCAGCAACGACATCAGCCTCCGGAGCATGTTCGACGGCGACTCGCCGCAGAACTTCCCCGAGCTGCAGAGCCCGGTGCAGAACGCGGACGGCCGCAGCTACGGGCCCGTCGACCTCGTCCGGGCCACGGCGGACTCGGTCAACACCCCCTTCGTGGAGCTGACGTCCCGGCTCGGCGCCGCCGCGGTCGACCAGACCGCGGTCGACGCCGGCGTGGACGAGGACCAGATCACGACCTCCACCCAGGGCCCGCTGGTCGCGCTCGGCACCCACCAGGTGACCGCCCTCGACCAGGCGTCCGCCTATGCCACCTTCGCCGCGGGCGGCGTCCACCGGCCGGCGCACATGGTCACCGAGCTGAGGATGGCCGACGGCACGGTCGTCGAGCCCGACGACGCGGACCAGATCGAGCAGGGCACCCAGGTGGTCTCCACCGAGGTGGCCGCCGACGTCACCTACGCCATGACCCAGGTGATCGAGGCGGGCGGAGGCTCCAACGCGGCGCTCCCCGACGGGCGCCCGGTCGCCGGCAAGACCGGTACCTCCAGCGGGGCGGTCTCCGCGTGGTTCGTGGGCTACACGCCGCAGCTCGTCGCCGCGGTCGGACTCAGCCGGGCGGACGCCAACCTCTCCCTGGAGTTCGAGGGCCAGCCCGAGAACGAGATCTTCGGTGGCACCACCTCGGCCAACGTGTGGAAGGAGTTCATGACGACGGCCGTGGAGGGCATGCCAGTCGAGCAGTTCCCGGCGCCCGCCTACGTCGGCGCGGACCAGAGCTTCCTGCCCACGCCGAGCCCGAGCGAGGAGCCCACCGAGGAGGAGAGCGAGGAACCCTCGGACGAGCCCTCCGAATACCCGGAGTGCGACCCCGCGAACATCGACCCGGAGAACCCCAACTGCGAGGGCGTCGAGTCCCCGCCGGAGTGCGACCAGTCCGACTGGGAGTGCCAGAACGAGGGGACCCCCGACGTCCCGGTGGAGTGCACCGGACCGAACCCGCCCTCCTGGTGCGAGGAGCCGACCACGCCGGGCGACCCCAACGACGACGCGAGCAGTGACGACGACGATTGGACCTGGCCCCGGAGCAGCTCCAACGAGAACAACAGGATGATCGTCCTCGGCCGGGACGAGTGACCCCCCTCCCGCCACGGCGGGAGGACCGACCGAGGGGCCGGTGCGCGGAGGTTCCGCGCACCGGCCCCCTCGCGTGTCCGGCCGTCCACAGCCATCACCGGCGGTACGCGGCGACTGGTAACCTTGGGGGCTGTATGGCTCAGAGTCCGTGCGAGGCCCGCCGACCCCGGCGCGGAACAGCTCGCGGACTCCTGCCCTCCTGCCATGGAGATTCCATGGCCGCAACAGTCCAGAGGAGGAACGTACGCCTATGCGTCGTTACGAAATCATGGTCATCCTCGACCCGAACCTCGACGAGCGCACCGTCGCCCCGTCGCTGGAGAACTTCCTGGGCGTCGTGCGCAACGACGGCGGCTCGGTCGAGAAGGTCGACATCTGGGGCAAGCGCCGTCTCGCCTACGACATCGACAAGAACCCCGAGGGCATCTACGCGGTCATCGACCTGACGGCCACGCCCGCCACGGTCAAGGAGCTCGACCGCCAGCTCGGCCTCGCCGAGGCCGTGCTCCGCACCAAGGTCCTCCGGCCCGAGGTCCACTAGGACGGCCCTGCCCGTACCCCTCACCCCCTTCCGTCCGCCCCGGTTCTGTCAGTACCGGCGCGGATGATCGGGGGAGCAGGCGAAACCGCCTGAACCGACTACCTCGAACCGGAGCCCATCCATGGCAGGCGAAACCCAGATCACGCTCGTCGGCAACCTCGTCGACGACCCTGAGCTGCGCTTCACGCCCAGTGGAGCCGCGGTCGCCAACTTCCGTGTGGCCTCGACGCCCCGCACCTTCGACAAGCAGTCGGGGGAGTGGAAGGACGGCGAGTCCATGTTCCTCACCTGCACTGTCTGGCGGCAGTACGCGGAGAACGTGGCCGAGAGCCTTCAGCGGGGCATGCGCGTCATCGTGCAGGGCCGGCTGAAGCAGCGCTCGTACGAGACCCAGCAGGGTGAGAAGCGGACCGTCTTCGAGATCGACGTCGAGGAGGTCGGCCCGGCTCTGCGCAGCGCCACCGCGAAGGTGACCAAGACGCAGCGCCAGGGTGGCGGCGGCTTCGGCGGCGGCAACGGCGGCGGAGGCGGTTTCGGCGGCGGCCAGCCCCAGCAGGGTGGCGGCGGCTACGGGAACCAGGGCGGCGGCTTCGGCGGGGCGCAGGGCGGCGGAGGCCGCAGCGGCCCCCCGGCCGACGACCCGTGGGCGACCAACGGTGGCGGCGGTGGCGGCGGGTTCGGTGGCGGCGGCGGAGGCTTCTCCGACGAGCCCCCGTTCTAGCGCTCCACCCCGCACCACGCAGCACACGGCCCGGTGCCCCAGGGCGCCGAGTCACCTTTCCATCCACAGACCATCCCCGGGAGGACCCCGGGGCTCTTGCGAAGGAGCACCACGATGGCGAAGCCGGCAGCGCGCAAGCCCAAGAAGAAGGTTTGCCTCTTCTGCCAGGAGAAGCAGTCCTACATCGACTACAAGGACACCACGCTTCTCCGCAAGTTCATCTCCGAGCGCGGCAAGATCCGTGCCCGCCGCGTCACGGGCAACTGCACCCAGCACCAGCGCGACGTCGCGACCGCGATCAAGAACGCGCGCGAGGTGGCCCTGCTGCCCTACACCAGCACCGCTCGCTAGCGGCGATATCCGAGGGAGGTTTTTGTCGTGAAGCTGATTTTGACCCACGAGGTCAACGGTCTCGGAGCCCCCGGCGACGTCGTCGAGGTGAAGAACGGTTACGGTCGCAACTACCTGCTGCCCCGCGGGTTCGCCATCCGGTGGACACGCGGCGGTCAGAAGCAGATCGACCTGATCCAGCGCGCGCGCTCCGCGCGTGACATCCGCACCCTGGACGAGGCCAGGCAGGTCGCCGGCCAGGTCGGTGCGCTCACCGTGCGCCTCAAGCAGCGCGCCGGCGAGGGCGGTCGTCTGTTCGGTTCGGTCACGCCCGCGGACATCGTCGACGCCGTCAAGGCGACCGGCGGGCCCGAGCTGGACAAGCGCCGGATCGAGGTCAAGACCCCGATCAAGTCGGTCGGAAGCCACAAGGTCCAGGTCCGCCTGCACCCCGAGGTCTCCGCGACGATCAAGCTGGACGTCGTCGGCGCCTGATCCCAGGCACCGGACGCGTCAGGGCCCCGCCTCTCCTCGGAGAGGCGGGGCCCGCTTCGTGTCGGGACGTGTTCCGGCGGGTCGGTCGTGCTCTCGCGGGGGTGGGGCTTTCCTGACACGCCTCATTACCAAAAGCAACCCTTTGACTACTCTTTGTAACCTATCGTGTTGTCTGTGTTGGTGTCGCACGTCGCGGCGCCCCGCACGGAGAGGACGACGACCGATGGCCGTAGAGAGAACGACCGATCCGGACCGACACCCGCTGGTGGACCGCAGGACGATCCTGCGCGGGACCGCCCTCGCCGCAGGGGGCGTGCTCCTCGGCGGGATGATGGGCATCTCAACGGCGGGGCAGGCCTCCGCCGCCGCGATGCCCAAGGTGTACACGCGCGCCGACTGGCAGGCCAGGGCGCCCAGGAACAAGATCGACCTGGTGTCCAAGGGGCCGACCCACATCGTCGTGCACCACACCGCCACGGGCAACGTGTCCGACACCTCGACACAGCACGCCGCCGCGCTGTCCCGGTCCATCCAGCGCTACCACATGGACAGCAACGGGTGGAGCGACACCGGCCAGCAGCTCACCATCAGCCGGGGCGGGCACATCATGGAGGGCAGGGACCTGTCCCTCAAGGCGATCCGCGACGGCAAGCACGTGGTCGGCGCGCACACCGCCAACCACAACTCCCACACCATCGGGATCGAGAACGAGGGCACGTACACCTCGGAGACCCCGACCCAGGCGCTCATGGGGTCGCTGGTCGACACCTGTGCGTGGCTGTGCCTGGTCTACCAGCTGGACCCGTCGGAGGCCATCGTCGGCCACCGGGACTACAACGCCACGAGCTGCCCGGGGGACCAGCTCTACTCGATGCTCCCGCAGCTGCGCAAGGACGTGACGAGCAGGATGCGCGAACAGCTCAGCCACCTGAGCCGGGTCGCCGGAACCGAGCTGACCCTGGAGCAGCTGCCGACCTACCCGAGGGTTCCGCAGGCCGAACGGGCCGTGCCGTTCTACCACGGCCCGGCGGTCGGCGACCTCGACGCGTCCCCGTGACCCGAGGGACCTGACACGATGCCCGCCGGAGAGCCGCCCCGACCCCCCCCGGGGCGGCTCCTTCGCGTCCCGGCGGGCCCGCACCGCCGCGCGGGAGCTGCGGCGGACCGGCAGCGGCCGGGGGCACGTCCCGCGGGCGGCGCGGGCCCCGGGCCGGTACGCACAGGGGGAGACAAGCGGCCCGCTGCCGTGCGCGCGGTGTCGACCCGTCCGCCTATCGGCTTCCCGACAGGTCGACAAGCGGAGGAGGGGACATGTCCACAGGTCGACACGGCGGAGCGACTTGTCCACAGGTCGACATGTCCGCCCTGGACGGGGCCCGACGGTCCGTGGTCCCCTGGTTCACAAGGGGGAGCCCGCGGCTCGCCACCATGAGGCGTGCCTCCACGGGGCCCGGGCGCGACGCTCCCGCTTCCCCCTCCGGCGAGCGGCCCCCACGCGCCCGCCCGCCCTGCGACGGGAGTACGACGGGGCCGGGGACCGGCGCGGACCTCCAGGCGCCCGCCCGTGCGGCGGCGCCCCCCGTCAGGGCCTCGTCGCCCCGGTGACCAGCCAGGCGGTCCCCCGCGCACGGGCGCCCAGGGTGACGGCGCGCGCCAGGATCCACACCGTGAACGCGATCCACAGCCCCACCAGGCCCCACAGCGAGTCCTCCGCCAAGCGGGGGATCACCAGGGCGCACGGCAGGAACGCCGCCATCGTCCACAGCGACGCCCACGCCAGGTAGCGCTGGTCGCCCGCCCCCATCAGCACCCCGTCCAGGACCATGGTCACGCCGCTCAGCGGCTGCATGAGGGCGACCACCACCAGCGTGGCCATGATGAGGGCCCGCACCTCGGCATCGGACGTGAAGGGAACCGGGGCCCACGGAAGCACCAGGAACACCAGGACCATGAACACCGCACCCAGCATCACGCCCCACTCCACCATGCGGCGGGTGGCCTCCTTCGTGCCCCGCACGTCCCCCGCGCCCAGGTACCGTCCCACGATGGACTGGCCGGCGATCGCGATCGCGTCCATGGCGAACACCAGCAGGGCCCAGATGTTGTAGCTCACCTGGTGCGCGGCGATCGACTCGTCGCCCAGGCGCGCCGCCACCGCGGTGGTCACCAGCGCGACCACCCGCATCGACACGCTGCGCAGGAACAGGGCGAACCCCGCGGAGGCCGAGGCCCGCAGCCCCGCCGCGGTCGGGGCGAGGGAGACCCCCGCACGCCGCGCGGAACGGGAGATCGCCGCCACGTACCAGAACGCCCCCGCACCCTGCGCGATCACCGTCGACCACGCCGAACCCGCGATGCCCCAGTCCATGACCAGCACGAACACCACGCACAGCACCGCGTTGCCGGCGTAGGAGGCCACCGCGACCAGCAGCGGGGTGCGTGCGTCCTGGAGCCCCCGGAGCACACCGGTGCCCGCCATGACGATCAGCAGGAACGGCGTGCTGAGCAGGCTGATCCTCAGATAGGTCAGCGCGTAGGGCGCGATCTCGGGCGAGGCGCCCAGCAGGTCCACCATCAGCGGCCCCAGCGGCCAGCCGATCGCGATGGCCGCGACCCCCAGCAGGACGGCGAGCCACAGGCCGTCCACACCGTCGCGGATACCGCCCGCGACGTCGCCGGCGCCGAACCGGCGGGAGACCGCCGCCGTGGTGCCGTACGCCAGGAAGACGCAGACGGCCACGAGGGTCAGGAGGACCTGCCCGGCCACGCCCAGCCCTCCCAGGGCCTGGGTGCCCAGGGTGCCGACGACCGCCGCGTCGGTGAGCAGGAACAGGGGTTCGCTGATGAGGGCGAAGAACGTGGGGACCGCCAGGGCGAAGATCTCGCGGTCGTGGCGGTGCCGGAAGGGGGCGGCCGAGAGCAGTTTTGGCATGACCAGGCCACAGTATCGGACAGGCGTTCTAGTCGGGTGTGGAGTTGTCCACACCCGCCCGGATGCCTGTGGATAACCTGTGGAAACACTCCCTGTGAGGCATCTTGCACGGCCCGCCTACGCACAGTGTTTTTGCAGATCAAAGCCTATATGTGAGGGTCATGGCAAAGTTATCCACAGGTGATGTGCACAACCTGTGCCCGCCATGCCCCGCGCGGGGCGGGACATGGTGGTAATGGCTCCGTCCACAGGTCCCGTCCGCGGCGTCCCCAGCGGTCGCGATGGGGCATCCTGGAGGGGTCGGCCCGTTCGGGCCGGCGGAGTACGGTCCTGGGGAGAGCGTTCGTGAGTGTCGCTGAGCAGCCACCTGAAGAAGGCGGATACGAGCGCACCCCACCCCACGACATCCAGGCCGAACAGAGCGTGCTCGGCGGCATGCTCCTCTCCAAGGACGCCATCACCCAGGTCGTCGAGATCATCCGCTCCGCGGACTTCTACCGCCCCGCGCACCAGATCATCTACGACAGCGTCGTCGACCTCTTCTCCCGCGGCGAGCCGGTCGACGCCATCTCCGTCAACGCCGAGCTCACCAAGCGCGGCGAGGCCACCCGCGTCGGCGGCGCCCTCTACCTCCACACCCTCACCGAGGCCATCCCGACCGCCGCGAACGCCGGCTACTACGCCAAGATCGTCTCCGACCGGGCGGTCCTGCGCCGCCTCGTCGAGGTCGGCACCCGTATCGCCCAGATCGGCTACGCCGGTGACGGCGAGGTGGACGACCTCGTCGACCACGCCCAGGCGGAGATCTACAAGGTCGCCGAGAAGCGGACCGGCGAGGACTACGTGGTCCTCGCCGACATCATGCCCGGCGCCCTCGACGAGATCGAGGCGATCGGGGCCCGCGACGGCACCCTGACCGGCGTGCCCACCGGTTTCGCCGACTTCGACGCCCTCACCAACGGCCTCCACCCCGGCCAGATGATCATCATCGCCGCCAGGCCGGCCGTCGGTAAGGCCCTGGCCCTGGACACCCCCCTCCCGACGCCCGAGGGATGGACCACCATGGGGGAGGTGGAGGTCGGGGACCGACTCCTCGCCGCCGACGGCACCCCGACCCGGGTGGTGGCCGCCACCGAGGCGATGACCGACAGGCCCTGCTTCGAGCTCACCTTCGACGACGGCACCACGGTGATCGCCGACGCCGAACACCAGTGGCTCACCCATACCCGCGCCTCCCGCCGCGCGGCCCAGGAGGCCGGTGCCACGGGAAGTTCCCCCCGTGTCCTCCCCGGGGTGCGAACCACCCGGGAGATCTTCCGGACGCAGCGCCTGGACACCGCCGACCGCAGGTCGAACCATTCGGTGGTCAACACCTCTCCGATCGCGCTGCCGGAGCGCGACCTCCCCCTGCCGCCCTACTTCCTCGGAGCCTGGCTGGGTGACGGATCCTCGCAGGCGGCGCGGATCACCACCACCGATCCCGAGGTCCTCACGAACATCGAGGCCGAGGGACTGGTCACCAAGCCGGTGGGCCGGGGCACCTGCACCTACGGGATCTTCCTTCCGGCTGAGGACCCCTCCCGTCCGGAGAGGGAGTGCGTCGTCTGCGGGACGCGGTTCACCCCCCAACTGCCGCATGTGCGCAGCTGCGGTCAGTCCTGCGGCGGAAGGGCGAGGTTCGTCTCCGAGCCCGCGCCCCACACCACCTGCGCTGACTGCGGGACCCCCTGTTTCGGCCAGACACGGTGCCGGCGCTGTATCGACGACCACGGCAGCGTCCAGGCCCTGCTCCGCTCGCTCGGGGTCCTGGGCGACAAGCACATTCCCAACGCCTACCTGAGGGCGTCCGTGTCGCAGCGGCGGGCACTCATGGCGGGCCTGCTGGACAGCGACGGCACCGTCAACGCCGGCGGCTCGGTCCAGTTCGCGGTCACGAACGAGCGCCTGGCGAACGACTTCCGCGAACTCGCCCACAGCCTGGGCCACCGCACGGGGATGTCCCGCAAGCGGGTCCGGGGGCGCACGGAGGGTTCCTCGACCTGTTACACGATCACGTTCGGTGCCACGCGCGAGGTCTTCGGGATCGAGCGCAAGCAACGGGCCCATCGGGAACGCGGTGAGGGACGGGGCTACGCCCGGATCGGGTCCAGGTTCATCACCGGGGTCCGCCAGGTGGACAGCGTTCCCGTCCGGTGCGTGCAGGTCGACCACCCCGACCACCTGTTCCTCGCGACGCGTTCCATGATCCCCACCCACAACTCGACCCTGGCCCTGGATTTCGCGCGCGCGGCGTCGATCAAGAACGACATGGCCTCGGTCTTCTTCAGCCTGGAGATGGGCCGGAACGAGATCGTCATGCGCCTGCTGTCGGCGGAGGCCCGGGTACCCCTGCACACGATGCGCTCCGGCCTGATGACCGACGAGGACTGGGCCAGGCTGGCCAGGCGCATGGGCGAGGTGGCCAACGCGCCCCTCTTCATCGACGACTCACCGAACATGTCGATGATGGAGATCCGGGCCAAGTGCCGCAGGCTCAAACAGCAGCACGACCTCAAGCTGGTCATCGTCGACTATCTCCAGCTGATGAGTTCACCGGGGCGCGTGGAGAGCCGCCAGCAGGAGGTCTCGGAGATGTCCCGGTCCCTCAAGCTCCTGGCCAAGGAGCTCGAGGTCCCCGTCGTGGCGCTCTCCCAGCTGAACCGCGGCCCCGAACAGCGCACCGACAAGCGCCCGCAGGTCTCTGACCTGCGCGAATCTGGTTGCCTTGTCGCTGAGACGCGTGTGCTGCGAGCCGACACCGGTGCCGAGGTGACCTTGGGTGAGCTCTACCGGAGCGGTGAACGCGACATTCCGGTGTGGTCGCTCGACGAGCGGCTGCGCATGGTGCCCAGGACGATGACCCATGTCTTCTCCAGCGGGGTCAAGGACGTGTTCCGGCTGCGGCTGGCCTCCGGCAGGGAGGTCGTCGCCTCCGGCAACCACCCCTTCCTCAACCTCGACGGATGGACCGCCCTCGAGAACCTCGGAGTGGGGGAGAAGGTCGCGGTGGCCCGGAGCGTTCCTGAGCCGGACCGGACGGCCGAGTGGCCCGAGGCCGAGGTCATCATGCTCGCACACCTCATCGGGGACGGTTCGTTCGTCCGTCGCCAGCCGATTCGCTACGCCAACACCGACGAGGCGAACCTCGCGGTGGTGGAGGAGGCCGCCCGGCACTTCGGCATCACGGCGGTACGGGACGAGTACGCCTCCGCGCGGACGACGACACTCCGGCTACCGGCCCCCTTCCGGCTGACGCACGGGAAGCGGAACCCCATCGCAGCGTGGCTGGACGGTCTGGGGCTGTTCGGACTGCGCAGCCACGAGAAGTTCGTTCCCGAGGGGGTGTACTCCCTTTCCGACCGCCAGATCGGCCTGTTCCTCCGGCATCTGTGGGCGACGGACGGCAGCGCCTACTGGAACGAGAAGGGCGGCCAGGCACGCATCTACTACTCGACCACGAGCCGTCGTCTGGTCGACGGCATCGCCGTACTGCTCGCCAGGCTCGGCATCATGACGCGGATCAAGAAGGTGCGGAAGAGCGGCTACCGGGTCTGTTACACCCTTGACGTCTACGGGATGGACAACCAGCGCCGCTTCGCGGAGGTCGTCGGATGCCACGGTGCCCGGTCGGCGCGGCTTGCAGAGTGCGTGGCCGGCATGGAGGGTCGACGGGGCAACACCAACCTGGACACGATCCCCGTGCAGGTGTGGGACAGGGTGCGGACGACCATCGGCGCCAAGGGCATGACGCACAGGCAGTTCTCCACCGCCATGGAGACGGAGTTCTGCGGCAGTGCGATGTGGAAGTCCGCCCCCAGCCGGACGCGGCTGTCCAGGGTGGCAGCCGTGCTCGACGACGGCGATCTGGAACTCCTGGCCACGAACGACGTCTTCTGGGACGAGGTCGTGGAGATCGAACCTTTGGGAGAACGAGAGGTGTTCGACGCCACGGTGGAGGGCACCCACAACTTTGTCGCGAACGGCATCAGCGTCCACAACTCCATCGAGCAGGACGCGGACATGGTCATCCTGCTCTACCGCGAGGACGTGCACGACAAGGAGTCGCCGCGGGCGGGCGAGGCCGACATCATCGTGGCCAAGCACCGCAACGGCCCCACGGCGGACGTGACCGTGGCCTTCCAGGGCCACTACAGCCGGTTCGTCGACATGGCGCCCGGATAGGCCGTCGCGTCCACGGCCGCGTCCACGCCGTCCAGGTCGGGTGAGCCCAGGCTGTCGTGCACCAGGTGCACGGCGGCCCCGGTGATCCCGCAGAACTCGGAGATCCCCACGCGCAGCTGGATGTCCAGTGACGTGTCGAAGCCGTGCGCCGCGTACTCCTCGGAGGGGTCCGCCCGGCCGGGTTCGTCCCCGGGGCGCAGGACCGGGTCGCACCCCTCCCGGTACAGGTCGAGGGCGTCGACGGTGTATCCGGAGGAGGGGCCCGCCGCCCCGCGACGGGCCCCGTTTATCGGTCAGCCTCTTTGCCTATTTGTGGTCAAGCCGATTTGTCGACAAAGAGTCACGGCCGTCTCACCGGGAGTCCCCGACGATCATCCCCTCCCGCATCTCCAGGTGGCGGCCGGCGAACCTCCCGCGCATCGTCCGGTCGTGTGTCACGATCACCAGAGCCCCGGTGAAGTGCGACAACGCCTCCTCCAGCTCTTCCACGAGACCGGGGGAGAGGTGGTTGGTCGGCTCGTCCAGCAGCAGGAGGTCGTGGACCCCCGACGCCAGTCGGGCCACCTCGATCCGGCGGCGCTGCCCGACCGAGAGCGACGCCACCGCCTGGTCCATCTCCTTGGGGCGGAACAGTCCGAGCGAGGCCAGTTCCTCCCGGTGCTCCTCGGCGGGGCCGGGGCGGCCGGACGCGTACGCCTGGAGCACGGTCCGCCGGGAGGGGGACACACCGTCCTCCTGCCTCAGGAAGCCGACCCTCGCCGGGACGGAGACCCGACCCGGGCCGGGGGCCAGCTCCCCGGCGAGGACCCGGAGCAGGGTCGACTTCCCCGCCCCGTTGGGGCCGGTGACCAGGACGCGCTCACCCGGTGCCAGCTCCAGTGCGGGGACGTCGAGCCGGTGGTCGACCCGCACCCGCTCCAGTTCGGCGACCGGCGCCGGGCCGGGCTCCCCTTGCGGGGCCCCGGTGAACTCGGCGGTCATGCGGAGCGGGACCGGAGGCGGAGCCACCGGGTCCGAGGCCAGCCTCTCCAGCCTCTCCTTGGCGTTGCGGATACGGCTCATGGAGCCGTGCGCCCGACTGCGCATCCTGAACCCGCCGTGCCCGAACGCGGCCTTGTCCACCTTGCGCGGGATGGCCCGGAGCGCGGCGACGCCGTTGTCCGCCAGCGTCCTCTGCCTGGCCAGGTCGGCCCTCCAGTCCTGGTACTCCCGGATCCACCGGGCCCGGGCCGCCGCCTTCGCGGCCAGGAACCCGGAGTACCCGTTGCCGTACCTGTTGATCCGGTGGAGGTCGTGGTCGACCTCCAGGACGGTGTCGGTGACTCCGGCGAGGAAGGCGCGGTCGTGGGTGACGGCGACCACCGTGCCCCTGTGGTTCCGGAGCCGGTCCTCCAGCCAGGCGACCGCGCGGTCGTCCAGGTCGTTGGTGGGCTCGTCCAGGAGGAGCAGTTCGGGCGAGGCCGCCAGCATCGCGGCCAGGGCCAGACGTGAGCGCTCCCCTCCGGAGAGCGTGCGCAGCGGGCGCTCGCGGTCCAGTCCGGGAAGGCCCAGGCCGTGGAGCCCGGCGTCGACGCGCGCGTCGGCGTCGTAACCGCCCCGTGTCTCGAACTCGGCGAGCAGGTCGCCGTAGCCGTCCATCTCCCGGGCCGTGGCGGAGCCGAGGCGGGCCTCGGCCACGCGCAGCCGCGCCTCCAGGTCCCGCAGGTCGGCGAGTGCGGAGTCGATCGCGTCCGCCACGGTGCCGGTCCGCACGCCGACCCCCTCCAGGGTCTGGGGCAGGTAGCCGACCCCGCCGGGCGCCCTGACGGTGAGGTCCCCGTTGTCGGGGCGCTCCTCGCCCGCCAGCAGGCGCAGCAGGGTGCTCTTGCCCGATCCGTTGTCCCCGATGACTCCGACGCGTTCGCCCGGGCCGATGGTCAGGGTGACACGGTCGAGGACGGTGTGGTCGTCGTAGCGTTTGGTGATCTCGTCGAGGGTGAGCTGGGAGTGTGCTCGAAGTGCGGCGGTGTGCATGTGCGCGCCTCCTGGGCTGCGGTGCGGTCTGGCGGTACGGGGCCGCGGATCGCCGGAGGAGCACGCGTGCCGGCTGGTTTCGGACAGGGCTCGCACGGGCGAGACGGGGTCCGGTACAGCGGGAACGCTGAGGCTTCCCTGGATCGACCGCGGTACGGCGACGCCGGCGGAGCCGCACGGTGCCGGAGGGGCGACAGGGGTGTCGCCGCTGGGCAGCGGGTGCGGCGGTGCTCGGACGCGGGCGTCTGGCGCGGATCTACAGGAAGATGTACAGCCTCATGTGCAAGACGGTACGTCTCGTTTTGCCTGGCGTCAAGTGTGCTTTCGGTGAGACGGGGATCACTCTCGGTCGGCGCTTCGGGGCCTATATGCGGACGACCGGATTCTGATTAATTGCCAAACCGTTTTAGCGGCGGAGTGGCGTTGTCCGGTTCGGGGGCCGGTTCCGGGACGCGTGAAGGGGCCGCCCCCGCAGGGGCGGCCCCTTCACGTCACTCGCTCTTCATGAACTCCGGAGCACTCGCCGCGGTGGCGAAGGGCTCACTCGACGGTCGCTCGTGCGGCTACAGCCAGCGGGCCTCCGGGCGGGTCCGACCGTTGTGGTCGGTGACCAGCACCCAGTGCATGATCGGGTATTCGGACGCGATGGCGTCGGCGTCCTCGCGCGGTTGCGGGACGTGCACGGGCTCGGGCGTAAGGCCGGAGAGACGGCGGGTCGCAGCCGCGGGGCGGATACGCCGACGGGGCGTCGCGGAGCGAGTGGGGTGTGGTGCACGGTCTGTCCAGCGCGCCATGGGCCCTCCTCGTTTCCGTATCAGATGTTATGAGTTAACCCTATGTTCACCTTCGCGTCAATTCGATTGGCTTGCGAAGGTTCGCGCCCGCTGGGTAGGGATGCCGTGTTGCGGATCTGAAAGGGGTTCTTCCCCGGGGGGTGTTCTCCCATGCCGGGGCGGTGTGGGCGGGCCTCCCGGCATGCGGGCGGCTGCGGTGCGAGGGCAGGGAGGTGTGGCCTCGAGGCAAGGTGAACGGAAGGTGAACGAAGGGCGAATCAGGCGGGGCGGCCCCGCGCCAGGGTCCGCACCCGGGGCCGCGGCCGGCACGGGGAGCCCGGAGCACGACGAAGGGCATCCGCCCTCGGCGGATGCCCCGTGACGGTGGTCGGGACCTGCGGCGGCTCACTCCTTGAAGATGAGCCCCACGACCTCCAGGTAGAGCTGTTCCGGGTACGGGATGAAGGAGATCCGGCTCAGGGCCTGGTCCTGACCGGCGGACTCCATCACGAAGGTGCCGTAGCCGAGGAAGCGGCCCACCAGGGTCCGCTCGAACCTCATGTCCGTGACCTTGCCCAGCGGCATCATGTTGACCTGTCGGGTGATCAGCCCCGTGGTCAGCAGGAGGCGCGCCGACGTGATGACGAAGTAGTCCACGGACCACTCCGCGACCCGCCAGACGAACCACACCAGCACCAGCAGCCACAGCCACCAGATGATCGCCAGAGCTGCGGCGCTGTCCGCGATCTGGGTGTTGCTGATGATGCCGGCGACGATCAACGCACCGAGGACGGCCCCGACCGGTCCGATGAGGACCGCGGGGTGCCGACGGATGGTCACGACGTCCTGCTCGTGCGGCAGAAGGTAACGGTTGACCGACGCCGGAGCGCTGTTACTCGACGCTACGAGCCGCATGGCACCCGTCCATCCCCACTACGGCAGCAGTGCGTTGACGAAGCGGGACATGGACTCCGCGCCACCCATCAGACCGCCCAACGCGCTCTGGATCACACCAGCGGCGCTTTCAGGTTGCGTGAGCAGATAAAACGCCACGAAACCGATGAGAGCGTAGCCGCCCCATTTCTTCAACTTCGCCACGACTGACTCCCCTTGGAATCCACCTGACCCACCAACCCAGCAGTGATTGTTCCATTGACAATGATGCCCGTAAAGCCTGGGGCGCACCCTCGGCGTGGCGGTATGTCCGGCCTACCGCGCTTGCGGGCTCTGTCCGGTTCCGGTGGTGTTGGTGAACCAGTGTTCGGTCGACCGGAATACGGTCGAAGCCCCTCGCAGGTCAGGGCATTAGGGATGGTTTGTCCGGAGAAGGGAGGGACTTCCCCGGGACCGATTGGTTCCCCGGCCGGAGGCGAGTGACGGTCGGGCCGAAACTCGTGGTTCGTGCGGAGCAGATCCCTAGTGCTGCTCGGCGAAGGCCAGGGCGAGCACCTGGAGGTGCTGCCGGGCGATCCGCTCGACGAGATCGGGGGTGGCCCGGCCCATGACGTCCTCGGCGCCGTGTCTGGCGGCGTCGACGCAACGGGTGACGGTGGAATCGTGGTGGACGCCGGAGAACTCCGTGGACAGTCGGTCGACGACGGAGCCGTAGCGGGGGTCGCGGTCGGTCGAGGGGGAGGGGGTCTCGGGCATCTCACTCCTTGAGGGCCGTGGGGGCTGATGGCGCAGCGTGCGCGGTCGGGGTCTTTGGGTAGTCGGCGGAGGGTTGCCTGAACGCCGCGCAGGAAGCGGACACGGGCCTCCGCTCCGGCGGACCCCGGCCGTGCGGCGTGGTTTCGGTCCGGCTGTCCTTCGCGGTTATGGGTGGTCAGGAACCATGATCACTCTAATCTGTTACGTTCCAATCTCGAAATGAATTCGGCTAATGCAAGCCGTGTCGACGCTTGCGTCCGGAGGGGTGCGCCACCTGGTCTGACGCGGCTGCCTCCGGGTTCAATGCCCGATTTTCGGTCGATCATTCGTCCGGCGTTCAAAAGAGCCGAAAAAGCGCCCAACCGGTGATCCGGTTGGGCGCTGAGGCTCCTGGGGTCGAGGGGAGGGCTCAGGCGCAGCCGTACAGGCGGTCGCCCGCGTCGCCCAGCCCCGGGAGGATGAACCCGTTCTCGTCCAGGCGTTCGTCCACCGCGGCGGTCACCACGCGCAGGGTGGCACCGTGGTCCGGCGCCAGGGTCTCGGCCAGCTTCTGCTCCACCGCGACCAGTCCCTCGGGGGCGGCGAGCAGGCAGATCGCGGTGACGTGGTCCGCGCCCCTCTCCACCAGGAGCTTGAGCGCGGCTGCCAGGGTGCCGCCGGTGGCCAGCATCGGGTCCAGCACGTAGCACTGGCGGCCGGACAGGTCCTGCGGCAGCCGGTCGGCGTAGGTCGCCGGCTGGAGCGTGTCCTCGTCGCGGGCCATGCCCAGGAAGCCGACCTCCGCGGTCGGGAGCAGGCGGGTCATCCCGTCGAGCATGCCCAGACCCGCGCGCAGGATCGGGACCACGAGGGGCGTGGGACGCGTCAGCTGTGTTCCGGTGGTCTCCACGAGAGGAGTCCTGATGGTGACGTCCGTCACTCGGACGTCGCGGGTCGCCTCATAGGCGAGCAGGGTCACCAGCTCGTCGGTCAGGCGCCGGAAGGTCGGTGAGTCGGTCCGCACGTCGCGCAGGGTGGTCAGTTTGTGCGCGACCAGGGGATGGTCGACGACCAGGGTTTCCAAGGCGTTCTCCGGGTGAGCTGGGATAACGGGACGGTGGCTGGGGATGGGGGTCCGCCCGAGTCTAACCGCGCGTACCACCCGGAACAGGGCGTCCCGGAGCCGCGCCTGTCACGCGGTGGACCTGCGGGGGCGCCCGTCCGCTCCCGGGGCGGCCCGACGGAACCGCCGGGGCGGCAGCGCGGGCCCCGTTCTCATGAGAGCGTGGTCCGGACTGACACGGACCGAGGGAGGCGGCGGAGCGGGAGTGATCGTTACCATTGCACTCGCGCGGGCGCGGCTCTTCCTCGTCCGCACCGATACACCGGCCGGGTTGGGGTGACGATGACAGTACTCGATCATGGTGACGACGACTCGGGTGATTTCGCGGCGGTCGCGTACAGGGAAGAGGAGTACTGGGACGTCGACCTCCTCCCCGTGACGCTGACGCACGACCTGAAGGGCCTGATCCACGCACTGCGCCAGCAACCGAGCATCAGCGGCTCCCTCGGACTGGTCTCGGTCGGCGACGACTTCTTCATCATCGTGCGGGTCTACGGGGAGGACGTCTCCCTCTTCCTCTCCGACGTCACCGCGTCGGTGGACTGGCAGGTCGCCAGGGACGTCCTCGACTACCTGGACATCGACCTCCCCGACGACGACGACCTCGACCAGGTGCTCCCCGCCGGTGACCTGTCCATCGTCGCCGACCTCGGCCTGGACGAGATGGAGCTCGGCGCCCTCGCGGGCGATCTCGACCTGTACCCCGACGAGGTCCTGGCAAGCGTGTCCGAACGCCTCGGATTCGCACAGTCCTTCCAGCGTGTCCTGGACGGGATGGGGTAAGGGACCCCTGGTAAAACACCCTGGAGAACAGGAGAGCACGCGGTGTCGACCTTCGCAGCTGTCTTCGCCCCCAACGGGAAGACATGGCGGGGAACCGAGGTCGAACTCGGGGACGTGGACGTCATCGACGACGTCACCGACCTGATGCTCGACTTCGCCGCAGAGCGGGGCAGCGACAGCGCGCTCCTTCTGGTGGAAGCCGACGACGAGTGGTTCGCCGTCGTGCGCGCCTCGGACGACGGCGGTGAGCCGCGCGTGTACCTCTCGGACGGCCGTGTGGTCCACGACCACCCCGTGGCCTCGGTCCTCTCCGAAGCGGGCGCCCTCGGCGCCCCGCAGCCCTCGGAGAGCGCGGGCGCGCGCCCCAACCCGGTACCGGTGGGCGACGGCGACCTGATCACCGACCTGGGCGTGGACGGCGACGAGCTGCGCTCGCTGTCCGTCGGCAGCGGCGTCCTTCCCGCCGACGTCCTCGCCGTCGTGGCCGAGCGGGCCGGGTTCGGCGACATCCTCGACGCCATGAGGCTGTGACGTGGACGACCGCGGGGTCCTCGACGCCGCGCTGTGGACGGCGGTCGCCGAGGCCGAGCTAGCCCTGGCCACGGGCGACGTCCCGGTGGGGGCGATCGTCCTGGACGCCGCGGGCGCGGTCCTGGGGACGGGGCACAACGAACGCGAGGCGGCGGGCGACCCCACGGCGCACGCCGAGGTGCTGGCCCTGCGGGCCGCGGCCCGCGCACGCGGTGAGTGGCGCCTGAGCGGCTGCACGCTGGTCGTCACCCTCGAGCCCTGCGTGATGTGCGCGGGCGCGACGGTGCTCTCCCGGGTGGACCGCCTGGCCTTCGGCGCGCGGGACGCCAAGGCCGGCGCTGTGGGGTCGGTGTGGGACGTGGTCCGCGACCCGCGGCTCAACCACCGGCCGGAGGTGGTGCCGCCCGACCTGGTCGGCGCGGACGTCGCGGCGAGGTGCGCCGAACTCCTGACCGCGTTCTTCGAGCACCGCCGCGGGGGTCGGGACCGCGGCTGACCAGCCCGCCCCGGAGGACGTCCGGGACGCCGCCGGAACCGCTCGCGCCATCCGGTTTTCCGCACGGCGGAGCATCCGGTAGAGTTGCTCGCGGTGGAGTCGCCTAGTGGCCGATGGCGCCCGCCTCGAAAGCGGGTAAGGGGCAACCCTTCGAGGGTTCAAATCCCTCCTCCACCGCACGAGGCCGAAGTTCACGCAGGTGAGCGTAGGGCCGGTAGAGGTAGCGAGGGCCGGTTGATCCGGGCCGGTGCACATACGGTGCACACGGTCGGAGAGACCGGCCTTTCGCGTGTCCGGGGTTCGATCCCCGGGGAGGCTCCGTCAGGATCCTCACGCGGCGGTGGCGAGAGCCTTCACACGGGCCGGCGTCCATCGCGTCGGCCACCTCGTCCAGGCGGTCGGGGAACAGGCGTCGGCCCTCTTCGTACCAGGTCCGCCGTAGCGACCTCTTATGCCGGGCGCAGGTCGGGCAGCGCGATTCCAGGGTGGAGCCGCAGGGGGCGTCGATCACCTCGGTGGCACCGGTGGCGATGTTCGTGCGTCGGAGAGAGACGGGGCGGATGCGCACGCCGTGGTCGGCGGCGACCTGTTCGGCCACCTCACGGGCCAGGGGTTGCGCGAGGCGTTCGGCCCTCGTTGACTTACCGGTAGGCGTCGGCATCGGCCCACCCGCAAGTGGGGTGGCGACGAAGCCTTGATAGGCGGGTCGGTTATGACGTGGTGGGGCGGCATCATGTGCTCCATCACGCTGGTGTTCCTCGTGGTGGAGTACCGACAACTGCGTTTGGCGAAACGGGCCCAGGAACCCGCCCCTCCCTCCGAGGCAGAGCCAGCCGCGTAGCCTGCTGCCGGCACAACTGGACACACGTACAGAGTGGGAGCCCTCGTGACCGTACGCAGTCCCCTTGAACTTCTGGTGCTGAGGGCAGCTGCCGGAATGATGTTCGTCGGTGCTCTGATCATGCTGGTGTGGGCCAGCCCCCTCATGGGGGAGCCGATGTGGCCGCACATGCTGTTCGCCGGAGTCATGTCGGTGTGGGCACCGATGCACTACTGGCTGCTTCGTCGTCACGACCGAGTTCAACGTTCCGTCTCCCCAGCGACGGAGGAGCCCGCCCCGTAGCGATCAGCCATCGCGGTGATGTCCTCGTCCGGACCGAGCATCCCCTCTTGAGCGACCCAGGAGCCCTGACCATGTTCGATCGGTTCACCCAACAGGCGAAGGACGTCACCGTCCTGGCGCGCGAAGAGGCCGTGGAACTCAGGCGCAACCACATCGGCACCGAGCACCTGTTGCTCGGACTGCTGAAGCAGGGAACGGGGATCGCGGCCGGCGTCCTGGGGAGCTTGAGCCTGGACCACGGAACCGTCCGGGCCGAGGTGGTCAGGACCGGTGGTCGTGGACGATGGCGTTTCCGGTCCTACCTGCCCTTCTCCCCCGACGCCAGGAAGTCCCTGGAACAGACGCTGTACGAGTCGTTGCAGGTGCGGCACGACTTCATCGACACGGAGCACCTGTTGCTCGGTCTGCTCCACGAGGACCACGGCGCGGCGCTTCCCGTGTTGCGCGGCCTCGGTGTTTCCCCGGAGCTGGTCCGTGAGCAGGTGCACGGAGTATGGGCTCATCTGTCGCAGCAGATCCAGGAGCAGGCGCACGGGCGAGCGGGCTGACCGCCAGGACGATGGGAGTCGTCTTGGGCGGGAGCCTGTTCGGCATCCGCCTGGAGAGCTACGAGAAGGTAGGGGACCAAGCATCCCCTCGTGAGTGATCCAGGAGCCTCGGCCATGTTCGAGCTGTTCAGCCCCCGCGCCCGGCGCGTTGTCGTCTTCGCCCAGGAAGAGGCCAAGAGGTTCAATCACCAGGTGATCGGGCCAGAGCATGTGGTGCTGGGAATCCTGTCGGACGGAGAGGGAGCCGCCGCCGAAACCCTGGTGGGCTTGGGCGTTCGCGACGATGCTGCTGTGATCGAAGTTCTCAAGATCACCAAGCCCAGGAGGGGCGGCGCGGGTGAGGGTTATCTGCCGTTCTCGTCTGAAGTAACGACGGCCTTTCAGCACGCCGCGACCGAGGTTCGAAGCTCCGGAGCAGACGAACTCGAACCGGAGCATGTTCTTCTGGCGCTGCTGCGTAAGAAGCGAGGAACGGGAGCCAAGTTGCTCCGTGGCCTCGGCATCTCACCTGATGCGGTTCGCGATCAGGTGCGGACGATGATGGCTCAGCCGGCTGAAGAAGCCGGAAAGAGACCCGTGGGCAAGCGGATCGACTACTACGACGACCCCAAGGCCCCGACGGCGAACAATCTCGTCCCGTCGGTGAACGTGTTCGTGGTCAACGAGCGCGACGAGGTGCTGATGATCCGCCGTACCGACAACGACAACTGGGCCGTCCCTGGCGGTGCGCTGGGTCTGGGCGCTTCCGTGCCCGACGCCGCCGTTCGGAAGACGCTGGAGGTGACCGGCATAACCTGCGTGATCACCGGCACCATCGGCATCTACAGCGACCCGAAGCACATCATCTACTACACGAGCGACGGCGAAGCGCGGCAGGAGTTCTCGCTCGTGTTCGCGGCATATCCGCTCGCGGGTGAGCCCACGCCGAGCGACGAGTCCAGGGAAGTCGTCTGGGTGCCCAAGCACGAGCTGACCGGCTACCGGATGGACCGGTCCATGCGTTTGCGCGTGGAGCACTTCCTTGCCGGAGGGCCGACCTACATCGGGTGAGGGGCCGCGATCCTCGGCCAGGCGCCGTTCCACGAACCGCAGCGACGCCGTCAGCAGCGGCGAGGGGCGGGTACGGGGAGCGCACCTGTTCGGCTGCCCCAGAGGAGGGCGCCCAGCGACGGGGAAGCGGTCCTTCGAGCAGTTCTCGCGCGAGCTCCCGCGTCCAGCGAACATGTTCCGCATGTACCGGGCCAGCCGGTGGGAGTTTCCGGCCCTTGGACGAACCGGCCCCTGCCGTGGACGGCGATGACAAGTCCGGTTGCCTCCAGCGCGGAGAGGGCTTGACGGGCCGTCCCCCGGGAGACGTCGTACTGGCGGACGAGGGCGGCTTCGCTGGGCAGGGTGCCCCCGGGTGCGAGGTCACCGCTCAACCGCCCCCGGTTCGCCGGGGGCGGTCTTCTCGTCCGCGGGTTCGGGGCGGCGGGCCTTCCGGCCGTACCCGGCCCGGGGCGCGGGCGGCCCGCCCCGCCGCCCGCGCCCTCCCGCTACGGGGCGGGGGCCGGGCCCGTGCTCCCGCGGGCCGCGAAGGCCGCCGCGGGAGACCACCGCTCCGCGACGGGGAGGCCGTCGGCGCACTCCAGCGCAGACGCGCCGACCTCCGTCCCGTACCGGTAGACGTCCACGCTCACGCTGGTCAGCGCCGGAGAGGACAGGCGGCACAGGGTCGAGTCGTCCCACGCGACCATGCTGACCTGCCCGGGGACGGAGACGCCCATGTCGCGGGCGGCCTCCAGGCCGGAGACGGCCATGACGTCGTTGTCGTACAGGATCGCCGTCGGGGGCCGCTCGCGGCCGAGCAGTTCCCGGGTGAGCCGTGCGCCCTCCTCGTGCGAGTAGTCGCCCTCCAGGACGACGGGGGCGGCGATCCCGGCCCGGCGGCAGCCCTCGGCGAGGGCCGCGGTGCGGGCACGGGTGTGCAGCAGCCGGGCGGGCCCGGACACCCGGGCGATCCGCCGGTGCCCCAGGTCCAGGAGGCGTGCCAGGGCCTCCCGGACCGGGGTCACGTGGTCGGTGCGGACCGCCGGGGCGCCCGGGGGGTCGGGCTCCTGGACGCCCGCCAGCACCGTCGGCAGGCCGAGCCCGCGCAGGAGGGCGGGCCTCGCGTCCTCCGCAGCGAGGTTGACCACGACCACCGCGTCGACCAGGCGCCGCTCCGCCCACCGGCGGTAGGTGGCCTCCTCGGCGTCCGCGTCGGTCACCAGGTGCAGCAGGAACGCCATGTCGCGGGCGGCCACGCGCTCCTCGATCCCGGCGACGAACTCCATGAAGAACGGTTCCGCGCTGAGCAGGCGGCGCGGCCGGGCCAGGACCAGCCCGACCGCGCCGACGGGTTCGGGACGGCCCATCAGACCTGTTTCGCCGACGCGTGCGGCGTGTTCGCCGAGCGGAGGACGTGCGCCGTGGTCAGCGAGAGGGGGTCGATCTCCGCCCCGGTCCGCACCGTGAAGCTGTGCGTCTCCCCGGCCAGCAGGTCCACGAGCATGTCGTCCACCTCGGCGTCGCGGGCCGCCCGGTCGGCGAGCACCGAGACGTCGCGGGCGAACGAGGACGCGCGCACGTCCACCCGGTAGCCGCCCGGGACGGGGACCGCCACGGCGGTCAGGGCCTCGGGGTCGTAGGCCAGGTGGCGGTCCTCCCGGAACGTGTGGACGACGCGCACCTCCCCGGACGCGGCCACGAAGACCTCCCGGTCGGGGTCGGCGGGGGCAAGGAGCAGCCGTTCCGGCTCGACCTCGGCGGTCGAGCGGGGCGGCACGGAGATCTGTGCGTTCCCGGTGTGGAGCACCTCGCCCCCGAAGCCCTGGCGCCGCAGGTCGAGGGGGCCCGTCCAGGGTTCGTCGGTGTCGTTGACGGCGATGACGACGAGGCGCCCGTCCCTGGGCTGGACGGTGAGCATGCGGGGCGCGTAGGCGCGGCGGAGCGCGTACCAGAGGGGCTTGGGCCTCTCGTCGCCGTCCACGGCCGCCCAGGAGGTCACCGGCCAGCAGTCGTTGAGCTGCCAGACGAGGGCCCCGGAGGTGCGGGGCCACCAGGACCGGAAGTGCTCGATGCCGAAGGCGACCGCGCGGGCCTGGTTGAGCTGGGTGGCCCAGTGCCAGTCCTCGAAGGTGCGCGGGGTGTGCAGGTGGGCCGAGTACCCCCGGTCGAGCTTGCCGTTGCCGTCCTCGGCCTTCTGGTGCAGGAGGAAGGCGGGCGAGGTGGGTGTGAGCGGCTCGTCGTGCACCCAGTCGGTGAGGGTGGTCCAGGTCGGGGGGCCCTGGAAGCCGAACTCGGAGCAGAACCTGGGGACGTGGTCCTGGTAGGCCCGGTAGTCGGTCTGGTTCCAGACGGTCCACTCGTGGCGGGTGCCGTGCGCCTCGGCGTTGGGGTGGACGTCGTCCGGGGCGAACCCGGGGCTGTACGGGCTGCCCGCGGAGTAGAAGCGGGTCGGGTCGAGTTCGGCGACGATCCGGGGGAAGAGGTCGGTGTAGTAGCCGTGGCCCCAGGTGCGGTCGCCGAGCTGCTCCTGCCAGCCCCAGTCCATGAAGCCCCAGAGGTTCTCGTTGCCGCCGTTCCAGAGGGCGAGCGAGGCGTGCGAGGTGAGGCGGGCGACGTTCTCGCGTGCCTCGGCCTCGAACTCGCTCCGCAGCGGCTCCTCCTCCGGGTAGGCCGCGCAGGCGAGGAGGAAGTCCTGCCAGACGAGGACGCCGCGCTCGTCGCAGACGTCGTAGAAGTCCTCGCTCTCGTAGATCCCGCCGCCCCACACGCGCAGCATGTTCATGTGCGCGTCGACGGCCTGGTCCACGCGCCGGGCGAGGCGGTCGCGGGTGATCCGGGTGAGGAAGTGGTCGTCGGGGATCCAGTTGGCGCCCTTGACGAAGATCGGCCTGCCGTTGACGGTGACGGTGAAGGGGGTGCCGTGCTCGTCGGGCTCGGTGTCCACGGTGACGGTGCGGAAGCCGATCCGGCGTTCGGCCGTGTCCAGGGCCGCCGGGGCGTCGGAGCCGGCGGACGCGTCGCCGCCCGGGGCGAGGGTGACGGCCAGGTCGTACAGGGGGTGGTCGCCGTAGCCGACCGGCCACCACAGGCGGGCGTCGGGGACCTCCACGACGACGACGCCGGTGTCGGCGTCCGGGGCCAGGGTCGCGGTGGCCGTGTGCCCGGCGACCTCGGCCGTCAGGGTGAGGGCGGCCGGGGCCTCGGTGAGGGAGCGCTCGACGTCGGCGTGGACCTCGACCCGGCCGACGCCGTCCTCGCCGACGGTGACCAGCGGGCGGACGGAGGCCAGGCGGGCGGTGCTCCAGCGCTCCAGGCGCACGGGCTTCCAGATCCCCGCGGTCTGGAAGTCGGGGCCCCAGTCCCATCCGAAGGAGCAGGCCATCTTGCGGACCATGTTGTACGGGTGGGTGTTGGTGTGGGGGCGCGCGCCGAGTGCGTCGCGGACCTCCTCGGCGTACTCCAGCGCGGGCCGGAACGAGACGGTGAGGTCGTTGGAGCCCTCGCGGAGGACGCGGCCCACGGGGAAGCGGTAGCCGCGGTGCATGTTGGCGGTGGTCCCCAGCTCCACCCCGTTGAGCTCGACGGTGGCCACGGTGTCGAGGCCGTCGAAGGCCAGGTCCACGTGTTCGGAGGGGGCGGCCTGCTCGGCGTCGAAGGTGAGGGTGTAGCGCCAGCCCACGCGGTGGGCCCAGGCCAGCTCGGTCTCGTTGGAGTCGAGGTAGGGGTCCGGGATGAGCCCGGCGGCCAGCAGGTCGAGGTGCGCGCTTCCCGGTACCAGGGCCGGGACGGAGCGCCCCGCGATGTGCTCGGGGACGGTTCCGGTGGCGCTCGTCAGCAGCCAGCCGTCATGCAGGGTGCGGCGGATCATCCTCTGCCTCTCCGGGGGTGTGGGGACGGCCGCCCGGGGGAGGCGGGCCGTCGGCGGCCGGGCGCGCCGATGTGCGCCGGACCACTCCGGAGATTCTTACTTCGATGAACTAACTAAGTCAATGGGGTGCGGTGACCCCGTCGGAGGTGAGCGGTCCGCGCCCCCGCTCACGGACGGGGCCTGCGCCCCGCCGATCGGCCCGCGGGCTGGTCCGCGCCGGCCTCCCCGGATGCCCGGTCGCGGGCCGCCTGCCGGGGGCCGGGCGACCGCCCCCGGGGGGAGGGGCGCGTGCGGCGGTACGCTGGTACGCGCCCCGCCGGGGCGCGGCGGCAGGGCCTCTGGGCGTACACCGAGGCCGCTCCCCGCGCGGACGCCACGGCACGGAAGCGGCGGAGGTTCCCTTGGGCGGTCCATCACGCGCCACCCCCCACACCACGAGCAGGGCGGCGGTCCTCGACGTCATCCGGGCGGCGGGCACCATCAGCCGGGCCGGGCTGGTGGCCGCGACCGGGTTCACCGGGGCGACCATCTCCACGGTCGTCCGCGCGCTCATCGACGACGGCCTGGTCCGCGAGACCGGCCGCGCCGAGTCGACCGGGGGCAAGCCGCGCGTGCTGCTCCAGCTCGACCACGGGGCCCGGTACGCCGTCGGCGTGCACCTCGACCCGATGGGCGTCACGTACGCGCTCACCGACCTCACCGGCGCCGTCGTGTCCAGGGTGACCAGGGCCGACGCGGGCGGCGACGACCCCGCCGCGATGGTCGCCCGGACGGCCCGCCAGGTCGACTCGCTGGTCGAGGGGGCCGGGGTGGAGCGCGACCGGGTCCTGGGCGTGGGGCTCGTCTCCGCGACCGGGGGCGCGAGGCCGCTGCCGTCGATGCGGCACTGGGCGCACTTCCCCGTGGCGGAGGAGCTGGAGAGGGCCTGCGGCCTGCCCGTGGTGCCCGGCAACGACGCGACCGCCGCCGCGCTCGGCGAGTACTGGTCCGGAGGCGTCGGCGAGACGTCGGTCTTCGCCGCCGTGTACATGGGGACCGGCATCGGCGCCGGGATCCTGGTCGACGGCATCCCCTACCACGGGGCCAGCGGGAACGCCGGGGAGATCGGGCACGTGTGCCTGGACGTGGACGGCCCGCCGTGCTGGTGCGGCGCGCGCGGATGCGTCGAGGCGCTCGCCGGGCCCGCCGCGGTGGTGCGTGCCGCGCGTGCGGACGCCGGACTGGCGCGCGCCGCCGGGCTGGGGGCGGCGGGGGCCGGCGGCACGGACGGCGGCCCGACGGACGGCCCCGGGGGCGGCGGGCGCGCGGAGCGGTCCGAGGCGGCGGAGTTCGCCGCCGTGGTCCGGGCCGCGCGTCGCGGCGAGCCGACCGCGCGCGCCCTCCTGGAGCGCTCCGCCCGGTACCTGGCGGCGGCGGTGCGGACGCTGGCCAACGTCATGGACCTGGACCTGCTCGTGCTGACGGGGCCGGGCCTGGCGGTGGCGGGGTCCGTCTACCTGCCCGCGATCAGGTCCGAGCTGGAGGGCGCCTTCTTCGCCCGCGCCAGCCACCCCGTCGAGGTGCGCCTGTCCGCGTCGGCGGCGACGGCACCCGCGATCGGGGCGGCGACCATGGTCCTGCAGTCGCGGCTGGTGCCGCTGCGGCCGCGCGTGCGCCTGCCCGAGGACCTGTCGGAGTCGGCGGCGCCCGCTCCCCGGTGAGCGGAGGCGGAGCGGGGCGCGTACCGCTCCGCCGGGCGCGTCCGGCCCCGACCCGGGCCGTGCCCCGGCCCCTGCGCCGCCGGGGCGCGTGGACGGCCGCAACGCCGCGACCGCCCGGGGCCTCCGCCGCGGACGCGGCTCAGCCGGCGCCCTCCAGGTCGGCGAGGGCCCGGTCGAGCCAGGTGAGCCAGAAGAGCTCCAGCTCGATCCCGCCCTGGAGCACCAGGCGGTGCACGCGGTCCCGCTCGGTCCCGTGGCCGCGCGCCGCGTCGCGCCTCTCGAACTCCCGGTACTCGGCCAGCCGCTCCCGGTGCAGCGCGCGGTGGCGGCGCAGCTCGTCCACCATGTCCCCGCCGACCCCCACGACGCCCGTCGCGCGCAGGCGCAGCAGCAGGGGGTCGCGGGGCGCGCGCGGGTCCTCGCGCACGCCGACCCACCGCTCCAGCTCCTCCCGGCCCGAGGGCAGGACCTCGTACTCCTTCTTCTGCCCCCGGGTCGGCCCCTCGCCGTCCAGGGCCCTGATCAGCCCCGCCTTCTCGAGCTTGCCCAGCTCCCGGTAGATCTGCTGGTGGGTCGCCGACCAGAAGTACCCGATCGAGCGGTCGAAGCGGCGGGTCAGCTCCAGCCCGGAGGACGGCTTCTCGAGCAGGGCGGTCAGGATCGCGTGGGGCAGGGACATGAGCGCATTCTAGGAAGGTCCGGGGACGTCAGGCGTCGGGCGGAAGGTGGCGGACCCGCACGGTCCCGCCGGTGACGGACGTCTCCAGGGTCTCCAGCCCGGCGGTCGCCGGACCGTGGACGACCGACCCGTCGTCCATGTCGAACTCGCTCCCGTGCCAGGGGCAGCGCAGGCACCCGTCCACGACGGAGCCGTCCGCGAGCGGGGCCCCCATGTGCGTGCACGTCCCCAGCACCGCCCGCACGGCGTCCCCCGTCCGGACCACCACGACCGGCACGTCGCCCAGCGAGGCGCGCACGGGCTCCCCCTCGTCGAACCCGTCGAGCGGGCCGAGGTCGTGCCAGCCGCCGGGCACCAGGTCGGTCAGGTGGTCCGCGCTGTTGGCGCCGCCCGCCCGGTAGTAGGCGATGTGTCCCCCGAGGGAGCCGCCGAGGGCGACCGCCCCCATGCCCGCCAGGGCCAGGGCCCGCCCCCAGCCCTGGCGGTCACGCGCCCGGGCGAGGGAGGAGGACGCGAACAGCAGGCTCCCCGCGGCGTTCGACGCGGCGTGGACCACGCCCACGCGCTGCTGCCTCTCGTGCTGCTGCGACCAGTCGGCGAGTCCGCTCACCACCGCGGGCAGGGTGGCCAGCAGTCCGGTGTTCACCAGCGCGTGGGCGCTCCGGCGGTTGTCCCCCGGCAGGAGGTCGAGCAGGACCGCCGACATCCACGCGCCGATGGGCAGCTGGACCAGGATCGGGTGGGCCGGGTGCCCGAGCTGCACACCGTTCAGCAGGTCGCGCGCCCGGCCGCGGGGGATGCGCCCCGCCACCCGCTTGAACAGGGAGACCGCGGGGTCGAGTCCGTCGTTCCGTTCGATCTTGCGTACGCCTTCACCAAGCCTCATGGTGGGACGGCTACCCCGGTCCCCCGGGTTCACTCCCCGTTCCGGGGGGCCGGGGAGGGCTTGAACCGGATTTTCCCTGTCCGGCCCCGGGGCGCGGGCACCCCGGGAGCGGCCCCTCCGCCGGGCCCCGGCTACAGCGCGGCGGCCAGTCTGGTGCCCTGGTCGACGGCCCTCTTGGCGTCCAGTTCGGCGGCGACGTCCGCACCGCCGATGACGTGCACGCCGATCCCCGCCGCCGCCAGCTCGTCGGCGAGGTCGCGGCGCGGCTCCTGGCCGGCGCAGAGCACCACGGTGTCCACGTCGAGCACGGTCTTGTCGTCCCCGACGGTCAGGTGCAGGCCCTCGT
This sequence comes from Streptomonospora nanhaiensis, assembly GCF_026642255.1. GTDB lineage: Bacteria > Actinomycetota > Actinomycetes > Streptosporangiales > Streptosporangiaceae > Nocardiopsis > Nocardiopsis tropica. The sequence goes on along the minus strand of NZ_CP113264.1, from coordinate 7,177,717 downwards.
CGTCGATCCGGTCGTAGGAGACGCCGGCGATCATCTCCACACCCCGGTGGCGCAGTTCCAGGCGGTGGATCCACCCGGTGGTCTTCCCGAGGCCCGCGCCGACCTTGTCCGCCTTGCGCTGGAGCAGGTGCACGGTGCGCGGCGGGGCCTGGCGCTCGGGGGTCCGGAGCCCGCCCGCCGTCGTGTGGCCGGTGTCCACGCCCCACTGGCGGAAGAACACGTCGGGGTCCCGGCTCGCGCCCTCGCCGCCGTCGGTCAGGAACTCGGCGACGTCGAAGCCGATGCCGCCCGCGCCGATGATCGCGACCCGTGCGCCCACGTCCGCGTTCCCCCGCAGGACGTCCGCGTAGCCGACCACCTTGGGGTGGTCGACGCCGGGGATCTCCGGCGTGCGCGGGACGACCCCGGTGGCCACCACGACGTCGTCGAAGCCGGTCAGGTCGGCGGCGGTCACGGTGGTCCCCAGCCGCACGTCCACGCCGTGCTTGTCCAGCTGCACCCGGAAGTAGCGCAGGGTCTCGTCGAACTCCTCCTTGCCGGGCACGCGGCGGGCCATGCGGAGCTGGCCGCCGATCTCCTCGGCCGCGTCGAACAGGGTGACCTCGTGGCCGATCCCGGCGGCGGACACGGAGAAGGCGAGGCCGGCGGGGCCGGCGCCGACGACGGCCACGCGCTTGCGGTTCCTGGTGGGGGAGAGCACCAGTTCGGTCTCGTGGCAGGCACGCGGGTTCACGAGGCAGGAGGTGATCTTGAGGCTGAAGGTGTGGTCGAGGCAGGCCTGGTTGCAGCCGATGCAGGTGTTGATCTCCTCGGGGGTCCCGGCGGCAGCCTTCGCGACGAAGTCCGGGTCGGCGAGGAACGGCCGGGCCATGGAGACCATGTCGGCGTCGCCCCCGGCGATGACGGCCTCGGCGACCTCCGGGGTGTTGATGCGGTTGACCGCGACCAGCGGGACGGACACCTCGCCCATCAGCTTGCGGGTCACCCAGCTGTAGGCGCCCCGCGGCACGGACGTGGCGATGGTGGGGACGCGGGCCTCGTGCCAGCCGATGCCGGTGTTGATGATGGTCGCGCCGGCCTCCTCGACGGCCTTGGCGAGCCGGACGACCTCGTCGAACGTGGAGCCGCCGGGCACCAGGTCGAGCATGGAGAGCCGGTAGACGAGGATGAAGTCGTCGCCGACGCGCTCGCGGACGCGCCGCACGATCTCGACGGGGAAGCGCATCCGGTTCTCGTAGGAGCCGCCCCAGCGGTCCTCCCGGTGGTTCGTCGCGGAGGCGATGAACTGGTTGACGAGGTAGCCCTCGGAGCCCATCACCTCGACGCCGTCGTATCCGGCGAGCCTGGCGAGCTCGGCCGCGCGCGCGAAGTCCTCGATGGTCTGCTCGACCTCGGAGTCGGACAGGGCACGGGGGGTGAACGCGCTGATGGGGGCCCGGATCGCGCTGGGCGCGACGGACTGCTCGCTGAAGGCGTACCGGCCCGTGTGCAGGATCTGCATGGCGATCCGGCCGCCCTCGCGGTGCACGGCGTCGGTGATCACGCGGTGTTCGGCGGCCTCGGCCTCGGTGGTCAGCTTGGCCGCGCCGGTGTAGGTGGCGCCCTCGGGGTTGGGCGCGATGCCGCCGGTGACGATGAGGCCGACGCCGCCGCGGGCACGCTCGGCGTAGAAGGCGGCCATCCGCTCGAACCCCTGGGGGGCCTCCTCCAGGCCGATGTGCATGGAGCCCATGATCACGCGGTTGGGGAGGGTGGTGAAGCCCAGGTCCAGGGGTTCCAGAAGGTGGGGGTAGTCGCTCATGCTCGTCTCCTCGCGCGGTTGCCCGGTCGGTGTCCGGCCGACCTCGACTTCATTATGCAACAAGTTGCAAAATGACTCGCGCGGTGCCCCGGCGACGGTTCGCGGACGACGTCCGAGCGCGCCCGGGAGCACGGTCGGGGCGGAGCCGCGGCGCGACCCGGAGGCCACGGCGTCCACGCGCGCCCGGGGGTGCGGGACCGCCGGGCGTCCGGCTCAGGCCGGCTCCACCGGCAGGAGCGCGGGGCGCTTGGCCGCGCGGCCGTCGCCCGAGGAGCGGCCGCGCAGGCGTCGGAGGATCCACGGGCCGAGGAAGGTCCCCAGCCAGCGGACCTCCTCCGCCACCGCGAGCAGCGCGCTCCGCTCGGGCATCCGGGGCAGGGCGTCCGCCCACGACCCGTCGGCGCCGGGGAGCGTCAGCGCGGAGGCCAGCGCTCCGGCGATCCGGTCGTGCCCCAGCGGCGTGCAGTGCAGGCGGTCGGTGGCCCACAGGCGCCGGTCCGTGGACACCTCGTGCGCGGCGACGTCGGCCACGACGACACCGTGCCGCCCGGCCGCGGCGCGCAGGCGCTCGTTGAAGTCCAGCACCCTGGGCAGCAGGGGCTTGGTCAGCGGGGCGATCCTGGCGATGTCGGGGAAGGTCAGGGTCGCCACCCGGGCCCCCGACGCGGTCAGCTCGGCGAACATCGCCTCCATGTGGCCGACCACCGCCCCGGCGTCGTACCCGGACCGGATCACGTCGTTGACCCCGGCGAACACGGTGGCCACGTCCGGGCGCATCTCCAGGGCGGGGGCCAGCTGCTCCTCGCGCACCTGGCGGGCCAGCCGCCCCCGGACCGCGAGGTTGGCGTACTCCACCCGCGCACCGGTGGCGGCCAGGCGGTCGGCGAGGCGGTCCGCCCAGCCCCGGAGCCCGGTCTCGTCGTCACCGTCCCCGACCCCCTCGGTGTGGCTGTCGCCCAGCGCCACGTAGCGCAGGTCCCCCTCGAGCTCCATGCCCTCTCCTCCTCCTCGTGGACAGCACCGGAAGAGTACTCCACTCGATGACTAATCATTTAGGGGAGTAGGGGTAGGCGGACGGAGGCGCGTGGCGGTCCGGCACGGCGCCGGTCCCTGCTCCTAGCGTGGACCGGGGCGCCCCCGTGGCACCCCGGACCTGCGATGACGCGCCCAGGAGGAACCAACGTGGCCAGGAACACCGTCGCCGAACAGCTCGTCCGGACGTTGGTCGCCGCCGGGGTGACCCGGATCTACGGGGTCGTCGGCGACAGCCTCAACCCGGTCGTCGACGCCGTCCGCGAGACCGACGGCATCGAATGGATCCACGTGCGCAACGAGGAGGCGGCGGCGTTCGCCGCCTCGGCCCAGGCACAGATCGACGGGGGGCTCGCCGTCTGCGCCGGGTCGTGCGGCCCCGGCAACACCCACCTCGTGCAGGGCCTGTACGACGCCCAGCGCAGCGGAGCCCCCGTCCTGGCCATCGCCTCCCACATCCCCTCGCGCCAGATCGGCACCGGCTACTTCCAGGAGACCCACCCCGAGAGGCTGTTCGCGGACGTCACCGAGTTCCGCGAACTCGTCTCCGAGGCCGAGCAGATGCCGCGCCTGGCCCGGATCGCCGTCCAGCACGCCCTCGGCACCCCCGGCGCGGCGGTCCTCGTCCTGCCCGGGGACATCGCCGGGCGCAAGGCCGTGGGCCCGGCCGACACCAGCCCGGTGGCCGCGGGACGCGCCACCGCCTGGCCCGCCGAGGACGACGTGCGCGCGCTGGCCGAACTGATCAACGCCGCCGACAAGGTCGCCCTGTTCTGCGGCGCCGGGGCCAGGGAGGCGCACGACGAGGTGATGGCCCTGGCCGGACGGGTGCACGCCCCGGTCGGTCACACCCTGCGCGGCAAGGAGTGGATCCAGTACGACAACCCGTACGACGTCGGCATGATCGGCCTGCTCGGCTACGGCGCGTGCTTCGAGGCCCTGCACGGCGCCGACCTGGTGCTGATGCTCGGGTGCGACTTCCCCTACGACGACTTCCTGCCCAGGAAGAACGTCGTCCAGGTCGACCACGACCCGCGCCGCCTCGGCCGCCGGGTGCCGCTCCGGCTGGCGGTGCACGGGGACGTCGCGGCGACCCTGCGCGCCGTGAGGCCGCTCGTCGGGGAGCGCACGGCCGCCTCCGCCACCCGGTTCCTCCACGACATGCTGGCCCGCCACGAACGCGCGCTGACCAAGGTGGTGGACGCGTACACGAGGGACATCGAGCACCACACGCCCGTCCACCCCGAGTACGTGGCGAGGATCCTCGACGAGGAGGCCGACGGGGACACCGTGTTCACCGTCGACACGGGCATGAACAACGTGTGGGCCGCCCGCTACCTGACCCCGAACGGCCGCCGCCGGGTGATCGGCTCGTTCACGCACGGCACCATGGCGAACGCGCTGCCGCACGCGATCGGCGCGGCCTACGCGGCGCCCGACCGGAAGATCGTCTCGCTGTCCGGCGACGGAGGGCTGAGCATGCTCCTGGGCGAGCTGATCACCGTCCACCAGCACGACCTGCCGATCACCACGGTCGTGTTCGACAACTCCTCGCTCGGCATGGTGAAGCTGGAGATGATGGTGGACGGGATGCCCTCCTTCCAGACCGACCACCCGCGCGTGGACTACGCGGCCGTCGCCGGAGCGATCGGCATGCGCGCCCTGAGGGTGGAGAGCCCCGACCGGGTCCGCGACGCGCTCAGGGAGGCCCTGGCGGCCCCCGGGCCGGTGCTGGTGGACGTCGTGACCGACCCCAACGCGCTCTCCATCCCCTCCCGCATCACCGCCGACCAGGTGGCGGGCTTCGCCCTGTCCGCGGGACGGACCGTGCTCCGGGGAGGGGTGGGGGCGATGGTGGACATGGCCCGCTCCAACCTGCGCAACATCCCCCGGCCTTAGGCCGCGGGGGCCGGTCGCCCGGGCGGGGGAGAGCGGCCCGGAAACGGCCGACCGGGACCAGGATCGGGGCCGCGAACGGCGAAGGCCCCGACCGGTGTCCGGTCGGGGCCTTCGTCTCGGCAGCTAGCCGCTGCGGAGGATAGGGGATTCGAACCCCTGAGGGCTTGCACCCAACACGCTTTCCAAGCGTGCGCCCTAGGCCACTAGGCGAATCCTCCGCGCACAACTCTACACGCCGGAGGGGGGTGGTCCGAACGGGTTCGCCGGGGCGCTCCCCGAGGGCCGCCGGGAGGGTCCCGGGAAGGCTCCGGGGAGCGCCCCGGCGGGCGGTCGGGGCCGTCGCGCGGACCCGCTCCGGCCCTGGTCCCGCCCCCTGCGGGGCCGCCCGTCGGCTCAGCCGGCCCGGCTGGACCGCACCCCCTCGATGGCGTTGTTGCGGAACGCGTCCACGAACAGCGAGTGGTCCGCCCGGGCCTGGGCCGCGTAGCGGTGGGCGAAGCGCACGCACCACTCGGTGAACTCCGCCTCCCGGCCGTCGAGCACCGTCATGAGCGCCTCCTCGGTCTCCCACGCCACCAGGGTCGCGTCCGCGTGCGAGTCGGACACGCAGTGCGCCTTGGCGGTGGCGCGGCCCAGGTAGTCCAGTACGGGCACGACCTCCTCGGGCTCGGTGAGCCCTTCCCAGTCCAGGTCGTTCGTGTACGGGGACACCTCGCTCACCACGAAGCCCACGCCGTCGATCTCGGTGTGCCCCAGCAGCGGGTCGGCGTGCGCCTGGAGCGCGCGCTGGGACACGGCGGTGCGGTGCCCGTGGTGCTCGAAGGCCTCCATGATGCGCCGGTCCGTCACCACCCGGGACGGCGCGGCCACGTTCCCCTGCTTGACGGACAGGACGATGTCGTTGTCCCACGCCTCGGACCGGCCCTCGATGAGCACGCTGTAGGCGGGGAGCCCCGCGGAGCCGATCCCGAAGCCGCCGCTGCCCACCACGTCCTTGACCCCGTAGTCCAGCGAGGCGAAGCGCCGGTCGTCCGGGATGGTCCCCAGGTAGACGTGGTAGGCGGCGAGCACCTTCTCGCGCTCGCCGTCCTCCAGCCGGCGCACCCGGGGCCCCTCCCGGAACCGGCGGTTGTAGCCGTCCCTGTCGGTCATGGACGCCAGCATGGCGGCGCGGCTGCGGAGGCGGGCGCGCTGGAGCACGTCGTGGACCGTGCCGTCGGTGTTGTCCAGCTTGAGGGAGAAACCGGAGTCGCCGCCCCGCGTCGCGAACTGGCGGACCTGGGACACGTAGGCGTCGACGTAGCACGGCACGATCGCGCCGATGTCCTCGTCGGACAGGGCCTTCTGCCATCCCATCAGGGCGATGCTGGAGACGAACCGGAGCACGTCCCACGTGAAGTGGCCGAGGTAGGCCTCGTCGAAGTCGTTGACGTCGAAGACCAGGCGCCCGGTCGAGTCCATGTAGGTGCCGAAGTTCTCGGCGTGCAGGTCGCCCTGGATCCACACCCGTGAGGTGCGGTCGTCCGCCCAGGGGTCCTCCATCGACGCCACGTCGGAGTAGAAGAGCGAGGCGCTGCCCCGGTAGAACGCGAAGGGACTGGCGGCCATCTTGCGGAACTTGGCCCGGAACGCGGCCGGGGCCGTGGACATCAGGTCGGAGAAGGCGTTCTCCAGCGTGTCCACGATGAGGTCTTGCCGCTCGGAGGAGCGGTCGGTGGTTTCCAGGGGGTCGAACATGCCGTCCATGATGGCCCCGCGGGGCCGTCATGGCCATGCGTGCCGGGATCCGGGCGCCGTGGGACGCCCCGCGGGGGCGGGCGCGCGGGGTTGCCAGAGCGGTCGGGAGGTCGGATACACTCGGGGCAGACCCCTCGTGCGGCGTCACCCTATGAACCTCCCCAGGGCCGGAAGGCAGCAAGGATAAATGGGCTCTGGCGGGTGCGCGGGGGGTCCTTTCTGTTTCTCGGGCCCGGTCGGACCCTCCCGGTTCCCCGATCCGGTGCGAGCTGTCACTGCCGGCGGGTTGAATGGACGGGTGGCAGGGACCAGGGGAGTGAGCACACCGTGAGCATCGCGCTGTACCGCAAGTACCGCCCCGCGACGTTCGGTGAGGTGCGGGGCCAGGAACACGTGACCGACCCGCTCCGCCAGGCGTTGCGCAGCGGTCGCATCAACCACGCCTACCTGTTCAGCGGCCCGCGCGGCTGCGGCAAGACGACCAGCGCGCGCATCCTCGCCCGTTCGCTGAACTGCGCCGAGGGGCCCACCCCGGACCCGTGCGGGACCTGCGACTCGTGTGTGGCGCTGGCCCCCGACGGCGGCGGCAGCATCGACGTCATCGAGATCGACGCCGCCTCCCACGGCGGTGTGGACGACGCCCGCGACCTGCGCGAGCGCGCCTTCTTCTCACCGGTCAACTCGCGCTTCAAGATCTACATCATCGACGAGGCGCACATGGTGACCCGTGAGGGTTTCAACGCGCTCCTCAAGCTGGTGGAGGAACCGCCCCCGCACCTCAAGTTCGTGTTCGCGACCACCGAGCCCGAGAAGGTCATCGGCACGATCCGCTCGCGGACGCACCACTACCCGTTCCGGCTCATCCCGCCGAGCACGCTCCGGGAGCTCTTCGAGGACCTCCTCAAGGAGGAGGGGATCTCCTACGACCCCGCCGCGCTGCCGCTGGTGGTCAGGGCGGGCGCCGGTTCCGCCCGTGACGGGCTGTCGGTGCTCGACCAGCTCATCGCCGGGTCCGGCGAGGGCGGCATCACCCGTGAGGGCGCCGTCTCCCTGCTGGGCTACACCGACTCCAGCCTGCTGGGGGAGATGGTCGACGCGCTCGGCGCCCGCGACGGCGCCGCCGTGTTCGGGCTGATCGACCGCGTGGTCGAGGGCGGGCACGACCCGCGGCGGTTCACCACGGACCTGCTGGAGCGCTTCCGCGACCTGGTCGTCCTGGCAGCGGTGCCGGACGCCCTGGACAAGGGCCTGGTCAACGTGGCCGACGAGGCGGCGGAGCAGATGAGGGGGCAGGCCGCCCGGATGGGGCCCGCCGAGCTGACCCGCGCCGCCGACATCCTCAACCAGGGCCTGACCGAGATGCGCGGAGCCACCGCGCCCCGCCTGCTGCTCGAACTCATGTGCTCGCGGGTGCTCCTGCCCGGCACCGACGGCAGCCAGGGCGCGGCCCTGCTGGCACGCCTGGAGCAGATGGAGCGCCGGATCGCCTCGGGCGCCGTCGCCCCCGCCGCACCGGCCGCGCCGGTCCGGTCCGCCGCCCCGGCCCCCGAGCCGGTGGGGGCCCCCGAGTCTCCCGCGCCCCGACCCTCCCGTGCCCCGGCCGCCCCGCAGACGGCCCCCGCGTCCCCGGCCCCCGCGCAGGCCCCCGCCCCCGAGCCGGCGGGCTGGGACGCCCCGGCCCGTCCGAGCACGCCCGAACCCGCCCGCCACGCACCGTCGGCTCCCGCCGCCCCGTCCGGCGGGGGCGGCGCCCTCGACCTGGGACGCGTCCAGGGGTCGTGGAGCCAGATCCTGGAGGCGGTCAAGGGTCTGCGCCGGTTCACCTGGATGGTGCTCTCCGGCGGCGAGGTCCGGCCGGTGGGGGTCGAGGGCAACGCCGTCCTGCTCGGCTTCTCCCGCCCCAGCGAGGCCAAGGGCTTCAGCAACAGCGGCAGCGACCAGGTGGTCGCCAACGCGATCCGGCAGGTCCTCGGCATCGAGGTGCGGGTCGCCGCGGCCGGCAGCGCCGCGTCGGCCGCGGCGCCCGCCCGGCGCCCCGAGCCCGCGCGCCCGGCCGAGCCCTCCGGGTGGGACGCCCCCGCCCCGGCACGGCCGGCCGAACCCGCCCCTCCGCCCGCCGCCCCGGAGCCGGAGGCCGCGGGCCGGGCCGCAGGCCCGCCGCCGGACCGGATCGTCACCGGTCTGGAGGAGCCGCCGCCGGACCCCTACGAGGACGCGGCCGCGTCCCCGCCGCCGGAGTACGACGACCCGTCCGCCGGCCGGTCGCAGCCCCGGACGGCCCCCGCCCCCGGGCGCCAGGAGGCCGCACCCTCCCCGACTCCCGCTCCGGCCCCGGGCGGTGCGCAGCGGCCGGCTCCGGCGCCCTCGGGCGGACCGTCGTCCGCGGCCGTGGACACCGCGCCGGCAGGGGGACGGGGTTCCGCCGCGGGCCGGGCCCCCGCCGGCGGGTCCGCGTCCCCCGGCGCGGGCGGGACGTCGCTCATCGAGACGGAGCTGGGCGGCCGCATGATCGAGGAGATCGAGCACGGGGCCGACACGGACGCGCCCTTCTAGGTGCGGCGGGCACCCACCCCGCCGGGCGGCGGGCGGCGCCCGCCGAGCGCGCTCCCCGGGAGCGTCCGGAAGCGTTGCCGGTGTGAGGTGGGGGCGGGACGGGAGCACCGTTTCGGTCACCGCGCCGGCGTGCCCGGCGGAGGCCCCGGCCGGCCCTGGAGCCCGCGCCCGGCACCGGGGCGCCGCCCCCGGCCGACGCGGTCAGTCCCGGGGGCCCACTGCGGCCAGGACCGTCTCCACGAGCTCGTCCGCGTACGCGTGGGTCAGCGGCCCGGTGCGCATCAGCCAGCGGTGGTGGAGCGGTCCGGTCAGCAGCTCGGTGACGATGTCGAGGTCGGCCCCGGGGGCGAGCTGGCCCGCTTCGCGCCCGGCGCGCAACCGGTCCTTGAACGCCTCCGTGTTGGGCCGGAGCAGGCGCTCGTTGACGGCCTCTGCGAACACGGGGTCGTTCTGGAGCTCGGTCGTGAACGCGCGGGTGGTCCGGTCCATCTCGGGGTCGTTGAACTCGTCGACGATGGCGCGGAGCACGGTCCTCAGGTCGGCGGCCAGGTCGCCGGTGTCGGGCAGGGGTTCGCCGGCCGTGCCGCCGGTCAGCGCGGTGAAGACGTCGAACACCACGGCGGCCTTGGAGGGCCACCAGCGGTAGATGGTCTGCTTGCCCACACCGGCCCGCGCGGCGATCGCCTCGACGGTCACCTTGGTGTAACCGACCTCGCCCAGCAGTTCCGACGCGGCGCGCAGGACGGCGCGTCGCGCCCGTTCGCTGCGGCGGCGGGGGTCCGGGCCGCGCCGGGGTGCCCGGGAGTCTTCCAATGGGGTGCTCTCAGCCATACCTGCCACGTTAACCGCTCAAAAATGACGAGACGTATCGTCTTGACACCGATACCCTACAGAGGCAGGATCACATCTGGCGAGACGTCACGTCTCGCTTCAAGCGAAAGGAGGTCCGCATGTCCAAGAACAGTGACGGCCTTCTCGGCATGGGCGGACAGCGCACCACGGTCTCCCGCTCCGCGATGCGCGGGGGCTCCGGCGGGGGCAAGGGCGGCCCCAGCGCCGAGGCCCAGGAGCGCAAGCAGGAACTGCTGCGCAAGCTCCGAGAGAAGAACGCGCCCGAGAGTTCCGAGGAGTCCGAGGACACCGAAGGAACGGCGTGAACGCACGGCGGCGGCCCCCACCGGAGACGGTCGGGGGCCGTCGGCGTTCGCGCTCTCAGTGCCCGTCCGCGCGGTCCAGGCCCCCCGTCCGGCCGGACGCCGCTGTGAGGACCGGACGCCCTCACGCGTCCCAGGCGCGGCCGTCCGCCGAGTCCAGCCACACCCGGTGCGCCCCGTCGCCCGACACCGACAGACCGAACCGGTCCGGTTCGGGGCTGCCCAGCTCGGCCCACAGGGCCAGGGCCTCCTCGAACTCGTCCCAGATGCTCCTCGGGCCGCCCTGCTCGATCATCCACGACGTTCCGTAGGGGTAGACCCTCACCCACGAGCCGCCCTCCCGGTCGCACACCCACACGCCCGATCCCGTCCCGATCCACCGCCGCCGCACCCGCCAGTCGGGCACCATCACCGACAGGGCGAACGCCGTCGTGAAGGCCATGAGCGGAGCCAGGGGGTCGGTCTGCGTGAGCCGGTACTCGTCCGGCTGCTGCCCGGAGTCGCGCGCGGGCGGGGCCGCCGGGTCGGGCGTGCGCAGCGGGACGAACCCCACGCCGCCGTGGAAGCTCGCCCGGGCGGTCCCGTCGCCCGGGCACTCCACCCGGGCGAGCACCCCGGCCCCCTCCAGCAGCCCCCACGGGCACACCACCAGCCCGCCGGGCCGCACCTGGTCGAGCCACGCGGGCGGGAGCCGCCGCACGCCGCAGGTGGAGACGATCCTGTCGTAGGGGGCGCCCTCCACGCGGCCCCCGTACCCGTCGGCCACGTGGACGGCGGGGGAGAGGCCCTCCGCGCGCAGGGCCCCGCGCGCGGTCCCGGCCAGGCGGGGGTCGATCTCCACGGAGGTGACGGCTCCGTCGCCCAGCCGGTGGGCCAGCAGCGCGGTGTTCCAACCGGTCCCCGTGCCGATCTCCAGCACCGTGTTCCCGGCGGCGAGGCCGGCGAGCTCCAGCATGCGGGCGAGGACCGTGGGGGCCGCGCTGGAGGAGGCCGAGGCCGCTTCCGGCGCGGGGGCCGCCGGCTCGGGCTCGCGCGGCGCGGGCGCCTCGCGGTCCCGGGGGATCCCGGACTCGTCCACCTGGGTGACGATGGCGTTGTCGGCGTAGACGGCGGCCAGCCAGCGCTCCGGGTCGTTGGTGGCGTCGAGCACGCCGCCGCGCGCGGTCAGCGCGCCGGTCTCGGGGATGAACCGGTGTCGCGGAACCGACCGGAAGGCGTGGATCAGCGCGGCGTCGGTCAGGGTGCCGTCCGCGATCATCGCCTCGATCAGTGCCGAGTGGCGTTCACTGGCGGTCAACACGTCCTCAGTCCCCCGTGGCTGTCGTGATGCCGGCGGCGCCCGCGGGCTCCACCGGGACGGCCGTGCCCCGCGGGACATCTCTTCGACCGAAAGTGATATTACCGCTACTCTTCGCGCTGGCCACGGGTCGGGGCGCCTTCCGGAGAGTCGACTCCGCGTCGCCCCGCCCGGCCGCCGGGCCGCCCCGGGTCGGTCCAGCATGTTCCCTGACGACCGGTTAGTCTCACAGCGACAGCCACACAACTGCGAGACCCAGCACCATGAGTGCGGCGAGGAGACGGCCGTGAACCCTGGCGGAATGGACATGCAGGCCCTGCTCCAGCAGGCCCAGCAGATGCAGCAGCAGCTCGTGGAGGCCCAGCAGGCCCTGGACGAGGCCGAGGTCGAGGGCACCTCCGGCGGCGGCCTGGTCAAGGTCAGGCTGAGCGGCCGCGGCCAGGTGGAGGACATCACGGTCTCCGCCGACGCGATCGACCCGAGCGACGCGGACGAGAGCGCGCAGACCGTCGCGGACCTGGTCCTGGCGGCCATCCGCGACGCCGAGGCACAGGTGGAAAGGCTCCAGCAGGAGAAGATGGGCCCGCTCACCCAGGGGCTCGGCGGCGGCGGGATGCCCGGGGGCATGCCCGGCCTCCCCGGTTTCTGACCCGGAGCGGCCGCCGGGCGGGGCGGCCTCCGCGGCGCGTACGCGAGAGGTCGTCGCGCCGGATACGGTGGTGTCAGGGGATACGGACCGCCCCGCCGATCCGGTCCGACCTGGTGGGTAGGCGATGTACGAAGGCGCGGTGCAGAATCTGATCGACGAGCTGGGGCGACTGCCCGGCGTCGGTCCGAAAAGCGCGCAGCGAATCGCCTTCCACCTGCTGTCCGCCGAGCACGCGGACGTCAAGCGCCTGGTCAACGCGCTGGTCGAGGTCAAGGAGAAGGTGCGTTTCTGCTCCGTCTGCGGCAATGTCGCGGAGGAGGAGCAGTGCCGTATCTGCCGTGACGCCCGGCGCGACACCGCCGTCATCTGCGTGGTCGAGGAGTCCAAGGACGTCGTCGCCATCGAGCGCACCCGCGAGTTCCGCGGCCGCTACCACGTCCTGGGCGGCGCGATCAGCCCGATCGAGGGCGTCGGCCCCGACGACCTGCGCATCAAGGACCTGATGGTCCGCCTGGCGGACGGCCAGATCACCGAGCTGATCCTCGCCACGGACCCCAACCTGGAAGGGGAGGCCACCGCGACCTATCTGGCGCGGCTGGTCAAACCCATGGGTCTGAAGGTGACGCGCCTGGCCAGCGGGCTGCCCGTCGGCGGCGACCTGGAGTACGCCGACGAGGTCACCCTCGGCCGCGCCTTCGAGGGCCGCCGCAGTCTCGAGTTCTAGCTCACACTTCGCCGTAATCCAGGCGAAATATGAGTAACCTCCGTTTCACCGGGTAGGCCCGAGCGCTGGTGCGTCATGCACTCCGAGCGTTCCCGTCCCAGGTCGGACGGTGTAGACGACGGCGTCGCTGGCTACACTCCATTTCATTGTCTTGATCCCAACTCCTCAGGAGCAATCGATCGTGGCCCTAATCGTGCAGAAGTACGGTGGGTCTTCCGTATCCGACGCGGAAGCCATCAAGCGAGTAGCCCAACGGATCGTGGCTCAGAAAAAAGCGGGATATGACGTCGTCGTCGTGGTCTCGGCCATGGGCGACACCACCGACGAGCTGATCGACCTCGCCGAGCAGGTGTCCCCGCTGCCGCCCGCGCGCGAACTCGACATGCTGCTCACCGCCGGCGAGCGCATGTCGATGGCCCTGGTCGCCATGGCCATCGAGAACCTGGGCTTCGAGGCCCGGTCCTTCACCGGTTCCCAGGCCGGTGTCATCACCACGTCGCTGCACGGCAACGCCAAGATCATCGACGTGACCCCGGGCCGCATCAAGGAGGCCGTGGACGAGGGCGCGATCTGCATCGTCGCCGGGTTCCAGGGCGTGTCCCAGGACACCAAGGACATCACCACCCTTGGCCGGGGCGGCTCGGACACCACCGCGGTGGCGCTCGCCGCCGCGCTGGAGGCCGACGCCTGCGAGATCTACAGCGACGTCGACGGTGTGTTCACCGCCGACCCGCGCATCGTCCCGTCCGCGCGGCGCATCCCCCAGATCTCCTACGAGGAGATGCTGGAGATGGCTGCGTGCGGGACGAAGATCCTGCACCTGCGCTGCGTCGAGTACGCGCGCCAGTACAACATGCCCCTGCACGTCCGTTCATCTTTCAGCCAGAAGCAGGGGACCTGGGTCGTCCCGGAAGTCGAGGAAAGCGAAGGCATGGAACAGCCGATCATCTCCGGGGTCTCCCACGACCGGAGCGAAGCCAAGATCACCGTCGTCGGAGTGCCCGACAAGATCGGTGAGGCCGCGACGATCTTCCGGGCCCTGGCGGACGCCGAGATCAACATCGACATGATCGTGCAGAACGTGTCGGCGGTCTCGACCTCGCGCACCGACATCTCCTTCACGGTCCCCAAGGACTTCGGGAAGGAGGCGGTCGCCGCGCTGAAGAAGGTCCAGGAGAAGGTCGGCTTCGAGTCGCTGCGCTACGACGACAAGATCGGCAAGGTCTCGCTGATCGGCGCGGGCATGCGCTCCTACCCCGGCGTGACCGCGCGCTTCTTCGACGCGATCGCCGCCTCCGGCACCAACGTCGAGATGATCTCCACCTCGGAGATCCGCATCTCGGTCATCGTCGAGGAGGACCAGGTCGACGAGGCCGTCCGTGCGGCCCACAGTGAGTTCCGGCTCGACGCAGACCAGGTCGAGGCCGTCGTCTACGGAGGTACCGGCCGATGAGCAACCGTCTTCCCACCCTCGCCGTCGTCGGCGCCACCGGAGCGGTCGGCACCGTGATGCTCGGCATCCTGTCCGAGCGCGAGAACGTCTGGGGCGAGATCCGCCTCGTCGCCTCCCCGCGCAGCGCGGGCAAGGTCCTGCGGGTCCGCGGCGAGGACGTCGTGGTCCAGGCCCTGGCCCCCGAGGTCTTCGACGGCGTCGACGTCGCCATGTTCGACGTCCCCGACGAGGTCTCCAAGGAGTGGGCCCCGATCGCCGCCGCCCGCGGCGCGGTCGCCGTCGACAACTCCGGCGCTTTCCGGATGGACCCCGACGTTCCGCTCGTGGTGCCCGAGGTCAACGCGGACCAGGTCGCCAACCGTCCGCGCGGCATCATCAGCAACCCCAACTGCACCACGCTGTCGATGATCGTGGCCATCGGCGCGCTGCACCGCGCCTACCAGGTCTCCAGCCTGGTCGTGTCCTCCTACCAGGCCGCCTCCGGTGCGGGCCAGGAGGGCATCGACACCCTGCGCGACCAGATGGCGAAGGCAGGCGCCGACCGCGGCCTCGGCGACAGGGCGGGCGACGTCCGCGCCGCCGTCGGCGAGCTCGGCCCGTTCCCGGCGCCCCTGGCCTACAACGTCGTGCCGTGGGCCGGTTCGCTCAAGGACGGCGGCTGGTCCTCGGAGGAGCTGAAGGTCCGCAACGAGTCCCGCAAGATCCTGGGTCTCCAGGACCTCCGGGTCTCCGCGACCTGCGTGCGCGTCCCCGTGATCACCACCCACTCGCTGGTCGTGCACGCCACCTTCGAGCGGGAGGTGACCGCCGACGCCGCCCGTGAGCTGCTCGGTTCCGCCGAGGGCGTCGCGGTCCTGGACGACCCGGCCCGGGGCGAGTTCCCGACCCCGGCCGACGTGGTGGGCACCGACCCGACCTGGGTGGGACGGATCCGCCAGTCGCTGGACGACCCGAAGGCGCTGGAGCTGTTCCTGTGCGGGGACAACCTGCGCAAGGGCGCCGCGCTGAACACCGCGCAGATCGCCGAGG
Organism: Streptomonospora nanhaiensis; assembly: GCF_026642255.1. Classification (GTDB taxonomy): domain Bacteria; phylum Actinomycetota; class Actinomycetes; order Streptosporangiales; family Streptosporangiaceae; genus Nocardiopsis; species Nocardiopsis tropica. The sequence continues at coordinate 7,162,389 of NZ_CP113264.1, read as the reverse complement.
TCGTCGCCCGGGAGTTCACCTCCTAGGGGCATCGATCCGGGGGCGGTGGCCGCTCCCCTCCGCGGAGGGGAGCGGCCACCGCCCTTCGTCGTGTCCGGGCCGGCGCCGGGGCGCCGGGGCGCCGGGGGCGGTGCGCCCCTCAGCGGCGCCGCGGGTCCCCGGGCCGGCGGGGCCGGGCCAGTGTCAGTTTGTAGAGGAGTCGACACTGCTCGGCCGTCCCGATGAGGTCCGAGGTCTCGACGGGCCGGTTGGCGCTGAAGTGGGTGCGCTCCACCACCAGCACGGGTATGCCGGGGGCCGATCCGAGCAGTGAGGCCTCGGAGTCGCGCAGGGAGCGCACGCCCACCTCCTCGACAACGCGGTCGACCGGGTGGCCCGCGGCGCTGAGCCGGTCGAGCAGGCCGATGTCGGGCGCCGCGTCGAAGGGTGTGCGCAGGGTCCCGGCGGTGAGCGACGCCGGTTCCCACGACTGGTGCAGTGTGATGGGCAGTTCCGACGCCAGCCCGCGCGAGGTGGTGCGGTAGACGGGCTCCCCGTCGCGCAGCCGGAGCCGCGAGCTCAGCGGGGCCGAGCACGGCTCCTGCTCGGTGCCGATGTCCTCACGTCGGAGTTTGCCCAGGCCGGAGCCGGAGGAGGAGTCCGTCCGGCACAGCCGGAAGAGCTCGGGGACCGTGCGTACGAAGTACCCGGAGCCGGGCCTGGCCTCGACGAGGCCCTCGGTCACCAGGAGTCGGAGCGCGGTACGGGAGATCTGCTCGCTGACCCGGTAGGAGCGCGCCAGCCGGGTCCTGGAGGGGAGACGTGTGCCGGGCGGCATCTCCCCGCGCAGGATCGGCTCGCGAAGCTGCTCGGCCAGCCACAGGTAGCGCGGTTGCCTCACCACGGTCATGAGGCCCGGGACGCGGGGCCTCCCGTGGACGGGGTGTCTCTGTGCTTGCGCGAAATGGGGGCGGTACGCCCGAGTTGGTGGTCGCGGGGGACGGTGCCGCCACCGTTTCCGGTGCAGACGCCGGTTCGGAGGAGGGGAGTGAACCTGCAAGATCGCCGAAGCTCGCCCATGGTTCCCAGTAAAGCAGTGAAAAGACCTGGTAGGGGGCGCTAATCGAAAGTCTTCGGTCCGGTCGCGCGCGGTCCGAAGAATCGGAACCGGGACCCCAAGGCCGGGAAACGCCCGAAAACCACGAAATGCACGGGAGTGGGCACCCCAAAAGACTACTCTGCGTGACAATATGATCACGTCATGCTTGGGGGAGTCATGTTCACGAGCCTTGCTGACAGCACGGACACCGCCGTCGCCTGGATGAGCGGGATCACCGGGCTGGTCTTCCTGCTCATCGGCCTGTTCCTGCTGGTGCTGGTGATCGCCGCCGTGATCTCCGCACTGGCCCACGGCGACACCACGGGGGGCGGCAAGCTCCTGTGGATCATCTTCATCCTCTGGTTCCCGCTGTTCGGCGCCGTCGCCTGGTTCGTCGTCGGCAAGAAGGGGCACCTCAACCGCTTCCTCGGCATCGACAAGGGGAGGGCGCGCCACACGCTTCCGTCCAGCGTCGGCCAGCACAGCAACGTGGCCAACGGCAGGAACGGGGGGCCGGGCGGTGCCCAGGCCCACCCGGGCGACGACCGGCCCGGGACGGACGAGGACCGGCTCGGGGAGGACGACGAGCGCCCCGGGGCGGGCGGCGACCGCCTCAGCATGCGTGAGAGCCTCGCCGTGGCGAATGAGGGCCGGCCGGGGGCGCGTGAGGCGCGGCCCGGGGCGGACGAGGACCGGATCGGCATGCGCGAGGTCCGGCCCGTGGCGGGCGACGAGCGGTTCGGCATGCGTGTGAGCCGTCCCCGGATGGGCTACGGCGGGCCCGCGATAGGCCACAGCCAGCCGGAGATGGGACACGCCTGACCAGGCGGCCCCGGGCCACGGAGCGACCCCGGACGGGAGGCCCCCGTCCGGGGTCGCCGCATGTCTGCGGGGCCTCCCCGGCTGCTCCGGCCGCGCGGTCCGGCGGTCCCGTGCGCGGTCGCGGACCGGTGGCGCCCCACGGCGGCCGGTCAGTCCCCGGTGGTCCCGAAGCCGGCGAAGTCGAAGCCCGGCGACACGAAGCAGCCGACGAGGACCTCCTCTTCCGACAGCGGACGGGCGGTCTGCCAGGTGTCGCGGGGGACCACGAACTGGAGGTGCTCGCCCCGCTCGATCGCGGGGCCCAGCACCGCGCCGCCCTCGGACACGGGGGAGTCCCCGCGCCCGCCCAGCTCCAGCCACAGCGGACCGCCGCGGTGGAAGGCCCACACCTCCTCGGAGCGCAGCCGGCGCCAGCGCGACTCCTCACGGGGCCCCAGCAGGAACGTGATCCCCGTGGCGGTCGACCGCGGCCCCGGGCGGCCCTCCGGCCGGACCTGCGTCCCGGCACGCCAGGTCGGCCGGTACCAGCCGCCCTCCGGGTGCGGCAGCAGGTCCAGGAGCTCGGCGGTGGCCGACCGCTCCTCCGCGGCGGTGTAGCTGCCGGAGGGGTCCTGTCGCAGGTGGAGCACCCCGCGCACCGCGCCTCGCGGCAGGGGTCCGTAGACGTGCGGGAAGAGCACGTCCGGGCCCACCCCCGGCGGAGGGGCGGGGTCGGCGGCCTCCCATCTGACCTCGGCCGCGACGGCGTCCGTGTCCACGACGAGGGCGACCAGGGGGCCGGCCGCGTCGGAGTACAGCGCGTTCGCCACGGCGAGCAGCGTCGGCTCGTCCGGGGAGGCGTGCACGAACCCCTGGTCGCGCAGGGACTCCGGCTCGACGTCCCCGCCGGAGGTCCAGCGCTCCAGCTCTGTCAGGTGCAGGATGAGGGCCATGCGGCCGACCGTACCCCGCCCGCGCCGCCCCGCGGGGGCCGTTGAACGGATGCCCCTTCCGTCCGTTCCCGCCCGGAATCAGCGGGAGGACCCGCGCCGGTTCCCCGGACGGGCCGGCGGCACTCGGACCTGTGCCGGGTGTTGCCACGTGCCCAGGCAGGAGCGGAGGGTGTGGGCGCCGCTCGCCGCTCGCCGCTCGCCGCTCGCCGCTCGCCGCCCGCCGCTCGTCCGGCGCGTCATGTGCCCCGCGGACGGGGGAGCCCGCGCGGCGACCCGTCCTCGTACGGAGCGGTGCCGGCGCCGCCCCGTCGCCGTGTCGACTCGTCGGCGCTTCACCCCGGCTTGCTCCCGTGTCCGTGGCGGGGGCGGGCGTCCGAGGCGAGCCATGGGCCGGGACCACCGCGAAGGAGATCTCCCGACACGAGCCGACACCGTCTCCGGGCGGTCCGCTACGTGCGCCTGCGGTGCACGGCGTACGCCGCCGCCAGGATCACCGCGGCCGCCGCGACCAGGACGGCGATCGTCGGGTTGGTCCAGGCCGGCACGATCTCCACGCCGCCGGGGTCGAGGCCGTAGGGACACACGGTACTGATCGGGAACGCGTCGTGGGAGCTCGGGGCGCCTGGATATTCGCGTGGAAGATGCAGGTGTCCTCCGGGAAGAAGCTGGGACCGTAGTACATCAGCGCGCGGAGTTGGACGACGAGCGCGGCGAGGAGCGCGATCGCCGCGACATGGATCAGGGGTCCGGGCTCCACCGCCTCCGCCCAGGACTCCCCCTCTTCCACGCGGCGGCCGGTGCGCTTGAGGGAGGAGATACCGGATACCAGGAACATCACGGACATCAGGATCAGGCACTGGACGGCGGGTATGAGGAGGGGGAAGGCGAGCAGGGGGAGCATGGGGAGAATGCTCGCACGTCCGCCCGGAGGCCGGGGCGCCGGGCGGTTGAGCCTCAGGTCCGATGCCGCGCGGGAGCAGTTCCGCGCCTGGTCTGCTTCCTGAACGACGACGCCCCCGGCCGACGACCGGGGGCGGAGGTGGTTCGGAGGCTAGGGCTGGTCGCTCTGGGCGGTGCTGAGGAAGGCCTGCCACTCAGGGCTGGGGAAGCTGAGTGCACCGAGATCTCTGTGCTTGGTGTCACGCATCGCGGCGCCCGCGCGGGCGGGCGTCGCGACCTCTACGCACGCGCTCTGCCCTGCGCTGTAGGAACTTTTGCGCCACTCGTACGGGAACACTGGATCTCGTCCTAACTTTCATCGCTTCAGGGACTCCATGATGCCAGCGATAGTTTCGCGGGATCTCTCAGGGGGATAGGCCAGCTCCGCCAGGACGTCGTATGCGGCGCTGTACTCGGCGACGCTCACCTCGTCTTCGACGTAGACGTCGCTGGTCATCAGCTCGACGTGGACAAAGTCCAACTTTGACAGGGACAGGATCGCGAAGGCTCCGGTGACACCAGGATGTGGTTTTGATGCGGGAGGTGTGCGAGGCTTCCGGACTCCGCCGGGTGGAGGAGGGCGACACGGCCGTCCCGCGCCATCTCGCCGAGTACCTGGACCGCAAACTCGACGCGCAGGGCAGCCTGGTCAACGCCTGGGCCCGTGCCACGCTCAACACCCATCTGGCGTCGGGGCCCGGCCGCACGAACTCGACTCCTCGGTGAGCGCCCTGCGCGAGTTCCACCCCGGGGCACTTCGGACCACGGTCCAGACCCACGCCTACGCGACCGCGCTCGGCCGAGCGCGGGGAAGGGCCCCGGGGCAGTCGACCGGCTGGAACGGCACGGCTTCGCTGCGGGTGGTGGTCAACGAAGCCGCGGTGCGGGCCCGGGTGGGCGGGGCCGAGGTGATGCGCGAACAGCTGGGCCGCCTCATCGGTTCCATGCGGGCCAGCGGGTTGTGCCTCCAGGTCGTCCCGGCCGACGTGGCCGAACACCCCTGCCCGATGGGACCGTTCCGTCTCCTGTCCCTGGGGCCGGTGTACACCGTCGCCCACCTCGTCTCCCCCTGCGGGGACGGTCAGCTCGTCTCCGCGCCCCAGGAGGTCCGGGCCTTCTGCGACCTGTTCGAGGACCTGCGCGGCGCGGCACTCCCGGTCAGTGACTCCCTGGACCTCCTGGTCCACATCGCCGAATCCCTCAGGCTCCTGGCGGAACGCAAGGCGATCACCAGCGGAGAAGAGGCCGGCGGGGTTCTGGCAACGCTCTCCGCACACCGGGTCGCCCACCCCTGAGGGCGACCACGAAAAAGCTCTGGCGGGTGCTGAGAACACCCCCAGAGCAGGCCGACAGGCATTCCGAGTTCACATAGAAAGCGAGTTGTCGACATGTCCATTCTGCCGCACGCGATCCCTCCTGAGCGCCCGTGGCCTGCACGGGTCTACCCCGGAGACCTCTCCCGGACGAGTACGATCCGCGCGGACCTGCGTTCCGACCCGGCCGGGTTCACCGAGGACCTGGTGGAGACCGCTGTCCTGTGCGCGAGCGAGATGGCCGCCAACGCCGTCGAGCACACCCGCTCGGGAGCCGACCCGGACGGCCGGGTGCTGCGAGCGCTCTTCGCACCGGAACCGGGCGTGCTGCGCCTGGTCGTCGTGGACGACGGGGCACGGGAGTCCTCCCCGGTGGTCCCCTTCCCCTTCTGCGCCGACTTGGGCACAGCCGTGTGGGCCGAGGTCACCACCGGGGAGACCGGCTGATGACCGCCGCCGTTGCCCCGCACATGCGTGCGGTGACCGACACACCCTGTGAACACCGGTTCCCCCGCACCGCTCTCACCTCCCACACTCCCGGGCCCACCCGGGAACAGCAGCTCCTCGACCAGATGCGCGGCAACCCGAGGGTCGCCTACCGGATCGAACACGGAGCCCTGCCCGACTGGATGAGGGTGGCGGAGGAGCGTCGCGCTCAGCGGGAACGGGCCCCGGCCCGATCGGACGTCCCGGAGGCGGGTCCCGTGTCCGCAGGTGGGCGTCATCGGCGGCCCCGTGCCCGACGGACCCGGCGGCTCACCTGGCGGGCGCTGTCCTACGGCGCCGCGGTGGCGGGAGGCGCCCTCCTCGGCCGGGCCGTCGCCATGTCGCCCTGGTGACGTGCCCCTCGGCCGCCCACACGCCTCCCCGCTTCCCCGCCGGTCCGCTTTGTCCACAGGCTGTGGACAAAGCCTGCGAACCCGCCGGTGCGCGGCGGTTCCGGGAACGACGGACGCCCCGGCCGATCCTCGGCCGGGGCGTCCGCGTTCAGGTGCTGCGGGTACTTCGGGTGCTACAGGATGATCCGCATCGGCTCTTCCAGGATCTCCGCGAGGTCCTTCAGGAAGGCCGCGCCGACCGCGCCGTCCACCGCGCGGTGGTCCACCGACAGCTCCAGGGAGATCCGGTTGCGCACGACGACCTCGCCGTCCACGACCACCGGCTCCTGGCGCATCGCGCCGACCGCGAGGATCGCCGCCTCCGGCGGGTTGATGACCGCCGAGAAGCTGTCCACGCCGAACATGCCCAGGTTGGACACGCTGAACGTGCCGCCGCTCATCTCCTGCGGCTTCAGCTTGCCGTCACGGGCCTTGCCCGCCAGCTCGCGCGTGCGCGTGGAGATCTCCGACAGCGTCGCCTTGTCGGTGTCGTGCAGCACCGGCACGACCAGCCCGGCGTCCACGGCGACGGCCACGCCGACGTTGATGCGGTGGTGCTGGAGCAGCTTGTCTTCGACCCACGAGGTGTTGACGGCCGGGTGCAGCTTGAGCGCCGTCGCGCACGCCTTGACGATCAGGTCGTTGAAGCTGATCTTCGCGCCCGTGGATGCCAGCTGCTCGTTGATCTGGCCGCGGAAGCCCTTGAGGGCCTCGGCGTCGATCGTGCGCCGCAGGTAGAAGTGCGGCACCGTCTGCTTGCTCTCGGTCAGGCGGCGCGCGATCACCTTGCGCACGTTGCTGACCTTGAGCTCCTCGGAGTCGCGGCCGTCGTCGAACGCCGGTGCGGCCTGGGCCGCGGCCGGTGCGGGCCGCGACTCCTGCGCGGCCGGCGCGGCGGGGGCCGACTCGCGTGCCGCCCCGTCCTTGGCGGCGGCCTCGATGTCGGCGCGCACGATCCGGCCCTTGGGGCCCGACCCCTGGATGCTGTTGATGTCCAGGCCGTACTCCCGGGCCAGCCTGCGGGCCAGGGGGGACGTGCGCGGACGCGGACCGTCCTCGCCGCCGCCGGACGACGGGGCGGGGGCCTCGGCGGGAGCGGACTCCTCGGCGGGAGCGGAGGCGCCCTCCTCCGCCCCGGCGGAGTCGGAGGCCTCCTCGGCGGGCTCGGACCCGCCGGAGCCGGAGTCCTCCGGCACCGCGTCGGGGGAGCCGCCGATCACGCCGATGACGGCGCCGATCGGCACCGTGTCGCCCTCGGACACGGACTGCTTGACCAGGTAGCCGTCCTCGTAGGCCTCGTACTCCATGACGGCCTTGTCGGTCTCGATCTCGACCAGGACGTCACCGGAGGCGACCTTGTCGCCCACCTGCTTGACCCACGTACTGATGACGCCTTCCTCCATGGTGTCGGAGAGGCGCGGCATCTGGATCTCGCTCATACTTGGAATCTCCCTCTACCCGACCCGTTTGCCGACGGCGCTCAGGGTCTCCTTGATGGCGGTGCTGATCGACTCGACCGACGGCAGGGCGGCCGTCTCCAGCGGCTTGGCGTACGGCATGGGGACCTCCGCCATCGCGACCCGGCGCACCGGGGCGTCCAGGTAGTCGAAGGCGCCCTCCTGGATCGACGCGGCGATCTCCGCGCCGATGCCGTAGGTCAGCCAGTCGTCCTCGCAGATCACCGCGGCGCCGGTCTTCTTGACCGAGTCGACGAAGGTCTGGCGGTCGAGGGGCCGGAGGCTGCACAGGTCGACGACCTCGACGCTGATGTCCTCCTCGGCCAGCTTCTCGGCGACCTGGGTGGCGACCATCGCCATCCGGGAGTAGCCGATGAGGGTGATGTCGGAGCCCTCGCGGGTCACCTTGGCCCGGCCGATCGTGGCGACGTTGTCGTTCGACGGCTGGGCGTAGTCGTCGGGGACCTCGCCCTTGGAGTTGTACAGGCCCAGGTTCTCCAGGAACAGGACCGGGTCGTCGTCGCGGATGGCCGCCCGCAGCATCGCGGAGGCCTCGGCCGGGGTGCTGGGAGCGAGCACCTTGAGGCCGGGGATGAACGAGTAGAACAGCTCGATGTTCTGCGAGTGCGTGGCGCCGAGCTGCTGGCCGCCGCCCCCGGGGGTGCGGATGACCATGGGCACGCTGGTCTGGCCGCCGAACATCCCGTAGATCTTGGCGGCGTGGTTGATGATCTGGTCGATGGCGATCAGCGAGAAGTTGATCGTCATCAGCTCGACGACCGGACGCAGGCCGAGCATGGCCGCGCCGATCGCGGCGCCGACGAAGCCCTCCTCGGCGATCGGGGTGTCCTTGACCCTGCGGGGGCCGAACTCCTTGAGCAGGCCCTCCGTGATCTTGTAGGAGCCCTCGAAGACGCCGATCTCCTCGCCCATGACGAGGACGTTCTCGTCGCGGACCATCTCCGCGCGGAGCGTGTCGCGCAGAGCCTGGCGGTAAGTGATCACAGACATGTGCTCGGTCCCTCTCTACTCTGCGAACACCGGGTCGGCGGGCATGCGGCGCGACTCGTTGGGGACGGGCGTGGCGTACGTGTAGTCGAACAGCGTGGACACGTCCGGGTGCGGGCTGTTCTCGGCGAAGTCGGCGGCCTCGGCCACCTCCTCCTTGACGGACGCGGCGAGCTCGTCGCGCAGCTCGTCCGTGAGGATGCCGGCCTCGGAGAGCCTGGCGCCGAAGAGGGCGATCGGGTCGTTCTCCTCGGACCGGGCCTCGTCCTTCTGCTCGTCGGTGCGGTACTTGGCCGGGTCGACCACGGAGTGGCCCTTCATCCGGTGGCTCCACGCCTCCAGCAGGAACGGCGTCTGCTCCTCGCGGGCGCGCTCGACCAGGCGGGCGGCGGTGTCGCGGACCGCGAGCACGTCGCGGCCGTCCACGCGCTCGCCCTCGATGCGGAAGGCGGAGCCGCGCTTGTACAGCTCGGGCTCGGCGGAGGACATGTCGACGGTGGTGCCCATGCCGGTGAAGTTGTTGATCACCACGAACACGATGGGCAGGTTCCACAGCTTGGCGATGTTGAGGGACTCGTGCCAGGCGCCGATGTTGGTGGTGCCGTCGCCCATCTGGCACATGACGACCTCGTCGCCGCCCCGGTAGGAGATGGCCAGGGCGGCGCCCGTGGCCAGCGGGAGCTGGCCGCCGACGATGCCGTAGCCGCCGAGCATGCGGGTCTCGGTGTCGTACATGTGCATGGAGCCGCCCCAGCCCCTGGACACGCCGTCGGAGCGTCCGTAGAGCTCGGCCATGACCCGCTTGGGGTCCATGCCCTTGCCGATCGCGTACCCGTGGTCACGGTAGTTCGTGAACAGGTAGTCGCGCTGCTGGAGGGCGGTCATCAGGCCGACGACGGTGGCTTCCTCACCGAGGTTGAGGTGGCAGTAGCCGCCGATCCGGGCCTGCGTGTAGGCCTGCGCGGTGCGCTCCTCGAACCGCCGGATGAACAGCATCTGGCGGTAGTAGTCGAGGAGGACGTCGGGGGTCTCGCCGGCGAGGCCGGCGGCGGTGTCCCTGCGACCGCGCCGCCGGGTCCCTGAGGACCGGGCGGTGCCGGTCTTCGGCTTGGCCGTGTCAGCCATGGTGTGCCTTTCTACGTACGGGAAGGCCTGCCGCCCCGGCCTGTGGGCCGGGGTGCCAGGCCCGCCGGGGTCCCGCTGTCGGGCGCGACCTCGGCGTGCGCCGCCGCCGGGCTCATTCGGCTGCGGTGCTCTGTGGCTGTTGCGGGGCGCGTCGCGGGAAGCGTGGCTCGTCCTTCCCGGACGCGAAGCGCTCGTGGGGTCTCGTGTGCAGTTGTCGCCCGGACCCCCGACCGCATTGCTTCCCGGTCTCCACTGCCCTATGCATCCGTGGCTCGGCGTGGCAGTGTCGGTCGCGAGGGTTCGTCCACCGGCCGGATGAACGACTCCGCGCATCCGAGGGGGCGCGCGCGTACGTGTGACGTGCGTCGCGCACACTCTACGGTCTGATCGATGATCGATCAATACGACTTTACGGCAGATAGCCCAAGTTTGGTGCAACGGGGCAGGTCAAGGCCGAAAGGCGGGATCCGGGGCGAAGAGGCGACACGCGGGGAGGGCCCCGGACGCCTCCCCCGGGGCGGGAAACGGCCTCAGCGCACGCTCTCGTGGGACTTCAGCGCGGCCTCGACGTAGTTGAGGACGTGCTCGCTGACCATGTCCCCCACCGACGGGTCGCCGTCACGGAACGCCCGGGTGATCTGGTCGTGGTCGGCGGCCTTGGCGTGCAGCTCCATGTTCAGCCAGCGCACGGACAGCGCGGTCCACACCTCGACGCCCAGCGACTCCCACGTGTGCAGCAGCACGCTGTTGTCGGCGGCCCGCACGATCTCCCGGTGGAACTCCACGCTGTGCCTGATCTGCTCGGAGACGTTCCCCTCCGAGGTCGCCCGCTTGAGCGCCTCCACCTCGCGCTCCAGCGCGGAGGGGTCGGCGGCGAGCCGGGGCGCGGCCAGCCGGGCGGCGACGAGCTCCAGGCCGGCGCGGACGGGGTAGATCTCCGCCATGTCCTGGACGCCGAAGTCCCGCACGCGGGCGCCCTTGTTGGGCACGGTCTCGATCAGGCGCAGGGTCTCCAGCTCCCGGAGCGCCTCGCGGACCGGGGCCTGGCTCACCTTCAGCTCGGTCGCGACGCGGCGTTCCACGATCCGCTCGCCGGGCTGCCAGCGTCCGGACAGCAGGCCCTCGACCAGTACCTGCCGGATCTGCTCCCTCAGCGGCTCGCGCGCGAGCTTCGAGGGATCATCCGGCAACTGGGGCAGGTCGACCATCCAGGGCCCTTCCGTTCCACGGCCCGCGCACACCACCGTGTGCCCGGGCCGGTTCGCTCAGCTTCGTACAAGCTCTTTGAAGGGTGCCACACGCCGACGGGTCAACCGGCCAGTAGGCCTCGAAAGGCTAACGGATGGCTCACGAACGTGTCGCGCCGCGGTGAACCGCCGAGGACCGCCGACGGGGCCCACGGCAAAGCCCGAGGCAGAGGCGTCGCACTTGAGCGGCCGTGCCGCCGATGCGGCGAAGTGTCCGGGTAGGCTCATCTGTTGGCAACACTCACCCGCCGTTGTACGTGGTAGGGGCCACGCAACGGCAATGAGTCCGACAAGAGCGCCTTGACCTGCGTTGACCATCGCCGGGCAGGACCCGGCGCGACACATCCAGCACTGTTGGGCCGCGTGTTCCCCGACACGGACCTGACCGGTGGCCGGTCACGACATAGTGAACCAGTCGCCGGGTAGGACCGTCGAACGGGATGAGCGGGGTAGTTCTACCCCGGCGCCTGTCCCAACCCCGAGTCGACCCTGAGGACGTCAGGATCAGTTCCAGCAACCACGGCTAGCCCGTCCCCCACGCTTCCCAGGTGCCACAGGCAAGCCCACGACGTGTGAGACAGCACTGAGCACATGACGCACTCTTCGAGGACCCGACATCCACGGTCCAGGCAGTTGAACCAACCACACGACAGGGAAGAGCGTACGACCCCGGCGGCGGGGCCGTACAGCGGACCCATCCCCGTGGTGCGTACCACCGAGTACGCCCCCGGCCCCCCTGTCGTGCGCGCGGTCCGATGGCCGAGCGTGAGCGAGATCGCGTGGGGCGTCGCCTCCGACCGTGTGGCCATCATGCTCGCCGTGGCGCTGATCGTCATGACGATGCTCGCGGCGGGCCCGCTGCACCCGGTGGACAACTTCCTGAACGAGCTGCCCCGGCCCTACTGGGACGTGCTCCGCGAGCCGATGATCCTCTGGCCGGACACGGTCGCCTCCCGTGCCGTGGCGCTGCCCGTCCTGGGCGTCACGGTGCTGCAGCTCGCCTACTGGCACCGGAGCTGGCGGCCGATCGTGCTGGGCACGGTCGGGGTCGTGGGGATGATGTCCCTGGTGTCCGTGATGAAGCTGGGGACCAACCGCGGGCACGCCAAGCACTTCGACCCGGACTTCTTCATGGGCCCCGGGAATGTGGCCTTCCCCTCCGGCCACGGGGCGAACGCGATCCTGATCTACGGGCTGGTGCTCTTCCTGATCATCAGGTTCGGCGCCGCGCGGCCGCACATCATCCGGCGCCTGGCGTACTGCATCGTGGGCATCGCCCTGCTGCAGTCGACCGTCTCCATCTACCTGCACTTCCACTGGTTCACGGACCTGGTGGCGGGGATGCTGGCCGGCGGGTTCGCGCTGAGGGTGACCATCCGCCTCGACCGGATGATCCCGCACGGGCGCACGGTGGAGTGGTGGCCCTGGTACGGCCGCAAGGAGGGCCCGCTCGCGGCGAAGGAGTGAGCGCGCCGCCGGGGCGCGGCGCGACCGCGGCCCCGGGCGGGGCGGCCCGCGACGACGGCGCCCGCCGGACACCGTTCCGGCGGGCGCCGTCGTGCGTCGTCCGGGGTCGGTCGTCGGCGGCGTGCGGGGAGGCCCGGGGCCCGTCCGGTCCCGCGGTGGGACCGCCGGTCGCGGCGGGCCGGATGGCGGCGCGGACGGCCGCGCATTCTACGGCAAGCGCTTACCGATCAAAGTCCTGAAAATACGCCGGGAAGGCATATCCGGGCACGGTGCCATCTGGGACGGCGTCCATTCCGGAGAATGCCGACGCGATTTCCCTGGGTGAGCACAAGCCCATTCAACTGGGATCACGCGCGGAATCACTGCTGTCGCTCCGTAATCGAACGGTGATTCCCCGGACATGGGCTGTTGACACGGTGCCGGTCGTCGATTTACCGTCCTGGCACGGAAAGCGCTTTCAGATTCATGGCCGGGCCGCTCGGGAAACCGGGCGGCGACGGCACACGGGCCCCGGACCGTCCGGGGCCGCGTCACCCTCAGACCCTTCCCGGAAGAGACCCGCCATGTGCACACCCCTCGGCACGCCGTACGCACGAACCGCGTCAGCGCAGGTCGCGGCCCCCGAAGGCCTTGCAGACCCCGCTGACCCGGTCGGTTCCGCCGAGGTGCCGGGCCGTCTCTGACCACAGGCCCGGCGGGCGCGGTCCCCACTCCCGCGTCCGCCGGTACGGAGTCGGCGCGGTCCGGTGCGCGGCCGACCTCCGGAGAACCTCCGGCGCACCACCCCTCCCCTCACACCAGAACGAGGAGAACCCCCCATGAGAACAGAACACCCGAAGACCCCCTCGGCCAGGGCGCTCGGCGCCGGCGGCGCGGCGCTCGGCGCGGCCGCCCTCGCCCTCGGACTGCTCGGCGTCCCCGGCAGCGCTTCGGCGGCGGTGGGCAGCCCGCAGGGCTGGGCGTCCCAGAACGGCGGCACCACCGGGGGCGAGGGCGGCGACACCGTCACCGTCTCCTCCGAATCGGAGTTCCTCGACGCCCTGGAGGGCGACGGCCCCCAGGTCATCGAGGTCAGCGGCTCCATCGACATCTCCGGCATGAACGACGTGCCCTCGGACACGACGATCATCGGCCTGGACGGCGCGGAGATCACCGGTGGCGGCCTGGACATCAGCGGCGTCAGCAACGTCATCGTCCAGAACATCGCCTTCTCCGGCTGGGACGACGACGCCATCAACATCCAGGAGGGCTCGACCAACATCTGGATCGACCACAACAGCTTCACCGACGGCTACGACGGCGCGGTGGACACCAAGCGCGAGTCCGACTTCGTGACCGTCTCCTGGAACCACTTCTTCGACCACGAGAAGACGTCCCTCGTCGGGCACTCGGACGGGCACACCGAGGACGAGGGGCACCTCCGGGTGACCTTCCACCACAACTTCTACGACGGGACGGGGAGCCGGCACCCGCGGGTGCGCTTCGGCAACCCCGTCCACGTGTTCAACAACTACTACCTCGACAACGCGGAGTACGGTGTCGCCTCCACCATGGGCGGCGGCGTCCTGGTCGAGGGCAACTACTTCGAGGGGGTCGACAACCCGACCCACACCGGCTACGCCGATTCGGACATCGGCGCCATCGAGGAGCGGGACAACGTCTACGACGGCTCGGGCGAGCCCGAGACCGGAGGCGGCGACGTCGCCGCGATCCCGTACGCGTACGACCTCGACCCGGCCGAAGACGTCCCCGCGATCGTGAGTGGCGGCGCCGGACCCGGGAACATCTAGATGTCCGCGGAGTCCTTCCGGTAGCGGGAGGGACACCGCACGAGGCCACCGTCCCGATCGGATACGGGACGGTGGCCGTCTCACGTCCGCCGTCCGTCCCCGCCCCGGCGTGCCCGGTCCGGCAGGAGGCGCCGCCACTCCGGGTCGAACGCCGGGTGGTCCTCGTAGGCGAGAGCGACGCACGCGAGCACCCGCACGGCCACCGCCGAGGCGGTCCGCTCGGGGTCGTCCCCGAAGACGCCGGTGTCCGCGGCGGGGTCCTCCTCCGCGGGGCCGCCCACGGAGAACCATCCGCCGAAGACGTCCGCGACGGTCTCCACCCAGTGCCAGTCCTCCTCCGCGGACGCCTCCTCGCGGAGCGCGTCCACGGTGGCGAGGAGCGCCAGGTGGGAGCGCGTGCACGGGTCCGGGCGGCCTCCGTCGGCCTCCCCGACCCGGTCCCTGACGAACCGCTCCAGCCTCCGGCCGGCCTTCGTCGTGCTGTTCATGCCGTCCTCCTCGCGGTGGATTGCGTCCCGCCCGGTCATGCGGGCGGGCGCAGCGAGTCCAGATGGGCTCGCAGGACGCCCGTGGTCCGCTCGGCGACGGCCTCCGGGGCGCCCTCGGACGTGAGGGCGTGCAGGGCCAGGCCGTCGAGCAGGGCGTGCAGGCGGAGCGTCTCGGCGTCGAGGTCGGCGTCCGGGTGGACGCGGCCCCGGTCGAGCAGGTGGCGCAGCACCCCGTGGCAGGCGGCGCGGACGCCGCGGTGCGCCTCCTCCTGGATGGCGCGGAGCCCGGGGTGCGCGGGCGTCTCGGCGATGATCGCCACCTCCAGCTCCATCTCCGCCCGGCGGGTGCTGTCGAGGGGGAGGAGCTCGTGGAGGATCGCCTCGGCGAGCTCGCGGGGGTCGTGCAGGCCGGTGTGCCGCACGACGCGCTCGCGCGCCCGGGCGTGCACCAGTGCCATGGAGAACTCCAGGAGCTCCTTCTTGCTGGGGAAGACGTGCCGCACGGAGCCCACGGCCAGGTTCGCCTCGGCGGCGACGGTGCGCACGGAGACGGCGCCCACCCCCTCGCGGAGGATGACCCGCCAGACGGCCTCCGCGATCTCCTCCCGGCGGTGTTCGTGGTCGATCAGTTTCGGCATGGATCCATGTTAGCACGACTGTGCTACTGTGATAGCACGGTCGTACCAACAAAGATCGGGGCGAACGGCGCCGCGAACGATCGTCGGGGGTGTGTCCAGTGGTGGAGTTCATCGTCCAGAACCCCGTGGCCGCGGTGATCGTCCTGTGCGAGTTCGGCCTGTGGGTGCTGCTGGGCCTCGGCCTGGCCCTGCGCTACCTGTTCCGGCTGCGGCGTACGAGCACGCTCGTCCTGTGGTCGATCCCCCTGCTCGACGTCGTCCTGGTCGTCGCCACCGCCCTCGACCTGCGCGGCGGGGCGGACGCGGGCACGGTCCACGGCCTCGCCGCCGTCTACCTGGGTCTCAGCGTCGCCTTCGGGCCCGCGATCGTGCGGTGGGCGGACGCCCGCTTCGCGCACCGGTTCGCGGGCGGGCCGCCGCCCCCGAGGGCTCCCCGGAGGGGTCCCGGACGCCGGGCCCACCTGTTGCGGGAGTGGTACCGCGCCGTCAACGCCGCCGCGATCGCGTCGGCCGTGCTGCTCGGCCTCATCGTGTTCTTCGCCGCCCCGGAGGGGCGCGAGGTGCTCGCCTGGTGGATCGGCCGCGTGTGGATCGCGGTCGGCCTCTGGTACGTGTTCGGTCCGCTGTGGGAGGGCGGAGGCGGGTCCGGGCGCGGCGGGGCCGACGCGGCCGCCGACGGCGACGCGGGCCTGGGGGCCCGCGCCTGAGGGGGAGGGAAGGTGTCAGCAGGCCGCGTCCGGGGCGCCGCCGAGGGGTGCGCAAGCCCGTTCCCCGCAGGCTTCGCGGGGGTGTCGTCGCCGGCCCGGGGCAGTGCGGCCCCGGACCGGCGGGGTTTCACGTGAAACATCCCGGCGCCCCGGCGGAGACCGGGGCCGGGCGTCACATGGACGTCCGGGCGTACTCGTGGAGGGAGTCGCGGACGAACGCGGCGCCCTCCACGGTCCCGTACGTGGTGGAGAAGCTCGGGTCCTCGACGTACATGTCGCCCAGGCAGCGCACCAACTCGACGGAGCGCTCGCGGTCGCCCTCGGCCACCGGGGTCCCCGGGATCGCCCGGAGCCACTCCACGTGCCGGGCGGCCATCGCCTGCGCGCGGTCCGACCCGGGGGACACGCCGTCCTTCCATGCCTCGGCCCACGAGTTGACCAGGTCGTCGGTGTCCCGCTTCCACGCGATCTGCTGCCGCACGGTCTTGCCGTGCCACCAGTCGTTGCTCTCCTGGAAGACCCGCTCGCCCCAGCGGGCGACGACCTCGTCCCGGTAGGGGTCGTTGAATCCCTCCAGCATCATCTGCATGGAGGGATCCGACCCCGAGGCCCGGGCGTCCAGGGTGTGGCGGACGGCCCTGATCCGCTGGTCCAGGCGGCTGCGCTCGGCCTCGAGGAGGCCGATGTGGTCGCCGAGGGCCCCCTCCTCGTCACCCTGCCGGTCCAGGACGTCCGCGATCACGGGCAGGCCGAGGCCGAGGTCCCGCAGGAGGAGGATGCGCTGGAGGCGGGCCACCGCGTCCATGTCGTAGTAGCGGTAGCCGTTGTCGCCCACCCGGGAGGGGTGCAGGAGCCCGATGTCGTCGTAGTGGCGCAGGGTCCGACTCGTCACACCGGCGCGGGCCGCGACCTGCTGGATGGTCCACTCCACGCCTCCCCCTCCCCGGGCCCCGCGGGCCCTACTCCTCGACGACGAAGTCGCCGCTCTGCATATTGTCCTTGACCCACTCCTTGGCGTCGTCGGCCTCCGCCTCACGGTAGGCCGTGAGGATCACCCGGTTGCCGTCCGGGTCCTCGACGGTCAGGTCGGAGGTGAACCAGGGGGTGTCCGAGGGGCCCTCGACGGCGGCGCCCGGCGGCAGGTCGGCCCGGAGTGCCTCCGCCAGTGCGGTGAGGTCCTGTCCGCCCGCGGAGAAGCTGGCGGTGGTGCTGCCGCGCTCCGGCTCGCCGGGAACGAGGAGGATGTCCTGGTACTTCATCCGCCGCAGGTGGACCACGGCGGGGGGCCCGTCCGGGGCCCCGAGGACGGCCAGGGAGATGAAGCCGACGGAGTGGTAGAAGGATTCGGCGGCGGCGATGTCCGCGACCTGGAAGGTCACGAACATCGGCATGGGGTAGATGGTCCGGTCGATGACGGACGCGGTGTTCTCGCTCATGTCTTCGACCCTAGAAGTTGACGTAGCGAGAAGGTCAAGCCGTGATCGCGCGGACGGGGCCGGACGTGCCCCGGCCCCGGACGCACCGCGGGCCCGCCCGGAGGGGGCGGGCCCGCGCGGTTGCTCAGACGGAGAGGACGACCCCCGCCCGCGCCTGGGGCACCGTCGTCGGCGTCTGGTGGTCCAGGCAGGAGGCCATCGCCCGGTGCCAGCGGTTGCCCCTCAACCGCGGCTCCAGCACGGACACCGTGGCCCCGTACTTGCTGAACCCGACCTCGCGGAAACCGTGCTGGTGCAGGCGGCGCTCGGTGGAGGTGAGCCCGCCGCGCGTCTTGACCTCCAGCAGGACCATGTCCGGCCTCATCCCCACGGACCATCCGTTCCGGTACCCCACCAGGTCCGTGTCCACGGTCACCCGCTCCTCTCCGGAGAACGACACGACGGTGGCGCGCCGGTAGTCGGTGACCGCGCTCGCCGTGAGCACGTCCGGCGGCTCCATGCCGTACCCGAGCAGGGTGTCGTCCAGGAACCTGCGGGTGAGGGGCGTCAGCCTGTCGGTCGGCCCCTCGTACTCGATCCGGGTCTTGTCGGTGACGCCGCGGGCCCCCTTCAGCTTCACCTCGAACATGCGCGTCCCCGTGTCCACGTAGGTGCGCACCCGGGCCTTGAACCGCACCCGCCGCCCTCTTCGATGGTCGTGGAAGGTTCTCAGGTCGGGGGTGTCGAGGTAGGTGGACGAGTACCGGAACACCTGCTGCCCCCCGATCGTCAGCACCCCGAACCGCTCCTCGGCCCCCGCGAACAGGGAGTCCGCGAAGGTGACGGGCACCAGGTACTTGCGGCAGGTGCGGGTGACCAGGGCAGCGCGCGAGTTGATCTCGGCCAGCGTCATCGGGCGGAGGGCGGCCAGCGCCTCGGAGAGGGCCGGGGCAGAGGTGTCGGTGCTCATCGGTTGCCCACCAGCCAGGCAGGGAGGGCGACGGTGCGCTCGGGGGAGGACAGGGCCGCGTCGGACCTCGACGCGAGGTAGCGGACGTCCACGACCATGAGGTCCCGCACGTAGTCGACCTCGGTGACGTCCACCCGCTTCACACGGCCCCGCAGCCGAGCCTCCAGGTCCTGCCGCAGCGCGACGGGGTCCTCGTGCACCACGTCCAGCGTCATCACCCGTCGCAGGTGCCGTGAGAGCAGGCGCGGGTGGTCCGCCGCGTACAGGCCGGTGAGCAGGAGGACGTTGAGGCCCAGCATGATCCAGGGCGTCTGTGCCGCGACCGCGTTGACCAGGCCGAGGGTGATCGCGGTGAAGTAGTAGCCGATCTCCCCCTGGCTGATGAGGTCGGACCGCAGGCGCAGGATCGACAGCACGCCGAACAGGCCGAAGCCGACGGCGAGCCCCACCTCCTGGTTGGTCAGCATCGACACCACGGCGAAGATGCCCGTGTTGAGGGCCACGTAGGCCAGCAGCAGGTCCCGCCGGCCGTGGCGGCGGAAGTAGAGGGCGTACGACAGGACGGAGATCGCGGTCAGGTCGACCGCCAGCGCGAACCAGAACATGGTGATCATCCTCTGGACGGGGGGTGAGGCGTCCATGAGGAGCACATGAGGGAATCCTCATCCGGTCATCCCGGTGACACGGGGCCGGGGGCCGTCCCGTACGCGAACGGGGCGGAGGCGTCACCGACGCCTCCGCCCCGCGCTTCCCCCGTGTCACCGGACCGTCGGCCCGGCCCCGCGGCCGGCCCGGTCAGCCGGTCAGCCGGTACCCCATGCCCCGCACGGTCACGATCCGCTCCGCGCCGACCTTGCGGCGCAGGGCCCGCACGAACACGTCCACGACGTTCGACCCCGGGTCGTAGTCGTAGCCCCACACGTGGGACAGCATCTGCTGCCGGGTCAGGACCTGCCCGGGGTGCCGCATCAGCAGCTCCATCAGCCCGAACTCCCGGGCGGTGAGGTCCACCGCGTCGCCGTTCACCGCCACCCGTCTGGTGCGCAGGTCCAGGGCGAGTCCCCCCGCCCGCAGGACCGTCAGGTCGGCGGGCCGCTCGTTGCGCATCCGCAGCCGCACCCTGGCCAGCAGCTCCTCGAACCGGAACGGCTTGGTGACGTAGTCGTCCGCGCCGATCTCCAGGCCGGTCACCGTGTCCCGCACGCCGTCGCGGGCGGTCAGGATCACCACGGGGATGTCCACGCCCAGCGAACGCACGCGCCGCAGCACGTCGAACCCGTCGGTGTCCGGGAGCCCGAGGTCCAGCAGCATCATGTCGAAACCGCCGGTCACCGCGTAGTCCACGGCCTCCGCCCCGGTCCCGACCACGGTGGTGGTGAATCCGCTGGACTCCAGGCCCTTGCGGACGAACGAGGCGATGCGCTCCTCGTCCTCGACGATGAGGATGCGGCTCACGCGTACTCCCTTCCTGCGATGGTGGGGATGACCAGGGTGAACGTGGATCCGGCCCCCGGCGCGGACCTCAGGTCCACGCGGCCGTGGTGGGCCTCGGCGATGGCCCTGACGATGGCCAGGCCCAGTCCGGCGCCCCGGTCGCCCCGGGCGGCCCCGCCGCCGCGGGAGAAGCGCTCGAAGATCCTGCCGTGCTCCTCGGCCGGGATGCCGGGCCCCTCGTCGGTGACCCAGAACAGCACGTCGGGGCCGCTGACCGTGGAGCCGATCCGCAGGGTGGAGCCGGGCGCTGTGTGGCGGACGGCGTTGGCCGCCAGCTGCACCACGGCCTGGGTGACGCGCTGGGGGTCGAGCCGGGAGACCCCCTCGGCCACGGACTCCAGGCGCCAGTCGCGGTCGCCGAGCTTGCGCACCTTGGCGTCGATGTCGCTGGTCAGCTCGGCCAGGGACGTGTCCTCGGGACGGAGGAAGTCGGGCTGCTGGGACTTGGCTAGCAGCAGCAGGTCCTCGACGATCCGCGCCATGCGGTCCAGTTCGTCGGTGACCAGGCGCACGACCTCGCGGCGTTCCTCGGGGTCGTCCCCCATCAGTTCCAGGTGGCCGCGCACGATGGTGATGGGGGTGCGCAGCTCGTGCCCGGCGTCGTCGACGAACCGGCGCTGCGAGGTGAAGGCGCCCTCCAGGCGGTCCAGCATGCTGTTGAACTGCTCGGCGAGGGCGGCGATGTCGTCGCGGCCGGACACGTCGATGCGGCGGGTGAGGTCCTCCTCGGTGATGTACGCGGCGGTCTGCCGGATCAGCCGCACCGGTGCGAGGATGCGTCCGGCCACCCACCAGGCCGCGGTGCTCGCGGCGAGCAGGCCGACGAGGCTGACCAGCGCGATCGTCTGCATGGTGGTGATGACGGTGTCCTCGTCCGACTCGGTGAAGTAGCCGATGACGAACCATCCGGAGGCGCCCTCCCCGTCGGGGGGCAGAACGCGGATCTTCTCCCATTCGACGGGGCCCGCGGGGGAGTCCGCGGTGCCCCGGGCGTTCGGGTCCTCCAGGATCGCGGTGACCGCGTCGGCGTCGGCCGACAGGTCGTGGGGGGGCTCCTGGCCCTGGCGGATGCGCCCCGCCGGGGCATCGGCGCCGCCGGGCGCGCCGCCCGCGCCCCCGCCCGCGGTCTCGGACCCCTCCACCCAGGCGAACAGGATCTCGGCCTCGTCGGGGTACTGGCGCTCCAGATGGGCCCGGACCAGGGTGGACACGTCCGTGAAGGCCTCCCCGGTGCCGGGGTCGACGCCGACCTGCGCGAACTCCTGGAACTCGCCGATCTCCTGGGAGAGGGCGCCGTCGACGCGCTCGTCGTTGCGCGTGGTGAGCGCGCTCCAGGTGACCACGTTGACCAGGACGAGCACGGCCGCCATGAGCAGGACGACCCAGGCCATGATGAGGAGACGGGCCGGGATCCGCCGCCGCTGGGGGGCCTCGGGCTGCGGGCCCTCGAAGACCATGGTCGGGTACACGGAGGTGTCCTCCGGCCGGGACCACGCGCCCCTGCCGGGTACGCCGCTGAGGTCCTCCGTGGGAGAGTCCGCGCCGAAGTGACCCTCAGTCGTCATCGTCGTCGCCCCAGTCGTCATCGTCGCAGTCGTCGTCATCATCATCCCCGCTCCCGCACGTGTGTGCAGGTGACGGCTCCGGTTCGCCGCTCGGAGTCGTGGAGGGGGTCTCCGAGGGCGGGGCCGTTCCGGGGTGGTCGGGGTCCTCCTCGTCGGGGGTTCCGTCACCGTCGTGGTCGGTGACCGGGGGCGGTGGGGGGACGACGTCCTCGTCGGCCTGGTCCACGGGTTCGGCGCCGGGGGACTCCCCGACGACCACCTCGTGCGGGGGTGCGGCGTCCGACCCGCTCCCGGGCAGGGCCCACACCAGGACCGCACCCGCGACCAGGACGGCCGCGACGGCTGCGGCCAGCAGGGGCACCAAGGGTGATCTCATAGTCCGAGATCATCTCGGCTCCGGGCGAATACGAGATGAAACGGACATGAGGATCCTTTCATCCTGGCAGGTGGGGCGAGGGACTCCTCGCCGGGTCCGATCGGGCACACGTGTCCTGCACACGGACGCCCCTCGACCTCGACTCAGGTCGGGCTTCCGGGGCGGCCCCGATCGGGCGGCGGCCCCGGCGGCGGGAACGGCGCGCGGGGCCCGGGGGTGAGGACGGCGTCCACGGTTTCCACGGCCGGAGGCGACGGGACCCGGACGGCGCACGGGGCGACGGCGACGGCACGGCCGCGTCCTGGCGGGGCGCTCGTGGCCACGGTCGGCTTCCCCGGCGGGTAGGCGTGTCCGGTCCGGCGGAGCCCCGGTCGGCCCGGGGCGGAACGCGCCCGCCCGAGGGGCACGCCCGGATCCGCCGGGGCGCTCCCCGCCGGGGCGCGGCTCAGGAGGCCGGTTCGGGCTCCCGCTCGGGCGCGCTGCTCTGGGGGACGGTGAGCAGCCTGATCCCGTACGCCCCCAGCACGGCTCCCGCCGCGGCGACCACGCCGCCGACCCAGCCGCCCCCGTACGTCTCGCCCATGAAGCCCACTCCCACCACGGTCGCGGCGAGCGGGTTGGTGAAGGTGGTGATCCCCAGGGGGGCTCCCAGGTCCATGCCCTGGTAGGCGGCCTGCGCCAGGAACAGCCCCAGCACGGCGATCACCGGTGTGGCCAGCGCGGAGGAGTGCAGCAGACCCGCGGCGCCGACCTCCCCGATGACGGCGACGGCGGTCTTGACCGTGGCCGAGGAGACCCCGAAGGCCACGCCCGCGGCGCCCGCCAGGAGGTAGCTGCGCCAGGCGGTGGACCGGACGCGCCCGGCCAGCCACGCGGTGGCCAGCAGCAGGACCGTGGTGCCCAGGCCGACCACCGCGGAACCGGTGTCGTCGAGGACCCCGCCCTGCCCGCCCGTCACCGTCACCGAGAGCAGGGCGGCCAGCGCCACCACGGTGAACGCCGCCCCGCGCCACTCCTCGCGGGTGACCCGCCGCCCGCCCAGCCGGGCCGACCACGGGATGCCGAACACCAGGACCAGCACGCCGAGCGGTTGCACCACGCTCAGCGGGGCGTGGCTCACCGCCGCCACCTGGAATCCCGCGCGGCCCCCGTTGAACAGCAGCGACACCCACCACAGCGGGTGCCGCAGCAGCGCCTTCAGCTGCCGGCCGCCGGTGAGCGGCTCCGTCACCCGTACGGCGAGCCTCCGCTGGGCCACCGCGGCGGCCGTGTAGGCCGAGCACGACAGCACCGCGAACATGATTCCCAAGCCCGTCCCGAACACCATGACTGCCATGATCGCGCCCTCCGGGGGCGGTCGCGCCGCGGGGGAGCGGACGGACGGCGGGAACCTCCCCGGGGGACCGGCCGGAACCGGGGCCAGTCCGGGCGGGCGCCGCCGCCCGAAGCCGCTTCCGGGGAGGTCCCGGGGCCGCCGGGCCCGGAGGACGGCACCGGAACCGGGTCCCGGAGCACCGTGGCCGAGGCCACAAGCGGCCACGTGCGCGCCCTACCCGCGCTCGGCGACGGCGCCCCGGTACAGGGCGGAGACCACGCCCTCGATGTCCGGTTCGCGCAGCGTCAGGTCGACGACCTCGTGGCGCCCGGCGACCCGGGAGATCACCGCGGCCGGGTTGCCGGACAGCTCCAGCCACTGCCGGGGCCCGTCCACGCGCACGCACGAGCCGCCCTCCACCTCGATGGGCGGGGCGGGAGCGGCGAGGTCGACGACCAGGACGCGCGGCGTGGGCACGCTCGCGCGCAGGCCCTCCAGATCGCCGTCGTACGCGAGGCGCCCCTTGTCGATGACGACGACCCGCCTGCACAGCCGCTCGACGTCGCCGAGGTCGTGGGTGGTCAGCAGGATCGTCGTGCCCTCCTCCGCGTTGAGCCGGAGGAGGAACTCGCGGATGGTCGACTTGCTGACCACGTCCAGCCCGATGGTCGGTTCGTCCAGGACCAGCAGGCCGGGACCGTGCAGCAGCGCGGCGGTGAGGTCGCCGCGCATCCGCTGGCCCAGGCTCAGCTGCCGCACCGGAGTGGCCAGGAACGGGCCCAGCTCCAGGAGTTCGGTGAGCTCGGCCAGGCGGCGGGCGTGGTCGGCGGCCGGGACCCGGTACATGTGCCGGACCAGCTCCAGGCTGTCCTTCAGCGGCAGGTCCCACCACAGGGTGGTGCGCTGGCCGAACACCACGCCGATCCGCGAGGCCAGGCGGGTGCGCTCGCGGGAGGGCTCCAGCCCGTTCACGCGCAGGTACCCGGCGCTGGGTGTGAGGATGCCGGTCAGCATCTTCATCGTGCTGCTCTTCCCCGCCCCGTTCGGCCCGAGGTAGCCGACGATCTCGCCCGGCCGGACGGTGAAGGTCACGTCGGCGACCGCGCTGACGGTGCGGCGCCTCCGCCGCAGGAACGGGCCCTCGGAGAGGACGAAGTCGCGGCCCAGGCCGACGGCCTCGATGACGGGGCCTTCACCGCCGGTGTTCGGTTCGGACGTGGTCATCATCAGCTCCCGGTGGATCGGTAGTGGCGGAGGCCGAACCTCCAGCAGGCGCCGGCGACCGCGCACAGGGCGACGGCGACGAAGGGGGTGGCGAAGCGCAGGGATTCCGGCAGCCCGGTCGGGTCCGGCCGGTCGAGGAGGTAGAGGGCGGGCTGCCAGGTGACGAAGGCCAGCGGCAGGACGAAGGTCGCGGCGCGCACGACGTTCTTCGGGTAGATCGCCATCGGGTACTCGGTGAGGGCCTGCCCGCCGTAGGTGACCGAGTTGGCGGCCTCCCGCGCGTCGGCGACGAAGAACTGGAGGCAGGCCCCGATGATCCAGACCGCGCAGCCGATCGCGGTCGCCGACACCAGCAGCACCGGCAGCATCAGCACCTTGCCGGCGCTCCAGTCGATGTCGCACGCCGCCAGGGCCACGACGGTGACCGCCGAGCCGGGGACGATCCGGCCCAGGCGTCGGGGCGCGAAGCGGTCCGTCGCCATCTGGACCAGCGGCGGGACCGGCCGCACCAGCATGACGTCGAGGGAACCGGTCCTGATGTGCCGTCCCAGGACCTCCACCATGCCCATCACCATGTCGGCGCAGGCGAACGCGGTCGTGGCCATCCCGGCGATGAGCAGGCCCTCGGCCATCCCGAACCCGGAGACCTCCCCGGCATGGCCGAACACGACGAAGACGGCCCCCATCTCGGCGAAGGCGCCCAGGGCGGTCGACAGGGTCATCATGACCAGGGACGCCGGGTACTGCGCCAGGGCGCGGCACCAGGTCCATGCGAGCAGCACGTAGGCCCGGACCGGCCAGAGCACGGACTCGCGGGTGCGGGCGAGGAGGTCAGCCACCCTGGACCACCACCTTCCGCGTGGCGTGGGAGGTGACCCGGGCGCCGAGGGCGAGGAGGGCGGCCGCCCACGCGGCCTGGAGGGCCAGGCCGCCGAGGGGGCTTCCGCCGGGCAGGGACTCCTTGCCCAGGAAGACCTCGGCGGGGATCTGGGCGATGGAGGCCCACGGGAGCACGCGCAGCACGTCGGCGACCGCCGGGGGGAAGAGGGGGAGCGGGATCAGCATTCCGGCCGCCACCGGGCCGAGCAGCCCGGCCACCGCCCAGATCCCGGTGGAGTCCATCAGCCAGAACCCGGCCAGCTCGTACAGGTAGCGCAGCGCGAACGACACGAGCGCGGCCAGGACGAAGGAGACCAGGGCGATCGCCCAGCGGCCCGGTTCGGAGGGGACGACCAGGTCGAACAGGACGAGGCCGACCGCGAACGTGGGCACTCCGCGGAAGACGAGGTTGAACGTGGCCCGCCCCATGTCGTCGGCCAGCCACCAGCCCATCATCGAGACGGGGCGGAGCATGTCGGTGGCGACCGCTCCGCTGCGGACGCGTTCGCCGAGTTCCAGAGGCGGCCCCATGATGGCGACCATGCCGATGAGGGCCTGGCCGACGAACACCTGGGTGACGGCGTCGCCCGCGTCGTAGCCGTTGATCTCGGGCCGCACCGAGAAGAGGGCGAGCATGACGGCCGCGTTGATCGCGCCGAAGACGGCGTTGGTGAAGATCCCGGCGATCGTGGCGACGCGGTAGGTGGAGTAGCGGTGCAGGCCGAGGGCGTACACCGCGAGGTAGACGCGCATGGGCGCGGGCTCCCGGAGGTCGAGACGTGCAGGTGGTGACCGGTCCCGACACCGGGGCGGAGCCCCGGCGGAGACGCGGTGTCCGGCACGTCCCTGACGCCGTGGGGCTCAGGTCCGGGTCGCCGCGAGGGACCGACGCTAGCACAGCCCGGGCCGGCGCAGAGGGGGATCCGCGGACCGGAACCGGCCGAGCGGGCGCCGGGGGAGGACGGCCCTCCGGCCGGGGCGACGGGGATCGGTGGGTCGTCCCCGGTGGAGGCCGGTCCGGGCCGGCGACGTTGCGGCGGCCGGCGAAACGTCGGGCGCCTAGATTCTCCCGATGTGAACACCGAACAGCACACGGGACCGGCGCGGGCCGCCGCGCCGCCGCCCCTCGAACACCGGACCATCCGGCCGCGCATCCTCTACTTCGGCACGCCGGTGGTCCTGATCTCCACCGCCAACGACGACGGCACGCCCAACCTCGCGCCGATCTCCTCGGTCTGGGCCCTGGGACACCTGCTGGTGCTGGGGCTCGGCGCCACGGGGCAGACCGCGCGCAACCTGGCGGAGCGCCCCGGGTTCGCGGCCTGCTTCCCGGCGGCCGAGGACTGGTCGCGCGTCGAGCGCCTGGCCCCGCTGACCGGGCGCGACCCCGTGCCCCCGGGCAAGCCGCCCGGCTGCCGCTTCGAGGCGGACAAGTTCGCCGCCGCCGGCCTGACCCCGCAGGAGTCCGAGCTGGTCGCCCCGCCCCGCGTGGCGGAGTGCCCGCTCCAGCTGGAGGCCCGGGTGGTACGGGCCGACGCCGACGCCTCGGGGGACCTCGTGGTGGTCCAGGCCGACGTGCTGCGCGTGCACGCGGACACCCGCGTGGTGGTGCCGGGCACCGACCACGTCGACCCGTCCCGCTGGAACCCGCTGATCTACAACTTCCGCCACTACTTCGGGCTCGGGCGGCAGCACGGCCACTCGCACCGCTCCGAGACCCCGGCCCCCTGACACGGGGTGTCACGGACGGGGGCGGGGCGCCGGTGCCTCCCCGGTCACCGGCGGCCGCGCCGCCCCCGCCGCTCAGCCCGACCCGCCCCCTCTCCCCCGGGAGGGGGCTCCGGGTCAGGCGAGTCCGCGCCCTCCGGAGCGGCCCGACACCGACATGCGGACCACCGTCGGCAGGCGTTCGAGTTCGAGGGACTCCCTCAGGGAGGCGACGGGCCCGTCCCGGCAGGTGCGCCACACGTCGGCGGGGTCCGCGTCCTCGGTCAGCACCAGGTCCAGCCACAGGCGGGGCTCGCGGGAGGACTCGGTGAAGTGCGCCCGGCCGCGCCGCACCCGGGGGTCCGCGCAGGCCTCGGCGACCACGGCGTCCCCGGCGGCGGACGCGGGGACGCCGGTCCGCCCCGACGCCGTGTCCTCACCCACCCGCAGCCGTCCGGCACGGTTCGAGCGCCCCTGTACGAGCAGCCACCGCACCGCCGACACCGTCACGACCAGGGCGACGGCGGCGACGACGTACGGTGTCCACGGCCAGGCCAGGGCCGTTTCCAGCGGTCCGCCCCCGACCGGCGCGGCGGCGGTGGCGCCGCCGAGGAGGCCCCCTCCGGCGGCGAGGCCCGCTGCCCCGCACAGCACCAGGGGCAGCCCCGTGAGCACCAGACCGAGCCTGTTGCCGCGCGCGGTCCTCCGGGCCCCCTTGTGCGGGAACCCCCGGATCGTGGACGCGGTCGGCCCGGGGGAGGGCCCCTCCGGCTCCGCGACCCCTCCCGGCGGGACCTCCCGCAGGGCGCCGTTCTCCTCCATGGTCACGCCTCCTCCCTGAGCCGGACGACGACCCGCGGGGCACGGAGCGGCCGGAGGTCCTCCACCCTCCGGCGCACCACCGCCTCCACCCGCTCGCCGAGCCAGCCCGCCTCGCGTATGTGCGTCCGGACCTCGATCCGCACGGTGCGGCTCCCGCCCCGGACCCGGACCCGGACCGAGCCGACGCCGTCGACCCCGCGGGCCTCGACGGCGAGGATGTCGCGCAGGCCCCTGCGGGTCAGGCCCGCCACCGTGTCCCGGTCGTCGGTCCGCAGGGCCAGGTGGCCGCCGGTCCCCGGCAGGAGCGCGGTCAGCACCAGCGTCAGGCCGACGGCGGCGGCCACGGCCGAGAGCACCATGGCCTCGGGCGCCTCCCAGGGCGTGGACGACACGCGGGAGAGGCTTCCGTCGATCCCCGTGAGCGGCGACGGCGCCCCGTCCCCACCCGCGGTGGTCACCGCGACCGCCAGCCCGCCGACGACGGCCACCGAGACCGCCGCGACGGCGGCGGGCAGCGACCGCTGCGGCCGGAAGACCCGCACGGCGGTACGCCGCGCGGTCCGGACCCCGGCGGGGGAGGGGCCCGCGGGTGTCCTCTGCTTCTGTGACGCCTCCTGGAGGGAAGTCATGTCCGCGTCCTTCGTGTCAGGGGTCAGCGCACCCGCGGGGCGGGCACGAGTTCGACGATCTCGATGTCGGCGCTGTGGACGGTGAGGCCGGTGAGCGCCTCCACCGTCGCGGTGACGTGCGCCCGGACCTCCTCCGCCGTCCGCGCGAGGGGTGACGGGTAGGCGACGGCGATCTCCAGGCGCAGCGCGACGCGGGAACCCCCGCGCCGTACCCCGGCCCGTGCCGGTCCGCGCCCCGCCAGCCCCCCGAGCCGTTCGGCGAGGGGGCGGACACGGGGGTGCTCGGCCGCGGCCGTGAGCGCCACGCGCTCCACCACCCGGTCGGCGACGGTCGTGGCACCCCGCTCCTCCGGCGGGGCCGTGGAGGGCCCCGCGGGTGCTCCCCCGCGGAGGGGGGAGCGCGCCGCGTGCGCCCGCCGGCCCGGCGCCCCGGCGGGGATCACCGGCGGTCACCTCGTTCGCGCCGGGTGAACAGTTCGGCGAGGTCCACCTCGCCCGCGTACGCCCGTCCGGCCAGGAACCCGGCCGTCCCGAGTACGAGGACGAGGAGGAAGGCCCCGAAGCCGCCGATGGCGGCGGCGAGACCGAGGACCGCTCCGAAGGCGAGTCCGACGATCGGCCACATGGGTCCCGCTCCTCCTCTCGTCCCTGCGGCCGGCCCCCGGTCCGGGGACCGGCCGGTTCTCATCGGACCCTCGGCTCTGCGGCGGGCTGCTCCTCGCCCTCGTCGGGGAGGTGGATGTCGTCGACGGCCACGTTGACCTCGGTGACCTCCAGTCCCGTCATGCGCTCCACGGCGGTGATGACGTTGCGCCGTACCGCGCCCGCGAGGTCGGGGATGGAGACCCCGTACTCGACGACCAGGTTGATGTCGACGGCCGCCTGGCGCTCGCCCACCTCGACGGCCACGCCGCGCGCGGCGGTGTTCGTGGAGGTCGAACCGGGGATGCGCTCACGGACGGCGTCGAAGGCGCGGGCGGCCCCGCCGCCCATCTGGTGCACGCCCCGGACCTCGCGGGCGGCCATGCCGGAGATCTTGGCGACCACGTGGTCGGCGATCGACGTGCGTCCGTTGCCGGAGCCCGCCTCCCGGTCGCGGTCGGTGCGGGCGGGGGCCGAGGCGTCCCGCAGCGGGGCGAGACCGCCGCCGGCCACCGCCTCGTCACCGCGGTTCCCGTCGTTCTGAGCGCTCTTCGCGGTCATGGGCCGTTCTCCTTCGTCGGTGGGATGCGTCTTGCGTTGTCGCTTCGTCACAGGGGAGGACACGGGGAACGGGCCCGGGCTCACGCCCTCTCTTGTGTGACCTGCATCACTATCAGGATAGGAGCATCGGGGCGGTGCTGTGCGTGTTCGATCGAAAACCTAGGGTAGTTTCGCTGTGCGCGTGTACTGGGAGGGGTGGCCTTACCACCGATGCACAGGGAAACCGCACTGCCGGAGAGCGTGCTCGTGGAGCGCGCCCAGGACGGGGACGACCGGGCCTTCGAGATCCTCGTCCGCAGGCACCAGGACACCGTCTACCGGATCGCCCTCCGCGTGGTGGGCGACCCCGGCGACGCCCGCGACGCCGCCCAGGAGGCCCTGGTCACGGCCTGGCGCAAGCTCCCCGAGCTCACCGACCCCCAGAGCTTTCCCGCCTGGCTCCACCGGATCGTGGGCCGGCGCGCGCTGAACGTCCTGAGGGCCAGGAGGCCGGAGGCGCCCGTCGAGGACGACGAGGGGTTCGCCGCCCCCGGCCCCGGGCCGGTGGGGGAGGCGATCGCGGGCGACCTCCGGGAGGCGCTGTTCAACGCGCTCTCGGGGCTCCCGCCCCCGCAGAGGACCTGCTGGGTCCTGCGCGAGATGGAAGGATTGGGTTATGAAGAGATAGCGGCGATCGTCGACACGACCCCGACCGCCGTGCGTGGACGCATTCACCGCGCGCGTACCCATCTCGTGGAGGCGCTTGAGCCATGGCGGTAGACCCGTCCGACGACCACGACCGGCTCCCCTGCGGGAATTCGGTGGACGCCCTCCTGCGACACCTGACGTCCGGGGAGCCCACACCGCACGAGTCCGCCTGCGAGTACTGCCGGGAGCAGGCGGAGGAGCTGCGCCCCCTCGTCTCGGCGGTCCGGCGGACCGGTGACCAGGAGGTCAGCGCGCCCCCCGGCCTGCTGGCGGACGTGATGCGCGCCGTGCGCGCGGAGAGGCGCACCGGCGGCACCGTCGTCCTGTCGGGCCCCGGGCCCGGGGGCACCGAGGTCCGGGAGACCGCCGTGGCCGCCATGCTGCGCGCCTCCGTCGAGTCCGTCCCCGGCGTGGTCGTGGGCCGCTGCCGGGTCGAGCAGACGCCGGAGGGGCTCGTCGTCCTGGCCACGGCGCGGGTGGGCCTCGGCCTGCCGATCGTCGAGGCCGCCGAGGAGGCGCGGCGCGCCATGCGCTCCCTGGTGGAGGACCGGCTGGGGCTGCGCGCGGCCCGCGTGGACATCGACGTCGTCGACCTCGACGACCCCGCGGGATAGCCGCGCCGGGCAGACCGCCGGTGCGCCTCCGCACCGACCCGCCGCGGTCCCCGGGCCGCCCCTCCCCCGGTCTTCCGGCGGGCTCCGCACCCGCCCCTCCCCGGCCTTCCGGCGGGCTCCGCACCGCGCCTCCTGGCCGTCCGGCGGCCCGGTCCGGCCGATCGGGGGATGCCCGGCCGCGTCCCCGCGCGCCACCCTTGGCCGGAGGGTACGCCGAGGAGAGGACGCACGAGATGGACGCCACAGCGGTGCCGTCGGCGCGAGGGGAGCGCCGACTCGCCCCCGACCTGGCGCGGGGGTTCATGCTGCTGCTCATCGCCATGGCCTACGCCGGGGTGTACGCGGGGGCGGGCTTCGGCACGGACGGCTCCGGAGCGGCTCCGCTCGACAGGGGCGCGGCCTTCGCGACCACGCTGCTGCTGGACAACCGGGCGTTCCCGATGTTCGCGATCCTGTTCGGCTACGGACTGGCGTGGACGGTCGCCCGCCAGTCCGCGCGAGGCGCGCCCGAGGCCGAGGTCCGCCGCCTGCTCCGCAGGCGCGGGCTCTTCCTCCTGCTGTTCGGCTTCGTGCACGCGCTGCTGGTGTTCCCCGGCGAGATCCTCGCCTCCTACGGCGTCGCCGCACTGGTCACCGGGTGGCTGCTGCTGCGTTCCACCCGGGCCGTGACGCGCGCGGCCGTGGCGTTCGCCGCGCTCTACGCGGTGACCGTCCCCCTGGCGATGGTCGGGATGAGCCTGGGCACCGCCGGCGCCGAGGGCGGCGAGGTGTACGCCGTCGCGGGGTACCTCACCGCCGGGGACTGGGCGGCCCGCCTGATCGGGCTCCCGTTCGGACCGGTGTTCGTCGCGATCGCCTACCCGCTGTTCCTGCTGGTGGTGCTCGGCTACCGGGCGGGCCGCGCGGGGCTGCTGGACGACCCGGAGGCGCACAGGGGGCTGCTGGCGCGTGTCGCGGCGGCCGGTGTGGCCGTGTCCGTCGCTGGAGCCCTGCCCTCCGCACTCACGGCGGTGGGCGCACTGGAGCCGGGAGCGGTCGCGCAGGGCCTGATGATGGCGCTCCAGGTGCTGACCGGTGTCTTCGGAGGGGCCGGGTACGCGGCCCTGTTCACGCTGTGGGCGATCCGCCTGGACCGCGGCCGGGGGCCGCTGACCCGCACCGTCGCGGCGGTGGGAGAGCGCTCCCTGACCTTCTACATCCTCAACTCGGTGCTGGTCGCGGCCGTGCTCCACCCCGACCTCGCGGGGATGGGGCCGAGGGTGGGAGGTTTCGGCGCGCTGGTCGTCGCGGCCCTGGTCTGGCTGGTCGGCCTCGGCCTGGCCGCGTGGCTCGCCGGGTCGGCGCGTCCCGGACCCCTGGACGCGCTCATGCGCCGTCTCGTGCACGGAGGCCGGCGCCGCGCAGGGCCGCACGCGGGCTGAGCCCGCAGGCCACGCCCACCTCGTACGGCGTCCTCGCACGGCGGGGCCCGGGCCGCCCCGCGGGCGCGGCGGCCCCCGGGCCTTCCCGGGACCCGGGCGCGCCGTCGGCCGGGGCCGCGTCCGACCCGGCCCCGTCGTCCGGGCGGGGCACGAGCGCGAGCATGATCAGGGAGAGCCCGACGGCGCTGATCAGCGCCAGCGCGAGCATCATCCCGGGGGACCGCCAGACCGCGTCGACCCCTCCGGGGCCGGTCCCCGGGACTCCGAGGCCGACTCCGGCCCCGATCGACGTCAGGCCCTGGACGGGGAAGCCCGCCAGGCCGCCGGCGATCTCGGCGGCGGCCAGGACCGTCACGGCACCGGCGGCGGCCCTGACGGCGAACAGGGGGCCGCGGCGGAGGAGGCGCGGTCGGGATTGCGCCCCCCGGCGCGCCCCGGGGGACGCGTTGCGGGCTCCGGCAGCGGTTCCGGTCGGCTCGATGTCGGTCACGTCGCGCACCTCGTGGATCGTCGCGTGCGAGTGGTCGCACCTCGCTTGCACTCCACCCCGTGGAACGGTGACGAACGTCCGGATCATCGCAGGTGGAGTGCGGTTTCGCTCACACCCTCCAGGTGTTCCCGGAGCGATGCCGCGCGGGTGCGCCGGCCCGGCGCACCCGCGCGGACCGGACCCGCGGCGGCCCCTCCGGTGCGGGGGCCGCCGCGGGCGGGGACGGCGGCGGCCGGTCGGACCGCGGGCGGCGACTCCGCTCCGTGACGGACGTCACTCCGAGTCGTTACCTCGTCGTCACGGAGTGACGAACGGGCGCAACGTCCGCCGGGCACCTTCGGGTCCATGGACGTCTCCGATGGTGACCACGGGAACAACGACCACCGCCACGGCTTCCTCGGCCGCGAGGCACTCGACCTGGGCGCACTGCTCCTCGCGGCGGGGGCGTCGCACGTCGTGGTGCTCTCCCTCGGACACAGCGACGGAGGTGTCCGCACGCTGATCGGCGTGGGGGTGCTCCTCCTCGCGGTCTCCGCGCTGCACCGC
The DNA here is from genome assembly GCF_026642255.1 of Streptomonospora nanhaiensis. GTDB lineage: Bacteria > Actinomycetota > Actinomycetes > Streptosporangiales > Streptosporangiaceae > Nocardiopsis > Nocardiopsis tropica. The sequence continues at coordinate 7,129,143 of NZ_CP113264.1, read as the reverse complement.
TGGCACCGGCACCGAGCCGCGCACGCGCCCCGGCGCCGCGGACCGCGCGCGGACGCGGCCGGGAGCGGGGCGGGGGACGCGGCGGGGACCGCGCCGTACGCCGCGCACGACCCGGCCGACGACCGGTTGTGGGGGGTGAGGGTGACCGTCGCCGACGTGCCCGGCGGCCTGGCGGCGCTCACCGCCCGGTTCGCGGCCCTGGGGGTCGACATCCGGCTGATGCAGGTGCACCCCGCCGGGACCGACGCCGTGGACGAGTTCTTCGTCAGCGCCCCCGCGCACGTGGGGGAGGAGGCGCTGCACACCGCCGTGCGCGAGGCGGGCGGCCGGGACGCGCTCGTACGGCCCGCCGACGTCCACGAACTCAGCGACACCACCAGCCGCACCCTCGCCCTGGTCAGCGCGCTGATCGCCGGGGCGGCCACCCTGGAGCGCTCCCTGCTCGCGCTCACGGCGGCCCACGAGGTGGAGCACGCCGACAGCCCTCCCGCCGGGCTCGGGAGGGAGGACCTCTCGGGCGCCTCCATGACCCTGCCCGCACCGGACGGGGGCGTGCTCACCGTCCGCCGGAACGGGGTGCCGTTCACCGCCGTGGAGTTCGCCCGGTGCCGCGCTCTGGTCCAGGTGGCCTCCTCCCTGCACGCCCGGACGCGCCGGGGCTGAGCCCGCACGGGTCGTGGCGGGGGTGCGGGGGACCGTGCCGCGGCCCGGGAGGCGGGGCCGTGGCCGGCGTCCCCGGGGCCGGGACGGGGGCCGGAAAAAGGGAGCACGCGCGTGACGTGCCACGACGCGCGGGAGCCGTCCACAGGTACGTGGAATCGGGGAGAGCCGGCGTTTTCGTGGGTACAGGTGACGTATGGCAACTCCCCCCTCACTCCTCACGCTTCCCCCGCCCGCCCGGACACGGTCCGTCCGCTCGATGGTCGCGGTCCTGGCCGCGGCGTGCGCCCTCCTCCTGGGCGCCGCCGTGCTCGCGCCCCCGGCGTCCGCCTCCGCCGCCCCCGGCCCCGCCGCCTCCGGACCGGAGCTGCGCCAGGGCAGCACGGGACCGGAGGTGACCGCCCTCCAGGAGCGGCTCACCGAGCTGGGCTACTGGATCGACGGCGTGGACGGCCAGTTCGGCTTCCACACGGACCAGGCGGTCGTGGCCCTCCAGAAGGCCGCCGGCCTCGATCGCGACGGCGTGGTCGGCCCCGCCACCCGCGCAGCGCTCGACGAGGGCGTGCTCCCCTCCGCCACGACCACCTCCGGCGACCTGCTGGAGATCGACCTGGAGAGGCAGCTGCTCCTGGTGGTCTCCGACGGCGAGGTCGAGCGCGTCGTCAACACCTCCACCGGCTCCGGCCAGCCCTACGAGGGCTCGGACGGCAGCGAGCGGATCGCCACCACCCCCACCGGCACCTACACCGTCTTCCGTGACGTGGACGCCTGGGACCCCGGCCCCTACGGCGCCCTCTACCGACCCAAGTACTTCAACGGCGGCATCGCCGTCCACGGATACCCGAGCGTTCCCGCGCAGCCCGCCTCCAAGGGGTGCGCGCGGGTGAGCCTGGCCGCGATGGACTGGCTCTGGGAGAGCGGGAACATCGACGTGCACACCTCCGTCCTCGTCCGCTGACCCCTTCCGGAGCCGGGGTGCTCCGCCCCGGCGCCGGGCGCCGGGGCGGGCGCCGGGGCCCCCGCGGCGTCCGGCAGGGGTGCTCCGGCCGACGCGCCCTGTGCGCGTTCCGGGCGGCGGTCCGGCGTGAACGCCGCCCGGGCGGGAAGATGACGGGCAGCCGTGCGCAGGCGCCGCCCGGCGGAGAGGAACTGCCCCGGTGCCCTTCCTGATCACCACGGAGCCGGGAGACCCCGGCCGGCCGAACGAGGACTTCGCCGCCGCCACCGCGACCAGTGCCGTGCTGTTGGACGGGGCCACCGCCCCGGACGGCCTGGACGACGGCTGCTCCCACGGCGTCGCCTGGTACACGCGGCGGCTCGGCGCGCTCCTGCTGGCCGGAGCGGACGCGGGGGCGCCCCTCCGCGACTCCCTGGCCGAGGCCATCGCCACGGCCTCGGCGCTGCACGCGGACACCTGCGACCTCGACAACCGGCAGACGCCGTCGGCGACGGTGGTGGCGGTGCGGGTGGGCGGCGGGCGGCTGGAGTACCTGGTGCTGTCCGACTCCGTCCTGCTGGTGGAGGACGGAGCGGGCGGAGCGGTCGTGGTCGCCGACACCCGGCTCGACGACCTGAGGGCCGAGCCGGACCGCCGGGGCGCGATCCGGGACCTGCGCAACGTGCCCGGCGGCTTCTGGACGGCGGGGGCGGACACGCGTGCCGCCGAGGAGGCGATCACCGGAACCCTGCCCGCACGCTCCTTCGCGGCGATGACCGACGGGGCGGGCCGGGTGGCCGAGACGTTCGGCGACCTGAATTGGGGACAGATTCTCGCCCTGGTATCGGACAAGGGACCCCGTTCCCTGGTGGACCGGGTCCGCGTACTGGAAAGAGCCGATCCGGAGCGGTCGGAGTTCCCGCGGGGCAAGGCGAGCGACGACGCCACCGTCCTGGCGTGGGCTCCGGAGGGCTAGTTTCGGTCCCGCTAAAACTGGTGATTCGGTTAACCTGCTTTTCGGGGAAGCAAGATCATTTCCATGCTTTCCCAGGTCGCGCCGCTCCCACCATTTCCCATCATTGCGGACGTTTCCCTCGGGGCGTCAGATGACATTTGCTGTGTTGCGCACAAAAATTCCACAGTGGGGCGCGACGGGGCGTCCACGTCACAGGCCAGGGAGACCCACGCCTCTCCGGAACCCGGGCACCAGGCGCTTTCGCGTGTCGTGTTCATCCGGTAGATTTCCTGGTAACCGAACCGTCGGAGTTCCCTCCACAACATCCCGAGACCGGCCTTCGGTGTTCTCTCAGCCCCCTTGTTCGCGTTTGCGCCACTCGGGCGTACCACGCACGGAAGAACTACATGACGTCGATTTCGACCGGTGAAAAGGAGACGATGTGAGTCCCACAAACATCCTTGAGCCCACCGGTCCCAACATCGCCCTCGGCCGCACCACATGGCTGGACAGCGTCCTGTCCACCCCCAGCGCAACCGTCGAGCGCCGCCTCCCCGTGCAGGCGCTGGTCGGCTACGAACAGCGCCCCAACCCCCTGGACGCCGAGAACCCCGCCGAGTTCCTGCTGACCATGCGCCGCTACCTCGTCTGGGCGGGCGACTGGTCCTACCTCGAACTCGAGTACCTGTGCGGGGGAGCGGTCAAGAGCTCCACCTTCCAGCAGGCCCTCGAAGGCACCGAGCTGCCCAGATACGTGTTCCTCATGGCCTTCGTCACCGCCTGCGCGGGTACCGACGACGGTGAGCGCCGGCGCTGGGTCACCGCCTGGCAGCGGCTCCGCTCCGCCGGGTACTGATCCCCCGGGGGCCCGTCCCCCTCCGGAGACGGCCGCCCCGTCTGCTGTGCGCGCGTGTCCGAAACACCCACGCCGCTCGCGGCGGCCCGCCGGTCCGGCGAGTTCCACCCCTGCCGGCGCACCGCCCCGGACGCCGCCGGCGCCCACCGTGCGGAGGGGCTCCGGCACGCCTGGACCGCTCTCCCGCCGGGTTCCGGCAAGTCCCTCGCCGAGCTCGAAGCGGCCCGACGTCTCGGCCGCCGCACCGTCGTCCCCGTGTCCGACGCCGCCGCTCGGGACCGGCGGCGGAACCGCGGCCCGGCCCCGGCGAGGACCTCGGAGGAGTTCTCCGAACAGGGCCACAGCGGCACCCCGCACAGGGATACTGGTCCCCCGAGCGCGCGGTCCCTTCACCCTCGCGCCACCACCCGTTCGGCTGTCCCTCGTTCCGAGCTGGTTGGCTGCGGCGCGGGCGTGTCCGCGCCCCCTTCCCCCTCACCCCCAGGAACGACCCATGAGCAAGACCATGGCGGCCACAGCGGCTCTCACCGTCGCCCTCACCGGGACGGCCGCCCCCGTACACGCCGACGAACGGCACTCCGCCGGAACGGGTCCCGGGGGCGTCGCACTGTCCGCGGTCGGTACCTACCGCACGGGCTCCTTCGACGCGGCGGCCGCGGAGATCGTCGCCCACGACCCGCGCTCCCAGCGGTTGTTCGTGGTCAACGCCGCGGCCGCCACGGTCGAGGTCCTCGACATCTCGGACCCGTCCGCACCCGCCAAGCTCCTCGACCTGAGAGTCGCCGGGGTGGCGGCCGCGGACGGGTCGGTGGTCGGGGAGGGTGCGGTCGCCAACTCCGTGGCGGTCCACGACGGCGTCGTGGCCGTGGCCGTCGAGGCCGCGGACCGCACCGACGACGGCTGGGTGGTCTTCTTCGACACCGGGGGCGGGGCGCTGAACGCGGTCCGGGTCGGCGCCCTGCCGGACATGGCGACCTTCACCCCCGACGGCCGACACCTCCTGGTCGCCAACGAGGGCGAGCCCGACGACGCCCACACCGTCGACCCGGAGGGCTCCGTCAGCGTGATCAGGGTGAACCGCAGGCCGGCCGCCCTCACCCAGGACGACGTGCGCACGGCCGACTTCCGCGCCTGGGACGGGGACAGGGAGCTCCACCCCGACGTGCGGGTGTTCGGGCCGGACCTGTCCACCGGCGAGCCGGGAACCCCCGGCCGGGTGGCGCGCAACCTCGAACCCGAGTACATCGTCGCGGACACCGCCTACAGCGCGCACGTGGTCCTCCAGGAGGCCAACGCGTTCGCCGTCCTGGACCTGCGCACCGCGGAGTTCACCGACATCGTGCCCTTCGGGGTCAAGGACCACCTGGAGCCCGGCAACGGACTGGACGCGTCCGACCGCGACGGGGCGGTCCGGATCGAGAACTGGCCGGTGTACGGCATGTACCAGCCCGACGGCTTCGACAGCTACCGGTGGCAGGGCCGGACCCTGCTGGTCACCGCCAACGAGGGGGACTCCCGGGACCGGGACGGCTACTCGGAGGAGGCCAGGCTGGCCGACCTGGTCGAGGAGACCCCGCTGTGCGAGGACTCCCCGCGCCTGCGCGACTTCGTCGACGGCAACGACCTGGGCGTCACTTCGCCGGAGGGGCTGGCCGACGACGCCGCCCTCGGGCGGCTGACGGTCACCGCGGCCGACGGCCTGCGCGAGGACGGCTCCTGCTACGAGGACGTGTACGCGTTCGGCGGCCGGTCCTTCTCGATCTGGACGGCGGACGGGGAGCAGCTCTTCGACTCCGGTGCCGACTTCGAGCGGATCACCGCGGAGGCCGAGCCGGACTTCTTCAACTCCAACCACACGGAGAACAGCTTCGAGAGCCGCAGCGACGACAAGGGCCCCGAGCCGGAGGGCGTCGTGCTGGGCGAGGTGTCCGGCCGCACGTACGCGTTCATCGGCCTGGAACGCGTGGGCGGGGTCATGGTGTACGACGTCACCGACCCGAACGCCGCCTTCCACGTGCAGTACCTCAACAACCGGGACTTCTCCGCCGAGCCCGGGACCCGGGAAGCCGGAGACCTCGGCGCCGAGGGCCTGGCGTTCATCGCGGGCGACGACTCGCCCGTCCCGGGGGTGCCCCTCCTGGCCGTGGCCAACGAGGTGTCCGGGTCGACCACGCTCTACCGGGTGGACCCGGCCTGACGCCGGGCCCGGACCCGGCGTCGGGCCGGGTCCGGGCCCGGCGTCAGGCCGGGGGGCGGCTACTCGGTGAACTCCAGGCAGAACGGGTGCCCGGCCGGGTCCGCGTAGACGCGGAACGGGACGCCGGGGGCGTCGTGCGTACGCGCCAGCGGTGTGGCTCCGAGGGCGACCACCCGGTCCTCCGCCGCGTCGATGTCGTCCACCCGGATGTCGAAGTGCATCTGCTGGGGCCGCTCCGGGTCCGGCCACGCCGGCGGCCGGTGGTCCGGGGCGAGCTGGAAGGCGAGGTGCGGTCCTTCACCGTCGCCGATCTCCACCCAGGAGCCGTCCGCGCCCTCGTAGGTGACGGGCAGCCCCAGGAGCTCGGAGTAGAACCCGGCGAGCGCGGCCGGGTCCGGGCAGTCGATGGCGATGGTGCGCAGTCGTCCGATCATGGCCGCAGGATGCCACAGGCCCGCCGGTGCGGCCGGGGTTTCGTGCGCGGTCGGGCCGCGGGCCGCAGCGGCCCGGCCTCCCCGGTCCCCGGCGGGGTCCGCCCTGAGGAGGCCGGGTGTCCCCCGGTCCCCGCTGCCGGTCGGCGGGCCGTCCGGGACGGGCCCCTTTCCCGTACAGTGGTCAATGCGGAGAGTGAGACATAGGTCACTCAATGACATGGCGTTCTCCGCGTCAGACCTCCGTCCCGGCTCCGTCAGGTGGATGAGGCGCCGCCGCGGAGTACCGGCCGTGTCCGGTGCCGGACCACGACACGGAGAAGGAACAGGAAGGCCACCATGGCTCGCAAGGACCGCGACCCCATTCCCGACGACCTGACGCCCGAGGAGCGCAAGGCCGTCGAACGCCAGGGCGACCAGCTCGCCTGGGAGCGGAGCCAGGGCAGCATCCCCGGTTTCGGTGAGCACGGCTGCGGCTCGTCCGGCGACGACTAGCTCTTTCCGGGGCGCTGCGGGAACGGGCCCGGGACGCGCGGGACGGACACCGGGAGGGGTTCTCCGTCCCGCGGCGCGGCTCGACCGCGAAAGGTCGGCCCGAAGGGTGGCGGGACGCCGCGGCGCTCCCCGTACGACGCCGCGGGGGAGCCGGCGGGGCGGGCCGGTGCGGGTCCGCCGCACACGGCGGCCTCCGGGGCGGGGTCGGCCGCGCCCCGAGTGTGACTAGGTGCACCCAGTGCTTCGTTGCACTTAGTGCACTCTGGTGTCTAGCGTGAAACCGTGAACGACCAGCACCGACAGCCCTCACGTGACCGGCGTGCGGCTCTCAAGTCGCGCCACCGTCGCGCCATCGTCGAGGCCGCCGCCGCGCTGATGACCGAGAGCGGGGGGACCGGCTTCACCGTCGACCAGCTCGCGGAACGGGCCGACGTCTCCCGCCGGACCGTGTTCAACCACTTCAGGTCCCTGGACGACATCGTCCTCGAGGTGTTCGGCCAGATGCTGGAGGCGATCGTCGACAGCATCGAGGCCAACCTCACCGCGGCGGACGCCGACCGCCCGGGGAGCATGTTCGACGAGTTCGCCGCGGCGATACGCAGCACCGACCTGCTCACCCCGATCACCCGGCTCAAGCAGTTCCTCAAACAGGAGGGGCACGAACCGGCCCCGAGCCGTGCGGCGCTGTTCGAGCGGGCGATGAACGACGTGAGCGCCCGCCTGGCGGCGATCATGACGCGCCGTCACCCGCGTGTCGACCCGCTCGTGGTCGACCTCATGTGCGGCGCGCTCATCAGCGGCGGCGCGGTCACGGTCCAGCGCTGGGAGCAGACCACCGGGGGAGTCGTCACCGCGTCCTCCCGCCGGGTCTGGTCCGAACTGCTGGACCGCATGATCGCCGTCAACCGGGACGGGTACGGCTCGGTCGGTCCCGCCTCCTCCTGAGCGCACGACGCGCTCCCACCACCCATCTCCGTTTGGCAGACAACAACCATGGCTGAATTTCTCTACAGACTCGGGCGCGCGTGCGCACACCGCGCCAAGACCGCCATAGCGATCTGGCTGGCGCTGCTCGTGGCGGCCGGTACCGCCTTCTTCCTCTTCTCCGGGGAGCTGGAGGACAGCTTCTCCATCCCGGGGACGCCCACCGACGAGGTGGAGCAGCTCCTGTCGCAGGAGTTCTCCGGTATGGGCGGCGGCGCGGGCACCGTCGTCTACCAGACCGAGGACGGCTCGGCCTTCACGGAGGAACAGCAGGACGCGATCGCCGACCGCGCGGAGGAGGCCGCCGAGGCCTCCGGCGTCGAGACGACGGTGGACCCGTTCGCCACAGAGGACCAGCGGGCCGACCAGCAGCAGGAGCTGGAGGACGGCCGCGAGGAGCTCGAGTCCGGGCTCCAGGACCTCGAAGCCGGCCAGGCGGAGCTCGACGCGGGCCGCGCCCAGGCGGAGGCCGCCGGGATGCTCGACCAGGCCGAGGCCGGGCTCGACGCCGAACAGGCCGTGATCGACCAGAACCTCGAGGAGATCGAGACGGGCCTGGAGGAGCTCGAACGGGGCGAGGCCATGCTGGAGATGGCCTCCGGGATCCGCACGGTCTCCGAGGACGGCAGCACCGCCCTGGTCAACATCGCCTTCACCGACAGCCAGACGGAGATCTCCCAGGAGACCCGCGACGCCGTCATGGCGGTCTTCGAGAGCGACCCGGTGCCCGGCACCACCGTCGACTTCGGCAACGACATGGCCATGGCGATGCCCAGCCTGGTCAGCACCGCCGAGGTGATCGGCGTGATCGTGGCCGCCGTGGTGCTGGTGGTCATGCTGGGAACCCTGGTGGGCGCCGGCCTGCCGATCCTGACGGCGCTGATCGGCGTCGGTGTGGCCACCCTGATCGCGATGTCGCTGTCCGGGGTGCTGGAGATGGCGTCGGTGACGCCGATCCTCGGCCTGATGCTCGGTCTGGCCGTCGGCATCGACTACGCGCTGTTCATCGTCAACCGCCACCGCCGCCAGCTCAAGCAGGGCGCCGAGGTCGGCGAGTCCATCGGCCTGGCCAACGGGACCGCGGGCAACGCGGTGGTCTTCGCGGGAACTACCGTGCTCGTCGCGCTGCTGGGCCTGAACCTGACCGGGATCGGTTTCCTCGGCCTCATGGGCAGTGTGGGTGCGATCTCCATCGCCGTCGCCGTGTTCATCGCGATCACGCTCGTCCCGGCGCTGCTGTCGCTGATCGGCATGCGCATCCTGTCGCGCCGCGAGCGCGGACGCCTCGCGGAGAACGCCGCCGCGTCCGCAGGGGGCGGCAACACGGGCGGGTCCGAGAGCATCCGGCCGATGTCGACCGGCCGGGCCGTGCTCCAGGCCGCCGTCGCCGTGATCGCCCTGGTCATCATCGCCCTGCCCGCTCTGGGCCTGCGACTGGGCATGCCGGACGGCTCCGCGGAGCCCACCGACTCCACCCAGTACCGGGCCTACACCGCCGTGGAGGAGAACTTCGGAGCGGGGCAGAACGGCACGCTCCTGGTCGTCGCCGAACTCACCGGCGGACCGACCGACGAGGCCGCCGAGCAGAACGCCCTGGACGAGCAGGCACAGGTCGCGGAGGAGCTCTACTCCCACGACGACGTCTCGGCGGTGGCGCCCATCGGGATCTCCGACGACCACTCCCTGGCCATCTTCCAGGTCGTGCCCGAGGACGGCCCGTCCAGCGAGACCACCGAGGAACTCGTGCACACCCTCCGCGACATGGAGCCGATCGACGGCGCCGGGCCGCTGGGCGTCGCGGGCATGGCCAGCGGAAACATCGACATCTCGGAGACCCTGAGCGAGTCGCTGCCGACCTACCTCACCGTGGTCGTGGGCCTGTCCCTGGTGATCCTGCTGCTGGTGTTCCGGTCGGTCTTCGTGCCGGTCGTGGCCACGCTCGGGTTCGTGCTGTCCTTCTTCGCCTCGCTGGGCGGGGTGGTGGCCGTCTACCAGTGGGGATGGCTGGGAGGCCTCTTCGGGATCGAGAACACCGGGCCGGTGCTGAACTTCCTGCCCACGCTCCTGGCCGGCATCCTGTTCGGCCTGGCGATGGACTACATGCTCTTCATCGGTACGGGCATGCGCGAGGCCTACGTGCACGGCGACCCCGCCCGGGTGGCCGTGGTGCGCGGGTTCCACGCCGGCCGCGCCGTGGTCACCGCCGCGGCGATCATCATGATCTCGGTGTTCGGCGGGTTCGTCTTCTCCCACAGCGTCATGATCAGCTCGATCGGGTTCGCGCTCGCCTTCGGCGTGCTCATCGACGCCTTCGTCGTGCGCATGGCGCTGATCCCCGCGCTCATGCACCTGGCGGGGAACGGCGCGTGGTGGCTGCCCAGGTGGCTCGACCGGATCCTGCCCGACATCGACGTGGAGGGCGCCGCCCTGGAGAAGCGCCACCCGCACGAGCGGGGGGCCGAGGACGGCGACGCCGCCGCAGACGCGGGCCCCACCCCGGAGAAGGACGCCGGTGAGGTGTCCTCCCGACGGGGCTGAGGCGCCTGTTCCACCAGGGCCCGGGGGCGGTCACCGCCCCCGGGCCCTCGTCGCGTCCGGGCCGGGGAACCGCCCGGCGGCCGGGCGCGATGTCGCCGGGCGCGTTGCCGGAGACGTACACCGTCCGCGCCCTAAGCTGGCATGACTGTGCGTTCGACGAGGACACCGGGGGTAGCGATGGGGTTCACGGACACCAGGATCGACCACTTCGTGGACAAGGCGGTCGCGGCCGAGGAGAGGGGAGACCTGGAAAGTGCCCGGTTCTTCGCCTCCCTGGCGAACGCCAAGGCCCTGTCCGACATCTCCAGGGCCCTGCGCGGCCTGAACCTGGAACCGGTCGGACGGTTCACCGACGGCCAGGTCGACGACTAGGGCGTGCCCGCCGGACGCGCCCCGCCGGCGCGGCCCCGCACGGCGAGGGCCCCGAGGTCGGGCGGAAGACAGTCCCGGCCATGTGCACTGCATGTGCAACGCGTCCCCGACGGGGCTCTTCGACGTGGGCGCACAAAAGAGAGCGCCCGGCCTGTGGTTAGCAGGTCGGGCGCTCTTCTCCACTGTCTCAAGGTGGTGCACTCGGGAGGACTCGAACCCCCAACCTTCTGATCCGTAGTCAGATGCTCTATCCATTGAGCTACGAGTGCAGGTTGTTCAGTTGTGTGTCGCCCGGTTGGCCTGGCCTCCCTGGCGACGTCTCCGACTCTATCACGGTGCCGGAGGGCCTCGAACCGTTGTGTGCGTGTGTGACCCGTCATGCCGGTCCGTGTCCCCGGTCGCCCCGCGAGGGGCCGGCGGCCCCGGCGCGAGGCGCGTCGGGGCCGCCGGAACGGAAGGGTCGGGCGCCGGTGGTCAGCACCCTCCGCCGAGGACGACCCCGTCGACGCGGGAGACGCCGGCGTTGCGCTGTTCGCCCACGCGCCGGTTGACCTCCTCGGGGGCCACGGACTCGCCCTGCTGGTGGTACACCCAGTCGACGTCCTGCACGTAGGTGCTCGGGCCGCCGACGTGGCCGGTCATGTCGATGAACCACTGGTTGAAGTTGATCGACATCGGCGACGACGGGTAGTACTTGCCGCTGTGCTCGGCCACCAGGTGCGTGTCCACGTAGTAGCGGACCACGCCGTCCTCCACCTGGATCACCAGGTCGCGCCAGCCCTCGAAGGACCGGTTCACCACGTCGCTGACGTTGTCCGCCACCCAGGGATCGCGCTGGTAGGTGTGGTACGAGGTCAGGTACATGGCCTCCGCGGGGGCGCCCCATCCCGAGTTGGGCAGGTACTCGAAGTCGAGCTCGCTGTAGTCCGGGTCGTTGTCGTAGGCCAGCGGGGTGATCGTGTAGAAGGTCTGGAGCACGGTGTCGCCGTCCTGGCCGGAGACCGGGGCGTCGGCGAACTTGACCATGGCGGCGTAGGTGCCCTCGTGGAACTTCTCCTCGCCGAAGGTCAGCTCGGCCTGGCTCGTGCCCGCGGGGGTGCCGTCCGTGGTCGAGGTCAGGCGCAGGACGGAGTTGCCGCCCTCCTGGGCGAAGGAGACGTTGTCGGCGTCCCAGGAGGCGCCGGGCACGCCGGGGCCGCCGTCCCAGCTGCGCACGTTCCAGCCCTGTGCGCGCAGGGCCGGGTCGGTGTGGTCGCCGTAGTCGAAGTCGTCGAAGAACAGGCCGCACGGGGCGGACGTCGTGGACGTCCGGTCGGAGACGGTCTCCACCTGGACGGGGGAGCCCGTCGCGCAGGCCGCGAGGGGGAGTGTGACGGCGCAGGCCAGGGCGATGCCGCCGAAGCGGAGGGGGACGGGCACGGGGGGACTCCTCGGATTCGTGTGGAGGGACCGGACCGGGGGCGGCCCGGGACGGGCGGTCAGAACGGGGTCGGCGTCACGTCGAGGGACACCGGCGCGTGGTCCTGGATGTAGGAGGCGAAGCCGTGGGCCCCGCCGAGGAGCAGTCGTCGATCGGTCATGGGGGAGGCCTCACCGGAGGGGCTGTGGAGACGGGCCCAATCTGTCGATCGTGAATCCGCCGCGTCAACCCGGTACGGCGACCCTTTCGGAGGGTTTCCGTGTTGTCACTGGTGATGACGTCGCCATGTGGCCCATGTCATAGGGCGGTCGCACGGCTTTCGGTTTCCCGGATGAACGTTTTCCGACGGATGCGTGACCGGGGAGTATTACCTGGTGGGGGCGGGTGGCGAAGGGGCTTCGAGTTTCGCCCGCCGTGGAGAGCGCCATTTCTGTGGCTTTTGCTTTTCGGCGAGAGGAGGCGCGGAGGAGGGGCGCCCGGGACGCCGCCGAGGCCCGGGGGCGTCCGTCGGTCACGCCTCGGGGGCTCCGGGGAGCGGTCGGCCTCCGACGCCGGGTGGGTCGGTCCGCCCCGGACCTCCTCGGCGCCCGCACGTTCAGGGCCTCGGCCCGGAACCGGGAGCGTGCCACGCCCCGATAGTACGCATATGTACATGGAAGCCTTCGCCGGGTCGAAAATCCACGTGCCGGTCGCCCGGCCCGTGCCCGTGTGGGCGCTTCTCGTCCTCTCCCTGACGGGCGGGCTGATCCTCGGTGTGGCCACCATGTCCGCCCGGCTCCTGCTGCCCGGTGCGCCGGGGTGGATCGCGAACCCCGGGACGGTGTGCGCCGTGTGGGCGGCGGCCGCCTTCGCGGTGGGCGCGGTCGGCTGCGGGCACCGCTGGTGGACGTGCGCCCTCGCGGGAGGCCTCACCCAGGCGGGCGCGGTGGCCGGCTGCCACGTCGGCGCCGCGATCCTGCTGTGCGGCGGCCAGGTCCTCCACGCGCCCCTGGTGTGGGGAGCGGTCGGGCTGGTCCACGGACCGCTCCTCGGCGTCGCCGGGGCCTGGTGGTGCGGCAGCTCGGGCTGGTGGCGGGCGGGCGCGGGGGCCCTGCTCGGCGCCGCACCGGGGGCCGCGGGCGCCTTCGAGCTCCTCCACCGGGCGGACCTCCCGTCCGCGCCCGGCACGGTCTGGGCGCAGGTGCTGCTCGGGTTGGCGGCTCCCCTCCTCCTGCCGGGCGGCCGGGCGGACCGGCTGCGGTCGCTGGCGGTGCTCGCCGCGCTCGTCCCGCTGGGCGCGGGCCTCCACCTGCTGGCGGGTGCGGTGGCCGCCCCGGTGTGAGGGGCCCGGGCCGCGTCGACGCCCCCGGGCCGGGCGGCGTACCGCCCGGCCCCGGGGCGGCCGGTCAGGAGGAGACGGCCTCCTCGACGGAGGCCGCCCACAGGGAGACGGCCGTGTCGACCTGGTCGCCGTCGACGATCAGCGGCGGGATCATCCGCACGACGTTGCCCGCCGGGCCGCAGGTGAGCAGCAGGAGCCCGTTGCGCGAGGCCGCCTGCTGGGCGCGCAGCGCCGTCGCGGCGTCGGGCGAGCCGTCCGGGGCGGTGAACTCGTTGGCGAGCATCAGGCCCCGGCCGCGCACGTCGCCGATCACCTCGTTGGCCCCGGCCACCTTCTCCAGGCCCTGGCGCAGCCTCTCGCCCATGCGGGCGGAGTTCTCCACCAGGCCCTCCTCCTGGATCACGTCCAGGGTGGCGAGGGCGGCCGCGCAGGACACCGCGTTGCCCCCGTAGGTGCCGCCCTGGGAGCCGGGCCACGCCTTCTCCATGATCTGGGCGGGCGCCGCGATGGCCGACAGCGGGAACCCGCTGGCCAGCCCCTTTGCGGTGATGACGATGTCGGGGCGGATGCCCGAGGGCTCGTGGCCCCAGAACGTCCCGGTCCGGCCGAACCCGGTCTGCACCTCGTCGGCGACCAGCAGGAACCCGTGCTTGTCGGCGCGCTCACGCAGCCCCTGCAGGAACGCGTCCGGTACGGGCACGTAGCCGCCCTCGCCGAGCACGGGCTCGATGAACACCGCCGCCGTGTCCTGCGGGGAGGTCACCGTCGTGAACAGGTAGTCCAGCTCGCGCAGGGCGTGGGCGACCGCGTCGGACTCGGACAGGCCCAGCCGGTAGGCGTACGGGAAGGGGGACACGACCACGCCGGGCACCAGCGGGCCGATGCCGGCGCGGATCTTGACCCCGGACGTGGTCAGGGAGGCGGCCCCCATGGTGCGGCCGTGGAACGAGCCCTGGAAGACGACGGCGTTCTGCCGGCCGGTCGCCTGGCGGGCCAGCCGGAGCGCGGCCTCCACGGCCTCGCTGCCGGAGTTCACGTAGAACAGGCGGTCGACGCCCTCGGGCAGGACCTCGCCGAGGCGCTCGGTGAGTCGCAGCAGGGGGCGGTGCATCACGGTGGTGTACTGGCCGTGGATGAGGGTCGCCACCTGCTCCTGCGCGGCGGCGACGACCCGGGGGTGGCAGTGCCCGGTGCTGGTCACACCGATGCCCGCGGTGAAGTCGAGATAGCGGCGGTCGTCCTCGTCGTAGATGTAGACACCCTCTCCTCGCGCCGCGACTACGGGTGTCGCCTGCTTGAGGACCGGGGAGAGCTCCGCCATGCGTGGCCTCGATTCCGTGGTTCGGGTTCCGTAGGATTGTTGACAATCGACACTGCTATGGAAACATCCGTGCAGTGGCGGTGTCCAGTGGGCGCACGTCGGGCAGTTCTGACCACAGGCCGACCGAAACGGGTGGGCCCGTCGACCGGGGAGTAGTGAACATGTCGGACCAGGAAGCACGGGTCGTCGCGCAGGTGGACAAGAGGCTCTTCGTCGGAGGGGAGTGGCGCGACGCGGACTCCGGGGCCACCTTCGAGGTGGAGGACCCCTCGACCCGCGAGGTGCTCTGCGCGGTCGCGGACGCCGGGAAGGAGGACGCCCTCGCCGCGCTCGACGCGGCGCACCGGGCCCAGCCCTCCTGGGCGCGGACGGCTCCCAGGGAGCGCAGCGAGATCCTGTACCGGGCGTACGGGCTCCTCATGGAGCGCCAGGAGGACCTCGCCGTCCTGATGACCCTGGAGATGGGCAAGCCGCTGGCCGAGGCCAAGGGGGAGATCGCCTACGCGGCGGAGTTCTTCCGCTGGTTCGCGGAGGAGGCCGTCCGCATCGAGGGCGGGTTCTCCACGTCGCCGGACGGCAAGGCGCGCTTCCTCATCATGCGGCAGCCCGTCGGGCCCTGCATGCTCATCACCCCGTGGAACTTCCCCATGGCGATGGGCACGCGCAAGATCGGGCCCGCTATCGCGGCCGGGTGCACGATGGTCCTCAAGCCCGCCCACCAGACCCCCCTGTCGGCCCTCGCCCTCGCGGGCGTCCTGACCGAGGCCGGGCTGCCGGAGGGGGTTCTCAGCGTCCTGCCCACCACGGACCCCGGAGCGGTCACCGAGCCCCTGCTGGGCGACGGACGCATTCGCAAGCTCTCCTTCACGGGTTCGACCGCTGTGGGCAGGAAGCTCCTGGAGCAGAGCGCCGGACAGGTCCTGCGCACGTCCATGGAGCTGGGCGGCAACGCGCCCTTCCTCGTCTTCGACGACGCCGACCTGGACGCGGCCGTCGACGGGGCGATGCTCGCCAAGATGCGCAACATCGGTGAGGCGTGCACGGCCGCCAACCGCATCTACGCGCAGTCGGGGATCGCCGAGGAGTTCTCGGAGCGCCTCAGCGCCCGCATGGGTGCGCTGCGCATGGGGCGGGGGCTGGACGAGGGCGTCGAGGTGGGCCCGCTCATCGACGACAAGGCCCGCGACAAGGTGCAGCGCCTGGTGGACGACGCGGTCGGACGCGGTGCGAGCGTGCTGGTCGGCGGCGGCCCCGGCGACGGCCCCGGGCACTTCTACCGGCCGACCGTGCTCGCGAACGTCCCCTTCGCCAGCGAGCTGTCCACGACGGAGATCTTCGGACCGGTGGCCCCGGTGCTCACCTTCGAGACCGAGGAGGAGGCGGTACGGGCGGCCAACGACACCGAGTTCGGCCTGGTCAGCTACCTCTACACCCGGGACCTCAACCGGGCGCTGCGGGTCAGCGAGGCGTTGGAGACCGGCATGGTCGGCCTCAACCAGGGAGTGGTCTCCAACCCGGCGGCGCCCTTCGGCGGGGTGAAGCACTCCGGCCTGGGCCGCGAGGGCGGCCGCGTGGGCATCGACGAGTTCCTGGACACCAAGTACGTGGGCATCGGCGGGATCTGACCGGGCGGGGTCCCGCGTCCCACGCGGGGGCGCGGGGGTCCGCGCCCCGGGACCGGGGCCCGCAGGCCCCGGCCTAGACCCCGGCCCCCGGCGCGGCCTCCGGCGGCGACGGGAAACCGTCGTGGATGCGCTGGACCGTGTCCACCATGTGCGACTCGATCAGCGCGAGCAGCCGGTCCTCGGCGCCGTCGGCGATGGCGTCGAGGATGCGGTGGTGCTCCTCCAGGAGTTCGCCCGGCTCGGGGTAGACGTGCTGCATCACCGTCAGGCACATGCGGGTCTCCACCAGCAGGGTCTGCGACATGCGCTCCAGGCGGCTGTTGCCCGCACAGCTCACGAGGGTCTGGTGGAACGCCTGGTCCGCGTCGCTCATCGCGTTCCGGTCGCCCCCCGCGGCGGCCAGGGCGAGCCGTTCCACGGCCGGGGTGAGGCGGGCGACCGCCTCACCCCGGTTGCCCCGCATGATCAGCTCGCACGCGGTCCTCTCGACCGCCAGCCTGGCCACGTAGACGTCGCGGACGTCGGCCTGGGTGAGCTCCCGCACGAACAGGCCCCTGTGCCGTTCGCTGCGCAGCAGCCCCTCCTGGACGAGGCGCTGCATCGCCTCGCGCAGGGGGCCGCGGCTCACGCCCAGCTGCCCGGCCAGCTCCGCCTCGCCGAGCTGGTCCCCCGGGGCGAGGGAGCCGTACATGATCGCGGACCGGAGCTGGTCGGCGATCAGTTCGGCGGTGGAGCGACGTGGGACGGGGCTGAGTCGGCCAGGGGCGGGCATGGTCCGCCCTCCTCTCGAGAAACGGGACACAGGGGATGTTGTCGGGCGACGAGGTCGAGGCTAACGGGCCGGCAGGGCGCTCCTGACCGCACCGGCGCCCACCCGGAACAGGGTTCCGGGCCCGCTCGGCCGCACGGTGTCCGCCCCGGCGAGCCGGAGCCCCTCCCACACGCTCACCTGGTTGGCGGTGAGCACGGTCTTGCCGAGCAGCGCCTCCATGGGCTCGATGAGGTGGGCGCTGTGCAGGGCGGTGTCCGGCACCAGGACGGCGTCGGCCCGCGTGTGGTCGTTGGAGATGACGAAGTCCACGGCGTCGTCCGGGCCCAGCCGGCCGACCTCCGCGGCGGTCGCGATGCCGTGGCTGGCCAGGGAGAGCACCGTCACCCCGGCCTCCGTGAGGAACTCCACGAACCGCTGGGCGACGTCGTCGGGGTAGGTGGCGGCGATCGCCACCCTGGAGATCCGCAGCTGGCTCAGGGCGTGCACGAACGCGAAGGACGTGCTCGAGGACGGCACCCCGGCGGCCCGGCGCACCCCCTCGACCTGCTTCCCGGCGCCCTCCCAGCCGAAGACGAAGCTCCCGCTCGTGCACGCCCACACCGCGGAGTCCACCTCCATCGCGGCCAGTTCGCGGGCGCCCTCGGCGAGCACGTCCTCGCCGCCGACGTCGAGCAGGGCGTCCACGCGGTGCGCGTCCTCACGCATGAGGGTGTGCACCAGCGGCAGCTCGACGTCCCCTCCGAGCAGCTCCTCGAAGGCCTTGTAGTCGTCCTCGGCGCTGAATCCGGGATAGAGGAATCCGACGCGTGTCATGGGCTCTCCTTCCTGTGCGGTCGGCCCGGGCGTGTCATGCCGCGCTCGGCGCGGCCACGTCGATCAGGCTCTGTCCCCGGGCCACGGCCTGCCGGTTCGCGGCCTTCATCACCGCCCACATGGTCACCTGGTTGGCGGCGATCACCGGTTTGCCGAGCTCGCGTTCGAGCGGCGCGATGATGTCGTAGGTGAGCACGTTGGTGCAGCTGATGAAGACCGCCTGGGCGTCGGGGCGGTCCACCGCGTGCACCGCCTGGGACACCTCCTCGTAGGTGACCCTCCAGATGTGGCTGAGCAGGCCGAGGCCGATGCTGGAGGTCACCCCGACCGAGTGCTCGGCGAGGTAGGCCAGGAGCCGGTCGGTCACGCTGTCCACGTAGGGCGTGACGACGGCGATCCGGTCGGCCCCGAGCGCGTCGAGGGCCTGGATGAGGGCCCCGGAGGTGGTGACGGCGGCGGGCGCCCCGGCGTCCACCATGGTCCGGTGGAGGCGCCGCTGCCCCTCGGCCCCGTGCACGAAGCTCCCGGAGGCGCAGGCGTAGCCGATGGCCAGCGGTTCGGGGGCGAGCAGGGCCCTGACGGCCGGGTCGACGTTTTCCTCGCGGGACAGGGCCGCGGCCTGGTCGACCGTCACGGGCACGTGGACGTACGGCAGCCGTGTGACGTGCAGTGAGACGTCGTCCGGCGTCCAGCGCCACAGTTCGCGGTCGAGCGCGAAGTCGTAGGGCGCGATGACGCCGACCCCCGACTGCCATGGCGTCCGCGTGGTCGCGGCCAGTTCGACGACGCCGTGCTCCGCGCCGGTGCCGCTCGTGTGGTTCCCCTCGGTACGCATCGGTCACTCACCTCCCGGGATGTGTTGTCGTGTCTTCTCGGATGCGCGGGTCGCGCCGGGACGGGGGGCCGTGCGGCCCCGCGGGGCGCTCAGCGCTCCAGTCGTTCGTACAGGAGCCGTTCGCCGACGCTTCCGGAGCGCCAGACGTCGTTGCAGGCCTCGGCCATGGCGGGCAGGTTCTCGACGACGGTGGCGAACACGTTGCCGGGCACCCAGCCGACGTCGCCGTTGAGCAGGAGGTTGTTGCGGCCGTAGAACAGGGCGAGGTCGATGACGCCGGGCAGGTCGCCGATCCCCTTGTCCTCCTTGAACGCGCGGTCGAGCATGCCGCCGTCGAAGGAGAAGTAGACGATGTCGCCGGGGATCGGGGTGACGGTGGGGTTCTCCTGGCCGGGCTCGACCTCGGCGAACCTCGGCACCATCGTGTAGACCTCGTTGCGCGCGTACTTGGCGTGCTGGACGGCGTCTCCCTGGGGGAGGGCGTTCCACACGGCCTCGCAGGTGCGCGGCGCGTCCTCGTCGAGGAGCTCGGCCACGCAGGAGACCCCGCGGGCGGGCAGGGTGACGGTCATGTACCTGGGCAATGGGTGAGTCCCTTCGGCGTCTGCCCGGACCTTCGGCCGGGGACCGGCTGGAACACTCCGGACAACAGGACTGTTGATTGTCGACAATCTTACGATCAACAAGACCGGCGCGGCAATAGACCCGACTGGTGCGGATGGGGCATGCCTGGTCGGATGTGATGTGAGAGAGGCCGGTATCCGGTGGGAACGACCGCTTTGTGGATTGTTGACAATCCTATGTCAGCTCCCTAGCGTTTCCCGTGCAGGGCGATCCTCCCCACCGCAGAAGACCTCTCTGAACCATCGCCGCCGACCGGAGAGCGCACGCCCGTGAACAGTTCCGTCCCTTCCGCGCCCCACCGACCGAGGCTCCTCGTCCTGCACGGGGGCGTCCTGCCGCCCGGACACGCACGGGTGGACGGCGACCCGCGCCTGGAGGGGGTCGACTACGCCACCGCCGAGGAGCTCCCGGCCAAGCTGCCCGGAACGCGGGCGCTGCTCGTGTGGGACCTGTTCACGGAGGCACTCGCCTCCGCCTGGGCCGGGGCCGACTCCCTGGAGTGGGTCCACGCCGCGACCACCGGCGTGGACAACCTGATGTTCCCCGGCCTGGTCGACAGCGGCGTCGTGGTCACGAACTCGCGCGGGATCTTCGACGAGCACATCGCCGAGTACGTGCTCGGCCAGGTGATCGCCTTCGCCAAGGACTTCCACCGGACCTGGGACCTCCAGCGCGAGCACCGCTGGGAGCACCGCGAGACCGAGCGCGTGTCGGGCAGCCGCGCCCTCGTGGTCGGCACCGGCCCGATCGGCCGCCGCATCGCCCGCAAGCTCTCGGCGGTCGGCATGGAGGTGCGCGCCTCCGGCAGCCGCGCCCGCGAGGGCGATCCCGACTTCGGCGCCGTCGTCGAGTCCAGCCTGGCCGAGAGCGGCGCGGACGGCGGCCCCACCCTCCTGGGCGAGCTGCCCCGCGCCGACTACGTGGTGATCGCGGCGCCGCTCACCGACGCCACCCGGGACCTGGTCGACCGGCGCTTCCTGGAGCTGATGAAGCCCTCGGCCCGACTGCTCAACGTGGCGCGCGGCCCCATCGTGGTGGAGTCCGACCTCGCCGCGGCCCTCGACGCCGGGGTCATCGCCGGAGCCGCGCTGGACGTGTTCCGGCGCGAACCGCTCAAGGCGGTCTCCCCGCTCTGGGGACTGCCCGGCTCGGTCGTCTCGCCGCACATGTCCGGTGACGTCGTCGGCTGGCGCGACGACCTCATGGACCTGTTCCTCGACAACCTCGACCGCTACCTCGACGGACGAGAGCTGCTCAACGTCGTCGACAAGAGCCGTGGCTACGTGCCCGGCTGACCCGCATGTGGTGTGACTTGGGAGGCTGAAGTGACGATCCGTTCCGACCGGGCCGAGACCGACGACGCTGGAGCGGAATCCGGGGCTCCGGGGGGAGGGGCCTCGCACGCCCCCGGGCCGGCCGCCGCGCGCGGCGGCTCCCCGTCCCCGGCCGACCTGTCCGCCGAACAGCTCCTCGCGGCCTACGCCGCCGGAGAGCTCTCCCCGGTGGAGGCCGTCGACGCCGTCCTGGAGCGCATCGAGCGGGACAACCCGGCCCTCAACGCGTTCTGCCTCGTCAGGCCGGAGGAGGCGCGCGAGGCCGCCGCCGCGTCCGCGGAGCGGTGGCGCCGCGGACGGCCGGACGGGGCGCTGGACGGCGTGCCCACGTCGGTCAAGGACATCCACCTCACCCGGGGCTGGCCCACGCTCAAGGGGTCGGTCACCAGTCCCCAGGACGGGCCGTGGGAGGAGGACTCCCCGGTGGTCGCGCGCCTGCGTGAGAACGGGGCCGTGTTCGTCGGCAAGACGACCACCCCCGAACTCGCCTGGAAGGGCGTCACCGACAGCCCCCTCGCCGGGGTCACCCGCAACCCGTGGGACCTGTCCACCACCCCGGGCGGCTCCAGCGGCGGTTCCGCCGCCGCCGTCGCGGCGGGGATGGGGCCGCTGGCCACCGGCACGGACGGGGGCGGTTCGATCCGCATCCCGGCGAGCTTCAGCGGGATCTGCGGCATCAAGCCCACCTGGGGGCTGGTCCCCCACTACCCGGCCAGCCCGTTCGGGTCGCTCGCCCACACGGGCCCGATGGCCCGCACGGTGGGCGACACGGCGCTGATGCTGGAGGTCGTGTCCGGCTTCGACGCGCGCGACTGGATGGCGATGCCGACCCCGGAGCCCGGCCTGGGCGACGTGCGCCGCAGCACCGACCCCGGGGAGCTGGTGCGGGGCATGAGGATCGCGTACAGCCCCACCCTGGGCGGACTGGACGTGGACCCCGAGGTGGCGCGGGCGGTCGCCGGCGCCGCCGCGGTGTTCGAGTCGCTGGGCGCCCGGGTGGAGGAGGCCGACCCCGGCCTCCCCGGGTCCCTGGACGAGTTCCACGTGCTCTGGTACTCGGGGGCCGCGAAGGCCACGGAGAAGCTCACCGAACGGCAGCGCGACCTCCTCGACCCGGGGCTGCGCGGCATCATCGAGGAGGGCCTGACCTACTCGGCGCAGGACTACCTCACCGCGATGGCGCTGCGCATGGAGATGGGCGCGCGGATGGGGCGCTTCCACACCTCCTACGACCTCCTGATCACGCCGGCCACGCCGATCGCGGCGTTCGAGGCCGGCCTGGAGTCGCCGCCGCACCTGGCGGGGGAGCGGTGGACGTCCTGGGCGGGGTTCAGCTACCCGTTCAACATGACGCAGCAGCCCGCCGCGAGCGTGCCGTGCGGGTTCACGGGGGCAGGGCTGCCGGTGGGGCTCCAGGTGGTCGGACCCCGCCACGCCGACGCCCGCGTGCTGGCCGCCTGCCGCGCGTTCGAGCTCGCCCGGCCCTGGGCCGGCCGGAGGCCGTGAGCGCGCGCCCGGAACGGTCCCGGGAGCGGGCCGCGGGGACGCGGCGGCCAACATGTCGCCGAATCTCCGCGGCCGCAGGCGCACCGGCCTTGAACAGGTGCTTTGCTCCACGAGCAGGATGAAATATCCCTTTCCGGGACCTTTGCCCGGGGAGTTCAGTGCCTAAGGGCCCGCGCGAGGGTCCCCTCAGGTATTACCGTCTTCCTCGGAGCGGTGTCCGACGAACGGTGGCGCAGGGATGGGGATGGGTCGATGACGGGCGGTGGAACCGAGGGTGCTCGGAAGCGGATCAGGGTGTTCCTGGTGGACGACCACGAGGTGGTCCGCCGCGGCGTCGCCGCCCTCCTGGAGACCGAGGAGGACATGTCCGTCGTCGGCGAGGCCGGAACCGCCGAGCAGGCGCTGGCCCGCATCCCGGTCGTCGTCCCCGACGTCGCGGTCCTCGATGTGCGGCTCCCCGGCGGATCGGGCGTGCAGGTCTGCCGCGAGATCCGGTCGGACCACCCGGAGATCGCCTGTCTGATGCTGACCTCGTTCGCGGACGAGGACGCCCTGTACGACGCGGTCATGGCCGGGGCGGCGGGATACGTCCTCAAGCAGATCCACGGCGCGGACCTGGTCGGGGCCGTGCGCACCGTCGCCTCGGGCGGCTCGCTGCTGGACTCCGGCAGCACCGGCGCGATGCTCGAACGGCTGCGCGGGGCCCAGGCGGAGCCGGACCCCCTGGCCGAGCTCACCCCGCAGGAGCGGCAGATCCTCGACCTCATCGGCGAGGGCATGACCAACCGGCAGATCGGCGAGCGCCTGTACCTCGCCGAGAAGACCGTCAAGAACTACGTGTCCGCCCTGCTCTCCAAGCTGGACCTGAAGCGCCGCACCCAGGCCGCCGTCCTCGTCGCCGAGCTGAGGGGCCGGCGCTACTAGGGCGTGTTCCGTGGATGCTGTCCGTCGCGAGCGGCGCATCCGGTGCGTTCATCGCAAGGCCGAAGAAGGAGTCAGGGTGGGGTCCTGTCGACAGATGAGAACGCCGCGAGGGGCGTGCCGGGGCGACGCGCAGCAGGGCGAGTGTCCGCGGAACACGCCCTAGGGCGGCCCCGCGGCGGCCCGTGCCGCCCCGGACCGGGGCGGCGCCCCCGGGCCCCGGGACGGGTCAGAACTCTTCCGGGGGCAGTGCGCCGCCGGGGACCGGCACCCTCCACACCAGCACGGTCCCACCGGTCTCACCGCGCTCGGCCGTGAACCCGCCGCCCAGCGCCCGGGCCCTCTGGTCCAGGTTGCGCAGCCCGCTCCGCCGCCCCTCCGGGGGCAGGCCGACGCCGTTGTCGGTCACCGTCAGGGTGAGCGCGGCGGACCCGCCGGCGGCCGGGTCCTCCTCGACCGCCACCGAGACGTGGACCTCCGTGGCTCCCGCGTGCCTCGCCACGTTGGTCAGCCCCTCGCCGAGCACCGCCAGCAGGTGCTCCCCCACGTCGTCCGGCACGGACGCGTCGATCGGCCCGTCCAGGCTCACCCCCGGGTGGCATCCCAGGCTGTGGGCGGTGTTCTCCGCCAGTCTCAGGATGCGCCCGCGCAACGAGGTGTCGCGGCGGCTCGGCGGGTTCTGCAGCGCGAAGATCGTCGAACGGATCTCCCGGATGGTGCCGTCGAGCTCGTCGACGGTGCGCCGCACCCGCTCCTCCACCTCGGGGGAGGCGATCAGCCGCATCGTGCTCATCAGCGTCATCGCCGACGCGAACAGGCGCTGGATCACCACGTCGTGCAGGTCCTTGGCGATCCGGTCGCGCTCCTCCAGCACCACCAGGCGCTCGGTGTCCCGCCGCGCCTCGGCGAGTTCGAGGGCGACCCCGGCCTGGACCGAGAACGAGTGCAGCATGCGGCGTATGGTCGCGGTGAACGGGGCCCGGTCGGACAGCTTGCCCAGCAGCAGCACCCCGCGCGTGTGGCCGGGGGTCCCCAGCGGTACCAGCAGGCCCGGGCCGTAGCCGCGGTGGGTGAGCATCGGGCAGTTCGCCTGGCGCAGGTCCGGGACGGCCCTCGCCTCCCCCGTCTCGTAGACCGCCCCGCACGCGGAGTCGTGGATCTCGACGGGCGTCCCCAGGATCTCCTGCGCGATGGGGCCGTCCGCGATCTCCGCGAACAGGTGGCCGCGGGCGCGCGGGTCGGGCAGCATCACCACGGCCGTGTCCGCCCCGCCGATCTCCCGGGCCTGGGCTGCCAGGTGGGCGAGGACCTCCTCGGTGTCGGCCCCCGAGAGCAGGCGCGTGGTGATCTCCGTGGAGGCCTCCAGCCACCGCTCGCGCAGCCGCGCCTCCTCGTAGAGGCGCGCGTTCTCGATGGCGACCCCGGCAGCCGTGGCCAGGGCGGAGACCATCGCCTCGTCCTCCTCGTCGAACTCCCCGCCGTTGGCCTTCTCGGTGAGGTACAGGTTGCCGAACACCTCGTCCCGCACCTGGATGGGCACGCCGAGGAAGCTCGCCATCTGCGGGTGCCCCTCGGGGAATCCGCCGAACTCGGGATGGTCCCGCAGGTCCGCGAGGCGCAGCGCGGCGCGCCGGTGCAGAGGGGCGGCCAGGACCCCGCGGCCGTGCGGGAACCGGTTGATCCGCTCGGCCTGCTCCTTGCTGATGCCGACCGGGATGAACTCGCTGAACCCGCCCTCCTCGTCGACCACGCCGAGGCCGGCGTACCGGGCCCCGGCGAGCTGCGCCGCGGCCTCGGTGAGCCTGCGCAGGACGGTGGCCAGGTCCAGGTCGCCGCCGATGGAGAGGACCGCCTGGAGCAGCGAGCGCACCCGCCCCTGGGCGGACAGGCGGGAGTCCAGGGAGTGCACCTCGGTCAGCAGGTCGTCCAGGCTCCGGGCGGACAGGGGGTGGCTCTGGGGGCTCTCGGTCATGTGTTCGTCAACCTCCGCAGGGCCGGTCGGACGGTCTCTGTTGGCAATGCGCGCTTTTCCTCGGGCGTTATGTGTGAATTGTCGTTGGTTTTTCCCCGGTTTGCCACATCTGGCTGCTCAGAAGCCTGTTCGGGAGGGTGGGAATTCCTGTGGATTCGGGGCTCCGGTCGTGTAATTCATGCTAACGTCGCGGTCAGTCGACGCACGAAGGTCTTGCCGACCTCGCGTACGACGGCCCGGACCGTGCCGCCCCCGGCACCGCTCCCGGCACCGGCCCGCCCTCGCGCGTCGGCCCCCGAGTCCCACGGTGGAAGGAACCCCGGTGACTGGAATCCACGGCTCCACGAGCGCCTCCGGCGCCCGTACCGCCGTGCTTCCCGCGCCGGTCCGGCGCGCGCTGCTGCTCGCCGCCCTCCTCTGCGGCCTCATGGTCGCCACCTGGACGGCGGCGTCCGACGCGGCGCGGGCGGACGAGCACTCCCTGGCCACCACCCTGGTCTACCAGGCCGGAACCACCGCCGAGGCGCATACCGGGGAGTACGCCCCGATCGCGCCGACCGCGCTCCGCGCGCCGCTGGCCGGAACCGTCGCCGCGCTCGGGGAGGGCACCGCGCAGGTGGTGTCCGACGCCTCCGCGGCGGTCGCCCCCGGGGCGCAGGACGGGGGAGCCGACGTCGCCCGGCAGGTCCGCGACACCGTCGACGGGGTCACGGTCCCCGTGGAGCGGCGCCTCCAGGAGGAGGCCGTGCCGACGCCCCCGGCGGACGGGCAGCGGCCCGGAGCCGGGTCCGACGGCGGAGCCCCCGGCAGGACGGCCGAAGCCGTCGAGGACGACGTCGTGCCCCCGGTGTACGAGGCCCACCCGCCGTCCCCGTCCGCCCACCCGGTCCCCGGGACGGGACAGGACGCCGACCGTGCCGACGGGACGCCCGCCGCACCCGTCGGGCACGACGCCCCGTCGGCCTCCGCCACGGCCGCCGCGCCCTCCGTCCCCGGTGG
This sequence comes from Streptomonospora nanhaiensis, assembly GCF_026642255.1. Lineage (GTDB taxonomy): Bacteria > Actinomycetota > Actinomycetes > Streptosporangiales > Streptosporangiaceae > Nocardiopsis > Nocardiopsis tropica. Next base: position 7,103,255 of record NZ_CP113264.1, on the reverse strand, counting down.
GGCGGGCACAGCCGGCGGCGCACTCGTCGCGGGCTACCTGACCGCGCACGGGGCCCCGGCCCCGTCCCCCGGCCTGTTCCAGGCCGCCCGGCACGTCCTGCGCTCGGCGCCCGCCGAGTCCGCCGACGAGCCGACCTTCTCGCCCGACTAGCGGCGCGGCCCCACGTCCGGCACGTCCGGCGACCTTCCTCTCGGCACGCCCTTCCCAGCCCCGGGCCGCTCCCACGCCATCACGGTGAGCGACGAACCCGGAACTCTCTGGGGGTTGACGTGAGCCACGCTTCCCGACAGCGGGGTTCACGTCAGCCGTCGGCCAGCCAGACCCACGACTGACGACCGGCAGAGCGCCGCGCGCCCTCCAGGCGCGCCGGGCTCCCCGGCCGGAGAGCTCGAACCGCACGGCGCCCCTCCCCCGCGGGGGAGCGGAGCCACGGACGGCGGGACACGACACCCGCCCCGCCGTCCCCCCTGACAACCGCGCACCACCTCGGAAGGACTCACACATGTTCACCACCGCCCGCACCACCGCCAAGACCCTGCTGGTGGCCGCCGGCACCGCCGGCTTCGTCGCCCTCGGGGCCGGAGTCGCCGGGGCGGACACCCTCGGCGGCGTCACGGACGGGCTCCAGCTCGGCGACCTCGGCAGCCGGGTGCCCGCACAGCTGACCGAGGGCGTCTCGACCCCCCTGGGCGACCTGGTCAAGGTCCAGCCCGGGAAGATCTCCGCCCAGCCCGACGTCCAGCAGCAGTCCGCCCCCCGGCAGACCGCCCCCCGGGACGTGGTCGGACACGTCGTCGGTGACAACGTCTCGGCGCCCCTGGAGGGGGACGAGAAGAACTCCGCGAACGTCGGCCCGCTCGACCTGGGCGCCGCGACCGGGTCCCTGCCGCTGAGCCAGGGCTCGGACCCGGTGGCCGACCTGGTCGGAGGCCTCGGCGTCCTGGAGGGGCTGGGCCTGGGCGGCGGCACCCTGCCGCAGGGCCACGGGGCCTCGACGCTGCCCGTCCGGGGGCCGGCGGAGACGGTCGGCGCGGCCGTCTCCGAGGTCGGTGCGACCGCGGAGCAGGGCGTCCACGAGGTCGGGAGCGGTCTGCACGGCCTCGACGCCCCCCTCCCGGGCCGGGGGGCGACCCTCCCCATGGCCGCCGCGGACTCCCCGACCGGCCCCTTCAGCGGTGAGAACACCGACCTGACCGGCGGCAAGGCCGACCTGATCGCCGACCTGGTCCTGTCCGACGACGTGGCGCTGCCCATGGCCGGGACGGAGGCGACCGGCGGCGCGGCCGAGGCCCTGCCCGTCGACCTGGCGGGCACCGCCGACCTGGCGGCCTCCACCCTGCCGCAGACCGCGCTGTCCGCGGGGGACCTGGGCCTGCCCGAACTGCCCGCCCCCGGCGAGGTGCTGCCCCTCGCCGCCCCCGAGACGACCGACGCCGTGACCGGCCTGGTCCGCGAGGACGCGCTGGGCAACGACCTGGTCGGGGTGCGGGGCCTGCCCGAGCTGGGGCAGCCGACCTTCGACGCCGGCCAGGTGACCGGCCTGCTGCCCTCCGGCGCCGTCTGACCTCTTCCGGAACGTGCGCCCGCCGGTCGTGGCGGGCGCACGGGGCCTCGGGCGGCGCGCGGGACCGTCCCGCCGACCGAGGCGCCGAGGGGACTGTGGGGGTTCCGCGGCGCGTACCGGCGGGACAGGGCGTGTCCCCGCCGCACGAGGTGCCGACCGTGGCCCCGGACGCTCGTCGTCCGGGGCCACGCCCCGTCCGGGGACGGGACCCCGCGGGAGCGCCCCGGGCCGTCCGGGACGGAGGGGACCGTGCCCGGGGCGCGGAACCGCCCCGCGGCGGGCCGGTCCCCGACCCGAAAGCGGAGCGGCCCCCGGGCCGGTGCGGACCGTGCGTCCCACCGGCCCGGGGGCCGCTTCCTGGCGTCCGTCCGGTCCGTCCCCACGCGGAGGCGGTCCCGGACGGGTTCCTACTCCTCTTCCTCGCCGGTGCCGAAGCCCAGGCCGTCGGCGCACGGGTTGGACGTGGCGTCACGCCCCCCGCCGGGCCGGGCCGACTCGGCGGCGTCCGGGGCGTCGCTCGCCGAGGCCGCGTCCACGGGGGTGGGGGAGGCGCCCGGCGGTTCCTGCGGCGCGGGCGCGTCGTCGGCCGCGAGCAGGGCGGGCAGGGGCCGGTCCTCCCGCACCGCGGCGAACAGCTCCGCGGACTCCTGCTCGTGCCACATGACCCGGTTGGCGTCGAAGGGCGCCTGGTACCAGGGCACGGTGTGGAACTCGATGTCGGACAGGTCCGCGTCGGCCATGGTGACGGCGATCGAGAGCATCCGGTCGAGTGTGAGCTCCTGGTCCGTGGCGCTGTGCTGTGCCACCGCCTGGAGGATGCCGTTGAGCTTGGTCGGGCTGGTCATGACGTCGCTGCTGGTCACCTGGTCGGCCAGGGCGGCGAGGAACATCTGCTGCCGGTCGATGCGGCCGATGTCGCCGCCGTCGCCGATCTCGTAGCGGGCGCGGACGAAGGACAGGGCCTGGTCGCCGTTGAGCGTCTGCTGCCCCGCGTCGAGGTCGAGCCGGGACCGGCGGTCGCTCATCGGCTCGGGGATGCAGATGTCGACGCCGCCGATGGCGTCGACGACGTCCCGGAAGCTCATGAAGCTCAGGTGCACGAAGTGGTCGATGCGGATGTCGGTCAGCGACTCGATGGTGCGGACCACGCACGGCGGGCCGCCGTGGTACATGGCCGCGTTGACCATCCCGAAGTAGCCGTACGTGCCCTCGGTGTTGCCGTAGGCGTCGCACTGGGGGAGTTCGACCAGTGAGTCCCGGGGGAAGCTGATCACGGAGACCCGGTTCTCGGGGGAGATGTGGGCCAGCATGATCGAGTCCGAGCGCTCGCCCTCGAACTCCTGGCTGTACGCGGTGGAGCCCTCCTCGTAGCCGTCGGAACCCATGAAGAGGATGTTGACGGCGTCGCTGATCTTGTCGGGCCGCTCCTCCTCCTTGAGCGCCGTGTCCAGGTCGTGCCGGACCATGCCCGAGCGCAGGAAGTGGTAGTAGCCGTAGGCCGAGGCGACCCCGGCCACCAGGAGGACGGCGAGGACGGCCGCGGTCCACACGGCGATCCGGCGGCCCCGGCGGCGCCCGCGCGGGCCGGGGGGAGGGGAGGGCGCGGTCTCCGCGCCGTCCCCTCCGGCGCCTCCGCCGTCGGGGGCACTGTCACCGTCGGGGGCGCCGTCGCCGTCCGGGGCGGCGGGGGCCCCGGCTCCGCCGGGCCCCTCCGACGCCTCCGGGGCCTCCGCGCCCGCCTCGGCGGCGGCAGCCCCGGGGACGCCCTCGTCGCCGGAGCGCTCGTCGCCCCCCGGGCCGCCCGGGGCCGGGTCGGCGGACGCCGGCGCGTTCACCCCGTCGTCGCCGGCCTCCTCGGTCCCGTCCGCTCCGGGCCGCCCGGCCGCGGAGGGCTCCGCTCCGGGGCCGGGGTCCGAGCCGGGTGTCTTCTCGGGTGTCTCGTCTGGGGTCTTGTCCGCGCCGGGACCGGCGGAGGAGTTCTCGTCAGCGGGCATCGTTGCAATCTCGGTGAGTTCGGACAGCGGGACGTGCCAACGGTCGGACAGGGGACCGAAAGGCCACGAGTCCGTGTCTGGGGGAGGGCGGAGGTCGCGCGGGACACTGGGGCGGGTGGTCGAGCAGCCCGGGGCAGCCCGGGCGTCCGGGTGCGGCCCACGGGGCATCGGCCGGACCGTGGGAGGGACGCGGCCGACGACACGGAAACCCGCGTGTGGCAGAGATCCTAGGTGAAGTTCTCTTCGTTTGCGCGCTCGGGTTGTCCGCGAGCGGGGCTACTGACCACAATTGCGCAGCACAATTCCTTCGTCGGGTGATGGCCTGCTGGCGCCTTGCGCCCGACTTTCTCATCTGTGCCCGCAAGAATCACTTCTGACCCGCCGTGTGCACGGAGGATCAGAGCCTCACGGTGGGATCACACGCAACGATCCGGCTTCTTTCGGTCAGTCGTCCCAGAAGGTGCTTTCCTTCTCAGGACCCTCCGCGGCGTCGGCGGATCGGCCGCCCTTGGCGGCGGGCTTCGCGGCGGACTTGGCCGCGGGCTTGGCGGGGGTCGCCTTGGCGGTCTTCCGTGCCGCCGGCTTGGCGTCCGTGTGCCGGGGCCGCGCGGTCACGGCGCTCTTGGCGATGGGCTCGACGGGGCGCGGCGTCTCGCCGGAGTGGATGCTCAGCGCCTCCTCCTCGACGGTCAGCATCCTGCGCACGGGGTCGGGGACCTCCGGGAGCCGCTCGGAGCGCAGGTGCGCGCCCAGCACCTCCAGGGCGTGGTCGCACAGCAGCTGTCTGGCGCGTTCGGCCTTGACCCCGCTGAGCTCCTCGATCTCGGGGAGGTTGCGCTCGCGGAGCAGGCGGATGACGTCGCGCAGCCGTTCGCGGGTCTTGCGGTCGGTCATCGACATGACCGTCAGCTCGGCCTCGGCGACGAAGCCCTCCTGGCGGCCGTCGGAGTCGCGCTCGGCGATGAACGCGCTGGTCAGGCTCCGGGCGGAGGAGCGGGAGGAGGTGCGGATGTCGTTGCGCCTGATGTGGCGGGCCTGGAGGCCGGTCACGACGACACTGGTGGCCAGGCTGATTCCGGCTCCCAGCAGGATCAACGCGAGCGGGTTCTCGAGAAGCACGGGAAGGACCTTTCCGGGCGGGGGTCCGCACGGGGTGCGGTCACGGGGCGGTGACTGGGGATGTGCGGGGGCGGGGACCGGTGCTGGGCGACTATTCGCCACATCGGGGGTGATTGTCAAGTGCGAACGCGGGGCTGACGCCCGTCGCCGAGAGCGTCGTCGCAGGTCATGCCGGGGATCGCAGGGATGGGTGGGGCCGGGCGGGATGGGGGGGCGGTGCGGGACCCCGGGGACCCTCCTTCGGGATGCCCCGTCGCGTGGGGGGCGACACCCTCTGTCCACAGCCTGTGGACGAGGCGCCGGGGGTCGGCGTCACCCGGCCAGGAGCTTGTTCACCGACTCCGGAGACAGGATCTCCTCGGTGACCATCGCCGCGCAGCCGCGCACGCCGGCATCGTCCCACAGGGAGCTGGCCACGACCCGCAACTGCCGGGTGGCCAGGGCCGTGCACTGCTGGAACACCACTTCGCGCACACCCGCGACCAGGTGGTCGTAGGCCTCCGACAGGTCCCCGCCCAGCACGATCACCTCGGGGTTGAGCAGGTTCACGGCGCCGGCGAGCGCCTCGCCGAGCCGCCGTCCGGCCTCCCTGACGAGGGTCACGGCCACGGGGTCGCCGCCGACGGCCAGGGCCACCAGGTCCTTGAGGGTGTCGGCCCGCCGCCCCCGCTCCGCCGCGAGCTCCAGGAGCCGCCGACCGCCGGCGACCGCCTCCAGGCAGTCGGTGTTGCCGCAGCGGCAGGGCAGGCCCCCGCCGTCGCGCACGGGGATGTGGCCGATCTCCCCGGCGGCGCCCAGGGAGCCGCGCAGCAGGCGCCCTCCCGACAGCAGCCCGGCGCCGATCCCGGTGGAGGCCTTCACGAAGACCATGTCGTCGGGGTGGCCGTGCCCGCCGGCGATGTGCTCGCCCAGGGCCATCACGTTGACGTCGTTGTCGACCGTCACCGGGACCGGGAAGCGCTCGGCGACCAGCGGGGCCAGCGCCACCCCCGCCCACTTGCCCAGGAAGGGCCGGTCGTCGGCGCGCCCCGCGTGGAACTCGACCGTGCCGGGCAGGCCGATGCCCACGCCCCGCACGTCGGCGGGCCCGCGGCCGAGGGAGGCGAGCTGCTCGGACCACACGTCGAGCAGCCAGGGGAGGGTCGCGTCGGGCCCCTTCTCCATGTCGGGGGAGCCGGGCGTCCGCACGAGGACGTCCCCGTTGAGGTCGCACACGGCCGCCTGGCTGCGGGCCATGCCGAGGGCACTGGTGAGGATGAGCCCGCTGCCGGCGTTGAACTCCAGGAGGGTGGGGGGCCGGCCGCCGCTGGAGACGGCTCCGGTCCCCTCCGTGACGAGGCCGCTCCCGATCAGCTCGGTGACGCGCAGGGCCACGGAGGGGCGGGACAGGCCCGTGACCCGGGCGATCTCGGACCGGCTGGTCGCGGCGCCGGAGCGGATCAGCTCCAGGATGTGGCCGCTGGTGGCAGCAGAGGAAAGGCGTCCGGGGGTTCTGGCCATATCTCATTCAACCATGGGGTTAAGCCTCGAAGACTGGGAGGTTATGTAAAGAAGTGTTCTCAAGTGTGCTTGGTTTTTTACCATAGTCGGGCGTAAGGTCGAAAGTGGCGAACGTCCCCGGACCCCAAGGGCCGTTCCTCCTCCCGCACCGCCCCCCGTCGCAGCACCCCTCTCCGTTCTCCCTCCCCGCAGGAGCAGCCCGAAGATGTCGCAGCAGTCCGCGCCCCGCCCCACCGACCTGGTGGTCTTCGGGGGCACCGGCGACCTGTCCATGCGTAAACTCCTCCCCTCCCTCTACCTGTTGGACCGCGACGGCCACCTGGACGGGGGAACGCGCGTCATCGCCGTCTCGCGCGACGGCCTCACCGACGCCGACCTGCGGGACAAGACCTCGTCGGCGGTCCGCGGCCACCCCGCCGTCCAGGTGGTCGAGCCGGACGTGCTCCGCCGCTTCCTCGACCGCCTCTCCCACGTCACCGTGGACGTCGGCGGAGACCCCTCCGGATGGGCCGCCCTCGCCGCGGCCCTCGACCCGGGCCGCGACCGGGTCTTCTACCTCGCCGTCCCGCCCATGATCTCCGGCGACATCTGCCGCGGCCTGGACGGCGCCGGTCTGGCCACCCCCGGGTCCCGCGTGGTCATGGAGAAGCCCCTGGGACGCGACCTCGCCTCCTCCCGCGCCGTCAACGACGCCGTGGGCGCCGTCTTCGACGAGCAGCGGATCTACCGGATCGACCACTACCTGGGCAAGGAGACCGTGCAGAACCTGCTCGTGCTGCGGTTCGCCAACGTCTTCCTCGAACCCCTGTGGAACTCCCGCTGGATCGACCACGTGCAGATCACCGCCACCGAGACCGTCGGGGTCGGCGGGAGGCGCGGCTACTACGACACCTCCGGCGCCATGCGAGACATGGTGCAGAACCACCTCCTGCAACTGCTCTGCCTCACCGCCATGGAGCCCCCGGCCAGCTACGACCGCGAGGCCGTTCGCGACGAGAAGCTCAAGGTCCTCCAGTCGCTGCGGCCCGTCACCGGCGACCGGGTCGCCGAGGACACCGCCCGGGGGCAGTACGGGCGCGGAACCGTCCAGGGGGTCGAGGTCCACGGCTACCTCGACGAGGCGGGCGGGCCGGCGGTCAGCGACACCGAGACCTTCGTGGCGCTGCGCGCCGAGATCGCGAACTGGCGCTGGGCCGGCGTGCCCTTCTACCTGCGCACCGGCAAGCGCGTGGGCCACGCCCGCTCGGAGATCGTGATCCGCTTCCGGGAGGTGCCGCACACGATCTTCCCCGGCACCGACACGGTCCCCGGCGCGGGCAGCCTCGTCATCCGCCTCCAACCGGACGAGGGCATACACCTCACCATGCTGGCCAAGACGCCCGGCGCGGGCGCGCTGAGGCTCCGGCCCGTGCCGCTGGAGCTCAGCTTCGCCGACACCTTCTCCACCCGCTCGCCCGAGGCCTACGAGCGGCTGCTGATGGACGTGCTGACGGGGGACTCCACCCTCTTCATGCGCCGCGACGAGGTCGAGGCCGCGTGGCGCTGGGTGGATCCCATCATCGAGGCCTGGAACAGCACGGACACCACCCCCGAGACCTATCCGGCCGGAAGCGCGGGCCCCGAGGGCGCGCACCGGCTCATCGGCCGCACCGGCCGCACGTGGCACGAAGAGGAGCAACCCCGATGACCGCGCACACCCATGGGACGACCGGGTACGGACCCGGAGTCCACCCCGTCGTCGCCGACGTCACCCGCCGCCTGGCCGAGCGCAGCGCCGGGACCCGGTCCGCGTACCTGGCCAGGATCGACGAGGCGACGGGCCGGGGGCCCGCCCGCACCGCACTGGGCTGCGCCAACCTCGCCCACGGGTTCGCCGCCTGCGGCGTCTCCGACAAGCTCGCCCTGGCCGGCGACGTCAAGCCCAACCTGGCCATCGTCTCCTCCTACAACGACATGCTCTCCGCGCACCAGCCGCTGGAGTCCTACCCGGCCCTCATCAAGGCGGCCGTGGCCGAGGCGGGCGGCGTCGCCCAGTTCGCGGGCGGGGTGCCCGCCATGTGCGACGGCATCACCCAGGGCCGTGCCGGCATGGAGCTGTCCCTGTTCAGCAGGGACGTCATCGCGATGGCCACCGCCGTCGCGCTGTCCCACGACATGTTCGACGGCGCCCTCATGCTCGGGGTGTGCGACAAGATCGTGCCGGGCCTGCTGATCGGGGCGCTCTCCTTCGGCCACCTCCCGGTGGCGTTCGTGCCCGCGGGCCCCATGCCCTCCGGCCTGCCCAACAAGGACAAGGCGCGGGTGCGGCAGAAGTTCGCCGAGGGCAAGGCGGACCGCCGCGAACTCCTCCAGGCCGAGTCCGCCGCCTACCACTCGCCCGGCACCTGCACCTTCTACGGCACCGCGAACTCCAACCAGATGCTCATGGAGGTCATGGGCCTGCACCTGGCCGGGGCGAGCTTCGAGCAGCCGGGCACCCCCATGCGCGAGGCCCTCACCGCCGAGGTCGGGCGCCGCGTGCTCGGGCAGACCGCCCTCGGGGACTCCCACAACCCGGTCGGCGTGCAGGTCGACGAGCGGGCCCTGGTGAACGCGGTGGTCGCCCTGCTGGCCACCGGCGGATCCAGCAACCACACCCTGCACCTGGTGGCCATCGCCCGTGCCGCCGGGATCGAGCTGACCTGGGACGACTTCGCGGACCTGTCCGAGGTGGTGCCGCTGCTCACCCGCATGTACCCCAACGGCGCCGCCGACGTCAACCAGTTCCACGAGGCGGGCGGCATGGCCTACCTGATCGGCACCCTCCTGGACGCCGGCCTGCTCCACGAGGACGTGCAGACCGTCATGGGCGGGGGACTGGGCCGCTACCGGCAGACCCCCCGTCTCGAAGGGGCCACCCTGACCTGGGGTGACGGGCCCAAGGAGAGCGGCGACACCACCGTGCTGCGCGGGGTGGAGGACCCCTTCGCACCGGACGGCGGCCTGCGCATGCTCTCGGGCAACCTGGGCCGCGCCGTCATCAAGACCTCCGCGGTCGCACCGGAGCGCCGCGTCGTCGAGGCCCCCGCCCGGGTCTTCGCCGACCAGGCCGAACTCCAGGACGCCTTCGCCGCGGGCGAGCTCACCGGCGACTTCGTCGCCGTGGTGCGCTTCCAGGGGCCGCGGGCCAACGGCATGCCCGAGCTGCACAAGCTCACCCCGCCGCTGGCGGTGCTCCAGGACCGGGGCCAGAAGGTCGCCCTGGTGACCGACGGGCGCATGTCCGGGGCCTCCGGCAAGGTGCCCGCGGCCATCCACGTCTCCCCCGAGGCGGTCGCGGGCGGCGCCCTCGCGTACGTGCGCGACGGCGACCCGATCAGGCTGGACGCCACCGCGGGCACACTGGAGGTGCTGGCCGACCTCTCCGGACGCGAGCCCGCACAGCCCAGCGCCGACTCCTCGACCGGCACCGGCCGGGAGCTGTTCGCCGCACTGCGCGGCGTGGTCGGACCGGCGGAGGCCGGCGCCGGGGTCTTCTGACCCCCGACCCACGCTGCGGACGGCGGGCGCGCGGAAGGACCGGCCCACCGGTCCGCGGCGCGCCCGCCCCGCCCCGGGCCGCCCGCACCGGAGCGGGCGGCCGCCGGTGCGCCCGCACCGGACCACGCACCACCACACAGACGGAGACGCACATGACGACGAGCCCCCGTTCGGGCGCGGACATCCTCGACCTCGCCCCGGTGATGCCGGTGGTGGTGGTCTCGGACGCGGAGACCGCCGTGCCGCTGGCCCGCGCCCTGGTCGCCGGCGGCCTGCCCGGTATCGAGGTGACGCTGCGGACCCCGGCCGCGCTGGAGGCCATCGGGCGCATCGCGGCCGAGGTGCCCGAAGCCGTCGTGGGCGCGGGCACCGTGGTCTCTCCCGGACAGGCGCGGGCGGCGGCCGAGGCGGGCGCGCGGTTCCTGGTCAGCCCCGGGTGCACGGCCGACCTCGCCTCGGCCATGGCCGACACCGGCCTGCCCTTCCTCCCGGGGGTGGGCACCGTGTCCGAGGCGATGGCGCTCCTGGAGCGCGGTCTCTCGGCGCTGAAGTTCTTCCCCGCCGAGGCCGCGGGCGGCGCGGCGTTCCTGAAGTCGCTGACGGGCCCCCTGCCCCAGGTGCGCTTCTGCCCGACCGGGGGGATCACCGCCGCGTCGGCCCCCTCCTACCTGGCCCTGTCCAACGTGGGCTGTGTGGGAGGCAGTTGGCTGACCCCCGCCGACCTGGTGTCGGCGGGCGACTGGGGCCGCGTCACCCGCCTGGCCGAGGAGGCCGCGGCCCTCTAGGCGTCCTGACCGCGGGGGGCGGTGACGACGACCCCGCCCGTCCCAGGCGACGGGGGCCCTCGACGCCCCCCATCACCCGCGCCGACGCCCGTCCCACACCCGCCGGACGCCTGGCGCCGGCCCGCCGCGTGGTCGAGGGCCCCTGGCCGCTCCGCCGGGCGCCCCGCCCGCGGCGCCGCCTACTCCGACCGGTTGAAGCGGACCACGGTCAGCCACACCAGGAGCACGCCGGCCCCGGCGACGAGTCCGACCTCGGCCGCCCAGGGGATCTGCCAGCCGAACCACGTGATCCCGGGGTTGAACAGCGCCTCGGTCGCGGGGGAGGTGTCGAGGTGGGCGAAGACCGCCTGGCGCATGGGGTCGACGACGTAGGTGATCGGGTTGACCAGGGTGATCGCGGCCAGCCAGGAGGGGAGGTTCCCGATGGGGAACATGGCGCCCGACAACAGGACCAGGGGCGAGATGACGAGCTGGGCCATGCCCATGAACGCCTCGCTGCCCTTGACCGAGACGGCGATGAAGACGCCCATCGCGGAGGCCGTCAGCCCGACCATGAAGGTGAGCCCGAACAGGGTGAGCATCAGCCCCGGCGCGTAGGGGACCCCCGCCAGCCCCGCGACCGAGAGGATCAGGCAGGCCTGGAGGGTGGCGAGGACCGCGCCGGACAGGACCTTGCCCAGGATGAGCGCGGAGCGCTTGGCCGGCGCGACGAGCATGCCGCGCAGGAAGCCGACCTCGCGGTCGGTGACGATGGTCGCGGCCGAGGACACCGCCGTGCCGATGACCGTCATGACGATCACGCCCGGGAACATGACGGCGGTCAGCGGCAGGTCGTCCTCGCCGCGGGGGATGAGCGAGCCGAAGCCCACACCGATCACGAACAGCCACATCACCGATTGCAGGAGCATCGCCACGCCCCGGCTGACGTCGTGGACGAAGCGGAAGAGGTCGCGCTTGAGCACCACCCTGATCGTGCGCAGGTCGTGACCGAGCCCGAAGGGGGAGGTGGGGGCGGGCTGGCGCCGCGTGGCCGTCATCCGGTGTCCTTCTCGTCAGGGGGTTGCTCGGGAGTCGGGGGACACCCTCCCCCCGTCCGTCCGCGGGAGCGGGCGGCGCCCGGGGAGCCTTCCGGCCGGATGCCCCGCGGTCCCCACCCTGGCGAACCCGGGGCGTTCCCGTCGGCGCCGGGTTCGGCCGCCGGCCTCACGTCCGTCATTCCGTCCACACCGGCGCGGACCCCCTCTCCACGGAGCCGGCGCCCTCCCGCCGTGGACGGCCGCCCGCCATCCTCGTGAGGAGTTTGGCCCCCGTGCCCGCCCAGGACTCCCGGGAGACGGAATAGTAGTGGAGGTCCCACAGCCGGCCCCGAAAATACACGTGCCCGGGGAGGGTGGCCTCCCTGGGTGTCGTGAAAAGGGCTGACCCGAAATGCATCAGGCTCGCGTCCGTCGTCAGGGCGTATACTTTTCTGAGATCCTCCCAGCGGGTGAAGGCATAGTTGACCAGGAGCATCATGGATTCCGCTCCGACGCCCACCGGAATTCCGTGGGGATCCATGAAGATGCCGACCTTCGCGTGCCCCGCCGGACTGTGTTCCCGGATCGAGGCGAATCCCCGGACCGCGCCGTCCTGTTTCGTCTCGATCTGAAGTACGGCGACCTCCGAATCGTCCACGGCCCTGAACGACGACTCGAAGTTGTCCCGGGACGGCAGGGTCTCTATGCCGAGCTTCAGGAGGAGCTGGTACAGATCGAGGACGTTCTCCTCGTCGATGGGACGAAAGCGGACACGAGGGGTTTCGAGGTGGGGGGATGTCATCGCCGACCGTTGCGTCCTTTCCGCCTGCCGCGGGGCTCGGAGCCCGTGGGGGCGACATCCTGGCACGGAAGGACCCGACGCGCACGGGGGTCGGTGCGGGCCGCGCCCCCGGGGCGCCTCCCGTCCGCGCCAAAGGGGTGCGGACGGGGTTCGAAACGGTACCGGGTTCCGCCGTGTATTCCTGTCCCGCCGGCGGGACGTGCGCGGGGGAATGCCCTCCTTGTCGCCGACGACATTGTCGGCCTAGGTTCTGGGTCGGCACTATCGGACCATCGAAGAAAGGTGGACGCCATGGCATTGTCCGACGTCTTCTCGCTTCAGGGCATGGACATCGGTCTGGAGGCCGAAGCCCTCCTCAACAGCGGACTCAGCTACATCGGCTGCAGCGGTGACGTCATTGTCCAGCCGAGTTGACCGGCTGACCGGTATTTGACGGGGATTCAACCGGTCGTCCCATCTCGTGATCCCGGTGCGGAGACGGCTCCTGCACGGCCGGACTTCGCACCGGGCGCCGGGCGGATTCGTCTCTTGTGGTCGGCTGTGGTTTCTCCTATCTTCCCTCGCGTAGGTATCCCCCGTGTTTTTCTTTCTCAGGAGGAAAAATGGCACTTTCCGACGTCCTCGATCTCCAGGCCTTCGAGGTGGCCGTCGACGAGAGCGCGATGCTGAACAGCGGCCTCAGCCTCGTCGGCTGCAGCGGCGACGTGATCACCCAGCCCCAGTAGCCGTTCCTCCGGGAACGCTGTGAGGGCCCTCTTCGCAGCGTTCCCCCGCACGCCCGGCCGGTCCGCGACGAACCGGGCCGGGAGAGAGGCCGCACGCGATGATCTTCCCCCACCTCGACACGGTCGGCGTGAGGCTTGCCGCCACCGGCACCAGACGGGGCGGGGCGGTGCGCGACGAACTCGTCGGCCACGGGTTGGACGGCCTTCCCGGCCGCGACGTCTTCGCCGCCCTCTGGCCCGGCAGGTACGACCAGGTGGGAGCCCAGTTCCTCCTGCACGCCCCGGGGACCGGGCGGGTCGCGGGCTACGCTTCCGTGCACGGCTTCAACTCCCAGGCCCGCCACGGCTGCGGCTCCCTCGTCGCGGACGAGCGGGAACTGGGGCCGGACGGGGCCACCGACGCCTACGCGCTCACCGTCAACTACGCGTTCTCGATGTGGAACCTGCGCAAGCTCTACCTGTGGACCCCGGACGAGGACCTCGCGGCCCTGCGGCGGACCGGGGCCGAGGTCCGGCTGGAGGGTTCCCTGCCCGAGTACGTCCTCGACGGCGCGGAACTGCGCACGGCCCACGTCTTCGCCGTCTACCGGGAGGCGTGGGAGCGGACCGGGGCGGAGTTCGTGCGGGTCCGCGCGGGCGAGGGGCTCCCCGCCTGACCGCGCGGCCCGGCCCGGGCCCGGAGGCGTCGGAGGGAGAACGCGCCCGGGTCCGTCCCGGACCGGGCGCTCCACCAGCGGAGGAGCGGTGAACGACTATGGCGACGGACGGTTCCGGCCCGGAGGCGATGGTACGCGCGCGCGGCCTGGCCAAGAGCTTCGGTGAGGTCGAGGCGGTCAAGGGGGTCGACCTGGAGGTGGCCCCGGGGGAGCTGTTCGGCCTCCTCGGCCCCAACGGGGCGGGCAAGTCCACGCTGATCGGCATGCTCTCCACCCTGATCACCCCGACGTCGGGGACGGGCTCCATCGCCGGGTTCGACATCGTGCGCGAGCGTCCCGACGTGCGCCGCAGCATCGGCCTGGTGTTCCAGGAGCAGACCCTCGACCGGTACCTGACGGGTTGGTACAACCTCAAGTTCCACGCCGAGATCTACGGCGTCCCGTCCGAGGAGGTCGACGGGCGGGTGACCCGGGCGCTCCGGGACGTTGGCCTGTGGGAGGACCGGGAGAGGCTGGCCGGTACCTACTCCGGCGGCATGCGCCGGCGGCTGGAGATCGCACGGGGCCTGCTCCACCGCCCCCGCCTGCTGTTCCTCGACGAGCCGACGGCCGGGCTGGACCCGAGGTCCCGCGAGGCGATCTGGGACCGCGTCCGCGAACTCAACGAGTGCGAGGGCATCACCGTGCTGATGACCACGCACTACCTGGAGGAGGCCGAGAACTGCGGGCGGATCGCCGTCATCGACGGCGGGGAGATCGTGACGGTCGGCAGCCCCGCCGAGCTCAAGGCGCAGATCGGCCGGGACCGCGTGGAGATCGTCGCCCGCGACCCGGAGGCCCTCCGGGAGGAGCTGAGCACACGGCTCGGCCTCGCCCCGGTGGTCGAGGGCGACACGGTCTGGTTCACGGTGGCCGGGGGGCGGCGGTTCGTCCCCCGCGTGTTCTCCGAGGTCGACGCGGAGATCACATCGGTCCAGGTCAGATCGCCCTCGCTGGACGACGTCTTCCTGGCGCACACCGGGCGGGGGATCGACAGCCCCGCCCAGGAGGGCCGCTGAGGGGCCGAACCGCTGGTCGGCGGCCCCGGGCGCTGAGCCCGGACCGTGCGCCCGCCGCCGCTGCCTCGGCCCGGGTCCCGTGCCCGCCCCTACTATGTCCGTATGGCTGAGGTAAGCGCGCGTCACGGGTCGTGGTCCTTCGACGGGGCGGCCCTGTGGATCACTCCCGGGCGCAGAGCCCACCCCCTGCGCCGCGGCCTCGGAGTGGTGTCGCTGCCGCTGCCCGCGCTGGCGGGCGTCGTCTTCGAGCCCCGGCGCAGGGGCGGGACCCTCCGGGCCCACCCGCGTCCGGGCGCCGACCCCTTCACCGAGGCGACGGGCGGGCACCTGAGCCGCAGCGGCGACCCCTACCAGCTGCGCGTGGGCAAGGAGAAGGCCCTTGTCGCCGAGTACCTCGCCGAGACCGTCACCGAGGAGATCGCCGCCCTGGCGCCGGGCGACGCGACCGACCCCGACCGCTACCTGGTCGAGGCCCCCGCGGCCCCGGTCCGCGCCGACGCGGGCGACGCCTCGGTCGTCTTCGACGGCGCCCACGTCTACCTGCGGCCCAACTGGAAGGCGGAGTCCGCCAAGCGGGCGGCCGGTCCCCAGCGGCTCGCCCTGGAGGAGATCGCCGAGGTCCGGTGGACCTCCGTCGCGAGCGGCGAGGACGGCAGTCTGCGGTTCGTCCCCTTCGGCAGGACCGAGTCGGTCCTGCCCAGGTACGACCCCTTCGCGGTGCACTGGAGCCTGTGGGGAACGGACTACGAGGGCGGGACCACGGCCGTCGTGGCGACGGCCGTCACGGCGCTGCTCCCGCACCCCACCGCACGCGGAAAGGCCGTCGAGGGCGGCCGCGCGTTCCCCGCCCTGCCGTGGCGCCGGACACGGCAGGAGCCGGAGGAGGCCTGACGCCGGTCAGCCGTCGGCGCGCACGGCCACCCACAGGCCGTGGGCGAACGGCTCGATCCGCAGGTGCTCGGCCGTGCAGCCCGCCTTCTCGAAGGCCGCGGCGTACTGCTCCGGCGTGAACAGCGACATCTCCCACCCGTCCGTGGCGTGGCTCAAGCCCTCCTCGGGGTCGGCCACCGCGTAGTGCACGACCATGCGCATCCGGTCGTGCCTGCCCGTGACGCGGGTGGAGTGGGACAGGCGCACGACCGTCCGTCCGCCGTCCTCGACCAGGTCGCGGGAGACGTGCCCCGGTGTGAACCCCTCCGGCCCGACCCAGGGCTCGACCACCAGGACACCGCCCGGGTTCAGGTGGTGCACGAGCCCCTGGACGACGGAGACGAGCTCGTCCTCGGATTCCAGGTGCGGAACGGCGAACATGCACGTGATGACGTCGAACCGGGTGTCCAGCGCCACCTCGCGCAGGTCCGAGCGCCACGTCCGCAGGCCGGGCACCCGGGCGCGGGCCAGCTCCAGCATCTCGTCGGACCCGTCCAGCCCCGCGACCCGGTCGAAGTGCCCGGAGAAGGCGCGCAGGTGCAGCCCCGTGCCGCACGCGGTGTCCAGCAGGGAGTCCGCGGCGGGACTGCGCTCGCGGACCAGGCCGGCGATCAGCGCGGCCTCCGCGTCGTAGTCCTTGCCGCGGTGGATCATGACGGTGTCGTACACGGACGCGTAGCTGCTGTCGTACATCGGATGGGCCTTTCCGTCCGTGGCCGCCGGGGCCGGGGGCGTCCACCGCCCCGAGTCCCCGACGGCCCGCCTTGTGTGCACGTGCCGGGGCGCGGTGCGCCCGCGTCGGCGCCGGGACCGCGCGGTCCCGGCGCGGGTCCTCAGCCGGTCCCGTTCCCCGCGGTCGCGGGCGGCTCGGAGAAGAACGGCAGGAAGGGGCTCCCCCCGCCGGACGCCGCGGCCAGGGCCAGCAGGACGCCGGCGCCGCCGGTGGCGAGGTCCATGGACAGGCGCGGCACCCGTCCGCCGTGGAACGCGGTGTGGCCGCGGAAGGGCAGGGCGTACCACTCCAGCTCGCGGACCCGGGAGCGCAGGTCCTCCTCCGCCCCGCCGAGCCGGGCGAGCGCCGCGACCTGCCCGGCCTTGCCGTGGAGCAGGTCCGCCTGCGCGTACAGCAGGGTGTGGCACGACCGGCTCAGCGCGGGAAGGCTCTCCGCGCAGCGCTCGTCGGCCCTGTGCGCCAGGAGTTCCTGGACGACGAGGGCGACGCCGAGCCCCCCGGCGTCGATGTTGGGGAGGGCGCGCGCGCCGCGGTCGCGGACCAGCAGGGCGCCGTCGGGGGAGGTGACGCACTGGTCCAGGTCCAGGTGCAGCGCCCGCACCGCGGCGTCGGTCCAGGCGGTGTCGCCCGTGGTGCGGTACAGCGCGAGCAGGGCCAGGGCCACGCCGCTCCAGCCGCGCATGAGCCCCGCCCGCCCGGTGGCCGGGCCGTCCCCGGAGGCCGACGCGACCGCCTCGGCGAGCCGGCCGCCCAGCTCGGCGGCGCGGACCGCGTACTCGCTTCCTGCGTCCCCCGCGGCGAAGTGCACGAGGTTCGCGCAGACCCCGGCCGTCCCGGAGAAGAGGGAGACGCCCCCGACCGGCTCCCCGGCGTTGCGGTCCAGCAGGTCGGCGGCCTCCTCGCGGTGGCCCAGGTGGTCCAGCGCGTACGCCAGGCCCGCGACCCCGTCGTAGAAGCCCTGCCGGGGGGAGCGCAGGCGGCGCGACGCCGCCAACAGCCACGCCTCGTGTTCCTGCGAGCGCCCCTGCCCGGCCCGGTCCAGCGCCCACAGGACCCCGGCCGCGCCGTGGGCCATGCCGTAGCCGCCGGACACGAACTGCTGGAGGTCTCCGGGGAACAGCCGGTCGGTGCGCTCCGGCGTGGCGGACGCCCGGATGCCCGCGGCGACGGCCCGCGGGGTCACCGGGGTCGGCGCCGGGGCACGGGAGTCCGGGACCAGCTCGCGCTCGATCTCGTCCGCCCACGCCGCGGGCACGGGGAAGAGCTCGCGGAGCACGCCGAGCAGGGCGACCGCCTTCTCCGGGGCGAGCGCGGTGATCCGGGAGAAGGGGAGGAAGACGGACAGGCGCGTCGCGGCGAGGGCGTAGGCGTCGACGGCCGGGCCGGTCCTGGCCGACGCGGAGAAGCCGGGGGCGCCGAGCGGAGCCCGTCGACCGTCGTCGTCCGCGTCGAAGGCGAGTTCGTAGTCGATGAGGGAGACGTTGTCCTCGGAGTCGACGATGACGTTGTTGGCGTGCAGGTCGCCGAAGACGAGGCCGCGTTCGTGGACGGCGGCGAGGACCGCCTCCAGCCGTCCCAGGATGCGAAGGGCCCGCTCCGTGAAGGCCGCGAGGCTGTCGGCGCCGGGCCGGGCGTCGGTCACACCGGGGTGGTGGACGGCGCCCCACGAGCCCAGGGTGCGGCCCTCCTTGTACTCCTGCACCAGGAACCGGTGGCCGCCCAGCGTGAAGCTCCCGAGGAGCCGGGGGACGCCCGGGACGCCGTCCAGGCGGCGCAGGTTCTCCTCCTCGCGCTCCTGGCGCGCCACCGCGTCCCGCAGGTCCCGGTCCAGGCCCGCGTGCGGACGCGCCTCCTTCAGGACGACCCGGAGGCCGTCCTCCTCCCGGCGGCCCAGGTAGATGCCGCCCCCGTTGGAGAAGTGCAGGGCCTTCTCCACGACGTAGGGCTGGCGCTCCTCGGAGGACCGGGCGGCCAGGTGGGGCCTGAGGACGTCGGGGAGCGCCGCCCAGGACGGGGGCGAGAACGAGGGGACGCGGCGGTCCGGGACGAGGGAGCCGTCCGGCGCGCGCAGCGCGGGGATACGGGAGCCGTGCGCGTCGAGGCACCACCTCTCCCGGAACGCGCCGTACCTGACGTAGAGGGGGCCCCGGTCCCACCGCAGGTCGCTGAGGACGTACGGTCCGGGACGCCCGCCGACCAGGGCCGAGAGCCCGTGCAGGGTCCGCTCCAGCTCCTCCTCGTCGCGCGGGTAGACGGTCAGGAGCTTGCCGCTGGACGCGCGGGCCGCGTACTTGGCGTTGGCCGCGACGAGGATGTTCTTGTCGAGGAGGTACTTGAAGGCGATCCCGTGCCCGGTGCAGTAGTCCCACACGTCACGGCAGGTCGCGTCCGCGCCGTCCACCGTCGCCGAGACGTGGATCTTCCACCCCTGCTCGGGCAGCGAGGGGTCCTCGGGGGCGACGACCTGCCAGAGACCGCTCCGTGTGCGCTTCCAGCCCGTCGGGGGCTCCAGCGCGCTCACGGAGAACTCCGCCGGGACCACGAGGGCGTGGCGGGAGCCGTCCGCCAGGCGGCTCGGCTCCTCGAAGAACAGCGGGTCCGCGAGCGTGTACATCTCGAACAGGTCGAGCATGGGCTTCCCTCCGGGAGGCGTGGCGGTACGGGCTCGGCCGCGCGGGGCGCGGCTCACTCGGGCCGGGAGCCCCCGGCGGCGGCCCTGGACCTGGGCCCGCGCGCGATCCTGTTGAGGATGGGAGCGCCGTTGGCGGTCCAGGCGCTCCGGGACACCGAGTAGAAGTGCAGGTCCCACAGTCGGCCCTGGAAGTAGACGTGTCGGGGGAGTGACGCCTCCCGGGGGGTGGCCAGGAGTGCCGACCCGAATTGCCCCAGGCTCGCGTCCGTGGTCAGAACGTACACTTTCCTGAGGTAATCCCAATTCGCGAAGGCGTGGTTGACGAGCAGCATCATGGATTCGGCGCCCACGCCCACGGGAAGGCGGTCGGCGCGCATGAAGATTCCCAGTTTCACATGACCGGCCGGGTCGTGCTCGCGGATCGACCCGAAACCGAGGACCTCGCCCGTGCGCCGGAGCTGGATCTCGAATACGTCGACGAATCGCTTGGCCACCGAGTGGTAGGACTCGGAGAAGGCGTCGCGTGAGGGAAGGCTTTCCAGGCCCAGTTCCGTCAGGAGGTCGTAGAGTTTCGTGACGTTCTCCGGCGCGATGGGGCTGAATCTGACGCGCGGGGTCTCGAGGTGCGGTGTGAGCATGGCGCGACACTCTAGGGGCCGTGCCCGACGGCCGGGCCGGGACCGGGGTTCCCCGCCCGCCCGTGTCCGGCCGGGATCCGGGGCCGAGCCAGGTCGGGGCCCGGAGGGCGGCTCGGGGCGCCGGCCCCGGCGTCCCGCCGGCGGGACAGCACGTGTGCCGTCGGCGGAACGGGGTGCGGGAGGCTCCCCGCGTCGGCGGCCGGCCGGGGGAGGGGACGGCCGCCGGGAGCCGGGTCGCGGGCTTCTTGTCGCACCGGAGGAATTGCCCTAGGTTCTGAACCGCCAGTATCCGACTGCGCACAGGAAAGGAGCCCAGACATGGTTCACACCGACGTCCTGTCTCTTCAGGAGATGGACACCGTCCTCGACGAGGCCGTTCTGCTGAACAGCGGCATCAGCTACTTCGGTTGTAGCTGATTGTTTTGACGCGCTGTGGAGATGCCAATCTTCACAGCGCTTTTCTCTGCTCTGCCCAGAAGTGTCGGGAGAAGTTGTGCACGAGATCGTTTTCCCCCATCTGGAGACGCGGTCGGCCAGGCTCGCGTCCACCGGCGAGAGGTTCGGGGAGGCGGTCCACGACGAGCTCTCCGGGCTCGGTCTGGCCGGGATGCCGAGCCGCGACGTCTTCACCTCGCTCTGGCCCCGGCAGTTCGATGGCGTGGCCGCCCAGTTCTTCGTGGAGGCCCCGGCGTCCGGCCGGGTCTGCGGGTACGCCTCCCTGCACTCCCTCAACCCGAA
The DNA here is from genome assembly GCF_026642255.1 of Streptomonospora nanhaiensis. Lineage (GTDB taxonomy): Bacteria > Actinomycetota > Actinomycetes > Streptosporangiales > Streptosporangiaceae > Nocardiopsis > Nocardiopsis tropica. Next base: position 7,082,845 of record NZ_CP113264.1, on the reverse strand, counting down.
CGGGCGCTACGTGAAGTGCGCCCTCGCCCTGGACACGGCACTGCTCGGGGAGGAGGGCGTGACGGACGCCCACGCCCTGGCCGTCAACTACGCCTTCTCGATGTGGAACATCCGCAAGGTCTACTTCTGGGTGGTCGACAGCGGGCTCCCGGGCCTGCGCGCGACGGGGACGCCGACGCCCCGGGAGGGCACCCTGACCGAGTACCTGCGCGACGGGGAGAGGCTGCGCTCCGTGCGGATCTTCGCCGTCTACCGGGAGGAGTGGGACGCGGCCGGCGCCGTCTACGTACGCGCGGCGGCGGGGACCGGGCCGGCGTGAGCGCCGTCCGGCACGGGGGCGCGGGGCGGCGGCCGCGATGAGGGTGCTGATCGCGACGCAGGCGGAGAGGACCCACTTCCTGGGGACGGTGCCCCTGGCGTGGGCACTGAGGGCGGCCGGGCACGAGGTGAGGGTGGCGAGCCAGCCGCACCTGCGGTCCGTGGCCGCAGAGGCGGGACTGCCCTTCGTCCCCGTCGGCAGGGACCACCACTTCGCCAGGGTCAGCCGGAACGGGCTGGCCGACCGGCATCTGGACTTCGACATGGCGGAGGACCGGGACGAGGTCCTCACCTGGGACCACCTGCGCGAGGGCTACGGCAAGGTGGTCACCTGGTGGTGGCGGATGGTGAACGACCCCATGCTGGACGACCTGGTGGCGTTCTGCCGGGAGTGGGGACCCGACCTCGTCGTGTGGGAGCCGTCGACGTACGCGGCCCCCCTCGCCGCCGAGCTGTGCGGCGCCGCGCACGTGCGGCACCTGTGGAGCGTGGACCTGTTCGCCCGGGTCCGGGCGCGGTTCCTGGCGCGGATGGCCGAGCAGCCCGAGACAGACCGGGAGGACCCCCTGGCCGCCTGGCTGGGGGCGCGCGCCGCCCGGTACGGCGTCGAGTTCTCCGAGACCCTGGTCCACGGACAGGCCACCATCGAGCAGGTCCCCGCGTCCCTGAGGGTGGACACGCCCTCCCACCTGGACTACCTGCCGATGCGCTATGTGCCCTACAACGGCAGGGCCGTGGTCCCCGACTGGCTGCGCACCCCGCCGGAACGCCCCCGCGTCGGGCTCAGCCTCGGCACGAGCGCGAGCCTGAGGCTGGGCGGCTACACGGTCGACGTGGGCACCCTCCTGGAGGGGCTGGCCGCTCTGGACGTGGAGGTCGTGGCGACCCTGCCCGCCCACGAGCAGGCCAAGCTCGGCGCCGTCCCCGCCAACACGCGTCTGGTCGAGTACGTGCCCCTGCACGCACTCGCCCCCACCTGCGCCGCCATGGTCACCCACGGCGGCCCCGGTACCGTCCTGACCGCGCTGAGCAGCGGGATCCCGCAACTCCTGGCGCCGCACCCCCGGATGTTCGACATCCCGGTGCTGTCCGGCCTGGTGCGGGACCGGGGCGCCGCCCTGCTCCTGCCCCCCGACCGCGTCACCCCCGAGGCCGTCGCCGACGGCGTCGGCGCCCTCCTGCGCGACCCGTCCTTCACCCGCGCCGCACACACCCTGCGACACGACATCGCCGCCATGCCCACACCCGCCGACCTCGCCCACACCCTCACCGGCCTCGCCGACCGGCGCTGACCGGTCCGACCCCTCAGGCCCCGCCGGCGCCCCGGAGGGCGGCGATCCGCTCCAGGGCCGGGACCAGCTGGTCCGGGGCGGGGGCGGACAGGGTCTCGTCACGCATCCGCTCGGCCGCCTCCCTCACCCCGGGACCGTCGAGGACGGCGGCCAGGTGCTGGTCGACCCCCTCGGACAGGGCCGAGGCGAGGGACACAGAGCGCAGGGCGCCCCGGTCCTGGAGCGCGCGCGTGATCAGGCCCCCGTCGAACTGGTCGGCGTTGAGCACGACGAACTGCGGGAGCCCCTCCACCAGGGCGTTGCAGTACGAGTCGAAGCCCCCGCCGTGCACCAGCAGCGAGCACGACCCCATCAGCAGGTGGGCGGCCGCCGTGTCGGCGACCCGGACCTCCGGCGGGAGCGCCGGCAGCGCGTCCTCCCAGGAGCGCGGGGAGAGCACGACCGGCTCGGCCCCCAGCTCCATCAGCGCGTCGACCACGTCGACGAACGAGGCGGCGCCCTCCGGGGACTTGCTCCAGGAACCCCAGTCGACGAGCACGCGCCGGCCCTTGGGCTCCTCGCGGGCCCACGCCGGCAGGACCGCGCTCCCGCCGTAGGGCACCGGGCGCACGCTCAGGTGCGTCCCGGTCTCCAGCTCCCGCAGCCGCAGCGCCTCGGGGAGCTGGTGCACGGAGAACTGGCCCAGGACGAGGTCCTCGGAGAAGTCCACGCCGAACGCGGCCGCGGCCTCGGTGAGCCAGGCGGTGAGCGCGTCGGGTACGGCCGGGTCGGGGTCGGCCGCCCGGTAGAGGCCGCGCAGGCGCGCGAAGAGGTCGACGCTCCACAGGAACCGCCCGTGGGCCGCGCCGCACGCCTCGGCGGCGATCGCCCCGGAGTAGGTGCTCGGCTCCCACAGGACCAGGTCCGGCTTCCACTCGCGGCAGAACGCCACGAGGTCCTCCGCCATCGGCTCGTTGACGAGTTTCCACCACCAGGTGACGTGGTCCTCGTAGGCGTCGCGCAGGCTCTCCTCGCCCAGCCGCTCCGGGCGCTCCTCGGAGAGGTCGAAGATGGACTCGCCCGGCTCCTCGCGCCCGTGGGCCACGACCTCGGCGAGGGTGTGGTCGCCCCCGACCGGCACCACGGTCAGGCCCGTCTCGGCGGCCGCCTCGGTCATGGAGGGCTGGGTGGCGATCCGCACCTCGTGTCCGGCGGCACGCAGCGCCCACGCCGTCGGCACCATGCCAAAGAAATAAGCCTTGTCCGCGTATGCCGCGACGACGATTCGCAAGGTGTTCCCCACTTCCGGGATTTCGATGGTCCGATCGGTGAAAGCCGACACCGCTCCTTGACAAGCCCGGCCCGCTGCATGTTCATTGCGGGTGTTGCACTCCGAACCTGTTCTCCTCTTCCGAGCCGGCGTGGCGGTACGGTTGTGTCGATCCCTTCGGAAGAGGTTCTGGGAGCCTAGCACCGGTGCTGGATCCAGGCCGGTGGGCGTAGCGCAGCGGTATGTTCGCGCCGTACTTGCCCGGCAATATCGATGTTCGGACCTCTCTGGGAGTCACCATGAAAGGTATTGTGTTGGCGGGTGGCACTGGCAGCCGCCTGTTTCCCGCTGCCCGAAGTATTTCCAAACACCTTTTCCCGGTTTACGACAAGCCGATGTTCTACTACCCGATCTCCGTGCTGATGACGGCTGGAATCCGCGAGATCCTCCTGATCACCAATCCCGAGAGCCTTCCCCTCATCCGTCAGGTGCTCGGCACCGGGAGTTCGCTGGGGATCGAGATCCGGTACGCGACCCAGCCCGAGCCCAAGGGGATCGCCGAGGCGCTGATCATCGGCCGGGACCACATCCGGGGGAGCCGTAGCGCCCTCGTCCTGGGGGACAACATCTTTCACGGCGAGGGCTTCGGCGGACTGCTCGACCGGGCCGCGACCTCGACGTCCGGGTGCACGCTCTTCGGATCCAGGGTGAGCGACCCCCGGCAGTACGCGGTCGCGGGATTCGGGGACATGGGCAGGTTCGAGAGCCTGGAGGAGAAGCCGGCCGCCCCGCGCTCGGACTGCGCGGTCACGGGCCTCTACTTCTACGACCAGGACGTGGTGGACATCGCCGAGAGCATCGTCCCCTCCGCGCGGGGCGAATTGGAGATCACCGATGTCAACCGCGTCTACCTGGAAAGGGGCCGGGCCGAACTCGTGACCATGGGGAGCGAAATAACCTGGCTCGACCTCGGCACCGAGGAATCCCTGTTGGAGGGAAGCCGATACGTTTCCACCACGGCCCGGGGGACCGGTGTCCGGGTCGCCTGTCTTGAGGAGATCGCCTTGCACATGGGCTTCATCGGAGCGGACGAGTGCTATCGGCTCGGGGAAGAGATGCCCAATTCCCGCTATGGCGCGTACGTCATGGAGGCCGCCCGCAGGGCGGCGGGGGTGTGGCAGGGTGCGGGTGTATGAAGATCCTGGTCACCGGTGGCGCCGGATTCATCGGTTCCAATTTCGTCAGACGTGTCCTCGCCGGCTCCTATCCGCGGTACGCGGACGCCGAGATCGTGGTCCTGGACAAGCTGACCTACGCCGGCACGACGGAGAGCCTGGCCTCCGTGGCCGACGACCCGCGCCTGACCTTCGTCCGGGGTGACGTGTGCGACGAACAGCTCGTGCGCGAACTCATGGGCGGGGTGTCCCTCGTGGTGCACTGCGCCGCCGAGACCCACGTGGACCGTTCGATCTCGGACGCCGGCTGCTTCGTCCGCACCAACGTCATGGGCACCTTCCACCTGCTGGACTCGGCCCTGGCCGAGAACGTGGAGAACTTCGTCCTGGTCTCCACGGACGAGGTCTACGGGACGCTCGGCTCGGGGTCGTGGGTCGAGACCGACCCCCTGGAGCCCAACTCCCCGTACTCGGCCTCCAAGAGCGCCTCCGACCTCCTGGCGCGGTCCTTCCACCGGACCTACGGCATGCGGGTCTGCGTCACCCGGTGCGCCAACAACTACGGGCCGTTCCAGTTCCCGGAGAAGATGATCCCGCTCTTCGTGACCAACCTGCTGGACGGGACGCCGGTGCCCGTCTACGGGGACGGCGGCAACGTCCGCGAGTGGGTCCACGTGGACGACCACTGCGACGCCCTCGCCCTGGCGGCCGAGCACGGGGAGCCCGGCGAGGTCTACAACATCGGCGGATCGGTCGAGAAGCGGAACCTGGAGGTCACCGACGCGCTCCTGGAGCTGCTCGGGCACGACGCCTCGATGGTCCGCTTCGTCGCCGACCGCAAGGGCCACGACCGCCGCTACTCCGTGGACGGGACCAAGGCCGCCGAGCGGCTGGGCTACCGGCCCGCCGTCTCCTTCGAGGAGGGGTTGGCCCGCACCGTCGCCTGGTACACGGAGAACCGCGCGTGGTGGGAACCGCTGAAGAAGCGCCTCTCCCAAGCGGAGGACGGCGGCTGAGGCGTCCCCGCGCCCGGCCCGCCCGTCCCGCCGGCGGGACAGCAGACGACGCCGGCGCGGACCCGTATCCCCCGTCCCGGACCCCCGCCCGGGACCCGACCCCCGATCGGATCAGGACTCACGTGTCGGTTGACGAGCTCTCCCCCGGCGACCTCATCACACGGCTCCCCGCGGCGCCCGAACTCTCGGAACGGCCGTGGACGGTGCGCTGGGACGCGCTGGACGAACCGGCGGAACAGTTCCTCGGCCGCCTGCTGCCCCCCGAGACGGCGTTCACCACCTCGGGAAGCACCGGCCGTCCGACCGTCTGGCACCGCACCCGCGAGCAGCTCGTGTCGGAGGCGGGCCTGCTCGCCGCGCTGCTGGAGGACGCCCGCCCCGAGGCGGTCGTGTCCTTCGCGCCGCCGCGGCACCTCTACGGGATGCTCGCCAGCGTGCTCGTGCCCGCACTCCTCGGCGTGCCCGCCTGGTACGTGCCCCAGTTCGCCCAGCTGCCGCCCCCCGACCACCGCCGCTGGGCGGTGATGGCGATCCCCTGGACCTTCCGGATCCTCCTCGGCCGCACGAACTGGATCGACGCGGCCGAACGCCTCGCGTTCGTCCACAGCACGGCGGTGGTCCCGCGCAGCGCGAACGACCTGCTCTCCGCGGCGGGCGACCGCGCGAGCCTGACCGAGATCTTCGGATCCACGGAGACCGGCGGCGTCGCCCACCGCGAGTGGAACCCCCACAACCCGCCGTGGCACCTGTTCTCCGACGTCGAGTTCGGGCACGGCCCGGACCGCCCCGGGACGGAGGCCCCCCTGGTGGTCCGCAGCCCCCGCATCGCGCGGCCCGGGACGGGATCCCCGGTCGCGGAGTGCCGGATGGACGACCACGTGGTCCGGCTCGGCGACCGGACCTTCGGGTTCGCGGGACGCCGGACCCGGCTCGTCAACGTCAACGGGCGGCGCCTGGACCTCGACCTCATGGAGGAGAGGCTGGTCGACGTCCTCGACTGCGAGGACCTGGCGTGCGTCCCGGTGCTCGACCCGCTGACCGGGGAGCACTTCGACCTCCTGATCGTCCCGGCGTCGGCCGGGACCCCCGACGCGGAGGAGCTCCGGAGGGCACTCGACCGGATCGAGTACCGTCCCCGCAGCGTGCGGACGGTGGAGCGGATCGACCGCTCCGAGACAGGCAAACTTCGGCGCGTGCAGTCCGCGCGCGCCCGCCCCGAAGGAGTGGACAGATGACGCCAACGCCGACCAGCCTGGCCGAGGTCGTCCGCCGGGCCGCGTGGGACGCGAGCATCGGCTGGACCGACGACGACCTCTCGCGGATGCAGGCCAGCGCCACGACCATGGCCAAGCACCTGGCCGACGGCGCCGACGTCTACGGGGTCACGCGCGGCTTCGGCCCGCTCGTTGCCTTCCCCGCCTCGGAGTCCGCGGGCGAGCAGGGGGACGGGCTCATCGCCCACCTCGGCAGCGCGCAGGGGGAGCCGCTGTCGCCCGAGGTCAGCCGGCTCGTGGTCGCCCTCCGGCTCACGAGCATGCGCCGCGGCTACTCCGCGGTGTCGGTCGACTTCTGGCAGGAGCTCGTCGGGCTGTGGAACCGCGGTTTCACCCCCGTCATCCCGCGTGAGGGCACGGTGAGCGCCAGCGGTGACCTCCAGCCCCTGGCCAGCGCGGCTCTGGCGTTCGCGGGCCAGGGCGAGGCCTGGGTGCGCGAGGACTCCGGCGCCTGGTCGCGCAGATCCGCCGCCGAGGCCCTGGGCCGCCTGGGCGCGTCCCCGGTCCGGTGGAACGCACGCGAGGCCCTGTCCTTCGTCAACGGCAGCGGGGTCAGCCTCGCCGTCACCGTCGACAACCACCGCCAGGTCGAGGACGTGGTCCGCGCGTCGGCGCTGATGACCGCCCGGATGGTGGACCTGCTGGGGGCCAACCCCCAGGCGTACGCGGCGGGGATCGCGGAGGCCCGCGGACAGAACGGCCAGGCCGCCGCCGCCGCGTGGATCAGGTCCGGCATCCCCGCCGGAGCCGAGCGCGACGAGGCCAGGCCCCTCCAGGAGCCCTACAGCCTCAGGTGCGCGCCGCAGATCCTCGGCGCGGTGCTCGACCAGCTCGCCGCCGCGGAGCGCATCCTGCTGCGCGAGGCGGTGGGGACCACCGACAACCCCGTCAGCAGCGAGGGAGAGGTCCTGCACGGCGGCAACTTCCACGCGATGCCCGTGGGCCTGTGCTCGGACCAGCTCGGCCTGGCCCTCCAACAGGTGGCCTACATGGCCGACCGGCAGCTGTCCCTGCTCTGCGGCTCGGACACCAACGGCGGACTCCCGCCGATGCTCACCCCCCGGCCCGGGGCGGGGAGCGGCCTGGCCGGGGTCCAGGTCAGCGCCACCTCGTTCGTCTCGCGGATCCGCCAACTCGTGACCCCCGCCACCCTCACCGCCCTGCCCTGCAACAACGGGAACCAGGACCACGTGCCCATGGCGCTCAACGGCGCGAACTCCCTCGCCCAGGCCCTGGACCTGGCGTGGCTGGTCGTCGGCTCGCTCGGCGTGGGCCTGGCCCAGCTCGCCGCGCTCACCGGCAGGACCGGGGAGACGGGGCTGTGGGCCCGGATCGCGGAGCTGTCCCCGCCGCTGGACCGGGACCGCCCCCTCGCCGCCGAGGTGCGGGCCGTGCGCGACGCCCTCGCGGAGGAGGCCCGGGCCAGGTCCGGCGAGTGGGTGCACCGGGACGCCTGAGACCGGCCGCGCGGCGGACCGACCGTCCGCCGCCCGCCCGGCCCCACCCGCCCCGTCCGCGTCACGGACGGGGGGTTCGCATGACAGACGGGGCGTACCGCCAGGTCGCACCCCACAGGGAAGGGTTCGCCTTGCAGACGCCAGAACTATGGATCCGGGGCCTCGGTGTGTACCTCCCCGAGACCCGGGTGAGCGTGGAGACCGCCGTGGCCGAGGGACTCACCACGGCGGAGGAGGCGGCCGTCCACGACATGGCCGGCGCCGCCGTCGCTGGCGAGCTCCCCGCCCCGGAGATGGCGCTCCGCAGCGCCCGCGAGGCGTACGACCAGGCGGGGGCCGACCCCGACGACACGCGCGTCCTCCTCTACACGGACATCTGGCACCAGGGCCCCGACGTCTGGTTCCCGCAGTACCACCTCCAGCACCACCTCGTCCGGGGCGACGTCATCGCGGGGGAGCTGCGCCAGGGGTGCAATGCCCTGTTCACCGCGATGGAGCTGACCGAGCCGCACCTGCGCGGCGCCCCGGAGAGCGCCACCGCCCTCCTCGTCGCGGCCGACAACTTCAGCACCCCGAACGTCGACAGGTGGCGCTCGGGAGCCTTCGTGATGGGAGACGGCGCCTGCGCGGTCCTGCTGGGGCGGGCCCCCGGCCTGGCCCGGGTGCTCTCGGTGGGCTCGATGGTCGTCCCCGAGCTGGAGGAGCTGCACCGGGCGGGGGAGCCCGAGTTCCCCCCGGCGGCCACGACCGGCACCGCACTGGACCTTCGCGCCCGGGGGCGCGCCCTCACCAAGAAGGGGGAGGAGGACCCGGAGGTGGACCTCGCCTGGTTCACCCTCCAGCAGAAGATGATGCTGCTGGTCGGCCGCACCCTCGCGGAGGCCGGGGTGGGCTTCGGCGACATCGCCCGCGCCACCTTCAGCAACCTGGGCCCGGGAGCGGTGGAGCACCGCTGGATGGACGTCCTCAAGCTCCCCATGGAGAAGTCGACGTGGAGCCACGGCCGGACCATCGGCCACATCGGGGCCGCCGACCCCTTCATCGGGCTGCGCCACCTGCTGGACGAGGGCGGGGTCCGCCCCGGGGACCACGTGGTCCTGGGCGGACTGGGCTCGGGGGTCACGCTCTCCTGTGCCGTGGTGCGGATCGCCGACGCCCCGCCCGGCTCCTGAGACGCGGGAGGCGCCGGACGCGGACAGGCCCCGGGGCCCGCGTCCGGAGGACCGGCCGGCGGACGACCGCGTGAGGGGGACCGGGGGCCCGCCGGGCCCCCGGTCTCACCACGACCAGGCCTCGGGCGCGGGACCGCCCTTGCCCACCGGGGGGAACAGGGCGTCGATCCGTTCGGCGGTCTCCGCGTCGATCCCCGTCTCCAGGGCCCGGATCGCACCGTCGAGCTGGCCCAGGGTGCGCGGTCCGACGATGGTCGAGTTGACCCCCGGGCGCGAGAGCACCCACGCGATCGACAGCTCGGCCGGGTCGCGGCCCACGGAGTCGCAGAGGTCCTCGTAGGCGGCGATCGTGTCCCCGCGCTCGCGCAGCACCTCCATCGCCCGGCTCTTGGCCGTCTTGACGGCGGTGCCCTCGCGGAGCTTGCGGATGGCGCCGCCCAGCAGGCCGCCGTGCAGCGGCGACCAGGTCAGGATCCCGATGCCGTAGGACGCCGCCGCGGGCAGGACCTCCAGCTCCACGTGGCGCGTGACCAGGTTGTACGCGCACTGCTCCGAGACCAGGCCGAGGAAGTTGCGCCGGTTCGCGGCCTCCTGGGCGGAGGCCAGGTGCCAGCCCGCGAAGTTGGAGGAGCCCACGTAGCGCACCTTGCCCTGGTGGACGAGGATCTCCATCGCCTGCCAGACCTCCTCCCACGGCGCGTTGCGGTCCACGTGGTGCATCTGGAAGAGGTCGATCCAGTCCGTGCGCAGCCTGCGCAGCGACTCCTCGCACGAGGCGATGATGTGGCGGGCCGAGAGGCCGCGGTCGTTGGGCCAGTCGCTCATGGGGTTGAAGACCTTGGTCGCCACAATGGAACGGTCGCGGCGCCCCTCGCCCTTGTCGAACCATTCGCCGATGAGTTCCTCGGTCATTCCCTTGTGCACCTGCCACCCGTAGTGGTTGGCGGTGTCGAAGAAGTTGACGCCGTGTTCGAGCGCGCTGTCCATCATCGCGAAACTCTCGTCCCGCGGAGTGTTCACGCCGAAATTCAGCGTTCCCAGGCAGAGGCGGCTGACCTCCAGCGCGGTACGGCCAAGGCGTGTGTACTGCATTCTCTCCCCTGTTTCATGGTGTCTCGCAGAGAAAGCTGGACTCGGGGTCGAACGGAACTCGTGCGGGTGCGCCGGCCGCCGGATGCCGCCGTTATCGCTCCGGAAGGATCCGGAAAGGGCCTCGTGGAGAAGACTTCCACGTCCGGGCGGACCCCGCGCCGCTATGCTCGCGATCCGGCGGCGCCCGGCGGCGGAGAGGCCGCCCCGGCGCCCGCGGACGAAGGGCACCGTACCCCGCGACAACCGCGTCCCGCCGTGCCCGGAGCCCCTGCTCCCGCCGCCGCGCCGCACCCCACCGCCCGCCCCTCCCGGAACCGGCCTTCCGGCGGTTCCGGCTCCTGTCCGGAGATGCCCCCTTGCGTGTACTGCTCGCCTCCTACGCGGAGAAGACGCACTTCATCGGCATGGTGTCCCTCGCGTGGGCACTGCGTGCCGCCGGACACGAGGTCCGCGTCGCCAGCCAGCCGGAACTGACGGGGTTCCTGGCCCGGGCGGGGCTGTCCGCGGTCGCGGTCGGACGCGACCACCTCCTGAAGAAGCACTTCGAGGTGGTGACCCAGTGGGGTGAGGGAGAGGCCCCGGGGCTGTTCGACGTCGGCGAGGCCTGGGACGACGACCTGTCGTGGGACGAGCTGCGGTGGGGCGCGCGGGACACGGCGGCCTGGTGGTGGCGGATGGTCAACGACCCGATGCTGGACGACCTGGTGTCGTTCTGCCGCGCATGGAAGCCCGACCTGGTGGTGTGGGAGGCGACCACGTTCGCGGGGGCGATCGCGGCGCAGGCGTGCGGTGCGCCCCACGTGCGGTTCCTGTGGAGCCTGGACCTGTTCGCCGCCATGCGGGTGCAGTACCTGGAGCGCATGGGCGAGCAGCCCGAGGCCGACCGCGACGACCCCGTCCGCGCCTGGCTGGAGAACCGCGCCGCCCGCTACGGGGTGGAGTTCTCCGAGGACCTCGTCCGGGGACAGGCCACCCTGGACTACCTCCCCGACTCCCTGACCCTGTCCGCGCCCACCGGCGCCCGGCGCCTCCCCCTGCGCTACGTCCCCTACAACGGCAGGGCCGTGGTCCCCGACTGGCTGCGCACCCCGCCCGAACGCCCCCGCATCGCGCTGAGCGTGGGAAGCAGCACGACCGAGTGGTTCGGGGGGCACACGTTCTCGCTGGGCGAGGTCCTGCGGGGGTTGGGGGAGCTGGACGCGGAGATCGTCGCGACCCTGCCGCCGGAGGAGGAGGCCGGGCTCGGCCCGCTCCCCGACAACGTGCGGCTGGTGGGCTACGCGCCCCTGCACGTCCTGGCGCCGACCTGCGCGGCCATGATCACGCACTCCGGACCCGGCACCCTGTGCTCGGGGCTGTCCCACGGGGTGCCCCAACTGCTCGTGCCCGGGCCCCGGCTGGACGCGCCCCTGCTGTCGCGGCTGGTGGAGCGCCAGGGGGCGGGGCTGGTGGTGCTGCCGGAGGACGCCGGAGCCGTGAGCCTGCGGGACACCGCGCGCCGCCTGGTCGAGGACCCCCGGCACGCCGCGGCGGCGGGGCTGCTGCGCGAGGAGATGGCCGCCATGCCCTCCCCCGCCGAGACGGCGCGCGTCTTGGCCGACCTGGTGCGGGAGGGGTCCCTGGGGCCGACCTGAGCGGGGCGCCGCCGGCGGTTCGGGGGCGCCCCGCCGCACGCCGGAGGAGCCCCGGCCCCGTCCGGCCTCGCGCGACCCGCGCGGTGCCCCGTGGACCGGGGTTCGGTGCGGGGTCGGAGCCGGTCAGCGCCGGTCGGTGAGGGTGTGGGCGAGGTCGGCGGGGGAGGGCATGGCTGCCATCTCCTGGCGCAGGGCGTCGGCGGCTTCGGTGTGGCGGGGGTCGTCCAGGAGCGCTCGTATCCCGGCGGCCACGGCGTCGGGGGTGACCCGGTCGGGGTCCAGGACGAGGGCGGCGCCCCGGTCCCGCACCCGGCCCGACAGCAGCACGGTGTCGAACATGTTGACGTTGGGGGCCATGAGCTGGGGGGTGCCGCCGGTGAGGGCGGTCAGGACGGTGCCGGGTCCGCCGTGGGTGATCATCGCGTCGCAGGTGGGGGCGAGTGCGTGCAGGGGCACGTACTCGGTCAGGCGGGTGTTGGCGGGGACGGGGCCGAGGGCGTCCTGTTCGCGGGCGGGCAGGGTGGCGACGACCTCCGCGTCCAGGTCGGCCAGCCCCTCCAGTGCGTCCTTGGGCGAGAGCTGGTGCTCCCCGTACCACTCGGCCGCGCTGGTGCCGAGGGTGAGGGCGATGCGGGGGCGCTCGGGCGGGGTGCGCAGCCAGTCGGGGACCACGGCCCTGCCGTTGTAGGGGACGTAGCGCATGGGCAGGTAGTCCAGGTGGGAGGGTGTGTCCACCCTCAGGGACGCGGGGATCTGTTCGATGGTGGCCTGTCCGTGGACCAGGGTCTCGGAGTACTCGACGCCGTGGCGGGCGGCGCGGGCGCCCAGCCAGGCGGCCAGGGGGTCCTCCCGGTCTGTCTCGGGCTGCTCGGCCATCCGTGCCAGGAAGCGGCGGCGGGTGCGGGCGAAGATGTCGGCGCCCCACAGGTAGCGCACGTGGGCCGCCCCGCACGCCTGCGCCGCGATCGCGCCGGAGAAGGTGATGGGCTCCCACACGACCAGGTCGGGCCTCCACTCCCGGCACAGCGCCACCAGGTCCTGCTCCATGGGGTCGTTCACCATCCGCCACCACCACGGGACCATCAGGCGGTAGCCCTCCAGCAGGTACTCCCAGGTGAGGATCTCGTCCCGGTCCTCCGCCATGTCGAACTCGTCCTCCTCCCCGCCCGTCATCGCGTGGTACTGGCGCATGACCCGGCGCAGGAGGTGGTCCCGCCCCACGGGGACGAAGGGCAGACCCGTCGCCGCCACCGTCGGCCCCAGCGCGGGCTGGCTCGCCACCCGCACCTCGTGCCCGGCGGCCCGCAGGGCCCACGCCAGGGGCACCATCCCCAGGAAGTGGGTTCTCTCCGCCTGCGTCGCGATCAGCACGCGCACGGCCATCGCCTCCGTCCCTGTGTCGTCCGCCGGCCGCGGGAGCGGGCCGGGAGGCCCCCGGCGCCGCGGGTCCGCCCCGGCCGCGGCGTATTCTTTCCCGGCGGCCGAACCAATCGGCACGCGACCGGGTTTGCCAAGAGTTGCTTCCGCGCGCATATCATTGCCCACCTGAACCGGCCGGGGCCTCATTTATCTTCGGCAAGGGAGATTGTAGGGAAGTCGTTCGCCCCGCCTCCGACGAGGACTTCCCCGGTGCTGCCCCGTGCGCCCCGCGCGCATGAAGTAGATTCCCAGGCACCGGCCGATCCGCCGGACAGGTGAATGGCCGGATACTGGACCGATCCTTTCTCGTCAAGATCCCTCGGGACCTGTTTTCCCTGTGCCGCCGGGGTGAGAGTCGAATGGAGCTCATATGCGTTTCCTGCTGGATCGGGAGGACATCACCGTCTCGGTCGTCGGCCTGGGATACGTGGGATCGTGCGTCGCCGTCAGCCTGGCCGACAACGGGGTGGACGTCGTCGGCGTCGACGTCGACGCCTCCCTGATCGAGGAGATGGAGGCGGGCCGCTGTCGTCTCAAGGAGCCGGGGCTGCCCGAACTGGTGGCCAAGGGCCGGGGGTCCGGCCGCCTGCGCGTCACCACCGACTTCGCCGCGATCTCCGATACGGACGTGGTCGTGATCGCCGTCGGCACCCCGGTCCAGGAGGACGGCACGCTCGTCGAGACGCAGGTCGAGAGCGCCGCGACCGAGATCGGGCTGCACCTGCGGGCCGGACAGGTCGTCATCTTCAAGAGCACGGTCCCCCCGGGCACGACCCGCGCCCTCGTCGCACCGCTGCTGGAGGGCGGGGGCCTGACCTGCGGGGAGGACTTCGGGCTGGCCTTCTGCCCCGAACGCCTCTCCCAGGGCAGCGCGCTGGCCGAGATCCGCCGGCTCCCCGTGGTCGTCGGCGGCTGGGACGAGCGGTCCGGAGCCGCGGCCGAGCGGTTCTGGCGGGCCGGGCTCGGCGTCGAGACCGTCCCCTGCTCCTCCATCGAGGCCGCCGAGACGGTGAAACTCCTCAACAACTGGTGGATCGACCACAACATCGCCCTGGCCAACGAGCTCGCGCGCTACTGCGCGGCCATCGGGGTGGACGCCATGGAGGTCATCGCGGCGACCAACGAGGTGCCCAAGGGGAAGGGGAACATCAACGTCCTCTCGCCGGGCGTCGGCGTGGGCGGCTCCTGCCTGACCAAGGACCCCTGGATGCTCTGGCGCTCCGCCCGGGAACGGGGGGTCGACCTCAGCACCGTGGTCACCGCGCGCGAGGCCAACGAGGCGATGCCCGGCTACGTCGCCGGGCTCATCGTGGACGGCCTCGCCGCCCTGGGCACCCCCGCCGACCGGTCGCGGGTGGCCGTTCTGGGGTTGTCCTTCAAGAACAACACCGGCGACCTGAGGTCGACCCCCACCCTGCCCGTGGTCTCCGCGCTCCGCGAGGCCGGGGCCGACGTGGCGCTCTTCGACCCGCTCGCGGACCCCGACGAGATCCGCAAGGAGTTCGGCGTGGAGCCCTCGTCCGGTGTGGAAGGGGCGGCGTCCGGTGCCGACTGCCTCGCGGTTCTCGCGTGGCACGATGAGTTCGCCGAACTGGACATGGCCGCGCTCCGCGCGCTCACCGCCCCGGGATGCCTGTTCCTGGACGGCCGGGCCCACTTCGACGAGCAGACCGTCGAGTCCCTCACGGGGCTCGGATTCACCTACCGAGGGATAGGACGGTAGACGCCGTGGCGCGTGCCGTAGTGACCGGGGGAAACGGCTTCGTCGGAAGCCACCTCGTCGACCGCCTCCTGCGCAGGGGGGACGAGGTCGTCGTCTTCGACTCGAAGGGGGCGCGGCCCAAACCCGCGCCCTCCTGGACCGAGGTCGAGTACGTCCGGGGCAGTGTCAGCTCCGCGGACCAGCTCTCCGAGGCCATCACGAGCGGGGTGGACGTGGTGTACCACCTCGCCGCCGTCGTGGGGGTGGACCGCTACCTGGAATCCCCCCTCGACGTCATCGACGTCAACTTCACGGGGACCCGCAACGTGCTCGACCGGGCCCAGCGGGTCGGGGCCAAGGTGGTCTTCGCCAGCACCAGCGAGGTGTTCGGCAAGAACCCGGACGTCCCCTGGAAGGAGGACGCCGACCGGATCCTCGGGACGACGTCGGCCAACCGGTGGAGCTACTCCTCCAGCAAGGCGCTGGCCGAGCACCTGACGTTCGGCTACATGCGGGAGCGGGGCCTCAACGCCTCCATCGTCCGCTACTTCAACCTCTACGGGCCGCGCCAGCGCCCGGCCTTCCTCATCAGCCGCAGCGTCCACCGGGCGCTGCGCGGGGAGCCCCCGATCGTCTACGACGAGGGCAGCCAGACCCGGAGCTTCACCTACATCGACGACGCCGTCGACGCCACCATCGAGATCGGCACCCGGTCCGAGGCGGACGGGGAGTGCTTCAACGTCGGCAGCTCGGACGAGGTCACGATCCGCGAGGCGGTCGACCTCGTCGTGGAGCTCACCGGGGGGCGCGTCGGCCTCACGTCGATCGACACCCGGGACAGGTTCGGCGACTCCTACCAGGACCTCGACCGGCGCATCCCCGACGCCGGGAAGATCCTCTCCCTCCTGGGGTGGAAGAGCACCACCTCCCTGCGGGAGGGGGTGGCCCGCACCATCGAGTGGGCCGAGGAGAGCCCGTGGTGGCTCGAACAGCAGGAGAACACCACGGACTGACCCCCGCCCGTCGGGCGGCCGACCACCGGCCGCCCGACGATCCCGGGCCGCCGACCCCCGGCGTGCCCGTCCCACGACGCCCGCGAGGAGTTCAGGTTGGTCCCCACCACCACGTGCCGTGTCTGCCGAGGAACGGTCACCGAGTTCATGGACTTCGGCCGCCAGCCGCTGTCGGACGCCTTCCGCGAGCCCGACGACACCGGCGAGGAGTTCTTCTACCGCCTGGCCGTCGGCGCCTGTCCGGACTGTCAGATGGTGCAGTTGATGGAGGAGGTGCCCAGGGAGCGCATGTTCCACGAGGGCTACCCCTACTACTCCTCCGGCTCCACCGTCATGCGCGCCCACTTCGAGGCCACCGCGGAGAAGCTGCTCGCCGAGCACCTGACCGGGCCCGACCCCTTCGTGGTCGAGCTGGGCTGCAACGACGGCGTCATGCTGGAGACCGTGGCCCGGGCCGGGGTGCGCCACCTCGGGATGGAGCCGTCCGGAGCCGTCTCCGAGGTCGCCCGCTCCAAGGGCGTCCGCGTGCGCAACGCGTTCTTCGAGAAGGAGACCGCGCTGCGCGTCCGCGAGGAGGACGGCCCCGCCGACGTCGTCTACGCCGCCAACACGTTCTGCCACATCCCGTACGTGGACTCGGTCCTGGAGGGGATCGGGGAGCTGCTGGCCCCCGACGGGGTGTTCGTCTTCGAGGACCCCTACTTCGGCGACGTCAGCGCGAAGGCGTCCTTCGACCAGTTCTACGACGAGCACTTCTTCCTGTTCACCGCCACCTCCGTGCGCAACATGGCCCGGCGGTTCGGGCTGGACCTGGTCGACGTCGAGCGCCTGCCCACCCACGGCGGGGAGCTGCGCTACACGCTGGCCAAGGAGGGCGCCCGCACCCCCTCGCGGGCCGTGTCCGCGATCCTGGCCGAGGAGGAGGAGCGGGACCTGACCTCGCCGGAGGCGCTGCGCTCCTTCGGTGACCGGGTCAGGGGGAACTGCGAGAGCCTGACGAAGGAGCTGCGCTCCCTCCGCGACCAGGGCAGGCGCGTGGTGGGCTACGGCGCCACCGCCAAGAGCGCGACGGTGCTCAACTTCTGCGGGATCGACGCCGAACTCCTGGAGTTCGTCTGCGACACGACGCCCGCCAAGCAGGGGCGCCTCACCCCCGGCTCCGGCGTCAGGGTCCTCGGACACGAGGCCTTCACGGCCTCCTACCCCGACTACGCGCTCCTGCTGGCGTGGAACCACGCCGAGGAGATCATGGCCAAGGAGGTCGGCTTCCGCGAGGCCGGGGGCCGCTGGATCCAGTACGTCCCGGACGTCAGGATCGAGTGAGGGCCGGCCCAGCGCCCTCTCCCGCCGCGCCGGCCAGGTCCCGGGCGACGTCGGCGGGGGAGGGCATGGCGGCCATCTCCTCGCGCAGCCGCCCCGCCGCCCCCGCGTGGGCGGGATCGCCGAGCAGGCGCAGCACACTCTCACGGACCGTGTCCGGAGAGACCCGTGCCGGGTCCACGACCACCCCCGCCCCCTGCGCGGCCACCAGCGAGGCCAGGAGCGGCTCGTCGTACATGTGGTGCGGCACCGCGGCCTGGGGCACCCCGTGGGCCAGGCCCGTCAGGACCGTGCCCGCGCCACCGTGGGTGATCATGGCGTCGCAGGCGGGGGCGAGGGCGTGCAGCGGCACGTACTCGACCAGGCGCGCGTTGGGCGGCACGGCGCCGAGTTTGGCCTGCTCCGGCGCCGACAGCGTGGCGACGACCTCCACGTCCAGGTCGGCCAGCCCCTCCAGGAGGGTGCCCACGTCCACGGTGTGGCCGCCCAGGCGCCGTGTGGCCGTGATGCCGAGGCTGAGCGCGACGCGGGGCCGCGCAGGCGGGGTGCGCAGCCAGTCGGGGACCACGGCCCTGCCGTTGTAGGGGACGTAGCGCAGGGGGAGCCGACGTGTGCCGGTGGGCACGGGGACGCCCAGGGAGTCGGGGACGGGGTCGAGGGTGGCCCGCCCCCGGACGAGGTCCTCGGAGAAGCCGACGCCGTAGCGCGCGGCCCGGTTCTCCAGCCAGGCGCGGAGGGGGTCGTCGCGGTCGGCCCCGGGCTGCTCGCCCATGCGCTCCAGGTACTGCACCCGCATGGCGGCGAACAGGTCCAGGCTCCACAGGAACCGCGCGTGGGGCGCACCGCACGCCTGCGCCGCGATCGCCCCGGCGAAGGTCAGGGGTTCCCAGACGACCAGGTCGGGCCTCCATGCGCGACAGAACGACACCAGGTCGTCCAGCATCGGGTCGTTGACGACCTTCCACCACAGGGGGACGAGCACGTCGCGGTACCCCGCCCGGAGCGCCTCCCACGACGGCGGCTCCGCGGCGGCCACGCCCATCATGTCGAAGTCCGGCCGCATGTCCTCCCCCATCCGCCCCACCCAGCTGATGACCTGGGGAAGCAGGTGGTCCGTGCCCACGCCGACGAAGGGCAGGCCCGTCGCCGCCACGGTGGGGGCCAGTTCGGGCTGGCTGGCGACGCGCACCTCGTGCCCGGCCGCGCGCAGAGCCCACGCGAGGGGCACCATTCCGATGAAGTGAGCCTTCTCGGAGAACGTTGTGAACAAGATACGCATCGGCAATCCTCGCTGTTCTCGGGAAGGGTAGGGGAATCTAATCCGGGCGGCTATTTTTGTCGAGGACGCGCGTCCGCTTCCCTTGCAATGCCTTATGCGCCGGCGGTCCGGCGGCGAATCGGCGGGAGAAGTTTCGGCCAAAGAAAAGGAATCTGGTCCCACTTGCGTGACGCACCGTGAACAAATTATTGCTCAAGGTGTCTATTATTTGGGGGTTGCTGCTCGCTTGTCTATCTCATACGCTGTGTCCGCGGCCATGCTGGTGGATGTATCGGCGGCGGTGTGCAGGGTTGTTTCAAGCATGAATTCAACCGAGGGGGTACTCAGGTTCAGGCCTTGTTGTCGACCGCTTTGGTCTGGTTCAGGGTAATGCAAACGCGCTGCGCCCGCTGAGTTCCCTGTCGAGGGGTCGGTGTCTCCGCGCCGACAGCTCTCCGTTTCATGCGTGCTTTCTGCAATCCTGTTTTCGCCGCTTCTACGAGCTTTTGCCTCCGCGGTTCGAAAATCCCCCGCAGTGAGCCCTCTTACCGATGTCAGCCCAATTTTCCCTACGGGAGAATGATCCTGATCCGAGCGTTGATTTCTCTTGCCGAGCGGGAGGGTCGATGAGGGGACCACATGGAAACTATGACGAATCCGGGTCACACGAACGGAAGGACGAAGTCCCGGGGCGGGGTCGAGCACCGGCCCGCCGTGGACCTCGCCGGCCGGCGGACGGGGAGCAGGAACCCGACCCGGCGCACGAGCCTCCACCTTCCCGACGGCATGGCCATGGGCGACTGGGAGCGCTGGGGACAGCACATCTTCGTCATCTCCGACGCCTCCGCCTGGTGGCTGGGGGACTGGTTGATCTACGGCCAGGAGAACTACCCCCACCGGTACAAACAGGCCATAGAGAACACCTCCCTGGACTACCAGACCCTGCGCAACTACGCGTGGGTCGCCCGGAAGTTCATCCCCGGCCGCCGACGGGAGAAGCTGAGCTTCCAGCACCACGCAGAGGTGTGCGGGCTGCCCGAGAACGAACAGGAGAAGTGGCTCTCCGAGGCGGAGGCCGGCCGCTGGTCCCGAAACGAACTCCGCCGCCGGATCAAGCTCCACGCCCGGGGCGAGGACGCGGTTCCGGAGACGATGTATGTTCAGGTGGCCATTAACCCCGAACGCCGGAAACAATGGCAGGAAGCAGCGGAGAGCTCAGGTATGAGCCTTCCGGAGTGGGCTTCGGCGACGTTGGACATGGCGGCCAAGAAAATGGTCGAGGTCGGTTGATCCGGGGGCTCTGAACCTGCTCCCCCTCTGCTATGTATGTACCTCGCCCCGGTCGGGACCCCCCTCCCCACCGCACCTGCCGGCGGATTGCCCGCCGTACGCGCGGGGCGACACCTTGTGCCCACGACCCGGGTTCCCGGTTCTTTCGGCCGTGGAAGACCTGAAAACGGAGGAACACATGACGACCTATGTCTGGGGATACCTGGAGGAGTACGAGAAGGAGAGAGAGGACATCCTCGACGCGGTGGACACCGTGTTCAAGTCGGGGAAGCTCATCTGGGGCCCCTCCCTCGTCGCCTTCGAGCAGGAGTTCGCCGAGTACCACGGGGTCGCGCACTGCGCCGGCGTCGACAACGGCACCAACGCGATCGTCCTCGGCCTGCGCGCCCTCGGGGTGGGCGCGGGCGACGAGGTGATCACCGTGTCGAACACGGCGGCCCCCACGGTCCTGGCCATCGACCTGGTGGGCGCCAAGCCCGTCTTCGTCGACATCGACCCGGACACCTACCTGATGCGGACCGACCAGGTCGCCGCCGCCATCACCGAGCGCACCCGCTGCCTCCTGCCGGTCCACCTCTACGGCCAGTGTGTGGACATGGCCCCGCTGGAGGCCCTCGCCGCCGAGCACGGGCTCGTCGTGCTGGAGGACTGCGCCCAGGCGCACGGCGCCACCCACCACGGGCGGGTCGCCGGATCCATGGGCCACGCCGCGGCGTTCTCCTTCTACCCCACGAAGATCCTGGGGGCCTACGGCCACGCGGGCGCCACCATCACCTCCGACCCCGAGGTCGACGCCAGCCTGCGGCGCCTGCGCTACTACGGCATGGACCAGGAGCGCTACTACGTCGTCACCCCCAACGGCCAGAACAGCAGGCTGGACGAGGTGCACGCCGAGATCCTGCGCCGCAAGCTCGGCCGCCTGGACGAGTACGTCGCGGGCCGCAGGGAGGTCGCGCGGATCTACGACGAGGCGCTCGCCGACACGGACCTGGTCCTGCCCGCGACCGCGCCCGGCAACGAGCACGCCTACTACCTCTACGTGGTCCGCCACCCCGAGCGCGACCGGATCATCGAGGAGATGAAGGCGCACGACATCGCCCTCAACATCAGCTACCCCTGGCCCGTCCACACGATGTCCGGCTTCTCCCACCTCGGCTACGAGAAGGGCAGCCTGCCGGTGACCGAGCAGCTGGCCGGCGAGATCTTCTCGCTGCCGATGTACCCCTCCCTGCCGCGCGAGGAGCAGCGGCGGATCATCGAGGCGCTGACCAAGACCCTGGCCAGGCTGTGACCCACGCGGCCGACGAGGTCCGGTTCCCGCTCGCGGCGCCGGCCCCGGAAGTGCCCCTGGAGTCCGACGCCGATCTGGCCCGGTGGTGGGAGAGCAGGCCGCGGCACCGGATGCTCTCCGTCGGGCGGGTCGGCTTCGACCGCGGCGGACCCTGGTCCTTCGCCGAGGGGACAGGCGACCTCGTCCACGCCAGCGGGGGCTTCTTCTCGGTCCGGGGCCTGCGGGCCTCCGCCGGGGGGAGCGCCTTCCACCAGCCGGTCATCGACCAGCCGGAGATCGGCATCCTGGGCATCCTCGTCAAGGAGTTCGACGGGGTGCCCCACTTCCTGATGCAGGCCAAGTTCGAGCCCGGCAACGTCAACCTCCGCCAGATCTCCCCGACAGTGCAGGCCACGCGCAGCAACTACACGGGGGTTCACGGCGGCCGTCCCACCCCCTACGTGGAGTACTTCCGCGCCCCGCGCGGCGGGCGGGTGCTCGTGGACGTCCTCCAGTCCGAGCAGGGCGAGTGGTTCTGGCGCAAGCACAACCGGAACATCATCGTCCAGGTGGACGGGGACGTCCCCGAGCACGAGGACTACCGGTGGTTCACGCTGCGCCAGATCCAGGACGCGCTGCGCCGGGACAACCTGGTCAACATGGACGCCCGGACCGTGCTGTCCTGCCTCCCCGTGACCCGGGACGGGCAGCCGGAACCGGACGACCGCTTCGGCCGGGCGCTCCGGCGCTCCTACGGTGAGGAGTCCCGGCACACGATGACCGCGGTCGTCAGCTGGTTCACCGAGGAGAAGACGGTCGTCGACTACCGGTCGCAGATCCTGCCGCTCTCCGGCGCCGAGGGCTGGCACCGGACCGACGACGAGATCACCGCCGGCGACGGCGCCGGGTTCAGGATCATCATGGTCTCCGTCGAGGCCCGCATCCGCGAGGTCTCCTCCTGGGTCCAACCCCTGCTGGCGCCGACCCGGAACGGGTTCGCCGCCTTCCTGGTGCGCGAGATCGACGGTGTCCTCCACGTCCTGGTCCGCGCCCGCGCCGAACCCGGCACCCTCGACCGGGTGGAGATCACGCCCACCGTGCAGTACTCGGCCTCCGCCGCGGCGCTCGGGCGCCCCGAGCCCTTCGCCGACGAGACGGTCTCGCCGCCGGCCCACCGGGTGCGCTACGACGCGCTGCTCTCGGAGGAGGGGGGCCGCTTCCACCACGCCCAGACCAGGTACCGCATCGTCGAGGCGGACCCCGCTCTGCCCGTCGAGGCGCCGCCGGACTTCCTGTGGGTGACCGCCTCCCAGCTCATGCGGCTGGTGCGGCACAGCCACTACCTCAACATCGAGGCGAGAACCCTCCTGGTCTGCCTGCACTCCCTGACCTGAGCCGCGGGCGGCGCCCACCCGTTCGACACTTCCGCACCAAGGGGTCCACAGCCATGCGCGTCCTGATCGTCAGCCAGGCGGAGAAGACCCACCTGCTGGGCCTGATCCCCCAGGCGTGGGCTCTGCGCGCGGCCGGGCACGAGGTGCGGGCGGCCAGTCAGCCGGCGCTGGTCCCGACCATCGCGCGCACCGGGCTGCCCGCGGTCTCCGTGGGCCGCGACCACCTGTTCCACCAGCTGCTGGTCACGCTGAAGGGCCTGGGCTTCGGGGACACCGCGGGCTTCGACATGGCCAGGAGCGACGCGGAGGCAGAGGGGCTGGAGTACCTGTCGGAGGGGTACCGCGAGTTCGTGCGCCTCTGGTGGCACCCGGTCAGCGCGCCGATGCTCGACGACCTGACCGACTTCTGCCGCTGGTGGCGTCCGGACCTCGTCCTGTGGGAGCCGACCACCTTCGCGGCCCCTGTCGCCGCCCGCGCCTCGGGGGCCGCGCACGCCCGGGTGCTGTGGGGGCTGGACGTCTTCTCCCGCACGCGGAGCCGGTTCCTGGGCCGTCTGGCAGAACTACCCGCCGGCGACCGCGAGGACCCCCTCGCGGAGTGGCTGCAGAGTTGTGCCGAGCGTGTGGGAACCGACTTCTCGGAGGAGCTGGTCTCCGGCCAGGCGACCCTGGACCCCTATCCCGCGGGGCTGCGGCTGCCGCCCGCCCCGGGGACGCGCCACATCCCCCTCAGATACGTCCCCTACAACGGCACCGCGGTGGTGCCCGACTGGCTGCGCGCCCCGGGAAGGCGCCGGAGGGTCTGCCTGACCCTCGGCTCCGGGACGCCGGAGAGGTTCGACGACCGGTACCGCCTGCCCTTGGGCGAACTCCTGGAGGCGATCGCCGAACTGGACGTGGAGGTCGTCGCCACGCTCTCGGCGGAGCAGACCGCCGGCCTCGGGAGCATCCCCGGCAACGTCCGCGTGGTGGAGCACGTCCCCCTGCACGCCCTCATGCCCCGCTGCTCCGCCGTGGTCCACCACGGGGGAGCGGGGACCTTCTGCACCGCGGTCGCCCACGGCGTCCCGCAGCTCATCCTCCCCGAGTTCGCCATGGCCCAGTACGCGTTCGACGAGTCGCTGCTCGCCGCCAACGTCACGGAGCTGGAGGGCGGGCTGACGCTGGAGGGCACGGACCTCACGGGCAAGGAGGTCACCCGCCAGGTGGGGCGGCTGCTGGACGAGCCCCGCTTCGCCGAGGGCGCCCGGCGCCTGTCGGAGAAGTCCCGGGAGATGCCGAGCCCCGCCGACCTCGTGCCCGTCCTGGAGGACCTGGCGGCCCGGCGCCGGGGAAACTGAGGCGTCGACGGGACCGGTGGTCCTGCCGGGGTCCACGTGATTCCAGGGGCTCAGGTGACGGTGTCCGCGGTCTCCCCGGCGCCCGCGCGAGCGGGACGCGCCCCCACACGGAGGACGGGCGGACGGAGAACCCCCGTCCGCCCGCGCCCCGCTGCGGTCACACCTGCTTCGGCGCCACCGCCTGCTCCTGGATCCGCTCCGCGATGAACTGGGTCAGGTCCTCGAAGCTCTCACCGGAGAACTCCGACATGTCCTCCAGGACGGACACGTTGTAGACGTCCTCCAGGGCCAGGACCAGCTGCACGATCGAGAACGAGTCCAGGTCGCTCATCTGCGAGGGCTCGGGGAGGTCGAACTGGGGCTCGTTCGACGTGAACATCAGGACGGTCATCGCCTGGACCTTGATCTGGGCCAGGATCTCGTTCCGGTCAACTGCGGCCATCGGTGCCGAACCTCTTCTCTGGGGTGGTGGGGGCGGGCGCTCTCAGTTGCTGCTCGGCGCCTGGGAGAGCCGCTGGACGAACTTGGCGCCGTAGCGCTCCCAGCGCGCGCGCTGGATGACGAAGTGCGAGGCGTCCTCCAAGCCGGGGGAGCGCGGAAGGCCGGCCGCGGGAGGGTTCTCCTCCATGACCATGGTCGGGTGGTTCCGCAGGCCGGTGGCCCTGTCCCCGGCGGACCAGAAGCGCACCTCGTCCACCGGCCAGGCCCTGAACGCGCGGTCCACGGTCAGCACGGTCGCCTCCAGGGCGATGCCGACCGCGTTCGACCCCTCGTCCACGACCACGTCCACCTGGATCCACCGCCTCTCGGTGTCCAGACGGGACAGCGAGCAGAACCCCAGGACGGTACCGTCGGCCGGGGAGACGGCGAAGAACTGCTCCGTGACGTCCGCCGTGTCGCGGGGGAGCGGCCGGACCAGGTCCTCCATTCCGGGGAATTCCCCGACGCCCTTCTCGGCCAGGGCCCGGACGACGCCCTCCGTTTCCAGACTCCGGGTGGGGGACAACCGGATCCTGCGCGTTTCCACGGGTTTTTCTGTCACGCTCTCCTACCTCGACTCTTTATCGGTTCGCGTCGGCGCCCTTCCCGGCGCACGGTGGGGAAAACCCATTCCCGGAACCCGGGGGCAAAGGGTGACGGGGCGCTCGCCGCGTGTCCCGCCAGCGGGACACGCGGGCTCGGTCCACGTACCTTAGTCGCCCTTTCCGTCCCGTTTCCGGACCGGACGCCCCGGGCCTCGGCACGGAGCGTCCGCGGTGGCGTCCCGCCCCGCGGGGCGGCCCCGGGGCGTGCCGGGCGGAGGGGCCGGCAAGACCCGGATCACCAGGCATCCGTCGCCCTCACGGTCCGGGGTGTCCTGCGTCCGGGAGGCCGGGGGAGCGGCGCCGGAAGGACCGGCGGCACACCGCGGCGGCATCGGCCGGGCAGGCCCTCCGTCCAGGCCGGCGCCGGGGAGGAGAGGGCTCCCGCCGGGCTTGTCGGCGACGGCGGGGGTCATTGGCGGAACCGGCGCCGTGCGGGGAATGGGCGGCTCGGAGGAATCGCCCCCGGGAAAATCGGCACAGATTCCCGGCGAGTGCGCTGTTATCGTGATGCAGTCCTGGCCACAAAGGTCGGACGGAGTCGCGGCGGGGTCACGGTTTGTTCCGAGGCCCCGGCCGGGATTCCTTTCTCCTGAAAGGTGAAAAAATGGCCGTGAGCGAAGTTCTCGACCTGCAGGTCCTCGAGTCGGAGTCCCTCCTGGAGGAAGGCGTCCTCCTCAACAGCGGCCTCAGCCTCGTGAGCTGCAGCTGACGTCGTCCCCCCGGGCGGTGACGGGCCCCGGTAGGGGGTCCGCCACCGCCGCCTGAGGAGAGAAGGGTTGCCGCGGCCGGTCCTCCGGTCGCGGCAACCCGCCGCTTCGGGCCCGTCCCCTACGCGGTGACGGCGCCGCGGAAGCGCCAGACGCCCAGCGTCAGCAGGACCGCCGCGTACCCCAGGAGCACGCCGATGTGCGGCAGCACGTCCGTGAGGGTCGCCTGGTTGCGGATCAGCTCGCTGAAGGCGTCGTAACCCCACGCGTGCGGGGTGAGGAACGCGATCGTCGTCATCGTCTCGTCGAACGACTCCAGCGGGAGCATGGTCCCCCCGAGCGCCCCGGCGCCGAGGCTGATCCCCACGGCCGCGGCCAACGCGCCCCCCTCGGTCCGGGCGAGGCTGCCGAGCAGGAGCGAGGCTCCGCTGCTGACGAGGCAGAAGGCCGTGACCACCAGAGAGGTCGCCGGCAGGTCGCCCCAGTCCACGCCGAACATCAGGGCCGATCCGAACAGGATCAGCAGCGCCTGGGTCAGGGCGATGAGGAACCGGCCCAGGGCCTCGCCCAGCACGATGGACCCCGCCGAAGTGGGCGACGCGTACATGCGCCGCAGCACCCCCGAGCGTCTCGCCTGCACGATGCCCAGGGACGTGGTCAGCGCCGTGATGAAGGTGTAGAGCAGCAGCAGGGGCGGCGCCGCGAGGCTGTGGGAGGAGAGGCCCTCGGGGAAGGTGGCGTCCCCTGAGGTCGTCACCTCCACCTCGATGCCGGACACCTCGGTCTCCGAGGCGTTCTCCAACCGCTCGTCGAACCCGTCGTCCCGGACGGACCCCGTCACCTGCGCGGTGCTCAGGAGGGAGGACTCCCGGGTCACGACCGAGCGCACCCAGATGCCCACGTCCGCGGCGGCCAGATCGTCACTGCGAGTGACGAGTTCCAGCTCGGCGCGCTCGCCGTCCCGGATCCGGTCCTCGTAGTCGTCGGGGATGACGAGCCCGGCCTGGACGTCGCCGCCCTCGACGAGGTCGCGCATCTCGCCCTCGTCCATGTGCAGGACGTCGATCCGCTCGTCCTCCTCCAGCGCGTCGACCAGGCGGTCGGCGAGCCCTGCCTGCGACGGGGAGGAGACCGCGAGCACGGGCTGACCCCCTCCGTACATCAGGCCCATCATGAAGACCATGAGGAAGGGGAGCAGCAGGACGAAGAAGATGTTCGTCCGGTCCCGGAACACGCGACGGAGGTTGAGGACCCCGATGATCAGCGGCTTCATGCGTTCACCATCCGTCCCATACGAAACAGCGCGACGGTGGTGCCCACGAGGCCGAGGGCGAGGAGCACCGCGCACGGAAGGAGGACCACGTCGAGACCTCCCGCGGAGAGTTCGCCCAGTCCGAGGAGGAACCACCGGTGGGGCGTCAGGTAGCTGACGATCGCCAGGCCGTTGAGCTGCGAGATGGGGAACAGCGCTCCGCCGAACACCCCGAGCAGCATCGCCAGGACCGACAGCCAGTTGGCGGCCTGCTCCGAGCTCCGGGCGAAGCTCGCCACGGCCGCGGTGAGGCCGATGACGGCCGTCACGCCCGTGAGGATCAGCGCGCCGGCGCCCAGGGGGTCGCCCCAGTCGGCGCCGAAGAAGACCGAGGTCGCGACGGCCAGCACGGCCATGTTCGCGAGGCCGATGACCAGGCCGCTGGTGAGCTTGGCGATCAGGATCGCCCCGCGCGGGATCGGACTGGCCAGCAGGCGGGCCAGGGTCCCGCCGGCCTTTTCGTCGAAGATGCTCGTGACGCTGAACATCGCCGCGAAGAAGACGAAGAAGAACGCCATCGAGGCGGAGTAGTAGGTGGCGTTGCCCAGCTCCCGCCACTCCAGATCCGCGTCCTCGGACAGGACGAGAGGCGCCTCGGCGGCCTCGGCCTCCTCCAGGAGGAGGGCCGCGTCCTCGGGGCTCGGCTCAGAGTCGAAGCCCGACGCGACAGCGAGGCGGATGCGCAGGTGCTCGGTCGCGAAGGCGCGGCCGATCTCCCGGGCGATGTGGGTCGCGACGGGGGCGTCGGCGTCCCCGACGACGGTGAGCACCGCGTCGTCGCCGTTCTCCAGGGACTCGGTGAAGTCCTCCGGGACGAGGAACGCGGCGTCCACGCCGCCGTCCTCGACCAGTGCGCGCGCCTCGTCCTCGGTGTCCGCCGTGGTCAGTTCCAGGACCCCGTCGTCGGCCAGGGGCCGCAGGGCCGCGTCGACGAACTCCTGGCCGAGGGAGCCGGCGTCGCTGTCGACGACGACGTACTCGGAGCCCGTCTGCCGGGAGGTGTCGTCGCCGAGCAGCATGTTGAAGAAGAAGGCCACGCCGAGGGGCAGCAGGAGCCCGAAGACCAGCAGGCTGCCGTCCCGGAGCCGCTGGCGTACGTCCTTGGCCACGATGGCCGCGATCATGGTGAGCGTGTTGGGTCCGTTCGACATCGCTACTCCCGGAGTCCCTTCCCGGTGAGGCTGAGGAAGACGGCCTCGAGGTCCGGTTCCTGGACCTCGACCGACCGGATCCCGGCGCCGGCCCTGGTGAGCGTGTCCAGGATGAGGGGGAGGGCGTCCCTGGCGTTGGAGGTGAGGAGCCGGACCTGTGTCCCCTCGGAGGACACCTCGTCGATCGGCTCCAGCGCGCGCAGGACGTCCAGCACCCTCTCGCCGGGGGCGTCCAGGGTGATCAGGACCGTGTCGTCCTCACCGACCTGCGAGACCAGCTCACGCTGCGTGCCCTCGGCCCGGATCTTCCCGGCCTCGATGATGCCGACGCGGTCGCACAGGCGCTCCGCTTCCTCCATGTAGTGCGTCGTGTAGAGCACCGAGACCCCGCCCCGGGTCAGCGTGTGGACGCTCTCCAGGATGGAGTTTCGGCTCTGCGGGTCCACGCCGACCGTCGGCTCGTCCAGAATGAGGAGTCGGGGGCTGTTGAGCAGGCCGAGACCGATATTGAGACGGCGTGCCATTCCGCCCGAGAATTGGGATACGGCCTCACCGGCGCGGTCGGAAAGGCCGACCGTTTCCAGGACCTCTTCGGTCTTGGTGCGCGCCTCGGATTTCGACAACCCGTAGAGTCGGGCGAAGAAGCGGAGATTGTCGCGCGCGCTGAGGTCGTGGTAGAGGGCGAGCTCCTGCGGGACGAAGCCGATCAGGGACTTGCTTTTCCTGTTCGTCACGCTGTGCTCGATGCCGTCGACCGTGATCGACCCCGAGTCGCGCTCCAGGATGCCGGTGATCATGCCGATCGTGGTGGACTTGCCCGCCCCGTTCGGCCCCAGGAGGCCGTAGGTCTCACCTTCCTCGATAAAGAAGCTGACATCGTCCACCGCCTGGTTCTTGCCATATCTCTTGCTCACTCCCCTGACTTCCAGAATGGGCACGGGTGCTCCTCAAATTCTCGGTGCCTGCGTAGATCCGCCGGGGCGTGCTGAGTCGGAATCGTGCTTCTCCCCCACCGTCTCCGGGAGATTGTTCATGGAGAGCTTTCCCGTGCTGCGCCCGGTGCCGGGTCAGTGAACCATAGGAAGGGGCGCGGAGTGATACCGGCGCCATTTCCGCAGGTATTCGCCCCGGGGTTCGGTGCGGGGTCGGAGCCGGTCAGCGCCGGTCGGTGAGGGTGTGGGCGAGGTCGGCGGGGGAGGGCATGGCTGCCATCTCCTGGCGCAGGGCCTCGGCGGCTTCGGTGTGGCGGGGGTCGTCCAGGAGCGCTCGTACCCCGGCGGCCACGGCGTCGGGGGTGACCCGGTCGGGGTCCAGCACCCGGGCCGCACCGAGACCGGCCACGGACGAGGCCAGCAGGGACTCGTCGAACGTGGGCCGGGGGGAGACCAGCTGGGGCACCCCGTGCGCCAGCCCGGTCAGGACGGTGCCCGTCCCCCCGTGGGTGATCATCGCGGCGCAGGTGGGGGCGAGTGCGTGCAGGGGCACGTACTCGACCAGACGCGTGTTGGCGGGGACGGCGCCGAGCTTGGCCTGCTCGTGGGCGGGCAGGGTGGCGACGACCTCCGCGTCCAGGTCCGCCAGCCCCTCCAGGACCATGGGCACGTCCACCCCGAACCTGCCCAGCCACGCCGCCGTGCTCGTCCCGAGGCAGAGCCCGACACGGGGGCGTTCCGGCGGGGTGCGCAGCCAGTCGGGGACCACGGCCCTGCCGTTGTAGGGCACATAGCGCACGGGCAGGTAGTCCAGGTGGGAGGGCGTGTCCACCCTCAGGGACGCGGGGACCTGCTCGATGGTGGCCTGTCCGTGGACCAGCTCCTCGGAGTACTCGACGCCGTACCGGGCGGCGCGCGCCCCCAGCCAGGCGGCCAGGGGGTCCTCCCGGTCTGTCTCGGGCTGCTCGGCCATCCGCGCCAGGAACCGCGCGCGCACGGCGCCGAAGACGTCCGCACCCCAGGGATGGCGCACGTGGGCCGCCCCGCACGCCTGCGCCGCGATCGCGCCGGAGAAGGTGATGGGCTCCCACACGACCAGGTCGGGCCTCCACTCCCGGCAGAACGCCACCAGGTCGTCCAGCATGGGGTCGTTCACCATCCGCCACCACCAGGTGACGACCTGCCTGTAGTCCTCCAGCTCCTCCGCCCAGGGGCGCTGCCCGCGCCCGCTGCCGAAGGCGGAGAAGAGGGGCACCCCTCCGCGCAGCCCGTCGAAGGAGGAGCGCGCGGTCAGGTGCCGCCAGAAGCCGTGGTCCCGGCCGACCGGGACGAACGGCAGACCGGTGTGCCGGACGACGGATCCCAGGGCGGGCTGGCTCGCCACCCGCACCTCGTGCCCGGCCGCGCGCAGGGCCCAGGCCACGGGGACCAGGCTCAGGAAGTTCGTCTTCTCTGCCAGGGACGCCACGACGACGCGCACGGTGGGCTCTCCTCGGGTCGCGGCCGACGTCGGCGCTGGGGGGGGTTCGGACGACGCGCGGGGCATCCCGCGGCGCGGCGCCATGTCTACCAGTTCCGGCCGGGGCGCCACCCGCCCCGAACCGACCGCCCGGGTGGACGCGCCGGGTCCCCTCCCCTAGTCTGCCGAAGCGCTTCGAGGAGGTGCGGGACGTTGCGTGTGCTGTTGACGGTGGCTGCGGAGAAGCCGCACTTCCTGGGGATGGTGCCCCTGGCGTGGGCCCTGCGCGCGGCCGGGCACGAGGTGCGGGTGGCGAGCCAGCCCGCCCTGGGGCCGACGGTGGCGGCGACGGGTCTGCCCTTCGTCCCGGTCGGCCGGGACCACGGCTTCTGGCGGACGATGAAGGTCTTCGACCTCCACGACACCCTGAACGACGCCCCGCTGTTCGGGCGGGTGACCGCTCCCGACGACGAGGTCTCCTGGGAGTACCTGCTGGAGGGCTACCGCACGGTCGTCCCGTGGTGGTGGCGGATGGTGAACGACCCCATGGAGCAGGACCTGGTGGCGCTGTGCCGGGAGTGGAGGCCCGACCTGGTCGTCTGGGGATCGGTGAGCTTCGCGGGGGCGATCGCGGCGCAGGCGTGCGGGGCGGCCCACGTGCGCTACCTGTGGGGCGCCGACATCTTCGCCCGCACCCGCCGCCGCTTCCTGGCACGGATGGCCGAGCAGCCCCCGGCCGAGCGGGAAGACCCCCTGGCCGCCTGGCTGGGCGCCCGCGCCGCCCGCCACGGCGTCGAGTACTCCGAGACCCTGGTCCACGGACAGGCCACCATCGAACAGATCCCCGCCTCCCTCAGGGTCCCCACCCCCCACGACCTCACCTACCTGCCGATGCGCTACGTCCCCTACAACGGCAGGGCCGTCGTCCCCCACTGGCTGCGCACCCCGCCCGAGCGCCCCCGCATCGCCCTCACCCTCGGCACGACCCTCATGGGCCAGGACAGCGGGGGCAGGGCCCTGTTCCGCGCGCTGCTGGAGGGGTTGGCCGGCCTGGACGCGGAGGTCGTGGCGACCCTGCCCGCCCGCGAACAGGACGCCCTCGGCCCCGTCCCCGCCAACACCCGCCTGACCGAGTACGTGCCCCTGCACGCACTCGCCCCCACCTGCGACGCCATGGTCGACCACGGAGGATGGGGGACGGTCCTGACCGGGCTGGCACACGGCGTTCCGCAGGTGATCGTCCCCAGCTGGTTCGACGACCCGATGCTCGCCGACATGCTCGCCGACGGGGGAGCGGCCATCACCGTCCCCCACCGGGCGATGACCGCGGAGACGATCAGCCGGTCGGCCTCCCGGCTCCTGGACGACCCGTCCTTCGCCCGGGGGGCCGCGGGCGTGCGCGAGGCGATGGCGGCCCTGCCGTCCCCGGCCGAACTCGCGGACGCGCTCGTGGGACTCACCCGCGGCTGAACACCGGGCCGGTCAGCCGGTGACGGCCTCCGCCGCGCTCCGGCGGACGCGGTCGACGAGGTCGGCCAGCTCCAGGACCGGCGCCGCGTCCACCGGCGCCACCCCGCGGACACCGTCGGCGAAGGCGTCCAGGAGGTTGCGGAACTGGTGGTCCGGCTCCGACACCAGGTCCTCGGTGCCCGCCCCGGTCCGCAGCTCCAGGGTCGGCCGCAGTGTCTCCGGCGGGGTGAAGGCGCGGTCCAGCCGGACGGCGCCCGCCTCCCCCCAGACCGTGTACTCGTTGCGGTAGTGCAGCCCGAACCCGAACCCCACCTGCGCCGTCCCGCCGTCCGGGGCACGCAGCAGCACCGAG
Organism: Streptomonospora nanhaiensis; assembly: GCF_026642255.1. GTDB lineage: Bacteria > Actinomycetota > Actinomycetes > Streptosporangiales > Streptosporangiaceae > Nocardiopsis > Nocardiopsis tropica. The sequence goes on along the minus strand of NZ_CP113264.1, from coordinate 7,050,692 downwards.
CCGCGCACGTCCACCCCCGTGTCGGCGCCGCGCTCCAGGACCGCGCCGCCCACCCGGAGCCCGTCGCCCCACAGGAACTGCGCCAGCGCCAGCGGGTACACGCCCACGTCCAGGAGCGCCCCACCGCCCAGCGAGGGGTCGTGCCGGATGTCCCCGGGAGCGCGCTCGGGCACCCCGAACTCGCACATGAGCGCGCGCGGGCGCCCGATCGCGCCCTCCGAGACCAGCCGCCTCAGCTCGTGGTGCTGCCGGTGGTACCGGAAGGCGAAGTTCTCCATGACGGTCAGGCCGCGCCGCCCGGCCTCGGCCAGCAGTTCGGCCGACGTGTCGGGGCCGACCGTGAGGGGTTTCTCGGAGAGGACGTGCAGACCCGCCGCCAGGGCGCGCCCGACCCACTCGTGCCTCAGGCCGACGGGCAGCGGCACGTACACGGCGTCGAGGTCGTCCCGCGCGAGGAGATCCGCGTAACCCGTGACCGCCTCGCCGCCGAAGCGGTCCGCGAACCGGCGCGCCTTGGCGGCGTCCCGGCTGGCGACCGCGACGAGCCGCACCGAGGGCGTCGCCGCGACGGACGGCAGGACGCGCCGCCACGCGATGTCGGCGCAGCCGAGCACCCCGAGCCGCACCGGTGCTCCCGTGCTTCCGAGCGTCGAGGACACACGACCTCCCTCGTGTCGGCCGGCTCCCGAGCGCCGGCTGCCGCGGCCCACTCCGGTCGCGCCGCCGCACATACTGCCAGAGCGCGACGGAGGGGGACACCGCCGTACCCGGGCCCGGCCCGCCGGGGGCCGGGCGGTCCCCGTTCCGCCGGAGCGCGCGGGCACCGGCCCCCGCGCGGCGGGGGCTTTCGCGGAACATGCCCTAGTGTGTCCGGCGCCGTGCCGGGGCGCACAGACCCCGGACGGCCGAGATCCGGTGTCCACGGGGGCGGTCGGCGGCGCTTGCGCCCTCCCGCACCGCCCGCCCAGGAGGGGAGAACCACGCATGGAGACGAGTGACGAGGCCGCGGCCGTGCTCGACGCGGTCCGCGCCTACCACCGGTCCAGGCGGACCGAGCGCGAGTTCGTGCCGGGCGTGACGGAGATCTGGCCGTCCGGCGCCGTCCTGGACGAGGACGACCGGGTGGCGCTCGCCGAGGCCGCCCTCGACATGCGCATCGCGGCGGGCCGGAGCGCGCGCCGATTCGAGTCGGTGTTCGCCCGGAGGCTCGGGCGCCGCAAGGCCCACCTGACGAACTCGGGGTCCTCCGCCAACCTGCTGGCGCTGTCGTCCCTGACCTCCCACCTGCTGGAGGACGAGCGCCTGCGCCCCGGCGACGAGGTCGTCACGGTGGCGGCGGGATTCCCCACGACCGTCAACCCCATCCTCCAGAACGGGCTCGTGCCCGTGTTCGTGGACATCGACCTGCGCACGTACAACACGACGGCGGAGCGCGTGGAGAGGGCGATCGGCCCCCGCACCCGGGCGATCATGATCGCCCACGCCCTGGGCAACCCCTTCCAGGCCCGGGAGATCGCGCAGATCGCGGAGGACCGGGGCCTGTTCCTCGTCGAGGACAACTGCGACGCGGTGGGCTCGTACTACGACGGGCAGGTGACGGGGTCCTTCGGCGACCTCTCCACGGTCAGCTTCTACCCGGCCCACCACATCACCATGGGCGAGGGCGGGTGCGTGCTCACGTCCAACCTCCTGCTGGCGCGCGTCGTGGAGTCCATGCGCGACTGGGGCCGCGACTGCTGGTGCGAGCCGGGGGAGAGCGACACCTGCCGGAAGCGCTTCAGTTACCAGCTGGGCACCCTGCCGCAGGGGTACGACCACAAGTACACGTTCTCGCACGTGGGCTACAACCTGAAGGGAACCGACCTCCAGGCCGCGCTCGGCCTCACCCAGCTGGAGAAGCTGGACTCCTTCGGGGAGGCCCGGCGGCGCAACTGGCGCCGGATGCGGGAGGGCCTGGACGGGGTGCCCGGCCTGATCCTCCCGGAGGCCACGCCGGGCAGCGATCCGAGCTGGTTCGGGTTCGTCGTCACCGTCGATCCGGAGGCGCCGTTCGGCAGGGCGGAGCTGGTCCGGTTCCTGGAGTCCCGCAGGATCGGCACCCGGCTGCTCTTCGCGGGAAACCTCACCCGCCACCCCGCCTACCTCGACCGCCCGCACCGGGTGGCGGAGAACCTGGACAACAGCGACATCGCCACCGACCAGACGTTCTGGACCGGGGTCTACCCGGGCCTCACGGACGAGATGATCGACTACGTGGTCTCCTCCATCACCGAGTTCGTCAAGGAGCGGGGCGCTGTCGCCCCCTGACCGGGGCCCCGCCCGCGGTCGCCGAGGGGGCGGCCGGGCGCAGACCCCGACGGGACGCCCCTGCGCGAAGGGCGCGCCGCGCGGTCGGCGGAAGCCCGGCGGCCCCGGCGCGTCCCGCGCCCGGAACGCGCCGGGGCGCGGCTCACGCGGACGGCAGGTGCTCGGGCATCCGGAAGTAGATCATCGGGTTGTCCCTGCTGGTGCGCACCGGCTCTCCCAGGCCCAGCTCCTCCTTGAGCTCCAGGAGCGCCGTGTACGGGGCGGGCGCCCTCCTGCGGGACGGCGTGAAGAAGTCCGTGCCCGTCCTCCGCAGCCACGCCAGCACGACCGCCCCCTCGGTCAGCGGCAGGGCCCGCCTGCCGTGGAAGACGTCGTGGACGCTGACCGGGGTCCCGGGCGCGACCCGGGGGAACAGCTCCGACAGGTACCACCGCGCGAACCGGCCGTTGTGGGCCGCGTCCACGAACAGGTAGCCGATCCCCTCCGGAACCCGGGACATGTTCTCCCGGATGTCGCCCTTGTGGAACTCCCAGCGGCCCAGCGACAGCTCGGAGGGCACGTTCGCCACCACGTTGTCCACGATGTCGAAGGAGTGCAGCGTCCCCGTCCCGTTGTCGCGCAGCGCCGACAGGATCCAGGTCGTGGACCAGCCGTGGAACGTGCCCAGCTCCATCACCGTGTCCGGACGGGTCTCGCGCAGGAGCAGGTAGGTGATCTCCGCTTCCAGGTCGTCGAGCTGCGGGGTCATGCGGTCCCGCGTGGCGCGGTGGAACGCGCGCTGCGCGTCGCGCACCTTCGCCAGCGGGTCGCGGTACTTGCGGTACAGGTCCCCGATCAACGACAGGCCGATGTCCCCCATACCGCTCCCCGGTTCGCTCCGTGTGGGTCCGGTCCTCACCGTATCGACCCGGGGGGCGTCGGGCACCGGAAACAGGGCGCCTTCCCTCCCGGCGGGTCGCGGTCGGCGCCGGCGGGGCCGCACGGCCGACCGACCCGTCCGCGCCCCCGGCGGCCGGGGCCGGGAGCCGTGCCCGGCGGAACTACACGCCGTCCGCGGAGGAGGACCGGGAGTCCACCAGGACCTGGATCCCGTCCAGGACGCGCTCCAGCCCGAACGCGAAGTCGTGCTCGGCCGGGTAGACGGTCCGGTGCTCCCGCCCGACGGAGCTTCCGACGCGGGAGGCCGTCGGATAGTCGCTGTCCCTGATCAGGGAGGCGAGGACCGGGCCGTGGGCGCGCCACCACTGGCCGTCGGTCATGCCCGACGCCCGCTCGGTCTCGCCGACCGCGACGGCCTGGGCGGCGGCGCCCTCCGCATAGCTGTTGACCAGGCTGACCGTGGAGTCCATCTCCCCGTCGGTCAGGCCGAGGCCGTCGACCGCGGAGAGCTCGTACTCGTACTTGGCGACGAGGTTGGGGCCCAGCAGGCGCCCCCGGGAGGCCTGGAGCATCCACGGGTGGCGCAGGAACAGGCGCCAGTTCGCGTGCGCGATGGCGCCCAGCCGGTCCCGCCAGCCGTCGGGCCGTCCGCCGTCCGCGTGCAGGCCCGCGTAGGCGGCGTCGAGCATCAGGTCGATCAGCTCGCCCCGGCCCGGGACGTAGGTGTACAGGGACATCGTGCCGACGCCGAGGCGCTCGGCGACCTTGCGCATGGACAGCGCGGCGAGCCCGTCGGCGTCGGCGAGCCCGGAGGCCACGGACACGATCCGGTCCACGCTCAGGTCGGGCTTGTTGCGCCTGCTGGTGGGCTCCTGGGTACGCCACAGCAAGGCCAGGCTGCGCGCGGGGTCGCCGCTCGTGGTGTGCTGAGTGGACATTGACCGCCCTGCTCTTCCGGTCCGGTGCCCGGTCAGTGTACGGCAGGGCGGTCACGCCGGGTGGCCGCCGGTTGCGGGCAGCCCCCGGGCCCGCGGCACGGGGGGACGGGCTCCCGGTGCGCGGTCCCCGCGAGGGCGGTCAGTCCCGGCCGAGGAAGGCGTCCCTGTGCTCCTCGGCCCACGCCGCGAACCCGCGGGCGGGCCGCCCGGTGACCTCCTCGACGGTGGGCAGGGGCCGGGTTCCCACCTCCGGGGGGTCCGCGGCCAGCCGGGCGGCGAAGCCGATGTACTCCTCGTCGTGGCCCAGGGCGCGCAGCCGCCCGGCCTCCTCCTCGGGGCTGGTCCGGACCAGCGCGATCTCCCGGCCGACCGCCCGGGAGAGCACCGCCACCCGCTCCCCGGGGGTCAGCGCCTCGGGGCCGGTGAGGGGGTAGGCGCGGCCGCCGTGTCCGTCCTCGGTGAGGGCGGTGACCGCCACGGAGGCGATGTCCGCCTCGTGCACCAGGGCGCTGGGGTGGGTGCGGACCTCCCTGACCACGCCCTCCTCCGCGACGGACCCGGCCCAGTCGAGGGTGTTGGCCATGAACTCGACCGGGTGCAGGAGCGTCCAGGAGAGGGGGCTCGCGGCCAGGGCCTCCTCGACGGGACCCGGGTGGAAGTCGCACAGGACCGTCACCCGGCGGACCCCCGCCCGTTCGGCGAACTCGACGATCTGCGGCGCCGTGACGAGGGGCGCGTAGTCGTCCCCGCCGAACGTGATCAGGTGCAGGCCGACCACCCCCTCCAGATGGGGGACGAGGCTGTCGGGGTCGGTGAGGTCGCCGCGCACCGCCCGCGCTCCCTCCGGGAGACGGGCACGACCGGGATCGCGGGTGAGCGCGCGGACCGGGAACCCGGAGCCGAGCAGCTGGTCGACGACGTGGCGGCCGACGGTTCCGGTGGCGCCCGCGACGAGGAACGTCATGGCTCTCTCTCCTCCAGTGGGGGGCGGCGGGGGCATGCCCGCCTGTCTCGTATGGCGTACAGTACACCGTACGGAACAGGGTGCGGGAGAGCGGCGGACCACTGGGGCGCGCGGCGGCTCAGGCGGAGGCGGCGGGGCACCCGGCCAGGTGGTCGTCGACCACCCCGACGGCCTGGAGGTAGGAGTACACGATCGTGGTGCCGACGAAGTTGAAGCCGCGCGCCTTGAGGTCCTTGCTGACACGGTCGGACAGCGGGGTGCTCACCGGGACCTGTGACGGCTCGGTGAAGCGGTTGACCACGGGCTCGCCGTCCACCCAGCCCCACAGGTAGGCGGCGAAGCTGCCGTGCTCCTCGCGCACCCGCTCGAAGGAGCGGGCGTTGCGCACCACCGAGGCCACCTTGAGCCGGTTGCGGACGATGCCGGGGTCCGCGAGGAGCCGGTCGGTGTCCTCCTGGCCGTACCCCGCGATCCGGGAGCGGTCGAAGCCGTGCAGCGCGCGGCGGTAGTTCTCGCGCTTGCCGAGCACCGTGGACCAGGAGAGCCCGGCCTGGGCGCCCTCCAGCACGAGCAGCTCGAACAGGTACGCGTCGTCCCGGGACGGCCTGCCCCACTCCTCGTCGTGGTAGGCCTTCATCAGGTCCGGCGCGTTCCGGGCCCAGGCGCAGCGCTGGTCCTGGTCGGGCATGGGTGCTCCTCGGTGTCGACTGCGGTCACCGCATTGTCGCGGAGACCGCCGACCGTCCGGGGCGGGGTCCTTCCCGCCCCGGGCGCGCGGGAGCTCCGCCCGCGGGGAGGCGCGCCGGGGCGTCCGGCGTCCGCGGGCGGCCCCGGAGGGAACCGGCCCGGCGGGTCTATCGTGGAGCGCGGCCACGGCCTTCCCGTGGCCGTCCCCCCCGGTGCGCGCGGGAGCGCGCGGGAAACGGAGTCCGAACCCCATGGACGTCATCGCCGTACCGGACGAGGCCGCCCGGCTCCTGGCCGACGTCGGGGCGCCGCCCCGCCTGGTGGCGCACGGTGACCTCGTCCACGGAGCGGCGGTCGCGCTGCTCGCGTGGCTGGCCGACCGCCACCCCGGCCTGCCGGTGGACGCCGGGGCCGTCCGCTTCGGCGCCGCCGTGCACGACATCGGCAAGACCGGGCATCCCGGGGAGCTGACCGGGCCGGGGCGCCTGCACGAGGCGGCGGGGGAGCGGCTGCTGCTGTCCCGCGGCGTGCCCGCGCGTCTGGCCGGGTTCTGCGCCACCCACGGGGACTGGTCCGCCGAGGGCCGGACGCTGGAGGACCTGCTGGTCAGCCTCTCCGACAAGATCTGGAAGGGCGCTCGCGTCGAGGGGCTGGAGCTCCTCGTCACCCGACGGTTGGCGGAGGCTGCGGAGTTGCCCGCCTGGGAGGTCTTCGCGTCCCTGGACGACGTGCTCCGGGAACTGGCCGACGGCGCGGACGCCCGGCTGGCACACCAGGCCCGCCACGCGGTGGCCCCGCCCGGCACCGGGGGATAGGGCACTCCGGCGCGCTCCGCCCGCCGCCGACCACGCCGCGGCGGCGGGGGCCGGGCACCTCCGGCGGGCGGCTCCCGCCCCTTCGGCGGGTGTCCGCCCGCCCGTGCCCGGGGGCGCGGGGCCCGGAGAACCGGCCGGCCGGGAGGGGCGGCCGAGGCCGCCCGCCGTGCGCCTCACCCCGTGAGGAATGATCTCCGGCGCCCTTGTGTTCTCTGGACCGTAGTACGTACAGTACGGCGTACGGTAAAGGGGATCGGCTGTCGGAGAGGAGATCACCGTGGAGACGACCGGGGGCGCGGTCACCGCGCGGGGCCTGGGGAAGCGCTACGGACGGAGCTGGGCGCTGAGGGGGTTCGACCTCCATGTGCCCGTCGGCAGCGTGTGCGGGCTGCTCGGCCCCAACGGGGCGGGCAAGACCACCGCCGTGCGCGTGCTCACCACGCTGCTGCGCGCCGACGAGGGCACGGCGAGCGTCGCCGGACACGACGTGGCCGCCCACGGGGACCGGGTGCGCCGGAGTATCGGGCTGGTGGGACAGAACGCGGCCGTCGACGAGGTGTTGAGCGGGCGCCAGAACCTGGAGATGTTCGGCCGCCTCCACCACCTGGGCTCCCGGCGGGCCGCCGCGCGCGCGGACGAGCTGCTGGAGCGGTTCCGCCTGGCCGACACGGGGAGGAAGCCGGTCGGCGCCTACTCCGGCGGCATGAGGCGCCGCCTCGACCTGGCCGCGAGCATGATCCTGGCACCGCCCGTGCTGTTCCTGGACGAGCCCACCACCGGACTCGACCCGCGCAGCCGCGACGAGGTGTGGGGCGCGGTCCGCGAGCTGGTCGCGGGCGGCACGACCGTCCTGCTCACGACCCAGTACCTGGAGGAGGCGGACCGGCTCGCCGACCGGATCTCCGTGGTCTCCTCCGGCCGGGTCGTCGCCGAGGGCACCCCCGGGGAGCTCAAGTCCCGGCTCGGCGGCGACCGCCTCGACCTGGTGGTCCGCGACCCGGCGGCGCTCGCCGGGGCGGCCGGCATCGTGCGGCGGGTCGTCGGCGCGGAGCCGGACACCGACGTGGAGAACCGCCGGGTCGGCGTCGGCGTGGAGGACCGGGTCGCGGCGCTCACCGAGGTGGTGCGGGCCCTGGAGGAACAGCGGATCGGCGTGGAGGACGTCGTCCTGCGCCGCCCCACCCTGGACGAGGTGTTCCTGCACCTCACGGAGGCCGAGGAGGAGACCACACGATGAACGCGACCGCCGCTCCGTCCGCTCCGTCCGCCGCAGGCCCCGCCCACGGGGAGGCCGGCGGATTCGCCGCCCGCGTCCGCTGGGCGGTCGCGGACGGGTGGACCATCACCCGGCGCGACGTCCTCCACTGGCTGCGCCGTCCCGGACAGCTCGTCGCGGGGCTGCTCTTCCCCGTCATGATGCTGCTGATGTTCGGGTTCCTGTTCGGCGGGGCGATGACCGTGCCCGGCGGCGGGGACTACCGCGAGTTCCTGATGCCCGGCATGTTCGCCATGACCATGGTCTTCGGCGTGGGTGAGACGGTCACCGCCGTCTCCCACGACATGGCGCGCGGCGTCACCGACCGTTTCCGCTCCATGCCCATGGCGCCGTCCGCCGTCGTGGTGGGGCGCTGCGCGGCCGACATGCTCAGGTCCGCGATCACGCTGGCGATCCTCCTCGGCTGCGGCCTGCTGGCGGGGTGGCAGTGGAACGGCACCGGGGGCGAGGCCGCGGCGGCGGTCGGCCTGCTCCTGCTGCTGCGCTTCTCCCTGGTGTGGCTCGGCATCTACGTGGGCCTGGCCGTCCGGGGGGAGGGGGCGGTCACGGCCGTGCACACCCTGGAGTTCCCGCTGGGGTTCCTGTCCAACGCGTTCGCGGCCACCGCGACCATGCCCCTGTGGCTGGGGACGGTCGCGGACTGGAATCCGCTGTCCTCCACCGTCACCGCCACCCGCGAACTGTTCGGCAACCCGGGCTGGGGCGGTGAGACCTGGATCGCGCAGAACGCGCTGCTCATGGCGGTGGTGTGGCCGCTGGCCATCGTCGCGGTCTTCTTCCCGCTCTGCGTCCGGCGGTACCGCGACATGGCCGGGTAGCCGGGGCCGCGCCACGGCGGGGAGGCCCGGCGGCCGGACACCGGATCGGCCGCCGGGTCACCCGTACCGGCCCGCCCGCCGGTGGGCCGCGTCGTACAGGGCGAGGTACCGGCGTGCCCTCGCCTGCCCGGCACTCGCGAGGGGGTGCAGGCACAGGAAGCCGATGAACATGAGGACGGTGTGCACACCGGTCGCGAGGCCGTTCAGGTCCTCCTCCAGGAGGGACCGGACGGTCCCGTAGAGACCGACCGAGACCACGAGCGCGCCGCACACGACCGACACGGTGACGACGGCGGACCGGAACGGCGGAGGCAGGAAGGCGGCTTGTGCGAGAAGCGCGTCCGACACCGCCCGTGCGACCTGGTCGGTGCGGGCGTCGGAGCCGATCAGCCCGTGCCGGACGAGGGCCTGTGCGGCGCGCAGGTCCTCCGGCGTCGTCCACGGGGGGATCCGATCCGGTGGCGGCCAATGGTTCACCATGGTGTACACCAGGGCCGACCCCATGAGCGGCGGGACGGCCACCAGGGCGAGGACGCCGACCGTGTCGGCCCAGGCCTGGACGGTCCGGGCCCAGGCCATGCCTCTGAACAGGCCGAAGGGACCCTCCGCCTCGGCGGCGACGATCATCGTCGCGCCGTTCCCCACCATGACGGCGAGGGCCGCACCCAACAGGACGAACCCGATGACGCGCCGCCGCCGGTACGCCCGGGCGTAGCTCCCGGCGGTCCGGGGCGGGACCCGGCCCGGCTGCGCGGACGGCGGGGGGTGTGGGGGATGGTGCACAGGGGCCTCCGGGGGCGTCTGCGGGGGAGTGCGGCCGGTCCGGAGCCGCGCGTGCCCGGGGCTCGGGAGGGGGAACGGGAGCCGTCCCTCCCCGCCTCGGACGTCCGGGCGGGGACCCCGGTTCCCGGAAACCCCGACGGGACAGCGGTTCCAGGCGGGAGCGTGCGCGCCCCGGGCGGAACCGGTGTGACAGCGCGGGCAGGCCGCGATAGAACGGCACCGGCATTCCCGGCACACGTGTCCATTCCAGGCACACGGACCGCCAGGCCGACGCGCACGAATCACGAGGAGCCCGAGCCTTGACCGACAACCCGTTCTTCGCTCCCAGTGGTCTGCCCTACCAGCTGCCCGACTTCGCGAGCATCCGCGAGGAGCACTTCCTCCCGGCGTTCGAGCGGGGCATGGCCGAACACCTGGCCGAGGTCGACGCGATCGCGAACGATCCCGAGCCCCCGACCTTCGACAACACGCTCGCGGCCCTGGAGCGGTCCGGCAGGACCCTCCGCCGCGTCGAGGCCGTGTTCCGCACCCTGGCCGGCTCGGACGCGACCGACGGCATCAGGGAGATCGAGAAGGAGATCGCCCCGAGGGCCGCCAACCACCGGGACGCGATCTCCCTCCACCGCGCCCTGTGGCGGCGGATCGAGCAGGTCACCGCCTCGGGGCCGGAGGAGACCCGCCTCCTGGAGCGGTACAGGACCGACTTCACCGCCGCGGGGGCCGACCTCACGGAGGAGCAGCAGGCCGGGCTGCGGCAGCTCAACGAGGAGCTCGCCGGCCTCGCCACGGAGTTCGCGCAGAACGTGCTCCGCGCCTCCTCGGAGTCCGCGCTCGTCGTACACGACCCCGCACTGCTCGACGGTCTGGACGAGGCCCAGATCAGGGCGGTCGAGAAGGACGGGGAGTACGTGCTCCCCCTGCTCAACTTCACCGTGCAGCCCGCGCTCGCCCAGCTCACCGACCGCGCCACCCGCGAGCGGCTGTACACCCTCAGCACGGAGCGCGCCCCGGAGAACCTCGGTCCCGCCGCGCGGATCGCCGCGCTGCGGGCCGAGCGGGCCGACCTCCTCGGCCACCCCGACCACGCCTCCCTCAAGGTCTCCGACCAGACGGCGAGGACCGTCGGGGCGGTCGAGGAACGGCTCGGTCAGCTGGTCGGACCCGCCGTCCGCAACGCCGAGAAGGAGGCCGAGGCGCTCGCCGAGCACGCCGGACACCCCGTCGAACCGTGGGACTGGCCCTTCTACGCCGAGAAGGTCCGACTGGCGCGCCACGATTTCGACAAGGGCGCCCTGCGGCCCTACTTCGAGCTGGACCGGGTCTACCGGGACGGGGTCCTCCACGCCGCCACCCTCCTCTACGGCGTCACCTTCGCCGAGCGCACGGACCTGCGCGGCTACCACCCCGACGTGCGCGTGTGGGAGGTGTTCGAGGAGGACGGGACCGGGCTCGGGCTGTTCCTGCTCGACCCCTACGCCCGCCCCACCAAGCGCGGCGGGGCCTGGATGCACAACCTGGTCGACCAGTCGTTCCTCCTGGACGAACGGCCCGTGGTGGTCAACAACCTCAACATCACCAAGCCCGCGTCCGGGCCGACGCTGCTCACCCTCGACGAGGTCCGCACGGCCTTCCACGAGTTCGGCCACACCCTGCACGGCCTGTTCTCGGCGGTGCGCTTCCCCCGCTTCTCGGGCACCGGCGTCCCCCGCGACTTCGTCGAGTTCCCCTCCCAGGCCAACGAGATGTGGGCGCACCGGCCGGAGGTCCTCGCCAATTACGCCAGGCACCACGAGACCGGCGAACCCGTGCCCGCCGAGCTCGTCGAGAGGATGGCCGCGGCCACGCGGTTCAACCAGGGCTTCGCGACCGTCGAGTACCTCGCGGCGGCGCTGCTCGACTGGTCCTGGCACCGCATCGGCGCCGGAGAGGCCGTGGACCCGGCCGCCTTCGAGGAGCGGGCCCTGGAGGCCTGGGGCCTCGGCCTGGCGCAGGTGCGCCCCCGCTACCGCACCGCCTACTTCATGCACGTGTTCTCCAACGACTACAGCGCCGGCTACTACTCGTACGTGTGGAGCGAGGTCCTCGCCGCGGAGGCCGTGGAGTGGTTCACCGCCAACGGCGGCCCCACCCGGGAGAACGGTGAGCGCTTCCGGGAGCGGGTGCTCTCGGTCGGCGGGAGCACCGACCCGATGGAGGCCTTCCGCGGCTTCCTCGGCCGCGAGCCGCGGATGGAGCCCCTGCTGCGCCGCCGCGGCCTGGAATAGGCGGAGGGGACCGGGACCCCCGCCGCGGGGGCCGGAGGCGCCGGGCCGGGGGCTCAGGACGCCGACGGCCCCGGCGGCTCCGGCCGGTCCGGAGGGCCTGCCGAGGGCAGGCGCACCGTGAAGACGGTCCCCTCGCCCCGCACGCTCTCCACCGAGACCGACCCGCCGTGCAGCTCCACCAGGCCGCGCACGATGGCCAGCCCCAGGCCGCTGCCGCCGGTGCGCCTGTTGCGCGACTTGTCCGCGCGCCAGAACCGGTCGAACACGTGCGGGAGGTCCTCCCGTGCGATGCCGACCCCCGTGTCCTCCACCTCCACGACGACGTCGCCGCCGGAGCCGTCCCGGGGCGGCCCGCCCGCCGGGCCCGCGATCCCGTCCGCGCGCCGCACCCGGACGGCGACCGTCCCGGGGGCCGGGGTGTGCCGCAGCGCGTTGCCCACCAGGTTCCCGACCATCTGGCGCAGCCGGGTCCGGTCGACCACGGCCACCGCGTCCTCCACCTCCACGACCAGCCGCAGCCCCGCCGTCTCCGCCCGCAGGCGCTGGCCGTCCACCACCTGCGCCGCCAGGGCGCCCACGTCGACCGGCTCCGGGGACAGCCGCAGCTTCCCCGCGTCCGCCAGCGCCAGGTCCTGGAGGTCGTCGATGATGTCCTGGAGCAGGAGCGTCTCGCCGACCAGCATCCCCATGCGCTCCCGGTCCAGGTCCGCGACCCCGTCCTGGGCGGCCTCCAGCCAGCCCCGCAGGTTGCTCAGCGGTGTCCGCAGCTCGTGGGAGACGTCGCTGACCATCGCCTTGCGCTGGTCCTCCAACCGCGCCAGGTGCTCCGACATCTCGTTGAACGCGGCCGCGAGCTGCCCGATCTCCCCCGAGTCGCTCACCTCGACCCGCGCCGTCCCCTGCCCGGCGCGCATGCGCCGCACGGCGTCGGTCAGCGCGCGGACCGGGCGGACGAGGCGGGTCGACACGGCCACGCTCACCACCACCGTCAGCACCAGTACCAGCAGCACCACCCCGGCGACGCGCAGGAGGCCCTCGCGGGACAGGGACAGGCCGGTCTCCGGCTCCTCCGACGGGTCGTCGATGAACAGCAGCGCGGCGGGGGCCACGTAGGGATCGAGCTGTTCGCGGACACCGGAGTCGAGGCAGGCGGAGGTGCGCGCGTCGAACCTCGGGGGCGCGGGAGGGGACGGCTCCTCGGACGGCGGCGAGGCCACGGGGTCGGGGGCAGGGGAGGGCGCCGGGGCCTCCTGGCCCGGGGCGATCGGCGCCTCCGGGAGCCCGGGCGGAGCCGGCTCCTCCACGGGCGCCTCGACCGATTCGCCGTCGGCGGGCTCCTCGCTCGGAACGGCGGGCACGCCCGGGTCGGTCCCGGAGTCCCCGGGCCGCTCCTCCACCGGTTCCCGGGGGGCGCGCGCCTCGTCCGCCGCCGGCGGGGCCCCGTCCCCCACGGGCTCGGCCACCGGGACCCCGGCGGCGCCGTCCATGCGGAACTCCGCCCCGGGCAGCCCGCCCTCCCCGAGGTCGAGGCAGGAGGCGACCAGGCGGTTCAACTCCGCCAGGGCCTCCCGCTCGCTCCCGGTCGGCTCGTCCAGCGCGTCGAGCCCGCAGTCGGACCACACGGCGTCGTCCACCGGGTCCCCGGTCACGGCGGGCCGACCGCTCGGGCCGGCCTCCACCTCCGCGGCCAGCCCGTACACCCCGCTCAGGCAGGCCGCGCCCGACTCCGCGACCTCCAGCAGCCGGGACCGGTCCTCCCGGGGCAGGGCGAACGGTCCCACCGCGCGCGGGTCGATGCGCCCCGCGAGGTCGGACGCCAGCGTGACGTCCACCGCCAGCGGGTCGATCACCGAGGACGTGCGGTGGGGGAGCGGCCGTTCACCGCCCGCCGAATCCGCCAGCAGGCCGTGGCTCTCGGTCGTCAGGGCGATCCGCCGCCCCGTCTCGTCCGCCAGCTCCTCCACCGTCGACCCCACCCCGTCCCACGCGGGGTGGGTGGCCGCGTACGCGACGAGGGTGTCGTGGATGCGGGTGTCCACCGCCAGGGTCTCGCCCTGCTGGACGCTGATCGACTCCGACGTCCCCTGCACCGCCAGCCAGGCCGTCGCGGTGATCGAGCAGACCGCCACCAGCACCGAACTGGCCAGGAGGCGCGCCAGCAGGCTGTGCCGCAGGGCTCCCCCGGCCCGGGGACGCGCCCGGCGGCCGCGGGCCCGCGGGGCGTCCCTATCCCGGCGACGTGCCATCGCCGGCCCCGACGAGCTTGTAGCCGACGCCGTAGACCGTGACCAGCCGCACCGGCTTGCGGGGGTTCGGCTCCAGCTTCTTCCTCAGGTTCTTCACGTGGACGTCGATCGTGCGCTCGGTGATGAACCGGCTCATGCCGTGGATGTACTCCAGCAGCTGGGCCCGGGTGAGGACCCGCCCCGGCCGGGCGGCCAGCGCGGCGAGCAGTTGGAACTCGGCCGGCGTGCACTCCACCGGCTCGCCGTCCACCCGCACGGCGTGCCGTGACGGGTCCACCGCGACCGGGCCCGCGCGCAGCACCCGGTCCGGACCGTCGGGGTCCCGCCGCGACCGGCGCAGCAGCGTGCGCACCCGCGCCATCAGCTCACGCGGGCTGTAGGGCTTGGTCACGTAGTCGTCCGCGCCCAGGTCCAGGCCGGTCAGCAGGTCCTCCTCGGTGGAGCGCGCGGTGAGCATCAGCACCGCGACGTCCGACTCCGCGCGGAGCGTGCGGCACGCCTCGAGGCCGCTCATGACCGGCATCATCACGTCCAGGACGACCAGGTCGGGCCGCTCGCGGTGGTGCTCCTCGACCGCGGCGCGCCCGTCGTGCACCACGCGGACGAAGTGGCCCTCGTGCTCCAGGTAGCGACGGATCAGGTCGGCCTGGTTCACGTCGTCCTCCGCGACCAGCACATGCGCGCACACGGCGACCTCCGCTCGGCTCGGTTGGCGGCCGGTCCCGGGGCCGGCCGCGGCTCGATCGTACGTGTCCCCCACCGGCCCCGGACCGGCGGTTCCGGGCCGCCCCAGGTCACCACACAGGAGACACACGACGGGCACACGGGTTCTTCACATCCGTCCGCGATTCTTCGATTCCGTCCGGCAGGGAAACGGTCCGCCGGACGTCTCCCCGAACGAAGCCGGACGGATTCCATGCGTCGATCCACGCCGCCCCGACGAACCACCGGGGCCCTGCCGTCACTCGCGGCCGCCGCGGCCCTGGCCGCTCTCACGGCCTGCTCGTCCGCACCCGCGTCCGAGGACGCACCCGGGACCGGGGAACCGGCCGCCGGGGCGAGCGGGGACGCCGGCGCCGAGGCGGTCGAGATCGCCACGGTCGTCGGCGGGGAGGTCGACGTCCACGCCGAGAAGGAGGACGCGGAGGCGTCGCAGACCCTCACGAGCCCCAACGACTTCGGGGTGGACCGCACGTTCCTCGTCGAACGGAACGAGGGCGAGTGGCTGGAGGTGCTCCTCCCGGTCCGGCCCAACGGTTCCACGGGCTGGATCAGGAGCGACGAGGTGGAGCTGTCCACCACCGCGTTCCGCGTCGAGATCGACACGGAGGCCTTCGAGTTCACCGTCCACGACGGAGAGGAGGAGGTGCGCGCCGGGGTGATCGGCACGGGGGCGAACGAGACCCCCACCCCGCCCGGCCGCTACTACTTCACCGAACTGCTCCGGCCCCCGGACCCGGACGGCGACTACGGCGTCTACGCCTTCGGGCTGAGCGGCTTCTCCGAGACGCTGGAGACCTTCGCGGGCGGCCCCGGCCAGCTCGCGGTGCACGGCACCGACGACGAGGACGCCCTGGGACGCCAGGTCAGCCACGGGTGCATCCGGGTCTCCAACGACGACATCACGTGGATGGCGGAGAACCTGCCGATCGGCACGCCGGTCGAGATCTCCGGCTGACCCCCGGCCCCGGACCGCCGCGCGGGGCGGTACCCCGCACACACCGAACGACCAGAAGGACCCACCATGCGTCTGAAGACCAGCCTGTTCGCCGCCGGCATCGCGGCGTTCGCCCTGTTCGGCGCCGCCCCGGCGTTCGCCGCCGACGAGCCGGCCGTCCCGCCCTCCCAGAGCGACTGCCCGGCGGTGCCCGTCCCGGCCGATCCCGCCGAGGGCGTGGTCGCCCCCGAGGAGGGCGTGGTCGCCCCCGAGGAGGGCGGGGCCGGCCTGCCGGGGGAGTGCGCCGAGCCCGAGCCCGGTGTGGAGGCCCCCTCCGAGGAGCCGAGCCCGGGCGAGGGGGCCTCCGTCGAGCCGGACCCGGTCGCGCCCGAGGCCGCCCCCGCGCCCCCGGTCGAGCAGGACCCGAACTACACGGGCTGACCCCCGTCGGGGCCGCGGGGCGCGAGCCCCGCGGCCCCGCGGAACACGGTGCCGGGGTGCCGCGGCCGTCGCGCGGTGGTCCCGCACGGGAGCGGCGGACCGGGGGCGCGCCTTCCGTTCCGCCGCTCCACCCGCGTGCGGCGCGCCCCCGTGCCGCGATCCGGGCCCTCGTTTTGCGCAACGGTCCGTGGTGTCTGTAGTCTTGTCACAGCCAGGAGGATTCGCCTAGTCAGGTCTATGGCGCCGCACTGCTAATGCGGTTAGGTGGCAACGCCTTCCGGGGTTCAAATCCCCGATCCTCCGCAGATCACGAGGGGTCCCGCGCTTCGGCGCGGGGCCCCTCGTGCGTGCCCGGTCTCAGTCTTGGTCTCAGTTGCACGCCGTGGCATGCGGTCTCACCCCGTCTCAGGGGATCAGCCGAACGGTGGAGACGGCCCACACCGCGCCCACGCTGCTCCGGCTCCACGCCGGGGAGCCCGCGCCGTCCCCCCCGGGCGCCGCTCCTCGACTCCGGGCACCGCTCCCCCCGCCGCCGCGCGCAGCCGCCCCCGGCCGCCTCATGCCAGGAGCGCGACCGACCCCCGCTCCACCAGGCGCACGGGCAGCCGCACGGCGGTGCCGGGGCCCTCCACGAGCAGGTCCATGATCTGCTCCCCCAGGGCCTCGCGCTCCACGGCGATCGTGGTCAGGCCCGGGTCCAGCAGGGCGGAGGTGGGCAGGTCGTCGTGGCCCACGACGCTGACGTCCCGGCCCACGCGCAGGCCCCGGGAGCGGGCGGCGTCGTAGACGGCGGCGCTCAGGTGGTCGGAGTTGACGACGAGGGCGCGGTGACCCGGACGCGCCATCATCTCCGACGACCTGCGGGCCACCGCCTCGTGGTCCAGCGGGCCGCGCACCACGTCTCCGGCCATCCCGTGCTCCGCGCAGCGGCGCAGGAAGGACTCCTCGCGTCCCCAGTCGGCGGCCAGGGCCTCGGGCGCCGTCAGCAGCGCGGCCTCGCGGTGCCCGCGCTCCGCCAGGTGCGCCACGGCCAGGGAGACGGCGGCGTCGTCGTCGGGGCCGACCGTGGACAGGCGGCTCGCGGCCCCCTCGCGGTCGGGCTCCGGTGTGCAGTTGAAGGCCACCACCGGGATATGGGTGTGGCGGTCCATCCACTCCAGGAGGCGGCCGCGCCGGCCGATGGGGGCGATGGCGATCCCGGCGACCGCCTCGGCGGCGAGCCTGCGCAGCGCGGCTCCCTCCCGCTCCTGGTCGTAGTCCGAGCTCATGATCAGCAGGAGCGCCCCCTTGCGGTGCGCGACGGTCTCCATGCCGCGCAGCACGTCCAGGAAGAAGGGGTTGCGCATGTTCCGGATCACCACGCCGTAGGCGGAGCGCCGTCCGGTGCGCAGCGCCCGGGCCCGGCCGTCGGGCTGGTAGTCCAGTTCCGCGGCGACGCGGCGGACCCGCTCCGCGGTCGCCGGGGCCACGCGGCCGGTGCCGTTGAGGGCGAAGCTGGCCTGGGCGACCGAGACGCCCGCCCCGGCCGCGACGTCCCGCAGGGTCGCGCGCTTGGTCGGTTCGGGCATGGCACTCCTCGGGGACGGCGGCCGTGGACTCGAAAAGTACCGTGTGCCCGCAGGGACCGGAACCGGCGCGGGCCTGGTAGCGCCGAGCGCTGTTCCTCGGGAGTTCAAGCCGTGGACACCGTTTGCGTCATGGCAGGTCACAGTGCTGATTAATCGTTTAATCACACGATCCGGAACAGCGGTGTCCGACGGGCGCCGCGCCGACCACGGAGATCCCCATGACCCTCGCCCACGGCCGCGGCGTCCTGAGTGCGGCCGCGATCACCGCCGTCCTCGCCCTGACCGCCTGCGGCAACGCCGACCTCCCCCCGGCCTCGGCCACCGGCGACGGCGGCACCGTCATCACCTACAACTCTCCCGCCGAGTGGGGGAACTACGGCGAGGTCCTGGCCGCCTTCACCGAGGAGACCGGGATCCAGGCCCCCAACGACCCGAAGAACTCCGGGCAGGCCCTGGCCGCGCTCCAGGCGGAGAAGGGGGCTCCCGTGGCCGACGTCGCCTACACCGGGATCGCCTTCGCCGGACAGCTCGTGGAGGCCGGCGTCCTCCAGGCCCACGTGCCGGAGGGGGCGGAGGAGGTCCCCGAGGACCTGCGCGACCCCGACGGGAACTGGACGGCCGTCCACACCGGCACGATCGCCTTCATCGTCAACGAGGACCACCTGGACGGCGCGCCCGTGCCGGAAGGCTGGGAGGACCTCCTCGACCCCGCCTACGAGGGCAAGGTCGGCTACCTCGACCCCACCCAGGCGGCCGTGGGCTACTCCGCCGCGACGGCGGTCAACCACGCGCTCGGCGGCGACCTGTCCGACTGGGGGCCGGGCCTGGACTACCTGGCCGAGCTGAAGGACAACGGCGCCTCCACCTCGGCCCAGACCGCCACCGCCAAGGTCGCCCAGGGCGAGATCCCCATCCTCATCGACACCGACTTCAACGGCTACAAGCTCCGGGACGAGGGCGCGAACGTCAGCGTCGTCATCCCCGAGGAGGGGTCGCTGCAGATCCCCTACATCGTCGGCCTGGTCGAGGGCGCCCCCAACGCCGAGAACGGCAGGGAGCTCCTGGACTTCTACTTCTCCGAGCGGGGCCAGGGCCTCTTCGCGGACGGGTACATGCGCCCGGTGGTCGGCGGGATGCCGGAGGAGCTCGAGGACAAGGTCCTGCCCGAGGCCGACTACGAGCGCGCGATCACCATCGACTACCTCGAACAGGGCGAGCGGCAGCAGGAGTTCATCGACATGTACCAGAGCGAGGTCGGCTTCTAGTGGCCCCCGGCACCGCGCGCGTGCGCCTTCGCACGCCGCCCCCGTGGACCGCCGCGCTCCCGGCCCTCGCGGTCATCGGCCTGTTCAGCGCCTACCCGGTCGCGGTGCTGGTGGGCAACTCCCTCGGCCTGGGCAGCGCCCCGGCCGACGGGGGACCCACCCTGGAGCACTACGCCGACGCCCTGGCCTCGGCGTCCGTCCGCGAGTCCCTGGCCGCGTCGGCGCTGGTCGCCGGGGTGGCCGTCCTGGCCACGCTCGTGATCGCCGTCCCCGTCGTGCTGCACCAGGCACGGCAGGACCGCGCCGGGGCCGGAGGCGCCTCCACCGACGCCCTGCTCACCCTGCCGATCGCCCTCCCCGGCATCATCATCGGGTTCTTCGCGATCGTGCTCAACGGCAGGACCGGGCTGCTCGCACCGCTGTGGGAGGGGTTCGCCGGCCTGGCCTACACCCTGCCCGGCCTCCTCGTCGCCTACGTCTACTTCTCGCTGCCCCGCGTCCTGGGGCCGCTGCGCGCCGCCGCGGCCGGGCTGCCGCACTCGCTCACCGAGAGCGCCCGCACCCTGGGCGCCTCCAAGGCGCGTGTACTGGCCACGGTCACCCTGCCCCTGCTGCTTCCCGCGCTCATCGAGACCGGGGGCACCGCGGCGGCGATCGCCCTGGGCGGGTACGGCACGGTCGCCACGCTCTCCGAGGGCATCCGCCTGCTCCCGCTCGACGTGGCCAACGCACTGACCACCGGCTACCGTCTGGCCGCCTCCTCCACCCTGGCGGTGCTGCTGGCGGCCATGGCCGTCGCGGCGCTGGTCCTCGGACGCGGCCTGGGGCGCCTGGTCGGTCGGGCGGTGGCCTCGTGAACCGCGCCGTCACCCGGGCCGTCTGCGCCTTCGTCCTCATCCCGATCCTGGCGACCCTGGTGGTCGCCACCAGCGTCGACTTCTCGCAGGGGCCCTGGGGCGGAGGGTTCACGCTCGACTGGTTCGCCCACGCCTGGCCCCCGCTCGCCCCCGTCATCGTCCGCAGCCTCGCCGTGGCGGCGCTGGTGGTGGCGGTCAACCTCGTCCTCTCCGGACCCCTGGCCTGGTGGGTGGCCCGCCACCCCTCGCCGCTGACCCGGCTGACGGGATACCTCGTCAACGTCCCCCTGGCCGTGCCGGGCATCGCGCTGAGCGTCGCCCTGGTGAGCGCCTACGCGGCACTGCGCCCCAGCGGGCTGCTGCTGGTCATGGGACACGTGGTGTTCACGCTGCCCTTCACCCTGGCCGCCCTGGTCCCCGCGCTGGCGGACGAGGAACTGCGCCTCCACGAAGGGGTGGCGCGCAGCCTGGGGGCCGGTTCGGCCAGGGTCCTGGCCACGGTCACCGTTCCCGGCTGCCTCACCGCCCTCACCCAGGCGGTGACGATGGTGTTCGCCCTCTCCTTCGGCGAGTTCAACATCTCCTTCTTCGTCAACCCGCCCGCCACGCCCACCGTGCCGTTCGCCCTGTTCGACTCCTACTCCACACAGAGGCTCGAACCCGCGTCCGCGCAGTCGATCATCTTCATCGCCTTCGTCGCCCCGGTGCTGACGGCCATCGTGCTGGCCCGGCGGCGCGCCCTGAGGAGCACTCCGTGACCGATCTCCGTGAACCCGAGACCGGGGCGCCCGGTCTCACCGTGTCCGACCTGACCATCCGCTACGGCGACACCGAGGCCGTGCGCGGGGTGTCCGTGCAGGTGCGGCCCGACGAGACCGTGGCCGTCGTCGGCCCCTCCGGCTGCGGCAAGAGCAGCACCCTGCGCGCGGTGGCGGGGCTCACCCCGGTCGCGGGGGGAGCCATCGGCCTGGGCGGGCGCGACATCACGCACCTGGACCCGGCCCGCCGGGGCGTGGGCCTGGTCCCGCAGGACTACGCGGTGTTCCCGCACATGAGCGTGGCGGGCAACATCGCCTACGGCCTGCGCGCCCGACGGCTCCCGGCGGACCGCAGGCGCCGACGGGTCGCCGAGATGCTGGAGCTGACCCGGCTCACCGAGCTGGCGGGACGCCGGCCCGGCCAGCTGTCCGGCGGCCAGCGCCAGCGCGTGGCGCTGGCCCGGGCCCTGGCCGTCGAACCGGACGTCCTCCTCCTGGACGAGCCCCTGGCGGCCCTGGACCCCCAGCTGCGGGGCGGCCTGCGCAGGGAGCTGTCCGCCATGCTCTCCTCCTCGGGGTGCGCCACGCTGATCGTCACGCACGACCAGCGCGAGGCCCTCTCCCTGGGGACGCGGATCGCCCTGATGCGCGAGGGGACCCTGGTGCAGTTCGGGACCCCCCGAGAACTCTGGGAGGACCCCGCCGACGCCTTCGTCGCGGACTTCCTGGCCGGCGCGGTCCTGCTGGAGGCGGAGCGCTCCCCGGACGGGGCCGCGGTGCTCGACGGGCGGTGGAGGATCCCGGCGGAGGACCTGGGGACGGGACCGACCGGCCACGGCCGCACACGCCTCCTCCTGCGCGACGACAGCCTCACCGTCACCGACCGCGACGACGGGGCCGCGGTGACCGCGCGGGTGGTGCACGCCGAGTTCGTCGGCGACGCCGTCCGCCTCACGGTCGACGCGCACGGCCACGTGTTCGGGGTCCGGGTCCCGCCCGACGCCCGGATCGGCCGCTCCGTGTCGCTGGCGGTCGTCCCCGGCCGCGCCACCCTGCTCGTTCCCGCCCCCTGAGACCGCCAGGCCACCGTACGAAGGAGCAACCGTGCTCGAACTCGAAATCCTCGGATCCAACGCCACGGCGCCCACTGCGGAGGGCCCCGCCTCCTGCTACCTGCTGCACACCGGCGACGGCGTCCTGCTGGTCGACGCCGGTCCGGGGTCCCTGCTGGCCTACTGCGCGCGCTACGGGCTCGACCGGTTGCGCGGGATCGTGGTGACGCACCTGCACGCCGACCACAGCCTGGACCTCATGGCCTGGGCCTACCGGTGGACCTTCCCCGAGGTCCTGCCGCGCATCCCCCTGTACTACCCGGCGGGGGAGGCCCCGCGTCTGGCCGCCTTCGACGCGGTCTTCGGCATCCCGACGCTGCCCACGATGAACAGCCCGATCGCCCAGTCCTTCGAGCCCCGGGAGATGGCCATGGACGGGACGACCCGCTACGAGGCGGCCGGGACGTCCTTCCGCTCCTTCCGGGCCCACCACAGCGTCCCCTCGGCCGCGCTCCGCTTCGAGGACCCCGACGGCAGGGTGGTCTCCTTCTCCTCCGACACGGGGTACTGCGAGGCCGTCGTGCGCGCGGCCGGGGGCGCCGACCTGTTCGTGTGCGAGGCGACCTACCTGGAGGCCGACGACCAGGCACTGAACGGCCACGGCCACCTCACCGCCGCGATGGCCGGGGAGCTGGCCGCCGAGGCAGGGGCCGGGCACCTGGTTCTCACCCACTTCGCCGACCCCGGCATGTGGGAGGAGGGCAGGAGGCACGCGGCCCGCGGTTTCACCGGAGAGGTGAGCGTGGCCAGGCCCGGCAGCCGCTTCTGAGGGGGCCGGCCCGCCCCGGCCCCCGCCCGCCCCCGACGATCGTCGGGGGCGGCCCCCGTCGGTCGGCACTGTCGGCGCGACACCGCGTCTTCCTAGCGTGGGACCCCGAAGGTCCGACGAGGGAAGGCTCCATGAACAAGCAGACCATTACAGTGGATGACACCGCTCTCGAAGCGGTCGACCTCGTCAAGAGGTTCGGCGGGGGCGAGACGGCGGTGACCGCGGTGGCCGGGGTGAGCCTCGGTTTCTCCCGCGGCGAGTTCGTCGCCGTCATGGGGCCCTCCGGCTCCGGAAAATCCACCCTCATGAACCTGCTGGCCGGGCTGGACACGCCCACCTCGGGGAGGGTGCTGGTCGAGGGGACGGACCTCGCTGGCCTGGACGACCGGCGGCTGACCCGGCTCCGGCGCGAGCGCATCGGTTTCGTCTTCCAGGCGTTCAACCTGCTGCCGGCCCTGACGGCGGAGCAGAACATCCTGCTCCCGCTCAAGCTCTCCGGCCGCACCCCGGACCGGGCGTTCTTCGACGAGATCGTGGGCTCCCTGCGCATCCGGGACCGGCTCGGGCACCGCCCCTCCGAGATGTCGGGAGGCCAGCAGCAGCGCGTCGCGATCGCCCGAGCCCTGCTGACCGGGCCCGCGGTGGTCTTCGCGGACGAGCCGACCGGCGCCCTCGACGTCTCCACCGGCCACGAACTCCTCGGCCGGCTGCGCGAGGCGGGCACCCGGCTCGGACAGACGATCGTCATGGTCACCCACGACCCGGTCGCCGCCACCTACGCCGACCGGGTGCTGCTGCTGTCCGACGGTGCCCTCCACGGCACGCTCGAACGGCCGACCACCGACGAGGTACTGGCCGCCATGGCCCGGACGGAGGCCTGATGCCCGGCTACGCCTGGGCGCAGACCGCCGCCCACCCCGCCCGGCTCGCCTCGGTCCTGTCGGCGATCGTGCTCGGCACGCTGTTCCTGGCGGCCACCGCCGTGTTCGCCGCGACCTCGTCCGCCGGCCTGCGCATCGTCGCCGCGGCCCCGCTGTCGGCTGCCGACGTGATCGTGGACCGCGATCCGGAGGCGGCCGATCCCGGTGCCGGATGGCCCGAGCAGGTGGCCGAGCACCCCGACGTCACGGCCACGGCCCCCCTCCACGCGGGCACCGTCCAGCTCGTCACGGACGAGATCCGCGCCACCGCCAACCTCTACAGCATCTCCGACCGGGACGAACTCCGGTGGTTCGAGCTGGCGGAGGGGGAGTGGCCCGCGAACGCCGCCGAGATGGTGGCCGACGCACCGACCCTCGACTCCGCGGGGCTCGCGGTGGGCGACACCGTGAGCCTTCTCGTAGGCGACGGGGAAACGACCGACATGACCGTCGTCGGCGCGGCCGACATCGGATTCCGGCCGCTGACCGGGGTCCAGTACCAGTTCTACACGTCGGAGGGCTTCTTCGCCGGGGAGAGCCCGCTGAGCGTCACGGCCGACATCGCCGACGGGACTTCTCCGGAGGCGGTGGTCGAGAGCATGGGAGCCGACCTGCCCGACGATCTCCACCCGATGACGGCGGAGGAACAGTCCCGGCTGGCGGCGGACCGGTTCGCGGGCGGCGCCCAGCAGCTGGAACTCATCCTGCTCGTGTTCGCCCTCATCGCCCTGCTCGCGGCCGCCCTGGTCATCGCCAACACGTTCACCATCCTGCTCTCCCAGCGGCGCCGCGACACCGCGCTCCTCAGGCTGGTGGGCGCGGAGAGGTCCCAGGTGCGCAACCTGGTTCTCGCCGAGGCGCTGATCATCGGTTCCATCGGTTCGGCGATCGGTGTGGCCGCGGGCGTGGGCGCGGGGTACGCGGGCGCTTCGCTGATGGAACTGACCGGGGGCGGCCTGCACGTCGGTGTTCCGGCCCTGGCCGGGGCGTTCCTGACGGGTGTGGCCACCACCGTGTGCGCCGCGTGGTTCCCCGCCCGCAAGGCCGCCGGGACCGCGCCGGTCGAGGCACTGCGTTCGGCTCCGCTCCAGAACGGGGTCCGCTTCCGGTCCGTCCACGCGGTGGGGCTCGCCGCGGCCGCCACCGGTGCGGCGGTGATGGTGTTCGGCATGCTCGCCGAGAACCTGCCCGTGTCCATCGCAGGCGGTTCCGTGGGCGCCGTCGGCCTGCTCATGGCCCTGCGCTACGCGATCTCCCGTCTCGTCGGAGGGGCCGACCGCCTGCTGCGTCTCCGGGGAGGTATCGCCGAGCTGGCGGGGGCCAACCTCCGGCGCAACACGGGCAGGGCGGCCACGGCCACCCTCACCCTGGTGCTCGGGCTCGGGCTGATCGCGGCCCTGGCCACGGCCGCGAGCACAGGGCGGGCCACCATCGACGGTGATCTGGACGACCGGTTCCCCGTGGACGTGAGCGCGCGGGTGGACACCGGCTCGGTGCCCGCGGCGACCGTGGACATGGTCCGCGACATCGACGACCTGGTGCTGGTGGAGACGCCGCGCACCGAACAGGTGACCGTCGAGGGTCTGGGCGAGACCACCCTGGTGGGGGTCTCCCCCGAGCTGGCGCGGGCCGTCGGGGCCGAGGACCTGGCCGCGGACGGCACCGGAGCTCCGGCCATGCTGGTGTCCGAGGACCAGCTGAACGCGCTCGGCGCCGCGCAGGGGGAGACCGTCGACCTGTCCGTCGACGGCGAGGCGCACCGCTTCACGCTGTACGCGTCCGAACTCGCCACCTCCTCCGGGGCCGCGAGCCCCGTGGTGCGGGAGGAGGCCCTGGACGCGGTCGCCCCGGGTGACGAGCGGGGCATGGTCTGGGGCACGGCCGCCGCCGGGGCCGACTACGACGCCCTTGCCGAGCAGATGAGCCGGGTGGCCGGGGCGGACCCCGCGATCACGCTGAGCGGAGCCCTCGCCGAACGGACCGGCCTCACCGACGTCCTCGACGTTCTCGTCAACCTGTCGCTGGCGATGCTCCTGGTCACGATGGTCATCTCCAGCCTCGGAGTGGCGAACACCCTGAGCCTGTCCGTCCTGGAGAGGACGCGGGAACTGGCCCTGTTGCGGGCACTGGGACTGACCAGAGGGGGGCTGAGGAGCACACTCGCGGTGGAGGCTGCGGTCATCGCCGTCCTGGGAGCACTGCTGGGGCTCGTGATCGGCATTCCCTACGGGTTGGTCGGGGTGAACGCGGTCATCGGGGGGACCGCACCCCTCGTCGTCGCTGTTCCCTGGGCGGAGCTGGCACTCGTCCTCGTGTCCGCCCTGGTCATCGCGGCGGCGGCCACCGTGCTCCCCTCCCGGCGGGCGGCGCGGATAGCCCCGGCCGAGGGGCTGGGCGCCGACTGACCGGCGCCGGGGTCCGCCCCGCGGTGCGGACCCCGGCGGGCCCCTCAGCCGCCGTCCGGAAGGGGCCCGGGGGCGTTCCCGGCGTGGTCGACCAGGCCCGCCTCGTGCGCCAGTACCGCCGCCTCCACGCGGTTGCGGACCCCCAGGCGCTTGAGGATCGTGCTGACGTGACCCTTCACCGTGCCCTCCACGAGGAAGAGCCTGCGACCGATCTCCAGGTTGGACAGCCCCGCGCCGAGCAGGGCCAGGACCTCGCGCTCGCGTCGGGTCAGGCCGCTCACCCGCCCACCGGCCGCGAGGCGCTCCGCAGCCCGGCCGCGGTCCAGCTCGTCCAGGACCCGCCGTGCCACCCGCGGGGAGAGGAACGCGCCGCCCTCGGCCACGGCCCTGACCCCCAGGATCAGCTCACGGGGGTCGCCCGTCTTGAGGAGGAACCCGTCGGCGCCTCCGGCGAGGGCCCGGAGCACGTACTCCTCCTCGCCGAAGGTGGTCAGGATGACCACGCCCGTTCCCGGTGCGACGCGCCGCATCTCGGCCGCCGCGTCCAGCCCGTCCATCACCGGCATGCGGATGTCGACCAGGGCGACGTCGGGGCGGTACGCACGTGCCATCTCGACGCCCTCCCGGCCGTCGGCGGCCTCCGCCACCACCTCGATCCCCGGGTCGTTGGCGATGATCGAACGCACACCGGCGCGGATCATCGCCTCGTCGTCCACCAGCAGGACTCGCACCATGGCCGGCGTCACCCTCCTCACCACGTCACCACCTCGGCCGACACCAGGGTTTCGGCGTCGAAGCACAGCCGGTACCGATCGTGGTCACCGTCGAAGATCTGCGGGCTCGACCGGTAGAGGGAGCACTCCAGTCCCGGCCGCATCCCGTTCTCCTCCCCGCCTGTGGAGGCCGCGTCCAGCCGGTTCTCGGGCAGGACGGCCTCCACCTCGGCCCGGTCCTGGCCCGGGCGCAACTGCTCGAAGACCTCGGGTTCCAGTGTGGCGGTCGCGGCCTGGTGCGCGTTGAGGGCGAGAGCCAGCCCGTATCCCAGGAGAGCCGTTGTCATGGCGAGGCCCACGATCAGGCCTATCGCCCACCCGGTACGGCGGCGGGCAAGGCGGTGTGTGCTCAGGCTCGACGGTTCCGCGTGCTCGTCCCGTGCCGCCGCGCCCCCGGGGTGCGGCCGCCCCCGTACGGGCATACGGGCCGACACGGCCCAGCCCGGTCCCTCGGGCCCCGCACCGAACGTCCCGCCGACCAGCCTGACACGTTCGCGAAGACTCTCGAGCCCGGTTCCGCCACTCACCCCGTGGGCTCGTGGGTATCCCTTCCCGGGCGCGGATCCGACGACCCGGACCACGACCTCGTCGGCCCCCGTCTCGACAGTGACCCGCACGGCCGCGCCCGGAGCGTGCCGGGCGGCGTTGGTCAGGGACTCCTGGACCACCCGGTACACGGCCCGGTCCACGAGCACGGGCAGCGCACGCGTGTCGCCCTCCTGGCTCAGAACCACCTCCATCCCGGACGCCCTGGAGCGTTCCACCAGGGCGGTGAGGGTGTCGTCCGCCGGGCCCAGAGGCGCGGCCTCGCCATCGACTCTCAGCACACCGAGCGCTTCCGCCAGCCGATCGGCCGCACGTGCCGCCGCCTCGCGCAGCTCGGCGGCCTCGGAACGCCGCTGCTCGGACAGGTCCTCCGCCATCTCCAGGGCGCCGGCGCGCAGCGACAGCAGGCTGAGCTCGTGGCCCACGGCGTCGTGGAGGTCGCCGGCGATGCGGGAGCGCTCGCGCATGCGGACCCGTTCGGCGACGAGTCTCGCCTCGCTCTCCAGGAACCGCGCCCGATCCCACCCCGCCTCCTCCAGGGCTGCGGCGTTGCGCAGGTACAGGCCCACCAACCAGGGGAGGGGCACGGCGAACAGCACCAGGACGCTCCCGGTGATCCACAGTCCCAAGGGCTGACCGGACAACAGCAGCCATCCGGCGCCTCCCGCCGCACCGGTCGCGTACACGGCGACAGCAGGGCGCGGATCCGAGGACAGGCGCCCGGTGAGCAGGGCGGGCAGCGGGACGAGGAGAAAGAGGAGGGGCCACACAAGAGCCGGCAGAGCCACGAGGACCGAGCACGCCAGGGCGGCGTGTCCGGGCGGGATCGCTGCCGGGGAGGTTCTCATATCTCGGAAGGTAACGTCCGGCGCCGGTCCCGTCATCTGACGAAAGTCAGGTACGCGCGGTGCGGGCCGACCGCGGCCCCGGGGCCGGGCTCTCGGGGGTCGGGGAGGGGAAGAAGCGGCGCCGCGGTGGGGCGCCGTCCGTGTCCGGGGCGCCCGGCCCGCCCTCCGGCGGGCCGGGCGGTCGCGCCCGGTCGACCGCGGGCGCGACGTCCCCGGTCAGGCCCTCAGCGGCGTGAAGTCGCGCGAGGCGACGAACCCGGGCCGGCGCTCCCGCGCGGCGAACGGCTCGACCAGAGCGTTCTCCACACTGTTGAACACCACGAAGATGTTCGAGCGCGGGTACGGGGTGATGTTGTTCCCTGATCCGTGCATGCTGTTGCAGTCGAACCACAGCGCCGACCCGCTCGGGCCGGTGAACTGCTCGATCCCGTGGCGCCGCGCCAGCTCGGCGATGTCCTCCTCCTGCGGGACACCGACCTTCTGGGCCTTCAGCGAGGACCTGTAGTTGTCGTCCGGCGTGCGGCCCAGACACGGGACGAACGTCCGGTGGGCGCCCGGCATGAGCATCAGCCCGCCGTTGAACGGGTGGTTGTCGGTCAACCCGATGGACATGCTGACGGCCGCCATGTCGGCCATGCCGTCCTCGGCGTGCCAGGTCTCGAAGTCCGAGTGCCAGTAGAAGCCGGTGCCGCGGAAGCCGGGCATGAAGTTGACCCGGCTCTGGTGCACGTAGACCTCGGAGCCGAGGATCTGGCGCGCCCTGTCGAGGATCCGGGGTTCCCGGATCAGACGGGCGATGCGATCGCTCAACAAGTGGGCGTCGAACACCGAGCGGACCTCCTCGGAGGCGGGCTCGATGATCGTGCGCTCGTCGGAGCGGATCGCCGGATCGTCGGTCATCGCCTTGAGCTCGTCCATGCAGGCGCCGACCTCCTGGTCGGACAGCAGGTCCCGCTGGATGTGGAATCCGTTGCGGGCGTGTTCGGCGAGCTCTTCGGCGGAGGCCGGTCCCTCCTGCGCGCTGCCTCGGACGGTCGGTTCGTCGCTGATGATCCACTTCCGGTCGGAACCGGACTCGACGCGTGTCGGATATCGATCTTGGATGTGGACGTCTACCAGGGTCATGGGACGCCTCTCCTTTCTCGGTGCCCGTCGTTTTCCTCGTCGGCGGACGGTTGCGGTCCGGGGCGCCTCGCGCCCGGCCACGGCCTCCGGGCCCGGCGGAACCGGATTCCGCCGCGGTCGGCCGGAGGCGCGCTCGGCGCGGTGTCGCGGGGCCGTCCGGGACTCCTGCGCGGTGCGGTTCCTCGTGGGGCGCCGACGCCGGCCTGGGCCGTCGACACCGTCGCCCCCCCTTCGGAGCCGGCGGTGGACGGTCCGTGGCCGTTGGCGCCCCGCAACGGGAACCGGGCCGCGCGGGCGCCCTCCGCCGGTCCGCAGTTCCACCCGCCGGACCAGGCCATGCCCGCCGGGAACGCCGATAATCATGCCGGAGGGTGTCGGTGGTTTCTCCCAGGGTGACCGGAAGATCCGATCACGGTGTCATGCCGCCTCTGCCGTATCGGCCCTGTTCGCGGGCGCCGTCCGGCACTGCCTGCGAATTGCTTCCCGGTGTCCGTCCGGACAGGCGCGCGGGGCCCGGCGCGCCCCTCGGGGCTGTGCCGATCCGTGTCCGGGGAGGGGGCGGGGCCGTGGGAAGGCCTGCCCGTCGTGCTGCCGGTGTCGGCGGGTCAGTTGACGGCGCGCTCGATGACGAGGTCGGCGTCCCGTCGCAGCTTGTCCACGGCCCGGGACAGGGTGCTCTTCACGGTGCCGAGAGTGACGCCCATCCGGGCGGCGATCTGCGCCTCGGTGAGGTCGTCGTAGTAGCGGAGGACGACCGTGGTGCGCTGGCGGTCGGGGAGGCGTTCGATGGCCCGCCCGACCACGTCGGCGAGGTCGCTGCGCCAGGTGGGGTCGTCCACGCGCTGCTCGGGGATGTCGTCGGTGGGGTAGACGTCCAGCCGTTTGCGGCGCCACTCGGAGATCTGCGTGTTGACCATCGCCCGGCGCACGTACCCGTCGCGGGCCTTCGGGTCGGCGATCCGCTCCCAGGAGAGGAAGGTCTTCACGAGGGCGGCCTGGAGCAGGTCCTCGGCGTCGGCGAGGTTGTTCGTGAGGGAGCGGGCCATCCGCAGCAGGGCGGGGCCGCGCTCGGCCACGTAGCGGCTGAACTCGTCGTACCTGGGGGTCCGGGTAGTTCCTGTCACGCCGACCACCGACTCTCACAGGTGCTGCGTGCTGCTTTGTCATGCTTTCTTCCCCTCACTGTCACACAGCGAACGCAAATCTCCGGGCACCTGTGCCCCATGTGCCGGCCAACGGCACGCCATGGAGGGCCGGTCCCGTCGGGCGGCGGCCCCGGGCCGGACCCCCGACACGCCGGGGCGCGGGGCCGGGGAAGGGCGGGGCGGCGCGCAGACTCTTGGTCATTTTTGTGGATCTATCGGTGTGTATCGGGTCTATCTGCGACTTTGCAGCCACAAGCTGTACTCAAGCGGCTGCATGCGGTCATCATGGTGGATGGTCCGCATGGGGCACTGCCCCGGACGTACCGGCTTCCGGAAGGTTGCCGCGAGCAAGGTCCGGGACATGCGGACCACCCGAACAGGTGCGTGTCGGCGTGTGGCCGGTGGCCGGTGGTTCCGACCGGGACAATGGGCAGAGAGTGACGAGTCGGGTGACAAGGGGGCGCAGACGACATGTCAGTGATGACGGACAGCGGAAGGGACCGCAGAAGGTTCACCGCGGCGGTGCTCGGCCCCGAGACCGCGCTCGAACCCACACCGGTGGGCGACCGCGTCGTGCGCGGCGTGGTCGTCGGCGCCACCACGCACATGCTCTGCCTGGCCACGCCCCGGGGCGAGGAGCGGTTCCTGTACGACCGCGCCACCGTGTTCTGGCGCGGGGGAGAGGTCCGGCCCGACGACCTGAGGGACGGCGACGACGCCGTGGTGCTCTGCTCACAGGACGGTCGCCTCGTCGCCGAACGCGTGTGGGCCCAGGCCGCCCGGGCGACCGGCGTCATCGTCGGCCGCGAGGGCGAGACCCTGGAGATCGACCCCGGCCACGGCCGTCCCCGCACGACCGTGGTCCTCCCCTACCGCACCTCGGGCCGCATCGCCGTCCGCCACCCGCGCCTGGAACCCGGCTACGTCTTCGACGCCGTCGGGGTCTGGCGCGAGGGGGCCGTGTGGGCCGCCCGACCGGCCACGACGCAGCCGCCCTACCCGCTCAGCGCCACACCGCCGAGGCCGCCCACACCCCGCCACTCCACCACGCTCAGCGGCATCGCCACCTGGTACGACCCCGCCTGGGGGCGCTCGTCCCACCTGGACCCGCGCGCCCGCGTCGACGGCGTCGCCTATCCGGCACTCGACCCCGTCGGCCACGACGCGGACTGCGACCGGCGCACCTCCTGCGTGCCGCTTCCGCTGCTGTCCGCCGGTGCGACGCCGAACCTGCGCAACGACTGCACGAGGGACACGGCCGTGCTCCCCGTCGTGGACTGCGCCGCCGCCGACAGCTGGCTGTGCGACCTGTGCCCCGCCTGCGGGGGCCAGGGGGCGGGGCGGATCGCCTCCCTCACCATGACCGCGTTCGTCGCGCTCGGGGGGCTTCTGGAGGACGGCTGCTTCAACGCGACCATGACGGTCCACAACGGGGAGGGATGACCATGCTGCCGGAGATCGTGGAGGCGTTCCGCGAGGTCCAGCTGCCGCTGCTGGCGGTGCTGCTCCTGCTCGGCGCCGCGAGCAAGACCACCGGGCAGGCCGCCGGCTCGGGACTGGCCGTCCTGGTGCCCGAGCGCCTGCGACGCCCGGCCACCGTCGGGACCGGCCTCCTGGAGGTCGCGCTCGCCGTCGGGCTGCTGGCCCTCACCGGCCTCCCGGGCGACGCCGTGCGCCTGCTCACCGCCGTCGTGTTCGCCGCGTCGGTGGTGGTGCTGGTCCTGGCGCGCAGGCGCGACCCGGAGGCGGGCTGCGGCTGCTTCGGCGGGCTGAGCCGCGCCCCCATCGGTTGGCGCACGCTCACCCGGGCCGGGCTCCTGTCCGCCGCCGCCCTGGCCACGCCGGGCCTGGAGCCCGCCGGGTGGCAGGTGGCCCTCGCCCCCACCGCGCTGCACGGCTGGGTCCTGGGCGCGGAACTGCTGCTCCTCGCGGCTCTCAGCCCCGAGCTGCGCGAGGTGGCGGCCCGGACCCTCCACCGGGAGCCGTGCGAGCTGCGCGAGGTCCCGATGCGCCGTACGGTGCGCAGACTGCGCCGCAGCGACGTGTGGCGCACCAACGAGAACGTGATGATCAAGGCCGAGCCCGACGACGTGTGGAGGCACGGCTGCTGGCGGTTCCTGCGCTACGACGGGATGCGCCACGGGCGGCGTGTGGACGTCGTGTACGCGGTCAGGATCGGCGGGCGCCGCCGTACCGGCGTGCGCGCGGTGCTCGTCGACCGGGGGAGCGGGGCGGTGGTCGCCTCCTTCGGCGCCGTGACCGGCCTCGAACTGGTCGGGCCGCCGCGCAGGCTTCCCCGGCCGCGCCAGGCGGCCAGGCGGGACGCCGAGCGGCACGACGCGGCCCGGGCCGCGGAGACGCTCCGGGCGGCGCGTGAGCACCCGGCCAGGATGATGCCCGACCACTCGCGCGACGCCGACACCGGCCAGCCGGTGTGACGGGTTCCCGCACGGGACCGGCCCCCGCCGGACCGGTTCCGTGCGGCCCCCGCGGGGAACCGGGCGTCCGGGCGCCGGAGCGCCGCCCGCCGGGGCCGGGCCGGACAACGGGATCCCGGGCGGGCCGCCGCGGTGCGGCCGGGGTCCTCAGCCCAGCATCCGGTCCTGGCGTTCCACGGCGGCCTCGCTGAACTCGACGAGCATCTCCTCGTAGTCCTCCAGCGCGCCCTGGCCGAGGATCGACGTGGTGCCCACCAGGCCGCCGTTGCGGTACATGATGCTGA
Organism: Streptomonospora nanhaiensis; assembly: GCF_026642255.1. Taxonomy (GTDB): domain Bacteria; phylum Actinomycetota; class Actinomycetes; order Streptosporangiales; family Streptosporangiaceae; genus Nocardiopsis; species Nocardiopsis tropica. The sequence goes on along the minus strand of NZ_CP113264.1, from coordinate 7,017,804 downwards.
ACATGCGGCTGTCCTCCTCCGCGGAGCTCACCTCGATGGCGTAGGCGCGGGACTCGTCGCCGATCTCCGGGACCTCCTCCAGGTCGCTCACCCCGTAGTCGGACGTGGTCCCGTCCTCGTAGGTGGCGGTGTACGCGGCGCAGCTCTCCGGAGGCCTCGCGGCGAGCGCCTCGGCGGCGGTGCCCTCGTCCAGCTGGACCAGCATGTGCGACACCGCGCCCTCGGACCACTCGTAGGCGGCCACGGAGGCGGGCGCCCCCTGCACCCCGTCCAGGTCCCCCCAGCGGTTCGAGGCGTCCAGGCACTCGGGCTTGTCCAGTTCGGTGGTGGCCCGGACCTCGGCGCTGTACCGCACTGTGACAAGCTCGGAGTAGGTGCCGCTCTCACTGCCCTCGGGCACGAGGGTGGCGTCGCGGACGTGCAGCGGGTGCGCGTCGTACAGGGCGGCGGCGGCCTCGGCGTTGGGATCGTCTCCCCCCTCGGCCCCGCCGCCGCACGCACTGAGCATGACCACCACGGGTAGGACCATGGGAAGAGCCAATGGCCGGACGTGTGCCCGCCCTCCCCGCGGGCGGGGGTTCTGACCAGCCGGAATCCGAGCTGAGCCGGCGGGACAGGGACGCAAACGCATGGTGCTATCTCCTCGTTTGTGCGATATTTCCGCTGGGTGCGGTGATCGGCCCGGGCGCGAGATCGCTGAGCGTGTCGCGGGGTTAGCACAAAGTATTGAGGAAGGACAATGGTGTCGGAGTCGAAATCGCCATATCTGCGGTCGGTGCTGGAGAGCATCCCCCCGTACAAGCCGGGCAGGAAGGTCGTCGGCCCCGAAGGCCGGTCCGTCAAGCTCTCCTCCAACGAGAGCCCCTACGGCCCCCTCCCCTCGGTGCGTGAGGCCGTCGCGCGGGCGGCCGCCGAGCTGAACCGCTACCCCGACCCGGGCGCCGAGGAGCTCACCTCCCGTCTCGCGCGGCGCCTGGACGTCCCCGAGGAGCACCTCGCCCTCGGCGCGGGCTCCGTCGGCATGCTCCAGCAGCTCCTGGAGGCGGTCGGCGAACCCGGGGCCGAGGTCGTCTACGCCTGGCGGTCCTTCGAGGCCTACCCGCTGCTCGCCGGGCTCGCCGGGGTCACCCCCGTGCAGGTTCCGCTGAAGGACGAGGCGCACGACCTCGACGCCATGGCGGACGCGGTCACCCCGGCCACCCGCATGGTGATCGTCTGCAACCCCAACAACCCGACCGGCACCACGGTCCGCGAGGACGAGCTGACCGCCTTCCTGGACCGGATCCCGGACAGCGTGCTGGTGATCCTGGACGAGGCGTACCTGGAGTACGTGCGCGACCCCCGCGTGCCCGACGGCGTCGACCTCTACCGGGACCGGCCCAACGTCGCCGTGCTGCGCACGTTCTCCAAGGCCTACGGCCTGGCCGCGGTGCGCCTGGGCTACCTGGTCGGCCACCCGCCGGTGGTCGACGCGGTCCGCAAGACCCTCGTCCCGTTCGCCGTGAACCACATCGCCCAGGCCGCGGGGATCGCCTCCCTCGACGCCGAGGGCGAGCTCATGGAGCGGGTGGCGGCCACCGTCGCGGAGCGAGACCGCGTCCGCGACGCGCTCGTCGCCTCCGGGTGGACCGTGCCGCCGACCGAGGCCAACTTCGTGTGGCTGCGGCTGGACGGGGACACGCTCGACTTCGCCGCCGCGTGCGCGGAGGCGGGCGTCTCGGTGCGCCCGTTCGCGGGCGAGGGCGCCCGCGTGAGCCTCGGCACCCCTGAGGAGAACGACGCGTTCCTGGCCGTGGCCACCTCCTACGCCGAGCGCCGCTAGGGAACCCGCGGGGGTGCCCGTGCGGCGGTGCCCGTCCGGCCGGCCGGGGTGTCCGGCGCACCGGCCGCGGGGGCGCCCGTCCGGCCGGTGCGCGGCCCCCGGGAGCGGGGGCCGCCTCGTCGTCCATGCGCGGGAGTCTGGCAGCGGGGAGCGGGGTTGTCACCGGATTATCCACAGCCTGTGGACGGGGATGGCGGGGGCGGGTTGGAGAGGGGTAGCGTCGATTCGGGGGACCCGCGGCTCCCCGTGGCCGCTGTGCGGCGCCCCCGTGTTCCACGCTCCCACCGGGCCGTTCCGCGGGCAACGCCCCTCCACGGCCTGTGGAGAACCCGGCCGGGCCGCTTCCGGCGGATCCCGTACGCGGTCCGCCACGTCTCCGGAAAACCTGGCCGACCCGCTGTCCGTCACCGCGAACCTGGCCGCCCGGTCACCCCAGACGCCTTCACGGGCCCGATCGGCTCGCCCCGGGGCTTGTTCCCCACAGGCCCCCGCGGACACCCCACAGAGTGGTCCCGGACTGCTCAGCAGCCCCTCGAGGCTGGGGCCGGGCCCTCACACGGTCGCCCCGCAGCACCGGGGCAGCACGCGGCGGGGGCGGTCCCGTTGGGAACCGCCCCCGCCCGCGTACGTGTGGCGCCTGTCCGCCCACCGCCTACTTGCCCGCCGCGTCCTTGTCCAGCTTCTCCACGATCAGCCTGTAGAGCTGGCGCGGGCGGCCGGGCTGGAGGGTGCGGTTGGGGGGCAGCGGCCATGCCAGCCCCTCCTCGACGAGGGTGCGCAGCAGCCGGCGCGCGGTCCGGGAGGTGACGCCGAGCATGCGCCCGGCGTTCTCCGCGTCGACGACCAGCGGGCCGTCCTCCTCGGCGATCTTCTCCGAGAGCCGAATCAACGTCTCGCGGCCCTTGGTGCGCAGCGGTTCGGAGGACTGCCGTGCGGGCGCGCGCTGGGCGGGGACCAGGGAACGACCCTCGCGGTCCACCGCGAAGCTCTGACGGGACGCCTGGGCGCGGTTCAGGGCGGCCCGGGCGTGCGCCTCGGCGTCCTGGGTGGTGCGCCCCATGCCGATCCCGACCTCGATCGCGATCCCCAGCTCCGCCTTGATGCGCTCCACGAACGGCGGCTGCCGGAACCCCTCGGTCGCGGTCACGAGCGATCCCCGCGTGGCGGTCACCATGAACGAATGGTCGTCCAGGCGGTGGGCCGTGGCGTTGATCCGGTGGGCCTCCTGGAGGAGGAGCCGGTGCAGCGACAGCCGCAGCTCCTCGCGCCAGTACCGGGGGGTCGACCGCCGGGACGAGTCCCGCAGCGTGGGCACGTCCACCACCACGACGCCCAGCTGGGCCTCCTCCAGCCGGTGGTGCGCCCCCAGCAGTCCCGCGGTCTGGAGGGCGCTGCGCACGCCGGCGTTGGTGGGCCGCAACCGGATCACGGGGACGCCGATGGCCTCCAGCCGCTCGGCGACGCCGCGCACGCAGGTGATCGCCATGCGGGTGGCCTTGCGCCGCCACAGCCCCTCGTGGAAGGACGTGAGCTGCGCGGTGTTCGTGAGCTCCTCGTGCACGTGGATGCCGTCCACGGGCAGGTCGACCTCGGAGTAGGCCTCGACCACGTCGGCGCGGCTGAGCACGTCGAGGCTGGCTCTGGTCGGGTCGTACCGGTCGTCCAGGGTCGCCCGGAGCAGGGCCTCGTGCAGGCTGGCCCCGCCGAGCGGCACGAAGGTGGCGGGCATCGTGAGAACCCCGGCCTTGCGCGCGAACTCGTACGGGACAGGGCTGGCGAACAGGTAGGCGTCGATCGCCGAACCCAGCCTGACGACCTTGTCCGTCGCCTCTTGCTCATCTCGGTACGCGGCTGCGATGAGTCTGGCGTTGAGGGGCCCGGTGGACCCCGGGCCCATGAGCATGACCCGTTCGACCACCTCATGGGGCCCTATGACGCCGATCGTCAAATCGCCAGTACGCTGGGCACTCACCTCGGGTTGCTCCCCGCTACCATTCCACGCTCTTCACTATGTGCGCCCACTGGTTTCCCGACCCGATCTCTGTCACGGCATGATTGCCGAGATCGTACCCATTGTGCGGGGCCAAAGAAGATCGTTTTCGATATCAACGCCGAAAGCCCGGGTGGGAGGCAAGCCCCCACCCCGGCTTGAACTGCGCTTTCGGCTCCCTACGAGACGACGACGCGCTCCACGTCCGCGCCGAGAGCAGCGAGCCTCGCCGCGAACTGGGAGTGACCGCGGTCAACCAGGTATCCGGGCGCCACGATTGTCTCACCTTCCGCGACCAGTCCGGCGAGGACCAGGGCCGCACCGGTGCGCAGGTCGTGGGCGATGACCTCGGCCCCGCGCAGGTTGGTCGGCCCGTGCACGATGGCGCGGGTGCCCTCGACCTCGATCTTCGCGCCCATCTTGTTGAGCTCGTCGGCCAGGGCGAACCGGCCGTCGTAGATGGCCTCGTGGATGTAGCTCTCGCCCTCGGCCAGGGTGGCCAGGGCCATCAGCGGCGACTGGAGGTCGGTCGCGAAGCCCGGGAACGGCGAGGTGACGGCGTTGATCGGGCGCAGCGGCACGGAGGGGTCCCTCTGCACGTGCAGGACCGCGCCCTCCTGGGAGAAGCCCACGCCCATCTGCTCGAGCTTCCAGCGGGCCACGCCCAGGTGGTCCAGGTGGGCGCCCACCAGGCTGACCTCGCCACCGGTGGCGGCGACGGTCATCGCGAACACGCCGGCGTCGATGCGGTCCGACATGATCGTGTGCTCGACCGCGGTGAGCTCCTCGACGCCCTCGACCGTGATGAGCCCGGTGCCGCCACCGCTGATCCTGGCGCCCATGGCGCTCAGGAAGTTGATGACGTCGATGACCTCGGGCTCGAGGGCCGCGTGCTCGATCACCGTGGTGCCCGGCGCCAGGACGGCGGCCATGAGCAGGTTCTCGGTACCGGTGTGGGACGGCGTGTCCAGGTAGAGGCGGCCACCGCGGAGGTTGCTGGCCTCCACGTTGATGTGGTTGCGCTCGAGGTCCTCGGTGACCTCCGCGCCCAGGCGCGCGAAGCCCCGGTAGTGGAAGTCGAGGTTGCGGCTGCCCAGGTTGCAACCGCCGACGCCCTCGATGCGGGCGCGGCCGGTGCGGTGCATCAGCGCGGGAACGAAGAGCACGGAGCCGCGGAAGCGGGCCGCGATCTCGGCGGGCAGGACGGCGCGCTCGGGGTCGTTGAGACGGGACGCGTCGATGACGACGGTGCGCTCGGCCTCGTGGAACTCGACCTTGGCGCCCACGTGTTCGGCGAGCTCAAGCGCGCGGTAGACGTCCTCGATGACGGGCACGTTCCGCAGCACGGTACGGCCCTTGGCCGCGAGTAGAGCGGCCCCGATCATCGGCAGGACGGCGTTCTTCGCGCCTTGGATGAACGCCGTTCCACTGAGGGGGCGTCCGCCGCGGACGCGGTAACGAACCTCCTGGCCCATGCTCATGTGCTCCTTTGTGAGGCAGATGTGAAAAAAGGTCACCCTCGTCGGGTTTCGCCTGTATGCGTTTTAGACGCGGGTTTCCCCTGGAACGTTGCGACCATCTTGCGCGTGACCTGCGCGGCCGGTGAAGCCGGTGCTCGCGACGACTCTATAGCACCCACCCGCGTGTACCGGCACAGAACGTGGTATACCCGCCGGACGTGGATGGGGACCGGTCAAACAGCCAAAGAGGTATTCGGCCCAAGGGAAAGACCAGGGATGCCGCGCGCGTGGCAGGACGCCGGCGGGACGCCGCGCACAACGTGACCACCATACGTGGTCCCCGACGTGAAACGACTGCCCCGTGCGCCGAATCACTACCGGTTCCCGGCGCGGAGACCGGGCTTCCGGCCGGTCAGGCGCTCATGGATCTCCGTGTAGCGGTCCAGCGTGCGTTCCACCACGTGCTCCGGAAGCGCGGGCGGCGGGGTCTCCGAGGCCCGGTCCCATCCCGACTCGGGCGAGGCCAGCCAGTCCCGCAGGACCTGCTTGTCGAAGGAGGTCTGCGGGCGTCCGGGGGCCCACTCGTCCGCCGGCCAGTACCGGGAGGAGTCGGGGGTGAACACCTCGTCGGCCAGCACCAGGGCGCCGTCGGCGTCCCGGCCGAACTCGAACTTGGTGTCGGCGAGGATGACGCCGCGCTCCCGCGCCAGCTCCCGGCCGCGCCGGTACACGCGCAGGGTGAGGTCGCGCAGCTCGGCGGCGAGGGCGGCTCCGTGCCGGTCGGCCACGACCTCGAACGACACGTTCTCGTCGTGGTCGCCGACCTCGGCCTTGGTGGCCGGGGTGAAGACCGGCTCGGGAAGCTCGGAGCCGTCGACGAGGCCGTCGGGGAGGGCGACGCCGCACACCGTGCCGTCGACCCGGTACTCGGCGAGGCCGGAACCGGTCAGGTAGCCGCGCGCCACGCACTCCACCGGCACCATGTCCAACCGGCGGCACACCAGTGTCCTCCCGTCCCAGTCGGCGGGTGCTCCCGCCGGTGGGACGTCGGACAGGACGTGGTTGGGCACCAGGTCCCCCAGCTGGTCGAACCACCACAGGGACAGCTGGGTGAGCAGGCGCCCCTTGCCCGGGATCTCGGTGGGCAGCACCCAGTCGTACGCCGACACGCGGTCGCTGGCCACCATCACCAGGCTGCCGTCCGCCGCCGCGTACAGGTCGCGCACCTTGCCGGTGTGCAGGTGGGTGAGCCCCTCGACCCGGACGGGCTCGGGGGTGACGACGAAGCCGCTCATGTGGGTTCTCCGGTCCTTGCTACAGCTCGGCGGCGGCGCGCTCGGCGATGTCGGTGCGGTGGAACGAGCCGCGGAGCTCGATCCGCGACGCGGCCTCGTACGCCCGCTCGCGCGCCTGGCGGAGGTCGGCGCCGGTGCCGACCACGTTGAGGACACGGCCCCCGCTCGCCTTGACGCCGTCGGTGCCCTCCCACGCGGTGCCGGCGTGCAGCACGTACGCGCCCTCCAGCGCGTTGGCCGCGTCCAGGCCGCCGATCAGGTCTCCCTTGACCGGGTCGCCCGGGTAGTTCTCCGCGGCGACCACGACGGTGACCGCCGCGCCCGGCTTCCACTTGAGGGAGCCGATGCCGCCCAGCCCGGCCGTGTCGGTGGCCTGGAGGACCGCGCCGATCGGGGTGGCGAGCCGGTCCAGGACCACCTGCGTCTCCGGGTCGCCGAACCGCGCGTTGAACTCGACCACGCGCGGGCCGCCCGACGTGAGCGCCAGACCCACGTAGAGGAGGCCCTGGTAGCGCGTGCCGCGCCGGTTCATCTCCGCGAGGGTCGGCCGCACGACCGACTCCATCACCTCGTCCACGAGGCCCTGCGGCGCCCACGGCAGCGGGGCGTAGGCGCCCATGCCGCCGGTGTTGGGGCCCCGGTCGCCGTCGTAGGCGCGCTTGAAGTCCTGCGCGGGCAGCAGCGGCAGCGCGTGCACACCGTCGCTCAGCACGAAGAGGGACACCTCGGGGCCGTCGAGGAACTCCTCGATGACCACGCGGCCGCACTCCCGGGCGTGCCGCTCGGCGAGGGCGCGGTCGTCCGTCACCACGACGCCCTTGCCCGCGGCGAGGCCGTCGTCCTTGACCACGTACGGGGCGCCGAACTCGTCGAGGGCGTCGGAGACCTGGCCCGCGGACCGGCACACGCGCGCCTTGGCGGTGGGCACCCCCGCCGCCTCCATGACCTCCTTGGCGAACGCCTTGGAGCCCTCCAGCTTCGCGGCCGCCCGGTCGGGCCCGAACACGGGGATGCCGCGGTCGCGCAGGGCGTCGGCCACACCGGCGACCAGCGGGGCCTCCGGGCCGATGACGACCAGCTCGGCGCGGATGCGCGCGGCCAGCTCCGTCACGGCGAGACCGTCGGTCACGTTGATGACGTGGTTCTCGGCCAGCTCGGAGATGCCCGGGTTGCCGGGCGCACTGTGGATGCCGGTGACACCCGGGTCCAGGGAGAGGGCGCGGACGAGGGCGTGCTCGCGGCCTCCGCCGCCGAGAACGAGGGCTTTCACTGCAGGGGGCCTCTTCGTGTTGAAGGCGGACGGGCGGGGGTCAGACCAGGGAGCGCAGCTGGAGGGTCTCGTCGCGTCCGGGACCGACGCCGATGGCGGAGACGGGTGCTCCGGCCATCTCCTCCAGGGTACGCACGTAGACCTGTGCGTTCTTGGGGAGTTCGTCGAACTCGCGGACTCCGGTGATGTCCTCGGACCAGCCGTCGAGGTACTCGTAGACCGGCACCGCGTGGTGGAAGTCGGTCTGGGTCATCGGGATCTCGTCGTGGCGGACCCCGTCGACCTCGTAGGCGACGCACACGGGGATGCGCTCCAGGCCGGTGAGCACGTCGAGCTTGGTGAGGAAGAAGTCGGTGATGCCGTTGATGCGGGTGGCGTAGCGCGCGATGGGGGCGTCGAACCAGCCGCAGCGGCGGTTGCGCCCGGTGGTCACGCCGTACTCGCCGCCCTGGGTCCGCAGCCACTCGCCCTGCTCGTCGAGCAGCTCCGTGGGGAAGGGGCCCGAGCCGACACGGGTCGTGTAGGCCTTGAGGATGCCCACGACCTTGGTGATGCGGGTGGGGCCGATGCCCGAACCGGCGGCCGCGCCGCCCGAGGTGGGGGAGGAGGAGGTCACGAAGGGGTAGGTGCCGTGGTCGATGTCCAGCAGCGTGCCCTGGGAGCCCTCCAGGTAGACGGTCTTGCCCTCGTCGAGCGCCTTGTTGAGGATCAGCGAGGTGTCGGCGACGTACGGGCGCAGCCGCTCGGCGTAGCCGAGGTACTCCTCGATGATCGGCTCGGCCTCCAGGCCGCGCCGGTTGTACACCTTGGTGAGCAGCTGGTTCTTGTCGTGCAGGGCCAGCTCGATCTTCTTGCGCAGGATCGAGGGGTCGAACATGTCCTGGACGCGCACGCCCTGGCGGGAGACCTTGTCGGCGTAGGTCGGGCCGATGCCGCGACCGGTGGTGCCGATCTTGCCCTTGCCGAGGAAGCGCTCGCTGACCTTGTCCAGGGCCCGGTGGTAGGGCATGATCAGGTGCGCGTTGGCGGAGATGAGCAGGCGGGACGTGTCCACGCCGCGCTCGTCGAGGCCGCGGAGCTCCTCCAGGAGGACGCCCGGGTCGATGACGACGCCGTTGGCGATGACCGGCACCACGTTGGGGGAGAGGATCCCGGACGGGAGCAGGTGGAGGGCGTACTTCTTGTCGCCGATGACCACCGTGTGGCCGGCGTTGTTGCCGCCCTGGTACCGCACCACGTAGTCCACGCGGTCGCCGACGAGGTCGGTCGCCTTGCCCTTGCCCTCGTCGCCCCACTGGGCACCCACGAGCGTGATCGCCGGCATCTGGATCTCTACCTTTTCGCTCGACACCTGACCGGGGTTCCCACCCCGAACATGGATGAACCCCTGGCGCAAGGCAGCGACAGGGGCCGTTGCGTATTGAGCGTACACGACCTGCGCATCCGGGTTAAGTGGGGCGCCGGGGCGTCTGTGCCACACCGGCCCGGGGCGCTCGGGGAGAGGGCGGGAGCCGCGGGGCCCTCAGCCGGAGGCGGGCGCCGAGAGCACTTCCAGCAGGCTGGTGAAGCCGGCCTCCGCGTCGCCGGTGTGGTCTCCGGCGTCGATCCGGGGCGCGTAGAACCGGAACACGGCGGCCAGGGAGTCCGTCTCGGTGACGGGGAGCAGGGCCTCGGCGCCGATGCCGTGGGCCCTGGCGACGGCGAGGGTCTGGAGCCAGCCGAGCAGGGAGGTCCAGAAGAAGGTCATCCCGGGCTGGTGGTACAGCGCGGCCAGCCCCGGATCCTCGCCGAGGTAGGTGGTGGCGGTGAAAACCTCCAGGGTCTCCCGGTGGAGGCGGAACACCTCGCCGGGGCCGCTGTAGAAGGTGGAGGACCCGGGTGAGCCGATGCCCGAGGGATCGGACCGGACGCCTCCGGTCAGGTGGTGGGCGCCGTGCCCGGCGAGCCACCGGGCGGCCTCTCTGGCGCGTTCGGGGGTGTCGGAGCTCAGTGGCGGTCGCCGCGATCCGGCACGGGGAGAGGGGGTTCGCGGACGAGCTGGACCGGTGCCTGACGGCCGCCGGGGACCCGGCCGAGGGCATCGTCGCCTGTGTGCGGGCGCTGGCCGAGGGGATGCGCGAGTCCGGCTGGGAGGACGGGTGCCCCGTCGCCTCCACCGCCCTGGGGGTGACGGGCAGCGTTCCCGAGATCCGGCGGGCCGCGGACGCGGCCTTCGCGCACTGGCGCCGGCTGGTGTTCGAGAGGCTGCGGGACCACGGCATCGCCGAGGACGACGCGGCGGATCTGGCGTACACCGTGATCAGCACCGTGGAGGGCGCCGAGATGGCGGCGCAGGTGGCGCGGGACGAGGCTCCGCTGCGGATCGCCGGAACCCATCTGGCCCGGCTGATCGGCCTCTACGCGTCCGGCCCGCGGGCCTGAGCGGGGTGTGGCCGACGGCCCCGGGGCCCGCGCGCGGGCCCCGGGACCGTCGGGGCGTCAGCCGTTGAGGACCTTGTCGGCCTCGGCGCTGGAGTCGCGCAGGAAGTCGGCGCAGCGCTCCGCCTCCTCGGCGTCCCCGATCTGCTCGGAGGCCTTGCCCAGGGCGTGCAGGGCGCGCAGGAAGCCCTGGTTGGGCTCGTGCTCCCACGGGACGGGGCCGTGGCCCTTCCAGCCCGAGCGGCGCAGCTGGTCCAGCCCCCGGTGGTAGCCGGTGCGGGCGTACGCGTAGGCGGCCACGGGCTGCCCGTCGGCCAGGGCCAGCTCGGCCAGGCGCGCCCACGCGGCCGAGTACTCGGGGAAGCGTCCGGCGACCGGCGTGGGGTCGTCGGCTCCGGCCAGGGCCTCACGGGCCTCGGGGTTGTCGGCCAGACGGGTCTCGGGCGGCTCGTTGAGCAGGTTCCGGTGCAGGTTCATGACCCCATCCTGCCACCGGGTCCGCACCCCTCACGGTGCCTCCCGCGACATCGCGCGTCCGTCCCCGGCCCCGTCCTCCGGGGGCGCGGCGCCCGGCGGCCGTGCGGCCGCCGGGAACCGCGCGCGGGCGCGCCCGCCGCAGCGGCGGGCGCCGGGTCCCCTACTTCATCTTGTTGCCGGCGGACTTCAGCTGCCGCGCGGCCTCGGCGACGCGGTCGGCCATGCCGGCCTCGCCCGCCTTGCCGTAGGAGCGCGGGTCGTAGGCCTTCTTGTTGCCGATCTCGCCGTCGATCTTCAGCACGCCGTCGTAGTTCTTGAGGATGTGGTCGACCACCGGACGCGTGTACGCGTACTGGGTGTCGGTGTCGATGTTCATCTTGACGACGCCGTAGCCGATGGCCTCGTGGATCTCCTCGATGGTGGAGCCCGAGCCGCCGTGGAAGACGAAGTCGAAGGCCTTGTCCTTGCCGTGCTTCTCGGCGACGGCCTCCTGCGCCTTCTTGAGCACCTCCGGGCGCAGCTTGACGAAGCCGGGCTTGTAGGAGCCGTGCACGTTGCCGAAGGTCAGGGCGGTCAGGTAGTAGCCCTTCTCGCCCAGGCCCAGCACCTCGGCGGTGCGCAGGGCGTCGGCCGGCGTGGTGTAGAGCTTCTCGTTGATCTCGCCGACGATGCCGTCCTCCTCGCCGCCGACGACGCCGACCTCGATCTCCAGGATCGTGCGGGCCGCCTCGGACGACGCCAGCAGCTCCTCGGCGATCCGGAGGTTCTCCTCCAGCTCGACGGCCGACCCGTCCCACATGTGGGACTGGAACAGCGGCTCCTGGCCCTTGGCGACGCGCTCCTTGGAGATCTCCAGGAGCGGGCGGACGAAGCCGTCGAGCTTGTTCTCGGGGCAGTGGTCGGTGTGCAGGGCGACGTTCACCGGGTACTTGTCGGCCACGACGCGGGCGAACTCGGCGAAGGCGACCGAACCGGTGACCATGTCCTTGATCGAGGCGCCGGAGAGGAACTCCGCTCCGCCCGTGGAAATCTGGACGATGCCGTCGCTCTCCGCCTCGGCGAAGCCGCGCAGGGCGGCGTGCAGCGTCTGGCTGGAGGTCACGTTGATCGCCGGGTAGGCGAAGCCCTGGGACTTCGCGCGGCTCAGCATCTCGGTGTAGACCTCGGGACTGGCGATGGGCATGGCTTGACTCTCCCTGGATTCGGCCTGGAGCGAGCGGCCGCCGGTATCGCTCCGGCGGCACCCCACGTGCGTTCCCGGTGGAGGCCGGCGAGCGGGGGAAGGCCCATGGGGCGGGCCGCGCTTCCGGACGTGTCCACCAGGTGTCACCCAAGTATCCCGAATCCACGGAGCCCTTGAAAAGGTCTAGACCAAATTGTCCGGAGTTCCCGGTGTCGTCGCAGCTGACGGCGCAGGCGTTCCCGGTTCTCCGGCCCCGGTGTGAAAAGTTGTGCATTTCGCGGGCGAACGTGAACGCATCATGGGAACCCCTGGGCAGAGGGCCGATCACTGTCGCTTTTTGTCGTGATACGCGCTACATTCAACGCCGTGGGAAGGCATAGGAATGACCCTCGCGGCGTTGGCCAGGTGATGGCCATCGTCGGGGCTGTCCTGCTCCTGGTCACGCTCCTGGCCCTCGGCGGATTCTTCTTGTACCGCTCCCTCCCGGGCAACGGCGCCAGTGTGAGCGCCAACGCCTCGGGAACGGCGGCGGAGTCGGAGGAACCGGAGAACATGGGTGTGCTGCACATCCGTGTGACCGGTGAGTCCAGCGACGTCTTCGTCCGCATCCCCGGAGGCGACGTCCTCCTCGACCAGGAGGTCACCCAGGGCCAGTCGGTCAACTACGCGAGCGCCGAGGGCGGCCTGGAGGTCACCATCGGCGACCCCTCCGCCGTCGAGGTCTTCGTCCACGGGAACCGGCGCGACATCGCCGACCGCGAACCCGGCCACAGCTTCACGATCGACGGTTAGACGGCCGCGCGCCGCACCGGCGCGGAGTGACGGGCCCGACCGGGCCCCGCCCCCGCGGAGGCGGCCCCGGCCGCGGCCGGAACCGCGCCCACGGGCCGGACCGCTACACGTCCAGGTCGGACACGCCGTACACGGCCCGGTAGTCCAGGCCCTCCTCCGTGATCCGCCCGCGGGCGCCCCGGTCCAGGATCAGCGCGACCGCGACCACCTCGGCGCCCTCCTCGCGCAGGGCCTCCACCGCGGTCATCACCGAGCCGCCCGTGGTCGAGGTGTCCTCCAGGGCGAGCACGCGCCGCCCCCGCACGTCGGGGCCCTCGATCCGCTTCTGCAGGCCGTGCGCCTTGCCCGCCTTGCGGACCACGAACGCGTCCAGCCTGCGGCCGCGCGCGTGCGCGGCGTGCACCATCGCCGCGGCGACCGGGTCCGCGCCCAGCGTCAGGCCGCCCACCGCGTCGAACTCCAGGTCCGCGACGTTGTCCAGCATGACCGAGCCGACCAGAGGCGCGGCCTCCCCGTCCAGGGTGATCCGCCGCAGGTCGACGTAGTAGTCCGCCTCCAGGCCCGAGGACAGGGTCACCTTCCCGCGCACGACCGCCTTATCGTTGATCAGACGCAGGAGTTCATCACGTTCGCTCATGACCAGTGAGCCTAGAACACCCGGTCGGGCGGTCCGGACCGCGGCGGCCGGGACGGAGGGACGACCATGCCACAGCACGAGACCGTCCGGGTCGAGACGACGGTCGACACGAGGGACGGCGCCGAACGGCTGGCACGGTCGGTGGTCGACCGCCGGCTCGCCGCGTGCGCGCAGGTGGGCGGGCCCGTCACCAGCTTCTACCGCTGGGAGGGCGAGGTCCGGAGCGACGAGGAGTGGACCGTGGTCGCCAAGACCTCGGCGGACCGGCTCGACGAGCTCACCGCCCACATCGTCGGCGTCCACCCCTACGACGTCCCCGAGGTGGTCGCCGTGCCGGTGGCGGGCGGCAACCCCTCCTACCTGGCGTGGGTGCGCGACGAGACCGCGGGCCGCACCGCGTGATCGCCGTCCTCCTCCCCCCGACCCTCGGCGCCGCCACCAGGCTGCCCGACCTCCACCGGCGGCTGCCCGAGGTCGGGGCGGGCGCCGTCCGCCCCGAGGTGGGCGGGGACGAACTGCCGCCGCACGCGGCGCGCTACGTCGCGCGGGCCAGCCTGGAGATCAACCGGCTGGTCGCGGCGGACGCGCCGACCGCCCTCGTCGCGGAGGGGGACGCCGGGCCCCTGCTGGGCGCGGTGGGCGCGGCGCAGCGGGCCGCCCACCGGCCGGTGTTCGGCTACGTGCTGGTGGACGCGTTCCTGCCCCAGCCGGGCAGCGCCGACAGGGCCGGCCTCGTGCGCTCGCAGAGCCCCGAGGGCGGCGCGGTCCCGCCCGGCGCCGACTCCGGCGCTCCCCGGCCCGGCGAGCCGCCCGCCTACCGGACCGAGCTGCTTCCGGTGGCGGCCGACTGGCCGGACGCCCCGTGCGCCTACCTGCTCACCGACCCGGCCTTCGCGCACGTGGCGCGGCTCGCGGCCATGCGCGGCTGGACCGTGCGCGAGACGGACCCCGACGGGGCCGCCGCGGCCCTGGCGGAACTCCTCGTCGGGCTGCGCGGCATGTCCTGAGGCCGTGCCCGCCGCGCCCGGCGTGTCCGTCGGAACCCCGGGGCCGGGACCGGGACCGGCGGAAGGCCGGGCGGCACGGCCGGAGCCCGGGACGGACACGCCCTCCCGCCGGAACGCGGTCAGGCGTCGACGGCCTTGGCCGCCCGCAGGTCGGCGGCGAGCGAGGCCAGGATCCCGGTGAGCATGCCCGCGCCGGTGACCGCACCGCTCACGAGGGGCGCCCACCCCGGGTACCCGGCGAAGACCATCGCCAGCCCGGCGAGGCCGAGGACCGACATGTAGGCGGCGGTGAACACGAGGGACCGGGCCCGCCAGCGCCGGGCCAGCGGGAAGAAGTGCAGTCCGACCACGAGGGCGATCCAGGCCACGTTGGCCTGCATCGGCGCGTCCAGGGCCCTCAGCGCCTGGATCCCGCCGAACAGCGCGACGGCCTCGACGGCCAGGACGGCGCCGAAGAACCCGTCGAACCGCATCCGCGGCGCGTCGGGGCCCGGGTCTGCGGCCGGCCGTCGGCCGATCGCGACGACCAGGGCGAGGACGGCGACCACCGCGGCCACGGCGAGGACGCGGAGGACGAGCGCCACCGCGGGGGGCAGCGGCGGCCCGGTGTTCGCGAGGACGAACGCCAGCCCGAATCCGACACCGATGAGGGACCCTGCGAATCGTGTCATTGCGAGAACCTACAGCGCTGGACGGCGGCAGCTCCTCCCTTTTCGCCCATGGAGGAGCGAAACGGGTGCTAACCCCCCCAGGGGGCGGGACCGCCGCGCGGGAACGCCGCGGCCGGGCCGGGAAGCGTGCTCCCGACCCGGCCGCGGGCGCCCTCCGCCGGGGGCGTCAGGCGCGGTCCGGGAGCGGCGCCTCCCGCACCGCCGTCTGGATCAGCCGCCCCGTGTCGCCGCGGGTCACCCACTTGCCGCGGCCGGGGGGCTGGGGCGCGGCGTACACCCGGGGCAGCAGCTGGCCCTCGCTCCGGTCGCCCGACATCACCAGGGCGCTCGTCCCGATCTCGCGCATCGCCTGCACCAGCGGGTCGTACATGCCGCGTCCGGCGCCCGCCACCCGGCGCGCCACCACGAAGTGCAGGCCGATGTCGCGGCCGTTCGGCACGAACGGCACGAACGGGGCCAGCGGCTTCTGGCCCGCCGTGGTGAGCACGTCGTAGTCGTCCGCGAGCACCACGATGCGCGGCCCCTTGAACGACCCCGGCTCGAGGGAGTCGACGTCCCCGTCCTCGGGCAGACGGCCCTCCACCTCCTTGGCCACGCCGCCCGCCAGGCCGGCGCACACGCGCGGGCTGCTCGCGTAGCCGCCCATGTACTCCTCGGGGACCACGTTGCGCAGGGTGCGGCGCGGGTCCATGACCGCGAACACGACCTCGTCCGACGAGTACCTCTCCACCAGGCTCTCGGCGATGAGCCGCAGGAGGTTGGTCTTGCCGCACTCGCCGTCGCCCAGGACGAGCAGGTTCTGGTCGCGGTCGAACAGGTCCAGCAGGACCGGCTCCAGGGCGCGCTCGTCCACGCCGATCGGCACCAGGCGGGGCTCCGACTCGACCGTCGGCAGCGTGCGGGCCGACAGCCGGTGCGGCAGGATGCGCACCTTGGGCGCGCGCTTGCCGCGCCAGGCCTGGTCGACGGCCCGGACGGTCTTCTCCACGACCTCGCCCAGGTTGTCGCCGTCCGCCACCCCGTCGATGCGGGGGAGCGCCACCTGGCCGAAGAGCTCGGCGTCCGTGAGGACGCGCCCGGGGGTCTTCGCGCTGATCGTCTCCGAGAGCTTGCGGTCGATCGTGGAGTCCGACGAGTCGTTCAGGTGCAGCTCCACCTTCTGCCCGAAGTTGGACTGGGCGGCGATCCGGACGTCGTTCCAGCGCAGCATGCCCGCGACCACGTGGACGCCGAACCCGCCGCCGCGCTGCAGCAGGTCGGTGACCTTCGGGTCGATGTCCTCGAAGTCCTTGCGCAGCGCCCCGAAACCGTCGATGCAGAACACCACGTCGGCGCTGGCCAGTTCCGGCACCTCGCCCCGGGCGTGCATGCGGCGCAGCTGGGCGACGGAGTCGATCCCCCGGTCGCGGAACACCGCCTGCCGGTGCTCCAGCATCCCCTGGATCTCCTCGACGGTACGGCGGACGCGCTCGCTGTCGGTGCGCACCGCCACCCCGCCCACGTGCGGGAGCGACGCCAGGGACTGGAGGCCGCCGCCCATCAGGTCCAGGCAGTACACGGCCACCTGTTCCGGCGTGTGGGTGAGCGCGAGCGACAGCACGAGGGTGCGCAGCAGGGTCGTCTTGCCGCTCTGCGGGCCCCCGATGACGGCCGCGTGGCCGCCGGACGCCGTCAGGTCGAGCTTCCACACGCCCTGCCACTGCTTGGTGGCGTCGTCCAGGACGCCGACCGGGACGTGCATCGGCTCGTGGGTCCCGGGCAGCCGCAGCCCCCGCTCGCCCTCCACCGGAGCGCCCGCCACCGTGTCCAGCGTGGTCGCGGACGGCAGCGGGGGCAGCCAGATCTCCCGGGTCCGCTCCCCGTGGCGGCCGAACTGTCCGACCATCACGTCCAGCAGGGTCGGCCCGACCGTCCGGGACGGCATCGGCGTGTCCTCGCCGGGGGCCTGGGCCGCCGCCGGGTCCTGCCCGCCGTCGCTGTTGTACGCCGTGTACGGGCGCACCGACGGGGTGCCCTCCGAGACCTCCTCCTCGGCGACCGGCCCCCGGTAGGCGCCGGACACGTATCCGGCCTTGAACCGCTGGTAGACGCTGGTGTCGACCTTCAGGTAGCCGAACCCCGGCAGCGAGGGCAGGTGGAACGCGTCCGGGGTGTTGAGGACGGTGCGGCTCTCCTCCTCGGAGAAGGTGCGCAGCCCCAGGCGGTAGGACAGGTAGGTGTCCAGGCCGCGCAGCTTGCCGCCCTCGATGCGCTGGCTGGACAGCAGCAGGTGCACGCCGATGCTCCGGCCGATCCGGCCGATGGACAGGAACAGCTCGATGAAGTCGGGGCGCGCGGTCAGCAGCTCGCCGAACTCGTCGATGATCACCAGCAGGTGCGGCAGCGGCGGCAGGCCCGGGTCGTGCTCCCGCTTGTACGTGTAGTCGCCGATGTTGGACACGTTCCCGGCGTCGCGGAGCATCTGCTGGCGGCGCTGCACCTCGCCGGACAGGCTCGCGTACACGCGCTCGATGAGCGCCGCGTCGTCCTCCAGGTTGGTGATCACCCCGGCGACGTGCGGCATGTCCTCGAACGGGGCGAACGTGGCGCCGCCCTTGTAGTCGACCAGGACCATGCTCACCCGCTCGGGCGGGTGGGAGGCGGCCAGCGCGAGCACGAGGGTGCGGAGCATCTCGCTCTTGCCGGAGCCGGTGGCGCCCACGCACAGCCCGTGCGGGCCCATGCCCAGCTGCGCGGACTCCTTGAGGTCGAGGATCACGGGCTGTCCCATGTCGTCCACGCCGATCGGGACGCGCAGGAACGCCCGCTCGCTGCGCGGCGCCCACAGGCGCTGCACGTCGACGGCGCCGGGGTCCTGCACGCCCATCATCGCGGGGAAGTCGACGCTGCCGCCCTCCTGGGCGGTCTCCTCGATCGACTCCGGGGACAGGCGGAGCGGGGCCAGCATGCGGGCCAGGCCCGTCAGGGTCGCGGCGGAGACGTCGTCGACGGTGCCGCTGGTGACCACGGGGTCGGCGCCGCGCAGCTCCTCGATCCGGACCTGGTCGCCGTCGACGCTGATCCTCAGGTTCACGTCGCCGGGCTCGTCGACCTGGCGGGACACCAGGTGCAGGACGGTGACGCCGAGGTCGGCCGGGTCCACGGCCTCGTCCGGCCGCACGAGCTCGGCGGCCACCTCGCCGTGGGTGTCGTGGACGACCAGCAGGCGCCGCATCATCCGGTACGCCTCGCGCTTGCCCATGCCCCTGCGGACCTCCGACGCGAAGTCGGTGCGCGAGCGCAGCTCGTCGGCGATGAGGCCGCCGAGCTTGGCGGGGGTCGGGGCGATGAGGCGGACGGCGGCGCCGCCCTCGCGCCGCCGCGGGTCCAGGACCTGGGGCAGCCACGGCAGCCAGGACCAGTCGTCGGCGTTCTCGGCCGGGTAGGACACGGCGAGTCCGGCGTCCTCGGGGGCGTGGAACGCCCCGAACTGGGCGGCGAGCGCTCTGACCAGGCGCATCACGTCCTCGCGCTCCCCGATGACACTGACGTTCCCGGCCATGTCCAGGGGCAGTGTGAGCGGCATCTCGGGGACGGACTCGAACCGGCGGATGGCCGCCTGCGCCTCGGAGAGCATGAACGGGTCGGTGGGGGTGAGGGCGGTCCCCTGCTCGGCGAGGCGGAGGGGGCGGCCCTCCGTCAGCCCGCTGCCCACGCGCACCCGGAGGAAGTCGCGGTGCCTGCGGCGGCGCTCCCACAGCCTGGTGGGGTCGCGGACGACGTCGTACAGGGCCTCGGGGGGCGGGTCGAGAAGGCGGGCGTGCGCGCGGGTGCGCTGCTCCCATCCGCCGAGCTCCTCCCTCAGCTCCTCCAGGTACTGGAGGTACAGCTCCCGCTGGTTGCGGCGCTGCCGGGCGACCTGCCCGCGCCGGGAGAACAGCATGGCCAGGGCGGCGAGGAGGGCGACGACCAGGACGACGCCGCCCAGCGCCATGAACGCCGGGTTGCGCATGACCATCATGATCGTCAGCGACGCCATCATGCCGACCATGGGCAGGATGGTCATGAGCGGGTTGCCCTGGGCCTTGCCGTCGGGGAGGGTCGGCGGGGCCTCCACCTCGTGAGGGTCCTGGGCCGGAGTGGGATGGACGGTCCGTGTCGGCCGGTGGACGACGCGAAGGCTCATCGGCTTTCCTCTCGGCGCAGGGGTGGGAGGACGAGGGCGCGGGGGAGGGGTGCCCGTTCCCGGGAGAACCCTACCGAAGCCGGACCTCGGGGAGCCTTGCGGTGCGCACGGGCACGAAGCGCCCCCCGGGCCGGGGCCAGGGGGTTCCGGGCGGCGCCTCGGCCACGCCGCCGCGCGGGATCGGGGAGGAGTGTCCGGAAGTCGTGCCCGCGGCCCAAGGGTCCCTCCGCACCAGGTCGTGTTCTCCTGCGCCGTCCCGGGCCCGTGTCCACCGTGCTCCGCCCCGTCGCGCCTCCGGGCCCGGCCAGGTGTCGCAGACCGACCCCGAGAGGGGAACCGGACGGCCGACGGCCGCCCCGGGAGCCCCCCCGGAGGGCGCGTCCCGGTGGACCGGGCGCCACTGGGTGGGATACCGGGGGCGCCCGCATGGTTCACGCCCCGCGGCCCACGGGCGCAGCCGGCCCCGTACGCGGCCCCGGGGAGGGGTGGGCGCGGAGCCGCGCCCGTCACGCGTGCGGCGCGCACCGGCCGGGTCAGGAGGAGGGCGCGTCGGACGGGCGGAGGTGGTCCATGAGGGCGCGGAAGCGGTCCCACGAGTCGGGCTCGGTGCCGTCCCCGATCCGGTACCAGACGGCGGGCGTCATCGGCGGACCGAAGGGCACGCCCCTGACGGGGGCGGAGAGGGCCCGGTCCGTGCCCATCGAGGAGACGCCGTCGACGCCGACGGCCAGCCCCACCGGGACCGGCAGGCCGGACCAGCGGGGGGCGTAGGTGAGGTCCGCGCGCCCGAGGAGCCGCTGCACGGTCAGGCTGCGCAGTGCCTCGTTCGCGGACAGCTCCTTGACCATGGCGTTCAGGGCGGAGAAGTCCGGTTCCTCTCCGCCGGGCCGGCCCACCGCGAGGGTGACGCTCTCCCGGACCCCGTCGGGGACCGTGCTCACGCGCAGGGTCCCGGTGAACGGGAGGGCGCCCTCCTCGCGCACGCTCTCCGGCCGGCCCGTGAAGGTCAGCCAGGTGGCGCCGGGGGCGCGCCGGCGGCACAGGTCGGTGACGCGGCCCCGGTCCCAGGCGTGCGCGAGGGGCTCGCTGGTGCCCCAGAGGGCGGGGGAGGACGAGGCGAGGTGTCCGGCGACCAGTTCGACGGCCCCGCCCAGCCGGAGGCTCACGGTGGCGGGGTGGACCATCTGGAAGTCGACCAGCAGCTGCGTGCCCGGGACGCCGTCGGCCTCGGACCAGCGGAAGTCCGCATGGGGCAGGGGAGCGGTACCGGGGTCGGCGGGACCGTCCACGACGAACGCCGACACCGGGTCCCACACGAGGGGGACCCCGGAGAAGCCGTCGTGGTGGCCCCCGTCGCCGTTCCGCACCACCCAGCGCGCGGTGCGGTCGGTGAGCAGGGAGCGCAGCGAGTGGGTGATGCGGCTGTGCGCGGGGGTGACGACCTGGAGGTGGCGGCCCTCGCGGCCGTGCCGGGCGGTCGCGTCGACGAGCCAACCGCTCATGGGGACCAGGGGGCGGTCCTGCACCACCACGAACGCCTTCTCCGTCAGGACGGTGACGGCGGGGTGGTCGGTGGAGCCGGTCAGGACGTCCTCGCGCCCCGGCAGCCGGGGCTCGGGGACCCACACCGCGCCGCCGTGCCGCTCGACCAGGTGTTCGGCGAACCGGCGCACCAGCGCCGCGGTGTCGACGTCCGCGAGCTCGGCGCCGCGCGCCTCCACCCAGTAGGGCTGGGCGGGCAGCTCGTCGCTGATCCCGTCGGTGAGGAGGCGGTCCGCCTCGGCGGACAGGGCCAGCCGCTGGGCGGCCTGCATGGCGGCGACGAGCCTGCCGGAGTCGTCGCGCAGCTCGATGACGGCGCCCTCGGAGACGGAGCGCACGCGCAGGTCGGGCCCGGCCGCGACCAGGGCGTCGATGAGGCTGCGCCGGGCGGGGGCCTCGGCCAGCAGGGCGACCACGTCGTGACTCAAGAGGGCTCCTTCGGGAGTGTCACCTGGCGCGGGAAACCCTACCGAACCGGGTGCGGGGCACCGGTCGAGGCCGTTCCGGGGCCGGTGCGGCACGGCGGGCGGGTCCCGGGTCGGCCGCCGGGCCGCCGGGCGGGGCCCGGCGCGCGCCCGGGGCCGGGGCGCGGGACCACGGGTGACGGCTCCGACGGCGGCGGTTCCGCCGGACGGGGACCGGCCCCGGAGAGGGGGCCGGCCCCGTCCCGGAGGGGGAGGCGGGGGAGCCGCGGCACGGGGCGCTGGCCGGTTGTGGCCACGCGCCGCCGGTGCGCCCCCGGGCGGTGCCCGGGCGGGGCGCCCCGGGCGCCCGGCCCCGGATGTCCCGGCCGTTCACCGCTGACGGAGGGGACGGACCCGCCCTCCCCCGGGCCGCGGCGGCGACCCGCACCGTCCCGCGGGGTCCGTGGGAAGGGAGGGGTTTTCCCGAGGCGGAATTCGCGGCGGACATATCCGCTCCGACCTGCGGCCCCGGTCATTCCCCGTTCGGAGCGGGGCCGGTGGCCGCGCCGGGGGCGGGGCAGGCCCCCGACCCGCCCGGGACGCCCGCCACCTGCCCGGACCCCTCCGGCGCGACCGCTTCCGCGCACACGGCCCGCGCGGCCCGGAGGTCCCGGACGGAGCTTCCCGTCCACAGGTCGCGGAGTACGCCTATTTCTTCGTCAGGGGTCGCTTGTACTATTCAGATTCCCCCCACAGGGGTGATCGAGTCCATTGTCCGGTTCCGGGACTCTCCCTCCGAACCACGGGCACTCCGCGTGCATCCTCCCCTTCGGGAGGCGACCGCCTCGCGAGGTCCCCCGAGGAAAGCAGGTGAACAGTTGTCACGCTGGGAAGTCGGCGAAAGCACTCTGAACACGCTGGCCCAGAACACCGGCGGCGCCGGTGACGAGCTGAGCAGCCTCATCCAGCAGCTCATCCAGGCCGCGGAACCGCTCGCAGGAAAGTTCGACGGCGCGGGCAAGGCGGCCTTCGACTCCTTCAAGTTGCAGGCCGACAGCATCACCGCCGACCTGCGCGCCGGCCTCGGCTCCATCCAGGAGGGGCAGGGCGGCATGAACACGGCCTTCACCACCGGTGCCGACACCATGGCCGACGACGCCAACCAGAACATGGGCGCGGCCAACTTCGACGCAGCCAAGTTCCGCTGACCGTCCCCGAGGAGTCCGCATGAGCAACAACGCCTACGACATCGGAGCCTCCCAGGAGGCCCAGACCAACATCACCACCATCACCAACCGGCTCGAAACGCTGATCGGCGAGCGCGACACCGACGTCAGCGCGGCCATGGCCGAGTTCGAGGCCACCGGGGTCTCCGAGGAGTACAGCGCCAAGGAACTCAAGTGGCACAACGCCGGCAACGAGGTCCGTGAGATCATCCGGCTGGTGCGCACCACGCTGGAGACCAACGACGGCACCGCACAGGAGACCCTGAGCCGCGCCAACGCCGCGGTGCAGAACATCTGACCGGTCCCGGGCAGGGCGGGAATCACACGAGAGGCAACGGGGGGCACGGTTGGCACGCGACTACGACAGTCAGCTGCTGGAGTCCGTCGCCGTGCGCCGACAGCGCCTCCGGGAGGCGGTCCTCTTCGGGGGGCAGCGCACCCGGCGCCGCCTGGACGAGAACTTCGGCAAGGTGGCGATCAGTGCCTGCCTCGCCGCCGTCATCTGCGGCGGCACCGTCGGCTGGTCGTTCGTCAGCACCCAGCTCAGCACCCAGAGGGTCGAGCAGGAGCAGGAGGCGTCCGGCCCGGCGAACAACGCCGTCCCGCCCGTCCCCGGCGACTGGGTCGGCGCCCAGGTCACCCTCGACCGGGCCCGGGAGGAGCTGGACGCCGCCGGGGTCCCCCGGAGCCTGTACGTGCTCCCAGGGGACCCCCGCCCCGAGCCCGAGACCGTCGACAGCTACTACGTGATCACCCAGGACGAGGAGGGCTACCTGGCCGCGGCCGTCATCGACTTCGACCAGGGCCGTCCCGGCATGGAGTTCACGACCGAGGACCAGGCCGCGCGCTGGCTCTACCAGGAGCTGGCCACCACCGAGCCCGATCCCGCCCCCCTCACGCAGGCGGAGGAGGCCGAGACGGCGGAGGCCACGGCGGAGCTGGTCACCGAGGTCCGCGAGAGCCTGGAGGAGCGCAGCGGCGGCTCCTACCTGCACGGCCTGGAGGTCGGCGACGTGGTCGACGCCTTCGGCCAGGAGAGCGGGCGGTACCTGTTCCCCGACGGGACGCCGTTCGAGGAGCGCGGCCTGCCCGGGTACGCCCGCACCGGCGCGGACGGCGGGGAGCTGTACCACCGCTACCGGGTCATCCACCCCTTCCAGGTGAGCGCCACCGCCGCGCCGGCGCACGAGGGCCTGCCCGGCGGCGGGATCCGCTTCACGCTCGACACGGCCGGTTTCTCCGAGGTCCCCCCCGCGCCCACGGTCCGCTGGCTGGTCGGCAACGGCTACCTCGAACGCATCGCCGTGGACGACGTACCCGCCTGACCCCGGAAGGCCCGGGCCCTCCCCGGGCCCGGGCCCGAAAACGGTGGTGGACCGCCACCCCAGACGCGAGAGCAGGATTGGAAGGCAATGACCGCTTGGAGCCGGGTGACGCTCGTCGGTGAGGAGCGCAGGGTCGACGCCGTCCTACCCGCCGGCGAACCGGTGGGCGCGCTCATGCCGGAAGTCCTCGACCTCCTCGGCGACCAGGTGGAGAACCCCGCGAAGCTGCGCCACCTCGTCACCGCCTCCGGGATCGTCCTGGACGGCGACACCACCCTCGCCGACCGGCAGGTCGCGGACGGGGCGGTGCTGCGGCTCGTCCGGGCGGAGGAGCCGGTGCCCGCGCCCGTGGTGCACGAGGTCCCCGAGGCGGTGTCCATGGCACTGGACGGCCACCAGGGGCGCTGGAGCCCCGAGGCGGCCCGGTGGACCGCGACGCTGGCGCTGGTCGTCCTCTCCCTCGGGGCGGGATGGGTGCTCCAGGGGTACTTCTCCGGGGCCGGCGGCATCACCGGGCTGGCCGTGGTCGCCGCCCTCCTCGTCGCGGTCGGCGCGGCGGTCGGCCCCACGTGGCGCGAACCCCTGGGCACGGCGCTGTCGATCAGCGGCGCGGCGGTCGGCGGCCTGGCCCTGTGGCTGGCCTGCGACGCGTTCGGATGGCCCGAGTGGGCCCGCTGGGGCGGCGCCGCCGCCCTGCTGGCGGGCCTGGTCCTGCTCCTCGGACTCACCTCCTCCCTGGGCCGCGGCGGGCTGACCGGCGGCGGGGTCGGGCTCGCCCTGGCCGCCGTGTGGTCGGCGGGGGCCGCGTTCGGGCTGCCCGCCCACCAGATCGCCGCGATCATGACCGTGGCCTGCGTGGTCCTGCTGAGCCTGCTCCTGCGGCTGGCGCTGACGTTCTCCGGGCTCGCCGTGCTGGACGACCGGCGCAGCTCCGGTGACGCGGTGGCGCGCGGCGACGTCCTCACCTCGGTGGCCGGGGCCCACCGGAGCCTGGTGATCGCCACCGTCTCGGTCGCGGCGGCCACGGCGACGGCGGGCATCGGCCTGGCCACCCGCTTCGACTGGTGGACGGCCGGGCTGTCGGTGGTCCTGGCGCTGGTGGTGGCCAGCCGTGCCCGGCTGTTCCCCCTGGTGGCCCAGAAGTCGGCGCTCATCGGCGCGAGCCTGGTGGTACTGGTGAGTTTCCTGTTCGCGTGGGCCGACGCCGTGCCGTGGGGCGTGTGGCCCGCGCTGGGCATCGCGGTCGCGGTCGCGGCGATTCCGGCCGTGGTCCTGTCCGTCGAGCAGCCCGAGCACGTTCGCGCCAGACTCCGCGGGGTCACGAGCAGGTTCGAGGCGATCGCCGTCGTCGTCCTGGTGCCGTTGGCGATCGGCGCGTTCGGCACCTACCAGCGACTCCTCACGACCTTCTGAGCGGGGGACGATGAACGCTTCACAGACCCACCTCGCGGGGAACCCCGCCGCGCCCCCCGTTCCGGCGGCCGGCGCGGGGCGCGCGGCCCCGGCCCGGCCCGTGCCCGCCGACGGCCTGGTGCGCAGGATCGGACGCACGGTCCTGCGGCCGTTCCGGCCGGTGGACGAGGTCGCGGAGGCCATCGAGCTGGGACGGCGGTTGCAGCGCGCCACCTCGACGGGGCGCCGCATCCTCGTCGACGACCTCGGGACGGGCGCGGACGCGGCGGTGGTCACCGCCCTCGTCGCCCGCGCGCTGGCCCACTTCCGCCACGACCGGGTGCTGGCGGTGGACGCCACCGGGCGGGCGCCGTCCATGGCCGACCGCCTGGGAGCGGGCGAGCCGGGAGACCTGGAGGGGGTCGACCCCGCCACCTTCGAGTCGGTGTGCGCCAGCCTCGGCGAGGTCGGCGAGAACCTGTGGACGGTGGGCGCAGCGCCGGACCGGGCGGACGCCTACTCCTCGGGGCTCCTGCCGATCTCCCGGTTCTTCGGGGTGACACTCGTGGCGGGCCGTGCCGACGGCGCCTTCCCGGCGGCCGTCGGCGCGGGCGCCCACTCCCGGGTGCGGGTGGTCCGGGCCACGCGCGAGTCCGCGCTGAGGGTCGGACGCGAACTCGACTCGCTGGCCGCGACCAGGCCGGACGAGGTGGGGCGCACCGTGGTGGTCGTCTTCGACGAGCGCAGGCGCGAGGACCCGGCGTTCGACGTGGCGCGCACGACCGGGATCATCGCCGAGAGCGGCGCCGCCGTGGTGGTCGTGCCGCACGACCGGCACCTCGCGCAGGGAGCGGCGGTGCTCCCGCGGCTGATCGGCGAGGCAACCCACCGGACGGTCCAGCTCGTCGCCGCCGAGGCCCTGGGCCGCGCCGTCGACGGGGCCGCGCCCGCCCGCGCACGCACGGAAGGGGAGTAGGCCGTGAACCAGCACCACGGGTCCGATCCCGGCCAGGACACCCCTCCCCGGGGGAATCCGGGCCGGGACGACCCGCGTCCGGCACCGCACGCAGGAGCGGACGGTCCCCCGGACGCCCCGCCGCACCACCCCGACCGGGACGCCCCGCCGCACGGCGCCCCCTCCCGGGGGGACGCGCCCGCGGGCGCCGCCGCGCCGCCCCCGCAGGAAGGGGCCGGACAGCAGGGCGGCGGCGGTGCGCAGCCGCCCCGGCCCGCTCCGTGGTTCCCCGAGGAACCCGGACAGGACCCGCCGCACGGAGGCGTGTACCCGCCGCCGGGGCCGTTCCCCCCGACCCCCTACGCCGTGGAGGCGCCGCGTCCCCACGAGCCCACCGGTCCCAACCGGACGCCGTGGGCGGGCCCCTCCGGCCCGCAGGTCCCTCCGGCCCCGCCGCAGCAGCCGCGGGCCTTCGCCCAGGACTCGATGGCCGAGGCGTTCCTGTCGGGCGCCCCGATACCCACCCCTCCGGCGCAGCCGCCGCCCGCGCCCCCGCAGGGACCCGGGCCGCGGCCCGACGCGGTTCCGGGGCCCGGTTCCGGTCCGCAGCGCCCTTGGGAGGGCCCGCCCCCGGGGCCGCAGCAGCCGCCGTCCGGCCCCCGGCAGCCGGTGCGCCCGCAGTCCGGGCCCCAGCAGCCGGCGGGTCGGCCGACGTCGGGTCCGCAGCGGCCGTATCCCGGCCCGCAGGCCCCTTCAGGGCCGCAGTCGCCGTATCCCGGTGCGGGGGCGCCCTCGGGTCCGCAGCGGCCGTATCCCGGTCCGCAGGCCCCCTCGGGTCCTCAGCCCTCGGCCCGGGAGCGTCCGACCTCGGGTCCCCAGTCGCCGTATCCCGGTGCGGGGGCGCCCTCGGGTCCGCAGCGGCCGGTGGAGCGACCGCCCTCGGGTCCGCAGCGGCCGTATCCCGGTCCGCAGGCCCCCTCGGGTCCGCAGCCGCCGATGTGGCCGCAGCCCCACCGGGGCCCGGCCCCGGGCGGTCCCGCGCACCACGCGTCGGCTCCGGCCCAGGCCCCGCCTGCCCAGACCCCGCCTGCCCAGACCCCGGAGCCGCCCCGGCACGCACCCCCCGGGGGCCGCCAGGAGGTGCCCCCGGCCCGCGCCTGGTTCGGCACGCGGGAACCCGCGGAGGCGCCGGCTCCCCGGCCCGACGCCGGAGGCTCCCGCGCGCCCCGCGAGGTCGGGCCGCCGCGCCCCGCCGACCCGCCGACCGCCGTCGGCGAGGACTCGGAGGGGACCGACCCCGACGCGGAGGAGACGGACGTCTTCCTCATCCTCGGAGCCGACCGCCGTGCCCGTAAGGAGAAGGACGAGGAGCCCGCCGGAACTCCCTCCGGCCCCGGCACGGCGTCCCCGGAACGCGGTCCGCGGGCGCGGACCGAGCCGTCCTCCGACGCGCCCCCCGCCCCCGCGGGCCCGGTGCCCGCGGAGGAGACCCTCCTGTACCGGGGCGCCTCCCTGCTCGGCGAGGACGGACCCTTTTCCGCCCCGGCGCGGACCGACGGCCCCGGAGAGGCCGCCGGTCCCGCCTCCGCCGCTCCGGAGGAGCCCTCGGCCCCGGCCCCCGCAGGCGGGGCCGGTGCCGGCGCCGACCCGGTCGGCGCCCGGGACCGGGACGGCACCGGGGCAGCAGCCGATCCCGTGCGGGACCCGGAACGGCCCGGGGGCGGAGCCGCCGCGGAGGCCGCCCGCGCTCCGGAGGGCACCGGTGACGGATCCGCCGTGGCGGCCCCCGGCCAGGCTCCGACCGCGGACCCGGCGGCTCCCGCGGACCCGGCCGTCCCCGAGTCCTTCGACCACGCTCCGCCGTTCCCCGTGACCGAGGTCCGTCCGGGGGCCGCCGGCCCCCTGGAGGTGACCGGCTTCCTGGACATCCCGGCCGCCCCCTACACGGAGGGCTGGCGGTCCGAACCGCTCGAACGCCCCGATCCCTCCGAGCGGTTCGAGGGGCTGGCGGGGTTCGAGCAGGCGCACGAACCCGCGACGCCCGAACGGTCCGCGTGGTCCACGGTCGCCGAGGCACCCGCACAGGAGGGGCCGCCGGAGGCCCGTCCCGCGGACGTCCTTCCGGAGGAGGCCCGTCCGGGCCCGGCGGCCGGGTCCGAGCAGCCCGCGGCGGCCGGTCCCACGGGCCTCGAGTCCTGGATCGAGGCGGCGGGCACGGCGGGCGCCGTGGGGCCCACGGTGACCGAGGTGGCCGCGATGGCGGCCGTGGCCGCGAGCGACGGGCACGTCCCCGTCCCCGGTGGGTTCGAGCAGCGGATCGCCGCCGTGAGGCCCGTTCCCGCGTCCGCCTGGAAGCGCGCGGTCTTCGGTGCGACGGGGGGACGCCTCAACCTCGGGTGAGCGCGGGGCCGGACGGGCACGGGGCAGGACGCCCACGGCGAGGGGGCGCGTCCGCCTCCCCTTGCGGACGCGCCCCCGGGGAGGCCGGAACACGGCGCTCCCCCTTCCGCCGAGCGGTCCCGGCCGGCTCTCCCGTGTACCGGGGAACCCGGGACCGTCGCCCGGCGGGCGGCCGGCCGGTCGCGTTCGTCCCCTCGGCGAATCCGCGCCCCGTCCGGCCACCGTCCGGTGCCGGGCCCGCCGCTCGGGGGCCGCACGGCGCCGGACGGCGTCACCCGGTCATCCGGGCCTCCCCAGACCCTCGACCAGCGCCAGTGCCTCCCGGTGCGTGGGCGGCAGTGCCACCGACCACACGCCGGCGCCGTGCTCCCAGCCGATGCCCCGGCGCAGCTCGTCCAACCGCGGGTCCAGGTCGTCGGCCTCGGCCGCGACGACCCCGATCCGGCCCCGGCCGATCAGGCACACGGACTCGCCCCGGGTGAAGAACCGGGACAGCTCGTAACCGAGGACGATCAGCCGGGCGGCGCGTCGCCACGGGTCGATCCCGGGGTCCAGCGACACGATCGCCAGCCGGTGGCCCGAGGCGGGGGACGGTCCGCCGTCCGCTCCCCGGTACAGCTCGCCGAGCCTGGTCCGCAGGTACTCCTGGGTGGCCAGACCGGTCAGCGGGTCCTGACAGGTCTCCCGCCCCCGTCCCGCGTCGGCCCACCCCTCGGCCATGGCGCGCACCAGTTCGATCGGCGGGCTCCGCCACCCCGCCAGCGCCGTGAACGCCGCGAGGTCGTCCAGGCTCTGGCCGATCCCCACCCCGGAGCGTGCGCGGGCCTCGCCCAGCCGGGCGCACGGCCCGGCCAGGTCCGTCCCGGTGGCGAAGGCCTCGCAGACGGCGTCGACGGCGGGGGTCCACCAGTCGTCCGGCGGCTCCCAACCCGCCTCCCGGCTCCGGCGCCCCCACGGGGCGCGCAGGCGCCGGGTGCCGACACCGCGGTCCCACGTCCCGGTTCCCGTTTCGGCATCACCCATGGTGTGTGGCTCCTGATCCTCGGTCCGCCCGGGTGAGCGGCGGGGGCCCGTGCCCCCGCACCGGGTCCCCGCCGCTCGCCCTCACCCTGATTACCGGGATCGGTGGCGGCCATGACGCGGATGCGGGATATTTTTTTCGAGTACGTGTTCTTCCGACGCCGAACCAGCGTTCTTCCTGGCTTGTGGCGGGATCAGATGAGAGGACGTTCGGTGTCCGACGCCGACAGAAATCACACAGAGACACTCGTCGGTGACGCTGAGATCATCAGGCGGGTGCGTGGCGGCGACACCGCCGCCTACGCGACTCTGTACGAGCGGCACGCGGCGTCGGCGCGCGGACTGGCCAGGCAGCTGTTGCGCGGGGAGGCCGAGGCGGAGGACGCCGTCGCCGAGGCGTTCACCCGGGTGCTCAGCGTCATCCGGAGGGGCAAGGGCCCCGAGGACTCCTTCCGTCCCTACCTGCTCACCGCGGTGCGCAACGCCGCGTACGACCGGGGGCGGGGGGAGAAGCGCCAGGTCGTCACGGACGACATGGAGAGCCTCGTCCCGGGCCAGCCGTTCGTGGATCCGGCGCTGGAGGGGCTGGAGAGATCACTGATCGCCCGTGCCTTCCTCTCCCTGCCGGAGCGGTGGCAGGCCGTCCTCTGGCACACCGAGATCGAGGGCACCAAGCCGGCCGAGGCCGCGCCCCTGCTCGGCATGAACCCGAACGGGGTCGCCGCCCTCGCCTACCGGGCCCGGGAGGGGCTCCGGCAGGCCTACCTCCAGATGCACCTGGCCGGCGGCGCGGCCGCGGAGGCGTGCCGCCCGACCCTGGGGCTCCTCGGCGGTTACGTCCGGGGCGGCCTGTCCAAACGGGACACCGCCAAGGTCGACACGCACATGGACGGCTGCGCGGACTGCCGTGAGGTGTACGCGGAGCTGATGGACGTCAACGTCGGCCTGCGCGGGGTCGTCCTCCCGCTGGTGGTCGGCTCCGGGGCGGCGGGCTACCTCGCCCTCACCCCGGGCGGCGCGGCCACGGGAGCCTGGTGGGGCCGGATGTCGCGCCGCCAGCAGCAGGCGGCGGCCGGCGGCGCCGCCGCCGCGGGCATGGCGGTCGCGGTCGCGCTCGCCCTGACCGGCGGGGAGGTTCCGATGCGTCCCGAGGACCCGCCCCCGGCGGCGGCCCCGCAGGAGGAACCCGTTCCCGCGCCCGCGCCGGGGGACCCGGCCGCCCCCGACACGCCTCCGGGCCCGCCCCCCGCCGCCCCGCCCCCCGCCGCGCCGGGGGGGACGTCGGCCCCGGACCGGCCCGCGCCCCCGGAGGCCCCGGCGGAGCCGGCCGTGCCCCCGGCGGACGTCCCCGAGGAGGAGGTGGCCGAGGACGCCCCCGAACCGCTGTTCGCGGCGGGCATCGACCCCGTCGGCGCGCTCCTCCCGGGCAGCGAGGGGATCGTGGTCCTGGACGTCCGCAACATCGGCGCGTCCACGGTCGAGGACGTCATCGCGGTGATCACGCTGCCGCCGGGGGTCGAGATGGTCTCCTCCGGCGGCGCCGGCAGCTCCGTCCCCATGGCGACCGGGAACGGCGACTGGAGCTGCTCGTCGGGCAGCGGCGGCGGCCGCTGCGCGCACCCGCGGATGGCGTCCGGGCAGAACAGCACCCAGTTCCTGGACGTGCGCGTGGACGCCGGGGCCGACGTCGGCGTGCCCGCGTCCGTGACGGTGTCCTCCGGAGGCGTGGCCGCCAGTGCGACCGGGGAGCGCGGGGTCTCCTCCGAGGGGGTGGCCGCGCGCTACGCGACGGCCGGGCGGGTGCGGACCGAGAGCGTCGGCAACGCGCTGATGACCTGTGTCGAGCCGGAGCGGGACCACGGGGGGCACTGGCCGTGGCCGTGGCCCTGGCGGCCCGGGAACCCCGGCGTCCCCGGCGCCGGCCCCGGGACAGGGGGGACCCCGGGCGCCGACGGGCGCACCGCTCCGGAGGCCGACGCGGACCTGGCCCGCGCACCGCGGGGGCCGCTGCCCGCGGAGCCCGGCACGGAGGCGTCCCCGGGGGAAGAGGGGTCCCGGGGGGAGGAGGAGATCCCCGAGGACGACGCGGAGGGAGAGGACGGCGGCGCCCCTGACGGAGCCGGCGCCCTGCCGGACGGCGTGTCGCCCACGGCCCCGGAGCGGGACCCGAATCCGGAGGTCGCGGACCCGGAGGTCGCGGACCCGGAGAACCCGGACGGCGGCCCCGGGCCCGTCCCGGAACCGGAACCGGGTCCGGACCCGTCCTCCGGGGCCGGGCCGGAGGCGCCGGACGGCCCCTGTGCCGACGCCCGCCTGAGGGAGGGGGAGCACCGCGACAACGACAACTGGGTGATGGCTCCCCTCGAGGGCGATCCGGACGCCACCACCTCGGCGAGCGCCGCGACCTGGGACCTCCCCGAGGGCGGCGCGGTCCGCTGGGCGGGGCTGTACTTCTCGGCCGCGGGCGCCCCCGACGCCCCCGCGGCCCGGGTCAGGGGGCCGGGCATGACGTCCTACCGGACCGTGGCCGCCACCGACACGAAGGTCGCGGACCTGCCCGGATACCCCGCCTACCAGGCGTTCGCCGAGGTCACCGACCTGGTGAGGGCCCAGGGCGGCGGCGAGTGGTGGGTGGGCGACGTGCCGGCCCGGGAGGGCCGGGGCGTCTACGCCGGGTGGAGCCTGGTGGTGGTCCTGGAGGACCCGGGCATCGGCTCCTACAACCAGGCGATGGTGCTCGACGACACCGGGGCGGTCTTCCGGAGCCGCACGGGGATGTCGTTCCCGGTGTCGGGTCTGCTCCCCGCCGCGGTGCCCTCCCACGTGGACGTGGTGGCCTGGGAGGGCGACGCCGACCTGCGGGGGGACCGGGTGACGGTGGACGGCCGCGCGGTCGCCCCGAGCGGCGGGTACGGGGAGGAGGACAACGCCTTCGCGAGTTCCGCCCGCGGGGCCGTGGGGGACCCCTTCACCTTCGGTACCGACGTCGTACGATTCGACCCAGTACTCGGCAGGGAAACGGATATCCGAATCCTCTCCGAACAGGACGCGGTGCTGGTCGGCGTCGTGGCGCTGACCGCCCCGATGCGTACCTGAAGTCCGGTATTCGCGACGGGTTTCCCGGCAGGCCCGGGCGGCTGGAAAAGCCCGCCCCTCAACGGGATCCCGCCTGTGTGTAGTGGGTCAATAACTTTCCGTATTCAAAGAGGGCACGCAAAACCAGACAGACTTGGCTAGGCTGTGCCCCGGTCATGGATATGGCCCCAGAGTCAAAAGGGAAGGGGGCGGTGTCACGTGGACCGCTGCGCGTTGTTCGTTGACGCGGGATACCTTCTCGCGGACGGCGCGATGGCCGTGCACGGAACCCGCAACCGGGACTCCGTCTCCTGGGACTACTCCGGACTCGTCCAGTTCCTCAACGAGGTCGCACGGGACCGCACCGGTCTTCCGCTGCTGCGTTGCTACTGGTACGAGGCCGTCGCCGAAGAGCGGCGCTCCCAGGAGCAGGACGGCATCGCCGACATCCCCGGCGTCAAGTTCCGTGCCGCGAGGATACGGCCCGGCCGCCGCGAGGGCGTGGAGAGTTATGTCCAGCGCGACATCACCACGCTGGCACGCACCGGCGTCCTGTGCGACGCCGTCCTGGTCAGCGGTGACGAGGACATGGCTTCCGTCGTCGCCGACGTCCAGGACATGGGCGTGCGCGTTACCGTCGTGCACGTGTCCGTCGAGGGCAACTGGACCATCTCCCGGGCCCTGCGCCGGGAGTGCGACGACCTCATCGAGATCGGGGCGGGCCACCTGCGCCCGCACGTCAACCTCCTCTCCAGCAGCGGCTCCTCCCAGGAGACCGCGGCCAAGACCACGACGCCGTTCGCCAACGGCCGGGCCCGTTCCGCGCCCGAGACGCCGCGGCAGCCCGTCGCGGCCCAGCCCGGCGGCGCCCGGGTCGACCCGGTGGGATCCTCCAGCGGCGGCCTGGAGGCGATGTTCGCGGGGACCGGGGGCCAGCCCGTCCCCCAGGGCAGCGCCATGGACCAGCTGCGCGCCATGCGGAGGTCCCTCGCGCAGCAGCGCGGCGGGGACCACCTCGTCGGACCGGGGGGCGACGGCGGCCAGCAGCCGGGCGGCATCGACGCCAACGGATTCCCGTCCGGCGGGCAGACCCCGCCCGGCACGGGCGGCGGCTCCTACCCCGGCCACTCGGTGACCGGGGGCCACCCCGCCCACAACGGGCAGCAGGGCTATCCCGTCACCGACGGGCACCCGTCGATGCGCGGCGCGGACCCGAGCGGCTACGGCATGCCCGGGAGGCCGGCCTCCGGATCGGGGCCGATGACCGGAGCGCAGCCCTCCTTCAACGGCACGGGACCCCAGCAGTCCTTCGCCGCGGGGACGGGGCCGCAGCGCTCCTTCGCGTCGGACGGCCAACCCGGCCACGCGCCACCTCCGAGAAGCGCCCCACCCCAGGACCCACGGCAGGACCCGCGCCAGGACCCGCGCTACGGGGGTGGGGACGGCTCCGGATTCGGGGGAGCGGCCGACGCAAACCCTACCTATGGGACCAGTACGGAAACTGACACCGCTCACCGCGGTGGGGCAGCCTCCCCCTACGGGGGGCCGCCACCTACTGGTCCCGAACCCGCCAGCCGGTTCAGCGCCGGCGGCTACCAGGAATCCCGTCCCAGTCCTGGATATCCACAGCAGACACGTCCCGCCGCGCATACCGTTGACGAAGCGGTGCATGTCGCGCACAAGGAAGGGAACGACTTCGCGGAGTCGATCGCTCGCGAGGCGCCCGCCCTGTGGGTGGAGGCCGTACTCGCCCGCAGGCCCAGGATGCCCTCCGACCTGGAGGCGCGCCTGCTCCAGGGCTCCTCGCTGCCGATCGACCACCTGTTGCGTGACGAGGTCCGTGACGGACTGCGCCAGGGGTTCTGGCAGGCCCTGGAGCGGGCCAGGTCCTGACAGGGCGCGCGGGAGTGCGAGTAGGGGATGGGGGCGATGCGGTTGACCCACGTGACGACGGCAGAACTCGACCGTTGGGAATTCCACGCTGTCCGGTCCGGTGAGCACGGACGGGTCGCCGCCCAACTCCTGGACCTGGCCAACCGGGTCGACGCGGGGAGCGAGGTCTCGCGCGCGGAGCTGTTCGTGCGCGCGGGGGAGCAGTGGGAGATCGCCCAGGAGTTCGAGCGCGCCTGCTCGGCCTACCAGAGGGCGATCGACGACGGCGGGGCCACGGTGATCGACGCCCGCGCGCTCAGCGCCGGGGCACTCCTGCAACTGGACGAGGTCGACCAGGCCTACGCCCACCTCAAACGCCTGGAGGGCGAGGATCCGCCCGGACTCCAGACCTTCATCCACGTCGCGGAGGCACTGTACGCGCACGACGACCTGGAGGGCGCCGAGCGGTGGGCGACGGTCGGCGCGCACCGGTTCCTCGACCGGGCCTCCTCGCCCTACGTCCGCGACCTCCTGGTGGAGCTCCTGCGCATCCGGTTCCGCATCCGCACCGACCTGGGGCTGTCCGAGGACCGGCTGGACCGCAGACTCGACGAGGAGTGACCCCGGCCGTCCGGGCCGGGGCACTCCGGCCCGGCGGAGTGAGCTTTCCGACGTGCGGGCGCGCCGCCGACACGCCCGGGGCGGTGGAGGCACGGATCTCCGCCCGGCCGCTCCGGTCCGGGGCCGGCCGCCGCGGACACGGCCGTGTGGTCAGCGGCACCGGTTCGCCTGGCGCCGTCCGAACCGCCTCGGAAGCGGCGTTCCGGGCGTTCGGCCGCCCCTCGGGGGGGCGCTCCGGTCCCGGGGAGCCCCGGCGACGATCTAGGCTGTGTCCGGTCGCCTCCCAGCTGCCCCGACGAGGCGCGACATCCCCCTGAACCGGGTGCCCGAGGCCCTCTCATACCACGGCCCACGCGTGTGTTCGACGATCGTCGAAGAATCCGAGAAATCGATGACACGCCATCATCTTGCGGTGTTCCAACGCAGGGCCCCCTAGATGTAGTATCTGTCCCGCTGGTGGTTCACCCCTCGGGGTGAGGCAAGAGGGAACCCGGTGCGAAGCCGGGGCTGCCCCGCAGCGGTAAGTGGGAACGAAGCCGTCACAGGCACTGGGGACCCCCGAAGGCCCCGGGAAGCGACGGTGCGTAGGCCGCCCACGAGCCCGAAGACCTGCCACCGGTGCGCACGTGAACGTGCGCCGACGACGGGGCTTCGAGGGTGAGCCGCCGCGACCCACCGGTCGGACGACCGCACGCACCCGGTGCGTCGGTCCCCCGGTGCGTGCCGCGCACCTTGCCCATCGTGTCCCCTCCCCGCCGGGACTCTTCTACCGAGGTTGGAGCCGCTGTATGACCCTTGACGTCGAGGCCGTGCCCGTATCCGTTCGGCCCGAGCCGACCAACGAGGGCGCGCCCCCCGCCGCCGTCGACCGGATCGAGCACGTCGTGACCGAGGCCTGTGCGAGGCTCACCGGTGTTTCGGCGGAGAAGGTCCTCACCGAGGCCCGCCGCGGCTTCTACCCCGGCATCCCCGACTCCGAGGTCGAGCTCGCCCTGGTCATGGCCGCCCGCAGCTTCGTGGAGGTCGACCCGGACTACTCGTTCGTGGCCGCCCGCCTGCTGCTGGACAAGCTGCGCCGCGAGGCCCTCACCTTCATCAGCGGTGCCCCCGACGCCGCCGGGCAGTCCGAGATGGGCGAGCGCTACGCCGCCTACCTGGCCGCCTACGTCAGCCGCGGCATCGACCTGGGCCAGCTCGACCCGGCGCTCGCCGGGTTCGACCTGGAGCGACTGGGCGCCGCCCTGCGCCCCGAGCGCGACGAGCAGTTCACCTTCCTCGGCATCCAGACCCTCTACGACCGCTACTTCCTGCACAGCGACGAGGTCCGCTACGAGCTGCCGCAGGCGTTCTTCATGCGCGTCGCCATGGGGCTGGCCCTCAACGAGGACGACCGCGAGGCCCGCGCCATCGAGTTCTACGAGCTGCTGTCCTCGTTCGACTTCATGGCCTCCACGCCCACCCTGTTCAACGCCGGCACGGTGCGCGCGCAGCTGTCCTCCTGTTTCCTCACCACCGTCGGCGACGACCTCCAGGCCATCTTCCACGGCATCAGCAACAACGCGATGCTGTCCAAGTACTCGGGCGGGCTCGGCAACGACTGGACCCCGGTGCGCGGCCTCGGCTCGCACATCCGCGGCACCAACGGCAAGAGCCAGGGCGTCGTCCCGTTCCTGAAGATCGCCAACGACACCGCCGTCGCGGTCAACCAGGGCGGCAAGCGCAAGGGCGCCGTGTGCGCCTACCTGGAGACCTGGCACATCGACATCGAGGAGTTCCTCGACCTCCGCAAGAACACCGGCGACGACCGCCGCCGCACCCACGACATGAACACCGCGAACTGGGTTCCGGACCTGTTCATGCAGCGTGTGGAGCAGGGCGGCAGCTGGACCCTGTTCTCGCCGGACGAGGTCCCCGACCTGCACGACAAGTACGGCACCGACTTCGCCGAGGCCTACGAGAAGTACGAGGCCGCCGCCGAGGAGGGCCGGATCAAGGTCGCCAAGAAGATCCCCGCGGTCGACCTCTGGCGTCGCATGCTGACCATGCTGTTCGAGACCGGGCACCCCTGGATCACCTTCAAGGACCCGTCCAACCTGCGCTCGCCGCAGCAGCACGTCGGCGTCGTGCACTCCTCCAACCTGTGCACCGAGATCACGCTGAACACCAGCGCCGACGAGGTCGCCGTCTGCAACCTGGGCTCGGTCAACCTGGCCCAGCACGTGGGCCCCGACGGCCTGGACGCCGAGCGCCTGCGCCGCACCGTCCGCACCGCCGTGCGCATGCTCGACAACGTCATCGACGTGAACTTCTACACGATCCCCGAGGCGCGCCGCGCGAACATGCGCCACCGCCCCGTGGGCCTCGGCCTGATGGGCTTCCAGGACGCCCTGTTCAAGCTGCGCACCCCGTTCGCCTCCGAGGGCGCGGTGACGTTCGCCGACGAGAGCATGGAGCTGATCAGCTACTACGCCATCGAGGCGTCCATGGAGCTGGCCTCCGAGCGCGGCGCCTACGAGTCCTTCGAGGGCTCGCTGTGGAGCCGGGGCGTCCTGCCGATCGACTCGCTGCGGCTCCTCGCCGACTCCCGCGGCGGCGACCTGGACATGGACCGGGGCGAGACCCTCGACTGGGACTCGCTGCGCGAGCGCGTGAGGTCCACCGGGATGCGCAACTCCAACGTGATGGCGATCGCGCCCACCGCGACCATCGCCAACATCACCGGTGTCGGCCAGTCGATCGAGCCGCTCTACCGGAACCTGTACGTCAAGTCGAACATGTCCGGCGACTTCACCGTCGTCAACCCGTACCTGGTCCGGGACCTCAAGGCGCGCGGCCTGTGGGACGACGACATGGTCTCGGCGCTGAAGATGCACGACGGCAGCCTCGGCGCCATCGACCGCGTCCCGGACGACCTCAAGGCGCTGTACGCGACCGCGTTCGAGGTCGACCCCGAGTGGCTGGTGGACGCGGGATCGCGCCGCCAGAAGTGGATCGACCAGGCCCAGTCCCTGAACCTGTACATGGCGGCCCCGAGCGGCAGGAAGCTCGACACCCTGTACCGCCGCGCGTGGCGCTCCGGCCTCAAGACCACCTACTACCTGCGTTCGCAGAGCGCCACGCACGTGGAGAAGAGCACGCTCAAGGGCACCGACGGCCGCCTCAACTCGGTCGCCGCGACCCCGAGCGCCCCGGCACCCGCCCCCGTCCCCGAGCCGGTCGCGGCGCCCGCCGCCGTGAACACCGAGGTCGAGGACGAGTTCGAGATCGTCGACGGCCAGGCCTGCTCCATCGACGACCCCGAGTGCGAGGCCTGCCAGTAGGGCGTGAGACCCGGGGCCGCCCGCCGGCGGCCCCGGGCCGGTCCGGCCGCCCCGCCGGACCGTGCCCGCGGCGACGCCGCGTCCCGCTCCCGACAACGACTTTCCGGCCCGGCCGGAGAACGGAAGAACCCCAGCATGACCGCAGTCTCCGAGAACAACGCCGGCGCCACCAGCGGCCTCGGTGAGATCGAGCGCGACGCCGAGCGCGTCAACGTCGACGACAAGGCGATGATCAACGCCCGCGCCGACGTCAACCAGCTGCTCCCGCTCAAGTACACGTGGGCGTGGGAGAAGTACCTCGCGGGCTGCAACAACCACTGGATGCCCACCGAGGTCGCCATGCAGGCCGACATCGCGCTGTGGAAGTCCAAGGACGGGCTGACCGAGGACGAGCGCCTGATGCTCAAGCGCAACCTCGGCTTCTTCGCGACCGCCGAGTCGCTGGTGGCCAACAACATCGTCCTGGCCGTGTACCGCCAGCTCACCAACCCGGAGTGCCGCCAGTACCTGCTGCGCCAGGCCTTCGAGGAGGCGGTGCACACCCACACCTTCCAGTACATCTGCGAGAGCCTGGGCCTGGACGAGGGCGAGCTCTTCAACATGTACCGGGAGGTCCCGTCGATCACGGCGAAGGACGCCTGGGCGCTCAAGTACACCCAGAACCTGGAGAACCCGGAGTTCCGCACCGGCACGCCGGAGGCCGACCAGGCGTTCCTGCGCGACCTGGTGGCGTTCTACGTGATCTTCGAGGGCATGTGGTTCTACACCGGCTTCGCGCAGATCCTGTCGCTGGGCCGCCGCAACAAGATGATCGGCATCGCGGAGCAGTACCAGTACATCCTGCGCGACGAGTCGATCCACCTGAACTTCGGCATCGACGTGATCAACCAGATCAAGATCGAGAACCCGCACCTGTGGAGCGAGGAGTTCCAGGGCGAGGTCCGGCGGATGCTGGCGGAGGCGTGCGAGCTGGAGGTGGCGTACGGCCGCGAGACCATGCCGCGCGGCGTGCTCGGCCTCAACTCGGAGCTGTGCGAGAAGTACATGCACTTCATCACCGACCGCCGCGCCGAGCAGATCGGCCTGGCCCCCATCTTCGGGGAGACGGAGAACCCGTTCCCGTGGATGAGCGAGATGATGGACCTCCAGAAGGAGAAGAACTTCTTCGAGACCCGCGTCATCGAGTACCAGACCGGCAGCGGCCTGGACTGGGACTGACGGTGTCCCGGCCCGCGTGAGGCGGGCCGGACGGGGTTCTCCTCCAGGGAGGCGGACACGGCCTCCCCCCGGGCGGCCCGGATCGAGGCGCGCGATCCGGGCCGCTTTCGCGTGCGGGGGGTGTGTCCCGGGCCCCGGCCGGAGGCGCCGGGACCCGGCCCTCAGCCCTTGGCGGTCCAGGTCATCCGGACGTTGAAGGTGGCCTCGCCGGTCCCCTTGACCACCACGACGTCCGCCTCGGCGCTCACGGTCACACCGAATTCGACCTCCGTCTCCGAGGGCGCCAGCGAGGAGGAGGAGAGCTCCTCCAGTTGCGCCGACACGGCCTCGGCGATCTTCCTGATGCGGAGCAGGACGGAGTCGAGCCTTTTGTCCCCGGTGGCCTTTCCCGGGGTCCGTGAGACGGGGGCGGCCCCCTCCTTGCGGACGGGGGCGGACTCGATGCTGATCACGGTGCCGTCGTCGGTGACGAAGTCGATCACTTTGTTCACATTGGCCTCACGCATTCTCCGAAGGGGCTTGCCATTCCTCTTGATGTCCACAGAAAGTAAAATAGGGGGAGATGTCCGGCAACGATGATATTCCGCTGCCGTCCGCGCGGAGGAAACGGTGGGACGTACCAGTTATGACCGGGCGAAACGGCTCAAGTGCCATCTGGCGGGACGGACGCGACGGCACCGGATGGCGCAAGTCGTCGAGGTCGGGATCCGGAGCCGACTGCTGCGAGGCCTCCCTCGGCGAGCCGGGCCGCGTGTGCCTCCGCGACTCCCACCGCCCCGGAGGGGACGTCCTGCGGTTCCGGTCCCGCGAGTGGCTGTCCCTGGTCTCGTCCGTGCGCTGAGCGGCCCCCGCGGCCCCGGGCGTGTGCCGGGACCGCCCCCTCCTCAGTCCCTGACGGGGAAGATGTCGGTGTCCAGCCGGGTGAAGGACGCCATCGTGGCCACGAAGCGGTGCTCGGGCCCGAACCGCGAGGTGTAGTGCTCGCGCAGCGCCTCCCACTCGTCCCCGACGTCCTCGCCCAGCGCCCGCCGGCTGATCAGCAGGTTGCGCCGGGCCGTGGTCAGGAAGACGTGGTGCTCCCCCAGGGCCTCCCGGCACAGCTCCACGCTCGCGGCGTCCTGGGCGCGGGCCTCCTTGAGCCTCCCCAGGGCGAACAGGTCGTTGCCCAGGTTGACCTCGACGGCGGTGAGGGTGACGTCCGCGTCGGGGAAGCGCTCGCGGATCTCCGCCATGGCGGTGCGGTCCAGCTCGTGCGCCCGCTCGTACTCGCCCAGCACGCGGAACACGATCGCCGCGTTGGCCCTGGAGGCCCAGGGGAAGAGGTGGCGTGAGGGGAACCTGTCGTCCATGTGTACCAGGAGGTCCTCGACCAGCCGGCGGGCCTCCTCCAGGCGGTTGGCGAAGGCCAGGTTCACCATGTGGATGCTGTTGAGGTGCAGCGTCGGCGGGGCGTGCGGCCCGTAGCGCGCGACGTTGACCTCGCGCGCCTGCTCGGTCAGCTCCAGCGCCAGGGTGTGGTCGCCGAGCCGGCGGTGGATGACGGAGAGGAAGACCGGGATGTCCGAGGTGTGGGTGCTGGCGTTGG
Organism: Streptomonospora nanhaiensis; assembly: GCF_026642255.1. Lineage (GTDB taxonomy): Bacteria > Actinomycetota > Actinomycetes > Streptosporangiales > Streptosporangiaceae > Nocardiopsis > Nocardiopsis tropica. Next base: position 6,976,662 of record NZ_CP113264.1, on the reverse strand, counting down.
CCTCGGTGACCTCGAACCGCCTCCGGCAGTCCACCAGCGTCTCCCGGGCCTCCTCCAGGTACCCGAGGGCCATGAGGCCGAGGCCGATCGACAACCGCGTCCGCAGCGTCGGGATGCCGTCCGGCCCGAACACGTACTTGCGCTGTTCGAGGGTGCGCCGGTCCAGCTCCAGGGCCTGCCGGAAGCGGCCGAGGCGGCGCAGGCAGCCGCCGATGTCGTGGGCGATGACCAGGGTGTTCTCGTCGTCTTCGGCGAAGAGCATGGTCCTCGTCCGGTGGATGTCCTCGAACATGGCCAGGGCCCTGGCGTAGTGCCCGAGGTTGCTGAGCGCGATGGCCCGCGCCCGGTGGGCCTCCAGGGCCTCCTCGCTCTCCGGGCCCTCCAGCTGGGCCTGCTCCGCGTACATCCGCTCCGCCTCGGCGAGGGCGATCTCGTTGTCACCGCGGATCCGGAGGATCCTGGTGCGCAGCAGCTGGATCTGGAACCTCTGCGCGGTGTCGTCGTACCAGGCCTCGATGGCCCGGTCCGCCAGGGCGAGCGCGGCGTCGCCGTTCCCGGTCTCCACCAGGTAGACGATCACGTTGCCCACCAGGCCGCGGACCTGCGGGTCGTGGCTGCGCCACGCCTCGGAGGCGTCCACGTGGGTGTACAGCAGCTGGTACTCGGGCCAGTTCTGCGGGAGCTCGGGGCCGAGGGGGTCGCTCTGCGCCAGCAGCCGGTGGGCCAGGTCGCGGTAGCGCACCCGCTCCTCGTCGCCGAGGGTGCTCTGCACGACGGTCTGGAAGGTGACGTGCAGCTGGAAGGTGTGGTTGGTCCGGTCGAACTCGGCGAGGCTGTGCCTGCTCACGTAGCGCAGGACCCTCGTCAGGACCATCTCGTTGCCGAGGATCTGTGACAGGTCCGGGTTGGGGCTCAGCCCGCGGGCGCGGTGGAACAGGGTGCGCGAGAGGGAGCGCGGGGCGAAGAACGAGCAGAGCTGGACGAACTCCCTGACCATCCGCTTGAGGGCGCGGTCGGGCCCCGTGCCGCGCCGGAGGTCGTCGAGCTGCATGTTCCAGGCCGCCGCCAGGGGCAGGGGGTACAGGTCCTCCGGCTCCACGTGGGTGACGAGTTCGTCGAACTTGTCCTGGAGCAGGTGGAGGAACTCCTCCACGCTCATCAGGGAGTCGCGCAGGTAGGCGCCGACCTGCGCGAGCGCGAGGGGGAGGTGCTCCAGCCGCTCGGCGATGCGCAGGGCCGTCGCGTCGTCGTCCAGGCCGTGGGGGCAGACCTTGCGGAGCAGGGCGACGCTCTCCCGCGCGCTCAGGCTGGGGACGATCGAGCCCTCGCTGCGCCCGCTGGGGATCCAGCTCTGGTCGCGGGAGGTGATGATGACGTCCCCGGGGCCGTTCGAGGGGAGGACCTCCTCCCCCAGCTGGTCGAGCTCGGAGACGTCGTCGAAGACGAGGAGCCAGCGCCCCACCCCGGGGTCGCCCTCCAGGACCTCCCGTACCTGCTGGGCGACCTGCTCCAGGTTCCCGGTGTCGTCGCCCAGGCCCAGGTACCGGGCCAGGCGCAGGTAGGACTGCTGGACGTCCGAGGCGCTGTTGGCGGCGAACCACCAGATCAGGTCGTACTCGTCCCGGTGCCGGTGCACGTACTCGGTGGCGATCTGGGTCTTGCCGATGCCGCCGCCGCCCGCCAGCAGGTAGACCCCGCCGACGGAGTCCTCCAACAGGTCGTGGACGTGTTCGAGGATCTTCTCCCGCCCGGTGAAGTTCAGGTTGTGCGGCGGGACGCCGCGGAGCTTGGCGAGCGGCTTCTGCCGCGAACGGCGCAGCCTCGAACTGCCCAGGGCCAGGGGCTCCGAGCCGGCGGACTCCGTCGCGGGGGTGTGGGGGTCGGTCACGGTCGGGCTCGGTTCCTCTCGGGGGGCGGTGGTCTGGGGGCGGGGCGCGTCCCCGTGCCGGGGGGCGGGGCCGCCGGGGGAGCGCGCCCCGTCCGGGGGTGTGCTGCGGGCCGCCGGGGCGCCCGTCGGAGCGGCCTCGCGGGCGGGCGCCTCCCCCAGGGCGACGCGGAGCTGGTCCGCGAACCTGCGGTACTCGCCCGGCATCTCGGAGAGCGCGGGCAGCACGGCGCGGGCCAGGTCCTCCTCGCCGTCGAGCGGGGGGTCCTGGGGGGCGCCGGTCTCGATCCGGGACAGCCACTGGTAGAGCCTGGCCGCGTCCTTGAACTCGATCCCGAGGGAGTAGAACACCGACCGCATCACGCTGAGGTCGCCGAATCCGCCCAGGAGGTCCCTGCGGACCCCCGGAAGGAACTCCAGGGCCGCGGCGGCGGGGTCGTCGAGGTCCCCCAGGGGCACGGCCGGGTCCATCAGCTCGCTGCCGAACACCTCGGCGATCTCGGTGACGGCCGCGCGCGGGTCGCGGGGCGCGTGCGGGATGTTGCTCTGGATCAGCTCGGCCACCCTGAGGTTGACCGGGGCCTGGGCCAGCCGCACGGCGAGGTCGCGTGCTCCGCGCGAGGCGTGGGAGAGGAAGCGCGACACGGGATCGGGGTCCCAGGGGGCGGAGCCCGGGGGCCGGGCGCCGTCGGCGGGGAGCACGGCCGCGTCGGCCTCCCAGGCGCCGGCCCCGCCGCTCACGACCGCGCTCCACGCGGTGAGGGCGTCCGGGCCGAACTCCAGCACGGGGAGCACGGCGGCGTCCGCGGGGAGGCCGCCGTCCCCGGCGCCGGCCGCCGCCCCCGTGAACTCCCAGGAGGAGGGCGGGACGGGGGACGGCCCGGTCATGCGCATCGGCCCGGGCGCGAGCGGCCCCCCGGACCAGACGGAGCGGTCCAGGAGGTGGAGGAGGACGGTCGGCAGGCGGGAGGCGAGCGAGGCGGCCCAGGCGCGCAGCCTCGGGCCGCGCCACCCGCGGTCCTGCGTGTCGGTGACGAGGACGGCGACCGCGGCGTCCGGGGGGAGGTGGGACTCCAGGGGCCACGGTGGATCGTGTTCACCCCTGGTGTGCGTGGGGTTGCCGGGGTGGAAGCGGACGACCGTGCACCCGGCCCGCCCGGCGCCCTCGACCAGCGCGGCCACGCTGTCGCGGTGCAGCTCCATGAGGGGGGACGAGTCGACGAGAACGACCGGGCGGGACGAGCCACCTGTCAGAGTGCTGAGTGCGTTCTGGTACCTGTGGGACAAATCGTCCATTATGTCGTCTTTTTCCCCTTGTGGGGAACTTCAAAGGAGGGGTCGGCGGGCCCCTCTTCTGAACTCCTCCTGGAAATGTCCTTCCTCCGATTCTGCCACGCCGCCGTCGGGGGCGGTGCCGTGCGGCGCGTCCCGATCGCCCGGGAAATCGGAACGGACCCCCGATGTGCGTGTTCGGGAGGGTTCACGGGTCGGTATCGCCTCCGCTTCCAGACGATTTCGGCCGAACGGCACGGGCATAAAGGATGGAGTGGAATGGTCGGCACGGCGGCTCTCCCCGGCTCGGTCAGTCCGGCACGTCACGGGAGGCCGCCGCCCGAGGGGACGGCACCGCGCCCGTCCCGCCCCCTCCCGCCCGGGGGAGCGCCGAACCCCCGTCGAGGACGGCCCGCGCGAGCACGTCCCCGTAGTCGTCCTGGAACAGGGAGACGTCGCGGAAGTCGGGGTAGTCCTGCGACTTGTCGCGGAGGAGCCGGGGGAGGGCGGTGATCCTCACCCGGGACCGGGGCTCCCGTGCGAGCAGCTCGTTCACGAAGTCGAACACGGCCTTCTTGGGGCCCTTGACGATGGTGGGGACCCCCATGTTGACGGCGGAGTCGTAGACGTGTTCGGCGTCGCCGGTCTCGGAGTCCACGGCGCACACGGTCAGGTGCGACCTCGACAGGGCGTCCGCGACCTCGCTCACCTTCTTCTCCCACGTGAGGAGGACGTTGCGGTCCTCCACCAGGGCCTCCTCCCGCTGCTTCTCCGAGCGCAGGAGCCACCGGCCGGGAGGGGTCCCCAGGTAGCTCGGGTCCACGTGCCGCTCGCGTATGTGGTAGACGATCTCGTACCTCGACGCCAGCCGGGAGGGGAACTGCACCTCGCTGGTGCCGGTGGCCTGTCCCAGGCGCAGGTACAGAAGGTTCCTCGGGAGGAAGACGCGCAGCCGCAGGGACTCCTCGTTCGGGGTGACCAGCCTGCGCATGACCACGTCGCTCATGAGGTCGCCGATCTCGTCGCAGATCTCCGGCTCGCTGACCAGCCTCGTGTCCTGGTGCAGCGGACGGCCGTCCGCCTCGCCCCGCCGGGCGAAGCCGTGCGAGAGCTTGAAGCCGCCGGTCACCGGCTCCAGGTCGAAGAACACCATCGTGTCGGGCTCGTCGGGGACGGGCTCGGGGGCGGGGCGCTCCGCGGGGGAGGGCTCCTCGGGCCCGCGCAGGCGCTCGCCCCGGTCCGCGGCCAGGGCCTCCGCCCACTCACGGCCCAGGACGGAGGCCTCGTCCCGGATCCACTGCCAGACCATCGGCGGGACCGGCCTGTGAGGGGAGACCTCCCGGTAGACGTGGTGGACCCAGGCCACCCGTAACGGCGGTCTCCCCGCCCCCGGCACCAGGTCCCACAGCGCGGTGAGGACCCGCCAGGCGGTGGTGGCGGCCCCCTGCTGCCTGACCCGGCGCATCTCCCGGGGCTCCAGCAGCCTCTCCGGCGGGACCGCCTCCAGGGGGATCGAGTCCAGGAGGTCGTGCAGGCGGTCGTAGGTCCGCCTCCCGCACAGCGACTCGTCCGCGAGGCGCTGGGCCGAGACGGTCTCGCCCCCGGCCCGCTCGCCCGCGATCTCCTCCACGGGCAGGATGAAGGCGATCCCCGAGGGCTCGCCGGGACGCCCCCACTCGTAGTGGTGGTTCATCTGCACGAGTCCCACCAGCTCACCGGTCTCGGTCCGTACGGCGCACCCGCTGAACCCGCCGGTGATCCGGGACGACCGCGAGGGAGGCGTCTCGACCTGGTGCGTGACGCCGTTGGGTCCGCCCCTGCCGTGGTAGGTCACCGAGGCCTGGAGCGACCGCATGTCCTCCGGGTACCCCGTCGTGTACAGGGCCTGCCCCGGCTCCAGGCCCCCGCAGCCGCTGAGGACCGGGAAGTCGGTGTCCGGCAGCCCCGGGCCGCTCAGGCGCAGCAGGGCCAGGTCGCGGCTCTGCGGCCCCGCCGCCCACAGGTCGGTCGCGACCTCCGCCTCCCACACCCGCCCGTCGAACGAGCGCAGGCGCACCGTGGTGCCCGCTCCCGGGTGGTCCTCCGGGTCCCCGTCGCGGCCGAGCGCCGTGTTGACGACGTGCGCGCACGTCACCAGCAGGCCGGGGGACAGCAGGACGGCGCCGCCCACGGCCTCGTCCTCGTAGAGCACCCGCATCTGCCAGGCCGGTTCGTTCGGCTGGAGGCCGCGGGGTGAAAGGGGGGTGTCCACTGTCGGGGGGACCTCTCTCGAATTCCGTTGTGCCCGGAACCGTTCCCCCGAGGGGCGACTGTGAACCAGGGGGCGAAGGCCCGGCGCCGGGCCCCGCCGGCGGGCCGGACACGCGGACGACCGCCCGCGGGGAGGCGTCCCGCGAGCAGGGGCGCGGGCCGGACCCGGCACGGCTGCCGGAGAGCGGCCGGCGCCGCGGGCGGCGCCCCCCGGTGGTCGCGGACCCTGAAGGACCGGGGGCAAGCCTAAGCTGACCGTGTGGACCCTCCCACCGATCCCGCGGCCGAGGCGGTCTTCCGCCCGGTGCCGTCGGGCAGAGCCCTGGAGGCCACCGTCGACCGGCTGCTGTGCGCGATCCGGCTCGGCGTGGTCCCCGCCGGAGCCCGCTTCCCCGCCGAGCGCGACCTCGCCGCCAGGCTGGGCGTCGGCCGCGTCACCCTGCGCGAGGCCCTGCGCCTGCTCCAGGACCGGGGGTACGTCGAGGCGCGCAGGGGGCGCAGCGGCGGAACGTTCGTCCGCGGTGTCCCGCCCCGCCCCACGCCCGGCCAGGCCCTGCGCGGCCTCGCGGCCACGGGCGCCGGGCTGGACGACCTGCTCGCCCTCCGCCGGGTGGTGGAGACCGGGGTCGTGGTCCGGCTCGCCGAGACCGGCCTGACCGCCGAGCAGGAGCGCCTGCTGTCGGTCGGCCTCGCCGCCGCGGAGCGGGCCGACCGGGCCGCCTACCGCCGCCTCGACACCGTCCTGCACGTCACCCTGGCCCGCCTGACCGGTTCCGAGGAGCTCACCGCCGTCCTGACGGACGTGCGGATGCGGGTCAACGGGCTCATGGACACGGCCCCGCCCACAGAGGAGGGGATCGCGCTCAGCAACGCCCAGCACGGGGAGATCGCGCGCGCCGTCCGCACCCGCGACCCGGAGGCGGCCCGGCGCGCCCTGGGCGAGCACCTCGCCGCCGTGGAGTCGGGGCTCCGCACGCGGTTCGGCTGAACCCGCCGGGCGGCCCCGGCCCCCCACGGGTCCGCGGAGGCCGACAGCGTCCTCCGCGACGCCCCGGTCGGCGCCCCACCGCCCCCTCGGGCCGCGAGCGGCCCCGCCGCCCCACGGTGGCTCGCGCTCCTCCTGTCCGATCGGACAAACCGCGGGCGTCCCGCATGGCCGCACGGACAAACGGCGCCCCCCGAGGACTCGGCGCGGTCTCGAAGCGGTGTGGTTCACCGCACAACCGTTGTGACCCGTGGAACAAGGGGTAGTGATCGCGAGCAATGTCCGTAAACAGCGCGTAAGGGCATCAGTTGCGCGCGCAAGGGAAGGGAGGAGCCGGTCTTGAGCGAATCGATGCTCTGGTCGATCGGAACCTTCGCGGTCTACCTCGCCGGCATGGTCGCCATCGGCCTCTGGGCCTACAAGCGGACCGTCTCGCAGTCCGACTTCGTGCTCGGGGGCCGCCAGCTCAACAGCTGGGTGGCCGCCCTGAGCGCCAACGCCAGCGACTTCAGCGGATGGCTGCTGCTCGGCCTGCCGGGCGCCATCTACGTCTCCGGCCTGGGGGAGGCGTGGATCGCCGTGGGCCTGGCCTGCGGTTTCGCGGGGAGCTGGATCCTCCTCGCCCCCCGGCTCCGGGTGTACACGGAGCGGGTCACCGACGCCCGCGCGGGCGGCGACTCCGACTCGCTGACGCTCTCCTCGTTCCTGGAGAACCGCTTCAACGACCCCACCCGCCTGCTGCGCGGGGTCTCGGCGATCCTCATCATCGTCTTCTACTTCTTCTACGTCGCCTCCGGCCTGGTCGCCATGGCGGCCCTGTTCGACCAGGTCTTCGGCCTCTCCCCGGCCCCCGGCATCGCCATCGGCGTCGGCATCGTGGTGCTCTACACCGTCCTCGGCGGCTTCCTCGCGGTCTCCTACACCGACGTCGTGCAGGCCGCGATGATGTGGCTGGCGCTGCTGGTGGTCCCCGTCATGGCGGTCACCGCGCTCGGCGGTCTCGGCGGCCTGGCCGAAGGCGTGTCCGCCAGGAGCGACGGCCTCCTGTCCGCCGTCGGCGGGGTCTCCCTCGACGCCGACCTCGGCCGGTGGGCCTCCACGGAGACCCTCGGCTGGGTCGTCATCCTCTCCGGGCTGGCCTGGGGCCTGGGCTACTTCGGACAGCCCCACATCCTCTCCCGCTACATGGGCATCCGGTCGGTCAGGGACATCCCGAAGGCCGCCGTCATCAGCGTCACCTGGGCGGTCAGCGCCATGGCCATGGCCGTGGCGATCGGCTTCATCGGCATCGCCTACTTCGACACCCCCCTCGGCAACCCCGAGCAGGTCTTCCCGCTCCTCATCGAGTCGCTGAGCCACCCGCTGGTCGCCGGACTCCTGCTCGCCGCCATCCTCGCCGCCGTCATGAGCACGGCCGACTCGCAGCTGCTGGTCGCGGCGTCCGCGCTCACCGAGGACGGCTACAAGGCCTTCGTGAACAGGGACGCCGACCCGAGGGCGCTGCTGTGGATCAGCCGCGTCACCGTCGTGGTCGTCGCCCTGGCCGCCGCGGCGATCGCGCTGTGGGGCAACCAGTCGGTGATGGACCTGGTCGGCTACGCGTGGGCCGGTTTCGGCGCCGGCTTCGGACCGATCCTCGTGCTCTCCGTTTTCTGGAAGAGGATGACCTGGGCCGGGGCGCTCGCGGGGATGATCGCGGGCGGCGTCACCGCGATCCTCTGGGACGTCGTCGACACCGCCTACCTCGGCATCGGCCTGTACGCGATGGTTCCCGCCGTCGCCCTCAGCCTCGTCGCGATCTTCGTGTTCAACGGACTGGCGAAGGTCAGCACGCAGATGGAGGAGGACTTCGACCGGGTCGAGGCCGAACTCCGCGCGGCCGGGTCCGGCCCCGGGGCCGAGAAGGCCGCCGGGGTCTGACCCCCCCTCCGCGCCGGGGCCGCACCCCGGTGCGGAGGGCCCTCTCCGGGTGCCCCGGCCTTGTGCCCGCTGCGCGTGCACGGGTCGCGTGCCCGGTCGCCGGTCGTCCCCGCGCAGGGGCTTCGCCCGGCCGACGAACCGGCGTCGGAGGAGGCGCCCGTCGACACCGCCGCCAACGGCGTCGAGGGTGGGGAGATCGCGAGGGTCCTCGACGACGGGGCCGATGTCCGCGCCGGGCCCGGTGGCGGGGAGATGTTGCACACCCTCACGAGTCCGAACGACTTCGGGGTGGAGCGGGCGTTCCCCGTCGGACGCAACGAGGGCGAGTGGCTTCAGGTGCTGCTGCCGGTCCGTCCGAACGGCGGCACGGGCCGGGTGAGGAGCGAAGAGGTGTGGCCGACCTCCACGGCGTACCGCGTGGAGGTCGACCGGCGACTTCGAGTTCACCGTCTTCGACGGGGACGAGGGGGTGCGCACCGGTGTGATCGGCGCGGGGGAGGGCGAGATTCCCGCTCCCGAGGGCCGCTACTATTCCACCGAGCTGCTCCAGCCGCCGGATCCGGAGGGGCCCTACGGGGTCTACGCCTTCGGCCTGAGCGGGTTCTCCGAGACGTTGGAGACGTTCGCGGACGGCCCCGGACGGCTCGCGGTGCACGGCGCCGGCGACGAGGACGCGCTGGGCCGCCAGGTCAGCCACGGGTGCGTCCGTGGCTTCGACGAGGACATCACCTTGATGGCCGAGAACCTGCCGATCGGCACCCCGGTCGAGATCTCCGCGTGAGCCGACCGTCTCCGGATCGCGGCGCGGGACGATATCCCGCTCACATGAACCACACACGAGGACTGCCATGCGTCTGAAGCACTACCTGATCGTCGCCGGTTTCGCGGCCGCCGCCCTGTTCGGCGGATCCCCTGCCTGGGCCGACGACGCGGTCCCCGGCTACCCCACCGCGACCCCTGACTACCCCTCCGCGATCCCCGACTACCCCTCGGCGATCCCCGGTTACCCCACTGCGGTCCCCGCCCCGGCCGAGTGCCCGACGGACCCCTCCGCGGTCCCCGGCTACCCCACCGCGACCCCTGACTACCCCTCCGCGATCCCCGACTACCCCTCCGCGATCCCCGACTACCCCTCGGCGATCCCCGGTTACCCCACTGCGGTCCCCGCCCCGGCCGAGTGCCCGACGGACCCCTCCGCGGTCCCCGGCTACCCCTCGGCGATCCCCGGTTATCCCATTGCGGTCCCCGACTACCCCTCGGCGGTCCCCGACTACCCCTCGGCGATCCCCGGTTACCCCACTGCGGTCCCCGCCCCGGCCGAGTGCCCGACGGACCCCTCCGGGCTGCCGGTTGCGGAGGCGCCCGTCGAGCTGCCGGTTGCGGAGGCCGAGCTGTGCGAGGACCCGGGCCAGCCGGAGCCCGCGCCCGTCGCCGTGCCCGCGTACCCGACCTACATCGACTGACCAGCTGATCCACGACCGGTGTCACCCCGTGGCGAGCACGGGGTGACACCGCGGCGGCGGGGCCCGCCGCGCACGGACGCTGTTGGTCGATTCTCGGTTCGGGTCTCACCCAACGCCGTTCTCCGCGACCCCGGTCGCGGAGAACGGCGTTGTCGTTGCGGATGGGCGCGCGTGTCGATGCAGCCGGAGGAACCGGGTCAGATCCCCACCGGGACTGTGCGGGTGGCACGAGCCGCGTTCGGTAGAAACAGCTTGGCGATTCGGATCCGGGACGAACTCGGGCCCTTGTTCGGCGACAAGGCGTTCTCGGACCTGTTCCCCGGCCGAGGAAAGCAGATCCCGTTACCGGGGTCCGGCCGAGGCCGGCCTCCAGCACCAGCTGATCGGTGTTGCGATCAACCTTGTCCGTATCGATGCTCCTCCGACCAGCACGCCCCGAGCTCGCACTCGTACCGGTCACTTCGCAGCGCTTCTCCCCGTCGAGCAGTAGCTCGACGGGGAGAAGCGCTCAGGAACCCGAATCGACCAACAGCGTCCGGGAGCGGTGCGGGCCCGCCCTGCCTGGCGCACCGGACCCGGAGAGCGGTAGAACGGTGACATGTCGTCACCGACGGAACATCCAGCCGCATGGGCTCGGACCGACGTCCCCGAGGGGCTCGGTCTGGGCACACTCCTCCCCGAGCCCGACGGCTACCGCCTGGAGGCGGGGGAGACCGTGGTCGAGGGCGAGGAGCGGTTCTTCACCCGCTTCACCGTCCGCACCGACCTCGCCTGGGCGACCCGGGAGGTGCGCACCGAGGTCGTGAGCAGCCGGGGCACGGCCGCGGTCGCCCTCGCCGCCCAGGGCGGCCACTGGTTCGACGACAAGGGGAACCCCCTCCCCGGCCTGGTCGGCTGCCTGGACGTGGACGTCGCCGCCACACCGCTGACCAACACCCTCCCGATCCGCAGGCTGGGCCTGCGGCCCGGCGAGTACCGGGACATCCAGGTCGTCTGGATCGACATCCCCTCCCTGCGTGTGCGCCGGGTCCGGCAGCGCTACACGCGCCACGCGGCCGAGGGGGGACTGGAGCGCTACACCTACCGGGACCCCCTGCACGGCGAGTACCGCCTCTCGGTGGACGGGCACGGCGTGGTGGTCGACTACGAGCGCTTCGCCCGGCGGCTGCGCGCGGACGACTGAGCCCGCGCGGCTCCCGCAGGCCCTCCCCGCCCCGGTCCTCCGCCGCGATCGCGGCGGCCCGGGGCCGGTTCCTTCCGCGGTCGGCGAGGCCCCGGCTGCGCGGCCCGCCGCCCCGCGCGCGATAATCGGCGGGAACACGCACGAGACCCACGGGGGAGAGCTGTGACCGACATCGAGCTGAGCCGGGCCCGCCGCGAGATCATCCTCGACCTGGACGTGCCCGAGGACTTCGACGTGCGCGCCGAGATCGAACGGCGCGTGACCTTCCTCTCCGAACTGCTGGCCACCACCGGCGCCACCGCCCTCGTCCTGGGCATCAGCGGCGGCGTCGACTCGCTGACGGCCGGTCTTCTGTGCCGCCTGGCCGTGGACCGTGCTCGGGAGGCCGGGCACACCGCCGAGTACGTCGCCATGCGCCTCCCCTACGGCGCGCAGAAGGACGAGGAGGACGCCGCGCGCGCCGTCGACCTCACCGCGCCGGACCGCTGCCTCACCGTGGACGTCAAGCCCGCCAGCGACGCCATGGCGGCCTCCCTCGCCGAGTCCGGGCTCGCCTACACCGAGGCCTCCGAGGACTTCGTCCTGGGCAACGTCAAGGCAAGGCAGAGGATGATCGCCCAGTATGCCGTCGCCGGCGGCCTGCGCGGCCTGGTGATCGGCACCGACCACGCGGCCGAGGCCGTCACGGGGTTCTTCACCAAGTACGGCGACGGCGGCGTGGACGTCGTCCCGCTGACCGGTCTGACCAAGCGCCGGGTGCGCGCGGTCGCCGCGGAGCTCGGCGCCCCGGACGACCTGGTGTCGAAGGTCCCCACCGCCGACCTGGAGACCCTGTCGCCGCAGAAGCCGGACGAGGAGGCGCTCGGTCTGACCTACGACCAGATCGACGACTTCCTGGAGGGGCTGCCGGTGCCCGAGCACGTGGAGACCACGCTGGTCGACCGGTACCGCGCCACCGCACACAAGCGCGCGCTGCCCACCGCTCCCCAGGGGCGCTGACCACGGAGGTCGGTGACACCCGCCCCTCCCGTCGCAGGCGAAGAGGGCCTCCGGCGCCGGTGTGGACGTCGCCGTCCACACCGGGCCGGAAGGCCCTCGACGCCCCACGCCGCCCACGCCGACGCCCGCCCCCGCACCAGCGGGGCCGGACACGCTGAGGCGTTCACGGGGTGGCCGCACCACGACGACCACCACCGGTTCCACACCGCCCTCGCCGGCCCTCCAGCTTCCCGTGTCCCCGGCCTCTCGGGTCGGTACGCCCGGGCCGCGGGTGCTCCCGGTGGTCTGGCGCCCGCGCCGATCGCCGCGAGCGGCCGTCGGACGCGGTCCCTCCCGTCCGGGCTCCACTACCCTGCCGGGCGCTCCCGCGCGGTGGTGCGGGCACCACCTTTTCGGGGAGTGCGAACCGCCGGTTCAAAAGGGGCGTCAGATCCATCGCGACCACCCGCCTGTTCCGCCTAAGGTCGTAACAACGCGCGTCACCGATCTGCCGACACCGACGCGGGCCCGCCGTAGGGCGCGTTGGAGAACGCGTTGCCACCCCCTGATCCCGGTCGACTCCGACCACTGGGAACACGCTATGCCCAGGGGGTCCGTGCACGGGAAGACCTAGGAGCGACATGACCGTGACCGTCGAGAACGAGGGCGGGGGCTTGCTGTCCGCGCCCCCGCCCGGCACCGTCCACGCGGCCTCACCCGCCGCCGACCAGCGGGTCCCCCGGCCCGGAGCGGGGCGTGACAGGTTTCTCGACGTCATCAGGCTCCTCGTCATGGCCCTCGTGGTCATGCAGCACTGGTGGCTCCCGGTCCTGGCCCAGGACCAGGGCGTCCTGGAGGCGGGAAGCGTCCTGGAGACCGAGGGCGGCTTCGCCCTCACGTGGGTCGTCCAGGTCATGCCGCTGATCTTCTTCGTCGGCGGGGCCGCGAACCTCATCAGCTGGCGCTCGGCCTCGGACAAGGGGGTCCCGGCCTCGACCTGGTACGCGCGCAGACTGCGCCGCCTCGCCTGGCCCGTGGTGCCGCTCGCGATCGTGTGGATCACCGCCTCCCACCTGCTGGTGCTGAGCGGCGCCCCCGCGGAGTCGGTCCTGGTGGGCTCGGGCGCGGCGGGCATGGTCCTGTGGTTCCTGGCGGTGTACGTGCTGGTCGTGGTGGCGACCCCGGTGCTGTTCGCCGCGCAGGAGAGGTTCGGGTGGTGGGTGCCGGCGGCGCTGCTCGCCGGCGCGGTCGCCGTCGACGCCGTCCGGTACGGGACCGGTGCGGACTGGGTCGGGTACCTGAACATCGCGTTCGTGTGGCTGGGCATCCACCAGCTCGGCTTCCGCTACGCGACGGGGGCGATCCGCCTCCGCTACGCGGCGATGATGGCCGTGGGCGGCGGCGTCGCCGCGCTGGCCCTGGTGCTGTTCGGGCCGTACTCGGTGAACATGACGGGCGTGTTCGCCGCCGAGACCTCGAACGTGTCCCCGCCGACCCTGGTGCTCGGCTCCCTGGGCGTCCTCCAGATCGGCGTCGCGGTGCTGCTGCGGGAGAGGATCAGCGCGTGGTCGGACCGCCCCGGGCCCGCGCGGATGCTGGACCGGGTCTGCCCGCAGCTGATGACGGTCTACCTGTGGCACATGATCCCGGTCAGCGTGGTCGCGGGGGTCCTGGTGTTCGGCCTGGGGATCGACACCCCGGCGCCGCTGACGGGCACGTGGCTGCTGTGGGGCGTGCTGGGCCTGGCGGTCCTGCTGCCGATGATCGCGCCGCTGGCGCACTGGGCGGTGCGGTTCGAGAACCCGCCGAAGGCGCTGAGCGGCTCCCCCGGCATGCTGCGGGTCCTGGTCGCGGCCGCGCTGATCGGCGGCGGGATGCTGATACTGACGGTGTCGGGCCTGGGCGTGGGCCTGGCGCCCCTGCTCGGGCTGCTGGCGGTCCTGTCGGGCCTGATGCTGACGCGGGCGCCCGTACGGGTCTGACGTCCTGCGCCCCTCCGGCGCGGCCCCGGTCCCCGCGCGGGGACCGGGGCCGCCGTCGTCGAAGGGGACGCGGGTCCGGTCCCGTTCCCCGCCCATCCGACCGTCCGGCGCCCCGCCCCGGGCCCGGTGGTGTCGGGGCGGTCCGTCCCCGCCCCCCACGGCCCGCGCCGCGCAGGCGTCCGGCGCGCCCCTCCGGCGCCCCCCGGGCCCGGTGGTGGCGACGCGCCGGAGCGGGTAGACCGGACAGCATGGACCCGACACGCATCGCCTTCGAACGGCGCGGGCGCGGTCGCCCGCTGGTGCTGCTCCACGGCCTGGGCGACCGGCGCCAGAGCTGGAAGGTCGTCATGACCCGGCTCGCCCGGGACTACCAGGTCATCTGTGTGGACCTGCCCGGCTTCGGCTCGACCCCCGCGCCGGGGGCCGACGAGCCCTACGACGTCCTGAGCATGACCGAGGACGTCCGCGCCCTCTGCGAACTGCACGGTTGGGAGCGCCCGCACCTGGCCGGGAACTCCCTCGGGGGATCGATCGCCCTGGAACTGGGGGCCCGTGGGCTGGCGGGGTCGGTGACGGTGTTCTCCCCGGCAGGGTTCTCGGACAGCCTCGCCCGGTGGGGGATGCGCGCGGTAGGCGTCGCCGCCGACCTGGCGACCCGGATCCCGACGCCGGTCAAGGAGCGCCTCGCCAACACCGCGCCCGCCCGGGCCGCCGCGCGGATCGCCCTGCGGGGCGACCCCTCCTCGCCCGAGGCCAAGGCCACCCGCTTCAGTGTGCAGGGGCTCGAACCGGGAGCCCCCTACGTGCGGATGGTCCCGCGCATCGCCGAGTACCACTTCGAGGCGCGGCCCATCGACTGTCCCGTGACCATCGCCTGGGGGGACCGCGACCGGACCCTGCTGCCGTCCAGCGCGGTGCACGCCCACGAGCGGGTGCCGAACGCGCGCATGGTCTCCCTGATCGGCAGCGGGCACATCCCCATGGCCGACGACCCCGTCACGGTCGCCGAGCACATCCGCTGGACCTGCCGCTCGGCCGACCTGGGGGGCCGGCGGGCCGCCCGCGGGCGAGCCCTTCCGCCGTCCGCCGGCCGGTGAGCGGAGCCCCCGGCGGAGGGCGGTCCCGGGAGCCGGATCCGCCGTCCGCGCCGCCCGTCCGTCCGGCCCCGGCGGCAGCCGCCAGGGGGACCCCGCCCGTCCGGACGGAGCGCCCGGAGTCCCGCCCGTCCGGTCGGTCCCCGGCACACCGGACCCCGGGGGTACCGGGGGCCCGGCGCTCCGCGCGCGTTCGCGCCGGGGCCGTCCCGGCGGCGCGCGACCGGGGCCCGGTTCGCCGGGCCCTGGGCTACCGCCGCGTCGACCTCGCGGGATAGCGTGGTCCGGCGTACCGACGAGGAGGCAGTGGATTGACAGCATCGACACACCGTGCCCCGGGGCATCCCGAGTGGCTGCGGGAGGAGGAGCGGAGGCTGTGCGCCTTCGCCGCGGGCTCCGCGGTGCCCGACGGCTTCGGCTGGTTGGACGCGCGCGGCGGGGTGGAGCGGGACCGGCCGGTCGCCACCTGGATCACCGCGCGGATGACGCACGTGTTCTCCCTGGCCCACCTCCGCGGTGACGCGGACGCCGGCCGGCTCGCCGACCACGGGGTGGCCGCACTCGCGAACGGGCCGCTGCGCGACGGGGAGCTGGGCGGGTGGTTCGACCGGGTTCCGGAGGGGCGCCCTGCCGGGGACGCGTCCCGGGAGCGCTCCCACGCAGAGGGCGGGGAGCCGGGGGCCGACCTCCCGCGCAAGTCCGCCTACGAGCACGCGTTCGTGGTCCTGGCGGCCTCCACCGCCACCGCCGCGGGCCGCCCCGGCGCCCGCGACCTGCTCGACGAGGCGCTGCGGGTCATGGACGCCCGCTTCTGGGAGGAGTCGGCGGGGGCCGTCCGGGAGAGCTGGGACGCCGGGTGGAAGGCCACCGAGGAGTACCGGGGCGCCAACAGCAACATGCACTGCGTCGAGGCGTTCCTCGCCGCCGCCGACGCCACCGGCGACACCCTCTGGACGCGGCGCGCGCTCGCCGTCGCGGAGCGGCTGGTCCACGGTGTGGCCGCCGCCCACGACTGGCGCCTGCCCGAGCACTTCACCCCCGGCTGGGAGCCCGTCCCGGACTACAACCGGGACCGGCCGGACCACCCCTTCCGCCCCTTCGGGAGCACCACCGGCCACCTGCTCGAATGGGCGCGGCTGCTGGTCCACCTGGAGATCGCGCTCACCCGGGCGGGCGAGGACGTCCCCGACTGGCTGACCCCCGACGCCCGGAGCCTGTTCTCCCACGCCGTCCGGCGCGGGTGGGGGGTCGACGGCGAGGACGGTTTCGTCTACACCCTCGACTGGCAGGACGGCCCGGTCGTGCGCGAGCGCATGCACTGGGTGGTGGCCGAGGCGACGATGGCCGCCTGGGCGCTGGCCCGGCACACGGGCGACGGCGAGTACACCCTCCTCTACGACCGCTGGTGGGACTACGCAGCCAGGTTCCACCTGGACGGCGAGCACGGCAGCTGGCACCACGAACTCGATCCGGCCAACCGGCCGGCGGGAAGCGTCTGGGCGGGCAAGCCCGACGTCTACCACGCCTACCAGGCGACCCTTCTGCCCCAGATCGGGTTGTCGACCTCCCTCGCGGACGCGCTCCCCGCGACGTCCGCCCCGGCCCCCGGAGGAGACGAGTGACCGCGCGAAGCACGGACGGCACGAGGGCGTCGGGCGCACCCGCGCGCCTCGTCGTGATCGGTGAGAACGTCATGGACCTGCTGCCCACCGGCCACGGCGCCGGCGTGCTGCGTGCCTCACCGGGAGGGGGTCCCGCCAACACGGCCGTCGCGGCGGCCCGGCTCGGCACCCCGACCCGCCTGCTCGCCCGGATCGGCTCGGACGGCTTCGGCGCGATGATCCGTGAGCGGCTGCTCGGCGAGGGCCTGGACCCCGCCGGCCTCCTGGCGGCGGAGGAGCCGTCGGCCCTGGCCCTCGCCTCGCTCGGTCCGGACGGGTCGGCCCGCTACGACTTCCGCATGGACGACGCCGCCGACTGGCACTGGCGCGCGGGCGAACTCCCGGAGGAGCTGGAGCCGCAGGTGCGCGCCCTGCACGCCGCGTCGATCGCCCTGTTCCGCGAGCCGGGGGCCTCCCGGATCGAGTCGCTGCTGCGCCGCGAGCACGGGAGGGGGCGGGTGACGCTCACCCTGGACCCCAACATCCGGCCGGACGTCATCGGCGACCCGGCGACCGCGCGCGCCCTGGCCCTGCGGCACTGTGCGCAGGCGCACGTGGTCAAGGCCAGCGACGAGGACCTGGCGTTCCTGTACCCGGACCTGTCGCCGTCGCGGGCGGCCCTCGCCCTCGCCGCCCTCGGCCCGTCGCTGGTCGTGGCGACCCTCGGCGGCGAGGGGGCCCTCGCGGTCTCCCACGGTGTGGAGGCGGCGGTCGAGGCGCCCGAGGTCGAGGTGGTGGACACGGTCGGCGCGGGCGACTCGTTCATGGGAGCGCTGCTGACCTGGCTGGACCGCCGCGACCTGCTGGGCGACGGCCCCCGGGCCCGTCTGGCGGGGACGACCCGGGGGGACCTGGAGGAGATGCTGCGGTTCGCGGCGTCCGCCGCCGCGGTCACGGTGACCCGTGAGGGCGCCGACCCGCCGGTCCTCGCGGACCTGGCGGACCCCGCGGGGGACGCCGTCTGAACAGCGGGGCCGCCGGACGTCCGGCGGCCCCGCGCCGGGGTCAGAGGCCCTCGCGCGTCCCGCGGACGACGTGGTCGACCACGTCGGTGAGGTACCCCCGCCGGGCGTAAGCGGAGCGCTGGCGGGCCGCCCCCGTCCCGGCCTCCCGGGCCCGGTCGAGCAGCGCCGACACCAGGTCGGCGTCGCCGTTGGCGCTCAGGCCGGGGAGCGCCGCGTTCCACAGCCGTTCGAGGGCGTAGGCCCCCGGCAGGCACTCGCCGGTGAGCGGGTCGGGGACGCTGCCCTCCAGGCCGTCCCGGGCGGCGCGCCACATGGCGGCGCGCAGGGTCTGGTCGGTGATCTCCGGCGCGGGCCTGCCGTGGTGGACGTCGGCGAGCGCGCGGGTGGCCAGGCCGCGGGCGAGGACGGCGAACAGCAGCGCCTCCTCGGCGGTCGCGGCCACGTCCCCCACCCGGATCTCCAGGGTGGGCAGGTGGTCGGACAGGCGGACGTCCCAGTAGACCATGTGCCTGTCCAGGATCGCTCCGGCGGAGGACAGCGCCCGCACCGCCCGCTCGTGCTCGGCCAGTGAGCGCAGCATGGGGGGCGGCCCGGCGGAGGGCAGCCGGTTCCAGGTGATGGACCGCCAGCTCGCGTAGCCGGTGTCGACCCCCGCGTGGAAGGGCGAGTTCGCGGACAGTGCCACCAGGAAGGGGAGCCAGCGCCGCAGGTGGTCGCTCACCGCCACGGCGGTCTCGCGGTCGGGGATGCCCACGTGCACGTGGCAACCGCACACGATGTGGGAGGTGCGCAGTGCTCCCGCGTGCGCGGCGATGTCGGCGTAGCGGGGGCCGTCGCTCACGAGGGCGGCCGAGGTGTCGCCGATGACGGCGGTGCCCGTGGCCGCCACGGCGAGCCCGGCCTCGTCGGCGGAGCGCGCCAGTTCGCCGCGGGCCGCGCGGAGGAACCGCAGGGCGTCGTCGGCGGTCTCGCACACAGGGCTGTTGGCCTCGACCTGGACGCGGCTGAACTCCCCGGACAGGCGTTCGTCCGGCATGCGGGCGCGGGACAGGAGCTCGGGCGCCCGGGAGAGGATCCGGCGGGTGCGCGGATCGACGACGAAGAACTCCTCCTCGACACCGAACGTGGGACTTCTCGCGGTGGTGCGGGTGTGGGTGGATGCCGGTAACCACTGGCCGTGTGCTGTCGTGGAGCGGTTCTCCATGGGCGTCGGTCCCTCCTGCTGTCCGGGGGTGTCCCGGACTGGATATCCCGTGCAGGGCGGCCGCGACAGTGTCCCGAAGAAGACAAAGAGCTATCCGTTGATTCGTTTGTCCTCTTTGTCGGGATCGCGGGTGTGGCGTTGCGCGCGCGTTACGGATTTATAACCGCCCCTGGAGTCGGTGAATCCCCGACGGGGCTCCGGACCGCCGTGCGGAGTGAGAGACGTCACTCTTCCGGGGGTGTGGAAACGCAGGTGGGTGCTGGGGCACCCCCGGGAACACCCGCCCCCCGGTTCCCCGCGGGAGGCGTCCCGGGCCCGCGGGAGCCACCGCGTGCGACTCGGTGCGGGCATCGGTGAAACGACCAGTGTGGACCTTCGCACCTGCCGTGACGGGGGGCCGCTGTGCGAATGTGAGCACGTGGAAGGCAGCGAACCCGAACCCCCGAACACCCGCCTCCGTGGCCGTGACACGGAGACGCGGGCCCTCGCCGACGCCCTGGGCGGCGCCAGGTCCGGACGGGGCACGGCCCTGCTCGTCTCCGGCGGTCCGGGCAGGGGGAAGACGGCCCTCCTCGACCACGCCCGCGGCGCCGCCGGTGGTTTCACCGTGCTCCACGCGGGGGGTATCTCCGACGAGGCGGGCCTCCCCTTCTCCGGACTCCAACGCCTGCTCCGCCCCCTCGGCGCCGAGGTCGACGGGCTCCCCGAGCCCTGGCGCCCGCTCCTCCGGGAGGCCCTCACCCGCGGCGCGGTGGCCGACGCCGACCGGCTCGCCCTCTACACGGCGCTGCCCGAACTCCTGTCCCGCACGGCCGCCGGGCGCGGTCGGCCGCTGCTGGTCTGCGTGGACGACGCCGACCGGCTGGACGCCCCCTCGCTGGACGCGCTGTCCTTCACGGCCCGCCGGCTCGGCGGCACCCCGGTCGCCGCCCTGTTCACCGCGCGCGAGGGACACGGCAAGCCCGCCGGGGCGCGCCTGCCCGAGACCATGGGCGAGCCCACCCCCGACGCGCTCGTGCCCGGCATCGCCGAACTCCTCCTCGCCCCTCTGGAGGAGCGGGCGGTGCACGACATCCTCACCGACAGCGCTCCTGTCACCCTCGCCTCCGCCGTCCGCTCCTCCCTCGTCCGCGCCGCCCACGGCAACCCGGCCGCCGTCCTCGGCTACCTGCGCGGACTGGCCCCGGCGCAGCTCCTCGGCGAGGAGCCGCTGCCCGACCCGCCCCGCCTGCCCGGCCGCCTGCGCGGCGACTTCCTCGCCCCCTACCGCGACCTGCCCGAGCGGGCCCGCCACCTCCTCCTGCTCGCCGCGCTCAGCACCGCGCCCCGCGTCCACCTGCTGCTCACCGCCTCCGGCGGGGCCGACACGACCATCACCGACCTCGAACCCGCGGAGGAGCGGGGCCTGGTCCGGGTGGAGGGCGACGCCGTCGTCTTCACGGACCCCCTGACCCGCGAGGCGATCGCCCAGGACACCCCCGCCGGGCGGTTGCGCGACGCCCACCGGGCGCTGGCCGGGGCGGTGGACCCGGAGCGGGCGCCCGTGGAGTTCTCCCTGCACACCGCCGCGGGTACGAGCGCCCCCGACGCGGACCTGTTCGAGGCGGTGTCCGCCGCCGCCCGCCGGGCCAAGCGCCTGGAGGGCCGCCTCGCCGCCTCCCACGCGTTCGAGCGCGCCGCCTGGCTGTCACCGGACTCCGACGAGCGCGCCTGCCGCCTGACCACCGCCTCCTACGAGGCCTACATGGCGGGCCGCACCGAACGCGCCACCCGCCTGCTGTCGCAGGCGCGCCCCCTCGCGGTCTCCGACCGGCGCCGCGTCACCGTCGACTTCATCGACGCCCAGATCGCCATGCGCGGCGAGAACGCCCTCGACGTGGCCGAGCGGCTGTACACCGTCGGGCGCGAGCTCATCCCGCACGACCGCTTCCTGGCCCTGCGGGCGCTGGTCCGCTCCGCCGACTCCGCCTCCCTGGCCGGCGACGCCGGACGCCACGCCCGCGCCGCCGAGCTGGCGGTCTCCCTGGTCCGCACCGACGACCCGGCGCCGATGCGCCTGCTGTCGGCCTTCCTGGAGGGGTGCGTGATCTCCTTCCGGGGCGACTACCCGGGGTCCACGCCCCTGCTGCGCGAGGCCACCGGGCTGGCGGAGATCGCCAAGCCCTCCGAGCTGATCTGGGCGGGCATCACCGGGCTGCGGCTGGCCGACGCGCCCTTCGTGCGCGCGGCGACCTCCCGGGCGGCGGAGGTCGGCCGGGCGCGCGGCGAACAGGCCACCCTCCCCGCCGCTCTGGGGTTCCTGGTCTTCTCCGAGTTCTGGAGCGGCCGGTTCCCGTCCGCGGCCGGTACCGCGCTCACCGGCCTCAGGGTGTCCCGTGAGAGCGGGCAGACCATCTGGGCCACCCAGCACCTGGCGTCGCTGGCCATGATCGCGGCCATCCAGGGCGACGTGGACACCTGCCGGATCCGCGCCCGCGCGGTCGCCTCCCAGGCGGGCGAGAACAGCCTCGGGCTGGCGGCGGCCCTGGCGGCGTGGGCGCTCGCCGTACTGGAGCTGTCCCGGGGCAACGCGGCGGAGGCGTTCTTCCGGCTGCGCTCCCTCGTGCACTCCGCCCCCGGCCACGGCCACCCCACCATGCGGCTGCTGACCGCCCCGCACTTCGTGGAGGCCGCGGTCAGGATGGGCGAGACGGAGTGGGCCCGCACGTCCCTGGCCGGGTACCGGCGCTGGGCCGAGTCGGTGGGGAGCCCGAGCGCGCTGGCCCTGGCCGCGCGCGGTTCCGGGCTCCTGGCCACGGGCGACGAGGCGGCCGACCACTTCGAGAACGCCCTGGCCCTGCACCGGGCGTGCGGGGACGACGACGTCGAGCACGCCCGCACCCAGCTGCTGTTCGGCGCCTTCCTCCGCAGGGCGCGCCTGCCCGGCCGGGCCCGCGAGCACCTGAACAACGCGGTGGAGACCTTCGAGCGCTTCGGCGCGAGGCTGTGGGTACGGCAGACCCGTGCCGAGCTGCGCGCCATCGGCACCGCCGCGACCGGACCCGACCCCGGGCCGCACGCGGCCGGCGAGCTGACCGCGCAACAGCAGCAGATCGCCCGCCTGGTCGCCGAGGGGGCCACCAACCGCGAGGTGGCCGCGCACATGTTCATCAGCCCGCGCACGGTCGAGCACCACCTGCGCGGCATCTTCCGCAAGCTCAACATCAGGTCCCGCGTGGACCTGGCCCGCCTGTTCAACTGACCCTCCGGTCCGACGGCCCCCGGGCCGCCGGACACCCCTGCCATACCAACTGGTCGGTACGGGTTTTCGGTCGGCAACCGCGAGAAAGGCAGCCATGACAACGACCGCAGCGGACCATCTCCTGAGAGCGGACGGGGTGACCGTGCGCTTCGGAGGCCTCACCGCACTCGACGACGTCGGGCTCCAGGTCGCGCCGGGGTCCGTCGTCGGCCTCATCGGCCCCAACGGCGCGGGCAAGACCACCCTGTTCAACGTCCTCTCCGGCGTGCTGCGGCCCACCGCCGGCACCATCACCTGGAAGGGGGCCCCGCCGCCCGGCCGCAGGCCCCACCACCTCGCCCGCGCCGGCATCGCCCGCACCTTCCAGGGCCTCAACCTCTTCCCGATGATGACGGTCCTGGACAACGTCGTCGCCGGAGCCGACCGCCTCGCCGCCGGAGGGGCGTTCTCCCTGATCAGCGGTCTCGGACGGCACCACCGCGACGAGAGGGAGCTGCGCGCCCGCGCCCTCGCCGCCCTGGAGGGGTTCGGGATCGCCGAGCACGCGCACCGGCTCCCCGGCACCCTCCCCTACGGCCTGCAGAAGCAGGTCGCCCTGGCCCGCGCCTGCGTCGGCGAACCCGAACTCCTCCTCCTGGACGAACCCGCCAGCGGGCTGTCCGGGACGCAGATCGACGCCCTCGCCGAGCAGATCCGCGGCTTCAGCCGGGACATGGCCGTGGTCCTGGTCGAACACCACATGGACCTGGTCATGCGCGTCTGCGACCGCATCGTCGTCCTCGACTTCGGCCGGGTCATCTCCACGGGGACGCCGGAGGAGGTCCAGGCCGACCCCCTCGTCACCCGGGCCTACCTCGGCGCCTCCGACGACGCCGCCCCCGGCCACACGAACGGAGCCCCCCGATGACCGCGGCACCCCTTCTCACCGTCGAGGGGCTCAGCGCCTCCTACGGCGCCGTCCGGGCCCTCGACGGCGTCTCCCTCGCCATCCCCGCCGGCGGCATCTGCGCCGTGCTCGGCGCCAACGGCGCGGGCAAGACCACGCTGCTGCGGACCGTCACCGGCCTCCACCCCTCCTCCTCCGGCCGGGTCCTCCTCGACGGGGACGACATCACCCGGCTCCCCGCGGAGAAGGCCATCACCCGCGGCCTCGCCCACGTCCCCGAGGGGGGCGGCGTCATCGCCGAGCTCACCGTCGAGGAGAACCTGCGCCTGGGCGGGCTGTGGCGGTCCGACCGCCGGGACAGGAGCACGTTCACCGAGGTCATGGAGCTCTTCCCGCCCCTGGCCGAACGGCGCGGCAAGACCGCGAGCACCCTCTCCGGCGGCGAGCGCCAGATGCTCGCCATCGGCCGCGCCCTCATGGGCAGGCCGCGGATCCTGCTCCTGGACGAGCCCTCGCTCGGGCTGGCGCCCCTGGTCACGCGGCAGATCTTCGGCCTCCTGCGCGACCTCCGGGACCGCACCGGGCTCACCGTCGTCCTCGTCGAGCAGAACGCCGCCGGGGCGCTGGCGGTCACCGACACCGGGTTCGTGCTCAACCAGGGGCGGGTCGTCGCCGAGGGCGCCTCCTCCGAACTGCTCTCCGACGACCGCACGCGCCACGCCTACCTGGGCTTCTGAGGAGCACCCCCATGACCCACTTCATCAACCTGACCCTCAACGGGTTGGCGACCGGGGCGGCCTACGCGGCACTGGCGCTGTCCCTCGTGATCATCTACCAGGCCACGCGCCTGGTGAACTTCGCCCAGCCCGCGCTCGCCCTGGTCGCGGTCTACACCGCCTACACCGTCACCGGGATCACCGGCTCCTACTGGCTCGGGTTCGCGGCCGCGCTGACGGCCGGGCTGGTCGCCGGGGCGGCGGTCGAGCGGTTCGTCATCAGGCCCATCGCCCGCGTCTCCCAGCTCAACGCCATCATCGTCACCCTCGGACTCCTCCTGGTCGTCCAGGGCCTGGTGGGCATGGTCTGGGGCAACGAGCA
The DNA here is from genome assembly GCF_026642255.1 of Streptomonospora nanhaiensis. Lineage (GTDB taxonomy): Bacteria > Actinomycetota > Actinomycetes > Streptosporangiales > Streptosporangiaceae > Nocardiopsis > Nocardiopsis tropica. Next base: position 6,952,595 of record NZ_CP113264.1, on the reverse strand, counting down.
GCACGGGTTCCGGTACGCGTTCAGCTACGTGGGCCGCTTCGCCCCGTCCAGCGTGTTCGCCCTCGTGTCCGTCGGCGCCGTCGCCCTCCTGCTGTTCGCCCTCTACCGGTTCACCCCGCTCGGCCTGCGCATGCGGGCCGCCGCCTTCCACCCCGAGGCCGCCCGGCTCAGCGGCGTGCGGGTCGGCCTGATGCTCACCGCGGGGTGGGCCATCGCCTCCTGCATCGGGGCCCTCGCGGGCATGCTCGCCGGACCCCCGTTCATCTCCCCGAACGTGTTCGACGTCGTGTTCGTCTACGGCATCACCGCCGCCGTCATCGGCGGCCTGGACAACCCGTTCGGCGCCGTCGTCGGCGGGCTGCTCATCGGCCTCGGCATGTCCTACGTGTCCGGGTACGCCGGCCCCGAACTGGCCACCCTCACGGCCCTCGCCATCGTCGTCGTCGTCCTGAGCGTGCGTCCCGACGGCATCCTGTCCCGTCCGACCGCGCGGAAGGTGTAGCCATGTCCTCGCCCACCGGAAAGAGCGCGGAACGCGCCACCGGCCCCGGCGCCCACGCCGCGGGAAGCCCCGACACGCCCCGCGGCCGGAGTCGGCGGACACTGCCCTCGCCGCTGCGCCACCTCCTGTTCGCGGCGCTCGGCCTCGCCGCGGTGACGGGCCTGCTGCTCGTCACCGGGGACCTCACCGCGCTGCGCCTGGCCGCCGTCGGCTACACCATGCTCGCCGTCGCGGGCCTGCAGCTGCTCGTCGGGGGCAGCGGCCAGGTGTCGCTCGGCCACGGGGCGTTCATGATGATCGGCGCCTACACGATGACGCTGCTCGTCCTCCACCAGCCGATGCTGCCCATCGCCGCGAACCTGCTGATCATCGTCGCCGTGTCGGCGGTCGCGGGCATCGCGGTCGGCGCGGCCACCGCCCGCCTCCACGGCCCCTACCTCGCCGGGGCCACCCTGATCCTGGCGGTCGGGCTGCCCGGGCTGACCCACCGCTACCACGAGTTCCTCGGCGGCAGCAACGGGCTCAACATCCGCACCGCCGGGGCGCCCCCGTTCCTCCAGGGGGTCTTCACCGACAGCGAGTGGAAGGCGCTCGTCGTGTGGACCACCGTCGTCATCGGCCTCGCCGTGCTCGCCACCATCTCCTCCGGCCGCCTGGGCCGCCGCATGCGCTCCCTGCGCGACGACGAGACGGCCGCCGCCATGGCGGGCGTCCCCGTCGGGAAGACCAAGGTGGTCGCGTTCGTCATCGCCTCCGCCGCGGGGGGCCTCGGCGGAGGGCTGCAGGCCTACGTGCTCGGCACCGCCACCCCCAGCAGCTTCACCCTCGTGCTCTCCCTGACCCTGCTCGCCGCCCTGGTGTTCGGCGGCATCGGCAGCCTGTGGGGCGCGCTCTGGGCGGCGGTCACCGTCGTCTACCTCCAGATCTGGGCCACCGACCTGGCCCGCTCCCTCGAACTCGGCAGGAACGTCGAGAACAACCTCCCGGTCGTGTTCTTCGGGATCGTCCTCATCCTCGTCCTGCGCTTCTGGCCCCTGGGGCTCCACGGCGCGCTCACACGCCTGGGCGCCCGGCTGCGGCCCCCCACGACCCGCTGATCCCTCCACCCCCCATCGAAGGAGAACCACCATGCGAAGAGGAACACCGGGCGTACTCGCCGCCGCCCTCGCGCTGACGGTCATGGCGACCGCCTGCACGGGCGCGGGCGAGGTCGCCGACGGCGGCGAGGTCGACCTGGACGTGTCGACCGGCGTCACCGACGACAGCATCGTCCTCGGCTCCCACCAGCCCCTGACCGGACCCGCCGCCCCCGGATACCTGGCGGTCTCCCAGGGGGCGAGGGCCGTGTTCGACTACGTCAACGCCCAGGGCGGCATCCACGGACGCCAGATCGACTACCGGGTGGAGGACGACGCCTACGACCCGGCGCAGACCATCGACGTCACCCGCCAGCTGGTCCTGGAGGACGAGATCTTCGCGATGGTGGGCGGGCTGGGCACGCCCACGCACGGCGGCGTCATCGACTACCTCAACGACGAGGGCGTCCCCGACATCTTCCCGTCGTCCGGAGCCCTGGCCTGGAACAACACCGAGGAGCACCCGCTCACGTACGGCTGGCAGACCGACTACACGAAGGAGGCGAAGATCCAGGGCCAGTACATCAGCGAGAACTTCTCCGGCCAGAACGTCGGCTACCTGTACCAGAACGACGACATCGGGGAGGACTCCCAGGCGGGCCTGGACCAGTACCTCGCCGACGAGGTCGTCGCCCGCGAGCACTACGAGTCCGAGGTGTCCGACCTCAGCGCACAGGTCGCCGAGTTCGAGCGCACCGAGGCCGAGGTGGTCGTCTGCTCCTGCATCCCGGCGTTCGTCGCCCTCGCCATGCTGGAGGCGGCGAGCATCGGCTACGAGCCGCAGTGGGTCATCTCCAGCATCGGCGGGGACACCGCGACCCTCCAGGGCCTGCTCGCCGAGTTCACCCAGGACACGGACGCCGAGGACGTCCCTGCCGACGCGTTCCTGGACGGCGCCCTCGTCACCAGCTACATGCCGCGCGTCGAGGACCAGGAGGACGAGTGGGCCCAGTTCTTCCTGGAGGTCTACGGGGAGTACGGCGAGGGCGAGACCGTCACCAACACCCACGTGTTCGGCATGACCCAGGCCGTCATGGTGGCCCAGGTCCTCAGGTCGGCCGGCCAGGACCTCACCCGCCAGTCGCTCGTCGACGCGATGGAGGCCCAGGAGTGGCAGGGGCCGGGCCTCCTGCCCTTCTCCTCCAGCGGTGGCGACCACGGCGGACACCAGGGCGTGTACGTCGTCCAGTACCGGGCCGGCGGCACCATCGAGATGGTCCAGGGCCCCCGGGTGACCGACCGTGAGGGCGGCGGCATCGAGGAGACCGACTTCGAGCGGCTGCCCCCGGAGGAGCTGGACTTCCACGACTGACCGGGGTCGGACCGGTAGGACAGGGCGGTGGCCCGGAGGGAAGTCCCTCCGGGCCACCGCCTGTGTGCTCTCCGCCGTCCGGGCCACGGGCCCGGCCCGGGTCAGGACCCGTGCGGGCAGGAGTCCCGGTAGTCGGAGAAGTCCGTGCCGAACCCGGTGTCGGGCGCCGGGCACAGGAACTGCTCGTACCGCTCGTCCTCGTCCACGAACCGCTTCAGCCAGGAGATGCTGTACTTCGCGATCGCGGTGTTGGACATGTTGGGCGCGAAGTGGGAGGCGCCCCGCAGCTCCAGGTAGGCCCTGTCCAGGTTGCCGGGCAGGCTCTCGTAGAACGGGATGGAGTGGGTCCGCACCGAAGCGACGCTGTCGTTCTCGGCGCCGATGACCAGCGTCGGGACCTCCATGCCGGACCAGCTCTTCTGGGTGTGCCAGGGGGTCAGCGGGATCGCCGCACGCAGTTCGGGCCGGTCGTCGGCGACCGCGAGCGTGCCGCCGCCGCCCATGGAGTGGCCCATCACCGCCAGGCGGTCGCCGTCCACGCGGTCGGCCACGTCGCTGTCCTCGACCAGGTAGTCCAGGGCCGCGTCCAGCTGGCGGCCCCGGCTGTCGGGCTGGTCGTAGCGGGTCGTGGTGTCGATGGTGAACACCACGAACCCCTGGGAGGCGATCCGGTGCCCGTACCAGGACATCGAGGACTGCCCGGCGGTGTAGCCCGGGGCGATGACCACGCCGCCGAACGTGCCCTCGCTGGTGTCGGTCGGGTAGTAGATCGTGCCGCCGCCGAAACCGCTCACCAGGGAGGACACGGTGTCGGTGTCGGTGTCGAAGTGGCCCCGGACGGCGGTGACGCTCCGCTCGGTGGGGTCCGGGCCGCGCTCGTACTCACTGGCGGCCTGGGCGGGGGAGGCGAGACCGCCGGAGAGGCCCGCGACCAGTGCGAGGGCCATCGCCGACCGGGCGGCGAACCGGGCCGTCCGGGAGCGCGGACGGCCGGAGTCCTCCCGGAGTTCGGGGGAGGGGGGATTCATTGTCAGCACGTCGTTTTCCTTTTCTCGTGCAGCGGGAATCCGCGAGTCCTGGGGCGGACGCGGATCGGAGAACCATCAGGAAAGGAGATGTGCTCGGACGGGGGTCCGGCCAGCTCCTACCGCGCCCTCTACGAAACCCGATAGGGGGTCGGGAAATCGAATGGGACCTGGTTCCGGGGAAATGTTTCTCCGTTAATTCACTATGAAGTCGACAGTGTGAACGTGCATCCGTTGGATCACCAGTGCCTGGGTCGGGGCAGGTCGGGCGGGGGGCGCCCGTTTCCGGGGCGCGCACGGCCGCCGCCGGGGGCGGTCCCCGGTGTTTTGCACGACCGCGTCCCGGGCAGGGCGGTGGGCACCGAGAACCAACGAGGATCGGGGAGTGAGGACAGTGCCCGGTGCGAAGGAACTCCCGGCGACCCTGAAGCGGTCACCGAAGAAGGCCCAGGACACCTGGATCAAGGCGCACGACTCCGCGGTGGAGGAGTACGGCGAAGGGGAACGCGCCCACCGGGTGGCGATCGCGGCGCTCAAGCACAAGTTCGAGAAGCAGGGCGACCACTGGGTGCCCAAGCAGCGGTCGGGACCCTCCGACGCACAGGCCGCCAACCCGAAGGCCGGGCGCAACAGGGGCGGCAAGGACCTGCCCACCGCCGGCGGGGTGGACGCCAACGCCACGAAGGACCACCTCTACGGCCGGGCCAAGGAGCTGGGCATCCAGGGCCGCTCGTCCATGACCAAGCCCCAGCTCGTCGAGGCGCTCCGCAAGGAGAGCAACCGGCGGACCTCGGGCTCCGGGAAGAGCGGGTCCTCGAAGTCCCGCCGCTCCTCCTGACACACCGCACCACCCGTACCACCCGCACCGCGGGCGGGCGGCCGTGCGCGCCGCGCGCCCGCGGGCCACACCTGGGGGCGAGATGGCCCAGAACGTCGCCGACCACCTGCTGCGCCGCCTGTCCGACTGGGGCGTCACCGAGATCTTCGGCTATCCCGGTGACGGCATCGACGGACTCGTGGCGCAGATGGGGCGCACGGAGGGCGCGCCGCGGTTCGTGCAGAGCCGGCACGAGGAGATGTCCGCCTTCGAGGCGGTGGGCTACGCCAAGTTCGGCGGCAGGTTCGGGGTCTGCCTGGCGACCGGGGGGCCGGGGGCGGTCCACCTGCTCAACGGGCTCTACGACGCCAAGCTCGACCACGTGCCCGTCGTGGCGATCGTGGGGCAGACGGCGCGCAGCGCCATGGGCGGCAGCTACCAGCAGGAGGTGGACCTCCACAGCCTGTTCAAGGACGTCGCCGGGGCCTACGTCCAGACGGTGACGGTGCCCGAGCAGCTGCCCAACGTGCTGGACCGCGCGATCCGCACCGCGCTCGCGGAGAGGACCCCCACGGCCGTCATCGTCCCCGCCGACGTGCAGGAGGCGGACTACTCCCCGCCCGGGCACGAGTTCAAGGAAGTGCCCTCCAGCAGGCCCGACCCGGACGCCGGACCGGGCACGGTGCTGCCGCCCGAGTCCGAGATGGACCGCGCGGCCGAGGTCGTCGAGGCCGGTGAGCGCGTGGCCCTCCTGGTGGGCCAGGGCGCCCGCGGCGCCGTCGACGAGGTCCTGCACCTGGCGGACCTCACCGGGGCGGGGATCGCCAAGGCCCTCCTGGGCAAGGACGTGCTGGACGACACGCTGCCCTTCGTCACGGGGTCCATCGGGCTCCTGGGCACCCGGCCGTCGTGGGAGCTGATGCGCGACTGCGACACCCTGGTCATCATCGGGTCCAACCTGCCCTACACCCAGTTCCTGCCGCCCTTCGGGCGACGCGCGGTCCAGATCGACATCGATCCGAAGTTCATCGGCATGCGCTACCCGACCGAGGTCAACCTGGTGGGCGACGCCGCCGCCACCCTGCGCGCGCTGAGCGACCGGCTCTCCCCCGACGCCGGGCGCGACCGCGCGCGGAGCCGGTGGCGGGAGACCGTGGAGGACAACGTCGCCCGGTGGTGGCGTGTCCTGGACAGCCAGGCGCGGCTGGAGGCCGACCCGGTCAACCCGATGCTGGTCTTCCACGAACTCTCCCCACTGCTGCCCGACAACGCCGTGGTGACCGCGGACTCCGGGTCGGCGACCAACTGGTACGCGCGCTTCGTCCGCCTGCGGCACGGTATGCGCGGCTCCCTCTCGGGAACGCTCGCCACCATGGGCTGCGCGGTGCCCTACGCGATCGGGGCCAAGTTCGCCGCCCCGGACCGGCCCGCCGTCGCCCTGGTCGGGGACGGGGCCATGCAGATGAACGGGCTCATGGAACTGCTCACCGCACGCCGGTACCAGCACCTGTGGGAGGACCCCCGCCTGGTGGTCTGCGTGCTCCACAACAACGACCTCAACCAGGTCACCTGGGAGCTGCGGGCCATGGGGGGCTCTCCCAGGACACCTTTCTCCCAGGACCTGCCGGACATGTCCTACGCGGACTTCGCCGAGTCCGTCGGGATGACCGGTATCGGCGTCGACCGGCCGGACCAGGTGGCGCCGGCCTGGCGCCGGGCGCTCGCCGCCGACGGGCCGGTGCTGATCGACGTCCGCTGCGACGGCAACGTCCCGCCCATCCCGCCCGAGGTGGAGTGGGACCAGCTCGTCGACACCGCGAGGGCGCTCGTGTCGGGCGACCCGGACGCGGCGGACGTCGTGCGCCGGGGGCTCGCCGCCAAGGCACGGGAGTTCCTGCCGGGCCGCGGCTGAACGGGGGCCGCGGCGCGGCCGGGACGGGGCCCGGGACCGCACGGGCGGGGGCGGGGACCGCACGGTCCCCGCCCCCGCGTCCGTCGGGCCCGGGCTCAGCCGGCCTGGATCTCCCCTCCCGTGGGGGCCAGGGTCTCGCCCGAGTAGTACGACGACAGGCGGTCGCTGGCGAAGAACACGTACGACGGGGCGATCTCGTCGGGTTCGGCGGCCCGCCCCATCGGCGCCTGCTCGCCGAACCCCTCGGCGCCCTTCTCCCCGAGCGTGGCCGGGATGAGCGGCGTCCAGACGGGGCCGGGAGCGACGCAGTTCACCCGGATGCCGCGGTCGCGGAGCACCTGCGAGAGCGAGAGCGACAGGTTCATCACCGCGGACTTGCTCGCCGCGTAGTCGATGAGCGAGTCGTTGCCGCGCAGACCGTTGATCGACCCGGTGATGATGATCGAGCCGCCGTCGGGGATGTGCTCCAGCGCCTCGCGGACGGTCCAGAACACCCCCATCACGTTGACGTCGAACGTGCGGCGCAGCTGCTCCGTGGTCAGGTCGGTGAACTGCTCGACCGGCGACTGGGTGGCGGCGTGCTCCACGAGGACGTCGATCCCGCCGAGTTCCTCGACCGCGCGGCCGACCAGATGGGAGCAGAACGACTCGTCGGCCAGGTCGCCGCGGATCCCCACGGCCTTGCGGCCCTGTTCCTGGACCAGGCCCACGGTGTGCTGGGCGTCGGCGTCCTCACTGAGGTAGCCGAAGACGACGTCGGCCCCCTCCTTGGCGAACGCCACGGCCACGGCACGGCCGATCCCGGAGTCGCCCCCCGTGATCAGGGCGCGCTTGCCCTCCAGCAGACCGCGCCCCTCGTAGTCCCTCATCTCGTCCCTGGGCTGCGGATCCATCGGCTCGGTACGCCCCGGGTACGGCTGGCTCTGCGCGGGAGGTGGGGTCTCGGACATGGGCTTCTCCTCTCTCTGGCGCCTCGCGTGGGGCTCCTCCTACCCGGCTCCGAGCCCCTCCAACGCGGAACCCTTTCCCCGGTTCGGGCATCCGCGGACACGTCCGCGCGGGGCGGTGAACTCCCCTCCAAAAGCGGGACAACCATGTTTGGGGGTGGAGCGGCCCGGTCACCGTGAGTGGAGAAACCCCTTATGTCAGCACCTGAGGTCTCACCAACGGAGGACTTCCATGGACGACGCACGCACCGAGAAGGACCGTCGGCTCGATTCGGTGAGGACCGATTCCGCGCAACCGCTGACCACGGAGACCGGCGTGCGGGTGGGCGACACGGACAACTCGCTCAGGGCCGGCGCACGCGGCCCCACGCTCCTGGAGGACTTCCACGCCCGCGAGAAGATCACCCACTTCGACCACGAGCGCATCCCCGAACGCGTCGTCCACGCGCGCGGGGCGGGGGCCTACGGCCGCTTCCAGCCCTACGAGGGGCTCTCCGACCTCACCGCGGCCCACTTCCTGAGCGGTCCGGACGTGACCACACCGGTCTTCGTGCGCTTCTCCACGGTCGCCGGGTCGCGGGGCTCGGCCGACACGGTGCGGGACGTGCGCGGGTTCGCCGTGAAGTTCTACACCGAGCAGGGGAACTACGACCTCGTCGGCAACAACATGCCGGTCTTCTTCATCCAGGACGGCATCAAGTTCCCCGACTTCGTCCACGCGGTCAAGCCCGAACCCCACAACGAGATCCCGCAGGCGCAGTCCGCGCACGACACCCTGTGGGACTTCGTCGGCCTCCAGCCCGAGACCACCCACATGATGATGTGGCTGATGTCGGACCGGGCGATCCCGCGCAGCTACCGGACCATGCAGGGGTTCGGCGTGCACACCTTCCGGTTCGTCAGCGCCGAGGGGAGGGGCACCTTCGTCAAGTTCCACTGGAAGCCGCTGCTCGGCACGCACTCCCTCGTCTGGGACGAGGCGCAGCGCATCCAGGGCAAGGACCCCGACTTCAACCGGCGCGACCTGTGGGAGGCCATCGAGCGCGGCCAGTACCCCGAGTGGGAGCTGGGCGTGCAGCTCGTGGCGGAGGAGGACGAGCACGCCTTCGACTTCGACCTGCTGGACGCCACCAAGATCATCCCGGAGGAGGAGGTGCCTGTCCGGCCCATCGGGAAGATGGTCCTGGACCGCAACCCGGACAACTTCTTCGCCGAGACCGAGCAGGTCGCCTTCCACACGGCCAACGTGGTGCCGGGGATCGACTTCACCAACGACCCGCTGCTCCAGGCCCGCAACTTCTCCTACCTCGACACCCAGCTGCTGCGCCTGGGCGGCTCCAACTTCCAGCAGATCCCCGTCAACCGGCCGGTGGCGCCGGTGAGCAACAACCAGCGCGACGGCTTCGCGCAGCACCGGGTGCACCGGGGACAGACCTCCTACTACCCGAACTCGCTGGGGGGCGGCTGCCCCGCGCCGGCCGACGAGGGCGTCTACCGCCACTACGCGGAGAAGGTCGAGGGCGGGAAGATCCGGGTGCGGAGCGAGAGCTTCGCCGACCACTACTCCCAGGCGACGCTGTTCTACAACAGCCTCGCCGACTGGGAGCGCGAGCACCTGGTCGCGGGGTTCCGCTTCGAGCTGGGCAAGTGCGAGGAGCTCGCGGTGCGCCAGCGTGTGGTCGCCAACCTCAACCACGTCGACCACGAGCTGTCGGCCCGTGTGGCCGAGGGGATCGGGGTGGAGCCCCCCGAGACGGAGGGGACGCCCAACCACGGACGCTCCTCACCGGCCGTCAGCATGGCCAACACCGCCTTCGGCTCGCTGACGGGCCGCCAGATCGCGGTACTCGTCGCCGACGGCGTGGACGCCGCCGCCGTCCACGCGTTCCGGGACGGCCTCGTCTCCGAGGGCGCGGTGGTGGAGCTCCTCGCCGCGACGGACGGCGCGGTGCGCGCCGGCGCCGGGGACCCCGTCACCGTGGACCGCGCCTACACGACCGTGTCCTCCGTCCTGTACGACGCGGTCGTGGTGCCGGGAGGGCCCTCCTCCGCCGAGTCCCTGGAGCAGGACGGCGTGGCCGTCCACTTCGTCCTGGAGGCGTACAAGCACCACAAGGCGGTGGCGGCGGTGGGCGAGGGCACGCGTCTCCTCGCGTCCCTGCCGGTCCCGGAGGGGACCTTCGCACCCGCCGGGGGCACGCGCACCGAGCTGGGGGTCGTCGTGTCGGAGACGGCGGGCGACGACTGCGTCGCGGAGTTCGCGCGGCTGGTCGGGGGACACCGGATCTGGGACCGGCCGACCGCGGCGGTGCCGGCCTGACGAGGGGAGGGACGACGACACCATGAAGGTGGGCTTCAAGCTGTTCGCCGAGGGCTTCGGGCCCCGCGAGATCGTGGAGCAGGCGGTCCGCGCGGAACAGGCCGGTTTCGACTTCGTCGAGGTCAGCGACCACTTCCATCCGTGGCTGTACAGCCACGGCCACTCGGGTTTCGTGTGGTCGATGCTGGCCGCCGTCGCGGAGCGGACCGAGACCATCGGCCTGGCCACCGGGGTCACCTGCCCGATCCTGCGGGTGCACCCGGCGATCGTCGCGCAGGCCGCCGCCACCACCGCCCTCCTGTCCGAGGGGCGGTTCAGCCTCGGGCTGGGCTCGGGGGAGCGCCTCAACGAGCACGTCGTCGGCCGGGGCTGGCCCAACGTCACCACGCGCCACCGGATGCTGCGCGAGGCGATCGACATCATCCGGCTGCTCTGGTCCGGCGGCTACCACTCCTACGAGGGGAAGCACCTGGTCCTGGAGGACGCCCGCGTGTTCGACCTCCCCGACGAGCCGCCGCCGATCATCGTGGCGGCCGGGGGCGAGCAGGCCGCCCTGCTCGCCTCGGAGCTCGGCGACGGGTTGTTCTGCACCGAGCCCGACAAGGCGCTCACCCGGGCGTACGGCGAGAGCGGCGGCGTCGGCCCGCGCTACGGCGAGGTGCCGCTGGCCTGGGCCGCCGACGAGGTCGAGGCGCTGGACTCGGCGCGCGAGGTCTTCCGCTTCGGCCTGCTGGGGTGGAAGGTGCAGGCCGAGCTGCCCAACCCGGTGAACTTCGAGGCGGCCACCGCCCTGATCGGCCGGGAGGCGATGCGCGACGCGTTCGGCTACGGACCGGACCCGGAGCGCCACCTGGAGGCCGTGCGCCAGTTCACCGAGGCCGGTTTCGACCACCTGTGCCTGGTCAACGCGGGGCCGGACACGGAGGGGTTCTTCACCTTCTTCGAGGAGGAGCTGGCCGGGCCGATCCGGCGGTTGGGCGGTCGGGCCGGCCCGGCGGCGTGAGCCGCGCGGCCGGGCTCCGGCGGCCCCGGGGTGCGGGCCTCCCCGGGGCCGCCGTGCGTCCCGCGTCGGCCCGCTCCGGGGGCGGGGCCGGCGCCCCGCGCCCGGAAGGTGCCCGGCCGCGCACGACGGGCCCGGAGGGCGCCGCGCCTACCCGCGCAGGCCCCGCCACCAGAGGAGGAGCCGGTCGAGCAGGTCGCCCTCCTGCCCGTCCTCCTCCCCGGCGGACGACCGCCGGCCGTCCCGGTGCCGGGACGCCGACTCGTCCCCGGCGGCCGGATCCGGGGCGGAGGGCTCGCCCGGGACGAAGACGACGGGCAGCTCGCGCAGTCCGCGCAGGAACGGCGAGGGCGTCCAGCGCAACTCCTCCGGGTCGACCGCCAAGCGCATGCCCGTCAGCCTCTCGTGCAGGATGGTGACGGCCGTCGCCGCGATCATCTTGGCCATCTCGCGCGCCGGGCAGGCGTGCGCACCCGCTCCGAACATCAGGTGTGCGCGGCTGCCGCTCGCCACCCCCGTGCCGTCGTCCTCGCCCCGCCGTACCGCGGGGTCGCGGTGGGCGGCGTCGAACCCGATCAGCAGGGCGTCGCCCGCCCGGACCTCGGCGTTGCCGATGCGCATGTCCTGGAGGGCGAAGCGGGCGGGGAGGATCTGGAAGGGCGTGTCCGTCCACATGACGTGGTCCAGCAGTTCCTGGACCGGCAGCCGGGCGTCGGTGTACGCCCCGCGGATGCGGTCCTCCGTGAGCAGTGTGCGCAGCGTGTTGCCGATGAGGTGCGTCGTGGGCTGGTGGCTGGCGTTGTTGATGAGGGCCGCCTGGTGGGCGACCTCGTGCCCGCTCAGGCCCGAGGGGTGCTCCAGGATCCACGACACCAGGTCCGGTCCGGGGTGCTCGCGCTTGCGGTCGACCAGCCCGGAGAAGTACTGGTGGACGCGGCCGATGGCGTCCTCGCCCCGCTTGGCGTCCTCGTCGAAGATGAGGGCCGTGAGGTCGCCGAGCATGTGCCCGTAGCTGTCGGAGAGCCCGTACAGCCGGTTGATCACCAGCACGGGCAGCGGGTTGGCGTACTGGGCGACGAGATCGGCTCTGCCCTCGGCCACGAAGGCGTCGATCAGTTCCTCGCAGAGCTGCCGGACCATGCGCGAGGTGGCGGCCATGTCCACCCTGGCCAGGGCTTCCACGACGGCTCCGCGGAGCCGCGTGTGCTCGGCCCCGTCGGCGTAGAGGACGTTGGGGCGCCAGGACAGGGCGGGCCGGGCCGAGGCGAGGTCGACGCGGCCCTCGGCCACCTCGCGCCACCGGCGGGTGTCCCGGGAGAACATGTGCGGGTTCTGGAGGACGGTGAGGTTCTCGTGGTAGCCGAGGAGCAGCCAGGCCCGTACCCCGGTCTCCAGTTCGACGGGTGCGACGGGGCCGTGCCGTTCGCGCAGCGCGGCCCAGAGCGCGTCGCGCCCGGTGTCGGGCGTGGTCCCGTACAGGCGGGTGATATCGGCCGGGCACCCCCGGGGGGGCATGGAGCCGGGGGCTCCGGGCGGGGCGGTTTCGTCGCCGGGGCGGGTGGTCGTCATCGGGGTCGCGGTACCCGGGGGTCACGGGAGCCGCTTCCCTCCCTTCGAGGAGACGTTGTGTTTCTTTGGTGTCGGGGGAGGGGGAGCGGGGACGGTCTCGGCCGCAGGCGGGAAGGGCGGGCCGTGGCCGGGTTCCGGGACCGCATTCCCCGGAGGCGTGGCGACCGGGGGCTGAGATCCTGGTCGTGGCATTCTAGGAGGGTAATAGATCTGTTTTCAACACCCTCAGAAAAATGCGCGGATCAGGACTTTCGGCACCAGGATAAAACGGCCAGAGAGAACAAATGTATTTTATATGCCGTTAATGCGTTTTCGGTGGCACACGGGGGTTTCGTGGCCGTGGGCGGGCCGGTCCGCTGCCCCATCCTTCCACGGGGCCCGGACAGTTCCGGATCTCCGGCCGGCGCCCCCGGGAAAGGTCCCGCGAGGAGCTGTCGGAACACCCCGATTTGTCACTGTCGTTCCGTAGTGTTCTCCATGTGAGCGATCGATGGAGTACCGACGACGTATGGGCGCTGGCTCCGGACCCCTCCTCCCAGAAGGCCGCGATCAAGGTGGCCAAGGGCGGGTCCTGGCCGGAGCGCGGGGTGGTCGCCGCCCCCTCGGGCGGCGCCTCCGCCGTGTGGGGCGAGTGCAAGGGCAGCGGTTCCAAGCCCTACCTCGCCGCCGTCCACCTGGACGGTGACGGCGGCCCCGCCTTCAAGTGCAGCTGTCCCAGCCGCAAGATCCCCTGCAAGCACGTCCTGGCCCTGCTCGCGCTGTGGGCCCAGGACGACGTGGCGGTCCGGGCCGAGAAACCCGAATGGGTGGGCTCCTGGCTCAACGGCCGCGCGGCCCGCCGGGCCCGGGCCGAGAACGGGGCCCCCGCGGCGCCCGCCGACCCCGCCAAGGCGGCGCAGACCCTCCAGAAGCGGGAGGAGGCCGTCGGCGCCGGACTGGAGGAACTCCGGACCTGGCTGTACGACCAGGTCGACGCGGGCCTGGCCGAGGTGCCCAAGCAGGGCTACGACCACTGGGACCGCATGGCCAGGCGCCTCACGGACGCCAAGGCGCGCGGAGCCTCCACCCTCGTCTCCCAGCTGCCCTCCGCCGCCAGGGGGGACCACTGGCCCGAGCGCGTGCTCGAACAGCTCGGCCTGCTCCACCTGCTGGTCGTCGGCCACCGGGCAGGGGACGCCCTCGGGGAGCGCACCCGCGGGGCGGTCCGCGCCAGGGTCGGGATCACCACCCGCGCCGAGGACGTCCTCGCGGGCGGCGAGCGGGTCCGCGACACGTGGCGGGTCCTGGGATGGCGCGACGTCGCCACCCCCGAGAACGACATGCGCGCACGCCGGGTGTGGCTGCGGGGAGCCGGGACCGGGCGCACCGCCCTGTCCCTGACCTTCGGCCGCGCCGGGGAGGCGCCCGCCACCGCCTTCCGGGTCGGCACCGAGGTCGCCGCCGAGTTCGCGTTCTACCCCGACGGCCACCGCGTCGTCCCCCTGGGCGACGGTGACACCGGCCCGGCGCCGGAGCCCGGGGGCGGCACCGTCGCCGAGGCCCTCGACGCCTTCGCCGCGGTCCTGGCCGAGGACCCCTGGCAGGACGCCTGGCCGGTCGTGCTCGACCGGGCCGCCCCCGCACTCCCGGCCGGGGGCGGCGACCGGTGGCACCTCGCCGACCCGACCGGCGCCGCCCTCCCCCTGGCCTCCCCCGACCCCTGGCGCCTCCTCGCGGTCACCGGCGGCCATCCGGCCACCGTCGCCGCCGAGTGGTCGCCCTCCCACGGGCTCACACCCCTCACCGTGTGGGACCGGAACGGAAAGGCGGTCTCCCTGTGACCGGCACGACCGAACCCCTCGACCCCCTGGCCCCCCTCACCGCCGTCGACTCCTGGGACCGCCTGGTCTCCGCCGCCCTCGTGGGCACCTCCCGCCGGGCCGTGCCCGACACCCCCGACCTGCCCTCCACCCCCGCCGCCGAGGGAGCCGAGACCCTCCTGGACAGGGCCGCCCTGGCCGCCGTCCGCCGCGCCGCCGGGTACACACCCGCCGAGGCGACGCCCGTCGCGCCCGACGCCCCCGACGAACGCCCCGAGGTGGGGCAGGCCGCCACGCGCCGGCTGGAGGGCATCCTCGCCGGACGCCTCCCCCTCCTGCCCGAGTGGCTCGAACTCGCTGCCGCCCGCGGGAGGCGGGCCGCCCACTCCAGCGTCCCCGCCCTCCTCGACCAGGGGGCGCGCGACAGCCGGCTGCGCCCCGCGCTCGCGGCGGCCGTCGGCGGACGCGGCCACTGGCTGGCCCGGTTCAACCCCGGTTGGGAGTACATGCTGGGCGAATCCGTCCCGGGCGACCGGTTCGACCGGCACGAGTGGGAGCAGGGGAGCCCCGCCCGGAGGCGACGCGCCCTCGCCGCGCTGAGGACCACCGACCCCGACGCGGCCCGCGAGCTCCTCCGGGGCGTCTGGCCCGACCTGGCCAGGGCCGAGCTCCGCCGCCGGCTCCTGGAGGCGCTCGCGACCGGGCTGGGCCCCGCCGACGAGGAGTTCCTCGAACACGCCCTGGACGACCGGGGCGCCAACGTGCGGGGCCTGGCCCTGTCACTCCTCACCCGGCTGCCCGACAGCGCCCACGCGCACCGCCTGCGCGGCCACGTCCGCGAGTACGCGTCGGCGGGCGACAACGGCGGGCTGCGGGTGGAGACCGTCCACACCCGGCGCGACGACATCCACCGCGACCTCGCGCTCGCGGCGCCCCAGCAGCAGCCCGAGGGCAAGAACGAGCGGTCCGAACGCCTCTGGGCGCTCGTCACCCACGCCCCGCTGGACGTGTGGCCCGACCTCCTCGGCACCGGCCCCTCCGGGGTCCTGGACGCCGCCACCGACTCCGGCGACGCCGAACTGCGCGACGCCTTCGTCAACGCGGTCGTCGTCCAGGAGGACACCGCGTGGGCGAGGGCCGTCCTGGAGGCGATCGGCCCCCGCGTCTCCCACCGCTCCCACGCCCACACCCGCGGGGCGTTCCAGCTGGAGAAGCTCCTGGACCTGCTGCCGGTCGAGGAGCGCTGCGCGCACGTGCAGGGCGTCCTCAACCCCGGGGTGGGGTTGGAGCGCTGGGGCGAGATGCTGCGCGCCACCCGCGGTCCCTGGACCGCGGCCCTGTCCGAGCAGGTCGTCCGGCGCCTGCACCGGCCCGGACGCGGACGCGACTCCTTCGGCTACCGGGAGGTCTGCGAGGCCGCGGCCGAGCACATGCCCCCCGAGCACCTCGCCGGCCTGAGCACCGAACCCCCGTTCGACGACACCGCGGACGCCTACCTCCGGCTTCGGGACACCCTCCGATTCCGACTCGACATGCACAAGGAGCTCTAGTTGACCACCTCCGCCATCAGCACCGACGCGGCCCAGGCCATCCGCCCGCACGCCGAGCAGACCTACGCCGCCGAACTGGAGGCGCTGGCCAAGGCCGACGACCGCCGGCGCCCCCCGGGCTGGCGCCTGTCCCCGTGGGCGGTCACCCAGTACCTGCTGGGCGCCACCCTCGACGACGGCACCGAGATCACCCCCAAGTACATCGGCGCCCGCCGGGTCGTGGAGGTCGCCGTCGCCACCCTGGCCACCGACCGCGCGCTGCTCCTCCTCGGCGTCCCCGGAACCGCCAAGACGTGGCTGTCCGAGCACCTGGCCGCCGCCGTCTCCGGCGACTCCACCCTCCTGGTCCAGGGCACCGCCGGGACCTCCGAGGAGGCCGTCCGCTACGGCTGGAACTACGCGCGGCTCCTCGCGGAGGGGCCCTCCGAGGCCGCCCTCGTGCCCAGTCCCGTGATGACCGCGATGGCGCGCGGCTCCATCGGGCGCATCGAGGAGCTCACCCGCATGCCCTCCGACGTCCAGGACGGCCTCATCACCGTGCTGTCCGAGAAGGCCCTGCCGGTCGCCGAACTCGGCATCGAGGTGCAGGCCCGGCGCGGGTTCAACATCATCGCCACCGCCAACGACCGCGACCGCGGCGTCAACGACCTGTCGAGCGCGCTGCGCCGCCGGTTCAACACGGTGGTGCTGCCCGTCCCGGACAGCGCGGAGGACGAGATCCGCATCGTGACCCAGCGCGTGGAGCAGCTGGGACGCTCGCTGGAGCTGCCCGAGGTCCCCACCAGCCTCACCGAGATCCAGCGGGTCGTCACGGTCTTCCGCGAACTGCGCTCCGGGGTCACCGAGGACAACGGCACCAAGGTCAAGTCGCCCAGCGGCACCCTGAGCACGGCCGAGGCCATCTCGGTGATCACCAACGGCATCGCCCTGGCCGCGCACTTCGGCGACGGGAAGCTGCGCGCCGCCGACGTCGCCGCGGGCATCCAGGGCGCCGTCGTCCAGGACCGCGTGTCCGACGGCGTGGTGTGGCGCGAGTACCTGGAGACCGTCGCGCGCGGCCGCGACGGCTGGGGCGAGTTCTACCGCGCGTGCCGTGAGGTGGGCGCCTGATGGGCCGACCCCGACTGGACACGAGCGGGCTGCACGTCCTCGGCGTGCGGCACCACGGCCCGGGTTCGGCCCGGGCCGTCCGGGCGGCCCTGGAGGAGATCAAGCCGGACGCCGTGCTGATCGAGGGGCCGCCGGAGGCGGACGCGCTCACCGCACTCGTCGGCGAGCTGGAGCCGCCGGTGGCGCTGCTGGCCTACGTGGCCGACGCCCCCGCGGGGGGCGGGAAGGCCCCGGCCGGGGGCGGCGGGGAGGAGAAGGCCGCGGTCGAGGACCGGCGGTCGAGGGACGGATGGGCGTTCTGGCCGTTCGCGAGCTTCTCCCCCGAGTGGGAGGCCCTGCGCTACGCGGTGGCCAACGACGTCCCGGTGCGCTTCTGCGACCTGCCCGCCGCGCACACCCTCGCCGAGCGAACGGCCGGGGCGGAGGACCACGGCGCCGGGGCGGACACGGAGGCCGGCGCCGGGGAGCCGGGTGAGGGCGCCGACGGCTCCGGGATCGAGGAGGCCGTCGGCGAGCCCGAGCGGGTCCGCCTGGACCCGCTCGGCGTCCTCGCCGAGGCCGCGGGCTACGACGACGCCGAACGCTGGTGGGACGACGTCGTCGAGCAGCGCGGCGACGGGGAGCCCTCCCCGTTCCCCGCGATCGCCGACGCCATGGCCGCGGTCCGCGCGGAGTCGGGCCCCGAGGAACCGCGCAACGCCCGCCGTGAGGCGTACATGCGCCAGACCCTGCGCGCCACCCTCAAACAGGGCCACGAGCGCGTCGCCGTGGTCTGCGGCGCCTGGCACGCCCCCGCCCTGCGCGACCTGGCCGACCACCCGGTCAAGGACGACGCCGCCCTGCTCAAGGGCCTGCCCAAGGTCAAGGTCACCGCGACCTGGGTGCCGTGGACCCACGGCCGCCTGGCCTCGGACAGCGGCTACGGCGCGGGCGTGTCCGCGCCCGGCTGGTACCACCACCTGTTCACCGTCGCGGACCGCCCGGTGCACCGCTGGCTCACCGACGCCGCCCGCATGCTGCGCGACGAGGGTCAGGGCGTGTCGTCCTCGCACGTCATCGAGGGCGTACGGCTCGCGGAGAGCCTCGCCGTGCTGCGGGGCCGACCCCTCGCCGGGCTCGACGAGGTGTCCGAGGCGCTCACCGCCGTCCTGTGCGAGGGCGAGCCCACCCGGGCCGCCCTCGTCCACCGGCGGATGGCGATCGGCGAGCGGATGGGAGCGGTGCCCCCGTCCACGCCCATGGTCCCGCTCCAGCGGGACCTGGTCGCCGCCCAGAAGCGGCTGCGGCTCAAACCGGAGCCCTTCGACCGCGACCTCGACCTCGACCTGCGCAAGGACAACGAGCGCCGGCGCGGCGTGCTGCTGCACCGGCTGCGGATGCTCGGTGTGGGGTGGGGCGTTCCGCGCACGCCCGACGGCGGGCACAAGGGGACCTTCCGGGAGTCGTGGCGGTTGCGCTGGGAACCGGAGATGGACGTGGCGCTGATCGAGGCCAGCCGGTGGGGGACCACCGTGGCCTCGGCCGCCGCCGCCAGGGCGGTCGACCTCGCCGGGGAGGCGACGCTGCCGGAGCTGACCTCGCTCACCGAGCAGTGCCTGTTCGCGGAGCTGGGCGAGGCCCTGCCCCGGGTCCTGGCCCTGCTCACCGACCGGGCGGCCACCGACAGCGACGTCACCCACCTGATGGGCGCGCTGCCCCCGCTCGCCCGGTCGGCCCGCTACGGCGACGTGCGCGGGACGGAGAGCGGACACCTGCGCACCGTCGCCGAGCAGATCCTGCGCCGCGTCTGCGTCGGGCTGGCCCCCGCCGTGCACGGCCTGGACGACGACGCGGCGGAGCGGTTCGTCGGGCGGATCGACGAGACGCACACGGCGGCGACCCTGCTCGGCGGGGAGGGCGCCGCCGCCTGGACGGCGGCCCTCGTCGCCCTCGCGCGGCGGGACACCCTGCCCGGACGGATCGCCGGCCGCGTCAACCGGATGCTGTCGGACGCCGGGCTGGTGGACGACGACGAGCTGCGCCGCCGCCTCGGGCTGGCGATGTCCCCGGGCGCGGAGCCCGCGACGGCCGCCGCGTGGCTGGAGGGGTTCCTCCGGGGCAGCGGACTGATCCTGGTGCACGACGACCACCTGCTGGGGCTGATCGACACCTGGCTGCTCGGCCTGCCCGAGGAGCGCTTCACCGTCGTGCTGCCGCTGCTGAGGCGCACCTTCGGGTCCTTCCAGGGGCCGGAGCGGCGGGAGATCGGGGCGGCTGCCGCCCGGATCGGCAGGGCGGCCCCGGCCGCCGGCCCCGCGGCGGTCCGCGCGGACGTGGACGTCGAACGCGCCGCCCCCGCACTGGCCGCGGCCCTGGCCATCCTCACCACCGGAAGGAGCCACACGTGAGCGTCACGGATGAGCGGGAGCGCCGCTGGCGGCTGGTCCTCGGCCGCGAGGCGCAGTGCGCGGGCGGCCTGAGCGCCGCCGACCAGGGCATGGACGGCGCGCTGGAGGCGCTGTACAACCGGGGCGACGCGGACCGGGGGGCCGGGGACGGCCGGCGCAGCGCCGGCCTCGGCGGCTCGGCGCCCCGGGTCGCACGGTGGCTCGGCGACATCCGGGAGTACTTCCCGACCTCCGTCGTGCAGGTGATGCAGAAGGACGCCATGGACCGGCTGGGCCTGCACCAGCTGCTCCTGGAGCCGGAGATGATGGAGGCCGTCGAACCCGACGTGCACCTGGTGGGCACCCTGCTGTCCCTCAACCGGGTCATGCCCGACGAGGCGCGCGAGTCCGCCCGCGCCGTGGTGCGCCGGGTGGTGGACGACCTGGAGCGCAGGGTGGCGCAGAAGACCCGCTCCGTGGTCCAGGGGGCGATCGACCGGTCGGCGCGCACCCACCGGCCGCGCCGGGTGGCGGACATCGACTGGAACGCCACGATCCGCCGCAACCTCGCCAACTACCTGCCCGAGCACAACACGATCGTGCCGGAGACCCTGGTGGGGTACGGACGCCGCAGCCGGGGCGTGCAGAAGGACGTCGTCCTGGCGATCGACCAGAGCGGGTCGATGGCCTCCTCGGTGGTGTACGCGAGCGTGTTCGGCGCCGTCCTGGCGTCCATGAGCACCCTGCGCACGTCGCTGGTCGTGTTCGACACCGCCGTGGTCGACCTGACCGAACAGCTCACCGACCCGGTGGAGGTGCTCTTCGGCACGCAGCTCGGCGGCGGCACGCACATCAACAAGGCGATCGCGTACTGCCAGGGGCTCATCACCAAGCCCGCGGACTCGATCTTCGTGCTGATCAGCGACCTGTACGAGGGCGGTGTCCGAGCGGAGATGCTGAAGAGGGTGGCCGCCATGCAGGCCGCCGGGGTCCAGGTGGTGGTCCTCCTGGCCCTGTCGGACGAGGGCGCGCCGTTCTACGATCGCGAGAACGCGTCGGCACTCGCGGAGATGGGGGTCCCCGCGTTCGCCTGCACGCCGGACGTGTTCCCGGAGCTGATGGCGGCCGCGATCCAGGGACAACCCCTCACGTCCTGGGTAGAGAAGCACCAGGACGCCTGATCCGGGCGGGCGGGGCCGTGGCGGTCCCCGCCCGCCTGTCACCCGTCCGGGGTGGGGAGCGGTGACCCGATCGTCACAGGCAGTCGCGTTGGTGTGGGTTATTCCTTTACATTGCCTGCTTGCGGGAATACTCTCTCCGTGTCGGCTCCCTTCGAGCGAGGAGACCCCTCGAAACTCACGAAGATCACCGACGGATGCGAGAACAGGAGCTGTCCGGCTGTCTATGAAACCGATCGCGGAACCCTCGTCGTCCAGGGCTACGTACTCTCCGACCCCCAAGCCCTGAAGCAGATCGGCCTTCCTGAGGGCGAGTCCGCGGTCGAGGTGCCCACCGAGTTGTTGAGGGGGGTCCGTGCCGTCTCTGACTAACGCGGGCTTCGACGAACTGTTCGACGGGACGACCAAGAGCGTCTTCGGGTTGGAGACCCTGCCGGTCTACAACCCGGTGTCCGAAGCCTCGACGCTGGAGTCCTACCTCGCAGGGGAACCCTGTCCGAGGGCGGGTGTCACCACTCCCTACATGCAGGAGGTCAAGGACCAGACGAGCCGTGGCATCCGGCGTTACCGGGTCCATGTCGTCCACGGCCCCCTGACGGACTACCTCCGCTACGAGATGGAGTGGGGGTACGCCTTCACCTCCCGGGCCGGCGAGGAGATCCTCATCCTCGACACCGCCGAACACGGTCGGCCCGAAGGGCTGCTCGACGAAGACTTCTGGTTCTTCGACGAGACCCATGTGGTCCGCATGGACTACCGGGACGACGGCGAATTCCTCGGCAAGGAACTCCTGGTGGAGCCCGATCTGGAGCACTACCGCGCCCAACGCGATCTGGCTGTCGGCCAGGCCGTACCCTTCAGGGAGTATTGGAGCGCGCATCCGCAGTACCACAGGGACTGATGACCACACCTGAATCCTTTGAACGCATCCGTGCGGAGTTGGCGGAGGACCTCCGCCGACTCCGCACGGATGTCGGCATGTCCGGTGTGACGGCGGCGACGCGCCTCGGCTGGAGCCAGTCCAAGATCTCCAAGATCGAGACGGGCAGAGCCACCCCCTCCTCGGACGACGTGCGGCAGCTGGTCGGGCTGTATCGACCGGGCCGGGACGAGCGTCTCGCCCTCGAAACGCGGGTCGCGGAGCTGAACGACCGTTACCGCTCGCTGCGCATGCTGCGAAAGCGCGGACTGGAGCACGAGCAGCGGGGCATCAAACGCGTGGAGTCCTCGACGACCCTCCTCCGGGTCTTCGAGCCGAGCACCGTTCCGGGGCTGCTCCAGACGGCCGAGTACGCGCGGGCCGTATTCAGCCGCCCCCTCTCCTGTGCCGGAGTCGACGTCGCCCGGGCCGTGGCTGCCAGGCTCGACCGGCAGTCGGCGCTGTTCCAGCCCGAGAGGAGCTTCCACTTCGTCATCACGGAGGCTGCGCTTCGTTGGCGCATGGGTGGGACGGCGACCATGACCGCCCAGATGGACCGCCTCGCCAACCTCTCCACCCTGTCGAACGTGCGCCTCGGCCTGCTTCCGTGGAGGGTCGAGGTTCCCGAGTTCCCGAACAACGGCTTCGACATCCGTGACGAGCGCGAGGTCGCGGTGGAGAACTTCACGACGCACCGGGTGCTCACGGACGCCAGGGACATCGATTTCCATCTGCGCATGTTCGCGTACTTCGCGGACGCCGCGATCTACGGCGACGAGGCGCGCGCCTTCCTCGCGGAACTGACGCGCGAGCACGCCTGACCCCTCCCCTTCACGGGACCTCCTTCGGGTCTCCTTGCTTTGCGGCCACAGAACTATTCCCTGTTGTGGCTAGTTTCTTGGAATAGTCTCCTGCTTGGTTCCTCCGACTGCGATGCGCGGAGGAGCCACCGTCGTGAGCATGACGACTCTGACCGAGAAGGGAGTCCGCATGACCGACGAACCCGGTCCTGGGGACCTGGCGGTGCTCGTACCCGCGGCCTGGAAAGAGGTGTTCCGGAGCGTTCCCCGGGAGTTCTTCATCCCGGACGCCGTCCAGGCGGGTCCCATGGGCGACGAACCGTCGTACTGGGTCGACCGCACCGAGGACCCGGAACGGTGGCGGGCCGCCGTCTACGCGGACACGACCCTGCTCACCCAGATCGCGGACGGGGCCGTGGAACTGTCCGAGGACACGGTGCGCACCGGTGCGCCGAGCAGTTCGAGCACCGCGCCCAGCCTGGTCGGGGAGTTCCTCGCTCTGCTCGATCCCTACCCGGGTGACCGGGTGCTGGAGGTCGGCACCGGGACCGGATGGACCGCCGCGCTCCTCTCCGAACGCCTGGGTGCGGACAGCGTCACTTCGGTCGAGGTGGACGAGCAGGTCTCCAAGGTCGCGGCCGACCACCTGGAGGTCGCCGGGTACCGGCCGAACCTGGTGGTGGGAGACGGGCTCGCCGGGTTCCCCGAGGGGGCTCCCTACGACCGCGTGCACGTGACGTGCGCCGTGCGCGAGGTGCCGTTCGCCTGGGTGGAGCAGACCCGTCCAGGGGGAGTGATCGTCGCGTCGTGGTCACCCGTGCAGGTCCGGGGCCACAAGCTCAGGCTCAGGGCCACGGGAGACCGGGCGATCGGCCGGCTCCACGGCGGAACGGCGTTCATGGTGGCGCGCTCCCAGCGTCCCGGATATCCCTCCCCTCAGGGGGAGTCGCGTGAGTCGGAGGCGCGGCTGGACCCGATGGTGGTGACGAGTGCGGGCCCGGGGCTGGAAATGGTGGTGGCCGCGCTGCTGCCCGGGGTCGTGGTCAACGGGATCGGTGAGGGGGACGACCGGGTGGGGCTGCACGACCCGGTGACAGGCGCGTACGCCCTGGCGATTCGCCTGGGGGACGGGGGCGCGGGGGAGGTCACCGAGTACGGGCCCCGTGACCTGTGGTCGGAGATGGAGGCCGCCTACCTGGCGTGGGTGGGTCTGGGGGAGCCGGAACTGGAGCGGTTCGGGCTCACCGTGGACGCCGAAGGCCGGCAGGTGTGGTTGGACCAGCCGCGCAACCTGGCGCGGTGAGGAAGGAGACGCACGTGGGTGACCACGGCAAAGAGGTGAACTGCTCCACCTGCCACGGGAGGAAGACCATCACGCAGTCCCGGGACGGGAAGGTCGACCGGATCCCGTGCCCGCTCTGCAACGGGACCGGCAAGCAGCCGTGGGGCGCCGGACCGATGGGGCCTCGGCCCTGTCTCCAGAGGACCGAAGGGACGTGCCCGGTGGCGCGGCCCTTCGGTACCGGGTCAGCCCTTCGCGCTGCCGAGGAACGCGTGCCATTCGGCGGAGTCGAAGGTCAGGGTGCCCTGGTCGCGGTTCTGGGTGTCGCGCATGCCGGTGAGCGACCCCTCGGAGACCTCAACACAGTTGTGGGCTCCCGAGCTGTAGCTGCTCTTGTGCCACGGAGCCGACGCCCGGTTCTGCTGAGACATCAGCGGTTCCTCTCATTCAAGGCTCTGATGCTGTCCTCTATGAGAAGTATGCTCTCACGCTTGCCCAGCGCCGCTACTTGGAGCTTGTTGAAGACCAGTTCGTACACTCCGGTGTGCTGCGGACGGTCCCAGAAATCGGAGCTGGTGAGGTCCTCCAAGTAGACGTATGTCGCTTCTACCTCCCTCAGGTTCAAGAGTGTGAAGCCGGTGCCCATAGCGGCGTGTTCTCCAGAGCTGTACGGAAGGATCTGCAGGTCGATGTGCGGTCTCTGTGCGAGACCGTGGAGGTGTTCAAGTTGTTCCCGGAGAACGGAGACGCCACCGATGGTTCGATGCAGAACACCTTCGCCGAGGATGATCGCCACCTTCGGTGGTGAGGCGTCGGTCAGGATCGACGCCCTCTCCAACCTGCCCTGGACGACTTGGTCGATATCGGCGGGTGCGATGGTCACCGAGGTTGAGCAGACCGCAGTGGCGTAGGCGCGTGTCTGGAACGGTGCTGGCACCAGCTCTTCGTAGAAGAACTTCAGTTCACCGGCATCGGCCTCCATGCTCACGTATCCACGGGCGAAGTCCAGGACCTTGCCGTAGGACCCGCGCTTGCGGGCAGACGCAGCCAGGTCGCGGAAGGTCGCAGCCTCGTCAGCACTGAGCTTGAAGAGCTTCACGAGTTTGCTCGTCTCGGTGGAAGTCACCGTGCTGAAACCTGACTCGATCTTGCTCACCTTGGACGCGCCGCACGACAGGGCTCGGGCGAGGTCATCCCGCGTCAGGTTGGCGCCTTCCCGAAGTCGTCGGATCTCCCTGCCCAGTTGAAGGCGGAGAACGCGTGGTCCGGGAGTCGTCAAGGTCGATCACCTATCCCTTTTGCTGTCTAAGGTCCGCTTTGGATTGCCTTGCCACCAGGTTCTTTGCGCTTAAGTGGAAATTCTACTTGACTTTCTCCTGGCAAGCAGGTCTCCTGTTCACAGTGAGTATTCCACCTGTTGCGCTTCGGTGTGAGTGTTCGGGAGATTCTCGGTAGCTCCGAACGTCCCTTGCGCATCCGGGTGGGCCTGTACGTCTCTTCCAGGAGGGCTGTCATGGCTGGTGAACGGCGGATACATGCTCGTGCGGACATGGGCGGGGAGGGCTCCGACCCATGGGTGCGTTTCGGCACCCGGGTCCGGGTGGCCCGCGAGAAGGCGGGGGTGTCCCCGGAGGAGGTGACCGAGCGCAGCCTCTTCTCCGTCGGCACTCTGGGTCTGATCGAGGAGGGCTCCCACGTCCCCGATCTCGGTGCGGCGATCGTCCTGGACGAGAAACTCGAAGCGGAGGGCGTCCTGCTCGACGCCTGGGCGCAGACCCGCATCACGACCTCCCTCCAGGCCGGTGCGGACATCTTCGCCCTGACGGAGCAGGTCAACCAGATGCGCTACTACGCACCGCTCGTCCTCCCCGACCCCTTCCTCACCGAGGAGTACGCACGGGCCCTGACCCGCGTCGAGCGCCCCATGGAGGCCCGGCTGGTACTCAGGGACCGGCCGCGCGTCCGCCGGGTGTCCTCCACCTCGTACGGTCCCCCGTTCCACTGCCTGGTGGTGGACGAGGCAGCACTCACCCGGGTCGTCTCCGACACCAGGACCACGCACGACCAGCTCCGCCACCTGTGCGAGCTCGCCGCCTCCGAGGCGGTGACCGTCCAGGTGGTCCCCGACGGCCTCCCCCACCACCCCGGCCTGCGCGGCGCGTTCTGGACCCTGTCCTTCTCGCCCCGCCACACGCTCGCCTACACCCCGCACCCGCGCGGGCCGGGCCACACCGTCACCGACGCCAAGCAGATCAAGGGCTACACGGACCTCTTCGCCACCCTGCAGAGCGTGGCCCTGTCCGCGCAGGCGTCACTGCGCCTCATCGAGGAGGCGGCGAAGCGGTTCGAGGAACCGCCCAAGCGGCAGGCCATCACCGCCGGTTCCGGCACGGGCGGCCTGTCCTCGCTCATCAACGCACCGGCCGCGAGTCGGAACAGCTGATCCACGCGCACGTGCCCCGGCCGGGCACGCGAAAGCCCTGGCGGGTGCAATCACACCCCCAGGGCACGGCCGACGACCCACACCCCTGAACAAGGAGATCGTGGCATGTTCATTCTGCCGCCCCGCCCTGCCCCCGAAGCCCCCGCCGTGGACAACCCGGAACGCCGGTGGGAGCCCCGCCTGTACCCCGGGACCCTCGCCACCACCGCCCGTGTCCGCGCTGATCTGAGCCGAGACCTCTCCCGGCTCCCGGACCTGGACCCGGACCAGGCCGATTCGATCGTCCTGTGCGCCAGCGAGATGTTCGCCAACGCGTGCGACCACGCCAGGTCCGGCGAGGAGGACGGCCGGGTCATCCGCACCCTGACCGGCCCCGACGAACGCACGATCCGGCTGTCGATCATTGACGACGGGTATCGGGACACGGATACCCGCCCCCGCATCCCCCGTCAGCGCACCGCTCAGGAATGGCGGGACGCCGAACGGGGCCGGGGCCTGCTGATCGTCCACCACCTCGCCACCCGGTGGGGAACCTTCCGGGTGGTCGACTTCCCGTTCTGCGAGGGGCTCGGAACCGTCCTGTGGGCCGAGTTCTCCCTGTCTTTCCAGGGTGGAGACGTCCGATGACCGTCTCCACCGGCCCCTGCACGGGGCGGGCCCTCCACACGTCCCGAGGGCACCAGCACCGCCGTGCCCACACGGGCGGCCCCGTCGAGCCCCCGCTCGCGTCCCTGGGGAGGACCCCGCGGGAACGCGCCATCCTCGCCCAGATGGGGGAGAACCCCCGGGTTCGCTACAGCCTCGTCCACGGCGCGGTGCCCCCGTGGATGGACCTCGCGATCGCCGCCCAGGAGGCCGGACGGCCGTCTCTTCCCGCTGGCGAACCGGCCCCGCCGCGAGTCCCGGCTTCCCGTGCCGGGACGAGTTCGCTGCCGCGCCGCCCGGCGAGCCACCGCAAACCCCGCCGCCGCATCGGCTGGGCTGTGGCCAGCCACGGCCTGGCTGTCCTGGCCGGTGCGATCGGCTGTGGCCTCCTCGGGTTCTTGTAGGCCCGCATCGACGCCGTCACGGCCGTGTCAGACCGACGAGCGACACGGCCGTGTCAGGTCGCATCGATTGTGCCGTGGGTCGACGAGCTGTCGAGAACGCCCTGTGGTTACACTTATTTCAGATATCATGAGTTCGGTGACAGGAGGCCGAGATGGTGAGATCGAGTGTGCTGGGTCGTGCGCCCCGGGTCGAGCCCGGCGTCGAAGACCGCCTGATGGCCGAGCGAGTCGTCAACGGTGCCGCTGACGGCGGTTCGCGGCTGGTGCTGAGGCTGTCCGACGACTCCGAGGTAACCCTGCCGGAATCGTTGGTGAAGATCCTGTTGGCATCGGCCAACGAGTTCTCGGAAGGACACGCCGTCACGGTGTTGGCGTCCGACACGAGTCTGACCCCCACGGAGGTGGGAGAGCTGCTGGGCCTGTCGCGACCCTTCGTCTCACGTCTTCTCGATGCGGGGGACATCCCGTCCGAACGCCTGCCCGGCAGCCGGCACCGGGTCGTTCGACTTGCCGATGTCCTGGAGTTCCAGGAACGGAGGGACAAACGGCGCACCGGTAGACGGCGGATCGCCGAAGAGGTCGAGTCCGCCGAGTTCCCCTACTGAGTGCCAGGTCCCACATGTCCCGGATTTTCGTCGACACCAACGTGCTCTTCCCCTTCTCGGTCATGGATCTTCTCCTGGCACTGACCGAGGACATGGTCCACGAGGTGATCTGGACCGAGAGGCTCCTGGCGGAGTGGAAGAGGGTGATCGTCCGTGAACACCATCGCTCGGAGGGCTCAGCCGAGGCGATCACTTCGGCGATCAGGGAGTACTTCTCCGAGAGCTGCGTTCCCGAGGACGACTACGCCTCCCTGACGGACAAGATGCCCGGTGGCGACCCCGACGACCGCCACCACATGGCCGCCGCGCTCGCGGGACAGGCCCATATGCTTCTCACCTGGGACAGAGGCGATTTTCCCACGGCGCCACTGGCGGAACTGGGTCTGCGGATCGTCGACCCCGACACCTACCTCTGCGAGTTGCTGGACGAGTTGCCGAGAGAGGTGGTCACGACCGTCGTTCGACTGGCAAGGGAGAAGCGCCGCCCTCCCAAGACACCGGAAGACCTTTCGGACGACCTGGCCAAGGCGGGGGTCCGCGAGTTCGCCGAACGCCTCAGAACACGGCTCCGCTTCTACTGAGTCGGTTCTCCACCGCCCACGTGACCGGAGTAAGGACAGGGCGGCCCCGCCCGGCGTGGTGGAGAGGCGCGAAAACCGGTGGCGGTCCGCGGCAGGGCTCGGCTAGTGTCCGGCCCGTGCCCGAATCGGTTGACGTGGCCGCCTAGCGGCGGCCGACCCCAGAGTCCTCCGCCGCATCAGCGACCACGCCGGTGCGGCCCTCCGTGCTGCCCCGGCTCCGTTCCTGAACGCCCGGAGCCTCCGACTTGTCCACACCACCCGCACGCGGCGGGGTAGTCCTCCTCGCCGTCCTCCTATCCACCCTCACGTTCCCCCTGGCCATCACCGGCGCCTCGGTGGCGCTGCCCGCCGTCGGCGCCGAGCTCGGCGGCGGCCCGACCGCGCTCCAGTGGGTCGTCAACTCCTACAACGCGTGCTTCGCCGCGTTCCTCGTGTGCGCCGGGTCCGTGGCCGACTCGGTCGGCCGTCGGCGCGTCTACGCCGCAGGGGTCCTCCTCTTCTGCGCGGCCGGCCTGCTGTGCCTGTTCGCGCGGGACGTCGCCGTGCTGAACCTGTTCCGCGCCGTCGGCGGCGTCGGCGCCGCGGCGGCGGTCGCCGGGGGCGGTGCGATGCTCGCCGCGACCTTCGAGGGGTCCGCGCGTGCGCGGGCCTTCGGCCTCCTCGGCACTGTGCTGGGCGCGGGCACCGCCTTCGGCCCCGCCGTCGCCGGGCTGCTGGTGGACACCCTGGGCTGGCGGGCCGCGTTCGCCGCCCCGGCCGTGGTCGCCGGTCTCGCCCTGGCGCTGGTCCCGCTGATGCCCGCCGCGCGCGGCACCGGGAGGCCGGTCGACCGGCCGGGCGCGGTCCTGTTCACCTCGGCGCTGGCGGTCCTGATCGCCGCCCTGGTCGAGGGCCCCGCACGGGGCCTGCCGGTGGTGCTGGCGGGGCTCGCGGTGTCCGCACTGCTGCTGGCCGCCTTCGTCCTGGTCGAACGGCGCAGCCCCGAACCGCTGGTCGACGTGGCGCTGCTCGGCAACCGGAGGTTCGTCGCGTACGCCCTGGCCGCGGCCGTGTTCATGGCGGTGCTCGTCCCCCTGCTCGTCTACCTGCCCTCGTACCTGATCGCGGTGGTGGGCCTGGGAGCGGCGCAGGCCGGACTGTGGCTGCTGATGCTCACGGGGCCGACGCTGTTCCTGCCCGCGCTGGGGGCGGAGCTGGCCGCCCGGCTGCCCCACACCGCGGTCGTGGCGGGCGCCCTGGTCCTGTGCGGAGCGGGCTCCGCGGGCCTGCTGGTGCTCGGTCCGGACGCCACGCCGTGGACCCTCCTGCTCCCGTTCCTGCTGATCGGGGTGGGTGTGGGTCTCACCAACGGCACCGTCGACGGCATGGCGATGGGGGTGGTGGGCGTCGAGCGGACCGGGGTCGCCGCCGGGGTGTTCAACGCGACCCGCATCATCGTGGAGACGGTCGCCCTCGCCTGCGCGGGGGCCGTCCTCGCGGCGCTCACCGGGGGCCGGCTGGAGGGGGAGGGGTTCACGGAGGCGTTCCACGTCGTGGCCCTCGCCCTGGCCGGGGTCGCCGCCCTGGCGGCGGCGGGGGTCCTCGTCCTGGGCGGGCGCGGGGAGAAGGAACCGGAGAAATCACCCCTCTCCTGAGAGGCGGGCGGGCATCATGGGTCCTGGGAGGAGCCACGATGACGACGAACCACTGGCCTGCCGGGACATTCATGGCGAGGGTGGGGGCCGACACGGCGACCAGGCTGCTGGCTCTGGCCCCGCCCCGCCGCCTGTCCGCCGACGACGTGCTGATCGGTCAGGGCGAGAACAGGGAGATGATCCTGCTCCTGAGCCCTCCCGAGGCCGGCGAGCCCGCCTTCGCCAAGGTCACCTCGGTACTGCGCAACGGTACCGAGGTGATGCTCGGCATTCGGGTGCACGGCGACGTCGTGGGCGAGATGGGCATGTTTCGCGCCAGCGGGGCCAGCGCCACCGTCATGGCGTGCACGCCGATGACCGTCCGTTCCTACACGTACAAGGTCTTCCGGGATTTCTTGGACGGGCACCGCGACGCCTGGGAGGCGGTCGGTGCGGTCATGGGCGACCGTCTGGAATCCGCTGACCGGCACCGCGCCGAGTTCGTCGGCTACGAGGTGGACGCCCGCCTCGCCCGCGTTCTCGTGGACCTGGGCGGGCGGCACGGCATCCGCTCCCCCGAGGGCGTCGAGTTGGGGGTGCGGCTGTCGCAGACCGACCTGGGCAAGCTCATCGGGGCCCGCACGGACGCCGTCGGCAACGCCATGAGGCGGTTCCGCGACGAGGGGTTGCTGCTGACGCGTTACCGCCACGTCGTGATTATCGATATGGACAGACTGCACGCGGTGTACGAAAAGGGATGAAGTGCATCAGGGGGTGAGTCTTCCCGCCAGACCATTCGCCACGACCAGGACGAGCATGAACGCCAGCCACGGGATGCACCTCCGGATGTGCTGGTTCTTGGCCCTGGAAATGGTGGAGAAGACCTCTGCCATGCGCCACACCTCGTCCGCGGTCAACGGGCGCGCGGAGTTCGGGCGGGGAAAACCGATGACCATCCTCCCGCCACCGCGGAAAAGCGTTCTCGGACGCAGTGCCAAAACCAGGTGATAGCCCGATGCCAGGAAGGCGAACGCGCAGGCCAGGAGAGATAAAGCCGAGGTGATCGGATGTCCTTCGGACACGCCCTCGCCGTTCACGAGCGCCATGGCGAACCCCGCCTGGGCGGCGCACAGAAAACCGATCTTCGTGTCGGCCTGGGAGACGTTGTTCTGGAAAAACGCCACTGCGGCCAGGGCTGAGTCGATAACGTCCTCCCTGCGAGATTCCATTGCCATCCCTTCTTCGGTGCGAGAAACGACCTCCATTGCACTCCCCCCTGGTGGTTCGGATGGCCGATTGGTCCGTGTTCCGCTGTGTGCCGGTTCTCACGCCGGTGGAGCGGGTGGATTGCCGACTGGTCAGGGATTCGCCTGCGCGCTGCGGACCACACTGGCAGCGTTCCGCGATTTCACATGAGGAAGTAGTGAGGAAATGACACAGACACCCGATTTCGGTCGGCGTCTCATCGTCACGGTCGACGCCAAGGGCTACGGGAGTTCGGACGAGCTCACCCAGCACCAGATCCAGGAGGCCATCCCCGTCCTGCTCACCGCGGCGGCCGAGCGCGTGGGCCTCGATCGGGGGACGTGGCACGTCTCGACCACGGGCGACGGAGAGATGGCGGTCCTGCCGACCACGGTGGAGGAGCCCCGCCTGCTCGACCTCTACGTTCCCGAGGTCGCTTACGTCCTGCGCCGCCACAACCACAACCGGACCGAGGCGGGGCGCCTGCGACTGCGCATGGTCATCCACCACGGGTCCGCCGTGTCCTCGCCGACCGCCGGCTACTCCGGCAATGGGATCGTCACCGCTGCCCGGGTCGTGGACAGCGACGCCCTGCGCGACGTCCTCTCGGGCTCGGGCGCCGACCTCGTCGTCGCTGTGACCGCCCCCGTCCACCAGGACGTCGTCGCCCAGGGCCACACACGCCTGCGCCCCGAGGACTTCGTCCTCACGACCGTCCGCAACAAGGAGTACGAGGAGCCGGTCTGGGTGCACGTGCCCGGTCACCACCCGCGCAGGCCCGGGGCCTTCGGGGGCGGCGCCACCGCCCTCTCCCCGACCACCTCCGGAGCGGGCCCGGCTCCCTCCCCGGCCCCGGAGGCGGAGCGGTCCGCCCGGCCCGGGGAGCCGGGGGCCGGACCGGAGCGACGAGACTCCCCAGCGGTCACCAACGTCATGCACGGCAACGTCGACGCCTCCAACGCCGTCTTCGGCGTCCGCCACTAGGGGGGGCACGTGGACGAACACCCCGACGAGGCCCCCCGACGACGGCCGGACGGTGCGGCGGAGCGGCCGCGCGAAGAGCGTCGGGCCGCCCGCTCCGCCGGGGCCGGGCGGTCACCGCGCGGGAAGGGCCCCGAGCGCGAGAAAGAGGCGGCCGACCGGAGGCGGCAGGGGGAGGCGGACCGGGAGCCCGGTGCCTCCGAGACCCCGGGCAAGGCGCCTCCCGGTGACGGTCCCCCCGTCGACGCCCCGTCAGGCCCCGGAGAGCGTGAGGGAACCGGGCCCGACGACGGGCCCCGCGACCGAACCGATCCGTGGACAGAGATCCCCAGCCGGGTGACCAACGTGTTCTACGGCATGGTCAACGCCCAGAACGGTACCTTCGGTGCGGCGGGGGAGCCCGGGGAACCAAACTCCCCACGCCCATCGGTCACCGGCCCCATGCGGGACCACGAGATCAGCGAGGCCGTCCGGGCCTTCGCCACCCCTGAGGGCTACACGGCCGCAGCCGAGCTCCTGGCGGACAGGGCCGTCCTCGTCCTCACAGGGGAGGCGGGAACCGGTAAGAGGACCGGAGCGATCTCCCTCCTCTCGAGGCTCTCCGACGGCGGGATCACTGTGCTCCCGCCGAGCCAGACCCTGGAGTCCCTGGCGGACCGCGACTTCGTGTCCGGCCGCGGCTACATCGTCCTGGACTGGTTCGGCGTGGACCGGTGGGACTCACCGGCGGAGCACGAGTACCAGTGGTCGGTGCTGTTCGGGTGTGTCGCCAACGCCGGGGCACACCTCGTCCTCACCTGCGACCGGGGTGTTCCCACCGGGAGGACGGCGCCCTCCGTCCCCTGGACCCGCCCCCGCGTGGTCGACGTCCTCCACGAACACCTGCGGGCACGGGCCCCGGGGGAGGAAGGCACGGACCCCGGTGGTGACCCCGGCGTGCCGGAGGCGGCCGAGAAGGCCGCCGCCGCCCTCCCGGACGACCGGTCACTCGCCGACGTCGTGGCTGTCGCGGAGGGGATCGCAGCCGGAGAGGACCCACAGGCAGCGGTCGAGGGCGTCCTGCGGTCCTCCTCCCGTACCCGGGTCCAGGAGTGGTTCGACGCCGACCCGGAAAGGCGTGACGTCGCCGACGCCACCGCGCTCGCGCTCCTCCACGGTGTGCACGAACGCGACTACGAGATCCTTGCCAAACGACTGCACCACCGTCTGAACAGGGCCTTTCCGTCAACGGCTCCCCTGGAGGGGTCTTCCGGGCGTACGGCGGAAGGTGACACCGAGAAGGAACCGGACCGCCTGCCCATGCTTCGGCGGCGGCGAGGCGCGGGAGGGCACAGCCTGATCCGGGTCAGGCTCCGCGACGACGGCTGGTTGGTCCGGCGCTTCCCCGGGTTCGCCGAGAACGGCGACCGGGCCGAGGTCCTGCGTCAGCTGTGGGAGCGCTACGACGCGGACTTCTGGAACGCCGTCGAGTCCTGGACCAGGACGGTCGTCGGTCACGAGACCCGGAGGGTGTTCCTCGCCCGCGGCCTGGCGGCCCTGGCCGGAATCGCCTTCGAGGAGGTCCACGATCTCTACCTGGACCGGTGGTCGAGAAGGGGTGACGGCGACGGCCGCGACACGTGCGTCTTCGTCCTGTGGTCCATGTGCATGGACGAGGGGCTCGCCCCCGTGGTCCTGCGGACCGCGGACCGCTGGCTCTCCCACGGCACGCCGGCGCAGGCCGAGACGGCACTCCACGTGTGGAGCGGCGAGCTGGGCGTGGCCTATCCGACCGAGGCCTTCAACCGGCTGTGGTCCCGGATGCTCGAAGAGGATGCGGCGGAGCGACGGCTGGGCGCGGCCCAGTCCATCGGCACGCTCTTCGGCAGCCTGGTGGACAGGGGCGGCAACGGACGGGCCGTGCTGCGCAGGCTCGACGACGGACTGCTCGACATCCGCCGCTTCGGTTCCGACCGGATCAACCGGACACTGCTGATCATCGCCGTCTTCTCCGCCCTCACGGTCCCCACAAGCGAACCCGTCACCGGGGGGCCGCCCCCGGCCCACGAGGACGACGGGCCCGACGACACGGGTACCGGAGAGGCCCTGGACGGCGACGGCCGGTCCCCGGCCGAACCCGGCGACGGCCCGGACGGCACCGCGGGACCTCTCGCGGCGGAGGACGGACAGGGGAGGGAAGCCCTCGGCGCCGACCCGGCGATAGCCCGCCACCTCATGCTCGCCCCGGACCAGATCCCCACAGTGGCCTGCCTGTGGGTGGAGACGGTCCGTCATCGCCCTGTGCGGCGCCTGTCGATCGAGGCCCTGTGGCGCACCCTGAGGGCGCTCCAGCGCAACGGTGCAGACGCGCAGGGCACGGCGCGCGACCTGCTCCTCGCCCTTGTACCGATGCTGCGGCCGGACGAACGCACCGGGTTCCGGACCAGCTTCGTCAGCGCGGTCCGCCGCTGCGCGGGCAGTGACCCCTCCACCGACGCCGTCCTGGAGATCCTCGCCGGGGTCTTCGGGGACGGCACCGACACCCCGACCGGCGCGGGCGCAGGCCCGGGCCCAGACCCCCTCACGAAAGTGACGACGACATGAAACCCGCCACCTATCCGGTCGTGGAGGAACGCGCCCTGGGCGCTCCGGCCCGACAGGGATTCCTCAACCTGCGCGGCCGTCGCCGCGAGGCCTCCGAACTGCCGCAACCCGCCGCCCATCAGGTGCGCGTCTACCGCAGCGGCGGCGCGTTCCACGTGGACAGGGGCGGTCTCGCCCTCGACGACAACCGCGTCGTCGAGGCGGACCACGTGAGCCTGGTCGACGTCGGACACGACGTCGCGGTCGTGGTGGTCCTCTCGATCCCCTCCGCGGAGGACGACGAGTTCGAGGTTCGGACGACCTTCGCCTGTACGGTCATCGACCCGGTGACCGTGGTCAGCGAGGGCCGGGGAGACGCCGACCGCTTCCTGACCGGCTACATGAGGCGCTACGACAAGCTGCCGCAGATCGCCCAGAACCTCAGGCTGGCCGACATCAACGACGTCCGCGAGCTGGTGTGGAGCCACGTCAAGGCGTTCATCGACCTGTCGCCGCCCGAGGTCCGGGGGATGCGGATCGAGTACGTCGGTACGGAGGTGCTCACCCCGAACAGCCTCCGTGAGACGCGGGGGACATGGCGCACCACCCGTCACGAACAGGAGGTCGAGGTGGCCCGCACCGAGCACGACCACCTGATGAAGGAGAAGGTCACGAACCACACCCGCACGATCATGGCCGGGCTCAGCGAGGCTGTCCAGAACGACACCATCAACGCGGTCATGCTGGCGCTGGCCGAGGGCCGCATCGACCCGACCGAGGTCGCGCACCGCATCACCGCCGAGCGCGAGCGGGCCCTCACCCGGGAATGGGAGCGCGAGGAGGCCGAACGGCAGGAGCGGCAGCGCCAGGGGGAGTGGGAGCGCGATCTCGCCCTGCGCAGGGAGACCTGGGCACGTGAGGACGAGCACCGCCGTATGCAGGTCCGCTCCCAGTTGGCCCAGACGGCGATCCGGGAGAACTATGTGGACGGCGCCATGACCGCCGCCGAGGTCGTCGACTTCGTCGACCCCGAGATGTTCCCGATGCGCACCGAGTCGATCGGCAGCGGTGAGCGGAACAAGACGGTGGCGGAGCCCGCCGTGGACACCGGCGAGATCGTCGCGCAGACCGGTGAGGACCCGCGCTCCGGGGGAGGGAGGACGGAGGGAGACCACGTCCTGCCTCGCGAGGCCGCCGTCGGTGACGGCCCCGAGAACGGAGTGAGGGGGCGGCGCTCCTATTCGGAGGGCCTGAGCGAGGACGACCATGACGCATAGCACCGTCGCCCCACCGGAGGCGGGCTCCCGCCCGGAGACCGCGGAGGAGCCCCGGCTCCCTCCCGAGAGCCGTCCGTACAGATTCCGCGCCTGGACAAGCCGTGTGCTGCGCCGCCTGACCGGCGTCGACGAGGACCTCCTGGACGAGGTCCCCGAGGAACGCCCCCGCTACACCCTCCAGGGGCTGGTGGTCGTCTGCACCTCCCTCCTGGCCGGGATCGCCGTCTTCGTCGCGCTCGGCCGGTTCACCGACACCCCGTGGCCGCTCCTGGTCCCCGCCGCCGCGTTCTGGGCCGGGCTCATCCTGGTCTTCGACTGTTGGATGCTCTCGACCATGCACGGTGTGAAGAAGGGCCACCGGTTCCGCGACTACACGGGGCGGATCATCCTGGCCGTGCTGGTCAGCGTGGTCGTCGCCGAGCCCCTGCTCCTCTACGTCTTCCGGCCGTCCGTCGAACAGGAGATCCGGGTCGACCGGCAGCAGGAGGAGGCGGCCTTCCGGTCGTCGCTGGAGCGCTGCAACCCGGTGTCGGGGGAACAGAGCACCGATCCGTCCTGCACGGAGGAGTTCCTGTTGACGGTCGGCGGCAGCACTCTCGCCGCCGACCGGTCCGCGCTGGCAGCGACGGTCGCCGAACGCGACCGCGTGCAGGAACACGTCGACTCCCTCCGGGGCCAGCTGGAGGAGAAGCAGGAGCTGGCCCGTCTGGAGTGCAACGGCAGTTCCGGAGACGGGCTGACCGGCCGAGCGGGTGAGGGCGTCAACTGTCGGCGGCTGCGCGGCGAGGCCGACGCGTTCGAGGAGGACAGCCGGCTCTCCTCCTACCAGGCCAACCTGCTGGAACTCGACTCCGAGGTGGAGGGCCTCACTTCCGCTTCGGGGGTGTCGACAGCGGATTTCGCCTCCGCGCGCGGCGAGCTGATCGACGAGAAGGTCGCGGACCGGACCGCCGCGGAGGGGGAGCACGGGATCATCGACGAGATGGAGGCCTTGGGCGAGCTCGCCAGGGGGAACTTCTACGTCATGGCGGCGGTGCTGCTGTTGAGGCTCCTGCTGGTTGCCGTGGACCTGTTCCCGGTCCTGACCAAGGTGCTCGGAGGGGCGAGCAAGTACGACGAGCTGTACACCGCCCGGGCCGACTTCCACCGGGAGCGCCACGGGGAGAAGCTGCGGATCCGGCGCAAGCAGCTCCAGGTGGACACAGATCGGGATGTGGGGCGCCTGGACGCCCAGCAGCAGGCCGACCGCAACGAGAACGACCGGCGGATGCGCAGCGACAAGGTCAGGCAGCGGGCCGTCCTGGAGGACGAGATCGCCCGCCAGGCCTCCCAGTACCGGGGGCAGCGCGGGCCCGACGGCGAGGGCTGAGGGGGAGCGGGGAGAGGGGCGGAGCCCGTACCGGGCGCCGCCCCTTCGCCTTCCTGCCCTTCGTCACCCTCCGGGACCCCTGCCCCTCACCGGTCCGTCGGCCGCTGCTCTGCCGGGGCTCGTATCCGGTCGGGCGAGAGTGTGCCTGGTGGTGGCGGACACCGGACGGGGACCGGGCCGGGTCTCGGCCGCCGGACGGACTCCCCGTCGGGCGGACTCCCCGTCGGGCGGCCCCGCACCGGCGGGTCCGGCCCCGGCTACGCGAGGTCCTCCTCGTCGGGCCGCGCCGAGTCGGGGCTGAGCGGGTCGTGCCCCACCGACATCAGGCGGCGCCGCCACCCGGGATCCTCGCGGTGCGGGTCCGCCAGTTCCCGCCGGACGAGATCCGACACCTCGCGCATCAGCTCGACGTCGGCCCCCGTCACGTCGACACGGCGCTTGGACAGCAGGTTCACGACCGCCTCGCCCCGCCGGGACACCGTGTGGCCGGGCTCCGGCCGGAAGCCCTCCTCACCGGAGGCGTCGGTGAGCAGCCACTCGCGCAGCTCCTCACCGGTCATGTCCACCGCCGAGTGGAAGTCCTCCCACGCGTCGTCCACGGTCGGGTCGTGCTCGGTCATCTTCTTCCTCCCCGCTCTCGGACATGTCCTGTCGGATCCGTTGACCGGCTCCGCGCCCCCGCCCCGCCTCCGGCTCCTGGCCCCTGAACTCCGGCCCCGCGGCCCCGGCCGGGACACCCCGGCACCCCGGCCGCCGTGCCGGTCGAAACCCTTCACCGCCGGAGCCGGCGGGACGCGTAGACCGCGGCCCCCGCCGCCAGCGCGGCGGCGCCGACCAGGGCCGCGGGACGGCGCCTGCGGTTCAGCTCGTCGAGGGGGCTGACGCCCCACGCCTCGTCGTCGAACTCCCCGTGCGCGCCGAAGTCCAGCACGTCGTCCACGGGCTCGAACAGGTTGTCCCGCTCGGGCGCGGGCTCGTCCCGGACCTGGCTGTCCCTGCCGGAGAGGCCCAGCTGGAGGTCGAGCGCCCTCGGGGCGAGGCGCTGCGCCAGCACGGTGCCCACGGTCGACGCGCCCACCCAGTACCGGCGGCGCCGGGGGTGCTCGGCGGCCCACACGATCGCGCGCGCCGCCACCTCCGGCTGGTAGACCGGCGGCACGGGCCTGGTCCGCGCCCCCATCCGCGAGCGGACCCACGAGAACTGCGGGGTGTTGACCGCCGGCAGGTGGACCTCCGTCAACCTGATCCGCGACCGGGCGTGCACCAGTTCGGCGCGCACGGAGTCGGTGAACCCGCGTACCGCGTGCTTGGCCCCGCAGTACGCGGCCTGGAAGGGGATGCCCCGGTAGGCCAGGGCCGATCCGACCTGCACGACCTCGCCCCGGTTCCGGGGCACCATCAGCTCCAGCGCGGTCCGCGTGCCGTGGACGTAGCCGTGGTAGCAGACGTCGGTGACCCGGCGGTACTCCTCGGGCTCCACCTCCCCGAAGGGGGCGATGACCGAGGCGAAGGCCGCGTTCACCCACACGTCCACCGGGCCGAGCGCGGCCTCGGTCCGGGCCGCCGCCTCGCGCACCGCCGCGGCGTCCGCGGCGTCCGTGCGGACGGCCAGCGCCGGGACCCCGGCCTCGTGCGCCTCCCGCTCGGCGGCGGCCAGCCCCTTCGCGCCGCGCGCGAGGAGGGCCACCGCGTAGCCCCGGCGGGCGAACTCCCGCGCGGTCGCCCGGCCGACGCCCGCGCTGGCGCCGCTGACGACGGCCACCCGGCGTCCCCCGTTCCCGGTCTCCATACCGACCTCCGTCACGAACTCGGGACCTTCCCCCTGCGCTACCCGGGGCAGTGGTTCCTTATGTGCACACCAGGACTCTGAAGTGTCGTTTCGTCCCGTCCTTCCCAGGGCAGGCGGAGGGGAAGCGCTGGCGGGAGGACCACGGGGAGGGGCCGATGGGGCAGGGGACGACGGGCATCGGGGACCACGGCTTCCTCTCGGACTGCCACACCGCGGCGCTCACCACACCGGACGGCACGGTCACGTGGCTGTGCGCGCCGAGGTTCGACGGGCCCGCGTTCCTGTCCGGGATCCTCGACCCGGACCGCGGCGGGGAGTGGACCCTGGAGGTCCAGGGGGCGCGGCCGGCGGACCGCGCCTACGTGGACGAGACACTCGTCCTGGAGACCCTGTGGCGGGGCGACGGGGTGGAGGTCGCGGTCCGCGACCTGCTCGCGGTGCGGACCCCCGGGGGGAAGGAGGGCCTGTACCGCGAGGGCGTCCTCGTGCGGCTCGTCGAGTGCAGGGCGGGCACCGCCTCCGTGCGCTCCCGACTGCGTGCCCGTCCCGACTTCGGACGCTCGGAGCCGCGGTGGGAGAGCGTGGACGGGGGCCTGAGGGAGGCGTCGGGCCCGCTGCTGTCGGGCGCTCCCGGCCCCGGCCTCACAGGGGACGGCGGCCCCGAGTTCCTGGTGGAGCTCTCCGAGGGGGACACCGCGGTCTTCGCGCTGGACTACCTCCACGGCGAGCGCCGCGTCGACCTGGGGGAGGGACGCGCCCTGCTCCGGGGGACGGTGGACGCGTGGCGGGCGTGGTCGGCGCGGACCGACTACGACGGCGCGGGGGCCACCCACGTGCGCCGCAGCGCGCTCACCCTGCGCGGGCTGCTCCACGAGGAGAGCGGAGCCCTGATCGCCGCGCCCACCACCTCCCTGCCGGAGTGGCCGGGAGGGACCAGGAACTGGGACTACCGCTACGTGTGGCACCGCGACGCGGCCCTCGTGGTGCTGGCCTTCCTCCGCCTCGGGCACGAGGCCGAGGCGGGGAGCTACCTGAGCTTCCTGCTGCGGGTGTGCGGTCGCCCGAAGGGATGGCTCCCGCCCGTGGAGACGGTCGACGAGGAACCGCCCCCCGAGGAGGAGGTCCTGGACCACCTGTCCGGGTACGGCGGAGCGCGGCCGGTCCGGACCGGCAACGCGGCGTACTCGCAGCACCAGCTCGACGTCTACGGGCACATCCTCGACGCGGCCCTCTCCTACGAGGACGCCACCGGGAGCCTGCCGCCGGACGAGCTGGCCCGGCTCGCCACCGTGGTCGAGTCGGCGCGCGAGCTGTGGCGGGAGCCGGACGAGGGCATGTGGGAGGTCAGGACGGACCCCCGGCACTGGACCAGCTCCAAGGTCTACGCCTGGGTGTGCCTCGACCGCGCGGTCCAGCTCGCGGAGATGACCGGCGGGGAGGACGAGGTGCCGCTGGAGGCATGGCGCGAGGAGGCCCGCGCGATCCGCCGGGACGTCCTCGACCACGGCTACGACCCGTCCACGGGTTCTTTCGTCCAGTCCTACGGCGCGGCCAACGTGGACGGCTCGCTGCTGCGGATCCCGCTCCTGGGCTTCCTCGACGGCACCGACCCGCGTGTGCTTCGCACCCTGGAGCGCGTGGAGGCCGAACTGGGCGAGGGCGGCGGCCTGATCCGCAGGTACGACCCCGAGGAGACCGGCGACGGGATCGGCACCCCGGAGGGCGCCTTCCTCCTCTGCTCGTTCGACATGGTGTCCGCGCTCGTCCTCGCCGGGCGGACCGACGAGGCGAGGGAGAGGTTCGAGCGGCTGTGCGGGAGCGGGGGCGAACTGGGGCTCCTCGCCGAGGAGATGACCGCGGACGGCACCCAGCTGGGCAACTTCCCCCAGGCCTTCACGCACCTCGCGCTGATCGAGGCCGCCGTCAACGTCGACGGGGCGGCCGACAGGGAGGCGCTGCACGACTGGGCCCGCACCAGGTCCGGCAACGGAGGCGGAACGAGACGAAGGAGGAACGGGGACGATGACTGACGACACCTCCGGCGCGGAGAGCGTCAAGGAGACCGTCCGGCAGGAGGCGGAGGCCTACCGCGGGGGCAGCGACCAGCCGCTCGTCGGCTACGCCGCGGTGGCGTCCGGCTACGCGGCCCTGGTGGCGGCGGGGGCGCTCGTCGCGAGCCGCTCCCGCCGGAGCGGGGCCGCCGCCTCGGTGGGGCCCTGGGACCTGGCGCTGATGGGGCTCACCACCCACAAGCTGTCGCGGCTGCTGGCCAAGGACCCGGTGACCAGCCCGCTGCGGTCGTTCTTCACGCGCTTCCGGGGGGCCTCCGCGCCGGCCGAGCTCGACGAGGAGGTGCGCGGCGAGGGCGGGCGCAAGGCGGTCGGCGAGCTGGTCACCTGCCCCTTCTGCCTGGCCCAGTGGGTGGCCACCGGCTACGCCTTCGGGCTGGTGTTCGCTCCCGCCCTCACCCGGAGCGCGGGAGCGGTGTTCAGCGCCGTGGCGGTGTCCGACTGGCTGCAACTCGCCTATGTGCGCCTCCAGAAGGCGCAGGAGTAGGGCCCGGCCGCTGGAACCCAAACTCTCCCGGCCGGGCCCGGTCCGCCCGGTCAGGCGTCGCGGCGGCGGTCCTCCGGCCCGGTCCCCCCGGCGCCGGAGCCGTCCCCGCGGGGCTCACCGCCCGGCTCCCCGTCCGGGCCGTCGGAGCCGGCGATGCCCGCCTCGGGGGGCGTGCCGACGACGAACCCGAAGACGACGTGGTCGATCAGCAGCGCCCACCGCTCGCGCGGTCTGGACCCGCGGGCGTGGGCCAGGCCCAGCACCGGCGCGACGGCCACCTCGAACAGGCCCCAGACCGCGACGCCGTACACCGGCCCGGTCAGCCGCGAACGGCGCAGTCGGGCGGGCAGGAGGGCGAACACCGCCCCCGCCGTCGCGCCGTACCCCCAGTGGGC
The DNA here is from genome assembly GCF_026642255.1 of Streptomonospora nanhaiensis. Taxonomy (GTDB): domain Bacteria; phylum Actinomycetota; class Actinomycetes; order Streptosporangiales; family Streptosporangiaceae; genus Nocardiopsis; species Nocardiopsis tropica. The sequence goes on along the minus strand of NZ_CP113264.1, from coordinate 6,910,586 downwards.
CAGTTCCACGGCGGCCGACCTGCGGTGCTCGGGCACGCTCTCCAGCAGGAGGGGCACGCCCTCCTTGAGGACGGCGTCGGGCGGCGTCCTCTCGATGGCCCCCACGCCGACCGCCACCTGCCGCATCCCGCTCATGGCCATCGCGCCCACGACCCCCCGCAGAGCCCCCCGGAACCAGGGGCGGCGGGGAGGAGCACCGGTTTCGTCGACCATCGCTGCCTCCCAATTGCTCGGTGCCTTCCGGTTCCCCACCCCCTAGCCGTTCCACGGTCCGCCCACACGTCGGGACACGAATCCGTCGCACCGGCCGGAGCGGCAGGGGGTCGTCCGGACCGGCGCGCCGGGGACGACGCGGTCCGTGCGCCCCGTCCGGGTGCTGGACCGGCCCTCCCCGCCGCCGTAGCCTCGACCCGACGGGCAAGGCGAGCAGCGAGGAGCCCCGCCACATGGCGACCACAGCGCCGGACCGGCGTCCCGCGTCCCTGGCCGCGATCGAGGCCGACACCGAGGCCATCGGCTTCACCATGTCCTGCGAGGAGGGTGTCGGCCGCCTGCTCCGGGCCCTGGCGGCGTCCAAGCCCGGAGGGCGGTTGCTCGAACTGGGCACCGGCACCGGAGCGGGTACCGCGTGGCTGCTCGCCGGGATGGACCGGGAGTCCGTCCTGGAGACCGTCGACAACGACCCCGCGTGCCTCGGCGTGGCCCGCCGCCACCACACCGTGGACCCGCGCGTGACGGTCTACGAGGCCGACGGCGGCGAGTGGCTGGCCGGTCGGGCGGACGACACCGGCCCCGGCTACGACCTGGTGTTCGCGGACGCGTGGCCGGGCAAGTTCACCCACCTGGACGAGGCGCTCTCGCTCGTGGACCGGGGCGGCTTCTACGTCGTCGCCGACCTCGCCCGGCACGCGGGGGGCACGGACTCCGAGGGCCACCGGCTGGAGGTGGAGGGGCTGATCGGCGACCTGGAGTCGCGTTCGGGCTGGGAGCGGATCCCGCTGCTGGGCTGGTCCTGCGGGGTGCTCGTGATGGTCCGCCGCTGAGGCGTGTCCGGCGCGGAACCGGCCCCCGGGCGGGCGGCGCCCCCTACGGTGGGCGGGACACCCGCCCTCTCCTGTCTGGAGCACCGACCTTGAGCCCACGTTTCCGGGAACTCGACCACCGGCCCACCCCGATGGGGGTGATCAGCCTGCGCCGCCGCTGGGACCCCCTCGTGGGCGACGACGTCTACGAGATCAAGCTCGACGACGACTTCCTGATGTCCAGCGCCTTCACCGCCGCGGAGGTGGAGGTGGCCCGCCTCGCCCTGGCCGAACTGCGCGCGGGCCCCGGCGCGGAGCCGCCGGACGGGTACGACGTGGTCGTGGGCGGGCTCGGGCTCGGCCACACCGCCCTCACCGTGCTCGACGACCCCGGTGTGCGCTCGCTCCTGGTGGTGGAGGCGCTGGGCGAGGTGGTCGACTGGCACCGGGAGGGGCTCGTCCCGGCGGGGGCCGTGCTGTCCGCCGACCCCCGCTGCAGGCTGGCGCGCGGCGACTTCTTCGCACGGGCCCTGGGCTCGGAGGGGCTGGACCCGGAGGCCCCGGGCAGCCGGTTCCACGCGGTCGTGGTCGACATCGACCACTCGCCCCGACACCTGCTCCACCCGTCCCACGCACCCTTCTACGAGCCGGAGGGGGTGCGCCGCCTCGCCGGGAGCCTGCACCCCGGCGGGGTGTTCGCGCTCTGGTCCAACGACCCGCCGGACGCCGGCTACGAGGACGTCCTGCGGCTCGCCTTCGGCGGGGTGCGCAGCGAGGTGGTGACCTTCGCCAGCCCCTACCAGGAGGCGCCCGCGTCGAACACCGTCTACCTGGGGACCGCCCCCGGGGCCTGAGCCGCGAGGACGGGGCCGCCGCGGTGCCGAGGGGCCCCGCGACGTGTCGGAAGCGCCGGAGGGGGAAGCGACGGTGACAGCGGGGACGGCCCGCGGCGGGACGGCTCCGCCGGGCCGGGGGCACGGGAACGGGCCCCTCCCCGGCGGCGGACGAGGACAGGAGGGGACGGGGTGGCGCAGCGGCATCGGACGGGACCCGGGGAGCGTTGGCGCCGGTGGGGGCGCAGGGCCTTCGAACGGCGGGGACACGAGCGCGAGACCGCCGTCCTCATCCTCAAGTGTGCCGTGGCCGCGACCCTCGCCCTGGGGGTGGGCACCCTGCTGATGGACACGCAGCAGATCGGGTTCGCGCCGTTCTCCGCCCTCCTGGTCGTGCGCCCCAGCGTCTACGGGTCGGTGCTCCAGTCCGGCCGCTACGTGGCCGCGGTCGTGACGGGCGCGCTGATCGCGGGCCTGGGCGGTCTCACCGTGGGCCCCGAGCTGTGGATCTTCGCCCTGCTCGTCCTGTTCGCCCTCGTCCTGGGCCAGGCCGCCGTCTTCGGCTCGCAGGGCTCCCAGATCCCCGTCGTCGCGGCGTTCGCCCTGGCGGGGGGCACGGCGGCCAGCCCCGGCGACCTCGGTTCGCTCCTGGCCATGGTCATGGTGGGCGCGGGCGCGGCCGTGGTGACGAACACGGTCCTCGCCCCCGCCATCCGCTTCCGCGACGCCGAGAACGCGGTGCTCGACTTCGCCGACGGCCTGCGCCACCTGTCGCACGAGATGGCCGAGGGGCTCGGGCGGGGGAACGACGGCCTGGCCGATCTCGACCACTGGGCGCGCGTCGCGGAGGGGTTCGACGACACCGAGCGCAACGCGCGGGCCGCGGTCGCCAAGCAGGAGGAGCGGGTGCGCCTCAACCCGCGCAGGGCCCTGGGAGGTCGCGGGCCCCAGGGCGACCCGGACGCGTACCGGGCCTGGATCTCCGCCCTGGGCCGGGCCTCGCGCCACCTCCGGTCCGTCGTGCGCACCCTGCGGTACTCGACCGACTCCGGGGGGAGGTTCCCCGCACCGGACGACGCCTTCCTGAGCGGGTTCGCGCAGCTCATGGACGGCGCGGCCGACGCTTTCCGGGCCGTCTGCGACGCAGAGGAGCCGGAGCGCTCCTCCGCCTCCGCCGACCTGCGCGCCTGCCTGGACGCGGGGGAGCGCGGGGTGGAGCGGGCGCGGCAGGAGCTCGGCGAGGACCGGGACCGGGACCGGTGGCCCGTGTACAGCGCGCTGCTCACCGACGTGGACCGCCTGTTCGAGGAGCTCCGCGAGGGGCACGAGAACAGCACGCGCGACCGCGGGTGAGGAACCGGGCGTACACGGGCCGTCACGGGGAAGGGAGCGGACATGGTGCACACATCGACCGCCGGACCCGCCTTGCGTACCCTCTCCGCCCTCGGCGCCCTCCTCCTGCTCTCCGCCTGCAGCACCCCCGAGGGCGTGACCACCGGAACCGGTGAGACCGACCCCGGGACGACCGCGTCCGAGCCCGGACAGCCGGAGGACGTCGCCACCGGCCTGGAGGTGCCGTGGGGCGTCGCGTTCCTCCCCGACGGCTCGGCTCTGGTCGCCCAGCGCGACTCCGCCGAGGTCGTCCGCGTGGCGGGCGACGGCACCGTCACCGGCGCCGGGACCGTCCCCGGGGTGTCCCCGTCCGGGGAGGGCGGCCTGCTGGGACTGGCCGTCGACCCCGGTTTCCCCGAGGAGCCCTACGTGTACGCCTACTACACGACGGACTCCGACAACCGGATCGGCCGGATGGAGTACGACCCGGACGGGGGCGTCCTGGGCGAGCCGGAGACGGTCCTCGACGGGATCCCCTCGGCGTCCACCCACAACGGCGGCCGGATCGAATTCGGCCCCGACGGCCTCCTCTACGCGGGGACCGGCGATGCCGGGGACCCGCGGAACTCCCAGGACACCGGCTCCCTCGGGGGCAAGGTCCTGCGCCTCACCCCGGACGGGGAGCCCGCCCCGGACAACCCTTTCGGCAACTACACGTACAGCTACGGGCACCGCAACGTGCAGGGCCTGGCCTGGGACGGGGACGGCAGCCTCTACGCCACCGAGTTCGGCCAGAACCGGCTGGACGAGGTCAACCTGATCGAGCCGGGCGACAACTACGGGTGGCCCGAGGTGGAGGGGCCCGGCGGCGGGGACGAGTACGTCGACCCGCTGGTCACGTGGACCACCGCGGAGGCCTCCCCGAGCGGCGCCGCCTTCGCGGGCGGCTCCCTGTGGGTGGCGGGCCTGCGCGGCGAGCGGCTCTGGGAGGTGCCGCTCACCGGTGACGGCGGAGCGGGCGAGCCGGTCGCCCACCTGGAGGGGGAGTACGGCCGCCTGCGCACGGTGGTGGCCGTCCCCGGCGGGGACGGGCTGTGGCTGGGCACCAGCAACCTGGACGGCCGGGGCGAACCGCGCGACGGCGACGACCGGATCCTGCGGCTGCCCCTGGAGTAGGCGGTCCGGTGACGCGCTGCTCCCGCCGGCCCGGGCGGGGGAGCGGCCCTGGCGGCCGGGCCCTCCCCGGACGTCCCGGGGGAGGATGTCGGACGGGGCCCCACGCTCTCCTGAGGGGCCCCGTCCTCCCGGATGGACCTGTGGCCGGTCCGGGCCCGGTCACCGGGGCCCGGACCGGGCGGCTACCGGAGCTGTTCGACGGCGAACGCGGACACCCACGCCAGCGTCGAGTTCCAGTTGACGGTCAGCTCGTTGGTGGCGTAGGAGCCGATGTCGTCGATGTAGCAGAACTGGGGGGCGCACCCCGCCAGGTCGGCCTCGGTCACCGGGTCCCAGGTGGCCGTGTCCGAGTTGGGCCCTCCGGCGAGCGAGCCGGGGGGCGGGGCGGGCAGCGACGGGTCGAGCTGGTGGGCGTACCAGCGGCTGTGCTGGTTGACCGCGTCGTTGGTGCCGTGCCCGGTGACGTAGGACTGGTTGAGGGCGTTGCGGCCCAGCACGTAGTCCATCCCCTCCAGGACCGCGTCCCGGAAGGCCGCGTCCCCGCTGACGTCGTAGGCGGTCGACAGCACCACCAGGTTGTTCAGCACGAGGTTGTTGGAGCCCCAGGCGAAGACCCCGTCCTCGGGCGCGTAGGCCAGGCCGTACGGGTGGGACCCGATGTTGTCCAGGTACTGCCCGGCGCCCTCGACCAGCGCGTCCCGGGCCCCGTCGGACAGGTCGTTGGGCACCGAGGCCAGCTGGAGGACCCCCAGCGGCGCCGTGTAGCGCCAGTCGAACCCGCCGGGTCCGAACACCCCGGGGTCGGCGTGCAGGCCGGACGAGGTGACGGCGTCCTCGTACCCGTCGTCGCCCGTGGCCAGGTACAGCTCCGCGGCCGCCCAGTAGAACTCGTCGGAGACGTCGGTGTCGTCGTAGGGGCCGCCGCCCTCGCCGGTCGGTGGGGCGTACTCCTCGGGGTGGGCCGCGGCGGCGGCCCAGGCGGTCTCCGCCGACTCCAGGCAGGAGGCGGCGAACTCCGCGTCGTAGGGCTCGAAGACCCGGGAGCACTGGGCCGCGGTCGCCGCGAGGTTGAGGGTGGCGGCCGTCGACGGCGGGTGCAGGTAACGGGGCTGGGGGTCGTCGGCGGGCAGCATCGGGATCGCCGTCCACGCCGCGTCGTGGACCTTGTGGTGGGCCATGCCGGCCAGGGGTTCTCCCTCGGGCACCTGCATGGCCATCAGGAACTCCATCTCCCAGCGGGCCTCGTCCAGGACGTCGGGGACGCCGTTGTCCCGCTCGGGCAGGCGCAGGGTGGAGTCGCCCGCGCGCTCGGGGTTGCCGGTCGGCGCGTGCAGGGCGCGCTCGTGGACGCTCATCAGCTGGTGGACGGAGATGCCGCCGTTGACCACGTACTTGCCGTGGTCGCCCGCGTCGTACCAGCCGCCGGACACGTCCAGTGTGTAGTCGCAGGGGGTCGCGGGATGGCAGGGGACCTCGGTGTCGCCCTGGTTGGGCGCGACGCCGACGTGTCCGGCCCCGCGTCCGTAGCCGGGGGCGATCGCGTCCGAGATCCCGATGCCGCTGCGCTGGGGGTAGTAGAAGGACAGGGCGTCCGCGGCCAGGTCCTCGTAGAGGTCGGCGGAGACGGCGAAGGGATGGCTCGTCTCGCCGTCGGCGGTCAGCGTGTACCCCTCACCGGGTTCGGTGAAGCCGCCGAAGTCGACGGTGTGGACGCTCTGGCCGGACGAGGCGTCGGGGCCGTGGGGGACGGTGTCGCCGTCGGCGACGACCGCGCCGTCCGCGTCGGCCAGCGTCCAGGGGAGGGGATCGGCGGCGTCGGTGACGACGGTGGCGTTCTTGGGGCCCTCGGGCAGGTAGCCGAGCTGGTTGACGCGCACGCGCGGGCCGGTGTCGGGCACGTACACGGGGGGTTCGGCGCCGTCGAGCAGGGACACGTCGTCCAGGCAGAGCGTCCAGGGCTCGGCCGCGCCGCCGACCTGGAAGGCCACCTGGGCGTCGTCGCGGTCCTCGTCCGCCGTGAAGACGAACGCGTGGGCGGCGGCCTCCTCGGTGAGGAACGCGCGTTCGTCGAGTTCGGTGCGCCAGGGGTCGACGGGTTCCTGGACGAGCGCGCGGACGGGCCGCGACCCGGTCCCGGAGGCGGTGAAGGAGAAGGTGTAGGACTCGCCCGCACGCAGGGGGACGCCGTCCTGGCCGATGATCACGTCCCACGGATCGGCGGTTCCGCCGGGGACGTCGGCGCACAGCCGTCCGTCCTCCGTGACCTCGGGCGCGATGGAGGGGCTGCCCCACCATCCGGTGGCGCCGTCGTCGAAGCCTCCGTTGACGATGTGTTCGGTGGGTTCCTCGTCGGCCTGAACGGGGGAGGCCGCGAGGAGGGTCGCCGAGAGCGCCAGGGCGGCGCCGAGGGCCGGTGCGGCGTTTCTTCGTACCGGTCTCACTGTGGGGGTTCCTTCCGCCGGGGGTGAGCGGTCGACAGGTCTGGGAGCGCTCCCAAATTCATTGTTGTGTCGTGGATCACTGCTGTCAATGGGGGTAAACGGCATCGGAGGGCGCGGTCTCCCCGCCGCGGCGGAGGGAGCCCTCCGGCGCGGCGGGCGACCCGCCAGGGCTCAGCCCCCGGCCCCGGACACCTGCGTCCCCACCCGCTCCACGCCGGCGGCGGAGCCCCCGGCCCCGGCCGACCCGCCTTCGCGACCCAGCGCCCACAGGGCCAGGGCCGCGCCCAGCAGAACCAGGACCAGCGCCGCCGCGGCCAGGGCGACGGCCGGTCCCGTCCCGGACCGTTTCCGCTCGGGGGGCGGCGGGGGCCCGCCGGAACCGGTCAGCGCGCGGGCCAGGCCCGCCGCGTCCGGGCGGTCCTCCGCCAGCGGCACCAGCGCGGCCGAGACCGGGCCGGCCAGGTCCCGGGGCACCCCGAACAGGTCCGGGCGTCCGTTCTCGTGCCGGTGCGCCACCGCGTCCGGGTCGCCGGTGCCGAACGGAGCCCTGCCGGTCGCGGCGAAGGCCACCACCGACCCCCAGGAGAACATGTCGATCGAGGAGGACAGGCGGCCGGTGAAGCACTCCGGGTCGACCCAGCCCGCCGAGTCGGCCGCGGCCACGTGCGCCTCGAAACCGGTCAGCACCGGGCCGTCCGGCCCCAGGACCACGCCGGCCGGGGTCAGGTTCGGGTAGACGGCCCCGGCGGCGTGGACGTCGGCCAGCGCCGCCGCGATGCCGGCGGCGAGTTCGCGGACCTGGCCGCCGGGCATCGGCCCGTGCGTGGCGACCATGTCGCGCACGGTCGGCCCGGGGACGTACGCGGTCGCGAACCACGGGCGCGGGGCGGAGCCGTCCGCGGCGAGCAGCGGGGCCACACGGGGTGAGCGCACCCGCTGGACCAGGCCGGCGTGGTGGGCGAACCGGGACCGGAAGCCGGGGACGGCCACGTGCTCCTCGCGGACCACGGTGAGCGCGGCCCAGCCGCCGTGCCCGTCCGGGGCGGCGTAGGTGACACCGGAGCCCCCGGTGTTCATCCGGCCGTGCAGGGGATACGGGCCGACCTGTGCGGGGTCGCCGGCCACGAGCGGGGTCGTCGGGGGAGTCTCGTTCACGGGTCCTCCGGCGGGCCCCGGCTCACGGGCCGTCCGGGTCCGCCTGTCGTCCGGATGCGTTCGGGGACAGTATGGCGCGAACCGGACGAAGGCCGTGACCGGGCCTCCCCGGGGCCCCTCCGGTCCCGGGGAGCCCCGGGGGAGTCACTCCCCGGAGGGGAGCAGGCCCCGTGCGACGACGGTGTCGGTCAGGGCGCGGCGGATCTCCTCGGCGTCGCCGGCGTGGCCCCGGTGCCCCGTGGCGGCGAGCAGCTGGTCGCGGATCGCCGCGACCACGGCGTCCCCGCGCAGCACCTCGGCCAGCGGGGCCGCCTCGACGGCCTCCTTCCACTGGCGCAGCGCGTCCAGCCGGCCGTGGTCGACGGACTCGCGGGTGAGGTGGAACAGGGCGTCGATGTTGCGGTGGTAGGCGTCCGCGTCCAGGAGGTCCACGTCGAGGACCTCGACCGGGGTGTTGCCGCCCTCGCCGTCGGGGCGCAGGTGGTAGACCCGCCAGCGGCGGCCGTTGGTGAGGATCACCCACTCGGCGCCCTCGTCCGCCGCCAGGCGCCGCGACATCTGGATGTTGCGCTGGTCGAGCTCCTGGCCGATCCGCCGCACCTCGACGGGGGCGAAGAGCTTGCCCTCCAGCATGATCGCGTAGTCGATCGAGTCGCCGCTCGTGCGGTACTCGGTGGTCATGTCCTGGTACTTGCTGAAATTCAGTCCGACACTGAAGAAGTCGGCGACGAGCATGCGGGTGTCGCCGTCGTTGGCGTCGCGCTCCAGCAGGTCGGCCAGGGGGCCGGAGAGGCGGTCCACCGCCGCGGCGACCCGACCGCGGACCGGGGTCTCCCAGCTCACGGTGGTGGTGAACTCGCCGGTCCTGGTCATGACCTGGGTGTCGTCAGCGTCCATGAACGTCCGTTTCCGTCTGTGGTGAAAGCCCTGTCGCACGGCTTTCTCCGGGACCGGGGGAGCACGCGGACGAGGGGGAGAATCCGGCCCCGATGGTACAGCTCACGGGGCGGGCCGCGGGCCGCGGGTTCGCCTTGCCACCGGCGGAACCGGGGGCCGGCACGCCGCCCGCAGACCCCCTCGCGCCGGGCGCCCGCCGTCGGCCCGCCCGTCCGGCCGCGCGCTGCCGGGCACGCGCCGGGCGCCTCAGAGGCCCCCGGAGACGCGCAGCACCGTGCCCGTCGCGTAGGCGGCCTCGGGGGACAGCAGCCACGAGACCGCGGCGGCGATCTCGAAGTCCTGCCCGGGCCGGCCCAGGGGGATGCGCGTGGCGGCGGCCTTGGCCGGGCGGTCGGGGTCGCCCATCGCCGCGTGCATGCCGGTCTCGATCACGCCGGGCGCCACGGCGTTGACGCGGACCCCGTCGGGGCCCAGCTCCTTCGACAGGCCCACGGTGAGGGCGTCCACCGCGGCCTTGGTCGCGGCGTAGTGCACGTACTCGCCGGGGCTGCCGAGCGTGGCGGCCGCGGAGGACACGTTGACGATGGAACCCGAGCCGTGCGCGGCCATGTCCCGGGCGGCCCGGCGGCAGCACAGCAGGTAGCCGAGCAGGTTGACGTCGACCACCCTGCGCAGGACGTCGGCCGAGGCGTCCGCGAGCCTGCCCAGCGGGCCGGTGACACCGGCGTTGTTGACCAGGCCGGTGACCCGCCCCAGCGGGGCGGCCGAGTCGAAGAGCCGCTCGACGTCCTCCTCCGAGGAGGTGTCCGCGCGCACGGTGACGCAGCGCGCGCCGGCCTCCCGCACCGCGGCCGCGGTCCGGGCGGCCGCCCCCTCGTCGCTCGCGTAGCCCAGTACCAGGTCGTGGCCGTCGGAGGCCAGCCTGACGCAGGTGGCGGCGCCGATGCCCCGGCTGCCGCCGGTGACGACTGTGAGCGGACGTGACACGGTTACCCCCTGTGCGGACTGCCTCGACGGACCTCCAGTGTCCACCTCGGCGCCCGTGGCCCCGCCGTCGCCCCCGGTCACGGTGGTGGCCTGGTCCTTCCGGACCTCGCGGGCCCCGGCCCGGCGCCGCGGCGCGTACGCACCGCGGCGCCGGCGGCCGTCCTCTCCCCGTCCGCCGGGGCGCCCGTGGCGCGACCCCCACAGAGGCGCCACGGGGCCGCGCTCAGGAGAGGACGTCGCGCAGCTCCTCCAGGAACCGCAGGAGGGCGACCGAGCCCGGGTCGCGCTCGCCCGCCCCGCGCTCGCCCACCCAGGCGGCGCGGCCCTTCGCCGACGTCAGCCCGCTGGTCTCCTCGACGGCGCGCCCGGCCGCGGAGGCGGCGGCACGCACGGCGGCGACCGGGTCGTCGGCCCCTTCCAGGGCCTCCTCCACCAGGAGGAGCCCGTCCACGAACGTCTTGTCGCCGGGCTCGGCACCGCCCCGCTCCCGCACCCGGCGGGACACGGCGGAGGTGAGGCGCGCGGCGTCGCGGAACGAGACGGACGCGAGCTCCTCCGACTCGGCCGCGGCGGCGAGCACGCCCGCGCCGGTCAGCGCGGCGAACGTGGAGGGGTTGGCCGACGCGAACGCCGTCGCCGCCGCGCGCAGCACGTCGGCGTGGTGGGCGTCCTCCGGCAGCGCGAGCAGCGCCTCGCGCACGGCCTCCGCCCCCGAGGAGACCGTGATGCCCAGGTCGCCGTCGCCGAGGCGCGAGTCCAGCAGCCGCAGCTCCTCCGCGTGCGCGGGCATGCGCTCCATGGCCGCGACCAGCGCGCCGCGCAGCGCGCCGGCGGCGCCGGTACGGCGGACGGCGGGGGCCGGGCCCCGGACGGCCGCGGAACCGGGTGCCCCGACCCCGGCGGCGCGGGGCTCCGGCGCCTCCGTGTTCCCCTGGCCGAAGAACGGGGACGCGGCGGGGGCGTCGATCAGTTCGGCCAGCTCGTCGTCGAGCAGGAGCACGGAGACCGAGGCCCCCGCCATCTCCAGGCTCGTCGCGAACTCGCCCACGTAGCGCCGGTGGATGACCACGCCGCGCTCGCCCAGCACCTGGTGGACCCGGCGGTACACCAGGTACAGCTCCTCCAGGGGGGTGGCGCCCAGGCCGTTCACCAGGACCGCGACACGGTCGCCGGGCGCGGGCTCCAGTTCGCCGAGGATCTCGGCGAGGAAGCGGTCGGTGATCTCGTCGGCCGTCTCCAGCTTCCCCCGGTGGCTGCCCGGCTCGCCGTGGATGCCGATGCCGACCTCCATCTCCCCCTCGGCGAGCGTGAACGTGGGTTCGCCCGCGGCGGGGAGGATGGTGGGGGACAGGCCGACCCCCATCGTGCGCGTGGCGTCCACCGTGCGCCGGGCCACCGACCGCACCGCCTCCAGGTCGTCGCCGCGCTCGGCGGAGGCTCCCGCCGTCTTGTAGGCGAAGAACAGCCCGGCCACACCCCGCCGGGTGGCCTCCCTGCCGCGGGGCGCGGAGAGGATGTCGTCGGTGCCGAGCACGGTCGCCGTCGCGATGCCCTCTGCCGCGACGACGTCGGCGGCCAGGTCGAAGTTGTAGACGTCCCCGCCGTAGTTGCCGTACAGGTACAGCACGCCCGCGCCCCCGTGGGAGGCGCGCGTCGCCGCGGCGATCTGCTCGGCGGAGGGGGAGGAGAACACGTTCCCCACGGCCACGCCCGTGGCCAGTCCCCGGCCCACGTAGCCGAGGAACAGCGGCAGGTGTCCGGACCCGCCCCCGGTCACGATGCCGACGCGGCCCTCGACCGGCGCGTCGGCGCGCACCAGCGCCCTGCGGTCGCCGGACGCCGCCCGCAGGCGGTCGGGGTGCGCCATGAGCAGTGACTCGGTGACCTCGTCGACGAAGTCCTCGGGTCGGTTGATGATCTTCTTCAGCGCCATCCGCGCTCACTCGCCTCTCGGTCCGCCGCCCCCTGGGGCGGGTCGTGTGTACGCCACGGGGGCGTCGGGCGGCCGGGTCCGGGACCCGGGCCGCGGGGTCAGGCCAGGGCCTCCGCGGTCTCCCTGAGGACCTCCAGGTCGGCCTCGGAGACGGCGTCGCCGCAGACCCTCGCGGGTCCGGCGGGGAGCCCCTGGACCTCCAGCCCGGCCTTGAGGTGCGGGATGCTGCCGCTGCGGACCGCGGCCACCGCGCGGGCCACCAGGGGCTGGGCCGCGCGCACGCCTTCGGTGTCCCCGCTGTTCAGGGCGTCGCGCAGTGCCACGAACGGCCGGGGGAAGACGGAGGAGACGCCGGAGACCACGCCGAGGCCGCCCGCGCGGACGAACTCCTCGAAGGCGATGTCGTTGCCGGACAGGACGTCGAACCCCGCGGGCGCCGCGGCCAGGTACGCCGACACCGAGGCGTCGCTCTCACCGCTGATCTTCACCCCGCGGACGCCGGCGTCGGCGAGGCGGCGCAGCACCGAGGGCGCGGCCGGGGTGGTGGAGCGCACCTGGAACAGGTAGGCGTGCACCTCCGCGCCGCCGGCCGCCGCCACCAGGCGCTCGTAGTAGCGCACCAGCGCGTCCTCGGGGGCGGGCAGGAAGTAGGGCGTGACGGCGGCGAGCCGGGTGGCCCCCGCGCCGACGGCGGCGCGGACCAGCGACTCGGCCTGTCGGGGCGCGGCCGCGCCCACGTGGGCGTAGACCCGCTCCGGGCCGAAGACGTCCAGGGCCAGTCCGATCACCCCGGTCCGCTCGTCGTCGTCGAGGGCGGTGAACTCTCCGGTGGTCCCTGCGACGAACACCCCGTCGACGCCCCGGTCGCGGACCGCCGTGAACAGCGCGGTGGCGGCGTCGGGGTCGAGGGCCTCGTCCCGGGTGAACGGGGTCGGGAGGGCGGTGATCACCTTCGCGTGGACGGACATGCGTGGTTCTCCTCGGGTGGGGAAGGGGCGGCTGCCGGCGGATCCGGGTCAGGGCGCCGGGGTGGTGGTGTTCTCGGAGGCGGCGCGGGCGCGGGCGCGGCGCGCGCCCCACGCCGTGCGCAGCGGCGGCACGACGAGGGCGAGCGCGCTCACCGCCAGGAGTCCGAGTGCGATGGGGCTGGTCAGGATGTTCTCCGGGCCGCCGATCTCCAGGGCGCGGCGGAGGTTGCCCTCGGCCAGGCCGCCCAGGATCAGGCCGAGGACGACGGGCCCCGGCGGGATCCCGAAGCGCTTCAGGAACAGCCCGACGAGGCCGAACACGAGCATCACGGCGACGTCGAGGACGCTGTTGTTCACGGCGTAGGTGCCGACCATGCAGAACACGAGGATGACCGCCCACAGGAAGTGCTGCGGGAGCTCCAGGAGCTTGGCGACGCCGCGCATGCGCAGCACGCTGATCACGAGGGCGACCACCGTCGCGATGAGCATGATCCCGGCGATGCTGTAGACCAGGTCGGGCTGGTTCGCGAACAGCGACGGGCCCGGCTGGATGCCCCAGACGACCATCGAGCCGATCATCACGGCCATCACGGAGTCGCCGGGCAGACCCAGCGCCAGGGTGGTGGTCACGGACCCGCCGAGGGTGGCGTTGGACGAGGTGTCCGCGGCGGTGATGCCCTCCAGCGACCCCTTGCCGAACTCCTCGGGCCGCTTGGACGCCCTGCGGGCCTGGTCCCAGCCGAGGATGCCGGCGATGTCCCCGCCGGTGGCGGGCACGATGCCGACCACGCCGCCGACGCCGCTGCCGATCGCCATCGGCTTGAGCATGGTGCGCCAGTCCGAGCGCCTGGGGAACCAGCGGCCGAACTCCTTGATCGGCTCCGCCTCCCGGCCCCGGCGGTGCACGAGGATCTGGTTCATGACCTCCGCGATGCCGAAGAGGCCGATGATCGCGGCGATGAAGGGGATGCCGTCGGACAGTTCGGGGAGGCCGAACGTGAACCGCGGCGTGCCCGTGATGGGGTCCCGGCCGACGGCCCCGAGGAGCAGGCCCAGGCCGCCCGCCATGAGGCCCTTGACGATCCGGCCGCCGGACACCCCGATCATCATCGTCAGGCCGAACACGACCAGCGCGAACATCTCGGCGGGGCCGAAGTTCAGGGCCAGCCGGGACAGCGGGATCGCGGCGACCATGAGCAGGACGACGCCGACGAGCGTCCCCCACGCGGAGGCGAAGGCGGACGAGGTCAGGGCCAGGCCCGCCCTGCCCTGGCGGGCCATGGCGTAGCCGTCGAAGGTCGTGGCGATCGACGCGGGCGTCCCCGGGGTGTTGACGAGGATCGCCGGGACCCGGTCGCCGAAGTTCGCCGCCACGTAGATCGTGAGCAGGACCGCGAGGCCGGGAAGCGGTTCGAGGGAGAGCGTGAAACCGCTGGCCAGGGCGACCGCCATGGTGGCCGTCACGCCGGGGAAGGCGCCGACGAGCATGCCCAGGAGGGCGCCCGCGGCGATGCACAGCAGGACCATGGGGTCCAGGAGGGCGCTGAAGCCCTCGACGATCGGACTCATAGTGGCACTCTCAGGAGGACGCCGAACAGAAGGTAGAGGATCGCCGTCACGGCGATCGGGAAGAGGATCAGCGCCTTCCACCCGCGGCCTCCGCCGAGCCAGGTGAGGGCCGCGAACAGGACAGCCGTGGAGACCCGGAAGTCGACGAAGTACCAGAGGACGCCGTAGCCCGCGATCGACGCGAGCATCGCGACGAGCCGCCACGCCCCCTGGCGGGTCGCGGCCTCGGGCCCGTCCTCCTCCGCGGTCGCGGAGCGGCGGAACAGCGCCCCCGCGGCCAGCCACGCGCTCAGCACCAGCAGGAGGACGGCCAGCGTCTCCGGCCACCACCTCGGGCTGAACTGGGTGAGCCGGGCCCCTTCGGGGATCTGCGCGGCCAGGGCGAAGGCGCCCGCGGCGAGCGCGGCGCCGACGGCGGCGGGGACCAGGTCCCGCGGTCTGCGTCCCGGACGCGGCCCGCCGGGGGCGGGCGCGTCCGGGGTCGTGCTCGTGTCGGCCACGGTGCTCAGTCCTGGCCCTCGAGCAGTGCGCCGAAGCGGGTGTGCTCCTGGTCGACGAACTCGGAGAACTCCTCCGAGGGCACGTTGACCGGGATGTTCCCCGAGTCGGCGATGATCGTCCTGAACTCGTCGGAGTCGGCCGCCTCGGAGAACGCCTCCTCCAGCTTCGTGCGCACCTCGTCGGGGAGGCCGGCCGGCGCGCCGATGCCGCCCCAGCCGCCGATCACGACGTCCACGCCCTGTTCGGCCGCCGTCTCCACGCCGGGGAGCGAGTCGGAGGGCTGGGAGTCGAAGAGGGCGAGGACCCGGAGCCGGCCGTCCGCGTGGGCGGGGGCGGTCTCGGAGATGCCCGCGACCACGGCGTCCACCTGGCCGCCGACGGCGGCGGTGACGGCGGGGGCGCCGCCGTCGAAGGGCACCGGCTGGAACTCGGTCTCCGTGGCGCGCCCCAGCTCGGTGGTGGCGGCCTCCCAGATGGAGCCCGCGCCGGAGTTGGACACCGAGAGGGCCCCGGGCTCGGAGCGGGCGGCCTCGACCAGGTCGTCGAGGGTCTCGTAGGGGCTGTCCTCGGGGACGGCGATGGTGGCGGGGACCGACACCATCTGGCCGACGAGGTCGTAGGCGCCCGGGTCGACGTCGTAGCCCTGGTAGCCGAGCATGACGGTCTCGACCGGCAGGTAGCCGATGCTGTAGCCGTCGGCCGCCCGCCCGGCGAGGTTCTCCAGTCCCACGGAACCGGCGCCGCCGCTGCGGTTCTCCACGATGATGCTCTGCCCCAGGGAGTCCTCCATCCGGGCGGCCAGGGTGCGGGCCGCGAGGTCGGACGCGCCTCCGGCGTCGTAGGGGACGACGAGGGTGATGTCCTGGCTGGGGTAGTCCGCGGCGTCCTCGCTGACGCCGCCCCGGTCGGCGCAGCCGGCCGTGAGGGCGGTGACCGCGAGTGCGGCCGCGGTCAGGCGGAAGGTGGTGGAACGCATGGTGCTCTCCGGTGTTTCGGTGGAATCGGCTCCGTGGGTCGGTCGCGGGACATGAGCCGAGGGACGACGGGACGCGGTGCGGTCCCGTCGGGTCAGTGGGTCGCGGGCTGGGTGTAGGGGGCCCTGAGCCTGAGCCTGGCGTTGTCCAGGTGGCCGCGGAGCTCTTCCAGGACGGCCTCGGGCTCGCCGGACTCGACCAGCCCGGCGAGGACCTCGTGGGCGCGGACGGAGGGGCCGAGGTCCTCGTAGCGCTCGTTGGAGGCCAGGAGGAGCACCTCGATGGTGGGCCGGTACTGCGCCCACACGTCGGCGAGGCGGCGGTGGCCGGCGACGTCGTAGAAGACCGAGTGGAAGCGCACGTCGGCGGCGGTGAAGGCGTCGGGGTCGCGCTCCTCGCGGGCCCTGCGCATCTGCTCCAGGGGGGCGCGGAGGCCTTCGGCGAGCCCGGCCCGGTCGCGGTTCAGGCCGATCTCCAGGGCGAGCTGTTCGAGGGATCCGCGCAGGGAGAAGAGCTCGTCGATGTCGTCCCCGCCCAGGCCCACGACGGTGGCGCTGCGGCGGTTGGTGTCGATGAGCCCCTCGGAGGCGAGGATCTTGAGGGCGTCGCGGATCGGTCCGCGGCTCAGGTCGAACTGCTCGGCGAGGTGCCCCTCGACCAGCGACGTCCCGGGCGCGTAGCGCCCGGTGACGATCAGGCGCCGGAGTTCTCCGGCGACCTTCTCGCCGAGTGCCCGCTGCTTGATGGGCAGGATCTCCGACATGTCTTCCCTTCGGTTAACTGTTAACTGTTAACCAGATTGGATCACCGTGTGACGTGTGTCAATCCCCGTTGTTGCTGGTGTCTCCGTGGCGGTTGTCCGTTTTTTTCGGGTTCCCCTGTCCTTTCGGGGTTCCGGTGCGCACGGCCGCGAAAAGAACTCGGCCCGGTCGGACCTCCCGCCATGACGCTGTGGAATTGCCCGGTCGCCAGGAGTGCGCGAAAGGTGTCCGGAAGGTGGCGGCGGGGTGTCCTCGGCGTGTCGTCGGGGGCCGGGGCCGTCTTCCGTGTGCGGCGTTCCCGTGGATTCACGCGGCGCGGACCGCGTACCGTCGAGGGCGCAAGGGGACCGCCCCGACCGCGCCGGGGGAGCGCGAGGGGTGGTGGACGGGACGCGGCGGGCCGGTCGGCGCCGAGGCCGTGGAGAGGACATCCGAGATGCCGGAGAAACCGGGGAAGGCGCGGTTCGCCGCCACGGAGAGCGGCGCGCTGGTGTGCGAGGACGGGCTGGTGCGGCCGCCCTGGGCGGCGGCGGACCCGCTGCTGCGCGACTACTACGACACCGAGTGGGGGATGCCCGTCCGCGACGAGCGCGGCGTCTTCGAGCGGATCAGCCTGGAGGCGTTCCAGGCGGGACTCTCCTGGGCCACCATCCTGCGCAAGAGGCCGGCCTTCCGCACCGCCTTCGACGGCTTCGACCCCGACACCGTGGCCGGGTACGGCGAGGAGGACGTGGAGAGGCTGATGGGGGACGCCTCCATCGTGCGCAACGAGAGGAAGATCCGCGCCACGGTCCGCAACGCGCGGGCCGCGGTCGCCCTGCGCGGAGCGGGAGGGCTGGTCGACCTGGTGTGGTCCTTCCGGCCCGAGCGGACCCCGGCCCCCGCGCGGGTCGAGGACATCCCCACCGAGTCGCCGGAGTCGGCCGCCCTCGCCGGCGCCCTGCGCCGCGCGGGGTTCTCGTTCACCGGTCCGACGACCGTGTTCGCCCTCATGGAGGCGATCGGCATGGTCGACACCCACCTGGTGGACAGCCACCGCAGGGGGACCTCGGGGGTCTGGGCGCGTTCCTGACCCGGGCCGCCGCGGGCGGGGTCACTCCCCGCCGAAGAGCCGGGAGGCCGTGCCCCGGGCCCGGTCGAGCGGCCCGCGGTCGCGCGTGGCGCGGGAGAGCAGGAGCGCCCCCTCCACGAGGGAGAGCGCGGACCAGGCGTCGGCGTCCGCCTCCTCGGCCCCGCGCCCCTCGGCCACCAGGCGCTGCGCGAGTGTGGCCTGCCAGGAGGAGTACACCCTCCTGCACACGGTGTGCACCAGGTCGTTGGTGGCCGAGACGTCCAGGGCGGTGGCGGCCAGGGGGCAGCCCCTGGTGAACGCCGACCCCTCCATCCTGGCGGTGAAGAGGTCGACCACCCCCCGGACGAGGGCGGCCGCGTCGGGAGCCTCCTCGGAGAGCTCCCGGATGCGGGACCCGATCTCGGCCCCGGCGGACTCCAGGGCCGCCGCGACCAGTTCGTCCTTCCCTCCCGGGAAGTGGAAGTAGAGGGAGCCGCGGGGGGCGCCGCTGGCGGCCAGGACCTGCTCCAGACCCGTTCCGGCGTAACCGTGGGCCTCGAGCAGCTCGCGTGCGCGGTCGACGAGCCGTGTCCGTGTGACCGTTCCCCTGGTGCCCATGACAGTGACGGTAGACCCGGCCCCGGGGCGAGTACAGCGGAACGGTCGGGACACGCGGGCCGTGCGGCCCGGTGCCGCACGGCCCGCGTGTCGTGTCCGCGTCACCTGCCCGCGTCGACCAGGTGCTCGACGAAGGAGCGGTAGTCGCGCAGGGCCAGGCGCAGGGACTCGGTGTCCGAGCCGTCGCCCTCGCTCCACGCGGAGCGGAGCGCGGCCCGGCGCGTCTCGATCCCGGCGATCACGGCGTCGGCGACCTCGGCCGCCAACACGTCCGCCTCGCGCACGGTTCCCCGCGGATCGTCGACGAACCCGCCCTGCGTCTCCTGCCAGCGCGCCCGCACGTCCCCCGGGTCCATGCCGCGTGGCCCGAGCTGCCTCGCCGGGTCCTCCGCGCCGCGCGGGCCGGAGGGCGCGGACCCGGCGGGAGCCGGGGCCGGCGTGTCAGGGCGAGAGGGGGCGGAGGCGGGGTCGGACACCTCGGCGTCGACCGTCACCGCCCGCGCGGCGCCGGACGCCGCGTCCGGGGCAGGGGGCGGGGGCGCGGTCGGGGCGGGCCCCGCCGCCCGTGCCGGGTCCGCGTGGACCCCGCTGCGTCGCCGCTGCTCCGGCACCTCCTCGGCCGGGGGCCGCCGGACCCCGGCGGCCCCGGGCGTCGTCCGGCCGCCGGCGTCCTCGCGCTCCTGCGCCCGCGGGGTCCGGCGGACGCCGCTCTGCTTCCTGTCCGCCGGTGCGGCGGTCTCGTCGTGCTCTCTCACCGGTCCACCTCCGTATCGGTCCCGCTCCGCGCCGGACCGGTCACGGTCCTGCCCGGAGCCTCGGTCGGGGTCGTGCCGGGGGACTCGGGCAGCCCGCCCAACAGGGCCTCCACGAGGCCCCGGAAGGCCACCAGCTCCTCGCGCAGGCCCTCGGTGCCGACCCGGTCGGCCCCGGCCGGGCGCACGGCGCCGCGCACGCGGTGGAACTCGGCCACGGCGGCGGGATGGTCCACCGACAGGTCTCCCGCGCGCTGCTCGAAGCCCCGGTCCTCGGCCGGGGCGCGGTCGGCGTAGCCGACGTCGGACATGATCCCCTCGACCAGCCCGCGGGCGTTGCGCACGGCGCTGACGGGGTCGTCCACGAACTCCTGCTGCACCGCGGCCCATGTGCCGGCGTGCGCCTCGCGCTCGCGGTCGGTGAGCCTGCGGAGCCTCATGCCCTTGTGGCGGTCGAGCCGCTCGGACAGCTCGCGTTCCGCGGCCGCCCTGCCGCCGTGGGCCTCCACGGCGCGGTAGTACTCCGCGCCGAAGCGCTTCTTGAGCCGGGCGGTGCGCCGGGCCGGGAGGATCGAGGAGCGCGCGGCGAGCGCGACTCCCACGGCGATGATGACGATTGCCGCGATGACGATGATGACAACGGTTCCGGTTTCCACTGGGGGCACCTCCTGTCGTCGGGTCGTCCTGCCCTGCCCCGGTGACCACGCCCAAAACACGGTCACGGGAAGGTAACGGAACCGTCGCAGGTGAGAGCGCCGACAGCGCCCGGGGCGGTCGGCCGCCGCGGGGCCGTCTCGTCCGAGGAGGGTGTTCCCACCCCTCCCGGGCACCGTGTGCCACACACGGGAGCCGGTGCCGCAGAGGAACCGCGGACACCGTGGCCGTCGGCCCCCGTCGGCCGCGTACCTCGTGTGGCCGAGGGACCGCACCGCGCCGCCGCCGGCGACGACCCCCGCGGGGGCGCGGGGCCGGGACGCGGCGCGGACCGGGCGGCGGTCAGCGGCGGGCGGCCAGGAGTTCGTCCCCGAGCCAGTCCCGGGGACCGCCACGGTCGAGCCGGCGCAGGAAGGACAGGACCCCGGAGACCCCCGTCGCCCAGCCGCCGCCCGGCTCACGGGTGTGGTCGAGGAAGACCGGGGCCTCCGGGGTCCCGGCGGAGCGCACCAGCACCAGCCCGGCGACGTCCACGGCCGCGTCCCGGTACGCCGCCCCGCCCGTGAGCCCGGCGGTGTCGAGGAGGAACTCACCGACCCCCGCCAGCCCGCAGCACTGGCAGGCGACCTGCATCTTCGGGGCGAGGGCGCGGCAGTGCGACGCGGTCGTCTCCGCGAGCCCGGTGTAGCGGGGCTCGCCCCGCACCGAGCCGGCCCGGAGCAGCACCCCGCCGATCCCGGTGAGCCCCTGGCAGAAGGAGGCGGCCATGGGCCGGGCCTCGGGCGCGGAGGCGGCCGAGACCAGCCCCGGGACGAACCCGGCCAGCACCTCCAGGCAGGCCGCGGCCTCCGCACCCGCGGCAGTGTCGCCGGTGGCGGCCTCCAGGCACAGGAGGAAGTGGGCGACGCCCGCGACGCCGTGCGCGAACCCCAGCCGCGTCGTCACCTCCTCGTGGTCGCGCAGGTCGGGCGGGCAGGCGCGCAGACCCTCCGCGGGGGCCGAGGCCACGAGCCGCTCCGCGCAGCCCTGCGCCAGGTCGAGCCGGGACCCGTCCCCGCAGAGACGCCACAGCTGGAGCTGGGCCAGGCCGATCCCCGCCAGCCCCGACGAGTAGTCGGTCTCGGGGACCGACTCCGGGGCGGTCCGCGCCAGGGGGCGCACCGCGTCGGCCAGGGTCGGCTCGTCCAGTTCGCGGGCCGCCGCGGCCAGGAAGAGGGCGGTGCCCGCCTCGCCGTCCTGGAGGCCGGGCAGCGACCGGCGCAGCGTGAGGAAACCCGCGGTCCAGTGCGCCAGTGCGCGGGCCAGGCCGCGGGACTCGGCGTCCCCCTGGCGCAGCAGCTCCGTGCCCACGCCCGCCGCGCCCCGGTACAGGTTGGTGGGGCTGGGCCGTCCTCCCGGCGAGCCGCCGCGTCCGGACAGCAGGTCGCGCGCCACACCGCGGGTCTGCTCCAGGGCGCTCGCGACCAGCGCGGGAAGGGAGTGCGGGGTGACGGTGTAGCGCGGTTCGGCCCGGAGCGGCGGATGGTCCCCGCCCCTGCGGAGCAGGTCGGCCGCCGCCCTGCGCTCGGCGGGGTCGGGGGACATCAGCCCCGGCACCGCGCGGGCGCAGGGCGGGACGCCGTCGCCCAGCGAGGCCAGGAGGGTGCGGGCGCGCCCGTCGTCGGGCACCGCCCGGGTGGAGCGGGCGGCCGGCTCGGTGCCGGTGGCGGCGTACAGCAGGGTGGCCCCCAGCGAGTAGAGGTCGTCCTCCTCGCACGCCGGTTCGCCGCGTTCCTGGGCGGGGGAGGAGTACCCCGGGGTCCAGCCGTGCACCTGGTCGCCGTCGAGGCTGCTGATCTCGAAGTCCACCAGGGAGGGGGCGCCGTCGTCGGCCAGCACGATGTTCTTGGGGGCGAGGTCGCGCACGAGGACGCCGCGCCCGTGGACCGCGTCCAGCAGCCCGAGCAGGTCGCGGCCCAGGCGTTCCAGGTCGCGTTCCGGGGTGGTGTACGTGCCGTTCTCGGCCACGTCGGTGCGCAGGTCCCGGGGGCCGACGTCCGTGGTGACGAGGAACTCGTCGGCGCCGTGCCGGAAGTGGTCCACCACGCGGGGGACCCCCGCGACGTCCTCCAGGCGGCGCAGCACGGCGGCCTCGCCGCGCAGCCGGTGGCGCGCGTCGCGGGACCCGTCGAGGTCCTCGCCCGTGTACGCGCGGCGCTCCTTGACGACCACCCCCGCGCCCGACTCCCGGTCGGAGCCCCGGTAGACGCCGCCCACCGCGGTGTGGGCGATGGCGCCGGGCACCAGGAAGCGGCCGCCGAGCAGGACCGGCTCCCGGTCGGACCCGCCGGGGGAGGGGGGTTGCCCCGTGAACGGGTCGGGAAGCCAGTCCGGCGGCTGGTAGCGCCCGTCCGCGGCGCCGGGGCGCTCGCGTCCCTCGGCGTCGTGGAGGACCAGCTGGAAGTCGCCGTTGCCGTCGATGCCGTAGACGCCGGCGAACGGCGCGTAGCGGTAGTAGACCGGCGCGTCCGGCCGCAGCCTGCGGTCGCTGGGAATGCCGGGCCCCTCCACCCCGACGAGTTCGGCGGCGAGCTTCTCGGCCAGGCCGGCGAAGTCGTCCGGGCGGGTGTAGACGGTGACGCCCTTGCCGACGGCCCCGGGACGGTTGTGGTGGGAGTTGAGCTCGCGCATGGCCTCCGTGGTGCGCGCGAACTTGAACCTGCACGGCGTGCGCAGCAGCAGGGGGAGCACGCGCTCGACGGTGGACAGGAGGGTGACCGGCCGGGCCGACACGTGGATCTTCCACCCCTGGGGCGGAAGGTCGAGTCCGGGAAGCGCCACGTCGGTCCAGGGGCCGTAGTCGGAGACCACCCGGCCCGCCTCGACGGCCCGCTCCCGTATGCCGACCGTGCACGTGCGTGTGCCGGTGTGCTCCCGCACCCTGGTCTCCCTCGTGGTCGTCGGTGTCGAAGACGGGGCGGCCGGCTGAGCGGCCGACCGCCCCGCGGCCGGCGCGTCGGGGTCACACGGTGAACCCGGCGTGCGGCGGGGTGAAGGGGGCCCGGTCCCGGGACCGCCGCCCCGCGCTGCCGTCCACCCCGGTCGGCAGCGCTCCCTCATGGCACAGGTGGAGGAGGGCGATCGTCTCCGGACGGCCCGCGTCGGAAGGTCCGGCGCTCGTGCTCACGGCGCCTCGACGGGGTGCGTCACGGTCGTCTCGGGGGGTCGGCGGTACCCGGGCGGGTCCGGGCCGGACTAGAGCGAGTAGCCGTCGCAGCGGATGGTGAAGCCGGAGACGCAGGTGTTGCGGCACTCCAGGTTGAGCCGCTCGGAGATGAGCTCGGTCTCGGCCCCGAGGGAGATCAGAGCGGTGGTGTCGAGCGATCCGGCGTCGCGGGGCAGTTCCTGTGCGGACATGAGTCCTCCAGATCTAGCAACTTTTTGTTAATGGCCGACTACCTTGGGTAGTCTTGCCAGGGGTAGTGATCCCCCTCCACCCCCCGCGAAAACGCCGGTGGGGCGGGATGACCCGGCTCGGCCCCCGAGCCGGATGGTTTTGCCCCCATGAGGAGCGAATTGGAACCAGGAACACAGGCCCGAGTTCCGCTCGAAGTGACGTCCTCAAAGGCGCCAGGGGATCGGACCGAATCCTCGCCCCCGGCGGCGATCAGGACAGAGGCACTGGTCAAGACCTACCCGGGGGTCGAAGCGGTCCGGGGACTCGACCTCCTCGTCCACCCCGGGGAGATCTTCGGGTTCCTGGGACCCAACGGGGCGGGCAAGTCCACCACCATCTCGATGCTCTGCGCGCTCACCCGGCCCACCAGCGGCGGACTGTGGGTGGCCGGGCACGACGTCCGCGTCTCCCCCGACGCCGTCCGCAGGTCCATCGGCGTGGTCTTCCAGGGCTCCACCCTGGACGACAAGCTGACGTCGGAGGAGAACCTGGCCATCCACGCCGCCCTCTACGGGGTCCCCCGCCGCCAGGTGCGCGAGCGCGTCGTGGCCATGCTGACCCTGGCCGACCTGCTCGACCGGCGGCGCAGCCTGGTCCGCACGCTCTCCGGCGGGATGAAGCGCCGCCTGGAGATAGCCCGCGGCCTGCTGCACCGCCCCCACGTGCTCTTCCTGGACGAGCCCACGGTCGGCCTCGACCCGCACAGCCGGGCCGAGGTCTGGCGCCACGTCCACCGGATGCGGAGCGAGACGGGGGCCACCGTCCTGCTCACCACCCACCATCTGTCCGAGGCCGACAACTGCGACCGGATCGCCATCCTGGACCGGGGGCGGGTCGTGGCCCTCGGCACTCCCGCCGAGCTCCGCTCGCGGATCGGCCGCGACCGCATCGTGCTGGTCGCCTCCGACCCCGGGCAGTGCTCGCGGCGGCTGGCCGACTCCCTGGGGCTGAGCCCCTCCGTCGAGGACGGCGCCCTGGTCGTGCGGGTCGAGGACGGGGCGGCCGTGCTCCCGGCGGTCATGGCGGCCCTCGGCGGCTCCGTCACGTCGGTGTCCCTGGTCCGGCCCACCCTGGACGACGTGTTCCTGCACTACACGGGCCGCAGCATCGGTTCGGAGCCCGCAGAGGGGGGAGACGCGTGAGCCCCGCGCCGACGGTCCCCCCGACGGCCGCGCGCCTGGCCTCCGAGGGACGCGCGGCGGCCGCGGTGTGGAAGCGCGAGATGATCACGTTCCAGCGCGAGCGGATGCACCTCGTCATCAGCCTGCTGCAACCCCTGCTGATCCTCGTCGCCCTGGGCGTGGGGCTGGGGACGGTGGTCCCCGAGGACGGCTCCGGCGTCGGCTACGTGACGTTCCTCTTCCCCGGCGTCCTCGTGATGGCCATCCAGCCGCCGGCGTTCGCCACCGGCGCCTCCATCCTGTGGGACCGGGAGTTCGGCTTCCTGCGGGAGATGCTGGTGGCGCCCGTGCGCCGGGAGTCGCTGCTGCTCGGCAAGGTCCTGGCGGGCACCACCATCGCCACGTGCCACGGCGGGATCCTGCTCCTCTTCGCCGGGCTCGCGGGCGTGCCCTACGACCCGCTCCTCTTCGCAGGGTTCGTCGCGGTGCTGGCGCCGGCGTCGTTCGCCATGACCTGTCTCGGGGCGCTGCTGGCGGTCTGCGTGCCCAGCCCCAAGAGCTTCCAGGCCGCCACGGGCCTGCTCCTGGGGCCCCTCGTGTTCCTGTCGGGGGCGTTCTTCCCGCTCAACGGGCTGCCGTCCTGGCTCGTCGCCCTCACCGCCCTCAACCCCCTGACCTACGCGGTCGACGCGGCCAGGCGCGTCCTCGTCTCCCACCTGCCGGCCGGGGCCGCCGACGGGATGTTCCGCGGCCTGGAACTGTGGGGCGTGCGGCCGCCGGTCTCCGGGGAGCTGATGGCGCTGACCGTCTTCGGCGCGGTGTTCCTGCTCGTCGGGGCGCGCCGCTTCGCCCGCCCCGACTAGTGCGCTGTCCGGGCCGGGGCGGGGGTGCCGCCCCGGCCCGGGACGGCGCTCCCGGGACCGCTGTCCCGGTCAGGGCTTGCGCGCCACCCCGCCGTACTGGTCCATGCCGCGGCGGGTGCCGACCTCGATGGGGCCGGGACGCCACAGGGGGCACGGGACCACGCCGGGCTCCAGCAGCTCCAGGCCCTCGAAGCGGGCGGCGATCACCTCCGGGCTGCGCAGGAGGTAGGGGACGTCGCCCTGCTTGTTCCCCACCTCGATGGCCTGGTTGTAGGCCTCGCTGGTGTTGGAGCCGTCGTAGCTCGCCAGGTAGCTCCCGGGCGGCAGGGCGTCCATGAGCCGACCCACGATCGGCATGATCTCGTCCTCGGGCACGTGGCCCAGGATGCCCATGAGCATGAGCGCGACGGGCTTGTCGAAGTCGAGGGTCTGGGCGGCCTGCTCGAGGATCCTGTCGGGATCGCGCAGGTCGGCGTCGATGTAGTCGGTGGCCCCCTCCGGCGTTCCGACGAGGAGCGCCCGCGCGTGCGCGAGCACGAGGGGGTCGTTGTCCACGTAGACCACGCGGGACTCCGGGGCGACGGCCTGGGCGACCTCGTGGGTGTTGTTGGCGGTGGGCATCCCCGTGCCGATGTCGAGGAACTGGCGGATCCCCGCCTCCCCCGCCAGGTGGGTGACCACGCGGATCAGGAAGTCACGGCTCGTGCGGGCCAGGTCCCTGATCTCCGGGAAGAACTCGGCCACCGCGTCGCCCGCCTCGCGGTCG
Organism: Streptomonospora nanhaiensis; assembly: GCF_026642255.1. GTDB lineage: Bacteria > Actinomycetota > Actinomycetes > Streptosporangiales > Streptosporangiaceae > Nocardiopsis > Nocardiopsis tropica. Next base: position 6,884,776 of record NZ_CP113264.1, on the reverse strand, counting down.
ACCGGGTAGTTGTCCTTGCCGCCCATCCAGTAGTTCCAGATGCGGGCCGAGTGGGTCCGCGTGGTGTCGATCTGCGGCGGCCGGCCGGAGCTGTCGGGGGTGGACGGGGACGGGTTGTCGGTCATAGGGGTCTCTACCTCGCTGCAAGGGGGTTCACGCCACAGAGCGGGGGAACCGGCGCTGGCGCGCCCGGAACCCCTGTCTCATCAGGGATCTACTCGCGCCAACCATAGACGACGCGGCGCCGCGTACGGGCGCGCGGAAGAGGCAGGGGAAGGCGGAGCCGGGCCTGCGGGGTCCAGGCCCCGGAGACCGGCCACCGGCGCTCCTGCCGGGGCCGGGCGCGGCAGCCCTGACAGGGGAGCAGCGGTCCCGCCCCGCTCGCGCCGCCGGAACGGTCGGATCCGCCGCTCCCGGCGGCGGAGCCCGGACCCCCGACGTGCGGATCCGCTGCCCCGGAGGCGGTTCAAGGGGGTTGGCCGGACCGCTCCGGAGGACAGGCCTACGTTGGGACCATGACGAAATACGCGTGGATGTATCGTCTCGGCCTCACGCCCTGGGAGCGCTACGGCGCCGCGGGCGGGGCCCAGCTCGGCTCCCTCCTCGACCGCGAGGCGCGGGAGCGCCCGACCGGCCCCGGGCGGGCGCTGGACATCGGCTGCGGACGCGGACAGTTCACCCCCGAGCTCGCCCGGCGCGGGTGGGAGGCGGTGGGCGTCGACATCGTCCCGGCGGCGATCGCGGCGGCCCGGCGCAAGGGCCCTGCGGACGTCTCCTACGCCGTGGGCGACGCGACCGCCCTGGAGACGGCCGGCCTGGGCGCGTTCGACCTCTTCCTCGACGTCGGCTGCTTCCAGGGCCTCGACCCGGACCAGCGGGCCGCGGAGGGGCGGGGCGTGACGGCGCTCGCCGCGCCGGGGGCCGCCCTGCTGCTGCTCGCGTTCGGGCCGTCGCGGTACAGCCGACTCGTCGAGGGCGTCTCGCGGGCGGACGTCGAGGCGGCGTTCCCGGGGTGGGAGCTCCTCGCCGCCGAGGACGCGGACACCGCCGGCCTGGGGTGGCCGATGGACCGCACCTCCCCGCAGTGGTACCGGTTCCGCCGCACCGACGGGTGACGCGGTCCCCGGGGGCCGACGGCCGCGAGCCGGCGTCCGGTCAGGCGTCCCCCGCCGTGCGGGTGGTGTCGTGCAGCTCGAACATCTGGTGCTCGATGTGGTGATCGGGCTCGGCCCGTTCGGCGGCCAGGAGTTCGGGCCGCCAGCCGTGGGCGGCCGCGAGGTCCTCCATCGCGTCGCGGTAGCCGATGTCCCCGAACCCCAGGAAGAGCCGGCCCCGGGGCGCGAGGACGGCGCGCGCGCCGGCGAGGTAGGAGCGGCAGCAGTGGTGGCCGACGTCGAAGACCGCGCGGGTCAGATCGCAGGGGTGCTCGTAGCCCTCGGGCATGGCGACGTAGGGGATGGCCCAGAAGACGAGGTCGTACCCGGTGTCGGGGACGGCGTCGAACACGTCGCCGACCACGACCCTGACCCGGGAGGAGACGCCGTGGCGCCGGGCGTTGCGGGCGGTGTTCGCGGCGGCGGCGGGACCGATGTCGACCGCGGTCACCCCGGCGCACCCGGAGAGCGCGGCCTGCACGGCGGTCACCCCGGCGCCGCAGCCGATCTCCAGGAAGCGGCCCCCCTGCGGGAAGGGGAGGTGGCGGGTGTAGAACCCGGTGCTGGAGGTGAGCGCGGGCGAGAACACCCCGGGCAGCAGGTCCCAGGAACGGCCGAGGGCGTCGAAGTTCCTCCGGCCCTCCGAGAGCGCCCGCTCGACCAGGAGCGTGCTCCCGGCGACGACGGCGGACGAGGACGGGGCCGGGGTCCCGCCCGCGGCGCCCCCGAGCCCGGGGGAAGGTGTGGTGCCGCGGGTGTTCGAGTGCTCGACGCGCTCGTGCATGGTTCCGCCTCGTCTCCTGGTGGGGGAACGCCTGCCGCAGGGGCCGCCGCCCGCCAGCCGTCACCCGGACCGGCGCGGCCGGCGGGGAAGGGGGCGTGGGCGGACGCGTGAGCGCGACGGTCCGCGAAGCGCTCCACGAGAGGGCGCCGCGTCGCGGTGCCGGATCGTGTGAGCACTCTCCGAAATCAAGGACAGAGTAGACGTCGATTCCGGAGCCGACCGGGGATGGCGCCTCCCGAACCTCAAGGAGAGCCTCTGAACTGGGAGAACTCCTCCGAGGCGGGCTTGTGGGAAGCGTGGGTGCGCGGCGCGACCTGGTGGCCGGGTTCGTGGCCCTGCCCGTGGGCGCCGGTGCGGGGCCGAGCCGCCCACGTCTCCGACGACGGCATCACCGCCGGGGCCGACGTCTATGGGGCAGGGGCTTCCTCGGCCGAAGAGGCGGCCTGAGACGCGGGGGCGTCGCGGCGTTCACCCTTGTAGGTGCTGACGGCCTTGGCCAGAAGCACCGACCAGAAAGCGGTCGAAGCCAGTGCCGTACCGCTGACCCGCCCTTCGGTCAGCCATTCCAGTGCCACCCATTGCACTCCGACTCCGGTGAGGAGAGCGGTGAAGGCGACCGGTCGGCGGGCCGGTTGCGCAGGGGGGCTATTCCTCGGCGCTACGTGAGGGGCGGCTCCGGACGCGTTCGCGCCGGTCGAGGATCCAGCGGACGATGAGGGGGCTCACCAGACCGCTGGCGCCGCTCCCGATGAGGGCCGTGAGCCACGTGGGCCAACTCGTCAGGAGTGCGAGCGGCAACGAGACCGCCAACATCAGCGTGAACATGACGGCGACCATGGGGAGAAAGAACCTCTCCGGGTTAGGTGTGGCGCTCATACCGTCTCGAACTCCTTCGATACGGGGCGGGCCGGTGCCGACGCCCACCGGTGAATCAACGAGGGCCGAACGGCCCGCGCAACCTCTGGCCCGGGAGGTGGCCGAACAGGTCGCCGCCGACCACGGCGTGTGCATCCGCCCGGTGTCCCTTCGACGCACGAACACCGCCACCGGTGCCATCGAGGTGATCGACGTCCGGTGACTTCGCCGCGGAGTCGCCCTGACGGGCGTGTGGCACGTGTGTGGCACGGCCTTGGGGGCCTGCCCCGGGAACGCGAGAGGCCAGGTCACCGGAAATCCGGTCTGACCTGGCCTCTGCTGTGTGGAGCGGATGACGGGAATCGAACCCGCGCTATCAGCTTGGGAAGCTGAAGTTCTGCCATTGAACTACATCCGCGTGTGACCGCCGGAAGTCCGGTTGTCGACGCACGCCATCCTAGCCCAACTCCGCCCCCCATGGGCAACTCGGCGCGGCAACCGCGGTCCGGCCGTCCCGCCTATGGTGCGTTGTCGCAGGCGGTAGGTTCGGACCGTGCTGCTCTCCGATCGCGATATCAAGTCCGAAATCGATGCCGGGCGGGTCCGGATCGACCCCTACGACCCCGGCCTCGTCCAGCCCTCCAGCATCGACGTGCGGCTGGACCGTTTCTTCAGGGTCTTCGAGAACCACAAGTACCCCCACATCGACCCCTCGGTCGAACAGCCCGACCTCACCCGCCTGGTCGAGACCGACGGGGAGGAGGCGTTCATCCTCCACCCGGGCGAGTTCGTGCTGGCGTCCACCTACGAGGTGGTCAGCCTGCCGGTGGACATCGCGAGCCGGCTGGAGGGCAAGAGCTCCCTGGGCCGCCTCGGCCTCCTCACGCACTCCACTGCCGGCTTCATCGACCCGGGCTTCTCGGGGCACGTCACCCTCGAACTGTCGAACGTGGCGACCCTGCCGATCAAGCTGTACCCGGGCATGAAGATCGGCCAGCTCTGCATGTTCCGCCTGTCCTCCCCGGCGGAGCGCCCGTACGGCTCCGCGGGCTACGGCTCCCGGTACCAGGGGCAGCGCGGTCCGACGCCGTCCAGGTCGCACCAGAACTTCGTCCGCACGCCCATCAGCCCCGACGCCTCCTGACCGGCGGCGGCTCTGGAATCGGCCGGACGCTTACGTTACGGTTATGAATCGACACGTACCGTCGCGCGACGCATCTGTCTCGCATATGTGACAAGGGTCACCATGAAAAGCAGAGTGGCATAGATCACATATAGACGTCTTGCGGTGCCGACATCCGGTGTCATAGGTCGGCGGACGGTTTTTATGTCGGTTAAACATGTTATTTGCCGGTTACCAACCGTCTGAACTGTGCGTACGTATCTCTGTAGGGTTTGCACCCGACGTGAACCAGGTAGCGGTACCGCCCCGACCAGGGGGCGCATGGGGGCCCTGCGCAAGCCAGCTACCTGCGGGAACCGCGGGTCGGCAGTGGGGCTGAGTATGCCCTGGTGTGTCTCGCGGCCAGGACAGCCCCATAGAGGAGACCGTGCCAGCAGTACGCGCAGACCACTTGTACAAGGTGTTCGGGAAACAGTCCGGAGCCGCCGTCGAGCGGCTCCAGGACGGCAGCCACCGTGACACCATCGCCGACCTCGACGTGACGGCAGCCGTCATCGACGTGTCCTTCGAGGTCGAACCGGGCGAGATCTTCGTCGTCATGGGCCTGTCCGGATCAGGGAAGTCGACCCTGATCCGGATGCTCAACGGCCTCCTGGAACCCACCGCGGGGACGGTCGAGGTCGGCGGCGTGGACATCACCGCCCTGAGCAGGAAGGAACTCCTGAACCTCCGGGGCGAGAAGATCAGCATGGTCTTCCAGCACTTCGCGCTCCTGCCCCACCGCACGGTTCTCGAGAACGCCGCCTACGGCCTGGAGCTCCGCGGGGTCCCGCGTGCCGAGCGCGGCCGCAAGGCGCGGGAGACCCTCGAACTGGTGGGTCTGGGCGGCTGGGAGGACAAGCTCCCCGAACAGCTCTCCGGAGGCATGCAGCAGCGCGTGGGCCTGGCCAGGGCACTGGCCGCGGACACCGACATCATCCTCATGGACGAGGCGTTCAGCGCCCTCGACCCGCTCATCCGGCGGGACATGCAGACCCAGCTCCTGGAGCTCCAGGAGAGCCTGGGCAAGACCATCGTCTTCATCACGCACGACCTCAACGAGGCGATGCGCCTCGGCGACAGGATCTGCGTGCTCCGCGACGGCCGCGTCGCCCAGATCGGTACCGCGCAGGAGATCCTCAGCGAGCCCGCCAACGACTACGTCGAGCGGTTCATCGAGGACGTCGACCGGACCCGCGTGCTCACCGCGTCCTCCGTCCTGGACGCCGACGCCTCCGAGGCCGACGCGTCCGCGCCGCAGGTCGCCGCGAGCACGCCGGTGGCCGACCTGTACGCCGACATGACCACCGCCGACCGCCTCCGCGTGGTGGCCGAGGACGGCAGCGTCCTCGGCACGGTGACGCGCAACTCCGTGCTCGCCGCCCTCGCGGCGGGGAAGGAGACCCCGTGACACCCGTGGAGTTCCCACCGAGCCTGCCGATCGGCGAGGGCTTCGAGGCGTTCAACAGCTGGCTCAAGTCCAACTTCGGCCTCTTCTTCGACGCGCTCGGCGCGTTCATCCGCTGGGCGGTCGACGCCCTGTCCGGGTTCTTCGTCGAACCGGGTGCGGGCCAGCTCGCGTTCATCGCCGCGGTCATCGTCGCGGCCCCGCTGCTGAGGACCCGGCGTCTGCCGCTGACCGTGATCGTCGGCGCCGTCTCGCTGCTCTACGTCCTCCAGGGACAGTTCGGCTTCGGCGACACCGTCGTGAACCTCCTCGGACGCCCGTTCTTCGGGTGGGCGATGACGCTCTTCGACCAGCAGTACGTGGACGCCTACCTGTGCATCTCGCTGCTGTTCCTGATCGCCGTCACCGTGCTGGGCCTGACGGGCCGGTCGACGAGGGTCCGGACCGCCGTCGTCGCGGGCGGCTGGCTCGTCCTCCTCGTGCTGGGCTGGCTCGTGCTGCCGGCGCTGGTCACGAACCCGGCGTCGCTGCTGATGATCCTGCTGCTCGCCCTGCTCGCGCTCTCGGTGGCCGGATGGCGGATGGGCCTGTTCGCCCTCGTTGCCCTCACCCTGATCGCGTCCGTCGGCCAGTGGACGAACGCCATGGACACCCTGGGCCTCGTCCTCGTGGCCAGCGCCATCGCCGTCGTCGTCGCGATCCCCATCGGCGTCCTCGCGGCCTACAACGACACGGTCAGCAAGATCGCCAAGCCGGTCCTCGACCTGATGCAGACGCTGCCCGCGTTCGTCTACCTGATCCCCGCGATCTTCTTCTTCTCGATCGGCGCCGTCCCGGGCGTGGTCGCGACCATCGTGTTCGCGATGCCCCCCGGCGTCCGCCTGACCGAGCTGGGCATCCGCCAGGTCGACCGAGAGCTGGTGGAGGCGGGCGAGGCGTTCGGTGCGCCGAGCCGCAAGATCCTCACCGGCATCCAGCTGCCGCTGGCCCTCCCGAACATCATGGCGGGCGTCAACCAGGTCATCATGCTCGGCCTGTCGATGGTCGTCATCGCGGGCATGGTCGGCGCGGGAGGCCTGGGGAGCCAGGTGTACCAGGGCATTACGCGCAACGACGGCGCGCTCGGCTTCGAGGCCGGCATCGCCGTGGTCATCCTGGCCATCTTCCTCGACCGCCTCACCGCGGCCGTCACCCGCAAGGGGCCCCGGGCCCGCGCCTCCGCCCAGGCGTCCTGAGCCGACCCGGCCCCGCACACGGAATTACCTAGGGAAGGAATCCCACGATGTACACCCCCAAGCGCATGACCGCGCTGTCCGCCGCCGGCATGAGCGCCGCACTCCTCCTGACCGCCTGCGGTGGCGGCGGGGAGGACCTGACCGGCCCCGCGGAGGGCGAGGGCGGGGACAACAAGGAGATCAACATCGCGCTGATCGCCTGGGAGGAGGGCATCGCCACCACCGCCATGTGGGAGGTGATCCTGGAGGAGCTGGACTACGACGTCACCGTCACCGACGTCGACGTCGCCCCCATGTACCAGGGCGCCGCCAACGGCGACGTGGACCTGTTCCTCGACACCTGGCTGCCGATCACCCACTCGGACTACTGGGAGGACTACGGCGACCAGCTGGAGGACCTGGGCGTCTGGTACGACAACGCCGTCCTGACGATCACCGTCCCCACCTACATGGAGGACGTGAACAGCATCGCCGACCTGACCGACCACGCCGAGGAGCTGGGCGGCCAGATCATCGGCATCGACCCGGGCGCCGGCCTGACCCGGGTCACCAAGGAGGAGGCGATGCCGGGCTACGGCCTGGACGAGGACTTCGAGCTCGTCGAGTCCTCCACCGCGGCCATGCTCGCCGAGCTGGACTCGGCCATCGCCGAGGAGGAGCCCATCGTCGTCACCCTGTGGCGTCCGCACCCCGCCTACGCGCAGCACGACCTGAAGGACCTCGAGGACCCCGAGGGCCTCATGGGCGACGCCGAGCAGATCCACGCGGTCGGCCGTGACGGCTTCTCCGAGGAGTACCCGGAGCTCAGCGAGTGGATCGGGAACTGGGAGATGACCGACGACGAGCTGGCCTCCCTCGAGGTGCTGACCGTCGGCGAGGACGTCGACGACCCGCAGGCGGGCGCCCGCACCTGGCTGTCGGAGAACCCGGAGTTCCTGGAGCGCACCCTGGGCGAGGCCGCCGAGGGCCTGGAGTTCTAGCACGCCGGGCCGGCGGCGCGCGAGGCCGCGCGCCGCGCCCGCGGCGGGAAGCGTGAACGGGCCGTCCCCGAGGGGGCGGCCCGTTCGTGTCGTCGGGGGGTCAGGGGGCGTAGTAGCCGCCCTGGGCGCCGCCGTAGCCCTGGTTGAGCTGGCGGGCCCTCTCCCTCCTGGGGAGCAGGTACGCCGCGAGCAGGCCGCCGAGGAAGCCGAAGAGGTGGGCCTGCCAGGAGACGCCGGGGTACTGGGGGAGGACGCCCCAGATCATCGTCCCGTAGAAGACGACCACGCAGATCATGATGACGATGTCGACCGTCTTGCGCTCGACGATGCCGCGCAGGACCGTGTAGCCGAAGTAGCCGAACACCAGGCCGCTGGCGCCGACGGTGAGGGAGAAGGGCGAGCTGAACAGCCAGACCCCGACCCCGCTGACGACGATGACGATCAGCGTGGTGAGCAGGAACCGGCCCAGGCCGCTGAACGCCACGAGGGAGCCGAGCACCAGGAACGGCAGCGAGTTGCCGATGAGGTGTTCGAGGTTGCCGTGCATGAAGGGCGCGGTCAGCACGGTCCAGGGCTGGTCGAAGTTCCAGGCGCGCAGGCCGAACCCGTGGTCGAGCGCTCCCCGGAGGACGAAGCTGTCGAGGATCTCGAGAACCCACATGGCCGCGAGCATCCCCGCTACGGTCAGGATGGCGGTGATTCTGGACTGCTTCACGTCATCGAGGGTAGATGACACCGGCTTGCAGCGGTATGTCTGTGGGGCGCGTGGTGGGTAATTGTCTGATGTGTCCAGAGTCGTCCCAGGGGGACCCGGACGGTCAGGACGTCAGGGAGCGCTTGCGCGGCGGAATGCCGGCCACCGCCATGAACGACTCGACCTTGGCGGGGCTGGTCATCCCGGTGAGCGGCAGGTACGTGCGCGCGGCGCGGCGGCTCTGGAGCGAGGGGAAGCGCTTGGGGCGCCCGGTGGAGTCGCACAGGCCCAGGGAGCGGATGCGACCCGGCAGGACGTAGTAGGAGCCGATGTCGTGGAAGGGGACGCGCACGATGTAGCGGCCCCGCTGGTAGCGGAACTCGCCGTCGGAGACCTCCAGGACGGGGGCCTTGATCATGTGGCCGTGCGCGGCCAGGCCGACGCCCCCGAGGGCGAGGAGCAGGCCGAGGGTGATGTGGGCCCAGTGCCCGGGGTCGATCGCGACCACCACGACGCCGAGTACCACCAGCGCGTAACCTGCCCACAGCTCCACGTGTTTACGGCCTACGGGGCAGACCATGCGGACTGTTTCGGACACGGCAGATGCCTCTCTCGCTGGGTGCTGCGGTGGGATGACGGCGGTCGCCGTTCCCGACCCTATCGGCTCCGCGGGCATGCGAACGGTGGTTTCGGACAGCTCTGCCGAGGGGTTAGGTCTCGGGTATGCGTGCTTTGGTGTAACCAGCTCCTTTTGACGCTTTTATCTGATTAACATCATGTCATCCCACGAATCACTCGAAGATGTCGGGGCGTCCACTGGGGTGGCGTTTGCGACGAAAGAAAAGTGAGTCTTTCGTCCTCGATGGGGATTTTGGTGTCTTGTGTCCGTTTTTCTCTCGGTAATCATGCGCGAGCAAGTTGTAGTTAAACGTCGTTTACTTTATCGTCAACATTGTTGACTGGTATCAATGTCCAGCAATTCATTTCTGGCTTGTCCGAATCTGATGTCTGGGGCGTGTCGTGTGCGGTCGCCTCTGACCTGCGTGAACTGGTCGTGTTACCGCTGTATTGAGGGTTTGTGTCGACGTCCAAGGTCGATGGGCGCGAACCGGTTGCGGATGGGTCACGAATCTGCCAGTAGGGCTATACAGACATTTCGCTCAATGGTCTTCTGATCGACTAATCGCCTAGGCTCGGCTGGCTGTGTGCGAACCACACAAACCCGCGCGGTCCGGCTCGTATTAGTGATCAAGGGTGTGACTGATGGAGAATCGTAGGAAATTGCTGGCCGCCGCCGCTGTCGGCGTCTCGGCTGCCCTGGTGCTGGGCGCCTGCTCGCCCCCCGAGGACAGTGGCGGTGGCGGTGATGGAAGCTCCGTCACCTGGATCGTCAACCAGGCCGGCGGCGGCTGGAACCACAACGCCCCCGAGGGCGGTTCGGTCTACGTCATCCAGATGCTCCACGGCGTCCTGCCCCCGACCGGGTTCTACAACCCCGAGGGCCAGTGGGAGTGGAACTCCGACCTCATCGTCAACACTCCCGAGCTGCTCAGCGAAGACCCCATGGTCTGGGAGTACGAGATCAACCCGGACGCCAACTGGAGCGACGGCGAGCCCATCGACGCCGACGACTTCATCTGGGCCTGGAAGATGAACAGCGGCAAGGAGGAGCTCTGCGCCGAGATCTGCAACTCCCGCGGATCCGACGTGGACGTGCTGATCGAGAGCGTCGAGGGCTCCGAGGACGGCAAGACCGTCACGGTGACCATCGAGGAGGGGACGCAGTTCCCCGAGTGGTACACCTTCGGCATGGACGGCCTGTACCCGTCGCACCTCGCCGAGGCCGAGGGCTTCGACCTCGACACGCCCGAGGGCATGCTGGAGTCCTCCCACTGGTTCAACGAGAACCCCGTGACCGTCTCCGGCGGCCCGTACATCTTCGAGGGCACCCCCGAGCTCGACGGGCGGATCGTCAAGACCGTCAACGAGGAGTACTACGGCCCGGCACCGGAGATCCAGGAGATCATCCAGCAGGTCAACACCGAGGAGGGCAGCTGGGTCCCGGCGCTGACCAACGGCGAGGTCCAGGGCGGCTCCCCGGCCTCCTGGTCCGACGACGTCATCACGCAGCTCGAGGACGCCCCCGACGTCGAGTTCGGCATCGAGTCCGGCGGCAGCTGGGAGCACCTCGACGTCAACCTGGACAACGAGGCGCTGTCCGACCGGGCGCTGCGCCAGGGCATCTTCACCGCCATCGACGTCCAGAACATCGCGACCCGCACCTACGGCGAGAAGTTCCCCGAGGTCGAGCCCCGCACGAACCACATCTTCTCCTCCTCGAGCGAGTACCACGAGGACGTCATCACCCCCACCGGGCAGGGCACCGGTGACACCGAGGCCGCCCTGGAGCTCCTGGAGGAGGCCGGCTACGAGCTCAACGGCGACACCCTCGAACTCGACGGCGAGGCGGTCCCGGCCCTGCGCCTGCGCTACACCGCCGGCCACGTCGCCCGCGAGATCATCGCCGAGCTGATCCAGGCCGACCTGGCCGAGATCGGTGTCACCGCGGAGATCGAGACCACCGACGACCTGGGCGGCACCCTCGCCGAGCAGGACTTCGACCTGATGATCTACGGCTGGAGCACCACCCCGGCCTTCGCCAGCACGCCCTACAACTACTGGCACAGCACGAGCCTGAGCAACCACGGCAAGCTGGACGTCCCCGAGGTCGACGAGCTCACGGAGCAGGCGCAGAACGTCGCCACCTCCGAGGAGGCCGCCGTGTTCGCCAACGAGGCCGCCGCGCTCGTGGCCGAGGAGGCCTACGTCCTGCCGTTCGTGGACACCCCGTCGTTCTACTTCTACGACACCAACTACCTCGGCAACGTCACGGACAACAACACCCAGTCGCGCCGAGCCCAGTGGAACCAGCACGAGTGGACCGCGGTCAACTAGCGCACCTCCCGGCCCGCATCGCTCCGTGCCGAACAGCGGGGAGACGCGCCCGGACCGGTGACCGCCGACGGGACGAGAGTCCCGGCGGCGGCCCGGCCCGGGCGGGCCCCGCCCGCCGTCCCCCGCGGCGGGCAGGGCCGCCTCCCCGTTCCGGGAGCGCTCACCGAAGGACCTTCCCATGCTCGTATACACCGCGCGTCGCCTCGCCGTGGCGATCCCAGTGCTCCTGGCGGCGTCGGTTCTCGTGTTCCTCATGGTCGACCTCAGCGGCGACCCGCTGGCGGACATGCGCCTCGCGCAGCCGCCGCCCAGCGAGGAGGCCATCGCCGCCGCGGAGGCCCGCTACTACCTGGACCGGTCGACCCCGGAACGGTACTGGCTCTGGATGACGGGGATCGGCGGCAACGGAGACATCGGCCTGCTCCAGGGCGAGTTCGGACCCTCGGTCCGGGGCGGCGCCTTCGACATCGGCGAACAGCTCGCCTCCGGCATCTCCGTCACCCTCCGCCTCGTCTCCGCCGCCCTCGTCTTCGCCCTCGGACTGGCGGTCATCTCCGGCGTCGTCAGCGCCATGCGCCAGTACTCCAAGCTGGACTACACCCTCACCTTCATCGGGTTCCTCGCCCTCGCCATGCCGACGTTCTGGCTGGGCGCGCTGATCCGGGAGGGCGGGCTGGTCTTCAACCAGTCCACGGGCACCTCGTTCTTCTTCACCATCGGGGCGAACTCGGCCCGGGTGGGCAACATGACCAACTGGGAGTACTTCCTCGACTCCGCCGGTCACCTCGTGCTCCCCACCATCACCCTGATGCTGACCAGCTACGCGGCGTGGAGCCGCTACCAGCGCACGTCGATGCTGGAGGTGCTCAACAGCGACTACGTGCGCCTCGCCAGGTCCAAGGGCGTGCGCAACAGCGTGGTCGTCAGGCGGCACGCGCTGCGCACCGCGCTGATCCCCCTGGTCACCGTCGCCACCATCGGCTTCGTCGGCATCATCGAGGGCGTGGTGATCACCGAGACCATCTTCCAGTGGCGCGGTCTCGGGTACTTCTTCATCGAGGCGGTCAGGGCACAGGACGCGTTCGCGCTCATGTCCTGGCTGATGCTCAGCGGCACCCTCGTCGTCGTCGCCAACCTCATCGCCGACATCCTGTACGGCGTTCTCGACCCGAGGATCCGCTATGAGTGACATCGACAGCCGTACGGCGAGCGGGAAGGGCCCCGCCGGGCTCCCCGCCGGAGGCGACGTCAACCGGGGGGAGGAGCTGAGCCAGGTCCGGATGGTCTGGCGCCGGTTCCGCCGGCACCGGGCGGCGATGGTCAGCCTGGTCTTCCTGGGCCTCATCACGGCGTTCGCCTTCGTCGGACCCTTCGTGTGGCCGTGGGACCACACCGTCAGCCGGGACATCCTCGGCAACCAGCCGCCGAGCCTGCAGCACCCCTTCGGCACCACCAACCAGGGCAACGACGTGTTCGCGCAGACGATGCGCGGCACCCAGCAGTCCCTCAAGGTCGCCCTCACCGTCGCGGTCCTGTCGACCGTGATCGGCTCGGTCTGGGGCGCGGTCGCGGGCTACTACCGCGGCAGGGTCGACGCGATCATGATGCGCGTCGTCGACGTGTTCCTCATCGTGCCGCTCATCGTCGCCGTGGCGGCGATCAACGGCAACGTCCGGGGCGGGACCACCTGGTACGCGGTGGCGCTCATCATGTGCCTGTTCTCCTGGGCCACCATCGCCCGCGTGGTCCGCGGCGTGGTGCTCTCCCTGCGCGAACAGGAGTTCATCGAGGCGGCCAGGGCGGTGGGGGCCAGGGCCTCGCGGATCATCTTCCGCCACCTGCTGCCCAACGCGGCCGGGCCGATCATCGTGGCCGCGACCCTGCTGGTGGCGGTGGCGGTCCTCACCGAGGCCGCGCTCTCCTTCATCGGGTTCGGCATCCAGCCGCCGGACATCTCCCTCGGGAAGATGGTGGAGGGATCCAGGACCGCGGCCTTCACCCGGCCCTGGCTGTTCTACCCGCCCGGCATCCTGATCGTCATGATCTGCCTGACGATCAACTTCATCGGTGACGGACTCCGGGACGCACTCGACCCACGACAGACGATGGTGCGGCGATGACCACGACCGAACACATGAGCGACGGCCCCGTCCCGACCGCGGGGCACGATGTCGTCCTGGACGTCCGGGACCTCAGCGTCACCTTCTCGTCCGAGGACGGCCCCCTGGACGCCGTGCGCGGCGTCACCTATCAGGTCCGCCGCGGCGAGGCGCTGGGCATCGTCGGGGAGTCCGGCTCGGGCAAGTCGGTGACCTCGATGGCGATCATGGGCCTGCTGCCCAGGACCGCCAGGGTGACGGGATCGGCCAGGGTCCTCGACCAGGAGGTCATCGGGCTCGGCGACGCCGCGATCAGCAGGATCCGCGGCGAGAAGATCGCGATGATCTTCCAGGACCCCCTCACCTCGCTGAACCCGGTGTACACGATCGGCTACCAGATCGCCGAGGCCGTGCTCACCCACCGGGACGTGACCAAGAAGCAGGCGCGGGAGCGCGCCGTCGAACTCCTCGACAAGGTCGGCATCCCCAACCCCGAGCGCCGGGTCGACCAGTACCCGCACGAGCTGTCCGGCGGTATGCGCCAGCGGGTGGTCATCGCCATCGCGATGGCCAACGACCCCGACGTCATCATCGCCGACGAGCCCACGACCGCGCTGGACGTGACGGTCCAGGCCCAGGTGCTGGAGGCGCTGGAGGCGGCCCGCCGGGAGACCGGCGCCGCCCTCGTGCTCATCACCCACGACCTCGGCGTGGTCGCGGGACACGTGGACCGGGTGGCCGTCATGTACGCGGGTCGCCTGGTGGAGACGGGCACGGTCGAGGACGTCTTCTACCGTCCGCGCATGCCCTACGCCCTGGGCCTGCTGGGGTCGGTGCCCCGGCTGGACGGGGGGCGGCACGAACGGCTCACCCCCATCCTGGGGACGCCCCCCTCCCTGCTCAACCTCCCGCGCGGGTGCGCGTTCGCGCCGCGCTGCCCGATGGCGCAGGACATCTGCCAGGAGGAGGTGCCCGAGCTCGCGGAGCCGGCGGACATCGGGGCCCCCGGCGCGGGGGAGGAGGACGACCCCCTGCGCCGGCACCGGTCGGCCTGCCACTTCAGCGAGCAGTTGGCCGGGGTCCGCCCGGAAGACCTCTTCCGGCCCACCTCCGTGGACGCGGAAGCGCCCGCCGAGGTCCTCGCGGCCGAGCTGGGGGGGACCCGGCCGGCGGGGGGCGCCGCCGGGGAGGCCCCGGAGGCGGAGCCCGGGACGGGGGCCGGCACGCCCGGCGGGGGGTCCGAGGTCCTTCTGACCGCCACCGACCTCGTCAAGAACTTCCCGATCCGCTCCAAGGGGATCCTCCGGCGCAAGGTCGGGGAGGTCCAGGCGGTCTCCGGGATCTCCCTGGAGCTGCGCGAGCACGAGACCCTCGCGCTCGTCGGCGAGTCGGGCTGCGGCAAGTCCACGACGGCGCGCCTCCTGCTCCAGCTGATCCGCCGGACGTCGGGCGACGTCCGGTACATGGGGCGGCCGCTGCACGACCTGTCGGACGCCCAGATGCGGCCGCTGCGCCGTGACCTCCAGCTGGTCTTCCAGGACCCGTTCGCCTCCCTCGACCCGCGCATGACGGTCTCGGACACGGTCGCGGAGCCGCTGCAGATCCACGGCCGGGCCAAGGGCGCGAGGACCCGGGTCAAGGAACTCCTGGAACTGGTGGGCCTCAACCCCGAGCACGGCTCGCGCTACCCGCACGAGTTCTCGGGGGGCCAGCGCCAGCGCATCGGCATCGCCCGCGCCCTGGCGCTCAACCCCAAGGTGCTCATCCTGGACGAGCCGGTGTCGGCCCTGGACGTGTCGATCCAGGCGGGCGTGATCAACCTGTTGGAGGACCTCCAGGACGAGCTGGGGCTGTCGTACCTGTTCGTCTCGCACGACCTGTCGGTGGTCCGGCACATCGCCGACCGGGTCGCCGTGATGTACCTCGGCAAGATCGTGGAGACGGGCACGACCGACCAGCTGTTCAGCGCCCCGGCGCACCCGTACACGCAGGCGCTGATCTCGGCCATCCCGCTGCCGGACCCGGTCAAGGAGAGGACCCGGGAGCGGATCGTCGTCACCGGCGACGTGCCCAGTCCGGCCGACCCCCCGTCCGGCTGCCGGTTCCGCACCAGGTGCCCGAAGTTCGCGGGCGAGCTGTCGGAGGCCGAGCGGGTCAGGTGCGTGGAGGAGCCCCCGGACCTGCTGGACCGGGGGACGGGGCACCGGGACGCCTGCCACTACTCCCAGGTGGTCGAGCTGATCTGATCCGTCCGGGGCGTCGGGCCGGCGGCGGGGCGGGAGCCCCGGCGCCGGCCCGACGGGGTTCCCCCGGGGCGGGGGCCCGCCGGAGCCCCGCCCCGCCTCCGGGCATGCGGCGGATCCCGGACGAAACCGCTCCGCCGCGCGGGGGCTCGCGGTGAAACCCTGGATCGGCGGCCGTTTCTGGGCTAGGGTGCGTTGCTTCCGCCCCCTTCGAGGAGACCCATGAAGCAATCCTCCCCCGAACCCCTGCGCCCCCGCCGCACCGGAGGGCGCGGCGCCCGGAGGGCCGCCGCCCTCGTCACGATCCCCCTGCTGCCGATGACGCTCCTGGGAGCGTCCCCCGCGCTCGCCGACGCCTCCGGAGCCCGCCTGACCGAACTGCGCGAGGACATCGACGCCATCCTGGAGGACCCCGCCCTGGAGGGCGCCGTGTCGGGGGTGGTCGTCGTGGACACCGCGACCGGCGAGGAGCTGTACTCGCGCGACGGCGGCGAGCAGCTGCTGCCCGCCTCCAACATGAAGCTGTTCACCGCGGCCGCCGCCCTGGAGGTCCTGGGCGCCGACCACTCCTTCGGGACCGAGGTCGCGGCCGAGTCCGCTCCCGGGCGCCGGGGAGAGGTGCAGGACCTCTACCTGGTGGGCCGGGGCGACCCGACGCTCTCCGCCGAGGACCTGGACGCCATGGCCGCCGAGGTCGCGGCCTCCGGGGTCCGCACGGTCAAGGGCGACCTGTACGCCGACGACACGTGGTTCGACTCCGAGCGGCTCGTGGACGACTGGTGGCCCGAGGACGAGCCCTACGCCTACTCGGCGCAGATCTCGGCCCTGACGGTCGCCCACGGGGAGCGCTTCGACACCGGCGTGACGGAGGTCTCGGTGGCCCCCGCGGCGGAGGGCGAGCCCGCCGACGTGGACCTCGGCGCCGCGGAGGGCTACGCCGAGCTCGACAACCGGGCCGTCACCGGCGCCGCCGGCAGCGCCAACACCCTCGTCATCGACCGCCCGGTGGGCACCAACACCATCGCGGTCACCGGCTCGCTCCCCGCGGACGCCGCCCCCGTGACCGCGCTGCGGACGGTCGACGAGCCCGCCGCGCTCGCCGGTCACCTCTTCGAGGAGGCGCTGGAGAGCAACGGCGTCACGGTGAAGGGCGACGTCGGCCTGGGCGGTGTCCCCGACGACTGGCAGAACGCCGAGGTGCTCGCCGACCACACGTCGGCCGAGCTCTCCGAGATCCTCGTGCCCCTCATGAAGTTCAGCAACAACGGGCACGCCGAGATGCTGGTCAAGAGCATCGGCCAGGAGACCGCCGGCGCGGGCACCTGGGACGCCGGCCTCGCGGGCGTGGAGGACGCGCTGTCCGGCCTGGGCGTGGACACCGCCGGCCTGGTCCCCAACGACGGCTCCGGCCTGTCCCGCGGCAACCTGGTCACCGCCGACACCGTCGTCGACCTGCTCGGGCAGGCGGGCACCGCCCCCTGGGAGGAGACCTGGTCCGCCTCGCTGCCGGTCGCGGGCGAGAGCGACCCGTTCGTCGGCGGCACCCTCGCCAACCGGATGCGCGGTACCGCCGCCGAGGGCGTGGTCGAGGCCAAGACCGGAACGATGAGCGGGGTCAGCGCCCTCTCCGGGTACGTGCCCGGGCCGGAGGGCGAGCTGGCGTTCAGCATCGTGAACAACGGCCACTCCGGTCCCGCGCCCCTCGCGGTGCAGGACGCGATCGCGGTGCGCCTGGCCGAGTACGCGGGCCACCAGGCGCCGGAGGGCACCAGGACGATGCGCGGCCCGGTCCAGGGCAGCGGCGAGCTGGAGTGCTCCTGGGTGCAGGCATGCTGACCGGAGGGAGCACCTGCCGTCCGGCGGTGGCCCGAGGGGGCCCTCCGGCGGAGTGATCCGGTACGGCGCCGGCCCGGCGGCGTGCCGGCCGGCGGAAGCGGGACCGGCGGGCCGCACGCGGCCCGCCGGGGCCGAGGGCCACGGGTTCGCCCCCGTGGCCCTCGGCCGTTCCCGGACTCCGGTCCGCTCCCGTGCGCCTACCAGGCCCGGCGCCCGACGAAGGCGAGGAACCGCGTCTGGGCGTCCGCGCCCTCCGGCGGGGTGAGCTCGGGGCCGCAGACGCCGTTGCCCCGCATGCTGTCGCCGAACGCGGCGGTGTTCCCGTGTGCCCACCGCACGTCCTCCGGGTCCAGCCGGTCGTCCAGCCCCGCCGCGCGGGCCAGGTCCCAGCGGTGCACGACCAGGTCGAAGGAGAGGAACTGGTCGACGGAGCGCGCGAACGTCGTCGGTCCGAAGTACCCGTCGTACCCGGCGTCCGCGAGCTCCGGGTCGTCCAGGTCGGCCCGGACCACCGCGCGGGCCGCGTCCCAGGCCGCGGCCGGGTCCGCGTCCACCGACGGGATGTCCCCCAGGTCCCGGCCGACCAGGCGGAGGAACATGCCCTGGGTGTCCACGACGTGGCGGACCACGTCCCGGGCGGTCCATCCCTCGCAGGGGGACGGGGCCGTCCACCGGTCGTCGGGCACCGCGGCCACCGTCGAGGCGAAGGCGTCGGAGAGGCGGGCGTAGCGCTCGGAGATGTCGCTCATGGGCAGGTGTCCCCCTGGATCGGTCGAGTTCCGGCCCCATCCTCGTCCCGCGGTCCCGCCGGGGTCTTGAAGAAACGCGACAGGGCCGGGCGGCCCGCACGGCCGGGCCCCTCCGGGGGAGCGGAGCGGCGCCGGACCACCGTCCGGATCGCGGGCGCTCCGGGAACCGTCCGAGCGGGGACCTACCCTGGTGCGTGTGAGACCAGAGCCCGTCGAGCGGGACGCGCGGGGCATCATCGACCCGGGGACGGGGCTGACCCGGTTCCGGCTCGACAGGTACGCGCCCTCCGCGCCGGTCGCCCGCTTCGTGGACCACTACTGGGTGGCCTCGTGGAACCTGTCCGGGCACGAGCCGTACACCCAGCGGGTCCTCGCCCACCCCGTGGTCAACGTGGTGTTCACCGCGGGTGGGGCCGCGGTGCACGGCCCCGCCACGAAGGTCACCGGGCGCCGCCTGGAGGGGGAGGGGTGGGCGCTCGGGGTCATGTTCCGTCCGGCCGGGTTCCGGCCCCTCCTCGGCCGCCCGATGAGCGGGATCGTCGACGCCTCCCTGCCCGTGTCGGAGGTGTTCGCCGGGGACGTGCTCCCCGGGGCCCCGCACCCCCTCATGGCCGAGGTGGACCGGATCCTGGCCGGGAGGCTGCCCGCGGGCCGGCACCCGGCGGAGGACACCCGCGACCTCGTCGAGCGGGTGGCCGCGGACCCGGCGGTGGTCGGCGTCTCCGCCCTGGCCGAGCGCGAGGGGGTCGGTGTGCGGCTGCTCCAGCGCAGGTTCGCCGACCACGTCGGACTCGGGCCCAAGGCGGTGATCCGCAGGTACCGGCTCTACGAGGCGGCGGAGCGGGCGAGGCGGGGGGCCGCCCCCGACTGGGGCGTGCTGGCCGCCGAACTGGGGTTCAGCGACCAGTCGCACCTGACCAGGGAGTTCACCTCGGTCATCGGGGTCCCGCCCGCCCGCTACGCGGCTCTCACGAGGAGCGGAGGGAGAGGAGCCGGGTGAGGACCCGGTGGACGGCGTCCGCGGTCAGCTCCGGGTCGGTGCAGGAGCGCATGAACAGGCCGTCCACGGTCGCGGAGGCGGTTGCGCGGTCGTCCGGATCGGGGAGGTACGGCGCGAGGAAGGAGTCCACCGCGCGGTTCCAGCGGTCGATCTGCGGGCGCAGGGCGGGACGCCGGGACGCGAGCAGGAACAGCTCGTACTCCGCGACGACCGAGGCCCGGTCGCCCCCCGCCCCCGCGCAGGAGATCAGCTCGGCGAACCCCCGCAGCGCCGCGTCCGCCTCGCGGGGGAGGGTCCCCAGGGCCTCCACGTAGGTGTCGTTGACCCTGGTGAGGGCGTCCACGAGCAGGTCGTCGACGGCCGCGTAGTAGTAGGTGACGGTGCTGGGCGGCACCCCCGCCTCCGCGGCGACGCGGCGCTGGCTGACGGCGCCCACGCCCTCGCGCTCCACGACCCGCATCGTGGCGTCGAGGAGCAGCCGACGGCGCTGCATCCCCTTGAGCCTGCGGCCGTCGGTGGTCCCCTCGTCCGCCGTACCGCCCACGGTGCTGCTCCCCGTCAATGCGCGCCGCCCATCTCCAGTGCCATCACTCCTCCGATGACCAGGGCGATGCCTCCCACCTGGACCCAGGTGAGGGACTCCCCGAGGAAGAGCGCTCCGATCACCGCCACCAGCGCGATGCCCGCCGCCGCCCACACACCGTAGGCCACCCCCAGGTCCATTCCCCGCGCGAGGGCCTGGCTGAGCATGGCGAAGGCGGCGACGTAGCCGACCACGACGACCACCGAGGGGATCAGTCGGCTGAACCCCTCGGAGAGCTTGAGCGAGGTGGTGGCGGTCACCTCGGCGGCGATGGCGCCGACCAACCAGAACCACGGCATGTCATCCTCCAGGAGAAAGTTGTTCGCTCGACCAGGTTTCGACTGAAGAGAAACCTGAGCGTTCGGCCAAGATGTTATCCCCGGGGGCATCCCGGTGTACAGGGCGGTTCGGAGATGGCCGTAATCTCATACATGGAGGGCTTCTGGTACGTACCCCCTGGGTGTATGGTCGGCCGTTCCGGTGTCTCGCCCCGCGCCGGTGGTAACCGCTCTATACCGATGTGCGGGTTTTCAGAACCTTTTCCCCGCTGGTGCGTCTTAGTGGCAGTAGGCACACGGCGTTCGAGGTACGACATGGAGGTCCAGACGTGACGGGCAAGACCCCTGCGGCGGTGACGCGTCGGTTCGGCATCGGACTGGCGGCGCTCGCGCTCGTCGCCACGGCCTGTACGTCCGGCGAGGCGGAGACGCAGGGCAACAGCCCCGACGCCGACGGCGCGGACGCGGCCGAACTGGTGATCACGCCGGAGGACGGCGCCCAGGAGGTCGCGCCCAACTCCCCCGTCACGGTGACCTCCGAGAACGGCGTCATCACCGACGTCGCGGTGGAGCAGGTCGTCATGAACGAGGCC
The DNA here is from genome assembly GCF_026642255.1 of Streptomonospora nanhaiensis. Lineage (GTDB taxonomy): Bacteria > Actinomycetota > Actinomycetes > Streptosporangiales > Streptosporangiaceae > Nocardiopsis > Nocardiopsis tropica. Next base: position 6,864,168 of record NZ_CP113264.1, on the reverse strand, counting down.
GCCGCGGACGAGGGCGAGGAGGACCCCGACCTCTACGCCATGACCGGAACCCTCAACGAGGAGGGGACCGAGTGGGTCAGCGACTGGAACCTGCGCCCCGGCTCGGAGATCGTGGTCACGGCCACCGCCGAGAACGACGCCGGTGAGACGACCGAGCTGGTCCAGGAGTTCACCACCCTGGACGCGGTGGCCGGTCAGCGCCTGGAACTGGAGTCCAACTTCCCCAGCTCCGGTGACACCGTCGGGGTCGGCATGCCGATCGTCATCAACTTCGACCTGCCGGTGACCAACAAGGCCCAGGTCGAGAACTCCATGGAGGTCGTCTCCGAGCAGGAGGTCGCGGGCGCCTGGAACTGGGTCAACGACAAGACCGCGCAGTTCCGCCCCGAGGAGTACTGGGACCCCTACCAGCAGGTCAGCGTCGACCTCCGCCTCGCGGGCGTCGAGGCGTCCGAGGGCGTCTACGGGGTGCGCAACCACCGGATCGACTTCGAGGTCGGCCGCGAGCTGATCGCCACCATGCACGTGCCCGACCACGAGATGGTCATCACCGTGGACGGCGAGCAGGAGCGCGTCATCGAGGTGAGCAACGGCAAGGAGAGCCGGCACTTCGACACCACGAGCAGCGGCACCCACGTGCTGATGGAGCGCTACGAGAGCCTGACGATGGACTCCGCGACCGTGGGCATCCCGGCGGACTCCCCGGGCTCCTACAAGGTCGACGTGCAGTACGCGGTCCGCACCTCGCACAGCGGCGAGTTCGTGCACGAGGCGTCCTACAACGGCAACATCGGCTCGGCCAACACCTCTAACGGCTGCACCAACCTGCGCATGGACGACGCGCTCTGGTTCTTCGAGAACACCCTGATGGGCGACGTCCTCGACACCACGGGCACCGACCGTGAGAAGGAGTGGGACAACGGCTGGGGCGTCTGGCAGAAGTCCTGGGACGAGTGGCTGGAGAGCAGCGCCACCGGCGAGGCCCAGATCACCGACGGCTCCGGCACCCCGGGCTCCGTGCACGGCGAGCAGTAGCCGCCGCACGTCCGAGGGGGCGTCGGGAACCACCTGGTTCCCGGCGCCCCCTCGTCGCGTTCCGGGCCGTCCCGGTGCGGGTCAGTCCTCCTGGGACAGCCGGGCGACGAGGGCGTCTATCACCAGCGCGGTCACGGAGGCCATGTCCACGGCCTCCGGGTCCAGGAGCCACTGCACCTGGAGGCCGTCCATGACGGCGATGACCGCGGCGGCGGCGGCTCCGGCCGGGGTGCGCCCGTCGGGGCCGGGGGTGGACGCGGCCTCCCGGTGCTCGGGCCCGAGCCTGTCCAGGACGGCGTCGCCGATCTCGCCGCGCAGCACCGTGTAGCGGTCCCGGAACCACTCCTGGGCGGGATGCCGGTCGGTGGCGCTCTCCGCCGAGAGGACGGCGTACAGCTGCGTGGTCCCCGGGCGGGCCGCGTTGCGCTCCGCGGTGGTCACCAGGTGGTCGAGCATCCGGCTGCCCCCGGGCGCCGGGTCGGAGTCGTCCCTCAGCTCCAGGACGGCGGTGAGCAGGTCGGTCTTGGAGCCGAAGTGGTGCAGGACCCCGGCCGGGGTGATGTCGAGCATCGCGGCGATGTCGGCGAGCGAGGTGTTGTTGAACCCCCGGGCCGCGAAGACGTCGGCGGCGGTGCGCAGGATCTGCTCCCGCCGGTTCACCCGCTTCCGCGGAGTCGGGGCCTCGGGGCCGCCGGGGGACCGGGTGTCCGGTGCGGGGGTCGTCTCGCTCATTCCTGCTCTCCACTTCGTTGTACCCGGCGGGTACTCCGGGCCCGTGGCCGGGGGCGGGCCCGTCGCCCACGGTATCGAGATCTCGTTTCCTCCCTTTGCTTAATAAACATTAAGTAAGGTTCCCGGCCAAGAGACGTACACCACAGGGTAGGACGGCCCCCACCGGGTCCGGCGGTACGGGAGCGGTGGGGGCAGGGGCTCCCACGTCACACCGGCAACGGTTTCGGACAGCCCCTCAACGCGCATCCCCGCCCGGACCGGAGCGGCCCCGGGCCCTCAGACGTCCGCGCCGCAGTCGGTCCCGGCGCCGGAGGGATCGCAGGCCAGCATGACCAGGCGAAGGGTCTCCGGTCCGCTGACCTCGACGGTGACGGCCCCGGCGCGGTGCGCGGACCGGACCGCCGCCGGGTCCGGCCGCTCGGGCCCGGGCGCCTTGTCCGCCCGGTCCGCGGCGTCGGCCGCGCACGGTTCGGCGCAGCCGAACACCCGCGCGCTCCCGTCCCGGAGCACCTCGGCGCGTGAGCCGGCCGGCGTCCCCGGGGCGGCGGCCTCCGCGTCGTCGGGGCACGGGCTCCCGGTGTCGCACACCCGCAGGTAGAGCGTGGAGGGGCCGTGGTCGGGGTCCGTGCGCCAGTAGGCGGCCACGACCCGGCCGCCGACCCGTGCGTGCGACCCGTCCGCGTCGACGTGCGCCTCGCGGCCCGGCTCGGCGGGACCGACGGTGCACCCGGGACCGCAGCCGGCCTCGCGCAGCCCCCCGGGACCGACCTCGAACAGGTGGGCGGTGCCGTCCTCGTCCTCGATCTGCACCGTCGTCCGGTTCTCCGCCGACGCCGTGAGGGCGGCGGAGGGCGCCGCCCCGGGGGGCGCCGGCTCCGGGCGGAGCAGCCCCGGGGCGGCGAGCGGGAGGAGGGCCAGCACGCAGACGAGGGCGGGCACCGCGGCCGGGATGCCGTGGGCGTCGCCGGGGCGGGGACGGGGGAGGGCGGCGCGGACCGGCGCGGTCAGCCGGGCGGTGCTCCGGGCGCGGACGGTCCGCCAGGTCTCGGCCAGGGCCCGTCCCGGGGGCAGGTCGGCCAGCACGTGGAGGGGGAGCGCCGCCAGGAGGAGGGCCGTCACGGCGATCCCGGCCGCCGTTGCGGCGGCGGCCGGCGCGGACCACACGCCTTCCGACGCGAGTCGGCGCAGACCCCAGAACGGCCCGGCCCAGGACGCGGCCGACGGAAGGAGGAGGGCCAGGGTCCCCGGGACGCGGCGCAGGGCGCGGGACCAGGACGCGGGCGCACCGACGTCCTGCCCGAGCACGGCGCCGCCGCCGACGAGCAGCCCCGCGTGCACGGACACCGGGAGGCCGACCACGAGGGCGGCCAGGGTGAGACCGGCGAGGACCACGAGGCCCGCGGACGGCTCCGCCGGCAGGGAGAGCGGCGGCGCGGCCCCTCCGTCCGGGGCCGGCGAGAGGAGTCCGTGGGCCGGGAAGGCCACCGAGGCGACGGCGAGGAGGAGCACGGCCGGGAGGAGGGGGAGCAGGACGGCCGTCAGCAGGGAGCCGCCGGGCGACGGGCGCCGCTCGCGGGAGCGTGCGGGAGGGGAACCGTCCGGGGCACGGTGGGGGAGTGCGGAATCCGCGGTCCGACGGATTCCGCCGGAGCCGGTCTGACCGTCCATCGCCGTCTCCCTCGCTGTGCCCCAACCGAGACTACACAGGCCTTCCGGGGCGTACCGGGCACTCCGGGGGTCGGGGGCGGCCGTGGCGCGACCGGGACGGAGGCGCCGCGGAGCGGTCCTACCAGGACCGGACGCCGCCGACGGGCGCGGGCAGGCGCTCGTTCAGCCACGTCCACGTGCCGTCGTTCTCGGTGAAGCGGCGCTGGATGCGCTCCACGTCCGTGAGGGGGTTCGCGAACACCTCGGTCCACGCCCCCGCGGTGCGCTCCTCCAGGTAGAGGCTGCGCGCGTCGGTGCGCATGCGCACCGCCTGGAGGGTGTGGGAGGAGCCGTTGCTCAACTGGATGCGGTAGTAGGCCATGGGAAGTCCCTGGGGTCTGGTTCGTCCTGGGAGGAAGGACGGTGCGTCCCCGGAACGTGCGTGCCGCCTCGAACGGCAGGGGGATCGGTCTCCCGGTGCGTGCGGCGGGACGAGAGTGGTCGTCGACCGCGAGGGTGTGCCTGAAGGGTGGCGGCGAGAGTGCCGAGACCCGGAGTGCTCCGGGGAACGGGTGCGGGTGCCGGTGCACCGTGCCTTCCGTGTCCTCGGACTCTACTCCTCCGGGTGGGGGCGGGAGCCGAAAACGGGGTGACGGGCGGTGAAATCCGGGTGATCCGCGGGTGAGCGGCGGAGGTGATTCGGAAACCACCGTGTATATCGGTCTATATTGCTGTGATTCGTGTGATTGACGCGACCAGAGGGAAACAGTAGCGAGCCGAGGCGAACGGTTCACGCTCTGCGGTCGTCCAACGGACAGGACCCCTCTCCCCAGGGTGCCCCGTGCAACGCTTCCGACCCGAGGACCGCCATGGCCCACCCGCCCCCGCCGCCGAACCTCACGCCCCTCCAGAGCTCCGACCCCCGCGTGATCCCGCCGTTCGCCGTGCACGGCAGGCTCGGTGCGGGAGGCATGGGCGTGGTCTACGGCGCCGTGGGCCCGGACGGGCGGTGGGCGGCGGTCAAGGTCGTACGCCCCGAGTACGCCGGAGAGCCCGAGTTCCGCTCCAGGTTCGCCAGCGAGGTCGCCCTGATGCACCGGGTGCGGGCCCGCTGCATCGCCCCCGTGCTCGCCCACGACACCCGCGCCGAACTCCCCTGGTACGCCACCCCCTACCTCCCCGGACCCACCCTGGGCGCGCGGGTGCGGCAGGGCGGGGCGCTCGCGCCGCACCAGGCGAGGGTGGTCGCGGCCGGGATGGCCGAGGCGATCGCCGCCATCCACGCGGCCGGGGTCGTGCACCGGGACCTCAAGCCCGCCAACGTCATCCTCGCCCCCGACGGTCCCAAGGTGCTGGACTTCGGCATCGCCAGGGCGGCCGACGCCACCGCCCTCACGCGGACCGGCGGGCTCGTGGGCTCGCCAGCCTGGATGAGCCCGGAGCGCTACCGGGGCACCAGCGGCCCCGAGGCCGACGTGTTCGCGTGGGGCGCGATGGTCGCCTACACGGCCACCGGGCGGCCTCCCTTCGGGGACGGCGGCGCCGAGACCCTGATGTACCGCATCCTGCGCGAGGACCCGGACCTGGAAGGGCTCCCCCCGGAGCTGGAGGAGCCGGTCACCCGCGCGCTCGACAAGGACCCCGCGTCCAGGCCGTCGGCCGGGGAACTGCTGCACCGCGTCGCGGCGGCGGACCCGGAGGCCGCGGCGGGGGCGGACGACACCACCATCGTGGACGGGCTGATCCGCGCCCACTGGGCCGGCGGCGCGGTCCGGGGAGCCCCGGCGCCCCGGACCGCGCCGACCGCCTTCGCCCCGCCTGCCCCCGCCGTCGGCCCCGGGGGCGGACCGGCGGGCGGCGGGCCCGGGCGCGCCGGAGCGGGAGCCGCCCCGCCACCGCGGAGGCGGTTCCGCCGGGCCCCCGTGGTGATCGCCGCCGGGGCGCTCGCGGTGGCGGCCGTGGGCGGCATCGGGCTGGTCAACGCCCTGGAGGGCGGCGATCCGGAGCCGCCCGCCCCCGACCCCGCCCCGTCGGTGGAGACCGCGGAACCGGGCACCCTGGCGGGCACGGTGAACGGCGCCGGCTCCACGTTCCTCTCCTCGGCGGTCGAGGCGTGGTCGGCCTCGTACACGGCTGAGCGGCAGCCCGACACGCGGATCTCCTACGAGGCGACCGGCTCCGGGGCGGGCGCCGACGCGTTCGTGCGCGGCGAGGTGGACTTCGGGGCCTCCGAGAACGCGCTCACCGAGAGCCAGGTCGCGGAGGCGGCGGAGGCCAGGGGCTGCTCCGTCGTGCAGTTCCCGGTGCTGGCGGGGGGCATCGCCCTGGTGTACGACGCCGAGGGCCTCGACGGCCTCGCGCTGCACCGGACGGAACTGGCGGACATCTACTCGGGCGCCGTGACCGCCTACTCCGACCTGGACGGGGCCGCGGACCTCGGGCTCCCGGACCTGGAGATCGTCCCCGTCCGCCACGAGAGCGAGGCCTCCACGGCGCACGTCTTCAGCCGCTACCTGGCCGCCGACGGGGGGTCCTGGGGAGCGGACAACGTCGGGGACGACACCCGGTGGGGCCCCGGAGTGGTCGCCGCGTCCGGGGACGAGGGAGTGCACGCCGAGGTGGCGGCCACCCCGGGCGCGATCGGGTTCGTCAACGCGTCCTACGCCGAGGAGCACGGCCTGGACGTGATGCCGCTGCGCAGTGACCGGGGCGTCGAGGTCGACCTCACCCCGGAGACGACCAGGGCCGCCACCGAGCAGATCGACCTGGACGGGACGGACTTCTCCCTCGACGCGGTCCAAGGGGACAGCGCCTACCCGATCATGCGGGTGAACCACGTGTTCGCCTACGAGTGCGGCCACCCGGAGGGAACCGGTTCCGTCCTGCGCGACTTCTGGGCCTACGCCCTCGGGGACGAGGGCGCGCGGATCGCCGAGGGGGCGGGGTACACGCCGCTGGCGGACTCCGTCGGCGCGCGAGTGGTCGCCGACCACGTCTCCCGGATCACCGAGGGGTGACCCCGCCGGTCCCGCCCGGGGCCCGGGTCAGGCGTTGACGCCCCCGTCCACGCCGATCACCGTGCCGGTGACGAACCGCCCGCCCGGTCCGGCCGGGGCACGCGCGGTCCCCGGGACGCCGCGGTCCCCGCGGGTGGGCGGGGCTCAGGCGGCGGCGAGGCGGGCGCGCGCCTCCATGAGCGCGAAGCCCAGCAGGTTGAGGCCCCGCCAGTGCTCGGGCTGCTCGGCGTGGTCGTGCCGGGCGCCGAGCCCGATGCCCCACACGCGGTCGCGGGGGCTGGCCTCCACCAGCACGCGGGAGCCCGTGCCGAGCAGGTAGGCCCCCAGGTCCGGGTTCTGGCCGAACTTGGCGAGGTTGCCCTCGACCACGATGCCGAACCGGGCCGCCTCCCACGCCTCCTGGTCGAAGCCGCGGACCTCGCGGCCGATCGCCTTGGCGTCGCGCGGGTGCCCCGCGGCGACGATCCGCGCCTCCGCCTCGGCGTCGCCGAACAGGCGCGCCTTCCCGGCCATCATGTGGTGCTCGGCGGTCGGGTGGAGGACCCCGTCCACCGTGAAGTCGGCGGCCCACCACTGGGAGAGGCAGCTCGCGGAGACGCCACCGCCGGCCGGAGGCCGGTGGCCCCAGAAGCAGAGGTACCGGGCCCGCCCCGTGGCGTCGATGAGCTCCCGCACGGACCGGGCGTCCGCGGGGCCGTGTGCGTCGGTCATGGGGAAGTCTGCCAGGAGCCGCCGACGTTCGGCCGCCCGTTTCCCGGTCGGCGCCCGGAGCGGTCCGCGGCCCCGCCGCCTCCGCCGCGATCTCGTGCTCACGGCCCGTCGGGGCGCCGGAGCCGTCCATGAGCACGGGGCCGTCCGGGCCGGATCCCCGCCGCACCGGGAACGGGTGCGGTCGGCCCGCTAGTCGAACTGGAAGGAGCGCTTGGCCAGGCCGTGCCAGAAGCCGTCCACGGTGGACCGCGAGCTCCGGTGCCCGTCCAGGCCCGCGCCCAGGGCCACGAACAGCGGCGCGAAGTGGTCGCTGCGCGGGTGGGCGATCGCGGCGGCCGGGGCCTTGTGCCCGAAGTCGAGCAGGGAGTCGACGTCGTGGTCGGCCACCGCCCGGTTCACCCAGTCGTCGAACTCCACCGACCAGGAGGGGGCGTCGCCGTGCGCCTGCCGGGACATCTCGCGCAGGTTGTGCGTCGTGAACCCGCTGCCGACGATGAGGACGCCCTCGTCGCGCAGCGGGGCCAGGCGGCGCCCCAGGGCGAGGAGCCGTGCCGGGTCGAGGGTCGGCATGGACACCTGGAGGACCGGGACGTCCGCCTCGGGGTACATCTCCCGGAGGGGCACGTAGGCGCCGTGGTCGAGTCCGCGCCCCGGTTCCTGGTGGAGGGTCCCGACCGGACCGGTGACGAGGTCGCGCACCCTCGCGGCGAGGGTCGGCGCTCCCGGGGCGGGATAGGTGACACCGTAGTAGCGTTGCGGGAAGCCCCAGAAGTCGTAGGTCAGAGGGACTCCGTCCGCCGTCGCGCCGACGGTGAGCGGAGCGTCCTCCCAGTGCGCCGAGACCACGAGGATCGCCTCCGGCCGGGCGAGGCCACCGGACCAGTCGGCCAGCTCCCGGGTCCACCGGGCGTCGTCGGCCAGCGGCGGCGCCCCATGGCTGAGGTACAGGGTCGGCATGCGTGTGGGCCGCGGTGCCATGGGGTCCTCCTGTGACTGGGAGATCGGATTTTGACCAGAACACAATTGAACTCTCAAGTATTCCGGGGGGCACGGGCCTGATGGCCGACACGAGGTGGCTAGACGAGGGCGAGCAGCGGACCTGGCGGACCTTCCTGGCCGCCGTCCACCTGTTGGAGGGCTCCCTGGACCGGCAGCTCAGAAGGGACTCGGGGCTCCCCCACGCGTACTACCAGGCCCTGGCGATGCTGTCCGAGGCCCCGGGGGGCGCGCTGACGATGACCGAGCTGGCCGGGCTGCTGAGGTCGTCGCCCAGCCGGCTCTCGCACGCCGCCGCCCGGCTGGAGGAGGACGGCCTGATCCACCGGTTCAAGCGGCTGGGGGACAGGCGGACCACGATCGCCGAGCTCACGCCGCGCGGGCTCAAGGTACTGCGGGAGGCGGCGCCCGGCCACGTGCGCGAGGTGCGCCGGGTCCTGTTCGACTCCCTGACGAGGGAGCAGGTCGACCAGCTCCGCGAGATCTCCGAGGTGATGCTCGGCGAGCTGGACCCCGAGGGGCGGGAGCCGCGGTGCCCGGGGTCCGGAGGGGCCGGGGACCGGGACTGAACCGGGTTCTGTGACCTGTCCTGACCGGGGGTTACGGCGCGGGAGGGAAAAACGCGGGGAGACACTCTATGTGTTCGGGCGGATGCGTACTATCATCTGGCTTCCCAGAAAAAGGTTGCGATCTCAAGTGTTGGACTCGGGCCGCGATCTCCTCTGGGATACCCGCTCACAGAACAGGAATCACCCGTGAACGAGAAAACAGTCGTCTCCAGAATCAGCGACACCACCACCCTCCTCGCCAGAGCGGTCGTCGGTGTCGTCTTCATCGCCCACGGCTGGCCGAAGGCCGCCGACCTCGAGGGCACCGCCCAGGGGTTCGCCTCCCTGGGAATTCCCTTTCCCCAGTTCTCCGCCCTTCTGGGCGCGGGAATCGAGATGGGCGCCGGGCTGGCGCTCGCCGTCGGGTTCGCCCTGCCCCTCGCCGGACTCCTCCTGGCCTTCATGATGGGAAGCGCCTACTACTTCGCCCACCTCGGTGACGCGTTCATCGGCGGCTACGAGTACCTGGTGGTCCTCGCCGTCACCGCCGTCGCCCTCGGGTTCGCGGGCGGGCGCTACTCCCTGGACCGCGTCATGCCGTGGGGCCGCGCCCCGCGCCGACGGACATCGGAATCACTGCCGGCCTCCTGACCGGGGTGCCCGGTCGCCCGCTGCCGGAGGCGGGCGGCCCGGCCGCCAGAAAATACTTTTAACTTACTTAACACCTTTCACAAAACAGACATTAGTTCGCACAATATCGAGTTTCTGTCCTATCCTCGTGGCGTTTCGGGTTCGATCGGTAGAATAAAAAAACCAAACACAATCCACGTTGACAGCGGGGTCGCGTCACCGGGTCCGTCCTCCGTGACCCGACCCCCTGTGCCGAACGGGAGCACCGTGTCCCTCCTGTCCAACCGACCCGACACCCCTGACTGGCAGCTCCGCGTCACCGACCGGGACGGCACCGCCCTCCACGGAGCGGCGGTACTGGTCGCGCCGGAGTACGCCCTCACCTGTGCCCACGTCGTCGTCGAGGCCGTCGGGCCCTCGGCGGGCCCCGGCAGCGAGGTGCGCCTGGACGCGCCGCGCGGACTCCCCGGATGGGAGTCCGTCGGCACCGTCCTCTCCGGCGGGTGGTGGTGGGAGGGGGAGGCGCCCTGGGACGCGGCCGTGCTCCGCCTCGACCGCACCGCCCCGGGGCCGCCCGCCGCGACAGCCCGCCACCGCGTCGGGGACCGGGTACGCGTCCTGGGCTTCCCCAACGCCGAGACCGGACGTTGGGTGACCGGACGGATCACCGGCGACAGCGGCAGCCGTTTCGGCTACACGCAGATCGACGTCGACTCCGCCACGGGCTTCACCGTCCTGCCGGGCTTCAGCGGCAGCGGTGTCCGGGAGGGGACGGGCGACGGGCTCCTGGGCATCGTCTGCGAGGCGGCCGCCAACGGCAGGGCCGGCTGGATGATCCCCCTCGACCGGGTCCCCCGGGTCTGGGGGGCGGGACCGGACACCGCGACCGCCGTCGCGCGCACCGCGCGCGCCATGACCGACCTGCGCACCCTGCTCTCCCCCGACCTGAGGTTCGACCTCTACACGGCCCTCGACCCGAGGCTGCGCCGCAGACTCCGCGCGGACCAGGACCTGACGGTCTTCGCCTCCCAGCTGGTCTCCCTCGCCCACGAGGAGTACCGACTCCTCGGCGCCGTGCTCGACCTCCTCGACGAGAGGGAGGAGGGGAGCGCCGGCATGCTCCGCGTCCGCGAGGCCGCGGCGCCGCTCCTGACGGGGCGGGACGGGTGAGCCGTGCGGCCGGGATAGAGGACCAGCCGCTGGAGGGCCCCGTCCCTCCCCGGGTGGACGAGGCCGACTACGCCCGGCTGGCCAAGGCCCTGTGCTCGGTCACCTGCGTCACGTCCCCCGAGTACCACGAGCTGCTGCTGGGCAAGCTCCCCCGGGTCCGCTCCGGGATCAACCGGAACGCCGTGCCCGTGGTCTTCACCGACGCCCTGGTCGGCCGCTGCCGCGAGAGCCGGCTGCTCGGCGTCCTCATGCGGTGGATCGGCTACTGGTCCGACGACAGCCGGAGCTGGCGGACGGCGGCCCTGATCGCCGAGCCCCTGGTGAGGGAGGAGGAGTGGGCCCAGGTCAGCCAGGCCATACCCGAGGCCACCCGGCAGCAGGTCGACACCGTCCGGGAGGAGCTGGTCCTGTACGACGCCGCGGACTTCCGGGAGATCGCCGACCGCGTCCGGGGGGCGCGGCCCATCGACCGCACGCCGTCCGACCGTGCGTGGCACACGTTCGTGGCCCTGGCCGAGATCCCCGGCAGGGAGGGGGAGTCCGCGCTGGTCGAGTTCTGCGCGATCCTGGGCGCCCGGGGTGCGCTGCGCTGCTCGGCGCTGCTGGAGGGCTGGGGCGGGGGGAGCGGTGCCCCCGAGGCCCCCGGGGCGCCGCCGGGGCCGGACGCCGGGGAGGACGTGCCGGCCCGCCTCGTCGTCCACGTCGAGAGGGGCGAGGAGCGCGACCGCCACGACCTGCGGTACTGGACGGTGCTCAGGGAGCACGGCGGGGACCGGCCCGACTTCTGCGACTCGGGCACCCGCAAGGGCGTCACCCCGGACAGGATCGCCGACAGCGTCGGCGTCCTGCTCGGCCTCGTGGAGGTGGACCACCGCAGGGAGCACCACCGGGGGAGGATGCGGGTGGAGCTGGTCGCGGAGCTGGACCTGCTGCGGGAGCTGGAGGCCGACCGGTGGCAGGAGGCGGGGGGAGCGGCCGGGGCGCCGCCGCTCGGGGCCCGCGCGGAGGTGGTCTACCGGGCGGCGGAGCTGGAGGACCCCTCGCGGCGCGACTACGACGCGGGGAGGAGGGCCCTGGGCCGGCGGTGGGCGGCCCTGCTGAGGTGCGGTTCGGGGGTGCACCTGGACACGGCCCACGAGGCGCAGACCAAGGAGCGGCTGAGCGGTCGGACCTACCGGGAACCATTGGAGGATCGGCTCCCGGACGATAGAATAGCCATTCTCTCGGTACCCTCCCATTTGGACGACTGCCACCAGTCGGTCCGGTCCGCGCTCAGGTTCGGAGTTCCGGTTGTGGTGTGGCGTTCCGCCGACAACGGTCGGGGAATCGGTCCGTGGCTGAATCTGGGAAAGACGGGACGAGAGGTGACGGTGTCATCAGAGAAACTCCAGTCGATCCCCCAGGTGCTCCACAAGTCCCGCTCAGGGGGCGTTTCGCCGGACGATAGCGGGTACATCGAAGAAAGCTTCGAGGTCGCCGTCTTCTACCACGATTCCCTGCCGGTCCTCCCGGACCCCCCTCCGCTGACCGCCAGCAGTATCCGCACCACCCCCCGTTGACCGAGGCTCGAAGGGCTCGCCATGACCGCACACGCCGGACCCGGGCCGACCGACTCCGTACCGGAGTGGTGGGTCTTCCACGGCACTGGTCAGCCGCGCGCGCATCTGGACCTCGCGACGCGGTTACCCCCGCCTCCGCAGTGGCGTACCTACGGCGGGGCGTTGAACTCCGGTTCGACGTCCCCCTTCTACGAACCGTCGGCTCCCCCGGGGGAGCCCGGTGAGCCGGCGGAGCCGGGGGAGGACGCCGTCGCGACGGCGGAGAGCGCACGGCACCTCGGCCCGCAGCACCCGCGCCCCGGCACGGTCCCGCTCGGCCCCCACCGCAAGCACCTCCTGGACAAGGTCAACGCGGCGATCCACCTGCGCAGGCCGCTCCTGGTCACGGGGCCGCCCGGGGTGGGCAAGTCCAGCCTGGCCCACCAGATCGCCCGCGAGCTCAACCTGGGCAGGACGCTGCGCTGGGCGGTGACCAGCAGGAGCACCGTCGGGGACGGCCTGTACTCCTACGACCCGCTCACCCAGATCCACGACCTCAACCTGGAGAACGCCCACCGGCGGGCCACCGGGCAGGCCCCGGACCGGCGCTACGCGGGGGACGGCGACGCGCACCTGCGCAGCAGCGCGGAGTCGATCAGCCGCTACCTCGCCCTGGGCCCCCTGGGCACCGCGTTCCTCCCGACGAGGGCGCCTCGCGTCCTGCTGATCGACGACTTCGACCTGGGCGACTTCGACCTCCCCGGAGACCTGCTCGACCTGTTCGAGAACGGCGGCTACCGCATCCCCGAGCTGGCCAGGCTGGCGGGGGTGGCGCCGACGATCGAGGTGGCCACCGACGACCCCGGACGCACCGTGCCGGTCGCGCACGGAGAGGTGCTCTGCTCCGCCTTCCCCATCACCGTGCTCACCTGCAACAGCGGACGCGACCTCTCCCCCGCCTTCATGCGGCGGTGCATCCCGGTCCGGATGGGCCTCCCGGACGAGCAGGAGCTGCTGGCCGCCGTGGCGGGGCACTTCGGGGGCGACCTGCCCTCCGGGGCGCGCCCGCTGGTGACGGAGTTCCTGGAGAGGAGCGGCAGCGGGCACGAACTCGCCATCGACCAGCTGCTCAACGCCGTGCACCTGGTGGGCGCGCTCGGCCCCGACCAGGCCGGACCCGGGGGGGATCAGGTGCGGGAGCTCTCGGAGCTCCTCTGGCACCGGCTCACGGAAAGCCCGGGATGAGTTCGGGGCGTGGACCGGGGAGCGACCGACCCCGGGTGACAGGCGACGCGGAAGGGTCCACGCGCCGGGGGCCGGGGCTCACCGCGACCGACCTGGCGGACGCGATCCACCTGGCGGCCCTGTGGGACGCGAGCGCCCGCCGGGCCCGGCGGGCGCACCGCCTCGGGGAGGGCCGGGAGGAACTCGTGGCCGACACGGGCCACGACTTCGGGCCGGCGCCGTCCCCGTGGCCTCCCGGCACGGTCCCGGAGCAGGTCGGGAACCCCGTCGCGGGCCGGCCCCGGGAGCCCGCGCCCGCGACCGGCGCGGACCGCCCGGCGGCCCCGGACGGGCGCGTGCCGACACCGGACGCCCCTTCCGGGCGGGAGCAGGCCCCCTCCGAGGAGGGGGCCGAGTCGCCCGGGTTCGTCCAGCCCGTCCTGGAACGGCGGCAGGAGTTCGTCGCGGCCCTGTCCCCGTTCAACCTCAAGGCGCCCCGGGGCGAGCCCGACCGGGTCGACCCGGAGGGCACCGCGCGCGCGTACGCCCGCGCGCTGCTGGACAGCCTCCACTGGACGGACGGCGAGCGCGCGAGCGCCGGCGTCCCCGTCGTGCCCGTGCTCCGTGCACGCGACGAGAGGGCGGTGGACCTGACCCTCCTGCTCGACGAGGGCGTCACCATGCTCTTCCAGCGCGGTCCGGCGGGCGAGTTCGCCGGGCTCCTCCGGGACAGCGGGGTCTTCCGGACGGTGCGCGCGCTGCACTTCGACTCCGAGCGGGCCGGGCCGCCGGAGCTGAGGGACGCGAACGGGCGGGGCCGCGGGCTCGGCGGACGCCGGGCGACCGGCGCGCACGTCACCCTGATCCTCACCGACGGACTCGGCGGGGCCTGGCGGGACCGGGAATTCCAGGAGTGGGTGGCGCGCGCGGCCGGAGAGGGCGCACTGGCGATCCTGCACCTCCTGAGCCCACGCCTGTGGAGGCGCGGCGCCATCGCCACCGCCCCCGCGGAGCTGGGCACGTCCTGGCCCGCCGCCGCCGGGGCGCCGAACACCCGGTACGTGCGCGAGCGGACGCTCGCCGACCTGGTCGCGGACGAGGACGAGCCCGCGGCCGGGACGCTGGTCCCGGTGCTCCCGCTGAAGCCGTCCGCGCTCCACGACTGGGCGTCGTTCGTGATGGCCCGCGGTCGCGCGCGGCTGTGGACGCAGACCGCGGAGTTCCCGGGGCGGCCGGGACCGGTGCTGGCGCCCGACGCCGGGGCCGACGGGGAGTTCGACCCCGACCGGGAGGTGGGCCGCTTCCAGCGGGCGGCGACCCCCGAGGCGTTCGACCTCGCCGTGGCCCTGGCCGCCGTCCCGCTGGACCCGGGCCTCGTGGAGGCCGTGTGCGAGGACGTGATGGGCCGGGCGTCGCCGTCCGAGCTGACCGAGGTCTTCTTCAGCGGGCTCGTCCGGATGGGGGACGCGGCCGAGCGCGGGGCGGTCCGGTGGGACTTCCGCGACGGGGTCCGCAAGGCCCTCCTCGCCCGGGGAGGGCGGGTGTCCGACATCCGCCGGATGCTGGGCCTGGCGGCGGAGCGCCTGCTGAGGGTGGACCCCTGGTTCGGCGACCTCGCGAGGATGCTCCGCGGCGAGCACGTGGTCTCCCCGACGAACACGGGGGCGTCGCGCTCGTGGGTGCGGTCCATGCTCCCCGCGGTGGAGAGCGCGGCCCTCGTACGCCGTTATTCGGCACCGATCAGGGAATATGCCGAAGCGGCCGGGCGAAACGGATACCGGGATCATTCTGTGCCGGAAAACTGGCCCCCGTCCTCGTCTGGTTTAGGATTGACCAAGGTTCCCGGATCTGCGCAAACGAGTAAGAGCGATAACCGGAAGACACGGAATACCGCACCCTTTTCTGATCGGTCGGGTGAAAAGCCGCTTATGTCTACAAACCCGTCAATTGGGGATAGAATGAACGATTCTGGCGACATTCACAGCGGCCGCGCGGGCAGATCGTCCACCAGCGGTCGGCCGCTGAGTGCTGTCTGGGTGCAGGTCCCCCGTAAGAACAGCGCCTTCACGGGGCGCGAGGAGCTGCTCTCCGCGCTGAGGGCACAGCTCCTCACGGGGCAGCGCCAGGTCATCACCGCGCTGAACGGGATGTCCGGGGTGGGCAAGACCGAGCTCGCGAAGGAGTACCTGCACAGGTACGCCTCCGAATACGATCTCATCGTCTGGATCCCCTCCGCCCACGGCAACCAGCTGCGCGAGAGCTTCTCCGTGCTGGCGTCCCGCCTGAGGCTGGACAGCGTCGGCGCCGGCAGCGGGCACGTCGTGGAGGACGTGCTCGCGGCGCTCCACCAGGGCGGGCTCTTCCAGCGCTGGCTTCTCGTCTACGACAACGCGCAGGCCCGGGCCGAACTGGAACAGTATCTTCCTGTCGGGGGCGAGGGGCACGTGATCATCACTTCTCGGGACAACAGCTGGACCGTGGCGGGGGGTGACGCCTTCCTCTCCGTCCGGGAGTTCGAGCGCAAGGAGAGCATCGAACTCCTCAAACGGCGCGGTCCGGCGACGCTCACCGACGACGAGGCGGACGCCCTGGCGCGCGAGCTGGGCGACCTGCCCCTGGCGCTCAACCAGGCGGCGGTGTGGCTGCACGAGAGCGGCATGGCCACCGAGGAGTACCTGCGCCAGTTCGCGGACAAGAGCGAGGAGATGCTCGCGCTGCTGCGCCCGGACGGGACGTACCCGGTGGCGGTCGCCGCCGCGTGGAACGTGTCCCTGGACCGGCTGGCCATGACCAACCCGGCCGCGCTCCAGCTGCTCCAGCTCTGCTCGTTCATGGCGACGGCGCCCATCCCCCGCACCCTCTTCAACCACGCGCGGGGCATCGAGGGCCCGGCGGAGCTGAGGACGGCGCTGGAGGACCCGGCCAAACTCGGCATGGCCATCCGGGACATCGGGCGCAACAGCCTCGCCCACATCGACCACCAGCGCAACACGATCTCCCTGCACCGGCTCGTGCAGCGGGCGGTCCAGGCGCCCATGGACGAGGCGGAGCGGGAGGAGATGCGCCACTGCGCCCACCAGCTGCTGGGCCGCAGCGACCTCCAGGACGTCACGAACGACTCCAGCCGCTTCACCGACCTGCTGCCGCACGTGTGGGCGTCCGAGGCCTGGGACTGCGCGGACCCGTGGGTCCGCGCAGTCGTGGTCCAGATGTGCCGGATCGCCCTGCTGCGCCAGGAGTTCGAGGACGCCCGCCGCCTGGGCGACACCGCGTGGGCGTGGTGGAAGCAGCACCTGGGGGAGGAGCACCCCTCCACCCTCGGGATGGCGGTCCAGGTCGCCGTGGCGATGCGGGGCCAGGGCCACCTGGCGGAGGCCCTCGAACTGGGGGAGACCACCCTGGCCACGCTGCGCGAGCAGCAGAACCCGGAGGACCCGGAGACCCTGGAGGCGGAGATCGAGCACATCCGCAGCCTGCGGTTCGTCGGCAGGTTCCGGGACTCGCTCGCCGCCGCCGCCGACGCCTACCACCGCCGGGTGCGCCTCTTCGGGGAGGACGATCCGCACACCCTGCTCACCGCCCACTTCCGCGCCTTCAACCTGCTCCTCAGCGGTGACCCGGCGGCTTCGGCCGAGCAGTACCGCGACACCCTGACCCGGCTGGAGATCGTCTTCGGCCCCGACCACGGGCGCACCCTCGGCACCAACAACGGGTACGCGGAGGCCCTGATGGAGCGGGGCCTGTACCGGGAGGCGGAGGCGATCCAGACCAACCAGGTCGAGCGGGTCACCAGCCTGCTCGGCGAGGACGACCCCGGGGTCCTGAGCAACGTGCGGACGCTGGCCGTCATGCGGCGGCGGATCGGCAGGCACAGGGAGGCGTTCGCCCTCTCGGAGCAGGCCTGGCAGCGCTTCCGGATCAAGCAGGGCGCGGACAGCAACGACACCATGTACGCGGCGCTCGTGCACTCGATGTCCCTGAGCGCGGTCGACCAGCACGACGAGGCACTGGAGCTGGCGCAGACCACCGGTGAGCGCTACGTCAAGCTGCTGGGCGACCAGCACCCCTACGTCGGGGCCGCGAACATCAACCAGGCGATCATCCTGCGCCGCCTCGGAAGGGTCGCCGAGGCGCGCGAGCTGGACGAGGGGGCCCTGGCACTGTTCCGGGAGCGGATCGGCGGGCACCATCCCAGCGCCCTCTCCTGCCTGGTCAACCTGGCCAACGACCACTTCCTCACCGGGGACGTGGCGGGGGCCCGGGAGCTGGACGAGGAGGCCCTGGCCGCGTGCACCAGGGAACTGGGGGCGAGGCACCCGCTGACCCTCCTGGCCCGGCGCAACCTGCTCGTGGACCGCAGGGCCCAGGGCGAGGACGTCGACCCGGAGTTCATCGAGGTGGAGGACATGTACCGGGAGGCCATGGGCGCGGACCACCCCGCGACGCTGAGCATCCGCAAGAGCGTGCGCGGGGACGCGGACATCTACCTCGCACAGATGTGACCGCGGTGGTCCGGGGCCGGCCCCGGACCACGCCCGCTCAGGCGCGGTCCGCGAGTCGGAGCAGCGCGACCCACTGGTGCGCGGGCAGGGCGAGCTCCGCGTGGTCGCGGTGCGTGGAGTCGCGGATCCCGACCGCGGCGGGCGCGCTCATGACCGCCTCGACGCACGAGTTGGTACCGCCGCCGCTGTAACTCGACGTGCGCCATCGCCCGGGCCCCCGTCCCAAGCCCTTCACGAGAGCTCCTGTCCGGGCTGTCTTTCCTGGTTGTTTCTACGCACGCGGCGGCCTCGATTCTTCCGGTTCCACCATTGGTCGCTCCTGTTTCCCGTGCGGCCCTGTAAGTCCGGTCGGGTCCGACTTCGGCTCTCCCATATATTCTGCTGACTTTCGAACCCACTTGTACATGCCCACTGGGGTACTGATCATGTTGTCCGGATGCAGTCATCCTCGGACTGTTCATAAACTGATGCTTGCGGCATGTTTCCCGTTCGCCCGGGGGAACGCCGCCGGGGGATCTGTGGAGAGGATCGGGGAAGTCCGCTGCTCAGTCCGGGTGCGTCTTTCCCCGGAGTCCCCTGTGTCCCGGCGTCATCGGCGATGGCGAGTGCCGGACGGTAAAGCGTTTTCGGTGGATCCGACCCGAAACGCACCAGCTCCCAGCAGCCCCAAAGTGACCTTGGGAGCGAAAGAGCCGGGACGGCGGTCCGGCGATGGCGAAGCCCTTGACCGCTGGAAAGCGGAGGGACGTACCAGGACCTATAGGGAGAACTTCGCGAAGGCGGACCGAAGGGAGGTTTCCGCAGGTAATCCATTGTGGTCGCGGTCGTACCGCGGACTGTTCCCGACTTCTCCGGAGAAGCGACGGCCTTTGCGCTCTCCTAGGCTGTCCCCAGGGCGAGGGAGGGGATCGACGTGAAACAGGGCGAAACGCACAATTCCATCGGCGGTGGCGTCCACGGCGGTGTGGCCGTGAGCGCCGGCCGCATCGGGAGCGTCACCGTCCACCACCACGCCGCCGGGCCCGGCCCCGCGCGCCCGCCCGCGGACCCCTGGCCGGAGAGGGTGGACCGGTCACCCGTCTGGGACCGCGTCCGGGAGGGGAGCGACTCCGGGCCCTTCCGGGAGGTCTGACCGTGCGCCGTCGTCAGCGGGGGTCCGCAACACTGCCTACCATGCTGGACATGCGCATTCTCGTGGTGGAGGACGACGACCGGGTCGCCCGTGGCCTGGTGACGGCCCTGCGGTCCGCGTCCTTCGACGTCCAGCGGGTCGCCACCGCGGAGCGCGCGCTCACCGCCCCGCCCGCCGACGTCGTCCTGCTCGACCTCGGCCTTCCCGACGCCGACGGCATCGACCTGCTGCGCAAGCTCCGCGAGCGGCCCCAGACCGCCGTCATCGCCGTCACCGCGCGGAGCGAGGAACGCGACCGGGTACGCGGGCTGCGCGCCGGCGCCGACGACTACGTGGTCAAGCCCTTCGGCGTGGCCGAACTCCTCGCCCGGATCGACGCCGTCCTCCGGCGCACCCGCCCGGCGCGGGCCGAGGCCGCCGAGGCCGAGCCCCCGCTCACGGTCGGCGCGCTCACGGTCGACCCCGACTCCCGCGAGGCCAGCGCCGGCGGGCGGACGCTCCGGCTGACCCGCAAGGAGTTCGACCTGCTCTCCCTGCTGGCCTCCCGCTCCCCCTCGGTCGTCGCCCGCGACCAGATCCTCGACCAGGTGTGGGGCGACGCCTGGGAGACCTCCTCCAGGACCCTCGACACCCACATCGCCTCCCTGCGTGCCAAGGTCGGCCGCGCCGTGCGCATCCGCACCGTGCGCGGCGTCGGCTACCTCCTCGACGGGGCCTGACCGTTGCTGCGGCGCCTGCTGGCCCTCCTGCTCCCGGTCGCGTTCGTGATCGTCGCCGCGGTGTTCGTCCCCCTGGGCACGGTCATCGCCCAGCAGCGGACACAGGAGGTGTACGTCGACCGGCTGGGCGACGCGGGGCGGTTCGCCGCCCTGGCCCGCACCGCCCTGGAGACCGACCGGCTCGACCCCCTCGCCCAGGAGATGGCCCACTACGAGGAGCTGTACGCCATCCCGGCCCTCGTGGTCGCGCCCGACGGGCAGATCGTCGTCGGCTCCGGGGACCGGCACCGCATGCGCGACGTCCTCGACGGGATCCCCGACCCGGGGGCCGTCGACGCCGCGATGGCCGGCGAGCGCCCCGCACCGCCGACCACCGCGTGGCCGTGGAACCCCGATCCGCTGGTGGTCGCCGAGCCCATCGGCCGCGACAGCGAGGTCGCGGGCGCCGTGGTGGTGGTCGCCCCGACCCGGGAGCTCGGCGCCGACATCCTCCAGGTCTGGGGCCTGCTCGGCCTGCTCAGCGTCGTGCCGCTGACGGTGCTGGCGACCGCGTCGCTGCCGCTGTCCCGCTGGGTGCTGCGGCCCATCCGCAGGCTGGACGCCGCCACGACCTCGGTCGCCTCGGGCGACCTCGACGTGCACGTGGACGCCGAGCGCGGCCCCCCGGAGCTGCGCCGCCTCACGGAGTCGTTCAACACGATGGTGGACGTCGTGCGCAGGGCCCTGGAGCGCCAGCGCGCGTTCGTCTCCGAGGCCTCACACCAGCTGCGCAACCCCCTGGCCAGCCTGCGGCTGGCCGTGGAGAACCTCGCACCGCACCTGGAGACCCCCGAGGCCAGGGAGGCCCACGAGATCGCCGTCGACGAGGCGGCCGTCATGCACAGGATGCTCAACTCCCTGCTGGCCGCGACCCGCCTGGAGAGCGTCACCGGGACGGAGGCGGTGGAGGTCGCCGAGGTCCTGGAGAGCCGGGTGGAGCGCTGGAGGGCGCTGGGCGAGGCCCGGGGCGTCTCCGTCACCACCCGTGTCCCCGCCGGGGTCCGGGCGTACGCCCCGGCGGGCGGGCTGGGCAGCATCCTCGACGAACTGGTCAGCAACGCCCTGCGCCTGTCGGGCGGCACCCGCGTGGTGGTGGAGGCCGACGGGGGGGATCCGGTGCGCATCAGCGTCCTGGACGACGGCGAGGGCCTGCCGGAGGAGCAGTACACGGCGGCCCTGGACCGGTTCTGGCGCTCGCCGCGGCACCAGAACACCGAGGGCACCGGCCTGGGCCTGGCGATCGCCGCCGACCTGGTACGGGAGGCCGGGGGGCGGCTCACCCTGGGGACGGGCCTGCCCGGAGGGGAGCGCCGCGGGTTCGGCGTGGTGATCACGCTGCCGCCGGTGCGCGGCTCCGGGGACTGACCGGACCGGCGAAGGCCAGGCGCCGCCTCAGGCGGGCTTGTTGTCCCGGTACCAGCGCTCGGAACCGGGGTGCAGGGGGACGACGCCGGTGGAGATGCCCGTGCGCACGTTGATCTGCGCGGCCTCCGGGCGCTGGGCCGCCAGCCGCGCCTGGCCGCGGTAGACGGTGTCGGTGACCCGGTAGGCCAGGGCTTCGTCCAGGTCGGCCCGGCACAGGAGCAGGTTGGGGATGGACATGGTCGGGCAGGCCGGGACCCCGGAGTAGGTGGTCGCGGGCAGCGTCGCCGGGAAGTAGGCCTCCGGGTAGGCGTCGGCCATCACGTCGGCCGTGTCCGCCAGGTCGATCAGCCGTACCGCGTGTTTCTCGGCGAGTTCGGCGACGGCCGGGGTCGGCAGCCCGGTCAGCGAGAACATGGCGTCGATCTCCCCCGACGCCAGGGCGTCGGCGGAGGCGGCCTGGTCGAGCCGGACGGTCTCCACGGCCAGGCCGGTCTCCTCCAGGATCTCCGCGACCGTGAATTCGGTGCCGGAGTTGACCGAGCCCACGGACACGCGCAGGCCGTCCAGGTCGGAGAGCTCGCGCACGGGCGAGTCGTCGAGGACGACCAGGTGGACGAAGCTGTCGTAGAGGCGTCCGACGGCGTCGAGCCGGGTGCCCTCGCCGGTGTCGGCCTCGTACGACAGCACCGCGTCGAGGCTGGCGAAACCGAGGTCGGCCGCGCCCTCGTCCAGGAGGTACAGGTTGTCGAGGGAGGCGCCGGTCTGCACCGTCCTCACCTCCAGCTCCGTCAGGACCTCCTGGAGCAGGACGGCGAGCTTCGCGCCGATCTCCCGGAAGACCGCGCCGGGCGGCCCCGTGGCGACGACCAGCTCGGAGAGCCCGTACTCGGGGCCGCGGGAGCAGCCGCCCACGGCCGCGGCGACGGCGGCCCCCGCCGCGCCGAGCAGCACGGTGCGCCGGTTCGGTCCCATCGAATGCATGGATGCAGCTTAGACAGCCCGGGCGGCGTCCGGGGCCGGGGCGCCGGCGCGGGACGCGGGTGTGCCTGCGGGAACGCCGTCCGGTCCGGGGCTCGGGGCCGGGGACGGCCCACCGGTCCGGAACGGCTCCCGCGCCCGCTCCGGACGCCGTCCGCCCCGCACTGCCCCGACCGCGGCGCCCCGTGCATACCGGTGCGAAACACGCGGAAACACGGTGAAACCCAGGCTTCACGGGGAGGCAGGGCCGCCGAAACACGCCCTTCCTAGCGTCGGGCCCCATGGACACACCGATGTATACAGAGGCGGTGCCCGCCCCGGAGGCGCCGCCCGGGGACGGCGTGCGGCGGGCGGGGGATCCGGAGGCCGCCACCGCCACCTCGCGCCGGGACCGCGTCTACGCCCTGTTGCGCGAGGAGGTCCTGAGCGGGCGGATCGCGCCCCGCGTCCGGCTGGGCGAGGTACGGCTCGCCGAGCTCTTCGGCGTCTCCCGCACCCCCGTACGCGAGGCGCTGGCCCGCCTGCACTCCGACGGCCTGGTGGAGCGGCGCGAGAACGGCTTCTACGCCACCGTCCCCAACCTCGCCGAGCTCCGCGACCTCTACGAGCTCCGGGTCACCCTCGAACTCCGCGGCATCTCCCGCGCGATGGAGGACCCCTCCGTCCGGCACGACCCCGGCGTCCTCCGCGCCGAACTGGAGCGGTGGGAGAAGCTCCGCGCCGACGTCCCCGGGCCCGACCCCTCCTTCGTCCTCCTCGACGAGGAGTTCCACGCCGCCGTCTCCCGCGCCTCCGGCAACCGCGCCCTCACCGACTCCCTCGTCTCCGTCAACCGGCGCATCCGCCGGGTCCGCATGTACGACTTCCTCACCGCCGACCGGATCACCTCCACCGTCACCGAGCACATCGGGATCACCGAACACCTCCTCGCGGGCGAACTCGACTCCGCCTACCGCGCCATGCACGAGCACGTCGGCGCGTCCATGGAGGTCGTCCTGGAGCGCGCCCGCCGCGCGCTGACACAGATGGCGCTCCACTCCGACGCCCTCTGACCCGGCGTCCGCGCGCCCGGACGCGCCCGCCCACCGCCGCACAGACCACCGGACCAAGGAGAGCCAGCGTGTTCGACTCCGTGCTCGTCGCCAACCGGGGCGAGATCGCCTGCCGTATCATCCGCTCCGCCCGCGAACTCGGCCTGCGCACCGTCGCGGTGTACTCCGACGCCGACGCGGGCGCCCCGCACACCCGGCTCGCCGACGAGGCCGTGCGGCTCGGGCCGGCCCAGGCCGCCGAGAGCTACCTCGACGCCGGACGCGTCCTGGCGGCGGCCGCGGCGACCGGGGCCGGGGCCGTCCACCCCGGCTACGGCTTCCTGTCCGAGAGCGCCGCGTTCGCCCACGCCGTCGAGGCCGCCGGGCTGGTGTTCGTCGGTCCCGAGCCCCGCCACCTGGAGGAGTTCGGGGACAAGCACACCGCCCGCAAGGCCGCGGCCGCCGCCGGCCTGCCCATGGTCGCCGGCAGCGAGACCCTGCCCGACGTGGAGCAGGCGGCCGCGGCGGCGGAGCGCATCGGCTACCCGGTCATCCTCAAGTCCACCTCGGGCGGCGGCGGGATCGGCCTGCGTCCCTGCGCCGACGAGGAGGCCCTGCGCGCCGCCTTCGACGAGGTCGGCCGGACGGCCGCCACCCACTTCGGCGGCGGCGGCGTGTTCGTGGAGCGGTTCGTGTCCCGCGCCCGCCACGTCGAGGTCCAGGTGTTCGGCGACGGCCGCGGCAACGTCGTCACCCTGGGGGACCGCGACTGCTCCCTCCAGCGCCGCAACCAGAAGGTCGTGGAGGAGGCCCCCGCGCCGGACCTCCCCGACGCCCTGCGCGCCGAGCTCCACCGCACCGCCCGCGAGCTGTGCGCGGGGATCTCCTACCGCAGCGCCGGGACGGTGGAGTTCGTCTACGACACCGAGCGGGGCGAGGCCTCCTTCCTGGAGGTCAACACCCGGCTCCAGGTCGAGCACCCCGTGACCGAGGAGATCACCGGCGTCGACCTGGTCGCGTGGATGCTGCGCCTGGCCCGGGGCGAGGACGTCCTCGCGGACGTGCCCCCGGAGGGGCCGCCGCGCACCGGGCACGCCGTCGAGGCCCGCGTCTACGCGGAGGACCCCGCCCACGGCTTCCGGCCCAGCTCCGGGCTCGTCACCCGCTTCGAGACCCCTCCCGGGGTGCGGGTGGACGGCTGGATCGAGCCGGGCCAGCGCGTCACCAGCGACTACGACCCCCTGCTCGCCAAGGTCGTCGTGCGCGGCTCCGACCGAGCCGACGCCCTCGCCCGGCTCGGCCGTGCCCTCGCGGAGGTGCGCGTCGACGGGCTCCAGACCAACCTGGGCCTGCTGCGCGCCCTGGCCGGGCACGCCGGCGTCCGCGCGGTCGCGCACACCACCGCCACCTGTGCGGAGGTCGGCGACCCGGAGCCCCGTATCGAGGTGGAGCGGGCCGGAACCCTCACCACCGTCCAGGACTTCCCCGGCCGCACGGGCTACTGGCAGGTCGGCGTCCCGCCCTCGGGGGCCATGGACGACCTGTCGCTGAGACTGGGCAACCGCGCCCTGGGCAACCCGGAGGGGGCGCCCGGCCTGGAGTGCACCATCGAGGGCCCGACCCTGCGGTTCTCCGCCCCGGCCACCGTGTGCGTCACCGGGGCGCCCGCCGACGTCACCGTGGACGGGGAGCCGGTCGCCCGGTGGGAGCCGGTGGCGGTCCCCGCCGGAGGCGTGCTCGCGGTGGGCCCCGCCCGCGGCCCCGGCATGCGCACGTACGTGCTGTTCAGAGGGGGGCTGGACGTGCCCGAGTACCTGGGCAGCACGTCCACGTTCACCGCGGGGGAGTACGGCGGCCACAGCGGACGCGCCCTGCTCCCGGGCGACGTCCTGCGCCCCGCGCCCGTCCCGGCGGGGGCGCCGGAGGCCCGTCCGGTCCCGGAGGCCGACCGTCCCGACTTCGGGGTCCGGAGGGGAGGGAACGCGCACTGGGACGTGGAGGTGTCAGAGGGGCCGCACGCCGCCCCCGAGTTCCTGACCCGTGAGGGCCTGGACGCCTTCTACGCCACCGACTGGAAGGTGCACCCCCAGTCCGCCCGCAACGGCGTCCGGCTCTCCGGCCCCAAGCAGTCCTGGGCCCGACCGGACGGCGGCCAGGCGGGCCTGCACCCCTCCAACGTCCACGACACCGCCTACTCCGTCGGCGCCGTCAACCTCTCCGGCGACACCCCCGTGCTCCTCGGCCCCGACGGGCCCAGCCTGGGCGGGTTCGTCTGCCCGGTCACGGTGGTCTCCGGCTCCCGCTGGAAGGTCGGACAGCTCCGCCCCGGCGACACCGTCCGGTTCCACCCGGTCACCGAGGCCGCGGCCGAGCGGCTGCACTTCGAGCCCGCCGCCGCCCCGCTCCTGCGCGCCACCGGCTCCGACGGCGACGACGGCGTCCTCGCCCGCGTCCCGGAGGGCGACGGCCGGCCCGGGGTCACCTACCGGCGCGGCGGCCACGACAACGTCCTGGTCGAGTACGGGCCCATGGAGCTCGACCTGGGCCTGCGCCTGCGCGTCCACGCCCTCATGGCCGCCCTGGACCTGGCCGCGCCCGCCGGGATCGTGGACGTCACGCCCGGGGTGCGCTCCCTGCACCTGCACACCGACCCGGCGGTGCTCCCGCTGCGCACCCTCCTCGGCCTCCTCCGGGAGATCGAGGACGGGCTGCCGCCCACCTCCCGGCTGAGGGTGCCCAGCCGGACCCTGCGCCTGCCCCTGTCCTTCGACGACCCGTCCGTCCACGAGGCCGTCGCCCGCTACCGCACGGGGGTGCGCGACGACGCGCCCTGGAACCCCGACAACATCGAGTTCATCCGGCGCGTCAACGGCCTCGACTCGGTCGACCAGGTCCGCGACATCGTCTTCGACGCCTCCTACCTGGTCCTGGGACTGGGCGACGTGTACCTGGGCGCGCCGGCCGCCACCCCGCTCGACCCCAGGCACCGGCTCGTCACCACCAAGTACAGCCCCGCGCGCACGTGGACCCCCGAGGCGGGGGTCGGCATCGGCGGCGCCTACCTGTGCGTGTACGGCATGGAGAGCCCGGGCGGCTACCAGCTCATCGGCCGCACCGTCCCCATCTGGTCGGGTCTGCGCCAGTACGGGCCGTTCGAGCCGGGGACGCCCTGGCTCCTGCGCTTCTTCGACCGGATCAGCTGGTACCCGGTCGGCCACGAGGAGCTCCTCGACGTCCGCGCCGACCTGCTCGCCGGGCGCCACGCGCTCGACATCGACGAGGGTGAGTTCGTCCTCGCCGACCACGAGCGGTTCCTCGACGAGAACGCCGGATCCATCCGGGCGTTCGAGCGCCGCCAGGCGGCGGCGTTCGAGGCCGAGCGCCGGGCCTGGGAGGCCGCGGGGGAGTTCGAGGACCGGCCCGAACCCGACCCCGTCGTCCCCGCCGCGCCCGACCTGCCGCCCGGCGCGGTCCTGGTCGAGGCGCCCCTGGCCGCCTCCGTCTGGAAGGTCGACGCCGCCCCGGGCGACACGGTGGAGGAGGGCCAGCCCGTGGTCCGCCTCGAAGCCATGAAGCTGGAGGTCGTGGTCCGCGCTCCCCGCGCGGGAAGGATCTCGGACATCCTCGTCACACCGGGCCAGCACCTCGACCCGGGGAGTGCCCTGGCCGTCATCGCACAAGGAGAGCCCGCCTGATGCCCCACCCCACCGACCGCGTCCGCTCCGCCTACCGGAGGATCGCCGGGGCCGACCGGCCCGAGGTATGGATCACCCTGCGCCCCGAGCGGGAGACGGCCGCCGAGGCCGAGGCGCTGGAGGGACGCCTCGCGTCGGGTGAGGACCTGCCGCTGGCGGGGACGCTCCTCGCGGTCAAGGACAACATCGACGTGGCCGGCCTGCCCACCACCGCCGGCCACCCCGGCTACGCCTACACGCCGGAGGCGAGCGCGCCGGCCGTGCGCAGGCTCGTGGACGCCGGCGCGATCGTGCTCGGCAAGACCAACCTCGACCAGTTCGCCACCGGGCTGGTCGGCACGCGCAGCCCCTACGGCGCGGTCCGCAACGCCTTCGACCCCGAACGGGTCTCCGGCGGGTCCAGCTCCGGGTCCGCCGTGGCCGTGGCCCTCGGGATCGCCGACATCGCCCTGGGCACCGACACGGCCGGCTCGGGGCGCGTGCCCGCCGCCCTGCACGGCCTGGTCGGCCTCAAGCCCACGCTCGGCCTGGTGCCGTCGACGGGGGTGGTCCCGGCCGCGCGCCCCTACGACTGCGTCACCGTGTTCTCCCGCGGCCTGGCCCCGGCGCGCGCGGCCCTGGCCGTGATGGCCGGACCCGACGCCGGGGACCCCTTCAGCAGGGACTGGCCCGCCGACGTGCGGCTCGCCCCGCGCGGGGCCGGGCGGGTGGCGGTGCCGACGGCCGAGGGGCTCGCTCCGCTCGGAGGGGCGGAGCGCGCCGCCTTCCGCGCCGCCGCGGACGTCCTGGGCGCGGCCGGGACGGAGGTCGTGGAGGTGGACGTGGCCCCGCTGCTGGAGGCCGCGCGCCTGCTCTACGAGGGCGCGCTCGTCGCGGAGCGCCACGCCGCCGTCGGCGGGTTCCTGGCCGGGCACCCGGAGGGCGCCGACCCCACCGTCGCCGGGATCATCCTGGCCGCGGGGAACCTCCCCGCCCACGCCCTCGCCGCCGACCAGCACCGGCTGGCCGCCTACAGGGCGACCGCCCGTGCGCTCCTGGCCGGCTTCGACGCCCTGCTCCTGCCCACCACGGTCGGCCACCCCACGCTCGCGGAGGTCGCCGCGGACCCGGTCGGCGCGAACTCGCGCCTGGGCACCTACACGAACTTCGTGAACCTGCTCGACATGGCGGCGGTGGCGGTCCCGGCGGGGACCGCCGACGGGCGCCCGTTCGGGGTCAGCGTCGTCACCCGGGCGTTCGAGGACCAGGTGGCCCTGGACCTGGCGGCCGACATCACCGGGGAGGAGCGGGGAGAGGCCCTTCCGGGCCCCGGGGCGGAACTGGCGGTGTTCGGCGCCCACCTGCGCGGGCAGCCGCTCCACCACCAGCTCACGGACGCGGGCGCGCGGTTCGTCGCGGAGGACGCGACCAGCGCCGACTACAGGATGGTCGCCCTGCCCACCTCGCCCCCCAAGCCCGGGCTGCTCCGCGTGGCGGAGGGAGGGGCGTCGGTGCGCTGCGAGGTCTGGCGGATCTCGCCGGCGGGCCTCGGGGCGTTCCTGGCCGGGCTTCCCGCTCCCATGTCCCTGGGCTCCGTCACGCTGGCCGACGGGCGTGCGGTGGTCGGCTTCGGGTGCGACCCGGCGGCGGCCGAGGGGGCGGAGGACATCAGCCGCCACGGGGGCTGGCTCGCCTACCTGGAGACACTGGAGGGCTGAACGCCCCGGCCGAGGGACGCTCGCGGACCTCCCGGGAGCGGACGGGGCCGACGCCGGGGTCCCGGGTTCGGGGCCCGGGACCGGGGGAGACCGGTGGGCGCCGCGCCCGGGACGGGCGCGCCACCGCCCGGCGGCCACGTGCCCGGACGTCCCCCGGACACGGGAGCGGCCCCCCTCCGCGCACGGAAGGGGGCCGCTCCTCGTTCAGCCGGTTCGGTGCCCCGGGGACACCGGGGCGCCGGATCAGCGGCGCGGGCGCCGCCTGCCCCGCGACGGGGGCCTGTTGGACCGGGAGGCCTCCTGGCGGGGCTCCGCCGGGAGCGTCACCGGCACGCCCGAGGGCGTGCGGGCGCCGGTCACCCGGGCCAGCTCCGGGTCCTGCGAGCTGACCTGCGCGGTCGTCGCCTCGATCTGCGCCCGGCTCATCAGCCGCGCCATCTCGCGGCGCTGGCTGGGCAGGACGAGCGTGACCACGTTGCCGGACTCGCCCGCGCGGGCGGTACGGCCGCCGCGGTGCAGGTAGTCCTTGTGGTCGGTCGGCGGGTCGATGTTGACGACCAGGTCCAGGCCGTCGATGTGGATGCCCCGGGCCGCCACGTTGGTCGCGATCAGCGCGGTCACCGTGCCCTCCTTGAACTGCTTGAGGGTCCGGGTGCGCTGCGGCTGCGACCGGCCGCCGTGCAGGGCCGCCGCACGCACGCCGTTGGCGAGCAGGTGCTTGGCCATCTTGTCCACGGCGTGCTTGGTGTCGAGGAACATGATCACCTGGCCGTCGCGGGCGGCGATGTGCGTCGCCGTGGCCTGCTTGTCGGTGTTGGACACGTGCAGGACGTGGTGCTCCATGGTGGTGACCGCGCCCGCGGTCGGGTCCACCGAGTGGACGACCGGGTCGTTCAGGAAGCGGCGGACCAGCGTGTCGACGTTGCGGTCCAGCGTCGCGGAGAACAGCATCCGCTGCCCGCCGGACGGCACCTGCTGGAGGATCGCGGTGACCTGGGGCATGAACCCCATGTCGGTCATCTGGTCGGCCTCGTCCAGGACCGCCACGTCCACCTGGTCCAGGGCGCAGTCGCCCCGCTCGACCAGGTCGCGCAGGCGGCCGGGGGTGGCCACGACCAGTTCCACGCCCTGGCGCAGGGCCCGGGCCTGGCGGGAGATCGGCATCCCGCCCACGACGGTGGTCAGGTTCAGCTTGAGCGAGCGCGCGTAGGGCGCCAGCGAGTCGGCCACCTGCTGGGCCAGCTCCCGGGTGGGGGCCAGGACCAGCGCCAGCGGGCGGTGGGGCTGCGCGGTCCGTCCCTCCAGGCGGGCGAGCAGGGCGAGCCCGAAGGCCAGCGTCTTGCCGGAGCCGGTCTGGCTGCGGCCCAGGACGTCGCGCCCGACCAGCGAGTTGGGCAGGGTCGCGGCCTGGATGGCCGACGGGGTCGTCAGGCCCTGGCGGGCCAGGGTCGACTTCAGCGGCGCGGGCATGTCCAGTTCCTGGAACGTGGACACGGGGTCGAGCGCCGGGGTGGTGGAGACGGGGAGGGCGAACTCACCGGCCGGACGGCCGGAGGGGCCCCTGCCGCCGCCCGGGGGGCGGCCGGAGGACCTGGGGGGCCGGGAGCGTCCGAAGGAGCCGCCGTGGCCGCCGCCTGTGGAGGAGCGCCGTTGTCCGTTCACGCGGGACGGATGGTTCATACGAGCCTTTCGTCGACGGCGCGTGCCGGTCGAGGAAGCCTCTGGGAGCTTCGACGTGGAGCATCGGTGGTGCGCCGGAAGATTCTGCGGTTTCCACGGCCCACGCGGAGAACACGCTGTGGGGTGGGGTGGTGCGGACCGGTGCCTGTCGGAAGTCGACGGCCAGAAGACCGGTCCAGAAAAACATGAAAAAGGGACAGAGGCCCAGCACCCGTAGGGCGGGCCTCTGTCACGACTGCAGCGCGGGGCTCAGTCAGAGCAGGGTGATGTTCTCAGCCTGGAGACCCTTGGGGCCCTGGGTGGCGTCGAACTGCACGGCCTGACCTTCCTGGAGCTCGCGGAAGCCGGTGGCCTGGATGTTGCTGTAGTGGGCGAAGACGTCGGGGCCGCCGCCGTCCTGCTCGATGAAGCCGAAGCCCTTGTCACCGTTGAACCACTTGACGGTACCGGTAGCCATGTTTTCTCCTTCGTTCTGGGCAAGGAAAACCGCAATCTGACGGTTTCCCCGTCACCGTGATGACCACCCGAATAACGAACCCTGAAGAAGACCCAGCCTGAAGGCCGAACAACGCAAAATCCAACGGGAATCACAACTGCAACTTCCATGAACTTAGCACACCCCGGTTTCGGTGTCGCGGGAATTGTCGTGTGTGTCAAGGCACGGTGGCAGCTGGTATCGATCGGCCCGCCGCGGGCGTTGGACGGTGTCCGCGCGATGTGGCAGGTGGGGCGCCGGCCCCGCCGGGACCGGCGCCCGGGCTCACTCCCCGGCCGTCTCCGTGGGGGCCGTGGCGCGCATGAGCCGCCTGTAGTGCCGGGACCGGGCGCCCAGGACGACCGCGGCCAGCACGGTCGCGACCAGGGACGCGAGGAGCACGCCCGTCTTCGCGTGCGCCAGGTGCTCCGGGGAGTCGGCGAACGACAGCTCGGTGATCAGCAGGGACACGGTGAACCCGATGCCCGCCAGCTGGGACATGCCGACGATGTCGATCCACTTCAGGCTCGGGTTGAGCTCGGCCCGGGTGAGCTTCGTGGTCAGCCAGGAGCCGCCCGCGATACCGACGACCTTGCCCACGACGAGCCCGGCGATGATGCCCATCGCGGCGGTGTCGGTGAGGACCTCCCCGACGCCGTCGAACACCACGCCCGCGGAGAAGAACGCGAAGATCGGCAGCGCCAGCCCGGCGGACCAGGGGCGCAGCACGTGCTCCACGCCGTGGCTGGGGTCGTGCGCCTCCCCGGGCAGCTTCGTGGTCCGCATCAGCAGGCCCATCGCCACACCGGCGATCGTGGCGTGCACACCGCTCTCGTGCACCAGGCCCCAGACGACGAGGGCCAGGGGGACGTAGACGATCCAGTTGGGCAGAGCGGAGGCGTTGAGCTTCGCGGCCAGGCCCTTGCCGCGCTGGAGGTACCAGAACAGCACCAGGCCCGCGGCGGCGGCGAGCAGCGCGAGGAAGTTGATGCCGGAGGTGTAGAACACCGCGATGACGACGACCGCGCCGAGGTCGTCCACGATCGCCAGGGTCAGCAGGAACGTGCGCAGGGCCGGCGGGAGGCCGCGGCCGACGACCGCGAGGATCGCGACCGCGAAGGCGATGTCGGTCGCCATCGGGATGCCCCATCCCTGGACGGTGTCCGGGGAGGTGGCGTTGATCGCCGCGTAGATCGCGGCCGGCACGACCATGCCGCAGACCGCGGCGACGATCGGCAGCATCGCCCTCCGCGGGTTGCGCAGCTCGCCGTGCACGAATTCCTGCTTGAGCTCGTTGCCGACGACGAAGAAGAACACGGCCAGCAGGCCGTCGGCCGCCCAGGTCTCCAGGGACAGGTCGAGGTGCAGCGACGCGGGACCGAAGGTGATCGCGCGCAGGTCCTCGTAGGCCCCGCCGAAGGGCGAGTTGATCCACACGAGGGCGAGGACCGCCGCGCCGATCAGGAGGAAACCGCCGACGGTGTCGCTGCGCAGGGTGTCCGCGAAGCGGGAGAGCGGTCCTCCGGTCGGGATGGACTGGTTCGGGTCGAGGCTCATGGGCAGCTTTCCGGGACATGGGTCGGGGACTGCCGACCAGTCTTCCCGGCACACCTAGGCGCCGTCGCGCCGCGCCCATGCTCGCCGAAGATGGGGCGAATGTCCACTCCAGAGGCCTGTGTCCGTTCCTGGAGGGCGCGCCGGGACGCGTCGAGTACAGTGCTTCGGAGGTGTGCCGGGAAGACTGGTCGGCGGTTGCTGTCGCCTATCCGGAAACAACAGGTGTCCGATGTCCGAGTCCAGCCCTCACGGCGCCCACATCTACCGATCCCCCGCCGGCGCCCGCGCGATCCGCGCCTGGTGCGAACAGCGGATCTCGGGTTGGCCCTCCCTCCGGTCGCTGCCCGAGCTCGCCACCGCACTGGGCCCGACACGGGCCTTCCGGGCGCCGGGGGGCGACGCGACCCCCGTGCTCGTCCTCAGCGGGACCAACTTCAACTCGGCGACGTCCGTGGACACCGCGAGGATCATCGCCCGCGACCGTCCGGTCATCCTCGTCGACCTGCCCGGCCAGCCGGGCCTCAGCGTCGGGGTCCGGCCGAGGTCGGACCGCGCGGCGGCCTACGGCGCGTGGTTCGACGAGGTGCTGCCCCTGCTGACCGCGCGGCCGGTCACCGTGCTCACGCACTCGCTCGGCTCCGCCGTGGCCCTGGCGGCGAAGCCCTCCCCGCTGGTCCACGCCGTGGTGATGGTCGGGCCCGCGGGTCTGACCTCGGCGGCGAAGACGTCCGAGCTGATGCGCGCCACCCTGCCGTGGATGATCGGTCCGCGGGACGACAAGAGCACCCGCCTGCTCAACTTCATGAGCGGTCCCTCCTACGCCGCGCCGGGGACGCACCCCTTCGCCCCGTGGATGACGCTGGTCGGGCGCCACTGCCGCACCAGCCTGGCCCCGGGGCCGCTGCCGCTGGAGTGCCTGCGCCCCTGGGAGAACACCCCGGTCGTGGTGGCCACCGGGTCCGACGACGCCTTCTACTCCCCGGCGCGCCTGCACGGACCGGCCCGGCGCTTCCTGGACGCCGACGTGGTCGTCATGGAGGGCGCGGGCCACCTCGCCATGAACGAGCAGCCCGAGCGGGTCGCGGAGCTGCTGCGGTCGGTGGACTGAGGGCGCGAACGGGCGCCCCGGCCCGACACGGCGGAGGGGCGGCCCCGCGCCGTGCGCGGAACCGCCCCTCCGCCGGTGCGGGGCCGGATCAGACCGCCTCGCCGGCGCGCTCCAGCTCGGCCTTGGATGCGCGGTGGGCCAGCGACACGGCGACGATGGAGATCAGGGCCGTGAACACCAGGTAGACGGCGATCGGCACCCACGAGTCGTCGAACCGGGACAGGAGCCAGGTCGCGATCAGCGGGGCCGTGCCGCCCGCGAGGGCTGCGCCGATCTGGTAGCCCAGGGTGACGCCCGTGTACCGGACCCGGGTGGAGAAGATCTCCGAGCTCAGGGTGCCGATGGTCGCGGTCACCGGCGCCCAGAACACGCCCAGGCCGATCACGGTGGCCAGGACCAGCACGGCCACGCTGCCGGTGCCCAGCATGAGGAAGTACGGGACGGCGAACAGCGCCAGGAGGACCGCGCCGACCAGGTAGACCTTCTGGCGGCCGAAGGTGTCCGAGAGGCGGCCCGACAGCGGGATGCGCACCGTCGCGACGATCGCGCCGACGGTCACGGCGTTGAGCGCGGCCGTGTTGTCGAAGGACAGGGTGCCCGTGGCGTAGCTGACGACGAACGTGCCGAAGATGTAGAACGGCGCGGTCTCCACGACCTTGGCGCCGACGGCGACCAGCACGGCGCGCCAGTGGAAGCGGAAGGTCTCCACGACGGGCAGCTTGGCGACGTTCCCCTCCTCCTTGGCCTTCCGGAAGGACGGGGTCTCGTCGATGCCGGAGCGGATCCACAGGCCCAGGAGCACCAGCAGGACGCTGCCGACGAACGGCACCCGCCACCCCCACGCCTCGAACTGGGCCTCGGGCAGCAGGGACATGAGGGTGAGGGCGAGGCTGGCCAGCAGCATGCCCAGGGTGATGCTCATCTGCGGGACGCTGCCGAAGAAGCCGCGGCGCCCCTTGGGCGCGTACTCGTAGGCGAGCAGCAGGGCGCCGCCCCACTCGCCGCCGATGCCCATGCCCTGGACGATCCGCAGCACGACGGGGAGGACCGGGGCGAGGACGCCGATGCTGTCGTAGGTGGGCGGCAGGCCGAGGCCCATCGTCGCGCCGCCCATGAGGGAGAGCGTGATGATCAGGGTCTTCTTGCGGCCGATCCGGTCGCCGATGTGCGAGAAGACCACGGCGCCCAGCGGACGGATGAAGAACGTCAGCGAGACGAGCGGGTCGTCCGAGGGGAAGAACAGCTTGTCGAAGACCAGGGCCGCTGCGGTGCCGTAGAGGAAGAAGTCGAACCACTCGATCGTGCTGCCGGTGAGGCTCGCGACGAGGACCTTGGCCCTCGGTGGCCGTGCCTGCGTGGTGTCCGCGCTCATGTCCAGAGCTCATGCCGGGGTCGGGGATTTCGCGGGCCGACGAGGGGAGGGTCCGCGAGTATGGCCGGGATCCTAGGTCCGGGTGGCGTGCGCCACCGTTGTCAGAACGGACGACATGGGCGGGGCAGCGGTGTCGGTTCCGACAATCCGGTCCCCGGGGAGCGCCGGAGGGCGGCTCCCGTGACCGGGCGGAGACCGCACGGGAGCCGTACCGCGATGCGCCGCGCCGCGTTCAGGCCCTGAGCGTGATCGCCGCGAGGAGCCGCTGGTCGGCGTCGTCCAGGTCGAGCCCGGTCAGGGCGCAGATCCGCCGGACCCGGTGCCGGAGCGTGTTGGGGTGGACGTGCAGCCTCCCGGCCGCCGCCGTCACGTCGCCGAAGGCGTCCAGGTACGCGGACAGCGAGCGGCGCTGCTCACCGTCCAGTACGTCGAGCCGGTCGTCGCGCAGCCGGGGCATGTCGGCGAGGGTGTCGAACAGGTCGCGCAGCACCACGGAGGAGCGGACCTCATCGAACGCGGTCACGCGCCGCTCGGGGCGGTCCGCGACGACGTCGAGGGTCCGGCTGGCGACCTTCTTCAGGGAGGGCACCGCGCGCATCCTCGGGGCGGTCCCCGCCACGGCGGCCTGCACCGGCGTGCCCAGGTTGTCCCGCAGGACCGACACCAGCTCGCCGGCCCACGCGGCCGGGCTCCGGCCGGTGGTCGCGGGGAGCAGGACGTACAGCAGCCCGCAGGCGGGGACGACCAGCGCGTCCCTGCGGTAGGCGGACGCGTACACGGAGGTGATCTCCGCGGCCTGGTCCAGCAGCCAGGGGAGGTCGGCCTCCGGGCCGCGCAGGGCGAGGGCGACCACCGCGACCGGGGTGGAGGGGTCGGTCCCCAGGTGGCGGGCGAGCGCGTCGGTGTCGAAGGCGCCGGTCAGCAGGCCCACGGACAGCTCCCCGGTGTCGCGCCCCGCTGTTGGCGCGCATGACGTGCACCGCGGCCAGCCGTGCCGCGCCGTGCAGCACCTGGACGCTGGCGGGTGCGAGCGGGCGGTCGCCGACCTGGACCCATATGGTGCCGAGCGCGCGCTCTCCGGCCCGTACGCCCACGACGAGGCGCCGGGCGGCGCCGAGGTCGGGGCGCTCGGCGACCTCGACGACCTCTCCCGCCCAGAGGCGCTCGTTGACGCCCCACTCGCGCATGTGCGCCAGGAACGACTCGGGGCAGCCCCGGCCGAGGATGGTCTGCCTGCGCAGCTCGTCCGCGCCCTCGTCGGACGCGGAGTAGGCGAGGAACTGTCCCCCGGCGTCCTCGATGCTGACGAGGCCCCCGGTCAGTGTCGCGACCGTCCGCGCGAGCGAGAACAGGTCGCCGTGGCGGGACTCGGTCTCCTCGGCCTCCAGGACGGACCGGGCCAGGACGGCGAACTCCTCGGGGCCGACGGAGGGCTCCACGGAGAGGACGGGCAGGCCGAGGTCCGGAGGCCGGCGGCGTCGTCCCCGAGGGCGGCCACGGCGCTCGCGCCCTGGAGCCCGGCCCGCGCGGCGGGGGCGGACCCGCCGGCGGGGACGACGACCGGGGACGCGGCGGGCACGGGGACGCCCTCGCCCGCCACGACGACCGTCCGCACGAGCGCGCCGAGCCCCCGGGGAGCGGCGACGAGCCCGTGGACGGCCCCGTCGAGTGCCTCCATCAGCGCTTTGACGGTCAGGCCGGTCTTGCTCACGTTCCGCTCCGGGGGTCGATCCGCACTGGTCGGAACCATTGTGCGCCTTCGGCCGGTAAGCCCGCCGACGGGCGGTCAGGGGCGGTCGGGGCCCAGGACCTGGTCGACGGTGTGCGCGCCCACCGCGGCCAGGAGCGGGTCCTCGTTCGTGGAGGCGGCCAGGAGAGAGCCGAAGGAGACCGCCCAGGCGCGGGCGCGGTCCCAGGTGGCGGGGTCCACGGGGGAGAGGCGCTCGCGCTCGGCGCGGAACTCCGCGCGCCCGGGGGCGTCGAACATCATCCACGCCGCGGCCAGGTCCGTGGCGGGGTCTCCGGAGGCCAGGTCGCCGAAGTCCAGGACCGCGGCCAGGCCGGGCGCGCCGTCGGCGGGCGCGAGGACGTTGGCGGGGTGCAGGTCGCCGTGGATCCACACGGGCGGCCCCTGCCAGGCCGGGGCGGCCGACAGGCGCTCCCACAGGCGCAGGAGCTCGTCGGCACGGGGGACGATCCCTCCGGCCAGCCGTTCGCGGACCCGCGCGTCGCGGGAGGCCAGGGGGACGCCGCGAACCGGGTTGGCCGGTGCGTCCCCGGGGGCCGGGACGTGCATCCGGGCCGTGAAGGCGGCCAGCGGCCCGGCGAGGCGCCCCCGCTCGGCGGAGGGCAGGGAGGCGGCGACGCGGCCCTCGAACCACGGGACGACCGACCAGGGCCACGGGTACCCGCGGCCGGGCCGCCCCATCCGGACGGGCGCGGGGACGGGGAAGCCGACGCGCGCGGCGACCGTGCCGAGCCAGCGCTGCTCGTTGGCGGCCAGGACCGCCGCGCTCCCGCGCCGCGGGAGCCGCACGGCCAGGTCGTCCCCCAGGCGGAGGACCACGTTGTCCCAGCCGTGTGAGCACGGGACCAGGGGCAGGCCGGCCAGGTCCGGGTGCTGGTCCCGGAGCAGGCCGGCGACGAGTCCGGCGGTGACGGCGACCTCGGCGGGGGGAGTGCGCATGGACCCATCATCCACCGGCCCCGGCGGGGCGGGCACCCGGCGAGGGCGCCGCGGCCCGGAGGATGGTAAGCACTTCCGCCGCAGGGCGCAGGGGTGCACGCACCCCGAAAAGTCAGCGTGGCCGTGCCATGGTCCGAGCCGTCCGCTGCGCCTAGTGTTATATAGGACACATGAGTGATTCGTTCACCTTTGCAGGGGAGAGAGCATGCTCGACGCCGAGGCGACGACCCTAGGCCGACGTCGGGGCAGTGACTTCGCCCAGCTGTCCCGCCGTGTCCAGGAAGCCGGTCTGATGGAGCGGACGCCGGTGTACTTCGCCGTCCGGCTCTCCCTGATCGGGCTGTCCTTCGCCGGCGTGTGGGCGGCCTTCTTCCTCCTCGGCGACTCCTGGTGGCAGATGCTCACCGCCGTCGCCATGGCCGCCGTCTTCGGACAGGTCGGACTGGTCTCCCACGAGCTGGCCCACCTCCAGATCTTCCGCGGGCGCCGCGTCAGCGAGGCGTTCGGCAGGGTCGTGGGCAACCTCGGCATCGGGCTCGGCTACGGGTGGTGGCAGGACAAGCACACCCGGCACCACGCCAACCCCAACCACGAGGAGCTCGACCCCGACGTCCAGCCGGACATCTTCGTGTGGTCCGAGGAGCAGGCCCACGCCGCCAGGGGCGTGCCCGCCTTCCTCGGCCGCCGGCAGGCGTTCCTGTTCTACCCGCTCCTGCTCCTGGAGGGCCTCAACCTGCACGTGGGCAGCGTGCGCGCCCTGTTCCGGCCGAGCACCAAGCAGCGGGTCCTGGAGGGCGTGCTCCTCGCGGGGCACTTCGCGCTCTACCTCGGCGCGGTGTTCACGGTCCTCCAGCCCCTCCAGGCCCTCGCGTTCATCGCGGTCCAGCAGGGGCTGTTCGGGGTCTACCTCGGCTGCATCTTCGCCCCCAACCACAAGGGCATGCCCACGCTGAAGAAGGGCGAGAAGCTCGACTTCCTCCGCAAGCAGGTGCTGACCTCGCGGAACGTGCGGGGCGGCTGGTTCACCGACCTCGCCCTCGGGGGCCTCAACTACCAGATCGAGCACCACCTGTTCCCGAACATGCCCAGCCCGAACCTGCGCCGGGTCCAGCCGCTGGTGCGCGACTACTGCGCGGAGATCGGCATCCCGTACCACGAGACCGGTTTCGTGCGCTCGCACATCGAGGCGCTCACCCACATGCACAGGGCCGGGGCCCCGCTGCGCGCCGCCGCGCGGGCCTGACCGCTCAGGGGCGCTCCCCGCGCTCCCGCGCCCGGGCCGACTCGGTCCGGGCGCGCTCGGTCTCGGGCAGCGGGACCGCCCGCAGGACCTCCCCGGCCTCGTAGAAGTCGGCGGACGGCATCGCGCGCAGGGCGCTCAGGATCTCCTCGTCGCCGCCCTCGTCCAGGGCGCGGGCGACGATCCGGTCCTTGTCCGCCGGGAACTCCATCCGGTCCAGGATCTGCCGCAGCCCGCTGATACCGCGTTTGACGCCCATGTCGGTCCCCCCGGAGAGCGAGAGGGTCCGCCCGCGCCGCGCCCCGGAGGGGGCGCGGCGCGGGCGGACCCGCTGATGCACGTACTGGTGACTACCCGGCGGCGGAGCGCCCCAACCCCGGGGCCCGCCGGCCGCGACCGGCCGGGGAGCCGGGACGGCGCCCCGCCAGGGGCGCCGCGTGTCCCCGCGGACCGGCGCGGGGCCCGGCGCCGCTCAGCCCTGACGGAGCCGGGGCATGACCTGCTCCCCGAACGCGGCCAGGTCGGCGTGGTAGTCCGGGAAGATGAGCATGAGGCCGTCCAGTTCGGCGTACTCGACCATCTCGCGGATCCGGCCGGCCACCGTCTCCGGCGACCCGGTCACGAACGGGGTCTGGAACGCCTCGTCCTCCGGGCGCTCGGAGGTCAGCGACAGGGCCCTGTCCAGGGGCAGGCCCCAGGAGAGCTTCATGTTGACGATCGCGTCCACGTCCGCGCCCCGGCCGTACCTCAGCCGGCGCTCCTCGGCCGCGGCGTCGGTCTCGTCCATGATGACGGTGAGCATCGAGTAGGTCCGGATGCTCCGGCCCCGCTTGTCGGCCCGCGCCTTCACGTCGAGGCTGGCCTCGCGCAGGCCGGGCAGGTCCTGCGCGGTCAGGAACGAGCCGTCGCAGTGCCGGGCCTGGAAGTCGAGCCCCGTGTCGGAGCGCCCCGCGCTGATGAGCGTGGGCGCGGGGTCGGGGTGCGGCCTGGAGCGGCAGTCGTCGAGCTGGAAGAACTCGCCGTCGTGGGTGACGGAGTCCTCCGTCCACAGGCGTCTGAGGACGGTGGCCCACTCCTCCGTGTACCGGTACCGGTCGGCGTGGCCGAGGTCGTCCCGCCACAGGCCCATCTGCGCGAACTCGTCGGCGTAGGACCCCACGACGATGTTCATCCCGGCCCGCCCCCCGCTCACCTGCTGGAGGGTGGTGTACATCTTCGCGGCCAGGGCCGGGTGGAACAGGTTCGTGTGGACGGTCGCCCACACCTTGACGCGCTCGGTCGCCTCGGCGAGTCCCGACATCATCGTCATGGACTCCAGGGTGCGCCCCCAGTGGTCGGTGGCCCCGTCGTACCCGCGCCACTTGCCCATGGACATGACGAAGTCGAGCCCGTGGGCCTCGGCGAGGATCGCGGCCTTCTTGTTGTACTCGTACGTGGCCTGCGGATGCGGTGCCGTCTCCGACACGATCCAGCCTCCGTTACCGATGGGCAGGAAGATCCCGTACTCGGTGTCGGCGGTCGGGGCGCCGCCTGGTGCTGCCATCCTGTGGGCTCCTAGTTCTCTGGCGGCGCGTCGTCGCGCCGCCGCTTCGGGTTCTGCGTGTGCCGTCCGCGCGGCCGGCGCCGCCCGCCCGGGGGAGGGCGGCGCCGGCGGCTCACCGCGTGCGGCGGGTCCTGCCCGTGCGCGCTACTCGGCGGGCCAGGAGACCTCGGTGGCGACGTGCACGGCCTCCAGGTAGCGCGGGTCGAACAGGGGCTCCAGGTCGGGCAGCTCGTCCAGCTGGCCGTTGTCCACCAGGGTCTCCCCCTCGGCCTCGGTCAGGTTCAGGTCGATGTACCCGGGAGGGGCGTCGTCGGGCGTGGACGAGGTGACCAGCTCGTGCTCGGCGTTCCACACCCGCAGGTTGTGGTCGACGTCGTACCCGGACTCGGCCAGGTCGGCGGCGTACCCGACGCACTCCTCGCCGTTCTCCTGGCAGTACGAGAACGCCTGGGCGATCGCGCGCAGGTAGTCCTCGACCACGGTCGGGTTCTCCTGGGCCCACTCGGGGTGCGTGGCCATCACGCCGAACGAGCCGACGACCCCGTAGTCCTCGGGGAGCCACTCGTTGTACTCCTCGTCCATGTCGGCGAGGAGGAACGGCTCGTTGGACCGGAACCCGGTGAGGGCCTGCACCTGGTCGCGGGGCAGGACGCTGGGGTCGTAGCCGACCTCCACGATCTCGATGGCGTCCATGTCGACGCCGTCGGCGACGAGCATGGCCTCCAGCGGGGCGGGCAGCATGCCCTTGTGCCCCAGGGTGGTGCCCTCCAGGTCGCCGAGCTCCTCGATGCCGGTCCCCGTCAGCAGGGTGGCGATGGGGACGTGCCCGTACGTGGAGATGCCGATGACGTCGTGGCCGGCGTCGTTGGCCTGGAGGACCTCGGCCTCGTTGCCCAGCGACGTGAAGTGCGCCGTACCGGCCGAGACCAGCTGGGAGTTGCCGATCGTGTCGCCGGTGCCGGGCTGGATCTCGACGTCGAGGCAGACGGCGTCGAAGAAGCCGAGGGCGTCGGCGGCGACGGCCTCCAGGATGCTCACGGAGGCCTGGTACTGGTATCCGGTGATGTAGGTGACGGGTCCCGCGGCGCGGTTGGTCTCGCACCGCTCCTCGTCGATCACGGTGGCCACGTCCGCCGGCTCCTCGGTCGCCTCCTCGCCCGCGCAGGCGGTGGTGAGGAGGAGGGCCGAGGTGAGGGCCGCGGCGGCCACGGGGCGTACGCGCCGGATCCGGGGCCGGGGGAGGGAGGCGGGGGGGAGTGCCACGAGGGCTCCTTCGGGTGTGTGCGTCACTGCTGCGACTCGTGCCAGAACAGCAGTCGTCGTTCGAGGACGGTGATGAGTGCGAGCATCAGCACGCCCATGGCGGCCAGACAGGCGATGGCCGCGTAGACGTACTCCAGGCGGGCGGTCGCGGCCGAGGTGCGGATCATCGTGCCGAGTCCGCTGGAGGACCCGGCGGCGACGAACTCCGCGACCACGGCGCCCACGATGGAAAGGGGGAACACCACCCGCAGCGCTGCGAGGGCGTAGGGGAGGCTGCTGGGGACGCGCAGCCGGAGCAGCACCTCCAGGCGGGAGGCGTGCAGGGTCGAGAACACGTGCAGGACGGGCACGGGCACCGACCGCAGCCCGGTCGTCATGTTGATGAGCACCGGGAAGAAGGTGATGATCGCGGTGACGATCACCTTGGGCGCCATGCCGAACCCGAACGCGACCACCAGGGCGGGGGCGAGCGCGACGACGGGGGTCACGTTCAGCACGACGGCCAGTGGCATGATCGCGCGCCGCACCACCGGCACCTCGGACATGACGAGGGACAGGACGAACGCCGTCCCCGCTCCGAAGGACACGCCGAGGAGGGCGATCCGGAGCGTGGACCACGCGTTGCCGAGGAACAGGCCGGGGTCCTCCACCAGGACCGTGCCCACCTCCCGGAGCGGGGGGAGCAGGTAGGGCTGGTCCTCGGCGACCGCCGTCCAGGCGAGGCCGCAGAGCAGCACGGCCACGGTGGCGGGCATCCACAGCCCGATGCCGAACAGGCGGCGGCGTACGCGCGGGGCCGCCCCTCGCGGGCCCTCCTCGCGGTCGGGACGGGGACGGGCGGGGGTCTGGGTGGCCATGGCCGTTCCTCCTCTCGGGGCGGTGCTCACAGGGGGACGAGGTCGTCGGGGGCGGCTCCGGCCTCCCAGGCGGTCTGGAGGGAGGCGCGCACCCTGTCCTCCAGGACGTGCAGGCGGGGCCCGGTCACGACGCCCCGGTCGCGGGGGCGCGGCAGGTCGACGTCCAGCACCTCGTGCACGCGTCCCGGACGGGCGGACATCACCACGACCGTGTCGGAGAGGGTGACCGCCTCGCGGACCGAGTGGGTGACGAACAGGACCGTCGTGGACATGCGCTCCCACAGCCCGAGGAGCTGGAGCTGGAGCGCCTCACGGGTGAACTCGTCCAGCGCGGAGAAGGGCTCGTCCATCAGCAGCAGGTCGGGGCGGATGCCAAAGGCGCGGGCGATGGCGACGCGCTGCCTCATGCCGCCGGAGAGCTCGTGGGGGTACTTGCGGGCGGCGTCCTCCAGGCCCACCATGCGGAGCAGCAGGTCGGGGTCCTCGCTGCCCCGGCCGGCCCGGCGGTTGACGCGGGAGGGCAGGGACACGTTGCGCCGCACGTTCTGCCAGGGGAGCAGGGCCGGGGACTGGGGGACGAGGCCGACGGCCTTGGCGGCGGCCATGCGCTCCGGGGTCGACCCGAACACGGAGACGGTCCCGGTGTCGTGCCGCTCCAGCCCGGCCACCACGCGCAGCAGGGTGGACTTCCCGCACCCGCTGGGGCCGATGAGGCTGACGAAGCGGCCCCGGGGGATCTCCAGGTCGACGTCGTGGAGCGCCGGCCGGAGCGGGTCGGCGCCCTCGTAGGCCTTGGTGAGCCCGCGCACCTCGATCCTGTCGCCGGTCACGCCGCGTCCCCGTGCCGCGGCGTCCGCTCCCCGAGGGGGAGCCGGGGGAGGGGCCCGGTCCCCGAGGGGAGCCGGAGGCGCGGAACCGCTGCGGGCGCTCGCGAGGCGGCGCCGTGCGCGGACGGGTCGGTGGGCGGCGGTGTCATTCCTGCTCCTCGATATGCGTGATCGGATGATCGCACACGGTGGCGCTCCGGTGAATGGGTGTTTCCGGGGCAAAGGGAGGAGCGCCGGTCGGGGGTGCCCGAAAAGGGCTGCGGAGGAGCGGGAACGGCTGTGCGGCACGTGGGGAAAGCGGGGAAAAGGGGACCCGGGCGCCCGGCGGGAATCGGGGACGCGTGCGCCGGCGGCGCGTCGCCGGCGCGGGAAAGGGTCGCGCGCGCATGTGGCGTGCGGCGGCGCGCGGGCGCGCACGCGCGGCGCGCATGCGCGACGGGCGGGACATCCATGAACACCCTCCGGGGATGACTGCCTCCGGGCACGGCGAACCAGGGACCGGAGACGTTCGTTGGAGAGCGGGTGGGAGCATGGAATGCGGCGGCCCGCGGGGTTTGACGCGTGGAACGTTAGGGTTAATCGATTAACACGTTATGAAGTGTTCATCACGTACTGATATCGAGTGTGCGGATCCTGTGATGCTCGTCGACCAGGGCGACGGTGATCCGGTAGGAGGCGAACGCGGCGGGGAGCCAGGCCCCCCGCCCGAACAGCCGGGCGAGCGGTTCGCCGATGACCAGGAGGACGTGCGCGTCCGGGAAGTGGTGGTCGCGCAGCCACACGAGCTTGAAGGCGTCGGCGATGACCTTGTTGCGCTGGGTCGACTTGACCGGGCCCTGGAGCGGGGTGAACTGCACCAGGAGGCTCGGGCGGCCCCCGTCGGCGCAGTCGACGCCGATCCTCGTGCCGTCGGGCAGCGTGAACTCGCGGGGGGTGAGTTCGATGCCCAGGTGCGCCGACAGGGCCTCGGCCAGGCCGGGGTCGCCCTGGCGGGCCGGTCGGGTCGAGACCACCGACGACGGACTTCTCGCTGAATACGCCATGGTAGGAAGACTTTAGTGCACAGAAGCCCCATAGTCATCGCGGCGTCGTCGTTCCGGGCGGGTAATCCACGTGCTTCGGAGGGTCCTACCTGGGGCTTTATGGAAGGGATT
Source organism: Streptomonospora nanhaiensis (assembly GCF_026642255.1). GTDB lineage: Bacteria > Actinomycetota > Actinomycetes > Streptosporangiales > Streptosporangiaceae > Nocardiopsis > Nocardiopsis tropica. The sequence goes on along the minus strand of NZ_CP113264.1, from coordinate 6,820,000 downwards.
CGTGTCGCGTCTCACAGGCGTATTATCTCTGCCGGGGAAGGCTCCGCAGGGGGCTCGGGGCAAGGTTTCCCGTAGATTCGCAGGTCGGACGGCACGAACCGAAATCAGTGGCTTCGGGTGTGCCCGGATGTCAGGGAAAAGGGCTCTGCTATTGCCGTTTCCCATGGTCTTCGGAAAAGGCCAGTTCAGAGCGTGTTCCGGCCCGCGGGAGGAAATGTGGGATCACCGGTTGTCCTCGAAACGAGACCGGGGAATCCCGCTTCGGGCGTCGCGGGGCCCCTCCGGCAGGGGGCGCGGGGCCCGCGGGGCGGCGGTCCGCGCGGAGGGGGCACGGGAGCCCGGGGCCGCGCGAGGTCCCGGGCGTACCGGGTCCCCGGTACGCCCGGGAACCCGGTACGCGGGGTCCGGCGGGTCAGGCGACCTGGTCCGCCGCCGCGCGCTCGGCGGTGTCGAGCAGCGCCTGCCGCTCCCCGGGGCCGATGAACCTGCCCGCGACCACGACGGCGTGGATGCGCGTGGTGTTGCGGATGTCGGCCAGGGGGTCGGCGTCCAGCACCACGAGGTCGGCGGCCCTGCCCTCCCGGACGGTGCCCGACCACTGTTCGCGGCCCAGGAAGCGGGCCGCCTCCAGGGTCGCGATCCGGAGGACCCGCGCGGGGCTCAGCCCTGACCGCACCAGCAGTTCCAGCTCGTCGTGCAGGCCGAACCCGGGGAGGACGCCCGGGGTGAGCGGGTCGGTGCCCGCGAGCAGGCGCACCCCGGCCGCGTCCATCGCGACGACGGTCTCCCGGCGCCGCTCGAACAGGTCGCGGCGCAGGGCCCCCTCGGCGGCGCTGCGTCCACGTGTGTAGACCTGTTCCAGGACGTACTTCCACATCTCGCGCATGTACGGCGGCAGGTACCGCAGGCGGGGGTCCTCCAGTCCGGCCCGCTCCGGCAGGTCCACCTTCTCGTGCATCACCAGCGTGGGGCACAGGGCCACGTCGTTGGCGGCCAGCCGTCCGAACACCGAGGCCGCCGCCGCGGAGTCGTAGGAGTTGACGGACTCCCACTCCACCTCGTTGATCTGCCGGAACCAGCTGGAGTAGTAGGTGTCGGGTTCGAGGGAGATCCGCGCCATCGACGCCTCCATCTCCGCCGCGTCCCGGGAGAGTGCGGGCCACAGGCCGTGGACGTGCTCGAAGGAGCGCTGGCCCAGTTCGACCTGTTCCACGAAGGGCACCAGGTCCGAGCGGTGGCCGACGACGGGGATGTCCTGGCGCCGGGCCTCCTCCATCAGGGCGAGGTAGGACTCGCGGTCCAGCCGGGAGTAGACCTTCACGAAGTCCGCCCCGGCGTCGCGGGTCTCGCCGACGGCGCGGCGGGCGTCCTGGGCGCCCTTGACGACGGTGGGCGCCGCGGGGCCCGGGATGTCCTCCCAGAGGGAGGGGGAGCCGTCCACCAGGTTGCCGCCGACGACCCAGCGGGGGCCCGACATCGTTCCGGCCCCGATGCGCCGCCGCCAGTCGTGGACCCGGGGGCCGCCCCACATCTCGCGCACGGTGGTGACGCCGTTCGCGAGGTAGAGCGCGGGGATGATCCGCTCGTCCTCGATGTCGCTGTGGACGTGCATGTCCGCCAGGCCCGGGATGAGGTACTTCCCGGTGAGGTCGACCACCGACGCGGTCTCCGGCACGGGGACCTCCGCGGTGCGTCCGACCGCGGTGATGACGCCGTCCTCGACGAGGACGGTGCGGTCCGGGGCGGACGGGCCGCCGGTGGAGTCGATCACGGTCACATGGGTGTACGCCTGCACGGGTCTTCTCCTCATGGGTTGGGCTCGCGCCACATCGGGTGGACGGTGGGTCCGTCGGGAAGGGTGACCGGGTCGCCCAGCGGGGCGAACCCGTGCCGGGCGTAGAGGGCCGCGCTCCGCTCGGTACTGGCCTCCAGGTAGGCGGGGAGGCCGGCACCGTCGAGGCGGTGGCCCAACAGGGCAGAGCCCAGTCCTCGGCCCCGGGCGCGTGGCAGCACGCAGATCGTCGAGAGGTACAGGTGGGGGACGGTCGGGTGCCGGTCCTCCATGGTCCGCCCGAGCAGGGCGATCCGCGGCACGTGGGGCGCGTACGCCGCGGGGAGCGCCCGGAGGCTCTCCTCGCCCGGGGATCGGGCGGGGCCCGAGCGGTGGGACCAGAGGGCGAGGGCGCTCCCGGTCCCGTCGACCAGCACACGGTCGGTCGCGAGCGCGGTGGCGACGAACTCGCGCATCAGGGCGGGGAGGAGTGCGCGGCGCCCCTCGGCGTCGGGGATCATCCAGGCCATAACGGGGTCGGAGTCCATCGCCTCGGCGATGACGGCGGCCGCCCGCTCCTCGTCGGAGGGAGGGAGTTCGCGGATCTCGATCATGGAGCGATCATACGTATGTATATGACGTTTGTACAATACACTTGTATATAAAGAGGTTAGAGTGGGCGCATGGGACACAAGGAGCAGTTGCTGGAAGGCGCCAAGCAGTGCCTGTACACGAAGGGCTACGCCCGCACGACCTCGCGCGACATCGTGGCCGCCTCGGGGGCGAACCTGGCGTCGATCGGCTACCACTACGGGTCCAAGGAGGTCCTGCTGACCACCGCGATGATCGCCGTCGTGGGGGAGTGGTCGGATCGCGTGCTCGCGGTGCTCTCCGCCGCCGACGGCGGTTCCGCGCCGGTCGACAGGTTCGAGGAGACGATGAACCGGCTCGTGCGCTCCCTGGGCGACGTCCGCACGATGGTGGCCGCGAACTTCGAGGTGCTGGCCCAGCTCGACCGCATGCCCGAACTCCGCGACCAGCTCGCCGGGGCCCACCGGCTCGCACGCCGGGGGCTGGCCGCCGTCGTGCTCGGCGTGCCGGTGGAACAGGTGACGGACGAGCAGGAGGACACGGTCGGCTCGCTCATGCTGACGCTGGTGCCCGGCGTGATGGCGCAGAGCCTGGTCTCACCCGGGGAGACGCCGGACGGGACGCGGCTCGCCGCCGCGATCCGGGCGCTGCTGCCGCAGGCGCCCGGATCGGCGGGGGAGGCGGAGGGCGGCACGGTCCCGGGCCGCGCCTGAACCCGGACCGCCTCCCTCCGTTCCCGGGGGCGGGCCCCGGCCCGGCCCCCGGCGGGTCACCGGCCGCCGAAGAACTCCGCCAGCACGGGCGCGAGCCGCTTCGGCGCCGTCATCACCGAGCCGTGGTTCAGACCCGGCAGCACGCGGTGCTCGGCGGCGTCGAGCACCCCCGCCAGCTCCTCCGCGGCCCTGTGGAACCCGGCCGGGCTCCTGCCGCCCGTCAGCACCAGTGTCCGCGCGTCGGTCGACCACGCGTCCGCGTCCAGCGGCTCCCCCCGCTGGGTGTCGCCCATGACCGCGATGTCGTAGGGCAGGGTGTGCGCCATCGCGGTCAGGGTCGCCCACTGCTTGGGCATCATCCGCATCAGTCCCACCACGAACCCGGGCATGCCCTGCGCCCCGGTCATGAACTCCCGCACCGCGTCCGGGCGCCGTCCCTCGGAGAGCAGGGCGTCGATGCGCGACGGGAAGCCCGGCGGGGGGCCGAAGCCGCCCGGTTCCACCGAGAACGGCGGCTCGTAGAGGGCGAGCCGGTCGACGCCCGCCCCGGCGACGGCGGCCCGGAGCGCGAGAACCGCCCCGGACGAGCTGCCGAACACCGACGCCGAGCCGCCGACGTGCGCGATCAGCGCCGCGATGTCCTCGATCTCGCGCTCCACGGCGTAGGCCTTCGCATCGCCGCTCGCGCCCCGGCCACGCCGGTCGTAGTTGACCACGGTGAACCGCTGGGCGAGCAGGCGGGCGAGCCCGCGGGTGTCCCCGCGGTCGGCCAGGGCCGAGGGGACCAGGACCACCGGACTCCCCTCGCCGAGGCGCTCGAAGGCGATCCGCGTCCCGTCCGCCGAGGCGACCGCGGAGTCCGCCGCGGTTCCGTTCTTGCTGTTCGAGCCCATGTGTCCTGCTCCGATCCGGGTGCTGCTCCGTCGTGTCCGACCGTGTGACGGCGGTCCGCCGGAAAAGGAATCGGCACGGCGGCGACCGGTCCGGCCCTTCGGCGCGGGCGCCCGTCCTCGGGCGCGCCTTCCGGCCTCCGGGCACCCGGCCGGCCTTGTTAACCGTATGTATATACGGTTATTGTCGTACGCCCATACGGTTATCAAGGCACCCGTGGAGGCCCCCGTGAACCGCCGTCCCGCCCGCCCCGCCCCGCGATGGGCCGCCGCCCTCTGCGCGGCACTGCTCCTCGCCCCGGTCGGCGGCGCCCCCGCCGCGGCCGCCGCCGCACGGGATCCCGCCGACCCCTACGCCGCGATCGACGACTACGTGCAGAGGCGCATGGAGGCGACCGGCACACCCGGGCTGTCCTACGCGGTGGTCGGACCCGACGGGCCCCTCCACCGGGCGGCGTGGGGAACCGACGGCGACGGGGCCCCCGTCACGGCCGGGACGCCGTTCCTGTGGGGGTCCGTGGCCAAGCCGGTCACCGCGACCGCCGTCCTCGCGCTGGCCGAGGACGGCGCACTCGGACTGGACGACCCGGTCGCCGACCACCTGCCGGAATTCCGGTTCGGAGGGGCGCACGCCCCGCAGACCACCGTCCGCCACCTGCTCGCCCAGACCTCGGGCCTGCCGCCCTCGTCGGCCTTCGCGGTCTCCGACTGCCGGGGGGACTGCCCCCGGCCCGCCGACCGCCTCCCGGCGCTGGACCGGATCCGGCCCCTCGCGCCCCCCGGCGGCGAGTACGCCTACACCAGCGCCAACTACCTGGTCCTCGCCGCCGTGGTCGAGTCCGTCACCGGCGTCCCCTTCTCCGACCACGTCCGCGACGCCGTGCTCGAACCGGCGGGTGCGGACGGTGCGATCACCGACCCCGCCTCGGCCCGTGACCGCGCCCTGGCCCCGGGGCACCTCCCGCTCTGGGGCGTCACCGCGCCGGTCGCGGCCGGACTCGACCCCCACGGGGCGGCGTACGGCTACCTCGGCGGCGACCTCGACGACCTCGCGGCGCTCGCCTCCCTCTACCTCCGGGGCGGAGGGGGCGTCCTGTCGGCGGACTCCTTCGGGGAGATGAGCCGCGAGCAGACCACGGACGACGGGGCGGGGACGGGCTACGGCCTGGGGTGGCGCGTCGGCGGACTCGACGCCCCGCTGGACGGGGCCGTGTGGCACAGCGGGGCCGCACCCGGCTACTCGGCCGTGCTGCTCCTGCTCCCCGAGCGCGGCCTCGCCCTCGTCATGCAGCAGAACTCCCACGGGCTCCTGCACGACGCGGCGAGCACGGACGTCCTGTTCGGGGCCTCCGCCATGCTCGCGGGCGCCCCGGAGCCGGAAGGCGGCCCGTCCCGCACCGCCTACCTGCTCACCGTCGCCGCCGCCACCGGTCTGGCCGTGTGGCTGACGGCGACGGCCGCCGGGGCGTGTGCGGCACTGCGCCGACCGCGTACCCCGGCCGCTCCGCCCACCAGGACGGCCACCGCGTTCCGGATCCTCCCGGGGCTGCTCCCCGTCGGAGCCGGGGCCGTCCTCCTCGCGGTGACGGGGGCCGACGGGGCTCTCGCGTGGGCGCCCGACGTCGCCCTCTCCCTCGCCGTCGCCGCGGCGGCCGGCGTCGCCTCGGCCGTGCTCCGCACGTGGGCCGACGTCCGAGCGCGGCGGGCCGGGGCGGCGCGGGACCGGGCCGCCCCCGCGTAGGCGTCGCGGTCCTGAGGCAGAGGAAGGGGCGTCACCGCTCTCCCGCCGAGAGACCGGTGACGCCCCCGCGTGTCCGTCGTGGTCTTCCCCAACCACGATTAGAACGCATGTACGAATCTAGCAGCTGTGGGTGACGTGCGCGAGATCCGCCGCGCGGAGCCGCCGGTGACGCGGTGCCACGAACCGGCCCCGAGAAATGTCATGGCGGAGCGGTGACGCGGTCCCACCGCCGGACGGACGCCCCCTCGGCTGAAGAGGTCCCCCCCCAGCGGCGTTCCGGAAAGGCCGGCCGCATCGGCGGCCGCGGGGGACTTGAGTGTGCCGCGGCGTCATGGTTTCTCCTGGAGCACAGCCCACCCCGGGCCACCGCACACGAACGAGAGGGGCGACATGGCACTGCCCGGCCCGATCCCGGTCGAGGACTTGGACGGCGGTTCCGAGCCGCGGTGCGTGACCGCCGACGAGACCCGCAGCGTGGTGCGCTGCGAGCGGGCCGACGACCCGAGCCGGCTGTTCCACCTCCGGGACAGCGGCGGCGACGAGAACCGGCACCTGGTTCGGGTCGACCCGGACGACCCGGGGTCTGCGGCGGTCGACCTCACCCCGTTCCCGGGGGCGGGGGTGCTGAGCTCCGCTCCGGCCCCGGCCGCCCGGGGCGGGCCGGTCGACCACTGGTACCGCTACGTCGGCGGCCCCGCGGACGCCGGGCAGGAGGCGGACATGCAGGCCCGCTCGCCGATCTCCCGGGTGGACGAGATCACCACCCCGCTGATGGTGGTCCAGGGCGCCAACGACACCCGTGTCGCGCAGGCCGGGTCCGACCGGATCGTCGAGGCCCTCCGCGCCCGCGGGGCCGAGGTGGGGTACCCGGTCCTCCCCGAGGAGGGCCACGACTTCGTGAACCCGGAGAACCTCATCACCGCGTTCGGCGCCGCCGAGCGCTTCCTCGCCCGCCACCCGGAAGGGCGGAGCGACCGGGCCGACCGCGACCGCGCCGACGGGGCGGCCCTTTCGACCACCGTTTCCCACACTCGCGAAGGGTGACCACCGCATGGACACGAGCCAAGGCAGAACCGTCCGACCGCTGGGCGCGTTCGAGCGGACCATCGACCTCTACATGCACCGCAACCCGGTCCAGTTCTCCCTGGTCGCCGAGCTGTCCCACCGGGTCCTGCCCGGCTCGGCGGCCGCGGCCCTGGCGGTGCTGCGGGTCCGCCATCCCCTGCTCGGGGTGGCGGTCGACCGCACCGCACCGCAGGCGGTCTTCCGGGCGGCTGACGGCCCGATCCCCCTGGAGGCGGCCGCGGACGGCACCCCGTGGCAGTCCGTCGTCGCCGTCGAGCAGACACGGCCGATCCCCCCGGAGCCGGGGCCGCTGGTCCGCGCCGTGCTGGTCCCGGGGGAGCCGGGGAGCACCGTGGTGCTGACCTTCGCCCACCAGATCGCCGACGGTGTCGGCGGGCTGCGGGCCCTGCTGGACCTGGTGGCGGCGCTGGGCGGCGAGGAGCCGGCGCCCGGCGGGGTCCCGGAGGCGCAGGAGGACCTCCTCGCCCGCAGCGGGGGAGCGGCGGAGGCCGACGGCCCCGCGGCCGGGCCCCCTCCGGAGAACGACGCTCGCATGGACGCGCCCGGCGAGCTCACGCCGTTCTCCGGGAGCAGGCCGCACGTCGACGCCCTCGCCCTGGACCGGGGCCTGACAGCGCGGCTCGTCCGCCGCTGCCGCCGGGAGCGCGCCTCGGTGCACGCCGCCCTCTGCGCGGCCGCCGCGGTGGTGTTCCACCGGCGGGGGCGCGAGTACGTGCGTGTGCTCAGCCCCGTGGACCTGCGCCGCGCCGCCGGGCTGCCCGACGAGGTGGCGGTCCGGTTCGCGGGCGCCCGGACGGGGAGCGACGTGGACGGCGCAGGCGACTTCTGGCAGCTGGCCCGCCGCACCCGCGCAGCGCTCTCGCTCCAGCGGACGCCGGACGCGCTCAGGGCCGGCGCCGCGGCCATCGCGGGACAGCCCCCGTCGAGCAGTGCCGAGGCCGAGGCGATGATGGCCTCCGCCACGGCCGCCGACGTCCAGATCACCAACCTCGGGGTCGCGGACCCCGGCCCGGGTATGGAGGCGGTCACCGCCCTGTGGGGTCCGGCACAGACCACCCAGCTGCGGGGCGAGCACGTCCTCGGCGTCGTGACCGTCGGCGGGCGGCTGAGGATGACGGAGCTGACCCATGACCCCGTCGCCGGCCTCGTCCCCGAGATGGGCGCCGTGCTGGCCGAGGCGTGCGCCGAGCCCCCGGGCGCGTGAGGGCCGTCCGCGGTTCCCCGGGTTCTGGGGCCGGGTCTCCCAGGCTCTGGGCTCGCGTCCGGGGGAGCCCGGTGGGCGGCTGTCGGGCCTGTCCGCGGCGGCGGGCCCCGCGTGTCGGCACGGTGATCAGGCGCGTTGCGCGCGGGGTTCCATCGGCAGCACGAAGGGCCTGCTGCTGGGGTAGAGTTGCCTCTGGCGACGGGCGGCAGCATGCCCGGGAGTCGCCGAGGGCCTCTAGCTCAATTGGCAGAGCAACGGACTTTTAATCCGTGGGTTCAGGGTTCGAGCCCCTGGGGGCCTACTCATGGAAGCCCAGGTCAAAGGCCATCTCAAGGTCTCGGTCCTGGGTTTTTCCCGTTCCCGGGGCCGCCGCCCGCTCCTGTGCCTCCGCCGTGCCGCCACCTCGTGCGCGTGCCCGCTCCCCCCTCCTGCTCCGTCCCGTGGCCGGGCCTGCTGTCCGGTGCGCAGGGCTACTCGTCCTCCTGGGGCGTGTAGAGCATGATCCAGTGGTCCCGCTCGGGGTCGTGCAGCACCTCGATGTCGAAGCGGGCCCACCCCTGGGTCGGGTGGTGCATCCGCTTGACCGCCGACCTCGAAGCGCCGACCTCGCCCTCCTCCCAGTGGTCGCGGAAGCTCTGACTGGTCGCGGTGAGCTCGGCGAGCAGGGACCGCAGGTAGGCGTCGTCGGGGTACCGGCTCAGCGCGATCCGGAACTCGGCGGCCGCGGCCCGCAGGAAGCGCTCCGAGCCCTCGCCTCCGAGCAGGCGCGCCAGGGTGTCGGTCGTGAAGGCCTGGTAGGCGATGTTGCGCTCGAACGGGCCGTCGCCGAACGAGGTCCCGAGCAGCTCCTGCGCGGCCTTGTTGCGGGCCAGCAGGTCCAGGCGCCCGTCGTGCACGGTGACCGGCATCGTCTCGTCCAGGCCCCGCAGCAGGCGCAGCAGCCCGGGGCGGATGACCGAGGCGGGGGAGGCCGGCTCAGGCGGGGGCTCACCGCCCAGCCGGAAGAGGTGGGCGCGTTCGGCGTCCGAGAGACCGAACGCCTGTGCCAGCGAGGCGAGGATCTCGCGCGAGGGGCGGGGCGCCCTGCCCTGCTCCAGGCGTGTGTAGTACTCCACCGAGATCCCCGCCAGGTCGGAGACCTCCTGGCGGCGGAGCCCCGGAACCCGCCGGCGGGAGGTCCGCACGCCGCCCCGCGGGTCCGCGGGGCTCATCGCGGCCCTGCGGCGCCTCAGGTACGCCCCGAACTCGGTTCGATCGCTGCTCGGCATGCCCCTTATTGTCCCCGCCCCGTGTCGGCGGGCGAGCCTGGTCCTGCCGATACCACCCTCGGCTCGGCCTTCCTGCCCCGCCCGTCCTCCCGGATCATCGAAAACGAACCGGGTTCACCAGGAACGCCCCGAGCATGTGGCGGACCGCCCGGGGCCGAGGAGAGGGCATGACCAGTACAGCGTGGACCTTCACGATCCCCCGGAGTCGCGTCCAGGAGTTCCGGGACCTCCTCGCCGACCTGAACAGGGACCACCTGCCCGGCCTGGACACCCGGGCCCGAGAGGTCGGCTACCTCCGGGAGCGGATGTGGCTCCAGCCGGGGGAGGACGGCGGCGCGGAGTTCATCGTCTACCTCGAATTCGACGAAGGCGTCGACCTGGCCGACTTCTCCGAGCGGCTCCTGGCCTACGAGTCCGAGTTCACGCGGTGGTGGACGCCCCGCTTCGCCTCCTTCGGAATCCCCACCTCGTTCGGTGAGCCCCTGCTGTCCTGGGACGCCTGAACCGGATCTCCGCGCACACCCCCCGCACACCCGCACACCCGCACGACGATCGGAAACCTCATGGACGACCAGAGAGTGACGCCCGTCGCCCACACCGGGCTCGCCGTGGCCCAGGAGTTCATCCGCGCCGTCGAGGCCAAGGACATCGACGCCGTGGCCCGGACCCTGGCAGGCGAGGCGCGACAGCTGTTCATGCACGCCGGGGGCGCCACGACCCCCCAGGGTGTCGCCGACATCGTCGCGGGCCGCAAGCGGGGCGTCTGCGTCGCCGACGTCAAGGGCAGGAGCGAGGTCCTCGCTTACACGGGCGCCCTGTTCGACAAGTTCTCCCCGCTGCGCTGGCGCGACCACAGGTGGGTCGTCTCGCCCGACGGCGGCGAGCTCTTCTTCCACGGCGTCGGCGACATGGTCGTGGCGCGCACGGGACAGCCCTACCGCAACACCTATGTGACGCGGTTCGATGTCGAGGACGGCCGGATCGTCCTCATGGCCGAGTACGGGAACGCGCTGATGTACGCCGGGCTGGGCGTGCGCCCGAACGGGGCCGAGTTCCGCTCCCTGCTGCGCGCGGTCGGCCGCATGCTCTCGCCGCGGCTCTCCGCCCGCTCGGGCCTGTGAGCCTCCCGCCCCAGGCGGGCGGCCCGGCCCCTGCCCGGGCGTGGACTCACCCGGCGACGGGCGACGGCGGCGCCTCGACGACGAAGAACAGGAAGCCGATCTGCGTGGACAGGGCGTGGAAGTCGTCGGGGAACAGCTCACGGGCGGCCGGGTCGGGCTGCGGCTCGCTGATGACGGAGAGGCGGAAGCCGGCGGCGGTGAAGGCGTCGGTCATCGCGTGCAGCGGTCGGCGCCAGAACTTCAGCGTGACGGTCCGCCCGCTGAACGAGAGCTCGTCGGAATAGCTGGTGGTCGCGGAATAGTCGGGTCGGGGGTCCTGGATCGCGTAGTCCACGAACGGGTGCTGCACCGAGGCGATCAGCCGGCCGCCCGGCCTGAGCACGCGCCGCATCTCGGCCAGCGTCGGCCCCCAGTCCTCCAGGTAGTGCAGCACCAGCGACGCGACCACGTCGTCGAACGCGTCGTCGTCGAACGGCAGGGGGTCGCCCAGGTCCGCCACGCGCAGGTCGACGCCGTCCCCGAGCCGCCGCCTGGCCAGCGCCAGCATCCCGGCGCTGGCGTCGACGCCGGTGACGACGGCGCCGCGTTCGCGCAGGGCGGCCGACAGGGGACCCGCGCCGCAGCCGGCGTCCAGGATCCGGCGGCCGGCCACGTCCCCGGCGAGGGCCAGCATCGCCGGCCGCTCGTAGTAGGCGTTCTGGATGTTGTTCTCGTTCTCCGCCGCGTACGCCTCGGCGAAGCCGTCGTAGTCGTTCGTCCGGCCCGGAGCATCGGGCCGGGCGGGGGTCTCGGGGGTGCCGGTTCCTCGGTCCATGGCCAGAGCCTAGATGAGTAATTCCAAGGGGTGTGTGGTCTGAGCATGAGGCGAGGGAGCCCATGGTCGAGTTGTGACGCAAGACCTGAACTCCCTCGTCCAAGCACTCTACGACACCCCCCAACGGCTCCTGAAACACCGTCCGGACCTGGCCCCCCGGCGTCCCGCCATCGGATTCCGACCCCGCCTGTCCGACGCCGACCTGGTCACCCTCGCGCTCATGCAGGCCATGCCCGGACACACCGACGAAACCCGATGGCCGCGCTACGCCCGCACCCACCTCGCGGAGCGCTTCCCCTACCTGCCCCAACAGAGCGGATACAACAAGCGCCTACGCGAAGCAGCCGGACCGAGCGGCGCTCCCCCGCCCCGCCAGCAGGCGTGGATGAGACAAGGCCCTGTTTCCTGACCCTTCTCGAACACGCTCTGAGTCTTCTGTGCCATCACGGCCTGCTGAACCGGTTCCGGGTATTGCGTGAACTCATGTCCGACGAACGCGCGGAGATCGTCGAATGATCCGGCCGGCGGCCTGTCCCGGGCCCACGGCGAGCGTCACAGCAATGTTGCAGCGCACTCCCGAAACACCTGTTCACGACCACCGTTCGAATTCGGCGTCGAGGCGTGTTTCAGTGCGCACCCAGACTTCGCCGTCGGCCGCCTCGGCCGGGGCGTCGACTCGCTCGAGGCCGAGAAATTCGATCAGCTTGAGCAGTTCGGCTCGCTCGGCTCGATCATCGTCGACACCATGTGAATCGAAGAAGATGTAGTAACGGTTGCTCGGGTCCACGATGCCCGAATCCGCCCAGATGCGGGCAACCTCTTCGATTGCTGCGGCTTCGGTGGTGATCATGGCGGCGCGGGTGGCACCACGGGTCTCCGGTGACGCGTCGAGGTCGGCGAGGTCCGGGAACCACTGTCCGAAGTGGTCGAGGCCGGAATGTCCGTTCTCGAAGAACAGCATGGCGCTCGGCAGGTAGCGATTGCCCCTGTCGACCTTGAGGTATTCGATCTGAGGCGCGCCCGCACCTTCGATCCGGGCGATCGCGCCTCTGTCGGGCATGAGAAGCAACCTCTGGGCCGCCGGTGCGTCTTCGATGGTGTAAGTGTCGGAATCTCGACCCCGGAAGAACTCGGAGAATGCTGCGTAGGCCTCTTGGGGGTCTCCCACGGAAACGTAGTGGTCGTTACCGTCGCCAACACCGAAAATGAACTGCTTCGGTCCTGGTTCGTAAGAGCGGGCCATGTTGTCTCCTTGGTTCAGGCGTGATGCCTCCATCAGCGTAGTCGAATCTGAACAGGCGGACTTTTCGGTCATCGCCGATGAGTCCCGGACGACCGGGAGCGTGTTCGAAGGGGCGGGAAACAGGGCCTTGGCCCGTCCGGGCCTGCCGGGCACCGGATGGGCGCGTCGCCGCGCGCGGGACGGGCACTGTTGGTGTACTCGGACAGTCGGAAGACCGGCCGAGGATCGACGACCAAGGAGCGGCATGGCGTTCTCTGAGAAGCAGCAGGCGGTTCTGCGCAAGCCCGCGTTCGGGCACGTGGCCACACTCGGCCCCGAGGGGCAGCCCCAGTCGAGCCCGGTGTGGATCGACTGGGACGGCGAGTTCCTGAGGTTCAGCCAGACCACCACCCGGCAGAAGCTGCACAACCTCCGGCGCGACGGGCGGATCGCGGTGTCGGCCACCGACCCCGACGACCCCTACATGTACGTGGAGGTCCGCGGCGAGGTGGAGCGGATCGAGGAGGACACGGACAAGGCCTTCATCGACGAGATGTCCCAGAAGTACATGGGCACCCCGTACCCCTGGGACGACCCCTCCGAGAAACGTGTCATTGTCTACGTCCGGCCCGAACGCTTCGTGGGCCGGTAGGGCGGTCGGCAGGCCACGGGCGCGGCCCCGCTCCGGCGGGGTCGCGCGCTCCCCGTCGCGGGCGGCGTCCGCGCCGCCCCGGAGCACACTCGTTGAGAAATATTGCACGGTCCGCAAGGATTGGCCGTGTACGGGGAGGACCACCGTGGGACTTCGGGAACGGAAGAAGCAGGCGACCCGCCGCGCACTCCAGGAGGCGGGGATACGCCTCACCCTGGAACGCGGGCTGGAGAACGTGACGGTCGAGGAGATCGCCCTGGAGGCCGACGTCTCGACGCGCACCTTCTTCAACTACTTCGCCACCAAGGAGGAGGCCCTCCTCGGCGACGTCCCCGCGACCCCCGACGAACAGGTGCGGCAGGCGTTCGTCGACGGCGGCCCCACGGGGGACTTCGTCGAGGACCTCATCACCGTCCTGATCACGTTCCTGGTCAGCACCGAGGACCTCGCCACCCAGCGCGCGGACATGCTCCTGCGCAAGAAGCTCACCGAACGCGAACCCCAGCTCGTGCGCGGGCTGCTCGCCCGCTTCCACAACGTGGAGGTGGAGCTGGCCGGGGCCATCGCCGAGCGCACCGGCGCCGGCCCCGACGACGACCGGCCGCAGCTCCTCGCGGCGGCCGGCATGGCGGTGATGCGCCACACCATGAAGCGCCTCCACTACTCGGAGAGCGAGGAGCCCGCGGACGTCCGCGCCAAGATCCGCGAGGCGCTCCGCCACCTCGGAGAGGCCTTCGCGCCCCCGGCGCGCGAGGACTGAGCCCCGGGGCGAGCCGTCCCTCCCAGGTCTCCCGAAGGCGAACGGAACCCTCTATGACCACCCCCGGCCCCACCCGGCTGCGCTGGATCCTCCTGACGATCATCCTGACGATGCTGCTGGGCTCGCTCGACCAGACCATCGTCGCCACCGCCCTGCCCACGATCGTCGGCGAGCTCGACGGCCTGGAACACCTCTCCTGGGTCGTCACCGCCTACATGCTCGCGGCCACGGTCGGCATGCCCGTCTACGGCAAGGCCGGGGACGTCTTCGGCCGCCGCCACGTGTACGTCTTCGCGATCGCGGTGTTCCTGCTGGGGTCCGTCCTGTCCGGCCTGGCCCAGAACATGACCCAGCTCATCGTCTTCCGCGCCGTGCAGGGCATCGGCGGGGGCGGGCTGATCATCAGCGCCCAGGCGATCATCGCCGACGTGGTCCCGCCCCGCGAGCGCGGCAAGTACATGGGGGTCATGGGCGCGGTGTTCGGCGTCTCCGCCATCGCGGGACCGCTGCTCGGCGGGTTCTTCACCGATCAGCTCGACTGGCGCTGGATCTTCTACATCAACCTGCCGCTCGGGGCGGTGGCGCTGGTCACGGCGCTGGCGGTGGTCCACCTGCCCCGGCCGACCGGCCCCAGGCCCCGCCTGGACCTCGCGGGCACGGCACTGCTCGCGGCCACGAGCGTCTGCCTGGTGCTGGCGACGAGCTGGGCCGGGCACGCCTACGCCTGGCTCAGCCCGCAGATCATCGGCCTGGGCGCGGGCGCCCTCGTCGCGGGCCTGCTGTTCGTCCTCGTGGAACGGCGCGCGGCCGACCCCGTCATCCCGCTGCGCCTCTTCCGGGACCGGGACTTCGTCCTGACGGCACTGGTGGGGATCACCGTCGGCATCGCCATGTTCTCGACGGTCGCCTACATGCCCACGTTCCTCCAGATGGTCGGCGGGGCGTCGGCCACCGAGTCCGGCCTGCTCATGCTCCCGATGGTGGCCGGGATGCTCACGAGCACCATCACCACCGGACGACTCATCTCCAGGACAGGCCGCTACAAGCACTGGCCGGTCATCGGCACCGCCCTGATCACGGTGGGCCTGGTCCTGCTGTCCCGCATGACCGCCGACACCCCCTACGCCTTCAACGGGACGGCGATGCTGGTCCTGGGGCTGGGCGTGGGCATGGTGATGCAGAACCTCGTGCTGATCGTCCAGAACACCGCCCCCCGCCGCGACCTGGGGGCCGCGACGTCGGCGAACAACTACTTCCGCCAGATCGGCGCGTCCTTCGGCATCGCCGTGTTCGGCTCGGTCTTCGTGTCCCGCCTCGACCGGCGGATGGAGGGCGCGCCCGGCGGCGGCGTGGAGTTCGCGGGCGGGGAGGCCGGGATCAGCTCCATGACCCCCCAGCTGCTCCAGGGCCTTCCGGCGCCGCAGCGCGAGTTCATCGTCGACGCCTTCGCGGGGGCGCTGCCGCCGATCTTCCTCTACGCGGTGCCCGTGGCCCTGGCCGGCTTCGTGCTCTCCTGGTTCATCTCGGAGAAGCCCCTGGGCACCAGCCTTCCCGGTCACGACCCCGCGGAGTCCGTCGGGCCCCGGCCGGACGCCGGGGCCGGGGACGGCGGGGACACGAGCGCCGGGGATCCCGGCACGTCCGGCCGGGCGGAGGGAACCGCCGAGGAGCTGCCCACCGGTAGGGACTGACCTCCGGGGAACGCCCGGCCTCTCCCCGGGGAGGCCGCGCCGCCCTCGGGGGACCGCCGTACGGGTCGGCCCGGCCCCGTTCGGGCCGAATGTGCCCCACGCCTCAGGAACGCCGTGGGACTCCGTCCCGTCGAACCCTTCACGGGGGTGTCCGGACGCCCCCGGCCGCCCCTCCAAGGGGGTCGGGGGGATGTCAGGGGAGGGCCAGGGCTGTCCCCGATGGGAATCGTCGTGGGGAGCGGGCATGGTGGATACATGAACGAGAACTACCAGAGCAAGCGGTTCCGGCGCAGCGGGACCGACCGTTACCTCGCCGGCGTCTGCGGCGGTATCGCCGAGTTCCTCAAGGTCGACTCCAACCTCGTCCGGCTGGTCCTCGTGGTACTGACCTTCTTCGGGTTCAGCGGTGTCTTCGTGTACATCCTGGCCTGGCTGGTCATGCCGGCCGCGAACGAGCAGCGCTCCATGCTGGAGCAGATCATCCGCAACTTCCAAGGAAAGCCGAGCGAGAACTGATGTGGACCCTCAGGGCACACCCGGGCTGGGAACGACGTGAGCTCCGCACCCCACGGGAGGAACGCGAGGCCGAGGAGGCCCGCGAACCCTCCGTGGAGAGCTGCGGCGAGCGCTAGGGCGCGTCCGGCCGAACCCCGCCCCGCCGAGAGAGACGGGCGGCACCCGCCGGAGGACGCCCTAGGGCCGCTCGGTGGCGTCCATCCGCGCGATGGTCTCCCCCGAGAGCCGTGACCAGGGGATCGCCAGGAGCACGGCGAAGCCCACCCCGAGCACGCCGGCCGAGACGATGACGACGCCGGTGCCGAAGAACTCGGCGAAGAACCCGGCGATCAGGATGCCGACGCCCTGCGCGGCCTGGAGCCCGGACGCGACCAGCCCGAAGGCCAGTCCCCGGCCCTCCTTGGGCACGCACAGCACGAACGCCGCGTTGGCCACGAACTGGTAGGACCCCGCGACGCCGCACAGGGCCAGGGCGGTCACCATCAGCCACAGCGGCGGGTCGAACAGCCAGAGCAGCAGCGGCACCGACGTGAGGACGGCCAGGGGGCCGAGCAGGCGCATCCGGGTCGGCGGCGGGACCAGGCGGGTGAGGACGAACCCGCCGAGGAACGCGCCGATCGACGAGCCCGCCATGATGAACCCCGCGGCGGCGGCCCCCGCCCCGATCTCGGCGGCCATGGGGTTGGCCAGCCCGTAGGGGATCATGTAGAGGCCGGCGAGCCACGCGAGCAGCGCCAGTGTGCGCAGCCGCGGGTCGCCGAAGACGAGCTTGGCCCCGTCGCGCGTCATGGCCGCGAACCCGGGCCGCTCCTCCTTCTCCCCCCGGGGCGCCGGGCGGGCCTTCACCCCGATCAGCACGACCGTCGCGGACAGGACGAAGAGGATCCCGGTCGACATCACGGTGATGTTGGGTCCGACGTGCGCCACGATCACACCGCCGGCGACGAGCCCGGCGAGCATGCCGATCTGCGAGGTCAGCTGGATGATCGCGGTGCTCGCGACGTAGCGCTCGCCCTGGATGATCTCCGCCAGCATGGCCGCGCGGGCCGCCGCGAACGGGATCGACGGCAGCACCGAGCAGAACAGCAGGAGCCAGATCGCCCAGATCGGCATGCCGGGGATGCCGATGAGCACGATGACCGCGGCGCGGGCGAGGTCGCAGATGACCATCACCCTGCGCCTCGGGAAGAGGTCGGCGAGCCCCGCGATCAGGGGACTGATGATCGGCGGCAGGAAGGTGAGGGCCAGGGTGACGCCGGCGGCGAGCGCGGAGCCCGTCACCTGGAAGACGAGGATGCTGGTCGCGATGTTCAGCAGGTTGGAGCCGATCATCGAGAGTGCGTGGGCGAGCCAGACGGCGCGGAACTCGCCGATCGCCATGACGTCGCGGTAGCTGCTCCGCCAGTCGTCCTTGCCCGGGCCGGCGGGGGTCGCGTTGTCGGGGGCGCTCGAAGACTCGTGGTCTCCGTTGTCAGGTGTGTTGTCGAGGCGCGGATTGGCCACCCGGCACTCCCTTACTGTTACAGGGTTGAAATCACGCTGTGTCGTGTCTCAATAACCAACCGTTCCGGAAGGCGGGCTTCCTCGCAAGCCACTTGGGTAAATTCGTGTCTGATTCGTTGCTGCGGGTAATGGACGACGGGTGGATTCGGCAATCTCCCGGCCAAGTCGTGTACGGAACGTTTTTGCTGGTGACAATGTGTACACGGGCGATCCCCGTGACGGCCCGGCGTGTCGGGCGCGGGCGAGTCGTTCCCGGATGTGTACGCAGAGCACCGAAAATGGGACCCCGTACCGAAAAAAGCGGCCGGAGTTTCGGATTCCGGCGGCCCCGCTCAGCCCCACCCCAGTTCGGTCAGCCTGGCGTCGTCGATCCCGAAGTGGTGGGCGATCTCGTGCACCACTGTGACCAGGACTTCTTCCACCACCTGCTCGGGGGTCTCGCAGATCGCGCAGATGTTGCGACGGTAGATGAAGATCTGGTCCGGGAGCACGCCGAAGTAGGTGTCGCCGCGCTCGGTCAGCGGGATGCCCTCGTACAGGCCGAGCAGGCCGTCGGGGGACTCGTCCTCCACGCTGATCACCACGTTGTCCATCAGCCGGGACAACTCGGTCGGGATCTCGTCCAGGGCGTCGGCGACCAGCTCCTCGAAGGCCCTGCGTGTCAGTTCCACCACGCCTGCCATTGTGCTGCCTGCCGGTGGGGGAGGGAAGCGGCCCCCGAGCGGCATAACACTCTGGAAAGGGAGGAAATATTGGGATCGACCCCCGTCAGCGGCATGATGGTGGTGTGTTGTCTTGGGAAGCGATCCGCGGTCACGACTTCCGTGGGGCCCTCGCGCGGCTCCGCGTCGCCCTCGACCGGGTGCGCGCAGGGCGCGCGTGGCGGTGGGGGTGCGTCGTCGCCGCCGGGCTCGTCGGGGGGTGGCTCGGCCTTGCGCTGGGCGGACAGGTGGTCACCCCCATCGGCCCGGCCGACGTCACCCTGGGTCTGACCCCCCAGTGGCGCGGCGAGACCGTCGTCGACGTGGCCCCGCTGGGACAGCTGGCCTTCGACACGCACAGCGCGCCCCTGAAGCTGGAGGCGACGATCTCCGACATCCGGCTGTCGGCTGCCCAGGAGATGTTCGCCGACCCGGAGGCCATCAACCGGATGGCCGCGGGCATCGGATCGGACCTGCGCGACGGCGTGGTCGCGCTGCTGGTCCGCGCGGTCCTCGCGGCGACCCTGGGTGCGGCCCTGATGGGCCTCCTGCTCTTCCGGAGCGCCGGGCGCGCCGCGGGCAGCGCGGCCGCGTCCCTCGCCGTCCTCGTGGCCTCGGGCGCCGCCGCCGCGGGCACCTTCAACCCCAGCGCCATCGCCGAGCCCCGCTACACCGGCCTCATCGCGGGGGCCCCGCAGGTGGTCGGCAGCGCCGAGGAGGTGGTGGGCCGCTTCAGCCAGTACCAGGAGCAGCTCGCGGGCCTGGTCGGCAACGTCGCGATGCTCTACGAGGCCACCTCGACCCTCCCCGTGTACGAGGAGGACGAGACGGTGATCCGGGTGCTGCACGTGTCCGACATCCAGCTCAACCCCGCGTCGTGGAGCATCATCCGCACCCTCCAGGAGCAGTACGGGGTGGACATGGTGGTCGACTCCGGGGACCTCACCGACCGGGGCAGCGCCACCGAGGACGTGTTCGCCGACGAGATCGGCAAGCTCGACGTGCCGTACGTGTGGGTGCGCGGACAGCACGACTCCATGGGCACCCAGCGCGCGGTGGAGGCCCAGTCGAACAGCGTGGTCCTCGACGGCGCCGTCGAGGAGGTGGGCGGGCTCACCTTCTACGGCTCGGGGGACCCCCGGTTCTCCCCCGACGCGACCCGCCTCAACCCCGACGCCGCCGGGGTGGCCGCGCGGGGCGAGGAGGAGGCCGGCGAGGTCATCGGCTCCCGCGAGGACGTGGACGTGGTCCTCATGCACACGCGCACGCAGGCCGAGGCGTTCGACGGGGTGGCGCCCCTCGTGCTGACCGGCGGCGACCACCTGAGATCCACCGAGCTGACCGACCTCGGCACGAGGTTCCTCGTCCAGGGCTCCACCGGGGGCGCGGGGCTGCGTGGCCTTGATCACGGTCCGGACCGGCCGACCCCCTACCAGGCGTCGGTGCTGTACTTCGACGCCGAGAGTGGGCGCCTCCAGGCGCGCGACGACGTCGACCTGGGCGGCATCGGTCTCACGTCGGCCCAGGTCGAACGGCACATCGAGGGAGAACCGGACCGCCCGGTCGGGGACCGCCCGCAGGTACCGGCGACGGAGGGCGACGGGGACGGCCGCACACCGTAGCACCCGGGCCCGGATCGGCGTTCCCGCAGGTGGCGGACGTCTGGCCCGGGTGGGGGAATCGCTTTGGTGTTGGTGGGAATCTCCCCTATGCTTGACCTGTCACACGGGCCCCCATCGTCTAGCGGCCTAGGACGCCGCCCTTTCAAGGCGGTAGCGCGGGTTCGAATCCCGTTGGGGGTACGACGCGGTTCGAGCACTGCCGGACGTCTGGCAGAATAAGAACCGCGACAACGCGCCGGGGCACGTACCGGGCGCGACAACAGAACAAGGTCCTGTGGAGCAGTTAGGAGTGCTCGCCACCCTGTCAAGGTGGAGGCCGCGGGTTCAAATCCCGTCAGGACCGCCGTCGCCGAGCGATCGGCGAGTGCGGCTAGGTAGCTCAGTTGGTACGAGCGTCCGCCTGAAAAGCGGAAGGTCGGCGGTTCGACCCCGCCCCTAGCCACTTCCAGCAGACATGCACAAAGGCCCCGTCACCTGCGTATACAGGTGACGGGGCCTTTTGGTGTGTCAGTGGACGGCGGCGGTTGCAGGTAAGTGGCCACGGCCAATGCGCGGCCACGTCCGAGCGCCTGCTCGCCTGCTCGCCCTGCTTCAGGCCGACGGGCGGTGCGGTCGACGAACCTCGGTGCGTGGCGCAGGACGTCGGGAGGCGTAGTGAAGGTTCCCACGGAGCTGGTCGGCGCCCAGGTCACGAGAACGGCCTTCGACCACCAGGTCAGAATCACCTTCACCGGCCACGGCCCCGACGGCCGGATCCGCCTGGACGGGGAACTCGTCATCGAAACCGTGTTGTCCATGACGGACCCGGGCGGTGGCCGGGTCGTCCTGACTCCGGGGGCCGGCACCTCTCCGGCGCCGCTGCTCGGCCTGTTCGCCAAGACCGTCGCCGAGGTCGAGGTCACCGGGTGCGGCACCCTGTGCGTCGACTTCGACGACGGCACGGGGCTGAGGGTCGACCCGGACCCGGATTACGAGTCGTGGAGTCTCACCGGCTTCGGGTTCGACTCCGTTCTGGTGGGTCCGGGCGGGGAAGTCGGCCGGCAACGCTGATCAGCGGTGGACCGGGGGCGTCGGTGCGCCTCCTCGCTCTACCCCGCCGTCGGTCGTCGGGGGACCGTGTCGCTCACCACACGCGGCGGCTCTCGGACCGCGCAGGCACAGGTCACAGGGTTCCGGGACCGCGCCCCCCGACCGGCAGGGGACCGGCCCCCCTCCACCGCTGTTGACCGTGCCCCGACGGCATGGTCTGCAATGGCAGGCACCGGCACGGGAGGCACCGTGCCGGAGCGAGGAGGGAGGGCCGGCCATGGCGTGGAGCACCCGTCAGCTCGCCGAGCTCGCCGGAACCACGGTGAAGGCCGTGCGGCACTACCACGAGCTCGGCCTGCTGGACCAGCCAGAACGCGCCGCCAACGGCTACAAGCGCTACGGGGTCGAGCACCTGGTGGTCCTGCTGCGCATCCGGCGACTGGCCGGCTTCGGCCTGTCGCTGGCTCAGATCGCCGATATGGAGCGCACCGGGGAGCCCCCGGCGGAGGCCCTCCGCCTGCTGGACGCGGAGCTGGCGGAAGCGGTGGAGCGGCTCCGGCGGATCCGCGCCGAGCTGGCGGAGATCCTGGCGCGGCGCCTGCCCCCGGAACTGCCCGCCGAACTGGCCCCGGTCGCCGGGCGGCTCTCCCACGAGGACCGTTCGCTGGCCCTGGTGATGACGCGGGTCTACACCCCCGAGGCGGCGGAGGCCTACATCGATCTGCTTAGGGACATCGAGCCCCATCCCGTCGACGAGGTCTTCATGAATCTGCCGGCGGACGCGGACGAACGGGCACGGCGCGGCGCGGCCGAGCAGATGCTCCCCCTGGTCCGCGGCGTGCTCGCCGACTACCCCGCCCTGGACCGGTCCGGGCTCCCCCCGGCGGACGCGGCCCGGACCGGCGAGGTGGTCACCGCGATGATGCGCGTCCTGTGCAACCCCGCCCAGCTCGACGTCCTGAAGCGCGTCGGGGACCGGCTCGCGGAGGAGCGCGAGCCGCCCCGGGGCACCTGGCCGGACACACGACCCGCCGGCGCAGACAGCCGTGAGGAAGACGAGGAACCCGCACCATGACGACCACCCGACCCGACACCCCGCCCCCGGAGCCCCCGGTCCCCGCCGCGGCCTCGGCGGGCTCGACCCCGGTCTCGGAGCGGGCCCTGGCCCCGGACCTGGCCCGCGGCATGATGCTGCTGCTGATCGCGCTGGCCCATGTGCCGTGGTTCATCTACGACGCCCCCGCCGGCCTGGCCATGCTCCACCCCGACCAGGGCAACCTCGCCGACCGGATCGCGCAGGTCGCGTCCCTGGTCGTGGTGGACGCCCGCACCCACACCATGTTCGGGTTCCTGTTCGCCTACGGCATCGGGCAGATGTACGCCCGCCAGAAAGCCCACGGAACCCGGGACGAGGACGCCCGCAGGATCCTGCGCACACGCCACCTGTGGATGCTCGCCCTGGGCGCCGTGCACGCCCTCCTGCTGTGGCAGGGCGACATCATCGGCACCTACGGCCTCATCGGCCTGCTCATGGTGCCGCTGTTCCTGCACCGCACCGACCGCACCCTCAAGGTCTGGACCGCCGTCCTGCTCGCGGCCGGCGCCCTGTTCACCGCCCTGTCGGTGCTCGGTGCCATGGCCGCGCCGGCGGGCGCGCCCGGGGTGGACGCGGCCGCCGTGCAAAGGGCCAGCATCGCCGAGACCGGCTACCTGCTCTCGGCCGCGGTGCGCCTGCCCACCTGGGTCTTCGGGCTCGGCTCGGGCCTGCTCTCCCTGGCCCTGCCCACGGTGTTCCTGATCGGCCTGCTCGCGGCGCGGCACCGGTTCCTGGAGGAGCCGCAGCGCCACCTGCCCCTGCTGCGCCGGGTGGCCGTGTGGGGCATCGCCGCCGGGTGGGTCCCCGGGCTGGTGCTGGGCCTGCAGCACGTGGGGGTGCTGGACCCGGTGTACGGCCCGGCGGTGGCCTCGGTGCACTTCTACACCGGGATCTTCACCGGGGTGGGCTACGCCGCGCTCTTCGGCCTCCTGGCGCACCGCCTCACCGCCCGGGGTGGCGGGCCGTCCCTGCCGGTCCGGGCCCTGGTGGCCCTGGGCCGGCGCTCCCTGAGCGGCTACCTCGCCCAGTCGGCGGTCTTCGCACCCTTCCTGGCGGCGTGGGGGCTCGGCCTGGGGGTGCACCTGTCCAGCTGGTCGGCGGTCCTGGTGGCCTTCGGCACCTGGCTGCTGACCGTCCTCGCGGCGTACCTGCTCGACCGGGCGGGCCGGCGCGGACCCGCCGAGGTCCTGCTGCGCACACTGACCTACCGGAAGCCGGTCCGCCGGCGCCGGCCCGCGGCCGAGCACGCGGGCTGACGGATCCGTCCCCGGCGGTCCGCCGCCGTGAAGGCCGGCCCCGGCAGCGGGGCCGGCCGTCGGCGCGGACCGCCGACCGGCACGGGCCGGGCCCCGGCAGGGGGCCGTGCGCGGGGCGCGCCGGAGGCGTCGGGGAAATGCGGTCGCGGCGTCCGCCCGGATACGGCACAGTGCGTCCATGGACGACGGCCGGGGACTGGACACGGACGGCGCGATCGCGCGCGAGGGCTCGCTCGCGCGGGTCGGGCCGGCCTTCGCGCCCGTGGTGGAGGCCGCCCGCGCCCGGATCGCCGGTTTGTTCGGCGACGCGCTGCACAGCGCCTACCTCTACGGAAGCGTCCCCCGGGGCACCGCGGTCCCCGGGACCTCCGACCTCGACCTGCAACTGGTGTTCCGCGACGCCGTGACCGGGGAGCAGCGGGAGGCGGCCGGGGAGATGGAGGCCGGCCTCGACGCCGCCTTCGGCGAGGTCGACGGGGTGGGCGTCCTGCTGGGGTCGGTCCGCGACGCGCTCAGCGAGCTCGAACGGCACGACTTCGGTTTCTTCCTCGCCTGCCTGTGCACGCCCCTGCTCGGCGAGGACCTCGCGGACCGGCTGCCGCGCTACCGCCCCACGTCCCTGCTGGCGCGCGAGACCAACGGGGACCTGCACCTGGTGCTGCCCCGCTGGCGGGAGCGTGCCGGGCGGGCGGAGACCGCGGCCGAGCGCGCGGGGCTCGGACGCGGCGTCGGCCGCCGCCTGGTCCGCACCGGCTTCACCCTGGTCATGCCCCTCTGGGGCGGCTGGACCAGCGACCTCGACGAGTCCGCCGAGATCTTCGGCCGCTACCGTCCCGACCGCCTCGGGCAGATGCGGGCGGCGGTCGCGGAGGGCCGTGCCCCCTCGGGCGACCCGGAGGTGCTGGAGGAGCTGATCGAGGACCTGGGACCCTGGCTCGCGGCCGAGTACCGGGCGGTCCACGGGGAGAAGGCCCCCCGCCCCTGAGCGGCGGGCGCCGACCGCGACCCGGAGCGTTTCCCGCGTCTCTCGGGCCCCCGCCCCCGGGTGACACGTGACACGGCCCCCGCGCACGTCATCGGGTAGTGTCCGGACCCGTGAGCCATGTGACCGCGGCGGACGGAACCCGCATCTGGTACGACACCCTCGGTGAGGGCGACCCCCTCCTGCTCCTCAACGGGCAGTCCCTCGACCACGGGATGTGGGAGGGCGTCCGCGCCGGGCTGGCGGCCGGGCACCGGGTCGTACGGGTGGACTTCCGGGGCACCGGAGGCAGCGACGCGCCCCTGGGCGAGCCCTACACCTTGGAGCTGTTCGCCGAGGACGCCCTGGCCGTCCTGGACGCCCTGGAGATCCCGAGGGCGCACGTCTACGGGTTCTCCATGGGCGGGAAGGTCGCCCAGGTGTTCGCGTCCGCGGCGCCGGACCGCGTCGGCGCGCTCGTCCTGGGCTCCACCGGTCCGGGCGGGGCCGACGAGGTGGAGCGCCCGGCTTCGGCCACCCTGGCGCTGCGCCGGGCCAACACCGCGGCCGGGCGGGACGCGATCGCCGAGCTGTTCTACTCGCCCGCGTGGGCGTCCGCCCATCCCGAGGCCGTCACCGGCATCCTTCCGCACGGCCCCCTGCGCGCCCAGCGCCTGCACTTCGGCGCGAGCACCGGCTACGACGGCCGGGACCTGCTGCCGGGCATCCAGGCGCCGACCCTCGTCGTGCACGGCGAGGACGACGAGCTGACCCCGGTCGGCAACGCCGCCCTCCTGGCCGGGAGGATCCCCGGCGCTCGCCTGCTGGTGCTGCCGGGGATGCGCCACGGCTACCTGCACGAGGACGGGCCGAAGGCCACCCGCGAGGTCCTCGACTTCCTGGCGGGCCACCCGCTCTAGCCGGAACGCCCGCCGCGCCGCGGCTGTGCCCCCTCGCCGCCGGACGCTCCCGTCCGCCGGTCGGCCGGACCCGTGCCGCGGTGTCCGCCGCGGGTCCAGCGGGCCCGGCCCGGGCCCCGCCCCGCCTTCTCCCGCACCACCCCCCACCACCCCCGCCCCCACCCCACCCCACCCCAGGAGGACCATCCATGCCGGACGACGCCGGGAAGCCCTCGGAGACGGAACAGCTGAGAAGGCGCGTGACCCGACTGGAGATCAGGGCGCGGGAGTCCTCCGCCGCGGAGTCCAGGGCGCGGACGGCCGCGGCGGGTTCCGCGGCCGGGGCCGTCGCCCTGTTCCTCTCGCTGTCCCTGCCCTGGGCCCGGGAGGAGGTCCCGTACGCGTACGACATCAGCGACGAGGGCGTTCCCAGCATGTACGGGGTGCGCGCGTCCGCCACGGGATGGGACGTGCTGGCGGCGTCCTTCGAGGACGAGCGCCTGCTCCTCGCCGCGGCCTTCACGGTCCTCCTCGTGCTCCTGGCGGTCGCGGTGTGCGCGGTCGTGACCTGGTCGAGGGTCCTCTTCGTGACGGTCCAGGTCCTCGCGGCGGCGTCCCCGCTGCTGTTCCTGTTCTCCTGGCCCCGGAACAGCGGCGATCTGGCTGCGGGTCCGGGGCTGGCGGCGGCGGTGTTCGCCTGCGCGGTACTCGTGCTGTCCGCGCGCCTGGCCGCGCACAAGGACTCGCGCTCCCCGGACCGCTGAGTGGTCGCCGGGCCGCCTCGGCGGCGGGGCCGGGGGAACCGGCCCCGCCGGTCGCCCCCGCCGCCGCGGTCCCGCCGGGGGCGCAGGCGTCGGCCTCGCGGCCCGACGCGAGGAGTGCCGACGGCATGGGGGAGGCCGTCCGTCAGACGGGCGGGGGGAAGTCCGTGCGGAGCCGGTCCAGGACGCGCCGGTCGCGCTTGGTCGGGCGTCCGGCCCCCCGGTCCCGGCGGATGACCGGAAGGTTCGCCTCGGGCGGGGCCTCGGGGGTGTTGTCGGCGTAGCAGCGGACGGCGACCGGGGCGCTGACGCGCTTCTCGATGACGTGGCCGACCTCCACGATCCGCGTGGTCCCGTGCAGGCGGACCCGCACCTCGTCGCCGGGCTTGACCGGGGAGGCAGGCTTGGCCGGGCGGTCGTTGACGCGCACGTGCCCGCCCCGGCAGGCCTGCGCCGCGTCGGCGCGGGTCTTGACCAGGCGTACGGCCCACAGCCAGCGGTCGACCCGGGTGCTGTCCGGTCCGGGCGGAAGGGGGGCCGGTGACTCGTTCACGCCGGGTCCTCTCGGGGTCGTCGGGGTGGTGGAGCGGATGCCTGCCACTCTAGGCGGGAGCCGGTACGAAGTACTCCGAAACCGCGCTAGAGTTGTACCAGCAACGAGGTCCTGTGGAGCAGTTAGGAGTGCTCGCCACCCTGTCAAGGTGGAGGCCGCGGGTTCAAATCCCGTCAGGACCGCATGAGAAGGCCCGGTGTCCCAGGACGCCGGGCCTTCGGCGTTCCCGGGCCCCGGGCGATCCGGTCCTCCGGGGGTCGCGCCCGGCCTCCGGGGAGCGGCCGGGGCGCGCCGCCCGCCGTGTTCCGCCGTGCTCGGAGAACATGGGAGGCGCACGCCGGGTCGCGCACGGCGCCGTGCCCGGTCCCCGGGGCCTGCCGTGCCGCCGGGGGCGGTGCGGTTCCGTCCGCCGCGCGCGGGTTGAGCGCGGCGGAGGCCGGGGAGACCGGTGCGGGGCCGCCCGCGGGCGACCGCGGCCGGGGCGCCGACGAAGCAGGACACGGAAGGGCAGGGGCACTGTGAGCTACCGGTACGCCGTCGAGCGGACCGACCACTCGGCTCTGGCGAGCGGGCAGGTGCTGCGGTCCGCACCCGGTTTCCCGGGCTTCCCGGTGCGGCTGGCGAGCGAGCTGTTCCAGCGGGCGATGGTGCACACCAAGGAGGAGCGCGTGCGCCTCTGGGACCCCTGCTGCGGCAGCGGCTACCTGGTCACGGTCCTGGGCTTCCTGCACCGCGAACGGCTCACGCGCGTCCGCGCGGGCGACGTGGACCCGGACGCCGTCGCCCTGGCGGCCCGCAACCTCCGCCTGCTCTCCGCCGAGGGGCTGGCCGAGCGCGAGGACGAGCTCCGGCGCTCCGCCCGCGACTTCGGCCGCCCGGAGTTCGTCGAGCGCGCCGAGGCCGCCCGCGACCTCGCCGCAGGGCTGTCCGCCACGGGCGGCGACCTGCCCCACGAGGCGGTCGTCGAGGACGTGTTCTCCCTGCGGGAGCCGGTGGGGGCGGACCTGGTGGTGACCGACGTGCCCTACGGCGAGATGACCTCCTGGGCGGGGGCCGTCCCGGAGGACGGGGGCCCCGGGACCCCAGGGCACGGGGGCGGTACCGGGCACGCGCCGGCCGACCGCCGCGAAGGCGGCGGATCGGCCGGGGGAGGGGCGCCGCTGCGGGCGATGCTGGCCTCCCTGGGGCGGGTACTGCCCGAGCACGCCGTCGTGGTGGTGACCGCGAGGACGAGGCGGGTCGCCCTGCCGGAGGGCGTCAGGGCCCTGGAGCGCGTGAAGGTGGGCAACCGCGCCGCCGCCCTCGTCCGCGCCCGGGACATCGCCCCCTGACGGCCGTGGCGGGCCCCGACCGCTCGCCGCCCCTCCGGGCCCCGGTCCGTGCGCCTGAGGCGAGCCCTCCGGGCACGGCCCCTCCGGGAGGCGTCGCGTCAGGGGCGGGGGACCGGACCGGTCCCGGGCCCGGGGCCGTCCGCGCGGGCCGCGCGCCGGGCTCCCCGGCCCGGGGTCAGGCGGACACGCCGCGGAAGGCCCGCGAGGTGTACAGGGCCACCGCCAGCGAGACCGCGGCCAGCAGCACGAAGCCCAGCGTGTAGGCGCCCGTCGCCTGGTAGACGACCCCCATCAGCAGCGGCGGGAAGTAGCCGCCCAGACCCCCGGCCGCACCCACGAGCCCGGTCACGGTACCGACCCTGGACGGGTCGACCAGCTTCGCGACCAGAGCGAACACGGCGCCCGTGCCCAGGCCCAGCGACAGCGCGATCAGCACGAAGGCCGCACCCGCCGGGAACTCCGCGGGCGGGTGCAGGGCCAGCACGACCGCGAACACGCACGTGCCGAGGAACGACGCCAGGCACACCCGCACCGGGCCGAGCCGGTCCGACAGGATGCCGCCGACCGGCCGGGCGACCACGGCGGCGACCGCGAAACCGGCGGTGCGCACCCCGGCATCGGTCTGCGCGTAGTCGTACGCCATCGTCAGCAGGGTCGGCAGATAGGTGGAGAAGGCCACGAACCCGCCGAAGGCGACCGCGTACAGCAGGGACGCCTGCCACGTCGCCTTGAGTCTGAGCGCCTCGCGCATCCCCGGCAGGGCCGGCTCCGTGCGGGGCCTCCACGCGGGGGAGTTCCGGCTGAACACCCACATCACCGCGCCCATGGCCGCCAGGGCCGCGCACATCAGCAGGTGGGTGGTGAGCACCCCCGTCTTCTCGACGAGGAGGGGGGTGAGGAACGACGACAGGGCGGTGCCGCCCATGCCCGCCCCGAACACGCCCGTGGCGAAACCGCGCCGCCCGGCCCTGTACCAGGCGTTCACGAACGGGATTCCGACGGCGAACGACGTGCCCGCGATCCCGAGGAAGAAGCCCCAGACCAGCAGCATCGCGTAGGACCCCGACGACACGCCCACGAGGAAGGTCGGCACGATGCTCACGAAGCAGATGACCGTGAACATCAGCCGCCCGCCGTAGCGGTCGGTCAGCGAGCCGACCGGGATGCGGCCCAGGGAGCCCACGAGCACCGGGAACGCCACGAGGAGCGAGGTCTGCGAGGGCGACAGGTCCAGCTCCTGCGTGTAGGTCCGCGACAGCGGTCCGACGAGGTTCCAGGCCCAGAAGGTCAGCGCGAACGCCGCCGTGGCCAGGGCGAGGTTGGCGCCCGCCGTTCCCGAGCGGGTGTCCCGCTCCCCGACTTCCGCTCCCATGGCGGTCCCCCACGTCCTGTCGATCCGGCCGGCGGTGTCCCTTTCGGAGGTGATTGTCACCCCTTCCGGTGTGGGATACGTGACTTCCGCGCCGAAGGAGGCATATTCATTAACGGAATGTCATGGGCACAGGACACCGGAACCGCGTGGAAATGCAATTCTCGGCAATGCGCTGTTAAACGAGGTGGCTCCCGTATGGCGGAAAACGGCAAAGGCGGAGGCGCGGGGGAGGCCCTTCTCCGGTTGGGTAACCACCTGAGCCGGGCGGAGCAGCTGGACGGCGTCCGGGCGCAGGTCAGGCACGGCGGACGAGAGGGCGACGTCTTCTACAGGGACCGCTGGAGCCACGACAGGGTCGTGCGTTCCACCCACGGCGTGAACTGCACCGGTTCGTGTTCCTGGGACGTGTACGTGAAGGACGGGATCATCACCTGGGAGACGCAGGCCACGGATTATCCCTCCGTCGGCCCGGACCGTCCCGAATACGAGCCGCGGGGCTGTCCCCGCGGCGCGGCCTTCTCCTGGTACACCTATTCTCCGACCCGGGTCCGCTACCCGTACGCGCGCGGCGTCCTCGTGGAGATGTACCGGGAGGCGCGCGGACGCCTGGGCGACCCCGTGGCGGCCTGGGAGGAGATCACCGCCGACCCGGTCAGGCGCCGCCGCTACCAGCGGGCGCGCGGCAAGGGCGGTCTGGTGCGCGTCACGTGGGACGAGGCGCTGGAGATCGCCGCCGCCTCCCACGTGTCCACCATCAGGAGGTACGGTCCGGACCGCGTGGCCGGGTTCTCCCCGATCCCCGCGATGTCGATGGTCTCGCACGGGGTGGGCGCCCGCTTCGTGAACCTCCTCGGCGGCTCCATGCTGTCGTTCTACGACTGGTACGCCGACCTGCCGGTGGCCTCGCCGCAGGTGTTCGGCGACCAGACCGACGTCCCCGAGTCCGGCGACTGGTGGGACGCCGCCTACCTGGTGCTGTGGGGCTCCAACGTCCCGGTCACCCGGACCCCCGACGCGCACTGGATGGCCGAGGCCCGTTACCGGGGCCAGAAGGTCGTCGTGGTCTCCCCCGACTACAGCGACGCCACCAAGTTCGCGGACGAGTGGCTGGCCCCCCACCCGGGCACCGACGGGGCGCTGGCCATGGCCATGGGCCACGTCGTCCTCAAGGAGAGGTTCGTCGACCGGACCACGCCCCGGTTCGAGGACTACGTCCGCCGGTACACCGACCTGCCGTTCGTGGTCTCGCTGGACAGCCGCGACGGCCGCCTGGTGCCCGGCAAGTTCCTCACCGCCGCCGACCTCGGTCCCGGCGGAGGGGAGAACGCCGACTGGAAGCCGGTGATCTGGGCGGAGGGGGAGGACGCGCCGGCCGCTCCCCACGGCACCGTCGGCGACCGGTGGGGCGAGGAGGGCCTGGGGAGGTGGAACCTCGACCTGGAGGGCCGCACGCCCGCCCTCAGCTTCTACGAGGTGGGCGGCGAGGCCGCCGAGATCGCCCTGCCCCGCTTCGACACCCCCACCGGCGCCGCCGGGGTCGCCACCCGGGGCGTCCCGGTCCGCAGGGTGGGAGACCGCCTCGTCACCACGGTCTTCGACCTGCTCCTCGCCCAGTACGGGGTGTACCGCGACGGCCTGCCCGGCGTCTGGCCGACCGGCTACGACGACCCGGGCGAGTGCTGCACCCCCGCCTGGCAGGAGGCGCTCACGGGGGTGCCGGCCGACCGGGCGGCCCGCATCGCCCGCGAGTTCGCGGACACCGCCGAGGCCTCCGGCGGCCGGGCCATGATCATCCTCGGCGCGGGCACGAACCAGTGGTTCCACGGGGAGAACGCCTACCGCGCCTTCCTGTCCCTGCTCCTGCTCACCGGCTGCCAGGGGGTCAACGGCGGCGGCTGGGCGCACTACGTGGGCCAGGAGAAGTGCCGCACCGCCACCGGCTGGGCGGCCTACGCCTCCGGTACGGACTGGTCGAGGCCGCCGCGCTTCATGGCCGGGACGGCGTACTGGTACACCCACACCGACCAGTGGCGCTACGACACCTACCGCGCCGACGCCCTGGCCTCGCCGCTGGGGCCGGGGCGCGTGCGCGGCATGCACACCGCCGACCTGGTGGCCTCCTCGGCACGGATGGGCTGGATGCCGTCCTACCCCACGTTCAACCGCAACCCGGTCGACCTGGGCCGTGAGGCCGACGAGCTCGGGCAGGACCCCGGCGAGTACGTCGCCGGCCAGCTGGCCGACGGCACCCTGCGCTTCGCCGCGGAGGACCCGGACGACCCGGCCAACTGGCCCAGGACGCTCACCGTCTGGCGGTCCAACCTGTTCGGCTCCTCCGCCAAGGGCAACGAGTACTTCCTCAAGCACCTGCTCGGCACCCACTCCAACCTCCGGGCGCAACCCGCCGGGCCGGACGACCGGCCGCGCGACGTCAGCTGGCGCGAGGAGGCCCCGGAGGGCAAGCTCGACCTGCTGCTGTCGATGGACTTCCGCATGACCAGCACGACGCTGCTGTCCGACATCGTCCTGCCCGCCGCCACCTGGTACGAGAAGCACGACCTGTCCACCACGGACATGCACCCGTTCGTGCACGCGTTCAACCCGGCGATCGACCCGCCGTGGGAGACCCGCACGGACTTCGACGCCTTCCACGCGCTGGCGCGGGCCTTCAGCGCCCTGGCCGCCGACCACCTGGGCGAGGTCACCGACCTGGTGGCGGTGCCCCACCAGCACGACACCCCCGGGGAGCTGGCCCAGCCGCACGGGGTCCCGGTGGACTGGAAGGCGGACGGCGAGCGGCCGGTCCCCGGCCGGACCATGCCCGCCGTCGTGGCCGTGCGCCGCGACTACTCGGCGGTCGCGCAGAAGATGGCGGCCCTGGGGCCCCTGGCCGAGTCCGCGGGGCTCCCGGTCAAGGGCGTCTCCTTCACCCCCGACAAGGAGGTGGAGTGGCTGCGCGAACGCAACGGCGCCGTCCGAGGGGGCGTCGCCGACGGGCGGCCCTCCCTCGACACCGACGTCAAGGCATGCGAGGCGATCCTCGCCCTGTCGGGCACCAGCAACGGCCGCCTGGCGGCCCAGGGGTTCGAGCGGCTGGCGGCCCGCACCGGCACCGACATGGGCGAGCTGGCCGCCCGCTCCGCCGAGCGCCGCGTGGTCTTCGACGACGCCCGCCGGGGCCCCACCCCGGTGGGCACCAGCCCCGAGTGGTCGGGCAAGGAGGCGGCCGACCGCCGCTACTCGCCGTTCACGATCAACGTCGAGCACGACAAGCCCTGGCACACCCTGACCGGGCGCCAGCACTTCTACCTGGACCACGACTGGATGCACGAGTTCGGCGAGGCGCTCCCGGTGTACCGCCCCCCGCTCGACATCAGCCGCCTGTTCGGCGAGCCCCGCATCGGCCCGAACGGGCGGCGCGAGGTCACCGTCCGCTACCTGACCCCGCACTCGAAGTGGTCCATCCACTCCGAGTACCAGGACAACCTGCTCATGCAGACCCTGTCGCGGGGCGGCCCGACCATCTGGATGAGCGTGGAGGACGCGGCGGTCATCGAGGCCGCCGACAACGACTGGGTGGAGGCGGTCAACCGCAACGGCGTGGTCGCCGCCCGCCTGGTGGTGTCGCACCGGATGCCCGTCGGCACCGTGTACATGCACCACGCCCAGGAGCGCACCATCGACGTCCCGAAGACGGAGACGACGGGGAGGCGCGGCGGCATCCACAACTCGCTCACCCGCCTGCTGGTCAAGCCGACGCACCTCATCGGCGGCTACGCCCAGCTGTCCTACGCGTTCAACTACCTCGGCCCCACCGGAAACCAGCGCGACGAGATCACCGTCGTGCGCAAGCGGACCACGGAGGTGCGGTACTGATGGCACGCCGGAAGGACACGAACCGCGGGCAGGGGACGGCGGCCGACGGCGCCCGGGGGGAACGGGCCGTCGGCCGGGTCATGGCCCAGGTCGCCATGGTCATGAACCTCGACAAGTGCATCGGCTGCCACACCTGCTCGGTCACGTGCAAGCAGGCGTGGACCAACCGCAGCGGCGTCGAGTACGCCTGGTTCAACAACGTCGAGACCCGCCCCGGCCAGGGCTACCCGCGCACCTACCAGGACCAGGACAGGTGGAGGGGCGGCTGGGTCCGCAAGGCCGGGGGCCGCCTGGTGCCGCGCGCCGGGGGGCGCATCAAGCGGCTCGCGACGATCTTCGCGAACCCCGTGATGCCGTCGATCCAGGACTACTACGAGCCGTGGACGTACGACTACGACACCCTCCTCAACGCGCCCCTGGGGGACGACTTCCCGGTGGCCTCGCCCCGCTCCGCGCTCACCGGCGAGCCGATGCAGGTCACCTGGAGCGCCAACTGGGACGACGACCTCGGGGGCGGGCCGGAGCTGGCCCGGCACGACCCGATCGTGCGCAAGCTCGGCGACAGGGTGAAGTTCTCCTTCGAGGAGACCTTCATGTTCTACCTGCCGCGCATCTGCGAGCACTGCCTCAACCCGACGTGCGTGGCGTCCTGCCCGAGCGGCGCCCTGTACAAGCGGGTCGAGGACGGCATCGTGCTCGTCGACCAGGACCGCTGCCGGGGCTGGCGCATGTGCGTCACCGGCTGCCCGTACAAGAAGATCTACTTCAACCACAAGACCGGCAAGGCCGAGAAGTGCACGTTCTGCTACCCGCGCGTGGAGGTGGGCATGCCCACCATCTGCTCGGAGACGTGCGTGGGCAGGCTCCGCTACCTCGGCGTCGTCCTCTACGACGCGGAGCGGGTGGGAGACGCGGCGGCCGTCGAGGACGAGAAGGAGCTGTACCGCGCCCAGCTGGACGTGTTCCTCGACCCAGCGGACCCGGCCGTGCGCGCCGCCGCGCGCAGGGACGGCATCCCCGACCGCTGGGTGGAGTCCGCCGCCCGCTCACCGGTGTACGCGCTGGCCAAGCGCTTCCGGGTGGCGCTGCCGCTGCACCCGGAGTACCGGACGATGCCGATGGTCTGGTACGTCCCGCCGCTGTCGCCCGTGGTGGACTCCCTCACCTCCACCGGGCACGACGGGGAGGACTCCGACAACCTGTTCGGCGCCATCGACACCCTGCGCATCCCGGTCGAGTACCTGGCCGAGCTGTTCACGGCGGGGGACACCGCGCCCGTCGACCTGGTCCTGCGCCGCCTCGCCGCCATGCGCTCCTACATGCGCCGGATCAACCTCGGGCAGGAGCGCGACGAGGACATCGCCGGGGCCGTCGGCATGACCGGCGCCGAGATCGAGGACATGTACCGGCTCCTCGCCCTCGCCAAGTACGACGACCGCTACGTCGTCCCCACCGCCTACGGGGTGGACGAGGCCGACCGGGGGGTCATCGAGGAGGTCGGGTGCGGCCTCGACTTCGAGGGAGGGCCCGGGATGGGCGGGATGGGGGGCGTCCCGTTCGGCGAGGCGTCCGGCCGTCCGGACGCCGCGTCCGTGGAGACCTTCCACGCCCTGCGGGACCGCCAGACCGGCGGGGCCGCGCAGGGGGAGGGGCGGGTCCCCGCGGAGGGGCGCGTCAACCTCCTCAACTGGGACGGCAACGGCCGTCCCGACGGACTCTTCCCGCCCCGGCAGGGCGGGGACGGCAACGGCACCGACGGCGGTGGCGGGGGCGGGGCCTCCGCGCCGCGTGAGGGGGGTCAGTCATGAGCACCACCACCGACGGGGCGGACGGGCACACGGGCGGCGCGACCGGGGAGGACCGGGCCGCGGCCGCCGAGGGGGCGGGAGCCCCCGCGGTCCCGGCGCAGCGGGGACCGGGCTGGCTCGGCGCGGGCCGGTCCGCCCGGCGCTCCCACCGGATCGCGGTCACCCACCAGGCCGCGTCCGTCCTCCTGGCCTATCCGGACCAGGCCTTCTTCGAGCGCCTGCCGCTGGTCGCGCGCGCGGTCGCGGAGCTGCCCAGGGGCGCCGTGCGCACCGAGCTCCAGGAGTTCTGCGAACACGCCGCCAGCACGCCCGAGCTGGAACTGTGCCGGCACTACGTCGACGTGTTCGACCTGCGCCGGCGCCGGGCCCTCCACATGACCTACTACACCGACGGCGACACCCGGCGGCGCGGGCACGCGCTCGCCGAGATCAAGCGGGTCTACGCCGAGTCGGGGTGGTCGGTGAACGCGGGGGAGCTGCCCGACCACCTGGCGGTCGTCCTGGAGTTCGCGGCCAGGGGGGACGCCGCCAGGGGCGGGGCGCTGCTGTTGCGCTTCCGTCCGGGCCTGGACCTGCTGTGGGAGGCGCTGCGCGCCCACGGGACCCCGTACGCGCGGGTCGTCGACGCCGTCCGCATGACCCTGCCGCCGCAGCGGCGGGACGACCGGGAGGCGGTGCGGCGGCTCGCCGCCGAGGGGCCTCCGGCGGAGGACGTGGGCCTGGAGCCGTACGGTGTCCGGGTCCCGCTGCCGGTGACCGACGTCTCCGTCCGGGGCGCCGGGGGGCCGGCGGGCGGCGTGCCGCCGGCGCCGGGCGTGCCCGCGCCGCGGGCGTCGGGGCCCGCCTGCGGCTGCGGCGACGGGGGACAGGCGTGAACGGTACCGGGCCGCTCGACCTGGTCCTGTGGGGCATCCTGCCCTACACGGTGCTCGTGACCGCGGTGGGCGGGCTGGTCTGGCGGTACCGGTACGACCGGTTCGGCTGGACCACCCGCTCGTCCGAGCTGTACGAGTCGCGGCTGCTGCGCATCGGCAGCCCGCTGTTCCACGCAGGCCTGCTCTTCGTCGTCCTCGGCCACGTGGTGGGGCTCCTGGTGCCCGAGGGGTGGACCCGGGCGCTCGGTGTGTCCGACGCCCTCTACCACGTCACCGCGCTGGGCCTGGGCCTGGTCGCGGGGGTGTGCACGCTCGGCGGGATCGCCCTGCTGATCTGGCGGCGGCGCACCACGGGCCCGGTCTTCAGCGCCACCACCCGCAACGACAAGCTCATGTACCTCGTGCTGGTCCTGGCGATCCTCACCGGGCTGGGCATGACCGCGTACTTCGCCGGGGTCGAGCTGGCGGGCGGGCACACCCAGGACTACCGGCGGACGGTCTCCCCGTGGTTCCGCTCGATCTGGATCCTGCAGCCGGACGTCGCGGCGATGGCCGCCGCCGAGGCCCCGTACAAGCTGCACGCGCTGACGGGCCTGGCACTGTTCGCGCTGCTGCCGTTCACGCGGCTGGTGCACGCGTTCAGCGCGCCGGTCGGCTACCTGTTCCGCCCCTACGTCGTCTACCGCACGCGGGACCGGCACACGGCCGGCGCCGGCCGGTCCGAGCGGTCCACACGCCGGGGCTGGTGAGCCCCGCACGGCCGGGGACCGGTCCCGGTCCGCAGGTCCGGCCGTGTACGCCACCCACCAAGGAGAGAAGGAGAGAGTCCGTGGAGCTGTTCCCAGCCATCCCGCTCGACTCGTGGTACGACACCAAGCAGACCCTGCACCGCTTCGAGCAGGTCGTCGGCAAGGTCCGACTGCAGCACAGCCCGCGCCGCAACCACTGGTGGAACGTCCCCTTCCACGTCACGGGGCGCGGCATCACCACCCGCCCCATGGGTCTCGTGGACGGCAACCCCGTCTTCACCGTCGACTTCGACTTCGTCGGGCACCGGCTGGTCGCGGCGAACCTGGACGGGCGGACCGCGTCCTTCCCGCTCCAGGGGCACAGCGTGGCGTCGTTCTACCTCGGGCTCCAGTCGGCGCTGGACAGCCTCGGCGTGGACGGCAGCATCCCGCACGCGACCCCGTTCGACCTGCCCGACACCGGGCGGCCGTTCACGGAGGACCGCGAGCACGCCGCCTACGTGCCCGAGCACGCCACCCGCTACTGGCAGGTGCTGAGCCAGGTCGCCCTGGTCCTGGAGGAGTTCGCCGCCGGCTTCTCGGGCAAGACCAGCCCGGTGCACCACTTCTGGCACACGTTCGACATCGCCGTCACGCGCTTCTCCCCGCACCCCGTCCCCCAGCCCCGGGAGGCAGGGCAGCTGGTGCGCGAGGCGTACTCGCGGGAGGTGGTGAGCTTCGGCTTCTGGTTCGGCGACGACAAGATCCCGGAGCCCTGCTTCTACTCCTACACGGCGCCCGAGCCGGACGGGCTCACGGACCGGAGGCTCGACCCCCCCTCCGCGGAGTGGGTGAGCAGCGGCCAGGGGCACCTGGCGCTGCTGCGCTACGCCGACGCGCGCAAGTCGCCGGACCCGCGCGCCACCGTCCTGGAGTTCCTGGAGAGCGCCTACCGGGCGGGCGCCGGGCTCGCCGGCTGGGACCTGGACGCGCTGGCCTGCCCGCGGGGGATCACCGACCCGTACCTCGCCGGCCGCTGAGTCCCGCCCCGCGTCCCGCGCCCCCGCAGGGGGTGCGGGAGGCCGGGTCCACGTTCTCCCAGAACCCCCGGCGCCCGGCGCCCCGCGTCCCGCGCCCGGGGGTCGGGGACGGGGCCCGGGGTGTGCGTGGTGGGTAGGTGTGGGAACGTGGCCCCAGGGCCCACCCATCACGCGCACACGGCGTGCGCGGACGCAGGAGGCGGGGGAGTGTCATGGACCTGACGGTCGTCGACGTGCCGGAGCGCTCGCGCTACGAGGTCAGCGCGGACGGGGAGGTGGTGGGCTTCTCCGCCTACCACCTGATCGACGAGGGCGTGTACGCCCTGCCCCACGTGGAGGTCGACCCGGCCTTCGAGGGCAGGGGCGTGGCCAGCGCGCTCATGAGGGAGTCCCTGGACGACATCCGCGAGCGCGGTCTGAAGGTCGTGCCGATCTGCCCCTTCGCGCGGGCCTACATCGGGAAGAACCGGGGCTACGCGGACCTCGTCCACAAGGGCTGACACGGAGCACGTGCAGTAACGGAATCATCACCATCGCGCCGGTGTGCGCCCCCGGCGGTGATTCGGTGCACTTCACGGGTAGGTGGGAGCGGTTGTCCCTTTCGGAGCGAAGGAGCCCCGTCCCCCGTGATATCCGCAGACGCAGCACAACCCCTCGACGCGCGCCTCACCGACGCCGTCGCCGCCTTCAACGACGAGTTCTTCTGGTCCTGGATCCTGATCCCGCTGCTGGTGGCGGTCAGCCTGTACATCACGGTCAGGACCGGGGTCGTCCAGATCCGCATGCTCCCGGAGATGTTCCGGGTCCTGCGGAGCAGGCCCGAGATCGCCCCCGACGGCAAGAGGGCCGTCTCCTCGCTCCAGGCGTTCATGATCTCGGCCGCGGCCCGCATCGGCACGGGCAACATCATCGGGGTGTCCATCGCGATCTCCCTGGGCGGCCCCGGCGCCGTCTTCTGGATGTGGGCGATGGCGGTCGTGGTGTGCGCCGCGAGTTTCGTGGAGTCCACGGTCGCCCAGCTCTACAAGGTCCGCGACCCGGCGGGGTACCGGGGCGGGCCCGCCTACTACATCGAGCGGGGGCTGGGTCAGAAGTGGGCGGGCGTCCTCTTCGCCCTCACGCTCATCGTGACGTTCCCGCTGGTCTTCAACGCGGTGCAGAGCAACACGATCACCAACACCATCGCGAACTCCGCCGAGGACCTGGGCAGCGGCACCGGCCTGTGGATGTCCGCGCTCATCGGCGTGCTGCTCGTCGTCCTCACCGCGCTGGTGATCTTCGGCGGGGTCCGGAGGATCGCCAACACCGCCCAGGCGCTCATCCCGTTCTTCGCCGCGCTGTACGTGCTGCTCGGCCTCGTCGTCATGGCGCTCAACTGGGAGGCCGTCCCGGGCATGGTCGCCCTCATCTTCCAGCACGCCTTCGGGGTGCGGGAGTTCGCCGCGGCGGGCCTGGGCGTCGTGATCATCCAGGGCGTGCGCCGGGGCATGTTCTCCAACGAGGCGGGCCTGGGATCGGCCCCCGTCGCGGCGGCCAGCGCCGCGGTCTCCCACCCGGTCAAGCAGGGGCTGGTCCAGACGCTCGGGGTCTACCTGGACACCCTCGTCGTCTGCTCGGTCACGGCGTTCATCATCCTGCTCGGCAACCCGGGCACCGGTGACGGGCAGTTGGAGGGCGACCTGACCCAGTTCGCCCTCCAGGCGGCGCTCGGTCCGTGGGCGCTGCACCTGATGACGCTGATCATCTTCCTGGTCGCGTTCACCTCGGTGCTCGGCAACTACTACTACGGCGAGTCCAACCTGGAGTACCTGACCACGAACGAGAGGGTCCTGTTCGGCTACAAGCTGGTCTTCCTGACGGCGACCTTCCTGGGGGCGCTCGGCTCGATCGACCTCATCTGGACGCTGGCGGACACGACCATGGGCCTGATGGCGCTGGTCAACCTCCTGGCGCTCGTGCCGCTCACGGCGGTCGCCGCACGCCTGCTCAAGGACTACGTCGGACAGCGGCGCGAGGGGATCGACCCGGTCTTCACCCGCGACCGGATGCCGGACCTGCGGGGGGTGGAGTGCTGGGGGCCCGAGGACGCGCTGCGGCCGGACGAGTCCGAGCGCTCGCCGGCGTGAGCCGGCGGCCGGGGGCGGGACGGGGGCGGGCCCGTCCTCCGGCCACGCACACGGGGGCGTTTCTCCACGAATAACCAGAAAGTGTTCGATGGGGGGCATCTGTGTTCTTTCGGTCACGGCGAATAATCGCTAGTGTGCTGGATCACAGTTGTGGCGGCCAGTGTGTCTCGTCGAGGGAGTCCGATGTCCATCGTCTCAATCGAGCCCGCCACCGCCGAGCGGTGGGATGACCTGGAGAACCTTTTCGGACCGACCGGGGCGTACGGGCACTGTTGGTGCACGTTCTTCCGCCGGCGGGCCAAGGACCACAC
This sequence comes from Streptomonospora nanhaiensis, assembly GCF_026642255.1. Lineage (GTDB taxonomy): Bacteria > Actinomycetota > Actinomycetes > Streptosporangiales > Streptosporangiaceae > Nocardiopsis > Nocardiopsis tropica. The sequence continues at coordinate 6,780,112 of NZ_CP113264.1, read as the reverse complement.
GGCGAGCACATCCTGTGAGCGCTCCATGCGCGGCGTGGACAACAAGGAGGAACTGCGCCGCCTGACCCTGGACGGCAAGGTGCCCGGCCTCCTCGCCTACGACGAGGAGGGGCCGTGCGGCTGGGTGTCCGTGGCTCCGCGCGACGACTTCATCCGGCTGGCCCGGTCGCGCTCCCTGCGCCCCGCCGACCCCACGGAGCCGGGGGTCTGGGCGCTGGTCTGCTTCTGGCTGCCGCCCCGCCGGCGTCGGCGGGGCCTGGGCAGCCGCCTGCTGGACGGGGCGGTCGAGTACGCCCGCGCCGGCGGCGCGCGCGTCCTGGAGGCCTACCCGGTGGACACGGTGGGCGGCCGGGCCCCCAGCGCCGAGGTCTACACGGGGACCGTGGAGATGTTCCAGCGGGCCGGCTTCACGCTGAGCGGCCACCACCTCAGCGAGCGCGTGGTCGCCCGGTTGGAGCTGAAGACCGAGTAGCCCCCGCCCGTTCCCGGCCCGTCCGGCCGGGAACGGGGGGAGGGTATCCGGGCATGTGTCCCGGAGTACGCGTTTCCTCCGTCCCACAGGATGGAGGGCCCGGGGCCCCTGCGCGACGCGCGGGGGCCCCGGGCCGTGTCCGGAGGGGAAGCCCCCCGTGAGATTACCCCCCGGGGGTACAGTGGGGCGAGGGGGATCCCGGTGCGGGGGCGCCCCCGTGGCGGGCGGTGCGGGCCCCGCGTCGCCCGGGCGGGGGTGGTGTGACGGCAGGGGTTTGACAATTGCATACCCCCTGGGGGTATATTGGGCCCTGTTGGAGCGGTCCGCCACGGAGACCGAGACACCACACACGCCACAGGAGGCGAAATGGCTGCCACCACCACCGCTGTTTACACGGTCGAGGGCATGACCTGCGGGCACTGCGTCAACTCCGTCACCGAGGAGGTCGGCGGGGTCAGCGGGGTCACCGGCGTCAAGGTCGACCTCGACGACAAGAAGGTGACCGTCACCAGCGACGGCCCGGTCGACGACGCGTCGGTCCGCGCCGCCATCGACGAGGCGGGTTACGAGGTGCGTGACTGACATGAACGTGACCGCGAAGCTCGGGCTCTACGCCCTGGGTCTCGTGGCCGTGTTCGCCGCGGCGTTCGGGGTCGGCGGCCTGGCCGGCCCCGTTCTGCCGCAGGAGGCCCCGGGGCACGCGCGCAGCGCGCAGACCGGGGAGGAGTCCTCCACGGGCGGACGGGACCACACGGAGGACGCGTCGTACGGGCACGACGAGGAGCGTACGGAGTCGGGGAGGGACCATGGGTAGCGGGGGAACCACGGCGAAGCCGGCCGGGGCCGCGGCGGTCGAACTGGCCATCGGCGGCATGACCTGCGCCGCGTGCGCGAACCGGGTCGAGAAGCGGCTCAACAGGCTGGAGGGCGTCACCGCCACCGTCAACTTCGCCACCGAGAAGGCCCGGGTGTCCTTCGAGGGGGCGCCCACGCCCGTGGAGGACCTGGTCGCACAGGTGGAGAAGGCGGGTTACACCGCCACCGTCCCCCGGCCCGACCCCGGACCCTCCGCGGCGGAGCCCGCCGACCCCACCGCGGTCCTGTGGAACCGGGCCATGGTCTCCCTCGTGCTCTCGGTGCCCGTCATCGCCATGGCGATGGTCCCCGCGCTCCAGTTCACGTACTGGCAGTGGGCCTCCCTCGCCCTGGCGGCGCCCGTCGTCGTCTGGGGCGCGCTGCCCTTCCACGTGGCCGCGTGGAAGAACCTCAGGCTCGCCACCGCCACCATGGACACGCTGGTCTCCCTCGGCGTCTCCGCCGCGTTCCTGTGGTCGCTGTACGCCCTCTTCCTCGGCACCGCCGGGACACCGGGCATGACCCACCCGTTCGAGCTCACCATCGCGCGGACCGACGGCTCCGCCAACATCTACCTGGAGGTCGCCGCCGGGGTCACGACCTTCATCCTCCTCGGCAAGTACTTCGAGGCGCGCTCCAAGCGGCGCGCCGGGGCCGCCCTGCGCTCCCTCCTCGAACTCGGGGCCAAGGAGGTCACCGTCCTGCGGGGCGGGGGGCCCTCCGCCCGCGAGGAGCTGGTGCCCGTGGCGGAGCTCTCGGCCGGCGACCGGTTCCTGGTCCGCCCGGGGGAGAAGATCGCCACCGACGGCACGGTCGAGGAGGGCACATCCGCCGTCGACATGAGCATGCTCACCGGCGAGTCCGTACCCGTGGAGGTCTCCCCGGGCAGCACCGTCGTCGGCGCGACCGTCAACGCCGGGGGCCGCCTCGTCGTGCGGGCCTCCCGGGTCGGCTCCGACACCCAGCTCGCCCAGATGGCGCGGCTGGTGGAGGACGCCCAGAACGGCAAGGCGGCCGTCCAGCGCCTCGCCGACCGGGTCTCGGGGGTGTTCGTCCCCGTCGCCATCATGATCGCGGTCGCCGCGCTCGGCTTCTGGCTCGGCACGGGCGAACCCGCGAGCGCCGCCTTCACCGCGGCCGTCGCGGTCCTGATCATCGCCTGCCCCTGCGCCCTGGGCCTGGCCACGCCCATGGCCCTGATGGTGGGCACCGGCCGCGGCGCCCAGCTCGGGATCCTCATCAAGGGCCCGGAGGTCCTGGAGAACACCCGCCGCGTGGACACCGTCGTCCTGGACAAGACCGGCACCGTCACCACCGGGCGGATGGCGCTGACCGGCGTGGCCGTCGCGGACGGCGAGGACGAGGAGGAGGTCCTGCGCCTGGCCGGGGCCCTGGAGAACGCCTCGGAGCACCCCGTCGCGAGGGCCGTCGCCGCCGGCGCGGCCTCCCGGGTGGGCCCGCTGTCCGCCCCCGAGGACTTCGCCAACATCGAGGGACTGGGCGTGCAGGGGGTCGTGGACGGCCGCGCCGTCCTCGTCGGACGCCCCGCGCTCCTGGAGGAGTGGTCCCAGGAGCTGCCCGCGGAGCTGTCCCCGGCGCTGGAGAAGGCAGGGGGGGAGGGGCGCACGGCCGTCGCCGTCGGCTGGGACGGCCGCGCCCGCGGCGTGCTCGTGGTGGCCGACACCGTCAAGCCCACCAGCGCCGAGGCGGTCCGCCAGTTCCGCGAGCTCGGGCTCACGCCGATCCTGCTGACCGGGGACCACGAGGCGGTGGCCCGCTCCGTGGCCGCGGAGGTCGGCATCGAGGAGGTCTTCTCCGAGGTGATGCCGAAGGACAAGGTCGACGTGGTCAAGCGCCTCCAGGCCGAGGGACGCACCGTGGCCATGGTCGGCGACGGGGTCAACGACGCCGCCGCGCTCGCCCAGGCCGACCTGGGGCTGTCCATGGGCACCGGCACGGACGTGGCCATCGAGGCCAGCGACCTGACCCTGGTGCGCGGCGACCTGCGGGCGGCGGCGGACGCGGTCCGGCTCTCGCGCCGCACGCTCGCCACCATCAAGGGCAACCTGTTCTGGGCCTTCGCCTACAACGCGGCGGCGCTGCCGCTGGCCGCGGCCGGGCTGCTCAACCCGATGCTCGCGGGAGCGGCGATGGCCGTGTCCAGCGTGTTCGTGGTGACCAACAGCCAGCGGCTGCGCAGGTTCCGGCCCCTGTCGGACCACATGGGGACCGCCGCCGACCGGACCTGAGGAGGGACGGCCGGGACGCCCCGTCCGGAGCACCGGCTCCGGGCGGGGCGCCGCCGTGTGCGCCGGGGCGGCCCGACCCTTCCCCCTGGCCCCGCGTGCACGCGAAGACAGGGGGAAGGGGCGGAGGGAAGGACATCCCTATAACGGCAGATGACCGCCGATGTCCGCTGTCGCACGGGGAATCCGGCTCTCGCGCCTCCCGGGACGGGCCGCTAGGGTGTGCGCCCAGTGGCACCGGCCGCGGGTCCCCACGCGCGGCCGCGGCGGTCCCGCCGTGCCCGACGGCCCCGAGGAGGCGCAGGACGAACCCCGGCCCGTAGCCGACCGACACCCCCCGAGGTACCCGTGTCTTCTGGTTGCCCCCACGCCGCGCTGTACCGGAGCGAACCGCACCCCGACCCCTACGCCGTCTACGCCGACATGCGGGCCGAGCACGGCCCCGTGGTCCCGGTCGAACTCGAACCGGGTGTGCGCGGGTGGCTCGTGACGGACTACTCGACCCTCATCTCCTGGTCGCGGGACACCACCGCCTTCACCCACGACCCCCGGCTGTGGCGGGACTTCACCGAGGGCAGGGTCCACCCGGCCTCCCCGCTCCTGCCCATGATGGCCCCGCGGTCCAACGCCCTGTTCGTGGACGGGACGGAGCACCAGCGCTACCGCGGGGCGATCACCGACAGCCTCGGTGCCGTCGGCGCGGAGCACCTCGGCCGGATCACCGGCAGGTACGCCGACCGGCTCATCGACGGGTTCTGCGGGCGGGGTCGCGCGGACGTGCTCAACGAGTACGCCCGCGTGCTGCCCCTCCTCGTCATGAACGACCTCGTCGGGTTCGACGGGGACCAGGGCCTGCGCTTCGCCACCGCCATGCGCGACCTGTGGACGGGCGTGGACACCGAGGAGTCCAACGCCGAGGCCGAACGCGTACTGTCCGAGGCGGTGTCCGACAAGCACCGCGCTCCCGGCGACGACCTCACCTCCAGGCTGATCCGGCACCGGGCCGGGCTCAGCGACGAGGAGGTGGTCATGCAGCTCCTCCTCGTCGTCGCCGCGGCCAACGAGCCGACCGCCAACCTCATCGGCGCGGCGGTCCGCGCGGTCCTGGCCGACCCCGCGGTCCGCGGGGACGACGCCGTCTCCCTCTCGGACGCCGCCCTCGGCGACCTCGTCGACCGCGTCCTGTGGGCGGACCCCCCGATCACCAACTACCCGGCCGTCTACCCCCGCGTCGACATCCCCGTCGGCGGGGGGCGGGTCATCGAGGCGGGGACGCCGATCCTCCTGGGCTTCGCCGCGGCGAACCACTTCTTCCTGCGGGAGAACGCCGAGCGGATGGAGGAGACCCCCAACAGGGCCCACCTCGCCTGGGGAGCAGGCCCGCACCGCTGCCCCGCCCGCGACGAGGCCACGAGCATCGCGATCATCGCCACGCGCACGCTCCTCACCCGGCTCCCCGGGCTCCGCGCGGCTGTCCCGGCCGAGGACCTGCGCTGGCGCCTGACCGGGCTGGCGTGGACCCCCGTCGAACTCCCCGTCCTCTTCACCCCGCAGCAGCCCCCGGCCCCCGCGCCCGTGGAAGGAACCCCCTGGAGCCCGTCGCACTCGCCCCCGGAAACCTCCGCGCACAAGCGGCCCACCTCCGGGAGATCGGCCCTGTCGTCCCTGTCGGGCTTCCTGGAGAGGTTGCTGCGTGGGTCGTGACCACGCACGCCGGGGTCGCCGAGGCCCTGGCCGACACGCGGATCCGGAAGGACAAGAGGCACCGGAGGGCGTTCGACGCCGGTGAGGGCGCCGACGGGCCGGCCCCGCCGCCCTCGACCATCGTCTCCGGGGTCGCGCCCCTCCCGGTGCGCCTCCGCTGAACGGTTTCCGGGTGTGACACTCCCGGTGATTCGGTCCCGCCGGATGGACGCCCTCAGGTGTTTCCGGCGGGATCGTCGCATTTCAGGGAGGTCCCACGGGCGCTTGGCCGACAGGGGCCACCGACATGCCGCCCCGGGGAAGAGCGGCAGGAGTCGCCCCGGGCTCCTAGAATCGTGGCGACCCCCGACCTTCCCCTCCGCGTCCCGGAACCCTCACACACCGCCTTCCCCCACAGAGGAATCGCGCCTTGACGAACAGCTCGGAAGCCGACCCCGGCCGTGTCCTGGCCAACCGGTACCGCCTGGACGAGGTCATCGGAGCCGGCGGCATGGGGCGCGTCTGGCGGGGCACCGACACCCTCCTCGACCGCCCCGTCGCGGTCAAGGAACTGACCACGCCCCCCAACCTCCCCGCGCACGAGGTCGACGTGCTGCGCACCCGGATGCTTCGAGAGGCGCGCAGCGCGGCGCAGCTCAGCCACCCCTCGATCATCACCGTGTTCGACGTGGCGGAGGAGGACGGCCGCCCGTGGATCGTGATGGAACTCGTCCTGGGCCCCTCCCTGGGCGACCTCATCCGCTCCGACGGGGCCCTGTCGGCGAAGAGGGTCGCCGACATCGGCGAGCAGATGGCGGCCGGGCTGGCCGAGGCGCACGCGCGGGGCATCGTGCACCGCGACATCAAGCCGGGCAACGTGCTCATCGCCGGGAACGACCGCGCGGTCCTGACCGACTTCGGCATCGCCCACCTGGACGGCTCCACCCACCTCACCAGCACCGGCCTGCTGATCGGGTCGCCGAGCTACCTGGCGCCGGAGATCGCGCACGGGCACTCCGCCACCCCGGCCTCGGACATGTGGGCCCTGGGCATCACCCTCTACCAGGCCTCCGAGGGCACGCTCCCGTTCGACCGGCCGACCCCCATGGCGACGCTGACCGCCATCGTCACCCAGGACCTGCCCGAGCCGGTCAACGCGGGCCCGCTGCGCCCGGTCCTGGAGTCGCTGTGCGAGAAGCGGCCGGAGGACCGGCCGTCCGTGAGCGAGGTCCGCACGTGGCTCCGCGAGATCCGCGACGCCTCCGACACCCCCGCCACGGCGGTGGCGCCGGCCCCGGCCGCGACGGGGCCCGCGGAGGGGCCGGCCGCGGCCGAGGCGCGCGCCGAGTCCGCCGCGCCCGTCCCCGTGCCGCCCGCCCCCCGCCCCTCCGGCGGCGGCCCCGGTCGGCGGCGGGGGCCCCTCCTGCTCCTCGCCCTCGTGCTCGTCCTGCTGGTCGGGGGCCCGACCACCGGCGTCCTGGTGGCCGTCAACCGGTCCGGCGACACCGGCGCCGGACTCGTCGGCGACTCCGAGCAGGCCGCCGTCGAACCGTCCGCGGAGGGCGGGGACGGAGCGTCGGAGGAGGCCGAGCCCTCGGCGGAACCCGGTTCCGAGCCGGAGGCCTCCTCCGGGGCCGAGGACGCGGACCCGGAGGAGGAGCAGGACGAGGAGGACGACAGGTGGGACCACCTCGTCCGCCACGAGGACGAGAACGGTTTCGCCGTGGACGTCCCCGAGGACTGGGAGATCGACCGGTCGGGGGTCCAGGTCTACTTCCGCAACCCCGACGGCGGTTACCTGCTCGTGGAGTACACGGACAGCCCCAACCCCGACGCCGGTGACGACTGGCGCGCCGCCGAGCCCGGCGTGCGCGGCAACTTCCCCGGCTACGAACTCGTCGGCATCGAGGACGTCGACGCCGACTGGGCCGACGACTACGTCAGCGCGGCCGACTGGGAGTTCACCTACGACGGCAGGGGCGGCCGGATGCACGGCATCAACCGGGGCTTCCACACCGAGGACAGGGGCTACGCCCTGTTCCTCGTGGCCAGCAACGAGCACCCCGACCTCAACCGGGAGATGCTGGACCACATGGCGCAGACCTTCGACCCGGACGCCTGACCCGGCCGGGGCGCTCCCAGGGATGTCGAGCGGCTTCGGTCAAGCCGTCTCGGCACAGGGCCGTGGGAGTGTTCTTGGAGGTCGGCACCTGGTAGGCCTCAGGCGTGCAGGGCGGGCCGGTAGACGAGTTCCTGGACGCGGCCGTCCAGCGTCCGGTGGTCGACCAGGTCGAGGTCGAAGTCGGCCGCGCCCCGGAAGAGCGGTGCCGTTCCGGTGCGGCCGGTGATCACGGGGAAGATCGTCACCTGGACGAGGTCGACCAGGCCGGCGGCCATCAGGGAGCGGTTCATCGACAGGCTGCCGTGTGAGCGCAGCGGGACCGCGGACTCCTCCTTGAGCCGGGCGACGGCGTCGACGGCGCCGCCGCGGGCGACGGTCGCGTCGCCCGGCCAGTCGAGGGGTTCCTCCAGGGTGGTCGAGACCACCGTCAGGGGCAGGTCCCTCATCCGGGCGACCCAGGGGTCGCCCGCGTCGGGGTCCGGCCCCAGCATCCGGGCGAATTCCCGGTAGGTGGTCGCTCCGAGGACCATCCGCTGCTCCGCGTCGTACAGGGCGAGGCGGTGGCCGAGGAGCTCCGGGCCCTGCTTGCCCCAGTAGCCTCCCCAGTCGCCGTCCCCGCCGTAGGAGCCGAAGCCGTCGAGGCTGGAGAAGACGTCGAAGGTGTAGGTGGCGGTCATGGCGTCCTCCTCGGACGAGGGTGGTCGGGTGTACACGGACTGGGACCCGGCGGCGCGGCGGAACTCATCGCCTCCGGGCTCCCCGGACCGGGCGGCCCCGTGCGTCCCGGCCCCGGCCCACGCGTCCCGGCTCCGCGCGCCGCTCAGAACACCGAGCAGCCGGTGACGTCGGTGAAGGCCTCCAGCGCGAGGGCAGCCGTCACCGAGTTGCCCTTGGCGTCCAGCCCGGGGCCCCAGGCCGCCACCGTGCACCGCCCCGGGACGACCGCGAGGATGCCGCCCCCCACCCCGCTCTTGCAGGGGATCCCGACGCGGTACGCGAACTCCCCCGCGGCGTCGTACGTGCCGCAGGTCAGCATCACCGCCAGGATCCGGCGGGTGTCCGAGACGCTGAGCAGCTCCGAGCCGTCCGCCCGCCTGCCGCGCCGGGCCAGGAACAGGCCGGCCCTGGCCAGCTCCTCGCAGCTGACGGTGATGGAGCACTGCCGGAAGTAGTGGTCCAGCACCTCCGGCACCGGGTTCCGGATGTTGCCGAAGCTCGCCATGAGGTAGGCCAGCGCGCGGTTGCGGTCGCCGCTCCTGGACTCGGACTCCGCGACCAGGTTGTCCGTGTGCAGGTCGGGGTCGCCGGTCTCCTCGCACAGCAGCTTCCGCAGCTCCCCGACCGCGTCCCCGGTGTCGGACAGGAGCTGGTCGGTGACGATGAGCGCCCCCGGGTTGATCATGGGGTTGCGCGGAACGCCGTTCTCGAACTCCAGCTGGTGGAGGGAGTTGAAGGCGTTGCCCGACGGCTCCCGGTGCACCCGCTTCCACACGTCGGACCCCGCGTGGCCCCGCATCACCAGGGCCAGGGTGAACACCTTGGTGATGCTCTGCATGGAGAAGCGGGTGCGCGCCTGGTCGCCGGTGCTGTACATGCCGCCGTCCACGGTGGCGATCGAGAACCCGAACTCGTCCGGGTCCACGTCGGCCAGCTCGGGGATGTAGTCGGCGACCCGCCCCTCGCCGATGTGGCTCCGGACCTGTTCCATGACGGCGTCGAGCACGCCGGGGTAGTAGTCGCTGTCGTCCATCCGATCCTCCCTTCCCGCGGAGCAGTCCTTCCGAGGAGCCCTCGTTACGGCCCTGCCCGACGGGGGGACGGCGTAACCCGCGCCCCGGGGAGGCGGGGCGCGGACCGCCGCGGCGGGGTCTCAGCCGCCGCCGTCGAGGAGCTGCGCGTCGTGGACCAGGAGCGCGACCTGCACCCGGTTGTTCAGCCCCAGCTTGGTCAGGATGCTCGACACGTGCGTCTTGACCGTCGGCACGCTGAGGAAGAGGCGCGAGGCGATGTCGGCGTTGGACCGGCCCTCGCCGACCGCCACCGCCACCTCCAGCTCACGGCCGTTCAGCGCCGCCAGCCGTTCGCGCGCCCGGCCCGCCCGTGCCCCGTGGTCGCCCGCGCCCACCCGGTCGACCAGGCGGCGCGTCACGGCGGGGGAGAGCACCGACATGCCCCGCGAGACCTGCCGCACCGACTCCACGATCTCCGCCGGAGGGGTGTCCTTGAGCAGGAACCCGGCCGCGCCCGCCCGCAGCGCGCGCAGCACGTGCTCGTCGGCGTCGAACGTGGTCAGCACCAGCACCTCGGGCGGGTCCTCCAGGGAGCGCAGCCGCTCCGTCGCCGTCAGGCCGTCCACCGTCGGCATGCGGATGTCCATCAGGACCACGTCGGGGGAGTAACGCTCGACCAGGCCGAGGACCGACCCGCCGTCCTCGGCCTCGGCCAGCACCCGGATGTCGGGCGCGCCGCCCATCATCATCACCAGGCCGACCCGGACCAGCGCGTCGTCGTCGACGATCACCACCCCGATCTCCCTGGCTCCCCGCTCTGTTCGACTCATACGGGCCACGGTAGCCAGGCGGACAGGCGCCAGCCACCACCGGCGGCCGGCCCGTGCTCCAGGCGCCCCGACGCGAGGGAGACCCGCTCCGCCAGGCCGACCAGGCCCTGGCCCGAACCCCCGCCGGCGGTCGGGGGAGGCGGTTCGGGGGAGGGGCCGTTGAGCACCTCCACCACGAGGCCCTCGCCGGGGGCGCCCCTCACCCGTACCCGGGTGTCGGCGCCGGGGGAGTGCTTGCGCACGTTCGTCAGGCCCTCCTGCACGATCCTGTAGGCGGTGCGGCCGGTCCGCTCCGGGACCGTCCCGGTGTACTCCTCCGCGAACTCCACGCGGGCGCCGACCTCGTCGGCCTCCTCCACGAGCTGCTGGAGGTCGGCCATGGTCGGCTGGGGGAGCTCCCCGACGGGCGCGCGCAGGACGCCGATCACCTCCCGCAGGTCCTGGAGGGCCTGGTGGGCGCTCTCCCGGATCACCTTCGCCGAGCGCGCGACCTCCTCGGACGGGGCGTCGGGCCGGTACTCCAGGGCTCCTGCGTGCACGCTGAGCAGCGACAGCCGGTGCCCGAGCACGTCGTGGATCTCCCGGGCCATCGCCTCCCTGACCTGGTGCTGGGCGTGCTCGGCCCGCAGCTGGGCCTCGGTCTCCGCGTGCACGGCCCGGTCGCGCAGCGACTCCACGAGCTCGCGCCGGTGGTGGACGGTCAGCCCCCAGCCGATGACGGCGCCCTGGATGGCCACGCTCAGCAGCACGGTGACCAGCATCGGCAGGTGCGGGTCCGGCCACAGGACCGCGTGCAGGTAGGCGGTGGCCGCGCCCACCCCGAACACGGCCAGGCTCGTGCGCGGCGACCGGTGCACGGCCAGGGAGAACAGGGCGATGAGCATCGCGCCCATGGCCAGGGGGAAGACCACGGAGACCAGCACCAGTGCGACGGCGAGCTGGACCGGCCAGCGGCGGCGCCACCAGAGGGACAGGCAGGCCAGGAAGGCGGCCAGGCGCCCCGCGCCCTCGAACCAGGTGGACGGCGGCCCCGGGGGCACCAGCTCCGGGCCGAACTCGACGCCGGGGGGAGAGGCCCCGGGCAGTTCGAGGGAGGTCGTCACCGCGTAGGCGAGGGCGAGCAGGAACATGGACAGGTCCACGATCCAGTCACGCGCACTGCACCGCTGCGCACCGGTCACCGTGGAAGCGTTCATCGCTGTGAAGTCTACGTTCGGAGCCCGGCCCCGGGCAGGCGCCCGGCGGCACGCCCTACCGATGGCGGCCAGGTCCATACTTTGGTCGTCGGGGCAGGTGGCGGGGCCGCGGCCGGCCGGTCGGGGCGGACCCGGCGCGCGGGCGCCCACGGACCGGAGCCGCACCCCGGGCGGGGGCGGCCGGGCCCGCCCGCAGGCCCCGGCCGGCCCGTGTCCGCGCCCGAGATCGCGGTCCTGTTGGCGGTTCGTGTCCGGTCGGCCGCGCGCCGTCGGTACGGTGGTTCCAATGAGCACACTGGTCACCGGAGCCACCGGAATGGTGGGCCGTCGCGTCCTCACCGAGCTGACGCGGCGCGGGCTGCCCGCGACGGGGGCGTCCCGTTCCTCTCAGACGCGCCTGGACTGGACCGACACCTCCAACTGGGACGACGTCCTCAAGGGCGTGAGCAGCATCTTCGTGGTGACGCCGGTCGGCAGCGCCCTGGGGAACCGGGTCGCCGGGTTCCTGGAGAAGGCGGCCGACGCCGGGGTCGGGAGGGCGGTGGTCATGTCCGCCATGGGCACCGAGCACGCGCCCTCCGACTCGGACCAGCGCGCCGCCGAGCTGCGGGCCAAGGACCTGTTCCACACGTGGACGGTCCTGCGGCCCAACTGGCTGTTCCAGGACTTCACGGAGGGCACGTTCGCGAGCCTGGCGCGGTCACGCAACGGCCGCCTCGAACTCCCCGTCAAGCGCCGGACCGAGGTCAGCTTCGTGGACGCCCGCGACGTCGCGGACACCGCCGTCGCCGCCCTGCTGGGCGGCCACGGGGGCCGGGAGTACACGCTGACGGGCCCGCAGGCCCTCACCTTCCGCGAGGTGGTCAAGCGGACGAAGGGCACCGAGAGCCCCGTGTGGCGGTTCAAGACCGTGGACGAGGCGGGCTTCTACTTCCGCGCCACCAACCGGGGCTGGGGCGAGAGGTACATCGACACGCTCAACGAGCGCTTCGCCGCCGCCGTCTCGGGCCGGGCCGCCGAGGTCACCGAGGGGGTGCGCGCGGCCCTGAACCGCGACCCCATCCCGCTGGCCCGCTTCATGCGGGAGTCCGTCCTCTGACCCCCGCCGGGCCGCCGTAGGGCCCTCCGCGGGCGTCCGGGCCCGGGCGGGGCCCGGGCGGGGCGCGGGTGGAACGGCGAGCCCCCGGCGACGCGTGGCCGACGACCGGTTCCGGTGCGGGCGATCGCACAGGACACAGACGGAGCAGACCCCCGGGAACGTGGTTACCGGGGGTCTGCCGCTGTCACCTCACGGCCGGGCCGTGACGGCGGAAACCGACGTCGGCGGCCTACTTCTTGAGGAGCTGGCGGGCCATCACCATGCGCTGGATCTGGTTGGTGCCCTCGTAGATCTGGGTGATCTTGGCGTCGCGCATCATGCGCTCCAGCGGGAAGTCCTTGACGTAGCCCGCGCCGCCGAGCAGCTGCACCGCGTCGGTGGTGATCTCCATGGCGGCGTCGGAGGCGTAGCACTTGGCGGCGGCGCCGTAGAAGGCCAGGTCGTCGTCGCCGCGCTCGGACTTGGCGGCGGCCACGTAGACCATCTGCCGGGCGGTCTCCAGCTTCATCGCCATGTCGGCGAGCATGAACTGGATGCCCTGGAAGTCCGCGATCGCCTTGCCGAACTGCTTGCGCTCCTTGACGTAGGCCACGGCGTGGTCCAGGGCGCCCTGGGCGATGCCGACGGCCTGCGCGCCGATGGTGACGCGGGTGTGGTCCAGGGTGCGCAGGGCGATCTTGAGGCCCTCGCCCGGGGCGCCGACGATGCGGTCGCCGGGGATGCGCACGCTGTCGAAGAACAGCTCGCGGGTGGGGGAGCCCTTGATGCCGAGCTTGCGCTCGGGCTCGCCCAGGGTGAAGCCCTCGTCGTCGGCGTGGAGGACGAACGCCGAGATGTTGCGGCCGCGGGCGCCCTCGGGGTCGGTCACGGCGAGGACCGTGTAGTACTCGCTGACGCCCGCGTTGGTGATCCAGGACTTCTGGCCGTTGAGGATCCAGTCGTCGCCGTCGGCCACGGCCTGGCTGCGCATGCTCGCGGTGTCGGAGCCGGCCTCGCGCTCGGACAGCCCGTAGGAGAACATCGCCTCGCCACTGGCCACCTTGGGCAGGTACCGCTGCTTGACGTCCTCGGAGGCGCCCAGGATCAGCGGCATGGTGCCGAGCTTGTTGACGGCGGGGATGAGGGAGGAGGAGGCGCACACGCGGGCGACCTCCTCGATGACGATGCAGGTGGCCAGGGCGTCGGCGCCGACGCCGTCGTACTGCTCGGCGATGTGCGGTGCGTGGAAGTCGGTGGCCACCAGGGCCTCCAGGGCGTCCTGCGGGAAGGCGCTCTTCTCGTCGACCTCGGCCGCGTGGGGCGCGATCTTGTCCTCGGAGACGGAGCGCACGGCCGCGCGCAGCTCCTCGTGCTCCTCGGTGGTCTTGAACAGGTCGAAGTCACTCATCCGATTCCCTTTCCCGGCACCGCGTGCCTTTCTGTGGCATCCAGTGCCAGAATAGGGGGTGGAAAGGGCGAAGTACACAGTCGGATAGCTTCTTGGCAGCTTCCGTACGTCGAAGGGGTGCGCCATGGCGCGGGAACGGTCGGGTGGGCGCGTGGCCACCCGCGAGGTGGTGCTGGCCTCCGTGCGGTTGTTCACCGAGAACGGGTTCGACGCCACCACGATGGACGGGATCGCCGCCGCCACCGGGGTGAGCCGCCGCAGCCTGTTCCGGCGCTTCGGGTCGAAGGAGGACATCCTCTTCGCCGAGCACGACGAGCTGTTCTCGACCGTGGTCCGCTACCTGGAGGCCTCCCCCGACGACCCGCTGAGCTCGGTGTTCGCCGCAGCGCGCCTGGTGCTCCAGGGGTATCTGGGGGACCCGGAGATCACCGTGCCGCGCTACCGGCTGGTCCGCGCGCACCCGCGCCTGCGGGACCGCGAGGTCGCGATGACCGCCCGCTACCAGGCGGCGTTCAGCCGCTTCCTGGCCGACCGGGAGGGCGGGGACGGCGGCGGGGAGCGGTCCCTGGCCGCCGGGGTGGCCGCCGCCTCGCTCATCTCGGCGCACAACCACGTCCTCCGCTCGTGGCTGCGCAGCCCGGAGCAGGACCGGCGCGAGGTGTGGGCGAGCTTCGACGCCGCCATGGAGTTCGTCCGCCGGGCCGCCGAACCGATGCTGCGCGCCGAGGAGGGGGCCGCGCGGGAGCGCGTGCTGGTCGCCGTCTACCCCGGCGGCATCGGCCGGGACGAGCTGATCCGCCGTGTCACCGCCGCCGTGGAGGGGGCCGGGGGCGCCTGAGGCCCCGCGTCCCGGGCCGCCGGCCTCCCTGCGGGACGGCCGCCCCGGAGGGCGGGCGCCCGCGCCGCGTCGGTGCCCGGGACCATCGGCAGGCGCGCCCCGCGCCGGAGGGCAGGGGCCCCGCCCTTCCGCGTGCCGGGGGCCCGGCCGCCCCTGGACCGCGGCGCGCGCCCGGGGCACACTGACGGGGTGGCGCGGTACTTCAGGATCCACGCGGACTACATCGGCCGCCTCGGGACGGGGGTCGGCCTCTTCGTCGCGGTCGACCACCTGCGCCGGGCCGGGCGGCTGTCGGAGGCCGAGGAGGACCTCTATTTCGACGTCGACGACTGGTTCCGGGAAGCTCTGCCGACCCCTCCGTTCTACGCCGACGGGAACACGGTCGGCGCGGTGACCTGGTTCAAGACGGAGGGGTGCGCGCACTTCACCGGCCGTCTCGACGCCCTCCGGGGCCTGCTCCGCGCCCACGGCGTGGAGCACCGCAGGAGCGAGTCCGACGACCCCGGCCGGATCGTCTACGAGGACGCCCACCAGGTCGGGGCCGTCCCCCGCACGCGGCGGGCGCCCACGCCCCTCCCCCTCGGGACGGTCCTCGGACCCACCACCGCCGGATCGAAGCGCCACCTCGGCAGGCGCGCCGCACGCGGGCCCGGGGACTGAGCCCGGTCGGGCACGGCGGAGGGGCCGGCCACCGGTGCCGCGCGGGCCCGGGGACCGAACCGCGCCGGTGGCGGGGGCGCGGCGGCCGGGTTCCTGTCGCCCGCACGCCCCGGCGAGCGTAGGCTGGACAGGGCCCACGGGCCGGTCGGACGACAGCACACGAGGCGGGGCGGACAGCGGGAATGAGTGTGGACACGGCGGGCGTGACCAAGCAGGAGTCAGAGGTCGCCCACGAGGCGGGGCGCCGGAGGACCTTCGCGGTCATCTCCCACCCCGACGCCGGAAAGTCGACCCTCACCGAGGCCCTGGCCCTGCACGCGGCGGCCATCTCCTCCGCCGGCGCCGTCCACGGCAAGGGCGACCGCAAGGGCGTCACCTCCGACTGGATGGACATGGAGCAGGACCGGGGGATCTCCATCACCTCGGCGGCGCTGCGCATCGACTACGACGGCCGCGTCCTGAACCTGCTCGACACCCCGGGCCACGCCGACTTCTCCGAGGACACCTACCGCGTCCTGTCCGCCGTGGACTGCGCGATCATGCTGCTGGACTCGGCCAAGGGCCTGGAGCCGCAGACCCTCAAGCTCTTCGACGTGTGCCGGGCGCGCAAGATGCCCGTGATCACGTTCGTCAACAAGTGGGACCGCCCCGGCCGCGAGCCGCTGGAGCTGCTGGACGAGATCGAGCAGCGCATCGGGCTGCGCCCCACCCCGATGAACTGGCCGGTGGGCATCGCGGGGGACTTCCGCGGCCTCGTCGACCGGACCAGCGGCGTCTACACGAAGATGACCCGCACGCCCGGCGGCGCCACCAAGGCCGTCGAGGAGGTCCTGGAGCCCGAGCGGGCGGCCGAGGTCGAGCTGGACGCCTGGGTGCAGGCGCAGGAGGAGATCGAGCTCCTGGAGGCGCTCGGCGCCGACTTCGACCCCGAGTCGTTCATGGCGGGGGAGTCCTCCCCGGTGCTGTTCGGCGCGGCCCTGTCCAACTTCGGCGTCGGCCAGCTGCTGGACACGGTGGTCGAGCTGGCCCCGGCCCCCTCGGCCAAGCTCGACGCCAAGGACCGGCCGCGCAGGGTGGAGCAGCCCTTCTCCGGCCAGGTCTTCAAGATGCAGGCCAACATGGACAAGAACCACCGGGACCGCATGGCGTTCCTGCGGGTGAGCTCGGGCCGGTTCGACCGCGGCATGGTCCTCACCCACGCCTCCACCGGCCGCCCCTTCGCGACCAAGTACACGCAGGCGGTGTTCGGCTCGGACCGCTCCACCATCGACACCGCCTATCCCGGTGACGTGATCGCCCTGGTCAACGCCCAGGCGCTGGCGGTCGGCGACACCCTCTACGACGGGCCCAAGGTCGACTTCCCGCCGATCCCGAGCTTCGCCCCCGAGCACTTCGTGGTGGCGCGCGCGGTCGACGCGGGCAAGTACAAGCAGTTCCAGCGGGGTATCGCCCAGCTCGACGCCGAGGGCGTGGTGCAGGTCCTGACCTCCGACGTGCGCGGCGAGCAGGCGCCCGTGCTGGCGGCGGTCGGCCCGCTCCAGTTCGACGTGGTCAAGCACCGCATGGACCAGGAGTTCCGCAGCCCCGTGGAGGCGTCGCCGCTGGACTACTCGGTGGCGCGCCGCACCGACGAGGAGTCGGCCCCCGTTCTGCACGCCCTGTCGGGGGCGGAGGTGCTCAGGCGCCGCTCCGACGGAGAACTCCTGGTGCTGGTGCACAACAAGTGGCGGCTGAGGGTCATCGAGCGGGACCACCCCTCGCTGCTCATGGAGCCCCTGCTGGCGGGCGGCGTCGACGAGGGCGAGTGACGTCCTCCGCCGGCGTCCGGGACCGGCGCCGGCGCCCGGGAGCGGGACCGGCCTCGTCCCGCGTGCCGCGCGTCCCTCCCCCCGTGTGTGCCGGGAGGGGCGCACGGGACCGCTCCGGGTGAGGGCGCGAGCTCCGGGCGGCGCCGTGCGGGGAGAGCGCTCCGCCACTTCCGGGGCCCGTGTGAACTCTCGTGCCGCACGCACACCACACGCCCATCGGGACTACGCTCCGCCGCGTCCGGAGGTGCCCGTGGGACCGCTGTTGTGCAGGCAGAGGTCAAGATCACCAAGCAGGGGGTACCCCGTGTCAACCCCCTTGATCAGGGCGAAGGTACCCTGAGAGAAGGCCGCTAGGGCGCGTTCGAACACCTGGCCGCACTGAGCTTCGTTCGGGTATGTCCACTTCTGTGAAGAGGGCGCCGAGGGGCCGGTCCGGGCGGGTGGCGGAGTGCTCAGGGGACCACCACAGGAGACGGTGACGACGCCGGGAGAACCCCCGGTGCCGTCTGCGACGTCTCAGGGCGATCACGGAGTAATCGACAATCGGCAAAGTTTGTAAATCTTCACCGTGCGGTAATTCTTCTCACGTCTGGGTATGTGTTGCATGTCACCTGTTCGTGAATCGGTGAAACTTATATGATTTTGCTTAACAGTCGTTTAACAAAACAGAACAATAACGAGTGAATCAAGAACGTGGCGGCAGACCGCCCCGCGTCTGACGCACCTCACGTATCCCCCGCTGGGAAAGGTTGACCTCGGGCATGAGCGAAGACGACAAAGACCGCACGGTGGAGCTCCACTACGAGGGCGGCGTGCTGAAGCTGCCGGTGTTCACCGGTACCGAGGGTGAACGCACCATCGAGCTGAAGACCCTGCTGGGGTCGACCGGAATGACGACCCTGGACCCCGGGTTCGGCAACACCGCTTCGTGTAGCTCGAAGATCACCTATATCGACGGGGCCGCCGGCATCCTGCGCTACCGCGGATACCCGATCGAGGACCTCGCCGTGGGCGCGACCTTCCTGGAGGTCGCCTACCTGGTGATCTACGGCGAGCTCCCCGAGCCCGGCCAGCTGAAGGAGTTCTCCGACGGCCTGCGCGACAACGCCGACATCCCGGCCGAGATGGGCGCGTTCATCGACGCGATGCCCCGCAACGGCCACCCGATGGCGCTCATGGCCAGTGCCGTCAACACCCTCGCCGCGTACTACGACGACAGCGTGGACCCGGGCGACGACGCCCAGGTGGAGCTCGCCACGATCCGGCTGCTGGCCAAGCTGCCGACGATCGCGGCCCGCATCTACCGCAACTCCATCGGCGAGACGCCGATCTCCCCGGACGACTCGCTCGACTACGTCGACAACTTCATCCGGATGACCTTCGGGGACAAGGCCCCCACCGGCGAGCTCGGCGACCTGTTCAACAAGGCCGTCGGCATGCTGCTCGTCCTGCACGCGGACCACGAGCTGAACTGCTCCACCGCCACCGTGCGCGTGGTCGGCTCCTCGCAGGCCGACATCTACGCCAGCGTCGCCTCCGGCATCAACGCCCTGTCCGGCCCGTCCCACGGCGGCGCCAACCAGGCCGTGCTGGAGATGCTGGAGGAGATCCGCGACTCGGGCATCTCCATCGAGGACTTCCTGGAGAAGGTCAAGGCGCGCGAGATGCGCCTCATGGGCTTCGGGCACCGGGTCTACAAGAACTTCGACCCGCGCAGCAAGGAGATCAAGGTTCTGGCGAGCCAGATCCTCGACCGGGACGAGAACCCGGACGAGCTGTTCTCCCTGGCCCTCAAGCTGGAGGCCGCGGCGCTCGCCGACTCCTACTTCACGGAGCGCAAGCTCTACCCGAACGTCGACTTCTACACCGGCGTCATCTACCGCACCATGGGCTTCCCCACCAACATGTTCACCGTGTTGTTCGCGATCGGCCGTCTGCCCGGCTGGGTCGCCCACTACCGCGAGCAGCTGCACGACCCGGCCTTCCGGATCGCGCGCCCGCGCCAGCACTACGTCGGCTCCGCCGAGCGACGCCTCCCGGGCCAGGGCTAGCCCCCGCCCGAGGCGCACGACGGTGCCCGCCCACGCCGCAGGCGAGGGCGGGCACCGTCGTCTCCGTTCACCCGCGTA
Organism: Streptomonospora nanhaiensis; assembly: GCF_026642255.1. Taxonomy (GTDB): domain Bacteria; phylum Actinomycetota; class Actinomycetes; order Streptosporangiales; family Streptosporangiaceae; genus Nocardiopsis; species Nocardiopsis tropica. The sequence continues at coordinate 6,761,057 of NZ_CP113264.1, read as the reverse complement.
CCGGTCGCGCCGGGGCGGCGGCACTGTCCCTACCGGTACATAGTCCGCCCTTTCCCCGCATTTTGCGTACAGTCTGTCATCCATGTGCGACCTTGAGGGAAGTTGCAGGGTGTGGCCCGCACGGGCCGTGCTGGTGAAGGGGAGGCGACGATGGTCCGGTACGCGTTGACCGGTGACCTGCTCGGTGAGCTGAGCCGGAACTGGTGGGTTGTGGTCCTCCGCGGCGCGGCCGCGGTGCTCTTCGGACTGATCGCCCTCGTGTGGCCCGGGGTCACCCTGGTCGCCCTGGCGATCGTGTTCGGTGTCTACGCGCTGGTCGACGGCGCGGCCCTGGGCTACGCGGCGTACCGCGCCGCGCCGGGCAGCCGGGGCTCCCTCGCCGCCCAGGCGGTCGTCAGCGTCCTGCTGGGCCTGATCGCCCTGATCTGGCCGGTCGCCTTCGGCATGGCGGTCGTGCTCGTGATCGGTGCGTGGGCCGTCATCACCGGTGTGGCCGAGATCGTCACCGCCATCCGCCTGCGCGCGCACATCAGCTCGGAGTGGCTGCTGATCTTCGTCGGCGCGCTCTCCGTCGTGTTCGGCCTCCTCCTGTGGTTCTGGCCGCTGGAGGGCGCGCAGGCCATCGTGTTCGTGGTCGGCGTCTACGCCATCATCTTCGGCGTCGTGATGGCGGTCGCCGGGTTCCGGCTCCGCGGGGCGCACGCCGCCGTCCGGGACGGCGACGGCGACGGCGCCCCCCTCGCCCGGGACGAGCCCCGCCCCGCCGAGGAGGGGTCCGGGCTGACCGCGTTCGACGACGGCTACGCGGGCGGCTACGCCGACGGCTACCGTGGGGACGAGAGGACCGGGCCGGATGACGCCGGCCCGGAGGGGGCGGACGGCGAGGGCGCCTCCAGGCGCTCCGGCGGAGGACGCCACCGCGCGCCCCGGGAGCGGCCGGAGGACCCGGAGTGAGGCGCCTCAGCCCTCGCTGACCGCGAGCGACCCGAGGTGGTCGACCTGGCTTCCGGGGACGACCACCTCGGCCTTCGTCCTCTGCCAGGCCAGGAAGTGCGCGGTCCCGCGATGCGCGAGCAGGGCCTCCCGGTCGGCGAACACCTCGTACACCCGGAAGACGTCCGGGTCGGCGCCGTCCTGCACCACGTCGAAGCGCAGGCAGCCGGGCTCCTCGCGCACCGCCGCAGACGCGTTGCGGGAGATCCCGGCGAGGAAGTCCTCCCGGCGGCCGGGGAGCACCCGGAGGGAGATGACGAGTGCGACCGGCGCGGGGCCGGGGACCGAGGCGGGCACGGGACCTCCAAGGGGTGCGGGAGCGGGGCCGGGGACCCGATCCTACGGCCGGAGGACCCCGGGAAAACGGCTTGTCGCCGGGAGAGCGCCACGGATAGCATCACGCCATGCACATGCTTCAGATGTACGGCTAGAGGCCCGCGTCGAGCGACGCCGCCGCGCACCGCCCCGGTCCCGGGGCCCCACAGCCCTACCCGACATCTGCATACGGAGACACTGCGATGACCCGTCGCGCCCACATCGCCATGGTCGGCGTTCCCGCCGTCAGCCACGTCCTGCCCAGCCTGGAGATCATCCGGGAGCTGGTGGCCCGCGGCCACCGCGTCACCTACGCCAACGACCCCCTGATGGCCGACCTGATCACCGGCGCCGGCGCCGAACTCGTCCCCTGCGCCACGACCCTGCCCGTCGCCGACGCCGACTGGCCGGAGGACCCGATCCGGGCGATGGACGTCTTCCTGGAGGACGGGATGGCCCAGCTCCCCGTCGTCCGGGCCGCTTACGAGGACGACCGCCCCGACCTCTTCCTGTACGACATCGCCGGGTACCCCGCCCGCGTGCTCGGTGAGAACTGGGGCATCCCCAGCGTGCAGCTCTCACCCACCTACGTGGCGTGGGCCGACCACGGGGCCACCGTCATGGAGATGCTGCGCGCCCTGCCCGGGGCGGCCGAGCACTTCGCCAGGTTCGACTCCTGGCTGGCGGAGAACGGCGTCACCGGGCTGGACCACGCCTCGTTCGCCGGGCGCCCGGACCGCGCGCTGGCGCTGATCCCGCGCGAGATGCAGCCGTACGCGGACACCGTCGCCGACACGGTCACCTTCGTCGGCCCCTGCCTGGGCGCGCGGACGGACCAGGGCGGGTGGACGCGCCCGGCGGGCGCGGAGAAGGTGCTGCTGGTGTCCCTGGGGTCGGCGTTCACCAACCTGCCCGGGTTCTACCGCGAGTGCCTGAAGGCCTTCGGCGACCTGCCGGGCTGGCACGTCGTCCTCCAGATCGGCAAGTTCGTCGACCCCGCGGAGCTGGGGGAGATCCCGGCCAACGTGGAGACGCACCCCTGGGTGCCGCAGCTGGACATCCTGCGCCGGGCCGACGCGTTCGTCACCCACGCGGGTATGGGGGGCTCCAACGAGGGCCTGTACTGCGGGGTGCCGATGATCGCGGTCCCGCAGGCCACCGACCAGTTCGACAACGCCGACCGGCTGGTGGAACTCGGCGTCGCCCGGAGGATCGACACGGCGGACGCCGACGCGGCCACGCTCCGCTCGGCCCTGCTGGAACTGGCCTCCGACCCGGAGGTCGCCCGGAGGCTGGCCGGCATCAGCGCCCGGCTCCAGGAGAGCGGCACCGCGTACGCGGCCGACCTGGTCGAGGCGGAGCTCCCGGCCCGCTAGGCCGTGTTCCGCGGGTCGTCCCGGGCCAGCGTCCGCCGGGCGCCCCCGCTGCGCCGAGGGCGCCCGGACGGCCGAACCCGGGCCGGCCCCCGCCGCTCGCCCGGCGGGAGAGGGCCCGGCGACCGCCCGCGGCGGTCGGCGCACGCGCCGGGCCGGCCGAAAGCACCCACGGACCGCGTCCCGGCGCCGGCCGGGAGGACCCGGGCCCCGCCCCACGGCCTCCTCCGGGTTCCCCGCCGTCCCGGACCGCGACCGGCGGCCCCGCGTCCCCACGGGCACGGCGCCGCCGGGGACCCGTCCCGCACGCCGTCCCCGTCCTGCCCCGCACACCGTTCGCGCCGCGGTCCGCCGCACGCGCACGGTGGTCCGGCCCCCGGGCCTCCCGGAGGGCCGGAGACCGCTCCTCCGGAGGCGCCGGAGACGGAGGGGCACGAGCCGCATCCGGCCCTTCCGGGGCCGCCCGACAACCCAGGGAGAACCATGGACCACCTCGTCGTCGTCACCGGAGGCCCCGGCTCCGGGAAGACCGCGCTGATCGAGCACCTGGCCGCGCTCGGCCACGCGCGCACGGTAGAGGCCGGACGGGCGATCATCCGCGACCAGCGGGAGATCGACGGTCCCGGCCTGGCCTGGCGCGACGACGATCTGTTCGCCGAGCTGATGCTGTCCTGGGAGATGCGCTCGCACCGCGAGGCCTCCGCGTGGGAGGGCCCGGTCTTCTGCGACCGGGGCGTCCCCGACCTGGTCGGCTACTTCCTGCTGCGCGGGCTCCCGGTGCCCGCGCACGTCGACCGGGCGGCCCGGCGGTTCCGCTACCACCGCCGGGTGTTCGTCGCCCCGCCGTGGCCGGAGATCTTCACCGGCGACGCCGAGCGCCACCAGTCCCCGGAGGAGGCCGAGCGCACCCATCGGGCGATGGCCGAGGCCTACCCCGCGCACGGCTACGAGCTGGTGGAGCTGCCGCGTGTCCCGGTCGCGGAGCGGGCGCGGTTCGTGCTGGACGTCCTGGGCACGGCGCCCCGCCTCCCGGGGGCGCGGGCCGAGCGCCGCTGAGGCCCCGGGCCCGGCCCCGAGAAGGCCGGACCGGCCGTGTCCCCGCGCCCGCTTCCGCCCGCGCCGCCCGGCGGCGGTCCCCACCGCACGCCCCGTCCGCCGGGCCGTGGCCGCCGGGGCACGCGGGCGCCGGGGCGGCCCGCCCCGGCGGCTGTGGCGCCGCGGGCGGCGACAGCGGTGGCACCGGCATGGGAGGGTGTCTGTCACGTCACGGTGGTCTGGTTCACAAAGGGTGAGGAAGTGGCCGTTCATGGCCGTAAAGCGGGCACTCTCTTGTGGTTCGCGGACCTCCCCGCCAGACTCGTGTCAGGTAAAGGAACATCGACCGTTCCCGCTCGGGCACACGCGGGCCGGGGCGCACTGACGGGAGTGGTACGGAAGGTGGCGAGTGCGTCGGGGGCCGGTATACCGCCCATGAGCTGGGAGGGCATCGACCACGAGCTCAACCGCGTGCGCGGGGAGGCCGACCGGATCACCCTCAACCTCGCGGACCTGGACGCCCACGTCGGACACCAGCTCCTCAAGGGCGCGGCCCTCGAGGGCCGGACCCGGGAGCGCTGGGAGCACGCCGACGCGCATGTCCACACCCTGTGGACGGTCTACGACGCCTTCCGCCTCGTGGTGGACGAGGCCGCCCGGTTGCGCGCGGACGGCGGGGGACCCGGGGCGCAGGCCGCGCTGACCGCCCTGCTCAACGGGCCCTCGGTGGTGCTCCCCGCACGGCACACGCCCCTCGGGGAGCGGGGACTGCTCCACGCCGACGAGGAGACGGTGACCCTCGCCGACGCCGTCGCCCGCATGTCCGCCGCCTACGAGGAGGCCACCGGGGTCATCTCGGAGGTCGGGACCGCCTGGGACGTGCTCCACCCGAGGCTCGGCGAACTCGACGCGATGTGGCAGGAGATCGGCACCCTCTCCGACATGGTCGAACTCGACGAGGACGAGTACGAGGCCCTCCGGGCCGACCTCGCCGCCGTGGGCGCCACGGTCCGCACCGACCCCCTCTCACTGGTCGGGGACGGGCGCGTCGACACCTCCGCCCTCGACCACCTGCGCCAGGCCCTGGAGCGCGTGCGCGGCGAACTCCGCGACGCCCTGCGCATGCGCGACTCCTACACCGAGAGCGTCGAGCGGCTCGGCTCCGCCATCGACGGCGTCGAGGAGGCCGTCGCACGCGCCCGCGGGCTCCGCGCCCGGGTCGTCGCCAAGGTCTCCTCGCCCGCCGCGGTCGAGGTCCCGGACCCGGTGCCGGGACTGCGGGCGGGCATCGGCGAGATGGACTCCCTGCGCGCCCGGGGGCGCTGGCGCGAACTCGGCACGCGGCTGGGAGAACTCCAGCGCGCCGTCCACGAGGCCGCCGACGACGCGCGCGACCGCGAGGAGGACCTCGCCGGGCTCATGGAGCGCCGTGCCGAGCTGCGCGGGCGCCTGGACGCCTTCCGCGCCCGCGCGGCGCGGCTGGGGCTCGCCGAGGACGAGCGCCTGGCCGAACTCCACGCCCGGGCCCACGCGGAACTGTGGACGGCCCCCTGCGACCTGCGCGCCGCCACGGTCTTCCTGTCGTCCTACCTCCGGGCGCTCCACGAACTCGGCGGAACCGAAACGCCCGGGGACAGAACCACACCGGGCACGGGCGCGTCAGACGGCGAGAGCGATGGTGGTGTGAGCAGATGACCAAGTGCACGGCCCCCGGCTGCCACGGCCGGATCGAGGACGGCTTCTGTGGTGTGTGCGGCCTGGCCCCGGTGGAGGAGCGACCCACCGGGACGACCGCGCCTCCGGCATCCGGCGCACCCTCCCCGGGAGGCGCTCCGCGGCCGTCGGACGCCCCCGGGGCGTTCGGCGCGCCCCGCGCCGGGACCGGGCCCGGTCCCGCGTTCGGCGGTCCGCCCCCGCCGGGCTCCGGTCCGCAGCGGTCCTTCGCGCCCCCCGGCGGGACCGGGCCGAGGGCCGCGTCCGGCGCCGGGGACCAGGGGCCGGGGAAGGGCCGGCGGCAGGGCTCCGGCCCCCGGCCGTCGCCCGTGGGGACCCCGCCTGGCGAGGCCCCCGACCCGTGGTCCTCCTCGACCCCCTCCTCCGGCGGCGGCCCCGCCAACTCCCGCACGCTCTCCGGCAACGTCAAGCTCTCCGGGCGGTCCGGTCCCGGCAGCATCTCCGGCACGGTCGGCCCGGGGTCCGACGGCCCGGGCACCGGGCGCTCCGGCCGCCGGGGCTCCTCCCGGGGCATGCTCGGCATGGGCATGGTCATGGTGCCCCCGGTGCCCTACCGGGACCCCTCCGAGGCCGTCATGCGGAACCCGGTCGTCTCGGAGAAGAACCGCTTCTGCGGCAACTGCGGCGAGAAGGTCGGCCGCAGCAGGGGCGAGCAGCCGGGCCGCACCGAGGGCTTCTGCCGCAAGTGCGGCACCCAGTTCTCGTTCACCCCCAAGCTCTCCCCCGGGGACAGGGTCGGCGGCCAGTACGAGGTGCTCGGCTGCCTCGCCCACGGCGGCCTCGGCTGGATCTACCTGGCCCGCGACCGCAACGTCAACGACCGGTGGGTCGTCCTCAAGGGCCTGCTCAACTCCGGTGACGCCGAGGCGCACAAGGCGGCCGCCGCGGAACGGGCGTTCCTGTCCGAGGTCGAGCACCCCAACATCGTCAAGATCATCAACTTCTCGCAGCACCCCGACCCGCGTACCGGGATCCCCGGCGGGCACATCGTCATGGAGTACGTCGGGGGCAAGTCCCTGCGCGAACTGCTCATAGAGCGCCGCGAGGACGACCCCGACGCCGTGCTCCCCGTCGACCAGGTCATCGCCTACGGCCTGGAGGCCCTGCGGGCCCTCGGCTACCTGCACTCCAGGGGCCTGCTGTACTGCGACTTCAAGCCCGACAACGTCATCCAGAGCGAGGAGCAGATCAAGCTCATCGACCTCGGCGGCGTTCGGCGCATGGACGACACCGTCAGCCCCGTGTACACGACCCCCGGCTACCGCGTGACCGAGGACGAGCTGCGCGGCCCCGGCCCCACCGTCAGCGCCGACCTGTACTCGGTGGGCCGCGCGCTGGCCGTGCTCAGCTTCCGCTTCAGCTTCATGCGCGAGTACCCGCACAGCATCCCCCCGCGCGAGACCGTGCCGCTGCTCCAGCGCTTCGAGTCGTACGACCGGCTCCTGCGCCGCTCCGTCCACAGCGAGCTCGAACTCCGCTTCCACGACGCGGGCGACATGGCCGACCAGCTCACCGGCGTCCTGCGCGAGGTCCTGTCCGAGCTGGAGGGGACCCCGCACCCGGCGCCCTCCACCCTGTTCGGCGGCGAGAACTTCAGCACCCGCAGCGGCGTCGGCGCGCACGACGCCGACCGCATGCTCGCGCCGCCCGCCCCCACCGACGCGGCCGCCCTGCTGCCCACGCCCCTCGTCGACCGGGGCGACCCGGCGTCCCAGCACCTGCGGGGGTTCCGGGCCCTTCCCCCGGAGGAGCTTGTCCCCGCACTGCGCGCGATGCCCGCGCCCACCCCCGAGACCCTGCTGATGCTGGCCCGCGCGCTCATCACGCTCGGCCGGCAGGGCGAGGCGGTGGACGCCCTCCAGAAGTTCAGCGAGGCCGTCCCCGGGGACTGGCGCACCATGTGGTACCTGGCGGTCGCCGAACTGAGCACCGCCCGGTTCCGCGATGCCCGCGACCACTTCGACGAGCTGTACGACCACCTCCCGGGGGAGGCCGCGCCCAAGCTCGGGCTGGCGCTCGCCTGCGAGCGGACCGGTGAGCTCGACACCGCGGCCCACCAGTACCGGACGGTCTGGAACACCGACCACTCCTTCGTCAGCGCCGCGTTCGGCCTGGCCCGCGTCCGCCTCGCCCAGGGCGACCGGGACGCCGCCGTCGCCGTCCTGGACAGGGTCCCGGAGATGTCCAGCCTCCACGTCCACGCCCAGACCGCGCTGATCGCCGTGCTCTCCGCCCGGCACCCCGGGACGGGCGCCGCCGACTTCGTCGAGGCCGGACGGCGCCTGGAGCGCATCGGCCTGGACAGCGAATCAGCCGACCGGCTGGCCGCGCGCGTCCTGGAGTCCGCCCTGGTGTGGCTCGACGGAGGGGGCGCCGCACCCGGCGGCGGAAGGCTGCTCGACGGCCCGTTCACCGAGAAGGGGGTGCGGACCAACCTGGAGCGGCGCTACCGTGCGCTCGCCCAGCGGTCCACCGCCGCCTCGGGGCGGTACGAGCTGATCGACAAGGCCAACTCCCTGCGTCCCGTGACGCTGCTGTGAGGATCGAGGGAACGGCTATGACAACGGTGCGGACCTGCCCTGCCTGCTCGGACAGGGCGGCGGCGGGAGACGTCTTCTGCGAGGGGTGCGGCCGCCCCCTCCCGGAGCGGGAGGGGGGCGCCCCCGCGGAGCGCCCCGACAACGTGCCCACGGCCCCCCAGCAGAGCATGTCCGGCGCCACACGGGGGCCGGTCGGCGGCGGTGGCGCGGGGGGCGGCCCCCGCCCCGGACTCGTCCCGGCCGACGGTGGGCCGACGGCTCCGCAGGTGAGCCTCAACGGCGCCACCCGCGCCACCCGCGCCCCCGCGCCCGGGGCCGGGACCGCGCCCCCGGCCGCGCCCGCCGCCGACGCGCCCCCCGCCGGGGGAGGCCGTCCGAGGGGCGGCGGACCCGAGGCGGACCCGGGACGGCACGGGGCCGACTCGTTCACCACCCAGCCGATACGCCGGGACTCCCTGAGACCCCTGACCGCCGCGCCGCCCGCCCCTGCCGGGGCGCCGGCCCCGGCCGCGCCGCCCGCCCCGGCGCCCGACTGGCCGCCGCCCGCCGTGGGCAGCAGCCCCGTCCAGTCCACCAACCCCGAGATGTGCGCGTGGTGCCCGGGCCGGGTCGGCGACGGCTACTGCGAGAAGTGCGGGTTCCTCCAGCCCACCGGGCGCGACCACGTCGAGGTGCGCACGGACGCGGCCGCGGGCGTCAGCGACCGCGGGCTCCGCCACCGGCGCAACGAGGACGCCATGGCCATCCGCGTCGTCGCCGCGGACGACCCCCGCGCGCCGGGCACGGTCTGCGCCGTGGTCTGCGACGGCGTGTCCAGCTCGCCCCGGTCCGACGAGGCCTCCCGGGTCACCGCGGAGACGGGGGCGACGGTCCTCGCGGAGCAGATCCGCCGGGGCGCCGACCCCCGCGAGGCCACCGCCGCGGCGATGACCAGGGCGGCCGAGGCCGTCGCGGGGATCGCCGAGTCGCTCGACTCCGCGCCCGCGTGCACGTTCGTGTCCGCGGTCGTGGACCCCGCCGCCGGGACGGTCACCGTCGGCTGGGTCGGGGACAGCCGCGCCTACTGGCTCTCCGGAGGGCCCAGGTCCAGCGCGTCGGCGCTGCTCACCCGGGACGACTCCTGGAGCGAGGCCATGGTGCAGATGGGGGCGCTCTCCCGCGAGGAGGCCATGAGGTCGGCCAACGCGCACGCCCTCATCGCGTGGATGGGCGCCGACTCCGGCGAGATCGACGCGCACATCACCACCGTCACCCCGACCGGGCCCGGCACCGTCCTCCTGTGCAGCGACGGCCTGTGGAACTACTACCCCGAGGCGCAGTCGCTGACCGACGCGGTGCCGGGAGCGGGGGCCAGGCCCCATGAGGCCGCCCGTACCTACATCAGCCTCGCTCTGAGGGCCGGCGGCAAGGACAACATCACCGCGGTCCTCATCCCCGTACCCACCGAGCAAGGGGGTCCCCGTGCCGAACAGGACTGACCGGTCCGCCGAACCGGAGTTCCGGATCGACGTCGACCAGAACAGGTTCCTGCCCATCGGCGGGCGCGAGGTGCACGCCGTCGTCAGCGTCACCTCCCGCAGCCCCGTCCTGGTGGGGTCCTCGGTGCGCGCCTCCGAGGTGATCATCGTCGACACCTCCGGTTCGATGTACGGGGAGAAGCTCCACGAGGCCAAGCGCGCCGCCCGCGCGGCCGTGGAGACGCTGCGCGAGGGGGTCAGGTTCGCCCTGATCAGCGGCGGCAGCAAGGCACGCATGGCCTTCCCCGAGGGTGAGCGGCGGTTCGTCGAGGTGGACGCCGTCACCAGGGCCGAGGCCCTGGACGCCATCGGCGGGCTGCGCGCCGACGGCGGCACCCGGATGGGCGCCTGGCTGTCCCTCGCCGCGGAGCTGTTCGCCACCGTGGACGACGGCATCAAGCACGCCATCCTGCTCACCGACGGTCGGAACAACGAGGTCGCCGAGGAGTTCGAGCGGGTCCTGCGGCAGGTCACCGGCCGGTTCGTGTGCGACTGCCGGGGCGTGGGCACCGACTGGAGGGTCGACGACCTGCGCCGTATCGACTCCGCGCTGCTCGGCGGCGGCCCCGGCCTCGTCGCCGACCCCGCCGACCTGGCCGCCGACTTCCGCGCCATGGCCCAGGCGTCCATGGGCAAGGCCGTCGCGGACGTCGTCCTGCGGCTGTGGACCCCGCAGAACTCCGTGGTGCGCTACGTCAAGCAGGTGTCGCCCACGGTGCAGGAGCTCACCCACCGGGCGGTGGCGCGCGCGCCCCAGGCGGGCGACTACCCCACGGGGTCGTGGGGCACGGAGAACCGCGACTACCACGTGTGCGTGGAGGTGCCCGCGGGCGACCCCGGACGGCAGCTGCGCGCCGGGTGGGTGCGTGTGGTCCTCCCCGGGACCGGGGGCGCGGAGGACCAGGTCCTCGCCTCCGGCAACATCCTCGCGGAGTGGACGGCGGACGAGGCCACGGCCACCCGGATCAACCCGCGGGTGGCGCACTACACCGGCCAGGTCGAACTGGCCCAGGCCATTCAGGACGGGCTCGCGGCCCGTCGCGACGGGGACGAGAACACCGCCACCACGCGGTTGGGCCGTGCCGTCGCCCTCGCGGAGGAGACGGGTGACACGGAGACCGCGAGACTCCTCGGAAAGGTGGTCGAGGTCCTCGACCCGGTCACCGGCGCCGTCCGTCTCAAGCCCGGCGTCGACAAGGTCGACGAGATGACCCTGGACACCAACTCGACCCGGACCGTGCGGACCCGGCCCGGGGACGGGACCGGAACCCACGGCGCCCCCGGCCCCGGGTAGGAGGGACCCATGCCGAGTTGCCCCTCCGGGCACCACTCGACGGCGACTGACTTCTGCGACACCTGCGGGCTGCGCCTCCAGGCGCACTCCCCCTCGCCGCCGCCCCAGCCGTACCGGCCCCCGCCGCCGGAGGCCCCCGCGGGCCGTCCGGCGCCGCCGCGCGCCCCCGCGCCGCGGCGGCCGCCCGTCGCGCCCAGGGGCGGCCCCTGCCCCGAGTGCTCGACCTCCCGCACCGGGCGCTTCTGCGAGGAGTGCGGTTACGACTTCGCCTCGCAGTCCGGCAGCCACACACGCGGGGGCTCCGAACAGGACGGCGCCCCGGCCGCGCCGCGCTGGCGGGTCATCGTCGTGGCCGATCCCGCCTACTACCAGTACATGGTCGACCGGGGCATGCTCGACCCCGCCCAGATCGCCTTCCCCTCGGTGAACAAGCAGCGCCGGGTGAGCCTGAAGGGCGACCGGGTCCACATCGGCCGCCGCAGCGCGTCCAGGGGCTTCACGCCCGAGATCGACCTGGGCGGGCCGAAGGGCGACCCGGCGATCTCCCACATCCACGCGATCCTGGTCGCCCAGCCCGACGGGACCTGGTCGATCGTCGACCCCGGGTCCACGAACGGGACCATGATCAACGGGACCGCCAACATGATCCCCCGCAAGGTGGAGGTGCCCCTGTATGACAGTGACCGGATCTACGTCGGAGCATGGACCGTCATCATCGTCCAGAAGGGGTGAACCCCGTTGATGCCCCCCGACTCCGACCAGGAGCTGGGCCGTGACCGCCCCGGCTCTCCGCCGGCCCCCTCCGGGGCGTCCCCCGCGCGCGGCGCCCGGGACGCCGGAGCGGTGGTCGGCCCGCCCGCCCTCCCCGGGGGCGCCGACACGCGGACCGGCGGTTACGCGCGTGACCGCGTGGCCGGCGCACGCCGCTGGCTCCGCACCACCCCGGCCCGGGTGTGGCTGCTGACGGTGGTGTGCCTGGTGTCCGTCGCGGGGCTGTTCGGCTCGGCGACCCTCACCCTCAACCAGGCGCGCGAGGGCCTGGACGTGGTCGGCCACGGGGCCGGACCGCAGGCCATGACGACCACCGACCTGTACCTCGCCCTCGCCGACATGGACGCCCAGCTGGCCGACATCCTGCTCATGGGCACCGACCACGGCCTGGGCTCGGGCCGCGACGAGGCGGTGGAGCGCTACGAGGAGAGCCGGAGCAGGGCCAACGAGGCGCTGCTCCAGGCCGCCTCCCTCATCGAGGACAACGCCGAGGAGGGCGGTGCCGGGGAGGCCGCCACCGGTGAAGACGGCGCCGGGGAAGGCAGGGCCGAGGAGCGCAGCGTCCAGGAACTGGACCTCCAGGCCGTCCTCGACGGCATGGGCGAGTACGAGCAGCTGGCCACCGACGCCCGGCTCCGCAACGACGAGGCCCAGGCCCCTCCGGGCGAGGTGGACGCGACGGCGCTGGTGTCGTACCGACAGGCCACCCGTCTGATGCACACGGAGCTCCTGCCCAAGGCGTTCAACGTGAGCCTGGACTCGTCGGCGATCATCCGCGCCCACCACGAGGAGGGCCAGTCGGCCGTCGCGCTCGGCCTGGTGTGGGTGGGCTCCGCCGGCGTGGTGACGCTCGTCTCGCTGGTCGGCCTCCAGCTCTACCTGCGGGTGCGCTTCCGCCGCCGGGTCAACGTCCCCGTGCTCGCCGCGACCGCCGGGACGCTCCTGCTCACCGCCGGCGTGGTCCTCGCGCTCGTCACCAGCGGCGAACACCAGCGCGACGCGAAGGAGGAGGGCCTGGACGCGGCGATGGCGCTGTCCCGTGCAGGGGCGATCTCCACCGACATGCAGGCCGACCAGAGCCGTTACCTGGTCGATCCGACCCACGCCGACAACTACCAGCAGGTGTACCTGGAGCGGGCGCAGCAGGTGCTGTTCCGCCCGGCCGACAACCTGGAGGACTACTACGCGGCGATCGACGAGGTGGCCGCCGCGTCGTCGGAGCAGTCCGAGGGCGGCAGGGCCGACGGGGACGCCCCCGTCGCGCTCGGCTACCTGGGGGAGAACGCCGGCGACTCGCTGCTGCCGGGGCAGGAGGGCGCGCTCGCCGACGTGCTGGTGTCCTACAACGCCCTCCAGGACAGGGACCGTGAACTGCGCGCGGCGGTCGAGGCGGGCGACCTCGACTCCGCCGTCGCCGTCCGGATGGAGATCGCCCACGCGGAGGACGGCGCCTTCCGCGCCTACGAGCAGGCTCTCGACGAGCTGACCGGACAGCACAAGGAGGCGTTCACGGCGGGCATCGCCCGCGGCGACTCCGCCCTGGCCCCGTGGTCGTGGCTGCTGCCCGTCGGAGCGCTCGCCCTGCTCGCACTCGTCGTGCTCGGGGTGCGCCCCCGGCTGGCCGAGTACCGCTGACCCCCTAGAGACGAGGAACAGGCCGATGATGTTTCGACACCGCCGCACCGTCGCCGCGGCCGCCCTGGCCGCCGCGGCGGTGTCGGGGATGTCCGCCTGCTCGGCGGTGCTGGGCGAGGAGGAGTCGCTGGTGGACGCCACCTCCCTGACCGTGGGGGTCAAGGCGGACCAGCCCGGCCTCGGGCTGGAGGACGGGGAGGGCGGCTTCGAGGGCTTCGACGTCGACGTGGCGCTGTACATCGCCGGGGAGCTGGGGATCCCCGAGGGGAGCGTGGAGTTCGTGGGCGTCACGTCCGACCAGCGGGAGGACGTGCTGGACGTCGAGGACCCGCTGCTGGTGTCGGGCCGCCGCGTGGACATGGTGGTGGCGACCTACTCCATCACCCCGGTCCGCAAGACCGAGGTCACGTTCGCCGGCCCCTACTACGTGGCCAAGCAGGACGTGCTCGTGCGCTCCGACGCCGCGGAGATCGGCGGCGTCCGCGACCTGGAGGGGCTCGACGTCTGCCAGGGCGAGGGGTCCAACTCCACCACCCGCATCACCGAGGGCCTCGGCATCGACGTGGTCCCGACGGAGGAGCCGACCTACACGGACTGCATCGACCTGCTGCGGGAGGGCGATGTGGACGCGGTGTCCACGGACAACCTGATCCTCGCCGGGTTCCAGACCCAGAGCCCCGGTGAGTTCCGGCTCGTCGGCAATCCCTTCACCGACGAGAAGTACGGTGTGGGCCTGCGATACGGGGACGTGGCGGCGTGCGAGGCCGTGAACAGGGCCATCAGCAAGATGTACCAGGACGGGGTGGCCGACGACATGCTGAGCAGGTGGTTCGACGGAACGGGTCTGGAGACGCTGGACAGCGTCCCCCAGTTCGAGGGCTGTGCCTGACGGCCTGACAGGGCTCGCGGTCCCGTGCACGGGGAGCCCCGCCCCCGGACACGCCCCGTCGGACGGCCGTGCCGGAGGGACCCGGGAGGGGCGTCTCCGGAGCCGGGCCGCGGCCCCCGGCCCGGCTCCGGAGGCGTGCTCGTGAGCATCCGGACGAAGTGGCCCGGACCGGATTTATGGCAGATACTGACCCCTGTGCCGGGCAAGGGGGACAGAAGGGGAGTTGTCCGTTGACCATCGTCGAGTTCCTGAACGCGCGTCTGGACGAGGACGAACGCGCGTCGAAGGCCGTGCCCGTGGGAGCGCGCGGCCGGGACCGGGCCCTGGCGGAGGTCGCGGCCAAGCGCAACATCGTCCGCGGGTACGCCGACGCGCACCACGCGAGCATGCGCAGCCTCACCCCCGGCCCCCAGGCGGACACCGGCGGCGGCGACCCCTGGTCCGAGCTGCTGGCCTGGCGGCTGGCGGTCAAGTACCTCGCCGCGGTCTACCGGACCCACCCCGAGTACGACCGGTCCTGGGAGGGCTGACCCCCTGATCGTCCGGCCGCCGGGCCGTGGACCGCAGGACCGTGGAGCGCCGGGCCGTTCCGGCTCCGCGGCTCCCGTCCCCGGTGCCCCCGTGCCCGTGGCGGGTCCGTGCGCCGGAACCGTCCCCGGGGACGGGGCACGGCGGTGGGGCGGAGCGGGTCAGGCCACGGGAGCCGCGGGCAGGGCGAGGAGCCGGTCGACCGTCTCGGCCAGGTCGCGGCCGGAGGCGTCCGGCGGGGCGAACAGCGAGGGGAAACGACCCTCCAGGTGTCCGGACCAGCCCGTCACCAGCCCCGTCCGGCGGGCGCCGGCCACGTCCCAGCCGTGGCCGCTGACCAGGCCCACCCGCTCCGGGGGGAGGCCCAGGGCCCGCGCGGCGGCCAGGTAGGCGCCGGGTGCGGGCTTCCAGTCGCTCGTCGGACGCGCGGCGACGACGTGGTCCACCAGGTCCAGCAGGTCCGCCCGCTCCAGCAGGGCGCGGTGCAGCCCGGCGTCGCCGTTGCCCAGGGTGGCCACCCCGAGACCGGCGCCGCGTGCGGCGGCGAGGGCCGCGGAGGCCTCGGGGCGGGGGTCCAGCCAGGCCAGCCCCTCGATGATCGCGTCCTCCGCCGCCGGCGCGATCTGGTGGCCGGTGATGTCCCGGAGGGCGCCCCGGACGACGTCCTCGAAGGAGCGGCCGTCCCCGGACCCCGGCCCGCCGTCCGTCAGGGCCAGGGCGAACGAGTCGCGCAGCAGGTGGTCCGACCAGCGGGTCATGAGCACCCGGGGGATCCCGGCCTCCCGGAAGCGCCATTCCAGGGGGCCGAGGGGGAAGAGGGTGTCGAGGACGTCGACGACGAGGGCGGCGGGACGGAGCAACCGCCCGTCAGGGCTTGCGGCCATGGGTCTCAGCTCCAGGGGAAGAGGGGGCACCCATCCCGGTCCTACCCAGGGAGCGCCGCCTTCAGCACCTCCGGCCGGGGACCGGGTTCTCACGGGACCCGGGTGCGCCGTCCGACCGCTCCGGCGTTCCGGCCACCCCGGCGCCCGGCCGGGGCGGCCGGGCGCTCAGAGGGCGTCGAGCCGGGGGATCTGCTCCACGGCCCACGGGCTCAGCAGCCACGGCGTGCGCCCGGCGACCGCCACCAGGTCCGCCCACTCCACCCACGCGTACTCGGCGACCTCCTCCGGGTTGGGGGAGGGCTCCCCCTCGGCCCGGGCCCAGAACACCGGGCAGAACTCGTTCTCGACGATCCCCTCGGCGGACACGGCCCGGTAGCGGAAGTCCGGCAGCGCGGACCGCACCCCGCCCACGGCCAGCCCCAGCTCCTGCCCCGCGCGGCGGCGCACGGCCTCCTCGAACCCCTCCTCCGGCGCGGGATGGCCGCAGCAGCTGTTGGTCCACACACCGGGCCAGGTGGTCTTGCCGAGGGCCCGCCGCGTGAGCAGCACCCTGTCGTCCGCGTCCAGGACGTAGCACGAGAACGCCAGGTGCAGCGGGGTGTCCCCGGTGTGCACGGTGGCCTTGTCGGCCACCCCTACCCGCTGGTACTCCTCGTCGAGCAGCACCACGAGCTCGCGATCGGTGCGAGCCGCGTCCGAGGCGGCTCTCGGCTGGATCACGGATCTCCCCTTACCCATGGGCCTCATATGTCCCATGCGTCGTCTGTGTCCACTCCATGGTCACCTGTCCCCTCGACTGGATTGTGCCCCGCGTGGTGTGCGAGTGCGCATAAGGTTCCTGATGGCCCCGAGTCGGGCGCCACCGGGTCCGCGAGCGCGGGCCCCAGGACGGCAGCGGAGCGGTGACGGAGACGATGACGGAGACGAGGACGGGACCGGCGAACGGCGTCGGACGGGCGGACGGGCCCGGAAACGGCTCCGCCGACGGGGCGGCGCGGGTGCCCGGGGGCGCGGACGCCTCGGGGACGGAGCCGGGGATCTCCCCCGAGCGGATGGCCGTGTGCCTGGACGTCCTCGCCCGCGCCGGCGAGCTGCCCAGCGACCACCCGGACTCGGCCCTCCTGCAACGGGCCACCGCCAAGCTGTTCAAGGCCGTCAAGGAGCGCCGCCGCAAGGAGCGGCAGACCGCCCAGAAGGCCCACGACGAGGCCGTGTTCGCGGCCACCGCCACCGCCGCGCCGGACCGGATCGACGACGAGACCAACGGCCGCGCCCTCACCAGCGGCGCCGGGGGCGCCCTCGCGGGGGTGCTGCGCAAGGCCCGGCCCTGCTACATCTGCAAGCAGAAGTACCGTGAGGTCGACGCCTTCTACCACCAGCTGTGCCCGACGTGCGCCGCGTTCAACAAGGAGCGGCGTGCGGCCCGCACCGACCTGTCCGGACGGCGCGCGCTGCTCACCGGCGGGCGCGCGAAGATCGGCATGTACATCGCCCTCCGGCTGCTGAGGGACGGCGCGCACACCACCATCACGACGCGGTTCCCCAACGACGCGGTGCGCCGCTTCGCGGCCATGCCGGACAGCGGCGAGTGGCTGCACCGGCTCCGGGTGGTGGGCATCGACCTGCGCGACCCCGCCCAGGTGGTGCGCCTGGCCGACTCGGTCGCGGAGCAGGGGCCGCTGGACGTCCTCATCAACAACGCCGCCCAGACGGTGCGGCGCTCGCCGGGCTCGTACGGGCCGCTGATCGAGGCGGAGGCGCAGCCGCTCACGGGCGCGGGCCTGCCTGAGCCGCTGGTGCTGGGCGGCGTCCGGCCGCGTGCGCTGGAGGCGGCGGAGGGAGCGGACGACGGGGGAGCCGCGGTGGCGCCGCACGCGCTCACGCCGCAGATGCTCACGTCGCTCGCGCTGACCACGGGGTCGGCCTCGCTGGAGCGGGTGCGCGCCGGTACGGCGATCGACGCGGGCGGCCTGGTCCCGGACCTCGCGGCGGAGAACAGCTGGACGCGGCGGGTCGGCGCGATCGACCCCGTGGAGATGCTCGAAGTGCAGCTGTGCAACGTGAGCGCGCCGTTCATGCTGGTGGACCGGTTGCGGCCGGCCCTGGCGGCGACCTCCGCCCGGCGCTCCTACATCGTCAACGTGTCCGCGATGGAGGGGGTGTTCGGCCGCGGCTACAAGGGCCCGGGCCACCCCCACACGAACATGGCCAAGGCCGCGCTCAACATGCTCACCCGGACCAGCGCCGAGGAGATGCTGGCGTCCGACGGCATCCTCATGACCAGCGTGGACACCGGCTGGATCACCGACGAGCGGCCGCACCCGGACAAGGAGCGGATGGCCGAGGCGGGGTTCCACGCGCCGCTCGACCTGGAGGACGGGGCCGCGCGCGTGTACGACCCCATCGTCCGGGGCGAGCTGGGCGAGGACCTGCACGGGTGCTTCCTCAAGGACTACGCGCCCGGGAACTGGTAGGCCGGGAACTGGCAGGCCGGGCGGCCGCACGGCGGACGCGGGTGCCCTGCCGGTCGGCGTCCGGGGATCGGCCGTCCACAGGTGCGCGGTCGCCCCTACCGGTGGGCGTCCTCCTGCGGTTCGCTTGATACAGGGGGCCCAGAGGGTCCGCCCGCACCGTGCTGCCCCGGTACAGGTGCCGGTGCCGGACTGGAGCGGTGCACCGCCACAGGACCGGGAGCGGAGCGGCGCACCGGCACGGGCCGCGGGCTGCCCGCCGCCCCGCCGTACCCGGGGCTGCCCGCCCCGGCGCCCGGCGGGACCGCCGGGCGCCGGACCTGACCTGCGAGCCCGCCGGTCGCCGGGCGCCGGACCGGCCGCGCGGGCCCGACCTCGGTACGCCTAGGGCTCCAGGACGAGGCGGACCGGGGAGCCGATCCGCTTCTCCAGGCGCTCCACCGCCTCCGGCGCCTCCTCCAGGCCGAAGGTTCCGCTGATCGATCCGGCGAAGTCCAGGCGGCCCGCCCCCACCAGCTCCACCAGCTCGACGACGTGTTCCGGCTCGGAGCCGTAGTGGCCGAGGACCTGCTGCCTGAGGTAGCTGAACCGGGTGCCGTCCCTGATCTCCAGCGGCTTGTCGGTCAGGCCGACCAAAACCAGGCGGCCGTGCTCGCCGAGCAGCCGGAGCGCCTGTTCGCGCACGACCGGGACGCCCGCGAAGTCGAAGGCGGCGTCGAGGCCCCGCCCGCCGGTCAGTTCGCGGACCTTCGCCGTGAAGTCGGGTGCGGCCGAGTCCAGGGCGGCGTCGGCCCCGAATGCCAGGGCGCGTTCCCGGGCCCGGGGGTCGGGGTCGGCGGCGATGACCGGGGCGGCGCCCACCAGCCGCAGCAGTTTCACGGCGTGCGCGCCCAGCCCGCCCGCGCCCCACACGCCGACCGCCTCCGCCGGGCCGACGCCGGCCGTGGCGGTGACCGCCGCCCACGGCGTGGACACCGCGTCGGGGATGATCGCCGCCTGGTCGAACGGGAGGGAGTCGGGGATCGGCACGAGGGTCTCCTCGTCGGCGAGCGCGTACTCGGCCCAGCCGCCGTCGTAGTCGACCCCCCGCGTGAGGGTCTTCCCGGCGCGGTCGCGCTGGCCTGCCTGGAGCGCCACCCGGTCGCCGACCCCGGCGGTCAGGACGTCGGGGCCCAGTTCCTCGACCTCGCCGGACACCTCGTGCCCCAGGGTGACCTCGTCGCCCTCCAGGTACTGCGGCCGGAGGATGCCCTCGACCAGGTGGACGTCGGACAGGCACACGCCCGCCGCCCTCACCCGGACCAGGACCTGCCCTCGGCCGGGGACGGGCCGCGGAACGTCCTTGACCTCCAGGGTCCGGGTCCTCACGTTGAGCCGGGCGGCTCGCATCGTGGCCATGGGCAAACCTCGCAGTCGGTGCGGTCGGGTGCTTCCCCGATCATCATCGGGGCCCGCCGCACCGGGGCGAAGGCGACACCGGGGCCCGGGTCAGAATTGGGTCAAAGCACCGATGGGGTCACGGATGGGGCGTGACCGTGCGTCGCCGCCGGGACGCGGAGGGCGCGTGGCCGCCCGCCACGCGCCGCCCGCCACGCGCTGCCCGGGGCCGGTGGGCCCCGCCCGGCGGAGGGCGGGCGGTGGTCCGGTTGCCGCCGCGCCGCCCGCGGTCCGGGCCCGCCGTGTACCGCGACGCCCGGCCCCGGCGGTCCCGCCCCGCTGAGCCGGGTCCCGGGACGGCGCAAGCGGTCCCGGCACGCCCGTCAGGTGACGTGCCCGCTGCGGTACGCCCAGGCGGCGACCTCCACCCGGTTCCGCGCCCCGAGCTTGCCCTGGACGCTCGCCAGGTGCGTCTTCACGGTGCTCACCGTGACGAACAGCTCCGCGGCGACCTCGGTGTTGGTCAGCCCCCGCGCCACCGAGCGCACGATGTCCAGCTCCCGCGGGGTCAGCCCGCCGTCGTCGGGGGAGGAGCGGGGGGCCGTCGCGGAGAAGTGGCGCAGCAGGCGCACCGTGATCTGCGGGGAGACCAGGGCGTCGCCCCGGGCGGCGGCGCGCACCGCCTCGATCAGCAGGGCCGGGCCCGCGTCCTTCAGCAGGAACCCGACCGCCCCTCCGCCCAGCGCCGCGTGCACGTACTCGTCCAGGTCGAACGTGGTCACCACGACCACCCGGAGAGGGTCCTCCACCCCCGGACCCGCCAGTCGCCGGGTCGCCTCCAGACCGTCCACGCCCGGCATCCGGATGTCCATGAGCGTCACGTCCGGGCGCAGCTCCCGCGCCGTCCGGACCGCCTCCAGGCCGTCCCCGGCCTCGCCCACCACCGTGATGTCGTCCTCGGCGTCCAGCATGTACCGGAACCCCGTCCGCACCATGCTCTGGTCGTCCGCGAGCAGCACACGGATCGTCATGAGTCCCCCTCCAGAGGCAGCCACGCCCGTACTTCCCATCCGTGCCCTCCGCCGCGCGGCCCCGCGGACAGCTCCCCGCCGAGGATCCGGGCGCGTTCGGCCATCCCCACCAGGCCGAACCCGCCGCCGACGCCGCTCCCCGCCTCGCGGCCGTCGTCGAGCACCTCCACCGCCACCCCGTCCGGCCCGGCGCGGACCACCGTGTCCACCAGGGCCGCCCCGCGGGCGTACCGCAGCGCGTTGGTGACGGACTCCTGGACGATCCGCAGGACCGCCGTGCCGACGGTCGGAGGAAGGCCGTCCACGTCCCCCTCGCACCGTACCGACACGCGGGGGAGGCCGTCGGAGGCGGCGGCCTCCAGGCGGGCGAGCCCGCCGGAGAGGTCGGGGGAGAGGGGGACGTCGTCCGGTTCGCGCAGGCGGGTCACCATACCCCGCATGGACTCCAGGGCGCGCGCCCCCGCGGCCTCGATCTCGGGCAGCCCGTCCCGCACCGCCCCGGGGTCGCGTTCGGCGATGTACCGCAGCGCCTGCGCCTGCACGACGATGCCGGTCACCTCGTGCGCGACCACGTCGTGCAGGTCGCGGGCGATGGCCAGGCGCTCCTGTGCGCGTGCCCGTTCCGCGTGGGTCTCCCGCTGGAAGCTCCGCCACCGCAGGTACAGGCCGGGGGCCAGCCCCGGCACCACCATCATCAGCGCCGGCGAGACGACGTCGTAGCCGCTGGGCTCGCGCAGGTAATCGGTGAGGCCCGCCGCGAACGCGCACAGCGCGACCACGCCGATCTGCCAGGGGCGGCAGCGCAGCGCCGCCAGCGACAGCAGGACCAGGAGGGCCAGCACCTCCGAGGGCGCGAAGGCGTACCCGAACAGGCCCTTGGGCAGCGGGTACAGCAGGGCCGAGGCGAGGGCCATCACCGCTGCGGCGACCACCCCGCAGAGGGTGGTCAGCGCCCGGCCCGCGCGGGGGCGCAGGGCGACCAGCGCCGCCGCGCACATGAGCGCACCCGCGACCACCGGGAGGTAGTCCATGGACGACTGCGGCGGCCCCGCCCAGTTCTCGATGGTCTGCCGCCGGGCCGGCCCGATCAGGTCGTATCCCCAGACCAGGGCCAGCACCCCCGCCACGGCCCACGGCACGAGCCGGACGGCCGCGTCCTCCAGTCCCGGCAGGCGGCCGTGGAGCGGGGAGGGGAACCTGTTCGACGCCATGAGCCCAGGCTAGACGCCGCCGCCCCGGAAGCCCTCGGCTGAAAGGACGGTGTTCGCCCGCAGCGCGGCGGCCGTGGCGGGGTCGGCCGGGAGGAACGCCTCGATGGTCAGTTCGGACAGTGTCACGTCCACGGCGGTGCCGAAGGTCGCGACCGTGCTGAGGAAGGCCAGCTCGCCGCCGCCGTGCCACAGGCGCAGCGGCACCGCGAGGTCGTACGGGCCCGGCACGCGCCCGCCCGGCGGCGTGCCTCCCCCGGGGTAGCCGCGCAGTTCCTCGTGGAGCTCGGCCAGATCGGGGCGGTCGTTCCACGCGGACTGGCGTTCCAGCCGGTCCAGCAGGTGGGCCCGCCACTCGCCCAGGTTGGCGATACGCGGCGCCATGCCCCCGGGGTGGAGGCTCACCCGGAGCACGTTCACGGGGGGCTCCAGCAGGTCGGCCGACACCCCCTCCAGGAGGAGGCCGACGGCGGCGTTGGCCTCCAGGAGGTTCCAGCGGGAGTCCACGACGACCGCCGGGTAGGGGTCGTGCCCGGCAAGGACCGCCCTCAGGGCGCCGCGCAGGGGCTCCAGCCCGGGGCCGTCGGGGGCGGCCTCGGGGAAGACGGGCGCGAACCCGGCCGCCAGCAGGAGCCGGTTGCGTTCGCGCAGCGGGATCTCCAGGGCCTCGCTCAGGAGGAGCACCATGTCCCGGCTGGGCCGGGAGCGACCGGTCTCCACGAAGCTCAGGTGCCGGGTGGAGACGTCGGCCTCGATGGACAGGTCCAGCTGGCTGATCCGGCGCCGCTGCCGCCACCCGCGGAGCAGGGCGCCGATCGGCTGGGGCCCCGGTACGGCCGTGTCGGTGGTCACGCGTCACCCTTCGAGTCACGGCGCAGGAGGACCGCTTCGGCGACGGTGATGCCCGCCACCGCCGCCGCCTGGGCCAGCACGAATGCTACCCCGAGGGCCGTGGGACCGGCCAGGGCGATGACGGCGGCGCTTCCGGCCACCCAAGCGGCGTTCACGGCGATGACCGCGCGTACACGGGACGGAACGATCGGGGCGGTTGCGGCTCCGAACCACAGAAGGGCGGCGAAGACCAGCAGGAACAGGCCCGAACCGAGCAGGAGGGGGACGGGCAGGCCGAGCGGCGCGGCCAGGAGGGCGGCCCCGGCCGTCAGGAGCAGGCCGGCGCCCGCGCAGGTCACCGCGTCCAGCCGCACGGCGAGGGCGACGCGGTGTCCGGGCCGGGCGGCTGCCCCGTCGGCCGGGCCGGAGGTTCCGGGGGTGCGGGTGCCGGAGAGGTGGGCGGTCATGGGATCTCCTTCGTCGGTGTCGCTGCCGGTCGTCCGGCACGCCCCAAGGGTCCCGCCGGACGGTGCGCGCTGTCGATGACGTCGGAGGTAACGGCCGGAGCCCTCGGCCGAAAGGAGGAGGGGGCCGGGGACGCCGTTCGGCTGTTCGGTCGATGTGCGGGGGAGGGGCCCGGAGCGAGTCTGGAGGTCCGCACACGAGGGGAGCAGACGTGACCGACGTACAGCCGGGCGCCGCCGCGGGGCCGGGGCCGTATCCGCAGCGGGGCCGGTGTCCGGGGGACGCGCCGCAGCCGGAGCGGGCCTCCGCGTCCGGGTACGCGGAGGGGGCCGCGCCCGCGTCGGCCGCCGCACCGCGTCCGGGGCTCGGGGAGCGGAAGGGGCCGGACGGTCGGGCGGGGGACGCGTCGACGCAGGAGGCGCCCCGGCGCGTGGCCTTCCTGGACGTCGCCCGCGCGCTCGCGATGATCGGCGTGGTGCTGATGAACGCGCCCTTCGTCGTGTTCTCGGCGGAGATGGCGGGGGAGCGCGACCGCTCGACCCTGACCTCCCTCGTGGACACCGGGCTGAGCCTGCTGCTGAGCGGCAAGGCGCGGGCGGTGCTGATGGTCCTGATCGGGGTCGGGGCGGTGCTGGCCTGGCGCTCCGCGGTCCGGCGCGGCGGGCGTCCGGCGGCCGTGATGGCGCGCCGCTACGCCGTGCTGGGCCTGCTGTTCGGGGTGCCGCACCTGCTGGTGTTCGACGGCGACATCCTCACCCACTACGCCCTGGCGGCGCTCCTGCTGGTCCCCCTCATGCCGCTGCTGACCGGCGGCTCCCGCGTGCGCCCCCTCGCGGCGGCCCTCGTGCTGTTCGCGGCGGCGCCGTTCGCCGAACTCCTCCTCCACTCCCTGCTGCCCTCGCACAGCTGGACGACGCTGGTCGTCCAGGTGCCGCAGACCCTGGGGTTCTTCTGCGTGGGCGCGTGGCTGGCCCGGCGCCCCGAACTCGCGCCGGGAGCCGAGGGCCTCCCGTCGCGCCTGCCGGTGGTCATGCTGTGGACCGGGCTGGCCCTCGAGGTGCTCGGGTACGGCGCCATGTTCGCCGCCGACGTGTTCTTCCCGATGGAGATGGGCGCCGACGGCGTCCCGGTGCTCGGGGACGACGGCATGCCGGTCGTCCGGCCGGGGTCGTCGCTGCTGGTGTCCCTCGCGTCCACGCTGATGGGCGGGGGCGGCGCGCTGTTCTACCTGGGCCTGGTGTGGTGGCTCGTACGCCGGGGCCGGACGGCGGCCCGCGTGCTGGGTGCCCTCGCCCCGCTCGGCCGGATGACCCTCACGGTGTACCTGGCCAGCACGGCGGTGTTCCTGGCGGTGATGGGGCCGCTGGAGGGCGAGATCCCGCTGCTGGCGCAGTACGGCGTGGCGTTGGCGTTCTTCGTCGCGGCGGCGGCCTTCGCGCGGGTGTGGAGCGGCTGGCTGCGGCTCGGCCCCCTGGAGTGGCTGTGGCGGAGCCTGACGTACCTGCGGCCGATGCCGATGCGCCGCTCCGGTCCCGTGCCCGTGCCGGGGCCGGTACCGGGGCAGCACGGTGCGGGCGGACCCTCTGGGCCCCCTGTATCAAGCGAACCGCAGGCGGACGCCCACCGGTAGGGGCGACCGCGCACCTGTGGACGGCCGGCCCGGCCCCCGCCCCGCCCGGGGCGGGGGCCGGACGGCGTCCGGTGCCGGGGTCAGCCGCCCGCCACGGACGGGAGCACCCGCACGTTCGCGCCGTCGGGGACCGGCGCCGCCAGCCCTCCCGCGCCGCGGCACTCGTCGCCGTCCACGAACACGTTGACGTACCGGCGCAGCTCCCCGCGCTCGTCGCGGATGCGCCGGTCCAGGCCCGGGTGCAGGGCGGTGAGCGCGTCCAGGACCCCGCCCAGCGGGGTGCCGTCCGCGACCTCGACCGGGACGTGGGCGGCGCCGTCGGCGTCGGCCCGGAGCAGCCCCGGCAGGTGCACCGTCACACGCATGTCAGACCTCCGCCGCGCGGACGCACAGGACGTCGGGCAGGTGCGCCGCCACCTGTTCCCAGCTGTCCCCGTCGTCGGTGGAGGCGTAGACGTCGCCGGAGCGGGTGCCGAAGTAGAAGCCCGGCACGTCGGCGCCGTCGGTGCAGGCGCCGTCGCGCAGCACGATTCCGAAGTAGGGGTCCTGCGGCAGCCCCCGGACCGCCGGGCGCCAGCTCCCGCCCCCGTCGTCGGTCCGGTACACCGACAGCCGGTCGCCCGGTGTCAGGTGCACCTCCTGGCTGACCACCGGGAAGTTGAACGCGCTGAGCGGACGGTGCGGGTGGGCGACCACGGCGAACCCGAAGTCGGTGGGCAGCCCCTCCTCCACCGCTGTCCACCCCTCGCCGGCGGGGTCGGCGCTGCGGTACACGCCGTGGTGGTTCTGGGCGTACATCGACCCGTCCGGGGCGACGGCCACCTTGTGCACGCACTGGCCGAACTCGGGCTCCTCCTCGGGCAGGAAGACCGCCGAGATGCCCCGGTTGGCCGGGTTCCAGCTCGCGCCCCCGTCGCGTGTCTGGTAGACACCTCCGGTGGACATGGCCACCGTGATCGCGTCGGGTGAGCGGTCGCCCGCGCCGAGCACGCCGGGCAGGACCGTGTGGATGGCCGCGCCGCCCGCGCCCGGGAACCACTCGGCCCGGTGCGGGTGGTCCCACAGCGCCCGCACCAGCTCGAAGCTCAGGCCGCCGTCGGTGGAACGGAAGAGCGCGTGCGGCTCGACCCCCGCGTACACGGTGCCGGGGTCGTCGCCGAAGGCGAACTGCCAGGCGCGGACGAAGGACGCGTCGGTGTCCTCCGGGAAGGCGATGGGCGCGGACGCGGGCTCGTGCCAGGTGCGGCCGAGGTCGTCGCTGTACCAGACGCTGGGGCCGAAGTGCGAGCTCTCCGCCCCCGCCAGGAGGCGGCCGGTGTGCGGGTCGACGCCGACCGCGTACACCGCGCTCATGCTGGCGTAGTCCGCGGCGTCGATCCGGTGGGGGCCCTCCACCTCCCAGCGCCGACGATCCTCGCTCCGGGCCGTGAAGAGGCCCTTGCGTGTGCCGATGAGCAGCAGATATGCCATGACCAACTCCAGGAACCGATCGATGACTCCACTGTGGCACAAGGGTGTGACAATCCGTGAGGAGACGTGGCCGTGGCGGGTTCCGGACAGGGGAGGGAGTCAATGGTTAGGAACCTGAACGATTTACCGCCGGTGTTTAATGAGTTCCAACCGGAAATGGTTCGCCCCTCGGCGGCATAACCGCCCTGAGAGGGGAACCACTTTCCTGGCGGTGTTCCGTCCCCAGTGGAAGGCGGGTGTCAGACCGAGACTCCTCTGCAATAAAATTCCGGGCCAACCGGTGCACCCGTGCGGATCCGGCCTGTGCCCGCACGGTTGCGTTCCTCGTGAACAACAGGCCAGACGACTTCCCGCTCCCCGGTTCTCACTGTGCGTTTCAGGACTACCGTCCCAATGGTCCCGCGTACCAGGGAGAACCAGGTTCCCACTCGATAGGGTCGCCTCATGCAACACCCCCCGGACACGCTCCACGCCCGCAAACGGCGTAAGGCCCGAGCCATGATCGTGTCAGCCGCCTTCCAACTCTTCGCCGAACACGGATTCGACAACGTCACGGTCGCCTCGATCGCGGAGCGCGCGGAGGTGGGTCGCACCACCTTCTTCCGGTACTTCGGCGACAAGCAGCAGGTGCTGTTCGCCGACGACGACGCCGAGGTCGACCGCATGTGCGCCTACGTGCGGGAGAAGGCCACGCAGCCGATCGGCGACGACCTGCACACCGCGGTGGGCCTGCTCCGGGAGGCCAACGCGGCCACCCGGCCGCACGCCGCGCTGTCCCCCGCCCACTCCGCGGTCCTGGTGCGGCTGCTCGCGGAGAGCACCGAACTGCGCTCCCGCTACCTCCTCACCCAGCACCAGCGGGCCGTCCGGCTGGCCGGGGCCCTGGTGGAGGCGGGCACGCCCGAGAACGTCGCCGTGCTCGCCGCCCACACCGCCATGGCCTGCGAGCTGACCGCCATGCGCCTCTCCGAGACCCCGGAGGCGTTCGGTCCCCGTCTGGACGAGGCCCACCTGCTGCTGCGCGACATCGGAAGGCAGGCGGCCTCCTGAAACGGGGGCTGCCCCTCCGCAGAGCGGGCCCCGGGCCGGCGGTCGCCCGCCGTGCCCGTGCACGGGACGGGTGAGCCGTCCGACGAGCACCACCGTGACGGCCGGGCCCACCGTCCCGACCGGCGCGTGGGGGGCGCGTAGCGCGTCCTCCTGCCCCGGGACGCCGCGAGCGCCGTCACGAGCAGTCCGCCCGCCGCCATGCCCACGGCCCCGGCCCTCCCGGCCGACCGTGCGCATGGCGGCGTCGTTCTTCCCGGTCGCGCCGGGCCCGGTCACCCCGGGCCCCGTGTCCCGGCGCGGCTGTGCGCCGTGGCCGGACGGTTCGCCGCCGGGGCCCGGGCCGAGTCCACGGCCGCGGACCGGGCCCTCCCGCCGCGCGGGGGCCGCGGTTGCCCCACCGGGTACGGCACCGGGAGGATCGTCCTCGACCTGCGGGTGCACCGAACCCTGGAAGGGACCAACGAGACCATGAACCCGATCACCGCCCGCGGCCTGACGGGGGCCGCCTGATGTCCGCCGCCGGAGCCGCCGGGGACACGGTCCTGTCGCGGGTGGAGGGCCGCCTCGGCCGCCTCACGCTCAACCGCCCCCGCGCCATCAACGCCCTCGACCACGCCATGGTGAACACCCTCCGGAGCGCCCTCGCAGCCTGGGAGGACGACGACGCGGTCTCCGCCGTCCTGATCGACGGCGCCGGGGAGCGCGGCCTGTGCGCGGGCGGCGACGTCCGCGCCATCCGCGCCAGCGCCCTCGACGGGGACCTGCGCGCCGCGGCCTTCTGGCGTGACGAGTACCTGCTCAACGCGCACATCGCCCGCTATGCCAAGCCCTACGCCGCGTTCATGGACGGCGTGGTGATGGGCGGCGGCGTGGGGGTGTCCGCGCACGGGTCCGTCCGGATCGTCACCGAGCGCACGGTCCTCGGGATGCCCGAGACCACGATCGGTTTCGTGCCCGACGTGGGCGGCACGTACCTGCTGTCCCGGGCGCCGGGGGAGACCGGCACCCACCTGGCCCTCACCGCCGGGTCGGTCGGCGCGGGCGACGCCCTGTACCTGGGCCTGGCCGACCACTTCGTGCCCTCCGACCGGCTGCCGGGCCTGGCCGCCGCGCTCGCGGACGCGGCCTCCGCCGGGGACGCCGCCGAAGTGGTGGGCCGGTTCGCCGAGGCCGCGCCCGACTCCGAACTGCGCGGCCGGAGGCACTGGATCGACTCCTGCTACGCGGCCGACACCGCGGAGGAGGTCGTGGAGCGGCTGCGCGCCCACGGCGACCCGGAGGCGGCGCGGGCCGCCGCGACCGTCCTCGCCAAGTCGCCCACCGCCGTGAAGGTCACTCTGGCGGCGCTGCGCCGCGCCCGGGAGCTGCCGGGGCTGGAGGCGGTCCTGGAACAGGAGTACCGGGTCTCCTGCGCGGCCCTGGCCTCGCCCGACGTGGCGGAGGGCGTCCGCGCGCAGGTGGTCGACAAGGACCGCTCGCCCAAGTGGGTGCCGGACACCCTGGAGGCCGTCTCCGACGAGGACGTCGCCCGCCACTTCGTCCCCGCGCCGGACGGCCCGCTCGGCCTGGCCTAGCCCGGGTCGGGGGCGAACCCGGACCGTTCCGCTCTCCCGGCCGGGAGAGCGGAACGGCCGTGTCCTGCGGGGTCAGAGGCGTCGGCCCTCGCACCGGCAGGACGGCCAGGGCTGGGAGCAGTCCCGGCAGAACTCCTTCGGCGGGTCCGAGGTGTCCGTCCGGCCGAAGGGTTCCAGCAGCGGCCCTCCGAACTGCTGGGACAGGACCGGGTGCGGCCAGGGGCACCAGGACACGGTGACGGCGGTGTCCTGTCCGAGGGGGACCACGCACACGCAGGCGGGCCAGGGCTGTAGACAGTTCGGGCAGATCTTGTCCATGGCGCTTTCCAGGGCTGGTGGATCCGGAGACGTGGAGCGGTTCGTCCGGGCGGGCGTCACCGGTTCCCGTGGAGTGTGCCGATCAGGTCGGCGATGTGCCCGGCCTCGGCCGTCGCGCCGGTTTCGAGGGCGAGGGCGTGGACCTTCTCCAGGGCGCGGACGACCTCGCCGCCGGCA
The DNA here is from genome assembly GCF_026642255.1 of Streptomonospora nanhaiensis. GTDB lineage: Bacteria > Actinomycetota > Actinomycetes > Streptosporangiales > Streptosporangiaceae > Nocardiopsis > Nocardiopsis tropica. Next base: position 6,731,947 of record NZ_CP113264.1, on the reverse strand, counting down.
GGTTCGGTGTTGAGCACCTCGGTGATCTGGCTCCTGGGGTAGCGGCGGTGACCGCCCAGGGTGCGGAGGGAGGTGAGGCGGCCGTCCTTCTCCCAGCGTGTGACGGTCTTGGGGTCCACGCGGAACAGGCGGGCGACCTCGCCGGGCGTGAGGAGTTCCTCGGCGGTGTCCATGAGGGGCTGTACGGGGGTCATCGGTCGTTTCTCCAGCTCGAAGCGTATGCGTAGGCGGATGTTGCGGCGAAGTCGAGGGTGGTCGCGGAAGTAGGACGAGCGGGTGCGGACCGGGGCCGCCGGGCTGTCGCCCGGTGGCCCCGTGCCCTGCGTCCGGCTCGGGTTCCCGGGGCGCTACCCGTCCTCGCGGGCCCGGGTGCTGTCCTCGCGGCTGCTGTCGCCGTTGCCCCAGCGGACGCCGTCCATGGTGGCGGGGACCCGGTGCCCGGCGGCCCGGAGGGCGTTCTCCCAGCGCAGTTCCAGGGCGATCAGCTCGCCCTGGCGGTCGTAGGCGGCCTGCTCCTCGGGGGTGAGCGGGGCGTCGTCGGCGCAGATGCGGGCGGGGCCCCGTCGGGGCGGTCGCTGTCGGTTCACGGGGCGCCTCCCGTGTCGGTGACGTCGAGGACCCGGTACGCGGAGTGTGTGGAAGACGCGGAAGGCGTTGAGGGCGCGGAGGACGCGGAGCGGGCGCGGGGCCGGTCGGGCGGCCGGGAGTGCTTCTGAAGGCTCGCCTCCAGCTGGGCCGGGGTGGGTTCGACCTCGGTGCGCCAGTGGACGTCGTCGCGGTGGGCGGTGGCGATCCACATGCGGCCGGTCCAGATGATGCGGTGGGTGCGGCCCCAGGTTTCCTGGAGGCGGGCGAGGACCGTGCTCGGGGGTTCCCAGGTGCGGGCCTGGTGGTCCATGTGGTCGCCCTCGTGGCCCGCCTCGATGACGCAGCAGCGCGGGATGCCGTTCCGGTCGAGGGAGGTCTCGGCGCAGTGCGGGGGCATCATGACGCCCTCACCTCCAGCCGGTGGAGGCCGTCCAGGACCGCGTTCAGGATGTCGTGCGGCGTCAGGGCGTAGGGCACGAAGCCGGCGGGGGCGTAGGCCCGGACCCGGGCCGCCCGCCGTGGGCGTCGGCGGCGCATGGCCTCCGAGGCGATGTAGCGGGCGGCCACCAGGGCCGAGGGGTTCAGGTAGCGCACAGGGCGCCTCCTTCATCGGGGTGCCGCTGGATGAGGGCGGCTCGGATGAATGCCCTCCTATGATGAACTTAGGAATCTAAAGTTTGCAAGAGCATGACAGGAATCCGATTCCAAGATTCCGAAAGATGCCTGATTGAGAAGTTCTGCCATACGATCGGCACGACCACCCCAGGGGAGAGGCCCGATGACCAGGAGAATCAGCCCCACCGTGCGCCGTCGGCGCCTGTCCGCAGTGCTGCGCCACCTTCGGCATGAGCAGGGCAAGACCCTGGAGGTCGTCACCGACGATCTGGAATGGTCGCGCGGTCGCCTTGCGCACATGGAGGGCAACAAGTGGATCCGCCCCGACCTGGGCAACATCCGCCAGCTGCTCGACTACTACGAGGTGGCCGAGAACGCCGAGCGCGAAGCGATCCTGAACCTGGCCAGACAGTCGAGAGAACGCGGCTGGTGGACCAAGTTCAAGGACGTGTTCGGCACGGACAGTCTGGTCGGCTTCGAGTCCGAGGCGTCCGTGGTCTCCACTTGGCAGCCCGTGGTGGTGCCTGGCCTACTCCAAACAGAGGAGTACGCCGCAGCCAGCGCTCGCGCGTCTCTTGCCAGACCGGCCGCCGAGGTAGATCGAATCGTCGAAGCCCGCATGGCTCGGCAGGAGGTCTTGACCGGCGACCAGCCACCGACCGTCTGGGCCGTGGTCGATGAATCGGTACTTCGCCGTCTGCCAGAGGGGAAGGTCGCCAGCAGCCAGCTTCATCGGCTCATCGACCTCTCGGAAGACCCGGACAACCACGTCACAATCCAGGTGCTTCCGTTCACCGCTGGACTTCATCCTGGTATCAGCGGTCCGTTCGTCCTGCTCGACTTCCAGGACGACCTCGACGGACCACTGGTGTTCCTGGAGTCCCGCACCGATGGCCTGTTCTTGGAGGAGCACGAAGAGGTCGATGAGTACCGGGTGGTCTTCGGCCACCTCCAGGTGACCGCTCTGTCCCAGGCAGACTCTCTCCGCATGATGAAGAAGATGATCACCGACTAGGAAGTCACACCATGCATTCATCCACCGAACTGACCTTCCGCAAGTCCAGCTACAGCAGCACCGCCCGTGACTGTGTCGAGGTCGCCGACCTGGAGGCCGGCGCAGCCGTCCGTGACACTCAGAACCGCCACCTGGGCCATCTGACGATCGCCGACACACATGCGTGGCAGGCCCTGCTCGCCGTCGCCCGCCGCGACCAGGCGTAGACGCGACGCAAGAAGGCCCCGACCGTCGCGGTCGGGGCCTTCTACGCATTCATCCACGGACCACCCTACCCCGGTGGACTCATGCCCGGAAAGTACGCCTTGCTGTCCCCGCCACTCGTTCCCGATCGGGCAGGTGACCGGTTCCGACCAGTTCTGAAGTCTGGACGATCAACGGCCTCGGTAGAAGCCGGGGCCGTCCTACGTCCCGGTGGCGGGCGAGGAACCTGGTTTTGCTCCAGGGGCTGTGGAAGGACGTGCCTCGGCCGCCTGGTGACAGGAAGGGCACCAGTAGGTGCCTGGTTTCCGACGTTCTCCCGCCGTACTCTGCCGAGTAGAGGCCACCGAGCAGCCTCGATTGACTGGAGGACACCGATGATGGCCGCCAGCACTCCCCACCTGATGTTCCGCAAGTCCAGCTACTCCGGCGCGCGCACCGAGAACTGCGTGGAATTCGCTGACGTAGGGGAGGGGACCGCCGTAGTCCGCGACTCCCAGAACCCTGCGGACGGGCACTTCCTCCTGTCCGGCCGTGAGTGGGGAGCGCTCCTCGGCGCCGTCCGCCACGGGTAGGCCCGAGACGCCGACCAGGCCCCGCGCAACACTCGCGTCGCCGAGTGTCTTTCGCCGTCTCCGGGCCTACCCGGGAACCACGTCGCCCTCCCTCCCGGCGGCGTCCCGCTCCCCTCCAGGAGCCTTCCGACGCCGGGCCAGCAGCACGGCCACACCGGCTGTGGCGGCCAGCGACAGAGCCGCGACACCCCAGGAGGCGATGTCCCAGGCCGCCGTGAGGTGTTCGGCCAGTGCCCCGGACCCGGGGCCCGTCAGGTCACCGGCGGTCGCACGTGCGGCGACCTCGACCGATCCGGTGCGGGCGGCGACGACGCTGGTCAGCACGGCCCCGAAGACGGCGATGACCAGGGCCTCGGCGCCGCCGCGCAGAGTGTTGAGGAAGCCCGCCGCCATACCCGCCTTGGCGGAGGGGACCAGAGTCATCGCCTGGCCGTCGGTGATGCCGAACGACAGGCCCATGCCGGTGCCTATCAGGGCCAAGGGCAGGGCCAGCGCCAGTGGGCCGACCTGCGGATGGAGGACGGTGAGCAGGCCGTTCCCCCCGGCGACGAACAGCAGAGCGAGGATGATCAGCCCCCGGGGCGGAACGCCCCTGGTGATGAGCCACCCGCCCAGGAGCGGGGTCACCAGGACCGGTGCCGTGAGCATGAGCATCATCAGGCCGGCGGTCTGGGCGCCCACCCCCTGGACCCCTTGGAGGTAGGTCGGCAGGAAGACCAGCACGCCGAGGAACCCGACCGACGTGGTCAGCGTGGCCAGGCACCACGCCATGAACGGGCCGTTGCGCACCAGGGCCAGGTCGAGCACCGGTTGTGCCACCCGGCGTTCGATGAGGAGGAAGAGCACGAGCAGCACCGCCCCGGCGCCCAGGGCGCCGAGCGCCTCCGGGCTCGTCCAGCCCGCCTCCGGCGCCTCGATGACCGCGAACATCACCAGGGCCAGACCGGCGATGAAGGTCGTCGCCCCGGCCCAGTCGACGCGCGGCCGGTCGGAGGCGCGCGACTCGGTGATGAACAGCGAGCCGACCAGGATGAGCAGGCCGACCGCGGCGTAGACGAGGAACGCCGCCCGCCAGCCCACGGCCCCAACCAGCAGCCCCGACAGGGTCGGGCCGACGGCGATGCCGACCCCGGCCATGGTGCCCATGGCCGCGAAGGCACGGGTTCGCGCGGCCCCCTCGAAGAAGGTCGCCAGCAGCGCTCCGCCGCTGGCCATGATCGCGGCACCGCCGACACCGGCGGCCAGGCGGGCGGCGTCGAGGACGAGGACGTCACCGACCAGGGCGCCGACCGCGTTGCCCGCCGCGAAGACGATCGCCCCGGCGGCGAACAGCAGCCGCCTTCCGAACAGGTCGGCGAGGGAGCCGCAGACGAGGGTGAACGCGGCGAAGGTGAGGTTGTACCCGGCCACCACCCAGTGGAGCGGAGCGCCGGAGGCCCCCAGGTCCGAGCCGATGCTCGGGACGGCCACCGCCGTTCCGGAGATCGACATGGCCACGACCAGCACACCCGTCATGACGACGGCCAACAGCACTCCGGGTCGGGTCGCCCCCTGGGGCGGATCACTTGTCGTACGCACGTCTTTCTCCTCTGTGTCGGTGGACGTGGTCGACATTCTTGAACTTCAACTTAAGTTGAGGTCAAGGGGCGCCGGTCGGGACCCGGACCGGGGTGGGGAGCAGGTTTGCTGCGGCACCGGGGTGCGTGGTGACGGGGCCCGCCGTGACCGCCCTGTCCGGGGATCAGCCACTCCCGGACAGGGCGGTTGCGCAGCTCAGAGCAGGGGCCCGCCCCCGCCCCCTCCCCCCGATGATCTTGTACTTATAGCGAGGTTGGGCGTCGAGAACGTCTATAAGTACAAGATCATCGGGGGTGGGGCCTCTAGATCATCGGGGGAGGGGGCTCTTGGGTCGCACCGGCCGCGGTTCCCGCCCGGTGCGGCCGGCACGCCCCTCGGACGGGTCGGGGCCGGTCGGGGTCGCCTCCTCCTCACGGGTCCCCAGCCCTCACTGCGTCGGGTCGGCAGGCAGGCTGCGGGAACTCGGCGGAAGGGCTCAGGCGGTCTTCCGCGAGCGGCCGTAGGTGAGCCTCCGGAGCAGGACCTCGGCCGGGCCGCGCAGGGAGCGGCGCCGCATCAGGTCGGCGCCGACGACGCTGACGAGCCAGACCACCACCGCGCACCCGACGGCGAAGAGGGTCGGCTCCTCGAACCGGGCGCCGAGCGCCAACGTGTACGGCGACGCCAGGACCACCCACACGACCGACTGGAACAGGTAGCCGCTCAGCGAGCGCTGGCCGAGCGCGGCCAGCGCGCCGACGACGGCGCTGTTCCCACGGGGCCTCCCCGCCCTCGACAGCGCCAGGGAGAGCAGCCCGAACAGCGAGACGTAGCCGATGCCGCCGAACACCCCGGACACCTGGTGCAGCAGCTGGACCCACGTCGCGGCGAACGCGTCGGCGTGCAGCACACCCGCGTTGGCCAGGCCCATAGGCAGCCCGCCCGCGACACCGACGGCGAAACCGCCGACGACGCCCGTCCACAATGTCCGGCGGTGGTCCCCGGGAGCCTCCAGCACGCGGTTCCGGGCCGCCCACGCGCCGAACCAGACCGGCAGCAGGTACCCGGCCACGATGAGCCCGGTGTGCACCGGCCACTCGTTCAGCCGTGCGAGGACGGAGGCCGCGTAGGTCACGGCGTCCAGGGAGGACGCCTCCTCCGGGACCGGTACCGGCGCCGGTTCCCCGGAACCGTTGGCGACGGCCCAGGCGACCAGGCCGCCGAGGCCCACGACGTACACCAGCAGCACGCCCCCGATCCACCGGAGGGCGCGGTACACGCGGTCGCTGCGGCGCAGCAGCACGAGTGTGAACAGCAGGCCCAGCACGCCGTACGCCCCGAGGATCTCGCCGGAGAAGAGCAGTGTCCCGTGCACCAGCCCGAAGGCGACCAGCCAGCCGTTGCGGCGCAGCAGAATCGCGCGCGTCGCCCGGGGGGAGCCGGTGGCGGCGTCCTGCCGTCGCGCGACCTGGACCAGCCCGTAGCCGAACATGATCGCGAACATCGGGATCGCGCGTGCGTCCACCAGCGTGGACATGGCGATCTCGAAGGCACGTTCGGCGACCCCCGTCGCCTGACCGGCGCCGTGTGCGGAGACGAAGAAGAGGCCGGTCGCGTGGGCCAGCGCGATGAGCAGGAGCATGGCGCCGCGTGCGAGGTCGGGGGCGAGCGCGCGTTCGGAGTCCTTCGTCGGCCCCCGGGACGGGGGCGGGGCGGGGGAGGGGGTCGGCGTGGCGCGGGTGTCGGTCATCGAGGGGGCTCCAGGGGGCGTTGAATTGAGTACTTAATACACTGTACGACGTACAGAGTACATCGTTCTATCCTCGGGGCAAGACCGGGACGCCGATCGCCCTGCGGGCGGCGGACCGGGGGAGAGAACGGAGACGCCATGGCGGAGGGACCGGCACTGCCCCCTGTGGTGGCGCGGATGTGGGGACGCGACCCCGTGTCCCGCCACGGGCCGCGCCCGAGCCTGAGCCTGGAGGGCATCACGGCCGCGGCGATCGGGATCGCCGACGCCGAGGGGCTGGCCGGGGTGCGGATGAGCAGCGTCGCCCGCAGCATGGGCGTGGCGACGATGTCGCTGTACCGCTACGTGGGCAGCAAGGAGGAGCTGCTGGTCGCCATGGCCGACGCGGCGGCGCCCGACCCCCCGGAACCGGAGGGGACGGGCTGGCGGGACCACCTCACGGTCTGGACCCGCGCCCACCGGGACTTCCTGCTCGACCGGCCGTGGCTGCTGCACATCACGCGCTTCGCCCCGCCCATGGGGCCGAGGTCCCTGCTCTGGCTCGACCGGGGACTGGCCGCGCTGGACGGCACGGGGCTGGGCGCGGGGGAGAGGATGAACGTCGTCAGCACCCTCACGGGCTACGCCGTCAGCCACGCGGGCCTGGCGCTGGGCGCGGGCGGGCCGGAGCCGCCGGGGGAGGAAGAGGCCGCCGGACTGGCGGAGTACGGCGCGATCCTCACCGAGGTCCTCGATCCCGAGACCTACCCCGCGCTGGCGGCGGCCGTCGGGGAGGACGCCTTCGGCGACGGTGACGAGTGGATCGACGACGGCGACTTCGGCTTCGGGCTCGGCCTGCTCCTCGACGGCGTGGAGGCGCTCATCGCCGCTCGCCGCACGGCGCGTTCCTAGGCGGTTCGCACGCTCCGGAACCGCGTCCAGGGGCAGGGGCCGATCAGGGGCGTGACCGCGGCCGGGCGCGAGGCCCGGCCGCGGTCCCCCGGTTCGGGGCGTGTGGCGTCAGTCCGAGCCGAGGGCCCGGCCGAAGGCCTGGCCGTCCTCGGGCAGCACCTGGCCCCCGTCCACCACGAGGGACTGGCCGGTGATGAAGGAGGCCCCGGCGCTCGCCAGGAACACGCAGGCCGCGGCGATGTCCTCGACCTCGCCGACGCGTCCGACCGGGATGGCCGCGCGCATGCGCTCGAGGTAGTCCGGGCCCATGTCGTCCAGGCCCTCGGTGCGCACGTTGCCGGGGAGCACGGCGTTGACGGTGATGCCGCGGGGCGCCAGCTCCAGGGCGGCGCTGCGCATGAACCCCAGCTGGGCGGCCTTGGTGGCCCCGTAGTGGGACCAGCCCGCGTACCCGGTCAGCGGCCCCGTGATGGAGGACGTGATCACCACCCGCCCCCGGCCGGAAGCCGTCAGGGCCTCCACCGCGGCCTGCACCATCAGCACGGTGCCCTTGACGTTGGTGTCGAGGACCCGGTCGAGCTCGTCCTCGCCCATCGACACCAGCGGCGAGGAGGGGAAGATCCCGGCGTTGGCGCAGAGCACGTCCAGGCCGCCGCTTGCCTCCACGACCTCCTCCACCACGCGGGCGCAGTCGGCGGCCCTGGCCACGTCCCCGACCGCCCACCGCGCTCCCGGGACGCCTTCGGCGGCCTCACGGGTCCTGGCCTCGTCGCGGCCCATGATCACCACCCGGTCCCCGGCCTCCGCGAACCCCTTGGCGATGCCGAGCCCGATGCCCTTGGTACCGCCGGTCACCAGAACTGTTCTGCTCACAGCCGTCTCCCGCCATCCCGTTGGTCACTCACTACCCTCCCGGTGCTCTCGGACGGTGCCGTCCCGCCCACCCCGCCCCGTACTTCCCGGGCGTGCCACCGGGCCCGTCCACGATCCCCCCTCCGGCCGGCGCGGTGGCGGTCGGCCCCCGGGTTCCGTGCCCACAGGATCCGGTTTCCGGAACCGGGTGGGGAAGGAGCGGGCGCGGGGCCGTGTCCGGAGCAAGGGGACGCCCCCGTGCCCGGCGGCACGGGGGCGTCCCCGGTCCCGGCCCACCGCGCCGCCGCGACCCGGCCCCGCGCCCCACACGCGGAACGGGCCCCGGCGACGGCCGGTGGGCCGGGCGTCGGAAGGGCTCGCCCCCGGGCCGGGCACGGGGCCGCCGCGGGCGGCTTCCCGGATCCGATCCCGGCCCGGGAGCCGCCCGCGTGCGCGGGCGGTGCGAGCCTCGGCGTCAGAACGCCGTGAGGGTGATCTCGAACGCGGAGGGCCCGTGGTCCTGGATGTAGGACGCGAAGTCCTCCACGTCGTCGAAGGCGAACCCGTAGGCCTTGCCGTCCACGGTGTTCGCGTGGAAGACGGCGGCGTAGTGGTTGGCGATCTCCGACTGGTAGAAGCCGGCCGGGTCGTCGGTCGGCTGCTGCGCGGCGGTCAGCAGGGTCGCCCTGTTGAACGCCGCGCCCAGGATGGCGGCGACGGGCCCGGTGATCCCGTCGTTGGGGGCGGCCAGGTTGCCGTCGCAGAAGAGGACGTCCCTGGTCGAGGGCCGGGAGATCGGCGCGACGCCCCCGTCGAAGACCAGCTGCTCGCCCTGCACACGGCCGGTGAAGGTCCCGGCGTTCGTGGTGACCGTCAGGTCGGTGGACGCGTAGTGCGACCAGACCTGGTCGATGTAGGGGTCGAAGTAGTCCGAGGGGAACAGCCCCTGGTCGAGGGCGTGCCCGGGGGCGATCACCCGCAGGTCGTCGTAGACCAGCGACGAGAAGACCGGGTCCGCCGAGAGCGTCTCGAACACGGCGGCCCGCCCGCCCGGCTCGAACGTGCCGGTGGTCTGGTCGGCGTCGCCCGTCAGCCGGATGCCGATGGGCACGCTGAACTGGTCGACCATGCTGGTGTTGCAGAACATCCCGGCGTCGTTGTGGGTGAACTCGACCGAGTCGTGCAGCACGTCGAAGCCGTGGTCGCTCTCCACCCAGCCGGCGGGGAGCTGGAGCGCGGGCGTTCCGTCTCCCCCGATGACGATGCGGATGCCGAGCTTGCCGCCGAGCGCGAGGTAGATGCGCCCCGACATGTAGGGGAGCGTCATGCCGGCGAGGGCGTCGAGCGGGATCGAGTAGTCGGTGTACCCGTTGTCGGTGTTGTCGCCCTCGCTGACGGGGTGGGGCGTTCCGGAGGCGTCGACCCACACGTGCTGGTTCGTGGTCAGGTCGGTGCCCACGACGTAGACGAGCACCTCTCCGTCGGCGAACCGGCCGGTGTTGTTGACGATGCTGACCGGGAGCGCTCCCGGGTTGGCCAGGGCGGAGGAGTCCGACCTGAGCGACGCCTGGGTCGGGGCCGGGGCGCAGCCGCCGAGGAGGGGGACCCCCACGGCCAGGGTGGCGCCCCCGAGGAAAAGCCTGCGGTCGATCATGAGGTCTCCTTGGTAGCGGGTCAGAGACTGGAAACTAAGTGATCATTTAGTCACGCTTGAGTCAACAGGGGTAACGGTGCGTGCTTCTGGTGCGGGGGAGTTTTCCGAGGCGGGAGGCAGTATATGTGATGCAGGTCACTCTTCATGGTGGGGGCGGAATGCTCGGACCCCCTGTGGCGGCGCGTCGCGGGCGCGGCCGACCGCTTCCGGGGAGGGGCCGTACCCTCGGGAGGGAACCGTCGGGTGCGCCCCGGAGTCGTATCCCCGGCAACGCCCGCGGAACGTCCGTGATCCCGACGACAAGGAACCTCCCCGTGTATCCCCCTGCTCCCAGACCTCCCATGCCGACCGCCCTCAAGGCGGTCAGGGTCATCCTGATCATCCGGGCGGTCATCGCCGTCCTCCTCTACGGGGCGGCCTTCCTCGGCCTCCTCGTCCTCATGACGCTGCCCGCCGCCGAGGTCGAGGCCGAGGCGGGCATGCCCATGGCGGCCCTCGTGGCGGTCCTGGTCATCGGCCTCCTCATCACCGCCTTCGAGGTCTACGTCATCGCGGACATGGGCAAGGGCGGCCCCCGGGCCCGCAACCTCCTGCGCGTCGTGATCGGCCTCGCGCTGGCCAACGCGGTCCTCAGCATCCTGACCGGCTCCAACCCCGCACTCGGGCTGGGCCTGGCGATCTCCGTGCTGTGCCTGATCGAGAGCCCGTCCTCGAAGGAGTGGTTCCGGGCCACCGACCCGAACGCCCCCGCCGGCCACCCGCCGGTCCAGGGCGGCTACCCGCAGCCGGGCCACCCCGGCCAGGGCGGATACCCCGGCCACCTCGGGCAGCCCGGATATCCGGGGCAGCCGAACCAGCCCGGCCCGGGCGGCCACTAGCCGTTCCGGCGTCCCGGGGAGCCCGCCGTCCGCGCGACGGACTCCCCGGGCGGGACCGCCCGGCAGGGCCCCGCCGATCGCCGTGCCGACCACCGTCCCACCGCGACCGTTCAGACCGTGAAGTCGAAGACGCCGCCGTCGAAGGCGTTGTAGGCGGGGTAGTCGAGCAGTTCGTAGAGGCGCTTGCGGGTCTGCATCCGGTCGACCAGGCCCGCCTGGGTGCCCTCGTCGCGCAGGGTCCGCAGCCCGTCCTCGACCGCGCCCATGGCCAGGCGGAGCGTGGTGACCGGGTAGATCACCATGTTCATCCCGAGGGACTCCAGCTGTCCGGCGGTCAGCAGCTCGCTCTTGCCGAACTCGGTCATGTTGGCGAGCAGCGGCACGTCCACCGCCGCGCGGAACGCCTCGAAGTCGGCGGGTCCGCGCATCGCCTCAGGGAAGACCATGTCGGCGCCCGCGTCCACGTAGGCCCGCGCGCGCTCGATCGCGGCGTCCAGGCCCTCGACCGCGGCGGCGTCGGTGCGCGCGCAGATCACGAACCCGTCGTCGCGCCGGGCGCCCACCGCCGCCCGGATCCGCCGGACCATCTCGTCGGCGCCGACGACCGCCTTGCCGTCCAGGTGGCCGCAGCGCTTGGGGTTCACCTGGTCCTCCAGGTGGCACCCGGCGAGGCCCGCGTCCTCCAGGGCCTGGACGGTGCGGGCCGCGTTCATGGGCTCCCCGAAGCCCGTGTCCGCGTCGATGAGCGTGGGCAGGTCGGTCACCCGGGCGATCTGTCCGCCCCGCGTCGCGACCTCGGACAGCGTGGTCAGACCGATGTCGGGCAGGGCCAGGTCGGCGGCCACGACCGCGCCCGACACGTACGCGCCGTCGAAGCCGAGTTCCTGGATCAGCACCGCGGTGAGCGGGTTGACCGCGCCGGGAACGCGCATCAGGCGTCCCGAGGACAGGGCCTCGCGCAGGACGCGGCGCTTCTCGTGCGGGGCGGTACGGGCGTGCAGCATCAGAGGATTCCTTCCGATCCGTGGAGGGCGCCGGGCACGGTCGCCCGGTCCTCCCCGAAGCACAGCAGACGGCCCTTCTCGGCGGTGGGCCCGGGGTGGCGCCTCGGGGGCCACGGCGGACGGCTCCGTTCCCCGGTTGCCGCCTCTCCGTGAGACGGCCACGCTAGCCTGGGGAGAGTTCGGCCTCCGGCGCACGGGGACGGGCCGCGCAGGTGTGTGCGAGCCCCCGTGGGGCGACTTGCCGTGAACCGGCGGCGGACCGCTGCCCCGGGGCCCTGCTCGCGTCCGGGATCGGGGAATGGGATGGGTTCGGAGACCGCTCGTGGAACTGTCGGCCACGACCAACCGCTGTTCCCGACGCCTCCCCTGACCGAAAAGGCGCTCAGGGACGCGCTTTCCGGGATCGACCCGGCGGAGTCCGTTCGCTTCGACGCCGAGTTCCACCGGGCGTCGCACGAAGCGCTGCGGACCGGCAGCGCCGTTCCCTTGCACACCTGTCTTTTCCGATGGGCGGTGTTCGTCGAACTCCGGAGCTGTCGTCGGCGTGCCGACCGCCTCCGCGAGCTGGAGGGGATTGTGGGCGGGGCCTCCGATGCCGACGCGGCCCGGGACGCGGCGAAGGAAGCCGCGCAGATGATCGGCGAGGCCGCCCAGCGGGTCGGCCGGTGACGGGCCGGGGTCGGGCGCGCCTTCCCGACGCCGGACACCTTGTGGCGGGCACGGATCCGGGCGACCGGATCCTTCGCCACGACCCGCGGGCCGGAGGGTACGTGGCGCACGCGGTGGGCGTCGGGGCGGCCTCGCAGGGCGAGACCGAGGAGGAGGCGCTGGCCGCTCTCGCCGAGGCGTTGGAGCTCTACTTCGAGGACGACGGGCCAACCGGGTGACCGCTGAGGAGCTGCGCGTCCTTCCCGTCGGCGAGGACACCGGTGCCGTCACGCCCTACCCGGTGGCGGTCCCCCCGTCGCACGAGGAAAGGTCGGAGGACAGGGGCCGCTCGGACGCGTCGTAGCAGAGCCCGGTCGGCGGGACCCCGGACACGTTCGGGACGTAGCCCGGGCTCGCGAGGACGAGCAGGCCCTCGTCGGGCGCCCCGTCGAAGGTGACCGCGAACGCGCTGCCCGCCCCGATCTCCCCGTCGGCCTCCACCCCGGACGGCGCCAGTGGCTCCTCCCCGGCGGTGACGGCGAGCATCGACGGGACGTCGTCGCCGAGCGCGACCTCCATGAGGTCGACGGTGAACGCGAACCGGACGCCGCCGGGGGTCGCGTCGACCGAGTCCACGGACATGCTGAACGTGCTCTCGAACGAGTCGGGCGAGGCCGCGAAGGACGGCCGGTCTTCGGGGGCCGCCTCGGCGGGGTTCACCACCAGGTCGGCGCCGGTCCGGGACTCGGCCCACCACTCGACGTTGTGACCGTCCGTCCGGACGTCCGACCGCGTCCAGCCGGCGTGCGCCTCCGCGTCGGCCCCGGCCGCGTCCGGCGCGGGCCCGTCCGCAGCTCCGCCCGGCCCGGCTCCGGGGGCGAGGACGCGGGCCGCCACCGTACCCGCCGCCACGGCCAGTACGAGGAGCAGGGCGGCGCCCGCGGCGAGGAGCGCGCGGGAGCGCCGGGGCCGGGGCGCGGCGGGGAGGACCGCCCGGATCTCACGCCAGGAGCGGTCCAGGGCCCTGTCGACGCACGCCGCCACCTCGTCCGAGGGCAGGTCGGCGGGGGTCCCCGTGAGGGACGACACCAGCCGGGCCGCGGTGGGCCTGCGCCCCGGCTCCTTGCCCAGGGCGGCTGCCACGAGCGGGAGCAGCCGGGCCGGGACCGCGGACAGGTCGGGCTCCTCCCTGAGCACCCGGTACACGAGCGCGTCCGCCGGCCCCGTCCCGAACGGCGGACGCCCGGACGCGGCGTGGGCGACCAGCGCGCCCCACGCGAACACGTCGGCGGCGGGGGAGGGCGGCGCTCCGCGCAGCAGCTCGGGCGCGATCCACCCGGGCGTGCCGAAGAGCCCCCCGGTCCTGGTCAGCACGGTCTCGTCCAGGGCCCGCGAGATGCCGAAGTCCAGCACCTTCGGCCCCTCGGGGGAGAGCATCACGTTGCCGGGCTTGAGGTCGCGGTGGACGATCCCGGCGGCGTGGACGGCGCGCAGCGCCTCGGCGGTCCCGACCGCCAACCCGTCGAGCGGGGGGCCGGTGAGCGGCCCGTGGCTCCGCACGTGGTCGGACAGGGTCCGGCCGGGCACGAACTCCGTGGCCAGCCACGGGTTCCCGCCGTCGGCACCGGCCGCGACGAAGGAGGGCACGGCGCGGCTGCGCACGCGTCGGAGCAGGCGGACCTCGCGCGTGAAGCGGTCCCTCAGGGCGGGGTCCTCCGCCAGGTCGGCCCGGATGACCTTGACGGCGACGTAACCGCCCCGCCCGGCCGTGCCCGCGTAGACGGTGCCCATGCCCCCGCTGCCGATCCGGCCCACGACACGGAAGGCGCCCACGGCGGCAGGGTCGCCGGGGCGGACGGGTGCGAAGCTCACAGGCCCTCCTCGCCCGCCACCGAGTCGAAGGTGGGGCAGGGGTCGCCGTCGAACGACCCGTCCATGGTGCTCGTCGAGATCTGGGTCCAGGCGGTCCCGCACATGTAGGCGCCCTGGCTCCGCACCGCCGCGTACTCCCCGCTCGGGGCCTCCCCGGGGTCGGGGCGGTAGGCGACCAGGACGGAGCTGGGCGCGTCGGGCACGTCGAACGAGAACTCGGCGGTGGGGTCGGACGGCGTCAGCTCCGCGAGCGTCCGGCCCTCCACGCGGTAGCCCTCCCTGCCGTCGTCGGGGTCCTCGGGCACGGACTCCAGGCCGGGGCCGACCTCGTAGAGGGTGATGTCGTCGGAGCGGAGCGTGTAGCCGCCGCTCTCGGGCAGGTAGGTGATGTCCCCGCTGACGGTGAGGCCGTCCGACTCCTCCATGGCGGCGGTGTCGAGGTAGGTGACGTAGATGTTCATGGTCGCGATGGCGTGGTCCTCGCGGGCGAACCCCTCGGGCGGCTCGTACGTCCACCCGGCGAACCCGTCGGCGGCCCCCATGCCCCCGGAGGGGTCCGCGAGGACCATCATCACGTTGTCGCCGGGGACGGTCACCGCCAGCTCCCCGGAGGGGGAGGCCGGGGCGCCGTCGCCCCCGTCGTCGCCCTCCGCGGCCTGGCCCGCCCGGCCGAAGCGGTCCCCCGCGTACCAGGAGCCCCCGACGACCAGCACGAGCGCGGCGAGCGCGGCGCCGACCGCCGTCCACGGGCGGCCCCCGCGACCGGGACGTCCGGGCGGACGGCCCGCTCTCCGGGCGGGGGGCGCGGAGGGGCGGGTCGGGGGAGGGGCCGGTACGGCCGTGGCCGGCGGCGCCTCCCATCCGTCCGCGATCACCACGGTGACCAGGGCGGTCGTCTCCTCGTGGCCGGCGCCGGCGTCGAGGCGCGGCCCGAGGAGGCCCGCCAGGAGCGCGGGGACGGTGAGGCGTCGGCCGGGGTCGCGGGCGAGCGCGCCCCGCACGAGTCCGAGCAGGTTCTCCGGCACGCCGTCGAGGTCGGGCTCGCCCTCCAGGACGCGCAGGGCGGCGGACTCGGCGGACCCCGCCCCGAACGGGGCCCGGCCGGTGGCGGCGAAGGCCACCAGGCCGCCCCACGCGAACACGTCGGCGGCCGGGCCGGGCGGCGCTCCGCGCAGCAGTTCCGGGGCGACCCACCCCGGAGTGCCGAACAGGCCGCCGGTGCGCGTGATCGCGGTCTCGTCCAGGGCGCGGGCGATGCCGAAGTCCAGCACCTTGGGCCCGTCCCCGGAGAGGACGACGTTGCCGGGCTTGAGGTCGCGGTGGACGATCCCGGCGGCGTGGACGGCCCGCAGCGCCTCCGCGACACCGGTGGCGAAGGCGTGCAGCGGGGCGCCGGACAGCGGCCCGTGTTCGTCCACGTGCCGCCGCAGGGTCGGGCCCGGAACGTACTCGGTGGCGAGCCACGGCTGCGCGGCCCGGGTGTCGCTCGCCACGAACCGCGGCACGCAGGGGCTGAGCACCCGTCGGACCAGTGAGGCCTCCCGGTGGAACCGGGCCCGGAAGTCGCGGTCGGCGGCCAGGTCGGCGTGGACCAGTTTGACGGCGACCAGCCGGCCGGAGGGGTCGGCGGCGGCGTAGACCGCGCCCATGCCCCCGCTGCCCAGGCGGCCGACGGTGCGGTAGCCCCCGACCGTCCGGGGGTCGCCCGGGAGGAGGGGAGGGAACGGCGGGTGGTGGGGCGACACGGGACTCCGATGGGACCGGCGAAGGGGTGGGCGGGGGTCAGAATGCTACCCCCGGCCCAGGGGGAGCCGGGCCCGGGGGAGCGCAGCCCCGCCCGGGGCGCCGCGGCGCCCCTGACACCTGTCACGGTCACCTCCTGACGGACGGCCTACGCCCTCCCCTCCGATCCGGGACAGCCTGGAGGCAGACACCGGAGGAGAGCGATGATCAGCGTTCGCGGACTGACCAAGAGGTACGGGGAGAACCTGGCGGTGGACGGCCTGACCTTCACCGTGGCCCCCGGCCGGGTGACGGGCTTCCTCGGCCCCAACGGGGCCGGAAAGAGCACGACCCTGCGGATGCTCCTGGGCCTGGACACCCCCACCTCGGGGGACGCCCGGATCGGGGGGACCGCGTACCGGCGTCTCGCCGCGCCCGCGCGGGAGGTCGGGGCCCTGCTCGACCCCGCCGCCGTCGACCCCGGGCGCACGGGGGCGAACCACCTGCTCTGGCTGGCCCGCGCGGGCGGCATCGGCCGCGCGCGGGTGGACGACGTGCTCGGCCTCGTCGGCCTGGAGGAGGTCGGCGGACGCCGGATCCGCCACTACTCGCTCGGGATGCGCCAGCGGCTCGGCATCGCCGCCGCGCTGCTCGGGGACCCGGGCGTGCTCCTGCTGGACGAGCCCCTCAACGGACTGGACCCCGAGGGCATCGTCTGGACGCGCCGCCTGCTGAAGGGGTTCGCCGAGGAGGGGCGCACCGTCCTCCTGTCCAGCCACCTGATGAACGAGATGGAGGCCACCGCCGACCACGTGCTGGTCATCGGCGGCGGCAGGCTCGTCGCGGACGTCGGCCTCGCCGAGCTGGTCGCCACCGGTGCGGGAACACGGGTCGAGGCCGTCTCGCCGCGCGCGGACGAACTGGCCGCCCTGCTGCGCCGCGAGGGCGCGACGGTGGACGGCGGACGGGGCGGCCGGATCGCCGTGACCGGGGCCGACGCCGCCCGGGTGGGCGACCTGGCCGCCCGGCACGGGATCCCCGTGCACGAGCTGGTGCCGGTCCGGGCCCGGCTGGAGGACGCGTTCATGGCCCTCACCCGGGGCCGGGGCCGACACGAGGGCCGGACCGGGGAGCCCGGCGCCGCAGACGCGAACACCCGGAAGCCGCAAGGAAGGGGAATGGTCCGATGACCGCCGTGGACCACCGTCGACCCACCGCCCGGGACACCGTGGCGGCGGAGTGGACCAAGTTGGCGGGCCTGCCCCGCAACCGCCGGACGGCGGCGGGAGCCGTCGCGCTCGCGCTCCTGGTCGCCGCCCTGTTCTGCCTGACCTTCGGCGCCACGACCGGCGTCCCGCTGGCCGAGCAGCCCGTCTTCGACGTGCTGACCGCGGGACTGCTCGGCGTCGACGCCGCCGCCCTGGTGCTGGCGGTGCTCGCCGCCTCGGCCACGGGGGGCGAGTACGCGACGGGGATGATCCGGACGACGTTCACGGCCACGCCCTCCCGGGGGCGCGTGCTCGCCGCCAGGGCCCTGGTCGCGGCAACCGCCTCCTGGGCGGTGTCGCTCGTGGCGGCGGTCGGCGCGGCCCTGGTCAGCCTGCTGGTCCTGTGGCTCTCCGGGCTCCCGGCCTGGGACGCGACCGACCCGGCGGTGTGGCGGGTCGTGCTCGGCGCCTCGCTGATGGGCCCGTTCTACGCGTCGGCCGCGGTGGCCCTCGCCGACCTCGCCCGGTCCACCGCGGGCGGCGTGGCGGGGGTGGCGGCCCTGCTGGTCGCGCCCACCGTCGCGGGCTGGCTGCCGGGAGGGCCGGCGGTCGTGCCGTTCCTGCCGGGGGAGGCCGTCCACGTGCTCGCGGGGATCGCGGGACCGGGCCACGCGAGCCCGTGGTCCGCGCTGCTGGTCCTGGCGGTGTGGGCTGTCGCGCTCCTCCTGCTCGCCCACGGCGCGAACCGGCGCAGGGACACCTGAGGGCTCAGAGCCAGCCGTTGCGCTCGGCGACCCGGGCCGCCTCCGCGCGCGTCCGGGTCCCCGTCTTGCCGATCGCCGACGACAGGTGGTTGCGCAGCGTCCCCCGGCTCATCCCGAGGGAGCGGGCGAGCGCCGCCACGTCGTCGCCCCCGCCCGCCACGGCCGCCAGGACCTCGCGCTCGCGGGGGGTCAGCGGGCTGGTGCCGTGCGCGAGCGACTCCACCGCCAGGGCGGGGTCCACCACGCGCAGCCCCCGGTGGACCCGGCGGACCGCGTCCACCAGGTCCTCGGGGGAGGCGTCCTTGACCACGAACCCGGTCGCCCCCGCCGCCAGGGCCCGGGACAGGTAGCCGGGGCGGCCGAACGTCGTGCACATGAGCACGCGGCAGCCGGGCAGGGCCGCCACCAGCTCGGCGCAGACGCCGATCCCGTCCCCGTCCGGCATCTGCACGTCCAGCACGGCCACGTCGGGCCGGACGCGGCGAGCCTCGGCGAGCGCCGTCGCGCCGGACCCGGCCCGCGCCACGACCTCGATGCCGGCCTCCAGGTCCAGCACGGTGGCGAGGGCCCCGCGCACGAGGGCCTGGTCGTCCGCGACCAGCACCCTGATCGTCCCGCTCATCCCCGCTCCCCGCCGCCGTCGGCGCCGCGCGCCGTGTCCTGTGCCGTCCCGTCCGGGGGGACGCCGGGGGCGCCCGCGTCCCCGGACCGCGCGCCGGGCGCGCCGTCCGACCGGGGGACCTCCTCCCCGGAGCCGTCCGGGCCCGCCGGGAACTCGGCCCGGACGAGGAGCCCGCCCCCGGGCCGCGGCTCCACGGTCAGGGCGCCGCCCGCCCCGGTGACGCGGTTCTCCAGCCCGCGCAGGCCGTCGCCGGGCACGACCCCGCCGGGCAGGGCGCGGCCGTCGTCGCCGACCTCGATCCAGCCCGGCCCCAGGGCGACGCGCACCCGGGACGCACCGGAGTGGCGGACCACGTTGGTGACCGCCTCCCGCAGCACGAACCCCAGGACCTCGTCGACCTCGTCGGTGCCGCCCGAGGCGCCGGTCCCGTCGCGGCGGAGGACGGCCGTCCCCGCGGTCCCGGCGGGAGCGGGACCCGCGGGGTTCGCGCCCGGCGACAGTTCGAGGGCGACGTCGGCCGCGCGCAGCACCGACTCGGCGCGCAGGAGCTCGGCCGACAGGGTGACCCGGCGCGACCCGGAGACGGCGGCGCGCACCTCGGCCAGCGACCGCCGGCCCAGGTCCTCCAGGTCCCGCAGCTCCGCCGCCGCCCGGTCGGCGTCACCCGTGGATTCGAGGATCCGGCGGCCCACGCCGGCCTTGAGCACGATGGTCGTGAGGCTGTGGCCGAGCAGGTCGTGCAGGTCGCGGGCGAAGCGTTCGCGCTCCCGGAGGACGGCGAGCTGCGCGGCCTGGTCGCGGGCGCGGCGGAGCTCGGCGTTGGCCTCCACCAGCCGCACGGCCAGGGCCGTGGCGACGGTGACGGTGGTGATGATGACGAGGTTGCCGAACTGCTCGCCCACCCGGCCGGTGGCCAGCGCCACGGCGGTCACACCGACCACGGCGAGGACGGTGGCCCACAGCGTGGGGCGCAGGGGCAGGATCGCGGCGGTGACGGCGAGCCCGAAGACGAGGACCCACGAGTGCGGCAGCCCGAGGACCGCGAACAGCGCGCAGCCCAGCAGGAGCAGGGCGGCGCAGGCCAGGTGGCGTGCGCCGCTCCCCAGGCGCGGGGCCAGGGGGACGGCCGCGGCGC
Organism: Streptomonospora nanhaiensis; assembly: GCF_026642255.1. Taxonomy (GTDB): domain Bacteria; phylum Actinomycetota; class Actinomycetes; order Streptosporangiales; family Streptosporangiaceae; genus Nocardiopsis; species Nocardiopsis tropica. The sequence continues at coordinate 6,712,396 of NZ_CP113264.1, read as the reverse complement.
ACCCGGCGACGTAGGCCGCCGCGAGGACGGCGGCGAGCGTGCGCAGGGCGGGGGAGCCGGCGCCGTCGAGGGCGCGGAGCCACTCGGGCAGGATCACCGCGTTGAACAGCAGTGTCAGGCCGACCGACAGCACCAGGGTCCGGCCGGGGCCGGGCTCCTCCGACACCGTTTCCGCAGCCTCGCCCATGCGTCGCATCCTATGGGGCGTGGCCCTTCGCGGGTGAGCGGGCGTGCCGGGGCGCCGCTGCGGCGGGCCCCTACCCCTCCGCGGGCGCGTGGCCGTGCAGAAAGGTCCGCACGCCCTCGGCCGCGAACCGCGCGGCCTCCTCGCGGCCGCGCGGCCGCGAGTGGCCCGACGGGTCCGGGAGGCTCACGAGCACGCTGAACTGGAGGGCGGCCAGCTCCGGGTCGTCCACCCGCAGCAAGCCCCGGGCGGCCAGGTCCTCCAGGCGCCGGGCGAGCGCCGCGCGGACCCGCACGGGACCGTTCCGGTACCACTCCTCCAGGGTCTGCTCCGGGATCTCCGGGACGCTCCTGCTCTGGCGGAACAGCGCGAAGTGCGCCTCGTGCTCGGGGCGGTCCGAGGACCAGTCCACGGCGAGGTCGGTGAGGTCGGTCCGCAGGTCGGTGACCTTGCGCAGGTGGCGGTCGATCAGCGCGATGTGGTGCGCGGAGACGGCCTCGGTGCTGGCGGACACCACCGCCGCGTACAGCTCGGTCTTGTCCCGGAAGTGGTTGTAGATGGTGCGGGTCGAGACGCCCGCCTCCTTGGCGATGACGTCGACGCTCGCGCGGGGGTAGCCGCACCGGGCGAACACGCGCAGGGCGCCGTCGAGGATCATGGCGTGCTTGTCGGCGCGGCCGCCCCGGGGTGCGGGCCTGGCCTCGGCGGTGCTCACGGGTGCGCCTCCCACAACAAAGTACAACGATGGTTTTACATTGTTGCACGGTGCGGGGCTGCGGGGCCCGTGGGCCACCCGTCCCCGCCGGAGCCCGTCGCCGGTCCTGCCGGGCCGCCGGACGCGTCCTCCGGCCCCGCTCCCGCCGAGGTCCGTCCGTGCGGGCGCCCGGGGTCGGGCGCGTGCGTCCGAGGGCGGCGCGGCGGACGGCCGCGGCCCGGCCGGGGAGCGGCCGTGGGAGGGGAACGGGGGCGGCCCCGCCTCCGGAGAGGAGGGGCCGCCCCCGTGTCGGCCCGTCCGCCCTCCCAGTCGGGCGGACGGGCCTGGGGGCGGTCGCCCGCTTTCCCGGGGGCGGCCGCCCGGTCGATGGGGCCCGGCGTCAGCCCGCCACGAAGGCCCGGTACGGTTCCGCGCCCAGCAGGGTGACCCCGATGACCGCGCCGCGCGGAGAGGTGAACGTGCGCCGCTCGCCCCGGCGGGCGCCCAGCAGGGACGCCCCCAGCGGCGACTCCGGCGAGTACACCGTCATCCGGTCCGCGACGGACGCGTCCCGCAGGCCCAGCAGGAACTCCTCGGCCTCGTCCTCGCCGTCGTAGCGGATGGTGAGCACCTTGCCCGGCGCCGCGATCCCGTCGTCGGGGGCGGCCTCGTCCACCACGGCCTCGCTGAGCAGGCGCTCGATGGTGTGGACGCGGGCCTGCCGCACCGCCGGGTCGTGAATGTAGCGGGGCGCGGGGACAGTGCTCCCCGCGCCCCCGTCCGCCCCGGCGGTGTCCGGGTCGTCGTCGGGGAGGCCGCGCAGCACTCGCAGCTCCTCCTGGAGGCGTTCGTAGCCCTCCCTGGTCATCCATCGGTCGGTGGTCCTGGTCATGGAACGTTCCTTGTCTTCACGGGCCCACGCCACGGCTCGGTCCGTGGGTGGAGAAACACAGCGAGGGCCGGCGAGGGGGGTGCTGCCGCTCATTACCGAGTGTGTCCACGGCGGAGGGGGACGGGGTTATCCTGGGCCGACATTCCCGTGACCTGGTTTTGTCGAGATCCGACAACATCGTGGTGGGAGGGGGAGCGGGAGATGATCAACCTCGACCGGCTCGTCAACGTGCTGGGCGGGTACGGCGCCAGGCTGGTGGGCGCCGAGGGCCTGCGCCGCAGGGAGCTGCGCAGCGTCGCCATGCACGATCCCACCGACGACGCCCCGCCCCTGGGCGACGCGTTCCTCGCGGTCGGGGTGGACTCCGCGGCCGAGGCGGTCCGCCTCGCGGAGCAGGCGCGCGCCACCGTCGTCCTCCTCCGCTCCGCCGCGGACCCCGCGGACGACGTGCGCGAACACCTCCGGGCGCGCGGGCTGGCCCTCCTCGTCGTCGACCCCGCGGTGTCCTGGAGCCAGATCTCCGGCGTCGTCTACGGCCTGGTGCTGGAGGGCCGCGAGACCGAGGCGGGACGCGGGCCGAGCGACCTGTTCACCCTCGCGGACACGGTCGCGGCCGAGGTCGGCGGACCGGTCACGATCGAGGACCGCTCCTCCCGCGTCGTCGCCTACTCCGCCTCCCAGGGGGACACCGACCGGGTGCGCCGGGCCACCGTGATCGACCGGAGGGCCCCGGAGGAGGTCCGGGAACGCCTCGACGCCGACGGGGTGTTCGCCGGGCTGGCGGCCTCCGCCGAGCCCCGCTTCGTCCCCGGAGTGCCCGAACTCGGGCTGGGCGGGCGCACGGCCGCGCCGATCCGGGTGGGGCGCGAACTCCTGGGCTCCCTGTGGGTGGTGTGCGACGCCCCGCTGGACGCCGGGCGCTCCCGCGCCCTGCGCGAGGGAGCGCACACCGTGGGACTGCACATGCTGCGTGCGAGGGTGAGCAGCGACCTGGAACGCCAGGTGGAGTCGGAGTCGGTGATCGACCTGCTGGAGGGGTCGGCGGACCCGGCGCAGACGGCCGGCCGCCTCGGCCTGCCCGCCACGGGCCTGCGGGTGATCGCGTTCCAGGCGAGGGCCAGGACCGAGCCGGAGGCGGCGATCCTGCACCTGTTCGAGCTGGTCACCACGGGTTTCGGGTGGTCGCGTCCCGGTCGCAGCACCCTGCTCGGAACGACCGTCTACACGGTGCTGCCGTGCGGGGACGACCCCTCGCCGGCGGTGGAGTGGGTGCGGTCGACGGTGCGCGGGCTGCCGGACCAGCTGGGCGTGGCCGCCGGCGTGGGCGGCGCCGCCGACCCCTCCGGACTCCCGGCCAGCAGGCAGGAGGCGGACGAGTGCCTGACCCTGCACGGCCGTGGGGTGCGCACGGCGCCCCCGGGGCGGAGCGGGGCGCGCGGGGCGCCGGCCGCGGGGCCGGGGTCGCCGGGGACCGCCGGGCCGGTGGTCTACGACGACGTCTGGCACGCGGTGCTGTTGCGCCGCCTGCGGCTGGTGGCCGAGACCGGCAGGCTGCCCACCCGCAACCCCGTCGCGGAACTGGTGCGCCACGACGCCGTGCACGGGACGGACTACGCGAGCACGCTGCGGGCGTGGCTGTACGCGCACGGCGACCTGGGACGGGCCGCGGAGGAGCTGGACCTGCACCCGAACACGGTGCGGTACCGGCTGCGCCGCATGGGCGGGGTCGCGGACCTGCCGCTGGGCGACCCGGAGGCGCGGGTGGCGATGACCATCGCGCTCGCCGCACTGGTCGAGGAGCCCTCCGCTCCCCCGGCCGGGCGCGGCCCCGGGCCCGCCTGAGGCCGGCCGCGCGCACGGTCCCGGAAGGGAAGGGACTCCAGGGGGAGGGGCTCGGGCGCCGGGCCGCTCCACGCCGTGGCGGGGCTCCCGGCGCGGCAAGGAAGGTTCCGGGCGCCGGGGGCGCGACGGGTGCGGGCCGGACGGCCCGGGCCGGGGTGCGGCGCCGGCGCCCGGCCGCCCTCGCACCGCCGGACGGGAAACGACGCCCGGGCCGGAGAAGGCTCTCCGGCCCCGCCGACGTCACTCCGGCCGCGGCCGGCCCTCCGGGGCAGGGGGGACGATGGTGATGCCGTGGTCCCGGTAGCGCGGGTCCGCGCCGCCTCCGGCCGCAGGACCGGCCGGGGGGCCGGGGGGTGCGGCCGGGCCGGGCCGTCCGTCGGAGGCGCCGTCCGCCTCCCGCCCCGCCTCCTCGCGCAGGCGGGCCTCGCTCCGGCCCCGCCTGACCGCCGTCACGACGATGACGACCGGTCCGGCGACGATCCCCGCCAGGGACAGCAGCAGCAGGGCCCAGAGCCCGGAGTCCCGGCGGGAGTTCGCGGCCTCCGCCGTGGCGATGTCGCCCACCGCGTAGGAGACGCCCGGGTCCCCGTCGCAGACGAGCGTGTACTCGCCCGGGACGGGGGTGTCGATGGCGTCGACCAGCCTCCAGCCGTCGGACTCGTAGGAGAGGCCGGGGAAGCTGAAGGGGTGGTCGGCCGGGTCGCTCCCCTCCACCGTGCAGTCGTAGTGGTGGGAGGCGTCGCCGGGCGACACCCACAGCCCCCAGGCCCCGTCCTCTCCCTCGGCCGCCTCGAACGCGATCTCGCCGCGGGACTCGACCTGTCCGGCGAAGTCCGGGAGCGCACTGCCCGAGGCCGTCACCGCCCACATGGCGAGGGCCCCGGCCGCGATGCCCCCGGGGACGCACAGCCCGCCGATCCAGAACCACCGGGGACGGGGGCGGATCGCCCTCCGGTCGATCCGGGGACGGAACGGGGGAGGCGGCGGTCCCGCGTGGACCGGGCCGGCGCCGTACGCCCCGTGCGCGGCGGGCCCTCCGTGGGCGCCCGGCGGGTACGGGTGCGGGTACCGCGCCCGGCGGAGCGCCGCCTCCCGGCCGGCGCGCACCAGGAAGACGACCAGGAGGACGACCAGGCTCGCGATGAAGCCGAGCACCGGCGTCACGATCCCGAAGAAGATCTCCGGCGGCGTGTCCTCCTCGCCCGAGAGGAGGAGGACGCCGAAGAGGAGGGTGGCCGGGAAGACCAGGCCGCCCACCCAGTACCAGTGCTTGCCGGGGCGCAGCGCGGGCTCGGGGGAGGCGGGACCGCCCCGGGACGGTCGGACCGGGGGCTCGCCCGCGCCGTGCGGCGCCGGGAGAGAGGAGGGGGAAGGGGGAGAGGACATGGCCCGTATTGTGCCACCGGGCGACGACGGAGCGTGGACGTCCGGACGGCGGCGGGCCGCCGCGTTCCGCCGTCCAGGGCCGCTGCCTGCGGGAATCCCGCCCGGACACCCGCCGCATCCGCCGTGCGCGGGGCGGCACGACGGCCGGCACGCGCACGTCCGGGCCCCCGGACCGTCCCGGGCCGCTTTCCTCCCCCCAGGGCCCTGCTGCCCGGACCGGGACGGACCTCCGTCCGTTCTCGCGGAACCACTTGTCAGGAGGGGCGGGCGCGGCTTCAATCGGGGTGTCGGGGCGGTCCGCCGGCACGGTCCGCCGTCGTCTCGACGAAGGGGAGCGCCGTTGATGTCCGGGACGTGGAACGCGTGGTCGTGGGACACCGACCCCGAGGCCGTGCGCCGCGACGTGGCCGCCGCACACGAGCGCTTCACCGGCTCCGGCCGGGTCAGCGGCCCCGTCCGGGCGGTCGTCGGCGAGTCCTGGAGGCGCAGCGTCCTGCACGGCGTCGACCCCGACACCACCGTGCCCCGGATCGAGCTCGCCGGGCACGCCCTGCGGGACCACCGCGACGCCCACCCGCTGGCCGCCGCCATGCCGCTGCTGCGCCGGCTCCTGGTCGACACCGCGCCCGGTCCGCAGATCGTCGCGGTCGGCGACGCCGCGGGACGCCTGCTGTGGGTGGAGGGCGACCGCCGACTGCGCGACAGCGCGGAGGACATGTGCTTCGTGGAGGGCGCCAACTGGCACGAGCGGTCCGCGGGGACCAACGCGCCCGGCACCGCCCTGGCCCTCGACCACGAGGTCCAGGTGTTCGCGAGCGAGCACTTCTCCAGAGGCGTGCAGCGCTGGAGCTGCTCGGCCGCGCCCCTCCACGACCCCTGCACCGGCGAGGTCCTGGGCGTCCTCGACATCACGGGCGAGGACCACCTCGCCTCCCCGCAGGCCCTCGCCCTGGTGCGGACGGCCGCCACCGCGGTGGAGATGGAGCTGCGGGCCCTGCGCCTCGGCGCGCGCCCTCCCCGCTCCCGGACCGCACCCGGGGACCGCGGCGCGCACCGCGCCCCGGGTGTGCGGGAGGCCGTCGGCGCCCGTCCCGCGCCGCCCCCGGGACGGGGCCCGTCGGCGGGCCCCGCGCTGCGGGTCCTGGGCCGCGCCGGGGCCCTGGTCGCCCTCGACGGCCGGGAGGCGGAGCTGAGCGTCCGCCACTCCGAGATCCTCCTCCTGCTCGCCCGCAGTCCGCGCGGCCTCACCGGTGAGGCACTCGGGGCGCGGCTGAACGAGCACGACGCCTCCCCGGTCACCGTCCGCGCGGAGATGTCGCGGCTGCGCCGACTGCTCGGCCCCGGCCTGCTCGCGTCACGCCCCTACCGCCTGCTCCGCCCGCCGTCCACCGACATCGACGAGGTCCGGCGCCACCTGGCGGAGGGCTCCTACCGGAGGGCGCTGGAGGTCTACGCCGGACCGGTCCTGCCCCGGTCGGAGGCGCCGGGGGTGGCGGAGATCCGCGACGCCCTCCAGGCGGAGGTGTGCGAGGTGCTCGGGGCCAACGCCCCGCCGAGCGTGCTCCTGGCCTGGTCGGAGGACCCCGAGTGGCGCGACGACCCCCGGGTGGTCACCGCGGCGCTGCGCTCCCTCGACCCCGGGTCCCCACGCCACGCCGCCCTCCGGGGAAGGCTGCGCTGGCTCGGCGGCTGAACCCGCCCCGCCCCGCTCCCGCAACGTGGTCGCAACGTCGCCGTGACTAGCGTCACCGGCCCCAGACCCCTCGGAACCGGGCGCCGGCCGCACCACCGGCGCCCCACCGAAGAAGGAGGCCACCATGGCGGTCTACGCTCCCCCCGGACAGCCGGGGAGCATCGTCGAGTACGCGCCGCGCTACGACAACTGGATCGGCGGCGACTGGGTCGCGCCCGTGCGGGGCCGCTACTTCGAGAACCCCACGCCCGTCACCGGGCAGACCTTCACGGAGGTCGCGCGCAGCGGTGCGGAGGACGTCGAGCTCGCGCTCGACGCCGCCCACGGGGCCGCCCCCGCCTGGGGCCGCACCTCGCCGGCCGAGCGGGCCCTCGTCCTCCACCGGATCGCGGACCGGATCGAGGACAACCTGGAGAGGCTGGCCGTCGCGGAGTCCTGGGAGAACGGCAAGCCCGTGCGCGAGTGCCTGGCCGCCGACCTCCCGCTGGCCGTGGACCACTTCCGCTACTTCGCCGGGGCGATCCGCGCGCAGGAGGGGCACAACTCCCAGATCGACGGCGACACCGTCGCGTACCACTTCCAGGAGCCCCTGGGCGTGGTCGCGCAGATCATCCCGTGGAACTTCCCCCTGCTCATGGCCACCTGGAAGCTGGCGCCCGCGCTCGCCGCGGGCAACGCCGTGGTCCTCAAGCCCGCCGAGCAGACCCCGGCGTCCATCATGCTCCTGGTCGGGCTGGTCGCCGACCTGCTGCCGCCCGGCGTGCTCAACGTCGTCAACGGCTTCGGCGTGGAGGCGGGGAAGCCGCTGGCCGCCAGCCCCCGGGTGCGCAAGGTCGCCTTCACCGGCGAGACCACCACCGGGCGCCTGATCATGCAGTACGCGTCGGAGAACCTCGTCCCGGTCACCCTGGAGCTGGGCGGGAAGAGCCCCAACCTCTTCTTCGCCGACGTCGCCGCGGCCGAGGACGCGTTCTACGACAAGGCGCTGGAGGGCTTCGCGATGTTCGCCCTCAACCAGGGCGAGGTGTGCACCTGCCCCTCCCGCGCGCTCGTGCAGGACTCCTTCTACGACAAGTTCATGGGCGACGCCCTGGAGCGGGTCGGCCGGATCGTGCAGGGCGACCCGCTCGACACCGGCACCATGCTCGGAGCGCAGGCCGGCAACGACCAGATGGAGAAGATCCTCTCCTACGTCGACATCGCCCGGCGGGAGGGCGCCGAGGTGCTCGCCGGGGGCGAGCGGGTCGACCTCGGCGGCGACCTCTCCGGCGGCTACTACATGGCCCCGACCGTGTTCGCGGGGCAGAACGGCATGCGCGTCTTCCAGGAGGAGATCTTCGGCCCGGTGGTGTCCGTCGCCCGCTTCGACGGCTACGACGACGCCGTCAAGACCGCCAACGACACCCTGTACGGGCTGGGGGCGGGGGTGTGGACGCGCGACGGCAGCACCGCCTACCGCGCGGGCCGCGACATCCAGGCCGGCCGCGTGTGGGTGAACAACTACCACGCCTACCCCGCGCACGCCGCGTTCGGCGGCTACAAGCAGTCGGGCATCGGGCGCGAGAACCACAAGATGATGCTCGACCACTACCAGCAGACGAAGAACCTGCTGGTCAGCTACTCGGACCAGGCGGCGGGGCTCTTCTGATGGGCGCCCCCGGCAGCGGCGAGGAGGTGGAGCGGGTCGCCGTCACCGAGGAGGCCGCGGCCCTGCTCCGCGAGCTGCGCGACGAACACGGGCCGCTCATGTTCCACCAGTCCGGCGGGTGCTGCGACGGCAGTTCGCCGATGTGCTACCCGGCGGGGGAGTTCCGCACGGGCGACTCGGACGTCCACCTGGGCGACCTGGACGCGGGCACGCCCGAACCGGTGCCGGTGTGGATGTCCCGCTCGCAGTTCGCGGTGTGGAGCCACACCCACCTGACCATCGACGTCGTCCCGGGGCGGGGCGCGGGCTTCTCCCTGGAGGCGCCGACCGGCCGCCGGTTCCTCGTGCGGTCGAGGCTGATGACCGACGGCGGGGCCGGACGCCCCGCACGGTGACCCGTGCGCGCGGACCCCGGTCCGCGCGCACGCGCGGCCGCCCGCTGGGGCGCGGTGGGCGGCGGCACGCGGAACGGCCGGGGGAGGACCTCCTCCCCCGGCCGTTCCCCTCTCCGGCGCGGACCGGGTCCCCCCGGCTCAGGCCCGTGTCTCGGGAGGCCCCCCGCCGCCGTCGGCCCGGCGCTTGGCGGCCAGCCGCTCGGCCAGCTCGTCGCGGACGATCAGGTCCGCGTGGACCCGCCCGGTCCGGTAGGCCACCCGGGCGGCGATGTGGCCGGCCACGGGGACCGTCACCACCTGGAACAGGCCCACCAGGATCAGCGTCCCGATGTTGAACACGTTGGTCTCCTCCGGGATCAGCCGGATGCCGATCCCGACCAGGACCAGCAGGAGCCCCAGCACCTGCGGCTTCGCCGCGGTGTGCATGCGGGAGAGCAGGTCGGGGAAGCGGATCAGGCCCACCCCGGCGACGAGGGAGAGCAGCGCCCCGGCCAGCAGGCACAGGATCGCGATCCAGTCCAGGACGGCGACGACCTGGTCGCTCATGACGAACCCCCTTCCTCAGGGGCCGGGGCCGGGGCCGGGGGCTCGGTCGGCGTGGCCACGTGCTCCTCCGGGCGGCGGGCGACGAACTTGGCGATGCTGATCGAGCCGATGAAGCCCAGGAGCGACAGCACCAGCAGGGTCGGCAGGACCGTCGGGTCGCGGTGGAAGGCCGCGTAGGCGCCGATGCCGGTCAGCGCCGAGGCGAGCAGCACGTCCACGGACAGCGCCCGGTCCAGGATGCTGGGGCCGATCACCATACGGGTCACGCCCAGCAGGACGGCCGCCCCGAGCAGGAGGCCGATGGCGATCCACAGGATGTTCACGCGTCCTCCCTCCGGTCGTCGACGGTCGGTCCGGCACGGAGCGCGTCGACGTCCTCACGGGTGCCCAAAGCCATCACGATCCGCTCCTCCAGCTTCCAGATGTCCTCCCGGCCGGCCTCGATGCCCTTCTCGTCGTCCGCGCCCAGCAGGTGCACGTACAGGATGTGGTTCGGCTGGGAGACCTCGACGATCACACTGCCGGGGATGATCGAGCTGGCGATCGCCGTGCACACCAGCATGAGGTCGGCCTCGGTGCGCAGCGGCACCGCGACCACCGAGCTGCGCACGGGGCCGGGGGAGAGGGTCTGCACCGTCACCCGGAAGCTGGCCACGGCCATCCTGCCGAACACGTACACGAGCATGCGGACCAGGTACACCGGCCGGAACCGGAACCCCGGGGTGATCGGCGGCAGCGGGAAGACCAGCATGATCACGACCGACACCAGGAACCCCAGGACCAGCAGGCCGAGGGACTCGAAGCGCAGCCGGAAGCCGTCGAACAGCAGGAGCCACACCAGGGTCATGCCGAGCGCCACCGGGACCTGGACCTTGCCCAGGCGCCGCCGCAGTGCGGCCAGACCCATCCTCTTCTTCGCCTTCAGGTCGATCACCGGGCGCCTCCGAGAACCGCCTCGACGTACGGGGTCCGGGCCATCAGCTCCACCGCCGCCTCCGAGGAGTAGTGGATCAGCGGGCCCGCGAACACGGTCAGGGCCAGGCCGAACGCGACCAGCGCGACCGTGGCGCCGACCATGCTCTTGGGCAGGACCACGGACGTCACGACCGGGCCCGCCAGGGTCGAGGTGTCGCCGAGTCGGGAGGACGGGCCGACCGCCTCGCCCGGCCCCAGGGCCGCGGTCGACGCGTCGTCGGCCTCGACGTCCTCCAGCACGGTGCCGGGCTCGGCCACCATGCCCTCGGAGGGCGTCCGCCAGAACGCGTAGTTCCACACCCGCGCGATCACGTACAGGGTCAGGAGGCTGGTGAGGACCGAGGCCCCGACCAGCGTGTAGGAGAGCGGCGTGCCCGCCTCCACACCGGCCTGGAGCAGGCCGATCTTGCCCAGGAAGCCGGACAGCGGCGGGATGCCGCCCAGGTTCATCGCGGGGATGAAGAACAGGACCGCCAGTACCGGCGCGATCCGACCCAGCCCGCCCAGCTGGTCCAGCGACGTCGACCCGCCCCGGCGCTCGATGAGCCCCGTGACCAGGAACAGCGTCGTCTGCACGGTGATGTGGTGCGCCACGTAGAACACCGCTCCGGCCAGGCCGTGCTCGCTGCCGAGCGCCACGCCGAACAGCATGTAGCCGATATGGCTGATCAGCGTGAACGACAGCAGACGCTTGATGTCGGTCTGCGCGACCGCGCCGAGGATGCCCATGATCATGGTGGCCAGGGCCACCCACATGAGCAGGTCGTTGAGGACCTGGCCCGGGAAGAAGAGCGTCTGGGCGCGGATGATCGCGTACACGCCCACCTTGGTGAGCAGGCCCGCGAACACCGCCGTGACCGGCGCGGGGGCGGTCGGGTAGGAGTCGGGGAGCCAGGCGGCCAGCGGGAAGACCGCCGCCTTGATGCCGAACGCGAACAGCAGCATCACCTGGAGGACGACCCTGAGGTCGGGGGAGATCTCCGGGAGGCGCTCGGCGAGCTGCGCCATGTTGACCGTGCCGGTGGCCCCGAAGATCAGCGCGATGGCGATCAGGAACAGCACCGACGACACCAGCGACACGACCACGTAGATGGCGCCCGCACGCATCCGCGACTGGGTGCCGCCCAGGGTCAGCAGCACGTAGCTGGCGGTCAGCAGGATCTCGAACCCGACGTACAGGTTGAACAGGTCACCGGCGAGGAAGGCGTTGGAGACGCCGGCCACCAGGATCAGGTAGGTCGGCTGGTACACCGACAGCGGCGCGACCTCGGCCTTGCCCGCCATGCCCTGGCCGATCGAGTAGACGAGCACGGCGAGCGTGATCGCCGCCGAGACCGTCACCATCAGGGCGGACAGCTGGTCGGCGACCAGGGTGATGCCGATGGGCGCGTCCCAGCCGCCCACCTGCACGGCCTGCGGTCCGAACTCGTAGGCGCCCAGCATCAGCGCGAACCCGATGATCAGCACGAGGGCCAGCGAGATGACGCTCAGCCACTGCTGGACCCGCGGCCAGCGGATGCCGAGGGCCAGCTTGACCCCGGCCGCGAACAGCGGGAGCACCACCGGCAGGGGAATGAGGTAGTGCACGAAACCGACGAGGTATTCCCCATCCATGATCAGTCACTCCCTTGCAGGTCGCTGTCCTCGGCGCGGGCCAGGCGCTCGCGCTCGGCCGACATGGTCTGGCGCGCCTGGCGCCGCTGCGAGCGGATGCGGCGGCGCAGCTCGCGCCACAGCTCGCGCTCGGCGGCCCGGTCGGCGCGGCGGTGCTCGCGCAGCCGCCTGCGTCCCAGGCGGATGCGCCCGCGCAGCTCCTGCACCTGGGCGGTCATGCTCTCCGTGCGGTCGGTGAGCCTGCGCATGGTCTCCTGCGACCGCTCGTCCGGCCCGCTCTCCTCGGCCTCGACCTCGTAGCGGGCCAGTTCGGCCTGGGCCGCCGCGATCTCCGCCTTGATGCGGGCCTGCTCGGCCAGCTCCTGGGCGTCGGCGGCGGCGATGGTCGCCTGGAGCTCGGCGCGCTGGCGGCGGATGTCGGCCTGGAGCCTGCGGCGCTCCTTGGCGAAGCGCTGCCGCACCGCTCGGCGGCCCTCGCCCTGCACGATCCTGATGTCCTCGGCGTCGTCCTGGACCTCGTCGTTGCCCTCGAGCTGCCAGTTCCGGTACGCCATCGCCAGCAGGAACGCGGTGATGCCGAGGGTGATGACGATCGCTGTCAGGATCATCGCCTGCGGCAGCGGATCGGTCATCTCCTCCGGCTCGGACAACCACAGGATCGGCGGCTCGCCGGCCTCCCCCGCCATCGACAGGATCATCAGGTTGACGCCGTTGCTCATCACGATGAAGCCGAGCAGCACACGGGTGAGGCTGCGCTCCAGCAGGAGCACGACCCCCACCGCGACGAGCACGCCGACGAGGACGACGAGGATCAGGCTGGGTGACTCGTTCACGAGGTGACCTCCTCGGCCCGGGCCAGCGCGTCTGCCCTGGCGTCCTCTTCCGCGTGTGCGGCGTCCCTCTCGATCTGTTCGTCGATACGGGCGCCGAGGCTGCGCAGGATGTCCAGGATCAGGCCGATCACCAGCAGGTACACGCCGATGTCGAAGATCATGGACACGGTGACGTGGGCCTCGCCCAGGATCCAGAGGTCGATGTAGGCGTCCCCTCCCGCGAGGACGTCGGTGCCGAAGATCGCCCCGCCCAGCGCCGTGCCGGTGGCCAGCGCCAGCCCGGCGCCGATCAGGGCCCCCGGCTGCACCCACGCCGTGGCGTACAGCTCGAACCGGCCTCCGGCGAGGTAGCGGACGATGAACGCCAGCCCGGCGACGATGCCGCCCGCGAACCCGCCGCCGACCGCCGTGTGGCCGGTGAGCAGCAGGTACACGGAGATCACCATGATCACCGGGAAGAGGAAGCGCGAGACGACCTCGAAGATGACCGACCGGCGCTCGGTGGGCAGGGCGTCCGCGCCCGGCAGCCAGGCGTTGTTCCACCTGGGCTTGATGTGCATGCTGTCCGGTGCCATCCGCAGCTCGCCCAGGTCGATGCTGCTCCGGTCGCCGGCGGGCTCCGGGGACTTGGTGACGGACACCGCCATCACGCCGCCCGGAGCCTTGCGGGGCTGTGCCCGGCGGCGCACGAACATGAGGCTCGCGACGCCGGCGGCCGCGGCGGCGAGCACCGAGATCTCGCCCATGGTGTCCCACGCGCGGACGTCGACCAGCAGCACCGAGATGATGTTGTACCCGCCGGCCTCCTCGGCGGCGGCGGGGTACCCCTCGGAGACCGAGGGCGCCTGCCGCGCGGCGAGGGCGAACCAGGTCATCGTGGCGACCAGGATGCCGGTGGCGGCGCCGATGGCCATGTTCCACACCCGGCGGCCGCGCAGCGCGGGCGCCGAGAAGAGGGAGGGCAGCCGGCGCAGGACCAGGACGAAGACCACCAGGCTGACGGTCTCCACCAGGAACTGCGTGAGCGCGATGTCCGGCGCGCCCATCAGGTAGAAGAGGGCGGCGATGCCGTAGCCGCCGGTGCCCACGAGGATCACCGCGAACAGCCGCCGCCGCACGAACAGGGCCAGCAGGGCCGTCCCGGCGACGATCACCGCCGGGATGACCTGGACCGGGGTGTCCCAGAGGCGCACCTCGGGGTGCGGCCCCTCCCAGATGCGGCCGCTGACCATCCACCAGCCCGCGGCGACGACCAGGGAGACCAGGACGGTGCCGAGGTAGACCGGCAGCGAACCGCGCTGGGTCCGCCCGGTGACCTGGAGCGCCAGGTTCTCCAGGGCCGCGAGCATCCGCCGGTAGACCCGGTCGGGGTCGACGAAGGAGGTGCGGGTGCCGATCCACACGACCTGGTGGCGGAAGTAGAACAGCACGAGGCCGAGCGCGACGCAGACGGCGGACAGCAGGAGGGGGAGCTCGAAGCCGTGCCACAGCGCCAGGTGCGTCGTGTACGCGCCGGGCGCCAGGGGCACCGTGTCCGCGTAGCGGGCGAGGAGGGAGTCCAGGAGGAGGGAGAGCGGTCCGCCCAGGAGGCCGAGCGCGGCCATGGCCGCGGCGGGCGCCAGGAAGAGAGCTCCGGGGGCGTGCACCGGGGTGTCCGGGACGTCCTCCTTGACGGCGAACGCCCCCCACAGGAAGCGCAGGCTGTAGGCGACCGTGAGGACGGAGCCGGTGACGATGCCGACGAGGACGGCGGTGTCGAAGGGACCGCCCTCCGTGAAGGCGCCGAAGGCGAGCTCCTTCGCGGCGAAACCGAGGGTGGGGGGCAGGCCCGCCATCGAGGCGAGCGCCAGGACCGAGATCCAGAAGGTCCCGGGCATGGAGGTGCGCAGGCCGGAGAGCTCACGCAGGTCGCGGGTGCCGGTGCTGTGGTCGATGATGCCGACCACGAGGAACAGCGGCGCCTTGAACAGCGAGTGCGCGATGAGCATGGACACGCCGGCGAGGGCCGCGGCCCGGGTGCCCGCGCCGAGCAGGACGATGAGGAAGCCGAGCTGGCTGATGGTGCCGTAGGCCAGGACGAGCTTGAGGTCGTACTGGCGCAGCGCCTTCCAGCCCCCGAGCAGCATGGTGAGCACGCCGAAGAACAGCGCCGACCAGGTCCAGACGGCGGAGTCGGGGAAGGCCGGGGTGAGCCGGGCGACCAGGTAGACGCCGGCCTTGACCATCGCCGCGGCGTGCAGGTAGCCGGAGACCGGCGTGGGCGCGCGCATGGCGGCGGGCAGCCACAGGCTGAACGGGAAGAGCGCCGACTTGGACATCGCGCCGACCATCACGAGGGCGAGGGCGACCTCGACCAGGGTTCCCGAGGGCGGGGCGGCGACGAGCTCGGAGATCACGTAGGTCCCGGCGGTCTCGCCGAGGATGATCATGCCGACCAGCATGGCCAGGCCGCCGAAGGTGGTGACGGTCAGGGCCGTCATCGCCGAGCGGCGGCTCTCCTTGAGCTCCGTGTTGTGCCCGATGAGGAGGTAGGAGAAGACCGTGGTCAGCTCCCAGTACACGAAGAGCTGGATGAGGTCGTCGGCCAGGACCAGGCCGAGCATGGCCCCGGCGAAGGCGACGAACACCCCGGCGAAGCGGCCCAGGCCGGGCTCGGAGTCGTTGAAGTAGCGGGCGCAGTAGACCAGGATCAGTGTGCCCACGCCGGCGGCGATGAGCGTCATGACCAGCCCGAGCGTGTCCATGTACAGGCCGAGCCTGAGCGAGAACTCGGGGGCCCACTCCACGGAGGCCGAGAGCTCGCCGCCGCGCAGGACGGCGGGGGTCTGGAAGAGGGCCCAGACGGTGGACGCGCCGGGGACGACGGCGAGGGCGAAGAACGCGTTGCGGCCCCACTGGCGTACCAGTAAGGGTGCGATCGCCGCTGCGATGAAATGCGCGATCAGCACTGTTGTCAATGCGCCCCTCCCGGACCGGTCCGGGCCCGCCCGGTGCCGGGCGGACGTCCACTGCCCCCAGCGGCGGTCCTCGTCGTCCACAAGCGGACGCGTGGACGGGGTGTCGCTACGGTTTGTGGGGGCATGGATGCTTATGAACTTGCGTGCCTAAGCTATTTAATAGTTAGACTACACAAACGTCAAACCACCGCGCGGGTCGGAGGACCCGCGGCGCCCGCCCAGCCTGCGAGGACCGTTTCGTGCCCGACGAGACCCACGAGCCAAGTGCCGAGCAGCCAAGTGCCGAGCTCGAAGAGTTCCAGCGTGCCTGGACCGAACTGATCAACGCGGCCATACACGCGCGCTCGCGCAGCGGCCACGGACACCGGGGTGCCGAAGAACTCACTCTGACGCAGGCCCTGCTCATGGAGGCGGTGCGGGGCATGGACAACCCGAGTGTGGGCGCCGTCGCCCAGATCGTGGGCGTCTCCTCTCCTTCCGCCACCCGCATGATCCAACAGCTGGAGCGCAAGGGCATGATGGCGCGCCGCCGCTCGGAGCGGGACGAGCGCAGCACGGTGGTGGCGCTCACGGAGGAGGGTGAGCGGGTCCTCGCCATCCGGCGCAAGGAGATGGAGCGCAAGCAGCGGCAGGTCTTCGACGCCATAAGGCCTTCGCTGCGACCCGTCGTGCTCACGCTCCTGCGGGACCTGCGCGCGGCGGTGGACGACACCTGACCCGCGGTCGGCGGACCCGACGGGCGCCGGCCGCCGCCCGCGGTCGGCGGACCCGCCCCTCCGCATGGGGCCGCGGTCAGCCCCGGTCGCCGGAGGCCTCCGGCGACCCCTCCCGCGAGGGCGGCGCCGCCCCCTCCACGAGGTGCAGACCCGCGACGCCGACCAGGATCAGCACGACGAAGCCGATCCGCAGCGGGCTGACGGCCTCGCCGAGGAGCGCGATCCCGGCCAGGACCACCCCGGCCGCGCCGAGCCCGACCCACACCGCGTACGCCGTGCCGACGGGCAGGTCGCGCAGCGCCAGGGACAGCAGCGTGAAGCTGGTCGCGGCGGCGCCCACCGCCAGGGCGCTCGGCCAGAGCCGGGAGAAGCCGTGCGACTCCTTCATCGCCAGCGCCCACACCACCTCCAGGGCGGCGGCGGCCAGGAGCAGCGCCCAGGGGAGAGGGAGCCACTCGGAAGGGTGCGGCGCGCTCACGCGTTGGCCCCGGCGTCGACCAGGATCGACGTCCCCGTGATGCTCCGCCCGCCCGGCCCGGCCAGGTGGGCCACCGACGCCGCCACGTCCTCCGGGTCGGTGTAGCGCCCCAGGGCGGTCAGCGCGCGCTCGGCGTCCGCGCCGGGGCCGTCGGCCGGGTTCATCTCCGTGTCGGTGGACCCCGGGTGGACGAGGTTGACGGTGATCCCCCGGGGGCCCAGCTCGCGGGCCAGCGAGCGGGTCAGCCCCACCAGGGCCGCCTTGCTCGTCGTGTACAGGGTGGCCTCCGGGAGGGAGGCGCGCTCGCTCAGGTTGGTCCCGACGCCGATGATCCTGCCCCCCGGCCCCATGTGCCGGACGGCGGCCTGAGCGGCGACGAACGCGGCGCGGGCGTGGACGGCCATCGACCGGTCGAACTCGGCCACGGTGGCGTCGCCGAAGGGGCCGAAGACGGCGATCCCCGCGTTGTTCACCAGGATGTCCGGTCCGCCCAGGCGCGCGTGGACGAGGTCGACCGCCTCGCGGATCCGGTCCGGTTCGGCGGAGTCGGCGCGGACCGCGAGGGCGCGGACCCCGGCCGCCTCGGCGTCGCGGACCAGCGCCTCGGCGCGCTCCCGCGCGTTCAGGTAGGTGAACGCCACGTCGGCGCCGTCGGCGGCCAGCCTGCGGACGATCGCTGCGCCGATCCCGCGGCTGCCGCCCGTGACGAGCGCGACCCGTCCGGCGAGGGGACTCCGTGTGCTGTCGTGGGCCATGTCGGCTCCCTGGTGCGTTGCTGGGGGTGGTGTGTCCGGGGAGGGCTCCCCGTGCGGCCGATACTAAGTGGAATTTTTTCCACTTACAAGGGGATGGCGGGGTTCTGGCTATACTCGCCGCGTGTTCGCAGGTCACCAGGAACCCCCGCAGGCGTCCCCGTGAGCGGCCCCGGGCCGCGGCGCCGGACGCTCCCCATGGCCGGAGCGGCGCGCCCCGAGCGCGCCGACGCCGCCCGCAACCGCCAGGCCCTCCTCGCCGCCGCACGCGAACTCCACGCCGAACACGGCACGGAGGGCCTCACCCTGGAGGCCGTGGCGGCCCGCGCGGGCACCGGGGTGGGCACGGTCTACCGGCGCTTCGGCGACCTGGCCGGGCTCACCCACGCGATGGTCGACTCCCAGGAGTACGAGTTCCAGAGGGGCTTCCTCGAAGGCCCGCCGCCCCTCGGGCCGGGAGCGCCGCCCCTTGAACGGCTGCACGCCTTCGCCGACGCCTTCGTCGACCGCCTGGAGGCCCAGGCCGAACTCCTCGCCGTCGCCGAGACCGCCTCTCCCCGGGCCCGCTACCGGAGCGGGGCCTACGCCGCCCACCACGCGCACCTGGTCTCCCTGGTCGCGGAACTGCGCCCGGACGCCGACCACGCCTACCTGGCGGACGCCCTGCTCACCCCCCTGGAGGCCGCGCTCCACGTGCACCAGCGCCAGGAGCGCGGGATGTCCGAGGAGCGGGTCCGCGCCGGGGTGCACGGGGTGGTCGACCGCATCGCCCGCCCCTGAGCCCGGGGGAGGGCCGTGCGCGGCCCGGACGGCGGGAAGGTGCCGGAGGGTCCCCGGGCGCGGTGGCGCGTCCGTCCCCGGCCGGTTCTGCCTTCCGCAGAAGGGCGCCGTGCGCCTCCCGGCCGCGCCGGGCACGGCGTACGCTCGGAGGAGACCACCGCTCACCCACCGGGAGGACCCGATGACCGACGTCCTACGCTCCCTGGACGAGGCCCGGAGGGGTCACCGCGCCGAGGAACCGCCGGAACCGCTCATGCGGGACCTCATCGGCGACCTCCTGCGGCGGACCCGGACCGAGCAGGGCCGGACCCTGCGCGAGGTGGCGGAGGACGCCCAGGTCTCCCTCCCCTACCTGTCCGAGATCGAGCGCGGGCGCAAGGAGGCCTCCTCCGAGGTCCTCGCCGCCGTCTACCGCTCCCTCGGCCTCAGCATGGCCGACGTGCTCGCCGCACTGTACGAGCGGACCGTGATGGTCCCGCTCACGCGAACACGCACCGGCCCGGGCGACTTCCGGCGCGCGCCGGTCACCCCCGTCGCCGCCCCCGCCCACCAGGCCGGGGTGGTCCTCTCCCTGGCCGCGTAGCGGCCCGCGGTGGGCCCGCCGAGGGCGCAGCCGCTCTTCGCTCTCCCCGGCCGCGCAGCGGTCCTGCTCCGCCCCCCGGCGAGGTCGGGGGGCGGAGCGCGTCCGGGGCGACCGGTCCGTGCGGGGCCCGGTCCGCGCGGACCGGCGCCGGGAGGCCCCGGGGCCGGCGGCACGCCCGCCGGGCCCCGGGCCCACCGCCCCTCAGGACGCGCCGACGGCCTCCGGTGCGACCTGGCGGGTGGTGATGATCCCGTCCACCAGGCCGTACTCCTTGGCCTGCTGCGCGGTGAAGATCTTGTCCCGGTCGGTGTCGGCGCGCAGCCGCTCCACCGTCTGCCCCGTGTGCCGCGCCAGGATCTCCTCCACCTGCGAGCGCACCCGCAGGATCTCGCCCGCCTGGATCTCCAGGTCGGCGGCGACGCCCTGGCCCTCGCCCGAGGGCTGGTGCAGCAGGACCCGCGCGTGCTCCAGCGCGAGCCGCTTGCCGGGCGCGCCCGCCGCGAGGAGCACCGCCGCCGCGGAGGCCGCCTGGCCCATGCACACCGTGGCGACGTCGGCGCGCACGAACCGCATGGTGTCGTAGACCGCCGTCAGCGCGGTGTTCGAGCCGCCCGGCGAGTTGATGTACAGCTGGATGTCGGCGTCGCTGGACTCGTAGTCGAGGTGGAGCATCTGCGCCATGACCACGTTCGCGACGTCGTCGTCGATCGGGGTGCCCAGGAAGACGATCCGCTCCGACAGCAGCCGGCTGAAGACGTCGAAGGACCGCTCGCCGTGGGGCGTGCGCTCCACGACCATCGGCACCGTGTACCGCCCGCTCATCGGGTTCCCCCCGCCGTGCCCGTGGCGAAGCCGGGGGCGTGCGTGCCCAGCCGGATGCCGCCGCCGTCGACCTCGGCCACGGACGCGACCACGTGGTCGACGAACCCGTAGTCCCTGGCCTCCTCCGCGGTGAACCAGGCGTCGCGGTGCTGGTCCCGGGAGATGGTCTCCTCCGACTGCCCGGTGTGCCGGGCGATCAGCCGCACCATGGTCTGCTTGGTGTGCGCGAGGTTCTCCGCCTGGATGGCGATGTCGGCGGCGGTCCCGCCGAGCCCCCCGCTGGGCTGGTGCATCATGATGCGCGCGTGCGGGAGGCTGTAGCGCTTCCCGGGGGCGCCGACGCAGGCCAGGAACTGGCCCATGCTGGCGGCGAACCCCATGACCAGCGTGGACACGTCGTTGGGGATGAAGTTCATCGTGTCGTAGACGGCCAGCCCCGCGGAGACGGAGCCGCCGGGGCTGTTGACGGCCAGCGTGATGTCCTTGTGCGGGTCCTCGTCGGCGAGCAGCAGCAGCTGGGCGCAGACCCGGTTCGCGCTGGTCTCGTCGACCTGGGTGCCCAGCAGCACGATGCGGCTGCGCATGAGGCGCGCCGCCATCTGGTCGTCGAAGGCCGCCCCCGCCGCCTCGTGCGAGGCGACGGGAAGTGGGTGGATGGACATGGAACCCTCCTCGTCCGGCCCTCCGTGGCGGGATGGTCGCCCGCCCGGCCGGTGGTTCCAGCCTGAGGCCGCGGCCCCCGCGGCTTCCACTGTTTCGGCCCGCCGCAGATCTGCCCCTGGCAGACCCCGTTCCGCGCCCGAAGGGGGAAGGGGCCCACGTCCGGGGGTGTGCACGTGCGAACAGGCGTGCATCGGTTTATGCGGTGGAATGCGCCGATGCCCGTGTGTAATTGTCGTGCATGCGGGGAGAGCTTATAGATTTCCGATCGAAATGTATACCCCGGGGTGATACATCCCTGTCCCGAAGGGGCTTCTCGGGGTTATTGTTCATCTATTTTCGCTGTTCAGGGCTCTTCTCATAGCTCTCTGTCAATCGGTGTCCGTATTCGTGATCCTGGTAATCCTTAATGCGGGGTGCGATTATGGGCCGGTGTGGAAGGTGACCATTGGGTGGTGGCCGGTTGGAGATAAAGATCCTCGCCCAGGAGCCCCGGATACTGGTCGGCGGCAGACCGGTGGAGATGGGGCCTCCTAAGGAACGGCTCCTCCTCGCTGTCCTGGCCCACTCGGCGGGAAAGGTCGTGTCCGTCCAGGCGTTGATCCACCGTGTGTGGGGTCAGGACACACCGGCCTCGATCCGCACCAGCCTCTACTCGCACATCACCCGCATCCGGAACCGTGTGCGTGACCTCGGAGCGGTCCTGCCCCTCGTCTCCCGGGCACCGGGTTACGTCCTGGACGTCGATCCGGACTCGGTGGACCTCAACCGCGTGAACCGGCTGTACAAGGAGGCGGGCAAGCGGATCGGCGCGGGCGAACGCCGACTCGCGGTGAACCTCCTCGCCCAGGCCCTGGAGCTGTGGGACGGTGATCCGCTCTCGGAGGTCCGGGGGGAGTGGGCGGCCTGCGCCAGGAAGGAGATGGAGCAGACCCGTGTGAGGGTGCTCGTGCGCTGGGCCGAGGCCCAGGCAGGTCTCGGCGAGTACGAGGCGGTGCTGGACCGCCTGGCGGACGCCTGTGCGAAACACCCCGGGAACGACTCGCTCGCCTACCACCGGATGCGCGCCCTGGCCGCGACCGACCGCCAGACCGAGGCCGTCGAGTGCTACAACGAATTGAGGGACTACCACCGGAGGGAGAACGGGGCCGACCCCAACGAACGGACGCAGAAGCTCTTCCACGAGATCCTCGAGGAGGAGCGGCGGGCGCACGTCCGACCGGTCTCTCCGCCGGGGGTCCTGCCCGGGCCCCCTCATCCGCTTCGGGAGGCGCTGCCCGCACCGCCCTTCCCAGAGGCGGTCTCCCGACCGGCGCCCGTCGTCTGGGACAACCTCGAACTGGGGGCCCTCGACTTCGTCACGCGTGAGAGCGAGCTCGCCGGCCTGCTGGCCCGGGTCCGCTCCGGTCGGGGCTCCACGGTGGTCGAGGTCGTCGAGGGGACCCCCGGGGTGGGGAAGTCGTCCTTCGTCCTGCACGCGGCCCACCTGCTGCGGGACGAGTTCGACATCCGCGTGCACCTGCGTCTCCACGGGGACGGCAGACCGGTCGACCCCACCCACCTGCTGTACCGGTTGCTGAGCGGTATCGGCGTGCCGAAGGAGGAGATCCCCCTCGAACCGGACGCCCGTGCCGAGCTGTGGCGGGTCCGGGCCGCCCGCCACAGGGTGCTCCTCCTCGTGGACGACGCCGTCCCCGGCCAGGTCGGACCGCTCCTGCCGAGCACTTCCGGGAGTGCGGTCCTGGTGACGAGCCGCACGACCCTGACCGACCTGGACGGTGCGCACCGCCTCGTCCTCGGCCGTCTGGACGCCGCGGACTCGGCAAGGATGTTCGAGGCCTTCACCGGCATGCCGCCGGACGGGGAGGCAGGACGACGGCTGCTGTCACTGCTGGGGGGCTTGCCCCTGGGGTTGCGCCTGGTCGCGGGGAGACTGCGCAATCACCGTACGTGGACCCTGGACCACCTCGCTGACCGTATCGTCCGGAACGGGATCTCCGAGGTGGCGGTGGGAGACCGCAACCTGGCGTCGGTGTTCGACCTGGCGTACTCCGATCTCGACGCGTCGGCCCGCTCGGCGTTCCTCGCGACGGGCCTGCACCCGACCGGGGAGGTGTCCCTCCACACCCTGGCGGCCATGTCCGGGTCGTGGGCCCGGGCGGAGAGCGCGGTCGAGGATCTCCTGGGAAACCACCTCGTGGAGGAGACCTCTCCGGGAACGCACCGGATGCACTCCCTCCTGCACGACTACGCCCGGCGGCGCGCGGCCGTGCTGCTCCACCCGGCGGAGTCCCGGGGCATCAGACGGAGATACCTCGACCACACCCTCGCGGTCGCCGACGCGGCCGACCGGGCCGCCCTCCCCGGCAGACGGAGGTGGGAGTCGGCCCCGCTGTGCGAGTACGTGCCGGAGTTCCCGGACGCCCGTGCCGCACGGGCCTGGTTCGCCACCGGCCTCTCCGCTCTGGAGGAGTCGGTCTCCTACGCGCAGGACCACGGGTTCACCGGCCACGTCGCCCGGATCCCGCTCGCCGCCGCGGGGCTCATGGACACGGACGGGCCGTCGGACCGGGCGGAGGCGCTGCACGCACGTTCGGTGGCGGCCTGGCGGCTGATCGGCAGCGGCCCCGGGCTGGCCCAGGCGCTCTACGAGCTGGGTCGTGCACGAGGGCGGCTGCACGACCCCTCGGCCGAGGAGGACGTGCGTGCTGCTCTGGAGGTGTGGGAGCGGTGCGGGGCCGAAGGGCGGTACGGCCGGTCCCTCTCCCTCGACCAGCTCGGTGTCATCCTCCACAAGGCCGGTGACACCGAGGGGGCGCTCGGGGCCTATCACCGGGCGTTGGCGGGGTTCGCCGCTCTGGGGGAACAGGAGGGCATGGCGCGCGCCCTCAACCACATCGGTGTGAGCCAGAACCGACTGGGACGGTACGAGGCGGCCGAGGACGCGCTCACGAGGGCCATGACCCTGTACAAGGCACTCGGCGACCTGCGCTCCGAGGCACAGGTGCTGGTCAACGCGGCCATGATCCACTTCCACCGCGGGCGCCACCGGGAGGTGCGGCGGATGTGCGAGCGCGGACTGGAGGCGTTCCTGAGCCTGGGCGACGTGAGGTCCGTCGCGCAGACCCTGAACAACCTGGGGCAGCTCGCCGAGTACCTTCAGCGCTATGACGAGGGCCTCGCCCGGTTCCGGGAGGCCAAGGAGCTGCTCGCAAGGGTCGGTGACACCGCGGAGGAGTTGAACACCGACGCGGGCATCGGATCGACGCTGCTGGGCCTGGGCCGTGTGGCGGAGGCACACGAGGTGGTGACGGCCGGGCTGGAGCGGATCAGGGTCTTGCGCGACCCCCTGGTCGAGGCCCACCTCCTGGTGGTGCTGGGCGACGTCCACGTGGCGCGACGCAGGTACGCCGAGGCGAGGTTGCAGTACCGCAACGCGCGGGAACTCGCCGGCGGCGGGGTCTCGCGGCTGGACGAGGGGCTCGCCTGGGACCGCCTCGGAGACCTGTACTCGCGCGAGGGGTGTACGAGCAAAGCCGACGAGCACTGGGAGCAGGCGGTTCTCATCCTCGATACGGTGCCGACACCCCACTGCGCATCCATCAGGATGAAGTTGGAGATCAGTGGTCTGATGGGCGCATAACGGAACATTGCGCGTGTCTCAGGAAATGTTCGCTGGAATCCTGAAACGCCTGATACCCCTGGGTCCGGTGTGGCATGCTGCGGTCAGGTGGGCTCCGGGCTGACCCCGCGCGATCTGACGCGTCTCAGGGGTCGGAGAGCACCTCTCGCCGTGTCTCCCTCCAGATGAGGAACAGATCGTGATGCTCGCTGCCGTCAGGACGCTACTCGTGGTGCTCCTTACCGCTTTCGCTGGCTTCCTCCTGCCGGACGCGGTTCTGCGGGCCGATACGGCGGCGAACCACGGGGGGCTTCCGGCGGAGTCCGCCCGGCCGACGGCGAAGGGATGGTCGGAGTTCGTCTGAGCCACTGGCGCAAGGACGCCGCAAGGCGTCCGCAAGGTCGTGGTCGGCTCCGGGCCGTCGCCTCAAGACATCCGCCAACGCCTCGCCAGGATCCGGTCCGGCGGGGCGGCGAACGTGGTCCGGGACCCGAGACGCGGGTCGGGAGGAGGACCACGATGGGGCACAGCGATTTCTGGCGGGGCGGCGGGGACGGGCCGGTGTCACCGGTCACGTGGCCGAGCCGCAAGACGGTACTGGCACTGGTCCACAACTACCAGGCGGGAGACAGGCTCTCCGAGTTCATGCAGGTCGTCGAGGCGGACCCGCGGGTCCAGGTCGTCTACACCCAGCCGCCCGGGTCCATGTTCGAGAAGAGCGGGGCGGAGTACCTGCGGCGCCTGGACGGCACCGTGCTCCCCTGGGAGGAGGCCGTCCGGTTCCGCTTCGACGCGGGGGTGGCGGCCAACCACGGCCACCTGGAGCAGGTGCGGGCCCCGGTGCTGGTCCTGCCGCACGGTACGGGGTTCTCCCGGATGCCCGCGCGCGGCTACGGCTACGGGCCCCCGGCGGAGCGTGCCGTGGGCGGAGCCGTGCGTGGAGCGCTGGTGCGCTACGGCCGGGTGGTGCCGGCCGCGATAGGTGTCGCGAGCGGGTGGCAGCGCTCGACCCTCCTCGCGGCGGTTCCGGAGGCGGCCACCGTCGCCCACGTGGTCGGGGACCCCTGCTACGACCGCGCGAGGGCGTCCCTGCCGCAGCGCGAGCGGTACCGGAGGGCCGCCGGCGTGGGCGCCGGGGAACGCCTGGTGGTGGTCGCCAGCACCTGGGGGACCCACGGCCTCCTCGGAGCCCACCGGGACCTGCCGGAGAGGCTCGCCTCGGAGCTCCCCCCGGGCCACGTGGCCGCGGCGCTCCTCCACCCCGGCGTGTGGTGGGCGCACGGGCCCCGACAGGTCCGGGCGTGGCTGGCCCCGGCCCGGCGCCGGGGGCTGCGCCTGCTCGCGCCCACGTCGCCCTGGATGGGACTCCTGGTGGCGGCGGACGTGGTGATCGGCGACCAGACCTCCGGCGTCAGCTACGCCGCCGGGCTCGGGACCCCCGTGCTCCTGGCCGACGGCGGACCGGCCGAAGTGGCCCCGGGCTCCCAGGTCGAGGCCCTGCACCGGTACGCCCTCCACTACGACCCGGAGGTCCCGCCGGGGCCGCAGGTGGAGGCGGCCGTCGCCCGGCACGACCCCGGCTGGGCCGCGGCGTTCGACTCCCTGGTCACCTCCGCCCCCGGCCGCTCGGTGTCCCTCATCCGCTCGCACCTGTACCGGTTGATGGACCTGCCCGAGCCCGCCACGGCCGCGGAGGCGGAACCGCTGCGCCTTCCGAGGTTCGTCGGCGAGGACGGGGAGGAGCGGGCATGGGCGGCATGAGGGCGCGGACGGCGCCGGTGTCGCGCTGCCGGGTCACGGCGGTCCGCCCCGGGGACCGTGCCGTGCGCGTGGTCGACGACCACGTCGTCGCCCTGGCGGGGACCGGGACCGGGAGGAACTGGCTCCTGGCGGCCGACGTCGTCCACCTCCCGGGCGGGGCGCCGCTGGGGCCCGAGGACGTGTTCGCCGCGCTGCCGGGCTGCCTGGTCGTCACCGACCTGGGGGAGAGCCCGTCCGTGAGGGTCAGGGGAGGCTCCGGCTCCGTGGGCGTGCCGTCCCCCGACCTGGCCTGGCTGCTCGGCTCCGTCGCGCACGCCTGGCTGACCGAGAGCGGCGGCGGTGACGGGCTCGCGGCCCTCGTCGGCTCCGCGGAGATCACCCTCCAGGGGCGCGGGGGAGGGATTCCAGGCGTCGCCGCGTCTCTCCGGTCAGGGGATCGGAGATCGCGGTTCGTGTGGACAGCGCACGGGTGAGCAGCTCGCGGGCCTCCTCCGTCCGGCCGTCGGCCAGGGCGAGGTCCGCGAGCATCGCCTGCGCCCCGGCCTCTTCGGCCCGGGCGCCGATCCGCCCGCTGATCCGGAGGACCTCCTCCAGGACCCGCCCGGCGGACTCCGCGGAGCCGTCGGCCAGGAGGCTCGTGGCGAGGCCGACCAGTGTGCGGGTCCTCATGTACGGCTCCTCGTCCTCGGAGAAGAAGGCGAGCGCTCGGGCGAAGTACGCGGCGGCCCCCGCGTGGTCGCCCGTGTCCCGGGTGGCCTCGCCGAGCCGCCTCAGCATCAGGGCGACGCCCCGGGGGCGTTCGAGCTCCTCGTGGACGCGCAGCGCCCGGCGGAAGTGTTCCAGGGCCCGTTCCGGACGGTCGCGGGCCAACTCGCACACCCCCGCGCCCTCCAGCGAGGAGGCCCGGCCGAGGAGGTGCCCCGCCCGGGACCACAGCGCCAGGGCCCGGTGGTGGAGTTCCCCTGCCCGCCCGGGGTCTCCCAGGGACAGGTGGAGCCCGGCGAGGGCGTTGGCCATCTGGGCCTGGGCGGCGGGGTCGTCGATGGCCTCGGCGGAGGCCAGGCCGGTCGTGTAGGCCTCCTCCCAGGCGGTGTAGTGCTTGCGCAGCATGAAGAGGTTGCGCAGGGCCTCGCACAGCTGCCAGCACACGGAGTGGCGGCCGGTGCCGTGGGCGAGGCGCACGCACGCGCGCAGGCACTCCAGTTCGGCCTCCAACCAGTCCAGGGCCTCGGCGCGCGAACCGAACACGCGCCGGGGCGGCCGGTCGAACACGGGCGCCAGGTGCCAGCGGCCCGGGTTGAGGGTCCGGTCGGCGGCGGCGGACGTCTCCAGGTAGAAGTCCAGCACCCGGTCCACGGCGGCCTCGCGTTCGGAGCCCTCCCCGCAGCCCTCCTCCGCCAGGGCCCGGGCGTGCAGCCGCGCGAGGTCGTGCTGCCGGAGCCGCCCGTCGGCCCCCTCCTCCAAGAGGCTGGCGGCCACCAGGTCCGTCAGCAGGTCCTCGGCGTCGTCGTCCGGCACGCCGGCGAGGGCCGCGGCGGCCTCGGGGGTGAGGTCCCGGCCGGGCGCCAGGCCGAGCAGCCGGTACATGCGCCGGGCCGGTTCGGACAGGAGGGCGTAGGAGGCGTTGAACGCGGTGTCCACGGACAGCTCCCGTGTCTGGCTGAGCGCGGCCAGGCGCCCGTGCTCCCCCGACAGCCGCGACACCAGTCGGCTCAGCGGCTGGTGGGGGCGGTCGGTGAGGCCGCTGACGGCCGCCCTCAGGGCCAGCGGCAGCCGCCCGCACAGGTCCACCAGCTCCCGGGCCGAGGCGGGTTCGGCGCCGGTGCGGCCGTCGGAGAGCATGAGCGACACCAGGCGGACGGCCTCCGGCTCGTCCAGGGGCCGCACCTCGAGCAGTTCGGCGCCGTCGAGGCGGAGCCCGGCGAGGTGCAGGCGGGACGTGACCACGACCAGGTGCGGCCCCCGGCCCGGGAGGAGGGCGCGGACCTGGGCGGCCGAGAGCGCGTTGTCCAGCAGGACGGAGATCCCCAGGCCGTGGGTGCGGGAGCGGAACGCCGCCGCACGCGCCCCCGTGTCGTGCGGGATGGCGCCGGGGTCGACGTGCAGGGCCCGCAGGAACCCGTCCAGGACGTCGCCGGTGTCGGCGGGGCCCGGCTCGCCGAACCCCTGGAGGTCGGCGTAGAGCGCCCCGTCGGGGAAGGCCCCGGCGTTCTCCTCCAGGAAGTGGGTGGCCAGAGCGGTCTTGCCGACGCCGCCGGTCCCGCTGAGCACGACGACGCGCCCTCCGCCCCCCTCGCGGGCCTGCCGGCCGACGGAGTCCAGGAGGCGGGACTCCCGCTCGCGGTCGGTGAAGAACCGCGGGGTGTGCGGGATCTGCCGGGGGACCCTGTGCCGGTGCGGCGGTCCCGCGCCCACGCCCACGCCGCCGTACACGGTGCCCACCTGGATCACCGTGCCGTGGTTGTCTCCGGTGACGCTGTTCCCGGGGGGCCCGGGTCCCGTCCGGTCGCGGTCCTTCTCGGGGGGCATGGGCTTCTCTCGATGCCAAGAGGCCGACAGAGGGAAGACCTACCCCCTGCCGTTCCCGGTCAATCCCCCCGCTGCTCCCGGGCGGTCCGCGGCCCCCGTACAGGCCCGGGTCCTGCCGGGAAGAGGGGGGAAGGGGGCAAAAAAAGCGGCAAAAGAGTCGTTCAGGGGATGGACTCGCCGTGTTTTCCCCTCCCGGCAATGGGCACGGGGAGAGGGCATCTACGTGGGGGAGGAACCTGTGGAGATCACCGGAATCATCAGTGCGATCATCGTCGGCCTCATCATCGGAGCACTGGGCCGCCTCGTCGTGCCGGGGAAGCAGCATCTGCCGATCTGGCTCACCCTGCTCCTGGGCATCGTGGCCGCCTTCCTCGGCGGCTGGATCGGGGCGATGATCTGGGACCAGTTCCTTTTCATCCTGGTCATCCAGGTTCTTGTCGCCGCGGGAATCGTCTACCTGGCGGACGGGATGTACTCGAAGAACGCGAGGGGGACCGCCTAGCGGAACCGCCCCGGCCGGTGCTCCCGGCCGGGGCGGTCCTCCCGGGGCCGTGGCCCCGGGGCACACGTCCGGAAGGCCACCGGGTCCTACCCGGTGGCCTCGTCCACGCCCACGGCCCGGCCCAGCGACACGGACCTCTCGGCGGCCTCCAGCACCGCGACCACGTCCCGGCCGAAGCGCACGTCGCACGGCTCCTCCGCGCCGCCGATCCGGGCGGTCAGCCGGTCGACCGCCGTGCCGAACGCCTCCACCGCCGACCGGTCGCCGCCCGGCGCCGGGACCCAGCCCCGTTCGCCGTGCAGGACGATCTCGAAGGCCTTCGCCTCCGGCGGGGCGTCGAGGGTCACCGCGAACGAGCCGACGGCCCCGCCCTCGTGCTGGGTGAGCATGTGCGTGGTGTGCCTGGGTCCGGCCAGGGCCGTCACCCGGGTGACCGGGCCGAGCACCGGCAGCACCACCGACAGCACGTGGGGGCCCACGTCCCACAGGCCGCCCCGCTCCCGGCGCCACGGTGAGGCGCCGTACGGGTTGCCGGGCTGGAAGATCGACGCGAACAGGGTCGCCCGGACGCCGTGCCACCCGCCCTCGGCGGCGGCCGAGCGCACGAACTCCTCGACGCTGTCCGAGAAGCGGTTGGTGAAGAACACCACCGACGCCAGGTCCCGCGCCGCGACCTCGGCGGCGAGTTCTCCGGCGGCCGCGGCCGAGAGCGCCACGGGCTTGTCGAGCAGGAGGTGCTTTCCGGCCCGCGCCGCGCGCAGGGCCAGCTCGGCCTGCACGTCGGGCGGCAGGGCGATCGCCACGGCGTCCACGTCGGCCAGCAGCGCGTCCACGTCGTCGTACGCGCGGGCGCCGTAGCGGTCGGCGAGCGCCGCGGCCTTGGCCGGGTCGCGTCCCCACACACCGGCGAGGACGGCGCCGGGGTGCGCGTCCAGTGCCGCGCCGTGCGTCTCCGCCGCCCAGTGGCCGGTGCCCAGCAGTCCGAACCTGAGGCCCATACGGTTCTCCCTTGTTGTCGTTCGGCCGCCATTGTGCAGGGGGGCGCCCCCGCCCCGGACGACCGGCCCCTCGCTCCCGCGCTGCGGCCCGGGAGGTGTCAGACGACGCGGCGCGCCCCCGCGGAGGGGACGGCCTCGAAGACCCCGGGTTCGGCGAAGCCCCGCTCCCGGTAGGCCTCCCGTACGGCCTCCTCGCAGCGTCGCGCCCCGTCGGCCGCCACGAGCGCGATCACGCAACCGCCGAACCCCCCGCCGGTGATCCGCGCGCCCAGCGCCCCGGCGGCCAGGGCGGCGTCGACGGCGGTGTCCACCTCGGGCACGGTGACCTCGTAGTCGTCGCGAAGGGAGGCGTGCGAGGCGGTCAGCAGCGGGCCGACCGCGCGCACGTCGCCGGAGCGGAGCAGCGACACGGCCTCCAGCACCCGCGCGTTCTCGGTCACCACGTGGCGCACCCGCCTCCGGGACAGGTCGTCCGGCAGGGCCGCCAGGGCCCCCGGCAGGTCGGCGACGTCGCGCAGGGCCGCCAGCCCCAGGGCCCGGGAGGCGTCCTTGCAGGCGCGGTGCCGGTCGGCGTAGTGGCCCTCCACCAGCCGGTGCGGGGCGCGGGTGTCCACCACCAGCAGGGAGAGCCCGTGCTCGCCGGGGGCGAAGGGCACCTGCTCGGTGTCCATGGTGCGGGTGTCCATGAACAGGGCGTGGCCCTCGGTGGAGAGCATGGACGCCGACTGGTCCAGGATCCCGCAGGGCATCCCCACGAAGTCGTTCTCCACCCGCTGGGCCAGGCGGATCACCCGGTCGGGCGGGAGGTCGGCGCCGTGCAGGGCGGCCGCGGCCATGACCACCGCGCACGTGAGCGCGGCGGAGGACGACAGCCCCGCGCCGGTCGGGACGGTGCTGTCGACCAGCAGGTCCAGCCCGCCCACCGGGTACCCCTCCCGCCCCAGGACCCACAGGGCGCCGGCCGGGTAGGCGGCCCACCCCTCGACCGCGCCGGGGACCAGCTCCGCCAGGGAGGCGCGGAACTCCCCGGCCGTCTGCCCGGACCGGAACCGCACGGCGCCGTCCGGGCGCCGGGAGGCGGCGGCGGTCAGGGCGAGGGGGAGGGCGAGCGGGAGCACGAACCCGTCGTTGTAGTCGGTGTGCTCCCCGATGAGGTTGATGCGGCCGGGCGCGGTCCACACGCCCTCCGGGCCGTGGCCGAACGCCGCGCGGAACGCGGACGACACGTCGCTCATGTGGTGGTGCCCTCTCGTCTGTCGGAGGCATCGTGCCCCGTGTGCCGACCGTGTCCCCGTCCCGCCCCGGTCTCCCGCCGCGGGCCGTGTCCGGGGCCGTCCGCCGGCTTCACGGGCGGGGGAGCGCGCGGGCGAACGCCCACGCGTCGGCGACGGTCTCGTCCAGCGTGCGGGTCGGGGTCCAGCCCAGGTCCCGCCGCGCCCGATCGTTGGCGGCGACCAGCACCGCCGGGTCGCCGGGCCGGCGCGGGGAGTCCACCGCCGGGACCGGGTGGCCGGTGGCCCGCCGGACGGCGTCGAGGACCTCGCGCACGGTGTGCCCGCCGCCGGTGCCCAGGTTGACGGCGCGGTGGGTCCCCGGGACCACCCGCTCCAGGGCCCGCAGGTGCGCGTCGGCGAGGTCGGCGACGTGCAGGTAGTCGCGCACCGCCGTCCCGTCCCGGGTCGGGTAGTCGGTGCCGTACACGCGTGCGCTGTCCCGCTCCCCGGCGGCCACGCGCAGCAGGTTCGGGATCAGGTGGGTCTCGGGGTCGTGCCGCTCGCCCAGGCCGAGGTGGGCGCCGGCGACGTTGAAGTAGCGCAGGCTCACGGCGCCCAGCCCGTACGCGCGGGCCCAGGACGCCAGCATGTGGTCCACGGCGAGCTTGCTCGCCCCGTACGGGTTGGTGGGCACGGCGGGGTCGGTCTCCGCGATCGGCCCGGGCGACACGGGCTCGCCGTAGACGGCGGCGCTGGAGGAGAACACCATCCGGCGGACGCCGTGGCGCCGTACCGCCTCCAGGAGCGCGAGGGAACCCGCCACGTTGGTGCGCCAGTAGGCCCCGGGGGCGTCCACGGACTCGCCGACCAGCGACTTCCCGGCGAAGTGCAGGACGGCCTCCACCGACGGGTCCAGCACGTCGGCGGCGTCCGCCAGGTCGGCGACCACCAGCCGCGCGTCCCCGGGGACGGCGTCGCGGTGACCCGTGGACAGGTCGTCCAGCACCGTCACCTCGTGTCCGGACCGCAGGAGCAGTGCGGTCACCACACCGCCGATGTATCCGGCTCCGCCGGTGACGAGCAGTCTCACTGTGCGACCTCCCTGAGGCGCCGGGCGGTGGTCTCCGGGGCGACGTCGTTGATGAACACGCCCATGCCGGACTCGGTCCCGGCGAGGTACTTGAGCTTGCCCGGCGCCCTGCGGACGGAGAACAGCTCCAGGCGCAGGCGCGCCAGGCCGCGCCGGGGGTCCCGGACCGGGGCCTGGTGCCAGGCGGAGATGTAGGGGAGGGGCGCGTCGTACAGGGCGTCGAAGCGGCCCAGCACGTCCAGGTACAGGAGGCCGAAGTCGTCGCGTTCGGCGCCGGTGAGCGAGGGCAGGTCGGGCACCGCCCGGTGCGGGTACAGGTGCACCTCCACCGGCCAGCGCGCGGCGGCCGGGACGAACGCCGTCCAGTGCTCGGTCCGGGCCACGACCCGGCTCCCCGCCTCCTGTTCGGCGCGCAGGACGTCGGCGAACAGGTCGCCACCGGTGCGCGCCCGGTACTCCTCGGCCGAGTCGAGGGTGCGCAGGGTGCGGGGGGTCACGAACGGGAGGGCGTAGATCTGGCCGTGGGGGTGGTGGAGGGTCACCCCGATCTCCGGCCCCCGGTTCTCGAAGCAGTAGACCTGCTCCACGCCCGGCAGGGCGGACAGGGCGAGGGTCCGGTCGACCCAGGCCTCCATCACGGTGCGGGCGCGCTCCGGGGAGAGGTCGGCGAACGACGCGCGGTGGTCGGACCCGAACACGAGGACCTCGCAGCGGCCCGCGCCCACCCTGCGGGAGGGCTCCAGCTCGCCGACGTCCTCCAGCTCCCGGCCGTGGTCGGGGACCAGGGAGGGGAAGCGGTTCTCGAAGGCCACCACGTCGTAGGAGGCCGCCGGGATCTCGGTCGCGCGCCCGCCGACGGAGGGGCACAGGGGGCAGTCGTCGCTGGAGGGCAGGTGGGTGCGCCCCTGCCGGTGGGAGGCGACGACCACCCACTCGCGCAGCAGCGGGTCCCAGCGCATCTCCGAGCCGGTGGCGGACGGCGGTAGGTCGCGCGTGTCGGGCGCGGGCTCGCGGGCGGCGCCGCCCTCGTCGAAGTAGACGATCTCGCGGCCGTCGGCCAGCTTCGCCGGGGTCCTGCGCAGGGGGCGGGCGGGTCCCGTGCCGGCGGGGCCGGGGGCCTCCCGCCCCGCGCCCACGTCCGCGGCGCCCGATCCGTGCCGGCGCCCGGCCGGGCCGTCCTGCGGAGCGCGCGTCATCCCTGCTCCGTCCGGGGCCGCACGTCGGTGACCACGAGGCGGCCGACCCGCTCGGAGAGCGCGGCTCGTGCCGCGTCGGGGATCCCGGAGTCGGTGACGAGCACGTCGCAGCGGTCCAGCGGCGCGATGGTGCTGATCCCGACGGTGCCCCACTTGCTGTGGTCGGCGGCCACGACGAGGGTGGCGGCGGCCTCCACCAGGGCGCGGTTGGTCTCGGACTCCATGAGGTTCGGGGTGGTGAACCCGGCGCGCTCATGCATGCCGTGCACGCCCAGGACCAGGGTGTCCAGGTTGAGGCCGCGGATCGAGGCGAGCGCGAGCGGGCCGACGAGCGCGTCGGAGGGCGTGCGGAAGCCGCCCGTGAGGGCGACGGTCTGGTCCGGCCGGGCGGTGCGGTGGAACACCTCGGCCACGTGCAGGGAGTTGGTGACCACGGTCAGCCCCGGGGTGTCGGCCAGGTACTCGGCGACGAGGGCGGTCGTGGTGCCGGCCGACAGGCCGACGGCGCTGTGCGGTTCGACCAGGCCGGCGGCGGCGCGGGCGATCGCGTGCTTCTCGTCCTCCTGGCGGGTGGACTTGGCCTCGAAGCCCGGCTCCTCGGTGCGGGGGCCCTCCGGCGCGACGGCGCCGCCGTGCACCTTGCGCAGGGAGCCGCGGTGTTCCAGGACGTCGAGGTCGCGCCGGACGGTCATGTCCGACACGGCGAGGCTCTCGACGAGGTCGGCGACCCTGACGCCCCCGGTCCGCCTGACCTGTTCGAGGATCAGCTCCTGCCGTTGCGCGGCCAGCATCCGTCCCCCAAGCGATGAGTGGAAATGTTGAAAGGTGTTCGATCCAGTGTTGCAGGTTCCGCGTTCGTGTCAATAGGGGCGGTAGTGCGTGGTTTTCTGTTCGGAAAAGTTGACAAGTGTTGACAAGTGGGAGTGATGTACCGAACATGTGGAGAACTGTGATCGCCTTCACACCTGTTCGGAGGAGTCCTCGATGCACCACAGACCTCCGGGACCGCCGGGCCTGCGGCGCCGCGCCCTTCTGGGCGGCCTGGCCGGGGCCGGGGCGCTCCTGGCCCTGCCCGGCCTCACCGGGTGCGGCGCCGCGGGCCGCGACGACCCGAACACGGTCAGGATGGCCTCGAACCGGGCCAACCCCGCCCAGCGGGAGGCCGTCCGGGAGAGCCTCGGCGTGTACGAGGCCGCCTCCGGACGGACCGTCGAGGTCAACACCTTCGACTCCACCTCCTTCCAGGAGAGCATCAACAACTACCTGCAGGGCACCCCGGACGACGTCATCGGCTGGTTCGCCGGGTACCGGATGCGCTTCTTCGCCGAACGGGGCCTGATCAGCGACGTCACCGACGTCTGGGACCGGCACTTCGAGGGGGCCTTCACCGACCAGGTGAGGAGCCTGTGCACGGCCCCCGACGGCAGGCAGTACATGGTCCCCGACTCCACCGCGCCCTGGGCGGTCTTCCACCGCAGGAGCCTGTTCGAGCGCAACGGCTACGAGGTCCCCGCCACCAGGGAGGAGTTCGTCGGACTGTGCGAGCGGATGCGCGCCGACGGGCTCGAACCCCTCGCCTCCGGGATCCGCGAGGGCTGGCCCGCGATGGGCATGTTCGACCACCTCAACCTGCGCATCAACGGCCCCGAGTTCCACCTGGAACTCCTCGACGGCGACCACTCCTGGGACTCGTCCGAGGTCAGGAGCGTCTTCGGGGCCTGGGCCGAGCTCCTGCCCCACCACCAGCCCGACCCCCTGGGCCGGGGGATCAACGAGGCGCAGACCTCCCTGGTCCGCGGAGAGGCCGGGATGATGCTGTGCGGCATGTTCATCACCCACGTCTTCCCCGAGGGGGAGGACCTGGACGACCTGGACTGCTTCGCCTTCCCCGAGTTCGACCCCGAGATCGGCGCCGACGTGGTCGAGGCGCCCATCGACGGGTTCATGGTCTCCGGCGACCCGCGCAACCCCGAGGGCGCCCGCGAACTCCTCGGCCACCTCGGCTCGCTGGAGGCGCAGGAGATCTACACCGCGATCGACCCGCAGGCGCTCCCCACCCACCTGGACGCGGGCACCGGCGGGTTCAGCC
Organism: Streptomonospora nanhaiensis; assembly: GCF_026642255.1. Lineage (GTDB taxonomy): Bacteria > Actinomycetota > Actinomycetes > Streptosporangiales > Streptosporangiaceae > Nocardiopsis > Nocardiopsis tropica. Next base: position 6,676,945 of record NZ_CP113264.1, on the reverse strand, counting down.
CGCTCGACGCGAAGGTCAACGACATGGTCGCGAGCGCCGGCGCGCTCACCCAGTACATGGACCGCGACACCCGGCCCGACTTCGCGTCCGTCGTCATGATCCCCGCCCTCCAGCGCTTCCTGCGCCAACCCGACGACATCGCCGACCTGACCGGCACGATCCAGCGCCAGAAGCTGTCGATCTTCGGCCGGTGAACCAGAAGTGAAGGAGACAGGCATGGCGTCGAACGGCCCCCCGCCGCCCCCCGCCGCCAGGACGGACGGGCCCCCGCCCCCCGCCCCGGCGCGGCGCACCGGACGCGCCCGGCGCCCGGGGACGGGTCCCCGCCACGGGCGCGCCGACCGCGCCGCCCTCGCCCTCATGCTGGGCGTGCCCGCCCTGCTCGTGGTCGGCCTGGTGTGGCTGCCCGCGGCGGCCACGGTCCTGCTGTCGTTCACCCGGTGGGACGGCATCGGCGGCCTGGACACCATCGAGTGGATCGGCGTCCAGAACTACACGGACGCGTTCACCATCTATCCGCCGTTCGAGCCCGCACTGCGCAACAACCTCGTGTGGCTGGTGGTCCTGTTCACGGTCCCCACCCTGCTCGGGATGTTCCTGGCGGTGCTGCTCGACCGGGAGCTGCGCGGCGGCTCGGTGTACCAGAGCATCTTCTACCTGCCCGTGGTGCTGTCGCTCGCCCTCATCGGGTTCGTGTGGCAGCTCATCTACTCCCGCGACCAGGGGCTGCTCAACGCGTTCCTCGCCATGGTCGCCGACGCGCCCGCCGTGGACTGGTTCGGCAACCCGGACATCAACCTGTACGCGGTGCTGGTCGCGGCCGGATGGCGGCACACCGGGTACATCATGCTGCTCTACCTGGCCGGGCTGAAGGCCGTCGACCCGTCCCTGCGCGAGGCCGCCGCCATCGACGGAGCCGGACCCGTGCGCACCTTCACCCGGGTCGTCTTCCCGGCGCTGCTCCCCATCAACCTGGTCGTGGTCGTCGTGACCGTCATCGACGCACTGCGCGCCTTCGACATCGTGTGGGTCATCAACCGGGGCCGCAACGGCCTGGAGCTGATCTCCGCGCTGGTGACCTCCAACGTCATCGGCGAGGCCAGCAGGGTGGGCTTCGGCTCCGCGCTGGCCGTGGTCATGCTGGTGATCTCCCTGGTGTTCATCGTCGTCTACGTGTCCACCATGCTGAGAGGGGCCCAGAGGTGACCGCCGAGACCCTCCCCGAGACCCGGCGCACCGGGCCCCCGACGCGCCGGAGCCCCGCCCGCCGGCGCCTCCGCCCGGCACGTGTACTGCTGCACGCGTTCCTCGTCGTGACGGCGCTGGCCTGGCTGTTCCCCGTGCTGTGGGCGGTGGTGAACTCCTTCCGCGACTACGACTACACGGCGGTGCACGGCTACCTGTCCCTCGGCGGGTTCACCCTCGACAACTACGCCAACGCCTGGAACCAGGGCGAACTGCCGGGCTATTTCCTGAACTCCCTGGTCATCACCGTCCCCGCGGTGCTGCTCACCCTGTTCCTGTCGTCGTGCGCGGCGTTCGTGCTCTCCGCCTACTCGCGCCGCTTCAACCTGGTGATGCTCGCGGTGTTCCTCGCCGCGAACCTCCTGCCGCCGCAGGCCCTCCTCGTCCCGCTGTTCCGCCTCTACAACGCCGTTCCCCTGCCCTACTGGATCAGCGGGTCCGGGTCGCTCTACGACAGCCACCTGGGCGTCGTCCTCATCCACACGGCGTTCCAGATCGGCTTCTGCACGTTCGTCCTCAGCAACTTCATGAGGGCGATGCCCGCGTCGCTCCTCGAAGCCGCCAGGGTGGACGGGGCGACCGTCTTCCAGCAGTACTGGAAGGTGGTGCTCCCGCTGTGCCGCCCGAGCCTCGCGGCCCTGGCCACACTGCTGGTCACCTGGATCTACAACGACTTCTTCTGGGCGCTCGCGCTGCTGTCCAGCGGCGACAAGCTGCCCATCACCACCGCGCTCCAGAACCTCCAGAGCGCGTTCTTCGTCGACTACAACCTGCTGTCGGCCGGGTCGGTCATCGTCGCCCTGCCCACACTGGTCGTGTTCTTCGTGCTGCAACGCCACTTCGTGGCCGGACTGACGCTGGGAGCGAGCAAGGGATGACGTACCGCACCGTCCGCCTGAACGCGGCGGGGACCGCGCTGGTCGTCGGGGTCCCCGACGACGGCCTGCCCCACGTGCTGCACTGGGGCGCGGACCTGCCCGACGACACCGGGCTCGCCGCCGCCGCGTCGCCGCCCGCCGCCCACAACGGGATCGACGTCCCCACCTGGATGTCGCTGGTGCCCACCCAGGGGGAGGGCTGGCGCGGCCACCCCGGGATCGCCGGGCACCACGAGGGCCGGGTGACCTTCCCCGCCTGGACCGTCCGCTCCGTGACCGTCGACCCGCCGGAGGGGCCGGACGGCGGCGCGGGGGCGGGCGCCCCCGGGGACGGCGCGGGGGGCGCGGTCACCGTCCTCGCCGGGGCCGCGGGGCTGGAACTGCGCTGCGAGCTGAGGTTGGAGCCCTCCGGGCTGGTCCGCGCCCGCAACACCGTCACCAACACCGACGACGCCCCGTGGACCCTGGACTCCCTCCTGGTCACCATGCCCCTGCCGCGCGAGGCCGGGGAGGTCCTCGACCTCACCGGGCGCTGGTGCCGCGAACGCGCGCCCCAGCGCCAGGACCTCTCCATGGGCACGCGCATGCGCGCCTCCCGCCGCGGCAGGACCGGGCACGACGCCACGCTGCTGCTCACCGCCGGGACGCCCGGGTTCGGGTTCCGGCACGGCGAGGTGTGGGGGGTGCACACCGCCTGGAGCGGCGACCACGTCCACCTGGCCGAGCGCCTGCCCGAGGGGGCCGGGCACGCCGACGCGGTCCTCGCGGGCGGCGAACTCCTCCACCCCGGCGAGGTCCGGCTCGCCCGGGGCGAGTCCTACTCCACGCCGTGGGTGTTCCTGTCCTGGTCCGACCGGGGGCTGGACGGGATGTCCTCACGGATCCACCGCTGGCTGCGGGCCAGGCCGGGCCACCCCTCCACGCCGCGACCGGTCGTCCTCAACACCTGGGAGGCCGTCTACTTCGACCACGACCTCGACAAGCTCGAGCGGCTGGCCGACACGGCGGCCCGGATCGGCGCCGAGCGGTTCGTCCTGGACGACGGGTGGTTCCGGGGCCGCCGCGACGACACCGCCGGGCTCGGCGACTGGACGGTGGACACCGGGGTGTGGCCCGACGGCCTGCACCCCCTCTTCGACCACGTCCGCTCCCTGGGGATGGAGGTGGGGCTGTGGGTCGAGCCGGAGATGGCCAACCCCGACTCCGACCTGCTGCGCGCCCACCCCGAGTGGATCCTGGCCGCCGAGGGCCGCCTGCCCCCGCCCAGCCGCAGCCAGCAGGTCCTCGACCTGTCGCGGCCCGAGGCCTTCCGGCACGTGTTCGAGCACCTGGACGCCCTGGTCACCGAGTACCGGCCCGACTACCTCAAGTGGGACCACAACCGCGACCTGCTCGAACCCGTGCACGCCCCCACCGGCGCGGCGGGCACGCACCGGCAGACCCTCGCCGTCTACGAGCTCCTCGACCGGCTGCGCGAGCGCCACCCCGGCCTGGAGATCGAGTCGTGCTCCTCCGGCGGCGGACGGGTGGACCTGGGCGTCCTGGAGCGCACGGACCGCGTGTGGGCCTCCGACTGCAACGACCCCCTGGAGCGGCTGGCCCTCCAGCGCTGGACCTCCCTGCTCCTGCCCCCCGAGCTGGTGGGCAGCCACGTCGGCGGCCCCGTCTCGCACACCACCGGCCGGGCCGCGGACCTGTCGTTCCGCTGCCTCGCCGCCCTCCTCTCCCACACGGGGATCGAATGGGACATCACCGCGTGCACCGAGGACGAGCTCGGCGCCCTGGCCTCCTGGATCTCCCTCTACAAGGAGCTGCGGCCCCTCCTGCACTCGGGCGACCCCGTGCACGCCGACGCGCCCGACCCCTCCGAACAGCTCGACGGGGTGGTCTCCCGCGACGGCGGCGAGGCGGTCTTCCGGTACTCCCGGCTGACGACCTCCGCCCGGGCCCTCCCGGGACGGGTACGCCTGCCCGGCCTGCGCGAGGACCGGGTCTACCGGCTGGCGTGGCGCCGGGAGGCGGGACGGCCCTCCACCCTGCAGCAGGCGCTCCCGGCGTGGTTCTCCGAGGGGGAGGCCGCCGTCTCCGGCGCGGTCCTCGCCCGCTCGGGGGTGCAGCTGCCCAACCTCAACCCGGCCCAAGCCCTGCTCCTGCACCTGAGGGAGGTCTGACATGACCGAGACCCGCAAGCCCGCCTACCTGGAGGACTTCGCCCCCTCCGCCGGGGCCCGCGCGCCCCGCGCCCGCTTCGACGGCGACGCCCCCGCCCTGGACCTCAACGGCACGTGGCGGTTCCGGATGCTCCCCGGGGCCCCGGCCGGCACGGACGGTTTCGAGCGGCCGGACTACGACGACTCCGGGTGGGAGGGGCTGCCCGTCCCCTCCCACTGGCAGCTGCACGGCCACGGGGCCCCCGCCTACACGAACGTCGTCTACCCCTTCCCCGTGGACCCCCCGCACGTGCCGGACGAGAACCCCACCGGGGACCACCGGCGGGAGTTCGACCTGCCGGAGGACTGGCCGGAGGGGGCCGCCGCGCTGCGCTTCGACGGCGTGGACTCCTGCTTCCGCGTGTGGCTCAACGGCACCGAACTGGGCTTCTCCACCGGGAGCCGCCTGGCCGCCGAGTTCGACGCCGGCCACCTGCTGCGCCCGGGCCGCAACGTCCTGGCGGTCCGCGTGCACCAGTGGTCGGCGGCCAGCTACCTGGAGGACCAGGACATGTGGTGGCTGTCCGGGATCTTCCGCGACGTCACCCTGACCGCCCTCCCCGAGCGGGGGATCGGCGACGTCGCCGTCCACGCCTCCTACGACCACGAGGACGGAACGGGCACCCTGCGCGTCGACGTGGCCGGATCGGCGGAGGCGCTGGTCAGCGTTCCGGAGCTCGGCCTGGTGGACGCCCCGGCCGGGGTGGAGCACGCGGTCGGCCCGGTGGAGCCGTGGACGGCCGAGGAGCCCCGCCTCTACGACGCGGTGGTCGCCGCGCCGGGGGAGCGGGCGCGGCTGCGCGTCGGCTTCCGCACCGTGGAGGTCTCCGGCGGCCTGCTGCGCGTGAACGGCAGGCCGCTGCTGCTGCGCGGCGTGAACCGCCACGAGTGGCACCCCGACCACGGCCGCGCCGTGCCCCGGGAGACCATGCGCGAGGACGTCCTGCTGATGAAGCGGCACAACGTCAACGCCGTGCGCACCAGCCACTACCCGCCCCACCCCGACTTCCTCGACCTGTGCGACGAGCTGGGCCTGTGGGTCGTGGACGAGTGCGACCTGGAGACCCACGGCTTCGAGCTGGTGGGGTGGCGCGGCAACCCCTCCGACGACCCGCGCTGGAGTGACGCCTACCTCGACCGGATCGCCCGGACGGTGGGGCGGGACCGCAACCACCCGAGCGTCGTCCTGTGGTCCCTGGGCAACGAGTCGGGGACCGGCCGCAACCTGGAGGCCATGGCCGCCTGGGTGCGCGAGCACGACCCCTCCCGGCCGGTCCACTACGAGGGCGACCGCGACAGCTCCTACGCCGACGTGTACTCGCGCATGTACCCGCCGCACGACGAGGTGGACGCGATCGGCCGCCGCGAGGAGGAGGCCACCGACGACCCCGGGGCCGACGCCCACCGGCGGGGGCTCCCGTTCGTGCTGTGCGAGTACGCGCACGCCATGGGCGCCGGCCCGGGAGGGCTGGAGGAGTACCAGGAGCTGTTCACGCGGCACGAGCGACTCCAGGGCGGGTTCGTCTGGGAGTGGATCGACCACGGGATCCGCCGCCGCGGACCGGACGGCGCCGAGTGGTTCGCCTACGGCGGCGACTTCGGCGAAACGGTGCACGACGGCAACTTCGTCGCGGACGGCCTCCTCCTCCCCGACCGCACGCCCGGGCCCGGGCTGCACGCCTACAAGAAGACGATCGAGCCGGTGCGGGTCGTCCCCGACCCGGCCGCGGGGACGGTGGGGATCGCCAACACCTGGGACTTCCGGGACACGTCCGGGCTGGTCCTCCGGTGGCGCGCGGAGGAGGAGGGCGTGCCGTTCGCGGAGGGTGTGCTGGACATGCCGGTGCTCGGCCCCGGGGCGGACGCGGACGTCCCCCTGCCCGGGATGCCCGAGCCGCCCGGCGGCGGCGAGGCGTGGCTGACGGTGTCGGTCCACCTGGGCGCGGACCAGCCCTGGGCCCCGGCCGGGCACGAACTGGCCTGGGGGCAGGCCCGGCTCGCCACCGGGAGACACGGCGCTGCCGGGACGGCCGGGGCCCCGGGGCCGGTCGGGACCGCCGCACCCGCCGTCGGCACGGAGGGCGCCCTGCTCCGACTCGGCCCGGGTGTCCTCGACACGGGAACGGGCGCCCTGCTCTCCGTCGGAGGACTGCCGGTCGGGACCCCGGCGGTGGACCTGTGGCGCGCGCCGACCGACAACGACCAGGCGCGCCACGGGGTGTCCGTCGAGGTCCCCTGGCGGGCGGCCGGGCTCGACCGGATCACCTCGCGCCGCCTCTCCGCCGGGCGGGACGGCGACGCGTACGTCGTGCGCGACCGGCTCGCCCCGGCGGGAGCGGACTTCGGGATGCTCGTCGCCTACCGCTGGACCGCGGAGGGCGGGCGCCTGCTCCTGGACGTGGACGCCGAGGCCGAGGGGGAGTGGCCCTGCCCCCTGCCGCGCTTCGGCGTGCGCATGGACGTGCCCTCCTCCCTGGGCGGGGTCGAGTGGTTCGGGCGCGGCCCGGGCGAGGCCTACCGCGACGTGGACCAGGCCGCGAGGGTCGGCCGGTTCGCCAGCTCGGTCGACGGGCTCCAGACGCCCTACCTGCGGCCCCAGGAGAACGGCAACCGGGCCGACGTACGGTGGGCCGTCCTGCGGGCGGAGGACGGCACGGGACTGCGGATCGACGGGGACCCGGTCTTCGGCCTCTCCGCGCGCCGGTGGGACACGGCCGCCCTCGACGCGGCCCGGCACCCGCACGAACTGGTGCCGGACGGGCGGATCCACCTGCACCTGGACCTGGAGCACCACGGCATCGGCTCGGCCTCCTGCGGCCCGGGCGTGCTGCCCGCGCACCGGCTGGCCGCCGGCCGGCACCGGCTCCGGCTCGGGTTCTCCCCGGCGGCCCCGCCCCCCTGAGGCCTGCCCCCTGCGGCCCGCCTCCCGGGAAGCGCGGCGGCGGGGAGGTGCCCTGCCCGGGGCGCCCTCCCCGCCGAGGGGCGAGCCGTCCGGGGGGACCGGTCCGGACCGGTCCCCGGACACCCCGGGAAGAGGGGTGGCCAGGCGGGGGAAGCGCTGCTGTCATAGGGGTTCCCTCTCACGAAAGGCACCCCCCGCCCATGGCCGACACCACCGGACCCGAACGCGCCCGCCCCGGGCGCAGACCCTCCCGGATCGACGGCGCGGCACTCCGCGCCGACCTGCGGCGCGTCGTTCCCGACAGCGCCGCCGCCCTTGTCGTCACCCTCGTCATCTTCTTCGTCGTCTACGCACGCATCGAGGCGGGGACCTCGATGACGCTCATGGTCATGCCGTTCCTGTCCGACGCCGGGGAGTACTGGCTGTACTGGCTCTGCCAGGCCTTCGGGTGGTCGGGGCTCCTCTGGGCCTGGATCACCGTCATGCTCGGGCTGCTCCGCTCCACCGCGCCCCCGGCGCGGGCCCCCGTCCCGCACGCCCGCATCGAGCGCTGGCACCGCGTCACCAGCCTCACCACCATGGGACTGATGTTCGCCCACGCGTTCGCGTTCTTCCTCGAACTCGTGCGGGACAACGAGGAGGGGCTGGCCTGGGGCGGACGCCTGCTGTCCGCGTTCGTGGACGTGTTCGTGCCCGGCGGATACGCCACCGGGACCGGGCAGGTCGCGATCCTCATCGGGCTGATCGCCCTCTACCTGGCCGTGCCGCTCAGCCTCGCCTACTACTTCCGGTTCCGGACCGGGACGCGCACGTGGCGGGCGCTGCACCGGTTCGTCATCGTCGTCTACGCGCTGAGCGTCTGGCACACCCTGCTCTACGGCACGAACGTGTGGTTCGACGGCTGGTTCCGCACGTTCGTGTGGGCCCTCCAGCTCCCCGTGGCCCTGCTGCTCCTGGCCCGGCTGCTGGCGCCGCTGCGCGCGGACGAGCGCTTCACGCTCCGTGACCTGGCGGGCGGGCGCAGGCTCCGGGCGCTCGCCCGGCTCGGTGCCCGGCTGGCGGCCGCGGCGACCGTCGTCGTGCTGCTCGCCGTGACGATCACCGGCCGGGACGGGGGCCGGACCCCCGGGGCCGAGGGCGGGGAGCTGCTGATCGGCCAGGACATGGTCTGGGGCGGGCTGGCCGTCCTGCTGACGGTGATCGGCGCCGTCGTGCTGTCCCTGCGCCGCCGCGAGCGCCCGGAACGGGGGGCGCGCGTGGGATAGCGGGCCGTCCGGATCCGCCGCCGGTGCGGCGCGGGCCCCGCCCCGGTGGTCTCGTACCCGTGGCCGGTCCCGGCGCCCGGCCCCGCCACGGGTACGAGGCCTCGGCGGAGGAGCCGGGGACTTCCGCGCTCCCGGGCGCCCGGGCCGGAGCGGAGCCCCGGGCGGGCACGGCACGCGGCGGGGGCGGGGCGGCCCGGGGCCGCCCCGCCCCCGCCGTCCGCGCGGGTCCTACGGAGCCTTGGGTTTCTTGTCCGAGGTGAGGGCGTCCTTGGCCTTCTCACCGGCCTGCTTGAGCTTGGACGTGGTCTTCTCGGTCTTGCCCTCGGCCTGCCACTGCTCGTTGCCGGTGGCCTTGCCGAGGGACTCCTTGGCCTTGCCCTTGTACTCGTCGGCCTTGTTGCCGGCGCGGTTCTGCTCGGACATGTCAACCTCCTGCTGGGCATTCGGTCCTGGTCCCTGCCCTCACCGCTGTGGCGGCTCCCAATCATGATCCGCAGAAAAAATCTTCCCATAGGGGACGAATTCTCCTGAAATCCTGGGTCGGGAGGCCGTGCGCGTCAGCCGCGCGGGGCGACCGGCACCACCGAGGCGAACGGGGCGTGCGTGGTCAGCCGCCTCTCGATCCCCTCGCGGACCATCGCCTTCGCGGTCGCGACGGCGGCGCCCACCTCGGCGCCCTTGGCCAGTTCGGCGGTGATCGCGGCGGCGAAGGTGCACCCGGCGCCGCTCACGCGCTCCTCGCCGATCTTCGGGGCGCTGAGGACCGTCACCTCCTCGCCGTCGAAGTACACGTCCACCGCGTCCGGGCCGGGGAGTTCCGTGCCGCCCTTGACGACCACGTGCTCCGGGCCGAGTTCGCGGATGCGGCGGGCGGCCTCGACCAGGTCGTCCACGGAGTCGATGCGCTCCATGCCCGCGAGGGTGCGCGCCTCGAAGTGGTTGGGGGTGATCACCGTGGCCAGCGGGAGGATCTGGGCGGTGAGCGCCTTGTCGGTGTCCAGGGCCGCGCCCGCCTCCTGGCCCTTGCAGATCAGGACCGGGTCCAGGACCACGTGCCGCCACGGCTGCCGCCGGAGGGCCTCGGCGACCACGTCGATGGTGTCGGGGGTGCCGAGCATGCCGATCTTCACCACGTCCAGGTCGTGGCAGGCGGTCGCCGCCTCGATCTGGTCGGCGATGACGTTCGGGGCGACGGGGACGAACCGGTGGCCCCAGCCGTTGCCGGGGTCGAAGGAGACGATGCAGGTGATCGTCCCCATCCCGTAGACGCCGAGCTCCTGGAAGGCCTTGAGGTCGGCCTGGATGCCGGCGCCGCCGGTGGCCTCCGATCCTGCGATCACGTACGCGCGGTCGGTCATGGGGGACCAACCTCCCTCTGTCGATGTGCTGTTGCCGGTCTCGGGATCCCTCGCGGGTTCACGAACCCGTTGTTATTGCATCACAAGCGCAGGTCCCGGGCGTTCGCGGAGTCCGTGGCGGGCGTCACGGGCGCCGCGACGCGGTCGCCCGGCGCCGGTGGCCGCGCGGTCCCGGGGGCGGCGCGGCCGGTCCCGGCCACGGGACCTGTCGCCATATTAAAAAATAGTGTCGTATTATTTTTTCATGGCGAGAACGGCGGACCACGACGAGCGGCGACGACAGGTCGCCCGGGCACTCCTGCGCTCGGTGGGGAGGCGGGGACTGGCGAGGACCACCCTCGCCGACGTCGCCGACGAGGCCGGGGTGTCGGTCGGGCTGGTGCAGAGCTACTTCCGCACCAAGTCCCAGCTGCTCCGGTTCGGGGTGGAGTACATGTACAAGCAGGGCGAGGCCCGCCTCCTGGCACTCGCCGCGGGCGAGGGGCCCGCCACCGTCCGGGAGTGGGTCCTCCGCGCGGCGGAGACCCTCCTCCCCCTCGACGACGAGCGGCGCCTGGAACTCACCGTCTGGCTGGAGTTCCTGCCGGCCACCATGGCCGACGCGGAGATGTCCCGGCTGCACAGGGCCACGACGCGGCAGCTCGTCGACGCGTTCGAGCAGGCGTTCGGCGAGGGCCTGCGGGCGGGCGAGCTGCCGCCCGGCACGGGCGCCCGAGCGGAGGCCGCCGCCCTCGTCGCCTTCGTGGACGGCCTGACCGTGCACCACCTCGTCACCGGCGGGGACTTCTCCGAGGCCCCGGTCCTCGCCTCCCTCACCACCTACGTCGACCGGCTCTTCGCGGACCCCGAGAGCTCGTGACCCACGTCCGACCGAGAGCTGGGATGTCCGCATGACCACGACCGATCCGCAGACCGGGACCCCCGCCCGGGCGGGGGCGCGCCTCCCCCTGCTCGACGTCCTCCGGGGCGTCGCCATCATGGGCACCCTCGCCACCAACGTGTGGCTGTTCACCGCCCCCGGCTCCGAGGCGAGCTTCCTGTTCGGGGCGCAGTCCCTCGGCACCCTCGCCGACTTCCGGGAGTCGCCGTCCGCGGCCTCCCTGGGGGAGGGGCTGTTCCTCTTCCTCGCCAACGGCAAGTTCCTCGCCCTGCTCACCCTGCTGTTCGGCGTGGGCCTGGCGATCCAGTTCCGCTCGGCGGCCCGGCGGGGGGAGCGCTGGCCCGGCCCCTACAAGTGGCGGGCGCTGTTCCTGTTCACCGAGGGCCTCGTGCACTTCACCCTGGTCTTCGCCGCCGACGTCCTCATGGGCTACGCGGTCACGTCCCTGGTGGTCGCCTGGCTGCTGACCCGCTCCCGGAGGGCGCGGGACGCCGTGATGTGGACGGCGGCGGCCCTGCACGCGGCCCTCATCGGGCTCCTCACCGCGGTGATGGTCCTCGACCCGGCCGCGGCGGGAGGGGAGACCCCGCCCGAGGTCGTGGACCTCTACGCCCACGGGAGCTACCTGGACCAGGTCGCCTTCCGGCTCGACCACGTGCTCCTCTTCCGGGCCGAGCCGATCCTCACCTTCGCCCTGATGGTGTTCATGTTCCTGCTGGGCGTGCGGCTGTTCCGCGCCGGGGCCTTCGGGGACGACGCCGCCGGCCGCCGCATCCGGGGCCGCCTGCTCGTGTGGGGCCTGGGCGTCGGGGTGCCGTTCAACCTGGCCACGACCCTGGCCGGGCCCGGGCTGGCCCTCCTGGACCGCTACGTCGCCGCCCCGGTGGTGGCGCTCGGCGTGATCGGCGCGGTCGGCTGGGTGCTGGACCGGGCGAACCCCGGGGGCCGCGCGGTCACGGCGGTGTCGTCCCTCGGCAGGACGGCCATGAGCGGCTACGTGGCGCAGAACCTCGTCTGCGTGCTGGTCCTCCACGGCTTCGGCCTGGGCCTGGCCACCCGCCTCGCCGATTCGGGCCCCTGGTGGGTGATGGGCCTGTGGGCGGCGCTGTGCGCGCTGCTCCTCACCGCCTCCACGCTGTGGCTGCGCCGGTTCCGCGCCGGTCCCCTGGAGGCCCTCCAGAAGGCGGTGCTGGCGCGGGCCCCCGGACACCGCCGCTGACCCGGCCCGTCCCGCCGGGCCGTCCTGCGGCCCGGCGGGCCCCGGGGCCTCCGGGCGCCGGCGCGACCGCCGGGGCCGCGCCGTTCCGAAGGCCCCGGGGCCCGGGCCCGGTCAGGCGACGGGGTTCTCCGCCATCGCCATCGCCCTCGCCTCGACCCTCTTCTTGATCAGCCCCATCTCGACCGGGGCCTCCCGGTTGATGTTGGCGGTGATCTGCTCGTCGCTGTAGGGCGAGTCGGGCTTCATGGTGAACTCGTTGCGCCAGGTCATGAGGACCCCGCCCGAGACCTCCTCATAGGTCCAGTGCAGGTTGATGAACTCGAACGCCCCGGTCTCCACGCGCCGGGCGCGCACCTCGCCCGCGGCGCGGTCCATGACGCGCTCGGACACCCAGCTCCACACGCGGCCCTGGTCGTCCGGGAACTTGGTGATCCGGAACCGGACGGTGTCCCCCTCCCTCTCGAGGACCTCCACCTCGGCGTACTTGGGGAAGAAACCGGTCCACTCGCCCAGGTCGTTGGTCATCTCCCAGACCAGGTCGAGGGGGGCGTCGATGACGATGCTGTTCTCGGTACGCGAGGGCACGGCCGTCACGCTCCTTCCATGTGGGCGGGGACGTCCCCGTTGACCAGGGCCATGAGTGCGGCGGGGGAGGGCGCCTGCTCCGCGTCGGCGCCCAGCTTGAGGCCGGTGCGGCGCTCGATCTCGGCCACGATGCCGAGGACGCCGAGGGAGTCGACCCCCAGCTCGTCGAAGGTCTGCGAGGACGCCGTCTCGACGTCGGTCCTGATCCCGGCGCAGGCGGAGATCAGCTCCACCTGTTCCTCGATCGTGATGCGGCTCTCGGCCATGGGTCTCCTTGTTGTCGTGTGTCAGACGTGGTCGGGATGCTGGAGGACGAGCGCGGAGTTCCCGCCGCCCACGCCCCGGGACAGCACCAGCGCGGAGCGCAGGCGTGCGGGGCGGGCGACCCTGGTGACCAGGTCCAGGCCCAGGGGCGCGTCCGGTACGTGGGGGGTGGGGGGAACGACCTGGTGTTCCAGGCTCAGCACCGCGGCGGCCACGTCCAGGGCGCCGGCCCCGGCGTAGGCCCGGCCGAAGCCCGCCTTCGGCGCGGTGACGGCCACGCCGTCGGGGAAGAGCCGCCGCAGCGCCGCGACCTCGTCGGCGTCGGCCTTGGGGAGGCCGACGGCGTCCGCGAAGACGACGTCCACCCCCTCCGGGCCCACCCCGGCGCGGCGCATCGCCTCCTCGGCCGCGCGCAGGAGGCCCTCACCGCCGGGGTCGAACGCGCCGACGCCGCCGAACGTGCTCGCGTGGCCCGCGACGACGGCCCGCACCCTGGCCCGGCGCGCCCGCGCGGTGGCCGCGTCCTCCACCAGCGCGACGGCCGCGCCCTCCGCCGGGACGAAGCCGCACGCCCCCTCCGTGAAGGGCGCGTACGCCGTGCCGGGGTCGCCGCCCTCGCTCAGGACCCCGCTGCCCAGCTGGGTGGCCAGGGCGAACGGCGAGCCCAGCGCCGCGTCGCTGCCGCCGACCAGCATCGCCGGGGTTCCGCGCCGGAGCGCCTGCCGGCTCTGCCCCAGGGCGTCGAGCATGCCCGGCTCGTCGGTGGTCAGCACACCGCACATGCCCTTGAGGCCGTTGCTGATCGACACCTGGCCCGTGCTGGCGGCGTAGAACCAGGCGATGGACTGGTAGGGGCCGACGAACTCCGGCCCCCGCCCCCACAGGGCGGCCAGTTCGCGCTGGCCGAACTCGTTGCCGCCGCTGCCGCTGCAGATGAGCACCCCCGTGGCGTAGGGGTCGGCGGCGACGTCGACCCCCGAGTCACGCAGGGCCTCGTCGGAGGCCACCATCGCGAACCAGCTGAACGCGTCGGTCCGGACGACGTAGCGGCCCTCGATGTGCTCGTACGGGTCGAACCCGGGGACCCTGCCGCCCAGGCGGACCGGGTAGCCCCGGGCGCCGACGTCGGGGATCGGCGTCAGGAGCGTCCGACCCTCCACCAGCGCGGCCCAGTAGGCGTCGGTGCCCGTTCCCGCCGGGGACACCGTGCCCAGGCCCGTGATCACCATGGTCATGGCCGCTCCTCACTCTCCCCGGTCCAGGACGACCGCCGACTGGAACCCTCCGAAACCGCTGCCCACGGACAGCACCACGTCGGTCCTGTGCTCGCGCGCGGTCACCGGGACGTAGTCGAGGTCGCACTCGGGGTCGGGTGTGGCCAGGTTGGCCGTGGGCGGGACCACGCCGGTGTCCATGGCCAGGACGCAGGCCACGAGCTCGATCGAGCCGATCGCGCCGAGCGAGTGCCCCACCATCGACTTGATCGAGGTCATGGGGACCCGGCGGGCGTGCTCGCCGAGCGCGCGCTTGACGGCGTCGGTCTCGTGCCTGTCGTTCTGCACGGTCCCCGACCCGTGCGCGTTGACGTAGTCCACGTCGGTGGCGGAGCGCCGGGCGTGGTCCAGCGCGGTGGTGACGGCGCGCGCCATCTCCGTCCCCTCGCGCCGCAGGCCGGTCATGTGGAAGGCGTTGCCGTGGTTGGCGAAGCCCGCCACCCGGCAGCGGACGCGGGCGCCGCGCCGCCGCGCGGCCGACGCCTCCTCCAGGACGAGGACGGCCGCGCCCTCGCCCATGACGAAGCCGTTCCTGTGGCGGTCGAAGGGCCGGGACGCGCGCCCCGGGTCGTCGTTGCTGTCCGACGTCGCCTTGATGGCGTCGAAGCAGGCCATGGCGATGGGCGAGATCGGCGACTCGGCCGCCCCGGCGACGACCACGTCCGCGAGGCCGTCCTCGACGGCCTGGGCGGCGTAGCCCACCGCGTCCAGCCCGGACGTGCACCCGGTGGAGACCGTGCGCACCGGGCCGCGGGCGCCGACCAGCTCCGCGATCTCCCCGGAGAGCGTGCTCGGCATCAGCGCGAGGTGCGAGTGGGGCGCGGTGGCGGTGTGGTCGACCACCCAGTCCGCGCCGCCGCGGCTCGTCACCGCGTACTCCCGGTCCAGGCGGGTGGTGCCGCCGACCGCCGTGCCCATGCTCACCCCGACACGCCAGGGCGGGACGCCGGCCAGTGGGGCGCCGCTGTCGGCCAGGGCCTCGGCGGCTGCGACGGCGGCGAACTGGACGTACCGGTCCATGCGCGCGGTCCGCTGCTCGTCCAGGCCGTGCGCGGCGGGGTCGAAGTCGACCTCGGCGGCGATCCGGGAGCGGTAGCCCGCCGGGTCGAACAGGGTGATGCCCCGGGTGGCGGTGCGACCCGCGGTGAGCATGTCCCAGAACGCGGCGGCGCCGATGCCCCCGGGGGCGACCACGCCCACGCCGGTGACGACGGCCTCACGCTTCACGGCGCGCCCCCCTCGCGGCGGAGTCGCGGCGGGTGCGGCGTAGCGGACGCGTACGGGTCTCGGAGGAGGCGTCGCGGTGCCGCCGCGGCGCCCGGTGGGAAGTGCCGGACGGAGGTGTGACGCGCCCCGGTGACACCGGGGGACGGCAGATCTGGGTCAAGGGTGTCTTCTCCACGAGTTCAGGGATATCGACCGGGGCCGGTCGCGGGGCGTGATGCCGAACGGTCCGCGGGTGCTGTGCCGCGCTCGGGCGGGTCGGGCGACGGACAGCGGGCGAGAGCGGCCGCGGAGTGACGGGTCGGAGGCGGTGCGGCCGGTCACGGGAGACCGCAAACGGCCGACATCGCTACTTTCTGTGTTTGTGATATCACGATGTGGAGTCGATCTGGCGTTGGCCATGCCCCTGACGACGACCTGGTCGGCCAGGTTCCCCGTTTTCCCCGCGGCCCCCGAGCGGCTTGTCCGGCTGTT
Source organism: Streptomonospora nanhaiensis (assembly GCF_026642255.1). GTDB lineage: Bacteria > Actinomycetota > Actinomycetes > Streptosporangiales > Streptosporangiaceae > Nocardiopsis > Nocardiopsis tropica. The sequence goes on along the minus strand of NZ_CP113264.1, from coordinate 6,661,167 downwards.
CGGTATTTGTTCGCCCTCCGGAGCGGCGCACCCGCCCGGCGAACGGGAAACCCCGGGTCCACGACCCGGGGGCGACCGGGATCCGGTGTGCGGACCGGCGCGCTCCGCCTCCCCCACCCTGCCCGGCTCCCGCCGCCCGGGGCCGCGGGCACGGTCCGGTCCCGGGCGGGCGCCCGACGGCGGCCGTGCCCGCCGGAACCGCGGGCGTGTCCGTCCGGACCGCTACAGCCAGTCGTGCTCGCGCGCGTACCTGGCCGCCTCGTGCCTGGTGCGCGTCTGGGTCTTCTGCATGGCGTTCGAGAGGTAGTTGCGCACCGTGCCCTCCGCCAGGTGCAGCCGGGCGGCGATGTCGGCGGCCGAGTACCCCTCGCCGGTCGCCCGCAGGACGTCCACCTCCCGGTCGGTGAGCGGGCAGTCGTCGATGACGGCGAGCGCGGACACGTCCGGGTCGATCCACCGCTTGCCCCCGTGCAGGGTCGCGACGACCGAGGCGATGTGCGCCGGCTCCGCCGACTTGCTGACGAAGCCCTGGACCCCCAGTCGCAGGGCCTTGCGCAGAACCCCGGGCCTGGCGTGCCGGGTCAGCATGAGGATCACCTGGTCCGGGAGCTCCCGGCGGATCGCCGCGACGGCCCCGAGCCCGTCCGTCCCGGGCATCTCCAGGTCGACGACGAGCACGTCGGGCCGGTGGCGGAGCGTGGCCTCCACGGCCTCCTCCCCGTCCTCCGCCTCGGCGAGCACGGTGATCTCCCCCTCCATGGGGAGCAGCGCGGCCAGCGCCTTGCGGAGCAGGGCCTCGTCGTCGGCGAGCACCACGGTGGTCATCGGTCGTCCTTCCGTGTCGGTGCGGGGCGGTGCGGCAGGGGGGAGGCGCCGGCGGCCGTGCGCGGGAAGCTCGCGGCGGTCAGGAACCGTCCGTCCTTGCGCTCCACCGTGAGTTCGCCGCCCTCGCCGGCCACGCGCTCGCGCAGGGTCGCGAGCCCGCCGAGCCCGGTGGGCGGGCCCTCCTGCGCGCCGTCGTTGACGATGGAGATGCCGGTCCCGGAGAGGGTGATCCACACCTGCCCGGCCTGGGCGTGCCGCAGGATGTTGGTGGTCGTCTCCCGCAGGACCTGGCCGAGCATCTCGCCCGCGCGGGCCTGGACCCCGCCCTCGCGGCGCACCTGGACGCGGATGCCGGCGGCCTCGAAGAGGTTCTTGGCGTTCTCCAGCTCCGCCGACAGGTTGAGCCGCCGCTGCGCGTGGGCGAGCGCCTTGGTCTGGGCGATGGTGTCGCCGACCAGGGCGTGGATCTCGCCGAGCTCCTCCTCCGCGCGGTCGGTGTCGGTGCGCACCAGCCGGCGGGCCAGCGCGGTCTTGAGCTTGACCACGTGCAGCGTGTGGCCCTGGATGTCGTGCAGGTCGCTGGCGAAGCGCATCCGCTCCCGGGCCACGGCCAGCTCGGCCTCGCGCTCCCTCGACTCCTCCAGCTCCGCGACGAGGCGCGAGACCATCTGGGTGAGGGAGGTGAGGACGACCGCCACCACGGCGATGCCCGCGGAGCCGACGACGTACTCCAGCAGGGTGTCGACGACCTCCCCCGGCGCGACCGCCAGCCTCGCCGCGAGGACCGCGGCCACGAAGCCGGCCAGCCCCAGCACGGCCGCCGTCCGGCGGCGGTGCGCCTGGTGCACGGCGACGGTCCCCACGACGGCGAAGCCGTAGGACGCGGTCGGTGTCTCCGCCACCAGGACCCCGAAGAGCCACACGGCCCCGGTGACGGCGAGGGCCGGGAACGGGACACGGGGGACGCGGCCCTCCGCCCACCGCGTGACGGTCACCGCCGCCGTCGCCACCCCCAGGGCCAGGACGAGGGCCTGCCACCAGGTCGGCGCGTCGATCACCACCAGGAGCGCCCCCACGGTGGAGAGCGAGGCGAACACGATGCCGAGGTTGACGGTGCGCAACTCCCCCCGGGACGCGTCGGCGTGCTCGGACATCGTGCTGGCCCCGGACCGGGACGGCGTCACCGGTACCCGCCCGGGGCGCGGACCGGGGAGGCCGGGAGGGGGCGGGGCCCCGGGCGGACGGGCGGACCCGCGGCCGCGGCGACCGCCGGCGGAACGCGCGGGCGTCTGGTGTCCATGCGGGGCTCTCCGGGATCGGCGGCGGGATCTCCCCCAGTATTCCCCCCGCCCGGCGGCGCCACCAGTGACACCGCGTCACGGGTCCGCCCGGGGCCGGGCGCACGGCGCGGCGGCCCCGTCCCCCGCCGCGCGGACGGGGGCGGATCCGCCACTACACTTCCTCCGGTGATCGATCTACGGCGGGCCGCGGAACTGTGGCGAGGCCTCGACGTCACGGTCCGGGACCTCCCGCTGGGACTGGTGTTCTTCGCCGCGTCGTTCGTGCCGTCGCTCCACAACCACGGGACGATGCTCGGGGGCGTCCCCGACCGCCCCTTCGACCTGCTCGCCGTCGTGGCGATCGCCCTCCAGTGCCTTCCGCTCGCCCTGCGCCGGCGGTGGCCGGCCGCCTCCCTCGCCCTGGTGTCCGCGGGCTTCGCCGTCGACCAGCTCATGGGCTACCACACGCTCGCCGGCACGGGGCTGGCCATCGCGGTGCTGAGCGCGGGCGCCCACCTGGAACGGCGCCGGCGCGCCACCGTGCTCGTCCTGACGGCCGCCTACGCGGTGCTGTGGGCGGCGCTCGCGCAGCTCGGCACGGGCGAGACGCCGGTCGGCTTCGCGACGTTCTACCTGGCGCTGGCCTTCGTGTGGGGCATCGGGGCGTGGCTGCGGTCCACCCGGGCCATGGAGGCCGAACGCCGCCGCCGCGTCGCCGAGGACACCCGCACCGCCGAGCGCACCCGCATCGCGCGCGAGCTCCACGACGTCGTCACCCACCACGTGACCGCGATGGTGGTGCAGGCCGAGGCGGCGCGCTACCTGACCGCGGACCCCGAGCGGCTCGACGGTTCGCTGACCGCCGTCACCGACACCGGCCGCAGGGCCATCACCGACCTGCGGAGCCTGCTCGACCTCCTCAACCCCGACCACGGCACCGGGGCCAGGACGCCCCCCGTCGGCCGGGTCCTCACGCTCGTGGAGCAGACGCGCCGGGCCGGGCAGCCGGTGGAGTTCTCCGAGGAGGGCGCCCCCGCCGAGTCGACGGGCGGCGCCGACCTCGTGGCCTTCCGGGTCGTGCAGGAGGCCCTGACGAACGCCCTCAAGCACGCCCGGGGCAGCCGCACCTCGGTCCTGGTGCGCCACGGCGAGAAGGAGATCACCGTGGAGGTCGGCACGGAGGGCCCCGGCCCGCGGACCGGCTCCCCCGGCGGGAGCGGGCGCGGCCTCGCCGGGCTCCGCGAGCGGGTCGACGTCCTGGGCGGCGACCTGGAGGCGGGACCCGGGCCGGAGGGCGGCTTCGTCGTGAGGGCGCGCATACCCGCGGGGAGCCGCTCGTGACCGCGCCGATCCGGGTCCTGGTCTGCGACGACCAGGTGCTGATCCGCACGGGGCTGGTGACGATCATCGGTGCCCAGCCCGACATGGAGGTCGTGGGCGAGTGCGGGGACGGGCGGACCGCGGTCGACCTCAGCGGCCGGCTGGGTCCGGACGTCGTGGTGATGGACGTGCGCATGCCGGTGCTCGACGGCATCGGGGCCACCCGCCTGCTGGCCGGCGCCGGGGTGCGCGCGCCCGTCAAGGTGCTCGTGGTGACGACGTTCAACCTGGACGAGTACGTCTACGAGGCGCTGCGCGCGGGGGCGAGCGGGTTCCTGCTCAAGGACGCGCCGCCCGGCCAGCTGCTGCACGGCATCCGGACCGTGGCCTCGGGCGCGGCGCTGCTGGACCCCGGGGTGACCCGCCAGCTCGTGGGAAGGTACGCCGCCCGTGTCCGGCCGACCGGGGGCTCCCCGGACGACACCCCGCTGACCCCCCGCGAACTGGAGGTCCTGCGCCTCATCGCGGACGGCCTCTCCAACAGGGAGATCGCCGGGGCCCTCGTGATCAGCCAGGAGACCGTCAAGACCTTCGTCTCGCGCATCCTCGCCAAGCTCGCGCTCCGCGACCGCGTCCAGGCCGTCGTCTACGCCTACCGCCACGGCCTGGTGGCCTGAGGGGCCGCGGGCCCGCCGCGGGTCCGGCCGACAGGGCCCGGGCAACAAAAAAGGCCCTGGTACCAGGGCCTTCTGTTTGTGTCCGAGGGGGGACTTGAACCCCCATACCCTTAACGGGCACTAGCACCTCAAGCTAGCGCGTCTACCTATTCCGCCACCCGGACCGGGTGTCCGGCGCCTGCCGCGCCGTACAGGTCAACCATAGCAAAAGTCTGGGGTGGCACGAACCAGGTTTTCCGCCGGGGGGCCTCCATGGCAGGGTCGGGGTGACAGCACGGCAAAAGGTGCGGCTGGACGGGAGCGTCAGATGGCAGAGCCAGACAGGGTCCTGAGCGCGGCGGAGGTGGAGGTCGTCGACCTGTGCCGGGAGCTCATCGAGTTCGACACCTCCAACTACGGCGACCATTCGGGGCCGGGGGAGCGCAAGGCGGCGGAGTACGTCGCCGCCAAGCTCGACGAGGTCGGCGTCGAGTCGAGGATCTACGAGAAGCACCCGGGGCGCAGCAACGTCGTGGCCCGGATCACGGGGGAGGACTCCACCCGCCCCCCGCTGCTCATCCACGGCCACCTGGACGTCGTCCCCGCGGCGCCCGAGGACTGGACCCACCACCCCTTCGCGGGGGAGGTCGCCGACGGGTGCGTGTGGGGCCGCGGCGCGGTCGACATGAAGAACATGAACGCGATGGTCCTGGCCATGCTGCGCCAGCGGCTCCGTGAGGGACGCCGCCCCCCGCGCGACATCGTCCTGGCCTTCCTCGCCGACGAGGAGGCGGGCGGCACCTGGGGCGCCCAGTACCTCGTGGACGAGCACCCGGACCTGTTCGCCGACTGCGACTCGGCGATCAGCGAGGTCGGCGGGTTCTCGTTCACGGTGAAGGAGGACCGCCGCCTCTACCTGGTGGAGACCGCGGAGAAGGGCATCGCCTGGATGAAGCTGACCGCGCGCGGCACGGCCGGGCACGGTTCGATGACCAACAGGGACAACGCCGTCACCGAGCTGGCGGAGGCGGTCGCGCGGCTGGGCCGGCACGAGTTCCCGCTCGACCTCACCCCGACCGTGCGGACCTTCCTGGAGGAGATCTGCGAGGAGTTCGGCATCCCCTTCGACGAGAAGGACGTCGACGCCACGGTCGCCCGCCTGGGTCCGATCTCCCGCATGATCGGCGCCACCCTCCGCAACACCCTCAACCCGACGGTGCTGGGGGGCGGGTACAAGGCCAACGTCATCCCGGGCGAGGCCACCGCCCAGATCGACGGCCGCTTCCTGCCGGGCACCGAGGACGCGTACTTCGCGAAGATCGACGAGCTGCTCGGCCCGAAGGTCGACCGCGAGTTCATCCACCACCTGCCGGCCGTGGAGACGCCCTTCGAGGGCGGCCTGGTCAACGCCATGTCGGAGTCCCTGCTGGCGGAGGACCCGGGGGCCAAGGCCGTCCCCTACTGCCTCTCCGGCGGGACCGACGCCAAGAGCTTCTCCCGCCTCGGCGTGCGCAACTACGGCTTCGCGCCGCTCAAGCTCCCCCCGGAGCTGGACTTCGCGGGCATGTTCCACGGCGTGGACGAGCGGGTCCCGGTGGACGGCCTCCAGTTCGGCGTCAGGGTCCTGGACCGTTTCGTCGGATTGAGCTGACCTCGACGCGTTTTGCGGTGTCGTGCCTGGTGAACCGCGCCGAAAACTTTTTCGGCGCGGTTCACGTTTCGGTGTTGCATCACCCAACGTGATGCTACGGTTGCTTTGAGTTCGAGGGTGTCGTGGTTCTCCCTCCCGCCTCCGTGCGGGTCGGAGCGGCACCGGTACGACCGTGGCGGCCCAGCCGCACGGGACCGTCCAGCGGCAGCGAAACGAGAGGGCGTCATGGTGCTCACGGGCAGGGGGTGGCTGGTGTCGACCGGTCGCGCTGCCTGTGTGTCCCGCAACGCCTGCGCCCGTCTGCTGCTCCTGTCCGGCATCGTCGCCGTCGCTTGGCTGGCCGGGGGGATCGGTGTCGCCCACAGCGACACCGCTCCCGGCTCCGACGGCCTCGTCGACCGCGTCATGGGCGTCGGCGACACCGCGGAGGACGCCGGCCGGGCCGCGACCCAGGAGCTTCGGAAGACCCGGGTCTCCGACGCCGCCGCCGGTGCGGGCTCCGCGACCGGTTCGCTGACCGGGGCCGTGGCGCCCCGGGCCGCCGCCCTTCCCTCCCGCGCCCTGGACGAGACGGGTGTCTCGTCCGCGCTGGAGGAGAGCAGGGCGGGAGCCGCGGCGGCCAGGGTCGTGGACGACACCGCGGCCACCGTGGACGGGACCGCCCGCGGCGCGGGAAGCCTCGTCGGCGGCATCGCCCGCACCGGTCAGGACGTGGTGCGGTCCACCGACGGCTCGCTGCGCGACAGCGGACTCGTGGACACGGTCGCCGCCGGGCTGACCGAGTCCACACGGGTCGTCCAGGGCGGCATCGACGGGGCCGCGAACGCGACGGCCCCCCTGGGCCTGCCCGTCCTCGCCGCCACCGACGAACTCCCCATCGACCCGGCCGGCCCCGCCGTCGAGCGCGCCGCCGCCGAGACCGCTCGGGGCGCCGATGCGCCCCGTCCCGGTACGGCGGTGGACACCAGCGCTTCCGCGGTGCCGTCCGCATGGAGTTCGGCCGCCGTCGAGGCGGCCGAGCGGGTGCATGACGACGACCCCGGTGAGCGCATTCGCCTCATCGGCGGAGGCGGCTCGCACCATTCGGCCGGAGCGGACGCCACCGGCGCCGCCGCCCCGTCCTTCCCCGCGCCCGGCGCCGCCGGGTTCCTGATGGCCCGGGCCGCCCACCTGGCTCCCCGTGCCCAGCGGGTCGCCCTTCCCGGCGACCCCACCCTGGTCGTCCGCGACGCCGCGGACGACCCCAGCTTCGCCCCCGACTAGCCGCGTCCCCGACCGCGGCCGGTCCGTGCGCTCCCGCACGCAGCCGTCCCGCCGACTCCGGCGGGCGTGCCTTCTCACCGGCTTTCCCAGAGCCTGAAGCTCTCCGACCGCGGTCACACGTGTAGCCAGCCGATCCTTCTCGCTGACATAAGGACACGCGATGACCCACGAGACACAAGCACGTATCGCCGCCCTGGTGACCGCCGGCTTCATCGCCGCCACGGCCGCCGCCACCGCCGGAACCGCCTACGCCGACACCGTCACCAGCGGAAACGGCTCCATCGGCGGAGGCAACCAGCTCAACGCCGACCTCGACGTCCCGCTGAACGTCTGCGGGAACGCGATCGCGATCCTCGGCCTCGCCGGCGCCCAGTGCACGGACTCCGGAGCCGCCGTCATCGAGGACAAGTCGTCCTCCGTCCGAGGGCCGAAGGGCGGCTACGAGGGCGCGGAGGAGGCCCCCGGCGGGGAAGCCCCCGGCGAAGAGGCCCCCGGCGGGGGGTCCACCGAGGGGGAGAACCCCGGGGAGGAGGCCCCCGAGGGTGAGGACCCCGGCCAGGGTGTCCCGCCCGAGGTCCCCGAGGACCGTGAGGGGCTCGCCGAGGAGAGCTCCGCGCCGGTGGACGAGCAGCCCGCGCCCGACCCGTCCGCCTCCCCGGCCGGACCGTCCGCGGAGCAGCCCGGCCAGCAGTCCTTCGAGCAGTCCGCGGAGGAGCGGTCCGAGCAGACCTTCGGGCAGCCCGCCGAGCAGGGCCCGGGTGCGGAGCTCGCGGTCACCGGCACCGACTCCACCGGCCTGTTCGGCCTGGTCGCCGCCGCGGTCGCCGCGGTCGCCGCCGGGGCCGGCCTGGTCGTGGCGGGGATGCGGCGCAGGGCCCGCTCCTGATCGGCTCCCCGGGCCGCCCCGCGCGGCCCGGGGGCTGACGCGAGTCCCGTAGCACCGGCCGAGGCCACGTGCTCGGGGTTCACGTCAGCCGCCGCCCAACCAGGGCGGAGCTGATCGACGGGGCGCGCGCGTCACCCGCAACCAGCGGGCGCCGACCGCGGCGCGCTCTCCTGAACCGGCCGGCACGCACCGCCCAGGTGTGAGGCCGTCCGGATGATCCCCGGCCCCGGCCGGAGGCCTGCACCCCACCCAGGGATGTGGCACGGCCTGTTGCCCGAGCACAAGCACGCACAAGCACACCTGTTCTCTTCAACATGTCTTCATGTCTTCTCGAAAGGACTCCCCACATGCGTAAGTGGGCCAGCATCTCCGCGAAGTCCGCGCTCATGGCGGCGGGATTCGTCGCTCTGGGCACCGGCGTGGCCTTCGCCGACACCGAGCCCGTGACCTCGGGCAACGGTTCGATCCTGGGCGGCAACCAGGCGGTCGCCAACCTCGATGTCCCGGTCAACGTCTGCGGGAACGCGATCAGCGCCGTCCTGGGCACGTCCGGCGCCCAGTGCACGGACTCCGGCGCCGCCGTGGTCGACCACCACAGCGGCGAGGTCGCGACCTCGGGCAACGGCTCCGTCCTGGGCGGCAACCAGCTCGTGGTGGACGGCGACGTCCCCGTGAACGTCTCCGGCAACGCGATCGCCGCGGTGGGCGGCATCGCGGGCGCCGCGGCCACCGACACCGGCGCCCTGGTCCACGAGGGCGGCCACCACGGCCACCACGGTCACCACGGTCACCACGGTCACGACGAGCGCGGCCACGCCCACCAGCAGGGCCACGACGGCTACGACGTCGTGCACCAGGGCCACGAGCACCACGGGCACGACCACGACCCGGACGTCGCCACCTCGGGCAACGGCTCGGTCGCGGGCGGCAACCAGCTGGTCGCCGACCTGGACGTCCCGGTCAACGTGTCCGGCAACGCGATCAGCGCCGTGGCGGGCGTCGCGGGCGCCGCGGCCACCGACACCGGCGCCCTGGTCCACGAGGGCGGCGGCCGTCACCACCAGTCCGCCCCCGCCGGGCTCACGGCGATGGACCTGGTCAACGAGGCCGTCTCGAACGCCAGCATCCTGCCCGACACCTCCGGCGTGGACGCGGGCATCCTGCGCCAGTCGGCCGAGCGCGAGCACCAGTCGGGCGTCGCGACCTCCGGCAACGGCTCGCTCGTGGGCGGCAACCAGCTGGTCGCGGCCCTGGACGTCCCGGTCAACGTGTCCGGCAACGCGATCGGCGCCGTGGGCGGCGTCGCGGGCGCCGCGGCCACCGACACCGGGGCACTGGTCCTGGAGGAGGAGCCCCACGTCGCCACCTCGGGCAACGGCTCGGCCGTGGGCGGCAACCAGCTGGTCGCGCACGCGGACGTCCCCGTCAACGTGACCGGCAACGCCGTCGCCGCCGTCGCGAGCCTGGCGGGCGCCAGCTCCACCGACAACGGCGCCGCGGTCGTGCACCAGAGCGCGACCGAGCACCAGTCGGGCGTGCTGCAGGACGCCCCGGTCGTGCGCGACCTGCCCGAGATCCCCGTCTCGCAGATGCTGCCCGTCGACTACACCCTGAGCGAGACCACGCACCAGGCCGTGGCGGAGCACGCTCCCGAGCACGTGGACCAGCTGCCCGCTCCGGCTCCGAGCGTGGACCCCGTCGGCGCCCTGCTCGGCGCCGCGGGCGTCGGCCTGTAGCGACCATCGTGGGGTGGGCCCGGGGGCCCGCCGACCGGCCTGGAGGGTGACGGCGCCTCGTTCCGTTTGGAACGCGGTGGACTGCGAGGTGCCCAATCCCACAGGACGGCGGTGGCCCCCGGGCGGGACCCCGCTCCGGCACACCGGTGCCGTGTGCGTCCGCAGAGCAGGTTGAGTCGCCTCCGCACTCCCGTTCCGTTTGGAACGCGGTGGACTGCGGGAGGGTGGAGGTGACGACGCCGGCTCAGGACGTGAGCCGAGTCCTCCCGGGAATATCCGGGAGGACTCGCCGCATTCTGGGGGATATCGGCACTCGGACGTTTGTAAGTGTGACCGAAGTCACTCGCAAGACGGGTTCCGGGTGCTCGACGAAGGCGGCGACCGTTGACCGACGGGCGTTGCCAGGACCGCTCGCGTACGCTACGGACCGGTACCGGTGCGCGAAGCGCTTATTCTGCGGATGCCGGTGGGTGTGAGCCGGGCGCCCTGCCCGGGGCGGTGGACCCCGCACACGCGGAGAGGGCCCCGCACGCCCATCGACGGGGGAGTGCCTGGAGTTTCGGTTACTGTCGGTTCCCACGGGAACCGACAGACCGCGGCCGGATAGATCACGTAAGGCTAGACGTAGGGGAACAGCGTGCCACCCACGAAGGGCAGCGCCGGCAAGAACGGCTCGAAGGACAGCGGACGGCAGGGGGCGGGCACCGCTCTGGTCATCGTCGAGTCGCCCGCCAAGGCGAAGACCATCGCCGGTTATCTGGGGCGCGGCTACGTCGTGGAGTCCAGCATCGGCCACATCCGCGACCTGCCCAACAAGGCCGCCGAGATCCCCGCCAAGTACAAGGGGGAGTCCTGGGCCCGGCTCGGCGTGGACGTCGACGGCGACTTCGAGCCGCTCTACGTCGTCAACGCGGACAAGAAGTCGCACGTCAGGAAGCTCAAGGAGCTCATGGCGGACGCCGACCTCCTCCTGCTCGCCACAGATGAGGACCGCGAGGGCGAGGCCATCGCCTGGCACCTGCTGGAAGAGCTCAAGCCCAAGATCCCCGTCCGCCGCATGGTGTTCAACGAGATCACCAAGGACGCCATCCAGCGCGCGGCGAGCAACACCCGCGACCTGAACACCCGCCTGGTCAACGCACAGGAGACCCGGCGCATCCTGGACCGCCTCTACGGCTACGAGGTCTCCCCCGTGCTGTGGAAGAAGGTCATGCCGAAGCTCTCGGCGGGCCGCGTCCAGTCCGTGGCCACCCGGCTGGTGGTGGAGCGCGAGCGCGAGCGCATGGCGTTCACGTCCGCCGAGTACTGGGACCTCAAGGCGCTCTTCGACGCGAGCGAGGCGGGCGTCCCCGAGGGGCCGGCGACCTTCCCCGCCACCCTCGTCTCCGTGGACGGCACCCGCGTCGCCGTCGGCCGCGACTTCACCCCCCAGGGCGCGCTGCGCTCGGACCGCGGGGTCCGCCAGCTGGACGAGGCGACGGCGCGCGGCCTGGCCGAGCGCCTGGCGGGGGCCGGGTTCTCGGTCCGCTCGGTCGAGCGCAAGCCCTACCGCCGCTCCCCGTACGCCCCGTTCCGCACCACGACCCTCCAGCAGGAGGCCTCGCGCAAGCTCGGGCTGTCCGCCAAGCAGACCATGCAGGTCGCCCAGCGGCTGTACGAGAACGGCTACATCACCTACATGCGCACCGACAGCACCACGCTGTCGGACAGCGCCGTCGGTGCGGCCCGCTCCCAGGTGCGCAGCCTGTACGGCGGCGACTACCTCCCCGAGAAGCCGCGCGTGTACGCCAAGAAGGTCAAGAACGCGCAGGAGGCGCACGAGGCGATCCGCCCCGCGGGCGACGCCTTCCGCACCCCCGCCTCGACCGGCCTCTCCGGGCCCGAGTTCCGGCTCTACGAGCTGATCTGGAAGCGCACCGTCGCCTCCCAGATGAAGGACGCGGTCGGAGAGTCGGTCACCGTGCGCATCGAGGGGACCTCCTCCACCGGGGAGGTCGCCGAGTTCAGCGCGACCGGCAAGATCATCACCTTCCACGGCTTCCTCAAGGCCTACGTGGAGGGGTCCGACGACCCCGCCGCCGACCTGGACGACCGCGAGCGCCGCCTGCCCGCGATGGCCGAGGGCGACCCGCTCAAGGCGCAGAACCTGGAGGCGGAGGGGCACAGCACCCGGCCGCCCGCGCGCTACACCGAGGCGTCGCTCGTCAAGGAGCTGGAGGAGCGGGAGATCGGCCGCCCCTCCACCTACGCGTCGATCCTCGGCACCATCCTCGACCGCGGCTACGTGTTCAAGAAGGGAACGGCGCTCGTGCCGTCCTTCCTGGCCTTCGCCGTGGTGCAGCTGATGGAGCGCCACTTCGGCAACCTGGTGGACTACGAGTTCACCGCCCGCCTGGAGGACGTGCTCGACGACATCGCCCGCGGAGAGGCGGAGAGCCTGCCCTGGCTGCGCCGCTTCTACTTCGGCGGGGAGGACACGGAGGGCCGCCGGGAGACCGGTCTCAAGGAGCTCGTGGGCGACCACCTCTCCGAGATCGACCCCAAGGAGGTCAGCTCCGTGCCCCTCCCCGGCACCGACATCGTGCTGCGGGTGGGCCGCTACGGCCCCTACCTGGACCGTGACGGCGTGCGGGTGAACGTGCCGGAGGACCTGGCGCCGGACGAGCTGACCGAGGCCAAGGCCGAGGAGCTCTTCGCCCAGCCCAGCGGCGACCGCGAGCTGGGGACCGACCCGGAGACCGGCCGCCCCGTCGTGGCCAAGACCGGCAGGTTCGGCCCCTACGTCACCGAGGTCATCGAGGAGCCGGAGGAGGCCGAGGGAGAGGCCAGGCCCAAGCGCGCCAAGGCCAAGGCCAAGCCCCGCACCAGCTCGCTCCTGAAGTCGATGAGCCTGGACACCGTCACCCTGGAGGACGCGCTGCGCCTGCTGTCGCTGCCCCGCGTGGTCGGCGAGATCGACGGCGAGGAGGTCACCGCGCAGAACGGGCGGTACGGCCCCTACCTCAAGAAGGGCACCGACAGCCGCTCCCTGGAGACCGAGGAGCAGATGTTCACGGTCACCCTCGACGAGGCGCGCGCGATCTTCGCCCAGCCCAAGCAGCGGGGACGCCGCGCGGCGACCCCGCCCCTGCGCGAGCTGGGCGAGGACCCGGTGTCGGGCGCCAAGATGGTCGTCAAGGACGGCCGCTTCGGCCCCTACGTCACCGACGGGGAGGTCAACGCCTCCCTGCGCAAGGACGACCAGGTCGAGTCGATCACCGACGAGCGCGCCTCGGAGCTGCTGGCCGAGCGCCGCGCCAAGGCGCCCGCCAAGAAGAAGCCCGCGGCCAAGAAGGCCCCGGCCAAGAAGCCGGCCGCCAAGAAGGCGACGGCGGCGAAGACCGGCACGACCACCAGGACGGCCGCCAAGAAGGCCCCGGCCAAGAAGACCGGCGTCCCCCGCGCCTCCGCCGAGGAACCGGCGGAGGGGAACGGCCCGTAGCCGCCGCAGGGCCCCTCCTCCGGCCGCGGCCACAACCGAAGAACACCGCTCACCCGGGCGTCCCCCGAAGGGGAGCCCGGGTGAGTACTATCTCCGTGTCCGCACCGGGTGGGCCGTCTCCACCCCTGTTCGGCAATGATCTTCCGTACTAGTGTGGGCGTGACTCCCGAGGACGCAGAATCGTGTGCGCCCCCCGGCGTCATCCACCGAATTCTGGGACGGATCCCGTGTCCGTCGTTCCCTTTCCCCCTCACCGATATCTTGAGCGCTATGAGCAGATCTGCACCCGGAGCGCCAGTCGAGGCGCGAAACGTCCTCGCGATCACACCCTTCCGCAGGCTGTGGATCTCGCTTTCCCTCTCCAGCCTGGGCGACTGGCTGAGCCTCCTGGCCCTGATGTCCCTGGCGGCGATCTTCACCGCCGGCGGTTCCACGCTCGTGCAGTACGCGGCCGTCAGCGGCGTCGTGGTGATCAAGCTCGCCCCGCCGATCCTGCTGAGCCCGCTGGCCGGGGCGGTCGCGGACCGCCTCGACCGCAAGTGGACGATGGTCGCCACCGACGTCCTGCGCGGCCTCCTGTACGTCTCGATCCCCGTCGTGGGCCTCCTCGTGCCGGGCTTCGCCCTGGAGTGGCTGCTCATCGCCAGCCTCCTGGCGGAGCTCGCCGCCCTGTTCTGGACGCCGGCCAAGGACTCCGCCGTCCCCGGCCTGGTCCCCCGCAGGCTGCTGCCGCAGGCCGAACGGCTGAACCTGCTCACCACCTACGGCACGGCCCCGGTCGCGGCCCTGCTGTTCGCGGCCCTCGCCTCGGTCGGCAACGTGCTCGGCGCGCTGCTGCCCTCCATGGCGAGCCCCGAGGCCGACATCGCCCTCTACCTCAACGGCCTCACCTTCTTCGTCGCGGCGGCCGTCGTCGCCGTGCTGCCGATCCCCGGGCACAAGGCCTCCGGGGACGGCGGGAGCGGCATCCGCGACAGCGGGATCCTCCGCGCCGTGGCGACGGGCCGCCGCCCCGGGGGCGAGTCGCTCCCGCGCGGCCTCGTGGCGGGCCTGCTCGGATCGCTCGCGGGCGGCGCCGCCGTCATCGGCGTCGCGCGCGTCCACCTCGAGGCGCTGGGCGCGGGCAACGCCGGTTTCGGCGCCGTCTTCGCGGCGGTCTTCGCGGGCATGGCCCTCGGCGCGCTCGCCGGGCCCCGCGTCCTCAAGCAGTTCAGCCGCAGGCGCCTGCTCGGCCTGAGCGTCGCCCTCTCCGGCCTGGCCCTGCTGTTCACGGGCGCCGTCGGGGACACGGTGCTCATCGCCGTCCTCGCGGGGCTCCTCGGCGTGGGCGCGGGCATCGCCTGGGTCACCGGCCTGGCGCTGCTCGACGACGAGGTCGGGGACGAGAACCGGCAGGGCGCGGTCGTCTTCGTGCACGGCGCCGCCCGTGTCGCGCTGCCGGCCGCCATGGCGCTGGCGCCCCTGCTCGCCGGGCTCGTCGGCGACTACGCGATCCCGATCGGCCCGCTCACCTACGACCTGCGCGGCGGCGGCGTCGTCCTGATGGCCTCCGGCCTGCTGGTCGTCCTCGTCGCACTGTTCTGCTACCGCCTGATGAACAAGGACCGCCCCGACGCCGGCCCCGGCCTGCTCCCCGAGCTCTTCGCCGCCCTGCGGGGCGTCGCGGTCAGCGACGGCGAGGGGGAGGCGGCCGTCCACTCCGGCGCGTTCATCGTGGTCGAGGGCGGTGAGGGCGCGGGCAAGTCCACCCAGGTGCGCGAGCTGACGGTGTGGCTGCGCGAGCAGGGCTTCGAGGTCATCGGCACCCGCCAGCCGGGGGCGACCAAGCTGGGCATGCGCCTGCGCGGTCTGCTCCTGGACCGGGAGAACTCGCACATCACCCCGCGCGCGGAGGTGCTGCTGTACACCGCGGACAAGGCCGACCACGTCGAGCAGGAGATCCTGCCCGCACTGCGCCGCGGCGCGGTCGTCATCAGCGACCGCTACGTGGACTCCCTGCTCGCCTACCAGGGCGCGGGCCGCGACCTGTCCGTCGAGGACATCCGCGACATCAGCTCCTGGGCCACCCAGGGCCTGGTCCCCGACCTGACGGTACTGCTGGACGTGCGGCCCGAGGACGGGCTCGCCCGCCTGGGCGGTCCCGCCGACCGCATCGAGTCCGAGTCGGTGGAGTTCCACTCCAGGGTCCGCAAGGGCTTCCTGGAGCTGGCCAAGGCCGACCCCGACCGCTACCTCGTGCTGGACGCCCGGGAGCAGCAGGACAAGATCACCCGCGAGATCCAGCGCCGGATCCGCTCCGTCCTGCCCGACCCGGTGCCGAGCGGCGCCGAGGCCGTCACGGGCATGATCCCGGTGATCAGGGCCGACTGAGGGGGACGCCCGGCCCGGAGGGCCGGGACACGACGGACGGGGGGAGGCCCCGGCGGACCGCCGCCGGGGCCTCCCCCCGTCCGGTCCGCCGGTCCGGGACGGTGCGTGCCCGGCGCCCCGGAGGGCGCCGGGCACGGGTGGTCCGTCAGACCGGGAGGAGGACGGCGACCCCGATCGCGACGAGGGCGACGAGCGCCACGACCACGCAGCCGAGGACGATCGCGGCGACCCGGTCGGCGGCGGACATCCCGCGCCGCGGGGGCTCGGGCGGGGCGAACGAGGGGCGGCCGGAGCCCTCCCCGAAGGGCGACCCGCCCTCGTGGAGGGAGGCGTCCAGCCCGGGGCGGGACCCGGGCTGCGGCCGGAAGGAGGGGGAGGGGGAGGGGGAGGGGGAGTGCGTCAAGGGGGACTGCTCCGGATCTTCTGCGGGGGACGGTGAGGAGGGGTGTGGCTGGACCGCGGAGGTCGGGGGACCGCCGCGGCGGCCGTACGCGGAGCGGGCGCCGGGCCGTGACGGCACTACGCTATCCACCCCCTGCGGGCCTGTGGACGACGGCCCGGGCGTCGGTGGCGACTCCTATCCTGGGAGCAGACATCAGCGGTGGTTCTCGGGGGGAAGCGTGACGGTCTTCGACGACCTCATCGGCCAGCAGGCCACGGTGGGCCAGCTCCGACGGGCCGTGGCCGGGGCGTCGGACCTCGTCGCCGGGGGCCGGGGCACGGGCATGACGCACGCCTGGCTGTTCACCGGCCCGCCCGGATCGGGCCGCTCGGAGGCGGCCCGGGCCTTCGCGGCCGCGCTCCAGTGCCCCGACGGCGGCTGCGGACACTGCCCCTCCTGCCACCAGGTCCTCGCCGGAACCCACCCCGACCTGCTGTACGTGCGCCCCAGCGGTCTGAGCTTCGGCGTCGCAGCCACCCGCGACCTGGTGCTGCGGGCGGGCTCCAGGCCCTCCGGCGGCCGGTTCCGCATCGTGCTCTTCGAGGACGCCGAGCGCGCCACCGAGGCCGCCTCCAACGCCCTGCTCAAGGCGGTGGAGGAGCCCTCCCCCCGGACGGTCTGGCTGCTGTGCACGCCCGCGCCCGACGACCTGCTCGTCACCATCCGCTCCCGCTGCCGGCTGGTCACCCTCGCCACCCCCGGCACCCGGGAGCTGGTGGACGCCCTGGTCCGGCGCGACGGGGTCGACCCCGTGCTCGCCCAGGCGTCGGCGGTGGCCGCGGCGGGCCGGATCGACAGGGCCCGGCAGCTGGCCACCGACCCCGAGGCGCGCAGGCGCCGGGAGGAGGTGCTGTCCATCCCCGCCCGCCTCGACGGGCTCGGCGCGTGCGTCACCTCCGCCGCCCGGCTGTACGAGATCGCCGAGGAGGAGTCCAAGGCCCTCACCACGGCCCTGGACGAGAAGGAGAAGGACGAGCTGAGGACCGCGTTCGGCGAGGGTTCCACCGGCAAGGGCGTGGCCAAGGCCATGCGGGGCTCCGCCGGCGCCATGAAGGACCTGGAGGAGCGGCAGAAGCGCCGTGCCACCCGGATCAAACGGGACTCCTACGACCGCGCCCTGCTCGACCTGGCCGCCTTCTACCGGGACGTCCTGGCCCTCCAGCTGGGGGCCTCGGTCGAGCTGTCCACCGGAGAGCGCTCCGGCGACCTGGACCGCGTGGCGCGCTCCAGCACCCCCGAGACCACGCTGCGACGGATCGACGCCATCATGGAGTGCCGCGGACGCATCGAGGCGAACGTGCACCCCCAGATCGCCATGGAGGCCATGACCTCCGCACTCCTGGTCGACGGGAGAGCGTGAGCCGGGACGGTCCGGGGCGCCCCGGCGGGGCGCCGACCTGAGCGGACGCCCGCCTCCGGTACCCGCGCGCACGGCCGCGGCCGTCCGGATCCGGACCGGTCCGGAGCGGCAGGAGGCGGCCCCGGCCGCGGGTCGCGACCACCCGGTGGCCGCGACCCCGGGGCCGTGGGTGGACAGAGCCGCACGGCCGGGCCGGTGCGGAGCAGACGACGCGCCGGCCACCAGCGGCCGGCGGAAACGAGAGGGCGGACATCCGTGGCGACGAGAGTTCGGGGGGCACTGGCGGCGGCACTGGCCGGTGCGGTGCTGCTGGCGACCGGGTGCACGGGCGGGGAGGGCGCCCCCGAGGAGGGGAGCGTCGCAGCCCCCGACCCCGCACTGACCGACTTCACCGAGCAGGGCCTCGACTGGGGTGAGTGCGAGAGCGGGGCGGACGGCGCGGAGTGCGCGGTCTACGAGGTGCCCCTGGACTACGACGAGCCCGGCGGCGACCGTGTCGAGATCGCGGTCAAGCGGTTCCCCGCCGAGGGCGGCGACCGCATCGGCTCCCTGCTGGTCAACCCCGGCGGTCCGGGCGGCTCCGGCTACGACTACGTGGACCACGCCGCCTTCACGGTCAGCGACGCGGTGCGCCAGAGGTTCGACGTGGTCGGGTTCGACCCGCGCGGCGTCGGGCGCAGCTCACCGCTGACCTGCCTGGACTCCGAGGGGCTCGACGAGTTCCTCGGAGGGGTGGACAGCGTCGAGGGCGACGGCGACATGTCCGAGGTCACCGAGGCCGAGCTGGCCGAGCTGGAGGAGGACAGCCGCGGGTTCGTCGAGGCCTGCCGGGCCAACGACCCCGAGCTGATGCTCCACATGGGCACCGTCAACGTCGCCCGCGACATGGACATCCTGCGCGCCCTGGTCGGCGACGAGCAGCTGACCTACCTCGGCGCCTCCTACGGCACCCACATCGGGGCGCAGTACGCGGAGGAGTTCCCCGACCGGGTCCGCGCCCTCGTGCTCGACGGCGCGGTGGACCCCAGCCAGGAGCAGCTCGACCTCAGCGTCGCGCAGGCCACCGGCTTCGAGACGGCGCTGCGGGCCTTCGTGGAGGACTGCCTCGGACAGTCGGACTGCCCGCTGGGCGCGTCCGGGGACAGTGTGGAGGACGGCGTCGGGGCGCTGAGCGACTTCCTGGCCGACACCGCCGAGGAGCCGCTGTCCAACAGCGCCGACGACCGCGAGGTCAACCGGGCCCGCGCCGAGCTCGGCGTCCTCGCGGCCCTGTACTCCGAGAGCTGGTGGCCCCGGGTGCGCGAGGGGCTGGCCGAGGCGATGGAGAACGGCGACGGCACCGTGCTGATCCAGCTCGGCGACGACCTGTACAGCCGCGAGGACCCGGCCGCCTACGAGAACTCCACGGCGGCGCTCATCGCGGTGAACTGCTCCGACTCCCCGAGCCCGCGCGACGTCGACGCGTATGTCCGGGCCGCGGCCGAGGCCGGCGAGGAGTCGCCGATCTTCGGTCCGACGCTGGCCTGGGGGGCCCTGCCGTGCGCCTACTGGCCGGAGGAGGCGGTCACCCCGACCACCGGCCTGGACGGAGCGGGGGCCGCCCCCATCATGGTGGTGGGCACCACCCGGGACTCGGCCACCCCGTACGCGTGGGCCGAGGCGCTCGCGGGCCAGCTGGAATCCGGGTTCCTGGTGACCCGCGACGGTGACGGCCACACGGCCTACCGCATGGGCGACCAGTGCATCGACGACATCGTGGACGCCTACCTGGTCGACCTGACCGTTCCCGAGGACGGCATGGCCTGCGCCTGACCGACGGGGCCGGGGGCCGCCGCCCCCGGCCCCCGCGCCCCGCTCGCGGAGGCGGGACCGGCATGACCGCAAACGTGTACACGGCACCCGTCGGAAGGCGTTAGACTGGGACCGCTTCGCCGCGTGTGACACGCGGCGTCGCGCCGCCTTAGCTCAGTCGGCAGAGCGATTCACTCGTAATGAATAGGTCGTCGGTTCGATTCCGACAGGCGGCTCCAGCACAAACGCCACCCCGGACCGGGGTGGCGTTTCGCGTTGGTGGCCAATTGGGTGGCCAACGCCCGTTCGGCGAACAGGCCGCCCGTGGCGCCGGTCCCCGCGCCTCGCGCTCCGCGCCGGGGACCGGGGGCGCCAGGACCATGGCTCCGGCGCTCCGGCCCGGGGACGCGGTTCCGGGCCGACGCCGTCGACAGCCCTTGGTCAACAGATGATTACCCGCCGTGTCGGCGGCGTGGGGCTGTGCCGACGGGGACGCGGGTAGGTGCACGCCATGAGCCTGATGTTCATGCTGTTCGCGCTGCTCGGGTCCATCGTCGTGCTCGCCGCGGGTTCCCTCGCGCTGCGCCGCGTGGTGGCCTACCTGAACGACCGGCTCGTGGTCGAGGAGGCGACGGCGCCCCGGGTGGAGCCCGAACAGCATGTGGGCGGATACGTTCCCGCGCCGAGGGGGCAGGAGGACCTGCCGCACTCCCTGCGCACCCGCGTGCACGACCTGGTCGCCCTCGGTCGGGACGAGGAGGCGGTGCGGATGGTCCGCGAACGCCTGGGCGCCGACGAGGTCCGCGCCCGGCGGATCGTCGCCGGGCTCGGAGGCGACGGGACCGGCTCCAGGCGGGCTCTGGAGCCCTAGGTGTACCGGCCTGAGGGGCCGGTGGCCCGGGAGGGCCGCCTCCGGCCGCGCTGACCGCGCCGCCCGCGCTCGGACAGCCGGATCCGGGTCGGCCTTCGCCACCCGTCCTGCGGGAGGTGCCCGGCGACCGCTCGCGGCGATCGGCGCACACGGTTCCGTCACGGGCCGCGGGGGCGCGGTCAGGCCCGCGCCCCCGCGGTCGCCGCCTCGCGGTCCCTCCCGGCCCGGACCTCAGGCGCGCTGCCGGTTCTGGAGCCACCCCCACACGGCGGTGGCGACGAACAGGATCGCGCCGATGACGGCGAGCCAGACCAGCCCCTTGATCACCACGCCGATGATGGTGAGGATCAGCCAGATCGCCAGCAGTACCAGGATGAGGTAGACCATGTCGCCTCCTGAGGATGTGCGTTCTGTGGGGGTGGCCTACCCGTTCGCCGGGGTTCCGCACATCACGGGCCGCGGGGAGGGCCCTCAGGGCCAGGTGCCGTCCACCACGGTCCCGTGGTCGGGCTTGTTGCTGTCCATCCACGCCTGGCGGTTGCGGGCGTAGGAGAGGGCCCAGTCGACCTGGCGCCGGTGCAGCTCGGCGAGGTCCGCCGAGGCGAGCCCGGGGTGGCGGGCGCCGATCTCCTCGGCCAGGGCCAGTGCGGCGGAGGCGTCGCCCCGGGCCGTGTGGGCATCGGTCAGCTCCACCCCGTAGTACTCGCACATGGCGCCCAGGTTGCGCTTGCCCTTGCGGTAGGGCTCCACCCCGCGGTCGATCACGAGCGGGTCCACCACGGGGGCGGGAGGCCCGCCCAGGCGCTCCTCCAGGGAGGCCAGGCCGTACCGTCGCAGTTCGCAGGAGAGGACCCGCAGGTCGTAGGGGGCGTTGAAGACCACGAGGCCCTGGCCGGCGGAGAGCTGGTCGGCCAGGGCCCCGGCGATCTCCTCCAGGCACTCGGCGGCCGGTCGTCCCTCGGCGCGGGCCCGTTCGGTGCTGATCCCGTGGACCGCCACCGCTCCCGCCGGGATCTCCCGCTCGCCGGGGCTCACCAGCCAGGTGCGGGCCCTGCCCTCGCGGTCCACGAGGGCGGCCGACACCAGGAAGGCGGTGTCGGGGTCGCGGGAGGAGGTCTCGGAGTCGAAGCCGAGCAGGGGGGTGGTGTGCCAGCCGGGGTGCGCGCCCCGGGAGGGCGGGACGGGGCGCGGCTCGTGCTCGGCGCAGTAGGTGAGCCAGCGGCCGTCCCCCTTGAGGACGATCCCCTCGCCGGTACCGACGGCGACCTGGCAGGTGGTGCATGTCCCGGGGTAGCGGTTGCGCATGGATTCCTCTCGGCCGGATGGTCGGCACTGCTGTGAGCAGCGGCGATGTTCCATCGTAGAGCGGCTCTGCGACAGTCGGGGAGGGGGTGGGAGGGGCGGTGCCGGTGGGGCGCGTGTGTGCGGGGGCCTTCTTCTGGGGAGGGGAAGGGCATGAGTTTGGAAGAGGCATCACGTCAGCTGGAAGCAGCCATCCACGACGCACGGGTTTCCTTCGACTGCATCCTGTTGGAGGAGCTCGACCGCGCGCACACGAACGCGATCACCGCCAGAGCCGCGGTCGACGCGGCGGAGCAGGCCATCAGGGTGGAGTTCGAGAGGCGGGAGGCCGCCAAGGAGGACTCGTCGGAGACGACGGGGACCGCCGACTGACCCGCCGTCGAATCGAACATATTTTCGATCAAAGGGTATGCTGGTCGGCATGCCCGATCAGCCGCTGACGCCGGACTGGCCCGCGAGTGTTCACCCGCCCGGGTCGGACTCCTTCGAGCAGACCGCCCTCGTGTGGCTGTTCGACCACGTGCCCGCCGACTACCGGCTGCACGGGGTCCTGCGTCGTCATCCCGTAGCCCTCTCCCGGCTGGCCCGCCAGTACGTCTCCGCGGCGCTGGAGGCCGCCCGGGAGGGGTACCGGACCGCACGGGTCGACCTCCGCGACCACCTGCCCCCGCACGCGCTCGACCAGGTGATGAACGCCTACCTCGCGGAGGGGCAGCGCATGGCGGGGGTCCTGCGGTCGGTCGAGGCGGTCGACGCGGCGCTCCGCTCGGCCACCGGAGAACGGGGCGCGGATGTGTGAGCGCCCCGACGCGGGACCGCGCACGGGGGCGTTGTCCGGGCGCGGACGCCCCGGACACGGGACGGCGGCCGCCGCGCGCGGGCGATCAGGCGGTCACCCGGACCACCACGGCCACCTCGTCCCCGGTGTTCACCAGGAAGTGGTGTCCCCGCGCGGCCCCTCCCACGGGTGCGCCGACCACGCGGGCCCGGCCCTCGGCCAGTTCCGAGGCCGAGCGCATCTGACCGTCGGGGGCCGACGCGATCAGATGGGCGCGACCGCTGACCAGGTAGAGGACCTCCATGCCGTGCGGACGCGCGGGGTGGTCGGCGGGGCCGGACACGAAGCTGTTGGGTTCGAGGGCCACGGTGGTCACCCGCAGCCGGCCGCTCGCGTGGCGGCGGGCGGCGCGGGGCGCCGGCTGCCAGTGCCCCCGCCGGGTCGGCCACAGGGTGGGTCGGCGCAGCGAGGTCGCGGCGCCGCGGGCGGCCGCCACCAGCCGGCCCAGGGTCGGCAGACGTCGTTCGCCCAGGTGGGCATAGCCGGAAGGACGTCCGGCGTCCACCACGTCGCCGATCCCCTCCAGCGAGACCGGCCCGGGGGCCGGGGACGGGGTGTCGGAGGGGCGGCGGGCGGCCGGCGCCGACACGGCGGACGGCGGGGCCTCGGAGGACGGGAGAACGGCGGTGGGGTCGAGAGTGCGCTGGGGCATCGTGAGAGGATCTTTCCCGTGTGCGCGCCCGTGTGTCGGGAACGCGCGGATGTCGTCGGTGGGTCCCGGCGGGCCGGGCGGCAGGTGCGAGGTCTCCGCGCCTACGCGTGGAGACGGGAATCACCCTGCGGGATGCGCCCCGTGTCCGGACCACACGCCGAGGTGGTCGGATCGGAGGGGCACGCGGTCGAGCGACGGCGTACGGAGACGCCTCAGAATCGGCTCAGCGACGACAACACGGACACGCCGCACAGGCCAGGTGGCAGGGGGCCCCGGGGGCCGTGCGAGCCGTGGCGTCGGTGCGGGTGCGCGGATACATAGGTGCAAGGACACCAGCAAAGTCCGGGAGGAGTCAAGCCATCGTCGGGAATCGCGCGTGTCGGCCACCTCACCCCGGAGGAGCGCCGGGTGTGTTGCGGGTGGCGCTGCGCGGTGGTGACATGTGGAGCCCGAGTACGGCGTGCGAACACCGCCGGAGCGGGCACCATCCCCCAGCCGTAGTGACAGGAGCGGCCGTTATGGCATACCTCCCCAGAAGGCACAGTTGAACCCCGAGACCCCGGGGCTGTGGGCGCGTGTGCTCGTGCGCGCGCTCGTCGTCGCGGCCGCCGCGGTGATGGCGCTCGGCTTCCTCGGACCGGGCGCGGCCGTCCTGGTCGCCGCGCTGACCGCGCTGACCTTCGTGCTGCTGTGGCTGCGCGCGCGCCACCAGAGGTCCTCCCGGCCCCCCGGCGGAGCCCCCCGCCCCCCGGAGCCCCGGGGTCCCCGGGACGCGGACTGAGGGGCCCGCGCGCACCGGTTCCTTCGGTTCGACGGGCGGAGTGCAGGTACGGCACGTCTTTCGACAAAGGGGGATGTGCCGCCCGCCGCGCCGCGTAGATTCTTGGTCTATGACGGACCAGGATCTCCTCCACGCCCTGCGCTCCAGTCGCATACCGCGGGCCGACGCCTACGCGAGGCTGCTCGACGCCTACGGGGAGGAGCTCTACCGGCGCTGCATCCTGGTCCTGCGCGACCGCGACGCCGCGCACGTGGTGCTCAGGGACACGCTGATCGCCGCCCGGGCGCACATCGGCCGGCTGGAGGAGCCCGAGCAGCTGGGGGAATGGCTGCACGCCCTGGCGGAGGCGGAGTGCGCCAGGCGGCTCGCGTCCGGCCTGCGGACGGCCGCGCCGGTCGGGATGTCCATGCCCGAGAGGACCGCGCTGGTGCCGGTCCGGGTGCTCAACGGGATGAGCGGGCCCGAGCTCGACGGGTACCGGGCCCACGTGGCCGCGCGCGCCGACCACTTCGACCGGAACGGGTTCCCGGTGCGGCCCGACGGCCCCCTCCGGCTGCGGGGGGTGGTGGCCCTGGCCCCCGTCGCGCTGGCGGTCGTGTGCGCCCTGCTCCTGGTCGCGTTCGCCGGTTTCGTGCTCGCCCGGGACCACGCCCCCGAATCCGCCCCGGGGGAGGCGATCCCGCAGAGCCGGAGATGACGCCGGCCGTCCACAGCCCCTACCGGGGCGGGGCGAACCGGGGTTTCATGGATACAGGGGGGCCGCCGGTCCCGACGGCACCGGCGTGCCCCGACGGCGGAGGGCCGGTGGGAACGTCCCCACCGGCCCTCCGCCGGCACAGCCGGACCACGCGTCGGCGACGCCTACTTGTCGCCCTCGGTGTCGGAGATGTGCGAGCTGTCGCCGTGCGCCCCCGCCTCCTCCGCGCGCTTCACGGAGGCCACGATCTCCTGCTCGGCCTCGTGGCGGCCCACCCAGCTGGCCCCCTCGACGGACTTGCCGGGCTCCAGGTCCTTGTACACCGTGAAGAAGTGCTCGATCTCCAGGCGCTCGAACTCGTTGACGTGGTGAATGTCACGAAGGTGCTCCTGGCGCGGGTCCGTCGCCGGAACGCAGAGCAGCTTGTCGTCACCACCGGCCTCGTCGCGCATCCGGAACATGCCGATGGCGCGGGCCCTGATCAGGCAGCCCGGGAAGGTCGGGGCCTTGAGCAGGACGAGGGCGTCCAAGGGGTCGCCGTCCTCGCCGAGGGTTCCCTCGACGAAGCCGTAGTCCGCGGGGTAGGTGGTGGAGGTGAACAGCATGCGGTCGAGGCGGATACGACCGGTCTCGTGGTCCACCTCGTACTTGTTGCGCTCCCCCTTGGGGATCTCGATCGTAACGTCGAATTCCATGCTGATCTCGGCTCCCAATGCGACTAATGTCGCCGTATAACAACAACGTCAGGCCGCGACACCGAAGGAAGGGCAGGTGCCCCGGGTGCGACGGGTACGAGGCGAGGGGCTCCTCGCACTGGCCCTGCTCAACATATTCGTGCTGATTGCCGGGTTCGTAGCCCTCGACGTGATCGAGGCTCGGCCGCTTCCCGCAGTGCCCAACCCGGTCACGAACGCCGAGGGCGTGGCGGCGGCGGAACCCGCGGCCTCGACTCCGGCGGACCCGGAACGGATCGCGGACATCCTTGATGATCCCATGTCGTCCCCGGGGCTCGAGGAGGGCCTCTCCGGTTACGTCGTCGACGGAACGACCGGTGAGACGCTCTTCGAGAGTGACGCGGACACGCCCGTGACCCCCGCTTCGACGACCAAGATCGCCACGGCCGTCGCCGTCCTGGACACCGTCGGCCCCGATCACGTGCTGCGCACCGAGGCGTACCTCGACACCGGCGCGAACCGGGTGGTGCTGCGCGGAGGGGGCGACACGACCCTGACCGCGACCGCCGACTCCGCAGCTTACCCGCAGGTAGCCACACTGGAGGAGCTCGCGGCGCGCACGGCCGAGGCGCTGGCGGCGGAGGGCGTCGACGCCGTCTCCCTGGGCTACGACGACTCGCTGTTCGCCGGCCCCGGGACCCCGGAGGGCTGGAAGCCCAACTACGTCCCCGAGGGCAACGCGGCCCCGGTCACCGCACTGATGCTCGACTCCGGCCGGGTCTCCCCGGAGGCCAGCGGTTACGGCTCGCGCACGACGGAGCCGTCCCTGCACGCTGCGCGGGCGTTCGCCGAGCAGCTGGAGCGGGCGGGCGTCGAGGTCGAGGGCGAGCCGTCGGAGGCCACCGCCTCGGGCGAGCCCGTGGCGTCGGTGGAGTCGGCGCCGATGGCCTCCCTGGTGGAGTTCATGATGCTCGCCAGCGACAACATCCTGGCCGAGTCCATGGGCCGGATCACCGCGATCGAAACGGGGGAGGAGCCCACCTTCGACGGCGCCACGGCGGCCACCGAGCGGATCGTGTCCGGGCTGGGCGTCGAGGGCGTCTCCCTGACGGACAACAGCGGCCTCAGCACCCGCAACCGCATCACGCCGCGCGCCCTGGTCGAACTCCTGGAGCTGGTCGCGAGCGGCGAACGCCCCGACCTGGGCGCGGCGGTGACCGGGCTGCCGACCGCCCACGCCACCGGCACCCTGGCCGGGCGCTACACCGAGGGCTCCTCCGCCCACGACGCCGCGGGCCTGGTGCGCGGCAAGACGGGCACGCTCAACGGGGTGGCCACCCTCGCCGGAACGGTCCACGACCGCGAGGGCAACGTGTTCGTCTTCGCCTTCATGGCCAACAACCCGGCGGCGAGCGGCTACCAGCTCGACTCGCTGCCCGCGGCGCTCAGCCGCTGCGGCTGCTCCTGACCGCTGCCGCCCCTCCGCTCCGGGCGCCCGGAGCGGAGGGGCGATTCGGCCGGTCTCAGGGGTATCCCTGGGGGCACCCGGAATTCCGACCCTGATCCCCGTGCCCTCCGCCGCTGCGTGGGTAGGCTGGCGGTGTGACTGTGATCGACTGGGACGTAGCCGTCAACACCGGTGTTCGCCTCGTGCGGCCTGGGCCGCAGGTGGACCTCTCCGACGCACGGCAGGCCGTGGCGCAGTTGCGCGAGCTCTCCACCGTGGCGGCCGGGCACGTGCGCGACTTCACCGGAATGAACCCCCTCGAACCAGCGGGACCCGCGGCCGTCGTGGACCGCCCCGGCTGGATCCGAGCCAACGTCGACGGGTTTCGAGTGGTCATCGAACCCGTACTCGAGCAAATGGGCGCCGACCGGCTCAACAACAGCCCCGCCGGGAACCTGACCAGCGCGGTCGGGTCCCGGATCACCGGGATGCAGCTGGGAGCGATGCTCTCCTACCTGGCGGGGAAGGTCCTCGGCCAGTACGAGCTCTTCCTGCCACCGGGCCCCGACGGCGCCGTGTCGACCGGCCGTCTGACCCTGGTGGCGCCCAACATCGTCAACGCCGAACGCGAGATGGACGTCGACCCCCGGGACTTCCGGCTGTGGGTGTGCCTGCACGAGGAGACCCACCGCATGCAGTTCACGGCCACGCCGTGGCTGCGCGGGCACGTCCAGGGGCTCATGCAGGAGCTCCTGCTGTCGTCCGACATGAACGCGGGCGACCTCATCGACCGGCTGCGCGCGGCCGGCGAGGCCGTCGCTGACGCCGTCCGCGGGGGCGGGGAGACCAGCCTCATCACCGCGATCCAGAGCCCGGAGCAGAGCGAGATCATGGACCGCGTCACCGCGGTCATGAGCCTGGCCGAGGGGCACGGCGACTACGTGATGGACGCCGTCGGACCCGAGGTGGTGCCGACCGTCGCCACCATCCGCGCCCGCTTCCAGAAGCGCCGCGAGTCCGTCAACCCCCTCGACCGGATCATGCGGCAGCTGCTGGGCATGGACATGAAGATGCGCCAGTACGAGGAGGGCGCCGCCTTCGTCCGCGCCGTCGTGGCCGACGTCGGCATGGCGGAGTTCAACAAGGTGTGGACCTCGCCCGAGACCCTCCCCACCCTGGAGGAGATCCGGAACCCGCACACGTGGGTCGCCCGGGTCGTCCGCCCCGCCGCCATCACCGAGTGAGCGGGCCGCCCCCCGCCGTGGCCGCGGTGCGCTCGGCGGTCCGGCGGGCGCTGTCCGCCCTGCCCTCCGGCGCCACGGCGCTGGTGGCGTGCAGCGGCGGTGCCGACTCCCTGGCACTGGCGGGGGCGGTGGCCTTCGAGGCGCCGAGGTCGGGGAGGGCCGCGGGCGCGGTCACCGTCGACCACGGGCTCCAGGAGGGGTCCGCGGCGCGGGCGGAGGCGGTCGCCCGCGTCCTGCGCGGGCTCGGGCTCGACCCGGTCCTGTCCAGGAGGGTGGAGGTGGGCGCGGACGGGGGGCCGGAGGCCGCCGCGCGCCGTGCCCGCTACGACGCCCTGGAGGGCGCCGCCGCCGCGCACGCCCCCGCGGTGGTGCTGCTCGGCCACACCCTCGACGACCAGGCGGAGACGGTCCTGCTGGGGCTGGCGCGGGGGTCGGGGGCCCGCTCCCTGGCCGGAATGGCGCCGCGCACCCGCGGCTACGCGCGCCCCCTCCTCGACCTGGACCGCGCCACGGTCCGCGAGGCGTGCGCCCTCATGGGCCTGGACCCCTGGGAGGACCCGCACAACCTGGACCCCCGCTTCGCCCGGTCGAGGGTGCGCCACGACGCGCTGCCCGCCCTGGAGAGGACGCTGGGGCCGGGGATCGCCGCGGCCCTCGCCCGTACGGCGGCGCTGCTGCGGGCCGACGCCGACACCCTGGACTCCTTCGCCGACGCGCTGTACGCGCAGGCGGCCGAGACGCCCGCCTGCCTCCCGCCGGTCCCCGCGGCCCCGGTCGGGCCGGAGCTGGCGGTGGCCCCGCTGGAGGCGGCCCCCGACGCGCTGCGCACGCGCGTGCTGCGCCGCGCCGCACTGGCGGCCGGCTGCTCCGCGAGCGCGCTGACCGCCCGGCACGTGCGCGAACTGGACCGCCTGGTCGTCGACTGGCGTGGCCAGGCCCACATCGACCTGCCCGGGGGCATCAGGGGGCGGCGCGCCGCGGGCCGTATCCGGTTCGAGGCCGGAGCCCCCTGAACCCTCCCCGCCTGCCCGGCATGTCCGACCTGCGCGGACGCCGAGGGGACCGGGGGCCGCCGGTCGGGGGCCGTACCCGTGTTCGGCACGTTTATCCTGGTTGCCGCAAACGGGGAACCCAGCAGCGAGGACAGTGAGCGTGGACGCTAAGGACATGGGTCGGGACCTGGAGAAGGTCCTGGTCACCGAGGAAGAGATCAACGCGCGCCTGGCGGAGCTCGGTGCGCGGATCGACGCGGACTACGCGGGCAGGGACCTGCTGATCGTCGGAGTGCTCAAGGGCGCGGTCATGGTGATGGCCGACCTGGCCCGGGTGCTGCACAGCCCCGTCTCCATGGACTGGATGGCGGTGTCCTCCTACGGCGCGGGGACGACCTCCTCCGGTGTGGTGCGGATCCTCAAGGACCTGGAGACCGACATCAAGGACCGCGACGTCCTGATCGTCGAGGACGTCATCGACTCGGGCCTGACGCTCTCCTGGCTGGTGGGGAACCTCAAGTCGCGCGGGCCCAGCTCGGTCGAGGTCTGCACCATGGTCCGCAAGCCGCTGGCCTTCGACGTCGACCTCGACGTCAAGTACATCGGCTTCGACCTGCCCAACGAGTTCATCGTCGGCTACGGCCTCGACTACGCGGAGAAGTACCGCAACCTGCCGTTCATCGGCACTCTCGCCCCGCACGTCTACGAGGAGTAGCCCCCCGGGAACGCCGCCGCGCGGCCCCCGCGCGGCGGTGGGAACGCTCACGGGAACAACCGGGCGGGGTGCCGTCGTTGCTCTCATGACGACCCCGCGTCCGGCTTGCCGAGCGGTGCTCCCGCCCGGTGGGGTGCGGTGTACCGTCGAAGGTCCCGGCGTTCTCGCGGGGAGCCACGTGTCCGTTTGGTCCTGCTTCGGATAGTCCTCTGGGGCGGGCGGCCTGGTCAGGAGGGACGGACCCGACAGGGTTCCGCTCACATGAATCTGAAGCGTTTTTTCCGCGGCCCGTGGATCTGGGTCCTGGCCGTCGGCCTCATGCTCATCATCGGTTTCCGCGTCTTCGACGTCGGTGGCGGACCACAGCCCACGGAGACCGACACCTCGACCGTCTACCAGCTCATCGAGCGGGACGAGGTCGACAACGCCGAGATCGTCGACCGCGACCAGCGCATCGTGCTGACCACGACCGACGACGAGATCTACGAGGCGTACTGGGTGGAGGGGCAGGGCCTCCAACTGGCGGACATGCTCCAGGAGTCCCTGGAGACCGAGGGCAGCAGCCTCGAGTCCTACGAGGTCACGGTCGCCACGACCTCCGTGTGGACCACCGCCCTGTTCAGCCTGCTGCCGCTGATCATCATCATCGTCATCTTCTGGTTCATCTTCAGCCAGATGCAGGGCGGCGGCTCCCGGGTCATGAACTTCGGCAAGTCCAAGGCCAAGCTCATCACCAAGGACACGCCCAAGAACACCTTCTCCGACGTCGCCGGCGCGGACGAGGCGATCGAGGAGCTCCACGAGATCAAGGAGTTCCTCCAGAACCCGTCCAAGTTCCAGGCGATGGGCGCCAAGATCCCCAAGGGCGTGCTCCTGTTCGGCCCGCCCGGAACCGGTAAGACCCTGCTGGCCCGCGCCGTCGCGGGCGAGGCCGGGGTCCCGTTCTACTCCATCTCCGGCTCGGACTTCGTGGAGATGTTCGTCGGTGTCGGCGCCTCCCGTGTGCGCGACCTGTTCGAGCAGGCCAAGGCCAACGCTCCCGCCATCATCTTCATCGACGAGATCGACGCCGTCGGCCGCCACCGCGGCGCGGGCATGGGCGGCGGCCACGACGAGCGCGAGCAGACCCTCAACCAGATGCTGGTCGAGATGGACGGCTTCGACGTCAAGGGCGGCGTCATCCTGATCGCCGCCACGAACCGCCCGGACATCCTCGACCCGGCGCTGCTCCGCCCGGGGCGCTTCGACCGGCAGATCGTCGTCGACCGCCCCGACATGGACGGCCGCCGCGACATCCTCAAGGTCCACTCCAAGGGCAAGCCGCTGGCCGACGACGTCGACTTCAACGTCATCGCCCGCCAGACCGCCGGGATGACCGGCGCCGACCTGGCCAACGTCATCAACGAGGGCGCGCTGCTGTCCGCCCGCGCGGACAGCACGGTCATCACCCACGCGGTCCTGGAGGAGGCCATCGAGCGCGTCATGGCCGGTCCGGAGCGCAAGACCCGGGTCATGTCCGACCAGGAGAAGAAGATCATCGCCTACCACGAGGGCGGCCACGCCCTGGTGGGCCACGCGCTGCCCAACTCGGACCCGGTGCACAAGATCACGATCCTGCCGCGCGGCCGTGCCCTCGGGTACACGATGTCGGTGCCGACCGAGGACAAGTTCCTCACCTCGCGCTCCCAGATGATGGACCAGCTCGCCATGATGCTCGGCGGACGCGCCGCGGAGGAGCTCGTCTTCCACGAGCCCACCACCGGCGCGGGCAACGACATCGACAAGGCCACCAACCTGGCCCGCAACATGGTCACCGAGTACGGCATGAGCGAGCGCCTCGGCGCGCGCAAGTTCGGCTCCGGCAACACCGAGCCCTTCCTGGGCCGGGAGATGTCGCACGCCCGCGAGTACTCCGAGGAGATCGCCTCCATCATCGACGAGGAGGTGCGCCGCCTCATCGAGTCCGCGCACGACGAGGCCTACGAGGTCCTCGTCGAGTACCGGGACGTCCTGGACGACCTGGTCGTGGCCCTGCTGGAGAAGGAGACCCTCACCAAGACCCAGGTGCTGGAGATCTTCGCCCCGGTGACCGAGCGCCCGTCGCGGGGCTCCTACACCGGCTACGGCAAGCGCCAGCCCTCCGAGCGGCCCCCGGTGCGCTCCAAGAAGGAGCTGGCGGTCCTCAACGGGGCGGAGGTGCAGACCCCGTCCGCCAACGGCCGCCTGCCCGAAGCCCCCTCCACCGGCACCGAGGGAGGCGACGCGTGAGCGGAGCCGGCGAACTGCCGCCCAGACCGGTGGACCGTCCGCGCATCGAGCGCGCGGTGAGGGAGATCCTCATCGCGATCGGCGAGGACCCGGACCGCGACGGCCTGGTCAAGACCCCGGAGCGGGTGGCGCGCGCCTACGAGGAGCAGTACGCGGGGCTCGGCCAGAAGCCGGGCGACGTGCTCACCACGGTCTTCGAGGCCGACCACGAGGAACTGGTCCTGGTCAAGGACATCGAGCTCTACTCCACGTGCGAGCACCACCTGGTGCCGTTCTACGGGGTCGCGCACGTGGGCTACATCCCGGGCGCCGACGGCCGCATCACGGGCCTGAGCAAGCTCGCCCGGCTGGTGGACGTGTACGCGCGCCGCCCGCAGGTCCAGGAGCGGCTCACCGGCCAGGTCGCGGACGCGATCATGGACCACCTCCAGCCCCGCGGCGTGATCGTCGTGGTCGAGGCCGAGCACCTGTGCATGACGATGCGCGGGGTGCGCAAGCCCGGGGCCCAGACCGTCACCTCCGCGGTGCGGGGGATCTTCCGCAGCAGCGACCGCACCCGGTCCGAGGCGATGAGCCTGATCCTCGACCGGCGCTGAGGGCGCTCCGGGGGCGGAGCCCCCGGAAGTGACGTCGCGGACACCCGGCCGGGGGCCGGGGGCACGAGCCCCCGGCCCCCGGCCGTACGCGTAGGGTGATCCTTATGGGGCCGAAACACACACTTCCGGGCCTGCCCGACCGCGGGCGGTGCCTGGTCATGGGGGTCGTGAACGTCACCCCCGACTCCTTCTCCGACGGCGGCGCGTGGTTCGATCCCGACAGGGCGATCGAGCACGGCCTGCACCTGGTCGAGGAGGGCGCGGACATCATCGACGTGGGCGGTGAGTCCACCCGCCCCGGAGCGCAGCGCGTCTCCGCGCAGGAGGAGCTGCGAAGGGTGGAGCCCGTCGTGCGCGAACTCGCCTCGCGCGGTGTCGCCGTCAGCGTGGACACCATGCGCGCGGAGGTCGCGGAGCGGTCCGTCGAGGCCGGCGCGGTGCTCGTCAACGACGTCAGCGGGGGCCTCGCCGATCCGGCGATGGCACGCCTTGTCGCCTCTTCCGGCGTTGCCTACGTGTTGATGCACTGGCGTGGGCATAGTCATGACATGCAGAGCCGTGCCGTGTACACGGATGTCGTCCAGGAGGTCCTCGATGAGCTCCGCGACCGTATGGAGGCCATGATCAGTGCAGGTGTCGATCCGGGTCAGATCGTTCTGGACCCGGGACTGGGATTCTCCAAACGCCCCGAGCAGGCGCACAACTGGGCGCTTCTCCACGACCTCGAACGCTTCCACGAACTGGGGCGGCCGGTACTGGTGGCCGGTTCGCGCAAACGCTTCCTGAGCCGGCTCCTCGGCGACGCCAAGGGCGAGGACCGCCCGTTCGCCGAGTGCGACGCCGCCACGGCCGCCGTCACCACGCTGTCCGCCGACCGCGGGGCGTGGGCCGTGCGGGTGCACGACGTGCGGCCCAACGCCGACGCCGTGCGCGTCGCCGCCGCCTGGGCCGACGGCGGCGCCGGCCTGGACGAGGGGCGCTCCGAGCCGCTGGACCGGGGCGGCCGGTGAAGTCGCGCCAGGAGGTCATGGAGCGCGTGGCCGAGGCCAACGCGCAGTTCTACAGCGCCATCGAGAACGGCGACATCGACCTGATGCGCAGCGTCTGGGCCGAGGAGCACGAGGCGCCCGACCTGGTGTGCGTCAACCCGGGCTGGCCGCTGCTGCGCGGCCGGACCGAGATCATGAGGGCCTGGTCGCTGATCATGGCCAACGTGACGTACATCCAGTACGTGCTCACCGAGACCCACATCGGGGTCGGGGGCGACATCGCCATGGTGACGTGCGAGGAGAACGTGCTCACCGCCGAGGACGGCAGCCCCGGCTTCGTCGCCGGGGGCCAGGTGGTGACCACCAACCTGTTCGTGGACACGGAGCAGGGATGGAGGCTGTGGTCGCACCACGCCTCTCCCGTGCTGATGGAGGACGACGAGGAGGGCGAGGAGTGACGCGGGACCGCATCGCCCTCCGCGGCCTCCGCGCGCGCGGCCACCACGGGGTGTTCGGGTTCGAGCGCCGCGAGGGCCAGGACTTCGTGGTCGACGCCGTGCTCCACCTGGACACCGCGGCGGCGGCGGCCTCCGACGACGTCGGCGACACCGTCCACTACGGGCTGCTCGCCGACCGGCTGGTCGCGATCGTGACCGGTGAGCCGGTCAACCTGATCGAGACGCTCGCCGAGCGCCTGGCGGACGCGTGCCTGGCCGTGCCCCTGGTCGACCGGGCCGAGGTGACGGTGCACAAGCCGTCCGCGCCCATCGACCACGAGTTCGCGGACGTCGCGGTCACCGTCGTCAGGGACCGGACGGGTCCCGGGGGCCAGGGGGAGCCCGGCGCCGCGGAGCCCGCCCGTGTCCCGGACGGACGGGGGTCGCGGAGGTGACCCGGGCGGTGCTCTCCCTGGGGTCCAACCTCGGGGACCGGATGGCGACCCTCCAGGGCGCGGTGGACACCCTGCTGGGCGGGCCGGGCGCGCCCGCCCCGGTGGCGGTCTCCCCGGTCTACGAGACCGCCCCGGTGGGCGGCCCCGACCAGGGGGCGTTCCTCAACGCGGTCCTCGTCGTGGACACGGCCGGCACGCCCGGGGAGCTGCTGGCCCGCGCGCAGGACGCCGAGCGGGCCTTCGGCCGGGTCCGCGAGGTCCGGTGGGGTCCGCGCACCCTGGACGTGGACGTCGTCTCGTACGGCGACGTGTGCGACGACGACCCGGACCTGACCCTGCCGCACCCGCGGGCGCACCTGAGGGCGTTCGTCCTCCAGCCGTGGCTGGACGCCGACCCCCTCGCCGAACTGCCGGGCCGCGGCCCGGTCGCGGACCTCCTGGCCGGCCTCGTGGCCGAGGACACCGGCGGCGCGCAGGAACTCCGCGTGCGCGAGGACCTGGGACTGCGGCTGCCGGGCGGGGAGGGCCGCTGATGGCCGGGGACGACGAGGGGCGGCTGCGGCCCACGGGCTGGCGGGTGCCGGCGCTGCTGGTGGTGGCCGGGGCCCTCCTGGGGGTCCTGCTGACCAACGCGCTGCCCGCCCTGCCCCTCCTGCCGTGGTCGGCGATCCCGACCCTGCTGCTGCTCGCCCTGGCGGAGGGGTTCACGGCGGGGCGGACCCGCAGGCGCATCCGCCACGAGCCCGGCACCGAGCCGATCCAGCCGCTCAGCGCGGCCCGCCTGGTCGCCCTGGCCAAGGCGAGCGCGCTGTTCGCGTCGCTGGCGCTGGGCTTCTTCGCGGGCATGGCGCTCACGGTGTCGGACATGCTGGTGCTGCCCACGCAGCGGGAGGTGTTCCTGACGGCGCTGTTCACGGCGCTGTCCGCCGGGCTCCTGCTGGCCGCGGCCCTCTACCTGGAGTACTGCTGCCGGGTCCCCGAGGACGACGACAGGGGCGACGAGCCCCCGGCCGCCCGGTAGGCCGCGTCCCGCGGGCTCCGGGGCCGCCGGGAGCGTCCACGGAACACGCCCCGGGCGCACCGCCCGCGGAAGCCGGCGACGCCCTCCCCGCCCGACGCGGGCGGGGAGGGCCTCCGGCGCCGACGGGACCGGCGGCCCGCCGCGCGGCCGGGGACGGCCGACCCTGCGACGGGCCCGCCGGCCGCTTCCGGGGCGCCCGCGCCGCAGTCCGGCCCGGGGCCGCGCCGAGCCGCTCCGGCGGGGGGTTGCCCGCTGATGGTTGACTGGCTCCGTGGAGACCAGTGATCCGACACCGCAGCCGACGCCGCCGACCCCGACCGGGGAGCCCCGGCCCGCCCGGCCGCTCGACGCGGCGTTCGCCCCGCCCGAGAACACCTCCTGGAACCGCGTGTCGCCCGCCCTCGCGTGGTACCGCAGGCTCGTGGTGGGCGCGGTGTGCCTGATCGCCGGCGTCGGGGGCGCCGTGACGCTCTTCGTCTGGGCCTCCTGGCCGTGGGCCGCGGGCTGGACGGCGGCGGCCCTGGCGGCCTTCGCCGCGGGCTGGCTCCTGGCCGGGCGGTTCCGCGGGTCGTGGGGGTACGCGGAGGCCGCGGAGGAGCTGTACCTGACCTACGGGGTGCTCGTCCGCCAGCTGGTGGTCGTCCCCTACGGCCGCATGCAGGTCGTCGACGTCACCGCCGACCTGCTGGAACAGGCACTGGGGATCGCGACCGTGCGGGTGCGCACCGCGGCGAGCACCGCCGACATCCGCGTGGTCGGACTCCCCCTGGCCGAAGCCGTCCAGTTGCGCGACCGGCTCGCGGC
Source organism: Streptomonospora nanhaiensis (assembly GCF_026642255.1). Classification (GTDB taxonomy): domain Bacteria; phylum Actinomycetota; class Actinomycetes; order Streptosporangiales; family Streptosporangiaceae; genus Nocardiopsis; species Nocardiopsis tropica. The sequence continues at coordinate 6,625,323 of NZ_CP113264.1, read as the reverse complement.
GCGCAGCGAGAGTTTCTCGACGGGGTTGTAAGTGCACGGATCAGCTCAGCCGTCCCAGGAGCCCCAGCGTCCACCGGGGGAACAGCCCTCGGGGGAGGGCGCCGCGCGTGAGGACCCGCCGGGGCCGCAGGACACGGCCGGACCGGGGTGGGTCCCGCCCGGCGGGGGCCCGCGCCCGGAGGCGGCGGGGGCGGAGCCCGGACCTGTGGGTCCGACCGGCGCCCAGGAGCCCTCCGGCGCCCAGGGCCCCTCCGGTCCCCAGGAGGCGCCCGGCGCCCCGCGGTCGGCACCGGAGGGGACCGCCGGGCGTGTGCCGCCCGGGCCCCCGCCCGCCGCGCACGCGGAGTCCGGCCGTCCGGGCGCCCCGGGGCGGCCGGGACCCGTTCCCCGGGACCCCCGGTCCGCGTACGGTCCGGGGATCCCGCCCGGACCGGCGCCGCAGTGGCCCGGCGGCCGACCGGCGCACCCGCCCGCCCCCGGAGCCGCTCCGGGTCCGTACGGTCCCCCGGGGCCCGGCGGGTACCCCGCTCCCGGCCCGCAGGGGCCGTACGGGGCGCCGTACGGCCACGGGGCCCGGCCCCCCGCCGGCTTCCCGCCGGCCGGCCCGTACCCGCAGGCGCCGACGATGCTGCCCCCCTCGGTGGCGTGGCGCCCGCAGCCGGTACCGCGGCGCGAACCCGACGAGGACGTCACCACGGGCGTGTTCCGTTCGCACTGGGCGGTCGTCCCGCTCCAGGTGGTCGCCGTCGCCCTGGTGTTCGTGGCGCTGGCCGGCCCGATCCTCACCATGTTCGGCTTCGGCTGGGTGGTGATGATGACGGTGGCCGTCGTGTTCGGCTCCCTCGCCTACGCCCTGCCCTCCTGGTGGTACGGCACCTTCGGCCTGCGCGAGGACCACCTGGTGGTCCACACCGGTCTCGTGATGCGCAGCTCACGGGAGATCCCGCTCAGCCGCCTCCAGGCGGTGGACGTGGTCCAGCCCCTGCTCATGCAGGTGTTCGGCATGGCCGAACTGCGCATCGAACTCGCCGGGGGCGACGGGAGCGCCATCCGGCTGCGCTGTCTGCGCAGGGGCCTGGCCGAACGGGTGCGCGCGGCGGTCCTCGCCCACGCGGCGGGGCTCCCGGGCCGTTCGCCCGAGGCGCCGGAGTGGCCGTTCTACCGGCTGCCGTTCCTCCTGCTGCTCGGCGCGCTGACCTTCCGGGTGCCGGTCCTGCTGTCGTTCGTGCTGCTGCTCATGCTGGCCACCGCCGGCGCGGTCTTCGCCGAACCGGGGGTGGCGGGCGCGCTCGTGCCCCTCACCCTGGGGCTGCTCCGCTACTTCTGGGGGCCCCTGGCCCGCTACACGGACTACTACGCCTCCCTGTCCTCGGACGGGCTCCGGCTGCGCTACGGCATGTTCCAGCGCCGCATGCAGACGGTCCCGCCGGGCCGGGTCCAGGCGGTGCGCGTGGTCGAGCCGCTGCTCTGGCGCGCACTGGGGGTGGCCCGTGTGGAGGCCAACGTCGCGGGATACGCGGGAGCCCGCCAGGGCGACTCGGCCACCCTGCTCCCGGTGGCCCCGCGCCGGAGGGCCTACGCGCTGGTCGACGAGCTGTTCCCGGACAGCGGGGCGGCGCACGTGGCGATGGTGCCGAACCGGACCTGGGTGCCGGGGCTGGTCGGCGTCGACCGGCGCCTGTTCATCAGCACCCGGGGCCTGTTCTGCCAGGTGACGGAGATCGTTCCGGTGGAGCGCGTCCAGTCGCTGCGGCTGACGGCCGGCCCGCTGGCCCGGTTCACCGGCCTCGTGTCGGTGGACGTGGACACGCCCCCCGGCCCGGTCCGGGCGAGGGCGTCCGCCCGGGAGGCGGGGGAGGGCCGCCGGCTCGTGGACGCGCTCGCCGCGTACGGCCGCCGGGCACGGGTGCCGTCGGCGGGGACGGAGCGCTGGGCGACCCGTTCGACGCTGGAGCGGCGTCCGGGGCACGCCGTGGGGACCGGGGCCGCGGACGGGACCTATGACACCCCCGAAACCTGATGTGACGTGCAACACAATATGGGCTCAAAGTGCTTCCAGTTGTGGACCACATGTCGGACATGGTTGGTCGCGAATGGTGATATCTCCAGCTCCGCGCCCCGGAAGACTTCCGAGTTTTGGTCACATGGAGTGGTTGAGTATGGCTAAATAGTGACTGAACACGGGGAGTGTTCAGTCTCATACACATAGTCAACGTTATCGACCGGTTGGCGCCCCCGCCGACCGGTCCGACGGGAGAAACACATGCTGAAGAAGGCTTTCGCCGCCAGTGCCATCGTTGCCGCCGCCGCCGGCGTCCTGTTCACCGGTGCTCCGGCCATGGCCAACAGCAACGTCTTCACCTCCGGCAACGGCAGCATCCTCGGCGGCAACCAGCTCGTCGCGGACCTGGACGTGCCGATCAACGTCTGCGGCAACGCGATCTCCGTCCTGGGCGTGGCCGGCGCCAGCTGCGTCGACTCCGGCGCCACGGTCAAGAACTAGTACCGCGGTCCCCGCAGCACACGCAGGACAGATCGATCCGGCCCGACCGGGCGGGGGTGTCCAGTCGGAGACGTCCCGACTGAACCGACCCGGCCGGGGTCCGCGAGCTTTCCGCGCGAGGCGCCATCCCGTGACGACGGGGTGGCGCCTTTCCCGTGTCCGGGGTCCGGCGCGGACGAGCCCCGCCGCCCCCGAGGGGCGCCCGCCCCCGGCCCTCCGGTCCGACACGGTTGACCGCAACCCGTATTGGTGCGCGACTGGAACCCCGCGCGGCGGTGACGCAGCGCGCACACCCCCCTCGCCGGTCCGCGACCTTTGCCCCGATCGACCCCGAGACGTTCGACTACGCAGGGTCGGCATCTCCGTCGATTTCGTGATCACTCCAGCTCAAGCCCGTTGAAGGGGCTTCTCGCCCAGTAACTTCATCACCAGCACTCCCGGGTGCCACGAACAACCGCGATCCGGTCGGCCCTCCCGGCCGGACAAAGAAGGAGTTCCATCGTGCTGAAGAAGACGTTCGCCACCGGTGCCGTGGCCATCGCCTCCGCCGCAATCCTTCTCTCCGCCTCTCCTGCGGCTGCGGACTCGGAGGCCTGGACCCAGAACTTCGATTCCGTGCTCAGCGGGAACACCACCCTCCACGAGCTGGAGAACGAGAGCGAGGGCTGCGGCATCTCCAACGCCGTCCTCGGCGGCAAGTCCGTGGGCTCCTGCTACAACACCGGCGTGATCATCCAGAACTGATCCGCGCCCCCACACGGGGGCGGGGAGCACGACGGGTGGGGACGGGCACGACGTGTCCGTCCCCACTCGCGTCCCCGGGGGCGGGGCGGCAGGTCACCGGCGGGGGAGGGCTATCGTGTGCACAGGCGTCACGGTGCGCGGGAACCGGACGCACCGCACCACGAGGGGGCACGCACATGGAGACGACGCAGGGGCGCCCCGCCCGACTGCGGGTCGGCGTCATCGGTCCCGGCCGCGTGGGCTCCGTCCTCGGCCAGGCCCTCGGCCGCGCCGGGCACGAGGTCGTCGCCGCCTCCGCGGTCTCCGACGCCTCCCGCGAGCGCGTCGCCGGGCGCCTGCCCACCGCGCGCGTCCTCGAACCGGCGCAGGTCGCCGAGGCCAGCGACCTCGTCCTGCTGACCGTCCCCGACGACGCCCTGCCCGACATCACCGAGGGACTCGCCTCCACCGGCGCCGACCTGCGCGGAAAACTCCTGGTCCACGCCAGCGGGGCGCACGGCTACGGCGTCCTCGCCCCCGCCACCCTGGTCGGCGCGCTCCCTCTCGCCCTCCACCCGGCGATGACCTTCACCGGCCGCGACGAGGACGTCGACCGCCTCGCCAACTGCGCGTTCGGCGTCACGGCGCCCGAGCAGCTGCGGCCCATCGCCGAGGCCCTCGTCGTCGAGATGGGCGCCGAGCCCGTGTGGATCGAGGAGGAGAGGCGCACCCTCTACCACGCGGCCCTCGCCGGAGGCGCGAACCACCTCGTCACCCTCGTCGCGGACAGCGCCGCCCTGCTCTCGGCCGCCGGCGTCCCCGAGCCGGGCCGCATGCTCGCCCCCATGCTCAGCGCGGCCCTCGACAACGCCCTCCGCCTGGGCATCCACGGCCTCAGCGGGCCCGTCCTGCGCGGCGACGCCGGGACCGTCGCCGGACACATCGAGCAGCTGCGCGAGAACGCCCCCGAGAGCGTCGCCAGCTACGTCGAGCTGGCCCGGCTCACGGCCGACCGCGCCATCAACGCCGGGATGCTCAAGCCGGAGGACGCCGTGCGCCTGCTCGACGTCCTCCGCCGCTGACGCCCTCCCCACGTCGCGCCCGGTGCGCGCCCGGCCGCCGCGCCGTGCGCGCCGCAGAACTCCACCACGGGAAACCACCGATGACCGAACCCACACCGCAGACCGCGACCGCCGGCGGCCCCCTCGTGGCACGCACGCCCGAAGAGCTGCGCCGGGCCCTCTCCGGCCCCGGGCACGTCGCCCTCGTCCCCACCATGGGCGCCCTCCACGGCGGCCACCGCTCCCTCATGCGCCTGGCCCGCGAGCGGGCGGACACGGTGGTCGTCAGCGTCTTCGTCAACCCGCTCCAGTTCGGCCCCGACGAGGACTTCGACCGCTACCCGCGCGACCTGGCGGCCGACACCGCACTCTGCGCGGAGGAGGGGGTGGACGTCGTCTTCGCCCCGTCCGTCGCCACCATGTACCCGGCCCCGCAGATGGTCACGGTCGACGCCGGGCCGATGGGGGAGCGGCTGGAGGGCGCCTCCCGCCCCGGGCACTTCACCGGGGTCCTCACCGTCGTCGCCAAGCTCCTCAACCTGGTCCGGCCCGACACCGCCGTCTTCGGGGAGAAGGACGCCCAGCAGATCGCGCTCGTCAGGCGCATGGTGGCCGACCTCGACGTGCCCGTGGAGATCGTCGGGGCCCCCATCCTCCGCGACCCCGACGGGCTCGCCTCCTCCAGCCGCAACGTCTACCTGTCGGACGCCGAGCGGCGCAGCGCACTGGCGCTGTCGCGCGCCCTCCGGGCGGGCCGTGAGGCCGCGGCCGGGGGGCCGGACGCCGTCCGCGCCGCCGCCCACGCCGTACTGGACGGGGCGGCCGGGGCCGCTCCCCCCGTCGTCCTCGACTACCTGGCCCTGGTCGACGCCGCGACCTTCACCGAGGCCGCGCCCGGCCACCGGGGGGACGCGGTCCTCGCCGTCGCCGCCCGCGTGGGCTCCACCCGGCTCATCGACAACGTGTCGATCCCCCTGTGACCGCCCCGGCCCCCGGGGCGGCGCCTCGCGAAAGAGACCCCAGATGAGTACACCCGCACAGACCAGGCTCGACGCACCCGGGCCCGGGTGGACGGTCGCGGCGGACGTCGCGGTCGTCGGCTCCGGCATCGCGGGCCTGAGCACCGCGCTGCGCTACGTCCAGAGGAGCGGGAGCGGACGGGTCGTGCTGGTCACCAAGGACCGGCTGTCCACAGGGTCCACCGCCTACGCCCAGGGCGGGATCGCCGCGGCCGTCGCGCCCGGCGACGACCCCGTCGCCCACATGGTCGACACCCACCTGGCGGGGGGCGGGCTGTCCGACCCCCACGCCGTCAACGTCCTGGCCACCGAGGGACCCGGCGCACTGCGCTGGCTCATCGGACTGGGCGCCGAGTTCGACCGCTCCGAGGACGGCGCCCTCGCCCTCACCCGGGAGGGCGGCCACCGCGCGGACCGCGTCGCGCACGCGGGCGGCGACGCGACCGGCGCCGAGATCCAGCGCGCGCTCGTCGCCGCCGTCCTCGCGGAGGAGCGGATCGAGGTCGTCGAGCACGCCCTCGCGCTCGACACCCTCCACGACCCCGCCACCGGGGCCGTCACCGGGGTGACCCTGCACGTGATGGGGGAGGGGGCCCGCGACGGCGTCGGCGCGGTCGTCGCACCCGCCGTGGTCCTGGCCACCGGGGGCATCGGGCAGGTCTTCGCGGCCACCACCAACCCGCCCGTCTCCACCGGGGACGGCCTCGCCCTCGCCGCCAGGGCCGGGGCCAGGATGCGCGACCTGGAGTTCATCCAGTTCCACCCCACCGTGCTCTGGCTCGGCGCCGACGCACGCGGTCGGCAGCCCCTGGTCTCCGAGGCCCTGCGGGGAGAGGGCGCCTACCTGGTGGACGCCGACGGCGCACGCATCATGGAGGGCGTCCACGAGCTGGCCGACCTCGCCCCGCGCGACGTGGTCGCCCGCACCATCGCCCGCACCATGGCCGAGCAGGGCGTTGACCACGTGTACCTGGAGACCCGCCATTTCGGCGCGGCCACCTGGGAGAAGCGCTTCCCCACCATCCTTGCCTCCTGCCGCGCCAACGGCGTCGACCCCCTCACGGAGCCCGTCCCCGTCGCCCCCGCCGCCCACTACGCGTCCGGCGGCGCCGAGGTCGACATCGACGGCCGCACCAGCGTCCCCGGGCTCTGGGCGGTCGGCGAGGTCGCCCGCACCGGCGTCCACGGCGCCAACCGGCTCGCGTCCAACTCCCTGCTGGAGGGGCTGGTCTACGCCGACCGGATCGCCGCGCGCCTGGCCGAGGACCCCCGGCCCGTCCCCGGGACGGGCGCCACCGCCGGCTCCGTGACCCCGCTCGCCGACCCCGCCGCCGCCACCCGGGTCCGCACCCTCATGTCGCGGCACGCCGGGGTGCTCCGCACGGGCGAGGGCCTCGCCGAGCTGGTGGCCGAACTCGACGCCCTCGCCCGGCCGACCGCGCCCGTCACCCCCGGCGTCGCCGCGTGGGAGGCCGCCAACCTGCTCACCACGGCCCGCCTCGTGGCCGCAGCCGCCCTGTACAGAACCGAGAGCAGAGGCTCTCACCAGCGTGCCGACTTCCCCGAGCCCAGATCCGGGCTCAGGATCCGGCCCGTCGTCGTCCGACTGGAAGGGGACACCGCCGTGACCACCGCCGAGGACTGGCAGCCGTCCCTGCCGTCCGCCCTCGTGGCCGAACTCGACGCCGTCTCCTTCCCCCTCGCCGGGGCCGACCGGAGCCCGGAGGCCCGGGCCGAGTTCTCCCTCTCCTGCACCGCCCCCCACCTGTCCCACGTGGAACTGGTCCGCCGCGCCCTCGCCGAGGACCTCACCGCGGGCCCCGGCATCGACGTCACCAGCGTCGCGACCATCCCCGCCGACCAGGTGCGCACCGCCCAGGTGGTGGCCCGGGCCGACGGCACCGTCAGCGGCCTCCCGCTCGCCGAGCTCGTGTTCTGGCTGGTCGCCGACGGCGCCCTGGAGGTCACGCGCACCGCACGGGACGGCGACGCGGTCAAGCGCGGAGACGTCCTGATGACCGTCACCGCGCGTACGCGCGACCTGCTCACCGCGGAGCGGACCGCGCTCAACCTCCTCACCCACATGTCCGGGATCGCGACGGCCACGCGCGCGTGGGTGGACGCCGTGGCCGGCACGCGGGCCCGCGTTCGGGACAGCCGCAAGACCCGCCCCGGGATGCGCGCCCTGGAGAAGTACGCGGTGCGCTGCGGAGGGGGCGTGAACCACCGGTACGGCCTCAGCGACGCGGGCCTGGTCAAGGACAACCACGTGGTCGCCGCCGGGGGTGTCGGCGAGGCGGTGCGCGCCGTCCGCGAGCGCTTCCCCGACCTCCCCCTGGAGGTCGAGGTCGACAGGCTCGACCAGATCGAGGACGCCATCGCCGCCGGGGCGGAGGAGATCCTCCTCGACAACTTCACCGTCGACGGGCTCCGGGCGGCGGTCGCCCAGGTCGGGGGACGTGCGCGGCTGGAGTCCTCCGGCGGACTGACCCTCGACGTTGCGGGGGACGTGGCCCGCACCGGGGTCGACTACCTCGCCGTCGGCGCGCTCACCCACTCCAGTCCCGCGCTCGATATCGCCCTCGACCTGTTGTGAGGGCGCCCGAGTGGTGGAAGATTCCTTGAGAACACACCACTTCGACCATGGATGAGGCCCTCAGAATGCTGCTCGCGATCGACGTCGGCAACTCCGAGACGGTCTTCGGTCTCTTTGAATCCGACGAGCTTCTCGAACACTGGAGAGTGGGGACCGACACCCGGCGCACCGCCGACGAGTGGTCGGTGGTGCTGCGCGGGCTCCTCGACGCGAGCACCCTCGGCGGCCCGGAGGACATCGACGGGATCGCCCTGTGCTGCTCGGTGCCGTCGGTACAGCACGAGATGCGCGACATGTTCCGCCGCCACTTCGGCGACGTCCCCGCCGTCATCGTCGAACCCGGGGTCAAGACCGGGGTGCCGATCCGGATGGACAACCCCAAGGAGGTGGGGAGCGACCGGATCATCAACGCCCTCGCCGCCAACCACCTCTACGGCGGTCCGGCCGTGGTCGTGGACTTCGGGACCGCGACGACCTTCGACGCGGTGAGCGTCAAGGGCGAGTACGTGGGCGGCGCGATCGCCCCCGGCATCGACATCTCCGTGGACGCCCTGTCCCGGCGCGGCGCCCAGCTGCACATGGTGGAGATCGTCAAGCCGCGTTCGGCCATCGCCAAGAACACCACGGAGGCGCTGCGCTCGGGCATCGTGTTCGGGTTCGCGGGCCAGGTGGACGGGATCGTCGACCGGATGGTCGCCGAGCTCACCGACTCCCCGGACGACGTGACCGTCGTGGCCACCGGAGGGCTCGCGTCCACGGTCATCGGCGAGTGCGAGACCGTGGACCTGCACGAGCCGTGGCTCACCCTGATCGGGCTGCGCCTGGTCTTCGAGCGCAACACGGGCTGAGCCCGGGCGCGGGGCGGGGGCGCACGCCCCCGCCCCGGACCGGGGCCGGTGCGGCGCGGGGGCCGCACCGGCCCCGGCTCACGCGGAGGTCCCGGCCCCGGGCGAGGCGGGGGACCCCGGCGCAGTGCGGAACAGGTCGGGCTCGATGTAGATCAGCGTGGCGATGGGCACGGACGCGCGGATGCGCTCCTCCGCCTCGTTGATCGCCCTGGTCACCCGGCCGGCGTCGTCCTCGGCGTCCACCGCGACCTTGGCGGCCACCAGGAGCTCCTCGGGGCCCACGTGCAGGGTGCGCATGTGGATGAGGCGGTCGACGTCCTCGACCGACTCGATGGCCCTCCGGATCGCCTGGACGTTCTCGCTCGTGGCGGACTCGCCGACCAGCAGGCTCTTCACCTCGGCGGCCAGCACGACGGCGATGACCACGAGGAGGATGCCGATGGCGGCGGTGCCCAGGCCGTCCCACAGGCCGTTGCCGGTGATCAGGGTCAGGCTGACGCCGAGCAGCGCGAACACCAGGCCGAGCAGGGCGCCGGCGTCCTCCAGCAGGATCACGGGCAGCTCGGGGGCCTTCGCCCGGCGGACGAACTCGACCCAGCTCGCCTTGCCGCGCACGGCGTTGGACTCCTTGACGGCCGTCCTCATCGCCATCGACTCCAGCCCGATCGCGACCACCAGGACCGCGACGGGCACCCACTGCCACTCGGTGATGGGCTCGGGGTGGGAGATCTTGTGCCAGGCCTCGTAGAGCGCGAACAGGCCGCCCACGCTGAACAGCACGATCGCGACCACGAACGCGTAGATGTAGCGTTCGCGCCCGTAGCCGAAGGGGTGCTCCTCGGTGGCGCCCCGCCGGGCGCGCTTGCCTCCGATGAGCAGCAGCGCCTGGTTGCTGGAGTCGGCGACCGAGTGGATGGACTCGGCCAGCATGGAGGACGAGCCCGTCAGTACATAGGCCACGAACTTCGTGACGGCGATCCCCAGATTCGCAACCAGTGCCGTGACGACGGCCTTCGTGCTTCCCTCAACGCTCATTGTTCGACTCTCGGTAGATCCTGCTCCGGTGGTGGGGGTGCGGGTCAAGGCAGCGCAATACTAGTGATCCGGGCACGCCCGTCCCACCTCCCGGATCCGCGTGGCACGATCCCGGGACCCCCGGCCGGGCGGGGTCCGGGCGGTCGGCCGGGGCGCGGACCGCCGGTAGGATCGTGCGCGTGACTGACACGCACGACGACACCTACGACGACCTGCCCGAACAGATGCGGGTCCGGCGCCAGAAGCTGGACCGTCTCCGGGAGGAGGGGATCGATCCCTTCCCCGTGACCTTCCCGCGCTCCACGTCGATCGGTGCCGTGCGCGACAAACACCAGGGACTGGAGCCGGACACCCGCACGGGCGTCGGCGTCTCCATCGCCGGTCGCGTGATGCTCTACCGCACCGGCGGCAAGCTCTGCTTCGCGACGCTGCGCGACGAGACCGGCGACGTCCAGATCATGCTGTCCCTGGACCAGGTCGGCCAGGAGCGGCTGGACGCCTGGAAGGCCGACGTCGACCTGGGCGACCACGTCGGCGTGGAGGGCGAGGTCATCACCTCCCGCCGTGGCGAGCTGTCCGTCCTCGTGAACTCCTGGACGCTGACGGCCAAGTGCCTGCGCCCGCTCCCGGAGAAGCACAAGGGCCTGACCGACCCCGAGGCACGTGTGCGGCAGCGGTACGTCGACCTCATCGTCAACCCCGACTCCCAGCTGATGGTGCGCCGCCGCTCGGCCGCCATCCGGGCGATCAGGGAGGGCCTGAGCCGGCGCGACTTCATCGAGGTCGAGACCCCGATGCTGATGCGCGTGCACGGCGGCGCCACCGCGCGGCCGTTCACCACGCACATCAACGCCTACGACATGGACCTGTACCTGCGCATCGCGCCCGAGCTGTCGCTCAAGCGGCTGGTCGTGGGCGGCCTGGAGAAGGTCTTCGAGGTCAACCGCAACTTCAGGAACGAGGGCGCGGACTCCACGCACAACCCCGAGTTCACGATGCTGGAGTTCTACCAGGCGTACGCCGACTACAACGTCATGGCGGACATCACCCGGGAGCTCGTCCAGGACGCGGCGCGCGCGGTGTTCGGCACGACCGTGGTCGAGCGTGACGGCGAGGCGTACGACCTCGGCGGCGAGTGGCCGCAGATCACCCTGTACGGGGCCGTCTCCGAGGCCCTCGGCGCGGAGGTCGACCCGCGTACCCCCGTCGAGGAGGTCCGCCGTCTGGCCGGGGCCAAGGGCGTCGAGTTCAGCTCCGACTGGGGTCAGGGCAAGCTCGTCGAGCACGTCTTCGAGGAACTGGTCGAGCACACGCTCCTCCAGCCGACGTTCGTGCGCGACTTCCCAGTCGAGACCAGCCCGCTCACGCGCCAGCACCGCGAGGACCCGCTGCTCACCGAGAAGTGGGACCTGATCGGGTTCGGCATGGAGCTGGGCACTGGCTACTCCGAGCTGGTCGATCCGGTCGAGCAGCGGGAGAGGCTCACCCGGCAGTCCCTGATGGCGGCCGAGGGGGATCCCGAGGCGATGCAGCTGGACGAGGACTTCCTGCGGGCGCTGGAGTACGGTATGCCGCCCACCGGAGGCGTGGGGGTCGGCATCGACCGCCTGCTCATGGCCTTCACCGGCAAGAACATCCGCGAGACCGTGCTCTTCCCGATCGTGAAGCCCTCGGGGGACTGACCGGGGGCGTCCGGCCCCGCGCCGCCGGGGCCCGGAGGGGCCGTGCGACGCGGGAGCGCCGGGACGCGCGCGTGTGCGGCGCGTCCGTGCGGGAATGGCCGATAAGGGTCGCGCCGAGTGGCCGAAATCGGGGACCGGGGTCGTCGCACCAGGGGTGCGCCGGCCCCTTCCGCATGTCCCGGTCCCGGCCCCGGAACAAGGGACATGACTCACCGACCGGACATAGAAGGCGAACCCGCGGTCAGACCGTGATGGCCGCGGGGATAGGCGAGAGTTTTTCCAGGGGCCGGAGTGCTATAAGCAGCCACTCTCCGGTAAAGATTGTTTACGCAGGTCAATGCCCTCGGGGATTTTTCTTTCCCCTTGCCTTGTCACAGAAGGATATTGCATAACTACACATGGTGATTTATCGGGTCTTGACGGTATCATCTCTGCGGCCTAGCGTGCTGAGGGCGGGCCGAGGCCCGTGAGTTTGCCGAAGTGGATCGAGAACGACGGTGAGCGCGAAACGGGACCGCCGATGCGGTCCGAATTCGCGCGCGCATGCGCGCCCTCGGTGTGGTCTGTCCGTCCCAGACCCCAGCGAGCCGGCCAGCCTGCGACCCGTGCGCCCGGAACTCCCCCGACCCCTGTGCCAGAGGGGTCCGCCGGGGATTTCGAGGCCCGCGGAGTCTCCGTCCGCTCCGACGGGGCGACCCCCGGTCGGCGCACTCGCGTCCATCAGGTGACGAGTTGATGTTCCGCACTCACATGATGAGGGAGGACGGAGTGGAACAGGCCACACTCGTACGACGTACCGTTGAGGACCATGGCGCTCTCCAGCCGAGGGAGCACCGGGAGAGCGTGGTTCCCCTTCAGGCCCGCCCGCGCGACACGGCTGTCAGCAGCCCGTACGCGCCGGTGGAACTGAGCCACGAGGAGCTCGAACTGCTCGCAGAGATCGCCACCGGCGTGACCACCGAGGTCGCGGCCCGGCACCTGGAGCTCAGCGCGAGGACCCTGCGCCGGCGTATCCGCAACATCTGCGACGTACTCGGCGTGAACACACCCATCGAAGCGGTCGTCTGGGCCGCGCGGCGGCAGCTCATCTGAGCCGAACCCCCGGCTGGAGCCGGAACCGCACACGGGAATGACCGACCCAGGGGGCGCACGCGCACCGCGAGGGCCGGGAGGAGACTCTCCGGCCGGCGGTGCCGCGGTGCCCCCGATCTCGTGTGTCCGGCCGGGCGCCGGCCGCCCCGGCCCGCGCGGCCGTGCTCCGGGGGGTGCTCTTGGTGTGGTCGCGGGTCTCGGGTAGGAGTTCTTCCCCGCCCCGGCCCGCGCGGCCGTGCTCCGGTGGGGTGCTCTTGGTGTGGTCGCGGGCCTCGGGTAGGAGTTCTTCTCCGCCCCCCGCCCGCGCGGCCGTGCTCCGGGGGGTGCTCTTGGTGTGGTCGCGGGTCTCGGGTAGGAGTTCTTCCCCGCGTGGGCATAGTCTGGTCCGGCTATGCCCGTTCGCCATGTTCACGTGCGTCGCGCCAGGACGCGCGACGTCGCAGCCATCCGCCGCCTCGTCGACACCTACACCGTCGACCGGCGGGTGCTGTCCAAGAGCACCGTCAACCTCTACGAGGACGTCCAGGAGTTCTGGGTCGCCGAGGCGGAGGTGGTTCCGGACATGTCGCCCGCCGGGCCGGAATCCTCCCCCGGTGTGGTCCCAGAGGCGGAGGTCGAGCACCGCCTGGTGGGCTGTGGAGCCCTTCACGTGCTCTGGGAGGACCTGGCCGAGGTGCGGACCGTCGCGGTCGACCCCTCCCTGCGCGGTTTCGGCGTGGGACACCGAATCGTGACCGAACTTCTCGCCACGGCCCGTGAGTTGGGTGTGCAACGTGTGTTCTGTCTGACATTCGAGACCGGTTTCTTCTCCAAACACGGCTTTGCCCCGATCCAGGGGACCCCTGTCTCGTCCCGTGTGTACGAGGAACTCCTGCGTTCCTATGACGAGGGAGTTGCCGAATTCCTCGACTTGGAGCGGGTTAAGCCCAACACCCTCGGGAACACCCGGATGCTTGTGCGCCTCGACGACGCGGCCCGCCCGGCCCGCGCCTAAAGGATTTCCGGTGTGCTTGGTACGGAGTTCCCCTTACGGGGCCCCGCCCGTGCCGCTCCGGCGTCCGGACTCGGGGCGGCTTATGCACACCGGGGGGTATGGAGGTGGAACAGGGCAGGTAATGTGTACCTGCGTCCGGCCGGCCGTCCTCATGATCGAGTTCGGCGGGGCGGTGACGAAGGGTTGTGATTTGACCCCGCAAGACCCCGTGTTCCGGCCGCGCCCGCACGAGGGCCCGAACCCACGACCGGACATTGGCGCCCACGGGGTTTGCGGGAGGCCGCTCGGGTACGTCCGGTGTCAAACCGGGGGCAAACGATGTCTATGATGTCGGGTATGCGTTTGCCAGGTCGTCCGGCGCGCCATCCCCCCGGAGTGGCCCGACACTGAGTCGGGTATTTGCTGCAATAAGTAACAACCAGGAAGGGTGGAGCGCTTCGATGGGTGACTTTTTGTCGTCGGTGGTTCCCCCTGGACTGATCGACGTATTGTCGGCGCTCATCCCCCCTGTGGTTGTCGGTACCGTCTTCTGTGCCTTCGTCATCAAGCTGCTGCGCAAGGAGATGGCGCCGCGGCGGATGGACGGAAGCCTGGTCAGCAATGACGGGGCGGCCCAGGACGCGACCGACCACAAGGGCGCTGCCGAGGTCCGCGAGACCGGGGCGACGAACGAGACGCCGATTGTCCAGGGTGGGGAACGCGCCGAATCCGACGGTCGTTGATACGGTACTTGACCGGTTGCGTGAAGCCCGGGGGCCGGGCCTCGGTCCCACCGCGTGCGCGGGCCAACTCGCCGCACCCGCGCTGCTCCGGCGACCCCCGAAACCACGGTCGGTCCCAGACGATTTCTGGCACGCCGGGAATTGTCTTCCGCGTTCGCGCGGGATAGCTTTATATTCAGGTGTGCAGACACCGCTCTTCTGAAAGGTTTGATTCCATGGCACAGAAGGTCCAGGTTTTCCTGGTCGACGACCTCGACGGCGGCGAGGCCGAGGAGACGGTGACGTTCGGTCTGGACGGATCGACGTACGAAATCGACCTCAGTGCGGGTAATGCCGCCAAGCTTCGCGAGGCCCTTAACCCGTTCGTCGAAGCCTCCCGCAAGGCTCCGTCCAAGGCGAACCGCGCCACCGCCCGCCGGGGCAGCCGTAATGCGCCCAGCCGCGAGCGCAGCGCCGAGATTCGCGCGTGGGCGAAGGCTGCCGGCAAGCCCGTCAATGAGCGCGGCCGGATCCCCGCCGCCATCGTCGCCGAATATGAGGCCATCAAGGGCTAGGTCCCGCGACCGCCTTCGGTTCGCCGAAATGTTGTCAGGGCTTGATCGAATTTCGACCGGTGCCCACCAGGAGCACCCGACTCCCTCATCCGGCACCGCCTGACACCGGTGGACCCGCCACGCGGGGGATCCTGTGACACGGGGTCCCGCGCCATGGGGATGCAGGGGACAAGGGGATACGACGGGCACCGGATCCCCGGCCGACGGCGCCGAGCCGGTGCCGCCGGATCCGGACCGCGGGCGCAGTGCGGCCCCGGGCCTTCCGGCCCCCGTCTCCGTGACGCGGCTCGGACGGGGCCCCGCCGCTCGCCGCGGTGTGCGCGGACGCGCCGACGACCGGGGCGCCACAGCGCTCCCCGTTCTCGTGGAGGCTCTCGACTTCCGGCCCTGCGGCCGCACGGCCGCAGGGCCCGGGGCCGTTCCGCCGCGACCCGGCGGGGCCGTACCGCGGCCCACCGGGACCGAGGCGCATTTCCCGCTTTCGGGGCCGCCTGATCCGGCCCGAAGAACAACACGCGGTTCGGCTTGTTCGCTCAGAGCCGATTATCGGGCTTGTACACGTGCGGTCCGGGGACTCCCGTGATGGATGGGAGTGTCCGGGCCGTTCGCCTTCGGCGTACAGGGAAATCTGACGCCTCAATTGGTAGTTGGATGTTGGGTGAACGCCCTATCGTCGGGGAAAGTCTCTGGCACGGACGGCTGGGAGGCCGGCCATGCGGAGATGTTCGCCCGGTCGGCAGCCTGTCGACCGGCGGGTGCGACAGTGCTCCCCTGGGCGGTTATCCCTGTGGGGCCGATATGCGGAAGAGTTGGGTCGGCGAGACCGTCCCTGCCTGACCGCTCTGTAGAGGAGCGACGAGACATGTTCGAGAGGTTTACCGACCGCGCACGGCGAGTGGTGGTTCTGGCCCAGGAAGAGGCCAGGATGCTCAACCACAACTACATCGGTACGGAGCACATCCTGCTCGGCCTCATCCACGAGGGTGAGGGCGTCGCCGCCAAGGCTCTGGAGAGCCTCGGTATCAGCCTCGAAGCGGTTCGGCAGCAGGTTGAGGAGATCATCGGCCAGGGCCAGCAGGCGCCGTCGGGGCACATCCCCTTCACCCCGCGCGCCAAGAAGGTCCTTGAGCTGTCGCTGCGCGAGGCGCTCCAGCTCGGCCACAACTACATCGGTACCGAGCACATACTGCTGGGCCTGATCCGCGAGGGCGAGGGCGTCGCCGCCCAGGTCCTGGTCAAGCTCGGCGCGGACCTGAACCGGGTCCGCCAGCAGGTCATCCAGCTGCTGCACGGCTACCAGGGCAAGGAGCCGCAGGCCACCGCGGGCTCCTCGGAGTCCACCCCCTCCACCTCCCTGGTGCTGGACCAGTTCGGCCGCAACCTGACCCAGGCCGCCCGGGAGAGCAAGCTCGACCCGGTCATCGGCCGGGACAAGGAGATCGAGCGCGTCATGCAGGTGCTCTCGAGGCGGACCAAGAACAACCCGGTCCTCATCGGTGAGCCCGGCGTCGGCAAGACCGCCGTGGTAGAGGGCCTGGCCCAGAAGATCGTCAAGGGTGAGATCCCCGAGACGCTCAAGGACAAGCAGCTGTACACGCTGGACCTGGGCGCGCTGGTCGCCGGAAGCCGCTACCGCGGTGACTTCGAGGAGCGCCTCAAGAAGGTGCTCAAGGAGATCCGGACCCGCGGCGACATCATCCTGTTCATCGACGAGCTGCACACGCTGGTCGGAGCGGGAGCGGCCGAGGGGGCCATAGACGCCGCCTCCATCCTCAAGCCCATGCTGGCCCGGGGCGAGCTCCAGACCATCGGCGCCACCACCCTGGACGAGTACCGCAAGTACCTGGAGAAGGACGCCGCCCTGGAGCGGCGCTTCCAGCCCATCCAGGTGGACGAGCCCACCATCAAGCACGCCATCGAGATCCTCAAGGGCCTGCGCGACCGGTACGAGGCGCACCACCGGGTCTCCATCACCGACAGCGCCCTGGTGGCGGCGGCCCAGCTGGCCGACCGCTACATCAGCGACCGCTTCCTGCCGGACAAGGCGATCGACCTCATCGACGAGGCCGGTTCGCGGATGCGCATCCGCCGGATGACCGCTCCGCCGGACCTGCGCGAGTTCGACGAGAAGATCGCGGGCGTGCGCCGGGACAAGGAGTCCGCGATCGACGCGCAGGACTTCGAGAAGGCCGCGTCCCTGCGCGACGACGAGAAGCAGCTCCTCAACAAGAAGGCGCAGCGGGAGAAGGAGTGGAAGGCCGGCGACATGGACGTCGTGGCCGAGGTCGACGAGGAGCTCATCGCCGAGGTCCTGGCCGCGTCCACCGGCATCCCGGTCTTCAAGCTCACCGAGGAGGAGAGCTCTCGGCTGCTGCGCATGGAGGACGAGCTGCACCGCCGGGTCATCGGCCAGGAGGACGCCATCAAGGCGCTCTCGCAGGCGATCCGCCGTACCCGCGCCGGTCTGAAGGACCCCAAGCGCCCGGGTGGCTCGTTCATCTTCGCCGGCCCGTCCGGTGTCGGTAAGACCGAGCTGTCCAAGACCCTGGCCGAGTTCCTGTTCGGGGACGAGGACGCGCTGATCCAGCTGGACATGTCCGAGTTCATGGAGAAGCACACGGTCTCCCGGCTGTTCGGCTCGCCTCCCGGCTACGTCGGCTACGAGGAGGGCGGCCAGCTCACCGAGAAGGTGCGCCGCAAGCCGTTCTCCGTGGTCCTGTTCGACGAGATCGAGAAGGCCCACAACGACATCTTCAACTCCCTGCTGCAGGTGTTGGAGGAGGGCCGTCTCACCGACGCCCAGGGTCGCAACGTCGACTTCAAGAACACGGTCATCATCATGACCACCAACCTGGGCACGCGGGACATCTCCAAGGGCCAGGCCATGGGCTTCGCCAAGGAGGACAACGCCCAGACCAACTACGAGCGGATGAAGGCGAAGGTCAGCGAGGAGCTCAAGACCAACTTCCGTCCCGAGTTCCTCAACCGCGTGGACGACATCATCGTCTTCCACCAGCTGACGGAGGCGGAGATCTTCCAGATCGTGGACCTCATGATCACGAGCCTGGACGGCCGCCTCAAGGAGCGGGACATGGGGATCGAGCTGCGCCCGAAGGCGAAGCAGATCCTGTCCGAGCGCGGCTTCGACCCCGTGCTGGGCGCCCGCCCGCTGCGCAGGACGATCCAGCGGGAGATCGAGGACCAGCTGTCCGAGAAGATCCTGTACGGCGACCTCAAGGCGGGTCAGATCGTCGTGATCGACGCCGAGGGCGAGGGCACGGACGCCAAGTTCACGTTCAAGGGCGTGCCGAAGCCGGCCGCGGTCCCGGACACCCCGGAGGTCGAGGAGTCGGCCGCGGGCAAGAGCGACTGACACGGCTGAACCGGACGCCGTCCGTCACGGGGGCACCCCTTCGGGGGTGCCCCCTTCGGCGTTCGGCCGTTAGTGTGCGTTCGTGACCCATCCAGAACCCCGGCAGCACGGTCCGTGGCCGCCCCATGGACAGCAGCCGCAGCAGCCCCCGTCCGCACAGCCCGGCGCCCCCGGTGGCCCCCCGCCCGGCGCCCCCGGAGGTCCCCCGCCCGGCGGCCCGCCGGGGCAGCCGCCCCACGGCGCGGTGCCGCCGGGCGGGATGCCTCCCGGCGGCGGGTATCCCCCGCCGGGCCCTCCCGGACCCCAGGGACCGGGCTCCCACGGGCCCCAGGGGCACTACGGGCCGCAGGGGCCGTACCCGCCGCCGCAGCAGGCGGGGGGCGGCCGCGGCGCCGGGCTCGCCCTGATCATCGGAGCGGTGGTCCTCGTCGTGCTCCTCGTCGCGGGCGGCGGCGTCCTCTACGTGGTGACGCGCCCCGGCGGCGGGGACGCCGGCGCCTCGGCCGGGGCGGGGCTGGAGGCGGTCCAGCACTACGAGGGCCTGTCCGCCGACCACGTCGAGGAGGGCGAGACCGTCGAGTACGACGTGTTCCCGCCCGTGGGCGGGGAGCACTACCCCGTCTGGCAGGACTGCGGCGTCTACGGGGAGCCGCTGCGCACCGAGTACGCCGTGCACTCCCTGGAGCACGGGGCCGTGTGGATCGCCTACGACCCCGGCCTGGACGCCGGCCAGGTCGAGGCGCTCGCCGGCCTCTACTCGCCGGGCGACTACCTGGTGATCAGCCCCGTCGAGGGGCTGCCCGCGCCCGTGGTGGCGTCGGCCTGGGGGTCGCAGATCCTGCTGGAGGGCGCGGAGGACCCGCGCCTCACCGAGTACCTGGTGCAGTACGTCCAGGGCGAGAACACCCCGGAGCCGGGGGCGCCGTGCAGCGGCGGCTTCGCCGGGACCGAGGCGGAGTTCGACGCGGGCGGCGGCACGAGCGCCCGCATGGACGACTGACCCGGCGCCGGAAGGGGCCGGATCAGGAGGGCAGGGCGTACCGGCCGTCGTCGAGCGGGTCCACCAGGCCGTCGGACACCAGGGCGTCCAGGGCGCGCTCACGCTGCACGCGGTCGTCCCAGACGGCGTCCAGGGCGTCCTTGGCCACCGGGTGCGCGGAGTCGCGCAGCACGGCGAGCAGGCGGCCGCGCACCTGGCGGTCGGTGCCCTCGTAGGTCTGGCCCCGCCGGGGCGGCCCGTCGTAGGCCGGCTTGCCCGCGAGCCTCCACGCGCACTGCCCGGCGATGGGGCAGGAGGCGCAGGCGGGCGTGCGGGCGGTGCACACCAGGGCGCCGAGCTCCATCACGGCGACCCCCCAGCGCGCGGCGACGGGGGCGGTGGGCGGCAGCAGCGCCTCCGCGAGTGCCGTCTCCGCCTTGGTCTGGGTTTTCGGAGGGTACTGGACTCCTGTTTCGGCCCTGGCCAGGACGCGGCGGACGTTCGTGTCCAGAATGGCGTGCCTCTGCCCGTAGGCGAAGCTCGCCACGGCCGCGGCGGTGTAGGCGCCGATCCCCGGGAGGGAGAGCAGCGTGGCGTGGTCGTCCGGGACCCGGCCGCCGTGCTCCTCGGTGATCGCCACGGCACAGGCGTGCAGGCGCAGGGCGCGGCGCGGGTAGCCGAGCCGGTTCCACATGCGCACTGCCTCGCCCGACGCCTCCCCGGCCAGATGGGCGGGGGTGGGCCAGCGCTCCATCCAGGCGCGCCAGGCGGGCAGGACCCGCACGACGGGGGTCTGCTGGAGCATGATCTCGCTGACCAGGATCGACCAGGGGGTGGCGTCGGGCGCGCGCCAGGGAAGGTCGCGCGCGTTCGACTCGTACCACGCCAGAACGGCGGTGCTGTAAGGGTTATCGCTCATCTTTAAAGGGAATCGGCGGGTTGAGTAGGTGGGTGGCACGCAAAACCGCAATACTACGGGCCATGGCGTCAAGTACCGGACATCCAGGAGCCGTCAGCCGCGAGACCTACTGGAAGCGGCGTGCCTTCGTCCTGATCGGGGTCATGCTGGTGGTCGCGCTGATCGCGTTCGCCTGTCAACCCTCGGACGACGAGACCGGTGAACCGACCCGGTCCGAGGCCGGTATGGACGCGTCGCCCTCTCCCAGTGTCCCATCCGGGGACCCCTCCGCGGACGAGAGCCCGGAACCCACGGCCGGGGCGTCGGAAGGGGCCGGGGAGAGCGCCTCCCCCTCACCCGGCGACGGGGCGTCCGAGGGCGCCGGCGGCGGGGAGGGCGGCGCCGGCGAGGTCGCCGCGCCCGAGCGCGCCGAGGACCTCTGCCGCCCGGAGGACGTCGTGGTGACGTTCGAGCTGGAGGGGGACCAGGAGGTCTACGGCTCCGGGAACGCGCCGGGCTTCAGGATCACCGTGGTCAACACGGCGGAGCAGACCTGCACCGTGGACGTGGGGGGCGCCGCCCTGGAGGTGCGCATCCACTCCGGTGACGACAGGATCTACTCCACCGCGGACTGCCTCAAGGACGGCGGCGCCGAGGAGCGCCAGCTCAGCCGGGGCGTGCCGCACGAGTTCACGGTCGACTGGGAGCGCAACCGCTCCTTCGAGGACTGCCGCGAGACCACCTCCAGCGCCCAGGCGGGCTGGTACCGGGCCAACCTGCACGGCGACTACGCGGGGGACCAGCCCCAGCTGGCGTTCCAGCTCAGGTCCTGAGCCCTGGCGGCGCCGCGGACGACGCGGCCCGTCGGGATCGCGCCCCGGGGTCCGGGTGGCGGCACTGCCACCCGGACCCCGGGGCGCGGCGCGCTTCCGGTCCCGCTGGGCGGGACGGGCCCCGCCCCTCCGGCCCGGAGGGGCGCCCGTGCGGCCGCGCGAAGACCTGCCCGTTCCGGGAGCCCCCCTTCCCGTGCGGACGCGGCGGGGGTACTCTGCCTGCGGTTGGGAGCGCTCCCAAGACGCTCTTCCCGGGGACCCGCACAGAGCAAGGAGTTTCCGCATGGACCAACGACTCTCCCGGGCCGCCCGGCGCATCGGCGCGGGCCTCGGGCTCACCCTGGCACTCGTCGCGGGTGCCCTCGCCCCCGCCGCGGCGGCGCGAACGGAGGAGGACACGGTGCGGATCATGCCGCTGGGCGACTCGATCACGGGCTCGCCCGGATGCTGGCGGGCCCTGCTCTGGGTCGACCTGGTGGAGGCCGGGCACACGGACGCCGACTTCGTGGGAACCCGGCCGGGCGACGGCTGCGGTTTCGAGTACGACGGCGACAACGAGGGCCACGGCGGCTTCCTTGTCACCGACGTCGCGGACCGCGGCCTCCTCGTGGACTGGCTCGCGCGGACGGAGCCCGACGTGGTGCTGATGCACTTCGGCACCAACGACGTGTGGAGCGGCGTCCCCGCGGAGACGGTCCTGGACGCCTACAGCGTGCTCGTCGCGCAGATGCGGGACCAGAACCCCCGCATGCGCGTCCTGGTCGCCCAGATCATCCCGATGGACCCCGCCCGCAGCTGCGCCGGGTGCGGGCGGGGCGTCGAGGACCTCAACGCGGCCATCCCGGCGTGGGCGGCCGGGGAGAGCACGGCGGAGTCGCCGGTGACCGTGGTGGACCAGTGGACCGGGTTCGACACCGGCACCGACACCTACGACGGGGTGCACCCCTCGGGCAGCGGCGACCGCAGGATCGCCGACCGCTGGCTGGAGTCCCTGCTCCCGCTGTTCTCCTGAGGCCGCCCCGGACCGGGGTCGCGCCGGACCGGGGCCGCCCCGGGCCCGGTCCGGCGATTCCAGGACGATCCCGGAGGGGAAGAAGTCGCCCGTGTTTCGGTAAAGTCGGCCGATTCCGGTGATCGAATGGTTACTATGCGTGGTGTCCTGATCGTTCGCACACCGGGAGCAGTCGTGCACCGCACCGCCCTGGCCCTCGCGGCCACCGCCGTCCTGTCCCTCGCCTTCGCCGTGCCCGCACAGGCGGAGCGCACCGTGACCACCAGCCACACACTGAGCATCCGGACGCCGTCCACGGGAGAGGTGCGGCAGGTCACCCTGGAGTGCCGGCCGACCGGCGGGGACCACCCCGAGGCGGAGCGGGCCTGCGCGGCCGTCGACGGGGCCGGATCGATCGCCCGGGCCAAGGGGGAGGGCGGCATGTGCACGATGATCCACCAGCCCGTCGTGGCCGTCGCCGAGGGCGCCGAGAGGTACGAGGAGGAGTTCTCGAACTCCTGCCTCCTCGTGAGCCAGAAGGGCGTCCTCTTCGACTTCTAGACGCGCTCCCCGGGCGCTTCCGGCGGTCCCGGAGCCGTGGCCCCGGACGGCCCGCGGACCACGGTCCGGGACCGCCCCGGGGCCGGCGGGCGGGGCAGGGGCCCGGCCCGCCGGCCTCAGTCGTCGTCCTGGGACTTCCTGGGCCGGCGCGAGCGCCTGGCGACGCGCAGGAGCGCCTCGCTCAGCTCCTCGACCTCCTGGGTGCGGATGCCCGGGATCGGGTCGCCGAAGTGCTTGGGCACGATGGCCTCGGTGAACCCGAGCCGCTGCGCCTCCGCGACCCTGCGGCGGACGCCCGAGACGGTGCGCACGTCGCCCGCGAGGCCGACCTCGCCGATCGCGATGAACCCGACGGGGAGGGCGACGTCGTTGCTGGAGCTGGCCGCCGCCATGGCGAGCGCCAGGTCCACCGCGGGCTCGGTGAGCTTCACGCCGCCGACCGTCGAGGCGTACACGTCCATGTTGGCCAGCCGCATGCCCGTGCGCTTCTCCAGCACCGCCAGGATCATGTTGACCCGGGAGGTGTCCAGGCCCGAGGTGGCGCGGCGCGGGGCCGGCAGGGGCGTGGGCGCGACCAGCGCCTGGACCTCGGTGATCAGGGGGCGCCGGCCCTCCATCGCGACGGTGACGCAGGTGCCGGGCACGGGGTCGGTGCGCTCGGTGAGGAACAGGCCGCTGGGGTCCGGCAGGCCGACGATGCCGCTCTCGGTGAGCTCGAAGCAGCCGATCTCGTCCGTGGGGCCGTACCGGTTCTTGATCGCGCGCAGCAGCCTCAGCTGGGAGTGGCGCTCGCCCTCGAAGTGCAGCACCACGTCGACCAGGTGCTCCAGCATGCGGGGGCCCGCGATCGAGCCGTCCTTGGTCACGTGGCCGACCAGGATGGTGGCGATCCCGCGCTCCTTGGCGATCTGGATCAGCGCGCCGGTCACCTGGCGGATCTGCGTGACACCGCCGGGAACGCCGGTGGCGTCGGGGGAGACCATGGTCTGCACCGAGTCCACGATCAGCAGCCGGGGGCCGACCTGGTCCACGTGGCTGACGAGGGAGGCGATGGAGGTCTCGGCGGCGAGGTAGAGCTTGTCCGACAGGGCCCCGAGGCGCTCGGCGCGCAGTCGCACCTGTCCGGCGGACTCCTCGCCGGTGATGTACAGCACGGGCCCGTCCGCGGCCCGCATCGCCGCGACCTCCAGGAGCAGCGTGGACTTGCCCACGCCGGGCTCGCCCGCCAGCAGGACGACGCCGCCGGGGACGGCGCCCCCGCCCAGGACGCGGTCGAGCTCGCCGACCCCGGTGGGGACGGCCTCGGCGCTCTCCACGCTGATCTCGGTGATGGGGCGGGCCCGGGAGGTGACGGGCGCGGCGGCGACGGACATCGCGGCGGGGGCCCCGGCCTCCTCGACCGTCCCCCAGGCCTGGCACTCGCCGCAGCGGCCCACCCACTTGAGGGTGGTCCATCCGCACTCCGCGCACCGGAACGTCGTCTTCGCTGCCTTTGCCATGGTCGCCACGCTAGCGGCTGCCGGGGACAGGCCCGTCGGGGGCGGAGCGGATTCTCCGCGACACACGAAAGTTACCTACGGGTTATGGGGAACTTCCGGTAGGTCGTGTTAAAGAATCTGTAAGGGTCCGACTACTCCCTGCCCCCCGCTCCCCGGAGAGGAACCCGCGTGCCCCGTAACGACGCAAACCCCGCCACCCCCCGACACCGGTGGCTCCGCCGAGTCCTGGTCCCCGCGGCCGCGGCGGTCCTGGGCCTGTCCCTGGTCTCGCCGCCGTCCGCCGCCGCGGAGGAGGCCGAGGCGGCCGCCTTCCAGCACTACGTGGCGCTGGGCGACTCCTTCGTCGCCGGGCCCCTGGTCCGCCAGCAGCAGGCCCAGGCCCGCGTGCCCCTGCTCGGCTGCATGCAGTCGAACCACAACTACCCCAAGATGCTCGCCGAGCGGATCGGGGTCGCCGAGCTGACCGACGCCAGCTGCTCCGGCGCGCGGATGGAGCACTTCTACGAGAACCAGTTCACCGACACGCTCCCGCAGCTCGACGCGCTGCGGCCGGAGACCGACCTGGTCACGGTCGGCATCGCGGGCAACGACTTCGGGTTCTCCGACGTGTTCGTCGAGTGCGCCAAGCGGAGCCTGGGCAACCCCCTGGGCAGCCCGTGCGCCAACTACTACGGCGACGAGCTCGACGTCCGGATCGAGGGCCTGCGCGGCGAGATCTCCCAGGTCTACGCCGACATCGCGGAGCGCAGCCCCGACGCGACGGTCCTCAGCGTGGGCTACCTCCAGCTCCTGCCGGAGAGCGGGGGCTGCTGGCCGAGCACGCCCATCGCCCGCGGGGACGTCCCGTTCCTCGACGCGGCGCAGACGTCGCTCAACGCGGTGATCAAGGAGGAGTCGGAGGCCAACGGCGCGGTGTTCGTGGACGTCCTGGAGCGGGGCAGGGACGTGTGCAAGCCCTCCGGCACCCGCTGGGTCGAGGGCCTGATCCCGGAGAACGGGGCCCCGGTGCACCCCAACCGGCTCGGTATGGAGGCGACGGCGGACTTCGTCCAGGCTGCGGTGGGCGTGCCCTCCCCGGCTCTGTGACGGAGGGTCGCCGACCCAGGGATAGGGGGTCCGTTTACTGGTCGAATGACCGTTATATCCCCTCGGGTAAAGCAGCCTTTACCCTCCTTGGCGGCCAACTGGACCACGGAGAGTGATTTCTTCGGGTGGCTGTGTGACGAATGGTGGTGCGTCGAGGCGGAGAGATCCGCGTCACAGCGGCGCGGACGCCCCGGCGTGACTACTCACACGAGTGGAGCACCACCGTCATGCGACTACCGCGACAGCACGAGCAAAGGCAGGCCTGTCGTCCTACGGACCCGGGGCGACAGGCCTCGCCCGCCCGCCCCCGCCGGGGCGGACCGCGATCGCTCACGGCCGCCGCGCTCGCCGCGGCCTTCCTGTCCTCCGGCGCGGCCCCGGCCCTCGCCCAGCACGCGCAACCGGCGCCGGCGGCCCCGGGCGCCGGCGCACCTACGAGGGTCCACCAGGCGGCGCTGCCCTCCTCCACCGTCGAGAAGGCCATCAGCGCCGCCGAGTCCAAGAAGGGCACCCCCTACGGCTGGGGCGGCACCGGACCGGACTCCTTCGACTGCTCCGGCCTCGTCCAGTGGTCGTTCGCGCAGGCCGGGGTGGACCTCCCCCGCATCGCCCACGACCAGGTGCGGGAGGGGACCAGGGTCTCCTACTCCGACGCCAGGAGGGGCGACATCCTCTACTGGGCCGACGGCGGAGGGTACGCCTACCACGTCGCCATCTACCTCGGCGGCGGCCGCATGATCGACGCCCCGAAGTCCGGGGACCAGGTCCGCGAGCGGGACGTCAACCGCTACAACCTCGCCGGCGCGGTACGCCTGTGACGGGGACGGTCCCCGCGGGCGGCGCCGACGGCGGCCGCGAGCGTCCCGGGCGGTGAACCCGGGACCCCGGACACACCCGGCCACCGGGTCAGTACCGCTTCCACCACAGGTTGACCGCGTAGTCCACCGACAGCCCGGGATGGGACCGCACGATCTCCGCGGCCAGCGCGGAGGGGAACTCGATCCGCACCACCGCCTCGAAGGCGCGGCGGTCGGTGAACGACCAGCGCATCGTCAGGGGCTCGCGGGTGAACCCGCGGGCCGCCCAGAACCGTTCCACGGCGGCCGGGTCGTACGACGGCAGCGAACGCCGGAACCAGGAGCCGAAGGTGGAGCGCGTGGCGTCGTTGTCGATCACGAACGCGACCCCGCCCCGCCGCATCACGCGGTCGAGCTCGGCCAGGCCGGGCTCGCACCCCGGACCGAAGAAGTAGGCCCAGCGCGCGTGCGCGACCTCGACGACGGAGTCGGGGACGGGCAGCCGCTGGGCCACTCCGTCCAGGACCCGGACGTGGTCCAGGCCCCGCACCCGGGCCCGGGCGGCCCCGGCCAGGGACGGGTGCGGTTCCACGCCGGTGACCCGGCTCGCCCGCGCGGCGAACCCCGGCAGGTGGTAGCCGGTGCCGCAGCCGACGTCCAGGACGTGGGCCCCGTCCATGGGACGGACGCGGTCCATGGCCGCGCCGATCACGCCCTCGGGGTCCACCGCCCGGTTCTCCAACTCGTACGTCTGCGGGTTCCGCCAGATGTTGGGGCTGGGGATCGCGTCCCTGGGGATCATGCACCGCACACTAGCCATCCGGCCCGACCCGGCCTGCGGGTCCCCCGCCGGTCCCCGTGCCGTGTTCCCGCGGTCCCGGACCGGTCGCGGCGGGCCCCGCCCCGCCCGGGCGCCGTGCGGGGGAGGGACGGGGCGGGAGGGGGCGGGGAGGCCCGGGGGACGCGGCGCGCCGCGCTCGTCCGGGCGGAACGCACGGAGGGCCCGACAGCGCATAGTCTGGGGGCGTGAGTCCTATCCAGGTCCCAGACGCACCCGTCGTCCTGTCGTCGGCGTCGGTCTACCCGGAGAAGACCCCGGCCGCCTTCGAGATCGCGGCGAAGCTGGGGTACGACGGGGTGGAGGTCCTCGTCTCCTCCGATCCGGCCAGCCAGGACATCGACCTCCTGCGGCGCCTCTCGGACTACCACCAGATGCCCGTCACCGCCGTCCACTCGCCCTGCCTGGTCCTCACCCAGCGTGTGTGGGGCAGGGAGCCCTGGGGGAAGCTCGTCCGCTCCAAGGAGATGGCCGAGGCCCTGGGCGCGAAGACCATCGTCGTCCACCCCGCCTTCCGCTGGCAGCGCGAGTACGCGCGCGAGTTCGAGAGCGGGATCTCCCGTATGCAGGACGAGACCGACGTCGTCTTCGCGGTGGAGAACATGTACCCCGTGCGGGTCCGCGACCGCGAGGTCGTCCCCTACGCGCCGAGCTGGAACCCCCTCGACCGCGACTACCCCGACGTCACGCTCGACCTGTCGCACACCGCCATGTCCGGCTCCGACGCCATGCAGATGGCCAGGCAGCTGGGCGACCGCCTCTCGCACGTCCACGTGACGGACGGCTTCGGCGGTCAGAACCTCGACGAGCACCTCATCCCCGGCCGCGGGACCCAGCCGGTCGGCGAACTCCTGGAGTACCTGGCCGAGCGCGGCTTCGGCGGGCAGCTGGTGCTGGAGGTCAGCACCCGCAAGGCCGCCGACCGCCAGGCGCGCATGCGCGAGCTGGCCGAGGCCCTGGCCTTCACCCGCCTGCACTTCGCGCAGACCTCCTCGGCGTCCGGCCGCACGCACGACCGCCGCGAGCGCATCGCCCTCCTGCGCCGGAAGCCGTCGGCGCCGCCCCGCCGCTTCTCGGTGGACGGCGGCGGCACGGTCGACGACAAGGGCACGGTCGACCCGGGCGGGAGCTGACGCGGTCCGGCCCCGGCGGGTCCGGGGCCTGCGCGGTCCGCCGTCCACAGGCCGGGACGCGGGGTCCCCCCGGGCCGGCGGGGCCGCTAGCGTGGACGTGACCCGCAGAGAGGACTCTTCATGATCGCGATCATCGGTGCCGGGAAGATGGGCGAGGCGCTGCTCGCCGGAATGCTGGCCAAGGGCCACGCGCCGGAGGACGTCCTCGTCACCGAGCCGCGCGAGGAGCACGCGGAGGAGCTGCGCCGCCGCTACCGGGTCGAGGTGGTCTCCGCGACGGACGCGGCCAAGCGCGCGGACACGCTCCTGCTCGCCCTCAAACCCCAGGACATGGTGGCGCTGCTGGACGACCTGTCCCCGCACCTGGGCTCGGAGCGCCTGATCATCTCCGTCGCGGCCGGGATCACCACCGCCGTCCTGGAGAACCACCTGCCCGCCGGGACGCCCGTCGTCCGCGCCATGCCCAACACGCCCGCCCTGATGGGAGAGGGGATGACCGCCGTCGCGGGCGGCGCCCACACCGACGGGGCCCACCTGGACCGGGCGGAGGCGCTCCTGGCCACGGTCGGCGAGGTGATCCGGGTCGGCGAGCAGCACATGGACACGGTGACCGCCATCTCGGGCAGCGGCCCCGCGTACTTCTACTTCATCGCGGAGACGATGATCGAGGCCGGTGTCGCCATGGGGATGCCGCGCGTCACGGCGCAGAAGCTCGTCGGGCAGACCATCACCGGCGCCGCCGCCATGCTCAACGGTTCGGGGGAGCACCCGGTGGTGCTGCGCGAGGCCGTGACCTCCCCGGGCGGCACCACGGCCGCCGCGCTGCGCGAGCTGGAGCGGCACGGCGTCCGGACCGCGTTCACCGACGCCATCGAGGCGGCCCGGGACAGGAGCGGCGCGCTCTCCGGAAGCTGACGGGGCCGGAGCGGGCCCGCCGCCG
Source organism: Streptomonospora nanhaiensis (assembly GCF_026642255.1). Taxonomy (GTDB): domain Bacteria; phylum Actinomycetota; class Actinomycetes; order Streptosporangiales; family Streptosporangiaceae; genus Nocardiopsis; species Nocardiopsis tropica. The sequence continues at coordinate 6,596,566 of NZ_CP113264.1, read as the reverse complement.
GTCCCCCCGGGGCGCCGGACGGCGGCCGCCACCGCAGGTCGGCGCGGGACCCGCGGCGGTGCGGGACCGGGCCGGGCGGGACCGCCGGCCGCGCGCGGGGCGGGGGAGCGCACCGCGCGGGGGAGACGCCGGGGACGTCGGCGATCGGGGGTTGGCCGGAAACGGCCTTTCTTGACGAATCCGGACGTCGTGGTCCATGTGTACTGTGCAGGGGAAGGGGCGCGCACGCCCCTCTCTGTCTCGCCCGCGCGAGCCATCCCCCTCTCCTGCTTCCAGGGTCCTCCATGACATCTCCCCCTCCCCCGTCCGACCCCTCCCAGCCGCCGGGCGGAGGCCCCCCTCCGGGAGGCCCGCCGCAGGGCGGCGCCCCCCGCGGTCCGGCGGGAGGCCCGCCCACGGGCGGATTCCCGCCCGGAGGCCCGCCTTCGGGAGGCCCGCCGCACGGCGGCGCCCCCCGCGGTCCGATGGGAGGCCCGCCCACGGGCGGATTCCCGCCCGGAGGCCGTCCCCAGGGCGGCGCACCCACGGGCGGCGTCCCTTCCGGGGGCGTGTACTCGGGCGGGATGCCCCCCGGCGGACCGCCCCCGGGCGGCTTTCCGCCCGGAGGCCTTCCCCCTGGCGCTCCTCCCGGCGGGATGCCTCCCGGTGGACCGCCCCCCGGTGGACCGCCCCCCGGTGGGATGCCCCCCGGCGGTTTCGGCGGCCCGCCTCCCCCGAAGCCTCCCCGCATGCCCGTCCTCTCCTCGCCCTCGGCGGTGCGGGCCTCCCTGCTCAACGCCTCCGGCCTCGGTGCCGGGTACGCCTACCTGCGGCAGTGGCCCTTCTTCGCCGCGGCGGTCGCCGTCACCGCCGGCCTCCTGGTCACCGCCGCGGTCCTGGGCGCCGCCGACAACCTGCTGGTCTGGGCGCCGGTCCTGCTCGCCTGGTTCGCGGCGGCCGCCGTGCACGGCCTCTTCGCGGGGCGCTCCCGCGACGAGCGGGCGCTCACCCGTGGCGAGCAGCCCGCGCGGAACAGGGCGGCGCTCCTCACCGCGGGCGGCCTCGTGCTGGTCATGGCGGCCTCCGTCGCCGGCGTCTGGCAGGCGGGAGAGTGGCGGCTGCGCGTCGCCGACGCCGCCCACGCCCGGGGCGAGTGCGGCCCGTCGGAGGCCGTGGCCGCCTACGGGAGCGTCGAGGACCTCTTCCAGCTGTCCTTCTCCCCGTCGCTCATGTCCAGGGCCCGCGCGGGCGCGGAGGCGTGCGCGCTGCTGGAGCGCGCCCAGGGCGACGTCGCCTCCGGCGACTTCGGGCAGGCCCTCGACTCCTACTCGGCCTACTTCGCCCACGGTTCGTCCCGGTGGGAGGACACCGACGGCGAGATCGCGGACATCCACTTCTCCTACGCGGCCGACCTGGCCGCCACGGCGGAGGAGGGGTTCGACGGCGAGGTCACCGAGGAGTACCGCGAGAGCATGAGGCAGGCCCACGAGGTCTACAGCGTGATCCCGGTGGACTACGCGGGCACCGAGGCCGCGGGGGACGTGCCCGCCGCGCTCGCGGAGCTGTACGGGACCGGCACGGCCGAGTACGCGGCCGAGAACTGGTGCGCGGCCTTCGACCAGATCGACCTGTTCAACGACCTGTCCTGGGAGGGCGCGCCCGAGATCGCCGACCGCCTGGCCGAGGAGCGTCCGGACGCCGCGTTCAACTGCGGCTGGGAGCACGTGGAGGAGGGCCGGTTCGATCCCGCCGAGACCATGGTCGCCCTGCTCGGCGACGAGTACCCCGACCACGAGGCGGACGAGGTCGAGAGGATGGTCGTCCACATCGGCGCCGGGCGCGTCGAGGCCGAGATGGACACCCTGACCACCATCGGCGAGGTCGACTTCGCCCCGGAGCCCACCGGGGGCTCCGGAAACGGCATGACCGTCCTGGAGATCACCAACAACACGCCCTACGAGATGAGGTTCCTCTACGTCGGCCCCGACCGGGTGCACGACGAGGTCGTCACCGAGGCGTGCGAGGAGTGCGAGACCTACAGCTCGCCCCCGACCGGCAACTCGTGCTTCGACAACGGCGAGGTCATGCGCCTCGAACTCGAACCCGGCGAGTACCGGGTGCTGCTCACCTCCAACGAGGGGTTCTTCGGCGCCGCGCCGCTGCACGGCACCGTCGACTTCGGGGCCGGTGACCTGTACGAGTCCTGCTACTTCATCACCGAGTAGCCGGAGCGGCGGGAGGGCCGGTGCGCACCGCGTCCCCCTCCCGCCCCGGGCGGGCGGACGCCGCCCGCCCGGGCCGTCCGCCGGTCCGGCGCCCGTCCCCGGGACCCGGGGTTCGGATCGGGGCCCGGTTTTGCGTACTGTGTGCTTCGGAGCACGCACACCTGAAACGGGGGTCACCACATGGGAGGGCGCACGTCCTGCTCGCTTCGGGTGGCATGGGATGACGGACTGACGGCCTACGACTTCGGGCCCCAGCACCCGATGGCGCCGATCCGTGTCGAGCTGACGATGGCCCTCAGCCGCGAACTCGGCGTGCTGGACGCCCCGGGGGTCGGCCTCCTGGACGTGGAGCCCGCGTCCGACGAACTCCTCTCGCTGGTGCACGACCGCGCCTACATCGAGGCGGTCAAGCGCGCGGGCAGGACACTGGCGCCCGACGACACCCACCTGCTCGGCACCGCGGACAACCCCGTCTTCCCCGACATGCACGACGCCGCGGCGCTCATCACGGGCGCGTCCGTCGCCGCCGCGAGAGCGGTGTGGACGGGGGAGACCGCGCACGCCGCGAACATCGCGGGCGGCCTGCACCACGCGATGCGCAACCACGCGTGGGGCTTCTGCGTCTACAACGACCCCGCGATCGCCATCAGCTGGCTGCTGGAACAGGGCGCCAAGCGGATCGCGTACGTGGACGTGGACGTCCACCACGGCGACGGCGTGCAGAACGCGTTCTACAACGATCCCCGCGTGCTCACCATCAGCCTGCACGAGTCGCCGGTGACCCTGTTCCCCGGCACCGGGCAGGCGTCCGAGACCGGAGGCCCGGACGCGGAGGGGTACGCGGTCAACGTCGCCCTCCCGGCGGGCACCGGGGACACCGGCTGGCACCGCGCCTTCGACGCCGTCGTCCCTCCGCTGCTGCACGAGTTCCAGCCGGAGATCCTCGTGACCCAGCAGGGCTGCGACACCCACGCCCTCGATCCGCTCGCCAACCTCACCCTCAGCGTGGACGGCCAGCGGCGCGCCTACTCCGAGCTGCACAAGCTCGCGCAGAAGACGGCGGGCGGCCGGTGGCTGCTCTTCGGCGGCGGCGGCTACGGGCTGGTGCACGTGGTCCCGCGGGCCTGGACCCACCTGCTCGCCGAGGCCGCGGGCCACCCGATCGACCCGGACACCGAGACCCCGCAGAAGTGGCGCGACTTCGTGCGGGAGCGCACCGGAGAACTGGCGCCCCTCTACATGACCGACGGCCGAGAGGTCTCGTTCGCGCCCTTCGTGGACGGCTACGACCCCGGCGACGCGGTGGACCGCGCGATCCACGCCACCCGCACCGCCGTCTTCCCCAGCCACGGCATCGACCCGAGCCTCTAGCCCCCGCCGACCGGACCGCCCGCGGCCCCTCCGCACGCGTCCCCGGCCGTCCCGGACCCGGAGCGGTTCCGGCGCGGCCCGAATTACGACCGGTTCGGACCGCCGCGCATTCCGGGATTCCGGTCCGTGGCCCGGCCCGCAGCGGCGCCCGGGAGTACGGAGGTGAATTCGTGGGGATTGCGCGTTGTACGCCGCAGGCGGGTAGGACAGAGGTTGAATACCGGGCGAACAGAGGCCGGCGTCGTGGTGGCATCACGGCGGGGCGCACGCTCGCTGCCCAGTCGAGGAAGGGGAACGCCAGGTGACGCCGCCGACACGCGCTGAACTCATCACCTATCTGGTTCGCACGGGGATCGCCGGGCACGTCGACACCCCCCGCCAGAACAACCTTCGGCACTACCGGCGGCTGGTGCAGAAGGACCCCTACCACCAGTTCGGTCTGACGTTCTCCCACGACTGGACGTTCTCCGAGGTCCTCTCCCTCATGAGCAAGCGGTGCGGCGTCGTGGGCGACGAGGAGTACGTGTGGGGCATCGACACCATCGACCCCGACCTGACCGTGGACGCCCTGGAGGCGCTGGCCGACCGGATGGCGCTGGCGGCGGAGCGCCGCGAGAGGGTCATGTTCGCCACCGGCCACCCCAGCAAACTCCGTGAGACCTACCGGGTCTGGAAGGACGCACTGGCCTCACGCGGCTGCCCGGTCGTCACCGCGGCAAGCGGATATTCGTACGAGGTGACTACCGAGAAGCCGCCCAACCGGCGGATCGTGGTCTGGAAGGACGAAGTCGCGATCGTGACGGACGGGCACCTCGCGCGTCACAGCCATCACCCCTTCGCCATGCGTGCCATTCTCGGGGACCTGGAGAACCGGGGTGAGGCATGGCCGCAGTTGGTCATCGCGGACCACGGGTTCGCGGGTGCGGCGGGGGAGGCCGGAGTGCCGACGATGGGGTTCGCGGACTGCAACGACCCCGCTCTGTTCCTGGCCGAACACGAGGGAAAGCTACTGGTCACGGTGCCTCTGGACGACGGATACCTGACCGAGGACTACGCCCCCCTGCGCGAGTACGTCCTCGCGAGGGCCGGTCTGATTTGACCAGGGCCGACCATTTATACCCACCGTTAAACCTCATCCGTCCCGTCGTCAACGTGTATCCCCGAAGACAGGACAATCGACCTTTCGCAGACGGGGTCTCGGCTCTACTCTGAAAACGGACGTGTCAGTAGTGACAGAGTGACACGCTGGCGTGGGGTTGGGACGGGCACATACCGGGGTTGCCCCTACCGCCGTAGATCACGCCGGGCTGAAGAGTGGACAATGCTCACGTCCGGGAATGAGGGCGTCGGAAGATGAACGGGAGCAAACCGCCTCTCGAAGAGGTCAGGTTCTTGACCGTGGCAGAAGTCGCCACGATCATGCGTGTGTCCAAGATGACCGTTTACCGAATGGTGCACTCGGGAGTTCTCCCCGCGATTCGCGTGGGGCGTTCCTACCGGGTTCCCGAGCGGGCCGTGCACGACTACCTCCGCGAGGCATTCGTCGAGGCTGGTTGATCCAGGGCCGAGGCCGGCCGGGGCGGCGACACGCGCGCCCCGGCCGACGCACAACCCCCGGGGGCGGTGCCCGACGGACACCGCCCCCACCGAGGTTTCCCCACCTCGCCGCAGGCCGCCCGGCACGCCGGACCGAAGGTCCCTTGTGCCGGGGCGGCCGAAGGGGCGCCAGGGCATCTACTACAATCTGTCGTTGATGTAGTCCGCCCTGTTCACCCCCGGTTCGCGAGGTTCCCTCGATGCCCAGTACCAGCTCAGGTACGCGGTCGCGCCGCGGCGTGCCGCGCCTTGCGGCGACCGCCCTGGCCGCCGCCATCGCCCTCACCGGCTGCGCCGGGGGCAACGAGATCGAGGCCGGGGGCGAGGACGACCGGTTCATCTCCGGCGACGGCAGCTCCACCACCTTCGAGGCCGCCGAGCGGGTCGAGGCGCCCGAGGTCGAGGGCACCACCCTCGACGGCGACACCGTGTCCCTCGGTGACTACGAGGGCGGCATCGTGGTCCTCAACGTCTGGGCGAGCTGGTGCGGCCCCTGCCGCGCCGAGCAGCCCGTGCTCGACGAGGTCCACGCCGAGTACGGCGACCTGGGGGTGGACTTCCTGGGCGTCAACATCAAGGACGACGAGACCGCGGCCCGGGCCTACCTCTCCGACAAGGACGTCGCCTACCCGAGCCTGTACGACCAGCCCGGCGAGGTGCCGCAGGCCTTCCGCGACACCGTCCCCCCGCGTGCGATCCCCAGCACCCTCGTCATCGACCCCGACGGCCGCATCGCGGCCCGCGTCATCGGTCCCACCACCTACGGCCAGCTCACGGGGCTGCTCAACCCCGTGGTGGTGGAGTTCGGCCTCGGCGATCCCGAGGAGCGGCCCCGGGTGGCCGACCAGGAGGCCTCCCCGGAGGACGGGGAGGCGTCCCCGGAGGAGGGCGGGGAACAGCCCTCCGACGCCCCCTCGGACGGGGACGACCGCTGATGGACGCGATCGGCACCACCGTCCTCACCGGGTCCCTCCTCGCCGCCGTCCCCCTGGCGCTCGCCGCCGGGCTCCTGTCCTTCCTGTCCCCCTGCGTGCTCCCGCTCGTGCCCGGCTACCTCTCCTACGTGACCGGCATGAGCGGCGCCGACGTGCGCGAGCGCTCCGCCGCCCGCGCCGCCGGGGGAGGGGCGGCCGAGGGGGGCGCCACGGCGACGGCCGTCGCCGACGTCGACGCCGAACTCGCCACGCGCCGGTGGACCATGGTCACCGGCAGCGTCCTGTTCATCGCCGGGTTCACCCTCGTGTTCGTCGCCGTCGGCGGCTTCATCGGCTGGCTCGGCGACCTCCTCGTGGACTACACCGACCCCCTCACCCGGGTCCTCGGGGTCCTCACCATCGTCCTCGGGCTCGCCTTCATGGGCGTGATGCCCGGGTTCGGGCGCGAGTTCCGCTTCCACCGGCTGCCCCGTGCGGGCCTGGCCGGCGCGCCCCTGCTCGGGGTCCTCTTCGGCCTCGGCTGGACCCCGTGCATCGGTCCGACCCTGGCCGCCGTGCAGACCCTCGCCTTCATCGAGGGCGGCGCCGGCCGCGGCATGCTCCTGTCCCTCGTCTACTGCGTGGGCCTGGGTCTGCCCTTCGTCCTCGCCTCCCTCCTCTACCGGCGCGCCCTGACCGCCTTCGGCTGGCTCAAGCGACGCACCCGCACCGTCACCGTCATCGGCGGGGCCGTGCTCGTCCTCGTCGGCCTGGCCATGGTGACCGGGCTGTGGACGCAGCTGACCGTCGCCATGCAGGGCTGGGCCGCCGACTTCCAAACGGTGATCTGATGAGTACGACGACCACGACCGACGACGACACCGGGAGCGGGGCCGGCCCGGGAGACGGGACCGGGGCCGGGGACCGGGAGGGCGGGCAGCCCAGGGGCCTGGGCCCGCTCGGCTGGCTGCGCTGGGCGTGGCGCGTCCTCACCTCGATGCGCACCGCCCTGATCCTGCTCTTCCTGCTGGCCGTCGGAGCCATCCCCGGCTCGATCCTGCCGCAGAACGTCGTGAGCGTGGACGAGGTCAACACCTACGTTCGGGAGAACCCCGAACTGGCACCCTGGCTGGACCGGTTCTACCTGTTCGACGTGTTCTCGTCGCCCTGGTACGCGGCGATCTACCTGCTGCTGTTCGTCTCCCTCGCGGGCTGCGTCTTCCCGCGTGCCGTCGTCCACGCCCGCGCCGTGCGGGCCAGGCCGGTGCACACCCCCAGGAACCTGGGGCGGATGCCGTACGCGGCGACGTTCACGACGGGCGCCGATCCGGAGACGGTCCTCGGCCAGGCGCGCAAGGTCCTCAAGGGCTACCGGATCGAGCGCTACGGGGACTCCCTCTCCAGCGAGACCGGATACCTGCGCGAGGCCGGGAACGTGCTGTTCCACCTCGCCCTGCTGGGGCTGCTGCTCGCGCTGGCCGCCGGGTCGTTCTTCGGCTACCGGGGCAACATGCTGCTGGTGGAGGGCGACGGGTTCGCGAACACCCTGCCCTCCTACGACGCCATCTACCCCGGGCACTGGACCGACACCGACGCCCTGGAGCCCTTCACCCTGCACCTGGACGACTTCGAGGCGTCGTTCATCGAGGACGGCAACCTGCGCGGACAGGCCGAGTCCTACGTCGCCGAACTGATCTACAAGGAGTCCCCGGAGGCGGAGGAGGCCCGGCACACGCTGGAGGTCAACCACCCCCTCACCGTGGACGGCGTGCAGGTCTACCTGCTCGGCCACGGCTACGCGCCCGAGTTCGAGGTCCGCAACGCCGACGGCGAGGTCGTCTTCGACCAGGCGGTCCCGTTCCTGTTCCGGGAGACCGCGACCTTCACCTCCGACGGCGTCGTCAAGGTCCCCGACACCGGCGGGGAGGAGCTGGGCTTCGTCGGGGTGTTCCTGCCGAGCGCGGCGGAGACGCCCGAGGGCGACCTCGTCTCCGACTTCCCGGGCGCGGAGAACCCCAGGGTGACCCTGGAGGGCTACCGCGGCGACCTCGGCATGCTGGACCCGCAGTCGGTCTACCAGCTCCAGACCAGCGGCATGGAGGAGCTCGGAAGCTCCCCGGTGCTGGGGATCGGGGACAGCTGGGACCTCCCGGACGGCGCCGGGTCGATCACGTTCACCGGGTACAGCGAGTACATCAGCCTCCAGACCAACCGCGACGGCGCGCGCGTCCCGGCGCTCGCGGCGGCCAGCCTCGCCGTCCTGGGCCTGGTCACCACGCTGTTCGTCCGCCCCCGCCGCGTGTGGGTGCGCGCGACCAGGGGCGCGGACGGGCGCACGCGGGTCGAGCTGTCCGGCCTCGGCAAGACCGAGGCGGCGGGCAACAACGCCGAGTTCCACGAACTCACCACAGAGCTTGCCGGACGGCTCCGGAACGACGAGTCGGACGACAACCCCCGAAATCCCCGAAGCAGCACACCATCCGACCCGCCAGAGTCGACGACAACGAGGGAGTGACCGGTGACGTACACACTCGCCGGAACGGTGGACGAGACGATGGCGTCGACCAGCGACATGTTGATCATCGCGATGATCGTCACGTACGCGGCGGCCCTGTTCCTCTTCGCCATCGAGGCCGCCTACGGAAAGCGCACCAACCTCAGGGCCGGCAAGCTCATGCCGGTGACCGTGGGCTCAGGGAAGGACGCCGGAGCCGCCGGAAGCGGTGACGACGACCTCGACATCGACGTCAACGTCCGCACCACCGAGGGGGAGGCGCAGGCCTCCCAGAGCAACCTCGGCCGGGTGGCGCTCGGCGTGACGACGCTCGGGTTCGTGATGGGCGTCGCCCAGATCGTCACCCGGGGCCTCGCCGCGGGCCGGTGGCCCTGGGGCAACATGTTCGAGTTCATCGTGGCGCTGTGCCTGGTCGCGGTGGGCGGGCTCCTGTACGCCTCGTTCCGCTACCAGGCGCGGTTCCTCGGGGCCTTCGTCCTGGTCCCGGTCCTGCTCCTGCTGGGCATCGGCGTCAAGTGGCTGTACGTGGACCCGGGCCCGCTGATCCCGGCACTGCACTCCTACTGGGTGCCGATCCACGTGACCGCGACGATCATCGCGGGCGGCGCGTTCATGGTGTCCGGCGTCGCGGGCGTCACCTACCTGGTGTCGCACCGCGCGGAGGCCAGGCGCGCCCTGGGACAGAAGGTCGCGGGCATCGCGGGGCGCCTGCCCAGCCCGGAGCTGCTGGACCGCATCTCGCACCGGTTCATCCTGTTCGCGTTCCCGCTGTGGACGTTCGGCATCATCGCCGGCTCCATCTGGGCGGACGAGGCGTGGGGCCGCTTCTGGGGCTGGGACCCCAAGGAGGTGTGGTCGTTCATCTCCTGGGTGATCTACGCCGCCTACCTGCACGCCCGTGCCACGGGCGGCTGGCGCGGCCCCAAGGCCACCTGGATCAACGTGCTGGGCTTCCTGACCATCCTGTTCAACTTCTTCGCCGTGAACTACATGTTCAGCGGCCTGCACTCCTACGCCTGACCCGGGCTGCGCACGGCGGCGGGGACCCCTCGGGTCCCCGCCGTCAGCCGTTGCGGCCCCCGCTCTGCGGTCCGACGCCGAGGCGTCCCGCGGCCGGCTCCGGCACCGGGTAGACGCGCTCCGGCGGGAGCAGTTCCCGGGCCCGGGAGGCGCGCCCGCCCCGCACCAGCTGCTCGATCCTGCGAACCCGGGGGGTGACGTCGGTAAGGCCGACGACCCACTCCTCGGCAAACTCTCGGATCAGCCCCCGGCCGACACCGACCTGGATGCTGTAGTGGTTGAGGGCGGCTCCGCGCAGCGAGCGTTCGGGGTCCCACTGGACGTGGACCCGGGCGCGGGCGACGGCCGCCGGGTCTGCGGTGGTCGGCACTGCGAGGGAAAGGGCCCTCTCCCAGCCGCCGCGGGTGACGCGTACCGCCAGGACGCGCTCCTGCCCCGCCTTGCGCGCCCAGTTGCTGCGGTGCATGAGCCACAGGAACGACGGCTTGATCCACGTCATGCGGTTGAGGGAGAACGGGGCGACGAACCGCCCGGCGCGAAGGGACGGGTCCGCGACCGCCGACGGGTACGCCTGGTAGACCACGATCGTGCTCGCGTCGTACTCGGCGCGTACCTGGCGCTGGGGCTGCATACGTCGCATACTGCCGGTCGCCCCCGGTCGGCGGCGACCGGTTTTCCGCACGGCGGTCCGGCGCCGGGGCGGTCAGGGGCGGGTCAGGGGGCTCCGGGGCGGCGCCGTGGACTCCCGGACGACGAGGCGGGTGTCCAGGGTGACGGTTCCGGGGTCCTCCCCCGTGGTCACCCGGTGGACCAGCAGGTCGATGCCCCCGCGCCCGGCGGCCACGACCGGCATGTCCACGGTGGTGAGGGCCGGGCGGCAGTGCCGGGCGATGTGGGTGTTGTCCACGCCGACCACGCTGAGGTCCCCGGGCACCGACAGCCCCAGGGCCTCCACCTCCCGGATCAGGCCCAGTGCCACGAGGTCGTTGTAGGCGAGCACGGCGGTCGCCGGCCCCGACACCACCTCGGCGGCGGCGAACGCCCCGCCCTCCTCGGTGGGAGGGTTCGGCCCGACGGGGTGCAGCCCGGCGCCGTGGCGCGCGGCGGCCTCCTCCGCGGCTCCCCGTATCCGCTGGGCGGTCCAGGACGCGCTCGGCCCGGTCAGCACGGCGATGTCCCTGTGCCCCAGCGCGACCAGGTGGTCCACGGCCTGCCGGGTGCCCGAGGCCACGTCCATCAGCACGCAGGGCAGGCCCCTGACCCGGCGGTTGACGACGACGAAGGGCACGTCGCGGCCGAGTTCGGCGATCACGCGCCCGCTGAGCCGCGAGGCGACGAGCAGCGCGCCGTCCACCTGCTTGGCCATGGAGCGCACCAGCTCCTCCTCCACCCGTGCCCGTTCGTCGGTGTCGGCCACGAACACGTGGTAGTCGCGTTCGCGCGCCTGCGCCTGGGCGGCCTTGATCAGCGGCGGGAAGAACGGGTTGGCGATGTCGGCGACGATCACCCCGAGGTTCGCGGTCCGCCGCGTGGAGAGGGCCCGCGCGGCTCGGTTGGGGCGGTAGCCGAGCCGCTCCGCCGCCGCCATGACACGGGTCCGCGTCACCGCGTTGACCATGTGGGCGGCGGAGAAGGCCCGGGAGACGGTGGAGACGTGGACCCCGCTCTCCCGCGCGACGTCCCTGATGGTGACGGCCACCCGGGGCCTCCGTTCCGTGGATGTTCCGATGTGCTCCGCTGGGACCCGAGGGTACGGCAACCGGTTGCGGAGCGGCAGGGTGCGGGCCGGGCTGCCGTCGCCGGGTTTTCCGGGGTTTTCCGGGGTTTTCCACGGAGAAGGCGGGGCGGAAGGGTTGACGTGGACGGGGGAGTCGGGAGATGTTCATGCAAACGTTTGCAGCCGGGTGCCGACCAGTACCCGGTATCCCCCCACCAGGAGCACGAACATGCGCAGGCTCATACTCCCCCTGGCCGCGGCGGTGGCGCTGACCGCCGTGCCGGCCACCTCCGCGAACGCCGCCCCCGACATCGGCCGGGAGGTCCTGGCCGACGGTGACGGATGGGGGTCCGCCGGGGCCGGGACCACCGGCGGGTCCGCGGCGGCGCCGGAGCACGTCGTCACCGTCTCCACCCTGGAGGAGTTCCGCGAGGCGGTCTCCGGCGACCACCCGAAGATCGTCCGCGTGGAGGGCACCGTCGACGCCAACACGGCGCCGGACGGCACCCCGATCGCGTGCGAGGACTACGCGGTCGACGGCTACACCCTGGAGGGCTACCTGGCCGCCTACGACCCCGCTGTGTGGGGGTGGGAGGACCCGTCCGGCCCGCTGGAGGAGGCCCGCGCCGCCTCGCAGGACGTCCAGGCCGAGCAGATCCGGGTCCGCGTCGGCTCCAACACCACGGTGGTCGGCGCGGGCGACGACGCCGTCATCTCCGGCATGAACCTCCTGGTCCACGACGTGGACAACGTCATCCTGCGCAACCTCTCCTTCTCCGACACCCACGACTGCTTCCCCGGCTGGGACCCCGCCGACGGCGGGACCGGCAACTGGAACTCGGAGTACGACCACGTGGAGGTCTCCGGGGCCACCAACGTGTGGGTGGACCACAACACGTTCGACGACGGGGACAACCCCGGGGCGGAGCTGCCCGACCACTTCGGCCGCAAGTACGAGGTGCACGACGGGCTGCTGGACATCGTCCGCGGGTCCGACCTGGTCACGGTCTCGTGGAACGACTTCGTCGAACGGGACAAGGCGATGCTGCTCGGCAACAGCGACAGCCGGACCACGGACCGGGGACGGCTCCGGGTGACCTACCACCACAACCACTTCGACGGGCTCGGGCAGAGGGCGCCGCGCGTGCGCTACGGCCAGGTGCACGTGTACAACAACCACTACACCGTGCGGGGCGGGCTCTACCAGTACAGCCTGGGCGTCGGGGTGGAGTCCCACGTCCACGCGGAGAACAACGTGTTCGACCTGCACGACGGGATCGGGGCGGAGGAGGTCCTGTACAACTGGGGCGGCGACGACATCGTCGAGCACGGCAACGCGGTGATGCGCGACGGCCGGGGGCGGCTGACCCGGGTCGACCTGGTGGAGGCCTACAACGCGGCCAACCCCGGCATGGAGCTGGGCACCGCCGGCACCTGGGTCCCCGAGTTCGCCCCGGACGTGGAGCCGGTGCACGCGGTGCGCGGGCTGCCGCGGAAGGTGGGGGCCGGGCTGCTCTGAACCGGGGCGGGCCGGGGGGCCGCCGTGAGCCCCTGACATGACGGTGGGGCCGTGCTCCGAGGAGTGCGGCCCCACCGTTGTGTTCACGCCTGTCGTGCCCCGCCTGCCGGGGCGGCCCTGTTCCACGCGGTCCGTCGGCGAGGTTCACCCGGGCGGGCCGGCGGCGAGGGGCCGGCGGGCCCCTTCTCCGACCGATCCGGCGAGGAGAACCTATTCTTCCGGGTCGATGCGCCGTTTGAGGCGTCGCAGGAACTCGGGGTCGTCATCGGGTCCGAGCGGGTGCGGGCTGTCGGAGGGCTTGGCGAAGTCGGACGGGTCAAGGTCGTCGGCCGACGCGGCTTGCGCCGGAGAGGGCGGGCTTCCGTCCACGGGGACCGCCCGGCGCGGGCGGCCGAGGAAGAGCCACAGGATCGAACCGACGGGCATGAACAGCGCGATGACGATCATCCAGAGGACCTTGGGCAGGTTCCGGACCTCTTGCGCAGGGGTGGTCAGCGCGTCGAAGAACGCGTACACCCAGAGAACGATCGATACGAGCGTGATCAGGCCACCAAGCCACACCATGGTTCCAGCCTACTCTTGCTGTCGACTCCTCACGGTCGGGACACCGAGCCAGGGCTGCGGGAGACCCCGCTGATTCCGAATGTCCGGGGCCGAAGGGGGTGAGGGGCGTTACCTCGCTCTCAGGGGGTGCTCTCGCTCGGCTCCCCGAGGAGGAGGGCACGCACCTCGGACTCGCGGAACCGGCGGTGGCCGCCGGGGGTGCGAATACTGCTGATCCGCCCGGAGGCGGCCCAGCGCGTGACGGTCTTGGGATCAACCCGGAAGAGTGAGGCCACTTCCCCGGGGGTCAACAGGCGTTCGCTTGCTCGTTCCACCTTCACATTCCCCCAATCGTGCCCGCCTCGGACTGTGGGGGCGGCGGGCGTTTGATCCCCTAGTGTGCACGAGTTGGTCCGTTTCCTCCCTAGTTTTCGGAGAAATTGCGGTGATGGGGGGAGGAGTACCGGATATGTGACCGGAACGTGATGTTCGGGCCCTGCTGTCGGGATTGGAAACATCCCATGACTATGTGAATCCAGTGGCCTGTGTGGTCCCGTCGCCATTGCGGCGGGGGACACGCCGCCCCGGTGCCCGCTGCGCCCGACACGCCCTTAACCTGGTGGTGAGGACATGCGGGAGCCACCCGTTCGGTCCTGTTCGGGGACCCGGTACCGCCCGGGCCACATGTGTGGACCCGGTCGTCTCGTGTGCTGATGGGCGTAGCGACCAATCTAGACCAGGTAATCATCTGTTGTGAGGCTTTTTCATGCGTAGCTGGCTGACCTATACCGCCGCCCGGGTGGGACTCTTCCTGGCGGCCTTCGGAGTGGTCTACCTATTCGGTGCCCGGTCGTGGGTCGCGCTCATCCTGGCGTGGCTGGTCAGCGGCCTCGCGTCCTATGTTCTGCTGTCCCGGCTGCGCGACCAGCTGTCGGCCCGGACCGTCGAGCGCCTGGAGAGCCGCCGGGGCGTCAACGTGGGAGACCGCCTGTCCGGAGGGGCCTCCCGTGAGGACGACCTCCAGGACGCGGCCGCGTCCGAGCCGGCCGGGACGCCCGTTGACGCGGCTCCTGAGGAGGCCGGCGCCGGGAACGCCGCCGGGAACGCGGACGCCGACGCGAAGCGGGACGAGGGCGCGGCCGCCGCGTCCAAGGACACCTGACGAACACCTGACGCACGCCCGTCCGGACACCGGCCGCGGCCCCGACGGTCCGGGGACCGGGCGTGCCCCGCCGGGACCGGGCGTACCGGTCGGCCCGGGGAACCGGCCGCCCCACCCGGCCACTTCACCCAGGGGGCCCGCCTCCGGCCGTCTCCTCGGGCTCTCCCCCGGGAAGGGGGAGAGGCCCCGCCGAACGGCGGGGCCTCCCTGCGGCAGGGGGCCGGAGCGGCCCGCCGCGCCGGCCGCCCCGGTGGACGGGTCGCACTCCGGGACCTGCCGCCCGGCGCGCCGCGCCGGACCGCCGCCCTCAGGCCAGCGGGAACATGCCGAGGCGCGCGTGGTACTCGCCGGCGAGGCGTTCGGTGTCGCTTCCCACGTACAGCCCGTCCGACGTGGCGTGCAGGGCCTCCGCGCCGTGCCCGCGCGCGCGTCCCGGGTTCCACGCCAGCGCGCGTCCCGTCCGCGGGTCCACGGCGCCGATGCCCTCCCGCTCCACCGACCCCGGTCCGGGGTTCAGCTCGCCCTTCTCGTTGTCCATCCAGCGCTGGTGCCCGCCCACGTACACGGCCGACTCGGTGACCTCCACCGAGTACAGGGAGTCGCCCCCGGTCTTGTTGCTCCACGTGGGCTGGGAGTCGGCCTTGTCGGTGTTCTCGAACCGGCTGGTCGACTTGCACAGGCCGGGCTTGACCTTGGGCCCGCCCCCGGTCACGACGGCGAAGTACGAGCCGTCGGGGGAGAACGCCATCTGCCGCATGTACGTGTGGATCCGCTCGTAGTCGCACGGGGCCTCGTAGGCGGACGTGGACCACGGAGTGACGAAGGCTTCCGCGGTGTCGATCATGGCGATCTGGTAGCGGTTCTTGTCGTCCACCTTCGTGAACGTCCCGTTGATGGCGAGCCGTCGGCCGTCCGGGCTCAGGGCCAGCTCCTGCACGCGCAGGCTGCCGCGGCGCGGCTCGGCGAGGCGCGGCGCGAAGTTGCGGTCCACCTCGCCGGTCCGGAGGTCGAGGCGGGCCAGGCCCGTGCGCTCGGCGCCGCTCACCCCCGTGAAGTTCCCGCCCACGTAGAGGCGGGCTCCGTCGGTGGCCAGGCGGTTGGTCGCGCCGTCGTCGAGGACGGCGCCGAACTCCCGCACGGGGCCGCCGTCGGAGAGGGACAGCCGCGCCAGCCCCCGGGAGGGCTTGCCGTCGACGGCGGTGAACCGGCCGCCGACGACCACGCTGCCGTCCGGCCCCGGGGCGAGCGAGGTGACCATCGCGCTGACGTCCGGTTCGAAGTCGCGGATGATCCGCCCGGTCCCGTGCTCGAAGGCGAAGAGGTTGCGGAGGGTGTGCTCGTCGCCGCCGGCCTCGGCGACCCGGGTGAACTCACCCCCGACGAGGACCGTGTTCCCGATCCTCAGGATGTCCTTGACCGTCCCGTCCAGGACGTGCGGGGTCCACTGGACGGGCTGCTCGCCGACCACGCCCCGGTGCGCGGCGTGCGCGGCCGGGGCCGTTACCGCGATGCCGACGGGGAGCAGGAGCATGGTGCTCATCGTCAGCGCGACGAACGAACGGCTGGGTTTCACGGAGGATTCTCCTTGGTGTGCGGACCTGCTTGTCGGGCGGGAGGCCGGACGGCCGGGGGGTGTCCGCATTCTTTCAAAGAGTCGCGAGAAAATCACACACAGTAATCATGTTGGCTCTGTCCGTGCCGTCAGGACCGGGGCGCCGCGGTGAGGTGGCGCAGCTGGGCCGCCACGGCCTCGGCCGCCCGTTGGCGGGTCGCCTCGGCGGGAGCGGGGTACCAGATCGCGCGGGCACCGGCCTCTCCCAGCGGTTCCCCCCGCAGGGGGCCGGCCAGCGCGTGCTCCTCCCCGGCCCGCCGCACCCCGTCGGGCCCGAGGGCCATGCCGACCGGGGCGGCCAGCCCGTGCCAGCGCGGCTCGAAGGTGACGTCGCGGCGACCGCGCGCCCGGCGCACGTGGAGCACGTCCAGAAGGTTCTCCGCCGCCAGGGCCTCCACCAGGCCGGGGAGCGCCCCCAGGGGCAGCGCCCCCTCGTCCTCGAACCCGATCGCCAGGGAGATCCGCTCCGCCGCCCTCTCCCCGTCCGGGGCCCACGAGACCCGGGCGCCGCCCGTGAAGGGGGGACCGGCGTCCTGGTGCCCCGAGAACTGGAGCACGGCCGTCCGCGGGGCGCGGTGGCGCACCAGCCGTACGAGCCGCTCCCGGTCCCAGGGCGCGAGCGCCGGCTCGTGCGGCCCCCAGCCGGCGGGGAGGACCCCGGCCAGGTGGCCGGTGACGAGCTCGACCGCCCGGCAGAGGGGCGGCGCGAAGGACGCGCCGTGCCGGACCGCCAGGTCGACCAGCAGGTGCGCCCCCAGGGGCGAGATGTCGAGGAACCCGCACGCGGGTTCGGGAGCGCTCCCGTTCCGGGCGTCGGGCACATACCCGTGCACCCGGTCCCAGCGGAGCGGGAGGCCGCTGACCCCGTCGAACTGGCCGCCCTTCCCGTCCAGCACCACCCAGCGGGCCATCGGCTGCGTGATCAGGGTGCGCAGTCCGTGGGTGAGCCGCGACGACCTGGGGGTGAGCACCTGGAGGACCGTGCCCCGGAGCGCGTTGGCCGACACGGCGTCGGTGATCCAGGAGGACAGCGGGACGACCTCGCGGTCCTGGGCGACGACGAACGCCTCCTCGGCCTCGAACTCGACGGCCGGGTGCCCGGTCTCCTCCCACAGCGAGAAGTCGCCCGGACCCGAGGTCCACACCCCCCCGCCCAGGCGCAGGGCGAGGCCGTCGGCGACGCGGTGCGCCGCCTCGCGCCCCGCGGCGTCGGGCCGCGCACGCACCTCGGCCCACCAACAGGTGTCGGGCAGGTTGACGGCGGCCTCGGCGCCGAGCAGCCGGGAGACCTCGCCCCGCGACTCGACCAGCTGGGCGGGTTCGAGGGTGGCCAGGACACGGGCCTCGGCGTCCCGCAACTGGACGACTCCGCCGTCCAGGGGGCGCACCGCGAGGTCGGCCCCCGCGTCGCGGAGCGAGTGGGCGACCGCGACCATGCCGGGTTCCGCCGCCAGCAGTGCGACCACGTCGTAGCTCAACGGTTCTCCTTGGCGATGCCGCCGGGGGGACGGCGGGGTCGGGTTCGGCGTGACCGGGCGAAGCGGGAGGGGTGTCCGGGTCCGGACCCGGACGGGGGCACGGTCGGCGCCGGGTGGCTGGTGGCTCGGTGCTGGTGGCTCGGCATGCGTGCGTGCGGGGGCCTGCGGGGAGGGGAAGCGTGGGAGCGGACGTCGTGGGGCCCGTCCCTCCGGTGGGGAACCGGTAGAGGGGGCCTGCGGTCAAGGGGTATCCGGAACTCCGTGCCAGTACGAACCTCTTCCGCGAGGGAGAGGTCACACATTGTCGTGGTGCATCGGCATAATACGCACAACGCGCCCCAGGGGGCGGCGGTTCCGACGGACCTGGGCAGGGTGACCGGTACATGAGATTCGAGCTGGTAGAGGTCCCGGGCGCGCTCGGGGAACCCGCGGGCGACCTCCCGCGCGGCGACGTCCCGCCGATGCGCGTCCCCGTCGCGCACGAGATCGTGGCCGTGCGCATGCGCGAGCGCACCGGGGAGCTGCGGACACATCTGACCAGCATCATCGAGGCGGTGCGCCCCGCCCTGAATCGCATGGATGCGAGCATCGTCCGCTCCGAGCGCGAGTTGGCCGATACCGGCCACGATTCGACTGCCGAACCGCCCCAGAACTTCCGGGGCGACCGCTTCTCCGCCCGGGAAGGCGGTGACCGGTGAGCGCGTGGGACATCGACGCCCCCTCCGTCGGGACGGTGCTCAACGAGGTGCTGGGCAAGGTCGGCGACGGCAGCGGCGACGCGCTCGACGGCGCCCTGACCACCACCGGCGACGAGATCATGAACGCCGCCACGGCGGCGTGCAGCGGACCGGTCGAGGGGGAGCTGTACCACTTCCTCGAACACGTCGGCGCCCTCGCGGAGGAGATGGTCGAACGGGCCGGCTCCGCTCTGGAGGGGTGCGCCCTGGCGGTGGACGCCTACCTCGTCGGTGACCTGGAGATGGCGGAGGAGGCCCAGGCCAACGCCACGTATGCCGAGAACCCCATGAACGCTCCGCACTGACCCGCGCCGGTCCGGCGCGCACGCCCTGCCGCGCACCGGTCGCGAAGCCCCGACCGGGCCGTGCCCTCCGTGCCCCGGTCACCCCCTCATCCACCCCCCACCCCCGCCCCCGCCGGGCCGGCTGCTCCCGCCCGGCGGCGGATCCCCCACCTCCTCCCCACGGAGTCGCCATGCCCCCTGCCGACGTGACGAGACCCGAGCCCGACCCCCGGAACCAGCAGCCCCTCGACAACGACTTCACCGTCCTGATCGTCCCCGAGGCCATTCCCGTGCCCGGCACCTCGGTGGAGGTCCTCCAGACGGCCGCGGCGAACCTCAGGGCCGCCGCGGAGGAGGTCGCGGAGGGAGGCGCGGGGGTCGAGAGTTCGTGGCAGGCCCTCCAGGCCCACTACACCGCGCCCGAGTCGGAGACCCTCCTCGCCGCGATGGGCCCGGTCGCCCGCAAGGGCGACACCGTCCTGGAGGACGTCTCAGCGGTCGTGACCGCGCTGGAGACCTTCGCCGAGGAGGCCGAGAGTGCCCGGACCCGGCTGCGCAACATCAGGGACGACGCCGTGGCCTTCGTGGAGGAGGTGCGGGACGAGGAGTTCTGGGCGCTCAACCCGTGGCACTACGGCAAGAACCGCTCCCTGAAGCTGTGGGCCAACATCGTCTGGGCGACGTTCCAGGAGGCGGAGAGGGAGTGCGCCACCGCCATCTCCGCGGTGAACGGGCAGGGCAACACCTACACGGCCGTGGGCGAGGAGGCGCCCGGTCCCCGGGAGGTCGCCTACGGCCTCGACCCGGACGAGGTCCCCGACATCGCGTTCGACCTCACCGAGTCCTCCGAGTGGCAGCGCGCGGGGGAGGAGGGCTGGGCCCACCTCACGGGGTCGGACAAGCCGTGGCCGCTCGACTGGGCCGCCGACGCGTTCGCCGCCCAGCAGGAGCACTTCGGCGTCGGGATGGCCTGGGGCCTCGGTGTGGGAGCCCTGTCCTCGATCGGGTTGTGGCGCGCGGGCAGCGGGTGGGCCGGCAGCGTCGGCGAGGCGGTGGACAACGCCGTCACCCACAAGGAGGAGACCTTCCAGGGGTACGGCGCGCTCGTCGGGATGTACGGCGAGGACGGGTGGATGAACCCGTTCGACTCCGAGGAGCGCTCGGGGCGGACCTGGCGGGAGAACGCCGGGGCGGCGTGGACGGAGGTCGGCCACGACCTGTTCCCCTGGAGGGAGTGGGAGGACCGGCCCGCGTACACGCTGTCCACGGCGGGCGGGAACCTGGCGCTGACCGTGGTGGCGTTCCCCGTCAGGGGCGGCATGCTGCTCAGCCGGATAGGCGGTGGCGGGCCCGACCTCCCGGACATCGACGTGCTGGAGCGCCCGGGGGTGGCCTGGGAGCCGGGCGCCGCGGCCCGGCCGGGGTTCAGCCTGGCCCAGACGCTGAGCGGGATCAGGACCGGGTTGTCCGACACCGCCAGCGGCATCGGGCTGCGCCTGGACCAGCTGCGCACGGGAGTGCTGGCCCGGTTCGCCCACTGGGAGGTGGTGGAGGGCGCGCCGGAGCCCGGCGGGAGCGGCGGGCCCGGGGCCGAGTCGGTGCCCGGGACCGGACCGGTGCCGGCGCCGGTGCACGCGGGGGACGGGGGTGTGCCGGACGGCAGGTCCGGGGCGCCCGCGGCGGCGGTCCCGGCCGGTCGCGGCGACGACGTGGGGGTCGCCGAGCTCGTCGCCGACGTCGAGCGCTACAGCGGCATGGACGCCGACGCGCGGCCCGCATGGCTCCTCGCACGTGAGGAGGTGCCGGTCGGCGCCGGTGCCCGGGGCGGGGGGATGGAGGTCCCCGGCGGGGACGGTACCGGCGACCGAACCGACCATGACTTCCGCGTCACCGCCGCCCACGACCCGGATCCGAAACCCGCCACCCCCGCCTCGACGCCCCGCGACGGGACGGTCGACATCCGCGCGGTGCCCCTCCATGGCGATCCCGCCGGAGCCTCCGGCCCGGGCTCCGACGGCCCGGCCCGGCCCGGAAGCGGCCTCCCCCTCACCCTGCCTGCCGATGGGGCAAGCGGCTCCGACGGACGTGGGGCCTCGAGTGAGGACGGGGAGAACGGCTCGGGGGCTCGACCCGTTGCTGACAACCGCGCGCCGGGTCCGACCACCTTGCAAGGGCTCGAGTCCCATTCCTGGGGGGACAAGAATGATCCGGCCAACCGGCTGGCTTTTCGCCAGGACCTCCAACGCCTCATAAATTCTGATCATGAAATCTACAAGGAGTACTACAAGGAGAAAAACGGCCACAGGAGAAGTGTTCAAACCACGATCGGTCCGGAAAAATATCCTCTGCCCAAGATCACCTGGGATGCCAGCACTCATCAGTGGGTATGCCTAGACGTTCCGAAGCAGGCGACATATGTCGGGGACAGGGTCATGATGCGGGTCCATGATCCTGACTTCATTCCTGAGGTTCACGACGGGCTCTCCTACGAAGAGCGAACGCGACGCGAAGAGCTTCGGGGGGAGATCGGAGCGGAAGAGCTCCAACGGCGCGAGTGGATCAGGGGTGAGTTCTCGATGCTCGATGACCTGGCAACAGGGCGTCGGGAAAGCATCACGGCGTCTCAAAAAGCCCAGGTCCATCTCGAGGCGATGCAGAGGACCCACGGATCCTATCTCAGGGGTGGTGACAACCACGTGGACCTTGAGAACGCAAAGGCATCCCAGAAGCTTGCCGATGCCGTGAGGACCGAGGTTGCCGAGAGATTCGGCGAAGAGTCGGCCAGGGTTGCCGCAAGGCATCAGTTCGATGGAAGACCTGTCCTGCGTTCCGACGGAACACCCCTGATGAGGGATGTTCTAGATGCGGACGGGAATCCGGTCGAGGATAACGGTCAAGTGCGGAGGGAGGAGGTGCGTCCGAACCTCGAAGGCGCGACCTACATAGAGCCCGCCGAGAATGCCCCGGGCAATGGGAATGACCAGTTCGACCAAATCTACCGCACCGTGGATGGTGATATCGTCATCATCGAGGCAAAGGCTGATGTCGGCACGGACCTGGGAGGAAGAATTGCCCGGCCGCAAGGGCGACCTCCTCAGGAGGTTCAGCAGGGAACGCGAGAGTATCTTCTGGATATCCTCAGAGTGATGGAGGAGAGGGCTCTGATTCTTCAAGAGGAAAGGGGGTTGGATGACGAAAGCGCACTGAGGGAGTTGGAGCTTGTGGAAGAAATTATCGAGAAGCTGGACCAAGGCAAGGTTGTCTATGCGGTTTTCAAGGGCAATGCGGAGCCTGCGGGTGCGGGAGGTGGAGGGGGTCCTCTGGAGGTTGCGAACGGGTATAATTACCAGGTTTTCGATGTCTTTGGCGGGAGTTGAAATTGGGGAAGAAAATTCCTCGGGCTGACTTGAGTCACATGGTCAACGATGTGAAGCTCGAACAGAACATCAAAAAGCGGGAAAAGCATTTCAATGCGGTGGTGCGGAAGGCCTCATCGTTCGATCTGTGGTTCGATTCGATGTACAGGTACGCCAAGGAGGCTCTTGTCGCGGACCCGGAAGCGGGGAAACTGGAGACGTGGGAGGCCTGGGTCGCCCTGATGCAGTACTACGGCGCGGCCCTCGCCGCGACCACGGGCCCCGAGGGCACTGAGGTCGAGTGCCGACTCGGTCACCAGGTCAGGAGGATCACGGGGATCGGGCCGAGGTACTTCACGAACGCCGGCAACTGGGAGACGGCGTTCTACTTGGCAGTGACGTGCCGGGACAGGACGCGTGTGGAGAACCTGTGCTCGATCCCGGTGGACCTCCTCCGGCGAGCGGGTGAGGGCGACGGTGCCAGGTACAACGAGTTCACCTACCACTGGGTTGCGGCGCTGCAGGCCTACGTCAGGGGCAGTGACTCTCTGGTGGGAGAGTTGCGCCAGGCGATGGAGTTGTCCGACCCTCGCACCGGCGCGTTCGGCGGGGACTACCTGAACCTGATCTCCTTTCCGCAGATGGACGTGTTCAGGTGTCTTCTGAAGGGAGACTCCGACGAGTTCAACGAAACCCTGACACAGGGGTTGGAGTGGTTCAGGGACTACTACAGCGTTGATCGTCCCGGCCAAGGCCCCTTGACGGGTGTTGTGCCTATGGGGCTCCTGGCGTTGGCTTGTCTGGCTCACGACCGCAGTCAGGTAGATCCCGCTTTCGAACTCGAGGTCGAGTCGGATTATCTTCCCAAGCACATCGTGGAAGGGTCCTGGTACGGAGAGTTCCCTACCTGACCGCCGTAGGGAAATAATGGATTTTTTCCCGTGGGAGGATTGGGATTGATCGAGCAGCAGGAGATCCTTCAGGGGATCGGTGGAGATCTTCTTGGTTTTGCCCCTGAAGGTTGGGGGCGACTCCGTTACGAGTATTCTGCTGTTGCGAAATATGCAACCGACAGTCTGACGGTTGAATACTCGAACGGTGAGTCCGAAATGGTGGACTGCCCGGTCACGGTTCTCTCGAAGCTCGCAAGGCTGCGGGCGGGAATGTACCAGGAGGGGAAGGGGACGTGGTTCTCGGTCGAGTACACGATCGAGCGCCCCTCGAACTACAGCGTGGACTTCAACTACGACGAGTACCCGGACTTCACGTTCCGCCCGAGCCCCGAGGGTTTCGCGGACGACCTGAAGACCTTCCCCGGGCCGAGGAGTTCGTCCCCGATTGGCTGAGGGAGCAGGTCGAGGCCGTGTCGGGCAGGCTCTGGTTCCCGTGAGGCGAGTTGATTCGGAAGAGCTCGATTACCTGGATGAAATTTCAGTCAGGATACCAGGGGGAAGTTTCACCGGGCAGGCCGTTGAGAAAGACGGGAGGTTCACGCATTACCAGACCTTCGTGAAGGGCTACGCCCTCGGTCCGGTTTTCCTGCTGAATGAACACGGTGTGGCCCTTGAGTATTCCAATCGTGTAGGAAATATCACCACTGGGCCATATTTCTTCTGGGATGAAAACGGAAGGCTTCGTGAAGAAGGTGTCTCGGACTACTCGGACGGGAGTCTGAGGGTTCTGCGGCGATGGGACGAAGCGGGAATCCTTGTTCACTTCGAGGAGAGTTCGCCGCGTATGCCGTTTGTGGATCCCGAGACAGGGGAAAATATTTTCCGACCTTGGCGCTCTGTCCCTTCGTGTCCTGGCGTACCAGGGCGTGAAGGCTATGTGGAGGCTGTCGGGATGGATGAGTTGGACTTCGAAAGCCGAGTGACTTATCAAGGTGTCGCCTATACAGGCGAAGCGGTGCTCGTCGAAGGTTCCGGTCGGACCGAGATGCGGACTTTTGCGGAAGGGGCCGAGGACGGTCCTTTTCTTGTGTGGTCGCCCAGCGGAAAACTCGTGACCCAGGGGGTTACCCGAGATCCCTACGGTCCGGTCGGTCCCTGGCACGAGTGGGACGAGGAGGGGAGGCTTCTCTCCGAGACGATCTACGACGCGCTGGGCAACCGCATCATCTTCCGTGGGATGGACGAGGCGGGGAACATGGTGAAGGAGGAGGTCTTTCCTCCGGAGCGCTTGCTGCGGGACCCCGAGACCGGGGAGGAGCGCCCGGCTCCGTGGCTGTAGCTTCCCTCGCGAGGACTCCTGAACGGTCAGGCGCCCTCAAGTCTGTCGTCGTCGGCGCGCCCCGCTGTGACCGCGACCAGGTCGAGGCGGCGCGGGGCGGGGCCGGGTAGTCCGCACGCCCACCCGACCCTCACCCCCACCCCGCCACCAGCCGGTCCTACAGCGCCCCGGACCGCCCGCCGAGGTGCTCCGCGAAGTGCCTCTCGATGGCGTGGTGGAGCATCACCTGGTTCTCGGGGTTCGCGAAGCCGTGCCCCTCGTCCTCGGCGACGATGTACTCGACGGGCACCCCGCGCGCACGCAGGGGCCCGACGATGTTGTCGGACTCCGCCTGGACCACGCGGACGTCGTTGGCGCCCTGGGCGACGAGCAGCGGGGTGCGGATCCGGTCGACCATGGTGATGGGCGAGCGGGCCAGCATGTCGGCCTCCTGCTCCGGGATGTCGGGGTCGCCGACGTAGCGGTACCAGTTGTTGGCCATGCTGGGCCTGAGGAACGGCGGCAGGGTGCGCATGAAGTTCGCCAGGTCCGAGATGCCCACGTAGTCCACCGCCGCGGCGAAGTAGTCCGGGGTGAACGTGACGCCGACGAGCGCCGCATAGCCGCCGTAGGAGCCTCCGGCGATGCCGATGCGGGCCGGGTCGGCGTAGCCACGGGCCACCGCCCAGTCGGCGGCGTCGATGAGGTCGTCGTGCATCTTCCCGGCGAACTCGCCGATCGCGGCGGAGATGTGCCGCTTGCCGTAGCCGGTCGAGCCCCGGAAGTTGACCTGGAGCACCGCGTAGCCGCGGTTGGCCAGGAACTGCACCGTCTTGTCGAAGGACCACGTGTCGTGGGCCCAGGGCCCGCCGTGCACGAGGAGCACCAGGGGCAGGTTCTCGGGCGCCGTCCCGGCCGGCAGGGTCAGGAACCCGTGCAGCGGCAGCCCGTCGCGGGCCGGGAACCGGACCGGGGTCATGGGGGACAGCTCGGCGGGGTCCAGCTCCGGGTGCGGGCGGAAGAGCAGCCTGCTCTCCCGGGTCGCGTGGTCGTAGAACCAGGTCGCCCCCGGGTCGCGGTCGTGGACGAAGGAGACGACCCACCGCTGCTCGGACTCGTCCGAGGACACCGATCCGAGCACGCCGTCGGAGAGCTTGGACAGCTCGGCGTACACCTCGGCGAAGTGCGGGTCCAGCACCTCGATCCTGGGCCGGTCTCCCACGAAGCGGGCCGCGAGGACCTCCCCGGTGCGCCGGCTGAAGTACAGGGCGGGGGGCATGCCTGGGGCCACCATTCCCATGGTGCACAGGCTGTGCCCGTCCACGGCGGCGACCACGGTCTCCTCGCCGGTCTCCCGGTCGAGGCGGACGACCCGCATGTCGTCGGAGTCCTGGTGGGAGCCGAGCAGCAGGCCCTTCCCGTCCGGGGTCACCAGCTGGAGGGGCAGCCCGTACGGGTACTCCGCGCCGCCCTGCCGGGACAGGAGGCGCTTGTCCCCCTCCGCGCCGTCGATCGCGTAGAAGGAGTGGGTGCCGTCGTCGGCGACCTCCACGTGGAAGGCCGGTTCCCCCTCGCTGTCGACCAGGGTGTTGCTGGTCGGGTCGGTCTGTTCCACGAGCACGGTCGTCTCGCCGGTGGCCACGTCGATCCGGAACACGTCGAAGAGCATGGGCCTGAGGTTCATCCAGACCCGCACGCTGCCGGGTGAGGGCTTGTGCGGTTCGACGACGGCCACGCGGGAGCCCGGGGCCATGGGCGTGAGGTCGACGGCGGGCTCGTCCGGTGCGTCGAGGTCCACCCGGTAGAGGTGCCAGTCCTCGTTGCCGTCGGTGTCCTGGAGGTACAGGAGCCAGCGCGGGTCGTCGGTCCAGTGGTAGGTGTGGACGCCGCGCCGGGTCTCGTGCGTGACGCACACCGCGTCCTCGTGGCCCTCCCCGACGCCGCGCACCCACACGTTCGTGCGGCCGTGCTTCGGCGCCAGGTAGGCGATCCGGGTTCCGTCGGGCGAGATCGACGCGCCGGCGAACTCCGGGTCGGCGAAGAACTCCTCGACGTCGAACAGGGTCGGAAGGGACTCTCGGCTGGGTGTCTGGGTCATCCGGTGCTCCAGTCGGGGTCGGCGTCGCGTGAGCGGGCGGCGCGCCCCGTGCGGTGCGCACCGCTGCCCGGGGCCCTCCCGCGGACGGCCCCGGAACCAACGCAACACCATGACGCAGGGGCATGGTCAATCCGGCGGGACGGCGGTCCGGGCCCGCGCCGAGTGTCCTCCGGCTGCGGCAGCATGTCCGGTATGGACAACCCCCAGACCTATCGGGACGCGGCTCGCGAGAAGGGCGTCCCCGAACACGTCATCGACCACGCCCTGCGCCTCACCCTTCCCCAGACCGAGCTGACCACGTCGGACGCCGACGGCGGCGTCCCGGCCGGGAGGTACGGCGGTCTCCCCTCGCTCCCCGCGGGGGTCGAGTGGGGCGGCGGGCTGGACCTCGTCGCGACGGTCGACTGCGCGGCCCTCCCCCCGGACGGGTTCGACCTCCCGCTGCCGCGCGACGGGCACCTGCTGTTCTTCGCCGACAGGACCGACCCCGAGGGGGCCGTGCTGATCGAGGACTCCCGGTCCGTGATCCACGTCCCGGCCGGGACGCCCACGACCGAACGGGCGCTTCCCGGGGACGGGGGCGCCCTCCCCGCCCTCGATCCGCAGACCCTCTACGCCCGGACCGTCCGGAGTTTTCCGTCGGGCGCCGACGACGCAGTCCTCTCCGACCCGGAGACCAAGCGCCTCTTCCGGGAGTACAGGCTGGGCGATCACGACCACAGGAGGCCGGTCCGGGGAGACAGCCTGATCCTGGGCGGGTACGCCTACTCGCCGCAGGACCCCCCGATCATGGGATCCTCCCCGGAGGACGAGAAGGGGGGATGGGTACTGCTGGCCCAGACGCAGCTGGACATGCCCGGGGTCTCCGGCACCACCGCGTGCCCGTTCTGGATCATCCGGCGCGACGAGCTCGGGGCGGGGAACTTCGCGGCGGCGGCCCTGGTGACGCTGACCTACCACTGAGGCGGTTCCGGCGTTCCGCACGCCCCGGCCCGCATGCCCCGGCGCGGCAGTCGGCGGACGGGCCGCCTTCCCGCCCACCCGCCGACAGGCCCGCGGGCACCGCGGCCCGCCCCGCGAGGGGACGGGCCGCCGTGCCCCGCCGGACCCGGACCCGGACCAGGGTCGCCGGTCCGCCGGGCCGACGGATCAGGGGTGGCGGATGTCCGGCCAGGGCGCCCCGGCGCCCTCGGCCGCCGTGTCCCCGAGGGCGAACGACGGGTGCGGCGGCTGGTTGTAGGCGGTGTTCTGCCAGGCCAGTGCCACCCGGTACTGGGTGTCGTGCACGAGGGTCGGGACGCGCAGGTCCGTCTCGTGCGGTGTGGAGTAGATCCTCAGGGCCGTGTTGTCGGCGGTGCGCCAGACGACCTCCTCGCGCCAGTCGCCGAGGATGTCGCCGGACAGGGCGGGGGTCGCCTTGGTGCCGTTGTTGGAGGCGACGCCCTCCCCGTCGAGCAGGCGGGTGCTCCCGTCCGGGTCGTACTCGTCGATCCGGGTCCCGTCGAGCAGTTCGCGGCTCCCGTCGCCGTCCCACCACACCAGGAAGTTGGCGGATCCGGGCTTGGGCCCGACCTCGTCGCCGTCGGTGTCGCGCAGTCCGGACACGCTGGAGGACCAGAACTCGGCCCCCGGGCTGCCCGCCCAGACGTCTCCCGCCACGCCGCGTCCGTTGTCGTTGCCGGAGCCGAGGGTCCACAGCACGTCGCCGGTGGCCGCGTCCGCGAGCCAGGCGTCCGGGGAGGCGGTGTTCTCGCCGACGCCGTACACCTCCAGGCCGGGCCGGTCGGGGACGAAGTCGCCGACGTGCAGGGCGTCACCGTGCCCGTGGCCGGTCTCCCACAGGCCGGTTCCGTCGTCGTCCACGGCGGCGGCGCCGAACATGACCTCGTCGCGCCCGTCGCCGTCGGCGTCCGCGACGGACAGGCTGTGGAAGCCCTGACCGGCGTAGGCCCCGTTGCCGGGGTCGTCGGAGTCGAACACCCAGCGCCGCGTCAGTTCGCCGTCGCGGAAGTCCCAGGCGGCGATGACCGCGCGGGTGTAGTAGCCGCGGGAGAACACCATGCTGGGGTTCTCGCCGTCCAGGTAGGCGGTCCCGGCGAGGAACCGGTCGACCCGGTTCCCGTAGTTGTCGCCCCAGTCCGCGACGTTGCCGCGCCCGGGGGCGTAGTCGGCGGTGTCGAGGGCGCGGCCGGTGGCGCCCTCGAACACGGTCAGGTACTCGGGTCCGCTGAGCACGTACCCGCCGGAGTTGCGGTGGTCGGCCCCGGCGTCGCCGATGACCGTCCCCTCGCCGTCGCGGGTGCCGTCGGCGGTCTTCATGGCGACCTCGGCGCTGCCGTCGCCGTCGTAGTCGTACACCTGGAACTGGGTGTAGTGGGCGCCCGCCCGGATGTTGGCGCCCAGGTCGATGCGCCACAGGCGGGTGCCGTCGAGCGTGTAGGCGTCGATGAGCACGGGGCCGGTGTGCCCGCTCTGGGAGTTGTCCTTGGCGTTGGTCGGGTCCCACTTGAGGACGATCTCGTACCGGCCGTCGCCGTCGAGGTCGCCCACGGAGGCGTCGTTGGCTTCGTAGGTGTAGGCGGAGCCGTTGACGCTGCCGCCCTCGGGACGGTCCAGGGGGACGTCCAGGTGGCCGTCCGCGAAGGCGAGCGAGGGCGCGGACGGGGGCTGCTCCTGGCCTCCGACGACCGCGGCGACGGTGTAGGCGGCGCCGGCCGGGGCGTCGGGGTCGAGGTGGTTGGTCGCCCCGGTGAGGGGTTCGGGGGTGATGAGCTCGCCGTCGCGGTAGACGTTGAACGCGGTGGCGGGGTCGTCGCCGCCGAGGAGCCGCCAGGTGACGAGGTTGCCGTCGGGGCCGCCGACGCTGACGACGCCGCGGTCGAGCCGCTCGGCCACGCGTGCCCCGGCGGGGGCGTCGGAGGTGTCGGAGGAGGCGGAGGTGAGGGCGGCCGTCGCGGTCACGACGCCTCCGGTGTCGGTGAGGGTGAGCGCGCCGGCGCCGAGGGCCAGCGCGGCGGCCGTGGCTGCCGTGACGGCGGTCCGGCGCCGTCGGTGAGCGGGGGGTGGCATGGGTTCCTTCTCTCGGGGGGTCGCGGGCGGGGTGTGCGGCCCCGCTCCGCCGGGGGTCGGCACGCATGTAGGCAAGCGCTTACCAAGCGTGTCGGGAACAGAACGTAACACGGCGGCGACTCCGGGGGAATCCCCGCAACCGGACGCGCCGCCGCCCGCCCCCGTCGGCGCGGGGGCGGGCGGGGTCAGGCGACGTGGACGCTCTGGCCGTGCTCGTCGACCTTCCGCTCGCCCGGGTCCACCGTCGTGACGTATCTGCCGGTGCAGCCCGGGTCCGAGAAGACGTGGACCGGGCCGTCGGTCCGGTTGTCGACCACGAGGGGCCACCGGTCCGTGTCGTAGCAGCCCCGGGGGTCCCGGTGTTCCGTGCCGTTGATGACGAGGGAGCCCCCGGCGGCCTGCGCCGGAGCGGCCCCGAGGGCGAGGGTGGAGAAGGATGTGAGGAGCAGTGCGGCCATGGTGTGCTTCACGGGCATTCCGATCACTTTGGGTGATGTATTGAGCACATAATGTCCACGTACGCAAGTCGAGAAACCGCCCGGCGCGCTGTTGGGGTGCAGGTCACGCCGCATACGGGGCAAGCGACCGAATTCTCTTCGACCGGGTGGCCCGGTGGCCGGACCGCCCGCCCTCCGTGGGCCGGGGCCTGCGCCGGGCCACGGAGGACACGGGCGGGCGCTGCGCAGGACCGGTCCCGGGGCGAGGGGCGGTCAGCCGCCGAGTCTGGCCGCCTGCATGTCGGTCAGCCGCCGCACGAAGACGGCCGCGGCGACCGCCGCCGGTACCGCCACCGCGTGTGCGGCCAGAGCGGCCCAGGCCATCGGCAGGAACTCGAACTCGTACACCTCGATGGAGCCGAAGTCGCCGATCCCGTGCCTCTCCTCGATCATCAGCGCCCACGGGGTCCAGAACAGGGGCCAGGTCGCCAGGGCGGGCAGCCACAGCGCCCACCAGAGGTGGACCACCCCGGCCGGGGCCGTGCGCCCGCCCCGGTCCGCGGGGCTGGAGGCGTGCCAGACGTCGTCGGCGATCTGCTTGGGGAGCCAGAGGTTGCCCACCGGGACGAACCAGCCGAGCACCGCCATGCGCGGGCGGTAGCGCAGACGCCCGGGGGCGAACGACTCCGCGAGCGTGCGCACGCGCAGGAACCAGACCGTCCAGGCCACCAGAAGCCCCGCGCCCAGGGCGATCTGGACGTACCAGAGGGCGAGGGCGAAGGTCCGCCACCCCCACAGCTCCCTCGACGCCGCATAGGCGTGGCCGCTCAGCTCCACGCCCGATTCGGCCGCCACGACGAGCTGGTGGACGACCGCGACCGCGGCGGCGAGCGCGAAGAGGACGAGCAGCCAGTGGACGGCGGCCTGCTCCCCGCGCGGCGGACGCGGCGGGGCCTCGCCGCGTGCACGGCGGCGTTCGTGGACCAGCAGGGGCGCCGGCGGTCCGTCGGGGCCGACCGGATCGACCGGGTGGCCCGGGGCGGGGACGCCGGGCGGGCGCGGAGCGGTTCCGCGGTGGCCGCCCGACGCCGGAACCGGTTCCGGGACGGTTCCCCCCGGACGGCCTCCCCGCGCGGCACGCCCCTCGGGGGCGGCGTCCCCTCCCGGGACTCCTCGGGCCGGGGCGTCCCCCTCCGGGACACCCCCGGCCGGGGTTCCCATGGCGGGGGTTCCCATGGCGGGGGCGGCCTCCTCCGGAACGTCCGCCGCCGGGACGACGGCGGTCAGCGCGAGGGTCCGGCGTGCGACGACCCGGGTCAGCTCCTCGGGGAGCCACCGCTCGTGGGCGGGCGCGGGCAGGGAGGCCGTGAGCGCGGCCAGCTCCTCCAGCGCCCCGCCGACCCCGGGGCGGTCGTCGGGCCCCTTCGCCAGGCATCGGGCGACCAGGGGCGCGAGGGTGGTCGGGACGCCGTCCAGGTCCGGGGCCTCGTGCACGATCCGGTAGGCCACCGCGTGGGCCGGGCCCTGCCCGAACGGGCTGCGCCCCGTGGCGGCGAAGGCCAGCACGCACCCCAGCGAGAACACGTCCGAGGCCGGGCCCACCGGCAGGGCGCGCGCCTGCTCGGGGGACATGAACGCCGCCGTTCCCAGCACCGTGGAGGTCCGGGTGAAGGATGTGGCGTCCAGGGCGCGGGCGATGCCGAAGTCGATGAGCCGGGGCCCGTCCTCGGCGAGGACGACGTTGGCGGGCTTGAGGTCGCGGTGCACCACCCCGCAGGCGTGCACTGCCGCCAGGCCCTCGGCCAGCCCTGCGCCCAGCACGGCCACCGATTCGGCCGGGAGCGGCCCGTGGTCGGCCACGGCACGGTGGAGGGAGGGGCCGGGGATGTAGGCGGTGGCCAGCCAGGGCGGGTCGGCGTCGGGGTCGGCGTCCACGACCTGCGCGGTGTAGAACCCGCCCACCTTCCTCGCGGCGGTCGCCTCGGCGGCGAACCGCCGCCGGAACTCGGGGTCCTCGGCCAGTTCGGGGTGCACGGTCTTGACCGCGACCAGGCGTCCTCCCGGTGAGCGCCCCAGGAACACCCTCCCCATGCCGCCCGTGCCCAGCCGTCCCGCCAGCCGGTAGGGGCCGATCCTGAGGGGGTCGCCGTCGCGCAGGGGGGTGGCCATGGCTTCACGCTCCGCCAGAGGTCGTGTGTTCGAACGGCCTGATGATCCCAGAAATCCGCCCCTGTGGGGCTTTGTGCCCGCATCCGGCCAGGGCGGGCCCCGACGCGCCCCCGTGCCGCCCGCCGCCCCACCCCCCGATGATCTTGTACTTATAGCGAGGTTGGGCGCCCAACCTCGCTATAAGTACAAGATCATCGGGAGAGGCGGGCGGGCCGGTCGCGCCTCAGGCGGAGGGGTCGGGGACCAGGCCGTTCCGGAGCAGGAGCAGGTAGGCGTCGGCGGCGGCCCGGCGGCGCTCGGCCGGGTGCTCGGTGACCGCGTGGATCAGCCCGCACAGCAGCTTGAGCAGGTTCTCCCCGGTCAGGGGCGTCTCAGGGCGGGCGCGTTCGAGGAGCCGCGAGGCCGCCGCGACGAGTTCGCCCTTGGCCTGGCGCAGGGACTCCCGCTCGTCCTCGACGGTGATCAGGACGTCGAACAGGCCGGGCTGGTCGAGCGCCGCGGTCAGGGCCGCCCGGAGGAAGGCGTCGAGTCCCCGCCGGGGGTCGGGGTCGGCCACCGCCTCGGCCGCCACGCGGTTGAGGTCGGTGACCGCCTCCTCGACCACGGCCTCCAGCATCGCCCGCGGGGTGGGGAAGAGGCGGTAGACCGTGCCGACGCCGACCCCCGCGCGGCGGGCCAGCTCGTTGAGCTTGAGGTCGGTCTCCCCGGCGCCGACCGCCTCCCGGGCCTTCTCGAAGATCTTCTGGTTGTTGCGCGCGACGTCCGCCCGCATGGCTGCCCCCCGGGTCCAGGAAGTCGATAACTCATCAACTTCTCGTGCTACGGTGAAATCGATAGCTTATCAACTTCCTTGGGGGGAACCGCATGACCATCGTCTTCGTCCACGGTGTGCCCGAGACGCCGTCGCTCTGGAACGCCGTCCGCGCCCTCGTCCCCGAGCCGAGCGTGGCCCTGCGCCTGCCCGGCTTCGGCAGCGCCCGGCCGGACGGCATGCACGGCAAGGAGGAGTACGCCGCCTGGCTGGCCGACGAACTCCGCGCCGTCGGCGGGCCCGTCGACCTCGTCGGCCACGACTGGGGCGCCCACCTGGCCATGCGCGCGGTCTCCGCCCACGACGTCCCGGTCCGCAGCTGGGTCTCCGACGTCGCCCACGGCTGGCACCCCGGGTACACGTGGCACGACGCGGCCACGCTGTGGCAGAAGAGCCCCGAGGGGGAGGAGTCGCTGGCCGGGCTGCGCGAGGCCGTCCCCGGCAGCGGGGCGACCTTCGGGGAGGTGCTCCGGTCCCGGGGCATGAGCGCGGAACTCGCGCAGGAGGTGGACGCCGCCCACGACGAGGTGATGAGCGCCGCCATCCTGGCGCTCTACCGGTCGGCGTGGCCCAACTTCCACGCGGACTGGGGCAAGGGGTTCGAGGGGCCCGTCCGGGCACGCGGGCTCGTGCTCGTGCCGACCGGGGACCCGATGGCCCGCCCGGACCAGGACCGGGACGTGGCCCGGCAGCTGGGGGCGGAGTACGAGGAGCTGGACGGGCTGACCCACTACTGGATGCTCCAGGACCCCGAGCGGGGCGCGGCCGTCCTGCGCCGGTTCTGGGACTCGCTGCCCGGCTGAGCCCCGGGGGTCCCCGTCGCGGCGGACGGGACGGGGACCCCCCGGGGCGGTTCAGCGGGTGAACACGTAGGGGCGCAGGCCCGGCGGGACCCCGGCCGGGTCGAAGGTCAGGGACGCCCACACGTGGGTGCCCAGGTCGGCCCAGGGCGCGAGCCGGTGGTGGCCCCACGCGGAGGCCAGGTTCTCGACCATGAGCAGGCCGCGCTGCCCCTCCGCCCGGTCCCACTCGTCGGCGGTCCGCTCGCGGGGGACGGCGGGGACGCCGCCGCCCCCGCCGAAGTCGGACAGGCCCACGCGCAGGGTGCCCGGGTCGGGCATGGACAGCGCGCGCAGGACCTCGCCGCCCTCGTGGCCGGAGTCGGTGTACTTGCAGCAGTTGGCGAAGAGTTCGCTGGTGACGAGGGTGAGCGTGTCTACCGTGTCCGGATCGAACCCGGCCAGGTCGGCGGCGAGGTCCGCGCGGACCCCGCCCAGCCCGGACAGGTGCCCGGGGTAGACGCGGTGCTCCCAGAAGACGCGGGGCCTCATGCCGGGACCCCCTGACGGGCCCGCCGACCGCCCCACCCGTGGGTGGCGGCGGCCAGGTCGTCCCAGGTCTCCGGGGTCGCGGTCCCGGCGAGCGGAACCGGCGGCCCGTACGCAGCGAGGGGCAGCGGGGACGGGGCGGCGAGGAGGTCGCCGGAGGTGCGGGGCCGGGGGACCCAGCCGTGGAGGCGGGCGCTGGCCTCGGCCTGGACGCGGAGCAGCGCCCGTTCGCGCTCGCTCTCCCGCTCATGGGCCTCGTAGTAGGGCCGGACGAGGGCGACGTCCCCGGCCTCGCAGGTGTGGCGCGGGGGAGCCAGGTCCCGCACCGGGCGGGGAGGGGTCCCCGGGGTCGGAGCGGCGGCCGTGGCGGTGTCGGGCGCGGCCACCGGGGCCGGAACGGGAACGGGCGCGTAGCGGCGGACCCGGGTGGACCGGCGGCGGCGCAACAGCCCGGGGGAGGCGTGGCGTCCGCGAGGGGCGATGAACAGGGCCGTGACCAGCCGAAAGGCAGGGGTCAGGGCCGCAGCGCTAAACTGGCGCATGCTGGCATTCCTTGTGGTTAAAGAGGTGTGACTTGCTGGCCACGACCCCGAACGGTGTTCAGCCGTTGCGGGGTCATTTGGTGCAGGTGGCTTGTCGAGACAGAGATTAGGGGGTCGGGGGGTGGGGCGGGGGAGGTATCGGAAAGTAAGGCGGGGAAAGTTGAGAAAACGGCCCACCGGTTCGCCGGTGGGCCGTTTTTATGTCCGTGATCAGGGGATATGGGCTTCTGGGTCGAGGGCCGCCGCCCGGGACCCGGGGGCCTGGTTCCGGGGCGTGTGCGGAGCGCGGCGGAGTGTCCGCCGAATGGGGCAGCATGTCCGGCATGGACAGTCCTGAGCAGTATCGCCAGGCGGCCCGCGAGGCCGGTGTGCCCGAACACGCCATCGACCTGGCCCTCGGCCTCGCCCGCCCCCAGATCGAGCTGACGTCCTCGGCGGAGGACGGCGGGGTCCTGGCCGGGCGGTACGGCGGTCTCCCCTCCCTTCCCCCGGACGCCGCATGGGGCTCCTACCCGCACTTGGTCGCGTCGGTCGACTGCGCGGCCCTTCCACGGGACGCCCTCGACATCCCGCTGCCGGAGGACGGCCACCTGCTGTTCTTCGCCAACAAGCACGACCCGCTCGACGACGACGAGCCCGCCGACGGCGACTACGTGGTGTACGTCCCGGTCGGGACGGTCACGGAGGAACGGTCTCCCCAGCCCCTGCGCGAGGACCTCGGGGAGATCGAGGACGAGGAGGGGGCCGCGTACTGGGCCACCCCCCAGACGGACCCGCGCCCGCTCTACGCCCGGACCGTCCTGAGTCTGCCGACGGACGGCGACGACGCCCTCCAGGACCCGGAGCTCCGACGGGTCTACCGGCAGTACGGCCTGGAACACCACGACAAGCGGAAGCAGGTGTGGGCGGTCGATCTGCTCCTGGGCGGCTACGCCTACTCCCCGCAGGACCCGCCCGTCATGCAGTCACCGGAGGAGAGGGCGAAGGAGGAGTGGGTCCTGCTGGCCCAGGCGCAGTACCCCATGCAGGCGGACCCCGACTGCACAGGCTGCCCGTTCTGGATCATCCGGCGCAGCGACCTGGAGAAGAGGGACTTTGCGGGCGCGGGAGTGGTCATGTGGGAGTACCACTGACCGGGTGAACCCAGAGGGCGAGGGCGTCGGCCCGTCAGCCGGACGGCGTGCGTCGGCGGAGGCACCCCGTCATGGGGCGGGAACGGGAGAACGGCCGACCAGAGGGCTGGTCGGCCGTCGTCGTGTCCGGGATCAGGGGAGAAGGGTGGTGGAGCCGAGGAACGCCGCCCAGGCCTCGGGGGTGTAGTCGATGTGGTCGAGGGGTCGGTTCTCGGTGTCGCGCACCAGGACCGACTCTCCTTCGGCGACCTCGACGCATCTGCCCGCTTCGCCGCTGTGGGTGCTCTTGTGCCAGGCGTTCACGGTGGCTCCTCTGCCTCGTCGGCTCAGGCGCGGTGGGTGGTCACCCCGCGCAGGAATGATGCCCACGCTTCGGCGGTGTAGTCGATGTGGCCGAGGGGTCGGTTCTGGGTGTCGCGCACCAGAACAGCCTTCCCCTCCGCGACCTCGACGCAACTCCCCGAGGCACCGCTGTAGCTGCTCTTGTGCCAGTGGGGCTCACGCTTCGTCATCGAGTTCTTCCCTGACCTTCCTGATGAGTTCCCGGCTCGCACGGGGCGACAGCGCTTCGGCCTGGAGAACGCCGAAGAGCGTCGCGCAGTGTTGCACCTGCATCATGCCATCCATGAGCTGCTCACCTTCCATGTGTTCGGCTGAGGCCACCACGGGTTTGTCGGGGAACGTGTAGAGACGAAAGGGCCCCGAACCGCCCGGATGGCACTCCGCGTCGCTCGGGATGACCTGGAAGCGGATTTCGCCCCTCTCGATTAACCCAACGACGCGGCTCAGCTGTTCCAGGAGCACGCCCTTGCCACCTTGAACAGTTCGACGAAGTACCGGCTCCTCCACCACGATCGACACCAGCGGAGGGCTTTCAGGCTTCACCAAGACTTCCTGACGAGCCATCCTCAGGGTGACCATCTGGTCCACCTCTTTTGCCGAGAACCAAGGACCGCTGTCATAGAGCAGTCCCCTCGCATAGTTCTCGCACTGGATCAGTCCAGGGAAGATCACCGGTTGGTACTCCCGGAGTTCGGTCGCCTCCCGCTCCAGCTGTCCGACCTCCGTGTACCAGGGCGGTAGTGCGTCGGGCTCGTTCGCCGCGTTCCAGGCCCGATTTATCGCACCGCCGCAATCGAAGAGCGCATCGAGTTCTTCCGCCCGGTCCGAAGGCAGCCTCCGCCTGCCCTTCTCCCACGCGGACACCGTGGACTGGACGACCTTCAGCGCCTTGGCCACCTGTCCCTGCGTCATTCCGGCCTGGCTCCGTGCCGCCGCGATCTTCCTGCCCAGGGTCTTGCGCCTGGGGTTGGCCTTGAGGCTCACTACGACTCCCATTTCCGGGTTATCGCCACTACGACCCATGCAAGACCAGGACACGACCCGATAGAGCCTGTAACGACTAAGTGTGACCGTTCGGTGATTTCGCTGGAACCCGCCCACGGGCGGCCCCAGGGTGGTGCCACGGGCCACGCGCGTAGTGGCCGACCCAGGGAGGGAATACAGGTGCGACCAGCCATCCGCATTGTGCCGAACCGCGAGCCCGACA
Source organism: Streptomonospora nanhaiensis (assembly GCF_026642255.1). Lineage (GTDB taxonomy): Bacteria > Actinomycetota > Actinomycetes > Streptosporangiales > Streptosporangiaceae > Nocardiopsis > Nocardiopsis tropica. Next base: position 6,559,191 of record NZ_CP113264.1, on the reverse strand, counting down.
CCGGCGGCTCCGAGCCCCTGCCCCGCCGGGTCACGGACCCCGACGACCGCGCGCCGATGGTGCTCGACCGCACTTGCGGGGTCCCCGACTGCCACGCCCTGGCCGTCGCCGGACGCCCCGAACAGGCCGCCGTCCTGCGCAGGCGCATCGCCACGGTCCTGCCGCCCGCGACCGCCGACACCGCCCAGTACCTGGTCAGCGAACTCTTCAACAACGCCATCACCCACTCGCGCAGCGGGGACGAGGGAGGGCACGTGACCGTGACCGTCCACTGGTTCCCCGACCGCGTCCAGCTGAAGGTCATCGACCAGGGGCCGCGCGGCGAGGCCGGCTCCACCCCGCACATGCGCCCCCTCGACCTGGAGAGGGAGGGCGGCCTGGGGCTCCGCCTCGTGCACGTCCAGGCGGCCAGGTGGGGGACCTTCCACGACCGGAACCGCACCACCGTGTGGTTCGAGCTGGACCGGCCGCAGGCCCGGATCTGAGGTGCCGCCCGTGACGACGCGACAAGAAAGGGGGAGACCGGTGGCGGAGCGAGCCCCGGAGAACCCCGCCCCAGACGTTTCCGTACGACCGGTGGAGAGGTTGCTGACCCCGCGTGAGGCCTCGCGCGTCCTCGGCGTGGACCCCAAGACCCTCATCCGGTGGGAGGGGGAGGGGCGGCTCATGTCGCTCCGCACACTCGGGGGGCACCGGCGCTACCCGAGGACCCTGGTCGAGCAGCTGGCCGTCCCGGTGCCGCCGCTGGAGGAGGTCGTCTCCACCCTGCGGCAGGTCCACGACCGGGCCCTGGAGATCGGGGCGCGGGAGGAGGCGGCCACGATCGCCCGGCTCATGGCGGTACTGGACGCCGAGGGGTGAACGCCCGCCGACCCCCGCGGGGGCGGGGCCGGCGGGGAAGGTCGATCGGTCGCGGTGCGCGGGCGGGTCCGGCTACGGCGCCACGAGGCAGTCCACGGGGAGGCTCGTGGTGGTGTTGAGCGAGACGGGGGAGAGGGGGTGGTCGAGCACCCCGCCCACGGCCGCACAGGCCTGGTCGAGGGTCTCGTCGGCGACGGCCGTGCCGGCGCCGACCGCCAGTGCGGCGGCGGTGAGGGCGGTGGCGGCCAGAAGGGTTCGCAGGCGCATGTCTCTCCACGGTCGATCACTCGGAGGATTCGTTGAACGACCAAGAGTAGTCGTGATGGGACGGTCGCGCCCCGGGAACGCCTCCTGTCCGCCCCGCCGACCCGTGCACGGTCCCGTCACGGGGCTCGCGCGCACCCGGGGAGGTCGCTCCGCACCGACGCGCCGAGGCGTCGGATCAGCCGGGGCGGACCCGCGTCGGAGGAGGCGGGGCGGTCAGCGGGACCGGGGGACCCGGTGCTCCCCGGAGCCGTTCGACGGGACGCGCCCGCGGAGGGAGGGCGCCGCCGGAGCGGCGGCCCCGGCCCCGCGTCCGCCACCGGCGCGCGCGACCGGCCGGTCCGCGAGGACTCCGCGCACGGCGCCGGGCGGGGTGGCCGACACCGAGGCCCCGCCCCCGGACGCCCCTCCCGGCCACCGGGCCCCGGCCTGTTCGACCCGGTCGCACAGGACCCGCATGCGGGTGAGCGACGTGCGCAGGGTCTCGGTGCCCGCACGCATGCGGCCGACGGCGTTGAGCGCCCTCATCTCCGCGGGCCGGACGCCGCGCGCCAGGAGGCGGACCAGCTCGCCGAAGGACCTCCTCCCCGCGTCGGCGTATCCGGCCACCTGCTCGGGATCGTCCCCCGCCGCGAGCAGCGTCCTGCCCCGGGCGAGGAAGCCCGCGACCTCCCCGGCCGTCCCCCGGGAATCCGGGGCCGACGCCCGTGCGGCCCGCTCGGACTCCTCCAGGCGCGGCACCAGGCCGCTGAGCTCGGCGCGGGCGGAGAGCCACTCCCGCTTCATGGCATCGGCCTCCGCCACGACCTGGTTGAGTTCGGCGCGGGTGTACGGGGGCTGCCTCCGCGCCCAGGGGAAGCGTCGGCGCGTCTCCGGGGACAGCGGGTGCTCGCCCATCTCCAACCGGACCTCGGCCATGCTGTCACTCCCTGGTGTCGGCGGACGCGGCCCTGGGCGGGCCGACGCTTCCTGTTCGCCGGTTACGATCCGTACTTCTCCCGTCCGGTTCACGGGAGTTCCGGTGGGACAGGGGTTCTGGCAGCCGACCCGCCGTCCGGGCGGCGGGAACCGTGCGGTCCACGGAGCCCCGGGCCCGGACCCCGTTGCGGGGTTCCGGGACGGCGCCCGTACCCGCCTACTCGGACATCTCGCCGGCGCTGCGGATCCTCTCCCGCATCCACTCGGGGATGTTCTCCTCGGACCTGGGGAAGTGCCGCTGTTCGAGCACGAACGAGCCGTCGGAGGGCGGCACGTCGAACTCCGGCGGGTTGTCGTAGTCATAGGTGACGTGGAAACGGGCCGGGCGCTCGATGGTGTAGACCGCGGAGAACCAGGTCCCCTTGCCCTCGCTGTACATGCCGGGCCGGAGCCTGTCCATCTCGTCCCACACCGAGTCGGGCGGGTCGATCCTGTGGATCGCGCCGTCCCTGACGGCGGCCTCCGTGTGAATCGTGGAGATCCCGACCAGCCCGCTGTAGTGGCACCGGATCTCCGTCCAGCCGTCAGGGGCGAGGCCCAGAAGAATGCCTCCGATCCTGCGGAGGATCTCCTGCTGCTCTTCGGTTGTGAGTGCCTGCGTGGCCATGGATTCCTTTTCCTCGGTTCATTTCCGGGATATTGGAGATCCGGACCGGTTTCTGTGGCACCCCGTTGATCGAGTGGTCTGTCCGAATCCTGTTCGGAGTTGTCATGTCGGCTGCGTACTCACCCTGATCCTAGCGCTGACCTGTGCTTTAGGAAGTCCGGTGGCAGGGTCTTTCTGGGTCAGCCGAGCCCATTCCTCCTCAAGCTTGTAGTAGTTGTCCCTGTGCGTGTCCGTCGCCGATTTCGACTGGTTCGGGTTCTCCAGCATGGGCGCCGGGTTCAGGCGCTCGCCAGCTTCGAAGAACTGCGTTTCGATGAGGTGCCCGCCGTTCCCGTCGGAATTCTCCGCACGGAATTCGGGGTTCTGGGGAGCGCCCGGGGAAGCGTCGTTGTCGTCGTTGAGGTCGAGGTGTTCCTCGGCCCCTTCGTTACCGGTCCTCCCCTGGTCCGGGCACCTCCGGCCGTTGTTCGACCGAGTGTGCTCGACGAGGTGGCCCACCGCGTACGGCCTCCTGGGTCAGACGGGGAACTCGCCGTACCAGGATCGTTTCACGATGTGTTCGGGCAGGTACTCCGATTCCACGTCGAGGGAGAAGTCCGGATCGATCTGGGCCTTGTCGTGGGCCAGGCAGGCGATGGCAAGGAGTCCCAGGGGGACGACGCCGTGGACGCCTGCGGGGGCGTCCTCGCGTGTCTGGTAGCGCTTGAAGGATTCCAGTGCCTCGGCGAGTACCTGGTTGAAGGCCGCCGCGTCTCCCATGAGCAGCAGGCGGAAGACGTCCATCTGGGGGAAGGTGACCAGGTCCAGGTATTCGCCGCCGAACGCGCCCCGGCGTGGGTCGGAGAGTTCCATGGCCCGGCGGAGTTCGGCCGCCAGGTCGTCGGTGCCGTTGACGTAGGCCTGTAGCGCGGCGGTCCAGTGGAAGCTGAACTCGTTGTGGGTGATGCCCCCGGCCTCTCCTGCTCGACGCAGGCGTTCGGTGGGGATGCGGCACAGGGCTTCGGCGTGGGTGTTGGCGCGGCAGGTGACCGCGAGGAAGAACGCGGTCTGCCAGGTGCCGACGTTGGCGGTGTGGATCAGGCCCGGGGACTCCAGGGTGCGGACCTGCTGGTCGATCAGGTATTCGACCGTGCTGCCCTTCTCGGCCTCGGAGAGGGCGAAGACCGCGTTGTGGAACTGCATCGCGACGGTCCAGGCCTCCCAGGTCTCCAGATCGCGGGCCGGAGGATCCACCAGGAGGGATTCCTCCGCGGTCTGGAGCACGGGACCCAGCCACAGTCCGATGTTCGCGGCGTTCCGGACCGTCTTCTGGACCATCTTCGCCCGGCGCTTCACCTGGTAGGCAATCTCCTCCTCATCGATCCCGTGGTCCATCTCGTGCCGGGAGACGTAAGCGGTCATGAAGCCTCCTTGTTGGAGAGGTCGAAGATCTGGTGATCGTAGCCGTTGGCGCGGGAATCACCGGTCCATTCCCTCCGGCCGTCCGCGTCCGTGACGTACTGCCCGTTGGAGTCCTGGCGGTAGACGTCGACCGGGTCGCCCTTGAACACCGCGTAGGTCACCCGGCCCTGGTCCAGCTTGTCCAGGATCTCCTCGGCGAGGCGGCGTTCCGCGGCGTTGCCCGCCTGGCCGCCGCGTTCGCGCATCACCCTGAGAATGTCCTCCACATACGCGCGCGTACCCTGGCTCACCCGCCTGGGGTCCTCGCCCGCAGGAGTGACGTTGCGTTCCCCGAGATCGGTCTTGGTGCTGCTCTTGGCCTCGACGATGACGATGTCGCCGTCCACGGTGCGGTAGACCTGGTCGAACTGGTCGTTGCCGTTCTTCGGCGCGAACGGCGAAGGGCTGATCTCCTCCGCGCCGTCCAGGTTCGGCCGCAGCTCCGTCAGCTCGGGCTTGCCGTCGTCTCCGTAGACGGTGTCGCCGTCCTCGTCGACGACGTGGCGCATCACCGGATCGCCGTTTCCGTCGTGGATCGTGCTGCCGTCGAACTCGTGCCGGGCACCGATCCTGGCGGTCTCCTCGCCGAAGTCCTCAGCGACGTCCGTGGCGTACTTGTGCGCCTCCCGGTACTTCTGCTTCGCCTCTTCGACGAGGGGGTGGTTCGGCCCCTTGTCCTTGTACTCGCCGTGCAGTTCCTCCATCGCCGCGAGGTGGTCCCGGGCCCGCATGGAGGCGTTGATGGAGACACGCCTGTCGTGGGCGAGGTGGTCGAGGCCGCCCAGGTCGTTCCTGAGCTGGTTGCGCCGTGCGAGCTCCTCGGGCGCCAGGTCGGTCCGCCTGAACTCGTCACCGTCGAGGCGGAGCTCCGTCTTCTCCCCGAGGAACCGGGGCTGCTCGGCGGCCTCCAACGGGACCCAGTCGCTGTTGCTGTCCGCACGGCTGATCTGCGGGAGCTGCCACTCGTCCGGGCCGATCGTGGTGTCGGCGTGCTTCCGGTGGCCGTTGCCCTCCTTGTAGTACTCCTTGTAGAAGTCGTTGTACGCGCGGCCGTCCTGGTCCTCGTTGAGGAGCCTGCGCAGGTCGTCGCGGAAGGCCTGCTGATTGGCGGGGTCGTCCTTGTCCCCCCAGGTGTGCTCCTGGAACTCCTCCAGAGTGGTCGGGCTCGACGGGCGCTCGCCGTCGCCGCTCCCGTCGCCCCGGGAGCCGTCCGGGCCGTCCGAGTCCGAGCCGCCGCCCGAGTTCCCCTCGGAACCCCCGTGGAAGTCGGGGGAGCCCGGGATCCCGGGACGGTCACCGCCCGAGCCGCCCTCGCCGCCGGACGAGTCGTTGGAGACGGGCCCGGTGTTGCCGGTGCTGCCGGTGTCCCCGTTCCCCGGCGTGCCGTTGCCATTGCCGTTGTCGACACTGTTGGTGACCGTGGGCGTGCGGTCCCGCATCTCGGGGCCGTTGCCCGTGTCACCCGTGTCCGCCCGCGTGTCGAAGTCCTGCGGCCCCGTGCCGGTGAGCCGGTACACGTCCTCCGCCGAGGTGTCGCGGGGCCGGTCGGCCTCCATCGTGTCGCCGCGCGGCGTGACCGGGACCCGGGCCGGGTCGTTCTCCAGGTCGGGCCGGTCGGGCTCGATGTCGTTGCCCTCCCACGAGCCCTCGCGGTTCGGGCCGGTCTTGGCGTTGCGGTCGACCTCGTCGATCTCGGCCTGGTTGCGCTGGGTGACCTCGCGTCCGAAGTCGGCGTTCTCCGGGTTGTTGACGATGTCCAGGAAGTCGTCCGTGGCCTGGAGCTGGTCCGCGGTGGCGTCGCGGTTCCGGGACGGGTTGTCCGCGCCGTCGTCGCCGTTGTTGTTGACCGGGGTGACCCGGCGGTTGTCCGGCGTCCCGTCCGGGACGGGGTCGGTCCCGCCGGTGCTGCCGCCGTTGATCCGGTCCAGCGCCGCCCGCATCTCGCCGAGCTGCGACGGGCTGAAGGAGCCGGTGTCGAGGTCGCTCATGTCGAAGTCGAACGTGGGCGAGCCACTGCCGCCGAACCGGCCGGGGATGCCGAGGTTGAGGTTGTTCACGTCGAACTCCGGTATGTCCGGCGTGTTCACGCTCGGGCCGTCGCCGCCCATCCGGTTGAGCATCGCCGAACCGCGCCACGCCAGGAGCGGCGCGCCCACGACCGCGCCCACGCCGGTGGCGGACAGGGCCACGCCGGCCACCGTCGCGCCGATGTTGAGCAGGGCCGTGCCGATCACGTAGCCGGGCCGCTCGCCCCACTCCTCCCACGGCACCACCGCGTGCGCGGCGTCCTTCCACGCCCCGCCCGCGATCTCGCCGGTGCGCTCCCAGCCCTGGAAGCCCCAGCTGTCGTTCTCGGCGTCGTACATGCCCACCAGCGACGCCGCCGACTGGAGGTTGCCCTCGTGGTACTCCCACAGGTTGTCGCCCCAGCTGCCCTGGAACCAGCCGTCGGAGTTGTGGATGCCGACGAACCCGCCGACGTCCTCGGCGATGCCCACCCCGAAGTCCTTGACCGCGGACCCCGCGTCCACCCACCAGCCGTGGTCGGTCTCCTGGGAGCCGCCCCACGCCATGTCGACGTCGCCCAGGTACCCGTCGAACCCGTGCTGGTACTCGTTCGCCCCGGGCGGGCTGCCGTCCGCGTTCGCGGAGACGAAGCTCGTGCGGCCGGGGATGTCGGCGTTGATGGCGTTCGCGCAGTCCCGCTCCGCCTGCTCGTACTCCTGGCGCAGGGCGTCGGCGCGGTCGAGGAGGGCCTGGTGCTCCCCGACCTTGTCGCTCTCGTTGCCGACGAGCCGGTTCCAGAAGCCGTCGGCCTGCTTCCAGTCGTCGTTGCTGGTGTCGATGGAGTTGAGGAAGGCGTTCGAGTCGGTCGTGAGGGTCGCCCACCTGCCCTTGATGTCGCGCACGGCCTCGGCGAAGGTCTCCAGGGCCGTGGCAGCCTTGCCCGTCGAGGTCTCCACCGAGTCCCCGTCGGTCGCGACGGAGTCGACCGCCGCGAGCAGGGTCCCGGACTCGGGCGCGGTGTAGCAGCCGGAGAGGCCCGACCACGCGCTCTTGATGTCGGCCCCGATCCCGGACACCGTCGTCCCGGCCGTGCGGAGCTGCCCCGCCAGGGTCTCCAGCTCGGCGGGGTCGGCGGTGGGAACGGGGAACATCGAGGGGTTGATCAGGCCGCCGGTGGGCGTGCACATCTCGGTCACGTGGACGTCTCCATCTGGGATCCGGAGCGAGTCGGGGTAGGGGTCTCCGGGGCAGGGAACCGGGGAGATGGAACAGGGCCGGGATCAGGGGCCGGGGGTACGGCGGCGCCTAGGGGACGTGGGGGCCGTACACCGGACGCTCGGGCTCCGGCTCCGGGAGCACGCCGGCGTTCTGCTGGGCCTCGGCCGCCATCTCCAGGTTGCCGTTGACGTAGTGCGTGGTGGCCTCGCTGGCCCCGGTGACGGCGCTGACCGTCACCCCGGCCATGTCGCCCATGAGGCCGAAGTTGTGCTCGGCGAACTCGCCCAGGGCCATGCTGACGGGGGCGCTGTTCGCCTCGCCGCTGATGCTCGTGAGCAGGGTCTCGGTCGAGGTCATGGAGCCGACCAGGCCCTCGCTGCCGCCCTCCTCGCCGATGTGTCCGGCGACGGTGGTCAGGACGCCGCCGACCTCGGACGGCAGGATGTTCCAGGCTGACACGGGGTTCTCCTCACCAGGACGGGGATCAGGGGGACGGGGGGCGCGAGAAGGCGCCCGCCCGGAAGTTCGTGGGCGGCGGGGCCTGCGGGGCGTCCTCGGTCTCGCGGCTCCGCGCGGTCTCGATGTGCGCGTGCAGGCGGTTCAGGCTCTCGCCGAGGGTACCGAGGTCGGCGCTGATCCGGGTGTGCATCTGACGGGCGGCCCGGTCCAGCCGGGGATGGACGCCCGGGGGCAGGGGCTCGTCCTCGGCCCCCTGCTCGCCGGGGGCCGCCTCCTCGTCGAGGATGGCCTGTTCGTCGCTCGGGTCGACCACGTCGAACTTCACTTCCACCCCTCCTTCTCCGGAGTCCTCCTCCGGGGGATAGGACGCACGTTAGCCGCGTGCGGTTCGGGAATCATCCCCGTCGCGCGTCCTTGTCCTCCCCGGTGGCGCCGGAAAGGATGCGAGGTCGGGGGATTCCTACCCGCGGGTACGTCCTTCTCCCCGCCGCCTCTCGGACGGGGGCAGAAATGGCCTTCCGGAATGCGCTTGGAAGTACGGCCGAATTCCACCGAGCCGATACCGGGGTCCGGCCCCGGGACCCCGCCGCGCGGCCGTGACGCGACGGCCCGCCCGCGCCGGATAATCGGTGGCGCGCACCGCCGGGCCACGGCAGGGTGTTCCGTCCGAGACCCTCGCGGACGGAGCACGGTTCACCTATGGACGACACCGGGAAACTGTTCGTGGACGAGGAGTCGCAGAAGCTCGTCACCGACCTCGTGGCCGCGGTCCCCTGGCTGGAGGAGGACTACGAGTGCCACGTCGATCTCGACGGCGGCCCGCTCCCCCACGTCTTCTTCTGGGACGTCACCCGGGCGGTGGTCGCGTCGTTCCTCTCCGACGGGAGCCACGGCCTGGACTGGGAGGGGGTCCTCGGCTTCCTGGAGGAGCAGAGCGCGCGCGGGGTCCCCGAGGTGGACGTGGTGATCGGCACGTCGTTCCTCTACTCCCTTCCGTGGCCGGGGCAGCCCGGATACGCCCTGGTCGGGCACCTCGGCCCGGTCATGGCCGAGAGGTTCGGGCGGATCCGGCCGGACGGCTGACGGAGCCGGGCCGCGGGCGCCGGGCCGGGGGCCGGCGGAAGGGGCCGGGGCGCGGCGGCGGGAGGCACGGCGCGGGCGGGGCGGGGGAGCGGTACGGCCGCACGGAGCGCACCCTTAGTCTTGTGCCATGACCCGCGCGAAGCTCGACAAGAAGCCCCAGGACGTCGCGGCGATGTTCGATGGCATCGCCGAAAACTACGACCTCGTCAACGACGTCATCTCGCTGGGACAGGACAGGATCTGGCGGAAGGCCGTCGTCAACGCCGTCGAGGCCTACAGCGGAGAGCTGGTCCTCGACCTCGCCGCGGGCACCGGCACCTCCTCGGAGTCCTTCGTGAAGAAGGGCGCGCGCGTCATCGCGTGCGACTTCTCCCTGGGCATGCTCACCACGGGCGCCAAGCGCCGGGGCGGCGCCTCCACCGGCGGCGTGACCTTCGTGGCGGGCGACGCCCTCAGCCTCCCCTTCGCCGACGAGACCTTCGACGCGGTCACGATCTCCTTCGGCCTGCGCAACGTCAGCGACGTGGACCAGGCACTGCGGGAGCTGCTGCGGGTGACCAAGGTCGGCGGCCGGCTGGTCATCTGCGAGTTCAGCCACATCCCGGTGGAGTTCGTGGACAAGCTCTACTCCACCTACCTCATGGCCGCCCTGCCCAAGATCGCGGGCGCGGTGTCCGGCCGGGGCGAGTCCTACGACTACCTGTCGGAGTCGATCATGGCCTGGCCCAAGCAGGCCGACCTCGCCCGCGACCTCCAGGACGCGGGCTGGTCCAGGGTCGCCTGGCGCAACCTGTCGACGGGCATCGTCGCCCTGCACCGCGGTTTCCGGGACAAGTAGAAACCGACATAGCGCCCAGGAAGCTCGATACTTCTTTTATAGCTAATAAGCACGCAAAACCCGGAGAACAGGGCGTTCTCCGGGTTTTTTGTGTTGCCACTGGGTCCCCTGGGGTGTCGGAAACAATCATGAGCTGCACCTTTGTCAGAAGGTGATGCCTTTAGGTGTCCAGTGGGGCTATCTGGGAGCAATATCCCGTTTGGGGATAACACGTCTAGCGCGCCCCCCGGGGGTCGCCTCGCGGTGCGTAAGGGTCTAGACTGCGGAAAAGAGCCTTGTGAAGTGCTTCACAAGGCCACGAGGCGCAGGACACATGGCCACATACCGGACATGTTGGAAGTCCCACAACACCCATACCATCCCCCGTGAGCGGGTCGTCCCCGCACTGGCCCGCCACGGTGCACCGCGCGAGCAGTCGAGGACCCACCCGTGAGCGAGACAGCCACCTCCTCTCCCAGAGGCCGGGAGCGGACCGAGTACGACGCCGACGTCATCGTCGTCGGCGCCGGCCCCTCCGGCTCAACCACCGCCTACTACCTCGCCCAGGCGGGACTCGACGTCCTGCTCCTGGAGAAGACCGCCTTCCCCCGGGAGAAGGTCTGCGGCGACGGACTGACCCCCAGGGCGGTGAAGCAGCTCACCGCCATGGGGATCACCTTCGAGGACGAGGGGTGGATCAAGAACCACGGCCTGCGCATCGTCGGCGCCGGCGTCCGCCTCGAACTCCCCTGGCCCGACCTGGCCGCCTACCCCGGTTTCGGACTCGTCCGCACCCGGCTCGACTTCGACCAGATCCTGGTCGACCGCGCGGTGTCCGCCGGCGCCAAACTCCTGGAGCGGACCAACGTCACCGGCCCCCTCATGGACGAGCGCAGCAACCGCATCGTCGGGGTCCACGCCAAGGACGCCGACCGCGAGCCCGTGACCTTCCGGGCCCCGCTGGTCGTGGCCGCCGACGGCAACTCCTCCCGGCTGTCCGTCGCCATGGGCATCCGCAAGCGCGACGACCGCCCCATGGGCGTGGCCGTGCGCACCTACTTCGAGAGCCCCCGCCACAAGGACGACTACCTGGAGTCCTGGCTGGAGCTGTGGGACAGGAGCGGCGACAAGGACGTCCTCCTGCCCGGCTACGGCTGGGTCTTCGGCGTCGGCGACGGCACCAGCAACGTCGGCCTGGGCATCCTCAACTCCACCGCCTCCTTCCAGGACGTGGACTACCGCAAGCTCCTGCGCCGCTGGACCGAGTCCATGCCCGAGGAGTGGGGCTTCACCGAGGACAACCAGAAGGGCGCCATCCGCGGCGCCGCCCTTCCCATGGGCTTCAACCGCGTCCCGCACTACTCGCGCGGGCTCATGCTCGTCGGCGACGCCGGCGGCATGGTCAACCCCTTCAACGGCGAGGGCATCGCCTACGCCATGGAGGCCGGGAACATCGCCGCCGACGTCATCGTGCAGGCGCACGGGCGGCCCACCCAGCAGACCCGCGAGCGGACCCTGCTGAGCTACCCCGACGTGCTCGCCGACACCTACGGCGGCTACTACACGCTCGGGCGCTACTTCGTGAAGGTCATCGGCCAGCCCGAGTTCATGAAGTACGCGACCAAGTACGGCCTGCGCCAGCGCACGCTCATGAAGTTCGCGCTGAAGATGCTCGCCAACCTCACCGATCCCACGCAGGGCGACGCCATGGACAGGGTCATCAACGGCCTGACCAGGATCGCCCCCGCGGCCTAGCCGCTCCGCGGGCCGGGCGGCCCCGATCCCCGGAGCCGCCCGCCCGCCCCGGGGAACCGGGCGCGGAGCACTGGGACAACACGGCCGGGCGGTCGGGTCCGGCGCCACAACAGGACAGCACGGGACGACCGAAGAGATGAGCTAGTGAAAGCAATCACAAGCATGCGCGAGCGTGCCGACCAGCCAGAAGGAGGGTGACCCGTGGAGCTCTACACACCGATATTCGTGCTCGGCGGGATCGGCGCCGCGTTCGTGGTGGTGTCGATGGTGGCCGGGGCGGTCATGGGCCCCAAGCGCTACAACCGGGCCAAGATGCAGGCCTACGAATGCGGCATCGAGCCGACCCCGCAGCCCGCGGGCGGCGGCCGCTTCACCGTCAAGTACTACATGACGGCCATGATGTTCATCATCTTCGACATCGAGATCATCTTCCTCATCCCCTGGGCCGTCCACTTCGACGCCCTCGGCTGGTTCGGACTGGTCGCGATCGTCCTCTTCCTGGTGAACGTCTCCATCGCCTACGCCTACGAGTGGCGCCGCGGAGGCCTCGAATGGGACTGACGACCACCGCGCGCCCCGCCCAGACCCGGCAGCCCGCCCAGCCCAGCCCGGAGGAGGTCCGCAGCTGATGGGACTCGAAGAGAAACTCCCCAGCGGAATCGCGCTCACGACCGTCGAGCAGGTCGTGGGCCTGGCCCGCAAGAGCTCCATGTGGCCCGCCACGTTCGGGCTCGCCTGCTGCGCCATCGAGATGATGGCCGTCGGCGGCCCCCACTACGACCTGGCCCGGTTCGGCATGGAGAAGTTCGGCGCCACCCCGCGCCAGGCCGACCTCATGGTCGTCGCCGGACGGGTCAGCCAGAAGATGGCCCCCGTCCTGCGCCAGATCTACGACCAGATGCCCGAGCCCAAGTGGGTCATCGCGATGGGCGTGTGCGCCTCCAGCGGCGGCATGTTCAACAACTACGCGATCGTGCAGGGCGTGGACCACATCGTCCCGGTCGACATCTACCTGCCGGGCTGCCCGCCCAGGCCGGAGATGTTCCTCGACGCCGTGCTCAAGCTGCACGACAAGGTCCAGAACACCAAGCTCGGCGCCCACCGGGAGCTGGAGATCACCGAGATCGAGGAGCGGATGCTCCGCCGGTCGCTGCCCGTGGTGACGAGGGACTGACATGAGCGAGAAAGAGCGCAACGAGGAAGCCGCCGAGCTGCCCGAGAAGCAGGGACGCGAGCGGCTGGCCGCCCCGGTCAAGCGGACCGGCATGTTCGGCGGCTCCACCGGGGGCGACACCTCCGGCTTCGGGGGGCTCCAGGTCAGGGGGAGCGCTCCCGCGAACAGCCCGCGCCCCTACACCGACCCCGACGACCCGCGCACCGCGGACTTCGACAGGGTGGCCGACGACCTGGAGGCCGCCCTGGGCGAGGACGCCGGAGCGGTGGAGCGCGTCGAGGTCGCCCTCGGGGAACTCACCTTCCACGTGCGCCGCGAGGCGCTCCTGGAACTGGCGCGCGTGCTGCGCGACGACCCGGCCCTGCGCTACGAGCTGTGCACGGGGGTGACAGGCGTGCACTTCCCCGACGACACCGGCCGGGAACTGCGCGCGGTCTACCACTTCCGCTCCATCAGCCACAACAGCGAGATCCGCGTCGTCACCACCTGCCCCGACGCCGACCCGCACGTGCCGTCGATCGTGTCGGTCTACCCGACCAACGACTGGCACGAGCGCGAGGCCTGGGACTTCTTCGGCATCGTCTTCGACGGCCACCCCGCGCTGACCCGCATCCAGATGCCCGACGACTGGCGCGGCCACCCGCAGCGCAAGGACTACCCGCTGGGCGGCATCCCCGTCGAGTACCGGGGAGCCACCGTGCCCCCGCCGGACGAGCGGAGGTCCTACACGTGACCGCCAGCACCCACAGCCACTCAGCCACGAAGGGAGGCACGGCATGACCGTCACCGAGGACTACATCGACGCCTCCGGCGGGGACTGGGACGACGTCATCGAGAAGGCGCAGGCCACCAGCGCCGAACGCCTCGTCGTCAACATGGGCCCCCAGCACCCGTCCACCCACGGCGTCCTCCGCCTGATCCTCACCCTGGACGGTGAGACCTGCACCGAGGCACGCGTCGCCATCGGCTACCTGCACACCGGTATCGAGAAGAACATGGAGTACCGGACGTGGACGCAGGGCACCACGTTCGTCACCCGCATGGACTACCTGACGCCGCTCTTCAACGAGACGGCGTACTGCCTGGCGGTCGAGAAGCTGCTCGGCATCACCGAGCGCGTCCCCGAGCGCGCCAGCGTCATCCGCGTGATGATGATGGAGCTCAACCGGATGGCCTCCCACTTCGTGGCGATGGCGACGTTCGGCATGGAACTCGGCGCGACCACGGTCATGACCAACGGGTTCCGTGAGCGCGAGATGATCCTGGACATCTTCGAGCTGGTCACCGGCCTGAGGATGAACCACGCCTACGTCCGCCCCGGCGGCGTGGCGCAGGACCTGCCGCCCGGCGCGGTCGGCCAGGTCCGGGAGCTGCTCAAGGAGATGCCCAAGCGCATCCAGATCATGCGCAAGCTCCTGGACGAGAACCCCGTCTACCTCGCCCGCACCAAGGACGTCGCCTACCTCAACCTGCCCGGCTGCATGGCGCTCGGCGTCACCGGGCCGCTGCTGCGCGCCTCCGGACTCGCGTTCGACCTGCGCAAGTCCAAGCCCTACTGCGGCTACGAGGGCTACGAGTTCGACGTCCCCGTCTCCGACGGCGGCGACGTGTACGCCCGCTACCGGGTGCGCATCGCCGAGATGGAGGAGAGCCTGAAGATCATCGAGCAGTGCCTGGACAAGCTCGGTCCCGGCCCGGTGATGATCCAGGACGCCAAGATCGGCTGGCCCGCCAAGCTGGCCCTCGGCCCCGACGGGCTGGGCAACTCGCCCGACCACATCGCGCACATCATGAGCAGCTCCATGGAAGCCCTGATCCACCACTTCAAGCTGGTCACCGAGGGCTTCCGGGTGCCCGCCGGCCAGGCCTACGCGGCCGTCGAGAGCGCCAAGGGCGAACTCGGCTGCTACGCCGTCAGCGACGGGGGCACCCGCCCCCACCGCGTGCACTTCCGCGACCCCTCGTTCACGCACCTCCAGGCCGTCGCCGCCATGTGCGAGGGCGGCACGGTGGCGGACGTGATCGCGGCCGTGGCCAGTATCGACCCGGTGATGGGAGGCGTGGACCGGTGAACCAGAACGACACCACACCCGACAGCGCGGACAGCGCGCAGGTCGTGCGCGAGAGGTTCCCCGACGAGGTCACGGCCCGTCTGGAACCGGACGCCAAGGAGATCATCGCCCGCTACCCCCGGCAGCGCTCCGCCCTGCTCCCCCTGCTGCACCTGGTGCAGTCCGAGGAGGGGCACGTGAGCACGGCCGGGATGCGCTTCTGCGCCGACCAGCTCGGCATCACCCTCGCCGAGGTCAACGCGGTCGCCACGTTCTACACCATGTACCGCCGCCGCCCCGGCGGCGACTACCAGGTGGGCGTGTGCACCAACACCCTGTGCGCCGTCATGGGGGGCGACGAGATCTTCGCGTCCCTCAAGGACCACCTCGGGGTCGGCCACAACGGGACCACCGAGGACGGCAAGGTCACGCTGGAGCACCTGGAGTGCAACGCGGCCTGCGACTTCGCCCCCGTCGTGATGGTCAACTGGGAGTTCTTCGACAACCAGACGCCCGACACCGCCAAGCGGCTGGTCGACGACCTGCGGCTCGGCAACGACGTCGCCCCCACGCGCGGCCCCGCGAGCCTGTGCACCTGGAAGCAGGCCTCCCGCGTGCTCGCCGGGTTCGACGACGGCCGCGCCGGCGAGGGCGTCCAGGCGGCGGGCGCCTCGCTCGCCGGACTCGACGTGGCCCGGCGCAACGGCTGGACCGCGCCCGACCCCGCGAACCTTCCCACCCGCGACCAGGGTGAGGAGGGCGCCAAATGACCACCCTGACCCCGATCCTGTCCCGCAACTGGGACCGCGCCGACTCCTTCACCCTCGACGGGTACCAGGCCACCGGCGGCTACGACGCGCTGCGCAAGGCCCTGGCCATGGAACCCGACGCCCTCGTGGACCTGGTCAAGCAGTCCGGCCTGCGCGGCCGCGGCGGCGCCGGGTTCCCCACCGGGATGAAGTGGGGGTTCCTGCCCAAGGACAACCCCAACCCGCGCTACCTCGTCGTCAACGCCGACGAGTCCGAGCCGGGCACCTGCAAGGACATCCCGCTCATGCTCGCCAACCCGCACGTGCTGGTGGAGGGCGTGGCGATCGCGTCGTACGCGATCAAGTCCAACCAGGCCTTCATCTACGTGCGCGGCGAGGTCGTCCACGTCATCCGCCGCCTGCGCAAGGCCGTCGCCGACGCCTACGAGGCCGGACTGCTCGGCCGGGACATCCTCGGCAGCGGCTTCGACCTCGACGTCGTCGTCCACGCCGGGGCGGGCGCCTACATCTGCGGCGAGGAGACCGCCCTCCTGGACTCCCTGGAGGGCTACCGGGGCCAGCCCCGGCTCAAGCCGCCGTTCCCCGCCGTGGCCGGGCTCTACGCCTCGCCCACCGTGGTCAACAACGTCGAGTCCATCGCCAGCGTCCCCGGCATCGTCGCCAACGGCGCCGAGTGGTTCACGTCCATGGGCACCGAGAAGTCCGCCGGCTTCGGCTTCTTCTCCCTGTCCGGGCACGTCACCCGGCCCGGCCAGTACGAGGCGCCGCTCGGGATCACCCTGCGCGAGCTCCTCGACATGGCCGGAGGGGTGCGGGCCGGGCACAGCCTCAAGTTCTGGACCCCCGGCGGCTCCTCCACGCCCATCTTCACCGACCAGCACCTGGACACCCCGCTCGACTTCGAGTCGGTCGGGGCGGCCGGGTCCATGCTCGGCACCCGCGCGCTCCAGGTCTTCGACGAGACCACCTGCGTGGTCCGCGCCGTCGGCCGGTGGATCGCCTTCTACGCGCACGAGTCCTGCGGCAAGTGCACGCCCTGCCGCGAGGGCAACTACTGGATGGTCCAGGTCCTGGACCGCATCGAGCGCGGCGAGGGCACCGAGGCCGACCTCGACAAGCTCCTCGACATCTGCGACAACCTGCTCGGCCGCTCGTTCTGCGCCCTCGGCGACGGAGCGACCAGCCCGGTCATGTCCTCCATCAAGCACTTCCGCCAGGAGTACATCGACCACGTCGAACAGGGCGGCTGCCCGTTCGACCACGCCAAGTCCACCCTGTGGGGCGACCGCCCGGCCGCGACGGGAGGAAACCAGTGACCGTCACCTCCAACTCCTCCGGCGGATCGGCGCCGGCGCCGCCGCCCGAGGACCTGATCACCGTCACCATCGACGGGTTCCGGATCCAGGTGCCCAAGGGCACCCTCCTGATCCGGGCCGCCGAACTCCTCGGCATCCAGATCCCGAGGTTCTGCGACCACCCGCTCCTCGACCCGGTCGGCGCCTGCCGCCAGTGCCTGGTCGAGATCCCCGACATGGGCAACGGCCGCGGCATGCCCAAGCCGCAGGCCTCCTGCACCATCACCGTCATGGAGGGGATGGTGGTCAACACCCACCTCACCTCCCCGGTGGCGGAGAAGGCCCAGCGCGGGATCATGGAGTTCCTGCTCATCAACCACCCGCTGGACTGCCCGGTCTGCGACAAGGGCGGCGAGTGCCCCCTCCAGAACCAGGCCGTGTCCACGGGGCGGGGCGAGACGCGCTTCGTCGACGTCAAGCGCACCTTCCCCAAGCCGATCCCGCTGTCCACCGGGGTGCTGCTCGACCGGGAGCGCTGCATCCAGTGCGCCCGCTGCACCCGGTTCGCCGCGCAGATCGCCGGGGACCCGCTCATCGAGCTGATGGAGCGCGGGGCCCAGGAGCAGGTCGGCATCGCCGACGGCGAGGCCTTCAACTCCTACTTCAGCGGCAACACCGTGCAGATCTGCCCGGTGGGCGCCCTGACCGGCTCCGCCTACCGGTTCCGGTCACGGCCCTTCGACCTGGTCTCCACCCCCAGCGTGTGCGAGCACTGCGCCGGGGGCTGCGCCCAGCGCACCGACCACCGCCGGGGCAAGGTCACCCGCCGCCTGGCCGGGGACGACCCGCAGGTCAACGAGGAGTGGAACTGCGACAAGGGCCGGTGGGCGTTCACCTACGCCACCCAGCCCGACCGCCTCACCCGCCCCCTCGTCCGCGACGAGGAGACCAAGGCCCTGGAGTTCGCGTCCTGGTCCGAGGCGATCACCCTCGCCGGGCAGGGCCTGGCCGCCGCGCGCGGCCGGGTCGGCGTGCTCACCGGGGGCCGCCTCACCTACGAGGACGCCTACGCCTACGCCAAGTTCGCGCGGGTCGCCCTCGGCACCAACGACGTGGACATGCGTGCGCGCGACCACTCCGAGGAGGAGGCCGCGTTCCTGGCCGCCCACGTCGCGGGAACCCCCGTCGGCGTGGACTTCACCGCCCTGGAGAAGGCGCCCGCCGTGCTCCTGGCCGGGTTCGAGCCGGAGGACGAGTCGCCCTCCACGTTCCTGCGCCTGCGCAAGGGCGCCCGCAAGCGCAAGCTGAAGGTCTTCTCGGTCGCCTCGCACGCCAGCCTGGGCCTGACCAAGACCGACGGCACGCTCGTCCGCGCCGTGCCCGGCGACGAGGGCCGCGTCCTCAACGCCCTCGACGTCGACCACCCCGAGGTCGTGGAGGCCATCGGTCAGGAGGGCGCGGTCATCGCCGTCGGGGAGCGGCTCGCCGCCGTCCCCGGAGCGCTCACCGCCGCCGCCGCCCTGTCCCGCCGCACCGGGGCCCGGCTCGTCTGGGTGCCGCGCCGGGCCGGGGAGCGCGGCGCCGTCGACGCCGGAGCGCTGCCGGGCCTGCTGCCCGGCGGACGCCCCGTGGCCGACCCCGCCGCACGCGCCGAGGTCGCCCGCGCCTGGAACGTCGGGTCCCTGCCCGAGCGCCCGGGCCGCGACACCGCCGCGATCATCGCCGCCGCCGCGGCCGGGGAGCTCGACGCCCTGGTCGTCGCCGGGGTCGAGCTGGACGACCTGCCCGACCCGGACGCCGCCCGCGCGGCCCTGGCCAGGGTGCCGTTCATCGTCAGCCTCGAACTGCGCGCGAGCGAGGTCACCGACCGCGCCGACGTGGTCCTCCCCGTCGCCGCCGTCGCGGAGAAGTCCGGCACCTTCGTCAACTGGGAGGGCCGCCACCGGCCCTTCGGTGACGCGCTCAAGGTCCCCGGAGCCCTCTCCGACCTGCGGGTCCTCTCCGCCGTCGCGGACGGCATGGACGTGCACCTCGGCCTGCCCGACGCCGCGTCCGCCTACCGCGAACTGCTCGAACTGGGCCTGTGGACGGGGAACCGGCCCTCCGGCCCCTCCACCCGGCCGGTCGCCGTCCCCGAGCCGGAGGCCGGGCAGGCCGTCCTGTCCACCTGGCGGCAGCTGCTCGGCACCGGGCGCATGGAGGACGGCGAGCCGTTCCTCGCCGGCACCGCCAGGCCGCCCCGCGCCTACCTGTCCAGGACCACCGCGGACGAGGTCGGGGTCCCCGACGGCGGGATGCTCGGCGTCACCGGCGCCCACGGCTCCGTCACCGTCCCGGTCGTCGTCGCCGACATCGCCGACCGCGTCGTCTGGCTCCCGGCCAACGCCCGCGGCTGCGTCGTCCGACGCGACCTCGGCAGCGGCGCCGGGGACACGGTCATCCTGTCCGCGCCCGAATCCGCGGGCGCGTCCCACCACACCGCCGGGAGGCAGCAGTGAGCCCCGCCGTCCACACGGGCGTCCTCCAGCTCGCCTCGGAGGAGACCCTGGGCGCCTTCGGCAACGACCCGTGGTGGATCACCACGATCAAGGCCCTGGCGATCTTCGTCTTCCTCATGCTCTGCGTGCTGATGATGATCATGGCCGACCGCAAGGTCATGGGCCGCATGCAGCAGCGCCACGGACCCAACCGGATGGGCCCCTTCGGCCTCCTCCAGTCCCTGTTCGACGGCATCAAGCTCTCCCTCAAGGAGGACCTGATCCCGCGCGGGGTGGACCGGTTCGTCTACATCGCCGCGCCGATGATCGCGGCCGTGCCCGCGTTCATCGCGTTCTCGGTCATCCCGATCGGGCCCGAGGTGAACATGTTCGGGGTCACCACCCCGCTCCAGCTCACCGACCTGCCCATCGCCGCCCTGGTCGTCCTGGCCACCGCGGCGCTCGGCGTGTACGGGTTCGTGCTCGGCGGCTGGGCGTCCCAGTCGCCGTACGCCCTGCTCGGCGGCCTGCGGGCCTCCGCCCAGGTGATCAGCTACGAGATCGCGATGGGCCTGTCCTTCGTCGCGGTCTTCATCATGTCCGGCACCCTCACCACGTCGGGGATCGTCGAGTCCCAGCGCGGGCTCTGGTTCGCCGTGCTGCTCCTGCCGTCCTTCCTCATCTACCTGGTGACGATGGTCGGCGAGACCAACCGGCTGCCCTTCGACCTCGCGGAGGGCGAGGGCGAGATCGTCGGCGGCTTCATGACCGAGTACGGGTCCATGAAGTTCACGATGTTCTTCCTCGCGGAGTACGTGAACATGTGCACGGTCGCGGCCGTGTCCGTCACGCTCTTCCTCGGCGGCTGGCTCGCCCCGCCCGGGGTCAGCGCGATCCTGCCCGGCGCCAACGAGGGCTGGTGGCCCGCCCTGTGGTGGCTGCTCAAGTTCCTGTGCGTCATGTTCCTGTTCATCTGGGCGCGCGGCAGCCTCCCCCGGGTGCGCTACGACCAGCTGATGAAGCTCGGCTGGAAGGTGCTCATCCCCATCCAGCTGGTGTGGATCACCGCCGTCGCCGTCGTCCGGATGCTCGTCCTGGACGGCGCGTCGCCGATCGTCATCGGCCTCGTGGTCGCCGGGTTCTCCGCCGCGACGATCGGGGCGTTCGCCGCCTGGGCGCGCTCCGCCCGCCGCGAACGCGCCGAGGAGGCGCGCCTGCGGGCCGAGAGCCGGCGCCGCGCCCACAAGGATCCCGCCTTCGGCGGGTTCCCGGTGCCGCCGAGCACCGCCCCGCACTACGGCAGCAGCGTGCTCGCCGAACCGCCGCGGACGGCCCCGGTCGCCGCCGAGAGCAACAAGAAGGGTGAGGAGGTTTCCGGTGCTTGAGTGGCTCAACCCCGTCAAAGGATTCGGCGTCACCTTCCACACCATGTTCAAGAAGGTGCCGACGGTCGAATACCCGGAGGTCAAGCGCCCCACGGCGCCGCGCTTCCACGGCCGACACCAGCTGAACAGGTGGGCCGACGGCCTGGAGAAGTGCATCGGGTGCGAACTGTGCGCCTGGGCCTGCCCGGCCGACGCCATCTACGTGGAGGCCGGTGACAACAGCGACGACGACAGGTACTCGCCCGGCGAGCGCTACGGCCGCATCTACCAGATCAACTACCTGCGCTGCATCCTGTGCGGGCTGTGCGTGGAGGCGTGCCCCACGCGCGCCCTCACGATGACCAACGAGTACGAGCTGGCCGACACCAGCAGGCAGAGCCTGATCTGGACGAAGGAGCAGCTGCTCGCCCCCCTCAAGGAGGGCATGGAGCAGCCGCCCCACCCGATGCGCCTCGGCGACACCGAGCAGGACTACTACGCCACCGGGCGCGGCCAGCACGGGACGCAGGGCGCCCCGGCGGAGAGCGCGGAGGGGGTCCGTTGAACCCGCTCTCCACGACCCACCACGGCGTCAACGTCCCGCTCGACGCGCCCGTGGACGCCCCGCTGTACCTCGCCGCGCCCATCACGGGCGGGGAGGCCACCGCGTTCTGGATCCTCGGCGCGGTCGTCCTCCTGGGCGCCCTCGGCGTGGTCTTCTCGCGCAAGGCCGTCCACTCGGCCATGTCCATGGCGCTGACCATGGTCGGCCTGGCCATCTTCTACGGCATCAACGCGGCGCCGTTCCTGATGGTCGTCCAGATCGTCGTCTACACCGGCGCCGTCCTCATGCTGTTCCTGTTCGTGCTGATGCTCATCGGCGTCAGCTCGGCCGACTCCCTCGTGGAGACGCTCAGCGGACAGCGGATCATGACCGCCGTCGTCGCGCTCGCCTTCGTGGGCGCCCTGGCCACCGGCATCACCCGCATCTCCGTGGGCGACCCGGTCGGGCTGGGCGCCGGGGCGGCGGCCGCCGGGGGCACCATCCCGTGGATCGCGGGCGAGCTGCTCCTGCGCTACGTGGTCGCCTTCGAGGCCACCGGCGCGCTGCTCATCACCGCCGTCCTCGGCGCCATGGTGCTCGCGCACACCGCCCGCACGAAGAAGCGGCGCACCCAGCGGGAGATCTCCGAGGACCGCATCCGCGGCGACCACCCGACCCCGCTGCCCGGACCGGGCACCTACGCCCGGCACAACGCGATCGACATGCCCGCGCTGCTGCCGGACGGCACGGTCTCCAAGCTCTCCCTCAACCCGGTGCTCACCGCCCGCGACCCCGAGTACCAGTCGCGGGTGCCCGCCGACGTCCGCACCGGCAGCCCCGCGCTGCCCGGCGGGGCCTCGGACCCGGCCTCCGCCAAGGAGGGCGAGCCCGTCTCCGACACCGGCGAGGGCCCCGGCGGCGACCCGGACGACGGCGCCGACGGGACCGGCGACACCGAGAACAGCAACGGCAACGGGCAGGAGGTCGAGTCCTCGTGGACCCGATGAACTACATCGTCCTCGCGGCGCTGCTGTTCACCATCGGCGCCGTCGGCGTACTCGTCCGGCGCAACGCGATCATCGTCTTCATGTGCGTGGAGCTCATGCTCAACGCCTGCAACCTGGCGTTCGTCGCGTTCGCCCGGATGCACGGGGACATCGAGGGCCAGGTCATCGCGTTCTTCGTGATGGTCGTCGCCGCCGCCGAGGTGGTGGTCGGCCTCGCGATCATCATGCAGATCTTCCGAACCCGCAGGTCCGCGTCGCTCGATGACGCGAACCTGCTCAAGCACTAGAAGGCGACGTGGCAGTGACATCTCACGCGTACCTCGCCGCCGAACCCGCGGTGGCGACCGCCGCCGACAGCGCGGTGCTGTCGAACGCCTGGCTGCTGATCGCCCTGCCGCTCGCGG
The DNA here is from genome assembly GCF_026642255.1 of Streptomonospora nanhaiensis. GTDB lineage: Bacteria > Actinomycetota > Actinomycetes > Streptosporangiales > Streptosporangiaceae > Nocardiopsis > Nocardiopsis tropica. The sequence goes on along the minus strand of NZ_CP113264.1, from coordinate 6,536,616 downwards.
GCGCGGCGATCCTGCTGCTCGGGGGGAGGCGAACCGACAAGTGGGGGCCCTGGCTGGCCACGGCCCTCCCGGTCGCCGCCTTCGCCTGGGCGCTCCTGGCCCTGTTCGACCTCCTGGGCCGGGGCGCCGACGCCCGCAGCGTCGCCGTCCCCGTCTACCAGTGGTTCGCCGTCGGCGACTTCTCCGCCGGGGTGGACCTCCTGGTCGACCCGCTCTCGATCAGCTTCGTCCTGCTGATCACCTTCGTCGGCTCCCTGATCCACATCTACTCCCTCGGCTACATGTCCGAGGACCCCGGCAAACGGCGGTTCTTCGCCTACCTCAACCTGTTCGTCGCCGCCATGCTCGTGCTGGTGCTCGCGGACAACTTCGTCCTGCTGTTCCTCGGCTGGGAGGGCGTCGGCCTCGCGTCCTACCTGCTCATCGGGTTCTGGCAGTACAAGCCGACCGCGGCCACCGCCGCCAAGAAGGCGTTCCTGATCAACCGGGTCGGCGACATCGGCCTGCTGGTCGCCATCATGATCATGTTCACGGCGCTGGGCGCGGTCAGCTTCAGCGACGTGTTCGCGGCCGTCCCCGGGGCCGGCGACGGCGTCCTGCTCGCCGTCGGGCTGCTGCTGCTCCTCGGCGCGTGCGGCAAGTCCGCGCAGCTCCCCCTCCAGGCCTGGCTCCTCGACGCCATGGAGGGCCCCACCCCGGTGTCCGCGCTCATCCACGCGGCCACCATGGTCACCGCGGGCGTGTACCTCATCGTGCGCGCCGGGCCGGTCTTCGAGGCCGCGCCCGTCGCCCAGACGGTCGTCACCGTCGTGGGCGCCGCGACCATGATCGCGGGCGGGATCATCGCCTCGGCCAAGGACGACATCAAGAAGTCCCTCGCCGGGTCCACGATGAGCCAGATCGGCATGATGGTCCTCGCCGCCGGGCTCGGCCCCGTCGGCTACGTGGCCGCCATCGCCCACCTGGTCACGCACGGCTTCTTCAAGGCCGGGCTGTTCCTCGGCGCCGGATCGGTCATGCACGCCATGAACGACGGCGTGGACATGCGCCGGTACGGGGCGCTCCGCAAGGCCATGCCGGTCACGTTCGCGACCTTCGGCCTCGGCTACCTCGCCATCATCGGGTTCCCGCTGCTGTCCGGCTGGTGGACCAAGGAGAGCATCATCTCCGCGGCCTTCGGCGTCGGCGGCACCCGGGGCCTGGTCCTCGGCACCGCCGTCATCGTCGGCGCCGCGCTCACCGCCTTCTACATGTCGCGGATGGTCTTCATGACCTTCTTCGGCGAGAAGCGCTGGGAGGAGGGCGTGCACCCGCACGAGTCGCCGGTCAGCATGACCGCTCCCATGGTGGTGCTGGCGATCGGCTCCGTCGCCCTGGGCGCGTTCATGACCCTCGGCGACCGGTTCGCGAACTTCCTGGCCCCGAGCATCGGGGCCCACCCGCACCACTTCGACGTGGCGCACGCGTTCACCGCCCCCTACGGGATCGCGGCCCTGGCCGTGATGGCGGGCGGTGTGGCCCTCGCCTGGGTGGTCTACCTGCGCAGGCCGGTGGCGAGGACCGCGCCCAAGGCCAACCTCGTCACCGCCTTCGCGCGTGAGGAGCTGTACGGAAACCAGATCAACGAAGGCCTGCTGATGCGGCCCGGACAGGTCCTGACCAAGGTCCTGCTCGTGGTCGAGGACAAGATCATCGACGGCGCGGTCAACGGGCTCGGCACGGGTGTGCGCGACTCCTCCCGCGGACTGGGCAGGGCGCAGACCGGCTTCGCCCGGACGTACGCGCTCACGATGCTCCTCGGCGCCGTCATCGTCGCCGCGACGCTGGCTGTGAGGTTCTAGACAATGATCCCCTGGCTCACTATCGCGATCGCGCTCCCCGTGATCGGCGCGGCCGTCATCTGGGCGCTGCCGCGCGTGAAGACGTCACAGGCCGCCGCCCCCGCGGAGGCCTCCGCGGGCGCCGCGGCCACGGCCGGGGCCGCTGCGGCCACGGCCACCAGGGCCCCGGCGGCCACCGCCGCGGGGGCCGCCGGGTCGCCCGCCGGGACCGCCAAGCGGGTCGCGCTCGGCTTCTCGGTGCTCACCCTCGTCGTCCTCGCCGCCATGGCGCTGAGGTTCGACACGTCCGCGGCGGGCGGCCTCCAGTTCGAGGAGGTCTACCCCTGGATCCCGCGCTTCGGCGTCCACTTCGCGCTCGGCGTCGACGGGATCGCGCTGACGCTGATCCTGATGTCGGCGGTCCTGGTGCCGCTCGTCATCCTCGCGGCCTGGAACGAGAACGAGGACAGGGAGGACGGCGGACGCGGCTACTTCGCGCTCATCCTGGTGCTCGAAGCCATGATGATCGGTGTCTTCGCGGCCACCGACGTGTTCCTGTTCTACGTGTTCTTCGAGGCCATGCTCATCCCGGTCTACTTCATGATCGGCCGGTACGGGCGAGGTGAGGACAGGGCCAAGGCGGCCGTCAAGTTCCTGCTGTACAGCCTCGCCGGCGGGCTGATCATGCTGGTCGCGGTGATCGGCGTGTACGTCATCGGCGGGACCTTCCTGTGGACCGACCTCGTGGGCGAGGGCAGCGCCCTCGCGGCGGTCGACCCGGGCACCGCGCGGTGGCTCTTCCTCGGCTTCTTCATCGCCTTCGCCATCAAGGCGCCGATGTGGCCCGTGCACACCTGGCTGCCCTCGGCGGCGGGGGCCTCGCGCCCCGGCACCGCCGTGCTGCTCGTCGGCGTGCTCGACAAGGTCGGCACCTACGGCATGCTCCGCTACTGCCTGGAGCTGTTCCCGTCCGCGGTCTCGTGGTTCGTGTGGCCGGTGGTCGCACTGAGCCTGGTGAGCATCGTCTACGGCGCGATCCTCGCCATCGGGCAGAGCGACATGATGCGCCTGGTGGCGTACACGTCCGTGTCCCACTTCGGGTTCATCACCCTGGGCATCTTCGCCCTGACGCCGCAGGCGCAGGCCGGAGCCGCCCTCTACATGGTCAACCACGGGTTCGCGACCGGCGCGCTGTTCCTCGTCGTGGGCTTCCTCGTCGCGCGGCGCGGCTCGTCGCTCATCGAGGACTACGGCGGCGTCCAGAAGGTCGCGCCCAAGCTCGCCGGGGTGTTCCTGGTCGCCGGCCTCGCGGGCCTGGCGCTGCCCGGCCTCGCCCCGTTCGTCAGCGAGTTCCTCGTGTTCGTCGGGGTGTACGCGTTCCACCCCGCCCCCGCGGTCATCGCCGCGTCCGGCGTCGTCCTGGCCGCGCTCTACATCCTGTGGATGTACCAGCGCACCATGACCGGCGAGACCCCGGCCCGGCTGTCCGGACTGCGGGACCTGTCCGGGCGCGAGATGTGGGCGGTCGCCCCGCTGCTCGCGCTCATCATCGCGTTCGGCCTCTACCCCCAGCCCCTGCTCAACGTGATCAACCCCGCCGTCGAGCGCACCGTGGAGGTCGGGACCGCCGACACCGCGGGCGCCGGGGCGGACGGGGCCTCTGAGGAAGGAGGCGAGGAGTGATCCCCCACATGGACCTCCCCGTCGTCACCGAGGGACCGCCGGAGATCAACTGGTGGCTGCTCGCCCCGCTGCTCACGCTGTTCGCGGCGGGCGTCCTGGGCGTGCTGTTCGAGGCGTTCGTGCCGGCCAGGCGCAGGCGCCGCCTCCAGATCGGGCTGGCGGCGCTCGCGCTGCTGGCCGCGTTCGTGCTGCTCGTGCTCCAGATCGGCACCCTCCCCGAGGGCCAGGCCGGGGTGACCGTCGCCGCCGGCGTGCTCGCCGTGGACCGGACGGTGATCTTCTTCCAGGGCACCATCACCGTGCTCGCGCTGATCAGCCTGCTGCTCATCGCCGAGAACCGGGACGGCCGGGACGCGTTCGCCGCCCAGGCCGCCACCGTCCCCGGCAGCGAGGAGGAGCGCGCGCACATCCTGGCGGGCTCCCAGCACACCGAGGTGTACCCGCTGGTCATGTTCGCCGTGCTGGGGATGCTGATGTTCCCCGCCTCGAACGACTTCCTGACGATGTTCATCGCCCTGGAGGTCATGAGCCTCCCGCTGTACCTGCTGTGCGGGCTCGCGAGGCGGCGGCGCCTGTTCTCCCAGGAGGCCGCGGTCAAGTACTTCCTGCTCGGCGCGTTCTCGTCGGCGTTCTTCCTGTTCGGCATCGCCCTCGTCTACGGGTACGCCGGATCGGTGAACTTCGGCACGATCAGGGCGGCCGTGGAGGCCGGCGGGGCCGAGATCTTCCAGGGCGAGGGGGGCGACGGCGAACCGCTCCTGCTGATGGGCATCGGCCTCGTCGCCATCGGACTGCTGTTCAAGGTCGGCGCCGTCCCCTTCCACAACTGGAAGCCCGACGTCTACCAGGGCGCCCCGACCCCCATCACCGCGCTGATGGCCTCCTGCACGCTGGTCGCCGCGTTCGGCGCCCTGCTGCGGGTGTTCTTCGTGCCGTTCGGCACCTCGGCGGCCAGCTGGGAGCCGATGCTGTGGGCGGTCGCGGTGCTGACGATGGTGGCCGCCGCGGTCATCGCCGTCACCCAGCGGGACATCAAGCGCCTGCTGGCGTACTCGTCGGTCGTGCACGCCGGGTTCATCCTGACGGCGGTCGTGGCCAACAGCACCGACGGGCTCGCGGGCGCCATGTTCTACCTGGCGGCCTACGGGTTCACGACCCTGGGCGCGTTCGCGGTGGTGACCCTGGTGCGCACCAAGGACGGCGGGCAGGAGCTCGGCGACCTGGAGCGGTGGGCCGGGCTCGGACGCCGCTCCCCGGCGCTCGCCGGTGCGCTCGCCCTGTTCCTGCTGGCCTTCGCCGGTATCCCGCTGACCAGCGGTTTCATCGGCAAGTTCGCGGTGTTCGAGGCGGCGGTCGCGGCCGGGGCCACGCCCCTGGTGGTCGTGGGCGTGCTCAGCAGCGCGGTGACCGCGTTCTTCTACGTGCGGATCATCGTTGTGATGTTCTTCCGGGATCCGGAGGGCGACGGCCCGACCGTGGTGCGCGCGGGCGCGGCCACCGGCGGGGTCATCACGATCGGGGTGGCGGCCACGCTGCTCCTCGGCCTGTACCCCGGTCCGGTGCTGGACCACCTGCTGCCGTCCTCCGAGACGGGCCCGGAACCGGTCGCCGTCATGGTGGACCAGGCCTCCACGGACACCGACGGGTGAACACCGATGGTCAGAGATCCGGATCGCCCGTGAAACCCGGGTGATCCGGATCCGGCCGCCGTGTACCCGGGTGTGGCTTTGGCTGAGCATTCCGGGTCGGATACCGTGGCAAGTCGGATCATGTTCATGTGCTGAGCACGCGGCGGCCCCCGGGCCTCCTTCCGAGGGTCTCCCCGAGAGGCCGCCGACGTGCCCGTTCAACAGGTGGAGCTTTACGGTGAGCGGTGCTGTCCCGAGCGGGTTTCTCGCTCTGCCGAGAGTCGACCCGACCCTCGCCCGGGAGGTCCAGGACAACCTCGAGAAGGTCGAGGACCTGCTCCGGGACTCTGTGGCCTCCAGTGACCCCCTGCTGTCCGAGGCGGCGTCCCACCTGCTCGCCGCGGGCGGCAAGCGGTTCCGGGCCACCCTCGTGCTCCTCGCGGCCCACTTCGGCGACCCCACGGTCCCCGACCTCATCCCCGCCGCGTCCGTCGTGGAGCTGACCCACGTGGCCACCCTCTACCACGACGACGTCATGGACGAGGCGGAGATGCGCCGGGGCGAGCCCAGCGCCAACCAGCGCTGGGGCAACAGCATCGCCATCCTCACCGGCGACTACGTGTTCGCCAAGGCCTCCGAGATGCTCGCCGACCTGGGCACCGAGGCCGTCCGGCTCCAGGCGGTCACCTTCGGCCGCCTCGTCCAGGGCCAGATCCTGGAGACCTCCGGACCCAGCGAGGGCACCGACCCCCTGGACCACTACCTGCGGGTCATCAGCGACAAGACCGCCTCGCTCATCGCCTCCTCGGCGGAGTTCGGCGGCATGTTCGGCAAGGTCGACCCGGAGACCATCGGGACCCTCACCCGGGCGTGCGACGCGCTCGGCATGGCCTTCCAGCTCTCCGACGACATCCTGGACGTCGCCAGCGAGAGCACCGACTCCGGCAAGACGCCGGGCACGGACCTGCGCGAGGGCGTGCTCACACTGCCGATGTTCTACGCGCTGCGCTCGCAGGACCCCGCCGACGCGCGGCTCCGGTCGCTCCTCGGCCGCCCGCTGGGCGACGAGGAGGCCGAGGAGGCGCTCAAGCTGCTGCGCGTCCACCCGGCCATGGCGGAGGCGGAGGCCACCCTGAGGGGCTGGGCCGACAAGTCCCGCGGAGAGCTGGCCACGCTCCCGGAGGGACCGGCCAGGAACGCCTTCGAGGCGCTCTGCGACTACGTGGTCGAGCGCTCCGGCTGACACCGGGACGCCGGGCGGCCGCCCCCCCGTGACCCCGGCCCCATCGGAGGCCGGACGCGGCGCGGCGCCGCCCCGGGAGGGGACGGCGCCGGCGGTCGAGCGGTCCGGTCGGGCGGCGCGGTGGCCCGAGGGGTTCCCAGACCCGCCCCTCTCGGCAACGTCCCCCGTACCCGCGGCCCGCAGGGCGTCGAGCCCGTCCGCAGGTCCTGGTCCGTCGGGGCAGGTCCCCCTCGGGTCGCACCGGTCACCGTCCCGGACGGCCCGCTAGCTGATGACGGGAAGCGCCTCGGAGCCCGGCAGCTGGGTGAAGGTCGGGTGCTGGACCATGTTCGCGGGGACCTCCTGCTCCTTGGTCCCCCCGTCGATCGACACGATGTCGCTGGTGTCGATGTCGTTCAGCAGGTCGGTGCCCCGGCCCAGGCTCGCCACGAGCTCCTCCGCGGTCTCCGTGTTCGCGCCCTCCACCAGGGTGGGCAGGCCCGTGCCGGCGGCGGCCTGCGGCAGGGCCTCGGCGGCCTGCGGCAGCGCCTCGTCCACCGGGGCGATGCCGGTGCCCGTGATGCGGGGCACGCCGGCGTCGGCCAGCGGGCCGCCCAGCCCCAGGACGGTCGTGCCCTCGGGGGCGGAGAACACGGTGTCGGTCAGGCCGGCCAGGGGCTCCACGGGGGCGCTCTGCCGGACGGTGCCCCGGCCCAGCGGGGCCACGACCTCGTCCAGGACGATGCTCCCGTTCCCGGTCAGGGCGGTCAGGTCCGAGGGGTCGGGCAGCTCGGCGGCCTGCGGCAGCGTGGTGAGTTCGCGCGTGCCCGGCAGCTCGATCCGGTCGCGCAGGGCGTAGGTGGCCTCCACGGTGTGCGGCACCACCTCGACGAGGGTCGCCTCGGCCTCGGACCCGACGCCCCGCGCGGTGTCCTCCAGCACCCCCCCGGCCGCCACGGCGCGCTCCTCCACGACGGCGCCCGCGGTGTGGCCGACGGTGTCGTGGGGGTTCCCGTCCAGCCCCGTGGCGTCCTGGGCGCCGGACACGGTGTCGGCCAGGGCGGGGACGGGGTTGGGGACGGTCCCGACCGGGGTGGCGACGTCCGTGCCCCGGGGCAGCGGCGCGGAGAGGTCGGGGGCGGGCCGGTCCGGGTTGTGCGCGCTGTCCTGGAGCTCGGACAGGGCGGTGCCCGCGATGGGGCCGACCCCTCCGGGGGCCAGGCTGTTCACGGTGGGGGCGACGCCCTCCACCAGGGCCCGCTCGACGAGCGGCGTGATCTCGCGGACGGGGGAGTCGAGTCCCTCGGCGCCCGCGATCCCGGCGCCGAGGGCGACGAAGCCCGCGGTGCCCGCGGCGAGCAGGACGGCCCTGGCTGAGATTCGCTTGGCCTGCGTCATGGAATTCCTTCCGGAAGCTGTGGTCGGTGCATTCGTGGAAGCCGTGCGCCCGGGGCGCCGACGACCTGGGCCGGAGGTGGACCACCGGCTGACATGAATCACGTGAACGGCGGCACGGGACTCAGGTCAGCTCCCAGGAGGTGCGGCGGGGACGCCGCGCTGGGAACGGTCCGCGCGCGGGAAAGGGACACCGCGCGGTGGGACCGCCCTAGTCGGGGGAGACGGTGGGGTCGTCGCTGGGACCGCTCGGCACGGGGTGCAGCGAGCGGGAGGCCAGGAGCACGGCGGAGGCCGCGGGAGCGGTGACGGGCGGGGCCGTCAGGTAGCCGGCGACCGCGGGGGCGGCGCCGCCCGCGGGCGCGGCGGAGCCGGTGGCCAGCTGGGCGGAGGGCGCCGTCGCGGAGGAGGCGCCGGTGTCGCCGGGCTCCCCTTCCGCCTCGGCGGAGGGGACCTCGACGGCGGGTGCGGCGGACGGTGCGAAGGCGTACACGGGCCCGTGCCCGCCGGGGGTCCCGGCGGAGGCGGACGGGGCGTCATGGCGCCCGTTCCGCCCACGGGCGCGGTCGGCGGATTCCGGCTCCCCCTCGCGGGCCCGGGCCCCACCCGGGGCCGGGGCCTCCTGGACGCCGGACACGGCGTCGACGGCGGGGGAGAGTAGGTTCTGGGCGGTGTCCCGACGGGTCCGGTCGAGGTCCCCGACCACCCGGCGGGCCCCTTCGCGGAGCTCGTCCACCGGCCAGCCGGGGTCGTCCAGGAGCCCGGCCGCGTCGTCCCCGTCCTGGCGGCCCAGGCCCTGGTGGACGGTGCCGAGGGTCCGGGAGACCGGTTCGGCGACCCGCTCCGGGACGACCTCGTCGAGGGAACCGGGGCGGTCGAGCCCGAGCGCGCCGGCGTTCCCCAGCGCGTCCGCGCCGGTGCCGCCGAGGGCGGCGCCGGTCCCGGTGAGCGCGCCCGTCCCGGTCCGCGCGAGGGCCCCGGTCCCGTCGAGGGCGCCGCCGAGGGCGTCCGCGTGGACGGGTGAGGCCCCGAAGAGCCACAGGGTGGTGAGGAACGCCCCCACGAGGAACGGCAGGCCGAGCAGGGAGGGGCTCATGGAGCACGCGGCCGAGGCGACGCGCATGGCGCGGGCCGTTCGGCTGGTGCGGGGCATGAGGGACCCTCCGGGACGTGCTGCCTGGTCGGAACCGGTACGGTGACCGGTTCGCGACCTGACGTTAGCACAGTGTCACGCAGGGTAGTTTGTGTTCTCCGAAACGGGGAAATCCGTCCGGGTCACTCCTCGTTGTCCGGTCGGGCGTGCTTCTCGGGCTCCCTCTCCCGTTCGGCCTCCTGTGCCATGAGGTCCAGCCTGGCCCTGGTCCGTGCACGGGAGCGTGAGCGGACGCCGCTCAGCTGGTCGAGGGCGAACACGCACAGCGCCGACCAGACCAGGGCGAAGCCGATCCAGCGGGCGAGCGGCATCTCCTCGCCCTGGACGAGCCAGCCGATGAAGAACATCATGGTCGGGGCGATGTACTGGAGCATGCCGATGATGCTCAGGGGCACCTGGCGGGCGGCCACGCCGAAGAGCAGCAGGGGCAGGGCGGTCACGAACCCGCCGCCGACCAGCAGCGCCGTGTGGGCGGGCGACACCGAGAACGCGGTCCCGGCCCCCGTGGCCTCCAGGTAGACCACGAAGCCCAGCGCCGGCAGGAACATCACCAGCGTCTCGACGGTCAGGCTCTGCATCCCGTCGAGGTCGACGTACTTCTTGACCGCGCCGTACGCGGCGAACGAGGAGGCCATGAGCAGCGCGAGCCACGGCGTCACGCCGTAGCCGACCGTCATCACGGCCACGGCGAGGACGCCCAGGCCGACCGCCACCCACTGGGCCGTGCGCAGCCGCTCGGAGAACAGCAGCACCCCCAGGCACACCGACATCAGGGGGTTGATGAAGTACGCCAGGGAGGCCTGGAGGGTCTGCTCCACGGAGACGGAGTAGATGAATCCCCACCAGTTGAGGGAGATCAGGACGGCCGCGGCGGCGACGGGCAGGAGGCGCCGGGGGCTGCGGAGCACGGCGGGGAGCCAGGACCAGCCCCGGCGGGCGAACAGGAGGATGACGCACATCGCCAGCAGGGCCCACACCATGCGGTGGGCGAGGATCTCGCTGGGTTCGGAGGCGGAGAGGAACGGCCAGTACAGGGCCGCGAAGCCCCACAGGAGGAAGGCGCTTGCCCCGAGGGCGACGCCGCGGTTGGATTCCGGCACGTACGCAATGGTAGGACGAATCCTCGGGCGTGTCTGCCTCATATCGGGCGATACCCGGACTCGTGAGACGGGTCATGCTCCCAGTGGTCGGGGTGGTCGGGGGGCGCCATCGACCGCCCGCCCGGGCAGACCTTCGGGGCCGGGCCGCGGGCGGGGAGGGGTGCGCGCCCGCGCGGGGCCGGTCGCAGGGAAGTCCTCCGCGCCGCCGGAAGGGGCCCGCCCGCCCCGGTCGCGGCGGGGTCGTCCACAGGCGGGAACGGGGCCGTGCGCCGCGCCCGCGCCGCGGATAGCCTGGGGTCATGTTCGGGAGAAAAGCGACCATGGTCGACCCAGCGCGTGCCCTGCCCGGCCGGGACACCCCGATGCCGGTGCACGCGGTGCACACCGTGCTCGGCACGCCACTCACCCCGCCCTACCCCGAGGGGAGCGGGATCGCCGACGTGGCGATGGGCTGCTTCTGGGGGGCCGAGCGGATCTTCTGGCGCCTCGGCGCCGAGCGCGGCATCGTCACCACCGCGGTCGGCTACGCGGGCGGCTACACGCCCAACCCCACCTACGAGGAGGTCTGCTCCGGCCTGACCGGGCACACCGAGGTCGTGCGGGTGGTGTTCGACCCCAGTCGGATCACCTACCCGGAGGTCCTCAAGGCCTTCTGGGAGGGCCACGACCCGACCCAGGGGCTGCGCCAGGGCAACGACGTCGGCAGCCAGTACCGCTCGGCGATCTACTACCACGACGAGGCCCAGAAGGCCGTCGCCGAGGCCACGCGCGACGCCTTCCAGCCGGTGCTGACCGCCGCCGGGTACGGCCCGATCACCACCGAGATCGCGCCGCTCAAGGCCTTCTACTTCGCCGAGGAGTACCACCAGCAGTACCTGTCCGACGCCAAGAACCCCAACGGGTACTGCGGCATCGGCGGTACGGGCACCAGCTGCCCCATCGGCGTCGTGGGCTAGCCGCCCGGACGGGCCCGGCCGCAGGAGCGCGGCCGACCGCGCCGGAGGGATCGGGGCCCGGCCGTCGTGTGACGACGGCCGGGCCCCTGTGTCCGCCTCGGCCCGCGACCGGGCAGGGTCCCGGTGTGCCGGAGCGCCGTCCGACAGCCGCCGGACCCCTGTGTCCGCCTCTCCGCGGTGTGGAGTACGCCCCTGCCCACGCCCCGGGGCAACTTGCCGGAACAGCAATTTTCAGTGCCATAAGTGGAGATCCTGTCGAGACTGGGCGCACCTCGACAGAAAGAGCCCCCGTGAGCACCGACCAAGCGACCACGTCCGGGGACGGCGTCCGCGCCCCCGGACCGACAACCACCCCGCGGCCGTCCCCGCGCAGCCTCCTCCGATCCGCGCGGGCGACGGTGGCCCTCCTGGCCACCCTCCTGCTCATGGTCGGCGCCGCGGCCTGCGCCACGCCGGCCCCCGAGGAGGAGGTTCCCCCCTACGCGGCCGCCACCCGGGGCGACCCCGAGTTCGAGGGAACGTTCCGGCACGAGTTCGCCGACGTCGACGGGGTCCGCATGCACTACGTGACCGGCGGCAGCGGCACGCCGTTGGTGCTGATCCACGGCTGGCCGCAGACCTGGTACGGCTGGTGGTCGATCATGCCGGAACTCGCCGAGCACCACACCGTCTACGCCGTCGACCTCCCCGGACTGGGCGACAGCGCCGGTTCGCCGACCGGTTACGACAAAGCCACTCTGGCCGGGTACGTACACACCCTGATCGCCGACGAGCTCGGGGTGGTCGACGCCGGCGTCGTCGGGCACGACCTCGGAGCCGCGGTGGCCTTCCAGTACGCCGCCCGGTTCCCCGAGGACACCGAACACCTCGGCTACCTCGACCTGCCGCTCCCCGGGCCCGGGATCGACGCGTCCGCCTACCGCTCGATGAGCTGGCACATCGCCTTCCACTCCCAGCCCGAGATCCCCGAGACGGTGGTCGGCGACGACGTCCGCGACTACCTGGCGCTGTTCTACCCCCAGGTCTCCTTCAACGGGACGGCGTTCGGGGGCACCTCGGACCGGTCCCCGTTCACCGAGGCCGAGATCGACGAGTACGCGCGGACCTACGCCAGGCCCGAGGCCCTCGCCGGCGGTTTCGACCTCTACCGCACCCTCGACGAGGACGTCCGCGACACCGTGGAAGCGGAACCGGTCGACGTCCCGGTCCTGGTCATGACCGCCCAGGGGCAACTCGACCCGGTCCGGGCCACCGTGGACACGCGCATGACCGACATCGTGCGCGCGGTGGAGGTGCCGGGCGCGGGGCACTGGCTCGTCGAGGAGAACCCCGAGTTCGTCACCGCGGAGCTGCTTCGCTTCCTCGACGGGTGACCCGGCCCCGGGGGCGGCGTTCCGGCACGTCGCCCGGGCGGCCGCACCGGTGCGGCCGCCCGGGGCCCCGCCCGCCCCGGAGGGCGCGCGGGGCCCTTGGTACCCTTCCGGGGCCAGTCGTACCACCTAGGTGGTCAGGGAATCCGGTGCGAATCCGGAGCTGACGCGCAGCGGTGTGGGGGACGGGCGGGGTACACGAGCCACTGGGGCACGCGCGCGGACGGAAGCGCCCGCGCGCACCGCCCTGGGAAGGCACCCCGTCCGGAGGAACCCGAGTCCGAAGACCTGCTGGCCCCTCCGCGTCGAGTGCGCGGAGGCGCATCCATGCCAGGCTCCGCGTTCGAGTCCCGACACCTGAGGCATACCCATGTCGCGCCACGCCCTCCTGTCCTCCGCCCTCCCCTCCCTCGCCCTCCTGCTCGCCCCCGTCCTCGCCCTCACCGCCTGCGGCCCGCAGGACGACCGGGGCGGCGACGGCACCGAAGCGGCCGCCGGGTCCGGCTACCCCCGCACCGTCGACAACTGCGGCCACGAGGTCACCCTCGACGCGCCCCCGCAGCGGGCGGTCTCCCTCAACCAGGGCACCACCGAGATCCTCCTCTCCCTGGGCCTGGAGGACCGGGTGGTCGGCACCGCCACCTGGACCGACCCGATCATGGAGGGGTTGGAGGAGGCCAACGGGGACATCCCGCGGCTGGCCGAGAACAACCCCTCCTTCGAGCGGGTCCTGGAGGCCGAGCCCGACCTCGTGACCGCGTCCTTCGTCTCCACACTCGGCGCCGGCGGGGTCGCCACCCGCGAACAGTTCGAGGAGCTGGGCGTGCCCTCGTACGTCTCCCCGACCGACTGCGCCGCGGGCAAGGACAACGAGGACGGCGGGGACGGCTCCCGGAGCGAGCCGCTCACCCTGGACGCCGTCTACGGCGAGATCCACGACCTGGCCGAGATCTTCGGCGTGGAGGAACGCGGGGAGGAGCTCGTCGGGGAGCTCCGGGACCGGGTGGACGCCGCGACCGAGGACCTGGAGGTCGAGGACGTCTCCCTCATGTACTGGTTCGCCAACGCGCAGTCGCCCTACCTCGCGGGCTGCTGCGGCGCCCCCGGCGCCATCACCGGGGCCGTCGGCGCGAAGAACGCCTTCGACGACACCCACAGCGAATGGCCCCAGATCAACTGGGAGACCGTCGCGGACCGCGACCCCGACGTCATCGTGCTCGGCGACCTGACCCGCGACTCCCAGACCGCGGAGAGCGCGGCGGCCAAGATCGAGTTCCTGGAGGACAACCCGGCCACCCGCAACCTCACCGCCGTGCGGGAGGAGCGGTACGTCCTGCTCAGCGGCCAGGCGATGAACCCCTCGATCCGCACGGTCGAGGGCATCGAACTGGTCGCCGACGGCCTGCGCGAGCTCGGGTACGCCCGTTGAGCGGTGCGCGCCCGGCGCTGCTCGTCACCTCCGGCCTGCTGCTCCTCGGCCTGTCGGTCTCGGTCGCCGTCACCATCGGGCCCGCCGACCTCACCCCCGCCGAGGTCTGGAGGTCGGCCGCCGCCCGGTTCGGGTGGGGCGAAAGCCCCCTGACGCGGTTGCGCGAGGGCATCGTGTGGAACCTGCGCATGCCCCGCACCCTGCTCGCCGCGGTCTGCGGGGCCGGCCTGGCCGTGTGCGGCGCGGTCATGCAGTCCCTGCTCCGCAACCCGCTGGCGGACCCCTTCGTGCTCGGGGTCTCCTCCGGTGCCTCCACCGGGGCGGTCCTCGTGACCGTGCTCGGCTGGGGCGCCGGAGCGGTCTCGCTCCCGGCGGGGGCCTTCGCGGGCGCCCTGCTCTCCTTCGGCATGGTGATGCTGCTCAGCCACAGCCTCGGCGGGAGCATGGACCGCGTCGTGCTGTCCGGGGTCGCGGCCATGCAGCTGTTCTCCGCGCTGACCTCGTTCATCGTGCTGACCTCGGCGGACGCCGACACCACGCGCGCGGTGCTGTTCTGGCTGCTGGGCTCCCTCGGCGGCGCCGGATGGACCGACGTGCTCCTGTGCGCCGCGGTGCTGTGCCTCGTGCTCGCCGTCTGCCTCGCCCACACCACCACCCTGGACGCCTTCGCCTTCGGCGAGGAGGCCGCGGCGAACCTGGGCGTCCGGGTGGGCCGGGCCCGCGTGCTGCTGCTGAGCGCCACCGCGCTGCTCACGGCGGTGCTGGTCAGCTCCACGGGCGCGATCGGGTTCGTGGGCCTGGTCCTGCCGCACGCCGCACGGGCCCTCACCGGCTCCTCCCACGCCCGGCTGCTGCCGGTCACCGCGCTGGCGGGGGCGGTCTTCCTGGTGTGGGTGGACACGGTCGCCCGGACCGCGCTGGACCCGCAGGAGATCCCGGTGGGGGTGGTCACCTCCCTCATCGGGGTGCCCGCCTTCGTCGCCGTGCTGTACCGAGTGAGGAGGAAGACGTGAACCACCCGGTCCGGGCCCCGGGGGAGGGGCTGCGCGCCGACCGGGTCAGCCTCGGGATCGGCGGCCGTCTCGTGCTCGACGGCGTCACCCTCGCCACCCGCCCCGGTGAGACCGTCGGCCTGCTGGGACCCAACGGGTCGGGCAAGTCCACCCTGCTGCGGCTGCTCGCCGGGGTGCTCGCCCCCTCCGCCGGGGCGGTCACCCTGGACGGCCGGCCGCTGGACCGGGTCGGCCGCCGGGCCGTGGCACGGCGGGTGGCCACCGTCCAGCAGCAGGCGCACACCCAGACCGAGCTGACGGTCCGCGAGGTGGTGGCCCTGGGACGCATCCCGCACCGCCGGTCCTGGACGCCCATGACCCCGGCCGACCTGGAGGCCGTGGCGCGGGCGCTGGAGCGCACCGGACTGGCGGACCGGGCCGACCAGTCCTGGCACACCCTGTCCGGCGGCGAACGCCAGCGCGCCCAGATCGCCCGGGCCCTGGCCCAGGAACCCGGTGAGCTCCTGCTCGACGAACCCACCAACCACCTCGACATCCAGTACCAGCTCGACCTGATGGAGCTGGTCACGGGCCTGCCGGTGACCACCGTGATCGCCCTGCACGACCTCAACCTGGCGGCGATGTACTGCGACCGCCTGGTCGTGCTCCGGGAGGGCCGGGCGGTCGCCGGGGGCACGCCCTCCGAGGTCCTGACCTCCGAACTCATCGGAGAGGTGTACGGGGTCCCGGCCGAGGTCACCCCGGGGGCCGACGGCCCGGTGGTCCGCTTCCTACGCCGGGGCGCCGTCCCCCCGGGGCGGGCCGACCGCTCCTGACGTCCCCGCCGGGACCGGAGGAGGGGCTCCCGGCTACAGTGTGAATCCTTTGCCCGCGGTACAGGAACCCGGTGAGATTCCGGGGCGGTTCCGCCACTGTGACACCCCGACGAGGGGTGCAGCCAGACACTGGCCCGGGCAGTCCGACCGCCGACGGGGCGAGAACCCCGAGGGAGGAGCCCGGCCATGACGGTCCGGATCGCTCTGCTGTCCACGTCCGACACCGACCTGCTGTCCGCGCGGGCCAGCGGCGCCGCCTACCTGTGGGCCAACCCGTCCCGCGCCTCCGACGCCGAACTCACCGGCGCCGTCGGGCGCGCCGACCTCGTGGTGGTGCGCCTGCTGGGCTCCTCGCACGACCTGTGGCCCGGTCTGGCCGCCGTCCGCGAGCGGGGCACGCCCCTGGTGGTCCTCAGCGGCGAGCAGCAGCCCAGCGCCGAGCTCATGGAGCACTCCACCGTGCCCATCGGGGTGGCGACCGAGGCCCACCGCTACCTGGCCGAGGGCGGTCCGGCCAACCTCGGCCGCCTGCACGCCTTCCTGTCGGACACCGTGCTGCTGACCGGGGAGGGGTTCGAGCCCCCGTCGGCGCTCCCGCCGTGGGGCTTTGCCGAGCGCGAGCGGCCGGACGGCCAGGGACTCCCCGAGGTGGGCATCCTCTACTACCGGGCCCACGAGGCGGGCGGCAACACGGCGTTCGCGCACGCCCTGGCCGACGCCGTCGACGCGACCGGCCGGGCCGTGGGCGTCCCCGTCTTCGCCGGGTCGCTGCGCTCGGCCCCCGACGACCTCTACGAGGCGCTCGGCGGCTTCGACGCCCTGGTGGTCACGGTCCTCGCGGCGGGCGGCAGCGTGCCCGCGTCCGCGAGCGCGGGCGGCGACGACGAGGCCTGGGACGTGGAGCGCATGGCCGCCCTGGACGTCCCCGTCCTCCAGGGCCTGTGCCTGACCAGCTCACGCGCGGACTGGGAGGGTTCCGACGACGGGGTCACCCCGCTCGACTCGGCCACCCAGATCGCCATCCCCGAGTTCGACGGCCGCATCATCACGGTGCCGTTCTCCTTCAAGGAGATCGACAGCGACGGGCTGCCCCGCTACGTCGCCGACCCCGAGCGCTGCACGCGGCTGGCCGGGACCGCCGTCGCCCACGCCCGGCTCCGGCACGTGCCGCCCGCCGAGAAGCGGATCGCCGTGGTCCTGTCCGCCTATCCCACCAAGCACGCGCGCATCGGCAACGCCGTCGGGCTCGACACCCCCCGCTCCCTGGTGCGCCTGCTGCGCCGCCTGCGCCGGGAGGGCTACGACCTGGGCGCGCCCGATGCCCTTCCCGGCCTGGACCTGCCCGACGAGACCGAGGCGGGCGACGCCCTGATCCACGCCCTGATCGCGGCGGGCGGCCAGGACGAGGACTGGCTGACCTCCGTCCAGCTCACCGAGGCCCACGTGCGCATCACCCCCGAGCAGTACGCCGCCTGGACCCGGGACCTGGACCCGGCGCTGAAGGAGGCGATGACCGAGGCGTGGGGCGCCGCACCCGGCAAGCTGTACGTGAACGAACAGGGCGAACTCGTGCTGGCCGCCCTCCGGGCGGGCAACGTCGTCGTGCTGGTCCAGCCCCCGCGCGGTTTCGGCGAGAACCCGATCGCGATCTACCACGACCCCGACCTGGCCCCCAGCCACCACTACCTGGCGGCCTACCGCTGGCTGGAGCACGGGTTCGGCGCGCACGCCGTCGTGCACCTGGGCAAGCACGGCTCCCTGGAGTGGCTGCCCGGGAAGAACGCCGCGCTCTCCGCCGGCTGCGCCACCGACGCGGCCCTGGGCGACCTCCCGCTGGTCTACCCGTTCCTGGTCAACGACCCGGGGGAGGGGGCCCAGGCCAAGCGCCGGGCCCACGCCACGGTCGTCGACCACCTCATCCCCCCGATGGCCCGGGCGGAGAGCTACGGCGACATCGCGCGCCTGGAACAGCTCCTCGACGAGCACGCCAACATCGCGGCGATGGACCCGGCCAAGCTGCCCGCGGTCCGCGGCGAGATCTGGGCCCTGATGCGCGCCGCCGAGATGCACCGCGACCTCGGTCTGGACGAGCGGCCCGGCGACGAGGAGTTCGACGACTTCCTGCTGCACGTCGACGGCTGGCTGTGCGAGATCAAGGACACCCAGATCCGCGACGGCCTGCACGTGCTGGGGGCGGCGCCGGAGGGCACGGCCCGGGTGAACCTGGTCCTGTCCGTGCTCCGCGCCGCCCAGGTCTGGGGAGGCGTGGGCGGCGCGGTGCCCGGCCTGCGGGCCGCCCTCGGCCTCAAGGAGGACGCGCCCACCCAGGAGGTCGACGCGGTGGAGGCGCTGGCCCGGGGCCTGGTCGAGCGCATGGAGGCCGCCGGGTGGGACCCGGCCGCCGCCGCGAGCGCGCACGACGACCCCGGGGTGCGCCGCGTGCTGGAGTTCGCCGCCGAGCAGGTGGTGCCCCGGCTGGCCCGCACCACCGACGAGGTCGACCACGTCCTGCACGCCCTGAACGGCGGTTTCGTCCCGGCGGGCCCGTCCGGCTCCCCGCTGCGCGGACTGGTCAACGTGCTGCCGACCGGCCGCAACTTCTACACGGTCGACCCGCGCGCGGTCCCCTCCCGGCTCGCCTGGCAGACCGGCCAGGCCATGGCGGAGTCCCTGCTGCGCCGCCACCTGGACGAGACCGGGGCCTACCCGGAGTCGGTCGGCCTGTCGGTGTGGGGCACCTCCGCGATGCGCACCTCCGGCGACGACATCGCCGAGGTCCTGGCCCTGCTCGGGGTCCGGCCCGAGTGGGA
The DNA here is from genome assembly GCF_026642255.1 of Streptomonospora nanhaiensis. Lineage (GTDB taxonomy): Bacteria > Actinomycetota > Actinomycetes > Streptosporangiales > Streptosporangiaceae > Nocardiopsis > Nocardiopsis tropica. The sequence goes on along the minus strand of NZ_CP113264.1, from coordinate 6,518,222 downwards.
CGAGGCCTCCCGGCGGGTCGGCCGGCTCCACGTGGTGCCGCTGGAGGAGCTGGGGCGTCCGCGCATCGACGTCACGGTGCGCATCTCCGGCTTCTTCCGCGACGCCTTCCCGCACGTGGTCGCCATGCTGGACGACGCGGTCGGCCTCGTCGCCGGGCTCGACGAGCCGGACGAACAGAACTACGTGCGCGCCCACACCAACGCCGACCTGGCCGAGCACGGCGACCGGCGCCGCGCCACCACCCGGATCTTCGGCTCCGCCCCCGGCTCCTACGGCGCGGGCATCCTCCAGGTCGTGGAGTCCGGCAACTGGCGCGACGACCGCGACCTCGCCGAGGTCTACACGGCCTGGGGCGGTTTCGCGTACGGCCGCGACCTCGCCGGCGTGCCCGCGGCCGACGACATGCGGACCAACTACCGCCGGATCAAGGTCGCCGCGAAGAACATCGACAGCGCCGAGCACGACATCGCCGACTCCGACGACTACTTCCAGTACCACGGCGGCATGATCGCCACCGTGCGCGCCCTCAGCGGGGCCGACCCCAAGGCCTACGTCGGCGACTCCACCTCGCCCGACGCGGTGCGCACACGCCCCCTGGCGGACGAGACCGCCCGCGTGTTCCGGGCCCGGGTGGTCAACCCCCGCTGGATCGCGGCCATGCGGCGGCACGGCTACAAGGGCGCCTTCGAGCTGGCCGCGACCGTCGACTACCTGTTCGGCTTCGACGCCACGGCCGGGGTCGTGCACGACTGGATGTACGAGAAGCTCGCCGCCGAGTACGTCCTGGACGCCGAGACCCAGGAGTTCCTGCGCCGCTCCAACCCCTGGGCGCTGCACGGCATCGTCGAGCGCCTGCACGAGGCCGCGCGGCGCGGGCTGTGGGCGGAGCCGGACCCGGCCACCCTGGAGGCCCTCACCGAGGTCTACCTGGAGGTCGAGGGGGATCTGGAGGAGCGGTCCGAGTGAGGGTGCGGATCCTGGGGATCGGCATGGGCCCCCACCACGTCACCGGCGAGGTCGCCGAGGCCCTGCGGGGCTGCGACTACGCCGTCGCCGTCCGCAAGGGGGACGACGACGGCCTGTTCGCCCTGCGGCAGGAGGTCTGCGACGCCTTCGGGCTGCCGCTGGTGGCGGTGCCCGACCCCGAGCGCGACCGCGACGACCCCGCCGACTACCCGGCGGCGGTCGCCGACTGGCACGAGGCCCGCGTGGCCGCCTTCGAGCGGGTGCTCGGCGAGCTCGGCGGCACCGCGGCCTTCCTGGTCTGGGGGGACCCCTCCCTGTACGACTCCACCCTGCGCATCGTCGCGCGGATCGCCGAGCGCGGGAACGTCGGCGTGGACTACGACGTGCTGCCCGGGATCAGCGCGCCCCAGGTCCTGGCCGCCCGGCACCGGATCGTGCTGCACGAGGTCGGCCGTCCGGTGCACGTGACCCCGGCGCGGCGGCTGGGCGAGGCCGTCGAGGCGGGGCAGGACAACATCGTCGTCATGCTCGGCGGTCGGCACGGGTTCGAGGGCCTGGAGGACTGGTCCCTCTGGTGGGGGGCCAACCTGGGCGCCGACTCCGAGGAACTGGTCGCCGGACGCGTGGGCGAGGTACTGCCCGAGATCGGGGCGGCGCGGCGGCGGGCCAGGGAGAAGGCGGGCTGGGTGATGGACACCGCACTGCTGAGGAGGCCGGAGTGACAGGACTCCTGGTCGCCGGAACCACCTCCGACGCGGGCAAGAGCGTGGTCACCACCGCCCTGTGCCGGGCCTTCGCCCGCCGGGGCGTGCGGGTGGCGCCGTACAAGGCGCAGAACATGTCCAACAACTCGATGGTCTGCCACGGCCCGGACGGGCGCCCGGCGGAGATCGGCCGCGCCCAGTGGGTGCAGGCGCTGGCCGCCCGCGCCCTCCCCGAACCCGCGATGAACCCGGTGCTGCTCAAACCGGGCAGCGACCGGCGCAGCCACGCCGTCCTGCTCGGCCACCCCGCCGGGGAGGTGTCCTCCTCCGACTGGGAGGCGGGGCGGCGCCACCTGGCCGAGGCCGCGCACGCCGCCTTCGACGACCTGTCCGCACGCTACGACGTCGTCGTCGCCGAGGGCGCGGGCAGCCCCGCCGAGATCAACCTGCGCGCTGGCGACTACGTGAACATGGGCCTGGCCCGCCACGCGGGGATGCCCGTGGTCGTGGTCGGCGACATCGACCGGGGCGGGGTGTTCGCCGCGATGTACGGGACGGTGGCGCTGCTGGAGCCCGAGGACCAGGCCCTGATCGCCGGTTTCGCGGTCAACAAGTTCCGTGGCGACCACGCCCTGCTCCGGCCGGGGCTGGACGACCTCGAACGGATCACCGGCCGCCGGGTGTTCGGGACCCTGCCGTGGGACCCGGGGCTGTGGCTGGACTCCGAGGACGCCCTCGACCTGGAGGGACGGCGGGCCGACGGGGAGGCGGCGCTGCGGGTGGCGGTGGTGCGCCTGCCCCGGATCAGCAACTTCACCGACGTGGACGCGCTCGGCCTGGAACCCGGGCTCGACGTGGTCTTCGCCTCCGGTCCGCGCGACATCGCCGACGCCGACCTCGTGGTGCTGCCGGGCACCCGTTCCACCCTCGCCGACCTGGCCTGGCTGCGCTCGCGCGGACTGGACACGGCGATCACCGGACACGTCCGCCGCGGACGCCCGCTGCTCGGCGTCTGCGGGGGCTTCCAGATGCTCGGGCACACCGTCACCGACCCCGAGGGGGTCGAGGCCGCCTCCGGGGCATCCGCCGAGGGGCTCGGCCTCCTCGACGTGCGCACCGAGTTCACCGCCGACAAGGTCCTCCGCCTGCCGGAGGGGGAGGCCCTGGGCGCGCCCGCGAGCGGTTACGAGATCCACCACGGCCGGATCACGGTGGGCGGGGGCGCGGAGGAGTTCCTGGGCGGGGCGCGTTCGGGCAACGTCTTCGGGACCATGTGGCACGGCAGCCTGGAGGGCGACGCCTTCCGGGCGGCCTTCCTCGCCCGGACGCTGGGGTACGGGCCGTCCGGGACGGACTTCCCCGCCGCGCGCGAGCGGCGCTTGGACCTGCTCGCGGACCTCGCGGAGCGGTACCTGGACGTCGACGCGCTGCTGGAGCTGGCCCGCGAGGGTGCGCCCGCCGGGCTCGCCCTGCTCGGTCGGGAAGGCGTGCGATGAGACTCCTGTTGCTGGGCGGCACCTCCGAGGCCCGTGAGCTGGCCGCGCTACTGGTCGGGGCGGGCGTGGACGTGACGACGTCGCTGGCCGGACGGGTGGCCCGGCCGCGCCTGCCGGTGGGGAAGGTGCGGATCGGCGGGTTCGGCGGAGTGCCCGGACTGCGCGCCGCCCTGGCCGACTACGACGCGGTCGTGGACGCCACCCACCCCTTCGCACTCGGCATGACCGCCAACGCGGCCGCCGCCTGCACGGACCTGCCGCTGCTGCGGTTGGAGCGGCCGGGGTGGGAGCCCGACCCGGCCTGGCACCACGCCGACACCCACGAGGAGGCGGCTGAGCTGGCGGCCGGGCTCGGCGAGCGGCCGTTCGTGACGGTCGGTCGCCAGGAGCTGGCCCGCCTCGTGCCCGCCCTGGGCGGGCGCGCGGTCCTGGCCCGGGTGGTGGACGTGCCCGGACTCGAACTCCCCTCCGCCTGGCGGCTGGTGACCAGCCGGGGGCCGTACCGCCTCGACGGTGAGCTGGAGCTGATGGCCGGGCACCGGGCGGACGTGCTCGTCACGAAGGACTCCGGGGGAACCTACACCTGGCCGAAGATGGAAGCCGCCGCCCGGCTCGGCGCCCCGGTCGTGGTGGTGCGGCGCCCGCCCGGCCCCCGGGGCGTGCCCACCGTCCACGACGTGGCGGACGCCTTCGACTGGGTGACCGGCCTGGGCGGGTCCCCGCGGGAAGCCCCCCGGGAAAACCCCTGAGGGCGATGCGTGCCCGGGAGCCGGCCGGACAACCCCCTCTCCCCCGGCCCGGCGCTCCCGGCACCCGTCGGGACCGCCGGGAGTGCCCGCCGACGACCCGGCCACCGCCTTCATCCCGGTGAGCGCTCCGGAACGCGCCGGACGCCGCGGGGGCGACGAAGGGTCCTGTGGATGACCCACTCGGCCACCACCATGTTGATCGCCCACCCCGCTCCCATGAGCAGACCCCTGCTGAGCTCGTCGTACTCACCGACCAGGAGTGTCCAGGGCACGTGGGTCAGCACCTGCGTCCCGGCCCCCTGTCCGATCGCGTAGGCGCGGATCATCCAGGCGCCGTGCCGGGCGAACTCCCGGCGCCGCGCCGCCACGAAGCCCAGGACCAGGGCTGCGGCCATGGCCGTCCCGAGCACCAGCCGCTGCACAGTGAGGAAGCCCGTGTCGATCGCCGGAACCGCGTAGAACAGCGTCATCCACACTCCCGACAGCGCGGCGATCAGCCCCAGGGGGACGAGTATCCGGCCGGAGGCCCTGTGCCAGCGGGGACGTCGGCGGCGCAGTGTCGAGGAGAACTGGAAGGCGCCCAACAGGCAGTAGGGGCTCGCGGTGAGGATGTGCAGCACGACGGGCAGGGGCGAGGCGGCGAAACGGGCGTTGTCGGCGGTGACCGGCGCGCCGGTGGCCAGCTCGCCGAGGCGGAAGGCCCCGGCGATGAGGGGGACGACGCTCAGCACGATCAGGAGGGCGATCACGGTCCACTCGGCCCGGGCCGGGGGTTTCACGGTGGTGGTCATGCCCCGATCGTGGCCGTCGGGAGGGGGCCCGCACATCGGAGGAGGGGCCCGGTTCCGCTCGGCCGAAAGTACGGGTGCCGCACCGTACTACCGGCCCCGGCGCCCCCGCACGCGGCCGGTCTCGTAGGCCCACATGGCGATCTCGACGCGGTTACGGGCCCCGAGCTTGGCCATCAGGCTCGTGATGTGGGTCTTCACCGTGCTCAGCGCGATGTGGAACTCCTCGCCGATCTCGGTGTTGGTACGACCGTGCGCCACGGCGGCGAGGACCTGCTCCTCCCGGCCGGTCAGGGGCTGCAGGGGCTGGGCCGGGGGCCCGGTCGGCCCGGAACCGGCGAACGCGTCGAGCAGCCGGGCGGTCACGCTCGGGGCGATGAGCGCCTCACCCGCCGCGGCGGCGTGCACGGCCCGGGTGAGCAGGTCGGTACCGGCGTCCTTGAGCAGGAACCCCCGGGCACCCGCCCTGAGGGCGGCGTAGACGTACTCGTCGAGATCGAAGACGGTGATGACGACCACGGCGAGGGGATCCTCGACCTCCGGTCCGGCGAGGGCGCGGGTCGCCTCCACACCGTCGAGGACGGGCATCCGGATGTCGAACAGGCACACGTCCGGGCGCAGCCGTCGCCCCAGTTCCACGGCCTCGCGCCCGTCGGCGGCCCGGCCGACCACCTCGATGCCGGGTTGGGCGTCCAGGATCATGGACAGGCCGGTACGCACGATCTCCTGGTCGTCGGCCACGACCACCCGGATACTCACGCGGGCGCCCCCGAACGGGGCAGCACGGCGGTCACGGTCCAGCCCCCGTCAGGGTTCGGGGCCGCTTCGCAGGTGCCTCCGAGCAGTTCGGCGCGCTCCGCCATGCCGATGATCCCGTACCCCGGCGGAGCGGCCGGTCGCAGGCGGCCGGTGTCACCGTCGTCGCTCACACTCAGGCGCACCGAGGCGTCGTCGGCGTCGACGCGGACCCTGACGAGGCCGGCGTCGCGGGCGTGGCGCCGGGCGTTGGTGACCGACTCCCGGGCCAGGCGGTGGAGAGCGGCCGTGACCGCCGGTGCGAGGTCGTGGAGAGCGCCGCTGATCTCCACCTCCACGGCCGGGCCGGGTCCGGCCCGGCAGGCGAGTTCCTCCAGGTCACCGAGGTGAGGGCTGGGCGCCCGTTCGGCGGGTTCGCCCCGGCGCAGGGCGCGGACCATGGTGCGCATCTCGCCCAGGGCGCGCGAGGCCTCGGACTCGATCACCGCGAGGGCCTCGACGGCGGCCTCCGGCCTGGTCCGGGCGACCGCCTGCCCGGCCTGGGCGCGGATCGCCATGGCCGAGACGTGGTGGGCGATGGTGTCGTGCAGTTCACGGGCGATGTCTTCGCGTTCGAGCAGTCGGGCGCGGTCGATCTCGCGCGCCCTGGCCCTGCCCCGGTACCGCAGCGCCGCGCCGAGGGCGCCGGTGGCGAACAGGACGGCGGCACCGCCCAGGAGGTCCGCCGCCTGCGCCGCGTCGAGGAACAGGTCGACGGAGGAGGACAGGAGGACGATCGCGGCCCCCGCCGCGACCTCCCTGCCGGACCCCCACCGCACCAGAGCGTAGGGCAGCGCCAGGAAGTACACCGTCGCGTACATCTGCCCGGCCCCTCCACCGGTCGCCAGGGTGAGCACGATCGCGCTGCCGAAGACCGCCGCGACCACGAGCAGCGGGCGGGTCCGCCGCCACAGCAGGGCGGGGGCCAGGCCGGCGACCACCGCGACGGTCGGGACCGGCCAGGGCAGGTCCGGCCGCAGGGCGCCTTCGGTCAGCGCCGCCAGTGCGCACACCACGACGAGGGCCCCGTCCCACCACGTGGGCCCCCGAGCGCCGGGAGGGCGGGGTTCGTTCCACAGGGAACGGAGTAAGCCGTGCACAGCTACAGGCTAGCCGTGCGGCCCCGGCGGCGGATCGGCCGAAAGTCGGAGTGAGGGCCCACGGAGGGAACCGGGCCGCCGCCTTCCTGCCGTGCCTCGTCGAAGGCCCGCCGGTAGGCACCGGGCGTCGTGCCGAAGCCCGCACGGAAGCGGCGGCGCAGGTTGACCGCCGAGGCCAGCCCGACCCGGGCGGCGACGGCCTCCACCGGAAGGTCGGTCCGCTCCAACAGGTCCCGTGCCGCGTCGAGGCGTCGGCGAAGCAGCCACTGTCCCGGACTGGTGCCCAACTGCTCCGTGAACCGCCGGGCGAGGGTCCGGCCGGACACCCCGGCGCGTTCGGCGAGCCGGTCGACGGTCAGCCGGGAGCCGAGCCGGTCCGCGGCCCAGCCCAGCAGCGGGGCCAGGGACTCCTCCGCCCGGGCCGGGAGGGGCCGCTCGGCGTGCTGGAGCTGGTTCCCCTCCCGGTGCGGTGGCAGCACCATGTTCCTGGAGACCTGGGCCGCGTACGCCGCGCCGTGGTCACGGCGCACCAGGTGCAGGTACAGGTCGATGCCCGCGCCGGTCCCGGCGCTGGTCGCCACGTCGTCGTGGTCCACGTAGAGCACGCCGGGGTCCACGCGCACCTCGGGGAAGTCGGAGGCGAGCCGGGCGGCGTGGCGCCAGTGGGTGGTGGCGCGGCGGCCGTCGAGCAGCCCGGCCCGGGCGAGGACGAACGACCCCGTGCAGGCGGACACGATCCTGGCACCCCTGCGGTGGGCGGTCCGCAACGCCTCGGTGACGGCCGGCGGAACCGGTGCGGCGGGCGGTAGCCGACCCGGGACGACCACGGTGTCCGCCTCGCTGAGGGCGTCCAGCCCCGTGTCGACGATCATCGGGTACCCGGCGGTGGTGGGGAGGGGGCCGGGGGTCTCGGCACAGATCAGGAAGTCGTAGCGGGTCGGCGCGTCCGGCGTGAGCATGCCGAAGACCTCTGCGGCGCAGGCGAGTTCGAAGGGTGACTGTGGCGGGCTGAGCAGTGCCACGACCCGGTGGAGGCGCATGGCAGGAATGTACCCGTAGGTGTCCTTCCAGACTCTGTGCCCGCGGGCCGCTTCCGGCCACAGTGGTCCCATGAGCGAAACCACTGAGACAGGTGTGCGGAGGGTGGAAGCCCGGACCGGGAGCGGGGCGGTCAGTTACCTGACCGCGGGGCAGGAGGGTCCGGCCGTGCTGTTGCTGCACGGCACCTACTGGAGCCGGGCCTGGCTGCCGGTGCTGGGCCGCCTCGCGGAGGCGGGGCTGCGGCCCTTCGCGGTCGACTTCCCCGGGCTCGGACGTTCGGGGGGTGAGCTCACCCCGGAAACGGCCGCCGTTCCGGCCCTCGCGGAGCGGGCGGCGGAGTTCGCGTCCGCGCTGGGGCTCTCCGGGCCCGTCGCCGTCGCGGGCCATGACATCGGCGGTGCCGTCGCCCAGCACCTGCTGGTCCACGGCCGGGTGGAGGTCTCCCGGCTGGCCCTGGTCAACTCGGTCACCTACGACTCCTGGCCGGTGCCCGGCGTGGCCCGGTTCCGGGACCCGGAGGTCGTCGCGGCGACCACCGCCGACGAGTTCCTCGCCGCCCGCCGGAAGGCGGTGACGGCAGCGCTGGCCGGAGCCGCCGCCGAGCGGTTGATCGCCGACTACCTGGACCCGTTGACCGACCCGCGGGTCCGGCGGTCCTGGATGGCGCTGGCGGGCGCGGCCGACCAGCGGTACACCCTCGACCTCGTCCCCGGGCTGCGGGGGAGCGCGGTGCCCAAGCTGTTGGTCTGGGGCGAGGACGACGGCTTCCAGAAGGTGGAGTACGCCGAGCGGTTCGTCTCGGAGATCCCGGAGAGCACCCTCGTCCGGGTCCCGGGGGCGGGCCACATCCCGATGGAGAACGACCCCGGCCGGGTCGCCCGGGCCCTCGCGGACTTCTTCGTGGAGTAACGCGCCCGCCGCGCGGCCGGATGACTTGACCCCGGTCCCGCCGCCCGGCCCTGGAGCCGTCGGCCCCGGGGCCGGGGCCGGGTGGGCGGGGCCGCCCGGGCGATCTCCCCGCTACACCCGCGCCAGGGCGGCGAGCAGCTTCCGTGTGGTCTCGGGCGGGCGCACGGCCACGCGCACCCAGGCGGCGTCCAGACCCGGGAAGGTGTCGGCCCGGCGTACGGCGACGCCCCGCCCACGCAGCCGTGCGTGGACCCCCTCGCCCGCCTTCACCAGTACGAAAGGCGCCCGGGAGGGCACGAACCCGATCCCCGCTCCGCGCAGCCCCGCCTCCAGGACGGCGCGCCAGTCACCGAACTCCTCCGCGCGGCGCTCCGCCTCCGCGCCCGCCTCCTCGCTCGTGCAGGCGACGGTGGCGGCGACGGCGGGCGCGGACACCGACCAGGGCGTCTGCACCCGGGCCAGACCGCGTACGACGGCCTCGTCGCCGACCGCGTACCCGGCGCGGATACCCGGGACCGACCAGTGCTTGGTGAGACTGCGCAGCACCACCAGGCCCCCGATCCGCTCACCGGCCAAGGACTCCGGTTCCCCGGGCAGGGCGTCCATGAACGCCTCGTCCACCACGACCAGCCGGCCGGGCCGGCACAGCCCGCGCAGTGCCTCGGCCGGGTGCAGGACACCGGTGGGGTTGGTGGGGTTGCCGATCACCACCAGGTCCGCGTCCTCGGGGACGGCGGCGGGATCGAGGGTGAAACCCCGGCTCTCCGGGCACAGCACGGCGGTGACGGTGTGCCCGGCCTGCTCCAGGGCGGCGTGCGGCTCGGTGAACTGGGGGTGCACGACGACGGGCCGACGCCACGGCCGCAAGCGGGCGACCAGGGTGAACGCCTCTGCCGCGCCCGCCGTCGGCAGGACCTCGGCGGGCCGCCGCGCGTGCCGGCGCGCGACGGCCTCGCGCGCGGGCGCGGGGTCGGGGTAGACGTCCGCGTGGTCCAGGCTCTCGCGCAGGGCCCGGTCGAGCCAGGCGGGCCGTTCCCCCGGATAGACGTTGACCGCGAAGTCGAGCATGCCGCCGCGCGCCTCCACGTCGCCGTGGTGGCGCAGCGGGTCGGCCACCGGTCCGGCGCCGGGGACGGCCGCCGTCCGGGCGGCGGGGGAGGGCACGGCGGGTGCCGGAACCGGAGCCGGTGCTCTGTGCACGGCCTCGGCGAACCTCGCGGCGAGCTGCGGGTGCCCGGCCCAGTGCACGTGCAGGTAGGAGGCGTGCAGGGTCGGGGAGGCGAAGCCCTCCGGCGCGCCGTCGACCACCCAGGCCGGGTGGCCCCCGTGCCCGGGTGTGAGCGCCGTGCGGTGGAACTCGTGGCCGGTGACCCGCTCCCCGGCCCGGGTCAGCAGCGTGTCCCCCGGCGAGACCGCCTCGGGGTAGCGCAGGGTGAGCCGCTCCGTCATGCGGGCGACGGCCGGGACGGCACCCGCCATGACGTGGCCGTCGAGCGCGCCGGCGAGGTAGAGCAGGCCGGCGCACTCGGCGACCGTCGGGACCCCGCCGCGGACCGCCTCGCGCAGCTCGGCCAGCAGGCCCCGGTTCGCGGCGAGCCCGCCCGCGTACACCTCCGGGAAGCCGCCGCCCAGGTAGAGGCCCCGGGTACCGGCCGGCAGGCCGGCGTCCTCCAGGGGGTCGAACGCGACGACCTCGCACCCGGCGGCGGTGAGCAGCTCCTCGGTCTCGGTGTAGCGGAAGGTGAAGGTCCGGCCCCCGGCCACGGCGACCACCGGACGCGGGCCCGCGCCCGGGGCCGCCACCTCCGCGGCCGGGTCCCACGGGCGGGCGTCCAGCGCGGGCGCGGAGCGGGCCGCATCCAGCAGCGCCTCCAGGTCGACATGGCCCGCGATGTGCTCGCCGAGCCGCTCGACCACCCGCGCCGAGTCCTCCCGCTCCGAAGCCGGGACGAGCCCGAGGTGGCGGGACGGACTGGCGATCCGCTCGTCGCGGGGGACCACGCCGAGGACCGGCAGGCCGACCGAGCGGGTGATCTCGGCGACGTTGCGCGCAGAACCGGCCTTGTTGAGGAGCACGCCGACGACCTCGACCGCCGGGTCGTAGGCGGCCATGCCCGCCACCAGAGCACCCACCGACCGGGACATGCGGGACACGTCCACGACCAGGACAACGGGCGTGCGGGTCAGGGCCGCGACGTGCGCGGAGGAGGCGAAGCCGTCGGTGCCGATCCGCCCGTCGTGCAGCCCCATCACCCCTTCGACGACGGCCGCGTCCGCGCCCCGGGCCCCGTGCAGGAGCAGCGGCGCCACCCGCTCCTCCCCGACCAGGTGGGGGTCGAGGTTGCGGCCGGGGCGGCCGGTGGCCAGGGCGTGGTACCCGGGGTCGATGTAGTCCGGGCCGACCTTGTGGCCGCTGACGGCGAGCCCGGCGTCGCGGAGCGCGGCCATCAGCCCGGCGGCGACCGTGGTCTTGCCCTGCCCGGTCATGGGAGCGGCGACCATCAGCCTCGGCAGGGCCGCCGGCCGTGCCGGGGGCGCCGAACGGGACGGCCCCGTCGGCCCCGGGGCCGACGGGGTCCTCACCACTCGATCCCCCGCTGGCCCTTGCGGCCCGCGTCCATCGGGTGCTTGACCTTGGTCATCTCGGTGACCAGGTCCGCCGCCTCCAGGAGCTCGGGGGCGGCGCGGCGGCCCGTGACGATCACGTGCTGGCGGCCCGGACGGTCGCGCAGGGCGGTCACGACGTCCTCGACGTCGACCCAGCCCCAGTGGATCGGGTAGGTGAACTCGTCGAGGATGAGCAGGTCGTGCGTCTGCTCGGCGAGCCTGCGCTTGATCTCCGCCCATCCCTCGGCCGCGTCCGCCGCGTGGTCCTCGTCGCTGCCCCGGCGGCGGCTCCAGGACCAGCCCGAGCCCATCTTGTGCCACTCCACGGGGCCGCCCTCGCCGGTCTCCTCGTGCAGCCTCCCCAGGCGTTCGAGCACGGTCTGCTCGCCGATGCGCCACTTCGCCGACTTCACGAACTGGAACACCCCGATCCGCCAGCCCTGGTTCCAGCCGCGCAGCGCGAGCCCGAACGCGGCGGTCGACTTGCCCTTGCCGTCCCCGGTGTGGACGGCGAGCACGGGCTGGTTGCGGCGCTGCCGGGTGGTGAGCCCGTCGTCGGGGACGACGGACGGTCTGCCCTGGGGCATCAGGCGGCCCTCTCTCTCACGGCGTTTCCCAAGGCGTCGGCGCTGACCTCGTCGACGGGCAGGTGTTCGGCGCCCATGCGGGCGGCGAGGGCGGCGGCCAGGCCCAGGCGCAGCGGGCCGGACTCGCCGTCCACGACGACGGTGGCCACGCCCAGGCCGGCGACGTGGTCGGCGGCCTGCAGCGACCGGCCGACCGCACCCCGTCCGCCGGTGGCCCGGCCGTCGGTCACCAGGACGAGCAGGGGGCGCTGCCTCGGGTCGCGCAGGCGCTCGCGCCGCAGGACCCGGGCGGCCTCCAGCAGGCCCTCGGCGAGCGGGGTGCGCCCCCCGGCGGGCAGTGCGTCCAGGCGGGCGGCGGCGGTGTCCACCGAACGGGTCGGGGGCAGCACCAGGTCGGCCGCCGTCCCCCGGAAGGTCACGAGCCCGACCTTGTCGCGGCGCCGGTAGGCGTCCAACAGCAGGGACAGGATTGCGGTCTTGACCTCGCCCATGCGCTTGCGCGCCGCCATGGAGCCGGAGGCGTCGACGCAGAACAGCACCAGGTTGCTCTCCTGGCCCTCGCGCACCGCGACGCGCAGGTCGCCGGGGAGCAGGCCGATCCGGCCGCCGCCGTGCGGGCGGGAGGCCGCCGCCCTGACGGTCTCGACCAGGTGGAGCGGGCCGCCGGAACCCCCGCCGGGCGGTGCGGCCCCGATCCGGCGGCCCCGGGAGCCGAGGGCGCGGCTGCGCCGGCCGTCGGCGCCGGTCCCCGTGCCCCGCGCGGTGAACGTCCGGGGGCGGTAGGGGGCGCCCGCCCCGACCGTGGTGCCGGCCGTGGGCTCGGGCCCGGCCCCGTCCCGCTCGGCGTCCCCGCGGTCCCGGGGGGCTTCCGCCTCCCGGGCGTTCTCCGGCCCACGGGGCGGGACGGAGGACCGGTCCGGTTCGCCGGCGCCGGCCTCCGGGGGCCGGGAGGGGGCCCCGTCCGCGTCCTCGGGGGCGTCGTCCCCGCCGTCCCCGCCGTCATCGGCGGGGGAAGCGGGGTCGTCGGAGCCGGTGGGGCCTTCGGAGCCGCCCGGCGGCTCGGGGCCGTCCGGCGGCGGCTCCTCGTCCCCCAGGACGCGGTCGAGGAGCTCCTCGTCGAGGCCCGGCGCGTCGAAGGGGTTGCGCCGGCGCCGGTGCGGCAGGGCCAGCAGGGCCGCGCGGCGGATGTCGGCCAGGGAGACCGAGGTCCGGCCCTCCCAGGCGGCGTGCGCCAGGGCCGTGCGCGCGGTCACGATGTCGGCGCGCAGGCCGTCGACCTCGAACGCCGCGCACACCTGCGCGATCTTCAGCAGCGCGGCGTCGGACAGCCGGGCGCGCCGGGCCGTCTCCCGGGCCGCCGCGATGCGCTCGGCGAGGGCCTTCTCGGCCCGGTCGTAGCGTTCGGAGAAGGCGGCGGCGTCGGCGTCGTAGGCCATGCGCCTGCGGACCACCTCCACGCGTGCGGCGGGGTCGGAGGGTGCGGCGACCTCGACGGTCAGCCCGAACCGGTCCAGGAGCTGCGGGCGCAGCTCGCCCTCCTCGGGGTTCATCGTCCCGATGAGCAGGAAGCGCGCGGCGTGCTCCACGGAGAACCCGTCGCGCTCCACGGTCACCCGGCCGGTCGCGGCGGCGTCCAGGAGGAGGTCGACCAGGTGGTCGTGGAGCAGGTTGACCTCGTCCACGTAGAGGAGGCCGCGGTGGCCGCGCGCCAGCAGCCCGGGTTCGTAGGCGACCCGGCCGTGCGTGAGCGCCTGTTCCAGGTGCAGCGAGCCCAGGACGCGGTCCTCGGTGGCGCCCACCGGCAGTTCGACCAGGCGCACCGGGCGGCGCTCCACGGCCGTGCCGGGAGGGAAGGGACCGTCCGGCGACTCCTGCGCGGGGTCGGCGGGGTCGACGGAGAAGCGGTCGCCCCGGTAGACCTCGACCGGGGGCAGGAGGGGGGCCAGGGCCCGCACCGCGGTGGACTTGGCGGTGCCCTTCTGGCCGCGGACCAGGACGCCGCCGATCTCGGGGGAGACGCTGGCCAGGACGAGGGCCAGGCCCAGGTCGTCGAGCGGTTCGGCGTCGCAGCCGACGATCGCCGAGAAGGGATAGTGGGACGTCCGCAATGGCATGTGAGGCTCCCGCTCGTTTCGCCATCGGTCATGGGCGGGTGCGGGGCCGGTCTTCGGACTCACCGAGTCCTCCTGTACGGAGGCTCGGCTCACCGCAGCGGGCCTGTGCCGGATTCTCACCGGGCTTCCCAGATTCTCCCCGGACGCCGTCCCCACCGTTTCCGATGGCTGGGCAGCCGGGGCACCTCGCACCTTCGGCCGCCACGATAGCGTCCTGCCCATGAAGGTCGAGATGTCCCCTCCCCGAATCACCGTCGTCGGCATCGGCGCCGACGGCTGGCCGGGCGTGCCCGAGAGGCTGCGCGGGCTGGTCCTGGCGGCCGACACGGTGCTGGGCGGGCCCAGGCACCTCGCCATGCTGCCGCGGGCGCCGGGCCAGCGGCGCCGGGCCTGGCCCTCCCCGCTGCGCGAGGGCCTGCCGGACCTGCTCGCCTCCCTGGAGGGCCGCGCCGTCGTCGCACTGGCCTCCGGCGACCCCCTGGTCTCGGGCATCGGCAGCACGCTGATCGACCTGCTCGGAGCGGACGCGGTGCGCGTGGAACCGGCCGTCTCCTCGGTCGCCCTGGCCCGCGCCCGGATGGGGTGGCCGGCGGAGGGGAGCACGGTGCTGTCCCTGGTGGGGCGAGACCCGCACCTGCTGATGCGCGACCTGGCCCCGGGACGCCGCGTCCTGGTGCTCTCCTCGGACGCCGCCACCCCCGGGACGGTCGCCGCCCTGCTGGTCGGAGCGGGCTACGGCGGCAGCCGGATGACCGTCCTCGGCGACCTGGGGGCGGCCGGGGAGTCGCGGTCGGCGAGCAAGGCCCGCGACTGGCTCGGCTCCCCTCCGGAGGAGGTGCCCCGGCTGCACGTACTGGCGCTGGAGCTCTCCGGGCCGACGGGCCTCGGACTGGTCGCCGGGCTGCCCGACGACGCGTTCGAGCACGACGGCCAGCTCACCAAGCGGGACCTGCGCGCCTCGGCGCTGGCCCGGCTGGCGCCCTCCCCGGGGCAGCACCTGTGGGACGTGGGCGCGGGCGCGGGCTCGGTCGGCATCGAGTGGATGCGCGCCCACCCCTCGTGCACGGCCACGGCGGTGGAGGCCGACGCCGGGCGCGCCGAGCGGATCGGCCGCAACGCCGACAGGCTCGGCGTCCCGGGCCTGCGCGTGGTCGCCGGCCGTGCGCCGGACGCGCTGGAGGGGCTGGCCCCGCCCGACGCGGTGTTCGTCGGCGGCGGCGCGACCCGGCCCGGCGTGCTCGACGCCTGCCTGGAGGCGCTGATACCGGGCGGCCGACTCGTGGTGCACGGGGTGACACTGGAGACCGAGCGGCTGCTCGCGGACGCCTACCGGCGCCACGGCGGGGAGCTGACCCGCACCGCCGTGGAGACCGCCGCGCCCATCGGCGCGTTCACCGGATGGTCCCCCGCCCGCACCGTCACCCAGTGGAGCCTGGCCACGTCACCCGGAAGCGCCTGACGAGGGGGCGGCGCCCCTGGGCCGCGCGGGGTCGTACAGGTAGGACTCACCGCCCCCCTCGGGGTCGAGCGCCCACCCGACCAGGATCACCGCCGCCTGCCGGAGCCCCGCCTCCTCCACCAGGCCGGCGACGGTGGAGACCGTCCCGCGCAGCACCGCCTCCTCCGGCTGGCTGGCCCGGTACACGACCACCGCGGGACAGTCCGCGCCGTAGGCGGGGACGATCTCGGCCATGAGCTCCCGCACCCGCCGGATCGCCAGGTGCAGCACCAGCGTGGCCCGCGTCGCCGCGAACGCGCCCAGCGCCTCGGTCTCCGGCATCGCCGTCGACCGGGCGCCGGTCCGGGTCAGCACCACCGACTGGGCCACCAGCGGCACGGTCAGCTCTCGGCCCACCAGCGCCGAGGCGGCCGCGTAGGCGGGCACCCCCGGCGTGACGTCCCACGGGACCCCGTGCGCGTCGAGCCTCCGGGTCTGCTCGGCCAGCGCCGAGTACAGCGAGGGGTCCCCGGAGGTCAGCCGTACGACGTCCCGGTCCGCGGCGTGCGCGGCGACCAGGCGTTCGGTGATGCGGTCCAGGTCCAGACCCTGGGTGTCGACCAGTTCCGCGCCGGGGGCGCAGTGGGAGAGGACCCCGGGGTCCAGGTACGTGCCGGGGTAGAGGACGACGTCGGCCGCGTTGAGCATGCGCGTGGCGCGGACGGTGAGCAGGTCGGCGGCTCCGGGCCCCGCCCCCACGAAGTGCACGGTCACGGCTGCACCCACCTCGGCGTCCAGACCCGGCCCGCCCCGGAGACGCGGGTGCCGGAGGCGCCGACGATGAGCAGGCAGCGCATGTCGACTCCGGCGGGGTCGAGCTCCCCGAGCGTGGTCACCGCCAGGGACTCGCCCTCCCTGCCGACGCTCCGTCCGACGACGACCACGGTGTCGGGCTTGCGGTGCTCCAGCAGGACCTCGCGGGCGGCGGCGACCTGCCCGGTCCGCGAGCGCGAGGCCGGGTTGTAGATCGCCAGCGCCAGGTCGGCCTCGGCGACGGCGCGCAGGCGCCGTTCGATCACCTCCCAGGGCTTGAGCCGGTCCGACAGGCTCATCACCGCGAAGTCACCGCCGACGGGGGCGCCCGCCCGGGCGGCGACCGCCTGCACGGCGCTGACGCCCGGCAGCACCCGGACCGGGACGTCCCGGTAGGCGGGGTCCTCGGCCGCCTCGAACACGGCGGTGGCCATGCCGAACACACCGGCGTCCCCGCCCGAGACCACCGCCACGCTCTCACCGTCGCGGGCGAGCCCGAGGGCGAGGCGGGCGCGGTCGATTTCGACGGTGTTGCCGGAGGCGTGCCGGGTCAGGCCGGCCCGCTGCGGGACGCGGTCGACGTAGGGGCCGTAACCCACCACGTGGTCCACCCCGGCCAGCGCCGCGGAGGCCTCGGGGGTGAGCCAGCGGCCGGGACCGGGCCCCAGGCCGACGACC
This sequence comes from Streptomonospora nanhaiensis, assembly GCF_026642255.1. Taxonomy (GTDB): domain Bacteria; phylum Actinomycetota; class Actinomycetes; order Streptosporangiales; family Streptosporangiaceae; genus Nocardiopsis; species Nocardiopsis tropica. Next base: position 6,501,436 of record NZ_CP113264.1, on the reverse strand, counting down.
AGCAGCTCGGCGGCAGGGCCGGCGGGCTCCACGGCCGAGGGTTCCGGCAGGGGCCGGTCGCGCGACCTCCTGCCGTTGCGGCTGTCCCCGGTGACCAGGACCAGGGAGAAGTAGGGCACCGTCGCCGGATCGACCTCGGCCACGGGCAGCCGCCGCTCCCCGTCCATGGAGGCGCGCTCCACGTACACGGCGTGCTCCAGCCGCCCCGCGGACTCCAGCGCCCGGCGCACGGCGGGGAAGGTCCGGCCCAGCTTCATGACCACCGCGGCGTCGGTGTCGGCCAGCCGGCGGGCCAGCTCCGGCTCGGGGAGGGTTCCGGGCAGCACGGTGAGCACGTCGGTCTGCCGGGCCAGGGGGGCCGCCGCCACCGCCGTGGCCGCGGCGAACGCCGGGACCCCGGGCACGATCTCCGTCTCGTACCGCTCGGCCAGCCGGTCGTGCATGTACATGTACGAGCCGTAGAACAGCGGGTCGCCCTCGGAGAGGAGCACGACGTCGCGGCCGGCGTCCAGGTGCGCGGCCAGCCGGGCGGCGGACTCCTCGTAGAAGTCGGCCAGCACCCCCGTGTACCCGCCCGGGTGGTCGGTCGCGCCGGTGGTGACCGGGTAGGTGAGCTGTTCCTCGACCGCCGACCCGGGGATCAGCGACGCGGCGATGCGGCGGGCGTTGGACGCCTTGCCGACCCCGGCGTGGTAGGCGACGACGTCGGCCGCGGCGATGAGCCGTGCGGCCTTGAGGGTGATCAGCTCGGGGTCGCCGGGGCCGACGCCCACCCCGTGGAAACGTCCGGTCACTCCTCCTCCTTGGCGAGTGCGTTGAGAGCGGAACAGGTCATCGCGGAGCCTCCGCGGCGGCCGCGGGCGGTCACGTAGGGGATGTCGGCGCCGAACCGGTCGCCGAACTCCGTCAGCGCCTGCTTGGACTCGGCGGCCCCCACGAAACCGACGGGGCAGCCGACGATCGCGGCCGGGCGCGGCGCTCCGTCGGCCAGCATCTCCAACAGGTGGAAGAGGGCGGTGGGCGCGTTGCCCACGGCGACCACGGCGCCCTCCAGGAACGGTTCCCACAGGGAGACCGCGGCGGCGCTGCGCGTGGTCCCCCACTCGGCGGCGAGGCCGGGGACGCGTCCGTCGCCCAGGAAGCAGAGCACCTCGTTGTCACACGGAAGGCGGCTCGCGGTCACACCGCTGGCCACCATGCGCGCGTCGCACAGGATCGGCGCCCCGGCACGCAGGGCGGAGCGCGCCGCGGACACCAGGCCGGGGTGGACCACCAGGTCCCCGGCGAGGTCGACCTGGCCGGTGCCGTGGATCATCCGCACGGCGAGCCGCTCCGCGTCGGCGGGCAGGTGCCCGAGCTCGGCCTCCTTCCTGATGACGGCGAAGGAGTCCGTGTAGATCGCGGGCCCGTCGTCGATGTAGTCGTAGTGCCGGCCCGGCCGGCGTGGGACGGTCACCGTGCCTCCCCGGGGCTGGAAACGGACTCTCCCGGCACCAGGACGCCGCGCCAGGGTGTGACGACGAGTTCGCCGGACCCGGCGGCGAGCGCCTCCTCGGCGAGGGCCTCGGCGGCCGGACGGTCCAGGCCCTCGTCGGGCACACGCACATGCCGTGCGCCCCCGGGCAGCGGGCCGTACGGCAGCGGCGGGGCGGGAGGCGGGAGCCGCCGGTCCGGTTCCACCGGCCCGGCCAGCGGCGCCGGGAGCTCGGCGACGTGCCACGCCGCCGTGGGCCCCTCCCCGCGACGGTCCAGGAACGCGTCCGCCAGGCGCAGGAGCGCGGCGGGCGCCTCGTCGACCGGCACCAGCGGGCCCCAGCTCTCGCCGATCCTCAGCTGGGCGACGCCCTCGTCCAGGGCGACGAGCCCCAGGTCGCACGGGTGGCCGATCAGGTCGCCGCGCCCGTCGTCCAGGACGAACAGGAAACGGCCGGGCAGGTCGGCGCGGCGCGGGACGGAGCACAGCATCGTGTCCAGGTCCGAGGCGACGGGTCGCAGGTCGGCCCGGCCTCCGCCCGGTCCGGTCCCGGCGGGGCCCGCCGCGCCCGTGCCCGGGGAGACCATCACGTTGCGGACGAGTTCGTGGCTGACGGAGGGCAGCAGGCCGGTCTCCGCCAGGGCCCGGACCACCTCGGGCCCCAACCGCCCCGCGTTTCCCGGCAGCGCGCGCAGTTGCAGGTTCGCGCGGCCGGTGACGTGGACACGGCCGGAGCCGTACCGGTCGGCCACCGCGGCGAGGGCGCGCAGCGAGGAGGCGCCGACACGGCCGCCGATGAGCCGGAGCCTGACCAGCAGGCCGTCCTCGGCGGGCCAGGGTCTCAGCACGCCGGGGCAGCGGTCGCGGCGCGTACGGCGCGTGGAGGGGGGAGAACCGGTCGGGGACATGCGCGTCCTTCGGGTCAGGGGCTCGTTCGCGGAGCCCGCGGATGACTCGGCGGACCGTGGCCGCCGGTGCCAGCAGGTCTTCGGACTCGGATTCGACCGGTGCGGAGCGCCTTCCCGGAGCCGTGCTCCAGTGGCTGTCCCGGGGAGTGCTCCCCGGACGTGCCCGCCCGTCATCCTCACCGCTGCGCGTCAGTCCCGGATTCCCACCGGGTTCCCTGACCCCACCAAGTGGAGTTCGACTGGCCCGACGAGGGTACCCCGACCCCCTCCTGCCTGCTCCGGGGGACGTCGCCTTGCCGTGCCGGCCTCCGGCGGCGGCCCCGGGCGGTCCGGCCGGGGCGGACCGGGCGACCGGCCCCGTCCCCGGGCCCGCAGACCGGATGACCGGACGACATGAAGGGGCCCCGCCCTCCGAGGAGGGCGGGGCCCCGACCGCGCGGACGCGGGGACGGGCCGCGGGACGGCCGCACGGGGTCCTCGCAGGTCAGTCCTCGGCGCGCACGTCGACGACCTCGCCGGCCGCGTCGAGGATCACCTCGTACTCCTGGCCGCCGGCGTCGAGCACCTCGGCGTCCCAGCCGTCCCAGCCGTCCTCGTCCTGGCGCTCGACCTCGACGGTGCGGGCGCCCTCGCCGACCGCCTCGGCGGCGTTCGCGGACACCGTGTCGCGGTCGGCCTCGGTCTGCCCGCCGGTGTTCTGCCACGGGGCCGGGCCGTCGTCGGTGTCCCGGAAGGCCAGCCCGTTGATGGTGTACACGTCGGCGTCGTCGCGGTCGTCGTCGGCCTCGTAGCGCACGCCCAGCGTCACCTCGGTGCCCTCCAGGCCGCGCAGCTCGTCCAGGAGCGGCTGGACGGTGCCGTTGCCGTCGAAGTCCTCCAACTCGGGGTCGGTCAGCAGCCACTCCTCGGGGCCGAAGTCGACCTCGACACCGGACACCGTCCAGTCGTCGGTGTCGTCGCCGTCGCCGTCGTCGTCACCGTCGGCGCGCAGCTCGCCCACGAGCTGCTCCAGGCCGTCCACCGACTGGGTCGAGGGGGGGTTCTGCTCCGACGCGTCCGCCCCGCTCGCCGAGGGGGCCGAACCGGAGGTCACGCCGGTGAGCTCGATCGAGTCGACCTGCTGCTCGGGGTCGTCCACCACGAGGTAGCCGATCGTGCCGACGGCCAGCAGCCCGGCCGCGGCGGCGGAGGAGAGGAGGATGACGGTGTTGCGCTGCATCGGCGTTTCCTTTGCTCGAAGGTTTCTACTGCCCCAAGCATGCGGCGGCAAGATGATGGAGTCCTGAAAGCCACCTGAAGAACGTCTTCATGTGGCTCTCAGGAACGGTTCAGCGGTTCCTGCCAAGGTAGGGGGACCACGGGCGGAGAGGACACGGCGTTGGCGATTCTGGTGGTGGAGGACGAGGAGGGCATCGTCTCCTTCGTGCGGCGGGGCCTGGAGACGGCCGGGTACCAGGTGCTCTCGGCCGCGGACGGGATCGACGGGCTGACGATGGCCCTGTCCCCCGACGTCGACCTGGTCGTCCTGGACCTGGGACTGCCCGGCATCCCGGGGGAGGAGGTGCTGCGCCGCCTGCGGCAGCGCCGCCCCTCGGTCCCCGTGATCGTGCTCACCGCCAAGGACGCGGTCAGCGATCGGGTGGCCAACCTCGACGCCGGGGCCGACGACTACATGGTCAAGCCCTTCAGCGTGAGCGAGCTCCTGGCCCGGGTCCGGGCTCGCCTGCGCACGGGCGGACAGGAGCGCGGCGACGTGCTGGCGGCCGGCGGCGTCGTGCTCGACCTCGGGGCCCGTACCGCCTCCGTCGACGGCCGGACCGTCAACCTGTCGACCCGCGAGTTCGGCGTCCTGGAGGTCCTCATCCGCAACCCCTCACAGGTGTTCTCCCAGCCCCAGCTGCTCGACCGCGTCTGGGGCTACGACTTCGACGGCGCCTCCAACGTGGTCGAGGTCTACGTCAGCCAGCTGCGCCGCAAGCTCGGCGCCGACCGCATCCAGACCGTCCGCGGCGCGGGCTACCGCCTCGCCGGGGGTACCCGGTGAGCCTCACCGGCCGCGTCGTCCTGCGGTCGCTGCTCGTCATGGCCCTCGTCATCGGCGGGGTCGCCCTGCTCACCTACGAACTCGTGCGCGTCTCGGGCCTGACCGACATCGACCGCCTGCTCCGGGAGGAGTCGGCGCTGGTCGGCGACGCCCTCGCCGACCAGGTCCCCGCCGCCGCGGGGCTCGACGGGGTGGTCTCGGGGCCCGAGGCGGAGCGCGCCGCACGTCAGGCGCTCGCCGTGCGCCCCAGCGGAGCCCGCCACGTGACGCTGGTGACCGCCAACGGGGCGCGCCTGCAGAGCACGGGAGGCCCCACCCGCGTCGCCGGGCTGATGCGCGGCGGCGACGCCCCCGCACCCGAGCCGGGGACGATCCGCACCCTCGACACCGACGCCGGCCCGGTCCGGGTGCTCGACACCGAGGTCGCCGACGGGGCCGGGGTCCCCCTCGCCGTCGTCACCGTCGTCGCCCCCCTCGACTCCACCCGCGACACGGCGGCCACGGTCCTGCTGCTCTCCGCCCTCGCCGGCGGGATCGGCGTCGTCGGCGGCGGCATCGCGCTGTGGCTGGTGGTGCGGCGCACCCTGTCGCCCGTGCGGGAGGTCTCCGAGGCGGCCAAGGCCATCTCCCCCTCCGACCTGGACACCCGCGTACCGGTGCCCGCGACCCGCGACGAGATCGCCGAACTGGCCACCGAGATCAACCAGATGCTCGTGCGCATCGAGCAGGCCGACACCAACCGGCGCCGCTACCTGGCCGCGATCTCGCACGAGGTGCGCACCCCCCTCGCCGTCGCGGAGGGGCACCTGGAACTGCTGGGCACGGCCGACGCGGCCGTCGTGCGCGCCGAACTCGACCGCCTGCGCCGGGTCCTGGAGGACCTCATGGCGGTCGCCCGGGGAGGCGACGAGATCGACGTCCGGGTGGAGGCGGTGTTCCTGCCCGACCTGTTCCACGCCGTGCGCGCCCGGCTGGACTCCCTGCCCTACGCCGGCGCGGTCACCCTGGAGGAGCCGCCGCCGGACGTCCTGCTCGGGGACCAGTCACGCCTGGAGCAGTGCCTGGCCAACCTGGTCGCGAACGCCGTCGACCACAACCCGGAGGGCACCCGCGCCACCGTGGCCGCCCGCGGCGAGGGCGACTCCCTCGTCCTCACGGTGTCCGACGACGGCCCGGGCATCGACCCCGCGCTGCTGCCCCACGTGTTCGAGCCCTTCGTGACCTCGCGGGACGAGGGCGCCGGCCGCATCTCCGGCCTCGGGCTGGCGGTCGTCAGCTCCCTGGTCCAGGCCCAGGGCGGCCGGGTGGGGATCGACAGCGGGCCCTCGGGCACCGGCGTCGCGATCACCCTGCCCAGGGCCACGGCCTGACCGTCGGCCGGCACGCCGCGGCGGCCCGGGGAGCGCAGTGCGTGCGGGAAGCGCCGGGACGCGCGGGGACGGGCCCGTGCGAAGGCATGCCGGACCGGGGCGGCGGGAGGGAAGGGAAAAGCCCCAGGCGCATGTCAGCAGAGGCGGCACTGGGGCGTTCCCCAGGACAGTAGCATCGGGCGATGTCCTCCGTCGAAGCAGACACCGACGCGGTCCTGAGCCTGGTCCCCGCCCCGCGCCTCGCGCCCTACCTGGCGCTGGCCGGGGGAGACCGCGGCCGCGCCCTCGCCCTGTACGAGTGGGGCGCGCGCGTGTCCGCGGCGGCCTTCGAGGACATCGCCCACCTGGAGGTCCTGCTCAGAGGGGGCATGGACAGGGTCCTGCGGGCCCACTTCCGGGAGGCCGAGCGGGGCATCCCCTGGTTCCTGCTCCCCGTTCCCGGCGGCGAGTACGTCGCCGAGGCGTCCGGCCGCGTCCGTGAGCGCCTCCGCCAGGAGGGGCGGGAGACGCGCGACCAGGTCGTCGCCGCGATGAGCTTCGGGTTCTGGTCCGGGATGCTCGGGCCCGGGTACGAGGAGCTGTGGCGGGCCTGCCTGCACCGGGCCTTCCCCGGGTCGTCCGGGAGGCGCGCGGAGGTGGCCGCCACCGCGGAGGGGGTCCGCCGGTTCCGCAACCGGATCGCCCACCACGACTCGGTGCTCGGCGTCGACTTCCCGTTCGAGGCCCGCCAGGTCGCGGAGCTGGCGGCGTTCGTCGACCCGGCCGCGGGGCGCTGGCTCCGAAGCCGCAGCCGGACCATGGACGTCTACGCGCAGCGCCCCGCCACGCCCGACGACACGCTGGTGGTCTCGGCCCCCGGCGCGCTGTTCCTCTACGAACGCTGCCGGGCCCACGTCACACGGGCGGGACAGGCCTTCGCCGGGGTCGACCGCATGGCCTTCCGCGTGGACGACATGATCGCCCCGGACCTCCCGCGGGTCCTCCTGCGCCGGGACAACGTGGAGTGGACCGAGCGCGGCGCGATCCGGCTGCGCCGCACCCGCGACCCCTGGGACCGCAGGATCGCCGAGGTCGTCGAGGACTCGCTCGTGACCGGGCGGGACGGGGGCCGGCGCCAGGTCTTCCTGCTGACCGGGCCGGACGAGCCCGGCCACCGCCGCCTGGCCGGGCCCCTCCCCGTGAACGGGGACGTGTCCGGGACCGCGGCGGCCGGGAAGGACGGTTCCGGCGGGGGCGGGGAGGGGCTCGCCGGGCGGCCCGTGCCGGAGTACGCCTACACCCGCCTCCACGCCCTGGAGACCGGCGCCGCCGGCTGACCCGGAAGGGCCCGGACACGCGGCCCCCCGGTCCGCACCGGGGCGTCGGACGCGGAAGCCCGGCGCCCCCTAGGATGTGGACCATTGGTCCGTTTGAAGCGGCGGGCCCGTCTCGCAGGGGGAGTGGAAGTGAGCCCACGCAGGGAGCGCGCCGACGCGCAGCGCAACAGGGAGGCGGTGCTCGCCGCCGCGGACCGGCTCTTCGCCGCGAGCACGAGCCCCGGCGGCGTGTCGATGGACGACGTCGCGACGGCCGCGGGCGTCGGCAAGGGCACGCTCTTCCGCAGGTTCGGCGACCGCGACGGCCTGATCCAGGCGCTCATGGAGAAACGGATCGCCCCCCTGCGCGAGGCCGTCGCCGAAGGGCCCGCGCCCCTCGGCCCCGACACGCCCGCGCGCGAGCGCGTTCCGGCGCTCATGGCCGCGCTGCTGCGGTTCAAACTCGACAACCGCCACCTGGCGCTGGCGCTGGAGACGGGCGGCGGGAACAGCCCCTACCGGGCGGGGCACTACACGTGGTGGCACACCCTCCTGCGGGACGCCGTGCGCGGGATCCCGGGCGCGCCCGACGCCGACTTCACCGCCCACGCGCTCCTGGCCGCCGTCCGCGCCGACCTGGTGGAGCACCTGGCCGGCGGGGAGGGGGCCCCGCCGGAGCGGCTGGAGGAGCGGCTGGAGGCGTACGTCGCCAAGGTGCTCGCCTGAGGCCCCTCCCCGGCGGGGCCCCGGCGGTCGGTGCCGGGGGCCGCGGGGGAGGGGCGCGGTGGGAGGGGAAGCTCCTATGGATGTCAGCCGAGGTCGGCGGACTCCCGCTCCGGGGCGGCCCCCTGCCCGCGCGCGGCACGGCGGCGCCGCACCCCGGCGATCACCGGGACCACGGCCGCCAGCAGCACCAGCGCGTACAGGGTGATCGAGATACCGCTGCCGACCAGGATCGACGGGTCGCCCGAGGAGGCGGCCAGCGCGCGGCGGAACTCGGTCTCCGCGATCGGGCCGAGCACGACGCCGATGAGCGCGGGGGCCACCGGGACGCCGAACGTCCGCATGGCCAGGCCGAGCAGCGTCACCCCCAGCAGCATCACCAGGTGCACCACCGACGTGTTGATCGCGTACACCGCCAGCACCGAGAACAGCGTGATGCCCGCGTACAGGTACGGCTTGGGCAGCTTCAGCAGCTTCGCCCACAGCGGCGCGAACGGCAGGTTGATGACCAGCAGCAGGACGCTGCCGATCAGCAGGCTCGCCAGGAGGGTCCACACCAGGTCGGCGTTGCGCTCGAACAGCACCGGCCCCGGCTGGAGGCCGTACTGCTGGAAGGCGGCCAGCATGATCGCGGCCGTCGCCGAGGTCGGCAGCCCGAGCCCCAGCAGCGGCACCATCGTGCCCGCCGCGCTGGAGTTGTTCGCGGCCTCCGGCCCGGCCACGCCCTCGATCGCTCCCCGGCCGAACTCGTTCGGCACGCCCCTGCGCTTCGCCCGGCGCGCCGCGAGCCTGCGCTCCAGGCCCAGGGACAGGAAGGTCGGGATCTCCGCGCCGCTGCCCGGGATCGGGCCGAACGTGCTGCCCAGGGCGGTGCCGCGCAGCCACGGCTTCCACGACCGGGCCCAGTCCCGGCGGCTCAGCCACGCGCGGCCGGTGCGGATCGCGGACAGGTCCGCCCCGGAACTGCCGCGCGCCGCCACGTACAGCACCTCGCCCAGGGCGAGCAGGCCCACGGTGACGACGACGATGTCGATCCCGTCCAGCATCGCCGACGACCCGAAGTCGAAGCGCGCGGCGCCGCTCTGGCCGTCGATGCCGACCATGCCGATGGCCAGGCCGATGAGCAGCGAGGCCAGCCCGCGCAGCACCGAGCCCGACACGACCGCGGCGACCGCGACGAACGAGAACACGGTCAGCGCGAAGTACTCGCCCGGACCGAAGTTCAGCGCCAGGGACACCATGACCGGGGCGAACAGGGCCACCACCAGCGTGCCGATGACGCTGGCCACGAACGAGCCGATGACCGCGGTTCCCAGGGCCTGCGCCGCCCGGCCCTTGAGCGCCATCTTGTGGCCCTCGTAGGTCGTGGCGATCGACGACGCCTGGCCGGGGGTGTTCAGCAGGATCGACGTGGTCGCCCCGCCGAACATGCCGCCGTAGTACACGCCCGCGAACAGGATCAGGGCGCTCGTCGGGTCGAGCCGGAACGTCACGGGCAGCAGCAGCGCCACCGCCATCGCCGAACCCAGGCCCGGCAGCACGCCCACGGCGGTGCCGAGCAGCACGCCGAGGAAGGCCCACATGAGGTTCATCGGCGTCAGCGCCGAGACCAACCCGTCGAGGAGGAGGGGAAGAGCGTCCATCAGAGCACCAACTCCAGGAAACCGCCGGGCAGGCTCAGCCCGAGCCCGAGCGAGAAGCCGACCTGCACGGCCGCGGACATCGACAGCGCCACCACGGCGTCACGCACGTGGGCGCGGGCGCCGAACGCGTAGGCCACCACCCAGAACAGCAGCGCCCCCGACAGCAGCCAGCCCACGTACTCCAGCACGGCGATGTGCACCACCAGCCCGGCCAGGATGAGCAGCACGGGGCGGCCCTCGAACCACGCGAGGCCGTTCCCGCCGGAGCCGGCGCCCGACCGGAGGTGGCGCAGGTTGACCGCGCTCAGGCACGCGGCGACCAGCAGCAGGAGGCCGCCGACCGCCCCGGGGAAGGCCGCCGGTCCGGGCCGGGTCACGTTGGGCGGCGCCTCGACGGTGAATGCGCCCCACAGACAGACGGCGCCCAGGGCCGCGACCAGGGCGGGGACGACCCACATGGTCGGTCCGCTCCACGGCGCGGTTTCCGGGTCCGGGGCCTCCGCGGCCTCCGCCCCGGCCTCCGGGGTCCCCGGCGCCGCAGCGGCCCCGTCCGCCCCGGTGGCGCCGGTTCCGGCGGACTCCCCGGTCACGGTCGCCGTCCCCGGTCCGGGGTCCCCGGCGGTCCCGGGGACCGACTGCTCGCTGTCGGTCGTCACAGCCCCAACTCCTCTACGGTCTCCTGCGTCACTGCCACCTCGGCGTCGAGGAACTCCTCGAACTCCTCACGCGACTGGAAGGTGTCGGTCCACCGGTTGCGCTCCAGGGTGTCCGCCCAGGCGTCCGAGGCCAACAGTTCCCGGACCAGCCCCTCCAGCCGGTCGGCCTCCTCCCCGGTGAGCCCGGGAGGGGCGATGACCCCGCGCCAGTTCGACATCTCCACGTCGTAGCCCTGCTCGGCGAGGGTCGGCACGTCCACCCCGTCCATCCGCTCGGGGGAGGAGACCGCGAGCGCGCGGAGCGGGCCGCCCTCGTCGACCTGGTCGCTGAAGTCGCCCAGCGTTCCGAAGCCGACCTCCGACGTCCCCGACAGCAGCGAGGTCAGGACCTCGCCGCCGCCCGAGTACGGCAGGTAGTTGATCTCCCCGGGGGCGATGTCCATGGACCGGGCCACCTGGGCGGCGAAGATCTGGTCCACACCGCCCATGGAACCGCCGGCGACCGGCAGCGTCCCCGACCGCTCGCGCCAGTCCCCGGCCAGGTCGTCCAGGGTCTCGTACGGGGAGTCGGCGGGGACGACGACGGCCAGGTACTCCGACGCCAGCTGCGCGATCGGGGTCGAGTCCTCCATCGTGTACAGCGAACCGGTGGTCTCCACCGCGCCGACCATGCCCAGGCCCGTCATCGTGAGGACGTTCGCCTGGCCCTCGCGGCCCGCGGTCTGCGCGAGGCCGATCGTGCCGCCCGCGCCCTCCGCGTTGCGTACCTCGACGTTGAAGCGCAGGTCCTCCTCGCGCAGCCCGTTCTGCATCTCCCGGGCCAGCGTGTCCCAGCCTCCGCCGGGTCCGGCGGGGGCGATGAGCAGGAGCTTCTCCTGCTGGCCGCTCCCCGACGCCGCGCTCTGCCGCACGTCGAACAGCGCCGTCCCCACGAGGAGGAGGGCGCACAGCCCGCCCCCCACGCGGAACAGCACGCCGCGATCGCGCATGGGTGCTCTCCTCTTCGGTCGTCCAGGGCGTCACAGGCCTCCCCGGCGCACCGGCGACGAGGAGATCCAGGCCACAGTGTGACCCGGGGCACGCCGATGTCAGATCTTTGTTAAAACTGGGGGCATATTGGTCGTATTGTTCGTGACACGCCCACCTGGGCGTTTGCCCGGCCGGGTCTCCGCACCCCGGCGAAGGCGACTGGAGGACACATGACCACGCTCCCCGCGCGCGGCCGCCTCTCGCTCACAGGTTCCCTGTTCATCGGCTACGTGCTCCTGCTGACGGTGGCCCTGGCCGCCGTCGGAACCCTCTGGGCGGTCCACCTCGACCGGGCCACCGACCGCCAGTACACCGAACGGGTCCTCGGCGTGGCCCGCTCCGTCGCCGTCATGCCCCAGGTCGTCGACGGCCTCCAGACCGCCGAGCCGAGCACCGTCCTCGACCCGCTCGCCGACCGGGTCGCCGCCGCGACCGACGCCGACTTCGTGGTCATCGCCTCCCCCGACGGCATCCGCCACACCCACCCCGACAAGGACCTCATAGGCCGGACCGTGTCCACCCCGCCGGGGCCGGCCGCCCGGGGCGAGGAGTGGACCGGCGTGGAGAACGGGACCCAGGGGCGCACCGTCCGGGCCAAGGTCCCCGTGTTCTCCGGGGGCGGCTCGGTCAACGGCGGCGACGCCGGGGGCGACGTGGTCGGCTACGTCTCCCTCGGCATACTCACCTCCAGCGCCGCCACCGAGGTACGCGCCTCCGTCCCGGCGATCCTCGGCATGGTCGCCGTGGTCCTGGTCCTCGGCGTGGGCGGGGCCTGGGCGCTCTCGCGCCAGGTCCGCACCAAGACCCACGGGCTCGAACCGGCCGACATCACCGCACTCCTGGAGAGCCGGGAGGCCCTGCTCTACGCGGTCCGCGAGGGGGTCCTCGCGGTGGACGGCGCCGACCGCCTCGTCCTGGCCAACCTGCCCGCGCGCGACATGCTCGGCCTGCCCGACGACGCCGAGGGGCGCCACCTCGACGAACTCGGCCTGTCCGAACGGGTCCGCGACATCGTCTCCGGCGACGACCCGGGGGACGACCGGCTCCTGCTGGCCGGGAACCGCATCCTGGTCGCCAACCGCATGCCGGTCCAGGTGCGCGGCGAGGACGCGGGAGCGGTCGTCACCCTGCGGGACCGCACCGAGCTCGACCGGCTCACCGGGGAACTCGACGGAGCCCGCACCGTCACCCGGGGGCTGCGCGCCCAGACCCACGAGTTCGCCAACCGGGTGCACACCGTCGCGGGCCTGCTCGAACTCGGCGCCTACGACGAGGCCCGCGCCTACCTGGCGGACCTGTCCGCCACCCACACCCGCACCAGCACGGACATCTCCGAGCACGTCCGCGACCCCGCCGTGGCGGCCCTCACCATCGCCAAGTCGGCGCAGGCCTCCGAGATGGGGGTCGACCTGCGGCTCTCGCCCATGACGAGCGTCCCCGCCCTCGACAGGGAGGTACGCTCCGACGCACTGCTCGTCCTCGGGAACCTGGTCGACAACGCGCTCGACGCGGTGGCGTCCGCCCCCCACGGGTGGGTCGAGCTGATGGTGCGCCTGCACACCGCCGACAGCGGCCTGCCCCACGACCTGCTGGAGATCCGGGTGACCGACTCCGGCCAGGGGGTGGCCGACGACGTGGCGGAGGAGATCTTCCGGCTCGGGTTCACCACCAAGGCGTCCCGGGACGGCGGCACGCGCGGGCTCGGACTCGCGCTCGTGAAACAGGTGTGCGAGAGCAGAGAGGGAAGTGTCGAGATGGAGGCGCCCGACGCCGACGAGGGCGCGGTGTTCACCGCCTGCCTGCCCGTGCGGACAGCGGCGGTGGTGCCGTCGTGATCCGCGTGCTGGTCGTGGACGACGACGTGCGCGTGGCCCGCAACCACCAGGAGGTGGTGGAGTCGCAGCCCGGGTTCTCCGTGGTGGGGGTCGCGCACACCGCCGCGGCCGCCCTCACCCAGATCCACGGCCACCGGCCCGACCTGGTCCTGCTCGACCTGCACCTGCCCGACGCCTCCGGGATCTCGGTGATGCGCGCGCTGCGCGCGTCCGCGGCCGCCGCCGCGCCCCAGCAGACCGACTTCCTGATGATCACCGCGGTACGCGACATCGCGCAGGTCCGCTCGGCCCTGCACGGCGGGGCCGTGCACTACCTGCTCAAGCCGTTCCCGCTGAGCGCGCTGCGCGACCAGCTGGAGCGGTACGCGGTGGCGCGGCGGCAGATGGACGCCTTCGGGGAGGCCACCCAGCAGGACGTGGACCGGCTGTTCGGGCTGCTGCGGCCCCCGGCGGCCCGGTCGCTGCCCAAGGGGCTGACCTCGGCCACCGTCGACCTGGTCGCGGGGGTCCTCCGCGACGCGCCCGAGGAGGTGTCGGCCTCGGAGGTCGCCGAACGGGCGGGGGTGTCGCGGGTGACCGCGCGCCGCTACCTGGAGCACCTGTGCGCGGACGGCCGTGCCGAGCTGCGCATGCGCTACGGCTCGGCGGGCCGCCCGGAGCACCTCTACCGCTGGGTCGCCTGACCCTCCCCGGGCGCCTCGCCGCCGATGTGCTCCATCCAGGGACCGTTGGCCGTGAGCCAGTGCGGCACGAGCCTGACCGGGAAGGGGAGGTCGGTCTCGAAGACGTCCTCGCCGTGGACCTGGGCGGCCTCCTGGTAGACGCCGTCCTCCAGGCGCAGCTCCACCAGGCCGACCTTGTCCGCGAGCGCGTTGACGATCCAGTAGGACCGGATGCCGAACGCGGCGTACTCGTGCCGTTTGGTGTGGTCGTCGCGGAGCACGCTCTCCGGAGAGACGATCTCCACCGCAAGGAGCGGCGGCACGTTGAAGTACCCCTGTTCCGGAGGATCGTAGTCGAAGACCGCCAGGTCGGGGATGCGGTGGTGCGTTCGCTCGGCGTTGAGGTCGAGGCCGGGGTTCTCACCGGTCTCGAACTCGCCGCGGCAGAGATTGTTGAGATGCGTGGACAGGCGGTTCGCTGCCCGGAAGTGCTTGGACATGGGGGCCGGTGACACGTCAAGCCGCCCGTCGACCAGCTCGTACCGGCGCCCGTCGTCCGGTGTGTGCGCCAGGTCGTCCACGGTCAGACCTCGTTCGGGTACGTCCGGATGCCTGGTAGTCATAACCGCCAGTATCCGGCCCCACGCTCTGTTACCGGCGGGTTTCGCCGAAGAAGTCCGAAGGAGAGCGGAGCTTTCTCACGAAGGAGGGGCTTCCGCACCGGGGAACGCCGACCGCCGGGCCGGGGCGGTCCGTCCCCGCTCCCGGCCCGGCGGTCGCGGGACCGGCCGGGATCAGGGCGTCCCGACCGGCCTCCTGCCCGTCGCCGCCTCGGCGGCGGCGACGGCGCTGGTGAACGCCACCTCTCCGAGCAGACCGGGCGCCGCCACCGAGTCACCGGCCAGGTAGACGCCGTTCCCGCGGTCGATCGCGGGGCGGTCGCGCCAGGTGTGCCCCGGCAGGTCCAGCGCACCGGTGCGCCCCCGTGCGACCTGGTCCCTGCGCCACGTCACCCGGTCGCGCCACCGCGGCAGCGCCAGGTCCAGCAGCCGCTCCAGCCGCTCCCCCGTGCGCGCCCTCGACTCGCCGGGGCGCACCGGGACCTGGGCCTGCACGAGCTCCTCGCCCTCCGGCGCCAGCGTGCGGTCCACCGCCGTGTAGCGCTCCACGAACCCGCACTCGTCGCCGTCGAAGACGATGAACGGGTCCCGGCCCCGGCGCAGCCCCAGGTCCACCATCAGGGTGTGCCCGCTCTCCCACGCCAGGGAGTCGTCCCCGAGCAGGGAGCGGGCCGCGGCCAGCGACGTCGCCACGACGACCGGGCCGTCGGGGAGCGCGTCCAGGGAGTCGACCCGGGCGTCCGTCGCGATCCGCACCCCGCGCTCCCGCGCCCGGTCGGCCATCCACCCGACCAGCGACGTCCAGCCGCCCACCATGTAGCGGGCGGCCGGCCACGCGGGCGTGGTCACCCGCAGGAACCTGTCCCAGACGAACTCCGCGGACAGCCGGGACGGGTCCGAGTCGAAGAGCGCCACCCCCATCATGCTCGCGATCGCCCCGGTGGTCTCCGTGCCGAACCGCTCCCGGCCCCACGAGCCGAAGTCCCGGTCGTACGGGGCCCGCAGCCCGCGGCGGGCGGCGGCCCGCAGGAGCCCGGCGGGCGGCATGCCGAGCCGCCCCCGGTAGCGGAACCTCACGCCCGGCGCGGCCCGAACGGGAAGGCGCAGGTGCGGCGGGAGCAGGCCGCGCTCGGCCAGCCACCGGTACGGGGCCCCGTCCCCGTAGAGCACGTGGGGTCCCTCGTTGGCCACGTACGGGGGCTCGGTGGCGCGGGCCCGCCCGCCCAGGGTCCGGTGCGCCTCCAGCAGGGTGATGTTCGCGCCCCTCTCGGCGCCGGCGATGGCCGCGGTCAGTCCGGCGAGGCCACCGCCCACAACGGTGATATCCATACCCCTACGACGGGCCGGGCGTCCGCAGCCGTGACATCTTGTCGGGGTTGGCCACCAGGTACACGTGCTGGACCCGCCCGTCGGCCACGTCCAGCACGACCAGCGCCACCACCCGGCCCCCGAGCGAGACGACCGCCGCCGGACCGCCGTTGACCTCGGTGACCTCGGTCCGGGCGTCGGCCCAGGCGACCGTCGGGCCGAGACCGAGCGAGGCGAGGAACCTGTCCGCGTTGCCGGGCAGGGCGGCCAGGAAGCGGCCCACCTTGGAGGCGCCCTCCAGGACCCGCAGGGGCGCCTTGGCCTTGCCGCCGCCGTCCCCGACGAGGGTGGCGTCGTCGGCGAGCAGACCGGTCAGGCCGTCCAGGTCCCCCTCCATGCAGGCGCGGAGGAACCGCTCCGTGATCCGTCGCCGCGCGGCGCGGTCGGCCTCGAACCGGGGCCGCCTCTCCTGGACGTGGTCGCGGGCCCGCCTGGCCAGCTGCCGCGTGGCGGCCTCCTCCCGGCCGATGACCTCCCCGATCTCCGCGTAGGGGAACTGGAAGGCCTCGCGCAGCACGAACACGGCCCGTTCCAGGGGTGAGAGGGTCTCCAGGACCACGAGGAGCGCGAACTCCACGGAGTCCGCCAGTTCGGCCTGCTCGGCGCCGTCGGGGATGTCGCTGACGGGTTCGGGGAGCCACTCGCCGACGTAGGACTCGCGGCGGGACCGGGCGCTGCGCAGCCGGTCGATGGACAGGCGGGAGGCGATGGTGACGAGGTAGGCGCGCGGGTCGTCGACCTTCGCCGGATCGACGGCGGACCAGCGCAGCCAGGCCTCCTGGACCACGTCCTCCGCGTCGGAGGCGCTTCCGAGGATCCTGTAGGCGACACCGGTCAGGAGGGCGCGGTGCTCGTGGAAGGCATCGGTCGTCATGTCTGGAAGACGTATCACCCCCGCCCCGGCGTGACACGCCTCCCGTACCGGTGCGCGGGCGTCCGGGCGGGCCGTCCGGGAGAACAGGACGCGGGGCGCGGCCGGTGCCGTGCCCCGCGTCCATCCCGAGAGTGCCGGGTGTCCTGGGAGTTCCGGGTGGCTCCGGGGGACGGAGAGCCCCGGAAGTCCCGTACCCGGCGAGCCGGGAGGGCCGACTAGTCGTCGACGGAGATGCCCTTGGTGGAGGTGCCGGAGGACACGTTGCAGCCGCCCAGGTCGAGGCCGTCGAAGGCGAGGACGTCGGCGCAGATCGGCACGGTCACGTTCTGGATGTTGGCGTTGTTGTCCGCCGCGGCGGTCCCGGTCATGGCGCCCAGGGCGAGGCCGGTGGCGAGGAGGAGGCCGGAGACGGTGGCGATGCGCTTCATGGTGCTGATCCTTTTCGGTTGGCAGTGCGTTGGTTGGTGACGACGGGGCCGCGGGGCCCCGCTGATGCAGGGGTGTGTGCGACGGGGTACTAGTCGTCGACGCTGATGCCCTTGGTGGCGGTCCAGTTGACGACGTTGCACTCGGGGCCGCTGACGCCCGAGGCGGCGAGCACGTCGAGGCAGATCGGGATCGTGATGTTCTGGACGTTGGCGTTGTTGTCCGCGGCGGCGGTGCCGGTGAAGGCACCGAAGGCGAGGCCGGTGGCCAGTACGAAGCCGGAAACCTTGGCGATACGGGTCATGGGTGATGCCTTTCGGAAGTTCATAACGCTCTGGCGGTGGCCGCCGGAATTAACTTAGCGTAGCCAGGCCCGTGCTAGCCGTACTTCGCGGGAAGAATCCAGAGTTTCCTCGGACTTTTCTCGGTTTCGATGTGGACATGCCGGACATGTCGCCAGGCAATGAAGTCATCGTGTTACCCAACCGAAAGCACGGCCGAATCCCTCACCTGACGAATGCATCGGAATCACGCTGTATCCAGACATCGGACATGAAAAAGGGCCCGCACGGTGTCTCCACCGCGCGGGCCCCGAACCTCGTGGGCGCCGCCCCCGACGTGCGCCGCGAGCGCTACCAGCCCTGCTGCTGCCCGTATCCCGGGTACTGCTGGCCGTAGCCGGGCTGCTGCCCGTACCCCGGCTGCGGCTGACCGTAGCCCGGGTACTGCTGCTGGTCGTACCCCGGGTACTGCTGCTGGCCGTAGCCGGGCTGCTGTCCGTAACCCGCGTACGGGTCCGGCTGCTGGGCGCCCGTGGGCGGGTGCTGGTAGGCCTGCTGCTGGCCGGACGGCTCCTGCTGCTGCTGGGCCTCGGCCCTGGCCGCCTCGTCCTGCTTCTTGCTGTCGGGGTCCGGGCGGAAGATGAACAGGCGCGCGGGCTTGTCGCCCTCGTCGCCCGGGGTGATCAGGTCGAGCCGCCAGCCGGCCTCCTCGATCCCCTCCAGGATGCGGGTCAGCCCGGGACGGAGCTTGCTGGAGGGCTCGTCATAGGCGTTCACCTCCAGCTGGATGATGAACATCCGGCGCTTCTGCTGCGCCGCGACCTTGGCGTGTTCGACGACCGTGCTGTCCCTCACGACCTGCGTGACGCTCATGAATAACCGTACCCATCTGCTCAGCGCGGAGCTTGCCGTACCCGTCGGGGTGCCACCCGGTCGTCCGCGTCCACAGTGGCGGGAATCCGCCGGGTTCCGCTCCCATCATGCCTCCTGCGGGCCTGTCTGGCCACAGAAGGCCCCGAGCGGCCGCCGACCGGGAGGGGTGTCCCGGCCGGAGGCCGCTCGAGGCGGTGCTCAGGAAGCGGCGGCGCGGACGGCCTCGACGACGGGTGTCTCACCGTTCACCAGGTTGAGAACCCTCCCGACGGTCCCCGGTTCGTCCAGAACGGCCACGATCACCGAGGCGACGTCCTCCCGCGTCACCGAGTCCCTCCCGACCTCCGCGCCCAGCGCCACCTTCCCGGTGCCCGGCTCGTCGGTCAGCCCTCCCGGGCGCAGGATCGTCCAGTCCAGCTCCAGCCCGCGCTCCCGCAGGTCGGCGTCGGCGGCGCGCTTGGCCTCCACGTAGGCGGCCCACGAACCGTCGGGGTCGTTCCCGCCGGGCAGCGGGTCGTCCACCCCGATGGCCGAGACCTGGACCAGGCGCCGCACCCCCGCGAGCGAGGCCGCGTCGGCGGTCAGCACCGCCCCCTTGTGGTCCACCGTCTCCTTGCGGGCCGGCCCGCTGCCCGGACCGGCCCCGGCGGCGAACACGACGCCGTCGGCGTTCATGAGCTTCTCCGTCAGCTCGGTGACGGTGGCGGTCTCCAGGTCGACCACGACCGGTTCGGCACCGGCGTCGACGACGTCCTGCGAGTGGTCGGGGTTGCGGATGAGGGCGACGGGCTCGTCCCCGCGGTCGGCCAGTTGCCTGGCCAGCAGCAGTGCGATCTTCCCGTGTCCCCCGGCGATGACGATACGCATGGGGGAAGCGTATGCCCTCCCCGGCCGCCGGACCCCCGGGCCCCGCGCGAGTCCGCGCGGGGCCCGGGAGGGGCGGGCCCGGACCCCTACTCGACGGTCCAGGTGTCCCCGCTCGCCAGCAGCGCGGCCAGCTCGCCGTCCCCGTGCTCCGCCCGCGCCTCCGCGACCTGCTCGTTCAACAGCTCGTCGTAGGCGGGGCGGCGCACGTCCCGGAACACCCCGATCGGCACGTGCTCGAACGCGGGCCGGTCCAACCGGGACAGGGCGAACGCGTACCCCGGGTCCTCCCGGTGCGCGTCGTGCCGGATCAGCCGGTCCTCTCCCACCGCGTCCACGTCCACGACCTCCAGCCCGCCGAACCCGCCGGCGACCACACCCCGGTCCGGGCCGAGCCGCAGCGGCTCGCCGTGCTCCATGCGCAGCAGGCGCGTGTCCCTCGCGGCAGGGTCCTTCAGCGGCTCGAACGCGTCGTCGTTGAAGATCGGGCAGTTCTGGTAGATCTCCACGAACGACGCCCCCGGGTGTTCGGCCGCCGCCCTCAGCACCGACGTGAGGTGCTTGCGGTCGGAGTCGACCGTCCGGGCCACGAACGAGGCCTCCGCGCCCAGGGCCAGGGACACCGGGTTGAACGGGTGGTCCAGCGAGCCCGACGGCGAGGACTTGGTGATCTTCCCCGGCTCGGAGGTGGGTGAGTACTGCCCCTTGGTCAGCCCGTAGATCCGGTTGTTGAACAGCAGGATGTTGATGTTGACGTTGCGGCGCAGCGCGTGGATCAGGTGGTTGCCGCCGATGGACAGCCCGTCGCCGTCACCGGTCACCACCCACACCGACAGGTCCGGGCGGCTGGAGGCCAGCCCGGTCGCGATCGCCGGCGCGCGCCCGTGGATCGAGTGCACGCCGTAGGTGCTCAGGTAGTAGGGGAAGCGGGAGGAGCAGCCGATCCCCGACACCATGACGATGTTCTCGCGGGGCACCCCCAGCTCGGGGAGGAAGGACTGGAACGCGGCCAGGATCGCGTAGTCGCCGCAGCCCGGGCACCAGCGCACCTCCTGGTCCGACTTGAAGTCCTTCATCTTGTAGGCGGTGTCCGTCCTGGGGACCAGCCTCAGCCCCCCGGAGCCGTCCGTCAGGCCGTTCGCGTTCTCAGTCACGGTCGATGACCTCCCGAAGCACGTCCGCGAGCTCCTCGGCCTTGAAGGGCAGGCCGCGGACCTTGTTGTAGCCGATGACGTCGACCAGGAACCTGCCGCGCAGCAGCAGGGCCAGCTGGCCCAGGTTGATCTCCGGCACCACCACCCGCTCGTAGCGGGCCAGCACCTCGCCGAGGTTGGCCGGGAACGGGTTGAGGTGGCGCAGGTGCGCCTGCGCCACCCGGCCGCCCGCGCGCCGCACCCGGCGCACCGCGGCGGTGATCGACCCGTACGTGCCGCCCCAGCCGAGCACCAGCACCCCGGCGCCGCCGTCGGGATCGTCCACCGCCAGCTCGGGGATGTCCCTGGCGATGGCGTCGATCTTGGCCTGGCGGGTCCGCACCATCAGGTCGTGGTTGGCGGGCGTGTACGAGATGTCACCCGTCTCGGCGTGCTTCTCGATGCCGCCGATGCGGTGCTCCAGGCCGGCCGTGCCCGGCACCGCCCACGGGCGGGCCAGGGTCTCCTCGTCGCGCTTGTACGGCAGGAACGAGCCGTCGGGGCCGTTGGGCCCGGTGGCGAACCCCGGCTCGATCACCGGCAGGTCGCCGACCTCCGGCAGGCGCCACGGCTCCGACCCGTTGGCCAGGTACCCGTCGGACAGCACGACCACCGGGGTGCGGTAGGTGACGGCGAGCCTGGTCGCCTCCACCGCGGCGTCGAAGCAGTCGGCGGGGGAGGACGGCGCCACCACCGGCAGCGGGGACTCGCCGTTGCGCCCGTACAGGGCCATCAGCAGGTCGGTCTGCTCCGTCTTGGTCGGCATGCCCGTGCTGGGCCCGGCCCGCTGCACGTCGATGATCAGCAGCGGCAGCTCGGTCATCACCGCGAGCCCCACCGTCTCCTGCTTGAGCACCATGCCCGGGCCGGAGGTGGTGGTCACCCCCAGCGAGCCGCCGAAGGCGGCGCCCAGGGCGGCCCCCACCCCGGCGATCTCGTCCTCGGCCTGGAACGTGCGCACACCGAACCTCTTGTGCCTGGACAGCTCGTGCAGGATGTCCGACGCGGGGGTGATCGGGTACGAGCCCAGGAACAGCGGAAGGCCCGACCGGGTGGACCCGGCGATCAGCCCGTAGGCCATCGCCAGGTTCCCGGTGATGTTCCGGTACGTGCCCGCGGGGAGCCGGGCCGGCTTGACCTCGTAGGAGACGGCGAAGTCCTCGGTGGTCTCACCGAAGTTCCACCCCGCCTGGAACGCCGTCAGGTTCGCCGCGAGGATGTCCGGCTTGGCGGCGAACTTGGACTTGAGGAAGGACGTCGTCCCCTCCGTCGGCCGGTTGTACATCCACGAAAGCAGGCCCAGGGCGAACATGTTCTTGGCCCGCTGCGCGTCCTTCTTGGACAGGTCGGCGCCGGCCAGCGCCGCCACCGTCATCGAGGTGAGCGCCACCGCGCTCACCTTGAGTCCGTCCAGGGTGCCGTCGGTGAGGGGGTCCCCGGTGAAACCGACCTTGGCCAGGCTCCGTTTCGTGAACTCGTCGGTGTTGACGATCACGGTCGCGCCCCTGGGCAGGTCGCCGAGGTTCGCCTTGAGGGCGGCGGGGTTCATGGCCACCAGGACGTCGGGCGCGTCGCCCGGGGTCATGATGTCGTGGTCCGCGAAGTGCAGCTGGAAGCTGGACACCCCCGGGAGGGTTCCGGCGGGGGCGCGGATCTCGGCCGGGAAGTTCGGAAGGGTCGACAGGTCGTTGCCGAACGACGCGGTCTCCTGGGTGAAGCGGTCTCCGGTCAGCTGCATGCCGTCGCCGGAGTCGCCGGCGAAGCGGATGATGACGCGGTCGAGCTGTTCGATCTGTTTGGCCACTGAGATCGACGACCTCCTTGGTGAGCCGCCGGTCGTGACGGGCGGCGGCGCTCGGGTGTCATCCCCCGGCCGGGGCACTCCGCCACGGGGCGGGCGCCCGGTTCGGGGGCATGGGACAGCGTGCGCGGCCCTCGCGCTCGCCGGGTGCGCCAACCCGGTCTCGCACGGCGCGGTCACACCGCGACAGCCGGGTCGTGAAGGGGCCTGCCTTCAACGACACGGCTCCCCGGACACCGGGATCCGGACGGGGCGGCGCCCCGCCGGCCTGGAGTTCGGAGTGATAAGGGCCACGATCGCACTATAGGTCGTCGGGAAAGGCCGGACGTGGGCCGGGTGGCGATTGTCACACCGGAACCCCGTCGGGCGGTGTGAGGTCATCCGCAACCGGGATGTGACCGACAGCCCGTCACATGGGGAACGCAAGACGTCGACCCGCACGTTTGTCACCATGTACGCATTCACGGTCGAGGACCGGCTGAGCGAGGAGGTGGCGGCGTGCACGTCAACGTGGCCCGTGCGGTCGGTCTGTTCGTCGGGGCCGCCGTCCTCGTCGTGGTGGTCGGCTGGCTGTGCGGAGCCGAGAAGGGCGCGCAGTTCTCCGTGGCCCTGGTGGTGGGCGCGGGCGTGCTCGTCTACCTGTTCGGCGAGTCGCTGGCCCTGCGGGCCATGAGGGCCCGACCGGTCAGCGAGATCGAGCGCCCCGAGCTGTACCGGATCGTCCGGGAGCTGGCCACCGCCGCCCGGCAGCCCATGCCCAGGCTGTACCTGTCGCCGATCCGCTCGCCCAACGCCTTCGCCACCGGCAGCAGCCCGCGCCGCGCCGCGCTCTGCTGCACCACGGGCCTGCTGCGCACCCTCGACGAGCGGGAGCTGCGCGGCGTGATCGCCCACGAGCTGGCGCACATCCGCTCGCACGACACCCTGATCAGCTCGGTGGCGGCGACCCTCACCGCGGTCATCACCGCGATGACGGTGGTCACCTTCCTGCTCCCGCTGGGGGAGTCGGAGGAGACGGACATGCCCGACCTGCTGGGCGGGCTGATGGTGGCGGCGCTGGCGCCGCTCGCCGCCCTGGTCGTCCACTTCGGGGTGGGGCGCGGGCGCGAGTTCCGCGCCGACGAGAAGGCCGCCGAACTCACCGGGGACCCGATCGGGCTGGCCGAGGCGCTGGCCAAGCTGGAGGAGGGGGCGCGTCGCTACCCCCTGCCCCGCGACCGCGGCCTGCTGGCGTCGGCGCACGTGATGACCACCAACCCGTTCCCGACCGGGGTGGGGCGGCTGTTCGCCGCCCACCCGCCGACGGACGAGCGCATCCGCCGCCTGTACGCCCTGCGCCGCCGGTGGGACATGGGGGGGTAGGGACCCCTCCCCGGCACGGCGACGGCCGCTCCTCCCCCTTCGCGAGGGGAGAGCGGCCGTCGCCGTGCCGGTGCCGCGGACCGCCGGCTAGCGGTAGTTCACGAACTGGAGGGCCAGGTCGAAGTCCTTCTCCTTGATCAGGTTCTGGGCGGCCTGGAGGTCGTCCTTCTTCTTCGAGCTGACGCGCAGCTCGTCGCCCTGGATCTGGGCCTTGACCCCCTTGGGGCCCTCGTCCCGGATCAGCTTGGAGATCTTCTTGGCGTCCTCGGAGGTGATGCCCTCCTTGAGGCCGACGGGAAGCCGGTACTCCTTGCCGGAGATCTTGGGCTCCTCGGCCGGGTCGAGGATCTTCAGGGAGAGCTTGCGCTTGACCAGCTTCTCCTTGAACACCTCCAGGGCGGCGTTCGCCCGCTCCTCCGACGTGCTCCTGATCTCGATCCCGTCCTCGCCCTGCCAGGCGATGGTGGTTCCGGTGCCCTTGAAGTCGAACCGCTGGGACAGCTCCTTGCCCGTCTGGTTCAGGGCGTTGTCGACCTCCTGACGGTCGAGTTTGGACACGACGTCGAAACTGGATTCGGCGGCCACGTTCGCTCACATCCCGCTTGGTCTCATGGATCGCGGGCGCCTGTGGGGACGCCCGCGTGGGTACACGTCCGCCCGTGCCGGATCCCCGGCCCGGGCAGGCTTCAGAGCTTAGCCGTGACCTGCTCAGGGTGCCCGAAGGCCCTGCTCGGGACGCGCTCCGGGTATTCGATTACAGGTTCGGGCGGATCATCCGCTATTCTCGTTCATGCGTCGCGACGAACACCGTCGCCGCAGCCCAGGCAGGTTGCCCGAGCGGCCAATGGGAGCGGACTGTAAATCCGTCGGCTTAGCCTTCGAAGGTTCGAATCCTTCACCTGCCACCCTGGGAAAAGACCCCGGTGACCAGCTAGAACGCTGTTCACCGGGGTCTTTCACGTTCCCGGTCGTTCACGGCTGTTCACGAGTGTCCCCGGGACAGTGGCGGGACACTTCTCAGGCCGCTTCTCCCGGCGTGTCATCCTCCGATTCGGGCTCCGGGTCCGCCCCGTCGAAGGCGGCCTCCAGACGCTTGTTCCAGAGCTGATCCCGCCCTTCGAGGCATCCGGCGTAGACGTTCATCAGGACGGCCGGGCTGTGCCCCGCGCGCTCCGCGAGGACGGGCACCGGCACCCCTGCGTTGAGGCCCAGCGAGATGCCCGCGCCACGCAGGTCGTAGACCCTGCCTGCAAGCTCTGTCCTGAGCTGCTTCGCGGTGAGCGCCTTCCGACGAACCTGCTGCCAGACACGGCCGTAGGTGCTCTCGCTCAGGGGGCCTCCCCGCTTGCCGCGGAACAGGTGGTCCTCCCCAGGGTCGACGAACTGGTCGAGGTGGCGCCGGAGAAGGCGCACCAGGCGGGGCGGGATCGGGACGTGCCGTGTCTCCTTCTCCGCGCGGTGCTTGAGCTGGCGGTCGTCGTGCGTGGTCCCCGAGTCGGTCCACCCACTGCCCGATCTCGGGGAGGAGTCCTCGAAGGACAGGCTGCCCCAGCCGGTCGAGGGCAGGGACGTGCACGCCTCGCGGTCGAGGGCCACGATCTCCCCGGGCCGCATCATGGCGTAGTAGGCGCAGGCGTAGAACGCCACCAGGTCCGGCCGCTCCTCCTCCACGACGGACAGCAGACGATCCACCAGTTCGGGGCTGGGGAGCCGCCGGCGGTCCACCTGGTTCGTGGTCTTCGGCCGTTCCCACGACACCTTGCCCAACGGACTGGCCGGGAAGATGTCCTTCTCCACCGCGTAGTTCAGCAGGCCGGAGAGCGCAGCCCGCTTACGGGCGACGGTCTTGGCCGCGGCGGGCTTGCCGTCCATCCGGAGCGCCAGCGCGTCGAGAGCCTTCCTGATCAGCTCTGAGCGGCGACCCGGAGTGTCCAGCTCGGTGACCTTCAGGGAAGCGCCCCGGACCCACGTGATGGCCTTCTCGTACTCCTCGGGGGGCGGCCCCGCCTTGCGGCGCTCGGTGTGGAACGCCCACTGGTAGAGGGCGTCGCGCACCACCTGAGGATCGGGCATACCCCGAGTGGACTTGACCAGGACGGGAGCCAGGACGGCGAACGCCTCGGAGGTTCCCTGCCGGGTCTTGGCAGCGGCCTTCGCCCACTTCAGGTCGGTGAACTCGCACGCGAGGTCGTAGAAGCTGACGGCCTTCAGCTCCCGCGCGACCGATTCCGGCTGGCCGGTCTCCGTGCAGAAGGACTCGCCGTCCTTGGCGGCCTGCTTCAACTTCGTGCGCTCGTTGTCGGCCAGAGCCTCGGTGGTGAACCACTTCGAGAACTCCCGACCGGCGACCACCCAGCGCACACCATGGCCGCGCCGGCGCTTCTTCCTGGCGAGTCGGTAAAAGTCGACGTCGTTGGAGTAGGACATCAGGCGACCTCATCCATACGGTCCGACAGCCAGTTGTCGAGGTCGCTCTGACGGATGCGCAGCTGCCCGTTGGGAAGCTTGCAGTGTCGGGGCGCGAGGCCCTTCTTACGCCAGTCGTCGAAGGTCGAGCGGGGAACCTTCAGCTCCGCGAGGACTTCGGGGAGCGTGAGCAGGGGGTCGGGGGTCCGGGGACGCGGGATCGGGTTCTTTGCCATGGTGCTGTTCTCCTTCTGGGTGATGCGGTCCCGGTGGTTGCTTGGCGGCTATGCGCCGGGGCCGCTGATCTGCGGGTGAACCTGGTAGGCGGGTGAGGGCGGGCGTCCTCCCTTCGGGTTGCGCGGGGGCGGGGGCTCCATCGCGATCCAGCCGTAGCCCTCCAGCAGTTCCAGGGACGGCAGGACGTCGGCGACCTTGGGAAAGGTGCCGCGCGGTAGGCCGGAGAACGCCTCGCGGACGGTGAATCGGGCGGGCTTCTTGCGCGTGATCCAGTCCAGGACCTGGCGGGCGCGCTCCACCTCCGGGTCGGCGCCCATGTGGTCGAAGGCGGCTTCGGCGTGGGCGGTGAAGTACTCCCCGATCCGGATCGCGGCCGTCATGGTGTCGGCGCTGATCGGGAGCCGGTAGCCGTCGACGGGGTTGTCGGCCAGGTGGAGCAGGGCGGCGATCCGGATGATCGCGCCCACGGACTTCCCTGCCCAGTCGGACATGTGGCCCAGGTCCCCGAGTCGCGGGTGCAGGCGCGGTTCCAGCTGACGGGCGTAGTCGAGGCGGAGTTCGTCGGCCTCGGGCGAGAGCTGGAGGACCTGGGGGTCTGTCCAGTCGAACAGGTGCGTGACCATGCGCATCAGCCGCTCCTCATAGGCGGCGACCACCTCTGCCGGCACCGGCTCGGGGTCGACGTTGCGGGTGCCGATATTGGACTCGGGCAGCGCGTACAGGAACCGGCCCAGCAGCCCTTTGCCGCGGAACCCGGGACCGGTCGCGATCTCGCGGATCACGTCCGGCTGCACGGCCAGTCCCAGGGTGAGGATCGCGGATTCGACGTGCTCGGAGCGGCCCTTGCGGTCGACTCGCAGCATGTCTCCGGCGTGGCCTTTCAGGAACAGGTCGAAGTTCGGGGAGCCGCTGTAGCGGCCCGCGAGGATCTGGAAGATCCCGCCCTCGGCCGAGAGCACGGCCAGCCTGCCGCCCTGGTCGCACAGGATGGTCGCGGCGGTCTCCGGCGTGACGTCGTCGGCGACCAGCTGCGGAAGGGCGGGGATCTTGATGTCCTCGATCGCGGCCGCGGCGTCCGAGGCGTCCGCCAGGGCGTCCGGGGCACCCTTGGTGGTGATGGCCTTGGACTTGGCCTTCTCCGCCACACCGGCGGCCACCGCCCGGGTCAACTCGGCTTCCACGATCTGCGGCTTGATCCGCTCCGCCAGCTCCGCCTCGACCTTGAGGATCGGGGAGGTGATGGCGCGGAACACCGCCGACTTGCGTGAGGCGGGCGGCAGAGCCACGACCGTGAACAGGTTCACCGGCTCGGTGTAGGTGCCGCGCACCTGGACGATGGCGCGTCCGCCGGCGGCGGTGGAGAGCGCGGCCAGGGCCACGCATCCGGCGGCGTCCACCGGGGTCTGGGTCTCCTCGGCCAGCGCCAGGACGAACCTCGACATCCAGCCGGGCAGGCACTCGGCAGGGAAGCCGGGAAGGGCGTTGCGGGCACCGAGCGGGGTGGGGGCGTCCCACCCCTGCCCGGTGTCCTGTCGGCCGTCGTGGGCGCTCATGCGGCAGCTCCCCGGGGGCGGCGGATCCCGGCCTGGATGCCGCTGCGCACGGTGTCCTCGACCTCGGAGGACTCAAGCCCCACGTGGAGACCAGCTTGTTCCAAGGCGTCCTCTGCCAGGTGCTTGGGCAGCATCCCTGCACCCACCAGCGTGCCCACGGCGAAGGCGGCCGTGTTCAGGGTGTGGTTACGGCGGCCCTCCTTGGAGGCGAGCACCCGGTCGACCTCTCCACGCAGGGCCCGGGTGACGTAGGTGGCCATCCCGGGACTGCTCACGAGGGCCTGATGAACCTGTCCGGAGGTGACCGGCCGACGGCGGGCGGGCTCCATCAGGGTCGCCAGCCATCCGGGCAGCGGGGCAGTGGCGGTGGGATTGGTGACGGTATAGGGGCCGCGACCGTCGGCGTCGGCCACGTAGGAACCGGGACCGACGACGTAGCCGCCGGTGGCACGGGTGTCGATCAGCCAGCCCAACCGGCCCGACGTGTTGCGATAGGCCGCGCCCTCAGGTGCCGTGTAGTACAGGTGGGTGCCACCCCGGCGGGTGGTCACGGTGAACGTGTCCAGGAACGCCGTGTCACCGTCGGCGTGCTCCTCAGCGAGGGCCGCGAGGACGTCCGCTCCGGCGGCGATGCCGGGGCGCGCCCACTCCGGCGGCGGGGTCTCGCCGTCCTTGGGGGTGTCGAGGTCGACGACCACCAGGCCGGAGGGCCCGCACGCGACCGCGAGGTTGTGGGCGGGGTGGGCTCCCCAGTAGGCGGTGATGGCGCCTTCGTCGCAGGTGGCGTGCCGCTCCCAGTCGGTGAAGGTCCGGACCGGGCGCTTGGCGCGGGTTCGCAGCGGGAAGACGTGCCAGTCGCGGCGGGCGGCAGCCAGAGCGTAGGGCAGGACGTTCGTCGGAGCGCTCATGCTGCCGCCTCCAGTTCCCACGCTTCGGGGGTGCCGCCCTCGTGGCAGGCCGGGCACTCCCCGAGCGAGGTGGGGATGACGTAGACGAACACCTGGCGGCAGGTCGGGCAGGTGCGGCGTGCGCGCATCGCGGCGGCCAGTCCGCGGGCGCGGGCCGCGGTGAACTCGTCCTTGGGCTTGGCCTCGCTGATCCGGTAGAGGGCGGCGGTGCGGACCCCGTTCCTGGCACGGCGGGAGCGCCACATCAGCTGGGCGTCCGGGTGGGTGCTGCCGGGGCGCAGGCCCATGGCGGCCAGCTGCTTGCGGGTGGCCATGTCCTCAGCGGTGGTCCAAGCCATGCCCCATGGGTAGGTCGGCAGCCCGTACCGGGAGCCGTCGGGGTCGAGGAAGCGGAGGGTGGTCACGGGGTGACCTCCGACCGTGAGTGCTGCATCATGGGAGTGCTCCTCGCAGTGATGTTGGGAGTGCTCTTTCTGGGAGCGCGGTCCCGGTGGTTGCTTGGCGGCTATGCACCGGGGCCGCATTTTCTTTGGCTCCCGCCAGAAGGCGTCCGAGGCACGTTTCGGGGGTTCTGCCAGGGAGGGTCGATACGCGCTACATCCCTGGTCAGATGGGGTTTTGGTCGCTAGCAGGGGTGCTATATGTAGCACCCCTGGGTGCTACCGATTCGCCGCCTGCTCCACGGCTTCGCGGTCCACTCCGCGCTTGTTCGAGCCCTCCCGGTTGAGCTGCCGGGTGCCGACCTTGTGCGGCTTGAGCGCGTTGGTGAGCTGGGTGGCGCGGGCCTTCTCGTCCTCGATGTCGAGCCACGCCGCGTACAGGCCGGGGCGGTAGTCCGCCAGGGCGTCGATCAGGCGCACGGACCACACGGCGTCGACGTCGCCGGGCCACACCGCCAGGAGGTGGTCGAGGATGGTGGTGGTGTCCTCGGTGGCGATCTCCTCCCCTGCCGCGTGCCCGGTCAGGGTGCCGGCGGCGATGCGGGCCGCGCGGGCGCGCTCAGAGATCGTCTCCGCGGCGGGGCCGTCGATGTAGGCCGAACGGGCGATGACCGCGTCGTCCTCGACGCCCACGAGGTAGCCGATGCCCTTGTCCTTGGCGGTGAAGGTCGTGGCCCGGATGCCGTTCTTGTAGCTCGACGTCCCCAGGACCATGTCGTTCTCCAGCTGGCCCATGACCCGCAGGCAGAACCGGATGCCCACGTTCGCGGACACCCCGGTGGGCAGGGACTTGGAGTCGGGGCGCTGGGTGGCCAGCAGCAGGATGATGCCCATGGCGGGGCCGCGCTTGATGATGGCTTCCGCCAGCTTGGCGGCCTCCTGCTTGTACTCCTCGTTGGTGAACAGCTCCTGGCACTCGTCGACGGCCAGCACGATCGGGTGCAGTCCCAGGGAGCGGTCGGCGGACAGCTCGGGGGTGACCTTGTTCTCGGGGCAGCGCTTGGGGTCGGCCTTGGCGATGCGGGAGATGGTCTCGGCGCGCTTGACCAGCTCCTTGTTGGCGATGCGGCGCAGGGTGTTCATGCAGGTGGACATGGTGTCCTGGTCCGCGCCGGAGGCATAGACGTGGGAAACCTTCTCCACGGACTGGCAGTCGCCGGTGCCCTTGAGTTCGAAGACGTTCAGCTCCGCGTTGGGGTCGAGCGCGGCCGCCAGGAGCAGTACGCGCAGGGCGAAGGTCTTGCCCATGCGGGGCTTGGCGCCGATCAGGACGGACTCGAACATCAGCGTCATCGCGATGGCGCGTGCGCGCTGGTCGGAGCCGAAGGGCAGGGGCTTGAACAGGTCGGTGGTGCCCTTCTCCGTCAGCGGCCACGGGGTGGGGCGGGCCTGGTTCATGGCCTGGTCGCCGACCCAGAGCACGAGCTTGCCGGGGTGCTCCTCGTTGACGGGCTCGGGCCACACGCAGCCCAGCGGGCGGCGCAGGCCGGAGGCGAGCTTGTCGCGCTTGTCGATGACGTCGGTGACCACGACGCCGCGGGGGAGGTTGACTTCGGCGCGCCAGCCGGGGCCGTCGCGGGTGATGGGGGCGGTGAACCCGATCTCCTCGTCGCCCTTGGCGGCCAGGGCGCGGGTGATCTCGCTGATCCCCAGAGCACTGAGGGCCTTGAGGACCGCGTCGGAGGTGAGCTTCTCGACCTTGGTGGGCAGGACCGCGCGGTCGATGAGGGGCTGGTCGGGGCGGCGGCCCAGGAGCCCGAGCATGGACAGCCCGGCCCAGACCGCGCTCCACAGCGCCCAGGCCGGGGCGGCGGGGGAGACGACGGCGACGGTGATCAGGGTCGCGGTGGCCAGCACCAGGGAGCTGGTGACGCGGACCTTGACGCGGGAGCTGTGCTGGCGGGAGAGCATCATGTATTCGCCCGTGCGGTTGCCGCCGGCGGCGGCGCGGCGGAGCGCGGTGGTCTCGGTGTCGAACGCCCACCGACCCCAGGTCCCCAGGATCCGGGCGGCACCGCGGGGGGAGCGGCCCATGAGGCGGAGCATGTAGAGCGGGGTGCGGGTGGCCTGGTAGGCGGCCACGTGCGCGTAGTAGGAGGTCACCCACCGCAGCACCTGCTCTGCCTCGGTGCGGTCGCGCAGCCACAGCGGCACGATGGGCTGGGTGGTGCGGGAGCCTTCGGCGACGCGGGCCAGCCACTGGGACTGGTCGGCCCACTGCTCGACCTGGGTGTCCACGCGCCGGGCCGGGCCGGTGTCGGTGTCTTCGTCCAGGACCTCGACGTCGGTGGGCTCGACGTACTCGACCTCGACCTCGGTCGGGGCCGGCGCGGGGTCCTCGGTGCGGGGTCGGGGGGCGGCGGTGCCGATGACGGTCGGGAAGTTGAGGACCTGCCCGGTCTCCTCAGCCGTGCGGTCGTCCTGGTGCGGCGTGGGGTACGACATCCTGGTATCTCCTGGTCGAAGTGGTCCGGGATGGGGCGGCGGCCGGTTCTTGGCGGAGTGGGCCGCCGCCCCGAAGCGGTGGCTACGGGCGGCCGGTGTCGGCGTGGTCCTGACGCAGGTCACGAACGAACTGGAGTTCCTCGACGAACACGTCGCTGAACCAGCCGCAGCTGCATCGGGCCTGGTAGGCGTGGGTTCCGTCCGCGAGGGCGTAGGCCGTGACCCACGCGGAGTCGGTGTCGGCCTTGTGGGTCTTGCCGAAGAGCCCCATCAGGTGGCCGTTCCGAACTCGTCGCCCTGGTCGTCGTCAATCTCCTGCTCGCACATCAGCGCGGCGGTGTACAGCTCCAGCGCGATGACGGCGGCGGTGCCCGCGGTGAGCAGGGTCCCGACCAGGGAGCCGAACAGGTCGGGGCCGGTGGAGACCCGGACGGTCGTGGCGGTGAAGACCGCCAGGACGGCGGCTCGGAGAACCAGGTGACTGGCGGGCATGTGCTTGATGCCGTGGATGACGCGGGCGACCAGGGCGGTCAGTTCCAAGGGGTTCTCGTTCGGGCTCATGCGGCGTTCTCCTTCTCCTCAGCGGGGGTGTGGACGGCAGTCAGGCGGGTCGGTTCGGTGACGGTCTCGGTGCTCTCCTCGCGCATCGACAGCACCCGCTTGGCGCGCTCGAAGCCGCATCCAAGAGCGGTCTGCACGCGGCGCACAGACGCGCCCTCGGGCAGCTCTCCGGCGGTGATCATCGCGGCGAGTCGGTCGAGCAGGTCGGCGTCCGAGAGCGCCCGGACGGGCTGCTCAGCGGCGGACGGAGTCGCGGCCCTGGGGAGCTTGCGGCCCTTGTCGGAGCGGGTCTTGGCGGGTGCTTCTGAAACCCGCTGTTTGCCCTGTTCAGGCACCGAACGGCGGCCGCTCTCAGCGGGGCGCTCGGGAGCGGCCTCGATCGCGGCGGGTGCCTTCTTCCCAGGGGAGGGGGAGGAACACCGCACCACGGGCAGCTGAACCGCTCCGGCGGGTACTTCGAGAGCGCGCTCGGGAAGCCGGGAGCGGCCCATCTCCGGCACCGCCGGGGTGCTCTCTACCGTCGTCTGCGGGGTGTCTTCGGCAGCGCCCTTCTCACCCTCGGAAGGGTGCTCCCCGGCAATGTCGAGGTCGTCCAGGAGCGGAGCGCCCTCGGTGGGCTTGGCCTTGGTGACGGCGGTCTCGATCAACCCGATCAGGTGGGCGGTGGTGGCGGCGCCGATCGGCCCCAGGGAGTGGGCGACCAACCCGCCCACTCCCTGCCAGGACAGGGCGTCCGGCCAGTGCCCGATCGCGTTGAGCACGATCGACACGCCCAGCGCTCCGGCCATGATCTTGTCGGCCTGCTCACCGAGAGCGCCGCCGGAGGTGGACAGCCAGCTACGGCACAGGATGATCCACCCCACTGCGGTGATCAGCGCGGGTTCCAACAGCCACAGCGCCCACCACATCGGGGTGTTCTCGGGGGTGCCGGTCATGGCGGTGACCCCGGCGTGGACGCCGGCGGTCGACCAGATCCCGAACGCCGCCAACACGGGGAGCAGTACGAGCAGCGACAGAGCTCGGGTGCGGGAGACCCGCAGGGCGCGGGACTCGGCGGTGCCGCGCACGTCTGCGGCAGCTTTGGCCTTGCGCAGCCGGTCAGCGGCCTTCTCCCGGAGCGCTCCCTGGCGTATGCGGCGTTCCTTGCGGATCGCGTCCTGGCGTGAGCGGAGCCGGGCCAGACGGTCGGCGGTACGGGCCTCCGCGGTGGCGCGCTCATCGGCCAGCTCGCGGCGGATTGTCTCGGTGTCGGTGGTGTCCTGCCTGGGGTTGGACTTGGTGTCCTGCTGGGAAGTCACCGGGAACCTCCGTCCTGGTGGTGACCGCGAACGGGCATGGGAGGCAGCGGTCGGGCCATGAAGGCGGCGGTGTGGTCCAGGGCCAGGGCCGCTCCGGCCAGCGGCAGGGCCGCCAGCCGGAGCACGACCACGACCAGGGCCAGCAGCAGCACCACGAGCAGCGCGAGAACGCCTACGGCCTGGATCATGTGGGCGGTGGTCACCGGTCAGCCCTCCCGGAGCCAGCTCGGGAGCTGGCGGGCAGCGAGTGTGACCGTGACCCGGTCTGCCTGAGCCGCGGTGACCACGGCGGTGGCGACGGCTGCGGTGTTGGTAGCGTCCAAGCCGGTCAGGGCGTCTCCGAGGTCGACCGGTTCTCCGACCGCCAGGGACAGCGCGATGCGCAGCACCGACAGGGCGGAGGAGGATGCGGGCAGGTCGCCTGCGTTCACGGCGGTGCTGACCCTTCCCCAGTCGATGATGGTGATCGGCGTCCCGTTGACGTTGAACGTGGGTTCCATGAGGCGGTGGAAGTCGGCCCGGTGGAGCCATGCCTCGTGGGTGATGAGGAGGTCGACGGCGGCCTGGTCGGCGCAGTACCCGGACGCCCAGGTGCGCAGGGCCTCGATCAGGGCGGGCTGGAGGCTCATCGGCGGTTCCCCTTCCGGGCGGTCTTGCGGCGGGTGCGGGCGACGGTCTGCGGTCCCAGAGCGATGCGCATCCGGCGGGCCGCCTTGCGGCGGCGGGAGCGCAGGGCCTTGCGGGCCTTGGCCAGCTGGGTGACGGCGCCGGAGACGGCCAGCAGAACCAGGACGGTCAGCGCGAGGGCAGCGAGAGCGGTCATCAGGAGGCCCCTCCGATCGCGGTGATCAGGGCGCCCACGAACAGGAAGGCGATGTGCCAGGACTGGTCGAGGGCGTAGGCGCCGGTACCGAGGGTCGGGTTGTCGTCGTGTCCGGGGCGGGGGCTGCCCAGTCGGTAGAAGCCGCCCAGCCCGAGCCGGTCGGCCAGCCGCGCCAGCGTGGTGCGGCGGTCGGCCCAGTAGTGGGAGAGGGCGATGACGGCCAGGCCGGCGGTGGCGGTCAGCGGGTGCACGCTCAGCCCGAGCAGCAGCACCACGGGGGCGGCGAACACCAGCTTGGTGATGATGAGCGAGGCCACGTGACGGAAGCACGCACCTCGTGCGGCCCATCCGGCGCCGCCCTTGGCGGCGGCCTGGCAGGAGGTCTGCATCCAGTGGTCGCCCACCTGGTGGGCGGCGAAGAACGCCGCGAACACTGCGGCGAACACGGTCGGATCTGCGATCATTGTTCTGCTCCTTTGCTGGAGTGGCGGCCCCGGCGGGTGCTTGGCGGTACATGCCGGGGCCGCGTCATGCGGCGTGGTGTGGTCCCTGGTGGCGGCTACGAAGCAGGGACCACGAGAGGGCGGGCTAGCCGAAGCTGATGCCGCCGGTGACGTTGCCGAGCTGGAGGTCGACCGGGCCGGTGATCTCCTCGACCGTGCCGTCCTCGTGGGTGATGACGGTGACGCCATCGCGCATCTCGACCGACTTGACGTCCTTCTTCTCCTGCTTGGCCATGACGGCTCCTTCTTGTGTGGGTGTGGCGAACTGCGTGGTCAGGCGTAGACGCGGTCTCGACCGTTGGTGGTGCTCGTGGTCGCATCGACCCGGTAACCGGACTTGTGGATCGCGACGTCGCCGTTGGTGGTGCGGGCGCTGATGCGGCCGGGGCACCCGGCGTGGACCAGGACGTTGCCGTTGGTGGAGCGGACCTTGGTGAGCGGTCCGGCCTGTCCGACGGTCACGGTGCCGTTGGTGGTGTGCACGTCGATCTCGCCGTGAGCGCGGCCTATGGAGACCGATCCGTTGGTGCCGTCGGAGACCAGGTCGCCGACCACGGCCACGGACAGGCTGGAGTTGCGGCCGTGGTGGTGGACCCCGGCGAGTGCGCCGCGGGTGTCCACGGAGCCGTTGTCGATGCGGGTTCCGAGCAGGGACTCCACGGGAACCCGCAGCAGGCCGGTGACCGGTTCCGTTGCGCCGGTGACGGTGCCGTTGTTGAAGGTCACGCCGTTGATGACGGTCTGGCCGCCGCTCATGAAGACGCTGCCGACGACGTTTCCGCTGATGCGGGTGACTCCGCCTGCGCTGATCACGGTCGGAGCCGGGGCGGGGACGGTGATGACCCACGCGGTCTCGATGCGGGTGGCGGTGGCCTGCTGGATGGTCTCGGCCGGGCCGCTCAGGTGCAGGGTGGCCTCGGTGATGCCCGCGACGGCCTCCACGGTGAGCTGGATACCGGGGGCGGTCAGGGCGACGGCGACAGGTCCTGTGACGGGGGTGCGAAGCGTCAGGTTGGTCATGGTCAGGCGGCCTCTCGCAGGTAGTCGGTGATCTCGTCGGAGGAGAACCCGGCCCAGATGCCGGCGGCGGGCTTCTCGCGCAGGGCCAGTTCCAGGCACAGGTCCCGGGCGGGGCAGGAGAGGCACAGGGTGCGGGCGGAGCGCTCGCGCATCTCCTTGGCGGCGGGCTTCTCGCCGAACCGGTCGCTGGTGTCGGGCTCGAAGAACAACTCCGGCTGATCGGCGCACGGGAGCTGGTGGTCGGCCAGACCGGCGCGGAGAAGCGCCGTGCTCTGGTGTTTCGGGTCCATCAGGAACCTCCTCGACTCGATGAGATGGCCCCTGGCTTTGGCTTCCTGCTGGCGGCTATGAAGCAGAAGAACTTGGCCAGGTTGGCTATGCACCTAGCTTGGCTAGCCAAGCTAGGTCAGTCAAGAGGGTTGGCGAAATTTCTTTCTAGGTTGCCTAGGCAAGGTCCCGTAAGCTTGCAGAATGAGCATCGATCCGGAAGACCCTCGCCCCCCGTTCCAGCAGGTAGCAGCCACCCTCCGGGCCGCGATCCTCACCCGGAAGCTGGAACCGGGTGATCAGCTGCCCTCCGGGGCGGAACTCGCCAAGACGTACGGCGTCGCACGGATGACCGTGCAGCAGGCCATCCGTCTCCTACGTGATGAGGGCCTGGTGGTCTCCCAGCAGGGCCGCGGCGTCTTCGTGCGTGAACGGACCTCTCGGCCGGTGGGGCTGCGGCCCCACATCGAGCGGGCATTCGCCAGTAAGGCCGTGACCATCGACTTCGCCGGGTTCGGCGGGGAGACGCTCAACGGAGCGCTTCAGGAGCCGTTGGACAAGATTCGTGAGGGGCGGCTGTCTCCGGAGACCATCCGGGTTCGGCTCCTGGTGCCGGATCTCTCCGAGCCCTTGGGGCTTCCCGTGCGGGCGGACACGCTGTCCGACGACCCGGAGGTGCGCAAGCGGATGCACCGGATCATGCTCCGGCACACCCAGGGCATCGAGGACGCGGTGCACGAACTGGAGAACCTCGGCCTCGTCCAGAGCGCTGTCGTGCGAACCCGGGTGTACTCGGTCGCTCCGATGTTCAAGCTCTACCTGATCAACGGCCAGGAGGCGTTCTTCGGCTACTACCCGGTCAAGGAGAACACCGTCTCGATCTCGAAGGAGAAGGTGGAGATCTTCGACCTCATGGGCAGGGACGCGACACTGTTCCACCACGCCGCGGACGAAGACCCCGAGTCGACCGGTTCGCAGTACGTCGCCCAGTCCCAGGTGTGGTTCGACAGCATCTGGGAGAACGTCTCCAGGGAGCGTGGGGAATGACCCCGGAGGAACAGAACGTCGTACGCGGCTGCCGTGCGGTCCTGCTCGACTTCGACGGTCCCGTGTGCAGTGCCTTCGCTGGCTACCCAGCTCCCCAGGTAGCCAAGGACATGATGGCTCGTTCTGCGGAAGCCGGAGTCCCGATCTCCGTGGAGGCCGGCGCGGAGACGGATCCGATGAAGGTGCTCCGTTACCTCTTCGAGGTCGCCCCGGAGCGACAAGCCGAATCCGAACGGATGCTCCGCGACGCGGAAGTCCTCTCGGTGGCAGAGGCGTCTCCGACCCCTGGTGCGGTCGAGTTCATGAAGGCATGCAAGGAGACCGGGCGCCCTCTGGCGGTGGTCAGCAACAACTCACCGGAGGCCGTGACGGCCTTCCTGGAAGAACACGGCCTCACCAAGCTGGTCGACGGTGTCTTTGGCCGCAGTCGGGTGTCGCCGGAGCTGATGAAGCCCCATCCCCATCTGCTCGAATTGGGGATCAAGGAGTTGTCTGTAAGGCCAGCGGCGTGCCTCATGGTGGGCGACTCGGAGACCGACATCGAGGTGGCGAAGGCCGTGGGCATACCGGTGGTTGGCTACGCCAACAGGCCGGGCAAGGCGGAGTGTTTCCAGCGCTTGGGGAGCGACGTCGTCACCGACGACATGGCGGAGCTCGCTTCAGCGATGCACGGAACGGTGTCACTGTCTTAGGAAGCACTGTTATAACGCCGTAGAACTCCCTCGATTACAGGGGGAGTTCTATCTTTATGAACTTAAGGTTTCCTGAGACCATCTTTTTGGTAGAAGCAATAGGGGGCCTGAATTTCGACTGGCATCCAGAAGGCCTGCGGGTCGAGCTCCAACGGCAAATAGAAAATTAATCATTCCGTCGGAGATTTCGATTTTGTCGAAGTC
Organism: Streptomonospora nanhaiensis; assembly: GCF_026642255.1. Taxonomy (GTDB): domain Bacteria; phylum Actinomycetota; class Actinomycetes; order Streptosporangiales; family Streptosporangiaceae; genus Nocardiopsis; species Nocardiopsis tropica. The sequence goes on along the minus strand of NZ_CP113264.1, from coordinate 6,463,731 downwards.
AACTAAGCCGCCAGAGAAGACTGATTGATAGAATCCCATCTGGCTGCCGGTGAATATGGAATTGGTGAATTTCACTTCGCTGCCAGTGAACCTGCTGTCGGTGAAGGTGATATGTCCGCCTATGAATTTGACGCCTATGAGTAGGACCTTTCCTCCGGTGAATTCAGCCCTGGCGAAGCTTACGGAACTGTCGGAGAATTCAGCTCCGCCAAATCTTACTGAGCTTCCAGAAAATTTGGCGCCGTAGAAATCAACAAGTCCTCCGGAGAACTTGACGCCAGAAAAGTTCACCTCTCCTTCGACGAACTCTGCGCCAGCAAAGCTGGTGATGCCATCGGGGAAGGCGGCTCCAGATAGGTCTCCTCCGTCAAATACAGCGCCGGTGAAGTCGAAATTCTTTCCGCGCCAACGAGTGGGCTCGCGTAGGTGGTTGCCAATGATTCGAATGATGGTGTGGCGTACTTCTCGGTAGGAGGTGAACTCCAGTTCGCGCCTGTGGTGCTCCTCCCGCTTAACGCGTGAAGCGTTCTTTGGAAGTGGTTCTGGTTTGGGGGTGTAGGGCATGCGCAGGTAGGCGCACAGCACATCGATGACCATCTGCACTTCCTCTTCGGAGGGGGCGTCATCAGCTAGGTGGGCCAAGGCGTGTACAGCCCCCAGACGCACGGCCGCATGCTCGCTGCCCAGTTCGGTGTAGGCGGCAGTGAATCGCTCGTTGAACAGTTTGGTGACCTCGCGCTGTTCTCCGGCCTCGGTTGTGCGTTGGCGCCGGTAGGCGATCACTAGTAGTGCCACACCACCTAGACCCGCGACCATTGCGAAGGCTCGGGTAGTGATTGCCTCCAAATGGCGGGCGGTTAGATCTTCAGGAGGCTTCCATGCGGGGCCGTCTAACAGCAGCCAGGCCAGCCCAGTCAGCGCTGCGATCGCGACCGCAGCCATCAGCCAGGCGGCCAGAATCAGCCAGATGAGGCGGATTGGCGATGTGCGTTTCCAGTTCGTGCCCACGACGCCAGCGGCCAGCGCCACGGCACCTACGCTGAAGAGCACCAAGCGCCAGGTCTGCCAGTCGGCGAGGCCCAAGACGTTCCAGGCCGTTGTGACCAGTGGCCATGCCGCGACCGCGGCGCAGAGTCCGCCGGCAATGATCCCGACCCAGCCAAGAGCGTGGCTGTGGCCATCGATCAACGAGGCGATCCGGGTTCTGCGTGCCTGAAATCTTTCCCGCCACGGGAGGCGAACAGGCGGGGGAGTAGATGTCATGAGAAGACCGTAGCGAGGACAGCTCATGGTGAGGAATCACGGTCTTATCCAGTTGCGGGGAACCTCGCCGTCACACGCTGTGAGTGTGGTTCGTTGAGTGGTGTAGCTGACCGCAATTTGCTGGTCTCAGCCCGCCGCAGAACCTACACAACCTACAGAACCCCCTGTTTTCCCTGTTCAGAGGGTCATGGGGTTAGAACCGCAGAACCTCGAAGAACCTACACAGAACCGCAGTACCCCCTTGGTGAGAGGAGCTTCTGCGGTTCTGCGGGAGTATTGCGGAGTTCTGCGGTTCAATGATCCAACAGCTTGACGTGCGCAAACGTTGGTTCTGTGAGTTCTGTAGGTTCTGCGGCGGGGGCCGGTGCCTCCCCGAGGGCGGACATCGCTGCGGCTCACCCAGGTCTTGGTCTCAGGGCGATAGCGTCTCGCACCACCACCACTACGGCCGGGGCCGGCACCCCAGGCGGTGGCGAACTGCGGACGAGCGAGGAGACTGCGTCAGGGGACCTGAGGAACGCCTGAACGGTAGACGTACGAGACGACCGTCAGGTCCTCCTCCTCGATCTTCCAGGGGGAAGTGCAGTGCAGGACGCCCCCGCTCGCAGTTGGCGGTGACACGCTCCGATCCAGGTGGATCGAGTGGACGACCACGAGTGCGTTCGCTGGGGCGAGTTCGCGCTGCTTCTCGACCTCGGCGCGCGTGAGGATCACCTGGGTGCCTTCCGAGGTGGTTCCCTTCACCTCCACGTGCAGGCGTTCGTCCCCTCGCGTCAGCAGCAGGTCGTAGGACTCCTTGGCCCCGACGTCCTTGACCGTCCAACCGCTGGTTTCGAAGTAGGCGGTGGCCATGCCGACGCTGTGCAACTCCAGCGCTCGTCGATCATGAGCGCTCAGTCGGAACCCTTGGCCCTTGGCGGCCTTCGTCCGACGACCGGCGGTCTTGGCAGCCGCGTCGGTGGCGTCCAACACCTCGGGGGGAGCGTCCCCCGGGACGTGAGAGGCCGTGTCCTCACCGTGGTGGATCGCGCGGAGCAGGCGGGCCATGTACAGCAGGTCTTCGACCAGAGTGGCCTCAGCCGGCATGTCGGACCAGTCGTACTCGATCGCGATCACGCTGCCCGCCGCGTATCGAGGGGCCACCTTCGAATTCTCCGATTGGAGGTCGATGGCTTCAACGAGGTCGTCGCGTTCGGTGAGCAGCTCCTTCAGGAGTGGGCGGGCCCATGCCACGCGCTTCACGAGTTCCTTGGGACTGCGTGCCTCGAAGTGCGCACCTGTCCAGCGACTGGTGCCCTGGATCAGGGAGAGGTAGACCCGGTCCCCCTTGGCACCGAAGAGGTAGACCAGGTACCAACCCTCCGTCGCGTGGGGAGAACGTTCTGGGAGGTAGACCCGAGTCCAAGGGACCTCCGTCTTCAGCCCTGTTCCGTCACGCCCCTCCACATCCACCTCGGGCTCAGGCACACCCAGTGCGGTCGCCAAGGCCGGGATGTGCTGACGGAGCTGATGCGCGAATGTCTTGCGCACCAGAACCCCGCGGCTCTTCATCGCCTCGGTGTTCTTGGCGCTCCACTGCTTCTGAAGGTCAAGGATCTCGATCATGGTCTCGTCCACGAGATCGAGCCTAGGGAAGCGCACCGACAACAGGAGGGTCGGGTGTCGGCCCGTTCCGTCGGCGGGAGTCGACAGAGAAGGAGTCAGTGGCGTAGATCACAAAACGTCTCTCTGAGATGGCTTCTGGTGGGCGAACCGAGTCGCTCCAGGGTGATCCATCGTGCTCCCGATCGTCGTGCCGAGAGGTCGCCTGAGGGCCTGTTTCGGGACCCTGGCGGGACGGCTGTCACGGGACACGCCCTGAAGCGGACGTATGTCCAGGTCAGGTTGCCTAAGGGGCTCGAAGTGGGAGACCTCTGTAAATCCGTCGGCTTAGCCTTCGAAGGTTCGAATCCTTCACCTGCCACCCTGGGATCGGGGCCCCGGCACCATCAGGTGCCGGGGCCCCGTCGTGTGTCCGGGCCCCGTCGGCCCGGCGCCCTCCTCGCCCCGGCCCACCCCGATCCGGCCCGGCTCCCGCCGTCGCGGATCCGCCGCCTCCCGGGATTCGGCTGATCGCGAATGTGTCGCGTTCAGGACACGGCGGAGTAACGGCGAGCCCTGCTTCCGGTCCGACCGGAGCCGCTCCCCGACCACGCGGCCGACCCTGCCCTGAGCTGCGGTTTCTCCGTCTCCACGGGCGGTTCCGCGCACGGGGCGAAGGTGCTCCTGTGGCGTTAGCGGTGGATGTGCCCGGTTCGCCGGTACGGCCACCCCTCGACCGAGTACCGGGCCTTTGTGCGTGTCGCGCGAAAAGAAGGGCAATCAATCCATTTGTGCATGACGCAAAAAGAACCCTGACGGCAATATGGACAAAGCGATTCCGGGGTTTCGGCGTTGACAAAAAACGGGGGCCGGATGATGATTGCACCAGTCCACCGCGACACAGGTGCAGCAAGCGCCTGAGTCTTTTTCTGTCAATGCCTCGTAATGATTTCCCGGGGGAAACATGATCAAGAAGATGGCCGTTGCCGGCCTGGTCGCCGGTGCCGCGATGGGCGCTCTCCTCATGGGGGCTCCCGCTCACGCCTCGCACGGCGGCGACCAGCAGTTCAACCAGAACCTCCAGCTGGTCCCGATCCAGTCCTGCAACCTGACCGGCAGCGTCGGTCTGGTCGCCGTGACCGTGCCGATCCTGTCGCCGCAGACCACCGGCGACTGCGTGAACGGCCCCATCGGCACCAACATCAGCTAATTCCGGCAATTCGTTCGACCGTGACGATGTCTCACACTTTCTCGAAGGGCAATTCAATGCTGCGTAAGCTCGGCGTTGCCGGTCTCGTCGCTGGCGCCGCTCTCGGCGTCGTTCTCACCGGGTCCCCGGCCCTCGCCTCCGGCTCCCACGGTGGCGACCAGCAGTACAACCAGAACCTGCAGGCCATTCCGGTCCAGCTCTGCAACACCAGCGCCGCCATCGGCCTGGTCGCCGTGAACATCCCGGTCCTGTCGCCGCAGACCACCGGCGACTGCGTCAACGGCCCGATCAGCACCAACATCGACTAGCAGGGGATTCCAGACATGCTGCGCAAGATCACGACTGCCACCGCCATCGCCGGAATCGCCCTGGGCGCCATGCTCGCGGCCTCCCCGGCCTCCGCCTCCGGCTCGCACGGCGGCGACCAGCAGTACAACCAGAACCTGCAGCTGGTTCCCGTCCAGCTCTGCAACACCGAGCTGGCCGTCGGCCTCCTGGCGGGCGTCAACGTGCCGATCCTGTCGCCGCAGACCACGGGCGACTGCGTCAACGGCCCGATCAGCACCAACATCGACTAGCGGGGGGTCAGCATGCTGCGCAAGTTCGCGGCTGCCACCGCCATCGCCGGTGCAGCGCTGGGAGCGATGCTCCTCGCCTCGCCCGCGTCCGCCTCGCACGGCGGTGACCAGCAGTTCAACCAGAACCTGCAACTGGTCCCCGTTCAGCTCTGCAACATGGAGCTGGCTGTGGGCCTGGCCGGTGTCAACGTGCCGATCCTGTCGCCGCAGACCACGGGCGACTGCATCAACGGTCCGTCGACCACCAACATCAGCCAGGACCGCGCCGAGCACGACGGCGGTCACGGGTACCACTAGGTCCCGGCGTCACGGGGCTCCGGCCCCACAGTGACGGAACAGAGCAGTAGGTCGAGGCCCCCCGGCAGCCGCCGGGGGGCCTCGACGCAACCCATCGGTTCGGCGGTCCCGGGCGCGTCCCCGCGCGGGCCGGCCGGGGGCCGTCCCGGGCCCCGACGGAGGAGGCGAGAGGCGAGATGAAGCGCATGATCCTGACGGGGGCCGCCCTGCTGCTGGCGGCCACCGCCTGCGGACAGCAGGAGACCACCCCGAGGCTGCCCGAGGGCACCGGCGCCCCGCAGGCCACGGAGAGCCCCGAGGACCGGGCGAGCCCCGACCCCGGGGAGGGCGACGGCTCCGAGGAGGGCGGCGGCTCCGGCCAGGGGGACCGGGGCGACGGCGCCCACGTCCTGAACATGTACGGCGACGAGAACGGGTTCGACGACCAGCGCCCCGTCGAGTACGTCGCCACCGAGTTCACGTCCTTCTCCGGCCTGGAGTGGCCCGAGTGGACGGACGAGACCGCGTCGGGCACGGGCGACCTGTACGGGACCTGGTGCATGGACCGGGGCTGCCAGGACGAGCCCTACGAGGTCGAGGTCGAACTCGGCGACCCGGTCGACGTGAACGGCACACCGTACTTCTCGACCTACACGATCACCGGGTACGACGAGGACATGACGCCGGAGGTGCGCCAGGCGCTGGAGGACGCGGACGGCGGGCGCCTCTCCGTGCCGACCCCGGAGTGAGGCGGGCGGTCCGGCGCGGCCGGGTGGGGTTCGCCTCTCCCACGGCCCCCAAGAATCGTCCTAAAGTTCCGAAAATGCACAAACCTCCTGGTCAGAGTGGGTGGTAGGGGCAGGTCGGCGGGACCGGACAGGCCGGAACCGGGCGTGGCGCGCCCGGGAGGTCTCTAGTCTGCTGAGTTGTGGCACTCAACGAGCGCGCGGACACCCGCGGGGACGACGTACAGGGCGCCGGCGGACGGCCGGGGCCGCGGCACGGCCGCGCGGCTCTGCTGCGCCTGGCCTCCTGGTTCGAGGAGGCCGACCCCGACCGGGCCGACGCCCTCGCGACCGCCGCCTACGGCCTGCACCCGGCCCTCCACCTGGAGGGGCAGACGGACGAGGGCGTCGCCGCCACCACCAGCTGGTGGCAGGCGGCCCCCGACCGCAGCACCGTCACCGAGCACCCGGGCTCCCGGCTGCCCGAGCCCGTCCGCGACCACCGCGCGCAGCAGGCCCGCCTGCGCGACGCCGCCGAGTCCTCCGCCCACTGGCGCCGCGCGGGCGCCTCGCAGATCCGCGCCCTGCTCGCCGAGCCCACCCCGCTGCGGGCGCGCCTGGACCTGTCCGGAGCCGGGATGGAGGTCCTCATGGAGCTCCTCACCGCCGCCCTCGGCTCCGGGGACGCCAGCCGCCGCCCCACCTCCGCCGGCGACCTGGAGTTCTCCCTGCGCCTGCACGTCGGCGCCGCCCCGGGGGCCGAGGTCACCATCCGGGGCGAGGGCGGGGAACTCACCCTGGAGGGACTCCGCCTGCGCGTCACCTCCTACGACCAGCACACCGTCGAGGACGACGGATTCCCGGGCCTCCTCGCGCCCGCGGGGTGGGCCCCGCCCGCGGCCCGGACCGGCTCCGGTCCCCTTTCCGGGGACCCGGTGACCGCGCCCGCCCCCGAGCCGCACCCCCTCGATCCGGACCCGCTGGACCCGTCGACCCCGTACACGCCCGTCCCCGAGCAGGACGCCCCGGGTACGGCCGCGTCGGACGACTCCGCCCCGCACCCCCTCGGCCCGGACCCGCTGTACCCGGCGGCCGCGTACGCCCCGGCCCCGCCCCCTCCGGACCGGGACCCGGCGGACGCCCCGACACAGGACCCGCACCTCCCGGCGCAGGACCCCGCGTCCACGGTTCCGGACCCCACGGAGGCGGACCCCCTGGACCCGTCGACCCCGTACACGCCCGCCCCGTACACCCCGGCCCCGGCGGCCCCTGACGCCCCCCACACCCTGGGCCCGGACCCCCTGGACCCGCCGTCCCGGTACTCGCCCGCCGCGGACCCCCTGGACCCGTCCACCCCGTACACGCCCGCCCCGGAACCCCCGGGCCGCACGACCCCCCGGTACGACGCCCCCCCGGTCCGCGGCCTCCTCGCCACCCCGTCCGCGGGGCCCGGGGACGGCGGGACACGGACCGCCCCGGCCGGGCCCGACGGCGGGCGCCGGCCCGCGCAGGAGCCGACCGGACCCGGGACCGACGACGGAGCGCCCCTCCCTGCCGACGCCCCCGTGACGGGGGATCCGCGGCCCGGACCGGGTACCGTCGGGAACCCGTCCGCGCCCTCCGCCGAGGCGCCCGGAACCGCCGGCGGCCTGCCGGGGCCGGACCCGGACGTCGAGACCACGGGGCCGATCGACCTGTCCGCCGACCGGACCCGACCGTGGGGGTGATGGAGACGGACGCCTACAGCGAGGACGCCGCGCTCATCGGCGAACGCCAGTCCGCGGCGCGCGCGCTCCTGGCGCACCCGCTGCTGACCCGGGCCGCCCATCCGGCGGAGCTGTCCCTCGTGCGCTCCCACGCCGAGTGGCTCGTCCAGCGCTTCCAGCGCGTGCTCGGGTACCGGCTCGACGTCGGCGACGACCACGCCCGGCTGGTCAAACGCGGCCTCGTCGACGAGGCCGTCCACCGGCCCACCCGGGCCAACGGGGCCCGCTTCACGCCGCGCACCCACACCTACCTCGCGCTGGCCCTGGCCGTCCTGGTCGAGGAGACCGGGCCCACCACCGTCCGCGCGCTCGCCCTCCGGGTCCGGGCCGCCGCGCACGAGGCCGGGATCGACGCCGATCCCGGCCGCGGGCTCGGCGAGCGCCGCGCCTTCTGCGCGGCCCTGGAACACCTGGTCGCGCTCGGCGCGCTGACCGAGACCTCCGGCCGCGTCGCCGACCACGGGGCCGACGCCGCCGCGGACCCGGCCCTCCGCCCCCGCACACCGGTCGTCCGCGCCGTCGCCGCCCACCTGCCGCAGGCTTCCGACGACCCGGACTCCTTCCTCGCGAGCGCCGTCGACACCGACCCCGACGGCGAACACCAGGGCGAGACCGCCCTGCGCCGCCTCCTCGCCGAGACCGCGGTCGTCTACCGCGAGGATCTCCCCGACCGCCAGAGGGACCGCCTCGCCGCGCACCAGTGGCGGGCCGCCGCCGCGCTCGGCAACCTGCTCGGCTGCGACGCCGAGGTGCGCGCCGAGGGCGTCGCGATGGTGATGCCCGACGAGGCCGGCGCCCGCCCGGCCTTCCCCTCCGACGACCCCGTCGGCCAGGTGGCCCTCGCCCTCGTCCGCCACCTCTCCGGCCGTCTGCACCCCGGCATGCCCGCCACCTCCGTCCCCGTGCCCGACCGCGAACTGCGCACCGCTCTGGACGCCCTGGGCGGCCCCGACGCCCCCGCGCGGACCGAGTGGGCCCGCACCGCCGGCCCCGAGGTGCCCGACCCGGACCGGCTGAGCGCCCGCGTCACGACCCTGCTGACCGACCTCGGACTCCTGCGGGGAGGCCCCGGCGAGTGGCGGCTCACCGCCGCGGCGGCGCGGTACGGGGCCGACGTGGACGAGCGCGTCCCCCCGATCCAGGACAATGGCGAAGACAGCCGGACGCACGCCGCCCCGACGCGCGGGTCCGGCCACGAAGACGGTCCGCCCGACGCTCCCGCCGATCCCCGAGGCGACCTGAGCCGGGTGACGTCCGTGCTGCAAGCGGTGGCGAACGAGAAGGTGAGCGCGACCAGTGGTGACACAGGAGACCAGCGAGGCCCCGGGGGCAGTTCCGGCTGACCCCGCCGACACCCCGCGCTACCGCCTCGAACGCGCGGGCATCCGCAACGTCTGGCAGTACGACGACCACGTCCTCGACTTCGCCGAGGGCCGCCTGCTGCTGCGCGGACGCAACGGCGCGGGCAAGTCCAAGGCGCTGGAGATGCTGCTCCCGTTCCTGCTGGACGGCGACGTGCGCCGCCTGGACACCACCGGCACCAACCGCACCAGCCTGCGCTGGCTCATGGCCGACGACCCCCGGGCCGGACGCCGGCCCGAGCCGGAGGAGACCGGCCCCGACCTGCTCGGCGGCCCCGAGGAGGCCGCCGACGAGGCCGGGCCCGAGCAGGCCGACGGCGACACCGGCCCCGTCACCCGCCTCGGCTACCTGTGGGTCGAGTTCACCACCGACCGCGGCGACCGCGGCCTCGACGCCGCCGCCCGCGCCACCACCGGGCCCAACAGCGCCTCCGCCCTGCTCGCCGCGTCCGGGACGGCCGGCGCGTCCGCCCTCCTCGCCGCCGCGACGCCGGGCCCCGGACCCGCCGCGGAGCAGACCGGACCGGGCGCCCCGGGCGGCCGGCCGAGCCACCTGACCCTCGGCGCCGCCGTCATGGCCGTCGGCGACTCCGACCCGCGCTGCGTGTTCTTCGTCACCGACCGCCGGGTCGGACACGACCTCGAACTCGTCACCGACGGCCGCCCCAAGCCCGTCGACCGGCTCCGCTCGGAGATCGGCGCGGACAACTGCTTCACCAGCGCCGTCCCCTACCGGGCCCGCGTGATGCACGACCTGTTCGGCATCGACGACTCCGTCCGCTACCGCAACCTCATCCACCTCCTCTACCGGCTCCGGCGCCCCACCATCGGCGACCGCCTGGAGGCCGGCGAGCTCGTCGGCGTCCTCTCCGAGGCCCTCCCGCCCATGGACGAGTCGGTCCTGGACGAGGTCGCCCGCAACATCGCCGACCTCGAACAGGCCCGGGCGGAGAAGACCGCCCTCGGCGAGGCGGGGGCCGGGGTCACCGCCTTCCTCGACGACTACCGCGGCTACCTGGTCCACGCACTCCGGTCGCGCGCCGCCGACGTCCGCGAGCAGATCGACGCCGCCGCGGGCCGGACCGCCGAGACCGAGCGCCTGCGCGCCGAACTCGACCGGCTCATCACCGAGGAGAGCCGGATCTCCGAGGAGCGCGACCAGGCCCGGCGCACCCGCGACACCGCCGAGGCCGACGACGGCACCCTCGCCGCGGCCCGGAACAACGCCGCCACCGCCACGGGGAACGAGCGCCGCGCCTACGACGCCGCCGTCGGCGCCTACATCAGGGCCGCCGAGGCCGCCTGGGTCGCCGCGGAGCACGCCGAGCGGGTCGAACGGCACACCGTCGAACGGCTCGGCGAGGACACCGCCGCCATCGACCGCGCGCTCGACATCCTGCGCCAGACCCACGCCGAGGCCACCCGCGCGGCCACCGCCGCCGGGATCGACCCCGCCCTCCTCGGGGAGGTCCCGGACACGCTCGACACCGTCCACGCCCCGCGCGAGAGCGCCACCCGGGTCGACCTCCAGGGGCTCGAACAGGCCGTCGAGCGCGAGCCCGTCGAAGGCATCGACCTCGACGACCTGCGCGACCGCCTCGGACGCCTCCACGACCAGCTCTCCCACGCGGCGGAGCGGTCCGCCGAGCGAGCCGACCTGGCCGCCCGCCTCACCGGCCTCACCACGGCCGAGGCGGCGGCCGACCGCCGCCTCGTCGCCCTGACCAGCGAGGCCGAGAGCGCGGACGCCGTGCTCGAACACGCCCACGACCGCGAGGGCGCCGCCGTCGCCGCGCTGCGCGAGGAGAGCGCCGCCTACGCCGACGGGGTCCGGGCCTGGGCCGCCCGCCTGCGGGAGTCCAGCCACGCCCACGCGCTCGGCGACGCCGTCCACGAGCTGGAGGGCAGCGTCGAGCTGCCCATCACCGACTCCCTGAGGGTCCTCGACCCCGACGTGCCCTCCACCGTCTCCCGCCTCGCGAACAACGCCGTCGCCCCCCTCCTGGAGGACCTGCGCGCCCGGCGCGACGTCGCCGTCAACGAGGAGGGCCAGCTCTCCGACGAACTGGCCGAGCTCGCCGAGCGCCGCACCGGCAACGCCGAGCACGCCCCGGAGCGCCCGCCGTGGGCCACCTACCCGCGCCCCCGGGGCGAGGGCGCCCCCCTCTACCTGGCCGTCGACTTCGCCGACGGGCTCAGCACCCGCGAACAGGCCGGGCTGGAGGCCGCCCTGGAGGCCAGCGGACTGCTCGCCGGGTGGATCCGCGCGGACGGCTCCCTCCACGACCCGGGCACCCGCGACATCCTGGTCACGCCCGCCCGGCAGGCCAAGGGCAGGACCCTCCTCGACGTGCTCGTCCCGGTCGCCGCCCCCGACCGCGGCGTCAACCACGACAGCCTCCGCACCCTGCTCTCGTCCATCGCCCTGCACTCCGAGGACGAACCCGTGCCGGGCACGGCCGAGGACACCGAGGCCAAGCACCGACGCGACAGCTCCGTCGCCACCGTCAGCTCCATGTCGCTCACCGGCGGCTGGCGCCTCGGCGTGGCCTCCGGCTCCCACGACAAGAGCGAGCCCGAGTACATCGGCGAGGCCGCCCGCAAACGGGCCCGCGACCGCCAGTCGGCCAACACCGACCGGCGCATGGCCATCGCCGAGGCCCTCCTCGCCGAGGCGGGGGAGCGCCGCTGGGCCGTCGAGCAGTCCTACGCCGAACTCCTGGAGGTGTCCCGGAGCCTGCCGGACGCCTCCCCGCTCATCCGCGCCCGGGCGGTCCTGGACGTCGCCCGCGAGGACGTCGCCGCCGCCCGCCGCGCCCACGCGACCGCGGGCCGCGCCGCCGAGGAGTGCCGCGCCGAACTCCTCGACATCCGCTCCCGCCTGCGGACCTCGGCCGACGTCAACGCCCTGCCGAGCGTCCGCGCCGAGCTGGACAGCGCCCTGCGCGCCCTCGACCACCTGCGCGTCCTCGTCGGCTCCGGGCTCAAGGACCTCGACGTCCTCGCCTGGGAGCTGGCCGACCACGAGCACCACGTCGCCGGGTGGAGGGCGGCCCGCGCCGAACGGGTCCTGGCCGAGGACGCCAGGGCCGCCGCCATCGACGACATGATCACCGTCCGCCGCCAGTTCGAGCTCGGCGACCGCGCCCGCGGCGTGCCCGGCGAGCAGATCGACGCGGCCCGGGACCAGGTCAGGGCCAGGGCCGACGAGGCGTCCCGGCGGCTGCCCGAACTCGAGCGCGGGGCCCAGCGCGCCCGCGACGAGCGGGTCGGCGCCGAGGCGCGGCTCGTCGCCGCCACCCAGGAGCGCGCCGAGCAGGTGCGCCGCGCCCTCACGGCGGGGGAGCGGCTCGCCCGCGCGGTCTCCCTCCCCGGCGGCACGGGGATCGACGACACCGACGTGCCGGACGCCGTCCTGCTGGGCGCCGCGGGCCTGGACGCCTGCGCCGCGGACGACGGCCCCCTCACCGCCTACCTCGCCCACTCCGCCCTCCACGGCGGGGAGCCGGACGCGGACCCCGCCGGGCCGCCCGTGCCCGGCCCGGACGCCCGGCTCGCCCTGCTGGAGGCGTTCGTCGGACAGCTGGAGGAGGGCCTCGCCGCCCAGGTGGAGGCCGGGGCGCCCGAGGTGGACGACAGCGCCATCCTGAGCAGCCGCGAGGACCTGCACCGCCTGCTCACCTCCGCCGGGTGGGCGCAGACCCGCACCGAGCTCAGCGAGCCGCGCGGCCTCAAGCGCCTCACGGTCCACGACGAGGACGGCGCCCACGACGTCACCGCCTACGCCGAGCGGATCACCGCCTCCGCCGGCCGCGCCGACGAGGCCGTCGCGGTGGCCGAGGAGGAGGCCTTCGAGCGCCACCTGCTCGGAGAGCTGGCCGGCCACCTCGCCCGCCAGATCGACGAGGCCCGCGCCCTCATCACCACCATGAACGACGTCCTCAAGGACGTCACCACCTCCGCCGGCCTCGGCGTGCGCCTGGACTGGAGGCTGGCCCCCGACGCGGGCGCCGACGTCGAGGCGGTCGTCCCGCTCCTGGCGACCCCCGCCGAGGAGCGCACCCGCGTGCAGACCACCCGCCTGCGCGACGCCCTGCGCCGCTGCATCGAGGCGATCCGCCGCCTGGACCCCACGGCCACCGGCGGGGCCCAGCTGCGGGCCGCCCTCGACTACAGGTCCTGGTTCACGTTCACCGTCTACGTGACCGACGGCGCGGGCGACGAGCGCCGCCTGAGCCACCGCACCGCCCTCAGCCAGGGCGAGCAGCGCGTGGTCGCCTACCTGGTGCTGTTCGCCGCGGCGGCGGCGCACTTCGACGCGCTCGCCGCGCGCGCCTCGTGGGCGCCCAGGCTCATCCTGCTGGACGACGCGTTCGCGAAGGTCGACGAGCCCACCCACGGGCGCCTCCTCGGCCTCCTGGTCGAACTGGACCTGGACTTCGTGCTGACCTCCGAACGCGTGTGGGGCTGCTTCGCCAGCGTGCCGAGCCTCAACATCTACGAGTGCCTGCGCGACCCCAACGTCCCCGGCATCGCGACACTGCACTTCACGTGGGACGGCAGCAGGAGGCGCCTGGTCGGCGTGTGAGCGCGGCGGCCCGTCCCGGGGCCCTCCGGCCCCGGCGCGCGTCCCCTCCCGGGCACGCCGCCCGCAGGCCCGTCCCCGGCCGGGGACGGGGAGCGCACATTGCCCGCGCGGGGACGGCGCGGGGCGGCCGGACGCCGCGCGGAGAGCCCTCCGGGGAGCGCCGCCCGGCCCCTGCGGGCGGGCGGGGCCGGGAGCGGATCCGCGCGCCCGGGAAGGGGGGAACCACGAATGCTTCCTCCCCACCTGTCCTAGTCTGCTTGTGCGGCAACGACAACAGAGCGGGGTGACGAAGGTGACTCGGGTACCCGAGACGTTCGACGGTGGCGGTGCGGACGCGCAGAGCGCCCCGCCGGCCGGGGACGACCCCACCACGACCTCGCTCCTGGACGCCCTGGCGGCCTCCGGGCTGCCACGGGAGGTCCGGTCATGGGTCACCGCCGCACTGTGGGGCGAGGACGCCCTCGCCGCGCTGCTCGAGGGCGAGCACATCCCCGACCCGGCCGCCGGCGGGCCGTCGGCGGCGCCGGCGCCGCCGGGCCGGGTCCGCCGCTCCTACCTCACCGGTATCCGTGTCCAGGGCTTCCGCGGGATCGGACGCCCCTCCGAGCTGACCTTCCCGCCCGGCCCGGGGCTCACCGTCATCGTCGGCCGCAACGGCTCCGGCAAGTCCAGCTTCGCGGAGGCGGCCGAGGCCGCCCTCACCGGGCGCAACCCCCGCTGGGACGCGATGCCGACCGGGTGGCGGGACGGCTGGCGCAACCTGCACTACGACGAACGCACCGAGGCGACCGTCGACATCCACGTCGCCGGGGACGAGGGCCCCACCCGGATCACCCGCCGCTGGACCGGCGAGAGCGTGCGCTCCGCGCGCGGCGAGGTGGTCCGACCCAACGGCGAGGTGGCCCCGCTCCGCACCCTCGACTGGGGCGAGAGCCTCGTCCGCTACCGCCCCTTCCTCTCCTACGACGAGCTCGGGCGCACCGTCACCGGGCGCTCGGCCGAGCTCTACGACACGCTCACCGCGCTCCTGGGCCTCACCGGCCTGGCCGAGGCCGAGCGCAGGCTCGCCAAGGTCTGCGACTCCCTGGCCAAGCGGCGCGACCGGCCCTCGCGGGAGCTCGGCCGCCTGGTCGACGCGCTCCGGGGCTCCGGCGACCCCCGGGCCGCCCAGGCCGTCCACCTCCTCGGCGCGCAGCACCTCGACATCGAGGCGCTCCGCCGGATCGCCGAGGACGACGGGCCCAGCGACCCCGCCCTGCACGTCGTCCTGCGGCGCCTGCGGCGGCTCTCGGTCCCCGAGCGGACCGTCATCGCCGACGTCGTCAACGAGCTGCGCGGGGCGTCCATGGAGCTCGCCATGGCCGCTGGGAGCAAGGGCGACCACGCCCACGGCGTCGTCCAGCTCCTCGAACAGGCGCTGGAGCACCACAAGCGGCACCCCTCCGACACCACCTGCCCCACCTGCTCCGCGCCGGGGGCCCTCGGCGCCGACTGGGCCCGCAGGGCCAACGCCCAGCTGAGGACCCTGCGCACCCAGGCCGCCCCGGCCTCGGCCGCCTACGAGCGCGCCGCGGCCGCCCGGGACCAGGCCCGCTTCCTGCTCTCCCCCGTCCCCGGGTGGCTGCCGCCGGAGAGCGAGCTGGGCCAGGTGTGGGCGCTGTGGGAGTCCGGCTCCGACATCACCGACCTCGCCGAGCTGGCCGAGCACATCGAGGCGGTCGGCCGCCGGCTCCGCTCCGCCGCCATCAGCGCGCGCCGGGACGCGACCGAGCGGCTGGAGGACCCCAGCGGAGGCTGGGGCGACCTCGCCGAGCGGCTCGCCGCCTGGCTGGACGAAGCGCAGGACGCCCTCCGCGCCAGGGACGTCCTGTACAGCGCCGAGGCGGCCCTCAACTGGCTGGCGGACCAGGCCCGGGGCCTGCGGGCGGAACGGCTCGGCCCGGTCGCCTCACAGGCCGAGCAGGTGTGGTTCCGGCTGCGCCAGGAACGCCACATCGACCTCCAGGGCAT
Organism: Streptomonospora nanhaiensis; assembly: GCF_026642255.1. Taxonomy (GTDB): domain Bacteria; phylum Actinomycetota; class Actinomycetes; order Streptosporangiales; family Streptosporangiaceae; genus Nocardiopsis; species Nocardiopsis tropica. The sequence continues at coordinate 6,448,373 of NZ_CP113264.1, read as the reverse complement.
GCGCCTGATCGGGCGCGGCGCCCGGAGGCGGGTCGAGGTGGACGTGACCGTGGACGGGGTCGACGACCAGACCAGCGCGCCCGGCCTGCTCAGCCAGGGGGAGTTCCAGGCCCTGGCGCTGTCCATCTGCCTGCCCCGCACCCTGGTGGAGGGCAACCCGTTCGGCTTCCTGCTGCTCGACGACCCCGTCCAGGCGATGGACACCGAGACCGTCGAGGGGCTGTCCTCGGTCCTGGCGGAGGTGGGCCGCCACCGGCAGCTGATCGTGTTCACGCACGACACCCGGCTCTCCGACGCGCTGCGCCGCCTCGGGCTGCCCGCGACCATCCGCACCCTCAACAGGGACGCCATGTCCAACGTGTGGGTGTCCGACGGGGCGCTCTGACGCCCGGCCCCGGCGTCCCGGCCCAGGGACGCCGGGAGCGGCCCGGATCACATGCGGACTCGCGGAAGGGCCGGAAACCGGCTCCGAACAGGGGTTTCGCTCCGCCGGTCCGGGAGGCCGGGGCCGCCGGCGCCTTTGATTTGGCAGACCACCCCCGAATCCCTGTATAGTCATGACCAGCGCAAGGGGGCAACACCCCCGGGGCGGTCGACACAAGCCCCACAGCGCGCCCCTTTAGCTCAGTCGGCAGAGCGTCTCCATGGTAAGGAGAAGGTCTACGGTTCGATTCCGTAAAGGGGCTCCACCACTTGACGAGGTCCGGTCCACTCAGGTGGGTGGCCGGTGGAGCATCTACCGGCCTGAACCGGGACCGGTCCCCACGGGGGCCGGGTTCCGTTGATCGGGGCGGGGTAGCTCAGTCGGTAGAGCAAGCGGCTCATAATCGCTGTGTCGTCGGTTCAAGTCCGGCCCCCGCTACCAACCCGTTGACCCCTGGGACACTGTTCTCAGGGGTCGTCGCGGGCGCTTTGCAGTGTTCTACTGCGCACTAGGTACTGTTTCCAGCGAGAAAGGCACTCCGAAGTGGCTGCCACAGACGTGAGGCCGAAGATCACCCTGGCCTGCCAGGAGTGCAATCACCGTAACTACATCACGCGCAAGAACCGTCGGAACACCCCCGATCGGCTCGCGATCAAGAAGTTCTGCCCGAACTGCCGCAAGCACAACGAGCACCGCGAGACCCGCTAGGTCCTCGCGAGCGGCGCGGCTGAGGCCGACGTGAGCTTCTCATAGACTTCCAGCCCGGTGAGCGATCCGCTCACCGGGCTGTTCGCGTATCCGGGCCCCTCCGGCCCGCGTTGCAGAACCAGGAGAGGGAGAGCGTGGCGATCAACCCTGACTACCTCGGCCGGGAGTACCCCGCGCCGGAGTCCTACGAGGTGACCCGGGGCAAGATCCGGGAGTTCGCCGAGGCGGTCAACGACCCCAACCCGGTGTACACCGACACGGCCTCCGCCAAGGCCGCCGGGTACCCCGACGTGATCGCGCCGCCCACCTTCCCCGTGATCCTGGGCATGGCCGGGTCCGCGCAGGCCATCGCCGACCCGGAGCTGGGGGTCGACTTCTCCCGTGTCGTGCACGGCGACCAGAGCTTCCACTACAGCCGGCCCCTGCACGCCGGCGACGTCCTCAGCAGCGTCACCCGCATCACGGGCATCAAGTCCCTCGGCGGCAACGAACTGCTCACCCTGGAGACCGTGGCCGACAACGCCGACGGCGAACACGTGGTCACCACCACGATGATGCTCGTCGTGCGCGGCGAGTGACCCCATCCACAGGAACGTGAGGAACGCGATCGTGAGCAGGCTGAGCCACGCCGACGTCGAGGTCGGCACCGAGCTGCCCGAGCGGACCTTCCCGGTCCGCCGCCTGGACCTCGTCCGCTACGCGGGCGCCTCCGGCGACTTCAACCCCATCCACTGGAACGAGCGCTTCGCCAAGTCCGTCGGGCTCCCCGACGTCATCGCCCACGGCATGTTCACGATGGCCGAGGCCGCGCGGGTGCTCACCGACTGGACCGGGGACCCCGGCTGCGTCGTCGACTACTCGGTGCGCTTCTCCGCGCCCGTGGTCGTCCCGGACGACGACGAGGGGGCCGAGATCACCGTCGGCGGCAAGGTCAAGTCCAAGAACGACGACGGCACCGTCACGGTCCTGCTGACCGCCCGCTCCGGCGGCGCGAAGGTCCTGGTGCAGTCCAAAGCCGTCGTCCGCCTGGCCTGACGGCAGTAGCGAAGCAGTGAGGTGACCGTGTCCACAGTCCACGAGAACGAGGCCCCCCAGAACCAGGTCCTCTGGCTCTGCGACCACACCACGCTCGGCCTCGGCGGCCCGGCGACGACCTCCCGGACGGCCCGTACGACCGACGAGCTGGTCGGGGCGGTCGCCGCGGCCGACGCCGCGGGGGAGCCCGTCCTCGTCCTGGGGGGCGGGAGCAACCTGGTCGTCTCCGACGACGGGTTCCCGGGCACCGTGGTCCTCGTGGACACGCCCGGGGCCTCCTTCGAGGAGACCGGCGACACCGACCCCGGGACGGGGGAGCCCGTCGTGCTGCTGCGCGCCGAGGCGGGCGTCGAGTGGGACCCGCTCGTGGAGCGCACCGTCGCCGAGGGGCTCAACGGCCTGGAGTTCCTCTCCGGCATCCCCGGCCGGGTCGGCTCCACCCCCATCCAGAACGTCGGCGCCTACGGCCAGGACGTCAGCCAGACCATCCGCGAGGTGCTGGTCTACGACCGGCGGACCGGCGAGCGGCGCGTCCTGGGCAACGCCGAGTGCGGGTTCACCTACCGCGACAGCGCCTTCAAGGGCGACGACCGGTACGTGGTGTGCGAGGTCGTGTTCGCCCTCCGCCGGGCCAAGCTCAGCCGCCCGATCGCCTACGCGGAGGTCGCCCGTACCCTGGGTGCCGAAGCGGGGGACAGGGTGCCGCTGGAGCGCGCCAGGGAGACCGTCCTGGGCCTGCGCAGGGGCAAGGGCATGGTCCTGGACCCCGACGACCCCGACACCCGCAGCGCCGGCTCCTTCTTCACCAACCCGGTGGTCACGGCCGAGGAGTTCGCCGAGGTGCGCGCACGGGCGGACCGGCGGCTCGGCGCGGACGCCGGGATGCCCGGCCACCCCGACGGGAACGGCAACGTCAAGCTGTCCGCGGCCTGGCTCATCGACCGGGCGGGGTTCCGCGGCCACGCCAGGGGGACCGCCCGCGTCTCCTCCAAGCACGTGCTCGCCCTCACCACCGTCCCGGGGGCGCCCACCACCGAGGACCTCCTGGCCCTGGCCCGGGACGTCCGCGACGGCGTCGAGGAGGCCTTCGGGGTCCGCCTGGTCAACGAGCCCGTGATGGTCGGCGTCTCCCTCTGACGCCTCGCGCCCCCGACCGCCGCACCGGTCCGCGGGCGGTCGGGGGCCGCCGTGCCGCACAACGGAGTGGCCTTTCCCCAAGAAAGAAGTTCGGTGAACCGAACTCGTTTATGAGTCGCTCCGAATAAAGAAATGCGAAGAGGCAATGAATTGCCATTCGCCGTTCTTTCGGCATAAAGTACGGGTGTCGAAGGGGAGTAGTCCCCAATGCGTGCGATCGACACACTGGCCGCCCCACGGCCCGGTCGTACGAGCCCGAACCGACGAGGAGGCCCCCGGTGGAACGGGAGCCGCATTCCGGCGCGGCGGGCGGACGAGACCTTTGACCCGGTTCAGGACGACCGGGTTGAAGGGGCGCTCTCCGCCTCCTTCCGCCCTGCACACCTCGTACGGAGGCAGACGCATGACCGCTTTTCTCGCGGGCCTCGGATTCAGCGCCGTCGCCATCTTCATCGCCGAAATGGGCGACAAGACCCAACTCGTCGCGATGTCGCTGGCCACCCGCTACCGGGCCCTGACGGTCCTCCTGGGCATCACCGCGGCCACCCTCGTCGTGCACGCCGGGAGCGTGCTCCTCGCCGAGGTCCTGGGCGCCGCCATCCCCACCGACTGGCTCACCCTCGTCGCCGGCGCGGCCTTCCTCTTCTTCGGGCTGTGGACCCTGCGCGGCGACGAGATGACCGAGAACGACGAGAGGCGCGCCGCCTCCAGGCGCATCCGCTCCGCGTTCATGACCGTCTTCGTGGTCTTCCTCGTCGCCGAGCTCGGCGACAAGACCATGCTCGCCACCATCACGGTCGGCACCCAGCACCACTGGCTCCCCGTCTGGATCGGCTCGACCCTCGGCATGGTCGCCGCCGACGCCATCGCCATCGCCCTCGGCGCGGCCCTCGGCAAGAAGCTCCCCGAGCGCGCCATCCGGATCGGCGCCGCCGTCCTGTTCTTCGGGGCGGGAGCGGTCATGCTCGGCCAGGGGGCCTGGATGCTCCTGGCGTAGCGTCCGGCACGGGCTCGGGCTCCGAGGCCAGCCAGGCCTCCACCCCGCCCAGCAGCTCCTTCTTCAGCGCGTCCGGCGCGCCCGACCCGCGGATCGACATCCCCGCCAGCGCCGCCAGCTCGGCGTCCGAGAAGCCGAACACCTCGCGCGCGATCCGGTACTGCTCCACCAGGCGGGGGCCGAACAGCAGCGGGTCGTCGGTCCCCAGGGCGATCGGGACCCCCGCCTCGAAGAGCCTGCGCAGGGGCAGGTGCTCCAGGTCCTCGTACACGCCCAGGCCCACGTTGGAGGTCGGGCAGATCTCCAGGGTGACCTCCTGGGTGGCGATCCGCTCGACCAGGTACGGGTCCTCCACGGCGCGGACGCCGTGCCCGATCCGGTCGGCGCTCAACTCGTCCAGGCACTCGCGCACGCTGCGCGGCCCCTGGAGCTCGCCCCCGTGCGGGGCCGACAGCAGGCCGGCCCGGCGGGCGATCCTGAAGGCGCCCTCGAACTCGCGTGCGCGCCCGCGCCTCTCGTCGTTGTTCAACCCGAACGAGACGACCCCCTTGCCCGCGTACTGCCGGGCCAGCCGCGCCAGGGCCTTGGCGTCGAGGGGGTGCCTGGTCCGGTTGGCGGCCACCATCAGGCCGACGGCCACGCCGGTGTCGCGCTCGGCGGCGCGGGCCGCGTCCAGGATCAGCTCCAGGGTGGCGGTGAGGCCGTCGAAGAGGGACGCGTACCCGCTCGGGTCGACCTGGATCTCCAGCCAGGCGGACCCGGCCTCGCGCTCGTCCTCGGCGGCCTCGCGCAGCAGCCGGTACATGTCCTCCGGCCTGCGCAGCACCGAGCGGGCGATGTCGTACAGGCGCTGGAAGCGGAACCAGCCGCGTTCGTCCGTGGCCCGGAGCCGGGGAGGCCACTCCTCGACCAGGGCCTGGGGAAGGTGCACTCCTCGCTCCCCGGCGAGCTCGACCAGGGTCGAGTGCCGCATCGAGCCGGTGAAGTGCAGGTGCAGGTGGGCCTTGGGCAGCCGGTCCAATCGGCGAGCGGTGGTCGGTGTCTCCATGAACCAAGCCTGCCGTATCGCGGGCGCCCCCGGTGCCAGGACGCCGTACTTGCCGCGCCGGGGCCGCGGACGGGCGCCCCGGGCCGCGCTCCGCACGGGCGGGGGCCGTCCGCTACCGCGCCTCGCCCAGCAGCCTCTGGAGCCGCCCCACGCCCTCCGCCAGGTCCTCGTCGCCGAGCGCGTAGGACAGGCGCAGGTAGCCGGGGGTGCCGAAGGCCTCGCCGGGCACCACGGCGACCTCGGCCTCCTCCAGGACGAGCTCGGCCAGCTCCGCGGAGGTCCGGGGCGTCCTGCCGCGCACCTCCCTGCCGAGCACGCCCTTCACGGACGGGTACGCGTAGAACGCGCCCCGCGGCTCCGGGCAGACCACGCCGTCGATCCCGCCGAGCATCCGGACCATCGTCCTGCGGCGGCGGTCGAAGGCCTCCCGCATCTCCTCCACGGCGGCCAGGCCGCCGGAGACGGCGGCCAGGGCGGCCGCCTGCGAGACGTTGGCGACGTTCGAGGTGGCGTGCGACTGGAGGTTGGAGGCGGCCCTGACCAGGTCCTTCGGGCCGATGATCCACCCCACGCGCCAACCCGTCATCGCGTAGGTCTTCGCGACGCCGTTCACGACGACGGTGCGGTCGGCGATCTCCGGAACCTCCACGGGCAGGGAGGAGAACTCGGCGCCGCCGTACACCAGGTGCTCGTAGATCTCGTCGGTGAGGACCCACAGGCCGTGCTCGTCCGCCCAGCGGCCGATCGCCCGGACCTGCTCGCGCGGGTAGACGGCGCCCGTCGGGTTGGACGGGGACACGAACACCAGGACCTTGGTGCGCTCGGTGCGCGCGGCCTCCAACTGCTCCACGCCCGCCATGTACCCGGTGCTCTCGTCGGTGACGACGAAGACCGGCACGCCGCCCGCGAGCTTGACCGACTCGGGGTAGGTGGTCCAGTACGGGGCGACCAGGAGGACCTCGTCGCCCGGGTCCAGCATGGCGGCGAAGGCCTCGTGGACGGCCTGCTTGCCGCCGTTGGTCACCAGCACCTGCGAGGGCTCCACCGCGTAGCCGGAGTCCCGCCGGGTCTTCTCCGCGACGGCCTCGCGCAGTTCGGGGAGGCCGCCCGCCGGCGTGTAGCGGTGGAAGCGCGGGTCGCGCGCCGCCGCGACGGCCGCCTCGACGACGTGGTCGGGCGTCGGGAAGTCGGGCTCTCCCGCGCCGAAGCCGATGACGGGGCGGCCCTCCGCCCTCATGGCCTTGGCCCTGGCGTCCACGGCGAGGGTGGCGGACTCGGAGACGGCGCTGATGCGTGCGGAGACACGGGGTCGGTCGCTCATGGCGCCCATGGTGCCACGCGGGCCCGTCCCGGACCGGGAGCCCGCCAGGCGCCTCCGGAGGGGGCGCCGGTCCTCCGGCGGTTTGGTCAGATCGGGCGAATGGGCATACACTCGGTCGCGCCGAACGGTCGTGGCCCAGGTGTTACCGGGCCATCAGTGTGCGTAGCGCGCGGCGACCGGCTATGGTGGGAGCGCAGTTTCCGTCAAGGGCAGTGGCTCAATTGGTAGAGCACCGGTCTCCAAAACCGGCGGTTGGGGGTTCGAGTCCCTCCTGCCCTGCAAGTCCGCGCGAGCGGAGTGGCGGCCTCCGGGCCGGCACTCCGCACGGGGCATCGGAACTACGGGGATTTCTGGCAGCCCGCGACCCTAAGGACCCCAGGTGACACAGACTGACGCCGACGCGAAGCCCGACAAGGAGCCGAAGCGTCGTACCGGTCCGGTGACGTTCACCAAGCAGGTCGTCGGTGAGCTGCGCAAGGTTCGCTGGCCCACGCGCCGCGAACTGGTGACCTACACCATCGTCGTCCTCGTCTTCGTGGTGGTCGTCCTCGGCTACGTCTCGCTCCTGGACTGGGGCTTCGGCGAGGCCATCACCTGGCTCTACGGCACCTTCGGCCGCCCGGCGGGCGTCTGACCGAGACTTCTGGGCCGCGCCTCCGGACGACCGGGGCGCGGCCCCACTCGTCCGCGCGTCGGTCCCGCGCCGCCCGGACAGACCGTAAGCTGGCATGACTGGGTTCGACGCAGACCGCTGTTCGGCGTGCGTCGCTCCGCAGAGCGCATCCGACGAGAGAAAGAGCAGCCGTGTCCGAGTCCCCACTGACCTCTGACGACTTCCCCGATGAGGAGCCGGATCAGTCGTCTGCGGAAGAGACCGGCCTGGCGGGCGAGCTGTCCGAGGACGCGGCCGACAAGGCCGACGACGACAGCCCTGCTCTGACCGGCGACGCGGACGAGAACGCCGAAGACGAGGGCGAGGAGGAGGCCGAGGAGGCCCCGCGCCTCGACCCCGTCGAGGAGTTCAAGAACGAGCTGGTCCTGCTGCCCGGCGACTGGTACGTCGTGCACACCTACGCGGGCTACGAGAAGCGGGTCAAGGCCAACGTCGAGAGCCGTACCCAGTCCCTCAACATGGAGGACTACATCTTCCAGGTCGAGGTGCCCGAGCACGAGGTCACCGAGGTCAAGAGCGGCAAGCGCCAGCAGGTCACCGAGAAGGTCCTGCCCGGCTACGTGCTCGTCCGCATGGACCTGACCGACGAGTCCTGGTCGGCGATCCGCAACACCCCCGGCGTCACCGGCTTCGTGGGCCTGTCCAACAAGCCCGCCCCGCTGAGCCTGACCGAGGTCGCCAAGCTCCTCGCGCCCGAGCCGGAGCAGGAGCCGGAGCAGGCGCAGAAGGCCCGCGCCGGCGGCGAGGTCCGCTCCGACGTGGCCTACGAGATCGGCGAGTCCGTCACGGTCATGGAGGGCCCGTTCGCCACGCTGCCCGCCACGGTCAGCGAGATCAACCCGGACACCCAGAAGCTCAAGGTGCTGGTGTCGATCTTCGGCCGCGAGACGCCGGTCGAGCTGTCCTTCACCCAGGTCGCCAAGATCTGACCCGGGCCGCCGTCCGGCGGGGCGCCGTGCCCGCAGGACGACCGTCAAGGCACTCGTCACGGCGACATAGACTTGGTGGGTCCACCCTCGCGGTGGACCCACTCTCGTGCCCCGCCCAGGCAGGGCACGTCACGGCCCGCCAGGTCCCGGCGGGCCGTCGCCCCCGCGCCCTCCGGCGCGGGGCCGCGCCTCCTTCGGCAGCGGTGCCGCCGCGATCGCCACGACCGCACGGCGCCGCGGGGAGGCCAGGGACCAGCACACAACGCAGATCAGGCAAAGGACCCGATATGCCTCCGAAGAAGAAACTTGCCGCACTCGTCAAGGTGCAGCTCCCCGCCGGTCAGGCGACCCCGGCGCCGCCCGTTGGTACCGCTCTCGGTCCGCACGGCGTCAACATCATGGACTTCTGCAAGCAGTACAACGCTGCCACGGAGTCTCAGCGCGGCAACGTCATCCCCGTAGAGATCTCCATCTACGAGGACCGTTCCTTCACCTTCGTCACCAAGACGCCTCCGGCGCCGAAGCTGATCCTGAAGGCCGCCGGGCTGGACAAGGCCGCCACCGACCCGGGTCGCACCACGGCCGGCTCCATCACCGCCGAGCAGGTCCGCGAGATCGCGCAGACCAAGCTGCCCGACCTCAACACCGACGACATCGAGGCCGCGACCAAGATCGTCGCCGGCACCGCCCGTTCGATGGGCATCGAGGTCAAGTAGCCCCCCGCACGGTGGCGCCGACCCCAGGCGGGGCGGGGCGACCGGGGACGCTCGACGTTCAAGAACCACCGTGGCAGGGCCAGGCGCTGGCCCGACGACCACACGTTCCCTAGGAGAACAGCGTGAAGCGCAGCAAGACCTACCGCAAAGCCAGCGAACTGGTGGACCGCGACAAGCTCCACGGCCCCGCCGAGGCCGTGAAGCTCGCCAAGGAGACCTCCAGCTCCAAGTTCGACTCGACCGTCGAGGTCGCCCTGCGCCTGGGCGTCGACCCGCGCAAGGCCGACCAGATGGTCCGTGGCACCGTGAACCTGCCGCACGGCACCGGCAAGACCGCTCGGGTCCTGGTCTTCGCGACCGGTGAGCGTGCCGAGCAGGCTCTCGCCGCCGGCGCCGACATCATCGGCGACGACGAGATGATCGAGAAGGTCGCCAAGGGCTACACCGACTTCGACGCCGTCGTCGCCACCCCGGACCTCATGGGCAAGGTCGGCCGCCTGGGCCGCGTGCTCGGCCCGCGCGGCCTGATGCCGAACCCGAAGACGGGCACCGTCACCCCGGACGTGGCCAAGGCCGTGACCGACATCAAGGGCGGCAAGATCGAGTTCCGCGTGGACCGCCACGGGAACCTGCACTTCATCATCGGCAAGGCCTCCTTCGGCGAGCAGCAGCTCCTGGAGAACTACCAGGCCGCGATCGACGAGGTGAACCGCCTCAAGCCGTCCGCCGCCAAGGGCCGCTACATCAAGAAGGCCGTGGTCAGCACGACCATGGGCCCGAGCATCCCGCTCGACGCCTGACGTCCTTCCGCGTAGCCGTCCCGCAGACGGCGACGGCCCCCGCGTCCACCGGACGCGGGGGCCGTTCCTCGTACCGGGCCCCTACAGGTCGGTGATCTCGTCCTCGCCGGGGATCTCGAAGGAGGTCTCGCCCAGCTCGGAGAAGACCATGGACACGTCGGCCTCCTCGTCGGAGAAGTCGAGGCGCATCGGGAAGCCGTCCCGGCCGACCCAGATGGACACGTCGACGGAGCCGCTGACGTCACCGATCAGCTCCAGCACGGCGAGCTTCTGCTCGGCGTCCAGGGCGTCGATCTCCTCGGTGGTCATCGTGCCCTCGACGAGGGTGGTCTCGACACCGCCGACCTCCTCGGTGCCGGCCGCCTCGATCTGGTCGATCTCGGCGAAGGCGCCGACCAGGTCGGGCAGCGAGGCGATGTCGAACATCTCCTGCGGGCCCAGCTCCGCGGTGTCCTGGACGCCGCGGGCCCAGGGGGTGTCGACCTCCTGGAGGCCGTTGTGGTTGGACACCAGGGACTCGCCCTCCGCGGGGACGATGAGGACGGTCGTGCCGAGCTCCTCGGCCGTCAGGCCGGGGTCCTCCCCGCCCAGGGCGGCGAGCTCCAGCAGCATCTCGCCGACGAAGGGCATCACCATGGTGACCTGCGCGGCCTCGGGGTCGTCCATGACCTCGTAGGTCATCGTCATGTCCACGGTGCCGAGCTCGGGGTCGGGCATGGACAGGTCGAGGTCCAGCGTGTAGTTGGTGACCTCCTGCGTGCTCGAGGCGAGCTCGGCGAGCATGTCCAGGACACCGCCGCCCTCTCCGGGCTCCTCTGCCGCCTCGACCTCGACCGCCTCCTCCTCCGGGGCGCCGCCGCCGCAGGCGGTGAGGGCGAGGGCGAGGGTTCCCGCCGTGAGCAGGGAGGGCATACGCGTCTTCACGAAGGTGTTCCGCTTTCTTCGGGTGGGGGACGGGCGCGTCCGGGAGCGGGGGCGCCCGGGAGACATCTTCCCGCACACAACCGACATATCGGTCGATTATTCGCGAGTGCCCCTTCGACGGCCGGTCTCCCCGTACGGTTCCCGCGCGTGCGCGGGGCGCGCGGACAGCCTGGAGCCGGTCCGGCACATGTACCGACGGTCCCCGCGCGTGCGCGGGGTGCGCGCGATCACACCGGCGGTTCCGCCGGAGGGGACGAGCACCCCCGGGCTTCGGTTACGATGGAGGCTGCCGAAGACCGCTGGTCGCCACCCGCAGGGGTGGCCCTAAGGACCCATCCGCGATGGGCGCCCGCGCAGGTGTCACTAGAGCTTTCCCGTTCCGGGCGCGCACTCCGCGCCGAGAGAACGCGGTCGTGCCCCGTGCGCCTGGCGCTCGGGGCTTTTTCTCGTGCTGACGCCGATCGCGCGAGTCCTTGGGAACCGACCGGCGCTCGTACCCGCACCGGCCGGTACCGGTGGTCCACCGGGCCCCGGCCGGAAGGCAGGCGGAGCCGGAGCGGGTCCGTTCCGAGTCCGCCCGGGGCGGTTTCCGGCGCACGAGTCAGGAACTCCGCCCCGCGAGGTGCGGGACACCCCGCCGTCAGGCGCGGGATCGAAGTCAATGTTGGAAGGAGTCCCATGGCGAGGCCGGACAAGGCAGCCGCGGTCGCCGAACTCACGGAGGAATTCCGTGAGTCGAGCGGCGCCGTGCTGACCGAATACCGGGGGCTCACTGTCGCGCAGATCACCGACCTGCGCAACAGCCTCGGCCAGAACGCGCGTTTTCGCATCGTCAAGAACACGCTGACCAAGATCGCGGTCAAGGAGGCCGGCGTCGACCAGGAGATCCAGGATCTTCTGGTGGGCCCGTCCGCCATCGCCTTCGTCCACGGTGACGTGGTCGAGGCCGCCAAGGGTCTGCGCGACTTCTCGAAGGCGAACTCGCCCCTGGTGATCAAGGGCGGCATCATCGACGGCAAGTCGATGAGCGCCGAGGACATCACCAAGCTGGCCGACCTGGAGTCCCGCGAGGTTCTCCTCGCGAAGCTTGCCGGCGCGCTCAAGGCCAAGCAGGGCCAGGCCGCCGCCGTCTTCCAGGCGCTTCCCTCCAAGGCCGTGCGCCTCGCGCAGGCCCTGGCGGACAAGCGTTCCCAGGAAGCTGCCTGAACCTTTTGAACCGCGGCGGGCGCCGAGGGCGCCCCGCCGAAGGCTCGCACGTGATGCCGACAGGCGCGCGTGTCTGTAGAGAAAGAGAAACCGCATCATGGCGAAGCTCAGCAACGACGACCTGCTTGCCGCTTTCGAGGAGATGACCCTTCTCGAGCTGGCCGACTTCGTGAAGCTCTTCGAGGAGAAGTTCGACGTCACCGCTGCCGCCCCGGCCGCCGTCGCCGTCGCCGGCCCCGCGGGTGCCGCTCCGGCCGAGGTCGAGGAGAAGGACGAGTTCGACGTCGTCCTCGAGTCCGCCGGCGACAAGAAGATCCAGGTCATCAAGGAGGTCCGCAGCCTCACGAGCCTGGGTCTCAAGGAGGCCAAGGACCTGGTCGACAACGCTCCGAAGCCGCTGCTCGAGGGCGTCAACAAGGAGGCCGCTGAGAAGGCCAAGGCCGCTCTCGAGGGCGCCGGCGCCACCGTCACCCTCAAGTAGTCCTCCGCGGGCCGCACAGGCCCGCTGGTCTGCTCCACGCGGCCGTCCCTCCTCCGGGAGGGGCGGCCGCGTTCGCGTTCCCGGGGCCCGGCCGTGGGGCGCGGGGGCCCGGCCCCCTCGGCCCGGGTGCCGCGCCCCGCGGGTGCGGCGGCGGCCCCCCGCGCTCCCCGGCGGCGCCCCGCCCCTCCCAGCCCCTCCCCGCGCCCCCCGCGACAGGGCCCCTGGTCCCGGACCCGTGCGACGAAGGTCCCCTCTCCCCGGGTGCGCCGTGTTCCGACGCCGTTCGCTCCGCCGGGTGTGCGAAGCTGGGGCGGTTCGGGAGCACCAGGTCAGGGGCCGCGTGTGCGAACTGTCCCCCGGACGCGGTAATCTCCCGTCCCGGGAATCCCGACGAGGCCCCGGGAGAGGGTTTACCCGCCCCCCGCGGGGGAACCTTTTCGGGTGTCCGACGGGCTCACAACCCCCTGGGGCCAGGGCAGGCGCGCCAGCTCCACCGATCCCGGTCGAGGGCGATCCCGAGGGTTGTGAGGGACGGCGGACCGGAGCCGGTCCGTCGGCGGACGGCTCCCCCTCGGGGGAGCGGACGGGCAGACGGCCCGAGGCCGGACACCCCTGTGCCGGAGACGGCGGAGGGGCTGGTCCACGGTCGGAGGTTCTCCGTCGCGGGCCGCGCGGGACGACGGCCGGGCTTGACGGATCGCCCTTCACGGGTGATCCTGCCGGTGTCGTGAGTTGCGCTGTGGACCGTGAGTGGACAGCGGTGTGGTGTTCGGCTACACTGCTCTTTTGCGCTGCCCTTTGGTGATCCCTGTGCCGGTGCACGGCTGCCACCCATCCCATTTCTGGACATACGGTGGCCCGTCACCCGCTCGATGTGACCGTCTCAACCGCGTTGCGGCGGTCCCTCTCGTGACGGATCGTCTGGCGTGCGCGCTTCAACCGCCACAAGCCTTCGGAAGGACCCCTGTTGGCAGCCTCGCGCAACGCCTCCGCTAACGCCCTTGGTCCGCACCGCGTTTCTTTCGCCCGTATCCAGGAACCCCTCGAGGTTCCGAACCTTCTGGCCCTGCAGACCGAGTCGTTCGACTGGCTGCTGGGCAACGACAAGTGGAAGACCCGGGTCGAGACGGCCCGAAACGCCGGCCGCAAGGACGTTCCGGAGCAGTCCGGTCTCGAAGAGATCTTCGAGGAGATCAGCCCGATCGAGGACTTCTCGGGCACCATGTCCCTCTCGTTCCGCGACCACCGGTTCGAGCCGCCCAAGTACTCCGAGGAGGAGTGCAAGGACAAGGACATGACCTACTCCGCCCCGATGTTCGTCACGGCGGAGTTCATCAACAACGACACCGGTGAGATCAAGAGCCAGACGGTGTTCATGGGCGACTTCCCGCTCATGACCGTCAAGGGCACCTTCATCATCAACGGCACCGAGCGCGTCGTCGTGTCCCAGCTGGTCCGCTCCCCGGGCGTCTACTTCGACCGGTCCGTCGACAAGACCACCGACAAGGACCTCTTCGGCTGCAAGGTCATCCCGTCCCGCGGCGCCTGGCTGGAGTTCGAGGTCGACAAGCGCGACTTCGTCGGCGTCCGCATCGACCGCAAGCGCAAGCAGGGCGTCACCGTCCTGCTCAAGGCGCTGGGCTGGACCACCGACCAGATCCTGGAGCGGTTCGGCCAGTACGAGTCCATCCGCAACACGCTGGAGAAGGACCCCACGGCGGGCACCGACGACGCGCTGCTGGACATCTACCGCAAGCTGCGCCCCGGAGAGCCGCCCACGAAGGAGTCGGCCCAGGCGCTGTTGGAGAACCTCTACTTCAACCCCAAGCGCTACGACCTCGCCAAGGTCGGCCGCTACAAGATCAACAAGAAGCTCGGCCTCGACGCCGACTACACGCAGGGCACGCTGACCGAGGACGACATCGTCGCCACGATCGACTACATGGTCCGCCTGCACGCGGGCGAGGTGGAGAAGGAGACCGTCAACGGCCTCCGCCCGATCGAGACCGACGACATCGACCACTTCGGCAACCGCCGCCTGCGCACCGTCGGCGAGCTCATCCAGAACCAGGTCCGCCTGGGCCTGGCCCGCATGGAGCGCGTCGTCCGCGAGCGGATGACCACCCAGGACGTCGAGGCGATCACGCCGCAGACCCTGATCAACATCCGCCCCGTCGTCGCCTCCATCAAGGAGTTCTTCGGCACCTCGCAGCTGTCCCAGTTCATGGACCAGACCAACCCGCTCGCGGGCCTGACCCACAAGCGCCGCCTCTCGGCGCTGGGTCCGGGCGGTCTGTCCCGTGAGCGCGCGGGCTTCGAGGTGCGCGACGTGCACCCCTCCCACTACGGCCGCATGTGCCCGATCGAGACCCCCGAGGGTCCCAACATCGGTCTGATCGGCTCCCTGGCGGGCTACGGGCGGGTCAACTCCTTCGGCTTCGTGGAGACCCCGTACCGCAAGGTCATCGACGGGCGCATCTCCGACCAGGTCGACTACCTGACCGCGGACGAGGAGGACCTGTACGTCATCGCGCAGGCCAACACGCCGCTGAACGCCGACGGCACCTTCGCCGAGGCCGGCGTGCTCGTGCGCCGCAAGGGCGGGGAGTTCGAGCAGGTCAGCACCGACGAGGTCGACTACATGGACGTGTCGCCGCGCCAGATGGTGTCGGTCGCCACCGCCATGATCCCGTTCCTGGAGCACGACGACGCCAACCGCGCGCTCATGGGCTCCAACATGCAGCGCCAGGCCGTGCCGCTGCTGCGCGCCGAGTCGCCGTTCGTCGGCACCGGCATGGAATACCGCGCCGCGACCGACGCCGGTGAGGTCATCCTCAACGAGAAGGCCGGCGTCGTCGAGGACGTCACCGCCGACTACGCCACGATCATGGCGGACGACGGCACGCGCAAGACGTACCGCATGGGCAAGTTCCAGCGCTCCAACCAGGGCACCTGCTTCAACCAGCGGCCGATCGTCAGCGAGGGCCAGCGGGTCGAGGCCAACCAGGTCCTCGCCGACGGGCCCTCCACCGACCAGGGTGAGATGTCGCTCGGCAAGAACCTGCTCGTGGCCTACATGTCCTGGGAGGGCCACAACTACGAGGACGCGATCATCCTCTCCCAGCGCCTGGTGCAGGACGACGTCCTCTCCTCGATCCACATCGAGGAGCACGAGGTCGACGCCCGCGACACCAAGCTGGGCCCGGAGGAGATCACCCGCGAGATCCCCAACGTCAGCGAGGAGGTCCTGGCCGACCTCGACGACCGGGGCATCATCCGGATCGGCGCCGAGGTCGTGGACGGCGACATCCTCGTCGGCAAGGTCACGCCCAAGGGCGAGACCGAGCTGACCCCGGAGGAGCGCCTGCTGCGCGCCATCTTCGGCGAGAAGGCCCGCGAGGTCCGCGACACCTCCCTGAAGGTGCCGCACGGCGAGACCGGCAAGGTCATCGGCGTGCGCGTGTTCAGCCGCGAGGAGGGCGACGAGCTCGCCCCCGGCGTCAACGAGATGGTCCGCGTCTACGTGGCCCAGAAGCGCAAGATCACCGACGGTGACAAGCTCGCCGGCCGCCACGGCAACAAGGGCGTCATCTCCAAGATCCTGCCGCAGGAGGACATGCCCTTCCTGGAGGACGGCACCCCGGTCGACATCATCCTCAACCCGCTGGGCGTGCCCGGCCGGATGAACGTCGGCCAGGTCCTGGAGGTCCACCTCGGGTGGCTGGCCAAGAACGGCTGGCTGGTCGAGGGGGTGGAGGAGGAGTGGCAGAAGTCGCTCCACGCGATCGGCGCGGCCGAGGTCCCGCCGAACTCGCGCGTGGCCACCCCGGTCTTCGACGGCCTGCACGGTGACGAGCTCAGCGGCCTGATCCAGTCGGTGCGCCCGAACAAGGACGGCAACCGCCTCATCAACAAGGACGGCAAGGCGCGCCTGTTCGACGGCCGCACCGGCGAGCCGTTCGCCGAGCCGATCTCGGTCGGCTACAAGTACATCCTCAAGCTCCACCACCTCGTGGACGACAAGATCCACGCGCGCTCCACCGGCCCGTACTCCATGATCACCCAGCAGCCGCTGGGCGGTAAGGCGCAGTTCGGCGGTCAGCGCTTCGGTGAGATGGAGGTCTGGGCGCTGGAGGCCTACGGCGCCGCCTACGCGCTCCAGGAGCTGCTCACCATCAAGTCCGACGACGTGGTGGGCCGGGTCAAGGTCTACGAGGCCATCGTCAAGGGCGAGAACATCCCCGAGCCGGGTATCCCTGAGTCCTTCAAGGTGCTCATCAAGGAGATGCAGTCGCTCTGTCTGAACGTGGAGGTGCTGTCCAGTGACGGTATGTCCATCGAGATGCGGGACAGTGACGAGGACGTCTTCCGCGCGGCGGAAGAACTGGGAATCGACCTGGGGCGGCGAGAGCCCAGCAGTGTCGAAGAGGTCTAACTTCCGCGGATTTCGAGAGCAGGGGACGAATTAAGTGCTCGACGTCAACTTCTTCGACGAGCTGCGGATTGGCCTCGCCACCGCCGACGACATTCGCCAGTGGTCGCACGGCGAGGTCAAGAAGCCCGAAACCATCAACTACCGGACCCTCAAGCCCGAGAAGGACGGACTCTTCTGCGAGAAGATCTTCGGTCCGACCCGGGACTGGGAGTGCTACTGCGGCAAGTACAAGCGCGTCCGCTTCAAGGGCATCATCTGTGAGCGCTGCGGCGTCGAGGTGACCCGTGCCAAGGTGCGCCGCGAGCGGATGGGCCACATCGAGCTGGCCGCTCCCGTCACGCACATCTGGTACTTCAAGGGCGTGCCCTCCCGCCTGGGCTACCTGCTGGACCTGGCTCCGAAGGATCTCGAGAAGATCATCTACTTCGCCGCCTACATGGTCACGTGGGTGGACACCGAGGCCCGTGAGCGCGACCTCCAGTCCCTGGAGGCGCGGATCTCGGTCGAGAAGCAGCACCTCGAGCAGCGCCGCGACTCCACCATCGAGGAGCGGCACCGCAAGCTCGAGGCCGACCTGGCCGAGCTCGAGGAGCAGGGCGCCAAGGGCGACGCGCGCCGCAAGGTCCGCGAGGGCGCCGAGCGCGAGATGCGCCAGCTCCGCGACCGTGCCCAGCGCGAGATCGACCGCCTCGACGAGGTCTGGAACCGCTTCAAGAACCTCAAGGTCCAGGACCTCGAGGGCGACGAGATGCTCTACCGCGAGATGCGGGACCGCTTCGGGAAGTACTTCCGCGGCGGCATGGGCGCCCAGGCCATCCAGGACCGGCTCGCCAACTTCGAGCTGGACGTGGAGGCCGAGAAGCTCCGCGAGACCATCCGCACCGGCAAGGGCCAGAAGAAGGCCCGCGCCCTGAAGCGGCTCAAGGTCGTCTCGGCGTTCCTCAACACCACCAACAGCCCCATGGGCATGGTGCTCGACTGCATCCCGGTCATCCCGCCGGACCTGCGTCCGATGGTGCAGCTGGACGGCGGCCGCTTCGCGACCTCCGACCTCAACGACCTGTACCGCCGCGTGATCAACCGGAACAACCGCCTCAAGCGGCTGCTCGACCTCGGCGCGCCCGAGATCATCGTCAACAACGAGAAGCGGATGCTCCAGGAGGCCGTCGACGCGCTGTTCGACAACGGCCGCCGCGGACGCCCGGTCACCGGTCCCGGCAACCGGCCGCTCAAGTCGCTGTCCGACATGCTCAAGGGCAAGCAGGGCCGCTTCCGCCAGAACCTGCTCGGCAAGCGCGTCGACTACTCCGGCCGTTCGGTCATCGTCGTCGGCCCGCAGCTGAAGCTGCACCAGTGCGGTCTGCCCAAGCAGATGGCCCTGGAGCTCTTCAAGCCGTTCGTGATGAAGCGCCTGGTCGACCTGAACCACGCGCAGAACATCAAGAGCGCCAAGCGCATGGTGGAGCGGTCCCGCCCGGTCGTGTGGGACGTCCTCGAAGAGGTCATCACCGAGCACCCGGTGCTGCTCAACCGCGCCCCGACGCTGCACCGCCTGGGCATCCAGGCCTTCGAGCCGCAGCTGGTCGAGGGCAAGGCCATCCAGATCCACCCGCTCGTCTGCACGGCGTTCAACGCCGACTTCGACGGCGACCAGATGGCCGTGCACCTGCCGCTGTCCGCCGAGGCCCAGGCCGAGGCGCGGCTGCTGATGCTGGCGACCAACAACATCCTCAAGCCGTCCGACGGCAAGCCCGTGACCATGCCCACCCAGGACATGATCATCGGCCTGTACTACCTGACGACGGAGAAGGCCGACGCCAAGGGCGAGGGCCGCGCGTTCCGCTCCCCGGCCGAGGCGATCATGGCCTACGACCTGGGCGACCTGGACCTGCAGGCGAAGATCCGCCTGCGGATCGCCGACGGCGCCCCGGCCCCGAAGGACTGGACGCCGCCGGAGGGCTGGCAGCAGGGCGACGTGTACGTCCTGGAGACGACCCTGGGCCGGTACCTCTTCAACGAGACCACCCCGGTCGACTACCCGTACGTCAACTTCCAGGTGGGCAAGAAGCAGGTCTCGGTCCTGGTCAACGACCTCGCCGAGAACTACCCCAAGGTCCAGGTCGCCACGACCCTGGACGCCCTGAAGGACGCGGGCTACCACTGGGCGACCCGGTCCGGCCTGACCATCGGCATCGAGGACGTCGTCGCGCCTCCGCGCAAGACGGAGATCCTCGAGGGGTACGAGCGCAAGGCAGACAAGATCCAGCGCGAGTACGACCGCGGTCTCATCACCGACGACGAGCGCCGCCAGGAGCTCACCGAGGTGTGGACCCAGGCCACCGCCGAGGTCGCGCAGAACATGGAGGACAACTTCCCCGCCGACAACCCGGTGTGGATGATGGTCCAGTCCGGCGCCCGAGGCAACCCGATGCAGGTGCGCCAGATCGCGGGTATCCGCGGCCTGGTCTCCAACACCAAGGGTGAGACGATCCCGCGTCCGATCAAGTCCTCCTACCGCGAGGGCCTGTCGGTGCTGGAGTACTTCATCTCCACGCACGGCCAGCGCAAGGGCCTGGCGGACACCGCCCTGCGCACCGCCGACTCGGGTTACCTGACCCGTCGTCTGGTGGACGTCGCGCAGGACGTCATCGTCCGCGAGATCGACTGCGGCACGGACCGTTCGATCTGGCACGAGATCGGTGAGAAGAACGCCGCCGGCGCCGTCGTGCGCAAGCACAACGTCGAGAACACCGGTTTCGGCCGCACCCTCTCCGAGGACGTGACGGGGCCGGACGGCAAGCTCGTCCTGCCCGCGCTCAGCGACACCTCCGAGCAGAACATCGACAAGCTGATCGCGGCCGGTTTCACCCGCGTGCGCATCCGCTCGTCGCTGACCTGCGAGGCCAAGATCGGCGTCTGCACCACCTGCTACGGCCGCTCCATGGCGACCGGCAAGCCGGTGGACGTCGGCGAGGCGATCGGCATCATCGCGGCGCAGTCCATCGGTGAGCCCGGCACCCAGCTGACCATGCGTACCTTCCACATGGGCGGTTCCGCGGGTCAGGACATCACGCACGGTCTGCCCCGTGTCCAGGAGCTCTTCGAGGCCCGCATCCCCAAGGGTGTGGCCCCGATCTCCGAGATGGAGGGCCGGATCCGGATCGACGACACCGAGAAGAGCCGCAAGATCGTCGTCATCCCCGACGACGGCACGGACGAGATCGCCTACCCGGTCCCGATGCGTGCGCAGCTCCTCGTCAGCGACGGCGACCACGTCACGGTCGGCCAGCAGCTGATCCAGGGTGCGATCAACCCGCACGAGGTTCTTCGCATCCAGGGCCCGCGCGCGGTGCAGCAGCACCTCGTGTCGGAGGTCCAGGAGGTGTACAAGTCGCAGGGTGTGTCCATCCACGACAAGCACATCGAGATCATCGTCCGCCAGATGCTCAAGCGGGTGAACATCCTGGAGTCGGGCGACACCGAGCTCCTGCCCGGCGAGATGGTCGAGCGTCCGAAGTTCGAGCGGATCAACCGCCGCGTCGTCTCCGAGGGCGGACAGCCCGCGGCCGGACGCCCGGTGCTGCTCGGGATCACCAAGGCCTCGCTGGCCACGGAGTCCTGGCTGTCGGCGGCCTCCTTCCAGGAGACCACCCGGGTGCTCACCGAGAACGCCATCCACGGCAAGAGCGACCCGCTGCTCGGCCTCAAGGAGAACGTCATCATCGGTAAGCTCATCCCGGCCGGTACCGGTATTCCGCAGTACCGCAACATCCGGGTGGAGCCCACCGAGGAGGCGAAGGCCTCGATGTACTCGGTCTCCGGGTACGAGGAGCCGAGCGAGTACACCTTCGGTCAGGGGTCCGGCGAGGCCGTCCCGCTGGAGGAGTACGACTTCGGGCCGTACAACCGGTAAGAGCGGTTTGAACTGACGGCGGCGGCCAGCCACTCCCGACCGGGAGTGGTGCCGCCGCCGTTCGGCGTAGAGGGTCCGCGCACGGCGGACGGGGAGACGGCGCTACTGCGCTGGCGGGAGAGGCATGACTGAACACGGGGGCGGACGGGACTCCGGTGCGGGGGACTGGTTCAAGCCGAGCGAGAACCGCTACCGCACGCAGTCGGAGTACCAGGACCCGCTCGAGGGTGAGGAAGCCGACGAGGGCGCCGAGACGGTGTTCCCCGACAGCGGCGGCTACACGGGGCTGAGCGCGTCGCGCCCGGCCCTGGTCGAGCCGTACCCGGAGGCGCTCGGCGGTCCGCCGTCCGGCGCCTCGCACCCGATCTCCTACCCGGGGGCGGGGCAGTCGGCGTACCAGCCGCTGACCCGGGTGCCGGGGGAACCGGAGGAACCGAGCCTGCCCAGCGTCGCGGCCAGCGCCGAGGTTCCCCTGCCCTCCGAGGACCCGGGCGAGGAACCGGCCGGCCGCATGGACTCCTGGGCCGCGCCCCGGACCGACCCGGCGGCGGGCGGCGCCGAGGCGCCGGCCGGTCCCGGTGACGCCTGGACCGCGGGCCGGGACGAGCCGGAGGCGCCCGCACCGGGCCCACGGGGAGGGGAGGGCTTCCCGGACACCGGGTACGCGTCGCCCGACCGCGCCTCCGACGCCTGGAGGAGCGAGGCGCCCCTCGACGGGTCGCACGACCCGTCCGCCTGGGACGCCCCCGCGGCCCGGCCCGAGGGTTCCCCGGCGTGGGACCCCGAGGGCGCGCGCGGTCCCGCCGCGTGGGACGCCGGCGCCCCGGCGGGCGGACCCGACGTGTACGCGCGGGACGCCTGGAGCGATGCACCGGCAGACCGCTCCGACACCCGCGGGCAGGACGCGTGGCGTACCGACGTCCCCGGGGACGGTCTCGGCGACGGCGGTCCCGAGGCGTGGGCCCCGGCCCGCGACGCCGACGCACGGACCCCGGAGCCGTCGGACGACGCGCGCCCGTGGGACGAAGCACCCGCGGGCGGGCACGGCCGCGAGGCCCCGGGGAACCGTACGGAGGGTTCCCCGGCGTGGGACCCCGAGGGCGCGCGCGGTCCCGCCGCGTGGGACGCCGGCGCCCCGGCGGGCGGACCCGACGTGTACGCGCGGGACGCGTGGACCCCGGACGCCCCCGCGGCCCCCGCAGGGGACCCGTGGGGCGCGGACGGCCCGGTGGGCCGCTCGGAGGACCGGGAGCAGGACCGCTGGTCCCCGGACGTCCCGGTGGGCGGTTCCGCCCCCTCCGGCGCAGACGCGCCCGTGACCGGCCCCGCGGCGACCGACGCGCGCCCGTGGGACGAGGCCCCCGAGGTGGAGGACGGCCGCGAGGCGTGGTCCCCCTCCCGGGGAGCCGACGCCTGGACCCCGCAGCCCCCGGCCGACACGCGGTCGTGGGAGCCGGACCCCGCCCTCGGCGGGATCGGTGAGCCCCTCCGGGACCCGTGGGGCGCGGACGGCCCGGTGGGCGGTTCCGCCCCCTCCGGCGCAGACGCGCCCGTGACCGGCCCCGGGACGGGCGACGCGCGCCCGTGGGACGACGGGCCGTCCGGCGGCGCGGACGCCCCCTGGACGCCCCCGGCCGACGCCGGGGACCGCCCCTGGGACACCGGAGCCCCCGCGAACGGGGACCGCCCCTGGGACGACGCGCCCTCCGGGTACGGCCCCGTCGGCGGCGCGGACCGCGCCTGGGACGAGGACCGGGGCGCCACCGCCTGGGGCGCAGGCCCCGAGGACCGGCAGGGCCCCGAGGGACCGGGCGGCCGGTCCCCCGTCGGCGACACGGCCCCCGCGGCCCCGCTCTGGGACGACGAGCTGTCCGACGACCGCCGACCGTCCGCGTGGGGCGCCGACGCCCCCTCGGACGGCACGGCGGGACCGGAGCACGACTCCTGGGACGCGGCTCCCCGCCACGAGGCCCACGGGGCGCCCTCCGGCGGCCGTGCCGCCGACGGCCGCTCGTGGGACGACGACGAACTCGGCTCGGACTCCTGGGGGCCGGCCGCCGACCGCGGCGCCGCCGCAGGAGAGGACCGTGACGCCGCCGCAGGGCCGCGGAACGGCGGTCGCGGGTCCGCGGCCGACACCGGCGGCCTGGACTCCTGGGCGCCCGCCAGGGAGACCGCCGACGCGTGGTCCGGCGCGGGGACCGACGAGTCGTGGACCGACGGCTACGACGACGAATTGTCACCGCCCGCCCCCGCTCCCGCCCCGGCCCCCGACCCGGGCGAGTTCGGGTCGGGGAGCGGCAACACCTGGGCGTTCGACCGCAACGACCCCCGCCTCCCCGACATCGTCCGGGAGGCGGAGGAGCGCCGGCGCGAGTCCGCCAGGTCCTCCGACACCGGGACCTGGGGAGACGACGGCACGGACGGGGACGCCCCCTCGGCCTGGGCGGACGACGACCGGCTGCGCGACGGGGCCCCGGGCGGGGAGCGGACCGGCGGCGCGCCGTCCGCTGAGGACCCCCTGGCGGCCATCGCGGACATGCAGTCGCGCGCCCGCTCCCGGGAGGCCGAGGGATACGCGGACGAGGCGTTCGCGGACGAGGCGTTCGCGGACGAGGGGTACGACGACGAGGGGTACGACGACGGCCCGGTGCGCCGGGGCGGTCCCGGGGAGGACGGCGTCCCCGACGGCGCCACCCAGGTCTTCGAGGCGCCGAGCATCCCCGAGGACACCTGGGACCACGACGAGCCGGAGCCGGCGGGGGAGAGCGAGTACGACGACGGCTTCACCCCGGCGGACTACGGCATGCCGGAGGCCCCGGCCTCCCGCAGGCGCCGCAAGGACCCCATCGCCGAGGAGTTCCCCGGCTTCGTGGACCGTCCCCTGGGCGGGGAGCCCGGCGACCCGTACCCCGGCTACGACAGCATCGACTTCCTGCCGGACACGGAGAAGGGGGCGACCGTCACCCTGTGGCTGGGCATCGCCTCGCTGCTCCCCGGCATCGGTCTGGTCACAGCTCTGCTGGCGCTCCTGATCACGGGGCCCAAGGCCAAGAAGGCGATCCGCGCCTCGCGCGGGGAGCTCGACGGCCTCGGACTGATCACCGTCGGCACGGTGTTCGCGGTGGTCGGCATCCTGGTGACGGTGATCTCCGTCGCCATCTGGCTGGTCCTGTAGCGCCGCGGCCGCTCCTCCAGGACAATGTTCCGGGGGAGCGGCCGCATGCCCGGGCCGCCCGCCGACGGTCTCCGGGGGAACCCGGGGCGAAACGACTCCGGGAGCGCGTAGACTGGCGGTGACCCACGGCTACGCGAGAACCGGTTCCATGATTCTCGCCATGTCGCACGCCGTTTTGACCGCCCAGACGGTAAACGGTAGCCTGTGTGATTGTGCCCGTGAGTCGACGGGTCACACGTGCGTGTGCGGCGCCTCGGTCCCACCAGTTGAGGACGTAAGGCGCGCCGCGCAGGTGAACCCCCTCCCATGATCGGCCTCCGGCCGGGTGTGATCGGTTTTTTGCCGTGCGCGACAACCAGCGCGACACGCCCGACCACGGGGGTCGGGGAGGTTCGGGAAATTCAGCAGGTCAATAGCGATATCGGCTACGAGAACCGGCGTAGGTCACGAGGAAGACGGAGACGCGGTGCCCACCATCCAGCAGCTGGTCCGCAAGGGCCGACAGGACAAGGTCGCAAAGAACAAGACCCCGGCGCTGAAGGGGAGTCCGCAGCGTCGTGGTGTGTGCACGCGTGTCTACACCACTACGCCGAAGAAGCCGAACTCCGCTCTGCGTAAGGTCGCTCGCGTCAAGCTGAGCAGCGGCATCGAGGTCACGGCCTACATCCCCGGCATTGGTCACAACCTCCAGGAGCACAGCATCGTGCTCGTTCGCGGTGGTCGTGTGAAGGACCTGCCGGGCGTCCGCTACCGAATTGTCCGCGGCTCGCTCGACACCCAGGGTGTCCGGGGCCGCAAGCAGGCGCGTAGCCACTACGGCGCCAAGAAGGAGAAGTAAAGATGCCGCGCAAGGGCCCGGCGCCGAAGCGCCAGCTCATCACCGACCCGGTCTACGGCTCGCCGCTCGTCACCGCACTGATCAACAAGGTGCTGCTCGACGGCAAGCGCTCCATCGCCCAGAGCGTCGTCTACGACGCCCTCGAAGGCGCTCGCGAGAAGACCAGCCAGGACCCGCTCGTCGTTCTGAAGCGCGCCCTGGACAACGTCAAGCCCGCGCTCGAGGTCCGCAGCCGCCGTGTCGGTGGCGCGACCTACCAGGTGCCGGTCGAGGTTCGCGCCTCCCGGTCCACCACGCTGGCCCTGCGCTGGCTGGTCTCCTACGCGCGTCAGCGCCGTGAGAAGACCATGACCGAGCGTCTGATGAACGAGCTGGTCGACGCCAGCAACGGTCTCGGCGCGGCCGTCAAGAAGCGTGAGGACACGCACAAGATGGCCGAGTCGAACAAGGCCTTCGCCCACTACCGCTGGTAACCCCGCGGCGATTCGATTCCTTGAGACCGAGGGAAGACGAGCCTCATGGCTGCTAAGACTGCGCTTGACCTGGCCAAGGTCCGCAACATCGGGATTATGGCCCACATCGACGCGGGCAAGACCACCACGACTGAGCGGATCCTCTACTACACCGGTGTGACCCACAAGGTGGGTGAGGTCCACGATGGCGCCGCCACGATGGACTGGATGAAGGAGGAGCAGGAGCGGGGTATCACCATTACCTCGGCTGCTACCACCACCCACTGGGACGACCACACCATCAACATCATCGACACGCCCGGCCACGTCGACTTCACGGTCGAGGTCGAGCGGTCGCTGCGTGTCCTCGACGGTGCCGTCGCGGTGTTCGACGCCAAGGAAGGCGTCGAGCCCCAGTCCGAGCAGGTCTGGCGTCAGGCTGACCGCTATGGCGTTCCGCGTATCTGCTTCGTCAACAAGATGGACAAGATCGGCGCCGAGTTCCAGCGCTGCGTCGACATGTTCCGTGAGCGCCTCGGCGCGAACGCCATGCCGATCCAGCTGCCCATCGGCGCCGAGAGCGACTTCAAGGGCGTCGTCGACCTGGTCCGCATGAAGGCCTACGTCTGGAACGACGAGGCCGCGCTCGGCGAGATGTACGACACGATCGACATCCCCGAGACCCACGCCGACGCCGCCCGCGAGGCCCGCGAGAAGTTCATCGAGGTGCTCGCCGAGGCCGACGACGAGATCATGGAGCTGTACCTGGAGGGGCAGGAGCCCACCCTGGAGCAGGTGGTTCCGGCGATCCGCCGCGCGACCATCGCCGGTACCGCGATCCCGATCGTGTGCGGCACCGCGTTCAAGAACAAGGGCGTCCAGCCCCTGCTCGACGCGGTCACCGCTTACCTCCCCTCGCCCCTGGACGTGGACGCCATCGAGGGCCACGACCCCAAGGACGAGACCGAGGAGACCAAGCTCGCCCGCAAGCCGAGCGTCGACGAGCCGATGTCCGCCCTGGTCTTCAAGATCATGAGCGACCCGCACCTGGGCAAGCTGACCTACGTGCGCATCTACTCCGGCGTCCTCGAGACCGGCACCCAGGTGCTGAACAGTCTCAAGGGCCGCAAGGAGCGGATCGGCAAGATCTACCGCATGCACTCCAACAAGCGTGAGGAGATCGGCGAGGCCGGCGCGGGCGACATCGTCGCGGTCATGGGTCTGAAGGACACCACGACCGGCGAGACGCTGTGCGACCAGTCGGCTCCGATCGTCCTGGAGTCCATGACGTTCCCGGCTCCGGTCATCGAGGTGGCCATCGAGCCCAAGACCAAGAGCGACCAGGAGAAGCTGGGCATCGCGATCCAGCGCCTCGCGGACGAGGACCCCTCGTTCCAGGTCGCCACGGACGACCAGACCGGCCAGACCATCATCTCCGGTATGGGCGAGCTGCACCTCGAGGTCCTCGTCAACCGCATGCGCGACGAGTTCAAGGTCGACGCGAACATCGGCAAGCCCCAGGTGGCCTACCGAGAGACCATTCGCAAGAAGGTCGAAGGCCACGTCTACACCCACAAGAAGCAGACCGGTGGGTCGGGCCAGTTCGCCAAGGTCAAGATCGACGTCGAGCCCCTCGTCGTCGAGAGCGGCGACGCCTCCGGCTACGAGTTCGTCAACGCGGTCACCGGTGGCCGTATCCCGCGGGAGTACATCCCGTCGGTCGACGCCGGTGCCCAGGAGGCCGCCGAACTGGGTGTGCTCGCGCACTACCCGCTCGTCGGCGTCAAGGTGACGCTCCAGGACGGTCAGTACCACGAGGTCGACTCCTCGGAGATGGCCTTCAAGACCGCGGGTTCGATGGCCTTCAAGGAGGCCGTCAAGCTCGCCAAGCCGACTCTTCTCGAGCCGGTCATGGCAGTGGAGGTCACCACCCCTGAGGAGTACATGGGTGACGTGATCGGCGACCTGAACTCCCGTCGTGGACAGATCCAGTCCATGGACGAGCGTTCCGGCGTCCGGATCGTCAAGGCCCAGGTGCCCCTCTCCGAAATGTTCGGCTACGTGGGTGACCTGCGCAGCCGTACCCAGGGTCGCGCCAACTACTCGATGGTGTTCGACTCCTACGCGGAGGTTCCGTCCGCTGTCGCCCAAGAAATTGTGGCGAAGGTTCGCGGCGAGTAGCCGCGAACACGTAACCAGCCCGCTCCCCGTCCACGCGGGGGGCGAGCACCAGATAGCTCTGTACGTCTAGGAGACATCCAGTGGCGAAAGCAAAGTTCGAGCGGACTAAGCCGCACGTCAACATCGGCACCATCGGTCACATCGACCACGGCAAGACCACGCTGACCGCGGCCATCACCAAGGTGCTGCACGACGCGTACCCGGACCTGAACCCGTTCACGCCGTTCGAGGACATCGACAACGCTCCCGAGGAGCGCGAGCGCGGTATCACGATCTCCGTCGCCCACGTCGAGTACCAGACCGAGGCGCGTCACTACGCCCACGTCGACTGCCCCGGCCACGCCGACTACGTGAAGAACATGATCACGGGTGCGGCGCAGATGGACGGCGCGATCCTGGTCGTGGCCGCCACCGACGGCCCGATGCCGCAGACCAAGGAGCACGTGCTCCTGGCCCGCCAGGTCGGCGTGCCCTACATCGTCGTGGCCCTGAACAAGTCCGACATGGTGGACGACGAGGAGATCTTCGAGCTCGTCGAGCTCGAGGTCCGTGAGCTCCTCAGCGAGTACGAGTTCCCCGGCGACGACGTTCCCGTCACCAAGGTCTCCGCGCTCAAGGCGCTGGAGGGCGACGAGGAGTGGGGCAAGACCGTCCTGGAGCTCATGGGCACCGTGGACACCTACATCCCCGAGCCCGAGCGTGACACCGACAAGCCGTTCCTCATGCCCATCGAGGACGTCTTCTCGATCACCGGTCGCGGCACCGTCGTCACCGGTCGTATCGAGCGCGGCATCGTCAACGTCAACGAGACCGTCGACATCGTCGGTATCAAGGACGAGAAGCAGACGACCACCGTCACCGGTGTCGAGATGTTCCGCAAGCTGCTCGACCAGGGCCAGGCCGGCGACAACGTCGGGCTGCTCCTGCGCGGCATCAAGCGCGAGGACGTCGAGCGCGGCCAGGTCGTGATCAAGCCGGGCACGACCACCCCGCACACGGAGTTCGAGGCCAACGTCGTCATCCTGTCCAAGGACGAGGGCGGGCGCCACACGCCGTTCTTCAACAACTACCGTCCGCAGTTCTACTTCCGCACCACGGACGTCACGGGCGTCGTGACGCTGCCGGAGGGCACGGAGATGGTCATGCCCGGTGACAACACCGAGATGACCGTCAACCTGATCCAGCCGGTCGCCATGGAAGACGGTCTGCGGTTCGCCATCCGCGAGGGTGGCCGTACCGTGGGCGCCGGTCGCGTCACGAAGATCCTCAAGTAGTACGCATGCCGGGGGCGGCCCCCTGAGGAGCCGCCCCCGGCGTGGTGGGCGGGCCGTGTCCGCACGGCCCACCCACCCACACACAAGACGTCATCGGGCACTGTGACGGTGACGCACCGCAGGGGCAAGCCCTGTTGCGGTTTCTCAAGGGAATAGGGGCTCACGGCCACACGGCGGATTCCGTCAGGCCTGGGCTTCTGTGACCGGGACAGCTCACCGTTACGGACACTGAAGCGAAGGACGAACAGGCCACATGGCGGGACAGAAGATCCGCATTCGGCTAAAGGCCTATGACCACGAGGTCATCGACAGCTCGGCGCGCAAGATCGTCGAGACTGTGACGCGAACTGGCGCACAGGTCGCGGGCCCGGTGCCGCTGCCGACGGAAAAGAACGTTTACTGCGTTATCCGATCGCCGCACAAGTACAAGGACTCGCGCGAGCACTTCGAGATGCGCACCCACAAGCGGCTGATCGACATCATCGACCCCACGCCGAAGACGGTCGACTCGCTCATGCGACTCGACCTGCCGGCTGGTGTTGACATCGAGATCAAGCTTTAAGGACGCACAGACATGGCCACCAAGCAGATCAAGGGAGTTCTGGGCGAAAAGCTCGGCATGACCCAGGTCTTCGACGACACGGGCAAAATGGTGCCCGTGACGGTTCTGAAGGCCGGTCCGTGCGTCGTGAGCCGCATCCGGACTCCGGACACCGACGGCTACTCGGCCGTCCAGCTGGGCTACGGGCAGATCAACCCGCGCAAGGTGAACAAGCCTCTCGGCGACTACCTGCGCAAGAACGACCTGACCCCGCGCCGGCACTACGTCGAGGTCCGCACCACCGACGCCTCCGAGTACACGCTCGGCCAGGAGGTCGCCGCGGACAGCTTCGAGAGCGGCCAGACGGTCGACGTCACGGGCAAGAGCAAGGGCAAGGGCTTCGCGGGTGTGATGAAGCGTCACGGCTTCCGTGGCCTCTCCGCCTCGCACGGTACCCAGCGCAAGCACCGCTCGCCCGGTTCCATCGGCGGCTGCGCCACGCCCGGCCGCGTTTTCAAGGGCATGCGGATGGCAGGGCGCATGGGCAACGTGCGCAAGACCGTCCAGAACCTGACCGTTCACTCCGTGGACGCGGAGAAGGGCCTCATCCTGGTCAAGGGTGCTGTGCCCGGTCCCAACGGCGGTCTGGTGCTCGTCCGCACCGCTGTGAAGGGGGACAAGTAAGCCATGGCCCAGATCGAGGTCAAGAACCCCGAGGGCGCCGCTCAGGGCAGTGTCGAGCTGCCGGAGAGCGTCTTCGCCCAGCAGGTCAGCATTCCGCTCCTGCACCAGGTCGTGAACGCCCAGCTGGCCGCGGGCCGCCAGGGCACGCACTCCACCAAGACCCGCGGCGAGGTTCGCGGCGGTGGCAAGAAGCCGTACCGCCAGAAGGGCACCGGCCGGGCCCGCCAGGGCTCCATCCGCGCCCCGCAGTACACCGGCGGTGGCACGGTCCACGGACCGCAGCCGCGCGACTACAGCCAGCGGACCCCGAAGAAGATGAAGGCCGCCGCCCTGCGCGCTGCCCTCTCCGACCGGGCCACGCACGGCCGTATCCACGTCATCAGCCACTTCGTGGCCGAGGACGCGGACAGCAAGCTCACGCAGAACGCTCTGAAGGCGCTCCGCCAGGTCACCGGGTCCGACAAGGTCCTGGTCGTCCTGGCCCGCGACGACGAGCACAACCGGCGCGCCCTGCGCAACCTCGAAGAGGTGCACATCCTCGACGCGGACCAGGTGAACACCTACGACGTCCTCTACTCGGACGACGTGGTCTTCACCGAGGCGGGCTACGCCGAGTTCCTGGCCCACGCGGCCGGCGCCTCCAAGGCCGCTCAGTCCGAGGAGGACGACCAGTGAGGATCGCCGACCACCGGGACATCATCATCGAGCCGGTGATCTCCGAGAAGAGCTACGGGCTCATGGACGAGAACAAGTACACGTTCATCGTCAAGCCCGACGCCAACAAGACCCAGATCAAGATCGCGATCGAGAAGATCTTCGAGGTGAAGGTCACGAGCGTGAACACGATCAACCGGAAGGGCAAGCGCAAGCGGACCCGTTTCGGTTTCGGGAAGCGTCCTGACACGAAGCGCGCGATCGTCGGCCTCGCCGAGGGCGACCGGATCGACATCTTCGGTCGGTGACCTTTCCGGGTCTGACCGCTACACACCAAGCAACACGTAAAGGAATGCGCGAAGAAGATGGGCATTCGTAAGTACAAGCCGACGACACCGGGTCGTCGCGGTTCCAGCGTGAGCGACTTCGTCGAGATCACGCGCTCGGAGCCGGAGAAGTCCCTGGTGCGTCCTCTGCACTCCAAGGGCGGGCGCAACGGCCACGGCCGGATCACGACCCGCCACCAGGGCGGCGGCCACAAGCGCGCCTACCGCGTGATCGACTTCCGTCGTCACGACAAGGACGGCGTGCCGGCCAAGGTCGCTCACATCGAGTACGACCCGAACCGCACCGCTCGCATCGCACTGCTCCACTACGTGGACGGTGAGAAGCGCTACATCCTGGCACCCGCCGGTCTCAAGCAGGGCGACAGGGTCGAGAACGGCCCCCAGTCCGACATCAAGCCCGGCAACTGCCTCCCGCTGCGCAACATCCCCACGGGTACGTTCGTGCACGCGGTCGAGCTGAAGCCGGGTGGTGGCGCCAAGCTGGGCCGCTCCGCCGGTTCCCAGATCCAGCTCCTCGCCAAGGAGGGCCGTTACGCCACGCTGCGTATGCCCTCCGGCGAGATGCGCATGGTGGAGGTCACCTGCCGTGCCACCGTTGGTCAGGTCGGCAACGCCGAGCAGTCCAACATCAACTGGGGCAAGGCCGGTCGTAACCGCTGGAAGGGCAAGCGCCCGACCGTCCGCGGTGTCGTGATGAACCCGGTCGACCACCCGCACGGTGGTGGTGAGGGCAAGACCTCCGGTGGACGACACCCGGTCAGCCCCTGGGGCAAGAAGGAAGGCCGGACCCGGGCCAAGAACAAGGCCAGCGACAAGCTGATCGTGCGGCGTCGGCGTAGCGGTAAGAAGAAGCGGTAAGGAGCACGTCTGATGCCACGTAGCCTTAAGAAGGGTCCCTTCGTCGACGACCACCTCATCAAGAAGGTGGAAGTTCAGAACGAGAAGGGGACCAAGAACGTCATCAAGACGTGGTCCCGGCGGTCCATGATCGTCCCGGAGATGATCGGTCACACGATCGCCGTCCACGATGGCCGCAAGCACGTCCCCGTGTTCGTGTCCGAGTCGATGGTCGGCCACAAGCTCGGTGAGTTCGCTCCCACGCGTACTTTCCGTAGCCACGTCAAGGAAGACCGCCGTAGCCGCCGTTAGCGGTTGCAGCAGGAGAAAGAACCATTTCTCCACGGTGAGTGGAGATGAATTTCCGTGAGCGAGGGAAAAGCGATGGGAACGAGGGCACAGGCACGGTTCGTCCGTGTTACGCCCCGGAAGGCCCGCCGGGTGGTGGACCTTATTCGCGGGTTGCCCGCTGACGAGGCACAGGCGGTGCTCCGGTTCGCGCCCCAGTCGGCGAGCGAGCCTGTTGGCAAGGTGCTGGCTAGTGCCATCGCCAACGCTGAGCACAACGACAAGCTGGACCGCGAGACGCTGGTGGTCGAGGGCGCATGGGTGGACGAGGGTCCGACCCTGAAGCGCATTCGACCGCGAGGCTTCGGCCGCGCCTTCCGGGTGACCAAGCGTACGAGCCACATCACCGTGGTCGTCGCTGAGCGCTCGGGCGCCTCGTCCAAGACGAAGGAAAGGACCCGATAGTGGGGCAGAAGGTAAACCCGCACGGGTTCCGCCTCGGCATCACCACCGACTTCAAGAGCCGCTGGTACGCCGACAAGTCCTACAAGGACTACGTCAAGGAAGACGTTGCGATCCGTCGGATGCTGACCCGCGGCATGGAGCGCGCGGGCATCTCCAAGGTCGAGATCGAGCGCACCCGTGACCGTGTCCGCGTGGACGTCTACACCGCCCGGCCGGGCATCGTCATCGGCCGCCGCGGCGTCGAGGCCGATCGAATCCGGACCGACCTGGAGAAGCTGACCGCCAAGCAGGTTCAGCTCAACGTCTTCGAGGTCAAGAACCCCGAGGTCGACGCGCAGCTCGTCGCCCAGGGCGTCGCCGAGCAGCTGAGCAGCCGTGTGGCCTTCCGCCGCGCGATGCGCAAGGCGATGCAGAGCGCGATGAAGAGCGGTGCCAAGGGCATCCGTATCCAGTGCGGCGGACGCCTGGGCGGGGCTGAGATGTCCCGCTCGGAGTTCTACCGCGAGGGCCGGGTCCCGCTGCACACGCTCCGCGCCGACATCGACTACGGCTTCTTCGAGGCCCGTACGACGTTCGGCCGCATCGGCGTCAAGGTGTGGATCTAC
The DNA here is from genome assembly GCF_026642255.1 of Streptomonospora nanhaiensis. GTDB lineage: Bacteria > Actinomycetota > Actinomycetes > Streptosporangiales > Streptosporangiaceae > Nocardiopsis > Nocardiopsis tropica. Next base: position 6,415,282 of record NZ_CP113264.1, on the reverse strand, counting down.
AAGGGTGACGCACCCGCGACCCGCGCCGAGCGCGAGGCGGCCCAGGCCGCCCAGCGTTCCGCCGGTGGCGGTGGCGGCGGTGGCGGCGGTCAGCGCCGCGAGCGCCCGCAGCGTCGTCGTCGTGGTGGTGCCGGCGGCGGTCAGCCGCAGAACACCGAGGCCAAGGCTCCGGCCGAGTCCGCGAAGCCCGAGGGGAGCTGACCAGTGCTTATTCCTCGTAAGGTCAAGTACCGCAAGCAGCACCACCCGGATCTGCGCGGTAAGGCCAAGGGTGGAACGACGGTCACTTTCGGCGAGTACGGCATCCAGGCTCTGGAGTCGGCCTACGTCACCAACCGTCAGATCGAGTCCGCTCGTATCGCTATGACGCGTCACATCAAGCGTGGCGGCAAGGTGTGGATCAACATCTTCCCGGACCGTCCGCTGACGAAGAAGCCCGCCGAGGTCCGCATGGGCTCCGGTAAGGGTTCACCCGAGTGGTGGGTCGCGCCGGTCAAGCCCGGTCGCGTGATGTTCGAGCTGTCGGGCGTGCCCGAGGACATCGCCAAGGAGGCGATGCGCCGTGCCATGCACAAGCTCCCGATGAAGTGCAAGTTTGTTAAGCGGGAGGGGGAGTGATGGCGAAGTCCGTGACTGCCCATGAGCTCCGGGACCAGTCCGTCGAGGACCTGGTCGCCAAGCTCAAGGAAGCCAAGGAAGAGCTCTTCAACCTCCGCTTCCAGGCCGCCACCGGCCAGCTCGACAACCACAGCCGGCTGCGTACCGTCAAGCGCGAGATCGCGCGGATCTACACGGTCATGCGTGAGCACGAGCTGGGCATCGCCCCGCTGTCTGGTGAGTCGGCTGAGGAGACGAAGGAAGCAGCCGAATGAGTGAGAACCAGACCGCGACCCGCAACTACCGCAAGGTGCGCGAGGGCTACGTCGTCAGCGACAAGATGGACAAGACCGTCGTTGTCGAGGTCGAGGACCGCATCAAGCACGCCATGTACGGCAAGGTCATCCGTAGGACGACCAAGTACAAGGCGCACGACGAGGCGAACTCCTGTGGCGTCGGCGACCGGGTCCGAGTGATGGAGACCCGGCCGCTCTCCGCGACGAAGCGTTGGCGCGTCGTGGAGATCCTGGAGAAGGCTAAGTAACCCCAGCCTGCGTTTGGCGGCCGACACGCGTTGTCGGCCGCCAGCGCGAGGGGTGAGACCACCTAGCCGTGCGGCAGTGGACCGCACGCATCACATCAGGAGCAGACGTGATTCAGCAGGAGTCGCGACTCAAGGTCGCCGACAACACGGGTGCCAAGGAGATCCTCACCATCCGTGTTCTCGGTGGCTCGGGTCGGCGCTACGCCGGGATCGGCGACACGATCGTCGCCACGGTGAAGGACGCCCTGCCTGGCGCTGGAGTCAAGAAGGGCGACGTCGTCAAGGCCGTTGTCGTGCGCACCGTCAAGGAGCGCCGCCGGCCCGACGGCTCCTACATCCGCTTCGATGAGAACGCTGCCGTGCTCATCAAGGACGGTGGGGACCCGCGAGGCACCCGCATCTTCGGCCCGGTGGGCCGCGAGCTGCGTGACAAGAAGTACATGCGCATCATTTCGCTGGCGCCGGAGGTGCTCTGAGCGATGAAGATCAAAACTGGCGACGAGGTCATCGTCCTCGCCGGCAAGGACAAGGGTGCCACCGGCAAGGTCGTCAAGGCCCTGCCGAAGGAAGACCGTGTCGTCGTCGAGGGCGTCAACCTGGTCAAGAAGCACAGGAAGGCGAACCCGGCGGGCGGCCAGCAGGGCGAGGTCGTCACGAAGGAGGCCCCGATCCACGTGAGCAACATCGCGCTCGCCGAGGACGGCAAGCCCTCCCGGGTCGGCTACCGCTTCGAGGACGACGGAACCAAGGTTCGCGTCTCCCGTCGCACCGGTAAGGACATCTGATGACGGTTACCAACGACATCACGGCCCCTCCGATGCCGCGGCTCAAGGAGAAGTACCGTAACGAGATCGTCGCTGCCCTCAAGGAGGAGCACGACATCGCCAACATCATGCAGGTCCCCGGTCTCACGAAGATCGTGGTCAACATGGGTGTCGGCGAGGCGGCTCGTGACGCGAAGCTGATCCAGGGCGCGATCGCCGACATCTCGGCGATCACCGGCCAGAAGCCTCGGATCAACCGGGCCAAGAACTCCATCGCGCAGTTCAAGCTGCGCGAGGGCCAGCCGATCGGCGCCAGCGTCACGCTGCGCGGCGACCGGATGTGGGAGTTCCTCGACCGGCTGCTCTCGCTGGCTCTGCCCCGTATCCGGGACTTCCGCGGCCTTTCCCCGAAGCAGTTCGACGGGAACGGCAACTACACCTTCGGTCTGACCGAGCAGGTCATGTTCCACGAGGTGGACCCGGACAAGGTCGACCGGCAGCGTGGGATGGACATCACGGTTGTCACCACGGCCACGACCGACGAACAGGGCCGCAGCCTGCTCAAGCGGCTCGGTTTCCCGTTCAAGGAAGCCTGAGGGGTAAGCACACATGGCTAAGAAGTCCCTGATCGCCAAGGCGCAGCGGAAGCCGAAGTTCAGCGTCCGCGCGTATACTCGATGCTCTCGGTGCGGCCGTCCGCGCGCCGTCTACCGGAAGTTCGGCCTCTGCCGCATCTGCTTCCGCGAGATGGCGCACCGCGGCGAGCTGCCCGGTATCACCAAGTCGAGCTGGTAGTTTCCGGCGGGGCCGACCAGGCGCTCACTCCCTGAGGAGGGCGCACTGGGTTCGGCCCCCCGAACCGCCACCCCCTTGGTGGCTCGACAAGTGTCCGTGACCGCCCGACGCGGTCAGCGGTCCAGCAACATCCAACCATCAGGGCACGGCAGTCCCGCGAGGGACAGCGGTGCCCACGACCACGCCGTAGGTCCGTTTGTGCACCTCCACGGGGAGACCCGTGGGAGGGCAGGCTCTGGGAAAGCCCGCACTCGGAAACCGCGGTGAGGAAGGGCCAGTCGGCCATGACGATGACCGACCCGATCGCAGACATGCTCACGCGTCTGCGTAACGCGAATTCGGCTTACCACGACACCGTGGCGATGCCGTATTCCAAGATCAAGGCGCACATCGCCGAGATCCTCCAGCAGGAGGGCTTCATTCAGGGCCACCGGACCGAGGAGGCCCCTGTGGGCAAGAGCCTCGTCCTGGACCTGAAGTACGGCCCCACCCGAGAGCGTTCGATCGCGGGCATCCGCCGGGTCTCCAAGCCCGGTCTGCGGGTGTACGCCAAGAAGGAGAACCTCCCGCGCGTGCTGGGTGGCCTCGGTGTGGCGATCATTTCGACGTCCGGTGGCCTGATGACTGACAAGCAGGCCAAGAAGCGCGGCGTGGGCGGCGAAGTCCTCGCCTACGTCTGGTAGAGGGAGAGACTGAAGCATGTCGCGAATCGGTCGACTGCCGCTCTCGGTCCCCAAGGGCGTCGAAGTCACGATTAACGGGCAAGACGTCACTGTCAAGGGGCCGAAGGGCGAACTGAAGCACACCGTCGCCGAGCCGATCACCGTCTCCTTCGAGGACGGGGTCGTCACGGTTGCGCGTCCCGACGACAAGCCGGAGAACCGGTCGCTGCACGGTCTGACCCGTGCACTGGTCGCGAACCTCACCGAGGGTGTCTCCAAGGGCTACACGAAGACGCTGGAGATCCACGGCGTGGGTTACCGCGTCCAGGCCCGCGGCTCCAACCTGGAGTTCTCGCTGGGCTACAGCCACCCCGTCGTGGTCGAGCCCCCGCAGGGCATCACCTTCCGCGTGGAGAAGCCGACGATCCTCCACGTGGAGGGCATCGACAAGCAGCTGGTGGGCCAGGTCGCCGCGAACATCCGCAGCCTGCGCAAGCCGGACCCGTACAAGGCCAAGGGCGTGCGGTACCAGGGCGAGCACATCCGCCGCAAGGCCGGAAAGGCTGGTAAGTAGCCATGGGTATCACCGTGCGCAAGCGGACCTCCAAGAGCGCGACCTCCCGTGCGCGCCGCCAGTTCCGCGTCCGCAAGAAGGTCGTGGGCACCGCCGAGCGTCCGCGTCTGGCCGTGTTCCGGTCCTCCAAGCACATCGTCGCGCAGGTCATCGACGACACCAGGGGTCACACCCTGGTCGCCGCCTCCAGCGTCGAGGCCGACCTGCGCGGTGCCGAGGGCACCAAGTCCGACAAGTCCGCCAAGGTCGGTCAGCTCATCGCTGAGCGCGCCAAGGCCGCTGGGGTCTCCGCCGTGGTGTTCGACCGCGGCGGCAACCAGTACGCCGGCCGTATCGCCAAGCTCGCCGACGCGGCGCGCGAGGGCGGGCTGGAGTTCTAGCGATGACCTCTGTACTGGGCAAGATCAACCACGAGAAGAGGAACCACTGATGGCTGCAGCACCGCGGCGCGGCGCCGGTGGCGAGCGGCGTGATCGCCGTGACGATCGCCGCGGCGGCGCCGCAGACAAGGGTGTCTCCTACATCGAGAAGGTCGTGACCATCAACCGGGTCGCGAAGGTCGTCAAGGGCGGCCGTCGCTTCTCCTTCACCGCTCTCGTCGTCGTCGGTGACGGCAACGGGATGGTCGGTGTCGGTTACGGCAAGGCCAAGGAAGTTCCGGCCGCGATCGCCAAGGGTGTCGAGGAGGCGAAGAAGAACTTCTTCCGCGTCCCCCGCATCCAGGGCACCATCGTGCACCGGGTCCAGGGCGAGGACGCCGCTGGCGTCGTCCTGCTCCGTCCGGCCGCTCCGGGTACCGGCGTCATCGCCGGCGGCCCCGTGCGCGCCGTGCTGGAGTGCGCCGGCATCCACGACATCCTGAGCAAGTCGCTCGGGTCGTCCAACCCGCTGAACATCGTGCACGCCACCGTGGCGGCTCTCAAGGGGCTCAACCAGCCCGAGGAGATCGCCGCCCGCCGTGGCCTGCCGATCGAGGACGTCGCCCCGGCCGCCATGCTGCGTGCTCGTGCTGAGGCGAAGGCAGGAGCCTGACCATGGCCAAGCTCAAGATCACGCAGACCCGCTCCAAGATCGGCGGCAAGGTGAAGCAGCACGCTGCTCTCCAGTCGCTCGGCCTGGGCCGGATCGGCAAGTCCACCGTCCGTGAGGACCGCCCTGAGGTTCGCGGGCAGATCACGATCGTCGCGCACCTCGTCTCTGTCGAGGAGGTTGCCGAATGAGCGACTACAACCCCGACGAGCTGCTCAAGCTGCACCACCTGCGGCCCGCCCCGGGCGCCAACAAGGCCAAGACCCGCAAGGGCCGCGGCGAGGCGTCCAAGGGCAAGACCGCGGGCCGGGGCACCAAGGGCACCAAGGCTCGTAACACCGTCCGTCCCGGCTTCGAGGGCGGGCAGATGCCCCTCATCCGCCGGGTGCCGAAGCTCAAGGGCTTCAGCAACGCGCGGTTCAAGACGACCTACCAGGTCGTCAACCTGGACAAGCTGAGCGAGCTGTTCCCCGAGGGTGGCGAGGTCACCGTCGAGGCCCTGGTCGCCAAGGGCGCGGTTCGCAAGAACCAGCTCGTCAAGGTTCTGGGCACCGGTGAGATCACCGTCGCCGTGCAGGTGAGCGCGAACGCGTTCTCCGCCTCGGCGAAGGAGAAGATCGCCGCTGCCGGTGGCTCCGTCACCGAGCTGTAGGGGTCTACCCCGAAATGCGCAACTGGGGGCGTCCGCCCGGCAGGTCAGTGAAAGACCGGCCGGCGGGCGCCCCCGTGTGTTGTGAGAAGTGATCGTTATGACTCACGACCGCAACTGCCGCGTGATGGCTGTTACAGTTCCATCTGTTTGAGCTCCCCGCTTGACGTACTGTGAATACTTCCGAGCAACGGGCGACTGCCCGCTGCTGACGTTCTACGACGATTCAGGATCGGCCGCGATGTCTGGAACCCGTTCCGCCGCCGAAGCCGCGCAGGAGGAGACGTGCTAGGTGCGTTCGTCCGTGCATTCCGCACGCCCGACCTGCGTAACAAGCTGCTGTTCACACTGTTCATCCTGACGATCTTCCGTCTGGGGTCGGTGATTCCCGCTCCGGGGATCGACTCCGCGGCGATCCGGGAGCAGATGGAGGCGGTCACCGCCGCAGACCAGAGCGGTGTGTACGCGCTCGTGAACCTGTTCAGCGGCGGCGCGCTGTTGCAACTGGCGGTGTTGGCGCTCGGGGTCATGCCGTACATCACCGCGAGCATCATCATCAACCTGCTCACGGTGGTGATCCCCCGCCTGGAGGCCCTCAAGAAGGAGGGCCAGTCGGGGCAGAGCAAGATCACCCAATACACCCGCTACCTCACGCTGATGCTCGCGGTCCTGCAGGCCACCAGCATCGTCGCCATGGCCAGGACGGGCGCCCTGTTCCAGGGGGCCATCCCGGTCAGCACCTACATGCCCAACCAGGACATCCTGACCCTGGTGACGATCGTCTTCGTGATGACCGCCGGCACCGCCATCGTCATGTGGTTCGGCGAGCTGATCACCGAGCGCGGCGTGGGCAACGGCATGTCGCTCCTGATCTTCACCCAGGTCATCGCGATGTTCCCGTCCTCCATCATGGGGCTCTTCGAGGAGCGCTCCATCTGGGTCTTCACCCTCATCTGCATCGCGGGCCTCGTGCTCGTGGCCGCGGTGGTCTTCATGGAGCAGGCACAGCGCCGCATCCCGGTGCAGTACGCCAAGCGCATGGTGGGACGCCGCATGTACGGCGGAAGCTCGACCTACATCCCGCTGAAGGTCAACCAGGCGGGCATCATCCCCGTGATCTTCGCCTCCTCGCTGCTGTACCTCCCGCAGCTGGTCGTCGGACTGGTCGGCCAGGACTCCACGAACCCCGTGGTGACCTTCATCCAGACCTACTTCCTGTCCGGCACGCACCCCGTGTACCTGGCGACCTTCTTCGTCATGATCATCGGGTTCGCGTTCTTCTACGTGGCGATTACGTTCAACCCCACTGAAGTCGCCGACAACATGAAGAAGTACGGTGGGTTCATCCCGGGTATCCGACCGGGGCGTCCGACCGCCGAGTACCTCGACTACGTCCTGACGAGGCTGACGACCCCCGGATCCCTGTACCTGGGTGTGATCGCTCTTCTCCCGATGGTCGCGCTCGGCGCCACCGGCGCCAACGCGAACTTCCCCTTCGGCGGGACGAGCATCCTGATCATGGTCGGTGTCGGGCTGGACACGGTGAAGCAGATCGAGAGTCACCTCCAGCAGAGGAACTACGAAGGTTTTCTGCGATAAATGCGAGCAGTATTGGTGGGGCCGCCTGGGGCCGGCAAGGGCACCCAGGCCCAGATCCTCGCGTCGGAGCTGTCGATCCCGAAGGTGTCCACCGGTGACATCTTCCGGGCCAACGTCAGCGGTGGCACGGAGCTTGGCAAGAAGGCCAGGGAGTACATGGACCGTGGCGACCTCGTCCCCGACGAGGTCACGAACGCCATGGTCAAGGACCGACTGGCGCAGGACGACGCCGCTGTGGGCTTCCTGCTCGACGGCTTCCCCCGCAACGTCCCGCAGGCCGAGACGCTCAAGGGCATCCTGGCCGACCTGAAGACGCACCTGGACGTGGTCCTGGAGCTGAGGGTGGACGAGGACGAGGTCGTCAAGCGCCTCTCGGGGCGCCGCTCGTGCCCCGAGTGCGGCCGCGTGTACCACGTGGAGTACGACGCCCCGAAGTCCGAGGGCGTGTGCGACCACGAGGGCGCCGCGCTGTACCAGCGCGAGGACGACCGCGAGGAGACCATCAGGCACCGCCTGAAGGTCTACCGCGAGCAGACCGCGCCGCTGGTGGAGTTCTACGAGCGCGAGGGGCTGCTGGCGACCATCGCCGCCACGGGCTCCGTGGCCGCGGTGACGGCCCGGGCCAAGGCCGCGATCGAGGAGCAGGCCCGAGAGGCCAGTTCCTGATGTTTCGGAAGGCGGAGCCGGACGTGCAGATCAAGACGCCGGAACAGATCGCCAAGATGAGGGCGGCGGGCCAGGTCGTGGCCCGCGCCCTGGACACCCTCCGGGCCGCTGTGCGGCCCGGAGTGTCCACACTGGACCTCGACTCCGTGGCGGAGAAGGTCATCCGCGACGCGGGCGCCGTGCCGTCCTTCAAGGGCTACCACGGCTTCCCCGGGTCCATCTGCGCCTCGGTCAACGAGGAGGTCGTCCACGGCATCCCCAGCGCCGAGCGGGTGCTGGCCGAGGGCGACATCGTCTCCATCGACTGCGGCGCCATCCTGGACGGCTGGCACGGGGACTCGGCGATCACCGTCGCCGTGGGCGAGGGCCGGCCCGAGGACCTCCGCATGATGGAGGTCTGCGAGGAGTCCATGTGGCAGGGGATCGCGCAGATGCGGCCGGGCAACCGCCTGGGCGACATCGGCTTCGCGATCGGCGGCCACATCTCCGCGAACGGCGGCTACGGCAACGTCCGCGAGTACGGCGGCCACGGCATCGGCACCGAGATGCACATGGACCCGCACGTCCTCAACTACGGCAAGCGGGGCCGCGGGCTGAAGCTCGTCGAGGGCATGTGCCTGGCGATCGAGCCGATGACCACCCTGGGCCGCCAGGACGTGCTCCAGCTGGACGACGGCTGGACGGTGGTCACGAAGGACGGCAAGAGGGCGGCGCACTTCGAGCACACGGTCGCGGTGACCGCAGAGGGCCCCGTGGTCCTGACCGCTCGTGAGTCCAACCGCGATAAAATCACTCATATGGGGTTCGTCCAGCCAACCTGGTAGCGGCCCCGCCCCACGCGCACCGCGCGCGGGACGCGACCACTCACGGGTGAAGATCGAGGTGCGCGCAGTGTCCGACCCGGTGCCGTCGATACGAACGTCCGACTCCGAGCGCGACCGTGTCGCGCAGCTCCTCCAGACGCACTTCGCGCAGGGCCGGCTCGACCACGAGGAGTTCACCGACCGGCTCGGCCGCGTCTACAAGTCCCGGACGGCGGACGAGCTGGCCACGGTCACCCGCGACCTGCCCGAGCGCGATCTGGCGGACCTGCACGGGGCGTCCCCCCTCCAGGAGGAGCCCCTGATCGCGCCGCCGATCAGCATGCGGGACCCGGCGCTGATGGTGCCGTGGATCCTGTACGCCGGGGTCAACGTCCTGTGCTTCGTGATCTGGCTGATCCTCTTCCTCACCACCGACTACAACTACCCGTGGTTCCTGTGGGTGCTGGGGCCGTGGGGCATCGTGATGAGCGTGGTGACCTTCGGGGTCCTGGCCTCGCAGCGCAGCCACCCCGGCGGCGACCACTCGCCGTAGGCCGGCCTCCGGGCGGTCGCGGTCCGGCCCTCCCCGGCGCCGGCCCCGTCCGCCCGGCCAGGGACGCCGCACGGGGAAGAAAGCGGCCACCGGAGGCGTTGTCGGGGGCGCCCCCGAACGCGGCCCGGGGCGCGGAGCGGCGCCGGTTCCCCCTGCGGGGGCGACGGTATAGGGTTCTCTGCCCGCCGGTCAGAAGCACTTGCCCGAAGGCGATAGACTGTCACTGCCCATACGCGGGCTGTTGGGTCAGTCTGCCTTCTTTGTGCCACGTCTTCCCATCGACGTACGCCCTTGCAGTTGACCTGAACTACCAGTGTGTCCTGGCGTCGACGACATCCGGCCCGTACGGTGTCGCCGGGGCCGTCGCGTTGTGCGAGGCCACTGGGGTCGCGTCGGGACTGTCCTGATCAACCAATCGATGAGCGAGGCGTGGAGGACATGGCAAAGAAAGACGGCGCCATCGAGATCGAGGGTTCCGTTGTCGAGTCCCTACCCAACGCTATGTTCAAGGTAGAGCTCGACAACGGGCACCAGGTTCTTGCCCACATCAGCGGCAAGATGCGGATGAACTACATCCGTATTCTCCCCGACGACCGTGTCGTCGTGGAGCTGAGCCCGTACGACCTCACGCGCGGGCGCATCGTTTACCGCTACAAGTAGCCCGTCGTGGGCCGCACGGCCCAGGATGAGTGATGTGATGAGTTCGGAGTCACCATGAAGGTCAAGCCGAGCGTGAAGAAGATCTGCGCGAAGTGCCGCGTGATCCGTCGCAACCGTCGGATCATGGTCATTTGCTCGGACCCGCGGCACAAGCAGCGTCAGGGCTAACAGCCCCCGCAGCTCGCCGCGGCTTCTGAACCGCGACAACCCGGCAAGGGAAGGACTTCCCTCCCGGGCGCAGTACAAACGAAAACCTGTTCCGATTCCCGGCGCCGACGAGGCCCGGGGACAACCCCCGGTCGGAGGCCGGGGCCTCGTCGATTGGGCGACGAGAGGGTGGAACGGGGCAGACCTCCGGGGCATGGATATGGAGTCTCGCCCACATGGCACGTATTGAAGGCGTTGACCTCCCTCGCGACAAGCGGGTGGAGATCGCTCTCACGTACATCTTCGGGATCGGCCGCACCCGCGCGCTCGAGACCCTGAAGCAGACCGGCGTCGACGGCAACACGCGCGTCCACCAGCTGTCCGAAGAGGACCTGGTCAAGCTGCGCGAGTGGATCGGCGCGAACTACCAGGTCGAGGGCGACCTGCGCCGCGAGGTGCAGGGCGACATCCGTCGCAAGATGGAGATCGGTAGCTACCAGGGCGTCCGCCACCGTCGCGGGCTCCCGGTCCGCGGTCAGCGCACGCAGACCAACGCGCGTACCCGCAAGGGCAAGAAGAAGACCGTGGCCGGTAAGAAGAAGGCCGGTAAGAAGTAGTCCGCTCGGACTGTCGACCGCGTCCGAGAACAGCAACGGACCGATGATCTCTGGGAGTTTCGCTAATGCCGCCTAAGGGCCGTCAGGGTGCCGCGCGCAAGGTGCGCCGCAAGGAAAAGAAGAACATTGTCCACGGACACGCTCACATCAAGAGCACGTTCAACAACACGATCGTGAGCATCACCGACCCGACCGGTGCCGTGATCGCGTGGGCAAGCTCCGGACAGGTGGGCTTCAAGGGCTCGCGCAAGTCGACGCCGTACGCCGCGCAGATGGCCGCCGAGGCCGCTGCCCGTCGCGCGCAGGAGCACGGCGTCCGCAAGGTGGACGTCTTCGTGAAGGGCCCGGGCTCCGGTCGGGAGACCGCCATCCGCTCGCTCCAGGCGACCGGCCTCGAGGTGGGCTCCATCCAGGACGTCACCCCGGTTCCGCACAACGGCTGCCGTCCGCCGAAGCGCCGCCGCGTCTGATCGGCAGCGCGTGCCCGCGGCCCCGGCCGGCAGGGCACCGTGCCGTGCTTGATCCCGCGCGGTCCCCGCTGGGGCCCGCGCGGGCTGGGTAGTAATCCGAGTAGTGGACACCGCCGTTCCGGCGGAACGTCCATCCGGTGGCCGTCATATAGCGGTCGGCCATGTGGAAGGGAAAACACGGACCATGTTGATCGCACAGCGTCCCACGCTCGCCGAGGAAGTCATCTCGGACCTGCGCTCGAGGTTTGTCATCGAGCCGCTGGAGCCCGGTTTCGGCTACACCATCGGCAACTCGCTCCGGCGCACCCTGCTGTCCTCCATCCCCGGCGCGGCTGTCACCAGCATCCGCATCGAGGGCGTCGAGCACGAGTTCACCACCGTGCCCGGTGTCAAGGAGGACGTCACGGAGATGATCCTCAACCTCAAGGGCCTGGTCGTCAGCTCCGAGCACGACGAGCCCGTGCTGATGTACCTGCGCAAGCAGGGCCCCGGCGTCGTCACCGCGGCGGACATCGCTCCGCCCGCCGGCGTCGAGGTGCACAACCCCGAGCTGCACATCGCCACGCTCAACGGCAAGGGCAAGCTGGAGATGGAGCTGACGGTCGAGCGCGGCCGCGGCTACGTCTCGGCCACGCAGAACAAGCAGGCCGGCCAGGAGATCGGTCGCATCCCGATCGACTCCATCTACTCGCCGGTCCTGCGTGTGACCTACAAGGTCGAGGCCACCCGTGTCGAGCAGCGCACCGACTTCGACCGCCTGATCGTCGACATCGAGACCAAGCCGGCCATCCGTCCCCGTGACGCGGTCGCCAGCGCGGGCAAGACCCTGGTCGAGCTGTTCGGTCTGGCGCGCGAGCTCAACGTCGACGCCGAGGGCATCGACATGGGCCCGTCGCCGACGGACGCCGCCCTCGCGGCGGACCTGGCGCTGCCCATCGAGGACCTCAACCTGACGGTGCGCTCGTACAACTGCCTCAAGCGGGAAGGCATCCACAGCGTTGGTGAGCTGGTCGCCCGCTCCGAGCAGGACCTGTTGGACATCCGCAACTTCGGTGCGAAGTCCATCGACGAGGTCAAGCAGAAGCTCATCGACATGGGCCTGTCCCTGAAGGACTCCCCGCCCGGATTCGACCCCAGCACGGCGGCCGACTCCTACAGCTCCGACGACGACGAGGGCGAGTCCTTCGTCGAGACGGAGCAGTACTAACCGACCTTCGTCGCCCACATGGTCCACGGCCGAGTGCGGCCGCGGATCGCATCACTAGGAGAACGACACCATGCCCACGCCTACCAAGGGCGCCCGTCTGGGTTCCGGGCCCGCTCACGAGCGGCACATCCTGGCGAACCTCGCGACCTCGCTGTTCCAGCACGGCCGCATTCGCACCACCGAGGCCAAGGCCAAGCGTCTGCGCCCGTACGCCGAGAAGCTGATCACCCTCGGCAAGCGCGGTGACCTGCACGCCCGTCGCCAGGTTCTCACCAAGATCACGGACAAGTCCGTGGTGCACGAGCTGTTCACCGAGATCGGCCCGCGCTTCGAGAACCGTCCCGGTGGCTACACCCGGATCACCAAGATCGGTCCGCGCAAGGGCGACAACGCTCCCATGGCGGTCATCGAGCTGGTCGAGGCGCTGAACGCCCCCGCCGCTCCGGCCGCCGCCCCGGTCGAGGAGCCCGTCGAGGCCCCCGCCGAGGAGACCGCGGCCACGGAGACCGAAGAGGTCGCCGAGACCGACGAGGCCGCCGAGAAGAGCGCCGAGAGCAAGTAGGGCGGATGGCGCGCGCGGGCAGGACCTGTGTGTGCGACCGCTCGCCGAGTGCCCGACCCCTCCGGGGGTCGGGCACTCGTGTTTTCCAGGAGGGCGGACGCCTGGGGCGCCGCCCTCCGACGGTGGGCCTGAACGGATGGGTGTGATGGACGAGAACGGGACGACGGCCGGGGCCGGGCCCGCGGGGGAGCCCCCGCGCGGCGCCGCGGCGGAGGAGCCGGGACGCGCCGGTGTTCCAGGGGGCGCCGGGGCCGGTGGCGCCGCCGGCCCCCCGGAGGCCGGCGCGGGCGACGCGTCCGGGGCCGAGCCGGCGGTCAGGATCCGGCTGGACATCGCCTACGACGGCACGGACTTCTCGGGGTGGGCCGCGCAGCCCGGGCGCCGAACGGTGCAGGGCGAGCTGGAGTCGGCCCTGGAGAGGGTCCTGCGGCTGCCGCGCGTGGCACTGACCTGCGCGGGTCGCACGGACGCCGGGGTGCACGCCAGGGGGCAGGTGGCGCAGGCCGACATCCCGGCGGCCACCTGGGAGGCCGAGGGGGAGAGGGTGCTCCGCCGCCTCGCCGGGGTCCTGCCCAAGGACGTGCGCGTGACCGGGGCCCGGAAGGCCCCACCGGGGTTCGACGCGCGGTTCTCCCCGCTGTTCCGGCGCTACGAGTACCACGTGAGCGACGCCCCCCACGGGGTGGACCCGCTGCTGCGCCGGTCGGTGCTGTGGCACAGGAGCCCGCTGGACGAGGGGCGGATGAACGAGGCAGCGGCGCGGCTGGTCGGCGAGCACGACTTCGCGGCCTTCTGCAAGAAGCGGGAGGGCGCCACGACCGTCCGGGAGCTGCTGCGCCTGGAGTGGGCGCGTGTGGACACCCACCTGCTGCGCGGGACGATCCAGGCGGACGCCTTCTGCCACAACATGGTGCGCGCCCTCGTGGGGGCGCTCCTGGCCGTGGGCGACGGGCGCCGGGACGCGGACTGGCCGGGGACGGTGCTCGGCGCGGCCGTGCGCGACTCCTCCGTGCACGTGGTGGGACCGCAGGGGCTCAGCCTGGAGGAGGTGCGCTACCCCGGGGACGAGGAGCTGGCGGCGCGGGCCTCGGCGACCCGGCGGGTGCGCGAGCTGCCCTGCCGGGGGCACTCGGCCTGACGCGGGGCGCCTGGCACGGGGCGCGGCGGCCGGGGACCGGCGGCGCGGCCGGGCCGCCGGGACGGTCAGGGCGTGCGGCGTCCGGTGCGGCCGGGCGCCGCGTCAGGCGTCCTGCGCGTCCTGTGCGGGGCAGTGGGGCCTGCGCGACCGGTGCGGTGCAGCGGGGCCGGTGTGACCCCGGGATCCCCCCGCTTTCCACGGTAGGGCCGGGCCGTGGGCGGGGGAAGCCCGCTCCGCGGGCTGTGGACGGGGGCGGAGAGGCCGAGGACGACGGAGGGGGCGCCCGGTCCGGGCGCCCCCTCCCCGTGTTCCCGGGCGGATCAGGCGCGGTCCTCGCTGAGGGCGCCGAACGCCTCGTCGAGGAAGCCGTCGCCGATGGTGCGCAGCTCGGTGGCGGACTCGCTCTCCTCCGAGCCCTCCTCGGAGCCGTCGCTGTTGGTGGCCAGGGCGAAGAGCACGTAGCGGCCCCACTGGCCGCTGCTGCCGTGCCCGCCCGCGTGGCCGAGCCGCTCCGCGGGGGTGCCCTCCTCGCCGGCGAGGCCGGCGAACCACTGCGCCCCCACGAGGTCCTGCGCCTCCATGGCGGCGGCGGCGTCCTCGTCCGAGGGCAACGCCGCGACCCCGATGGTCACCGCGTGGGCCTCGTCCTCGCTGAGGTAGGACGCGCGGACCAGCTGGCGGCACTCGTTGTCGGAGAGGACCTGGCCGTAGTCGCCGTGCGCGCCCGCGGAGCAGTCCTCGATGTCGTCGACGGCCACACGGGTGAACGTGCCGCCCTCCACGTCCAGGGTCTCGGGGAAGAGGTCGTCCGGCGCGAGCGCGCCCGGGTCGTCGGACTCGTCCGCGACGGCGGAGGCGCTCGCCCCGCCGGACTCCGTCCCCCCGCCGCTGGCGAGGAGGAACGTCACGCCGCCCGCGACGACCAGCAGCGCGGCGAACCCGGCGATCATCAGGAGGCGGCGCTTTCCGGCGCGCGCGTCCGCATAGCCGTCGTCACCGGACGCGTAGTCGTCGTAGTCCTCGTAGTCGTCGATCCCCCGGACGTCGAACTGCGCCGTGTCGACGCCGGCGTCGTCGGGGACCTCGTCCCGGTACAGGGGGCGGTTGTCGCGCCTGCCCGGCGCCGCGGGGACGGCGTGGATGTTCTGTGTGGCCCCCATGGCCTCCGGGGGGAACACGGGGTCGCCCCTACCCGGCTCCCCGGCCCCCGGGCCGCGAGGCGGCGCCTGGAAGGCCTGCTGGGGGCTCGGGGCCGCGCCGGGCGGAAGCGCGCCCGGCGGCAGCGCGGGGGCGCCGCCGACCTGGCCGCCGGACGGCACGCCGGGGAGCGGGCGCGGACTGCCGCCCGTGGGGCCCCCGTGCGGGGGGACCTGCCCGCCGGTGGGGGCGCCGTACGTCGGCTGCCCGGTCACCTGGAAGTCCGGCTGGGGCCCCTGCTGTCTTCGGGGATCCTGCGGCCCCTGGGGCGTGCCGGGAGCCTGCGGCAGCCCGGGAGCCTGCGGCAGTCCGGGCGCCGGGGCGCCGGGGGGCGGGCCGGGCCGTCCCTGCACGTGCGGGGGGAGGGGCGGCGCGCCCTGGCCGTGGGGGAGGGCGCCCGGGGGGAGCGTCCGGCCGGGGGGCTGGTGGGGACCGCCCGGGGTGAGATGTCCCATGCCGGGACCGCCGCCCGTGGGGCCCCCGTGCGGGGGGACCTGGCCCCCGGTGGGGCCTCCGTGCGGAGGCACGTGTCCGCCGGTGGGAGCGCCGTACGGCGGCTGTCCGGGGCGCATCGGGGGCCGGCCGCCCGTGGGCGCGGCGACGGGGCCGCCGGGGTAGGGCGGCTCCTGGGGGCCGCTCGGGCCGCCGCGGCCCGCGGGGTCGCCCTGGCCGCCGTGGAACCCCTGCTGGGGCCCGCTCTGCGGGTACGGGGGAGGGGTCTGCGGGCCGCCGGGCCGCGCGTGCGGGGGGGAGGGCTGCGGGGGGAGGGGCGGCCGGCCGCCCGCGGGCGCGGAGTGCGGCTGCTGCGGCCCCGGTGTGGGATGCTGGCCCTCGGCGTGGGGGGCCGCTGATCCGAGCAGGTCCTGGCCGTCACCGGCCTCCGGTCCGAGGGGTCGCCCGTCGGGTCCGTACTGTGGCTGGTTCGGATGGGTACTGATGGGAGTCTCCGAAGGCTCTGGGGATGGGAACCGGGCCGCGGTCGACCGGGCTCACGGCCTGGTGCGCCCTCTGGCGTCAGCACCGGCTCCCGGGGGGTCGGCGTCCGTGACGGGCGTCTCCTGGGGTGCGTGTCGGCGCCCGTCGTTCCGGGCGGAGACCGGCCTTTCGGTGCAAGCGTAGCCAACGCGCGGACGGTCGCAGGACGAAGCACTCTCGGCACAAGGCATAATAAAAGGCGGAGAGGTCACGGATGTGACCCCGTGCCGGCGCTTCCCGCCGAGCGTGGTCCTGCCGGTCCGCACTGTCGCTGGCTTTGACCTGCGCTATGGTGGCCAGGTAGGATATCCCGTCGTTGTGCGTTGAGTTGCCGTGGGCCCCGAACTCCCGTATTCGGGTGCCGATCCACGCACCATCGTCTGCGCACTCACCATCGGAGAGTCCTGTGATTGGCATGGGACACCCGGCCAAACACCCCGCAACCGCGGGTGTGTATACGAGTCCCCCTTCCCACCTTCGGGATGGGGCAGCCGACTGAAGAAGCGAAGGCAAACGATCGTGCGCACATACAGCCCCAAACCAAGCGATGTCCAGCGTCAGTGGCACGTTGTCGACGCTACCGATCTCGTGCTCGGGCGTATGGCGAGCCAGGTTGCCACGCTCCTTCGGGGCAAGCACAAGCCGTACTACGCGCCCCACATCGACACCGGCGACTTCGTGATCGTCGTGAACGCCGACAAGGTCGCCCTGACCGGTAAGAAGCTGGAGCAGAAGAAGGCCTACCGGCACTCCGGCTACCCCGGTGGTCTGCGCTCCGTGGCGTACGTCGACCTGCTGGAGAACAACCCCGAGCGCGCCATCGAGAAGGCCGTCAAGGGCATGCTGCCCAAGGGCTCCCTCGGCCGCCAGATGGCCAAGAAGCTCAAGGTGTACGCGGGCGCGGAGCACCCGCACCAGGCCCAGCAGCCGGTTCCGTTCGCCATCACCAAGATCGAGCAGCCCGCCTAGGCGTTCGCAGACTTTTACAGAGAGCACGAGGAAAACCGTGGTCGAGCCCACCGGCATCGAAGAGGTCGAGCAGGAGATCGCTGACAACCCGGAGGAGTTCCCCTCCGAGTACACCAGCGAGTCCAACGAGACCGTCGCCGCCTACGTCCCCACCGCCTCCGGCCCCAGCGCCGGTACCGGTCGCCGCAAGTCGGCTGTCGCCCGCGTCCGCATCGCCCCCGGTTCGGGCGAGTGGAAGGTCAACGGCAAGCCCCTTGAGGTCTACTTCCCGGACAAGGTCCACCAGCAGACCATCAAGGACCCGTTCGTCTCCCTCGGGTTCGACGGCGCCTACGACGTCTTCGCCCGTCTCGACGGCGGCGGCACCAGCGGCCAGGCCGGCGCGCTGCGCCACGGCATCGCCCGTGCGCTCGCGACCCTGGACCCGGAGAACAACCGCCCGACCCTGAAGAAGGCCGGCTTCCTGACCCGCGACTCCCGTGAGGTGGAGCGGAAGAAGGCCGGTCTCAAGAAGGCGCGCAAGGCTCCCCAGTTCTCCAAGCGTTAGTGCTCATGCGCCGGCACCTGCTCGGCTGAGCTTCGGCCCGTACGCCGTTCCCGTTTCCAGGGGGCGGCGTGCGGGTCTTTGGTTTTTCCGGTGGCTTGCGCCACGCTGAACTTCACCGGCGCCGGACGCGGCGCCGTTTGCGAAAGGGGCTGGTCGCCTGTGGCTCGGCTGTTCGGAACAGATGGTGTACGGGGTGTCGCCGGTCGGGACCTGACCGCGTCCCTGGCGCTGGACCTCTCCATCGCCGCGGCGAGGGTGCTGACCCGGGACAGCGGGTCGGGGCGCAGACCCAGGGCCGTGGTCGGCCGGGACCCGCGCGCCTCCGGCGAATTCCTGGAGGCGGCCGTGGTCGCCGGCCTTGCGAGCACCGGCGTGGACGTGGTCCGCGTGGGTGTGCTCCCCACGCCGGCCGTGGCCTTCCTCACCGGCGAGCTGGACGCCGACTTCGGCGTGATGCTCTCCGCCAGCCACAACCCGGCCCCCGACAACGGCATCAAGTTCTTCGCCCGGGGCGGCCAGAAGCTGGAGGACGCCCTGGAGGAGGAGATCGAGGGCATGCTCGGCGTGCCCTCGACCCCCGCCGTGGGCGACCAGGTCGGCCGGGTCGGCGAGGCGGACGACGGGGCCGAGCGCTACGTCGCCCATGTGCTCGCGTCGGTCCCGCACAGCCTCAAGGGCCTCAAGGTCGTGGTGGACTGCGCCAACGGCGCCTCCACCGCGGTCGCCCCCGAGGCCCTGCGCCGGGCGGGCGCCGAGGTCGTCACCATCGGGGACCGGCCGGACGGCTACAACATCAACGAGGGCTGCGGCTCCACGCACCTCGAGGTGCTCCAGGAGGCCGTGCTCCTGCACGGCGCGGACGCGGGCATCGCCAACGACGGCGACGCCGACCGCTGCCTGGCGGTGGACGCGGACGGCCGCGTGGTCGACGGCGACCAGATCCTCGCCATCCTGGCCGCCGAGGCCAAGGACGCGGGCAGGCTCGCCGAGGACACCCTCGTGGTGACGGTCATGTCCAACCTGGGGCTGAAGCTCGCGATGGAGCGGGAGGGCATCGCCGTGGTGGAGACCGCGGTGGGCGACCGCTACGTGCTGGAGGAGATGAAGCGCGGCGGCTTCGGCCTGGGCGGCGAGCAGTCCGGGCACGTGATCCTGCTGGACCACGCCACGACCGGCGACGGCGTGCTGACCGGGCTGCACCTCCTCGCGGCGATGGCCCACCGCCGGCAGGGGCTGGCCGAGCTGGCCAAGGTCATGACCCGCCTGCCGCAGGTGCTCATCAACGTCCCCGACGTGGACAGGTCCCGGGTGAAGGACTCCGAGGAGCTGTGGTCGGCCGTACGCGCCGCGGAGGCGGAGCTGGGTGAGACCGGCCGGGTGCTGATCCGTCCGAGCGGGACCGAGCCCAAGGTCAGGGTGATGGTGGAGGCTCCCGGGCAGGAGCAGGCGACGGCGGTGGCCGAGCGGCTGGCCGCGGTGGTCCGCTCCGCACTGGGCTAGGACGTGGTCCGCGGGTGCTCCCGGTGGGCCCGGCGCCCGCGCCGCGGGCCCGGAACGACCCGCGGGACACGGCCCGGGCGTTCCAGGGGCCTTCGCTCCGCGAAGGCCCGCCGGGGCGCGGCCCCGACCCCTCGAACGCGCACCCGGGCACGACGCCGCCCGGGTGCGCGTTCCCCTGTGTGGCGGACCCGCCACTCCGGCGCGGGTCCCTGGAACCGGTGAAGTGGTCACGATGGCGGACACGCGGTACGGGCACGCCCTGACGATCGGGGTGGACATCGGCGGCACGAAGGTCGCGGCGGGCGTGGTGACGCCGGGCGGGCGCATCCTCGCCCGCCTGCGCACGGAGACGCCCGAGCGGAGCAAGAGCCCCGCGGTGGTGGAGGACACGATCGTGTCCGCGGTGGAGGAGCTGCGCCGGGAGTTCCCCGTGCGCGCGGTGGGGGTGGGCGCGGCCGGCTTCGTGGACGAACGGCGCGCGAACGTGCTGTTCGCCCCGCACCTGTCGTGGCGCAAGGAGCCGCTGCGCGACGCCCTGTCGCTGCGGCTGGGCCTGCCGGTGGTGGTGGAGAACGACGCGAACGCCTCCGCGTGGGCGGAGGTGTGCGCCGGTTCCGGCCAGGGCGTGGACCACGTCGTGGTGGTCAACCTCGGCACGGGAATCGGCGGGGCGGTGGTGCTGGACGGTCGGCTGCACCGCGGCCGGTACGGGCTGGCCGGTGAGTTCGGACACATGACGGTGGTGCCGGGCGGCCACCGGTGCGAGTGCGGCAACCGCGGGTGCTGGGAGCAGTACGCCAGCGGCAACGCGGTGACCCGGGAGGCCCGGGAGCTGGTGGCGGCGGAGTCCCCTGTGGCCAGGGCCCTGCACCAGGCGGTCGGGGGCGACGCCCGGCTCATCACCGGTCCGCTGGTGAGCGAGCTGGCGCGCAAGGGCGACCGGGCGTGCGTGGAGCTCATGGAGGACGCGGGGGAGTGGCTGGGGACCGGCCTGGCCAATCTGGCCGCGGCGTTCGACCCGGAGCTGTTCATCATCGGCGGCGGCGTGTCCGAGGCGGGGGAGCTGCTGCTGGCACCGGCGCGTGCGGCGTTCGAGCGCAACCTCACCGGACGGGGCTACCGGCCGACCGCACGGGTCGCGGCGGCGGCCCTCGGGAACGAGGCGGGGCTGATCGGCGCCGCCGACCTCGCCCGGGAGGGACTGCCCCGGTGGCACCAGAGGCGCCGCCAGCGGCGCTTGAGGGGGCCGTACCGGGGCTGAGCCGTCAGCGGGGGGCCAGCGCCTTCACGTCGATGTCGATCGGGAAGGGCACGTCCAGCTTGAGCCGTTCCCGTGCGATGGTGACCGGCACGTAGCGGGGGTCCTTCGTCCCGTCGAGCTCGTAGACGTGGATCGCCGGGCCGTTCTCCTCGTGCTCGACCCTCCAGAAGTGGGGAATGCCCGCCTGTGCGTACTTGAGGGGTTTTGTGGTGCGGTCCCGGTCCCGGGACTCGTCGGACACGATCTCGATGGCGACGAGAACGTTCTCGGGCGGTACGTGGGTGGCCCGGTACCGGTCGAGGTGCTCCTCGTCGCCCTTCTCGAACCGGTAGAGGAGTACGTCGGGTTCCGGCCTCTGGTACTTACCGAGTTTCATCGTCATCTCTTGCAGGACCTCGACGTTCGGGGGAGCCGAGTCCTCCAAGGCATTGGCGAGCCGACGCATGACCTGACTGTGGAACCGGGTCTGGGGGGAAAGCAGGACGAGCGCTCCGTCGATGAGTTCCATCCGGGGCACCCCCGGGGGAAGGTTGTCCATGTGATCGGCGGTCCATCCACCGGGCGGCGGCATGAACCAGGCGGGGAGCGGCTCGGCGGTCATCGATTCCTCCGGGGGCGATTCCTGAGCCCACTGTAATCCTGTTGCTCTGCTCATGACAGGAAGGTAGCGCTCCGTGACGACAAGGTGCGTCGGAGCGGGAAAGGGGCCGGTGGGACGGTGCGGGCTCCGGTCCGGAGAGGTCGTCCGCAATTAACCGAACCCGGTTCTAGTGCGTGGGTCGCATCCTCGGTAGAGTTCGGGCCATGGATCTGAACGGAATCTCCGCCCTCGTCTCGGGCGGCGCGAGTGGCCTGGGCGAGGCCACCGCCAAGGAGCTCGCGGCAGCGGGCGCCACCGTCGTCGTCGCCGACCTCAACGCCGAACGCGGCGAGGCCGTCGCCAAGGAGATCGGCGGGGTCTTCGTCTCCACCGACGTCTCCCGGGAGGACCAGGTCAAGGCCGCGGTCCAGGCCGCCGTCGACACCGGCAGGCCCTTCCGCGTCGCGGTCTCCTGCGCCGGGATCGGCTGGGCGACCCGTACCGTCGACCGCCACGGAACCCCCCACGACCTGGACAGCTACCAGAAGGTCATCCAGGTCAACCTCATCGGCACCTTCAACGTGCTGCGCCTGTCCGCGGCCGAGATCGCCAAGACCGAGCCGCTCAACGAGGACGGCGAGCGCGGCTCGATCGTGAACACCGCCTCCCTCGCGGGCATCGAGGGCCAGATCGGCCAGATCGCCTACTCCTCCTCCAAGGGCGGCGTCATCGGCATGACCCTCCCCGCGGCCCGCGACCTCGCCGCGGTCGGCATCACGGTCAACACGATCGCCCCCGGCATCCTGGAGACCCCCATCTACGGGGAGGGCCCCGCCTCGGAGGAGTTCAAGGCCCGTCTGGCCGCGCCGGTCCCCTTCCCCAAGCGCCTCGGCACCGCCGCGGAGTTCGGGAAGCTGGCGCGCGCCCTGCTGGAGATCAGCTACGTCAACGGAGAGGTCGTCCGCATCGACGGCGCGCTCCGCATGCCGCCGAAGTAGGGGGACACCGTGTCCGACGAGGTTCTCTACACGGCCGAGGACGGCGTCGCCGTCATCACCATCAACCGGCCCGGGGCCAGGAACGCGGTCAACGCCGCGGTCGCCGCCCAGGTCGCCGAAGCCCTCGACGACCTGGACGCACGCAAGGACCTGAGCGTCGGCATCATCACCGGCGCGGGCGGCACCTTCTGCGCGGGGATGGACCTCAAGGCCTTCATGAAGGGCGAGGTCCCCCTGGTGGAGGGGCGCGGATTCGGCGGGTTCGCCGAGCGCGGTCCGAGCAAGCCGCTGATCGCCGCCGTCGAGGGCTACGCCCTCGCGGGCGGGTTCGAGGCGGTCCTCGCCTGCGACCTGGTCGTGGCCGCCGAGGACGCCCAGTTCGGGATCCCCGAGGCCAAGCGCGGCCTGGTCGCCGGTGCGGGCGGGCTGCTGCGCCTGCACCACCGGATCCCGCGCAACATCGCCATGGAGTTCGCCCTCACCGGCGACTTCGTCGGCGCCCCCCGGCTGGCCGAGCTGGGCCTGGTCAACCAGGTCACCGTGAGCGGCGGGGCACTGGAGGGGGCCCGCGCCCTGGCGGCGCGGATCACCCCCAACGGCCCGCTGGCGGTGAGGGTGTCCAAGGAGATCATCGCCTCCTCGGACGACTGGTCCTCCGCCGAGATGTGGGAGAGGCAGAACGAGCTGGCGGGCCCCGTGTTCGCCAGCCGGGACGCGATGGAGGGGGCGGCGGCGTTCGCCGAGAAGCGCGCCCCCGTGTGGAAGGGCGAGTAGCGCCGCCCGGCGCCTCCGGCTCCGCGTGCGGCGGCCGTCCCCTCCCGGGGGCGGCCGCCGCCGTCGTCCGCGCCCGGGGGCCGGACGGGGCCCGGCCCCGGACGCCGCCAGGCCCCCGCCCGGCCCCGGTGTCCCTGTCCCGGACGCAGGGCCGGCCCCGGACGCCGCACCGCGCCCGGCGGGCGCGCACGGCCGCCTGGAGGACGCGGGGACCGCCGCGCGGGGGAGGGTCCGGTCCACGCCACCGGGGCGCGACCGTCAGGGCCCCTCCCCGCCGCTTCCCGTGGGGCCGGTACGCGGTGGCCCGTCCGCCTCCTCCCCGGAGGAGCCGACGGGCACGAGCGGGTGGCCCGCCGCCTCGGCGAGGGAGCCCCCGTCCGCAGGGGCGTCCACGAGGGCGTCGAGCAGGTGCGGTTCCAGGACCACCGCGAGCGACGTCGAGAACGCGTAGGAGAAGTGGTCGGAGTCGTAGTACACCAGCTGGTTGCCGATGACCCCGCGGCACCGGCCCTCCTCGCACAGGTAGTCGGTCATGTCCAGGAACCGCGTGTTGCCCGGCACCTCCTCCAGGTCCTCGAAGGGGGAGGAGAGCGCCATCGAGCGGGACTGGTCCTCCGTGCAGCGCCCGGCGCCGTGGCGGTCGACGCACTCGGCCACGTCGAACCCGAAACGGGGGGTGTCGCGGACCGCGACCACGTCCGCGCCCAGGTCTTCCAGCTGCCGCCACCGCTCCACGAAACCGTCCGGCACGTGCTCGGAGGCGCCCTCTCCCGCCCGGGTCAGCGATCCCAGGGCGAACACGGCATCGGGCCGCAGCGTCGCGATCTCGTCCATCACCCGGTCGTTCCAGACGGTGCACTCCGCGAAGGGCTCGCCCCGGTAGGTCTGCGGCTCCGCGCTGAACTGGCAGGCGTTCTTGGTCATCACCACCAGCCGCCACCCGTGCCGCTCGGCGATGGGGCGCAGGGCCTGGAACCAGTGCCGGGCGTGCGAGCTGCCGGTCAGCACCAGTGTGTAGTCCGCCCCGGGGTCGCCGAACACGCACCTGCGCATCTCCGTGTCCGGGAGCAGGGAGTTGCACTCGGAGGTCTGGTCGATGGTGTCCCGTACGACCGTGGTCGTGTCCGGGTACACCGGCAGCGCGGGCAGGTTCGCCCTCAGCTCGGGGTCCAGGTGCACCGCGGCGCCCGGGTAGGCCAGCGGGTCGGAGCTCAGCTCCAGGCGCAGCCTGCGGTCGTGCTCGATGGACCCGCCCCACAGCAGGCCCGCGGCCAGCACGGGGACGACGAACAGGACGCCCGCGGCCAGCGACCACGACGGGGCGCTCCGCGTACGGGTGAGCCGGCCCACGCCCCCGTCCACCACCCGGCTCGTGGCCACGGCGGCCGCGAACGAGACGCCCAGCACGAGCAGGCCGCCCGCCGGTGTCGGGCGGTCCTGGCCGGTGACCTCCAGGTGGAACACCAGCACGGGCCAGTGCCACAGGAACAGCGTGTAGGCGTGGCCGCCCAACCAGGTGAGCGGGCGCAGTCCCAGCAGGCGGGTCGCCGACAGCGGGGCGCCGTCCCCGCCCGTGCCCGCCAGGACGACCAGGACCGCGGCGCACACCGGCCACAGGGACGCGAAACCGGGGTAGGGGAGCGCGTCGCCGACCACCACCCCGCAGGCGGCCAGCGCGGCCAGCCCCAGCCATCCCGCGGCGGTCCGCAGCCTCCGGGGCAGGCGCACCCGGTGGACGACCAGCGCGAGCACGCCCCCCAGGGCCGGTTCCCACAACCGCGCCCCGGTGTCGAAGTAGGCCCACACGGGCTCGGCGGCGGTGATCCACAGCGAGTACGCGAACGACACCGCCAGCACCGCGCCCACCGCGGGCAGCGCGACCGCGCGCACGTTCCGGCCCAGCCGCGCCGCGAGCAGGCCGGCCGCCGCGATCAGGAGCGGCCACAGCAGGTAGAACTGCCCCTGCACCGCCAGCGACCAGAAGTGCTGCACGGGGCTCGCGGACGCGTTCTCCGCCATGTAGTCGACCGAGTCCAGGGCCAGGCGCCAGTTGCCGAAGTACAGCGCCGAGGCCTGTACCTCCGCGATGACCCCCGTCCACCGCGAACGCGGCAGGATCAGGTACGCGCCCGCCAGCACGGCCGCGAGCACCACCGCCCCCGCCGGGAAGAGCCGCTCGACCAGCCTGGCCCAGAACGCCCCGAAGGCGATCCGCCCGTCGCGCTCCACCGACCGGACCAGCGAGCCGGTGACGAGGAACCCGGTGAGCAGGAGGAAGACGTCGACGCCTCCGGAGACCGTGCCGAACCAGATGTGGTAGACGGCGATCAGCAGCGCCGCGACGGCGCGCAGCCCCTCGATGTCGGAGCGCCGCCGCCCCGGTTCGACGCGGGCGGGGGAGGGCTCGGGGCGGAAGGGGGCGGGAAGGGGCACGGGTGCGGATCAGCCTCGGGACTCGACAGGGGTGGGCCAGGGGCAGCGGCCGGGCCGTGCTCCGGGAGCGCGGTCGCGGGAGGACCGGGCCCGGCGCCGCCGGGGGCGGGAGCCGGACGCGGCGCCGGGGCGCCGACGGCGCCCGGGAAACCCTGCGGGTCCAGTATCGGCGGGCGCCGCGGGCGGCCCGCCTCCCGGGCGGACCCTGTTGTCGAGTCGAGACGGAATCAGTGTTGACGCGTAGCCTCGCGCCGGGGGGCGGGTGCCCCGGATCACACGGCGGCGGACGGTGCGCCGGGCGTGCCCGGCCCCGATCCGCCTTTCCGCCCCTCCGCCGCGGCGGGGCGCACGGCTCCGCCCCCGGGCTCCGGGAGGACCCGGCGCCCGGGGGCGGAGAACACGTCCTAGCCCTCGCCGCCGCCCAGCATGCGGTCGACCACCCGCTGTGTGGCACGGCCGTCGGAGGGGTGGCAGAAGTCGCGGACGAACGCCTCGTACTGCTGCGCGTACTCCTCGGTGACGGACCCGATGTCCCGGATGGAGCCGATGAGCTCGTCCGAGGTCTTGATCAGCGGCCCCGGGGCCCGCGCGGTCAGGTCGAAGTAGAACCCGCGCAGGGTGTCCCGGTAGTGCTCCAGGTCGTAGGTGAAGAACAGCATCGGTTTGCCGGAGTGGGCGAAGTCGAAGAACACCGACGAGTAGTCGGTGATCAGCACGTCCGTGATCAGGTACAGGTCGGCGATGTCCGGGTACTTGGACACGTCCCACACGAACCCCTGCCCCGCGCCCGGGATGCTGTCCAGCACCTTCGGGTGCTTGCGGAACAGCAGCACGTGGTCCTCGGCGAGCTCGCGCTGCGCCGCCTCCAGGTCGATCCGGAGGTCGAGCTTGAAGCGGGTCCCGCCGTAGCGCTGGTCGTCGCGCCAGGTCGGGGCGTAGAGGACCACCTTCTTGCCCTCGGGGATGCCGAGGAGTTTGCGGGTCCGCTCGGCGCGTTCCTCGCGGTCGGGGGCGTGGAAGACGTCGTTGCGCGGGTAGCCCGCCTCCAGGATCTCCGTCTCGCAGCGGAACGCGCCGCGCATGATGGGCGTGGTGAACGAGTTCGGCGAGACCAGGAAGTCCCACTGGCGGGACCGGTGCGGCAGGCTCGCGATGTAGGCCCGGTTGGCCTTCGGCGTGCCGAGCAGGTCGGCGCCGATCTTCTTGAGCGGGGTGCCGTGCCAGGTCTGCACCACGGTCTGCCCCTCGCGCCGGACGAACCAGTCGCCGATGCCGACGTTCGTGACGACGTACCGGCTCCGGGCCAGCGCCTCGTACCACTCGCGGCTGTGCCACTCCACGGGCACGACGCCCGGCGGCAGGGACACCTGCTGGTCGTCGACCGACCACAGGTGGTCGACCTCCACGCCGCGGCGCACCAGCTCCTCGTACACGGCCCGCGGCGAGTCCGAGAACTGCTTGCCGCCGAAGCTGTTGTAGAACACCGCCGCGCGCAGGGGCAGCGCCTTCTGCTCCGCGGTGAACGCCTCGCGCAGGACCCTCTGCCGGTAGGCGCCCTTCTCGGAGTCGTCGAGCGGACTGGCGGGGGACAGGAACAGGCGGTCGTGGAACCGGTGGTCCACGGAGTAGGAGCGCTTGGCCCCCTGGTGGACCAGGGGCAGTCGCGGCACCAGGTCGTGCCGGATCTTCACCGGTACGTCGTTGGAGTCGTCCCAGTCCCGGACGGAGCGGAACGACATGTACCACCGGCCCTTGCGCAGCGGCAGGGTGTCGCCGTGGGAGTCGTGGTGCTCGGGGTCGATCACCGCCCGGAAGCGCCCGTCGGCGACCTCCACCGGGACGGGGACCTCCTCGAACCGCTCTCCGTGGCGCAGCACCATCACGCGGTCCCGGTCCGGGCCCGTGTAGGAGCCGGACAGCACCAGGTCGCCCTCCACCCACTCCATCGCGTCCACGACGGGCTGGCGGAGGCGGTCGTGCAGGACGAGGGTGTCCACGGCGGTGACGCCCACCGAGATCTCGCGGCCGCCGTCGGTCGGGTGCGCCTGTGAGAGCACGCCCTCGGCGACGACGACCGGCACCCGGCGCCCGCCGACGACCGCGTGGGCGCGCAGCTCACGGGTCTCCTCCGTGTCCGCCACGGAGAGGTCGGCGAGGGGCACGGTGACGCGGCGGCGCCCGTCGGGGCCGTCCGCCTCGGCCCTGTACTCGCGTTCGACCGGCTCCTTGGCCGGGCCGTGGGAGAGCACGAGGCCCTCCACGGGACGCTCGGCCGGGCCGCGCAGCCCGAGGCTGAGCAGGTCGGCGTCGAGGGAGTGGCCGACGAGTTCGGCCTCGACGGACTGGATCTCGAACTCCAGCCGCTTCTTGCGGAACGCGCTCACCCAGCGGGTGGACGCGTCCAGGCGGTGGGCGTGCTGGTGTCCGGCGGGGCCGATGTCGCCGGGGACCAGCCCCGCCCTGTGCGGCCTGCCGGAGGCCCACACGCCGAGGGTCAGCGACCACGTCGAGGGCTTCCAGCCCTGGCTCCCGCGCAGCTTGGCGGGGTCGACGAACAGCTCGAACCCGGCCCAGTCGTAGCAGTGCAGCGCCTGCTTGGAGTCGGCCGTGGCGCGCGGCTCGTGCCGCGGGGCCATGCGGACCACGACGCGCCGGCGCGAGGCGGTGTCGGTCAGCCACGCCATCGCGGGGACGCGCGGCGCCGACTCCACGGGCACGTTGCGCACGTACGCGTACCCGCGCAGGCGCAGGCGTCCCTCCACCCAGGCCATGTCGGTCAGCTTGGTGACCAGCGGCATCTCGGAGTTCTTGAGCCGGGTGACCTCCCTGGGCAGGGACGACGGCGCGATGCCGGGCACCTCGACCGAGGGCGACAGGCGTCCCCGCACCAGGTGGGCCTGCGGGTTGTCCCGCTCGTACCGGATGACCGTCTCCAGGTCGTCCAGGCGGTGCTCCTTGGCCAGCCACAGCTTGACCCTGGTCAGCGGGGAGAAGGCCCTCAGGTCACCGGGGGCCGAGCCGCCGACGAACTCGTCGGCGGCGGCGAGGAAGCGCGCCCGCTCGTCCTGCTCGGACTCGGGCAGGTAGCGCATGAGGCGCTGGAGTTCCTCGGGGACCGTGCGCTTTGCTCCGGCCATGGGTTGTCAGGTTCCTTTCAGGAGCGCGGTGGACGGGGCGTCACACACGCGCGGGAGCGGGGTCCGCCCCGGAGGGCGGGGAGTCGGCGGAGGATCCGGGTGCGTCGTCCGGGTCGGGCGCGTCCGCGGACGCCGCCCCGGAGCCGACCGGGTGCTGGTCGCTCCTGCGCCGGTAGAGGTCGTCGACGGCGGCCTCGAAGCGCGACTGGGAGCTGGAGTCGCCGGAGCCGAGCAGGTAGGCCTTGAGCCTGGTGCGGTCCTCCGCCAGGGGGTCGGTCGCGGCCGACCGGACCGCCGCGAGCGCGGCCTCCAGGCCGCCCCCGTCCGGCGCGAGCATGTACGCGGCGCCGGAGGTGGGGTGCTTGTCCTGGAACTCCTCGTCCGTGATGCCCTCGCAGTTGGTGATGGCGTAGGGCTTCTCGGTGGCGATGAAGTCGGCGACGACGCTGGAGATGTCGCTGATGAGCAGGTCGGCCTGGTTGAAGCACGAGTAGAGGGTCGGGCGGGGCCCCTGGATGACCAGGTGCTCGGTGTCGGCGCGGCCCTCCCAGTACACCCGGTGCCACTCCTCGGACAGCTGCTGGAGCTCGGCGGCGGCGCCGGGGTCGGCGGTGCCCTCCTCACGGGAGTTGTGGGCCTCGTCGGTGGCGCCGTTGTCGGTGTCGAAGGCGGCCAGGCGCCGTTCGAGGGAGGCGAGGTCCGGGCGCTCGCGTCCCGCCGGGGCGCGGTCGCCGTTCGCGGACGCGGCCCGGTTGGCCTCCTCCAGCATCGCGACGATGCGGCGGTGCGCGCCGCGGGCGGCCGCGGACCGGACCCCGGTGAAGGGGTGCGGCTTGTACAGGACGCGCACCCGCGGCTCGGCGGCCAGCAGTGTCCGGATCAGCGCCGGGCCGGCGTCGGTCAGCGACGTGTTGCCGGGCTCGTCCGTCCACCCCTCCCAGGTCGGGGCGTACAGCACGCTGTGCACGGCGTTGGGGGCGGTGTCGGTGCGGATCGCGTCGAGCTGGGGGCGGCCGACCTCCACGATCTCGTCGTCGCGCACGCCCACCCGGGCGCGGTCGTAGCGGTCGCGCCCGGCCCGTCCGGCGGTCCACACCTCGTCGTAGACCTTGCTGAACGGGTTGATGCTGGCGACCTTGTCGCTGTCCCCGTGGCCGATGAACACGTGGCCCAGCAGCGGGTTGCGCAGCATGTGGATGTTCTTGCCGGTGTTGGCCGGGTAGAGGGCCACGCGCGCCGGGCCGAAGTCCAGCGCCATCAGGTCGGTCGAGGTGGGAACGCACAGGACCGGCACCGGCGTCGGGGCGAGCTGCGCGGCGATGACCCGCTCGCGCAGGACGACCACCGACCGGCGCGGCAGCGCGGCCACGGCCTCCAGCCACATGTTGACCTGGTAGGCGGAGTCGGCCGAACCCGAGAAGTACAGGACGACCTCGGGCCGGTAGGAGTCCAGCCAGTTCTGGGCGAACTCCATGACCCGCTCGGACTCGGGGATGGTCCGGGCCCGGGCCAGGTGCCACCCGAACAGCGCCAGGGCCAGCACGGTCAGGGACACGGAGGCGATCGCCCCGACCACGACGGCCCAGACCGCGCCCTCGGCGACGTAGGCGACCGCTCCGGCGACCAGGAACGCGTCCAGGGGCAGCAGGCGGCTCATGGGCTCGCGGACGAGCACCATGGGCGGGCTGTCGGGGATGCGCAGGGGGCCCAGGTCGATGTTGCGGGTGACGATCGGCAGGCGGCGGCGCATCCGCAGCAGCCGGGCGGCCACACCGCACACCAGCTGGAGCCCGAACAGCACCAGGCAGGTCAGCAGGACCATGCCGATGCCCGTGGAGGTGGCCGTGGGCGTGGTGATGAGCAGGCCCAGGGCGAGGAGCTGGCGCAGCAGGGCCCGCGGCGTGATGCCCAGGCGGATCTGCTGGACGAGCTTGGCGAGCGCGGGCAGGCGGTGCAGCAGGAGGGCGTCCATGGCGTAGCTGCCGACGGCCCCCACCAGGAAGACCCACCACAGGCCGGTGATCACGCCGGCGAGCATGACCAGGTAGGACAGCCCGAGCAGGGCGGACCAGCCGATGGTCTCCCTGCCCAGTTCTCTGAACTTGTTCACTTGGCTCCCTCCGTCTCCCCGCGGGGGGCGCCGGTCACGGCGCCGGGAGGGTCCTCGCGGCGCACGTCGACGACGTGGCCGGTCAGGTCGGACAACAGGACGTCCACGGACGTGCGGGCGACCTTCTCCGCGCTGAGGAGGCTCCCGGCCGGCTCGTCGCCGAAGGCGTTGGTGCGCATCGGGGTCTGCGTGCGCTCGGGGTTGATGCAGTTGATCCGGACCCCGTCCTGCGACCACTCGTCGGCCAGCGCCTGCGTGAGGTTGACGGTGGCAGCCTTGGTGGAGGAGTACAGGCTGTACTCGCCCCTCCCGCGCGTGTAGGAGCTGGAGGTGTACAGCAGCAGCTGCCCGCCGGTCTGGGCCAGGTACGGGAAGGCGGCGCGGGCGATGTGGACCGGGGCGAGGTAGTTGACCCGCAGGGCCTCCTCGATGGTCTCCGGATCGGTCTTGTCCAGGCGCCCGATCCGGAGCACGCCGGCGGTGTTGACGACGAAGTCGACCCGGCCGGTGGCGGAGTGGGCCTGCTCCAGGGCCGCGGCGACGTCGTCGGGGTTGGCGACGTTGGTGCGGGTGGCGCCGCGCGAGTAGCGGAACACGCGCGCGCCGTGCCTCTCCGCCAGGTCGGCCACGCCCGCGCCGATGCCGTAGCTGCCGCCGAACACGACGACGGTGGCCCCGGCGAGCCGCTTCGCGTAGTCCTCGTCGGAGAACTCGGGGGTGGCGGAGGAGGCCAGCTGGAACAGCTTGTCGGCGATGAAGATGTCCACCGGCTGGGTGACCTTCATGTTCTGCTCCTCGCCGGCCACCACGTGGATGGGGACGCCGGGCGAGTAGCGCAGCACCACCGAGCAGTCGTCGGTCGCCTCGAAGCCCGGGTCGTCCCACGCCTTGACGTAGGCGTCGCGGATGGTGGCCAGGCGGAACCCCTGCGGGGTCTGGCCGCGGCGCAGCCGCGAGCGGACGGGGACGTCGGTGATGACGTCGTCGTCCACCTCGATGATCGTGTCCGAGGAGGGGATCGCCACGTCCACGGCCTCGAAGGACCCGAGCGCGGTGACGCAGTCGTCGATGACGCGCTGGGACAGCATCGGGCGCACGGCGTCGTGGAAGAGCACGTTCGTGGTCTCCGCCGGAAGGTGCGCCAGGGCGTCGAGGGCGAGCTGGGTGGTGGCGTTGCGCGATGTGCCGCCGGGCAGGACGCGCGTGACCTTGGACAGGCCGGCGCCGCGGACGATCGCCTCCGCGTCGGAGACGAACCCGGGGTTCATCATCACGATGACCTCGTCGACCCTCGGAGCCTGCTCGAAGATCGTGAGCGTGTGCTCGAGGATCGACTTCCCGGCGATCTTGAGCAGCTGCTTCGGGGTGGCCAGTCCGATGCGCTGGCCGCTGCCGCCCGCCAGGACGACGGCCACGGTGCGGTGCGCCGACGCAGGCGTCGGGCGCGCGGAGGTGTGAGGCAAGGTGATGTCTCCCGTCGAAACGCGAGATGTCGAACGACGCCCCCGGCTACGCGGACCCCGTCGGGGTGGACGTGTGGGGGAGAGGGAACGCGGGAGGGATCAGGACCCGCGCGGGGGATGCGCGTCACTTCATGACATGTGTGCGTTGTCTGGATGAAAGTGGATGCTTCGGCGTCACGTTGACGGCCGTGGCCGCCCCGGGGTTTACCCGGGGCCCGGTGCGAGTTGTAGTTCGTTCTGGTCGTCTTGGTCTGGGATGCGTGTCCTGTGACCCCTGTTCGGGTGACATCGCCCGCCCACCCGCCACGGTGCGGTAGGACGGCCGGTGGCCCCTGTGTGAACGGAGTGCGGGACGCGTGTCGGGCACCCGGAGCGGGACTCGTGGGCCGACTCCTGGGCTAACGCCCCTCCCCAGGGGAACGGTTCGCCCGGACAGCCGGATATATCCACGTAGTGGGAACACACAGGTGAACACTACCTAACCCGCCGAAGCACCTTCTTCTCGTGTGATAGCAGTCATTCGCCCCGCGCCCGCGGCGAAGGGGTACGCCGGCGCCGGTGGGACCACCGTGGCCAGGGGAGAGTCCCTGACGGCCCGTGCGCGCAGGTCGTCCGCGGACGCGCCGAACCCGGTCCGCGCGTCCGGCCCCGGCGGGTGCCCGACCTGGACCGCCCGCCGTCCGGCCGGGGCGCCGGGCCCCGGGGCGCGCCCCGCGGCCGGGAGGGTGTCCAATCCCACCGGAACGGGAGTGCGCCCGGGCCGGCGGACGCCTCCGGGCCGGCGGCCCGGCACGCGGCGGGGCCGCGCCGGACACCGGCGCGGCCCCGGGACCTGTGGGGCGGTCCGGTCAGTCGGCGGGGTCTTCCGCGGCCCGCCGGCCGCCGGCGCGCCGGTCGGGCAGGAACACGCCCAGCGCCCAGTGGACCAGCAGCGCGCTGACGAGCCCGACCAGCCAGCCGTAGTCGGCCAGCGGGGCCAGGACCGGGATCAGGCCGTCGGCGGGGAAGGGGCCCGAGCCCTCGGGGGAGTGCGATCCGCCCACGGCGAGCACCGTGCCGATCCCGAACGCCGCGAGGGCGCGCCAGTTCCACCCGTGCGCGTACCAGTACTCCGAGCCGCGCTCGTACAGCGCGGCCAGGTTCATCCTGGTGCGGCGCAGCAGCCAGTAGTCGGCGAGCAGGATGCCCGCCACCGTGCCGAGGACGCCGCCCACGGTGCCGAGCCAGGTGAAGATGTACACGTTCTCGTTCTCCAGCAGCCTCCACGGGAAGATGAGGACGCTGAGGAAGCACGTGATGACCGCTCCGGTGCGGAAGCTGATCAGCCTCGGCCTCAGGTTGGCCAGGTCGTAGGCGGGGCCGACCAGGTTCGCGGCGATGTTGGTGGACACCGTCGCGAGCAGCACGACGAAGACCGCGAAGAGCAGGCCGAGCCCGCTGCCCATCTGCGCGACGATGTCGATCGGGTTCCACAGCGGCTCGCCGTACACGGAGGCGGTGCCCGCCGTGACCATCACGGCCAGCAGGGAGAACAGCGTCATCGTGGTGGGCAGGCCGAGCGTCTGGCCCACGACCTGGGCCCGCTGCGACGCGGAGAACCGGGTGAAGTCGCTGATGTTCAGGGTCAGGGTCGCCCAGTAGCCGATGACGCCCATGAGGGACGGGAAGAACAGCGCCCAGAAGGACGGGCCCCAGTCCAGGGCCTCACCGGAGTCCAGGGAGAGCATCGGGGCGACGCCGCCCGCCTCGACGGCCATCCACGCCAGCAGGGCCAGGCCTCCGACGACCATCAGCGGCGCGGCCCACACCTGGACGCGGCGCACGCCCTCCATGCCCCACAGGATGATCGCGAGCTGGGCCGCCCAGAACAGGCCGAAGGACAGCCACAGGGTCCACGGGTTGCCGCCGACCTGCGCGGCGCCGGTCCACCCGTCGCCGAGCAGGCGACCGACGAGGACGTACACGCCCTGGCCGCCGACCCATGTCTGGATGCCGTACCAGCCGCACGCTACCGCGCCGCGCAGCAGCGCGGGCAGGTTGGCGCCGCGCAGGCCGAAGGAGGCACGGGCGAACACCGGGAACGGGATGCCGTACTTGGCTCCGGCGTGGCCGGTCAGCACCATCGGCAGCAGCACGACGAGGTTGCCGAGGACGACGGCGAGCATCGCCTGCCGCCAGTCCATGCCGGCCGCGATCAGGCCGCTGGCCAGGGTCCACGCCGGGATGCTGACCGACATGCTCACCCACAGGGCGGTGAAGCTGCCGGTGCCCCAGTCGCGCCGGGAGATCGGGACCGGCTGGAGGTCGGCGTTGACGAAGGGGCTCTCGGGGAGGGCGGAGCCCTCCGCCAGGGACACGCGTCCGTCGGGATGGGTGACGACGGCGGATTCCGGGGACGGCGGGGCTTGGGTCACGGGACACCTGGTTTCGGTGGTGCTGGGTGGGGAGCGGGGTGGGGGAGCGGCGCCGGGTCCACGGGGGCGGAGCCCGGCAGTATGCACGGAAAGTCCGGATTGTGCATAGGCCACCGAATATCCTCGCACGTCACCCGGGGTGCGACGACGTCTCCCCGCGTGCCTCGGGAACCGGGCCCCGCAAGGCGCCGGAACGGCATGCGGGCGCCTGCGCGCGGCCCGGACGGGGTGGCCGGGCCGCGCCCCGGGGACGCCGTCCGCCTCCCCGCGGCCCGCCCGGCCAGGTGCTCCCGGGCCTCAGGAGAGGGCGGGGACCACGTCGCGGCCGTAGGCCTCGACGACCCCGTCCACGTCGTCGTGCATCGCGTAGACCGCGAACTGGTCCACACCGGCGCTCCGCAGCCGTTCGAGCTTGGCGACGTGCTCCTCGACCGGGCCCACCAGGCAGAACCGGTCCACGATCGCGTCCGGGACGAACCGGGTGTCGGGGTTGTCCACCCGGCCGTGGTGGCTGTAGTCGTACCCCTCGCGGGCCCGGATGTAGTCGGTCAGCTCCTGCGGTACGGCGCCGGACTCGCCGTACCGCGCGACCAGGTCGGCGACGTGGTTGCCGACCATCCCGCCGAACCACCGGCACTGCTCGCGCGCGTGCGCCAGCGCCTCCGGGGAGCCGTCGGTCACGTAGGCGGGGGCCGCCACGCACACCTTCACCGACGCGGGGTCGCGCCCGGCGCCGGCCGCGGCCGCCCGCACCGCCGCGACCATCCACTCGGTCAGGTACGGGTCGGCCAGCTGGAGGACGAACCCGTCGGCCCGGCGCCCCGCCAGGTCCAGCGCCTTGGGACCGTAGGCGCCCATCCACACGGGCAGGGAGCCGCCGCGGACCCACGGCAGGCGCATGGGCGTGCCGTCCACCTCCGCCTCCCGGCCCTCGGCCAGGTCCTTGATCGCCCCCATCGCGAGGGAGAGGCGGTCGAGCGTCGCGGGCCTGCGCCCCGCCACCCGCATCGCCGAGTCGCCCCGGCCGATCCCGCACACCGTCCGGTTCCCGAACATGTCGTTCAGGGTGGCGAACAGCGACGCGGTCACCTCCCACGCGCGTGTGCCCGGGTTGGTCACCATCGGTCCCACGACCAGGCGCTCGGTGCGCTCCAGGATGCGGCTGTAGATGACGAACGGCTCCTGCCAGAGCACGACCGAGTCGAAGGTCCACCCGTGGGTGAAGCCGTAGGCCTCGGCGCGCACCATCCGCTCGACCAGCAGGTCGGCGGGCGGGTCGGTCTGGAGGACGAGTCCGAAGTCCATGTCGTGTCCCCTCGGGCGGTCAGATCAGGTACTGGCAGGTGGAGCGGGGCACGTACCGGCCGTGGCCGGCCTCACCCAGGTAGGCGCCGCCGTCCACGACGACGCGGCCGCGCGAGAGGACCGTGCGCGCCCTCCCGGTGACCCGTCTGCCCTCGTACGCCGAGTAGTCCACGTTCATGTGGTGGGTCGCGGCCGACAGGACATGCTCCGCGCGCGGGTCGTAGACGACGATGTCGGCGTCCGCGCCGGGCGAGATCGTGCCCTTGGACGGGTAGAGGCCGAACATGCGGGCCGGGGTGGCGCAGGCGATCTCGATCCACCTGCGCCGGTCGATGCGGCCCTCCACCACCGCCTGGTGCAGCAGGTCCATCCTGTGCTCCACCCCGGGCATGCCGTTGGGGATCTTGGAGAAGTCGCCGACGCCCAGGTCCTTCTGCCCGCTGAAACAGAACGGGCAGTGGTCGGTGGAGACGACGGACAGGTCGTTCGTGCGCAGGGCCCGCCACAGGTGCTCCTGGTGCTCCCGCGGGCGCAGCGGCGTGGAGCACACGTACTTGGCGCCCTCGAAGCCCGGCTCGGCCAGGTTGTCGGTGGACAGGAACAGGTACTGCGGGCAGGTCTCCCCGAACACGTTGAGGCCCATGTCGCGGGCCCGGACCAGTTCCTCCACGGCCTCCCGGGCGGACACGTGCACCACGTACAGGGGCGATCCGGCGACGCGGGCGAGCTGGACGGCGCGGTGGGTGGCCTCCGACTCCAGCAGGGCCTTGCGCACCTCCCCGTGGTGGCGGGGGTCGGTCCTGCCCTCGGCGAGGGCCTGCTCGACCAGCACGTCGATGGCGATGCCGTTCTCGGCGTGCACCATGGTCAGCGCGCCGTTGGACGCGCCGCGCTGCATGGCGCGGAGGATCTGGCCGTCGTCGCTGTAGAACACGCCGGGATAGGCCATGAACAGCTTGAACGAGGTCACGCCCTCGTCCACCAGGGCGTCCGTCTCCCTCAGGGAGGACTCGTCGACGTCGGACAGGATCGCGTGGAAGGCGTAGTCGATCGCACACCTCCCCTCGGCCTTGGCCATCCACTCGTCCACCCCGGCGCGTACGGACCGCCCCCGGCCCTGGACGGCGAAGTCGACGATGGTGGTGGTTCCGCCCCAGGCGGCGGCGCGGGTGCCCGTCTCGAAGGTGTCGGCCGAGTAGGTGCCGCCGAAGGGCATCTCCATGTGGGTGTGGCCGTCGACCCCGCCCGGGACCACGTAGTGGCCGGCGGCGTCGACGGTGCGGGCTCCGCTCTCGGCCCAGGAGCGTGCGGTTTCGCTGCCGCGCAGGGCGAGGGCGGCGATCCGCTCCCCCTCGACGAGGACGTCGGCCTCCACCTCCTCGGAGGCGGTGACGACCAGGCCGCCGCTGATGACGGTGCGTTCCACGGCTCTTCTCCCCCTCTCAGCCCTCGACCAGCGGACCGTAGGCGTCCGGGCGGCGGTCCCGGTAGAACGCCCACTGCTGCCGGACCCGGTCGACCAGGTCGAGGTCGAGGTCGCGGACGACCAGCTCCGGTGAGGTGTCCGAGGCGACATCGCCGACGAACTGCCCGCGCGGGTCGACGAAGTAGCTGGTTCCGTAGAAGTCGTTGTCGCCGTACTCCTCCACGCCCACGCGGTTGATGGCGGCGACGAAGTACGCGTTGGCCACCGCGGCGGCCGGCTGTTCGAGCTTCCACAGGTGGCCGGAGAGGCCGCGGCTGGTCGCGGACGGGTTGTACACCAGCTGCGCCCCGGCCAGGCCGAGCGCCCGCCATCCCTCCGGGAAGTGGCGGTCGTAGCAGATGTAGACCCCGACGCGGCCGACGGCGGTGTCGAACACGGGCCAGCCGAGGTTGCCGGGACGGAAGTAGTACTTCTCCCAGAAGCCCTCGACCTGCGGGATGTGGTGCTTGCGGTACTTGCCGAGGTAGGAGCCGTCCGCGTCGACGACGGCGGCGGTGTTGTAGTAGAAGCCGGGCTTCTCGACCTCGAAGACCGGCAGCACCATCACGGTGCCCAGCTCCCGGGCCAGGGCCGCGAACCGGGTGACGGTGGGGCCGTCGGGGACGGGCTCCGCCCAGCGGTGGTGCTCCGCCTCCTGCACCTGGCAGAAGTAGGGCGCGTTGAACACCTCCTGGAAACCGATGATCCGGGCGCCCTGCGCCGCCGCGTCGCGCGCGTACTCCTCGTGGGCCGCGAGCACGGACTCGGTGTCGCCCGTCCATTCCGTCTGGACGAGCGCGGCGCGGACGTTGTGCGGCATGGTTCCCTCGCTCCTCGGCTGGTGGGCCCGCGTACTCCCTGCTCGCGCCGGTGGTCGTGCGGTGGGCGCGGCGGGCGGTGCGCGTGAGAGTCGCACCTTAGAGAAGAGGGGAACGGGGGGTCAACGTTCGACATCCCCGTTCATGTGATAAGTCGGTGTTTCCGTTTTTCTCATCGTGCACAACAGGGGCGTAATGGCATTTCCGGGTGAAAACAATTCGGAGGAAAACACAGGTTTCGCGCCGTTTTCCCGAGAAATTTCAGGGAACCGCACATGTCTCCGGCGGACACGGCGAGGGGCCGCCGGAAGGGATTCCGACGGCCCCGTTC
Source organism: Streptomonospora nanhaiensis (assembly GCF_026642255.1). GTDB lineage: Bacteria > Actinomycetota > Actinomycetes > Streptosporangiales > Streptosporangiaceae > Nocardiopsis > Nocardiopsis tropica. Next base: position 6,376,969 of record NZ_CP113264.1, on the reverse strand, counting down.
ACGCTCGGCCCCGTACCCGGGGGGAGGGTGCGGGTCAGGGACTGAGCTCGACCTCGATCTCGTCCCCGCCGTACGTCTCCGAGCTCAGCCCGATGTGGGTGATGTCGGCGGCCGCGGGCACGTCGAAGACGATGCTCAGGCTCACCGGGGTGCCGTCGCTGGGCAGCTCGCTCCACATGGAGTCGCCGAGCGTGCCGGTGGCGTCGTAGTCCTCCTCGAACTGCTCGCCGGAGGACGTGTACAGGTGCTGCTCGTCGCGCCAGAACGTGTCGGTGCCGGCGTAGGCCACGTCGAGGTGCACGATGACGTACTCGCCGTCGGCGGTGTAACCGCCGACCTCGTCGGTGACCTCGGTGCCGGTGATCGTGTAGAGGATGCCGTTGTGCTCGACGGTCTCGCCGGTACCGCCGCCGGACTCGCCCGAGCCCTCGCTGGGGCTCTCGGTCGTGACCGTCGTGGAGGTGCCGCCCGACTCGTCCCTGTCGTTGAAGACGAAGGCGATGAGCACCACGAGGATGACGCCGATGACGAACAGGCCGCCGCAGCCCAGGCCGACCCACAGCCACGGGGAGCTCTTCTTCGGCCCCTGCGGGCCGGGGCCGTAGGGGGGCTGGGGGCCGCCGGGGCCGTAGGGCCCGCCCGGTCCGCCGGGGTGGCCGTACGGGCCTCCGCCGGGAGGGCCGTAGGGGTCGCCGCCGGGGGGACCGTACGGGTCGCCGCCGGGAGGGCTGTAGGGTCCGGACGGGTCACCGCCGGGGGGACCGTAGGGGTCACCCCCGGGAGGGCCGTAGGGCCCGGAGGGGTAGCCGTCGGACGGGCCGCCGGGGCCGTAGGGCCCACCCGGCGGGGGAGGGCCCATGGGCGGCTGGCCACCGGTCGGAGGTCCCTGGTACGGGCCGTTCGGGGGAGGAGGCTGACTCATGGAGGTCCTGGCTTTCTGCTGCGGGCGGGTCGGGAGGCGGCCGGGCCGTCTTGCCCGTGCTGAGTGTGACGCCGGCCGGAGGCCGACAGTTCCAGACGCGTTCGACTGCCTACTGTGGGGGCATGGCACGACTTCTCATCGTTCACCACACGGTCTCACCCGCCACCCGGGAGATGTTGGGGGCCGTGCTCGACGGTGCCCGCGACGACGATATCGAAGGGGTGGAGGTGCGGTCGAAGGCGGCACTGTCCGCGACCGTCAGCGACCTGCTCGGGGCCGACGCGCTGGTCCTGGGGACCCCGGCCAACATCGGCTACATGTCCGGTGCGCTCAAGCACTTCTTCGACACGGTGTTCTACCCGGCCCAGGGGGAGACCGAGGGGCTGCCCTACTCCCTCTACGTGCACGGGGACAACGACACCGCCGGAGCCGTCCGCGCGGTGGAGTCCATCGCGAAGGGCATCGGATGGGAGCGCCACCGGCCCCCGGTCACCGTCCACGGCAGCCCCGACGCCGCCGCCCGCGAGGCATGCTGGGAGCTGGGCGCCGTCACCGCCCTCGCCGCCCAGGAGAGGGGCTGACCCGGGGACCGGCCGCGTCCTTCCGCACGAGGGGCCGGGCCGTCCCACGCCCGGACCGGACGTGCGACGGCCGGCGGCCCGACCGGAACGCCGGACGCCCCTCCCGGCTCCTGTCGGAAAAGGGGCGGTAAGTCTGGGTAAGGGGTTGGCCTGCGCGGGGACCGGGGCGGCGTGGCGACCCCGTGGAAGCCCGCCCCCGGGACAGGATGGACCCGGTCGCGGGCCGACGTGCGAACGTCCGGTTCGGCGTCCGCCCCCGCACAGACCCACCGCGTGGCCGCCCACTGGCCCACAGTTCCAGGCCGCGCGGTGTCCACTCCACGGGAGGGCGCGCCGGGGCCGCCCCGGCCCCGCGCCCCCGGGGGGCGGCGCGGCGTCAGTAACCGCGCCAGGCGCCCTGGTGGTAGGCCATCACCCGGGGGTGCATCAGGGTCGACTCCTCGGCGTCGCTCCCGCGCCGGTCCCTCGGGAAGACCTGCGCCGCGTCCAGCAGCGGCTCGTCCAGGAACCGCAGCGGGGGAGCGTCGTCCGGCACGTCCAGCTCGGGCGCCGGCCCCACGGCCGCCAGGTAGAACCCCCAGTTCCCGAAACTCGGCACGTCCACGTTGTACGGGGTGGTCGAGAACCCCGCCTCCTCCAGCGAGCGGTCCACGCTCCAGAAGGCGTCGGGCGCGAAGAACGGCGAACCCGCCTGCACCACCAGGCGGCCGTCGTCGGCGAGGGCGTGCCGCAGGAGCGAGTAGAACTCCACCGAGTACAGCTTGGACGTGGAGGTGTCGTCGCCGTCCGGCAGGTCGGCGACGACCACGTCGAAGCCCTCCCCGTTCTCCCGCAGCCACTGGAAGGCGTCGGTGTTGACCACCTCCACCCTCGGGTCCTCGAACGAGTCCCCGTTCAGCTCCGTGATCACCGGGTCCGTGGACGCCAGCTCGATCACCGCCGGGTCCAGGTCCACCAGCGTCACCGAGGACACGTCGTCGTAGGCCAGGACCTCCCGCAGGGCGAGGCCGTCCCCGCCCCCCAGGACCAGCACGTTCCCGTGCGGGCCGTCCATCGCGGGGTGGATCAGCGACTCGTGGTAGCGGTACTCGTCCAGGGTCGAGAACTGGAGGCTCCCGTTGAGGAACATGCGCACGTCCTCGCCGTCCAGAGAGCGCGTGAGCACGATCTCCTGGTACTCGGAGCGCTCCGCGTGCACGATCGGGTCCCGGTACAGCGCCTGGCGGGCGTCCACCTCGAACCGGTCGGCGTACATGTAGGCCAGGCCGAGCACCGCGATGATGGCGGCCAGGCCGAGGCCCAGCCCCGCGTAGGCGCGCCGGGTCAGCTCCGAGCGGAACAGCCAGAGCACCACCGCGACGCCCACCACCGCGTTCAGCGCCCCCACCACCAGCGCGCCCCGGGGCAGGCCCAGCAGGGGCAGCAGCAGGAACGGGAAGGCCAGCCCGCCGATCAGTCCGCCCACGTAGTCGGCCGCGAACAGGTCCGCGACCGCCTCCGAGGCCTCCTGCCTGCGGATCCTCTGGATCAGCGTCATCAGCAGGGGGATCTCCATGCCGATGAGCAGGCCGATGACGAACGACAGCACCACCAGGGCGGGCTGGTAGGCGGAGAACCAGGCGAAGGCCCCGTACAGCAGGAGCACCGACAGGCCGCCGACCAGGGAGAGCAGGCCCTCGATCACCGCGAACGACACCGCGGGACTGGCCTGGAAGCGCTTGGACAGCAGCGACCCCACGCCCATGGCGAACACCATCACGGACAGCACCACGGAGGCCTGGGTGATGGTGTTTCCCAGCAGGTAGCTGCCGATGGCGACGAGCGCCAGCTCGTACACCAGGCCGCAGGCCGCGCAGATGAACACCGCCAGCAGTACCAGGAACCTGGCGGCCCTGGCGGGGACCGGGAGTCCTGGCCGGGCGCGGGTCGTGTTCTCAGTCAACGCGGATGCCTTCGTGTGGTGGTGGTGCGGGCGGGGCGGTGGCCGGGGTCAGGGGCCCTGCGCTCCCGGGGGCGTCAGGTGAGGGCGGCGGCCACGACGAGCGCGATCGACACGTGCGCGGTGGCGCTCACCCAGGTGGCCGGGTGCGGCTCGTCGTTGCTGATGATCTGGGCGATCTTGGCCGGGATGATGAGGTCGATCAGCAGGAACGACAGGGCCATGACGCCCAGGCCGATCACACCGTAGACCGCGGCCGAGAGCAGGCCGGCGCCCAGGCCCATCTCCGAGTCGCTGGACAGGATCGCCGACGTGACGATGATGGCCGAGCCCAGCGTGTTCGCGGACACGAGCAGCACGGCGTTGCGGTTGCGGTTCTCCCAGATCAGCTGGTGCAGCTTGCCGGGGGTGAGCAGGTCGGTGATCAGGTAGCCCGCCACGAGGATGGCGATGCCCACACCGCCGTAGGCGAGGGCTGCGAGGGAGTTGAAGAGGATCTCGTTCATGGTCCTGTCCGTGTAGGGGGTGACGTCGTCGGGTTGTCGGTCGCGGGGCTCCCGGGGGCGCGGGGACTACTTGCCGAAGCTGCTGCCGCCGCCGCGGTAGCTGCTGCCGCTGCCGTTGTCGTTCCGGTAGTTGTTGCTGCCGCTGTTGTAGCTGCTGCTGTTGTCGTTCCGGTAGCCGCCGCCGGTTCCGCCGAAGAAGAAGAAACCGCCGCCGCCGCCGGAGCCCGACGAGGACCCCTCGCAGTCGTCGTCGTCATAGCCCTCCACGGCGACGACGTCGTCGTCGGGGCAGTAGTTGTTGCTGTTGTTGTTGCAGGCGCTCAGCAGGATGAGGATCAGGAGGATGACGCCGACGACGACGACCACCGTGATGATCTTGTTCCTGTTCTCGTGGGTTTCCTCGTGTGCGTTCATGGTGCGGATCTCTCCGGACTGGGGGGAGTGGTCATCGTCGAGGTGGTCGTCACCAGTTCGCCTGTCTGCGGATAGGCGTGCCAGGTGCGCCAGCCGAGGGGAGAACCGCCGAGAGGGGTCAGGTGCAGGGCGGTGATCGCCAGGGGGTCGCCGGGGAAGGCGACGAGGAGTCCGCCGGGGGAATCGGCCACCTCGCGGTGGAGCCGTTCCACGCGGTCGGCCAGTTCGTCGCGCGCGAGGGACTCCACGAGGGAGTCGAAACGGTAGCCGCCCCGGTCCGGGCGTTCCGCGCGTCCGGGGAGCCCGCCCGGCAGGCCGGGCAGGCAGGCGACCGTCTCCACCAGGGCTCCTCCGCCGGAATCCGGCGCGACGACGACCTGGTGCGAGGCCCCCAGCACGCGCAGTTCGACCCGGGCGCCCGCCACCCGGAGGGAGCGGGAGGCCAGCGGCTCGGTCGGCGGATGCCCCAGGGTCCAGACCAGGTCGTCCGCGCCGGTGTCGACGAAGGGGGCGCTGATGCTCGCGCGCACGTGCGGATCAGCTCCCGGGGTAGATGGTGAACGTGCCGGGGGCGACCTTGGTGCCGGTGCTGGCCTCCCAGCCGCCGTGGTCGAACCGCTCGAACGACAGGAGCCTGCCGTCCGAGGACTCGTAGTCGGCGTAGTCGAGGCCGCCCTGCGCCTTGAGGCCTGTGGTGCCCTCGGAGCGGTAGGAGCCGCTGCCCTTCTCCTGGAGGCGGTAGGTGACGCCCTCCAGCTCGATGGTCTTGCTGTGCGGGGTCAGATCCAGGTCCGGGCGTCCGGACCACAGGGCGAGCTCCACGTCCGGATCCTCCTCGACCGAGAGCCAGCGCTTGCCGCCCTCGACCTCCAGGAAGTGCTCGGACCAGACGTAGCCGCCCTCGGACAGGCGCAGGGTGCCGCGGATCCACGTCCGCTCGGCGCCCCAGTCGATCATGTCGCCGGCCTTGATGGAGCGGGGGTCCCCGGCGGCGCTGTCGCCCTGGTCGGCGAAGGGGTCCCGGGGCGCCGCAGGCGGCGGGGGCGCCGCCTGCCGCTGTTTGGAGCGCTGGAGGTAGATCAGGACGCCGGCCACGGCGGCGACGATGAGGAGGATGAACAGCAGAACGAGTTCGACGGACAAGGTTCCTCGTTTCGCGGTGGAGCGGGGTGCGGGGGCGGGTTGTCGGTTGTGCCCCGGCCGCGTCGTTCCCCGGGCGGGGCAATCCTACTGACGGGTCGGACGCCGCACAGGGGGCGCCGGTTCCTTCCGAGACCGGATCGCGACAGGTCACGACGGTGCGTGGTCGGTCCGGGACGGCGCCGGCCGCCCGCGGGGCGGGCCGCCGGGACCGGACGGCCCGTCAGGCGCGGGGGTCGCCGGTCTCCGCGGGGAGCGAGTCGTCCCCGCCCCACCGGCTCCAGGATCCCGGGTACAGGCGGGCGCCGGCGTACCCCGCGTGTTCGAGGGCCAGCAGGTCGTGGCACGCGGTGACCCCCGAACCGCAGTACGCGGTGATGGTCCTGGCGGAGTCGGCGCCCAGGGAGGCGAAGCGCTCGCGCAGGACCTCCGGTGCGGCGAGGAGGCCGTCGCCGTCCAGGTTCGCCGTCCACTCGGCGCTGCGGGCGCCCGGTACGTGCCCGGGGCGGGCGTCCACCGGCGCGGGCCGCTCGCCGGTGAAGCGGGCGTAGGCGCGGGCGTCGACGAGCAGGTCGCCGGGTTCACCGGTCTCCGCCAGGACGGTGTCGGTGTCCACCACCAGTTCGGAGGGCCAGGGCCGCGCCGTCCGGTGCACGGGCAAAGGTACGGTCTCCCCCTCCTCCAGGCCGCCGGTCCACGTCCGCATGCCTCCGTCGAGGAACGCGGCAGGGGTTCCCAGGGCGCGGAGCATCCACACCAGGCGGGCGGCCACGGAACCCCCGGCGTCGTCGTAGGCGACCACCCGGGCGGAGTCCCCGACGCCGAGGCGGCCCAGCGCCTCGGCGAAGTCCTCGGGCGAGGGCAGCGGGTGGCGGCCGACCCCGGGGCCAGCCGGGGCGGCGAGGTCGGTGTCCACGTCGGCGAAGACGGCGCCGGGCAGGTGCCCGGCGCGGTAGGCGTCACGGCCGGAACGGCCGTCGAGGTACCAGCGGGAGTCGACGAGGACCACCTGGTCGCGGTGCTCGCGGAGCCAGTCGGCCGACACGGCCACCGGGAGGGACGAGGGTTCTGACATGGGCGACAGCCTAACCGGCCGCCGCCCGCCGCACACGGAACCGGGTCCCCGTCCCGGGGGCGGGACCGGCCCGGTCAGTCCCGGTCCATGCGGTGCACCCGCAGGATCCACCACAGCCCCAGGGCCGGCAGCACGAGCGGGATGAACAGGTAGCCGCTGCCGAAGCCGGACCACACGGTGTCCTCGGGGAAGACGGACGGCCAGAACACGCTCGCCGTCCCCACCACGAGGACGCCCGCCATCTCGACGGCGCACGAGACCAGGGCGACCCGGCGCGAGGTCCGCCCCGCACGGGCCAGGCCCACCGCCGCCACCAGGTAGACGATCCCGGCGAACAGCGACAGCGCGTAGGCCGCGGGCGCCTCGTCGAACCGCGTGGCCAGCTGGTAGCTCCCGCGGGCGGTCGCGGCCAGCGCGAACACCCCGTACACGGCGACGAGGAGCCGGCCGGGGCCGGTGCGCAGGGTCTTGGCCGCGGTGGGCGCGGACGTCTCAGGCAACGGGGCTCCAGAGCTGTTCCAGGCGGACGAACAGGACGGGCAGGATCAGGCACGCGAAGGCGATCACCGCGGGGCCCCACTTGCTCCGCTCCATGAAGCCCCACACGGCGCACGCGGGCGGCAGCAGCGCCACCGTCGCCAGGTAGGACACGTACATCGCCGTCTCGGCGGGGCGGTCGCCGCCGACCATGGCGGCCACGGAGGCGCCCACCTGTCCGAGCACGAGCAGCCACAGGACGCCCATGCCGACCAGGTGGGGGACCACCATCGGCCGGTCGCGGAAGGTCGAGACGAGGCACCAGCCGGCCATCGCCAGCGACACCATCTGAATCGTCATGGTCAGCCAGTCGACCACGCCGCCTCCGCTCGCACTCCGCCGCGTCCGCCCATGTCAGCGGTCCGCACACCACACTTGTCTACGACACAGCGTAGTACTCCGGTCGGCCCCCGTGCCAACCGGGGAGCCCGAACGGGCGGGGACGCCGTGCCGGTCGGCACGACGCCCCCGCCCCGGGCGCCGATCGCTGACCACATCCGGCCGTCTCCCGCGCAACAGGCGCCCCGTGGTCGGTCCGGGGGCTACGGTTCTCCCAACAGCCGCGCACTCCCGCTCAGGGCTCGGTACCCCCGCGGCCCCCGCTCGCCGCTCTGCCCCCACAGACTCGGAGCTCCCCCATGTCCTACGGACCCTATGGACAGTCCGTCCCCCCGCCCCAGCCCCCGAAGCAGGGGATGTCCACCGGAGCGAAGATCGGCCTCGGCTGCGGCGGCTGCGCCGGCGTCCTGCTGATCCTCCTCCTCATGGCCGGCTGCGTCGCCGCCGTCACCTCGGACACCGAGGCAGACGCCCCGCCGCCCGCCGTGAGCGCCACCACCGAGGAGGCCGACGAGGCCTCGGAGGCGGAACCCGCCGAGGAGGAGCCCGCCGAGGAGACCGGCGTGACGATGACGGCCACCCACGCCGGCACCGTCGGCGACACCATCGACAGCACGACCTACACCGCGATCGACGTCGAGGTCGTCAACGACTCGGACGAGCCCGTCGACGTGAACCCGATCAACTTCACGGCCGTCCTCTCCGACGGCACCGTCGTGAGCGACTGGGCCGACACGATCTTCGCCGACATCGACCCCATCGACGCCGTCACCCTCCAGCCCGGCCAGCGGGCCTCCGGGCAGATCGCCCTCGTCGGCGAGGTCGACGTGGCCACCGTCGAGATGGGGGACATCCTCGGCCTGGGCGACCCGGTCGTCGCCGAGGTCGGGTAGGACCCGTACGGGCCCCTGCCGCGCACGCGACCGGGGCCCGTACGCCTCCGACCGGGGCGACCGCCCCCGCCCGAACGGGCGGGGACGCCAGGTCCGCAGCCCGGGCGCTTCCGCGCCGGCACGGTCAGGCCCGGGCCCCCGGCACGAAGCGCGCCCTGACGGAGCGGACCCCGACGCCCACGTACCCGCCCCGGAACCGGGGGTCGGCGGCCGCGGCCACGACCCCGGAGGCGTCCAGGCGGCTGACGCCCACGTGCGTGGGGGAGACCTCGATGCGCAGAGGCACGTACACCGGGTCCGTCGCGGACACGGGCACGGCCGGACCCGTCGCTGTCGCGATGCGGACCCCGGCGCCGTCGGCCGCCGCGTAGAGGTCGAGCGTCCCGTTCGGCCGCAGCAGGACGTTGTAGCAGTCGACGCGGCCGTGGTCGTCGTCGTGGTAGCCCACGTCCGACCCCATGCAGAACTGGACCTGCGCGGACCGGGTGGCGCTCGTCGCCTCCAGGAGGGCGACCCGCACGTCCCACGTCCACGACTCCGGCGGCGCCTCGTGGCTGAGCGAGCCGAGCACGGCAGCGGTGTAGTTCCCCGGCACCCCCGCCTCCATCCGCGCGGGCGCCAGCTCCAGGGCCGAGCCGGTGAGCACGCCCGTGACCGGGTTCACCGGTGAGGGCAGGTGGCCGTGCGGCCAGGTGCCCAGGGCGTACAGGTCCGGGCCCGGCGCGCGTCCGGCCAGGTAGAGGGGGTCGTCGGTGACGATCCCGGCCGCACCGGCCGCGAGCGCGGCGTCCCGCTCGCTGCGCCGGTTGATCGTGTAGACGAGGGGGCGCAGCCCGGCGTCGGCCGCCGCCGCGATGCGTTCGGGCGGGGCGTCCTTGCGCATCCCGTAGTAGTCGAAGCCCTGGTCGGCGAGCTCGCGGGGGTTGCTGCCGCCGGCGGTCTCGATGTACCCGGCCGGGAGCCCGGCGGCGACGGCGCGCAGCCCGGGACGCCGCTGGAACGACTGGACGATCACCGAGCCGGCCAGGTCCCAGCGGAACACGTGGTCCACGATGGCGTCGCCGACGGCGTCGAGCAGGGCCCCGGTCGGGGCGGGCGGGTACTTGGCCTCGATCAGCCAGGCGACCGGGGCACGGGCGAAGCGGGCGAACACCTCGTTGAGGGTGACGGTGGGCACGTCCGGCCACCCGGTCAGCCCGAGCCGGGACGCCGATCGGACGGGCCACCTCTTCACCGCCGTGGCGGTCAGCCCGGCCACGGGCAGGGCGACGCCGTGCGTCCGGCGCAGGGTCGTGTCGTGGCACAGGACCAGCGACCCGTCGGCGGCGAGGTGGACGTCGACCTCGATCAGGTCCGACCCGGCGTCGATCGCCGCCGCCACGGCCTCCAGGGTGTTCTCGGGGGCGGTCGACCGGGCGCCGCGGTGGGCGACGGCCAGCGGCCAGGACAGGTGGTCGATCAGCACGGGCGTCTCCTCAGGGGGTGGGGGCCGCGAACAACCTACGACGCGCGCCCCCGCGGCGGGGCGGCGGGGCGGCGGGGCGCACGGGCGGGGCGCCTTCCCCGCAGCCCACGACGCCCGCGGCGCGACCGGCCCGCGGCGCGACCGGCCGCCGGGCACGGCGGACCGCGGAGCGGACCCGGGGCCGGACCGGCGGGCCCCAGGAGCGGGGCGCGGCAGTGGAGAACCTCACAGGGGCGGGCGGCATCGAACACCGTGCCGCACCGTGTCCGCCACCGGGGTCCGGCCGGATACGTCCGGGGCGCCGGGGCTCCCGCCCGCGTCCGTGTCCGGAACCGGACGGGCCGGGCAGGGGAGCAGCGCGAACGCGATGCGGTCATGTCGGATATTGTCCTCGCAGCCGCACGTGTTCACCCGACGGTGCACGGTGTAGGCGGCGCTTCCCCTTCCACCGCATCGTGCACGAGAGCCGGAGTACCCCCGTGTCCTATCCCCAGTACCCCTCGGGCCCTCAGCAGCCGCCCTACGGCGGCCAGCCTCCCTACGGAGGCCCCACCGGCGGCCAACCTCCCTACGGAGGCCCCACCGGGGGTCAGCCCCCCTACGGCGGGCCCCCCGGCGGTCAGCCGCCCTACGGTGGCCAGCCGCCCTACGACATGCCCCCCGGCGGCCAGCCCCCCTACGGCGAGCCGCCCAAGAAGGGCATGTCCACCGGCGCCAAGGTCGGCATCGGGGTCGGCGGCTGTCTCGGCGTGGTGATCATCGCCATCGTGCTCATCGTCATCGTCGCCTCCCTGTCGGGGGGCGACGAACCGGTCACGCAGCCCACCACGTCCTCCTCCCCGGAGGAGTCGGCGGGCGAGACCGAGTCCCAGCCGACCGAGGAGGAGGCTCCCGTCGAGCAGGGCGGCATCACCGCCAGCGCCACGCAGAGCGGCACCGCCGGCGACGTCATCGACGACACCACCTACACCGTGGTGGACGTCGAGATCACCAACGACTCGTCCGAGGCCCTGGACGTCAACCCGATCTACTTCACCTTCGTGCTGGACGACGGCACGGAGCGCTCCGACTGGGCCGAGACGATCTTCGCCGACATCACCCAGATGGAAGCCGTGTCCGTCGCTCCCGGGGACAGCATCTCCGGGCAGCTCGCCACGGTGGGCGAGGTGACCGTCACCGAGCTCCGGTTCGACCCGAGCTTCGGGATGGAGGAGCCGATCGTCATCCCGGTCGGCTGACCCGACCGGACGAACGGCGGAACGCCCCGGACGCGCCCGAGCGCGGCCGGGGCGTTCCCGTGTCCCGGTGCTCCGGGACGGGCGCCGAGGGGGCGTCGGGGACGGTCCCTCGCCCGCCGGGAACCGGACGGGACCGGAAAGACCGGGCCGGGGCCGATCCGGCGCCGGCGGCGGTCACGGACGCCTCTCCCCACGGACCGGCGCGGCCCGGAGCCGCAGGCCTCCGGGCCGCGCCCGGCCCCGGGGGAGTCCACGGGCTACTTGGGCCAGTAGAAGACCTCGGCGGTGGCCGACGTGACCTGCGCGCTCGCGTCCCCGAACTGCGCGACCCGCACCCGCACACGCCTGCCCTTGGCGAGGTTGCCCTTCCAGGCGTAGGTGAAGTGCCCGTTCCCCGCAGCCTGCACCGGACTCTCGATGGGGCGGTTGCGGGCCACCTTCCAGCCGCCGCTGCCGTCGGACTCGTACTCCGTGGCGCGCAACTGCACCTCGGTCCCCGAGGCCAGCCCCTGGAGGGTGACGCCCACGGAGAGGTCGTAGAGCGCCCCGTCCGGCTCGTCCGGTCCCACGAGGGCGTACAGGTCGCCCCGGTGGCCGTCGTGTCGGCGGTCGAACTTGAGGCTGGCCCACGTGCCGGGTGTCAGCTCCTGTGCGTCGTCCTTCTCGAACCTGCGATGTCTGGGCACGTCATCTCCCTCGGTTTCGTCGGGCTTCTTGGCGAAGGTTCCGTCCTTGACGAGCTTGTAGGCCCTGTCCCCGGGACACGAGGTGGAGATGAAGTCGCGGTGGCCGAGCACCTTGCCGGAGATGGAGGTGTCCGGTTCCATCAGCCACTGGCGCAGCTGGCGGACGGCGTTGATCTGCTCGGGCGTGACGGGGTCCTTCGGGCCCGTGGCCAGGGTCACCGAGTAGTGGGAGGTGTTGCCCCCGGGCTGCGCGGCCTGGGTGCGGTACAGACCGCGGCCTTCCAGGACATATCCGTGCGCACACGCCATGAACGAGTTCCCGGTGAAGTACACCGTGCCCGCCCGTCGGGCGAGCCAGGTACCGTTCGGCGTGGTCGGGCACCAGATGCGACCGTCGTAGGGTTCCTTCGTGATGGAGAAGGCCGACTTCCGCGTTTGCGCGGCCTTGGGCGCGAAGTGGGTCTTGCGCCTCAGTTCGACCTTCCACATGTCGTACTTCGTCGACGGCGTCGGCGGGCGCCTTCGCAACGACGTCGCATATCCCGCCAGGATCACGGCGAACTGGAAGGCCTCCGCCGCCTCCCGGCTCTTCTGGCTGAGGGCCTGTGCGTCGACGGTTCGGCTGTTGTGGCCGTCGGCCAGCAGGGAGGCCTCGATGAACAGGCCGAGCTGAGCCCGTGTGAGGGACCGGAGAAATCCGTATCCGGGAACACGTCCGGGCGCGTGGTCGAGAAGCACCCGACCCGCGTCCACCGAGAGATGGAACTCCACGAGGTGCCGGTTGACTGCTTCCCGCCACCGGGGGACCCCGTCCGCAGCAGTCCCGGAGCGGGGGAAGCCGTCACACGCGGGGCCGAAGAGAGCATGCAGCGCTCCCCTGATCCTGGCCACGTTCTCCGGGTTCTTCTGCTCGGACTGGTAGATGACCACGCCCGTGCTGGGAACGCGGCTCCGGCTCTGCGGCTCGATGTGCCCTTCGGTCCAGAACCACGCCACCAGTTCCACCAGGGCGTCCGACCACTTGGGCTCGGTCGGGAGAGTGACGCACGGAGCGGACAGGGGGATGCGGTCCGCGTACTTCAGGGTCCCGGTGGTCGCCCAGACGCGTTCGCGTCCCTGCTGCGTGCGCTCCGCACGCCCTGTCGCCGCCCATCGACCATCGGCCGACTTCTGGCGTTGCGTCCCTGTGCGGCGATAGAACCGCTCAACAGGCCACCGGTGCTGGGCTGTGGTCAGGGAGGAGTGGCTGTGCCCCTCCATCCTGATCAGCTCGCGCGGTACCGCGGGGAAGACGTTCAGCGCCAGCAGCGGCTGCCACTGGGACATGCCCGTCTCATGGTCGAGGGTGAGGACCACATCGCCTTCGGCGATCTCGTGGAATGTCTTCCAGCCCTCTTCTGTGAAGATCTCCGTCTTTTCGTCGACGCAGTATCCGATGTCGGCCCAGCCGCGGGAGGGGCCGGTGTGGAACTTGCGGGTGTTGCGCCAGTATGTGACACACGCCTCGTGCTTCTTGTCGGCGAGGCCCTGGTCGGCGCTGTCGTAGTGGATGACCAGTCCGGATCGGGGGTTGGCCCTCTCGGCGGGGGAGGATCCCCAGCCGAGGTCGGACCGGGACACGTACTTGCTCGGTCGAGGCATGCACCCCATTGTTGCAAGCCGACACTCCGAAGGGTAGTGAAACGATGACATCGGGTTGAAATCGGCTTACCTGGAACGCCAGGTGTGGCGCTGTCCGCCCCATGGGCCCCACCTGCGACACGATGGTGGCCGATCGACCCCTCTGGAGGTAGCCGGTGCACTCAGCACACACCGTCAGCGTCGTCCGCGAAGCCGAGCGCGCGCTCATGGCGCGCGTTCCCGAGGGGGCCCTGATGCGCCGGGCCGCGGCCGGGCTCGCGGCCGAGTGCGCCGGGCTCCTGCCCCGGGTCTACGGGGCGGGGGTGGTGCTCCTGGTCGGCGGCGGCGACAACGGGGGCGACGCCCTGTACGCGGGCGCGCTCCTCGCCTCGCGGGGCGCGTCGGTGCGCGCGCTGGCGGCCGGGCGGACCGTCCACGAGGGCGGCGCCGACGCCCTGCGCGCCGCGGGCGGGCGGATCCTGCCGTTCGCGGGCGGCGCGGCCGAGGAGGCCGCCCTGTTCGACGCCGACCTGGTCGTCGACGGGCTCGTCGGCATCGGCGGGCGCGGCGGACTGCGCGAGCCGCACGCCGCCCTGGCGGTGCTCGCCTCGAACGCCCCCGCCCGGGTGGTCGCCGTCGACGTGCCCAGCGGGGTGGACGCGGACACGGGGGAGGTGGCCGGGCCCGCGGTCCGGGCGGACACCACCGTCACGTTCGGCACCCACAAGCCGGGCCTGTTCGTCGACCCCGGGGCGGAGCGGGCGGGCCGCGTCCGGCTGGTGGACATCGGGCTGGGGCCGGAGCTGCCCGGTCCCGCGCTGGTCCGTCCACAGGCTGTGGACATCGCCGCGCTCCTCCCGGCCCCCGGCGCGGAGCAGGACAAGTACCGGCGGGGCGTCCTCGGCGTCCGCGCCGGCTCCGACCCCTACCGGGGCGCGGCGGTCCTGTGCGTGGGCGGCGCGCTGCGCACCGGCGTCGGGATGGTCCGCTTCGGCGGGGGGAGGGGCGTGGCCGACCAGGTGATCGGCCGCTGGCCGGAGGCCGTCGCCGACCTCCGCGACCCGCAGAGCAGCACCGACCTGTCCCCGGGCCGGGTGGCCGCCGTGGTCATCGGCCCCGGGCGCGGCACCCACCCGGCCAACGCCGACGAGCTCAGGGCGGTCCTGGACAGCGAGGTCCCGGTGCTGGTCGACGCGGACGGGCTGACCCTGCTCACCGGGGGCGGGGGCGGTCCGCTCTCCGCGCTGCTCCGCGAACGGGCGCCGCAGACGCTCCTGACCCCGCACGCGGGCGAGCTCTCACGGCTGCTCGACGTGGACCGGGTCGACGTGGAGGCCCGCCGCCTGGAGCACGCGGCGCGCGCCGCCGACCGGTTCGGTTGCACGGTCCTTCTCAAGGGCTCCACCACCGTGATCGCGCACCCGGGCGCCCCCGCGGTCGCCAACCCGACGGGGACGCCGCTGCTGGCCACCGCGGGGACCGGTGACGTGCTGTCGGGGGCGGTCGGCGCGCTCATGGCGTCCGGACTGCCCGCGCGCGAGGCCGCGACGTGCGGCGCCTACCTGCACGGACGCGCCGCCTCGCTGGCCCGCGGCGGTGCGCCGATCAGCGCGTCCGACCTGCTGGACGCGCTACCGCTCGCGGTGGCCGAGGTCGCCCGGGGCCGCGCCGTGTGACGGGGCCCGCCGGGTCGGCCCGGCCGCCCCGGCGGGTCAGCCGTCCGCCGAGCGGGCGGAGTCGAGGCCGCGCTGCACGATGTCGGTGATGAAGTAGTCGCCGGGGTCGCGTTCGTCGCGCAGCCGGTGCACGAGGGAGTCGTCCACCCACAGGTGCTCGGTGTGCTTGTCGGGCTCCAGTCGCGGCGCCGACAGGTCGCCCTCGACCCGCACCAGGTAGTCGACCTCGTGCCGGGTGACGCCGTCGCCGGGGTCCCAGTCGAGCCGGTACAGCTCCGCGAGCACGCCGACGAGCCGCCAGCCGGTCTCCTCCTCGACCTCGCGGGCCAGGCCCTCGAGCATGGTCTCGCCCTGCTCGACGTGTCCGCCGACGATGTCCCAGCAGTGCGGGAACACCTTGCGGGTCGCGGACCGGCGCTGCGCGAAGACGCGTCCCCGGCCGTCGGCGATGACCGCGCCCGCCACGTGGGTCCTCCCGTCGGCGGTGTCGGGGAACTCGATCCCCGGGGCCACCGCCACGCCCTGCCCGGCCGTCGGCCCCGACCCGCCGGTGCCCGTGCCCCGTCCGTCGGCGCCCGCGCCGCCGCCACCGCTCATGCGTCCTCCTCCTGGTCCGCCGGCGACAAGCCTACGTCGCGGTCGCGGCGCGGCAGGCGCAGGGTGAGGAGCCTGGCCCGCGGCGCCAGTTCGCCGGCGAGCTCGAAGACCGCCTCGGTGCGGGTGCGGTCCTCGTCCAGGACGGAGAACAGGTTGACCCCCAGGTAGAACGTGATCGCCCCGTAGGCGACCTCGCGCGCGGGCAGCAGCCTTCCGAGGGCCGATCCGCCCAGGACGCGGTTCCACTCGTGCTCGATGAACGCGATCCACGGCTCCGCGCGGTCGCGGATCTCCGTGCGGAGCTCGGGCTTGGTGACGGCGGCGGCCACGAGTTCGGAGAACTCGGTGATGTAGCCGCGTTCGAGGTCGGTGCGGTAGATGAGCAGGGCAGCCTCCACGAGCTCCTCCAGGCTCTTCGCGCGCCCGGCGATCTCCCGGTACATGGCCATGCGCTCGGCGCTCGACCGGTCCAGCGCCGCGAGCAGCAGCTGGTCGACCCCGCCGAAGTGGTAGAAGACCAGCGCCGAGTTGGCCTCGGCGCGCGTGGCGATGGCGCGGGCGGACGCCCCGGAGTACCCCTCCTCCCGCAGCACCGCGCAGGCCGCGTCGAGCAGCCTCTCCTTGGTCTCCTCGCTGGTCCGCCGTCCGCCGCCGCTCCTGGCCATGGTCCTCCTCGCGTAGCCCCCTTGCCGGTCGGGGTGTGTTCATCATACGGTTTAATCAAGTGATTAAACCAAGTGCTTTAACCGCTTGATGAAGGGTGCCCCCATGTCCCGAAGCGACGAGCCCGAACCCTTTCCGGCCCACGTCCCCACCCGCGCCCGCTGGACGCTCGCCGCGCTCCTGCTCGCGGCCTTCGCCGGCCTGCTGGCCCTGCGGGCCAACCACTGGGGAGGCCTCGACCAGACGGCGCTGTTCTACGTGGGCCTCCCCGCGGTGATCGCCCTGATCGTCGTGTTCACCGTGCGGGCGCGGAGCGCCACGGGCATCGCGATGGCCGTCACCACCGTCGGCCTCGCGCTGGCGGCGGCCCTGCTCGGCGAGGGCACGGTGTGCCTGGTCATCGCCGCGCCCCTGCTCTACGGCATCGCCGCACTCGTGGCCTGGACGGCGGAGGCCTTCCGGGCCGGCGGCAGGGGCGGACGCCACGCCCTGCTGGGCGTACCGGTCCTCTTCGTCCTCGCCCTGGAGGGCGTCGCCGGGACGAGCCTCCTCCCCCGGGCGGACCAGGGCGAGGGGTCGGTGCTGATCGACGCGGAACCGGAGCGGGTCGCCGCCGCGCTGGCCGCCCCGCCCGGCTACGCGGTCCCCGACGCCCTCTTCCTGCGCGCCGTGCCCTTCCCCCACCCCGTCCGGGCGGCCGGGGAGGGCCTGGAGCCCGGGGACGCCCGCGTCGTCGACTTCACCCCGAGGCGCACCCTCCGGATCGGCTCCGAGCCCACCCCCCGCGACATGGAGCTGGAGGTCGCGGAGAGCGAGTGGGACGGCGACGGCGGCCGCGTGGTCTTCGACGTGGTCCGGGACACGGCGTTCGCGAACTGGATGGACATGCGCCGGGCGGAGGCCGTCTGGGAGAGGGAGGGCGGCGGCACCCGCCTCACCTGGACCGTCGAGTACGAGCGCACCTACGAGCCCTCCTGGTACTTCGGGCCGATCCAGTCGTACACGACCGACCTGGCCGCCGAGTACCTCGCGACGACCTTCCGGGACGCGGTCGCGGGGGCCGGGGAGTGACGGCCGCGGAGGTTCCCGCGGCCCTGGTCCGGGGCGTCGGACTGTTCGTCCCGCTGCTGCTCCTGGCCGCTTTGTGCGCGTGGCGCGCGCCCCGGCCGCGCGAGGTCGCGTCGATGATCGTCGCGGGGGCGTGGGCCCTGCTCACCCTCGTCCCGCTCAACCTGTACGCGGTGCACGCGGGCTGGTGGACCTTCCACGCCGAGGGCGCCGTGTGGCGCGGGATGCCCGTCGACCTGCTGATCGCCTGGGCGGTCCTGTGGGGCGCCCTGCCCGCGCTGATGCTCCGCTTCCTCCCGGTCCCCCTGCTCACCGGCCTGCTCGTGTGGGTCGACGTGATCGTCATGCCGCTCGCCGAACCCGTGGTGGTCCTCGGGCCCCTCTGGCTCCTCGGCGAGTTCGCGGGGTCGGCGCTGTGCCTGATCCCCGCGCTGATGCTGGCCCACTGGACCCGGCGCGGGCAGCTGGTCCGGGCCCGGACGTGGGCGCAGGCCGTCCTGGCCTTCGGGCTCATGGTGGGCCTGCCGCTGTACGCGCTGGACGCCGTCCCCGGCCCGGGGGAGGCGCTGCTCGGCGCCCAGGTCCTCGCGGCGGCGTGCCTGCCGGGCCTGGCCGCGGCCCGCGAGTTCGCGCAGGTGGGCCGCGGCACCCCGCTGCCCTACGACCCGCCGTCGCGCCTGGTCGCCAGCGGCCCCTACGCCTACGTGCGCAACCCCATGCAGGCCACCATTGCCGCCGTCTACCTGGTGCTCGTGCCGGTGACGGGGGACCTCCGGCTGCTGGTCGGCGCCCTGGTCGCGTTCGCCTACGGAGCGGGATTCGCGTCCTGGCACGAGGGCGGGCAGCTGCGCCGGGCCTTCGGGAGCGACTGGGAGGACTACCGCGAGGGCGTGCGACCCTGGCTGCCCCGGTGGCGGCCGTGGCCCGGCCGGACCCCGGGGACCCTCTACGTGGCGGCCGACTGCTCCATGTGCACCGGCCTCGGCGGCTGGATCGCGGCCCGGGCGCCCGTGGCCCTGGAACTGCGCCCGGCGGCGGAACACCCCGAGGTCCTGTACCGCCTCACCTGCGAGACGCCCGACGGGCTCCGCCGGAGCGGGGTGGCGGCGCTGGCGCGTGCCCTGGACCACCTCCACCTGGGGTGGGCGTTCGCCGGCTGGGCCCTCGACCTGCCCCTCCTCCGCCACGTCGGGCAGCTGTGCGCCGACGCCTTCGGCGCCGGGCCCCGTGCGTCCCGCGACGTCCGCGGCGCACCGGGCGCACGGCCGAGGGAGGGCCTCCCCTCCGGCGGCGGACGGTGACGGCAGGCGCCCGGAGGCCCCCGGGCCCGGCGGCGCCACCGCGCCCTCCCGGTCGGGCGGCGGCCCCGGGCGCCGGGGGAGGCGCGGCGCGGGCCCGCCGCATGACATCACGGCCACAATGCCGCAGAGCGCCTCTTCCGCCGCCGCCCCGCGCCGTTATGCTCGGTCGGGCCGTTCCGTCCGCCAAGGGGCGGGACCGGCCCCCGTATCCGCCCCCCGCACGGCACGAGGACGTCGATGGAAGAACAGGCCATGCTCGCGCGGGACCTCGTCCTTCGTGTCTGTGCCGGAGCGACCGAGCTCGACCCCCAGTGGATCAGGGTCGACGGCAAGGTCACCACGCCCTTCCTCGTGCCCCGGGACCGCAACCTCATCCGCGCGATCGTCTCGGCGGGGCGCGCCATGGGCGTCGACCGGCTCCTGGTGTGCCGGACCCGGCCCGAGTTCTCGTACGACCCCGTCACCGAGGTCCCCCTCGACACCGACACCCTCATCGACCTCATCCGGGGCTGGGGGCCCACCCCCACCGACTTCCTCGTCTGCGTCGAGGACTTCTCCGCCGCCGTCCTGGTCACCGCCGACGAGCTCACGGTCGCGGCCGGGCCCGCCGACTTCGTCCGCGAACTCGTCGGCGCCGACATCCCCCAGGCGCGCGTCCACTTCGGCAACAGGGCCCGCGTCGAGGGCGGGCCCGTCCTCACCCGCGCCGCCCTGCTCTACAACTGCGCCGACACCGGCGCCAGGCACGCCAGGAGCCCGCGCGGTCCCGGACCCGACCTGCCCGAACGCCTCGCCCGCCGGGGCGACCGCCTCCGGGAACGCTCGCCGCGCGCCGTCGGCGCGCTGCGCGCCCTGCGCGGGGCCTGGGGTTGGCTGGCGGTCGTCGCGCTGCTGGTCGCGCCCCTGTTCGTCCCCAGCCTCGACACGGCCCTCCCCGCACTGGCCGCGGCCTTCGTGCTGCTGTTCCAGCTGGCCTGGCCCGCGCGGTCGCGCACCGTCTCCTTCGCGACCCTGCTGCGGGTGGCCGCCCTCGGCGCGCTCCTGCTGTGGCCGCTCGCCCTCGCCGAGGCGGCCGTCGTCGGGCTCCTGGGCGTCGACCCGTACGGGGTCGTCGGCTACACCTATGTCGCGGTGGCCGTGGAGGAGGCCGGCAAGCTCGCGCCGCTCCTCCTCCTCGGCCTGGTGGCCCGGCGGCGGATGCGCCGCCTGGCCGCCGTCGACTTCCTGCTGCTGGCCGCGGCGTCCGGCGCCGGCTTCCAGCTCGCCGAGCACCTGCTCACCGGTGTCTCCACCGGGGGCGGCGACCGGCCCGGCGGCGGGGGGTTCCTCCTGCCGGGCGGGAGCACCGTCACCGACGCCTCCGGCGCGGTCCTCGCGGTCTTCTCCGGCCACGCCGTCACCACCGGCCTGGTCGGGGCGGCCCTCGGGCTCGCCGTCGTCGGCCGCCGCTACGGCGCGTGGCTGTGGCTGCTGCCGCCGGTCGCGTTCACCGCGGCGTTCCTGGAGCACCTCAACCTGAACGCCGTGCTGGCCAACGCGGCCCTCCACCCGGTGTCCGGTTTCGTGCACGGCCTGCTCGGCGGCGGGGTCCTCACCCCGTGGCTGCTGGTCGTCCTCCTCCTGTGCGCCGTGGCGATGGACTACCGGACGATCGGCACCGCGGCCGAGTCGACGCCGCCGCTTCCCGGCCGCCCCCCGCTGGCCGGGCTGCGCCGCAGGGCCCGCGGCAGGTCCGTGGCGATGAGGGTGCGCGTCCCCGCGGACATCGCGCCGCTGTTCCGGAGGCTGGCGCTGTCCTGGGTGGACCTGCCGGTCACGCTCGCCACGACGCTGTCCACGATCGTCCACGAGTTCGCGGTGTCCGCCATCGCCGCGCGGCGCGGCCCCGGGGCCCTCTGCGACACGTGGCGGTTCCTCCGCCGGCGCCGGGCGAACGCCATGGCGGAGGCCCGGTCCGCCGGCCGCCCCTGGCGGAGCCACCCCTCGCAGGAGGAGCTCACCCGGCAGGCGCGCTCACTGGCCCGGCGGCTGGGCCTGGCCGCCACCGGCGGTGTCACGGCGGCGACCGCCTCGTTCGCCGCCGCGGCGGTGTACGCCGCCGCGGCCCCCGGGGCGTCCGGGCCGGGCGGAGCCGCGGACCGGGACGCGCCGGCCTACGCGTTCGTGGCACTGGACCGGCTCCAGCTGTGGCTGGGCGGTCTGACGGGGGCGGAGACCGCGTGGGCCGCGCTCGTGCTGGTCGCGGCGCTCTCCCTGCTGGTCTCCGGCAACGGGGTCCCGCACGCTCACCCGCGCATGCGCGAGTTCCTGCGGGCGCCGACGGCGAACACGGGCGCGATCCTGGGCATGCTCGCCCCGGGCCAGATCGGCTACGCGCTTCTCGGGCTGGCGGGGCTGCTCCTGCCCCGTCGGGTGGACCGCCTCCTGGTCCGCTGATCCTCCTAGAACCTGTAGGCGCCCCTGCGATGGCGGATGGAGTGGATCTCGATCGCGTCCTTGTCCGGTCGGATCCGGTAGACGATCCGGTAGGTGCCCCTCCGTGCCGAGTGCAGGCCGGCGAAGGGCTCGTCGAGGGGTTTTCCGGCCCGCCAGGGGTTCGTCCTCAAGGGCCCGTTGACGAACTCGTACGCCGCGGAGGCCACGGCCTCGGGAAGTTCCTCGGCGAGGGCACGCCTGGCAGGACCCAGGTAGACGCCCCTCATGCCCGGGGTTCCCTGCCCAGACGCGCCTTCATCAGATCGGCCATGTCCTCCTCGGTGGTGGACTCCTCGGACTCGACCGACTCGGCGGGGTCCCTCCTGGTCTCGGGGTCGGAGAGGATGCTCAGCGCCTCCATCAGGGAGTCGTACCGGGCCACGGACATCATGACGACCGCAGGGCGGCCGTTCTTCGTGAACGTGTAGTCGGCGTGTTCGTGCTGTGCGCGATCAGCGAGCTCGGCGATCCTGGCCTTGGCCTCGGTGACCGGAATGGTCTCCATACTGGTCATTTCGATGACCAGTTATGTCGGCGTCCGCGTACTCAGGGAACCGTGATGCCCGGGGGCGGCTCGAACGCGCGGACCGGCGGCACCGGGCCGGCGAACGGCTCCACCCTCACCCGCACCGTCTGCCCCGTGCACCCCTGGCTCAGCCGTGACGTCCCCACGTCCTCCGTCAGCGCGTTCGGGTTCCCGTGCGCGCACGTCACGCCCGGCGCCGACGGGTCGTACCAGGCGCCGGTGGACAGCTGCACCACGCCCGGCCGCAGCGCTTCGCTCATCACCACGCCCGCCAGGCACGACCCCCGGCCGCTCGACACCCGCACCACGTCGCCGTCGGCGACGCCGCACGCCCGTGCGTCCTCGGGGCCGATCCGCAGCGGCGAGCGCCCCCCGACCTTCTGCGACATGCTGTGCGCGCCCATGTCCTGCTGGCTGTGCAGCCTCCCGCTGGGCTGGTTCGCGAGCAGCACGAGCGGGAACCCGTCGTCCGCGCCGTCCACGGCCGGCCCCGGCAGCCACACCGGGTGCCCCGGGCAGTCCTCGTACCCGAACGACGCGATCGTCTCCGAGAACAGCTCGATCCGCCCGCTCGGCGTCCGCAGGGGCCTGCCCTCCGGGTCGGCCCGGAACTCGCCCAGGAGCGCCTCGTCCTCCACCCGGCCGGGCATCTCCACCCGCCCCCGCTCCCAGAACTCCTCGAACCCCGGCACCTCCGCGCCGTGCCTGGCCACCAGGGACCGCCACCGCTCGTAGACCGACCTCATCCACTGGGCGCTGGTCCGCCCCTCCGTGAACTCCTCGCGCAGCCCGAGCCGCCCGGCCAGGTCGGCGTACGTGTCGTACTCGTCGCGCGCCTGCCCGTGGGGGGACACCGCCCGCGGCATGGCCCGCACGCTCAGGTCGCCCTTGCTGGCCGTCAGGTCGTCGCGTTCCAGCACCGTCGTCGAAGGGATGACGATGTCGGCGTGCCGGGCCGTCGCCGTCCAGTGCGTCTCGTGGACCACCACCGTCTCCGGCCTGCCGAACGCCCTGGTCAGCCGCTCCAGGTCCTGGTGGTGGTGGAACGGGTTGCCGCCCGCCCAGTACACCAGCCGCACGTCCGGGTACCGGCGCTCCTCGCCGTCGAAGTCGTACCGACCGCCCGGCTCCAGCAGCATGTCGGCGATCCGCGCCACCGGGATCGACGAGTCGACGGGGTTGGCGCCCTGCGGCATCCTGGGCAGGCCCATCGGGGTCGAACCGCCCCCGTAGTTGCCCATCGACCCGTACCCCGACGCGAAACCCGCTCCCGGCAGTCCCACCTGCCCCAGGCAGCACGCCAGCGCCAGACCGGCCCACAGCGGCTGCTCGCCGTACCGGGCGCGCTGCACCGACCAGCCCACGTTGACGAGCGTGCGCTTCTCCGCCATGCGCCGTGCCAGCGTCCGAAGCTCGCCGGCCGGGACCCCGCTGATCCGCTCGGCCCACTCGGGCGAGCGCTCCACCCCGGGCCGGTCGCCGCGCTCGTCGCGTTCCCCCAGCACGTAGGAGCGCAGCACGTCCGCGCCGACCGTGTACCGGTCCAGGAAGCGGGTGTCGGCCAGCCCCTCCGTGAACAGGACGTGCATCAGGGCGAGCATCACCGCCGTGTCGGCGCCCGGCGGGATCGACACCCATTCGGCCTTGACGTCCTCGGGGGTGTCGTCGAACAGCGGCGACACCGACACGAACTCCACCCCCGCCTCCGAGGCGGCCCGCATCTCCGGACCGGCGGTCTGGGCCGCCCGGCCCCCCGAGGTCGTCCACGTGTTGGACAGCCGCAGCCCGCCGAAGGTCACCAGCAGCTCGGTGTGCTCGCGGATCTGCGTCCACGCCGGCGCGCGGTGCAGCAGCCGGTTCGCGGCGGGGGTGCCGATGATCCTGGGGAACAGCACCTCGACGGCGCCGTGGCTGTAGGTGGCGACCGACCGCGTGTACCCGCCGATCGTGTTGAGGAAGCGGTGCAGCTGGCTCTGCGCGTGGTGGACGCGCCCGGCGCTGCCCCACCCGTACGAACCGCCGAAGATCGCCGCGTTGCCGTGCTCCGTGCGCACCCGGTCGAGCTCCGCCGCCAGCAGGTCCAGGACCGTGGCCCATTCGACCTCGACGTAGTCGTCGTCCGGGGCGCCGCGGCGCGGGTCGGGGCCCGGGCCGCGCTCCAGCCACCGGCGGCGCACCGCGGGACGGGCCACCCGGGACGCGTGGTGCTGGGCCGCGAGGGTGTTGGCCATCACGGGGGAGGGCGCCGGGTCGTCGGGGTCGGGGCGGACGCCGACGACCCGGTCGTTCTCGACGACCACCTGGTAGCTGCCCCAGTGGGCACTCGTCGGACGCAGCGTGGCGGACATGGTCACTCTCCCTCGGTCACTCCGGCCCCACCGGGGGACCCGTCTCTCACTCTACGCACGCGCAGGTGGGATGATGGGCCCCGCGACCCGTGGACGGCGGCGCCGGGAGCGGCTCCGCCGCGGGGGCGCGCACACAGGCACGGTCGAGCGGAACAGGGACGGCGATGGGCGAACTCAGGTCGCGGCGGTCGGTACTCGCGGTCCCGGGGTCCAACCCCAGGTTCGTGGACAAGGCGAGGGGCCTCGGCACCGACGCCTTCTTCCTGGACCTGGAGGACGCGGTCGCCCCCTCGGAGAAGGAGGCCGCCCGCGGCACGGTCGTCCGCGCCCTCACCGAGGGCGGTTGGGACGGACGGGTCAGGTCGGTCCGCGTCAACGACACCACCACGGAGTGGGCCTACCGCGACGTCATCGCCGTCGTGGAGGGCGCCGGGGCCGACCTCGACTCGATCGTCCTCCCCAAGGTCACCGCGGCCCGCGACGTCGAGTGGCTCGACACCCTGCTCACCCAGATCGAGCGCGCCGTCGGCCTCCCGGTCGGCCGCATCGGCATCGAGGCGCAGATCGAGGACGCGCGCGGCCTCGTGAACGTCGACTCGATCGCCGCGTCCTCGCCCCGCCTGGAGTCCCTGGTCTACGGCCCCGCCGACTTCATGGCCTCCATCACCATGAAGAGCCTGGTCGTGGGCGAGCAGCCGCCCGGCTACGACACCGGCGACGCCTACCACTACGTGCTCATGCGCATCCTCACGGCCGCGCGCGCCAACGGCGTCCAGGCCATCGACGGCCCCTGCCTCCAGATCCGCGACGTGGACGCCCTCCGCCGCTCGGCCGGGCGCACCGCCGCCCTGGGCTACGACGGCAAGTGGGTCCTGCACCCGCTCCAGGTGGAGGCCGCCAACGAGGCCTTCTCCCCCTCCCAGGAGGACTACGACCACGCCGAGCTGGTCCTGGACGCCTACGCGCACGCCACGACCGTGGACCGCCGGGGCGCCGTCATGCTCGGCGAGGAGATGCTCGACGAGGCCTCCAGGAAGATGGCGCTCGTGGTCGCGGGCAAGGGCCGGGCGGCCGGGCTGGAGAGGACCCGCGCGTTCGTCCCCGGGTCCTGACCGGCGGAAGCTCTGACACGCGCCCCACCCGCCTCTTACCGCCTTCTCACCCGGATAGGGAACCATGGGCGCCATGGAAGCCACCGCCACGGTCCTGGTCGCCGACGACGACCGCGCGATCAGGGACTCACTGGAACGCGCCCTCCAACTGGAGGGCTACAGCGTCCGGACGGTCGCGGACGGGGTCCAGGCGCTCGCCGCGGTGCACGCCGACCCCGTCGACCTGCTCGTCCTCGACGTGATGATGCCCGGCGTGGACGGGCTGGGGGTGGCCAGGGTGCTGCGGGCCGAGCACGACCGCACGCCCATCCTCATGCTCACCGCCCGCGTGGAGACGCCCGACCGGGTGGCGGGGCTGGACGCGGGGGCCGACGACTACCTCGCCAAGCCGTTCGAGCTGGACGAGCTCCTCGCCCGGCTGCGGGCCCTCCTGCGCAGGGCCGCGCCCGTTCCCGAGGACACCGCCGACGAGGGCCCCCTGCGGGCGGGGGAGCTGCGCCTGGACCCGCGCGCCCGCCGGGTGTGGCGCGGCGAACGCGAGATCGAGCTGTCCAAGACCGAGTTCGACCTCCTCGAGCTCCTCATCCGCAACACGGGGATCGTCCTGGACCACGCCACCATCTACGACCGCATCTGGGGCTACGACTTCGGTCCGGAGTCCAAGAACCTCGCCGTCTACATCAGCTACCTCCGCCGCAAGCTGGAGGACGGTGGCCCGCCGCTCATCCAGACCGTGCGCGGAGTCGGGTACACGCTCCGCCCGCAGGGGTGACGGGCGTGCGAACGCCCGCCGCCGACGGCCGCGGGGACGGCGCCGGTCCGGACGTGCCGGGCCCCGGGGCCGCCGGCGCCCACGCCGCCCTCCCTTGGCGCGGCGGCGTGGTGCTCAACCCGCGCGGCTGGCGGCTGGGAACCCGCTTCGCGGTCATCTTCGCGCTGGTGGCCACCGTGATCATCGCCCTGGTCGGCACCCTGGCCTACACCACCGCCGCCGCCCTCATCCGCGCCGACGTCAGGAACGGGTTCGAGAGCACCGTCGCCGACCTGTCCGACAAGCTCGTCGAGATCCACGGGCAGGAGGGCGGCGGGCCCTCCGCCGGCCCCATCCCGTTCCTGTCCAGCGACAACCTCCAGGTGCAGCTCCTCGGCCCCGACGGCCGCCGCACCGTCAGCGTCGAGGACCCCGCCGAGGTCGTCTTCTTCACCCCCTCCGACGCGGACATGGAACTGGCCGCGACGGCCAGGCCGGGCGTCGTCGACATGCGCGAGCAGTCCATCGAGGGGCAGGCCTACCGGATGGCCACGGTCTCCGTCGGCGACGGCGCCGGAGCCCTGCAGCTCCTCCAGCGGCTGTCGCCCACCGAGCTGATGCTCGACCGCCTCGCCACCCAGATCCTGTGGGTGGGCCTGCTCGTCGCCCTCTGCGCCGCGGCGGTGGGCTGGCTGGTCGGCCACCGCACCACCGGGCGCCTCGTCCGCCTCACCGACGCCGCGGAGTACGTCAGCTCCACGGGCCGCCTCGACCCCGTCGGTCCCGGCGACGCGCACGAGGAGGGCAACCACGACGAGGTCGACCGCCTCGGCAGCGCCTTCAACGCGATGCTCGCCCGCCTGGCCAGGTCCAAGGAGGAGCAGCGCCGACTCGTCCAGGACGCCGCGCACGAGCTCCGCACCCCGCTCACCAGCCTCTACACCAACGTCCAGGTGCTGGGGAGGGTGGACCGGCTCAGCCCCGAGGCGCGGGAGAGCCTCATCGACGACCTGCGCGGGGAGACCCGCGAGCTCACCGCGCTCGTCAACGAGCTGGTCGGACTCGCCACCGGCGACCACGAGGACGAGGCGATGCGCGCGGTCCCCCTGAGGGAGGTCGTCGACAGGGTCGCCGAGCGCACCCGCAGGCGCACCGGGCGGGACATCGTCGTGGACGCCGACGACAGCGTGGTGTGGGGGCGCCCCGGCTCCCTGGAGCGGGCCGTCGCCAATCCGGTGGAGAACTCCGCCAAGTTCGACCCCGACGGCACCGCGCCCATCGAGATCCGCGTCCGGGCGGGCGCGGTCGAGGTACTGGACCGCGGCCCCGGCATCGACCCGGAGGAGCTGGGCCGCGTCTTCGAGCGCTTCTACCGCGCCACCGTCGCCCGGGGCCTGCCCGGCTCCGGGCTCGGACTGTCCATGGTGAAGGAGATCGCCCAGGCCCATGGCGGCCGGGTGTTCGCCCGCAACCGCGAGGGGGGCGGCGCCGCCATCGGGTTCCAGCTGCCGGAGCACAGGCCCGGGGGGCCGGAGGCTCCGCCGGGCTGAGGGTGCGGGGCCTGCCGGGGCGCCGCCTCCCGCGGGCGGACCGGGAGCGGGACGGCGGGGTCCCGGGCCCGTGTCCCGGGGGCGCCGCTCCGCGGTGGGCGGTCCCGCGTGGCCGCGCCGGTCCGGGCCCCTCCTCCGGGGCGGGCGGTTCGGCGCCGCCGTCAGCCGCTCAGGACGGCCCCGGCCGCGGCGGACGCCGGGACCGCCGTTCCCTCCGCTGCCTCCAGGTAGATCCGCTCGAACCGCTCCAGGGAGTCCTCCAACCGGTGCCGCGAGGCCATCGCCCGGCTGTGCTCGCCCATCCTCAGGCGCCCGCCCTCGTCCGCGACCACGTCCTCGATCCTCGCGGCCAGCTCCTCAGGGCTGCCCGGCCGGTACAGGTACCCGTTGCGGCCCTCCTCCACCAGGTGCGGCAGCGCCATGGCGTCCGCCGCCACCACCGGCAGGCCGCTCGCCATCGCCTCCAGGGTCGCGATGCTCTGGAGTTCGGCGACGCCCGCGATCGCGAACACGTCCGCGCACCGGTACACGTCGGGCAGGTCCTCCTGCGACACGAAACCCAGGAACACCACCCGGTCCGCCACGCCCTCGGCCACGGCCAGCTCCTCCAGGCTCCGCCGGTACGCGCCGTGCCCGGCCAGCAGCAACTGGGCTGAGGCCGTCCGCGCCGTCGCCCGCACCAGCTCCTCGGCGCGCTTCTCCTCGTCCAGCCGGCCCACGAACAGCACCGTCGTCCGGTCGGGGACGCCCAGCCGCGCGCGCAGCCGCCGCTTGGTCGCCGCCCCGCCGTCCAGGGGGCTGAACCCGGCCAGGTCGACCCCGCAGGACACCGGCTCGACCGGCTTGGCGAACCCCTGCTCCCGCAGCAGCCCGGCCGCCGCGGGCGTCGGGGTCGTCACGTGTTCCGTCCGGGACAGCACGGCGCCCAGGTCCCACCAGGCGATCCGGGCGGCGTACGGGCGCAGCGGCCCGGGGACGCGCACGTAGTCGAAGAGGTTCTCCGGCATGAAGTGGTTGGTCGCGACCACGGGGACGCCCCTGGCGCGGGCCGCCGCGGCCAGCATCCGGCCGACGAGGAAGTGGTTCTGGATGTGCACCGCGTCCGGCTCCAGCCGGTCCAGCAGCAGGTCCAGGTGCCCGCGCACCCCCAGGGGGACCGCGAGGCGCACGCTGTCGTGGACGAGGGAGGACATCGAGCGGAGCCTGTGCTCGACCACCCCGTCCCGTTCGACCGTGCGGGGCGAGCCCTCCGGGGAGGGGCACACGACGTGCACCCGGGCGCCGCGCCCGGCCAGGCCGCGGGCGAGGCGCTCGGTGAAGTAGGCGGCGCCGTTCACGTCCGGGGGGTAGGTGTCGGTGCCGATCAGCACCCGGGGCCGGCGCTCCGGGCCGCCGGCCGGCCGGGGAGGGGGCGCCGTCGTGGGGGAGGCTGAAGCGAAGGACGTGGACATGGACCGGATCTCCTGGCTGTCGGGTCGCCGCGTACGCACGAGTGTGACCCACCCGCGTTGACCGTCGCCGACCTTCCGGTGACGGAGGGGCGACCGCTCAGGTAGCACACGGCGCAGAGAAGGATACTCTGCGTGTTCACCCGTGTGCGCAAGCGCACCGTGATGTGGCCGATCGGTGATCTCCGCCGGACCCGGGAGGGCGGGGCCCGGGGACCCCGGGGGCCGGGGCGGTGGCCGCCCGCGGACGGCGCGGCGGGGCGGGGCGGGAACGGCGACGGGGCGGCCCCGGGCCGAGAGCCAGGGACCGCCCCGTGGAGAGGGACCGCGACCGCGTCCGGTCAGTTGCCCCCGTCCTGCTCCGCCTCGTTCTCGACGGACTCCGAACTCTGCTCGCCGAGTGTGACGGCCACGTCCTGGGGGGAGCCGCTGCCGCCGGACACCACCCCGAAGGTGACCTCCTCGCCCGGCTGCCGGGAGCGGATCTCGGCGATCAGCTGGTCCGGCGTCGTGACGGCCCGGCCGTCCACGGACACCACCACGTCGCCCGCCGACAGGCCGGCCTCGTCCGCGGCGCCGCCCTCGACCACCTCGACGACCTCGGCCCCGCCGCCGCGGCTGTTGGTGATGGTGGCCTCGATGGCCGGGTAGCTCGCGCTGCCGTCCTCGATCAGCTGCTCGGCGATGGGACGGGCCTGGTTGACCGGGATGGCGAAGCCCAGGCCCACGGAACCGCTGTCCTGGGAGATCCCCGCGATCGCGGTGTTGATGCCGATCACCTCGCCGGCCATGTTCACCAGCGGGCCGCCCGAGTTGCCGGGGTTGATCGCCGCGTCCGTCTGGATCGCGTTGATCACCGTCGAGGTCTGGCCGTTGCCGTTCTCGGTGGCGCCCGTGTTCACCGGCCGGTTCAGGGCGCTCACCACGCCCGTGGTGACCGTCCCGGACAGGCCCAGCGGGGAGCCGATCGCGACCACGTCCGCGCCCACGCCGACCTGCTCGGAGTCGCCGAGGGTGGCCGGTTCGAGGTCGTTGCGCCCCTCGGCCTGGATGACCGCGATGTCGGAGACCGTGTCGGCGCCCAGCACCTCGGCGGGGGCGGAGGTCCCGTCGTTGAACAGCACCTCCAGCGGGCCGCCCCCGGACGCCTCCACCACGTGCGCGTTCGTGAGGATCTGGCCGTCGGAGGAGATGACCACGCCGCTGCCGCCGCCGTTGGCGGTCTGGATCGACACCACGCTCGGCAGGACGCTCTCGGCGACCTCGCCGACCGCCCCCTCCGTGGGCGTGCTGCCCTGCTCGCCCGTCAGGGAGCTCACCGGGGAGCCCAGGCCGTTCGGGAAGAGGTAGGCGGTGCCCAGGGCCGCGGCCGGACCGACGATCAGGCTCGTGACCAGCGCGGTCACGGCGGCGATCGTCACGACCCGCCCGCCCCGCTTCTTGCCGCCGTCGGCCGCGGGGCCGGGCGCGGCAGCGCCGTACGGGGGGTGGCCGTGGCCGCCCGGACCGAAGCCCGAGCCGTCGCCGAACGGGGGCGGGCCGCCGGGCCCGCCCGGAGCGCCCGGACCGCCGGGCGCCCCCGGGCCGTTCGGGCCGCCGGGTCCCTGCGGACCGCCGTACGGACGGCCGGGGCCGGCCTGGTGCGCGGCGAACTGGTCGGGCGGGCCGCCCGCCGGACCGCCGGGGCCGCCGACGTGCGGCGGGAACGTGTACGAGGCGCGGTCCGCCTCGTTGGGACCCGTGGCCCACCGCGGGGCGTGCTCCGGCGGGGAGAAGCGCGGACCGGTTCCGGTCACGTGCGCCCCCGCGTGCTGCACGGGGTGTCCGGGGTGGGCCGTGCCCGGGTGCTCCCCGTACCCCCCGTGCGGCAGGGGCCGCTGCTCCGCCGCGAACGGCGGGCCCGCGTGACCCTCCGCCTGCGCGGGCCGCCCCTCGGCGTCCTCCGGGCCGGCGGTCCCCGTTCCGGCGTCCTCCGGCCCGGGGGCCCCGGATCCGCTGCCCTCGGCCGTCTGCGGCGCGGACGACCGGTCCTCGTGCCCGGCGGGAACGCCCCCGCGCTCCCCGCCGGGCACGGGCTCGTGCGCCCCGCCGTCGGCGGAGGAGTGTCCCTGACCGGACGGCACCTGCTGGTCGGTCGGCTCGGCGGGGAGGCGGGCGTTCCCGGCCGCCGCACCGGGCTCGGTACCTGTACTCGGTTCGTTGGGGTTCAACTCATCCTCCGACTGGCGGGACGATGTCTAGTGGACGGGATCCATCATGCGCCGCATGGGTTAGAACAGGGTGAGAGCCCGATATACCAGGGTTTCGAGTCCGTGCCGGGGGGCGGCGGACCGGAGGCCGGCGGGGGCGCGCGCTCCCCGGGCCGCCTCCGCGGGGGCCGGACCCCGCGGCCCTCGGAGCTCCCGTGCCTGCAAGAACCTTATGCACCACAATGTCCGGAACAATACCGCGCCGGGGCTCCGGCTACACGTGAGAAGGGCCGACCTTGATCAAGATCGTGCTGGCCGATGACGAACACCTCGTCCGAGGGGCCATCGCGGCCCTCCTCGGTCTGGAGGAGGACCTGGAGGTCGTCGCGCAGGTGGGCCGCGGCGACCAGGTGGTCGACGCGGTCCTCGGACACGGCGCCTCCATCGCCGTCCTGGACATCGAGATGCCCGGCGGCACCGGCCTCGAGGTGGCCGCACAGCTCAAGCAGAGCGCGCCCGGCTGCGGCGTCGTCATCCTCACCAGCTTCGGCCGCCCCGGCTACCTGCGCCGGGCCCTCGCCTCGGGGGCGCGCGGGTTCCTCGCCAAGGACGCCCCGGTCGACCAGCTCGCGGGCGCCATCCGGCGGGTGCACGGGGGAGGGCGCTACATCGACACCGACCTCGCGGCCGCCGCGATGGTCGGAGGGGAGAGCCCCCTGACCGACCGCGAGGCCGAGGTGCTCCGTGCCGCGTCCGACGGGGCCACCGTCGCCAGGATCGCCGCCGCCCTGCACCTGACCGAGGGGACGGTCCGCAACTACCTCTCCAACGCCATCGGCAAGACCGGTGCGGACAACCGCATGTCGGCCATCCGCACGGCGCAGGACATGGGCTGGCTGTGACGGGGAGCCCGGTCCCCGTCACAGGAAGCGCAGCACCAGCATGGCCGTGTCGTCCGTGTGGCCGCCCGGCGCGTACTCCTCCAGCTCGCGGTCGATCCGGCTGATGACCGCCTGCGCGGTCAGGCCGGAGCACCCGGAGAAGATCTCCAGCAGACCCTCGTCGCCGAGCATGTCCGTGTTGCTGCGCCGCTCGGTGACGCCGTCGGTCACCGCGAGGACCACCTCGCCGGGACGGATGTCGACGCTCTCCGTGGTGAAGCCCACGTCCTCGAACGCCCCCAGGAGGGGCTGCGACATCCCGAAGTTCTCGACCTCGCCCTTCTGGTTGAGCCGCATCGGGAGGGGATGGCCCGCGGACACCATCCGTACGCGCATCCCTCCGCCCTCGTCGGTGGCCGGGGTCATCTCCCCGTAGAGCATGGTGAGGAAGCGGGTGGAGGTGTTCTCGTCCAGGATCGCCATGTTCAGCCGCTGCATGATGTGCGACGGGGTGAACCCCTCCTTGGCCAGGGCACGCAGGGTGTGCCGGGCCAGGCCGGTCACCGCCGCGGCCTCCGGTCCGGTCCCGCACACGTCGCCGATGGCGAAGCACCAGCGGCCGCTCGCGGCGAACACGTCGTAGAAGTCGCCGCCGACCTGGTTCTTCTCGTCCGCGGGGCGGTAGAACACCGCGTGGTCCACGCTCGGGATCACCGGCTCCTTCTCCTTCGCGGGAAGGAGGCTGCGCTGGAGGGCGCTGCTCATCGCCGCCTGCTTCTCGTGCAGGCGGGCGTTCTCCATGGCGGAGGCCACGCGGCGGCTGAGGTCGTCCGCGACGTCGACCTCCTCGCGGGTGAAGTCGTCCGCCTCGTTCTTGCCGATCGTCATCCGGCCGAGCGCGCGGCCGTGCGCCACCAGCGGGATGCTGATCGCGGGACCGCTGGCCAGCTCGCGGACCAGCTGCTCGTCGAGCCCCTCCTCGGCGAGCTCGGCGGGCGACCACAGGGGCTGCGGCTCGCGCTGCTCCCGCGGCGGCAGCCCGGTCAGCAGGGCGCGCAGGACGTCGTTGTAGTTCTCGTCCCCGTGCACCACGTGGGTGAGCTGGGAGCTGCCCAACTCGTTGATGGTGTGGATGGAGCACCACCGGCCCAGTCGGGAGGTGATCAGCTGGGCGGCGAGCGCGCCCGTCATCCGCTCGTCCAGCGTGCCCGCGAGCAGGTCGCTGGCCTCGGCCAGGAAGCTCAGCGACGCGCGCCGGTTGAGCTCGACCTCGGCCAGGCGCGAGCGCTCCACCGGAAGCGCGATGAGGTCCGCGCCCTCCTGGAGCTTCCTGGCGGCGGACGGACCGAAGTGCCTGGCCCGCCTGGAGGCGACCCCGAGCAGGCCGGCCACCCGGCCGTCCACGATCAGCGGCGCCGTCACCAGCGAGCGCATCCCCGCCCGCGACAGGCGGCCGCGCCCGGTGCGGGCGATCATCAGGTCGTCGTTGATCACCGCGCCGGGCTCGGGCGCGGCGGACGGGAAGGTCTCCTCGGTGCGCACGCGCAGCGGCCGCCACGGCGCCCCGCCCGGGGTCAGCCCGACGGCGGCGCGCACCTCCCACATGGTCTCGTCGGAGGTCGCCAGCGTGATGTAGGCGGCATCGCCGCCCAGGGCGGTCGCCG
The DNA here is from genome assembly GCF_026642255.1 of Streptomonospora nanhaiensis. Classification (GTDB taxonomy): domain Bacteria; phylum Actinomycetota; class Actinomycetes; order Streptosporangiales; family Streptosporangiaceae; genus Nocardiopsis; species Nocardiopsis tropica. The sequence continues at coordinate 6,343,365 of NZ_CP113264.1, read as the reverse complement.
CGTACTCCACGGTGCGCTCCAGCAGCTGCGGCAGGGTCAGCCGCGAGCCGAGGGCGGCGTCCAGCGCCGACCACGGCGCGGGGCGCACCTGACGGGCCGGACCGCGCCGCACCTGGGGCGACTCCAGCGAGGGGTGCTCGCCGGGGGCGTCCTCGATCCGGAACCACACCGCCTTGTCGTTGCGCCCGTAGCTCACGCCCCAGCTGGACGCGATCGCGGACGCCAGGGCCAGCCCCAGCCCGCCGCTGCGCTCGTCGTCCCTGGACGGCGAGGTGTCCACGGCCAGCGGACCGGCCTGGGGCACGGCGCGCTCGGGCGCGGAGTCGGTGACCATCACCTCGGTCGCGCCCTCGGCCCGGCGCACGGTCACGTCCAGGCTCGACCTCGCGTGGATGACGGCATTGGTCACCAGCTCGCTGACCAGCAGGATCACGTCGTCGAACGGATCGGGGACGCCCCAGGAGAGGAGGGTGTCGTGAACGAACTCACGGGCAGCGGCCGCGGTCTCCGGGGCAGGAGGGAACTCTCGTCGAGCGACCTTCAACGCGTCGTGTGCTGGCAAGCCGTCGGTGTCCTTCGTCGCTGGATACGGGCGAGGGGGTGGTGGTCACTGACACGATACGCGTGCGCCCGCCCTCGGATCCCGGGGTATCGCCCGGAAACCTCCGGACCGGGGGTCGCGCGGTACCGCTCCCCGTGATACCACCACGTCCCCCGGGGCACGGGGGACGGCGCGCTGACCGGCTCGGGGAGGCGGGCGCAGGAACCCAACATGGAGAACCCGCCCGTGCCGCCCACCCCGGCCGGTTAGTGTAAGTCGACACATCCGCTTCTTTCGGGTGGTACTTCGCGCGGGTAGCGTGACGGGGTGTCACCAAGGGTACGCGGGCCACACCGCGGACCCCCGGACACAGCGGTGACGAGGCAGGTTGAGGAGGGGGTTCGATGCCCGAGGCGGTCAAGGAACTGGTGGCCGACGACCAGCTCGACGAGATTCTGCGTGCCCTGTACCGCATGCGCGACGGCGACTTCAGTGTCCGCCTCCGGAAGCGCGGCAGCGGCACGGTCCGGGAGATCGCCTCCGTCTTCAACGAGGTGGTCGACCACAGCGAGCAGCTGAGCAAGGAGCTCCAGCGGGTCGGCGACGTCGTCCGCGACGAGGGGCGCCTCAACGAGCGCGTCAACGTCAACCCCTCCCGCGGGGCGTGGGGCGAGAGCGCCCAGGCCCTGAACGAGCTCCTGGACGAGGTCGCCGAACCCCTGTCCGAGGTCGCCCAGGTCCTGGACTCGGTCGCGGAGGGCCGGCTGAGCCGCCGCGCCTCCACCGACGGCCGCCGCGGCGAGCTCCGGGGCGACCTGCTCCGCCTGGCCACCACCGTCAACCGCATGGCCGACCAGATGAGCGGGTTCACCGAGGAGGTCACGCGCGTGGCCCGCGAGGTGGGCACCGAGGGCAAGCTCGGCGGCACCGCGCGGGTCGAGGGCGTCTCCGGCGCCTGGCGCGAGGTCACCGAGTCCGTCAACCAGATGGCGTCCCGCCTCACCGTGCAGGTCCGCGACATCTCCGAGGTGACGACGGCCGTGGCCCGGGGTGATCTGAGCAAGAAGATCACCATCGACGTCCAGGGCGAGATGCTCGACCTCAAGGACACCGTCAACACGATGGTGGACCAGCTGTCCACGTTCGCGGACGAGGTCACGCGCGTGGCCCGCGAGGTGGGCACCGAGGGCAAGCTCGGCGGCCGGGCCAACGTGCGCGGCGTGCAGGGCATCTGGAAGGACCTCACCGAGAACGTCAACTCGATGGCGGACAACCTGACCAACCAGGTGCGTGACATCTCACAGGTCACGACGGCGGTGGCCAGGGGCGACCTGACCCAGAAGGTCCAGGTCGACGTGCAGGGCGAGATGCTGGCCCTGAAGAACACCGTGAACACCATGGTCGACCAGCTCGACTCCTTCGCCGACGAGGTCACGCGCGTGGCGCGCGAGGTCGGCACCGAGGGCAAGCTGGGCGGTCGCGCCAACGTCAAGGGCGTGTCGGGCATCTGGAAGGACCTGACCGACAACGTCAACTCCATGGCGAACAGCCTCACCTACCAGGTCCGCAACATCTCCCAGGTGACGACCGCCGTCGCCGCCGGCGACCTCACCAAGAAGATCACCGTGGACGCCCAGGGCGAGATGATGGAGCTGAAGGACACCATCAACAAGATGGTGGACCAGCTCGACTCCTTCGCCAGCGAGGTCACCCGGGTGGCGCGCGAGGTGGGCACGGAGGGCAAGCTCGCCGGGCAGGCCCACGTCCGCGACGTCTCCGGGGTCTGGAAGGACCTGACGGACAACGTCAACTCCATGGCCAACAACCTGACCTACCAGGTGCGGCAGATCTCCATGGTCACGCGCGCGGTCGCGGCGGGCGACCTGACCAAGAAGGTCACGGTCAACGCCAAGGGGGAGATCCTCGAGCTCAAGGACACCATCAACGTGATGGTCGACCAGCTGTCCGCGTTCGCCGACGAGGTCACGCGCGTGGCGCGCGAGGTCGGCACCGAGGGCAAGCTGGGCGGTCGCGCCAACGTCAAGGGCGTGTCGGGCATCTGGAAGGACCTGACCGACAACGTCAACTCCATGGCGAACAGCCTCACCTACCAGGTCCGCAACATCTCCCAGGTGACGACCGCCGTCGCCGCCGGCGACCTCACCAAGAAGATCACCGTGGACGCCCAGGGCGAGATGATGGAGCTGAAGGACACCATCAACAAGATGGTGGACCAGCTCGACTCCTTCGCCAGCGAGGTCACCCGGGTGGCGCGCGAGGTGGGCACGGAGGGCAAGCTCGCCGGGCAGGCCCACGTCCGCGACGTCTCCGGGGTCTGGAAGGACCTGACGGACAACGTCAACTCCATGGCCAACAACCTGACCTACCAGGTGCGGCAGATCTCCATGGTCACGCGCGCGGTCGCGGCGGGCGACCTGACCAAGAAGGTCACGGTCAACGCCAAGGGGGAGATCCTCGAGCTCAAGGACACCATCAACGTGATGGTCGACCAGCTGTCCGCGTTCGCCGACGAGGTCACGCGGGTCGCCCGCGAGGTGGGCACCGAGGGCAAGCTGGGCGGTCGCGCCAACGTCAAGGGCGTGTCCGGCATCTGGAACGACCTCACCGAGAACGTCAACTCGATGTCGCACAACCTCACCACGCAGGTGCGCAACATCTCCGAGGTGACGACGGCGGTCGCGGCCGGAGACCTCACGAAGAAGATCGACGTCAACGCCCAGGGCGAGATCCTGGAGGTCAAGACGACGGTCAACACCATGGTGGACCAGCTGTCGGCCTTCGCCACGGAGGTCACCCGCGTCGCCCACGAGGTGGGCAGCCAGGGGCAGCTGGGCGGCCAGGCCAAGGTCGAGGGCGTCTCGGGCACCTGGAAGCAGCTCACCGACAGCGTCAACGGGCTGGCGGGCAACCTCACCACGCAGGTGCGCGCGATCGCCGAGGTGGCCAGCGCCGTCGCCGAGGGCGACCTGACCCGCAACATCCAGGTCGACGCCCGCGGTGAGATGGAGCAGCTCAAGGACAACATCAACCTGATGGTGTCCAACCTGCGCGAGACCACCGCCACCCAGCGGGACGCCGACTGGCTCAAGTCCAACGTGGCCCGCATCTCCGGCCACATCCAGGGCCACCGCGACCTCAAGGAGCTGGCCCGCCTCATCATGACCGAGGTGACGCCGCTCATCGGCGCGCAGCACGGCGCCTGCTACCTGCCCGAGGCCCAGGACGACGAGGAGAACTTCCTCTTCTACGCGGGGTTCGGCTTCGAGCCGGGCGAGAGCCGCCGCCGCGTCCGCAAGGGCGTCGGACTCATCGGCGAGGCCCTCTCTCAGCAGGTCGAACAGCAGGTGGGCAACATCCCGCCGGGGTACGTCAAGGTCGAGTCCGGCCTGGGCGAGGCCTCGCCCCGCAACCTGTACATCCTCCCGATCGTCTCGGAGGAGCGCGCCCTCGGCGTCGTGGAGTTCGCCTCCTACGGCGAGTTCCGCGAGATCCACAAGAACTTCCTGCGCCAGCTGGTCGCCCTGCTCGGCACGACGATCAACACCATCCTCGCCAACAACCGCACCGAGCACCTGCTGGAGCAGTCGCAGCAGCTCACCAGCCAGCTGCGGGAGCGCTCGAACGAGCTCCAGCGCCAGCAGGAGGAGCTGCGCGGCAAGAACGCCGAACTCCGGCAGAAGGCCACCCAGCTCGCCAACCAGAACAGGGCCATCGAGCTCCAGAACCAGCAGATCCAGCGGTCCAGGAACGCCCTGGAGGAGCGGGCGCACCAGCTCCAGGTCTCCTCCAAGTACAAGTCCGAGTTCCTGGCGAACATGTCGCACGAGCTGCGCACACCGCTCAACAGCCTGCTCATCCTGGCGCGACTGCTCGCCGACAACGGGGAGCAGAACCTCTCGCCCAAGCAGGTCGAGTTCGCCCAGACCATCCACAAGGCGGGCAGCGACCTGCTGCTGCTCATCGACGAGATCCTCGACCTGTCCAAGGTGGAGGCCGGCCGCGCGGAGGTCCAGCCGAGCGAGGTGTCCATCGGACAGCTGGTGGACTACGTCGAGGCGACCTTCCGCCCGGTCACGGGCGAGCAGGGGCTCGCGTTCGCGGTGGACGTGTCGCCGGACATCCCGGGGACGCTGTGGACCGACGAGCAGAGGCTCCAGCAGATACTGCGCAACCTGCTGTCCAACGCCGTCAAGTTCACGCCGCAGGGCGAGGTGCGCCTCCTCATCGAGCCCGCGTGGGCGCTGGAGGACGCCGACCTGGAGATGTTCGAGGAGAACGAGGAGGTCATCGCCTTCACGGTCGCGGACACCGGGATCGGCATCGCCGAGGACAAGCTCCAGGTCATCTTCGAGGCCTTCCACCAGGGCGACGGAGGCACGTCGCGGAGGTTCGGCGGTACGGGCCTCGGCCTGTCGATCAGCCGGAACTTCGCCCGCCTGCTCGGCGGGGAGATCCGGGTGCAGAGCGTCGCGAACCAGGGCTCGACCTTCACGCTGCTGCTGCCGGTCCGCCTTCCCGAGGACGCCGGGGACCGGGACGACCAGGCGGTCGGCGTGTCCTCGGTGCCCATGCTGGAGACCGGCCGCGGCGACACCGACCCCGCCCAGGACGCCTTCGGGACCGGGTTCGGGACGGGCGTCCCGATCAACGACGACTTCGCCATGCCGGACGAGGACTTCGACGCGGCGGTGGCCGCCCTCACCGACATCGGCCACGAACCGCTGCCCACCGTCCCGGTGCTCAAGGCGCCCGAGTCGGCCGCACCGGCCGGGGGAGAGGCCGCGGAGGAGCCGAAGGAGGCCGAGGCGCGCACCGACCCCGAGCGGCGCGCCGTCCTGGCCGGCCAGCGGGTCCTCATCGTCGACGACGACGTGCGCAACGTCTTCGCCCTGACGAGCGCCCTGGAGGCGCAGGGGCTGGAGGTGCTCTACGCCGACAACGGCCACGCGGGCATCGCCAGGCTGGAGGCCAACGAGGACATCTCCCTGGTCCTCATGGACGTGATGATGCCGGAGCTGGACGGCAACCAGACGACCCAGCGCATCCGGGAGATGCCGCAGTTCGCCGACCTGCCGATCATCTCGCTCACCGCCAAGGCCATGCAGGGCGACCGCGAGCGCAGCCTCGCGGCGGGCGCCACGGACTACGTGACCAAGCCCGTCGACCTGGACCACCTGCTCGACGTCATGCGGCGCTGGCTCACCGCGGGCCGGGAGGAGACCATCGCCGGAGCGGCGGCCGAGGACGCCGCCGCCGCGGCGGCCTCCGCCGGAACCGGGGCCGACGGCGCGGACGACACACGGACCGGGCAGAATGGCGCGACGGCCGACGACGGCGACAACACCCGCGCCGGTACCAGGGATAACAACGACCCGAACGGGGACACTGGCACCAGCACCCCGACCGAAGACCTGGAGTAACCCGAAGTGACCCAGAAGGCCAACATCCTTCTCGTCGACGACCGCGACGAGAACCTGATCGCGCTGGAGGCCGCCCTCACGTCCCTCGACCAGAACCTGGTCCGTGCGAACTCCGGGGAGGAGGCGCTCAAGCACCTCCTGGGCACCGACTTCGCGGTCATCCTGCTCGACGTGGTCATGCCGGGGATGGACGGGTTCGAGACCGCCGCCCACATCAAGCAGCGCGAGAAGACCAAGGACGTGCCGATCATCTTCCTGACGGCACAGGAGATCGACCGGCACCAGGTCTTCCGCGGCTACGCGTCGCGCGCGGTCGACTTCCTGCTCAAGCCCTTCGACCCGTGGGTGCTGCGCTCCAAGGTCGAGGTGTTCGTGGAGCTGCACCAGCTCAAGGCGCAGATGCGCGAGCAGGCCCGCGCCCTCCAGCGCGACCTCGGCCAGGAGACCGGGGAGCCGGGCAAGATCCTGGCCGAGCAGCTGGCGCTGCGCTCACGGCAGGTGCAGTCCGACCTCGCCGAACTGCGCGAGCACATCGTCACCAACTACCAGGACGTGGACCAGCCCCTCGTCAACGGCGTGCGCCGGATGGACCGGTCGGTGTCGCAGCTGTCCACACTGGTGGACACCCTGCACGGCCCCGAGTAGCTGTGTTTGCCCTGGGGCTCCGCTTCGCTTTGCCCCGGGGTTCGGGCGCCTTGAGGCCGGTGTGCTTCCTGTGTTTGCCCTGGGGCTCCGCTTCGCTTTGCCCCGGGGTTCGGGCGCCTTGAGGCCGGTGTGCTTCGTCCTCGTCTGCGCCTGCCGCTCGTTCCTCGCTCGCGGCTTGACTCGTCCTGCAGCACCCCGGCGGCGCCCTCACTCGCAACCCCCTGGGGCGGGGGTGCGTTCTGACGCACACCCCCTGGGGTGGGGTCGTGTTCTCACTCGCAACCCCCTGGGGCGGGGGAGCGGGATCAGGGGACGGGACGGGGAGGGAGCGCGAGTCCGATGTGCTCGCCGATCTCCTCGATGAGCCCCAGGTCGGCGAGGCGGAAGCTGCTGCGGTTGCTGCGGCGGATCAGGGTGAGCGCGCCGCGCACGCCCCGGCTCCCCCGGAGCGGGACGGAGAGGAGCGACCCGGCCCCGAGCACCGCGAGCAGGGGAGCGCCCGACCCGGCGGCGCCCAGCACCGACTCGTCCTCGATGAGGGGGAACAGCAGGGACTGGCCCCGGCCGAGCACCTCGCCGGGGATCTCGGACCCCCCGGGCGACACGGCCGCGACCTCCTCCCGCACACCGGGCGCCGCGTCGGGAGGGCCGGCGACCACGGCGCGCCGGGCGACCCCGGGGTCGGTGGGCAGGTCGCACACGTCCACGACCACCCAGTCCGCGTAGGAGTCGGCGAGCAGTTCGGCGGCGTCCGCGAGGGCGAGCGGCTCCCCCGCCCCGCCGGGCCCCGCGGACCGCAGCAGCAGCCGCGTCATCCTCGTCAGGACGTCCAGCCGACGGGCGGCGAGGACCACCACCTGGTCCTCCACCTCCGGTTCGAGCGGGGACGGGGCCTCCTCCTCGGCGCCGTTCATCGGCGGCGACATCGCCACCAGCACCAGCGGGTTCGGCTCCGTGGGCAGCTCCAGGCGGGTGAGGGTGAGGTGGACGTCCTCCGCCCACCCGCGCTGCGCCAGCCGCGACTCCAGCGAGGCCGGCCCGCCGCCGCGCAGCACGGCCGCGAGCCAGGACTGCATCGCCGCCCTTTTGCGCAGGTCCACGAAGTGGGCGAAGGTCTTCCCGGTGAGGTAGCCCGGTGCGCTGCCCAGCTGGGCGGCCCCCGCGTTGTTGATCCGTCTGATGTACCCCTCGTGGTCCAGCAGCACCACCGGGACGCTGAGCTCGGTGAACACCGCCCGGAGCAGGTTGCGGTCGTCGTCGTTCTGGCGGCGCGGCCCGGGCTGGCTGTGGGCGCGGGCCAGCTGCGCCCCCGCGTCGTTGAGCAGGCGTTCCGCGTACTCCAGCTCCGCGAGGGCCGCCTCGGCGGTGCCCTCGGCGTCGTCCGGGTACATCGTGTGCGTGTTGCGGAGGGCGGCTGTTCTCTCACTGAGAGCAGTGGTCTCGCGTTGCAACCCGGCGAGGTTCTCCGACACGCTCAGGGCTCCCGTCGTGGCTGGTCTCTCCCGGATGTCCGGGTCCGTGATCCCCAAGGTTACGGTTAGCGGGTGAGCCCCGGACGCGGAAGGAGGCCCCGCCGTGTGGATCGAACGCCTGGCCCGCGACATCGGTGCGCTGGGACAGGCGGAGAACACCACCCTCGAACGCGCCCTCGACCAGATGAGCAGGGCCGCCGCCTTCGGGGTCCCCGGCTGCTCGGCCGCCCTCGTCGTGCTGTGGCGCGAGGTCGAGGGGGCCGACGGGACGGTCCGCCACGTGGTGACCGACTACGGCGCCTCCCACGCCGATCTCTCCGCCGCCTTCGAGCACCAGTACACGACCGACCAGGGACCGACGGTGGAGGCCGTGCGGGAGATGGCCCGGGTCGGGGTCGCCGACGTGCTCCGCGAACCCCACCGGTGGCCGAGCTACACCGCCATGGCCGTCCAGTGCGGCGACCGCTCCTCCATCACCCTGCCCAGCCTCCTGTCCGGCGACGGCGCCGACGACGACCGCGTGGTCACGTTCGGGGTGCACTCCGGCCGCGCCGACGCCTTCGACGAGCAGGTCGTCGCACCGCTCACCGCACTGCTGGCGGAGCACGCGGCGGCGGCCCTGCACACGGTGGGGCGCCAGGCCGACGTGGCGCGCGAGACCGCGCACATGCGCCGGGCGATGTCCGCGCGCACCTACATCGACCAGGCCAAGGGCATCATCATGCACGCGCGCGGCTGCGACGCGGACACGGCCTTCACCGCGCTGCGGGAGGTCGCCCAGCGCAACCGCAAGCGGGTCGTGGACGTGGCCAGGGACCTGGTCATGGAGAACACGGCGGGTGACGAGTCCCGAGCGTGATCGAAAACCGCCATGATGAGGCTCCGACCCGCAGCGACAAGGAGAAGCGACCGTGACGTCAGACATCTCGATCCGTCGCGAGCATGACGTCGTCGTCGTCACCCCCGTGGGGGAGATGGACGCGGTGACCTCTCCCGGCCTGGCCGACGTCCTGGAGGAGGTCCTGGCCGCCGACCGGCCGCGGGGCGTGGTGGTGGACCTCGCCAAGGTCGGCTTCTGCGACTCCCGCTGCATCGGGGTGCTCGTCGCGGCCTTCCGGCGCGGCCGGGACATGGACGTGGGGTTCGTGGTCGCCGAGCCGCAGCAGCAGGTCAACCGTCTGTTCGTGATAGCCGGCATCGACCAGGTCATCCCGATCGTGCCGAGCACCGACGAGGCGGTCGACTCGCTCAGGGGCTGAGCCCCCCGAGCCCGTCCACGAAGTGCAGCCGTACCGTCGACCCCCCGCCGTCCCCGCTGATCTCCAGGAAGTCGCAGCTCTGGCGGGTGATCCACAGCCCGTACCCGCGCGGGCGCATGCTGTCGGCGGGACGGTAGCCCGCCAACGGGTCGGTGAGGCCCCCGTGCTCGTCGAACACGTCGCACACCCACCGGTCGGGGCCCCGCCAGAGGCTGACGGAGCCCTTGCCCGCCCCGTGCTCCAGCACGTTCGCGGCCAGCTCGTTCACGGCCACGACGAGGCTGTCGGCCCGGTGCCGGGCCAGGCCCAGGGACTCGCAGAGCGCGGTCAGCTCACGGCGCAGCCGGGGGAGCGACATCCCGATCTCCAGCCGGTGGACGGGCCCGCCGACCGGCAGGGGGTCCGGTACGGCCGGCAGGGCGCCGAACGCCGCCGTGCCCAGGTAGCCGGGGTTGGGACCGGGCCCGCCCGGGCCCACCAGCGCCGGGTGGGTGGCGCGCACCGCCGCGCGGGCCCTCGGGCCGAGCACCCGCCCGTCGTAGGCGCACAGCAGGCGCAGGCCCAGGGGCGCCAGCGCCGTGCACAGGACCGACTCCAGGCGCAGCCACTCGCGCGTCTCGGTCCCCGAACCGGAGGGGGGCGGTGGCTCCGCCACCAGCGCCACGGGTTCGTGGGTGAGGGTCAGGCGGTGCAGGGCCGCCAGGGTGCGCCCAGGGGCCTCGTAGAGCCCGTCCCTGTCGAGCACGTGGACGCGCGCGCCCTCCGCGGGGGACAGGGACCCGACGAGGGCGGCGGCGCGGGCCCCGGAGACGGCGAGCGCCGCGTGGGCGCCGCCGCCCAGCGCGGACCGCAGCCGCTCCAGGGCCGTGTCGTGGAACCGCCCCTCGCTCTCGAAGAGGAGTCCCTGGTGCTCGAAGGTCATCGGCGCACGGCTCCGCGCCCCGGCCGCCCGGAGGGGGCTCCGCCGGGCTCGGGACACGGACACGGGGGGACGGGGGAACACACGGATCAGCGGGTGGCCCCGGACAGCAGGAGGCCGTCCGTCTCGCTCCCGTCGGCGCCCTCGTCCTCCGCCTGCTGCGGGCGCGACCGGTCGTAGGCGATCTCGGTCTCCACGGCGATCCGCTGCCACGTGAACCGCGAGCGGGCACGGTCCACGGCGGCGATCCCGTAGGCGGTGCTCATGGTCGGGGTGCTGAGCACGGCGCGCACGGAGCGCGCGACCTCGTCCGGCCGGCCGAACCGCATCAGCACGCCGCTGGTGCGGTGCAGGACCGCGCCGGGGGTCGCGCCGGTCGCGGTGGCCACGACGGGCAGGCCGCAGGCCATGGCCTCCAGGACGGCACCGCCGTAGGGGTCGTAGGAGGCGGCGGACACGTACACGTCGGCCGAGCGCAGCAGGCGCGGCAGCTCCTTGCGCTCGACCGGTCCGACGAGGTGGACGCGGTCGTCGACGCCGGCCTCCTTGGCCAGGAGCTCCACCCGGCGGGCGTTCTCGTCGAGGGCGACGTCGAGGTCCTCGGCGGTGGAGACGATGAGCAGCTCCGCCTCGGGCAGGCGGGTCATGGACTCGACGAGGCGGTCGGCGCCGCCGGCCTCCGTCAGGGAGGTGACCGACACCAGTCGCGCGCGCTCCTCGCGCCGGGAGGTCCAGTGCTCGGCCGAGGTCCCGCCCTCCATGCTGAAGTGGTCGGGGTCCACGCCGAAGGGCACGACGCTCACGTGGTGCCGGGGCACGCCCAGGCGCGCCAGCTCGCCCTGCTGGTCGGTGGAGTTGACCAGGACGTGGTCGGCGCGGGAGGCGAGGATCGTCTCCATGCGGGCGCGTTCGGGGTGGTGGGACAGCCCGGAGCGCTGTTCGCTGGCGTTGAGGGAGTGGAAGGTCTGGACGATGGGGGTCCCGCTCTGGTCGCTCTCGCTGTGCGCCTGGGCGTGCAGCGCCGCGAGACCGCTGGTCCAGCCGATGGCGTGCAGGACGTCGGGCGCGTCCTCGTCCAGGACCGCGGCCAGGGCGGTGCCGAAGGCGCCGGTGTGCTCGGCGTGCTCATCGGCGGGAAGCGGGCTGGCGGGGCCGGCGTCGAGGTAGGTGACGGAGACGCCGCGCGCCATCCGGGTGCGCCCCTCCGGCTGCTCGGGGTCGCTGCGACGGGCGTAGACCGTCACCTTGTGACCGAGTTTGGCCAGCTGCCGGGAGAGCGCGCAGACGTGCAGGCTCGCGGGGCAGGCGGGCTCCCCCCGGTGGGCGGGAAGGGGGTTGGCGTGTTCGGCGATCATGGCGATCTTCACTGGGCTGGACTCCTTGGGCGAGAACGGTGCCCGTCGTAGGTGCGAACGCCCGAGGTGACTCCGGAGCGGGGATCGGAATCCCCCCGGGCGGGACGGCGGCTGTGCGATCCAGGGGAGAGCGGGCGCACGGGTCGGGAACGCCCGGGCACAGCGGGTGGTGGACGCCGGGCAGCACTGACGGCCGCGCGCACGGAGGGCACGCGGCTGCTGCGGGGCGAACCGGGAAAGGAAGAGAGGCAGGGCAGACGCACAGTGATCACACCAAACGACCGTCGAAGGAGATCGAGGACCACGGGCGCGACGGAGTCGCGGCGCACGTGGCGGGTCGTGTGTGTCTGCGTCTTAGACACCCAACGGGGCCCATTCTGCCAGACGCCTCGCGGGCGGACAACGCGAGGCCGGTCTCGCGCCATGCCCCAAGGAGACTTCGGGGCGGACCGTAATACCCCGGGACCCCCTGTGCGCTGGGGGTTCTCCGTACCCGCCGATCGGCCCTGTCGGGCGCGCGTGGACGCCGCTACTGTCGGACCGGGACCACGGAAGGCCGCGACACACACCGGAGGCCCACCCGTCACAGCACTTTTATCGGCCGGAACCGGTGCGGGAACTGCATATCCGGGTGTTTTCCGCCATGATGTACGCGGATTTTGACCGACTCCAGCAGTAGGTCGGTACGGTTACAGAATCCAGACGTTGAACGGGACTCGACCAAGGTCCGGCGCGTGGCGCCGGGCAACCGGCCACGGCCGACGAAACGGGAGGAAGGGCGTATGGGTGTCGCTGGTGGGGAAGTCATTGTCACGGCCCTCACGCACCGGGGCGCTATCCGCCCCGCCAACGAGGACGCCGTCGTCATGGGTGCTCTCACCGTCGCCAGTGCGAACATGACCTCTCCGGTCCGCTGCGTGCTGCCGGTGAGCGAGCCCGTCATCCTGGCGGTCGCCGACGGGATCGGCGGACAGGCCGCGGGAGAGATCGCCTCGGAGCACGCGGTGCACCGCATGGCCGAGATGGGGCCGCGGCTGAACGGCCCCGAGGAGATCGCCCAACTGCTGAGCAACATCGACGAGGAGATCAAGGACCACGCCCTCCAGCACACCGAGTTCTCCGGCATGGGGACCACGGTCGCCGGCGTCCTGCTCAACAACGACGGCAACTTCTGGTTCAACGTCGGAGACTCCCGGACCTACCGCCTGGAGGGACGCCGCCTGCGGCAGCTCTCCGAGGACGACTCCCCGGCGCTCCCCCCCTCCGAGGACGGCCGCCCGGTCACCACGAACTTCATCACCCAGTCCCTGGGCGGCAGTTCCGGCGGCTCGATGGTCCCGCACGTGGGACGCGACGACGCGGCCGACCCGAGCGCCTGGCTCATGTGCAGCGACGGACTGTCCGACCTCGTCCTCCCCGAGGAGATGGAGCGGATGATCGCCGAGGCCGGCAGCGACGAGGCCGCCGTGCACGCCCTGTGGCAGGCCGCCATGGAGGCCGGCGGCAAGGACAACATCAGCATCCTGCTGGCGCGCCGAGTCTGACCCCGGCTCCGACGCGCGGGTCCCGCCCCGCGGCGGCCGGCGCGGGGCGAACACGAAGGGCCCGTACACCTCGCGGTGTACGGGCCCTTCCGCTCGTGGACCGCGAGGGTCCGCGCCGGCCTACTTCCGGTCGGCGCCGCCGCCCGGGCGGTTGCGCATCCGGACCAGGACGAGCACGACCGCGCCGATGCCCGCGATCGCGACGACGGCCACCACGGCCAGCGCCACGGGGGAGACGCCGCCCTCGTCGGCCTCCTCGGCGGAGACCTCCTCGGCGGCGGGCTCCCCGGCGGGCTCGTCCGACTCCTCGGAGGCGGGCGCCTCGCTCTCACCCGCCTCCGGCTCCGGCGCCGCGGCGGCCACGGCCTCCTCGGTCACGGTGAACGTCAGGCTGTCCTGGATGGGGTGGCCGTCGGAGGACACGACGCGGAACCCGATGGTGTACTCGCCGGCCTCGTCCAGGGGGCTCAGCCCCACGGACACGTCCGTGCCGTCGAACGAGAGCTCGCCGTCCTCGTAGGTGGTCTCCCCGTCCGGCCCCGTCACGACGACGGCGCTTCCGCTGCCGCCCTCCATCGGCGCGTTGTTGAAGGTCAGCACGACCTCCTCGGGCACGGTCTCCAGGGTCTGCCCGTCCTCGGGGCTGGAGTCGGTCAGCACGTCGTGGGCCAGCGCGGGCGAGGGAGCCAGCGCCAGTGCCGCGGCGGCGAGGGGGGCGAGGAGGGCGGCGGCCGCGCGCGGGAGCACGCGGGAGGCTGTCCCGGTTCCGTCGAGGGGGGCGCTGCTGCTGGTGGTGGTCATGTTCTTCTCTCAGCGTTCGTGGTCGGTTCGCGCCCGGCGCGCGGGTCCTCCGGTACGGGGACCGCGCGGTCCGGGCCTCTCACAGTGCGGACGGGTGCGAACCGGGAGGCCCCCGGGGCCGGTGCGCCGAGAGCGGGGCGGGGGAGGGCGCCGCGGACCGGGTCGGAGACCGGGCCGGAGCGGCGGCGCCGAACGCGAGGCGGGGGACGAGCAGCGGCGGCAGCGCGCGTGCGAACAGCGCGGCGAGGAACCACAGGGCCGCCTCGCCGTGGGCGAGCAGGGCGGAGGCGAGCAGGGCCGCCCACAGGTGCGCGAGCAGCATGCCGGGCGCGAAGCCGAGCGTGTGCGCGAGGAACCCGTGGCCCGCGTGGCCGGCGTCGGCGCCGAACGCGGGGTCGACCGAGCCCTGGAGGACGAGGTGCAGGGCGACCTGGACCGTCGCCATGACGGCGAGGATGTCGCCGAAGCCGCGCATGGACCGGGTGAAGAACCAGAGCACGGGGAAGAGCACCGCGGTGGCGGCGGCGAACCCGCCGGCGGAGGCGGGGACCTCCGCCCACAGGTTGTGGCCGCCCCAGGCCAGCCCGGTGCACGCCGCGGCGAGGGACGCCGTGCGTGTGAGACGGAGAGTGCCGTGGGCGGGTCGCACGTGAACGAACCTAGGCCGTGCCCCGGGGGGCCGCAAGATCTCCCAAAGGTGAGAACCGTGCCCCTGGGGTCGCGGATCGGCGCGGAGCGTGACGGTCCACCGTTCGGCACCTCGCGTTTCCGGTCGGGCGGCCGGGGTCCTCCTCCCGGGCCGCGGGGCGGGAGCGACGCCGGGAGGGGGCGCGGACGTGGAAGAGGCCGCCGGGCGCGATCCCCCGCGCTCCCGGCGGCCTCCTCCGTCGCCCTTCGCAGCCTTCGTGCGCGGGCGGACCCGGGGGTCCGCTAACCGGCCGGTACGAGCTCGCGCCGCATGTAGCGTCGCTGCTCGGGGGTGGTGCCACCCCAGACTCCGTGAGCCTCACCGGAACGAAGGGCCCACCGCAGGCACTCTTGGCGAACAGTACAGCTGCGGCAGACGGCGACGGCCTGTTCGGTGTCGGCGCGCCCGATCCCGGTGCTGCTCACCGGGAAGAAGATCTCCGGGTCGTACGAGCGGCAGTTGCCCTGCTCGACCCAGTCCTCGCTCTCGTGGTACAGGCGGTTCACGGGGCGCCTCCGATCCGTGGCTTGGTCCATGGTCCGTGGGCCGCGCCGTGTTCCCGCGGCGGGGCCGGAAGTCTCCGCCCCGCCCGCGTTCCCGTCGACCGGGCGGAACTGCGGCGAAGCGATGCGACTAAGTGTAGTACTACATGAGGTCGTACTACACGGAGTCTGCTGGAAATCCGCCGAATGATCAAGGACGTTCGGCCGTGTCAGACCCCCTCTCCGCCCCTCGGCGGGCGGGGACGGGGCCGTGTGCGCGGGCCGGGCGGGGGTCGGGAAAGCTCGGGAAATTCCAGCGCACGGACCTTTTCCGGAGCCCCGCCGCGTAGCGTGTGACCTGAGGCGCCGCCCCGAAGAGGCGTTATGTCGCGAGGTTCCCACCGAATTGATGTGACTTAACGCACGCTTAATATTGCTCGGTAAAGCTCTATGTTTGACCGTGTCGGACGGCCGCCGCGCGAGGCGCCGCCGCCGCCCCCGCGCGCCGCCCGTACCCGGCCCGCCCGCCGAACCGCCTGATGGGCGGGGCGTGGACCGCGCGGCCGGGGTCCCCGCGACTCCCCTTGAAAGCCCTGGTCAGGGCCTTGGTTCGCTGCTAAATAAACGGGCCATACCCGATGCGAACCTCCCGAAACATCTGCGCGGAATCTCCGCGGAACCTCATTGACATTCGTTCGCTAAGTTCGATCGACGTGCCACATCTACGAACGAACCTCCAAGCACGCGACCGAACTGACACCGGGGCCGAGAGCCCTGGGACGACAGGGGCCGCGGGCCGTGGGGACGTGCGCCTCGCGCACCCGTCCCCGGAGGACGGGCCGCACATGTGGCGGCTGGCCCGGGAGACGGGAATGGACGTCAACTCCCCGTACGCCTACGCGCTCTGGTGCCGGGACTTCGCCACGACCAGCGTCGTCGCCCGCGACGGCGAGGGCCGTGTCGCGGCCTACGTCACCGGCTACGTGCGTCCCGACAGTCCCGACACGTACTTCCTCTGGCAGGTCGCCGTCGACTCCGCGTTCCGCGGACAGCGGCTGGCCCGCCGGATGCTCGACTTCATCGGCGACCGGATCACCGACCGTGGTCTGCGCTATCTCGAAGCGACCGTCACACCCGACAACACCGCTTCCCGCGCGCTGTTCGCGTCGTTCGCCCGGGACCGGGACACCGAGGCCGTGTGGAGTCCGCTCCTGACCGGGGAACACTTCCCCCAGGAGGGGGACACCCCGCACGAGCCCGAGGACCTGGTCCGGATCGGCCCGTTCGGGCAGGCACCGGGTCAGGGGCGTGACTGACCATCCGCACCGGATCGACCGATCCCGACCCACCCCGTCGTCCAAGCCATGAGCCCACGAACCTGGGGAAAGGAACCGAGGTACACACGATGGAGACCTTCCAGCGCCTGGAGTCCGAAGTCCGCGGATACTGCCGGAACTGGCCGGTCGTCTTCGACAGGGCGGTCGGAAGCCATGTCTACGACGAGACCGGCAAGCCTTACCTCGACTTCTTCGCGGGAGCGGGCTCGCTCAACTACGGGCACAACAACCCCGAGCTGAAGACCTCGCTCATCGAGTACCTGACGGACGACCGCATCGTCCACAGCCTCGACGCCTACAGCGTGGCCAAACGCGAGTTCCTGGAGACCTTCGAGCAGATCGTGCTCAAACCGCGGGACCTCGACTACAAGGTGCAGTTCCCCGGTCCGGCGGGCAACAACGCGGTCGAGGCCGCGCTGAAGCTGGCCCGCAAGTACACCGGCCGCTCGACGATCGTGAACTTCACCAACGGCTTCCACGGCATGACCCTGGGGGCCCTGGCCGTCACCGGCAACTCGATGAAGCGCGGCGGCGCGGGCGTGCCGCTCGACCACGTGGCCACGATGCCGTTCGACAACTACCTCGACGGGCGCACGCCCGACTTCCTGTGGCTGCGCAGCCTGCTGGACGACAGCGGCAGCGGGCTGGACAAGCCCGCCGCCGTCATCGTCGAGGCGGTCCAGGGGGAGGGCGGCATCAACGTCGCCAGCGCCCAGTGGCTGCGGGAGCTCTCCGACCTCTGCCGCGAGTACGAGATCCTCCTGATCGTCGACGACATCCAGATGGGCTGCGGCCGCACCGGCGACTTCTTCAGCTTCGAGGAGGCCGGGATCACCCCGGACATCGTCACGCTGTCCAAGTCCATCAGCGGCTACGGCCTGCCCATGGCCCTCACCCTGTTCAAGCGCGAGCTGGACGTGTGGGAGCCGGGCGAGCACAACGGCACCTTCCGCGGATTCAACCCGGCGATGGTGACCGGCGCCGAGGCGCTGCGCCGCTTCTGGAGCGACGACTCCTTCGCCGCCTCCACCAAGGCCAAGGGCGACATGGTCGCCGCGCGCCTGGGGGAGATGGCGGCGGAGCACTCCGACTTCGGCGCGCACGTGCGCGGCCGCGGGCTCGCCCGGGGTCTGGCCTTCGAGCAGGACGGCATCGCCAAGAAGGTGGCGGCCGAGTCGTTCGACCGGGGCCTGCTCCTGGAGACCTCCGGGCCCGAGGACGAGGTCGCGAAACTTCTTCCGCCGCTCACCGCGACGGAGGAGGAACTGACCGCCGGCCTTGACATCATGGCTGACGCGGCCCGTGCCGCGGTCAAGGTGGCGCAGCCGGCCTAGGCCCCGGCGGCGGTTCCACATCCACGCGGTACGGGGTCGGACGACACTCCCAGGAGGGAGGGTCGTCCGGCCCCGCGCCGCGTCGCACCACCCCAGCAAGGCGCAGCAGCGCGTTTAAGGAGCAAGCCAGTGATCGTTCGCAGCATGGACGAGGTCAACGACACCGAGGCCGACATCAAGACGGAGAACTGGCGCAGCCGCCGGATCATCCTGGCCAAGGAGAAGGTGGGCTTCTCCTTCCACGAGACCGTCCTGTACGCGGGCACCGAGTCGACCTTCTGGTACGCCAACCACGTCGAGCTCGTGCACTGCATCGAGGGCGAGGCGGAGCTGACCAACGAGGAGACCGGGGAGAAGCACACCATCACCCCGGGCACCCTCTACCTCCTCAACGGCCACGAGAAGCACACCGTCCGTCCCAAGACGGACTTCCGCGTGCTCTGCGTGTTCAACCCGCCCGTGACCGGGCGCGAGGTCCACGACGAGAACGGGGTCTACCCGCTCGTCGTGGAGGAGGACGCCCCCGCGTAGGGCGCCGACACGGCAGCAGGTGGGCGGGGTCCGCGCGGCGGACCCCGCCCACGGCCGTGTCCTGGGTTTTGATGGGGGTCTCCGGACCGGGCCCGGGGTGCGTCGGGGGAAGGGAAGGACGGCGGAGAACCGACGCCCCAGTGTGACCGCGCCTCGGACCCAGGGTCACCAGGTACAGGTGACCCGCCCTGAACAGGCCGAAAGCCGGGTCACCCGGCGACCGCGTATCCATAACCAGTGCATAACGGACTAAACCCGTCTCGTTACTGCCGGATGTGCTCGGGGAGGGAGACCCCGTACCAGCGCCGCCGCTCCGTGTCCCGACCGGCGGCGGCAGCCGCGGCCCAGCGCCGCGCACCGCCCGCACCAGGCGTCCCACCATCCGAATGCGCGGCGCACCCGTCCTGCCTTCCCGGTCGGGGGCGCCGCCTCGCGAATCACCGAGGAGCAGTCGTGAAGAAGCAGGTACCAGCGATCAGCCGAGGAACCTGGGGCCGCCGAGACGCACTCCGACTGGGCGGCGTGGGGCTCGCCACGGTCGGCCTCGCCGCCTGCACCCGGGTCGACGGGGGAGGCGGCGGGGAAGAAGGGGGACAGTCCACCCTGGAACGCCTGCGCGAACAGGGCTTCGTGAGCGTCGGCCTCGCCAACGAGATCCCGTTCGGGTTCATCGACGGCAGCGGCGCCCCCGCGGGGCAGTCCCCGGCCGTCGCCAGAGCGGTCTTCGAGGAGCTGGGCGTCCCGGAGATCCAGCCGACCCCGGTCACCTGGGACGGCCTGATCCCCGGCCTCCAGGCGAACCGATTCGACGTTCTCGCCGCCGGCGTGTTCATCACGCCGGACCGCTGCGAGCAGGTCGCCTTCACCGAGCCCACCGCCACGTCCCCCGAGGCCTTCCTCGTCAACGAGGGCAACCCCGAGGGCATCGAGCACTTCACCTCGTTCGTGGACAACCCCGACCTGACCCTGGCCGTCCTCAACGGCTCGGTCGAGCAGAGCTACGCCGAGTACTTCGAGGTGCCCGAGGGCCAGCTGGAGCTCATCCCCGACCAGACCACCGGCTACGAGCTGCTGGAGGCGGGCCGGGTCGACGCGGTGTCCATGCTGAAGGTCTCCCACGAGTACCTCCTCATCGACCGCGGCGGCCCCTTCGAGGTCACCGAGGCGTTCTTCCCCGAGATCGACGGCCGGGAGGAGAAGGGCTGGGGCGGCCTGTGCGTCCGCCAGGAGGACACCGAGCTCCTGGAGGAGATGAACCGCGTCATCGCCGAGTTCAAGGAGAGCGGACGCCTCCTGGAACTGGGCGAGGAGTGGGGCTTCACCGAGGCGGACCTCCCCGACGACACGACCACCGCCGAACTCTGCGAGGGATGACCACGACGTGGACTTCCTGATCGAGCAGCTCCCCCGATATCTCGACGGCGCTCTGATCACCGTCCAGCTGACCGCGGGCGGCAGTGCGCTGGCCTTCGTGCTGGCCATGGTCTTCGGGATCCTGGGCAGCATGAAGCACTGGCTTCCCCGGGCCGTGGCCACGGTCTACGTGGAGGTCTTCCGCGGTATCGCCGCACTGGTCCTGATGTTCTGGATGGCGTACGCCCTACCGCTGGTGTCCGGCTACAAGCTGGACGACACCTTCGCGGCGATCGTCGCCCTGGGCATCAACCTCGGAGCCTACGGCGCCGAGGTGGTGCGCGCGGCCGTCAACGCCGTGCCCAAGGCCCAGGTGGAGGCGTGCGTCGCGCTGAACATGTCGTGGTTCCAGCGGACCCGCCTGGTGGTGCTCCCCCAGGCGTGGGCGCAGATGCTGCCCACGTTCGGCAACCTGGTCATCGAGCTCATGAAGGCCACCGCTGTGGCCTACCTCATCGGTGTGGCCGACCTGACGGCCGTGGCGCAGCAGATCCGCTCCGCCACGGGTGAGACGGTCCTGGCCTTCACCGGAGCCCTCATCCTCTACTACCTGATCGCGCAGGTGCTGATCTTCGGCATGCGACTGCTCGAACGCCGCGCCAACCGCAAGCTGGGACGGATCCCGCCCGGAGGCACCGGGCTGCTGGCGCTTCTGCGGCCCCCGTCCGTGGGCACGAAGGTGGGTGTCGCCAAGTGATCTGGGACTTCGAGTTCACCCTGGAGGTCATGCCGGATTTCCTGCGCGGCCTGTGGGTCACCGTCCAGGCCACCGTGTTCGGCTACCTGATCGCGCTGGCCCTGGGCCTCGTGATCGCCATGGTCCGCCGGATCCCGGTGCTCGGGACGATCGTCCACGTGGTGATGGAGTTCATCCGCACCACGCCGCTGCTGGTGCAGCTGGTCTTCGTCTTCGCCCTCGTGCCCGCGGGCTTCTCGCCCCTGATGGTCGGCATCATCGTCCTGGGGGTGCACTACGCGGCCTACACCGCCGAGGTGTACCGCTCGGGCATCGAGGGCGTGGCCGTGGGCCAGTGGGAGGCGGCGCGCGCGCTGAGCCTCCCGGCCCGGCGCACGTGGGGGGCGATCGTGCTGCCGCAGGCGATCCGCAAGGTCATCCCCGCGCTGGGCAACTACCTCATCGCGATGTTCAAGGACACCCCGCTGCTCTTCGCCATCACGGTCGTGGAGCTCCTGGCCACCGCCCAGCAGGTCGGCCAGGCGAGTTTCAAGATCGTGGAGGCGTTCACCCTCGTCGGGTTCCTGTTCCTCCTCGTGAGCATCCCGTCCGCGATCATCATCCGACGACTGGAGCGACGCTATGCCGCCGTCTGACACCCCTACGAACGCACGGCCCCAGGGTGGCGGGGCCGGGGCCGGGGGAGGCCCCCTGATCGTCTTCGACCAGGTGGTCAAGCGCTTCGGCGACCTCACCGTCCTCGACCACCTGGACTTCTCGGTCGACCCCGGGGAGCGGGTCACCCTCATCGGGCCCAGCGGTTCGGGGAAGACCACCATCCTGCGCCTGCTGATGACCCTGGAGAAGGTCACCGAGGGCGTCATCCGGGTGGGCGGCGAACCGTTCAGCCACATGCCCCGCGGCGGTTCGGGAGGGCTGGTCCCGGCCGGCGAGAGCTACCTGCGCGAACGCCGCAAGCGCATCGGCATGGTCTTCCAGCAGTTCAACCTGTTCCCGAACATGACCGTGCGGCAGAACGTCATCGAGGCCCCGGTCCACGTCCTCGGGATCCCCAAGGAGGAGGCGAACGCCAAGGCCGAGCAGCTGCTGGACCTGGTGGGCCTGGCGGACAAGGTCGACGCCCACCCGACCCAGCTGTCCGGCGGCCAGCAGCAGCGCGTGGCGATCGCCCGCGCGCTCGCGATGAGCCCGGAGATCCTCCTCCTGGACGAGGTCACGTCGGCGCTGGACCCGGAGCTGGTGGCCGGTGTCCTGGACGTCCTGCGCGAGGTCGCCGAGAGCACGGACATCACCATGCTCTGCGTGACCCACGAGATGGGTTTCGCCCGCGACGTGTCGCACCGCGTGCTCATGTTCGACCAGGGGCAGATCGCGGAGGAGGGGACGCCGGACCAGATCTTCGGCGACCCGCAGGAGGAGCGGACCCGGTCGTTCCTCAGGTCGGTCCTGGACAACGGGGTCTGACACCGGCCGCCGCCCGGCCCGGTCCACGGCGCGGCGGGACGGCGTGCCACGGGGCGGGCCCGGGTCGGAGCACGACCCGGGCCCGCCCCGTTCCGCCGTCCGGAGCGCCCCGATCCGAGACGAGTGGCGACATACCGTGGTCATTGGACAGCTTTTAGTTATCTCTTGGGCAGAATGAGAGTCCTGATACAGGGGGGACTCTTGTGACCATGGTGCGAAGATGGGGGCTCACCTGGTGGTCGGCCCTCGCCGTCCTGCTCGTCGCGGTGCCGATGGCCGTCCACCCCGACCTGCGCTCCGACGTCCTGGGCGACTTCGCCGTCCTCTTCCTCGTCTCCTGGGGGCCGATGCTGGTCGGCGGCCTCCTGGCCTGGGCCCTGGTCCGGTCGCTGGGGGCGCCTGACGCGTTGGACCGCAGGATCGCCGCGGCGATGGTGGGCCACCCCCTGGGCCGGGAGCTCGCCTGGCTGGCGGTCTGCCTGGGCGCCTTCGTCCTCAGCATGGTCGTGCTGTCGCTGTTCTTCGGCATGTACGAGGCGACGATCGGCGCCGATCTGGCGATGTCGGCCTCCCTGGTGTCCCGGCTGCTGTTCCTCTTCACCCTGCCCCTGCTGGTCATGGACCGCTCGGGCGTCACCATCGACGGGAAGGGCACCGCCATGCCCTCCCTCGCGCTGAAGGTGACCGAGGGCTGGCGCTGGTCGGGCCTGGCCCCGGTCGGCCTGGCCCTGGGCCTGATCGCCTACCTGCTCGTCCCGTACACCGGGCTCCCGCCCGTGTCCTTCCCCCTCGTCGGCTTCGTGCTCGCGTTCGCCTTCGTCGCGGTCTGCGAGGAGATCTTCTTCCGGGGCATGGTGCAGACCCGCCTGGAGATCCTGATGGGCCGGTGGGGCGGCATCCTGGCGACCTCGGTGGTCTTCGCGCTCACCTACGCGGTCATCCAGCCCTACGACGCCGTGTCCCAGCTGACCGGCGTCGACTTCGTGTACGACACCGGGCTGTCCCTGCTCACCTACGCCACCGCAGGCGCGTTCTACGGCTACCTGTGGGCCTGCTTCCGGAACACGTGGCTCAACGTGCTCATGCGGATCGGGATGTTCGTCGTCATCATGCCGCCGGACCTCCAGATCGGGATCACCTAGGGCCCCGCGGGCACGTCCGCCCGCCCGCCCCACCCCTGTGACCGGTCCCCTTTCCGTTCTCGGACCGTGCAAGACCGGCAATCCGTCCGCGAAATACCCTGACATCCGCCCGTGGGTGGGTACACAAGGTCCATAGCGGTCGCGTGGAGGTCATTTCCCCCTCACGGGGTTGTCACCGTGCGGTCATGAAAGAGGGGGAGTCTGCCCACTGTGAGCACGGAATCAGCGCCAACGCCAGCGGGTCCCACGACCGAGCTGCCCGCCGACAGGTTCATGGACCGGGAGGAGGGGTGGCTGCGGTTCAACCAGCGGGTCCTGGAACTCGCCGAGGACGAGGACATCCCGCTCCTGGAGCGCGCCCGGTTCCTGGCCATCTTCTCCAGCAACCTCGACGAGTTCTTCATGGTCCGGGTCGCCGGACTCAAACGGCGCCTGGCCACCGGGCTCGCCGTCGCCTCCTCCAGCGGACACCGGCCGCGCGCCCTCCTCGAACGCATCTCGCTCTTCACGCACGAGCTGATGCTCCGCCAGGCCGCGTGCTTCGAGGACAGCGTCGCCCCCGCCCTGCGGGACGCCGGGATCCGCATCGTGCGCTGGGGAGAGCTGGACGACGACGAGCGCGAGTACCTGCACGGCTACTTCCTGCGCTCCGTCTACCCCCTGGTGACCCCCTTCGCGGTCGACTCCGCGCACCCCTTCCCCTACATCTCCGGCCGCTCGCTCAACCTCGCGGTCACCGTCCGCGACCCGCTCGACGAGCGGCGCATGTTCGCCCGGGTCAAGGTGCCCAGCTCCCTGCCGCGCTTCATCGAGCCGGGCCCCCGCCCGGGCGGCAGGTTCGTCCCGGTCGAGGACGTCATCGCCGCCCACCTGCCCCAGCTCTTCGAGGGCATGCAGATCCTGGAGCACCACGCCTTCCGGGTGACCCGCAACGCCGACCTGGAGGTGGACGAGGACGAGACCGACGACCTCGTCACGTCGCTGGAGAACGAACTCCTGCGCCGCCGCTTCGGCCCCCTCGTGCGCCTGGAGGTGGAGGAGACCATCTCCGCCGAGGTCCTGTCGATCCTCACCGAGGAGCTCGGCGCCGAGGAGGAGGAGATCTACCGCGTGCCCGGGCCGCTCAACCTCGCCGGGCTGGCCCAGATCGCCGACGCGGACCGGCCGGAACTGCGCTTCCAGCCCATGGTCCCGGTCGAACCGCGGGCCCTGACCATGGGGGACCTCTTCTCGACCATCCGCGGGCGGGAGGTGCTCGTCCACCACCCCTACGAGTCGTTCGCCACCACCACCGAACGGTTCCTGGCCATGGCCGCCGCCGACCCCGCGGTCGTGGCGATCAAGCAGACCCTCTACCGCACCAGCGGCGACTCACCCATCGTCGAGGCCCTCATCGAGGCCGCCAACGCGGGCAAGGAGGTCGTGGTCCTGGTCGAGATCAAGGCCCGCTTCGACGAGCAGAACAACATCCAGTGGGCGCGCAAGCTCGAACTCGCGGGGTGCCACGTCGTCTACGGCGTCGTCGGACTCAAGACCCACTGCAAGCTGTCCATGGTCATACGCAAGGACGACGACGGGCTGCTGCGCCGCTACTGCCACGTCGGCACCGGCAACTACAACCCCAGCACCGCCCGCATCTACGAGGACTTCGGCCTGTTCAGCTCCGAGCCGGAGGTGGGGGAGGACGTCAGCGACCTGTTCAACAGTCTGACGGGGTTCTCCCGCAAGAAGCACTACCGCCGCCTGCTCGTCGCCCCGGCAGCACTGCGCGAGGGCCTGCTCCAGCAGATCTCCCAGGAGATCGAGAACAGCCTCAAGGGCGACCCCGCCCGGATCCGGATCAAGGTCAACTCCCTGGTCGACGAGGAGATCATCGACGCCCTCTACCGGGCCTCGCAGGCCGGGGTGGGCGTCGACCTGTGGGTGCGCGGGAGCTGCGTCCTGCGCGCGGGCGTCCCCGGCCTCTCCGAGAACATCAGGGTCCGCAGCATCCTGGGCCGCTTCCTCGAACACTCGCGCATCTTCGTGTTCGCCAACGGCTGGCGGCCGCAGGTGTGGATCGGGAGCGCCGACCTGATGCCGCGCAACCTGGACCGCAGGGTGGAGGCGCTCGTCCGGATCTCCGACCCCGAGCAGTGCCGCCGCCTGGTCGGGCTCATGGACCTGGCCATGGCCGCCACCACCTCGTCCTGGCGCCTCGAACCGGACGGCACGTGGACCCGGCACACGCACGGCGAGGACGGGCTGCCCCTCGTCGACCTCCAGGACAGCCTGCGCGGAGACCGCCACCTGCGCGTGGTGGAGGGCGGATGAGCGGGGGAGCGGAGGCCGGCGCGGACGCCGGGACCCCGGACGGGAGAACCGGGGGACCGGAACGGGAGGTACGCGTGACCAGTGCCTTCCCGCCGCGCGACACGGCGGTCGGCGGCTACCTCGAACCCATCCGCGCCGGCGGCGCCGTGCTGTGGCGCACGGGTGCCGGCGGCGCGACCGAGGTGGTCCTCATCCGCCGCCCGGAGCGGGGCGACTGGACCCTGCCCAAGGGCAAGCTCAAGAACGGCGAGCACCCCCTCACCGGCGCGGTCCGCGAGGTCGAGGAGGAGACGGGGCTGACCCCGCTGATGGGGCGCAGGCTCCCGCCGCAGCACTACCTCAAGGACGGGTGGCCCAAACAGGTGGAGTGGTGGGCCGCCACCCCGGACCTCCCCGGCGGGGAGATCGACTACAAGCCCAACGAGGAGGTCGAACTGGTCGAGTGGGTCCCCGTGGCGGAGGCACGGGACAGGCTCACCTACGACCACGACGTCCAGGTCCTCGACAACTTCCGGGCCGGGCCCGCCGTCACCGTCCCCGTGATCCTGTTGCGGCACCTGTCGGCGGGGGACAAGCGCGCGTGGTCCGGCAGCGACCTGCTGCGCCCCCTCGACGGGGCCGGGCGGTCCGACGCCCTGGCCCTGTCCCGGGTGCTCGGCGCCTACGGGAGCCCCCGGGTGGTCTCCTCGGCCGCCGCGCGGTGCACGGAGTCGGTGCTGCCGTACACCGTGGAGCACGACGTGCCGATGCGGACCGAGCGCGCCTTCACCGTGCGGGAGGGGTCGGAGTACGACGTGGAGGAGGCCCGCGAGGAGTTCGGGCGCATCATCGCCGAAGGGCGGCCGACGGTCGTCTGCACGCACGGGGAGCTGATCCCGAAGCTGATGTCGGCGGCGCTCACACGGCTGGGGGCGCCGGTCACCCAGCAGCTGGGGCTGCGCAAGGGATCGTTCTGGGTGGTGCACGTCGAACCCTCCGGGGGGACGCTGGCGGGGGTGGAGCGCCACGCGCTCCGCGGCTGAGCCGGGTTCGCCGGACCCGCGCGGGGCGCGGCGGACGACGGTGACATGATGCGGTCATGGCCAAACACAAGGTTGCGCGGAGCGTCGTGGTGGACGCCCCCGCCAAGCGGATCTTCGACATCGTCGCGTCACCGGCGCTGCACTCCGAGTTCGACGGCTCGGGCACCGTGCGCGGCACCCACTTCGGCCCCGACCGGCTGGAGCGGGGCAGCGAGTTCGGCATGGACATGCGCATGTTCGGTGTCGGCTACCGGATCACCAACCGGGTGGTGGAGTACGAGGAGGACCGGCTCATCGCCTGGCGGCACGGGGGACCCCACCGCTGGCGCTACGAGCTCCGGGAACTGCCGGAGGGCGGCACCCGGGTCACCGAGACCTTCGACTACTCGCGGGGGCTCCCGGCGTTCTACGTCCTGATGGGGATGCCGGCGAAGAACGGGCGCAGCATCGAGAGGACCCTGGAGCGCCTCAAGGCCGCGGCGGAGCGGGACGGGGCCTGAACCCTCCCCGGTCCCGGGGAACGGCGGCGCCCACGGCCGGCGGCCGTGGGCGGAGCTGTTCACACGGGTCCGGCGCCGCGTGGGCGTCCGGGGCCCGCCGGCTAGAAGTAGCCGGGGTGCTCGGCCTCGACGAGCTCGGCCTCGGGGGCCTCCGCGCCCTCGGTGCTCTCGGCCCCGGTCTCCTCCTCGGCCTCCTCGGCTTCCTCGGCCTCGGCGGTCTCCTCGGCCTCCGCGCCCTTGGTGGCCTCCGCGCCCTCGGCCGCCTCCGTGTGCTCGGCCTCCTCGGCCCCGGGGGCCTCCGCGGTGGCGGCGTCCGCGCCTCCGACGGCCTCGCCCTCGACGGTCTCGGCCTCGGTGCTCTCCGCCTCGGCCTCCGCGCCCTCGGCCGCCTCCGTGTGCTCGGCCTCCTCGGCCCCCGCGGGCTGGCCGGGGTGCTCGTGACCGGCCCCGGCGGGTTGGCCGGGGTGCCCGTGACCGGTGTTCCCTCCGTGGTGGTCCTGCCCGTGGCCTTCGGACCAGCCGTGGTCCTGCCCGTGGCCGTCGTAGCCCCCGAGGCCGGACTGCTCGGCTGCGGGACGCTCGGAGCCGCGGGGCCCCTCGGCCCCGGCCCACGCGGAGGCGGGGGAGGCGGCCAGGCCGACGGCCGCACCGGCGGCCAGGGTGATGAGAGCGAGTCCGGCGATACGTTTCACGACATGATCCTTGCTCTATGTATCTGAGTAACTACTGTCAGTCGCGACTGTAGGACGGTCGTCCCCTTTTGGCCAGTTCATCGGTGCGGTGCACCCGTTTTCGTGCCGCCCCGACCGTTATCCACAGGCCCCCGCAGCACTCGGCCATATGCCCTAAAGTTCGGCAAGGGCCCGTGTTCTCCGCGTCTCCCGGCAGCCGTGGCGCGAACCGGTCGGGCCCGTCGACGGTACGCCGAAGCAGGAGTCGGGGGCAGTGGTGGGAACAACCTTGGGTGACGTCTGGCAGGAAGTCCTGTCCGTACAACCGGAGCCGGAGTCGTGGATCGTCGTCTCCGCGGCCGTCCTGGCCCTGGCCGCCGTCCTGCTCGGCCCACCGTGGAGGGTCGGACGCAACGTCGTCACCATCGCCCACGAGGGCGGGCACGCGCTCGTCGCGCTGCTCAGCGGCCGACAGCTCACGGGTATCCGGCTCCACTCGGACACCTCCGGTGTGACCGTCTCCCGCGGCAGGCCGACCGGCATCGGCATGATCCTGACCGTCTTCGCGGGCTATGTCTCCTCGTCGGTCATCGGGCTCCTGGGCATCCTCATGCTCATGTCCGACCGCATCACCGCCCTGCTGTGGCTGAGCATCGTCGTGCTGGCCGCGATGCTGCTGATGATCCGCAACGTCTACGGAGTGGTGTCGGTCGTCGTCACCGGCGCGGTGGTGTTCGGCGTCAGCTGGTTCACCCCGCCCGAGGTCCAGGCCGCCTTCGCCTACCTGTTCATCTGGTTCCTGCTCTTCGCCGGCGTGCGACCGGTCTTCGAGCTCCAGTCCCAGCGCAGGCGCAACCCCTCCCCCCACTCCGACGCCGACCAGCTCGCACGGCTCACCGGAGTGCCCGGCACCCTCTGGGTGGTGGTGTTCGCCCTGGTGAACCTCGCGGTGACCGCGCTCGGCGTGTGGCTGCTGCTCTTCTGAGGCGACCGGTCGGCACGTCCCGCGGGGGACGGCCGGTTCCGGACACACGAAAGGGCGCGGCCCGGTGGTCGCGCCCTGTGCGGGGTCCGGCGGGGCCCGTACGGCCCTCGCCGACCGGGGAGCGGGTCGGGGCTCCCCGTCGGTGGACGGTCAGTCGGCGCGCGGTGCGGCGAGTGCCTCGGAGACCGTGGTGAAGACGGGGATGCGCGTGTCGAGCGACGTCACCCGCAGTGTCTGCATCACCCGGTGGATGGGCGAGGCGATGGCGAGGAGCGCCTGCTGCTCCTTGGCCGCCTTGTGCGCCCGGATGAGGACGCGCAGACCGCTGGAGTCGATGAACCGCAGGTCGGAGCAGTCCAGTACGACCCGCCCGAACGGCTGAGTGGTCAGGGCCTGGGTCACCGCCTCCTGGAAGCGGTGCTCGGTGGCCATGTCGATCTCCCCGTCCAGCGCCAGAACGCGCCCGGCGTCGTGCAGGGTGGAGGAGATGTTCAGGTCGGGCATTGCGACTCCGGCGTATTCGGGACGTGCCCGATGGGTCGGCGAGGCGGGCCGTACGCCGCTCCATGAGCGTGCGTCGACCGGCGCGTTCGCCGCGTTACCGCGGTGGCCAAGCTGATGGTTCATCAAGTTCCTTGCGTGGTGCCCCGGGCTGGGTCCGGGAACGAAACGCCTTCTCACCTGGGTGTCCTGGGGGTTCCGCGTGAAGCACGGATGCCCGTCGAACGTGCGAACCCGGGTCGAAAGTTCCTGGACGCGTCCTGTCCCGCCGTCGACGGCGGAGGACGCGTGGTGCGTCGGCGGACGCGTCGCTTGTCGCTTCGGGCCACTCCCAGCCCTCTGCAACTGTGAACCCGCCCGTGGGAGCGGGCATTCCCCTCGCGGTCGAGGAGTGGCCTTCCGGGGCGGTGGAATCGCGGCCGTCCCCGTGTGCCGGGCGGTCGGTCACCGGGATCCCCAGGGGCCCCGGCAGGTGCCATGTTCCTCTAACGGACCCGCCCAGCCTCGGACTTTACCATAGGACCGTGGCCGATTCGTGACGTGAGCGACGCAAGGTCGTGCTCGTGCTGTTTGCTCTTCCTGTGCCTCATGAGGCACAGATCACAAGCAGTGGGCGTTCTCGGTCGGTTGACGGCCGGGTGTCTGGTCCAGGTCCTCCTGCTGGACCGCCCACACGCACGCGGAAAGCGTCAGGGGAACCGCCACGGTGAGGGCGATCGCGGGGATCGCCACCC
This sequence comes from Streptomonospora nanhaiensis, assembly GCF_026642255.1. Taxonomy (GTDB): domain Bacteria; phylum Actinomycetota; class Actinomycetes; order Streptosporangiales; family Streptosporangiaceae; genus Nocardiopsis; species Nocardiopsis tropica. Next base: position 6,313,574 of record NZ_CP113264.1, on the reverse strand, counting down.
CCGAGTCGTTGGCCGCGAACCCCGCGAGGGCCGTCACCAGTGAGCCGGTGAGGCCGGCCCGGAGTGTCGGCGCGTACTCGTAGGCGCGCTGGAGCGCCCCGATCCGCCACTTGGTCGGCCGGTTGAGCACCACGAACAGGAACACCAGGGCGCAGGCCGCGAGCAGCGTGAGCTGCCAGTTGCCGAGGGTCCCCAGCATCGCACCGAGCTTGCGCGCCAGCACGGTCCCGGCCTCGCCGTTCACCACCTGGGCCGCGAACGCCCCCAGGTGGCTGCGCTCCTCCGGCGGGCGCAGGTAGTCCCGCCACGAGAGCAGCGAGATCGCCGCGACCGCCACCGCCCCCACGGCCACCAGCCGCAGGGGGGTGACCCTCACCCCGGCGATCATCATCGTCGTCACCGCGAGTCCCGGGACCAGGGCGAGCACCCCGCCGAAGTCGGTGCCCAGCCCGGGCCAGCCGACGATGAGCACGGACGCGGTGCCGACCGCCAGGGTCGTCGCCACGGCCGCGCGCCGCCGGCCCCGGGCGATCAGCCCGTGGGCGATCCCGGCGACCGCCATGAGCATGCCGGTCGCGAACGTCGCGAAGGCGATGTTGCCTATCCCGTAGAACCGCCCGCCCACGATCGGCGAGTAGCCCGTCGGCGAGTTCATCTGCAGGTTCGCCCCGAAGCACAGGTCGAGGAAGAGCACCGCCGTGGTCGCGCCCGCGACGACCGTCATCGGTCCCAGGATGCTCCGGCGCCACGGTCCGGCCACGGCCAGCGCCACCACCAGGGCGTCGGCGGTCACCACGCAGGCGAGCAGCGCCACCAGCGGGCTCCCGGAGGCCCACCACGGGATGAGGTTGGCCAGGTAGCTGGCGACGGGGAAGGCGGCGCCCGCGAGCGCGACGATCCGCGTCACCGACAGGACCAGGGCGCGCTTGCCGCGCTGGCGGCCCGAGTACCGGTGCAGGGCGTAGGCCGCCGCCGCGTAGATGAGGAGCTGGAAGGCGACCAGTCCGCTGAAGAAGCCGGGGATCGCCGCGCCCACGACCACCGCCGCCGTGTTGAAGTCCACCAGGCGCACGAGGGCCTGCTCGACCGACGGCGGACGCTCGGCCAGGTGCCAGACCCGCCCGCTGGTGGGCTCCGTCGCCCTGAGCCCCAGCGCCGTGAGGACGGTCGGCGTGGTGTCGGTGAGGGCCACGAGCCCCGGGCGCCGGGTCGACTCCGACGCCAGGTACGACTCGCTCCCGGAGAACCCGTCCTCGGTGATCTCCCCGGACAGGGCCACGGTGAGCTGGGAGGGACCGGTGTCCATGGACACACCGACGACCATGAGGGACGAGCCGACCGGCAGGATCCGCTCCAGGGCCCTCAGCCGTCCGTCGAGGTCGGCCAGCGCCTCCTCACGCGCCCATTCCGGCACGTCCTCCGGGTCGGGTTCGGGGGGCTCCTCCGCACCGTCCGTCTCCCGTTCCCGCGGGGGGTCGGGGTACAGCCGGGTGAGCTCGGGCAGTTCCACGGCGGCCAGGGACACGCCCTCCAGGCGTTCCGTGGTCAGGTCGAGCGGCCCGTCGGCGTAGTGGTCGACGCGGCCGGAGGTGTCGGCGACGCCGAGGGCGGCGCCGGGGCCCGCCGCCAGGGTGGTTCCGCCGGAGTCCCGCACCGTCTCCCCGAGCAGGCCGACGGGGGCGGAGAAGGCCGAGCGCTCGTTCAGCCGCACGTAGGAGTCGAACCCGGGGACCACCGCGCCCGAACCGTCGCCCTCGGGTTCGGGCGCCGCCTCGCACACGGTGAAGCGCTCGCGCTCGGACAGGGCGCGCTGCCCGGCCGACACCGACAGCCAGCCGTCCGTCGGGCAGGTGCGGGAGGTGGCGCTGCGGATCGACACGTTGCCGATGGCGCCCTCCTCGGCCATCCCCCACAGCGTCGGTGTGTGCTCCGGGGTCACGTCCTGCCACAGCAGTCCCGGTACGCCCACGAGGACCACCGGACCGCCGCGCCGGTCCGTCAGATCGGGGCCGCCCCCGGCCCGGGGAACCTCCGCGGAGGCGGACGCCGCGGGTGTCCGGGGCTCCGCGGCCGCCGTCGGCGCGGCGGCGCACAGCAGGACCGCCCCGGACAGGACGAGCGGACCCAGGCGCGCCCCCCAGCGCGCCGCCGTCCGTGTGACGAGCCGTCGTGGCATGGCGAACCCCCCAGTCGCGCTCAGCCGGACTGGCCACGATAGTGACCATCCGCGCCCGGTAGGGGGACCCGCGCCCGCCGGGCGCGTGGCCCGGGCCGGGGCCCCTCGGCCCGAACCGCCCCCGAGGGACGGCCCGGCGCGGGATCGCCGCACCGGTCAGCCGGTGATGCCCCACTCCCGGAGGGTCGTGCCGGTGTCGGGCCGCTCGCGTCCGCGGGTGACACCGCCGGGCGTCCGGTCGAAGCGCGGGGCCGGACCGGGAACCACCCGGGACCCGTGGCGGACCAGGGTCCCGCGGGCCCGCACGTGCGGATGGTCGGGGGCCTCCTCCAGGGACAGGACCGGCATCACGCACGCGTCGACGCCGTCGAACACCGCCGCCCACTCGTCGCGGCTCCTGGTGCGCAGGACCTCCGCGAAGCGCTCGCGCAGCCGGGGCCAGCCGTCCCGGTCCCACTGGCCTGGGAGGTCCTCGCCGGTCAGGCCCAGACCTGCCAGGAACGCGGAGTAGAACTGGGGCTCGATGCAGCCCACCGACACGTGCCCGCCGTCCGAGCACTCGTACACGTCGTACCAGGGGGCGCCCGTGTCCAGGTAGTTCGTGCCGCGCTCGTCGCTCCACGCGCCGCGCGCCCGGTCCTCGTGGACCATCGACATGAGCAGGGAGCTGCCGTCCACCATGGCGGCGTCCACGACCTGGCCCCGGCCGGAGGACTGCCGTTCGACCAGGGCGGCCAGGATCCCGGTGACCGCGAACATGGTGCCCCCGGCGAAGTCGCCGAGGAGGTTGATCGGCGGCACAGGCGGGCCGCCCGCGCGTCCGATGGCGTGGAGGGCGCCGTTGACGGAGACGTAGTTCATGTCGTGTCCGGCGGTGCGGGCGAGCGGGCCGTCCTGGCCCCAGCCGGTGACCCGCGCGAACACCAGGCGGGGGTTGAGCGCGAGGCACGCGTCGGGGCCGAGCCCGAGGCGTTCCATGACCCCGGGACGGAAGCCCTCCAGGAGGACGTCGGCGCGGGCGACCAGGTCGCGGGCGAGGGCGCGCCCCCCGTCGGTCTTGAGGTCGGCGCCCAGAACGGTGCGCCCCTCGCTCATGTGGGGGCCGTCGGCCCCGGCGTTCACGGCATCGGCGGCCGGGGGGCGGTCCAGGCGGATGACACTGGCACCCAGGTCGGCGAGGAGCATCCCGGCCATCGGCGCGGGGCCGATCCCGGTGAACTCGACGACACGGATTCCGGTGAGGGGTCCCATGGGTGCGGGCCTCCAGCTGAGAGAGCGATCTAGAACGTGGTTCGGTTCATTGTGCAGGCTCCGTGCGGAGGGCGCCACAGCGGCACCGCACAAGACCGTTGAAGGAGAAAAGGAAGAAGGGTAACTAAAACCGGCAGAAGGAAAACCATTTCGGCTGATTAAAAACGCGAACCACAATGGGTGTTAATGTGTCCGTGCTCGTGGGAGAGAGCCGCGAAGCCGCGTGGAGATCCCGCGGACCGCCGTCGCCATCAGCGGAGACGGCTCCAGGGGCAGCCCTACCCGGGCGAAACCGGAGAAACCCGAACCACCCCTTTTCCGAGAAGGATGCAGCCGCCATGCCCGCTACCCCGAAGAAGCGCACGCGCCGTGCCAAAGGCCGACGGCGAGCACGGGGCGGACTCCCGCGCCCGTTCATGGCCGTCGCGGTCGCGGGGGCCGTCGCCGTCGCCGCCGTGGGGACCGCCTTCGCCATGGACCGCGGCGTGGTCCTCGACGCCAACGGCGACGAGCGGACCGTGCACACCTTCGGCGGCACGGTCCAGGACGTCCTCGACTCCGCGGGCGTCACACCGGGGAAGGGCGACCTCGTCGTCCCGCCCCCCGAGACCCCGATCGCCTCCGGCGACCACGTGGTCCTGCGCTCCCCGCGCGAGCTGGTCCTCGAACTCGACGGCCACCGGCACGACCACAGCGTCCACGCGCTCACCCTCGACGAGGCGCTCCGCGAGATCGGCCTGGACCCCGAGGGGGTCGAACTGTCCGAGGACCGGGACACCCCCGTCCCCGAGGGCGGCCTCACCGTCACCGCCGAACGGGCGCCGCGCATGGTCGTCATGTACGACACCGTGCGCACCGAGACGAGGACCACCGGGGCGACGGTCGCCGACGTCCTCCTCTCCGCCGGGGTGGCCCCCGGCGAGCACGACATCGTCTCGCCCGCCCCGGCCGAGCCGGCCGAGCCCGACATGGTCGTCGAGATCACCCCCGTCGTCGGCGAACCCGTCACGGAGGAGAAGGCCATCACGGCCGAGACCGTCGAGCGGGACAACCCCGACCTGCCCGAGGGGGAGCGCAAGGTCGTCACCGAACCCGTGGACGGGCTCCGGAGGGTCACCACCGCCACCGTCCTGCTCGACGGCGAGGAGGTTCCGCACGAGCTCCGGAACGAGGTCGTCACCGAACCCGTCGAGGGGCTCGTCGAGATCGGCACCGCGCCCCCCGCCGGCGGGGGAGCGGCCGCCGACCTCAACTGGGCAGCCCTCGCCCGGTGCGAGTCGGGCGGCGACGCCGGGGCCGTCAACTCCGCGGGCGGCTACTACGGCCTCTACCAGTTCAGCGCCGCCACCTGGCAGTCGGTGGGCGGGACCGGGCTGCCCTCCGACGCCGGCGCGTCGGAGCAGACCCGGCGCGCACAGCGGCTCTACGACGCCGTCGGCGGCAACTGGCGGAGCCAGTGGCCCCACTGCGGCGCCCACCTCTTCGAGTAGGGGGAAGGGCCCCGCCCGGACCGACCGCCGGGGCAGCGGGCGGGAGCTGGCAAGATGTGGGGGTGACACAGACACCCGCACCCGACGACCGCTCCCGCCTGCTGACGCCCGCCGACGTGCGGGCGCTCGCCGAGCGGTTCGGCATCAGGCCCACCAAGACCCTGGGCCAGAACTTCGTCATCGACCACGGCACCGTCCGCCGCATCGTCCGGGTCGCGGGCGTCACCGACGAGGACGTCGTGGCCGAGGTCGGACCGGGCCTGGGCTCGCTCACCCTGGCACTGCTCCCGCACGTGCGCCACGTGACCGCCATCGAGATCGATCCGGCGCTCGCCGCCGCCCTCCCCGGAACCGTCGCCGACCACGCGCCCGAGCTGGCCGACCGGCTCACCGTCGTCCCCGGGGACGCCATGCGCATCTCCGAGGTGCCCGGCCCCGCACCCACCGCACTGGTGGCCAACCTGCCCTACAACGTGTCGGTGCCCGTTCTGCTGCACCTGCTCGAACTCCTGCCCAGCCTCCGGCGGGTCCTGGTCATGGTGCAGGCCGAGGTGGCCGACAGGATCACCGCGACCCCCGGCGGGCGCATCTACGGGGTCCCCTCCGCCAAGGTCGCCTGGTACGCCCGGGCACGGCGCGCCGGCTCGGTCGGACGCAACGTGTTCTGGCCCGCCCCCAACGTCGACTCCGGGCTCGTCGAACTCGTCCGCCGCCCCCGGCCCGACACGAAGGCCACCCGCAAGGAGGTCTTCGCCGTGATCGACGCGGCCTTCGCCCAGCGCCGCAAGACCCTGAGGGCCGCCCTGGCCGGTTGGGCCGGGTCCGCCCCCGCCGCCGAGACCGCGCTCCGGGCCGCGGGCGTGGACCCGGGCGCCCGCGGGGAGTCCCTCGACGTGGCCGGGTTCGCGGCCATCGCCGAGCAGCGCCCCGCCGCCGGATAGCCCCGGGCCGCGGCCGGACGCGTCCCGGGTGCGCGCACGCCGAAGGGCGCCGCCCCCGTCGGCCGGCGCCCTTCGGCCCGCGCTCCCCGGCCCCCACGGGACCGGGCTCCCGCGCGTCAGTCCTTCGCCCCGCCCGGGCCGTCCGCCACGGCCCCCTCCTTCCGCGACCGCCGCGTGAGCACGCGGGCCACCCCGGCCACCCCCAGGCCGACGGCCAGGGCCGGCAGCACCCAGACCACGTCGAACTCCCAGTCGCCGGTGCCGCGCACGGCGAACGCGACCGCGAGGGAGAGGAACAGCAGCCCCGCCACGAACGAGCCCCAGTCGGTCCTACGCTTCGCCATGCCGTACCTCCACTACCCCGACCCGAGAATCGGTGCGCACGTTGATCAACGGGGGTTCGGCCCCGTCGCCGTCCGCCGGACCTTCCGCCGCGCCGCCGGGCGCGGAGACCGGGACGGGTTCGTACACCTCCTCGTGGACGAGGGAGTGCCCGACCAGCTCACCACCGTCCCCCGTGCCTCCGAGGTCCACCATCCCGAGGCCGACGTCCGCAGTGAACGCGACGCGGACGTCCTCCGGAAGGAGTACCTCCAGGTGGCCGGCGCCCACGCTCAGCGACACGTCGGCGGTCTCGCCGGGCCCCAGGTCCCCGATGCCGGTCAGGTCCAGGGTCCCCGAGCCCACGGTGAGCAGGTGGTCGCCCGCCTCGGCCTCGGCGACCGTGGCCGGACGCCAGGTCTCCCCGCCGATCCGCACCCGGGTGAGGTCGGTCACCGACGCCAGCGCGAGCGCCAGGGCGGCCACCAGCCCCATGGACACCAGGCCGCGGGGATCGCCGGCCCAGGCGCCGACCAGCGAGCAGAGGCCGATCACCGCCAGGACCCCGGCGAGGAAGAACACGCCCGTCTCCGGGCCGAACAGCAGCGTCGCCGTCTGCGCGCTCCACAGCGAGGACGACCAGCCGAACACGGCCAACGGGACCAGGACGGCCCCGGCGACGACCGTCCACAGGGCGAACGACGCCAGCGGCGCACCCCTGCGGCACGTCCCGCCGGTGTCCCGGTCCGGGTCGACGGCGGAAGAACCGCTGCCCCCGTGCCGTCCGCCGGGCCCCTCCTCCGCGTCGTCGTCCTCCCCCGCCGCTCCCGACCCGTCGGCGTGCGCGGAACGCTCCGCCACCACCGCCAGGTCCACCGGGCCCTGCGGGGCGGACGCCCACGGCTGGGCCGGGTTGTAGTAGGTCGGGGACGGCCCCGACACCGGGGCCGCGGGCGGCGGCTCCTTCGACGCCAGGTCCTGCCGCAGTTCCGCGAACGCCGCCCGCAGGTCCACCCCGCGGTTGCGCGCCGTCAGCAGCCCCAGCACCAGCGGTACCGCCAGCACCAGGGTCGACCACCCCAGGCCGCCCACCAGGCTGAACGCCGTCGCCACCGCCAACCCGACGGCCAGCAGCTTCGGCACCGCACGCGAGGGGAAGCTCCGGTTCAGCATCTGCTCGAACGTCGCCGGACCTCCCTCCGGCCCGCGCATCAGCATCCACGCGCCGGTGTAGAGCAGCAGGCCGGCGCCCCCGGCGAACGCGGTCAGCACGAACCCCGTCCGCCACACCACGGGATCGACCCCCGTGTACCGGCCCAGGCCCGCGCACACACCGGCGAGGACCCGGTCCTCGTCCCCCTTGCGGATCTCGCGCCCCGAAGCCTCCGGGCGCGCCTCGGCGGCGGCCCGGGGCACGCCCTCCGCGGCTCCCGGGGAACCGGGCGCCGGGAACGCGCCGCCCCCCGGACCGCCGGGAGTCGGATCGTCAGCCATGGTCACTCACCGCACCTTCCTCACCCACCCATGGTCACCCGAAACCACGCGCCACGGCATCCGGGACGACCCTGAACACACCCTGACCGGGGCCAGGGCAGGACCAGGGACGCGCCCCGGATGCCGAACACCTCCCACGGAGGGCATCCTGGAGCACAGGACACACGAGCGGCGCGCACACCCCGCGCCACGCGACGGAAAGCGGTGATCGGGCGGTGGCAGCAACGGCCGCGGACACCCCGCGGCTCACCCGCGCGGTGGAAGGCAGGCTCCTCGGAGGGGTCGCCGCCGGACTGGCCCGGCACCTCGGACTCGACCCGGTGGTCGTCCGCCTCGCCTTCATGGCCCTGTCCGTCGGCGGCATGGGCCTCGCCGTGTACGTCGCCCTGTACTTCTTCGTCCCCGCCGACCCGGAGGACGGGGACGAGCGCGGACCCGGTGAGGCGGAGGGCCGGCGCAAGGGCCGCGACATCTCCCAGCTGATCGCCTACGTCGGCCTCGCCGCGGCGCTCGGCTTCCTGTTCCTGCTCTTCGGCGGGGTGTTCGACCCCCTGCTCTGGTTCGTGGTGTTCGGGACGCTCGGAGGGATCATCCTCTGGCAGCAGGCCAACCCCTCCCAGCGCGACGAGTGGATGACCAGCGCCGTCGGCAGGGGGGACCGGGGCGGCAAGGGCGTCATGCGCGCCGGGACGGGCGTCCTCCTGGTCGTGGTCGGCGTCATCGGCTTCCTCGTCTTCCAGGAACAGCTCCAGAACGCCCGCGCCGGCCTGACCTTCGCCTTCACCCTCCTCGCCGGGGTCTCCCTGATCGCCGCGCCGTGGATCATCGGACTGGTCCGCGAACGCGACCAGGAGCGCCGCGAGCGCATCCGCAACGCCGAGCGCGCCGAACTCGCCGCCCACATCCACGACTCCGTCCTGCACACCCTCACGCTCATCCAGCGCCGGGCCGAGGACCCGCGGGAGGTCCAGCGCCTCGCCCGCGTCCAGGAGCGGGCCCTGCGCAGCTGGCTCTACCAGCGGCCCGCCGACGCCGACACCACCGTGTCGCCCGCGCTCGAACGCGTCGCGGCCGAGGTCGAGGAGGAGCACGGCGTCCCCATCGAGGTGGTGTGCGTGGGCGACTGCCCCATGGACGACGCCCTCTCCGCGATGCTCCGCGCCGCCCGCGAGGCCATGGTCAACGCCTCCAAGTACGCGGGCACCGACAGCATCTCCGTGTTCGGCGAGGTCGACCAGGACGAGGTGCTCGTGTTCGTCCGCGACCGGGGCGCCGGGTTCGACATGGACGACATCCCCGAGGACCGCATGGGCGTGCGCGGATCCATCCTCGGCCGGATGGAGCGCCACGGCGGCTCCGCGCGCATCCGCACCGGTCCGGGCGAGGGCACCGAGGTGCAGCTCCGCATGGCCCGCATCCCGGAGGCGTAGCGCCGGCCGGAGCCGAGAGGGAGGACCCCGGGGCGCCGTCCGCCGACCGGATGCGGACAACGGGCGCCGCGACCCCGGGCGCCGCTGTCCCCCGCCCCCCGACGTGGGTAGAGTCCAGGGTGTGGGAGACGAGAGCACGACCTTCAGTGACGGTGACGCGGTGCCCCGCGTCGTGATCGTGGACGACCACCGGCTGTTCCGCAGCGGGGTACGTGGCGAACTGGGCGACGCCGTCGACGTCGTCGGGGAGGCCGGGGACGTCGACAGCGCCGTGCACGTCATCGGGGAGCAGAAGCCCGACCTCGTCCTCCTGGACGTCCACCTGCCCGGCGGCGGCGGTGTGGAGGTGCTGCGCAGGGTCCTGTCACAGCACCCGCAGATCCGCTTCCTCGCGCTGTCGGTCTCCGACGCGGCGGAGGACGTCATCGGCGTGGTGCGGGGCGGCGCCCGCGGCTACGTCACCAAGACCATCTCCGGCAAGGAGCTGGCCAACGCCATCGTGCGCGTGGCCGACGGCGACGCGGTCTTCTCGCCGCGCCTGGCCGGTTTCGTGCTGGACGCGTTCTCCGCGACCGACGCCCCGCCGGTCGACCCCGAGCTGGACCGCCTCACCCAGCGCGAGCGCGAGGTGCTGCGGCACATCGCGCGCGGCTACGCGTACAAAGAGGTGGCCAAGGAACTGTTCATCTCCGTCAAGACGGTGGAGACGCACGTGTCCTCGGTCCTGCGCAAGCTCCAGCTCTCCAACCGGCACGAGCTGAGCAGGTGGGCGACGGCCCGCCGGCTCGTCTGACGCGCTTCCGCCGGGGCGGGGCCCGCCCCGGCCGGAGGGACGCCGCGTACCCGCCGTGCGAACGGCGACGGCGGCCGCCCCCCCGGGGGGCGACCGCCGTCGGCGCGTCAGCGCAGGGAGTCCATCATCCTGGTGAGGAACTCCGCCTCCGCCACCCCCGTGACCACCCGGGCGGGCCGGCGGTCGTCGGCCCCCGGACGCGGGCGCAGGTCGGCGACGGTCATCCCGCGCGTGAGCCCGCCGGAGAGCTCCACCCGCAGCGGCGCCTCGAACGAGTCCGTCACCAGGTGCCCGTCCACCAGGACCGCGGCGGCCAGCGGATCGTGCATCGCGCACTGGCGGACGCCGAAGATCCCCGTGTAGAAGTCCGCGTAGAAGTCCAGGAACGCCGACGTGCGCTCGGCGCGCTCACCCGGCACCGACCGCAGGTCGGACAGCCACTCGGGCGTCGCCACCGTCTTCATGGTGATGTCCAGCGCCACCAGGTCCAGGTCGAACCCGGCCGCGAACACCGCCTCCGCGGCCTCGGGGTCGTTGTTGATGTTCGCCTCGGCGTGCGAGGTCACGTTGCCGGGGGCCCGCACCGCGCCCCCCATCACCACGAGGCGCCGCACCAGCTCCGGCAGCCGCGGCTCCAGCCCCAGCGCGATCGCGATGTTGGTGAGCGGGCCCACCGCCAGGACGTCGATCTCCCCCGGGGCCTCGCGGACCAGACGCACCAGCAGCTCGGCAGCGGACTCCGCGATCGGCTTGCCCGCGGGCGCGGGCAGCTCCACGTCGCCCAGGCCGTTGCCGCCGTGGACGTGCGCGGCGAGGCGGGGAGCCTGCACCAGCGGCCGGGCGGCGCCGACCGCCACGGGCACGTCCGGACGGCCGTACAGCTCCAGGAGCCGCAGCGCGTTGTCCGCCGTGATGTCGACGCTGTTGTTGCCGAAGACCGCACCGATCCCGACGATCTCCACCTCCGGGCGCGCGGCCAGGTAGGCGAGAGCGACGGCGTCGTCGATCCCCGGATCGCAGTCGACGAACACACGCATGGTCAAGGAAACTCCCCCCGAGACAACCGCGGTCCCCCACCGGGGACCCGTACTAAAACAGCCTAGGCCGCCGGTCAGCGCACTTTCACCCGCGAAACGGGCAGAGCGTGCGGAGGCGCCTCCGGTGACCGGGACACCGCCGTCCCCGGGCGGCCGTAACCTGGAGGAGTGTCCTCCCAAGAGCAGCTTCTCGAAGGTCTGAACGGTCCCCAGCGCGACGCCGTCACCCACAGCGGCGCACCGCTCCTGATCGTGGCGGGCGCCGGATCGGGCAAGACCCGCGTCCTGACGCACCGCATCGCCCACCTCATGGCCGAGCGCGGCGTCCGCCCCGGTGAGATCCTCGCGATCACCTTCACCAACAAGGCCGCCGCCGAGATGAAGGAGCGCATCCAGGCCCTCCTCGGCGTCCGTGCCGCGAACACCATGTGGACGATGACGTTCCACTCGGCGTGCGTGCGCATCCTGCGCAGGGAGGCGCACAGGCTCGGCTACCCCAGCAGCTTCACCATCTACGACTCCGCGGACTCCGCGCGGCTGATGCAGCTGGTCTGCAAGGAGATGGACCTCGACCCCAAGCGGTTCCCGCCCAAGTCGTTCTCCTTCCAGGTGTCCAACCTCAAGAACGAGCTGGTCGACTACGACACGGCCGCCGAGCAGGCCCAGACCGAGCAGGAGAAGAAGCTGGCGGAGGCCTACCAGCTCTACCAGCGGCGCCTGCACGAGGCGGGCGCCATGGACTTCGACGACCTGATCATGGTCACCGTCAACCTCTTCCAGATGTTCCCGGACGTCGCCGAGTACTACCGGCGCCGCTTCCGACACGTCATGGTCGACGAGTACCAGGACACCAACCACGCCCAGTACGCGTTCGTCCGCGAGCTGGTCGGCGCGGCCGAGGACTCCGACACCGGCGTGGTGCCGCCCGCCGAGCTGTGCGTGGTCGGCGACGCGGACCAGTCCATCTACGCGTTCCGCGGCGCGACCATCCGCAACATCCTGGAGTTCGAGCGGGACTTCCCCAGCGCGCGGACCATCCTCCTGGAGCAGAACTACCGCTCCACCCAGAACATCCTCTCGGCGGCCAACGCGGTCATCGACCGCAACGAGGGGCGCCCGGCCAAGAACCTGTGGTCCGAGCAGGGCGACGGCCCGGCCATCACCGGCTACGTCGCCGACAACGAGCACGACGAGGCCGCGTTCGTGGTCGGCGAGATCGACAAGCTCACCGACGAGGGCACGGTCACGCCCAGCCAGGTCGCCGTGTTCTACCGGACCAACGCGCAGTCCCGCGTGTTCGAGGACGTGTTCATCCGCACCGGCCTGCCGTACAAGATCGTCGGCGGCGTGCGCTTCTACGAGCGCAAGGAGATCCGCGACATCCTCGCCTACCTGCGGGTGCTGGCCAACCCCGAGGACACGGTCAGCCTGCGGCGCATCCTCAACGTGCCCAAGCGCGGGATCGGGGCGCGGGCGGAGGAGGCGGTGGAGCTGTTCGCCGCACGCGAGCGCATCTCCTTCTCCAGGGCGCTGCGCAGGGTGGACGAGGCGCCGGGGATCGCGACCCGCTCGGTCAAGGCGGTGCAGAACTTCACCGCCCTGCTCGACGAGCTGGCCGAGGCGGTGCCGGGCAGCACGCCCGCCGAGGTCGTCGAGGCGGTGCTGAGCAAGACCGGGTACCTCTCCGAGCTCGCCGAGTCCAAGGACCTCCAGGACGAGAGCCGGGTGGAGAACCTGGAGGAGTTCGTGGACGTGGCCAGGGAGTTCGAGCACACCTTCGCCGCGCTCCTGGAGGAGGAGCCCCCGGACGAGGACGAGGAGGACGGCGCCGTCCCCTCCGGCACCCTCGATCCCGGGGAGCCGACGCTGGTCGACTTCCTGGAGCGGATCTCCCTCGTCGCGGACACCGACCAGATCCCCGACGCGGACGACACCGGCGGCGTCGTCACCCTGATGACCCTGCACGCGGCCAAGGGGCTGGAGTTCCCCGCGGTGTTCCTCACCGGCATGGAGGACGGCGTCTTCCCGCACACCCGCACGCTGGGCGACAAGACGCAGCTTGAGGAGGAGCGGCGACTGGCCTATGTGGGCCTGACCCGCGCCCAGCGGCTCCTCTACGTCAGCCGCGCGGCGGTGCGCAGCGCTTGGGGAACGCCCTCCTACAACCCGGGTTCGCGGTTCCTGGACGAGATCCCCGCCTCCCTGGTCGACTGGCGCAGGGCGGAGTCCAGCCTGGCCGCCCCGCCCAGCCGCGGCATCGGCGGCGGGCGCGGTTCCGGCGGGTTCGGCAGCACCTTCGGCGGAGGTCCGCGCCGCGGCGCCGGCAAGGAGGCGCCGACGCTCGGCGTGGGCGACCTGGTCAACCACGACTCGTTCGGCATGGGCCGGGTACAGCTCGTCGAGGGCACAGGTGACAAGACCAAGGCCCGCATCGACTTCGGCGCCGACATCGGCGAGAAGGACTTCCTCGTCAAGTACGCCCCGATCGAGAAGCTCTGACGCCGACGTGTGCCGGTGTGTCCCGGTCCCGCCCGCGCGGGCGGAGGGGAGCGGGACACACCACACGGACGGATTCCCCGGAACGCGTCACGAGGACTCCGGCGCAGGGGTACAGTTGGTCAAGACCGAGCGAGACGGACGCGGAATCTCCGCGGACGGGCCGGTCTCTCCCAGAGTCATCACCGGTACGGTCCTCCGAGCCTCGCGGTTCGAGCACTGTTCGGGCCATGTAAACTCAGGGAGTCGCTTCAAAAGCCCAGTCCATTCGGACAAAAGCAGACGAAGCAAACGGGCTTTACCCCGATCAGAACCACCACAAACCGCCGATTTGGCGGGGCGCGGAACACCTGATAAAGTAAAGACACAACAAAGCGGAAACGCAGACGCCTTCCACGGAAGAGCAGACGGCCGGAACGGCTGGCGCTTGTACGGGAAGAGCGGTTGTTTCTTGAGAACTCAACAGCGCGTGTTTGATTTTCTTTAAGCCATGTTTGTTTTGGCCCCGTCACCCGAACAGTGGTTCGGTGTGAAGGGTTCCTTTGATTAACCAGGGCAACCTGGTTGGTCAGGATTACTTCTAGGTTTATCCGCCCCAGGCCGACCTCACGGTCGCCGGGACGGATGGTATGACCTTTATGGAGAGTTTGATCCTGGCTCAGGACGAACGCTGGCGGCGTGCTTAACACATGCAAGTCGAGCGGTAAGGCCCTTCGGGGTACACGAGCGGCGAACGGGTGAGTAACACGTGAGCAACCTGCCCCCGACTCCGGGATAAGCGGTGGAAACGCCGTCTAATACCGGATACGACACACCGCCTCATGGCGGTGTGTGGAAAGTTTTTCGGTCGGGGATGGGCTCGCGGCCTATCAGCTTGTTGGTGGGGTAACGGCCTACCAAGGCGATTACGGGTAGCCGGCCTGAGAGGGCGACCGGCCACACTGGGACTGAGACACGGCCCAGACTCCTGCGGGAGGCAGCAGTGGGGAATATTGCGCAATGGGCGAAAGCCTGACGCAGCGACGCCGCGTGGGGGATGACGGCCTTCGGGTTGTAAACCTCTTTTACCACCAACGCAGGCTCCCAGTTCTCTGGGGGTTGACGGTAGGTGGGGAATAAGGACCGGCTAACTACGTGCCAGCAGCCGCGGTAATACGTAGGGTCCGAGCGTTGTCCGGAATTATTGGGCGTAAAGAGCTCGTAGGCGGCGTGTCACGTCTGCTGTGAAAGACCGGGGCTTAACTCCGGTTCTGCAGTGGATACGGGCATGCTAGAGGTAGGTAGGGGAGACTGGAATTCCTGGTGTAGCGGTGAAATGCGCAGATATCAGGAGGAACACCGGTGGCGAAGGCGGGTCTCTGGGCCTTACCTGACGCTGAGGAGCGAAAGCATGGGGAGCGAACAGGATTAGATACCCTGGTAGTCCATGCCGTAAACGTTGGGCGCTAGGTGTGGGGACTTTCCACGGTTTCCGCGCCGCAGCTAACGCATTAAGCGCCCCGCCTGGGGAGTACGGCCGCAAGGCTAAAACTCAAAGGAATTGACGGGGGCCCGCACAAGCGGCGGAGCATGTTGCTTAATTCGACGCAACGCGAAGAACCTTACCAAGGTTTGACATCGCCCGTGGACCTGTAGAGATACAGGGTCATTTAGTTGGTGGGTGACAGGTGGTGCATGGCTGTCGTCAGCTCGTGTCGTGAGATGTTGGGTTAAGTCCCGCAACGAGCGCAACCCCTATTCTATGTTGCCAGCACGTCATGGTGGGGACTCATAGGAGACTGCCGGGGTCAACTCGGAGGAAGGTGGGGACGACGTCAAGTCATCATGCCCCTTATGTCTTGGGCTGCAAACATGCTACAATGGCCGGTACAATGGGCGTGCGAGACCGCAAGGTGGAGCGAATCCCTAAAAGCCGGTCTCAGTTCGGATTGGGGTCTGCAACTCGACCCCATGAAGGTGGAGTCGCTAGTAATCGCGGATCAGCAACGCCGCGGTGAATACGTTCCCGGGCCTTGTACACACCGCCCGTCACGTCATGAAAGTCGGCAACACCCGAAACTTGTGGCCTAACCCTTCGGGGAGGGAATGAGTGAAGGTGGGGCTGGCGATTGGGACGAAGTCGTAACAAGGTAGCCGTACCGGAAGGTGCGGCTGGATCACCTCCTTTCTAAGGAGTCTTTGAAGACCAGCTCTTCCTATGGCTGGTCGGACTCGTAAGTGGACCCGTTCGGGTCGGTCTTCGGATCGCCTGTTTTCGGGAGTGGCTGTAAGGGAATCAGGCTTTGCCTCCGGCGACTAGAAGCGTCGGGGGGCGCGCTGTTGGGTGTCTGAGGAAGCAACCTCGACCATCTGGCTCTCCTTGTGGGGGCGGGTGGTCGGTTTGTTTCCCGCGGACCACCTCTGCGAACTCTCGGGTTTTGTTTCCCGGTGTGAGGTAGTGGGGATTGTGGTTGGTGTTTTGACTTGTGAATAGTGTGCGCGAGCATCTTGTTATCTGTAGTGGCCAAGTGATAGTGGCACACGGTGGATGCCTTGGCATCAGGCGCCGATGAAGGACGCGGGAGGCCGCGATAGGCCACGGGGAGCTGTCAACCGAGCTTTGATCCGTGGGTGTCCGAATGGGGAAACCTAGCCCGAGTTGTGTCGGGTTGCCGCTACCTGAATGTATAGGGTAGTTGGTGGTGACGCGGGGAAGTGAAACATCTCAGTACCCGTAGGAAGAGTAAACAACAGTGATTCCCCTAGTAGTGGTGAGCGAACGGGGAAGAGGCTAAACCGTGCGCGTGTGATAGACGGCAGTCGTTGCGTGTGCGGGGTTGTGGGATGCACCTTTCCAGGTCTGCCGACGTGGAGCGCTGAGTGATTCTTTTAGCTGAATCCGTTGGGAAGCGGAACCGTAGTGGGTGAGAGTCCCGTAGGTGAAGGAAGAGTCTAGGCGTTGGTGTTCTCCCGAGTAGCGCGGAGCCCGAGAAATTCCGTGTGAATCTGGCAGGACCACCTGCTAAGCCAAAATACGTCCTGATGACCGATAGTGCACTAGTACCGTGAGGGAAAGGTGAAAAGTGCCCCGGTGAGGGGTCGTGAAATAGTACCTGAAACCGTGTGCTGTCAAGCCGTCAGAGCTGAAGCTTGTCTTTGGTGATGGCGTGCCTTTTGAAGAATGAGCCTGCGAGTCATGGTGTGTGGCGAGGTTAACCCGGGTGGGGTAGCCGTAGGGAAACCGAGTCTGAATAGGGCGTTTGAGTCGCATGCTGTGGACCCGAAGCGGAGTGATCTACCCATGTCCAGGGTGAAGCGGGGGTAAGACCTCGTGGAGGCCCGAACCCACCAGGGTTGAAAACCTGGGGGATGAGGTGTGGGTAGGGGTGAAAGGCCAATCAAACTCCGTGATAGCTGGTTCTCCCCGAAATGCATTTAGGTGCAGCGTCGCGTGTTTCTTGCTGGAGGTAGAGCTACTGTTTGGCTGATGGGCCCTACAAGGTTACTGACGTCAGACAAACTCCGAATGCCGGTTAAGTGAAGCGCGGCAGTGAGACTGCGGGGGATAAGCTTCGTAGTCGAGAGGGAAACAGCCCAGATCATCAGCTAAGGCCCCTAAGCGTGTGCTAAGTGGGAAAGGTTGTGGAGTTGCTGAGACAACCAGGAGGTTGGCTTAGAAGCAGCCATCCTTTAAAGAGTGCGTAATAGCTCACTGGTCAAGTGGTTCTGCGCCGATAATGTAGCGGGGCTTAAGCACACCGCCGAAGCTGTGGATGCCAACCTTGTGTTGGTGTGGTAGGGGAGCGTCGTGCATCCGGTGAAGCTGCCGAGTGATCGTGTGGTGGAGGGTGTGCGAGTGAGAATGCAGGCATGAGTAGCGAAAGCAACGTGAGAAACGTTGCCGCCGATTGACTAAGGGTTCCTGGGGCAGGTTAATCCGCCCAGGGTGAGTCTGGACCTAAGGCGAGGCCGACAGGCGTAGTCGATGGATAACGGGTTGATATTCCCGTACCCGTGCACGAGCGCCCAGTATCGAATCAGGTGATGCTAACCACGCCGGCTCCTTATGGGACCTTCGGGTTCTGTTTGTGGCTGGTCTGGGATCCGAGCTTGTAGTAGGTAAGTGATGGGGTGACGCAGGAGGGTAGCTCTACCCGGCGGTGGTTGTCCGGGGGTAAGCGTGTAGGCTGGGGGGTTGGCAAATCCGCCCCCTGTTGAGGCTGAGACGTGATGCCGAGCCGTTTTCGGTGAAGTGAGTGATCCCATGCTGTCGAGAAAAGCCTCTAGCGAGTTCGTGTGTGGCCAGTACCCTAAACCGACGCAGGTGGTCAGGTAGAGAATACCGAGGCGTTCGGGTGAACCATGGTTAAGGAACTCGGCAAATTGTCCCCGTAACTTCGGGAGAAGGGGAGCCCTGTCTGGTGATGGCCTTTGCGGTCTGAGCTGGGTGGGGTCGCAGATAGCGGGGGGAAGCGACTGTTTATTAAAAACACAGGTCCGTGCGAAGTCGTAAGACGCTGTATACGGACTGACGCCTGCCCGGTGCTGGAACGTTAAGAGGACCGGTTAGTGGGAGTTCGCTCCTGCGAAGCTGGGAATCTAAGCGCCAGTAAACGGCGGTGGTAACTATAACCATCCTAAGGTAGCGAAATTCCTTGTCGGGTAAGTTCCGACCTGCACGAATGGCGTAACGACTTCCCCACTGTCTCAACCATGGGCCCGGTGAAATTGCACTACGAGTAAAGATGCTCGTTTCGCGCAGCAGGACGGAAAGACCCCGGGACCTTCACTATAGCTTGACATTGGTGTTTGGGATGGTTTGTGTAGGATAGGTGGGAGCCGGTGAAGCTGTCACGCTAGTGGCGGTGGAGGCGTTGGTGAAATACCACTCTGACTGTTTCGGGCATCTAACCTTGGACCGTGATCCGGTTCGGGGACAGTGTCTGGTGGGTAGTTTAACTGGGGCGGTTGCCTCCCAAAGAGTAACGGAGGCGCCCAAAGGTTCCCTCAGCCTGGTTGGTAATCAGGTGTTGAGTGTAAGTGCACAAGGGAGCTTGACTGTGAGACGGACGTGTCGAGCAGGAGCGAAAGCTGGGACTAGTGATCCGGCACCGGCGTGTGGAAGCGGTGTCGCTCAACGGCTAAAAGGTACCCCGGGGATAACAGGCTGATCTTCCCCAAGAGTCCATATCGACGGGATGGTTTGGCACCTCGATGTCGGCTCGTCGCATCCTGGGGCTGGAGTTGGTCCCAAGGGTTGGGCTGTTCGCCCATTAAAGCGGCACGCGAGCTGGGTTTAGAACGTCGTGAGACAGTTCGGTCCCTATCCGCTGTGCGCGTTGGAGACTTGAGAAGGGCTGTCCCTAGTACGAGAGGACCGGGACGGACGAACCTCTGGTGTGCCAGTTGTCCTGCCAAGGGCATGGCTGGTTGGCTACGTTCGGGAGGGATAACCGCTGAAAGCATCTAAGCGGGAAGCTTGCTTCGAGATGAGGTCTCCTGCCTCCTTTGAGAGGGTAAGGCTCCCTGTAGACGACGGGGTTGATAGGCCGGGTGTGGAAGCCCTGTGAGGGGTGGAGCTGACCGGTACTAATAGGCCGAGGGCTTGTCCGCTGCAGATAATTGGATGTTCGCGCACACTTTTCACGGAGTTTCGGCTCGCTGTGATCCCCTTGCACTGGGTTGTGGTGTGGGGTGTGGGTCTGGTGGGTTGTTGGTTTCCGTGGTGGTTATTGCTGGAGGGTCACACCCGGTCTCTTTCCGAACCCGGTCGTTAAGTCTCCTTGCGCTGATGGTACTGCCCTGTGGTGGGGTGGGAGAGTAGGTCGCTGCCACGGTTTTTTGTAGGGGAGGGGGTTGCCTTGTGGGCGGCCCCCTCCTTTTTCGTGCGCATGTTTGTGCGTTTGTGAAAAGAGTGTTTCTGGAACCCGGTGTTTCTAGAACCCGTAGTTGTACACCGAGCCGCCGGGGTAGACCGTGCCCACGCCGCTCCGGTAGACGTATCCGCCGTAGGCGGCGCCCTCGTAGAAGGTCCAGCCGCCCAGGGTCCTGCCGTGGAGGGGGACGTACCAGCCCGCCGCGTTGGGGTCGGTGTAGCCCCTCAGCGCGAAGTGGATGTGGGCGCCGGTCGTCGAGCCGCCGGCGCAGAGGCTGTTGCCCTGCCTTCCGAGGTAGTGGCCGACGCCGACGTTGTTACCGGGCAGCCACTGGTAGTCCTCCAGGTGGTAGTAGTCCGTGGAGTAGCCGTTGTCGTGGATCACCCGGGTCCAGCCGGTGCAGAGGCTGTAGGCGTAGCCGCCCCGGGCCGCACGGGCCTGGCCGTTGCCGCCGGCGAAGTCCACCGAGCTGTACGGGTGGCCGGAGCTGAAGCCGTGCGGTCCGCCGGTCATGACCATCGAGGAGCCGATGGAGAACGGCAGCCCCACCCCGATGTAGGTGGAGGCGGAGACCTCGTCCGGGTTCGTGGACGCGGCGACGGCCTCCCGCTCCTCCTCGGCCAGCAGGGTCGATGCCGAGAGGATCTCCGAGAACTCCTCCGTGCCCTCCAGTCCGACGGCCCACTCCGAGCCCTCGTGGTCGGCGGCGAACAGCCAGGCGTAGGGGCTCTCCTCCGAGCCCATGGGCGCGGTCACGATGGCGACACCGAAGGCGGAGCCGTCCGAGGCCTCCCGGATGTCGATCCGGACGTCGCGGTCCCGGGCGTCGAGGGCGGAGAGCCCGGTGCCCCGGGCCTCCAGGACGTCGGCGACGACCGCGTCGGCGAGCACGTCCTCGGCCGCCGTTCCGGGTGCTGCGCCGGGCAGGGACTCGGCGGCGCCGTCCGCGGTGACCTCCACGTTGGGAGCGGTCGCGAGAGCGGTGTCCACGGGCGCCGGCTGGGCCTGGGCCGCACCGGCGGAGACGACCAGGGCGGCCGCGGCGGTCAGGGAGAGGGTGGCCGCGCCCAGGAACCGGGTCCGGGAAAGGCGCACGCGAAAGGCGGGGGAGGTGGGGGGTGTCAACGCTTCTCCTTGGGGTGAGCGGACGGGGGGTCGACACGGTGCTCTGCGGTCATGGGGTCTCGACCACATTGCTACCGCAGGGTAACCACACGAATACCCGCCTGCAAGGGGTGGAAGGGGAAGGGACGCCGTCCCGGAAGCCCGCCGGGAGGCCGGCGGTGGGCGCACACTGCGGGGGGAGGGGCGCGGAACGGAACGGGGGCAGGGCGAAGCATCCTGCCCCGGGGAGCCCCCCGATTTCCAGTCAACCCTGTTCCGGAGGGCGGGGCCAGACCGGTCTCCCTCCTGTGGAAAACGCGGAACGGCCCCGTTCCCGGGGCCGTTCCGCGTGGGGGCGGGGAGGGCCGCTAGGCGGCACGCCCCGCCTCCAGCCCGAGCAGGAACTCCTTGCGCTCCAGACCGCCCGCGTACCCGGTGAGGGTCCCGTCGGCCCCGATGACCCGGTGGCAGGGGACGATGATGCTGATCGGGTTGCGACCGTTGGCCATGCCCACGGCGCGGGAGGCGGTCGGCCGCCCCAGTTCCTCGGCGAGTTGGCCGTAACTCGCGGTCTCCCCGTACGGGATGGTCGTCAGCCCGGCCCACACCTTGCGCTGCCACTCGGTCCCGGAGGGGGCCAGCGGCAGGTCGAACTCCCGGAGCTCCCCCGCGAAGTACGCGTCCAGCTGCCGGACCGCCTCGGCGAACGGCGCCGGGTCGGCGATCCACTCCGCCGGGACGCTCAGGGAACTGCCGTCCTTCGCGAGCGTGAACAGCGCGCCCAGCGCCTCACCGTCGCCGACGAGGGTCAGCAGCCCCACCGGCGAGTCCATGGTGGTGTACCGGGTCGGCCCGTCCAGCGGGGCCCGGAACTCCGCGGTCGGCGCCCGCATGGGGGCGACCGGTTCGACATCCGCGAAGAGTGACTCCTGTCCGGGTGCCGCGGCACCCGGTGCCCGTGTGATGCTCATACCGTTCCCTCTCGTCCTCACGTCCGTCTTCCCTTGCCGACGGCCACCGGACCCCGAGGGCCCCGTGGTTCCAACAACCGGGCGGCGGCCACCGCTTCCCCGCCGGTCCGGGCCCGCCCGCGGTCGTCCCGCACCGCTTCCGGCTCACGCCGCGGAACCGGTGCGGCCCGCGACCCCGCCGACCGCCCCGGACGGGCCGTCCGCAGACGCGCCGTCCGGAACCGCTCCCGCCTCCCGCGCCCGGGCGGCGTCGCCCAGCGACGCCCACAGCAGGTGGGTGGCGTACGAGCGCCACGGGCTCCACCCCCGTGCGTTCCGGGCGGCCGCCGCCGGGGAGGTCCACGCCCTTCCGGCCTCCAGCGCCGACCGGACGCCCAGGTCGCCGTGCAGGAACACGTCGGGGTCGCCCAGACCGCGCATCCGCACGTAGCCAGCCGTCCACGGACCGATGCCGCGCAGCTCGACCAGGCGCCGCTCGGCCTCCTCCCGGTCGCAGCCCGGCCCCAGGTCGACACGGCCCGAGGCGACGGCCCCGCTCAGTCCCACCAGGGCGGTTCCGCGCGCCACGGGGATGGAGAAACCCGTCGGGTCGGCCCCGGCCAGCACGTCCGGGGACGGGAACAGGTGCGTCAGGCCGCCGCCCGGGACCTCCAGCCCCTCCGCCAGGGGCTTTCCGAACCTCTGCACCAGCCGGCCCGCCAGCGTGCGCGCGGCCCGTACCGACACCTGCTGGCCGAGCACCGCACGGACGGCCAGCTCCGCCGGGTCCACGTGCCCGGGCGACCGCATGCCCGGACGGGCCGACACGATCGGGCCGAGCAGGGGGTCCCCGCCCAGGGCCTCGGCGACCGCACGCGGGTCGGCGTCCAGGTCCAGCAGTCTGCGGCACCGGCGCACCGCACTGGCCAGGTCGCGGGTCTCGGTCAGCCGCAGCCGGCACAGCACGTGTCCCGGCCCGGAACCCGCCGAGAGCTCCACGACACCGGTTCCGTGCGGGAGCGGGAGCGTCCGCCTGTACACGCCCTCCCGGTACTCCTCGATCCCGGGAACGGCCCTGTCGCCGAGGAACCCCAGCATCGAGGCCAGGTCGATCGGCTCCCGGTAGGGCAGCCGCAGCGTGATCGTCCCCGGTGCGGAGGAGCCGGGGGCCCGGGAGCGTCCGACCGAGCGCATCTCGGTGGGGGAGCGGTCGAACACCGCCTGCATCGTCTCGTTGAACTGGCGCACGCTCGCGAACCCGGCCGCGAACGCGACGTCCGCCATCGGCATGTCCGTGGTCTCCACCAGGACCCGGGCGGTCTGGGCGCGCTCGGTGCGGGCCAGGGCCAGCGGCCCCGCGCCCACCTCGGCGGACAGCAGCCGGTTGAGCTGGCGTTCGCTGTACCCCACGGCGGAGGCCAGCGCGCCCACGCCGCCCCGGTCCACGGCGCCGTCCTGGATGAGCCGCATCGCGCGGCCGACCACGTCGGCCCGCAGGTTCCACTCCGGTGAGCCCGGCGTCAGGTCGGGGCGGCACCGCTTGCAGGCGCGGAACCCGGATTCCTGGGCCGCCGCCGCGGTGGGGAAGAACCTGGTGTTGACCCGCTTCGGGGTGACGGCGGGGCAGCTCGGACGGCAGTAGATCCCGGTGGTGCGCACGGCCGTGTAGAAGACCCCGTCGAAGCGGGAGTCCCTGCTGTGTACTGCGCGGTAGCGCTGGTCGTCGTCCATCACACTGTCCATGGTCACCCATGGACCGGGGCGGGTGCTGGCGGTTTTCGGACATGCACCCCGAGGGGTCAGGAAGGCCTGTCGCCGTCGGCCCCGTCGGGCCGGGCCCCTCCCGGAGCGGCGCCCCCGGGGTCCGCGGGGGCCCCGCCCGGTCCGGTGTTCCCCGTTCCGGGGTCCGCGTCGCCCGCCTCCTCCCCGTGGTCGAGGAGGTACTGGACGTAGACGGGGCGCAGGGCCTCCTGGACCCCGGGGTCCGTCTCGGCGGAGAGGGCCTCGTACACGAAGCCGGAGAGCTGGGCGACACTCGCCTCGCTGGCCCGGTCGTTCCCGGCCGCGGCCTCCGCCGCCGGGACGAGGCCGAGCAGCCGCCAGAAGAAGCGCAGGTCCCACCTCTGACGTGCCAGCTCGACGGCGCGGTCCCGCAGGTCCTCTGTGCTGGTTCGGTCGAATTCGGTGGCATCGTCTCCCATGCTCGGAAGATACCCGTCCCCGTGCCCGCCACCCGCGAGTGACCTGCGTTACGCTTCACACGAGTTCATCGTCTCCACCCCGCCCCGGTGGGACTCCCACAAGGAGTGGCCGGGCCGCGGGGAACACGTCGTGAGGGGTAAGCCATGGCCGAGGGTGCGGCAAGGATCGTCGTCGCCAAGCCGGGACTGGACGGGCACGACCGGGGGGTCAAGATCGTCGCCCGCGTCCTGCGCGACGCCGGGGTCGAGGTCATCTACACCGGTCTGCGCCAGACGCCGGAGATGATCGTCGCGGCGGCGCTCCAGGAGGACGCCGACGCCATCGGGCTGTCCGTGCTCTCGGGGGCCCACATGACCATGTTCACCCGGGTGATGGAGCTGCTGAGGGAGAACGACGCCGAGGACATCCGTGTGTTCGGCGGCGGGATCATCCCCGACGCGGACATCGCGGAGCTCGAACGCCTGGGGGTCGCCAAGATCTTCACCCCGGGGGCGCCCACCTCGGAGATCGCCGACTGGGTCCGGGAGAACGTCCGCCCGGCGCACGCGGCCTGATCCTCCGGCGGCGCCGGCGGGGAGCGCCGGGACGGAGGGCGTCGTCCGCGCCCGGTCCCGTGCGGCGGTCCGCGGCGTGATGTTGGTCGCAGGGACGAAGCGGCCATGGTACGGCCGATGCACCCATGTCGTGTTATTCGCGGTGTCGCTGGTCACACAATTTCCCACGCGGACGCTTCCGCAGTGCGGCATGGACGGCTTTTGGGCCGGGACCGACGCGGTGAAGCGGCCCCCGGTGTCCGGCGGCCGGATTTCAGGCGACTAAGCTTTGCGCATGTCGCGGGTGGCGACTCCGCGGCGATCTCGATCTCTGTGAACGGCGGGGCCCCTCGGGGTCCTGCTGCGTGTGACGTGTACCAGTAGGTCACAGCCGATCCGGACGAGGCCACCCCGGTAGACATCCTGAGCCAGCGAGTTACAAGGACGGACCCTCGTGGACCTGTTCGAATACCAGGCGAAGCAACTCTTCGCAGAGTACGGGGTTCCCGTACCCCAGGGGAAGGTGGCGAGCACGGCCGCTGAGGCACGTGCCATCGCTGACGAGTTCGCCGCTGCCGGCAAACCCCGCGTCGTTGTCAAGGCGCAGGTCAAGACCGGTGGTCGCGGCAAGGCCGGCGGCGTGAAGGTCGCCGAGGGCCCCGAGGACGCCCAGGCCAAGGCCGAGCAGATCCTCGGCATGGACATCAAGGGCCACACGGTCCACCGTGTCCTGGTCGAGGAGGCCTCCGAGATCGCGGAGGAGTACTACTTCTCCTTCCTGCTGGACCGCGCGAACCGCAATTTCCTGTCGATCTGCTCCAAAGAGGGCGGCATGGAGATCGAGGAGGTCGCCGTCACCAACCCCGACGCGGTCGCCAAGATCTCCATCGACCCCCTGACCGGCGCCCCCGCGAACGTCGCGGCCGAGATCGTGAAGGCGGGCAACCTGCCCGAGGCCGCCGCCCAGGGCGCGGCCGAGATCATCACCAAGCTGTGGGACGCGTTCGTGGGCAAGGACGCCACGCTCGTCGAGGTGAACCCCCTCATCCTCACCAAGGACGGTCGCGTCGTCGCCCTCGACGGCAAGGTCACCCTGGACGAGAACGCCGAGTTCCGCCAGGACCTGGAGAGCCTCACGTTCGCCGAGGAGGGCGACCCCCTCGAGGTCGCCGCCAAGGCCAAGGGCCTGAACTACGTCAAGCTCGACGGCGAGGTCGGGATCATCGGCAACGGCGCGGGCCTGGTCATGTCCACGCTGGACGTGGTGGCCTACGCCGGCGAGGAGCACGGCGGGGTCAAGCCCGCGAACTTCCTCGACATCGGCGGCGGCGCCTCCGCCGAGGTGATGGCCAACGGCCTGGAGATCATCCTGGGCGACCCGGCGGTCAAGAGCGTGTTCGTCAACGTCTTCGGCGGCATCACCGCCTGCGACGCGGTCGCCAACGGCATCGTGCAGGCGCTGGAGCTGCTGGAGGGCCGCGGTGACGATGTCACCAAGCCGCTGGTGGTGCGACTGGACGGCAACAACGCCGAGCTGGGCCGCCAGATCCTCGACGAGCGCGCACACCCGGCCGTTCGGCGGGTCGACACGATGGACGGCGCCGCCGCTCAGGCCGCCGAGCTCGCGGCGAAGTAGGAGACGGAACACACCATGGCTATTTTCCTGACCAAGGACAGCAAGGTGCTGGTCCAGGGCATGACGGGCTCTGAGGGCACCAAGCACACCCGGCGCATGCTCGCCTCGGGCACCAACATCGTGGGCGGGGTCAACCCGCGCAAGGCCGGCCAGAAGGTCGACTTCGACGGCACCGAGGTCCCGGTCTTCGGATCGGTGGCCGAGGGCATGGCCGCCACCGGCGCCGACGTCACGGTCATCTTCGTGCCGCCCAAGTTCTCCAAGGACGCGGTCGTGGAGGCGATCGACGCCGGGATCGGCCTGGCGGTGGTGATCACCGAGGGCATCCCGGTGCACGACACCGCCGCGTTCTGGTCCTACGCCGGCTCCAAGGGCAACAAGACGCGGATCATCGGTCCGAACTGCCCGGGTCTGATCACGCCGGGCCAGTCCAACGCGGGCATCATCCCGGCCGACATCGCCAAGCCGGGCCGGATCGGCCTGGTGTCGAAGTCGGGCACGCTGACGTACCAGATGATGTACGAGCTGCGCGACATCGGCTTCTCCTCGGCGGTGGGCATCGGCGGGGACCCGATCATCGGGACCACGCACATCGACGCGCTGGCGGCGTTCGAGGCCGACCCCGACACCGATGTGATCGTGATGATCGGTGAGATCGGCGGCGACGCCGAGGAGCGTGCGGCGGAGTTCATCAAGGCGAACGTGTCCAAGCCCGTGGTGGGGTACGTGGCGGGGTTCACGGCTCCGGAGGGCAAGACGATGGGGCACGCGGGCGCGATCGTGTCGGGTTCGGCGGGCACGGCCGCGGCCAAGCAGGAGGCCCTGGAGGCCGCCGGCGTCAAGGTCGGCAAGACCCCCAGCGAGACTGCCAAGCTGGTGCGCGAGCTGTTCTAGCACGCGCCCCGGGAGCAGCCCCGACGGGTGACCGCTTCGACGGCTCCGCCCCACCGCCGGTTCATCCGGAGGGTGGGGCGGAGCCGTTTTCGCGTGTCCGGCTGGTCGAGGGCCCGCGAACCGCCGTCCGACCTGCTGCGGACGGTCTGCACGGTGGCCACGACCGCGCCCGGGACGAGGAGGACCAGGAGGAAGAACAGCCACGCGAACACGGCGCCGGTGTTGCCGCTGGAGATGGACGGCACCCCCCAGAGCACGAACATGATCCCTCCCCAGATCACCAGACCGCCCGTGTGGGGACGGTTGCGGCGGTCGGACGAGCCCTTCCCGCCCTCCCGCCGGGCCGGCGGGCGTCCGGCCGTCCCGGCAGGCGTGGGCGGGCGCCCGTCCCCCGGCTCCGCGTCCCCGGGGACGGCGAGCGCGCTGGGCCGGGACTCCGGGGGCAGGTCCTCGAAGAGCGGGACCAGGTCCGTGTTGGCGACCGCCTCCAGCACCGCCCCGGCGCGGGTCCCGTGCTCCTCGGGGTCCAGACGGCCCTCCTCCAGAGCCGTCCGCAACCGTTCCAGCGCCTCGTCGCGCTCCCGGTCGGAGAGCCGGTAGCGGTCGGGGTCGGTGCCTGCCATGGGTGTCCGTCCGCAGCGGGGGTGAAACCTGTCTCCCTCCGTACGACGGGGGCCGGACGCCGACGGTTCCACCGGCGCCGCCGCACACGCGCGCACGACACGCGCGGCGGGATACCGCGGAGCATTCCGGTCCCTGGCAGCATAAGTCGGGTGAGTACGCCAGGATCTCCCCCCGACCGGGGCCGACCGCCGAAGCGCCCGCGGGCCACCGCCGCGGAAGCCTCCGCGCCGGAGGCCGCCGACGAGCGCAGGCCCCTCTACGCGACCGGGGGCATCGCCGCCGCCACGGCGGCGGGCAGCGGTCTGGCCGCCATCGTCACCCTCACCATCATCGGCTGGGTGGCCGCGCCGCACGACACCTTCGGCGAGGACATCGTCGACATCCTCCAGGGAGCGGTCCTGGCCTGGCTGGTCGGCCACCACGTGTCGTTCACCGTGCCCGACGGGCAGATCGCCCTGCTCCCGCTCGGGCTGGTCCTGCTGCCGGGCCTGCTGCTGTACCGGTCGGGCCGGTGGCTGGCCCGCTCCTGCGAGATCCTGCGGCTCCGGTACGTGTGGGGGGCGGCGGTGGCCGTCGCCGGCCCCTACGCGGCGATCGCCGGCACGCTGGCGCTGGTGGCGCGCACCGAGGCGATCGAACCCAGCATGCCGCGCGCCCTCGTCATGGGGTTCGCCATCGCCTTCCTCGCCGCCGGGCTGGGGGCGCTGCGCCAGCTGATGCGCGACAAGGGCGTGGCGGTCCGGGACCTGCTGGAGCTGATGCCCGCCAGGCCGAGGTCCCTCCTGGTGGGGTTGCTCGCGTCCACCGGCACCCTCCTGCTGGGCGGGCTGCTGCTGTTCGCGGCGGCGCTGGCGTTCGCCTTCCCGGAAGCCGTCGAGACGACGAGGGTGCTGGGGCCCGGCGTGGTCGGCGGTGTGCTGCTGGTGGTCATCCAGCTGGCGTACCTGCCCAACGCGGTGGTGTTCGCGGTCTGCTACGCGCTGGGGCCGGGGTTCGCGATGGGCGCGGGTACCGTCGTCGCCCCGACCGGGGTGTCGGTGGGCGCCCTGCCGGTGTTCCCGATGCTGGCCGCACTGCCGGACGACGGGGCCGCTCCGGCGGTGTCCCTGGTGGCGCTGGCCCTGCCGTTCGCGGCGGGCGCGGTGGGCGGTGTCCTGACCCAGCGCAGTGCGCCGGACGCGGTCGGCGAGGCGGCCCCCCTGTGGGGGTTCGTGTGCGGTGTGACCACGGGGATCCTGTGCGCGGCCATGGCGGAGATCGCGGGCGGGCCCCTGGGGGGAGAGCGGCTCAGTGAGGTGGGGCCGTCGGCGTGGCAGGTGGGCCTCGTCGCCGCCCTGGAGGTCGGGGTGGCCGCGGCGGTCGCCGCCTGGATCGCGAACTGGTGGTACTGGCGCAAGCTGCGGCTGGGGAAGGGCACGGAGTCCCCCGGCTCCACGGAGTCCGGGACGGGCGCCGCGAAGAAGGGGGCACGGGCCCCCGTGCGGCCGGGGGCCGAGCCGCGGCCGGTGGTCGAGCTGCCGCCGGACGTCCCGGTCGGGAAGGGCCTGGCGACGGTGACGCCGCTGCGCCGCCGTGACGGCCAGGGCGTCGGTGACGCCGGGGAGGAGGCGGGGCCGGACCCGGAGCCCTCTCCCGCCACCCCCGGGGAGATGAGGGCGGCCAGGGACCGGGAGCGGGCCGCCCGGACGGTCGACCGCGGCGCCGAGCGCGGCGCGCGCAAGGAGGCCCGCCGGGAACTGCGCGACCACCGGCGCCGGGAGAGGCGGGAGGCGAAGGACGCCCGCCG
Source organism: Streptomonospora nanhaiensis (assembly GCF_026642255.1). Taxonomy (GTDB): domain Bacteria; phylum Actinomycetota; class Actinomycetes; order Streptosporangiales; family Streptosporangiaceae; genus Nocardiopsis; species Nocardiopsis tropica. The sequence goes on along the minus strand of NZ_CP113264.1, from coordinate 6,284,561 downwards.
CGCCTCCGGCGGTCGCTGGTGGCGGCGGAGGCAGGGCGAGGACGAGGAGATGTACGGCATCACCTACGAGGCGGACCCCGGCGGCGTGGACGCCCCCGGGCACTGACCCGTTCGGCGGTGCCGCACCGGACCGCCGCACGGCGGCGGGTCCGGCGGCCTCCGGTGGAGGCCGCTCGGACGGGAGCCGTCCCGGCCGACGCCTCCGGGGACGCCCCGGCCGGGGTCCGGGCTACTGGGCCGGGGTGCTCCGGCCGGCTTTCCTGTGCGGCTCGAAGACGGCGTTGACCAGGTCGCTGCACCACTTGAGGAGTTCCAGGTCGCGCAGCGGCTTGCCGCCCAGGCCACCGGCCTTGGGCACCGGTACCAGCAGGGTCCGCGTCGTCTCCTTGTGCAGGGACTTGGGGTACATCCGCCGCAGCCTCAGCTCCTGCGACTCGCGCAGGTCGACCGGGGAGAACCTGATCTGGTTGCCCTGCATGACGACGTCCGAGAGCCCCGCCGACTTGGCGAGCACCCGGAACCGCGCCACCGCCATCAGGTTGTCCACCTGCTGGGGCGGGGGCCCGTACCGGTCGGTGAGCTCCTCGTACGCGGCGAGGATGTCCTCCTCGCTGCCCACGCCGGCGATCCGCTTGTACGACTGGAGCCGCAGTCGCTCGCCCGGAACGTAGTCGTGCGGGATGTGCGCGTTGATGGGCAGCTCGACCCGGGTCTCGATCTCCTCGACCGCGTCCGGATCGCCCTTGAGCTCGGCCACGGCCTCGCCCACCATGCGCACGTACAGGTCGAAGCCCACGCCCGCGATGGTGCCGGACTGCTCCGCGCCCAGGATGTTGCCCGCGCCCCGGATCTCCAGGTCCTTCATGGCCACGTACATGCCCGCGCCCATCTCGGTGTGCTGGGCGACCGTGGCCAGGCGCTCGTAGGCGGTCTCGGACAGCGGTTTCTCCGGCGGGTACAGGAAGTACGCGTAGGCGCGCTCGCGCCCGCGGCCCACCCGGCCGCGGAGCTGGTGCAGCTGCGAGAGCCCGTAGGTGTCGGCGCGGTCGATGATGAGGGTGTTGGCGTTGGGCACGTCCAGGCCGGACTCGACGATGGTCGTGGAGACCAGCACGTCGAAGTTCTTCTCCCAGAAGTCGACCATGACCTTCTCGAGCTGCTGCTCGTTCATCTGACCGTGCGCGTAGGCCACCCGGGCCTCCGGCACCAGGCGCTTGATGCTCGCCGCGACCTTGTCGATGGAGGCCACGCGGTTGTGCACGAAGAACACCTGGCCCTCGCGCATCAGCTCGCGGCGGATCGCGGCGGTGATCTGCTTGTCCTCGTAGGGGCCCACGAAGGTGAGCACCGGGTGGCGCTCCTCCGGCGGGGTGAGGATCGTGGTCATCTCGCGGATGCCGGTCAGGCCCATCTCCAGGGTGCGCGGGATCGGCGTCGCCGACATCGCCAGCACGTCGACCTGGGTGCGCAGCCGTTTGAGGGCCTCCTTGTGCTCCACGCCGAAGCGCTGCTCCTCGTCGATGATGACCAGGCCCAGGTCCTTGAAGCGGGTCTCCGACGACAGCAGGCGGTGCGTGCCGATGACGACGTCCACCTCGCCGCTGCGCAGCCCCTCGCGGGTCACCTCGACCTCGCCGTCGGTCTGGAACCGCGACATCGGTTTGACGGTGACCGGGAACGACGCGTACCGCTCGGTGAACGTGGACATGTGCTGCTGCACCAGCAGCGTGGTGGGCACCAGCAGAGCCACCTGCTTGCCGTCCTGGACCGCCTTGAACGCGGCGCGCACCGCGACCTCGGTCTTGCCGTAGCCGACGTCGCCGCAGATCAACCGGTCCATGGGGACGGACCGGGACATGTCCTTCTTGACCTCGTCGATGGCCGCGAGCTGGTCGGGCGTCTCCACGTACGGGAAGGCGTCCTCGAGTTCCCGCTGCCACGGGGTGTCCGGACCGAACGCGTGGCCCGGGGAGGCCTGGCGGGCCGAGTACAGGCGGATGAGGTCGCCGGCGATCTCGCGGACGACCTTGCGGGCGCGGCTCTTGGCCTTGCTCCACTCGGCGCCGCCCATCTTGGACAGGGTGGGGGCCTCGCCGCCCACGTACCGGGTGACCTCGCCGAGCTGCTCGGTGGGGACGAAGAGGCGGTCGCCCGGCTGGCCGCGCTTGGAGGGCGCGTACTCGATGAGCAGGTACTCGCGGGTGGCCCCCTGGATCTGGCGGCTGACCATCTCCAGGTAGCGGCCCACGCCGTGCTGCTCGTGGACGACGTAGTCGCCCGGTTTGAGCTGGAGCGGGTCCACGGTGCCGCGCCGCCTGCTCGGCATCCTGCGCATGTCGCGGGTGGAGGACTTCTGTCCGGCCAGGTCGGTCTCGGTGAGCACCACCGTGTGGACCGTCCGCAGCAGGAACCCGTGGTCGACCAGCCCGGTGGTGACGGTGGCGACGGCGGGCGGGGGAGGGTCGGCCAGGTCGGAGGCGAGGGCGGCGCCCAGGCCGGCGTCGCGCAGCATCGCGACCAGCCGCTCGGCGGGGCCGTGGCCCTGGGTGACCAGGACGACGCTCCAGTTGTCGTGCAGCCAGCCCTTGATGTCGGCCAGGGCGCGCTCGGTGTCCCCGCGGTAGGACTCGGCGGGTGCGGCGCCGACGACGACGGCGTCGTCCTCCTCGGAGGCGCCCCCCTCGTCGCCCGCGCTGAAGGGCGTGAGGCCCCACCAGGGCAGGTCGCGCCCGGCCGCGGCGGCGCGCAGCTCGGCGACGGACATGTAGGCGGACGCGCCCAGGTCGATGGGGGCCTCGCCGCCGGAGGCGGCGTTGATCCACGAGGCGTCGAGGAACTCGGCGCTGGTGGCCTCCAGCTCCACCGCGCGGGTGCGGATGCGCTCGGGGTCGCAGCCCACCACCATCGCGCCCTCGGGCAGGTAGGTGAAGAAGGGCTCCATGCGTTCGGCGAGCACGGGCGCGAACGCCTCCATGCCCTCGACGGAGACGCCGTCGGCGATCTTGTGCAGGATCTCGGCGAGGGAGGGGTGCTCCTCGGCCAGGGCCCGTGCGCGGTCGCGCACGGTGTCGGTGAGCAGGAGTTCGCGGCACGGCGGTGCGAACAGCCCGGAGGCGGCGCCGGCGCGCGAGCCCTCGTCGCCCTCGCGCGGGGCGATGGACCGCTGGTCCGCCACCTGGAAGTAGCGGATGTCCTCGACGGTGTCGCCCCAGAACTCCAGCCGCAGAGGGTGCTCCTCGGTGGGCGGGAACACGTCCAGGATGCCGCCGCGCACGGCCATGTCGCCGCGCTTCTCGACCAGGTCGACCCGGGCGTAGCCGGTGTCGGCCAGGGCCGTGACCACGTCCTCCAGGGACGCCTCGTCGCCGGGGCGGATGCGGACCGGCTCCAGGTCGCCCAGTCCGGCCACGAGCGGTTGCAGGACGCTGCGCACGGGGGCGACGACCACCCGCAGCGGGGTGGTGAGCGGGTCGGCGGGGTCGGGGTGCGCCAGGCGGCGCAGGACGGCGAGACGCTGTCCGACCGTGTCCGAGCGGGGGGAGAGCCGCTCGTGCGGGAGCGTCTCCCAGGCGGGGAAGAGCGCGACGGAGTCGTCGGGCAGCAGCGAGCACAGGGCGTCGGTCAGGTCCGAGGCCTCGCGCTCGGTGGCGGTGACGGCGAGGACGGGCCGACCCGCGCCCACGGGGGCGTCGGCGGCCAGCGCGCCCACCATGAAGGGGCGCAGCGCGGCCGGCGCGACGAGGTCGAGGTGGGGATCGAGGCCGCGTCGGGCGGCCTCGATCGCGCTGTGCAGTGCCGGGTCCCTGGAGACGTCGGCGAGAAGTCCAATAAGGCTCATAGCACCAGAAACTGAAAGTGGAAGTGGGTCCGGATCAGGCGGTGGTCGCGGCCTGCACGATGAGAAGGCGGCTGCGGGAGTGGACGCCCGGCACCCCTCAGACTATCGAGTCCGGAGGTTTCGCGCGGGCGGGGTGTGGACGAAGGCCCCGCAGGCTCGCCCGTGCCGCCCCCGGCGGCAACCGGCGCCGGAGGGGCGGTGCACAGTCGGTGGAACCGCCGGTGGGGTGCTTCTATTCCGGCTCCCCCGCCGTCCGCGCCGCGCTCCGTGCGACGCGGGCGGGGCGGCCGGGGGCGTCGGGCATACGCTAGAGGCGATTCCCGGAACACCGTAGGAGAGGAACCTCGTGGTGAGTGCGATCAGGCGTGGGAGCGCGCCGGAGGGCGGCGGCGGACGGTCGGGCGCCCCGGTCTTCGTCCCGGGTCCGGACGGCCTCGCCCACCTGGAGCTGATCCTCAACGGCGCCTACCCGCTGCCCGGCTTCATGACGCGGGACGAGGCCGCGTCGGTGGAGCGCTCCGGGCGGCTGCCCGACGGCCGCCCCTGGCCGGTTCCGGTCACCCTGGAGGTGCCGGAGGCGCTGGCGGGGGCCGCGGCGCTGACCCTCGCCGACCCCGAGGGCGCGCCGCTGGCCGAGCTGACCGTCACCGAGCACTGGGAGGCGGAGGGCGTCCACCGCCTGGCGGGGGACGTGGCGCTGCTGCGGCCGCCCATGTACGGGGTGCTGCGCAAGCTGCGGTCCTCGCCCGCGGAGGTGCGGGGCCAGCGCGAGCTCGAACCCTCCTCGTGCGGGTCGCTGCTCGCGGTGGTCACCGACCGGCCCCTGCACCACCGGGTCCTGCACCAGATCCGCGCGGAGGCCGACGCCCTCGGGGAGGCGGCGGGCGGCGCCCGCGCCGAGGTGCTGGTGATCGTCGAGACGGGCCTGGAGGACGAGGGCATGGCGACGGCGGTCCTGGCCGCCGAACCGCTGCTGCCGGGGCGCACCGCGTTCGTCGTGTGCACCCTGCCGAGGGGCGCCGCGCGGACCGAGGGCGCGCTCGGCGGCAGCTGGGGCGTGCGCGACGTGGCGCTGGCCGCGCACGTGGCCGCCGCCTACGGCGCCACCCACATGCTGGCGGTGACCGGCGGGAGCGGACCGGACGTCGAGCGGGTGATGGCCCGGCGCCCGCCGCTCACGGTCCTGGAGCCGGAGCCGTGGCGCTACGACTCGTCCGAGGGGCTGTGGCAGCCCCTGACCCGCGTGGACCCCGCGCACGCCGTCCCGGAGCCGACGGACGAGGAGGTCGAGGCCGAGCTGGCGCACGGGCGCGAGCTTCCCGCCTGGTTCACCCCGGCCCGCGTGGGCGCCGAACTGGCGCGGTTGCGCCCGGCGCGGACCAAGCGGGGGGTCGCGATCCTGTTCACCGGCCTGTCGGGTTCGGGCAAGTCCACGATCGCGCGCGGGGTGTGCGACGGCATCCGCAGGTCGGGGCGCACGGTGACCCTGCTGGACGGGGACGTGGTCCGGCGCATGCTCTCCAGCGGGCTGACGTTCTCGCGGGAGGACCGGGAGCTCAACATCCGCCGCATCGGCTATGTCGCCGCGGAGATCACCCGGCACGGCGGGGTGGCCGTGTGCGCGCCGATCGCCCCGTACGCGGCGGGCCGGGCCGAGGTGCGGGCGATGGTGGAGGAGTTCGGGGACTTCTTCCTCGTGCACGTGGCGACGCCCCTGGAGGTGTGCGAGGCCCGTGACCGCAAGGGGCTCTACGCCAAGGCGCGCGCGGGGGAGATCGCTGAGTTCACGGGGATCTCCGACCCCTACGAGGAGCCCGGGGACGCCGACCTGGTGCTGGACACCGGCGGCGACCCGGCGGAGTCCGTGGCCGAGGTGATGGCGGCCCTGCGCGAGGGCGGATGGCTGCCCGGCTAGGGTGCGGGCGCGCAGGACGAGCAGTGGCAGGATCCCGACAGCTAAGGACCGAGATGACCGACCCCCAGCCGACCGGGCACCGAGTACTGCGCCTGGTGGAGGTGATGGACACCCTGCGCAGGGAGTGTCCCTGGGACAGCTCCCAGACCCACGAGTCGCTGGCCAAGTACCTGATCCAGGAGGCCTACGAGACCCTGGAGACCATCGAGGAGGGCGACCTGGCCTCGCTCCGCGAGGAGCTGGGCGACGTGCTGCTCCAGGTGGTGTTCCACGCGGCCGTCGCCGCCGAGCGCCCCGAGGGCGACCCGGCGCGCTTCACGGTGGACGACGTCGCGGACGCGATCATCGACAAGATGACCCGCCGTCACCCGCACGTGTTCGGCGGGGCCGAGGTGGCGGGCGTCGACGAGGTGTGGGCCGACTGGGAGGCCATCAAGGCGGCCGAGCGCGCGGCCAAGGCGGAGGCGGGCGGGAACGGCGCGAAGCCCTCCGTCCTGGACGGGGTGCCGTTCGCGCAGCCCGCCGTGCTGCTGGCCCACGAGCTCCAGAGGAGGGCGGTCCGCAACGGCTTCCCCGCCGAGCTGGTGGGCGACGACGGGGCCGAGGGCGGCGGGCTGTTCGCCGCCGTGGCGGCGGAGGGCGCCCGGGGCCGGGACGCGGAGACGGACCTCAGGGCGGCGTCCCGCAGGTTCGACGCGCGCGTGCGCGCCGCCGAGGAGGCGGCCCGCGCCGACGGCAGGGAGCCCCGCGACCTGTCCGCGGCGGAGTGGCGCTCCTACTGGGACGCGGCCGGCGTCTAGCGCCCCCGCGTCACCCCGGGCGGGCCTCCGGGGGAGGGGGCGGCAGGGCGCGCGTGCGGACGGCCTCCGTGGCGGGGTCGCGCTCCGCGCCGCCCGCCCGGGGCCGGCGCGCCGTCTCGCTGATGGTCAGCCAGAGGCCGACGATCACCCAGTTGGCCATCAGCGCCGACCCCCCGGCCGACAGGAACGGCGCGGTCATACCGGTCAGGGGGATGAGGAGGGTCGCCCCGCCGAGCACGATGAACACGTCGAACGCGGTGAGGAAGGCGTATCCGAGGGCCGTCAGCTTCAGGAACCAGTCCCGGGAGCCCAGAGCGATGCGGAACCCCCGCTCGGCCAGGACCAGGAGCAGGAGGAGGACGGCCATCAGGCCGGTGAGCCCCAGCTTCTCGCCCACCGAGACCAGGACCAGGTCGCTGTCGGCGGCGAAGACCTCCTGGACGGCCCCGCCTCCGAAGCCCGTCCCGGTCAGGCCGCCCTCGGCGAGCGCGAACACGCCCTCGACGATCTGGTAGCTGCCTCCGGGGCGGCTGTACACCTCCTCGTCGAAGGGGTCGAGCCAGATGTCCACGCGGTTGCGCACGTGCCCGAACATCAGGTACGCCGCGTACGCGCCCGCCGAGAAGGCCATCAGACCGATGAGCACCCACGACTTGCGGGCGGTGGCGGCGTAGAGCACCGCCAGGAACGTCCCGAACAGCAGGAGCGACGTCCCCAGGTCCCTGGTGCCCACGAGCAGGAGGATCGCCAGGCCCCAGCCCACGGCCATGGGCGCCAGGTCGCGTGCGCGGGGCACGCTGAACACCTTGAGGCGGCCGACCCTGACGGTGCGGGTGACCAGCGCCATCACCTCGCGGCGCCGGCCCAGGTACGAGGCGAGGAAGAGGACGAGGAGCACCTTGGCGAACTCCGAGGGCTGCATCGTGAACGGGCCCAGGCCGATCCACCGCCGGGCGCCCAGCACCTCGTGGCCCAGAGGGGACAGCGGCAGCAGGAGCAGGAGCAGGGCGGCGCCCGCGATCACGTACGTGTACATGGTGAGCCGCTGCGGGCGTCGCACGGCCACCACCGCGGCGGCGCACAGGGCCATGCCCACGACGGTCCACACCACCTGCCGGTCGGCGTCCCCGTGCTCCCCGGCGGTCGCGGCCCGGGTCGTCTGGATCACCCAGATCATGGTGACGCCCAGTCCGTTCAGGACGGTGGCGACCGGCATGACGACCGGGTCGGCGTAGGGCGCGACCCGGCGCAGCAGGAGGTGGAGGGAGAGGGCCCCGGCGCACAGGACGGCCAGGTAGAGGCCGAGGACGGGTTCGGCGCCGCCGGTGACGGACAGGGACGCCGTCAGGAGGGTCGCCGCGACCGTCACGAGCCCGGCCGCGAGCAGGACGAGCTCGGACCCCCGGCGGGGCACCGGGGGGAGGGCTCCGTCGGCGGACACCGGTCCGGTCTCGGGGTCGCCCACTGTCGTTCCGCCGTCCACCTCGGGGCACGGGCGCCCGGGCCGGGCTCCCCGGCCCGGCCGGGTACTCCGCCCCTGCACTATAGGCGGGGGAGCCGTCCCGGCCCCCGAGGCGTGCCGTCCGGGCGGGACGCGCCCGGACGGCACGGGCGGGTCAGCCCGGCGCGGGCGCGGGTGCGTCCAGCTCCAGGGCCTCGGCCGCCGTCGAGAGCTTGGAGTCGAAGCCCCCGACCCGGGACAGCAGCGGGGCGGCGCGCACCAGCGCGTTGCGCACGGCGATGCCCGTCCGGGTCCGCGGGGCCAGGAACCCCAGGCCCGCGTCGGCGATCGCCTGGTTGGCGGCCACGAAGGGCCGCATCCGGGCCTCGTAGGCGGCCAGCGCCGCGGCGGGGGCGTCGTGCCGGGCCAGTTCGCCGGCGAGCACGTGGGCGCCGACCAGGGCGAGGCTGCTGCCCTGGCCCGACGCGGGGGAGGGGCAGTGGGCGGCGTCGCCGAGCAGGACCACCCGGCCGGCGGACCAGCTGCGGGCCCGGATCTGGGTGACGGAGTCGAAGTAGAAGTCCGGGGCCGCCCCCGTCTCCGACAGGAGGCGACCCGCCTCCCACCCCGCCCCGGCGAACGCCTCGCGCAGGAACCGCCTCTGCTCCCCGGCCGGCCGGCGGTCGATCCCGGTCTCCGAACGCGTGGACACCAGGAACATCGCCTTCGCCCCCTCGGCCCGGGGCGTGTGGTAAAGCGCGATCGCCCGCCCGGGGAGGTTGTGCAGCAGGACCTCCCGGTCCAGGCCGAGGTGGTTGGGCACGGTGCAGATGCTGATGTAGGCGTTCAGGAACCTCCGGAACGGGCCCTCGGGGCCGAAGGCGAGGGCACGGGTGGTGGAGTGGAGGCCGTCGGCCCCCACCACCAGGTCGAACATGCGTGGCGCGGCGTGCGCGAAGGACACGTGCACGCCCTCGGGGGCCTGCTCCAGCGCGGTGACCGTGTCGTCGTACAGGTACTCGGTGTACGCGGTGGTGGGTTCGTGCAGGAGCCGGACCAGGTCGCCGCGCAGGAGTTCGCGGGACCGCCCCTCGGAGGCCGTGCGGGCCTGGGAGGGGGTGAAGTCGGCGATGCGGCGCCCGCGCGCGTCGACGAACGACGCGGACGCCATGCCGGTGCCGTGCTCCGCGATGCCGTCGAGCACGCCCATGCGCTCGGCGACGTCCAGGGCGACGCCGCGCACGTCGACGGCATAGCCGCCGGAACGGGGCGCGGGGGCGCGTTCGACGACGGTCGGCGCGATGCCGTACCGGTGGAGCCAGTGGGCGAGGGCGGGTCCGGCGATGCCGGCGCCGGAGATCAGGACGTTCTGTACGGCTGTCACGGGGGTTCACGCTCCTTCGGATGCCTTGCGGGACACGTTAGGCAGCTACTTACCGTGCGTCAAGTAACTTACCGGTCGGAAGGTACGGGTTAGACTCGGCGGACCAGGCGGCGAGTGAACGGGAGTGAAACGGGTGCCCAGAGCGCAGAGCGACACCAAGGCCGAGATCCAGGCCGCGGCACTGGACCTGTTCGCCCGCAAGGGGTTCGAGAAGACGAGCCTCCGCGAGATCGCGGAGCGCCTCGGCATCACCAAGGCGGCGCTGTACTACCACTTCCCGTCCAAGAACGACCTGCTCAGGTCGCTGGTCGAGCCCCTGGAGCAGGACATGGGCGACCTCTTCGCCGAGTACGGGGACGAGCGGGGGGAGGCCACGGAGGGGATGTCCGACCGCGCCCGCGAGCTCCTCGGCGACTACTTCGACATCTGTGTGCGCCACAGCACCCTGCTGGTCGCCGTCCTCAACGACGTCGGCTCCCTGGCCGACATCGGGCTCATCGACGCCGTCGTGGCCTGGCGGCGCCGGCTCGACCGCCTCCTGGTCGGACCCGGGCACGGGACCCCCGCCAGGATGGGCGCGGTCATCGCCCTCGGGGGGATCCAGGACATCTCCGTCATGCTCTCCGCGGAGGAGGCCCTCGCGTACCGGGAGAGGGCCCTCGACATCGCCCTGGCGGCCCTGGTGGCAGGGATCTCCTCTAAGGACTAGACCAATTCGGCCGGGTGCCCTCACCCGGCGGCGGTCGGTGTCGCTAGTCTCGTGTCGGGTCCTGAACCAGTGGTCCGAGAAACCCCAAGAGACGGAGAGAGACCGTGGCGTCCATCGAGGCAGTACAGGCGCGAGAGATCCTTGACTCGCGGGGCAACCCGACGGTCGAGGTCGAGGTTCTGCTCGACGACGGAACCATCGCGCGCGCGGGAGTCCCCAGCGGCGCGTCCACCGGCCAGTTCGAGGCAGTCGAACTGCGTGACGGCGGAGACCGCTACGGCGGCAAGGGCGTGACCAAGGCCGTGACGGCCGTCAACGACGAGATCGCCGACGAGCTCCTCGGCCACGCGCCCGACGAGCAGCGCATCATCGACCGCGCGCTCATCGACCTGGACGGCACCCCGGACAAGTCCCGGATCGGCGCCAACGCCATCCTGGGCGCCTCCCTGGCGGTGGCCAGGGCAGCCGCCCAGGAGGCCGGGCTGCCGCTGTTCCGCTACATCGGCGGTCCCAACGCGCACGTGCTTCCCGTGCCGATGATGAACATCCTCAACGGCGGCGCGCACGCCGACAGCAACGTCGACATCCAGGAGTTCATGGTCGCCCCGATCGGCGCGCCCACGTTCTCCGAGGCGCTGCGCTGGGGGACCGAGGTCTACCACTCCCTCAAGTCGGTCCTGAAGGCCCACGGCCTGGGCACCGGCGTGGGGGACGAGGGCGGCTTCGCCCCCAACCTGGACAGCAACCGCGCGGCCCTCGACCTGATCGTCGAGGCCATCGAGAAGGCCGGCTACACCCCCGGCACCGACATCGCGCTCGCCCTGGACGTGGCCGCCACCGAGCTGTTCAACGACGGCGTCTACACCTTCGAGGGCAAGGCCCGCACCTCCGCGGACATGGCCGCGTACTACGCGGAGCTGGTCGACGCCTACCCGCTCGTCTCGATCGAGGACCCCCTCGACGAGGAGGACTGGGAGGGCTGGAAGACCCTCACCGCCGAGCTCGGCGACAAGGTCCAGCTGGTCGGCGACGACCTGTTCGTCACCAACCCCGAGCGGCTCCAGCGCGGCATCCTCGCCGACACCGCCAACTCGCTGCTGGTCAAGGTCAACCAGATCGGCACCCTGACCGAGACCCTGGACGCGGTCGCCATGGCCCAGCGCAGCGGCTACACGGCGATGATCAGCCACCGCTCCGGCGAGACCGAGGACACCACGATCGCCGACATCGCGGTGGCCACCAACGCCGGCCAGATCAAGACCGGCGCCCCGGCCCGCAGCGAGCGCGTCGCCAAGTACAACCAGCTCCTGCGCATCGAGGAGGAACTGGACGACGCCGCCGTCTACGCGGGCGTGTCGGCCTTCCCGCGCTTCGCCAAGCGCGGCTAGTCTGCCCCAGTGTCCCGCGAATCCAAGCAGCCGCCCCCAAAGGCCGGGAAGGCGTCCAAAGCCGACAGGCCGGCGGGCAGGGCTGCCCGGAGGAGGACGGGGCGGAAGAGCGCCGTAACCGGCTCCGCCAAGGGCAGGGGGGCCGGGAAGGGCACGGGCCGCACCACCGGCGGGGTGCGGCCCATGCTCACCAGCCGTGCGGCGATCCTGGCCCTCGTGGTGTGCGTGATCGCACTGAGCCTGGCCTACCCGCTGCGCGAGTACGTCGCGCAGCGGGCGCAGATCGCCCAGCTCCAGGAGGACCGCGCGCGCATGGAGGAGAGCGTGCTCGACCTGCGCGAGCGCGAGCGGGAGCTCACCCAGGACGAATACGTCGAACGGGAGGCCCGCGCGCGGCTCCACTACCAGTACCCCGGCGAGACCGCCTACATCGTCATCCCGCCGGACTCCGAGGACGACGACGAGGCCGAGACCGGTCCCAGCGAGCCGTGGTTCACCACGCTGTGGCGCTCGGTCGAGGAGGCGGACAGCCCGCCGCCCGACGACGGGCTCTGACCCGCCCCGGGGCGCGTGGCGGGTCCCGGCCGGGGCCCGCCCCCCGCGGGCGGCAGGGGTGCGGGGGCGGCCCTATGCTGGGTTCGCCATGACTTCCGCTGATCAGCCCGTGCCCGGGCGCGCCGCCGGACCGGCGGGCGCCCCTCCCGAGGGGCACTCCGAGAACCCGGTCGCCGCACGCGACATCGCCGCCATCGAACTCCAGCTGGGCCGCACCCCGCGCGGGGTGCGCGGGGTCGCGCACCGCTGCCCGTGCGGGCTCCCCGACGTGGTGCGCACCGCGCCCCGCCTGGAGGACGGCACCCCCTTCCCGACGCTGTACTACCTGACGTGCCCGCGCGCGGCGTCGGCCATCGGCCGGATGGAGAACTCCGGCCGCATGCGCGAGATGCAGGACCGGCTCGCGACGGACCCGGGGCTCGCCGAGGCCTACACCAGGGCCCACGAGTCCTACATCGAGGAGCGGGCCGAGCAGGCGCGCCTGGACGGGGTCGAGCCGCTCCCCGAGGGGATGCAGAGCACCGGCGGCATGCCCACCCGGGTCAAGTGCCTGCACGCGCTGGTCGGCCATGAGCTCGCCGCGCCGGGAACCAACCCCTTCGGCGCCGAGGCGCTGGAGGAACTCCCGCAGTGGTGGGACAGGGGACCGTGCGTGTGCGTCGACGAGGACGCCCGAGAGGGCAGTGAGGGGAACGGGTCATGAGCGGTGTCGCGGCCATCGACTGCGGAACCAATTCCATCAGGATGCTGATCGCCGACGTGGTCCACATCGACGGCGACGAGGTCCAGGTGGTCGACGTCGACCGGCGCATGGAGATCGTGCGGCTGGGCGAGGGCGTCGACCGGACCGGCGAGTTCTCCCCCGAGGCGCTGGAGCGGACCTTCGAGGCGCTCCGCGGCTACGCCGAGGCCATCGAGGCGCACGGCATCGCCCTGGGGCCGGACGCGGTGCGCATGGTCGCCACCAGCGCGACCCGGGACGCGGCCAACCGCCAGGTGTTCATCGACGGGGTCCGCGAGATCCTCGGGGTGGAGCCCGAGGTGGTCACGGGCCTGGACGAGGCAGAGCTCTCGTTCGTGGGGGCCACGGCCGAGTTCGACGCCGAGGCGGCCGAGGGGGGAACAAGCGAGCCCGCCCCGCCGTTCCTGGTGGTGGACATCGGGGGCGGCTCCACCGAGTTCGTCCTGGGGACGGGCCCGGAGGAGGCCGAGAAGGGCGAGCTGGTCCGCGCGGCGCTGTCGGTGGACATCGGCTGCGTGCGCATGACCGAGCGGCACCTGCGCGACGACCCGCCCACGGCGGAGCAGATCGCGGCGGCCACCGCCGACATCGACGCGGCGCTCGACGAGGTCGAGCGGGTCGTGCCCCTGCGCGAGGCGGGATCGGTGGTGTGCGTCGCGGGAACCGCGACCACGGTCGCCGGTATCGCCCTGGACCTGCCCGCCTACGACCCGGAGCGGATCCACCACTCCCGAGTGGGGGCGGCGGACCTCGACCGCATCACCGGGGAGCTGCTCGCGGCGACCTCGGCGGAGCGTGCGGAGATCGGCGTCATGCACCCCGGCCGGGTGGACGTGATCGGCGCGGGCGCGCTCGTCCTGTCGCGGGTGCTCGCCCGCACGGGGGCGGACGCGTTCACGACGAGTGAGCACGACATCCTGGACGGTGTCGCCTGGAGCCTCGTGGTCCAGGCGTAGGCGTTCCGCAAGGGCCTTTCGGGACCCCCGAACAGGGTCCCCCGGGTGAGACGCATCACTGCGGAAGACCCTTGTGAATGCTTTCACAACCACTCTGACCTGCATAAACGCAAGGCATGCAGGTGGGCAAGTGGTCGGAAGGTGATCAGATGTGAACCTTCTCTGTCGGTAGGTGCTTGTGAAAGAATGCACAAGCACCACCCGAAAAGTACGGGTACCCACCACGACGGGGTGGTGCCCCGCTGGAACGCGAGAGCGGGCGACCGGAGACCGCGAGACCTTCGCGGCCCCGGACGGGCGCGACAGAAACCTTTAGGGCGGATATGCGATGACCGAGAGCAGGAACTACCGGCTGGTACACGGCGGAGGGGACGAAGCGGAGATCCCGCACATCCTCATCGTCGGCGGCGGTTACCTCGGGATGTACACCGCGAGGCGGCTGGAGAAGAAGCTCGGGGCGGGCGAGGCGCGGATCACCGTCATCGACCCCAACTCCTACATGACCTACCAGCCCTTCCTGCCCGAGACCGCGTCCGGCAACATCTCGCCGCGCCACGTCGTCGTCCCGCTGCGCAAGGTCTTCGACCGGGTCCGCGTCCTGGGCGGGCGCGTCGTGCGCATCGACCACGCCGACCGCCAGGTCCGCTACGAGCCCAACGTCGGCGAGCCCGAGACCATCGCCTACGACCACCTCGTGATGGCCGCGGGCGCCGTCTCGCGCACCCTGCCCATCCCCGGCCTGGCCGAGTGGGGCATCGGGATCAAGACCGTGGAGGAGGCCGCCTACCTCCGCAACCACGTCCTCAACCAGCTCACCATCGCCGACTCCACCGACGACGAGGCCACCCGGCGCAAGGCGCTCAACTTCGTCTTCGTCGGCGGCGGGTTCGCCGGCGCCGAGGCCATCGCCGAGCTGGAGGACATGGTCCGCGACGCGGTCCGCCTCCACCAGTCGATCGACCTCGACGACGTGCGGTTCTACCTCATCGAGGCGGCCGACAAGATCCTGCCCGAGGTCGGCCCCGAGGTCGGGAACAAGGCCCTCAACCAGCTGCGCCGCCGCGGCATCGACGTCCGGCTCAAGACCTTCCTGGAGTCGGCGGCCGACCAGCACATCAAGCTCAGCGACGGCACCGAGTTCGACGCGGGCACCCTCGTGTGGACCGCGGGCGTCAAGCCCAGCCCGGTCGTCGCCGCCAGCGACCTGCCCCTCGGGCCCAAGGGCCACGTGGACACGAGCGAGTTCCTCACCGTCAACGGCGTGGAGAACGCCTTCGCCGGCGGCGACAACGCCCAGGTCCCCGACGGGAACGGCGGCTACTACCCGCCCAACGCCCAGAACGCGGTCCGCCAGGCGCCGGTGCTCGCCGACAACGTGATCGCCTCGCTGCGCAACACCGAGCTCAAGGCCTACAAGCACAAGAACCTCGGCGCGGTCGCCGGACTGGGCCTGCACAAGGGCGCCGCCCAGCTGTTCGGCGTGATCAAGCTGAACGGCCGCCTCGCCTGGTACGCCCACCGGGCCTACCACCTGTTCGCGGTCCCGACCTTCAACCGCAAGATGCGCGTGCTGTCGGACTGGACGCTCGCCCTCTTCCTGCGCCGCGACTTCGCCGCGCTCCCGGAGATGGCCGAGCCCCGCCAGGCCTTCGAGGAGGCCAGCCGGCCGCAGATCGAGGACGGCCGACTCCGCCGGGTCAGCTGATCCGGCCCGGTCGCGCGACTCCCGCCCGCGCGGCCCAGCCCGAACACACGAAACGACCGGTTTCCCCAGGGGAGCCGGTCTTTTCGTGACCATAACCGGCCAAGCCAAAGCAAAGTGGGCAATCGACCCGGCCGGTATGATGGGTTCGCCCTCGTAGCCCAATGGAAGAGGCAGGCCCCCTAAAAGGGTCACAAGTGTCGGTTCGAGTCCGACCGGGGGTACCAGTGTTGCTTTTGGGGCTCTTGCTGTTTTGGGGCTCCGCTTCGCTTTGCCCCGTGTTCGGGCGCCTTGAGGCCGGTGTGCTTCGTCCTCGTCTGCGCCTGTCGCTCGTTCCTCGCTCGCGGCTTGACTCGTCCTGCAGCACCCCGGCGGCGCCCTCACGCACAACCCCCAGGGGCGGGGTCGGCTCTCAGGGACAACCCTGCTGTTTTGGGGCTCCGCTTCGCTTTGCCCCGTGTTCGGGCGCCTTGAGGCCGGTGTGCTTCGTCCTCGTCTGCGCCTGTCGCTCGTTCCTCGCTCGCGGCTTGACTCGTCCTGCAGCACCCCGGCGGCGCCCTCACGCACAACCCCCAGGGGCGGGGTCGGCTTGCACCGGCCACCCCCGGGCGGGCGTGGGGCTACGGGGCCTGCTGCTCCATGAGGAGCTGCAGCTGCGTGAACAGCCGTTCTCCCGGGTCGCCCAGGTCGATCCCGCTCACCGAGGCGGCCCTGCGCACCCGGTACCTCAGGGTGTTGGGGTGGATGTGCAGCCGCTCCGCCGCCGCCCGCGCGTCACCGAACGCCTCCAGGTAGGCCAGCAGCGAGTGCACCAGGTCGGCGCCGCCCGCACGGTCGTACTCGATCAACCGGCTCACCCTCGGGTCGCGCAGGGACGGATCCTCCCGCAACCGGGCCAGCGTCTCGCCGATCAGCACCCGCGAGCGCACGTCGGAGATGGTCGCCACCTCCCAGTCCAGGTGCCGCTCCAGGTCGCGGCCCATCGCGTCCAGCACGCGGTCGGCCTCGGCGCGCGAGTCCGGCACGTCCGCCAGCCGCTCCATCAGCGACCCCACCGCCCCCTGCACCCGCGCCCCCAGGGCCGCGCGCGCCGCCGCCACCGTCTTGCGCGTGAGGGCCAGCACCGACTGCTCCACCCCCCGCCAGCCCTCCCTGCCGCGCTCCAGGTCCGGCAGCAGCACGTACACCCGGCCGCCCAGCTCCGTCACCAGGGCGCTGCGGCGGTACGCGGCGGTGTGCACCGACACCAGGTCGATCATCCGGCGCCGGCGCAGCTCGCGGGCGGGCCGGTCGGGACGCTCCTCGCCGGCTCCGTCCGGAGCCTCCAGCAGCGAGAACGCCACCACCAGCGCGCCGCGGTCGGCGTGCACCTCCACCGTGTCGGCCAGGGCCCCCGCGTCGATCCTCCCCTCCAGCAGGCTCGACAGGAGGTCCTCGCGGAGCCGCAGCCCCGCACTGGCCTGGCTGCGCTGCCTGATCATCTGCAGCGCGGTGGTGCGGGCGGCCCCCAGCAGCGCCTCCTCGGCGTTCTCCGCCAGCGGGCTCGCGCCCTCCTGCACCCAGATCGCCCCGAGCGGCTGCCGTCCGGCGTGGATGCCCACCGCCAGGCGGCGGCGGATGCCCAGGTCGGGGTGCTCCTCGATACGCACCACCTCCTCGCCGGCACGCAGCTTGGCGAACACGCCCCACTCGCGCAGCAGCGCCAGGTACGACTCCGGTCCGCGCCTGCCCAGCACCGACAGCCGCCGCAGCTCGTCCACCTCTGCGCCGCTGGAGTAGGCCAGCACCCGGCTGGCCGCGTCCTCGATGCTCACCAGGCCACCGGTCAGCTGGGCGATCGTCTGCGCCATCGAGAACAGGTCGCCGCTGGACTCGCCCAGGTCCTCGACGGCGGTCAGCCGGGCGTCGTCCACGATGCTCTGGCAGACCGCCTGCAACTGGTCCCACCGCACCTCCGCGCGGACCGCCAGCAGGGCGATCCCCGCCTCACGGGCCTCGCTCCGCAGCGCCTGGAGCTCATCGGTCGCGCCCGGCCTGGGCCGCCCCGCCCGGCCGCCCGACGACGGCGCCTCGTCCTGGGGATGCCCGCCGGTCTTGACGGCGACCGCCGTGGCGCCCTGCTCGGCCAGCGTCCGGACGAGCCGGCGCGCGGCCGCTCCGCGCGCGCCGATCAGCAGCACCAGGTCGCCCTCGCGGACCTCCGCGCGGTCCTCCGGATCGAGGATGACGACATTGTCCACCTGGACATCAAGACCCCCCGGCGCGGCCGCGACGTCCGCGACGGGGTCGCCCAGGGCCAGCAGCAGTCTGCGCAGGGGCACCCCGGTGGAACCCTCCCCGTCGTGGGCGGAGTGACCTGCGAAGACGCTCGTCCGCACTTCCGTCCGGCGCGGTTCGCCGTCAGAGGGGTGGAAGGGGCCCGGTGGTGGGGTGTCAGTGCTCATATGAGTCCCATTTTGTCCCAGTGAACAAATAAGGCGGGCAAAGAGTGGCCTGCCCCACAAGGTTCGCACGGTCTTGTTCTGAGAGCGTTGAGTCAGCTCAACCCTGCTCGTTTCAGGGACATTCTTAACTGGGGAGGTGCCCATGGACGCCGTGACCAACGTCCCGCTGCCGCAGAACGAACCCGTTCTGTCCTACGCGCCCGGCAGCGCCGAGCGCGAAGAGCTCGTCGCCAAGCTGGAGGAGCTCGGCAAGGAGAGCATCGACCTTCCGATGCGCATCAACGGCGAGAGCCGCATGGGCGGCGGAGAGCCCATCGACGTCGTGCAGCCGCACCGTCACGCCGCCGTCCTGGGCACCATGCGCAACGCGACCCACGACGACGCCCGCGCCGCCGTCGCCGCGGCCAAGGCCGCCGCCCCGGCGTGGCGCGCGATGTCCTTCGACGACCGCGCCGCCATCCTCCTGCGCGCCGCCGACCTGCTCGCCGGCCCCTGGCGCGCCACCATCAACGCCGCCACCATGCTCGGCCAGTCCAAGACCGCCCAGCAGGCGGAGATCGACGCGGCCTGCGAGCTCATCGACTTCTGGCGCTTCAACGTCTCCTACGCCCGCGAGCTGATCGCCCAGCAGCCCCTGAGCGTCCGCGGCGTGTGGAACCGCATGGAGCAGCGCCCGCTGGAGGGGTTCGTCTACGCGATCACCCCCTTCAACTTCACCGCCATCGCGGGCAACCTCCCCACCGCCCCGGCCCTGATGGGCAACGTGGTCGTGTGGAAGCCCTCCCCGACCCAGCAGTTCGCCGCCGAGCTGACCATGCGCCTCCTGGAGGAGGCCGGGATGCCCCCGGGCGTCATCAACATGGTCACCGGTGACGGCCTCGCCGTCTCCGACGTCGCCCTCAACGACCCCGAGCTCGCCGGTGTGCACTTCACGGGCTCGACCAAGACCTTCCAGCACCTGTGGAAGAGCGTCGGCGAGAACATCTCCTCCTACCGCAGCTACCCGCGCATCGTCGGCGAGACCGGCGGCAAGGACTTCATCGTCGCGCACTCCTCCGCCGACCCCGAGGTCCTGCGCACCGCGATCGTCCGCGGCGCCTTCGAGTACCAGGGCCAGAAGTGCTCGGCCGCCTCGCGCGCCTTCGTCGCCCGCTCCGTGTGGGAGCAGGTGCGCGACGACCTGGTCGCCGAGACCGAGGCCCTGACCATGGGCGACGTGACCGACCTGTCGAACTTCATCGGCGCCGTCATCGACCGCCGCTCCTTCGACAAGCTGGCCAAGGTCCTGAAGGACGCCGAGTCCGACCCGACCCTGGAGATCATCGCCGGCGGGACCGCCGACGACTCCGTCGGCTACTTCGTGCGCCCGACCATCATCGAGGGCACGGACCCGACCAACGACGTGTTCCGCACCGAGTACTTCGGCCCGGTCATCGCCGTCCACGTGTACGAGGACGACGAGTTCGACGACATCCTCAAGATCGTCGACGAGGGCTCCGCCTACGCCCTGACCGGCGCGGTCCTGGCCAAGGACCGCTCCGCGATCGCCAGGGCCACCGAGGCGCTGCGGTTCTCGGCGGGCAACTTCTACGTCAACGACCGGCCGACCGGCTCCATCGTGGGCCAGCAGCCGTTCGGCGGCGGACGCGCCTCCGGCACCAACGACAAGGCCGGTTCCGCGCAGAACCTGTCCCGCTGGTCCAGCCCGCGCGCCATCAAGGAGACGTTCGTCGCGCCGACGGTCTCCTCCTACCCCCACCAGGGGTAGCCACGGTTCCGCACCCCCTCCCGTCCTGAGGGGGTGCGGACCCCTCCAGCCCCCCGAGGAATCCACCGGCACCGCGGGGACACCCCCCGGCCGCTGCCCCGTCCGCGCGGGTCCACAGGCCCGCGCACGTCTTCTTCGAGGTCACCATGCTTCGTAAGCCCCTTCTGCTCGCCGCCAGGTCCGCGAAGGTCCGCACCGTCGTCGAGCGCACCCCCATGACCCGGGCCATGGTCCACAGGTTCGTGGCGGGCTCCACCATGGAGGAGGCCCTCCCCGCGATCGAGGACCTGACCAGGGACCGCTACGTCACCCTGGACTTCCTGGGGGAGGACACCGCCGACGCCGCGCAGGCCGCGGCGACGGTGACCGCCTACCGGGACCTGCTCGCCGCGCTCGGCGAGGCCGGTCTCGGGGACCGGGCCGAGGTGTCGGTCAAGCTCTCGGCCGTGGGCCAGTTCCTCGACAGGGACGGCGAGAAGATCGCCCTGGAGAACGCCCGCGAGATCGCCGAGGCGGCCAAGGCGATCGGCACCACGGTCACCTTCGACATGGAGGACCACACCACGGTCGACTCCACCCTGGGGATCCTGCGGGAGCTGCGCGAGGACTTCCCGTCCACTGGCGCGGTGCTCCAGGCCTACCTGCGCCGCACCGTCGCGGACTGCCGCGACCTGAGCGGCGCCGGTTCGCGCGTGCGCCTGTGCAAGGGCGCCTACGACGAGCCCGCCTCGGTCGCGTACCGCGACAAGGCCGAGGTCGACAAGGCGTACGTGCGCGCGCTGCGCGTCCTCATGGAGGGCGACGGCTACCCCATGGTCGCCTCGCACGACCCGCGCATGGTCGCCATCGCCGGCTCCCTGGCCGAGGCCAACGGCCGTTCGGCGGACGACTACGAGTACCAGATGCTCTACGGGATCCGCGACGCCGAGCAGGTTCGCCTCGCCGCCGAGGGCAAGAGGATGCGCGTCTACATGCCGTACGGCACCGAGTGGTACGGCTACTACATGCGGCGCCTGGCGGAGCGCCCGGCCAACGTGCTCTTCCTGGCACGCTCGCTGGTGACCCGCAACTAGCCCGGCGTTCGACCCCGGGCCCGTGGCCGGACGGCATCCCGGCCACGGGCCCGGGTGCTGTCCGGGCGACCCGGGCCCCGGGGCGACCACGTGCGCTGCCGGGGCTCCGACGATCGAACGCGGGGCCTGCGGACGGGTGTGCCGCACGGCCGCGCCCGGGGCCGCGGTCCCGCAGCGGCCGGTCCGCGAGGGGCCTCTTCCGCGCGATGCGGCACCGCCGTCGGCGGCCCGCCCCGTTTCCCAACGGTGACCTGTCCTGTGGAACCCCGTGTCGGCCCCGTACGTTACCTTGTGGGCAGCAATCCACGCGTGAAAGGCCATTACTAGACATGCGGATGCGGAGTTCCAACCCCGTCCTCAAGCGGGCACTTCAGCAGGCCCCGGCCGGGGCCCCCCACCAGGGGTACGGTCAGCAGGGCTACGGTCAGCCGGGGTACGGACAACCGTACCCGCAGCAGGGCTACGGCCAGCAGTACCCCCAGCAGGGCTACCCCCAGCAGGGGTACCCGGGCGGTCCCGTCCAGGGCGCCGGCGGCCAGCGGATGACCATCGACGACGTCGTCGTGCGCACCGGGATGACCCTCGGTGTCGTCGCGCTCTTCGCCGTCGTCAACTACTTCCTCTTCGACCCCTTCGCCCCGGGCCTCACCATGGGCCTGATGATCGTCGGCGCCCTCGGCGGCCTGGTGCTCGGGCTGGTCATCGCCTTCAAGCAGATCACCAACCCCGTCGCGATCCTCGCCTACGCGGCCCTGGAGGGTCTGCTCGTCGGCGGGCTCTCCGCGCTCCTGGCCTCGTCCCTGGAGGCGACGACCGGTGACGCGGGCGCGGGCGGCGCCCTCGTGACCCAGGCGGTCCTGGGCACGGTCGTCGTGTTCGCCGTGATGCTGGCGCTGTACAAGTTCCGCATCATCAAGGTGACCGACGGCTTCATGAAGGTCGTCATGTACGCCACCCTGGGCGCGGCCGCGCTCATGCTGGTGAACTTCGTGGCCAGCTTCTTCATCTCCGGCGGCATCGGCATCCGCGAGCCCAGCCCGCTGGGCCTGGTCGTCGGCCTCGTGTTCGTCGTCATCGCGGCCTGCACCCTCGCCCTGGAGTTCCGGGGCATCGAGGAGGGCCTGAACGCCGGGATCCCCGACAAGTTCGCCTGGCAGTTCGCCTTCGGCCTGACCGTCTCCCTGGTCTGGCTCTACATCGAGATCCTGCGCCTGCTCTGGATGATCAAGACGATCTTCGCCGAGTAGCGACCGTCGGCCGGCGGCCGACAGGTTTTCGTCGCGTGGCGAGGGGCCGCCACCCGGGTGTTCCGGGTGGCGGCCCCTTCGTCGTGTCGCGTGCGGTGTTCGGACGCGGGACCCGTGGTCAGGCGTTCTCGCCGCGCGGTGCGGGGATCGAACGGTTCCTGCGGCGGCGGTCGTGCTCCAGCACGATGGCCTGCGCGTACCACTGGGGGAGCTCGTACTCGTCCGCGAGCCAGTTGGACCTGTCCTGGCAGCGGAGCAGTCCCGGTCCCTTGTCGAGGGCGGCGAACCACTCGTGGAGTCCCCGGCCGGTGACGACCGGGATGCGTTCGATGAGCTTGGCGTGGACCTCCGGCGAGTGGGTTACCGACATAGGCACCTCCGGCAGCGCTGTGGTGTGTGGCACTTACCTGCGACCCTGCATCAGGAACACGTTCCGGACAAGCCCCGGTCGCCAGCTTTTACCTTGCCGGTGCGGGAACGTTTGCCCGGAGCCCAATGACAGACGATCGCGGATGTGCAGGTGCGTAATCGCCCGTGGTCCGGCGGAGGGGAAGTTCTTCGACGTCCATGGGTGAAGTGTCGCAAATGCCCACATATGCACGAAGGCCCCCTTTCTCCCCCGATGTGAGGAGGGGACGGGGGACCTCGGCGGGGCCGGCGCGGCCGGCCCCCGGGAAGGCCTAGCTGAGGCGCTCGAAGATCGCCGCCATGCCCTGGCCGCCGCCGACGCACATGGTCTCCAGGCCGAACGTCCTGTCGTGGAACTGGAGGCCGTTGATCAGCGTGCCGGTGATGCGGGCGCCGGTGCTGCCGAACGGGTGGCCGACCGCGATGCCGCCGCCGTTGACGTTGAGGGTGCCGTCGATGTCGATGCCCAGCTGGTCGGCGGAGGGCAGCACCTGCGCGGCGAAGGCCTCGTTGATCTCGACCAGGTCGATGTCGCCGATGGCCATGTTGGCACGGGCGAGGGCCTGCCGGGAGGCCTCGACCGGACCCAGGCCCATGATCTCCGGGCTCAGGCCGGTCACGCCGGTGGACACGATACGGGCCAGCGGGGTGATGCCCAGCTGCGCCGCCCTGGTGTCGCTCATGACGACCACGGCGGAGGCGCCGTCGTTGAGGGGGCAGGCGTTGCCCGCGGTGACGGTGCCGTCGGGGCGGAACACCGGCTTGAGGCCGGCGACCTTCTCGTAGGTGGTGCCGCGGCGGATGCCGTCGTCGGTGCTGACCACGCTGCCGTCGGGCAGGGTCACCGGGGTGATCTCGCGCTCCCAGAAGCCGTTGTCGAGGGACTTCTCGGCGAGGTTCTGCGAGCGCACCGCGAACTCGTCCTGGCGCTGCCGGGAGACGCCGGTGATCTGGGCGACGTTCTCGGCGGTCTGGCCCATCTCGATGTAGGCGTCGGGCAGCGCGCCCTCCTCGCGCGGGTCGGTCCAGGCCGCGGCGCCGCCCTCCTTGCGCTTCTCGGTGCGCGCCTTGGCGTCGGCGAAGAGCGGGTTCTCGTTCTGCGGGTTGTCGCTGCTGCCGTGGGCGAAGCGGCTGACGGTCTCGACGCCGGCGGAGACGAACACGTCGCCCTCGCCCGCCTTGATGGCGTGGTAGGCCATCCGGGTCGTCTGGAGCGAGGAGGAGCAGTAGCGCGTCACGGTGGTGCCGGGGACGGTGTCCAGGCCGAGCTGGACGGCCACGATGCGGGCCATGTTGAAGCCCTGCTCGCCGCCGGGCAGGCCGCAGCCGAGCATCAGGTCGTCGATGCCCGAGGGGTCGAGCTGGGGCACCTTGGCCAGGGCGGCGCCGATGATCTGGGCGGTCAGGTCGTCCGGGCGGATGTCCTTGAGCGAGCCCTTGAAGGCGCGGCCGATCGGGGAACGGGCTGTGGCGACGATGACTGCTTCGGGCATGGGCTTCGTCCCTATCGTTGAGGTGCTGCGTGCGGGCTGTGGGTCCGGACTCGGCGGTCGGCGCGCCGGGACAGGTCACAGCATGTCTTGTTACCGACCAGTAAACCCGTCCGGGGCCTCCGCCCGCCACCCGGGGTCGGCGTTCAGGAGGGCTCGCCCGAAGGCCGTCCGGCGTCCCCCGCCCCCAACTCCGCGGGGCGCTCCTCGCGGTCGCCGTTCGCCCGCAGCCGGAAGGGGCTCCGGATGAGCGCGGCCCAGCGCCCGCGCGTCCCCGGCGCCTGTCCGTCGACGTGGGACGCCGCGCGCGAGACCTCCGTGCCCGGGGTCTCGGCGGCGACCACGGCCGCCCGGTCCACCGGCAGGATGCCGCGTGTGCGACGGGCCTCCTCCAGTTCCGGGAGCAGCCCGAGGGCGGCGCAGGCGGAGGGGAGGACGGCGCATGCGGCCTGCGCGTACCCGCGAGCTGACGGATGAAATCGGTCGGGCCCGAACATCGATGAAGGGTCCGTCCGGAAGTCGTCGGAGAGGATGTCGCTCAGGGACACGGTGCGGCCGCCGACCTCGGTCACGGCGATCGTCTGCGCCGCGGCGAGCTGTCGCGAGGCGCGTCGGGCGATCGAGCGCAGCGGCCAGCCGATGGGGCGGACCGTGCCCAGGTCCGGGCAGGTCGCCACGACCACGGCGGTCCCTCGGCCGACCAGGGCCTGCACGGTCTCGCGCAGCCGGGCGACGGCGTCGTTGGGCCGGATGCGGCGGATGACGTCGTTGGCGCCGATGAAGACCACCGCTACGTCGTAGCGCGAACCCGGTTCCAGGGCCCGTGCGCGTTCGACCTGGGCGGACAGGTTCGCGGAGGTGGCGCCGGGGGAGGCCGTGCAGCGCAGGCGGACCGGGCGCTCCGACGCCGCCGCGATCCCGGAGGCGAGCAGGACGCCGGGGGTCTGGTCGGCCCTGGCGACCGCGAACCCGGCGGCGGTGGAGTCGCCCATCATCAGCATCCGGAGCGGCGTGCCCCCGCCCCCGCCGTAGACGCCGTTGACGACCGGCCGGTCCCACCGCGTCGTGCCGACCGCGCGGCGGGCCAGCCTCGCCTGGAGGTAGAGGAGGGCGACCGTGCCGCCCCCCACGAGTGTGAGCCCGCCGCCACCGAACGCGGTGGCAGCGGCGATCCGCCGTGCGCGTGCGGCTCGCAGCACAGGACGACCTCCGAGTCCTCGGACCCGCCTGCCCTGGGGCGAGCCGGTTACCTGCGAGGTTACCGGCGGGGAACCCCCGGGTCACGTACCCGGGCGGCACACCGTCCGAACCCCGGGGTGAGGGGGAACGGGCGTCCGGGCGACCCCGTCCGCGCACCGTGCGCACCGGCAGCCCCTCCGCGGCCTCGGCGGAGGGCCGCCCCCGGACGTGCGCGGGCACCGGGTCCGCGCCGTATTCCGCCCGCCGAACCCCCTGGTGGGAAACGTTAGAGTCGGGGTGAGACGGGCCGGACCGGCCCACGGCCCCGGACTCGCCGCCGGGGCGAGGACCAGGCGGGCCGAAGACCCGGTCGCCACGATGCCGAGGGAGCACAAGTGCGGGTACACGACTCACTGATCGACCTGGTGGGGGACACCCCTCTCGTCCGGTTGCGGAAGGTCACGGAGGGGCTCGCGCCGACGATCCTGGCCAAGGTCGAGTACTTCAACCCGGGGGGCTCGGTCAAGGACCGCATCGCGCTCCGCATGGTCGAGGCGGCGGAGAAGAGCGGGGACCTCCGGCCCGGCGGGACCATCGTCGAGCCCACCTCCGGCAACACCGGCATCGGCCTGGCGATCGTCGCGCAGGAGAAGGGCTACCGCTGCGTCTTCGTGTGCCCGGACAAGGTCGGGCCGGACAAGCTGTCCGTGCTCCGCGCCTACGGGGCCGAGGTCGTGGTGTGCCCCACCACGGTCGCCCCCGAGCACCCCGAGTCCTACTACTCGGTCTCGGACCGGCTGGCCGCCGAGATCCCCGGCGCCTGGAAGCCCAACCAGTACGAGAACCGGAACAACCCCGAGTCGCACTACCACGCGACCGGCCCCGAGATCTGGGACCAGACCGAGGGCCGGATCACCCACTTCGTCGCGGGCATCGGCACCGGCGGGACCATCAGCGGCACCGGCAAGTACCTCAAGGAGGTCTCCGGGGGCTCCGTGAAGATCGTCGGCGCCGACCCCGAGGGCTCGGTGTACTCCGGGGGCACGGGCCGCCCGTACCTGGTCGAGGGCGTGGGCGAGGACATCTGGCCCGGCACCTACGACACCTCCGTGTGCGACGAGATCGTGGCCGTCAGCGACAAGGACTCCTTCCTGATGACCCGCCGCCTCGCCCGTGAGGAGGCCCTCCTGGTGGGCGGCTCCTGCGGGCTGGCCGTCGAGGCCGCGCTGCGCGTGGCCAAGGACGCGGGCCCCGACGACGTCATCGTCGTGCTGCTCCCCGACGGCGGGCGCGGGTACCTCGGCAAGATCTTCAACGACGAGTGGATGTCCGACTACGGCTTCCTGACCGCCGAGACGGAGGAGGCCACGGCCGGCAACGTGCTCGGGGAGAAGGGCGGAGAGCTGCCCGACTTCGTGCACAGCCACCCGGACGAGACGGTGGGCACCGCGGTCGCGATCATGCGGGAGTACGGCGTCTCCCAGCTCCCCGTCATGAAGGAGGAGCCCCCGGTCATGGCCGCCGAGGTGGTCGGCTCCATCGCCGAGCGCGACCTCCTGGACGCGCTGTTCGACGGCCGGGCGCAGCTGGACGACGCGGTCGAGACGCACATGGGCAAGCCGCTCGCCACGGTCGGCACCGGTACGCCCGTCAGCGACTGCGTGCGCCTGCTGCGCGGCTCCGGCGCCCTGGTGGTGCTGCGCGACGGCAAGCCGGTGGGCATTCTCACCCGCCAGGACCTGCTCGCCCACCTGGCCGGCTAGCGGGCGGCGCCCGCCGCGCCCGCTCCGGCGGGCGGCCGAACGACCGCAGGGCCTCCGGGGCCCCCGGACGCGTCTTCCGCGACGCGTCCGGGGGCCCCGGTGCGTGAGTCCCGGGCATATCGACGCATACTCGGACACTGCTAATGTTCGCGGCAGTATTACTGGCAGGTAATAAATGGGAGCACGCGTGTCTCGGCTGTTGTCCTGGATCATCCGCTCCGTCTGGTCCTACGCCCGGAGCAGAGCCGAAATCCGCGCCGGCTCCGCGGCCGCCCGGAAGTTCGCGCGCTTCGGGACGGGCTCCGCGATCGCCTTCCCCACGGCCACCCTCTACGGCGAGCCCTGGATCGAGATCGGCGTGCACACCGTCCTGGGCGGCGACATGACCCTCGCCGCGGGGATGGGCCCGGACTACGACCTGGGCGAGGGCTCCGTCGTGCGGATCGGGTCGGGCTGCGCCATCGGCCGCGGCTCCCACATCGTCGCCCACAAGTCCGTGGACATCGGCGACCACGTGTACACGGGCCCCTACGTCTACATCACCGACCAGAACCACGCCTACGCCAACACCGAGATCCCCGTCGGCCTCCAGTGGCCCGTGGACGACCCCGTCAGCATCGGCGACGGCACCTGGATCGGCGCGAACGCGGTCATCCTCCCCGGGGTCCACCTGGGCCGCAACTCCGTCGTGGCGGCGGGCACGGTGGTCCGACCCGGCGCCTACCCCGACCACGCCGTCATCGCCGGCGTCCCCGGCAAGGTCGTGCGCACCTACGACGCCGAACTCGGGTGGGAGCCCCCGCTGCGCGAGACCGGGACCCCCACCCGGGTGCCCACCCCCGTCACCGGCCTGCCCCCGGAGATCCCGGTGGAGCCGCCGGCGCCGGGGTCCGCCACCCGCTTCCCGCCGGTCTGACCCCGGCCGGGCGGAACGCCCCGGCGAAGGGCCCCGTCCGGAGCGCTCCGGCCCAGCTGAACACGGGTTCCGGGGAGGCCGCGGGCACTATTGTGGCCCCATGAAGTTCGACGGGTTTGAAACACTGGCCATCCACGCGGGGCAGGAACCGGACGCCGGGACCGGCGCCGTGGTGGTGCCGATCTACCAGACCAGCACCTACGCCCAGGACGGCGTGGGCGGGCTGCGCCAGGGGTACGAGTACTCCCGCACCGGCAACCCCACGCGCGCCGCGCTGGAGGAGTGCCTGGCGGCGCTGGAGGCCGGTACGCGCGGCCTCGCGTTCGCCTCCGGGATGGCGGCGGAGGACACCCTGCTGCGCACGGTCCTGTCGCCGGGCGACCACATCGTCATCCCGGGCGACGCCTACGGCGGCACGTTCCGCCTCGTCTCCAAGGTGGTCGAGCGCTGGGGCGTGCGGTGGGACGCGGTCGACCAGTCCGACCCCGAGGCGGTGCGCGCGGCCGTCCGGCCCGAGACCAGGGTCGTCTGGACCGAGACGCCCACCAACCCCCTGCTGAACATCACCGACATCGAGGCGGTCGCGCAGATCGCCCACGACGCGGGCGCGCTGCACGTCGTCGACAACACCTTCGCCTCGCCCTACCTCCAGCAGCCGCTGACCCTGGGCGCGGACGTGGTCGTGCACTCCACCACCAAGTACCTGGGCGGGCACTCCGACGTGGTCGGGGGCGCCCTGGTCGTCTCCGACGCAGAGCTGGGCGAGCGGCTGGCCTTCCACCAGAACACCATGGGCGCCGTGCCGGGGCCCTTCGACTCCTGGCTGACCCTGCGCGGGGTCAAGACCCTGGGTGTGCGGATGGACAGGCACAGCGCCAACGCGGAGCAGGTCGTGGCGGTGCTGGAGGGCCACCCGGCGGTCCGCAGGGTCTACTACCCCGGGCTGGACGCCCACCCCGGGCACAAGGTGGCCGAGCGGCAGATGCGGGCCTTCGGCGGGATGGTCTCCTTCGCCCTGCGCGACGGGGAGAAGGCCGCGCTGGAGCTGTGCGAGCGGACCGAGGTCTTCACGCTGGGCGAGTCCCTGGGCGGGGTGGAGTCCCTGATCGAGCACCCCGGGCGGATGACGCACGCGTCCACCGCCGGCTCCCCGCTGGAGGTCCCGGCCGACCTGGTGCGGATCTCCGTGGGCATCGAGTCCGGCGCCGACCTGGTGGCGGACCTGCTCCAGGCCCTGGGGGACTAGACCGCCTTCTGCCGTGCTGGCCCTCCGGCGTCGCCGCCGGGCCCGTCACGGCGCCTCTCCGGGGCCGCGTCCCCGGTGCCGTGGCTTCTCTGCGGCGGGCTCTCCTGCGGGCCCGCCGCCGCGGCGCCCCGAGGGGCTGTCGACCGGTGTGCTCCCGCGCCGTGCGGCGGGTGCACCGTGCGGCCGGTCCCGGCCTCCCGGTTCAGACCGGGGTGGAGGCGCGGTCCTGGGGAGGGGCGGTCCCGGCGGGCTTCTCGTTGGTGAAGCGGAGCCCGACGACGAGGCGGCCGGTACGGGAGAGGGCGATGGGGTCGTCGCCCCGCAGGGAGCGGTAGGCGCCCCGGCTGTCCCGGCGGCGGATGCCGATGGAGACGGCGAGCAGGAAGCCCACGGCCAGGCCCAGAAGGACGACTCCGACGAGTGTGACGGCGATCGGGATCATGCTGGTCTCCTCAGGGGAAGTCTCTAGTGCTTCGTACGCCCCCGTACGGGGTGAGGGGGCGCGGGGTGGTGTCTCACGAGTGCTGTATCCGTTGTCGGTGGTGCTCGGGTGTGCGGCCCGGCGGGTTGCGGTCCGCCGTGCGCTGCTCTTTCGGGTGTCTCATCGGCGGCGACACCGTGTACTGGGGGTGGCCTTCACCTACGATAGGTTCAGCAGAACCGGATGGACCTGTTCGGTTGGTGTACCGATCACCTTGTTGGTACAAGCTAGGTTGTTGGTCTAGTACCCCAGCGAGGGCTGACTTATGCGGGCAGAAAGCAGATATCGACAGATCGCGCGGACTCTGAGGCGCGAGATCCAGGAGAGAAGCCTGCCGCTCGGCGGGCAGCTGCCCTCGGAGAAGCAGCTCGAGGAGCGCTTCGACGCCTCCCGCAACACGATCAGGCTGGCCCTGGGCATGCTGCGCAACCAGGGCCTGATCGTCAGCCGGCCCGGCAGGGGGCACTTCGTCCAGGACGTCGTCCCCGAGACCTTCTACGCCAACCGCACCAGGGACGGCTCCGCCGGACTCAACGAATCCGGCATGACGGGCCAGATGCTGGAGGAGCTCCAGCTCCTCAGCGCCACCCCCGACATCGCGAGCCGCCTGCGCGTGCCCGAGGGCGACATGACGGTCGTCCGCCGGATGTACCGGTTCTCCGGTGAGATCTCGGGCTCCGTCAGTTCCGCCCACTACCCCATGGACCTCGTCAACGGCACCCCGCTCATGCTGCCCGAGGACGTGGAGAGCGCCCTCGCCGTGCTCGCCGACCACGGCCACCGCCAGGTCGGCTTCGTGGACGAGCTCACGACCCGCATGCCCAGCCCCCACGAGGCCGGGCAGCTCGAACTCCCGCCCGGGGTACCGGTGCTGGAGGTCCACAGGACCGACCTCTCGGAGGAGAGGCCGATCCGCGTGGTGGAGACGGTCTACGCGGGGCACAGCATCCGCTACCAGTACGAACACGGCAACATGAACGCCTACCGCCGGGACTGAGCACACGCATGAGCACGTCGAGGAAGACCGAGGTCGCGGACCACCTGCGGGAGGCGCTGACCAGGGGCGACTACAAACCGGGAGAACGGCTGCCGGGGGAGGAGGAGCTCGCCGAGCAGCTCGACGTCTCCCGCGCCACCGCACGCCTGGGCATGCGCATCCTCCAGGACGAGGGCCGCATCGCCATCCAGGCGGGCCGCGGGGCCTTCGTCGCCGACCACCGGCCCATCGTCCACCTCGCCACCCCCATCACGGGCGGCAGCGACTCCGAACGCTTCGACGCCGGCTACCAGCCGCACCTGCGCGAGGCCGGATACGACCAGATCGACGAGAAGATCAAGGTCAGCCTCGACACCATGCGGCCCAAGGTGGCCAGGCGGCTCCGCCGCGGCGACGCGGGGGACGGCCCCCACGGGGGGCTGGTCGTCATCCGGGCCTCCGACCGGTTCGTCGAGGGCAGCCTGTGGCAGTCCCAGGTGACCCACTTCCCCTTCAGCATCGCGAACAACACCCCCCTCATGTCCCCCGACCGGCTGGAGCAGGGGGTGGCGGCGGTGCTCCAGGAGCTCGGCTACCGGGAGGACTGGAACTGGGACATCGTCGGCGCCCGGATGCCCTCCCAGGACGAGGCCGAGTCCTTCGGCCTGGGACCGGGGATCCCCCTGCTCGTCCAGGAACGCGTCGCCTACGACGGGGAGACCCCTCTGAGGTTCACCGAGACGGTCATGCCCGCCAACCGCCACCAGCTCCTCTACTCCGGGGGCCGGGCGCCCGAGGAACTCCTGCTGATGGCCTCGGACGTCAACATCTTCGAGCGCTGACCCGCGCGGCCGCGGCCCGGGCACGGCGGGACCGCGCGGCGCGGACCCCGCGAACGGGGCCCGCCGCCCGCGGGACGGCGCGGGTGGCACGACCTGCCCTCCGCACGGCCTGCCCTCCGCGCCCCGGACCGGCCGGGGCGCCGCACCCCTGCCCGGCGCCGCCGGTCCGTGCGCCCCCGGGCGCAGGATCAGCCCCGGCGCCCCAGGTAGCGGTCGACCACGAGGGGGCCCAGCCCCCCGGCGTCGGCGCGCACCACCCGGACGCCCCGGCGCCGCTCCACGCGCTCCAGGAACGCGCGCAGCCGCGGATCGTCCGCCAGGACGAAGAACGCCACCTCCGCCCCCTCCCGCAGCGCGGCGTCCAGCTCGGCCAGCGTCAGCTCCCCGGTGCGGGGATCCGGCGGCCAGGAGAACCGCGCGCCGCCGTCCTCGCCCAGGTGGGCGGTCGGCTCCCCGTCGGTCACCACCATCACCTGCGGGCGCAGGTCGCGGTGGCGCCGCAGGTGGCCGCGCGCCAGCCGCAGCGCGTGGTGCAGGTTCGTGCCCGGGACGCGGCTCCAGTCGTGGGCCGCCAGCTCCGCCGGGGTCATCTCCCGGGCCCTGTCCCCGAACCCGACCAGCCGCAGCCTGTCCCGGGGACGGCGGACCCGGACCAGCGCGTCCAGGGCCAGGGCCGTCCCGGTGGCGGCCCCGTGCAGCCCGCGGGTCGTCATCGAGTGCGACAGGTCCACCAGCAGGGCCACGGCGGCGGCCTCCGCCGGTTCGGTCTCCACCACCCGCACGTCCTGCGGGCGCAGGACCGCGGAGCGCTCCCCGGGCCGCGCCCGGCGCAGGACCGCCTCGCGCGCCGTGGCGACCGCGTCCAGCGCCAGGTCCCCGGCCTCGTCGCGGGGCAGGTGGCCGCCGGTCGCCTCGCCGCCCGGTCCGGCGCCGCCCCGGAGGCCGCCGCCGCGGACGCCGCGCCGGCGCCCCGCCGCCTCGATGTCGCGCAGGGCGAGTTCGCCCAGCCGACGGATCTCGCGCGGTCCCCAGTCCGGTGGCTCCGGCCGGGACCGGTCCCTCCCGGCGCCGTCCCCCGGCGCGGCCGGGTCCCCGGGCACCTGCGGGCGGGAGGAGCCGTCCCCCCACCCGCCGGCGGCGACGGCGGCCGGTCCGTCCGGGGCCGCGGGCCCGTCCTCCCCGTAGCTGATCCGCACCCCCTCCAGGGCCGGGGACTCCAGCGGCTCCGGCCCGGCGGCGGGGTCCGCGCCGCCGACCGGCCGCTCATGCGGGGCGGCGGTCCCCTCCGTCGGCCGGGGCTCCTCCTCCGGCCCGTCCAGGGGATCGGGTCCGCCGTCGTACTCCCGGTACCGGAACCTCACCCGTGCCGCCCCCCGATCCTCCCGGCCCACCGACCGGGCGCGTCGGCCACGACCCTACGCCCGGTGCGCGCTCCGGCGGCGCCGATCCCGGTGGACCCGCGGTCGCGCCGGGCCGCCCGGGGCGTGGTCCGCGGGTGCTCCCGGCCGGCCCGGGGCCTGCTGTCCGGGCGCGGTCGGCGCGGCGGGAGGCAGCCCGGCGGACGCGGGCCCGGAACGACCCGCGGGGCACGGCCTAGAACCGGTAGACCCCGCCGCCGGGCAGCACGTCCTTGGACAGGCGGCGCTCCAGGTACAGGCCCTCCAGCGCGAACTCCACCACCGCGGCGGCCAGGCCGGGCGTGGGCGGGCCGTCCTCCGACTCCGGGGCGGCGCCGGCGATCATCGCCGCGAGCCCCGGCACGGCGCCGACCCGGCGCAGCAGCTCGGCGGCGCCCACCAGGTCGCCGGACTCCACGGTGGCGCCGCCGGTGAACCGCTCGACGAGCGCGGACAGGTTCGTCCCGCCCAGCCGCTCCCGGAACGCCTCCGCCGTCGCCCGTCCCAGCAGCGCGTGCAGGACCTCCGGCTCCCGGCCCTCGGTCCCCAGCTCGAACTCGACCTTGCCCAGCAGCGGCTCCACCGCCGCCGCCAGGTCGCACACGCGCGCCACCGGGGCCTCCCCGCCCGTCAGGGCGGACCGGCGCAGCGCCGACGCCGCCGCCGTCTCGGCCGCCGCGACGGCGAAGCGCACGGACACCCCCGACCTGGCGTCCACCCGCTTGGAGGCGCGCACCAGCCGGGTGAACCGCGCCGCGGTCTCCCACACGTGGGCGGGCACCGCCGTGCCCTCCGGCAGCACCGCCTCCTGGCGCACCAGCGCCAGCTCGTCCTCCAGCGTGAGCGGGTAGTGGGTCCGCACCTGCGCGCCGAAGCGGTCCTTGAGCGGGGTGACGATCCGGCCCCGGCTCGTGTAGTCCTCGGGGTTGGCACTCGCGACCACCAGGAGGTCCAGGGGGAGCCGCAGGCTGTAGCCCCGCACCTGGAGGTCGCGCTCCTCCAGCACGTTGAACAGGGCCACCTGCGCGCGGGCGGGCAGGTCGGGGAGCTCGTTCACGCAGAACACGCCGCGGTTCGCGCGCGGCACGAGGCCGTAGTGGACGGTCTCCGGGTCGCCCAGGGAGCGCCCCTCGGCCAGCCGGGCCGGGTCCACGTCGCCCACGAGCTCGCCCACGCCCGTGTCGGGGGTGCCGAGCTTCTCCCCGTACCGCTCCCGCCGGTGCCGCCACACCACGGGCAGGCGGTCCCCCTCCTCCGCCGAGCGCCGCACGCACACCGGGCACACCGGCGCGTAGGGGTGGTCGTTCACCTGGCACCCGGCGACCGCCGGGGACCACTCGTCCAGCAGGCCCACCAGGGAGCGGATCAGCCGGGTCTTGCCCTGCCCCCGCTCGCCGAGCAGCACGAGGTCGTGCCCGGCCAGCAGGGCGCGCTCCACCTGCGGGAGCACCGTCGAGTCGAAGCCGAGCACCCCGGGGAAGCGAGGTCCGCCGGAGCCCATCAGGCGGAGCAGGTTCTCCCGCACCTCGGCGGAGACGGAACGGTGGACGTGGCCGTACTCGCGCAGCGCCGCGCGGGTCCGGGGGAGTTCGGGGGGTGCGCTCACCCACCGAACCTATCCGCAACCGGGGCGGGGTGACGGGAGTATCCCCCGCCCGGGGTTTCCGCGGCCCGGCTGGGGAAAGGGACCCCGATCAGAGCGTCCCCGTCCGGCGGCCCCGCCACCGGGGCCGGTGCCCGGCCCTGTTCACCGGAAGATCCCCCGGTGGCCGCCGGGATGGAAGAATGGGACGTGACGGTGGAGTCCTGCGAACGGCCCGGGCGGCCGGTGAAACCGGAGGTGGCGGCTGGTGGCACGGTTCGGCAATGCACTGACGACGGGGGCCGACCTCGTGAACGCGGCCGAGCGCGCCGTCCTCGGCGCTCTGGAGCAGGTCGACGGGGCGGCCGACCTGGTGTGCTTCTTCGTCTGCGGCGCCGACCCCGAGGAGGTCACCCTCGCGGGCAAGCGCGTCATGGCGCTGGCGGGGGGCGCGACCACCCTCGGGTGCAGTTCCACCGGGGTCATCGGCGGCGGACGCGGCGTCGAGGGGCAGGGCTCGGTGAGCGTGTGGTGCGCCGGTCTGCCCGGGGTGGAGATCACCCCGTTCCGCCTGGACACCGTGATCGAGGGCGACCACCTCGCGGTCGTCGGCATGCGCGAGCCCGGCCCCGACGACCGGGCCGCCATCCTGCTGACCAACCCCTACGAGTTCCCCACCCAGGCGTTCGTGCGCGAGTCCACGGTCGCGCTCAACGGGCTTCCCCTCGTCGGGGGCATGGCCGACGGCATGCGGGGGGAGGAGTCCGTCCGCCTGTTCTGCGAGGGCGACGTCGCGGAGCACGGGGCCATCGGCCTCCTGCTCGGCGGCGCCAACGTCCTCGGCACCGTCGTCAGCCAGGGCTGCCGCCCCGTCGGCCCGGCGATGACCGTCACCAAGTCCGAGGGCAACCTCATCCTCGAACTCGCGGGGGTCAACGCCTACGACAAGCTCGAGGAGCTCGTCGAGGAGCTCTCGGACGAGGACCGCGAACTCGCCGGACACGGTCTGCACCTCGGCATCGCCATGGACGAGTACGCCGACCACCACGGGCAGGGCGACTTCCTGATCCGCAGCGTGGTCGGGGCCGATCCCGAGCTCGGCGGGCTCACCGTCGGCGACATGGTGGACGTCGGCCAGACCGTCCGCTTCCAGGTCCGCGACGCGGGCACCGCGGACGAGGACCTCGCCCGGCGGCTCGCCGACTTCGGGGCGGAGCACGCCGTCGGCGCCGGACTGCTCTTCTCCTGCAACGGCCGCGGGGCCGCGCTCTTCCCCCACGCCGACCACGACGTCCTCGCCGTGCACCGCGTGCTGGGCGTCGAGGCCGTCGCCGGCTTCTTCGCGGCGGGGGAGATCGGGCCGGTCGGCGGCGTCAACCACGTGCACGGGTTCACCGCCTGCCTGCTCGCCTTCGCCTAGCGCGTCGGCCGCAGGGGTCCGCGGCCCCGTTCCTCCGCCGTGACCCCGTGTCCGTGGCGGGCCGGGGCGCCGGGACCGGCGGGGGCGGCCCTTCGCGCCGCACCGGCAGCGCCCTGGTCGGCCCACGGCCGTCCCCGGGCTGCGAGCCGGACTTTTACTGCCGTAACACCAACACCCGCCACAAGCTCCTTGAGTGTGCGCACACCAGGGCGCTTACTGAGAGTTACTGATTTGATCACTCTCGGTGTTTGGTGAGGGAAGGTACAGATGTCGGACAGACGGTGCGAGCGCACCACCGCCCGGACCCTGGCGGCCCTGGGCGCCGCGGCGCTCCTCGTGCCCCTCGCGGCGCCGGCACCCGCCTTCGCGGAGGGCGGCTGGCTGCGACAGGACCTGGACTCCGCGGACCGGGTCGGCCTGGTGCTGGAGTCGGGCGCCCTGCGGACGGACGTCGGTGAGGCGGACGGCGGCGGGGCCTCGCTGCGCAGGGAGGGGCAGCGCGGCCGCACGGGCCTGGCGACCTTCCCGGAGCAGGCCCTGGACGGGCCCACCGACTCCGTCGACGTGCGGGTGCGGGCGGACGGCGACGTCGAGCACCTCCTGGCCGAGGTGCGGGGGGTCCGCCCGGACGGGATGTGGACCGAGTGGTACCCCGCACCGGGGAGCGGCGGCCGGGTGACCCTGCCCGAGGACGTCACCCAGGTGCAGCTGCGGGTGGAGGTCGAGGGCGGTGACACGGCCCTCACCGGTCTGCGGGTGCGCCCGCTCGCGAGCGGCGCGGGCCGACCGGGCGGTGGGGAGCGGGACGGCGGCGCCCACGGAGCCCGGCCTGCCGAACCGTTCTCGGCGCGGCTCTTCGCGACGCGCATCGGCCTGGTGGGCGGGACCACCGCCAACGGCCACACGGTCCGGAAGGACGACCACTTCGTGGCCCTGCCCTCCCGTCGAGGCCTGGCCACGCGGGGCGGCGGCGAGTACACGGTGCGGGTGTGCACCACGGGAGCGCTGGGTCCCGAGGGCAAGAACGAGACCCCCGAGCACGAGCCGCGCTGCGCCTACCTCCCCGTCTGGGACGTGGGCCCCTGGAACACCGGGGACGACCACTGGAACGAGGACCGCGAGTCCTGGAACGACCTGGAGCGGGGGCGGCCCCAGGCGGAGGCGGCGTACACGGACGGGTACAACGGGGGGCTGGACGGGTTCGGGCGCAAGGTCCGCAACCCCGCCGGGATCGACCTGGCCGACGGCGCCTTCCGGGAGGGGCTCCAGCTCCCCACCAACGCCTGGGTGGAGGTCGACTACCTGTGGACCGCCGACTACCGGCAGCGCGCGGAGATCACCACGGTGACCCAGAGCGACCCGGTGGTCGTGCGCGGCGGCCCCGGCCTGGAACACGACCCCGTGGGGCTCGCGGCGCACAAGGCCAACGTCGACGTCGCCTGCCAGACGGTCGGGGACGAGGCGACGGGCCCGTTCGGGACCAGCAGCGCCTGGTACCGGATCGGCCCCGGCAACTACGTCCCCGCGGCGTTCGCCGACGGCGGCGCCGACGCCCCCGACTGCGCCCGCCGGTAGCCCCCGGCACGGAGGCCCCGGCGCCCCGGGGCCTCCGCCGGGAGCCGCGGACCGCGCCGGGGCGGACCCGGGCCGTCCCCGGCTCAGACGCGGACGACGACCGTCCCGGCGGCCCTGTCGTGCAGGGCGCGGGACCGGGGGTCGAAGTGGATGGGCAGCGCCTCCGCCAGGGAGAACAGGTTCCCCACCAGCGGCAGGGTCTGGGGCAGGCCGAAGAACGCCGCACGGCCCAGGGCCTGGCCCTGGGTGAGCCTCCCCCCGTCCGCGGCGCTCACCACCCTGATGCCGACCGCCATCTTGCCGATCGTCCGCCCCCAGGCGACCAGGTACAGCCAGTCGTAGAAGAACAGGAGCAGGCCCCAGCCGAAGAAGAACAGCAGGGCCCACAGCTCCCCCTGGGCGTCGGTGGTGTCGGCGCCCAGGGTGAGCACCGCCGTCACCAGGGCCATGAAGAGGAAGAACGCCCAGGCGGCGACCACCACCAGCGCGTAGTCGATGGCGCGGGCGGCCAGGCGGCGCCCCAGGCCGACCGTCCCCGGTCCTCCCCGGTCGGCGCCCGGGGGCGCGGACGCCGGTCCCCAGCCGCTGGTCGGGACGTACGAACCGGGCCGGGGTTCCTGGGGGTTCCAGTGGGGGGTGGGCATCGCGGGGTCGGTTCCTCTGTTCGTCGGTCGGGGAAGGGCGCAGGAGGCCGCGGGCCGGACCCGCCGGGCCTCCCGGTACTCAGAGACTACGACGCGCCGGGAGCCCGGACGGATGCGTCGCGGCGCCCCAGAACCTCCGACCGCACCGGTCCGCGCGGCCGGCGCGGGACTCCCCGAACGCGGCGGGGGGCGGCCCTCGGCCGCCCCCCAACCTGTTCCGCCTGTGCCTCACATGCCGCTGTAGGGGACGGCGTCGATGATCTCGACCCCCAGGCTCTTGCCGTTCGGGAGCGTGTAGCTCACGCTCTCACCGATGCGCTTGCCGTTGATGGCGGACCCGAGAGGGGACTTCGGGGAGTACACGTCGATCGGAGATCCGCTCTCCTCGCGGGAGGCGAGCAGGAAGGTGACCTCCTCCTCGTCCCCGTCGAACTTGACGGTGACGGTCATGCCGGGGCCGACCACGCCCTCGGTGCGCGGGGCCTCGCCGACGCGTGCGGTGCGCAGGATCCCGGTGAGCTGGAGGATGCGGGCCTCCATCTTGCCCTGCTCCTCCTTGGCGGCGTGGTAGCCGCCGTTCTCCTTGAGGTCGCCCTCCTCGCGGGCGGCCTCGATCTTCTCCGCGATCTCGATCCGCCCACGGCCCGACAGGGTGTCCAGCTCAGACTTGAGCCGGTCATACGCCTCCTGGGTGAGCCAGGTGACGTTGTCATCGCGGGTCTGGGTCACTGGAACTCCTTGTGTACTAGTAGCAAGGGCCACCAGGCGGCCGAAGCTGAACTTACGAGAATATCACCGTGTGTGGTGGCACAAGGGATCTCGCAGGCGTGGCGGCGGCACCGGGGACCAGTGCGGGGAGGGATCGGTCGATCAGTCCTGCGAACCTTGTTCCCTGCACGAGGCCACTTGTACCGCGGAAGCCTGACGAACCGTCTCAACGGTCGCGGTGACCATCCGGTTCCCCGCCTCCGCCTCGGAGCGCTTCTGCCCCACCTCGACGTGCTGCTCGTCCAGTGCCACGATCAGGCACTCGGCCCCGTCCCGGCTGTTCACCTCGTAGTTGACCGTGACCTCGTCCGGGGACTCCAGGGAGTAGGAGACCACCTGGTGGTACACGCCGCCCCCGAGCCCCCTGTAGCTCATCACGGAGTAGCCCCAGCCGACCGCGCACAGGACCGCGAACACGGTCGCGATGACGAAGAAGACGGGGCCGTTGCCGTGGTGCCTGCGTAGCGCGGGCGCGACGGGTTCGGCCGTGTCGGCCGGGGTGTCGGCACTGTTCACGGCGTCTTCTTCCGGGGTGGGCTGCATCGGGAATCTCCGAACAAGGGGACGGTGTTGTCTAAGATATCCCCGACCTGCCAGCCCCCCTACGCGGCCCGTGCGTGAGTCGTCGAAGCCGTGCCCCGGGGAGGCCGGACAGCCACGCCCCGTGCCCGTGTTCACCGAGTCAAGGAGAACCCTTCGTTGTCCGAGCGCCTGCGGCTTATGGCCGTCCATGCCCACCCCGATGACGAGTCCAGCAAGGGCGCGGCCACGATGGCGCGCTACGTGGACGAGGGCGTCGACGTGCTCGTCGTCACCATGACCGGTGGCGAACGAGGCGACATCCTCAACCCCGCCATGGAGCGTCCCGAGATCCGCGAGAACATCGCGGCGGTCCGCCGCGAGGAGATGAACCGGGCCCGCGAGATCCTCGGCATCCAGCAGGAGTTCGCCGGGTTCGTCGACTCCGGCCTGCCCGAGGGCGACCCGCTGCCGCCGCTGCCGGAGGGGTGCTTCGCGACCCTGCCGGTGGAGGAGGCCTCCGCGCCCCTGGTGGAGTCCATCCGCCGGTTCCGCCCGCACGTGATCCTCACCTACGACGAGAACGGCGGCTACCCGCACCCCGACCACATCATGACCCACAAGGTGTCGATGCACGCCTTCGACGCCGCGGGCGACCCCGACGCCTACCCGGAGGCGGGGGACCCCTGGCAGCCGCTGAAGCTGTACTACTTCGTCTCGTTCCCGCCGGAGCGGTTCGAGGCACTGGCGACCGTCCTGGCCGAGCGCGGCATCGAGAACCCCTTCGAGGACTGGATGAAGCGGATCAACGAGCGCGAGTACCCCAGGTGGGAGATCACCACCCGGGTGCACTGCAGCGAGCAGTTCGACGTCGCGAACGAGGCGCTCAAGGCGCACGAGACCCAGGTGGACCCGAACGGCTTCTGGTTCGCCGTCCCCAACGAGGTCCTGGCCGAGGCCTGGCCGACCGAGGACTACCACCTGGTGCGCTCGCTGGTGGACACCGAGGTCCCTGAGAAGGACCTCTTCGCGGGTGTCCGAGAAGCAGTGAGAGTATGAGCGGCATGAATACCCTTCTCACCTCCGCGGCGGTGGCGGCCAACGACTTCTCGCTGGACAAGAACACCGTGACACCCGGGGTCATGGGCTTCCTCGTCATCTTCGCGATCGGCGTCGTGCTGTACTTCCTCATGAGGAGCCTGACGGGCAAGCTCCGCGCCCTGCCCAAGGAGGGCGACGGGTCGCCGGAGGCCGGCGGCACCGCCCGGGCCTCCGACGACGGGGCGGCCGGGGTGGCCGCCTCCGCCGCCCCCGACGGCGCCGGGGAGCCCAGGGCCTGACGCCCCGGGAGCCCGGCGGCCGGTCCCGCGGGGCCCCGGGGCGGCGGGAGCGCTCCCCGGGGACCGTTCCCCGCCATGACCCGGCGGGGCGGTTTCCGGGAGGGGGGGCTCCCGCTCCGGGGCGAACCGGGCGGACCCGGGCCGCGGGTGGCACAGTGGGGGCATGCCCAACCGCTTGAGCGAAGCGACCAGCCCGTACCTGTTGCAGCACGCCGAGAACCCCGTGGAGTGGTGGCCCTGGGGTGAGGAGGCCTTCGCGGAGGCGCGCCGGCGCGACGTTCCCGTCCTCGTCTCCGTCGGCTACGCGGCCTGCCACTGGTGCCACGTGATGGCCCACGAGTCCTTCGAGGACGAGGCGACCGCCGCGCGCATGAACGCCCACTTCGTCAACGTCAAGGTGGACCGCGAGGAGCGCCCGGACGTCGACGCCGTCTACATGGAGGCCACCCAGGCCATGACCGGCCAGGGCGGGTGGCCCATGACCGTGTTCGCCACACCCGAGGGCGCCCCGTTCTACTGCGGGACCTACTTCCCGCGCGACCACTTCCAGCGGCTGCTGGAGGGCGTGGCGACCGCCTGGCGCGACAAGCGCCCCGAACTCCTCGACCAGGGCAAGCGGGTCGTGGACGCGCTCGGCGCCCCGCGCACCCTGCCCTCCGCGCCGCCGCCCTCCGCCGACCAGCTGGACCTGGCCGTCCACGCCCTGGTGCGCGACTACGACAGCGCGGAGGGCGGCTTCGGCGACGCGCCCAAGTTCCCGCCGTCGATGCTGCTGTCCTTCCTCACGGCGCAGGACGAGCGCACCCGGCCCTTCCCCGCGGAGGGGGCCTCCGGCGGAGGCGCCGGGGCCCCGGGCGAGGCCACCCCCGCGCGGCTGATGGCCACCGGCACCGCCCTGGCCATGGCCCGGGGCGGCCTGTACGACCAGCTCGGAGGCGGGTTCGCCCGCTACTCCGTGGACCGCGCGTGGGTGGTGCCCCACTTCGAGAAGATGCTGTACGACAACGCGCTGCTGCTGCGCGCCTACCTCCGCATGGGTCGGCGCCCCGTCCGCCGGGGCGCCGGGACCTCGGAGCCCGCCACCCGCGCCCTGCTGCTGCGGGTGGCGGAGGAGACCGCCGACTGGATGCTGCGCGACCTGCGCACCCCCGAGGGCGGGTTCGCCTCGGCGCTGGACGCCGACAGCGAGGGCGAGGAGGGCACCTACTACGTGTGGTCCCCCGCCCAGCTGCGCGAGGTCCTGGACGCGGACGACGCCGCCTTCGCGGCCGGGGTGTTCGAGGTGACGGAGGAGGGCACCTTCGAGCGGGGCGCCTCCGTGCTCCGGCTGCCGGTCCCTCCCGCCGACACGTGGCGCTTCCAGCGGGTCCGCGAGGCCCTGCTGGCCGCCCGGGCGGAGCGGGTCGCTCCCGCCCGCGACGACAAGGTGGTGGCCGCCTGGAACGGGCTGGCGATCGCCGGACTGGCGGAGGCGGGGGCGCTGCTGGAGCGCCCCGACCTGGTGGAGGCCGCCCGCGACGCGGCGGAGCTGCTGCTCACCGTCCACCTGCGGGACGGCCGCCTGGTGCGCACGTCCCGGGACGGAAGGGCGGGCGGCAGCGCCGGGGTCCTGGAGGACTACGCCGACGTGGCGGAGGGTCTGCTGGCCCTGCACGGGGTGACCGGCGATCCGCGCTACGCGCACGGGGCCGGACAGCTCCTGGACGCCGTCCTGGAGCACTTCGGCGACGGCGCGGGCGGGTTCTTCGACACCGCGGACGACGCGGAGAAGCTCTTCAGCCGCCCGCAGGACCCCACCGACAACGCGACCCCCTCGGGGCGCTCCGCCGCCGCGTCCGCGCTCGTGACCCACGCCGCGCTGACCGGTTCGCAACGACACAGGACGGCGGCCGAGGGCGCCCTGGCGCCGGTGGCACTGCTGGCCGAGAAGGCGGCGCGGTTCGCCGGGTGGGGCCTGGCCGCGGGCGAGGCCGCCCTGTCGGGGCCGCGCGCCGTCGCGGTGGTCGGCGACCCCGGCGACCCCCGGACGGAGGAGCTGGTGCGCACCGCCCTGACCTGGGCGCCCCTCGGTACGGCGCTGTCCCGGGGCGACGGCCTCGACGACGGCGGCGTGCCGCTGCTGCGCGACCGGGTGCGGGTCGGAGGAGCTCCCACCGCC
The DNA here is from genome assembly GCF_026642255.1 of Streptomonospora nanhaiensis. GTDB lineage: Bacteria > Actinomycetota > Actinomycetes > Streptosporangiales > Streptosporangiaceae > Nocardiopsis > Nocardiopsis tropica. The sequence goes on along the minus strand of NZ_CP113264.1, from coordinate 6,241,895 downwards.
TACGTGTGCGAGGGGTTCGTCTGCAAGCTCCCGGTCACCTCGCCCGAGGAGCTCCGGGCCCAGCTGCTCTCCCGGACGCCCTGACCGCCGGGGGGCGCGGACACGCGCCCCCCGGTCAGACCAGCCGGGTACCGCCGATGATGTCGTTCACCACGTCCGGGCGGTAGGCGGGCTGCCGGATCTCCATGTACACGGTCGTGGGCACGCCCGGCTGGTGCACGGCGGCGCTGGTGAACGCGCCGCCGCCGTTGCACTCGGGCCAGTCCCACACGGTGCCCTCCCAGGTGGGGGTGTGCAGCTCGCGCTCCTCCGGGGAGCCCCCGCACGGGTCGGCCCCGGAGACGCCGCTGAGCCTGCGGGAGCCGGGCATCACCGTCGCGTACACCCCGTAGGAGGGCACCTCGGTGGAGTGCCAGTCGTCCGCGTCGGTCGCCACCAGCAGCCCCGGTCCCGCGCCGGCCCCGGCCGCGGCCGGACCGGCGGCGAGGTCGGTGTGGAACTCGCGCGCCCACACCGAGGGCACGTTCACGAGGATGTTCTGGCTGGCGTCCCTCACCGTGGTCAGCGCCATGCCCGGGGCGCCGGTGGACGCGGTCGCGCCCGCCGCCACCAGCAGCAGGGAGGCCGCCAGGGTGACCGTGCGCCGCCAGGGCATCTGGTAGCGCTGCCACCACGGGTCCGCCTTGGGCAGGTCGGGCTCCGTACGGATCGCCCTGACGCGGTCGGTGAAGGTCTTGGCGTCCGCCGGCCTGCTCTCCCGGTCCACCGAGAGCGCGGAGAGGATGAGCTCGTCGAGGGCGCGGGGCAGGCCTGGCCGGATCCGGCCAGGCGGGACCTTGACGGGCGGGCGGGACGGCGGGCGCCCGGTGATCAGCTCGTAGGCGACCGCGCCCAGCGAGTACACGTCGGACCGGACGTCCAGGTCGCCGCCGGGGATGCTCTGCTCGGGCGACATGTAGCCGGGGGTGCCCGCCGCCGCCGTGAACCCCGAGGCCTCGTCGATGGCCTTCGCGAACCCCAGGTCCGCGACCAGGACCCGCTGCCCCACGGGGGAGGACTGGAGCAGGACGTTGGAGGGCTTGATGTCGCGGTGGATCGTGCCGTGGTTGTGCAGCACGGTGATGCCCTGGCCGATCTCCGTCAGCAGCCGCAGGGCCTCGTCCAGGGGCAGCTGGCCCCGGCGGATGAGGTCGGTCACGCTTCCCTGGTCGGCGTAGGTCATCACCATGTAGGGGCGCCCGTCGGGCAGCACGTCGACGTCGTGCACCGCCACCAGCCACGTGGAGTCGGTCTGGCGCAGGATGCGCGCCTCCTCCAGGAACCGGTGCTGGATGTCCATCTGGTGCGCCCAGTTCTCGGCGAGTACCTTGATGGCCACCGGGTAGTTGAGCAGATCGTCCTGCGCCAGCCAGACCGTGGCGAAGGAGCCGGAACCCAGGCGCCGGATGACGCGGTACCGTCCGAAGGCCTCCGGTTGGCTCATTTCCGCCTCGGTGTCTAGGGGGGTGGATACGCGTTCGTTGCCCACTAATACACCATCTACGCCTTCATGTTGTCTCCCGCGGATATGATCCCCTCTCCGGGTAGCGCCGAGACCCCCGTGGCGTGGAAACTGGGGGGAGCCCCCGACGGGTTCTGTGCGCCATGCGAATGGTCGCGGCGAGATGCGAAGCTTCGCGAGGACGGAGCCGAAGGGGATCCGTGGACGTCCCGTTGACGTGTGACCCTCGTAACCGATGGGCGCACACGCGTCCGAACAGGACGGCCGGACGTCCGCCGTCAGTCAGGGAGAGACCAGCCATGCGCAGTAGTGACCACACGGAGAACGAGGAGACCCCGGCGCCCCGGCGGCGGGTGGCGAGCAACGTCGACGAGGAGCTGGAGGACCTCGCGCGACGGGCCAAGCACGGCGACGCCGCGGCCCTGGACGACCTCCTCCGGCGCATCCAGCCCGAGGTGCTCCGCCGGTGCGCGCGCTTCCTCCCCTACCGCCAGGACGCGGAGGAGGCCTGCCAGGACGCGCTGCTCCGCGTGGCCCGCAAGATCGACAGCTTCAAGGGCGACTCACTCTTCACCACCTGGCTGTACACGGTGGTCTCCAACTCCGCCCGCCAGACCTACCGGTCGATGAAGCGCAGGTCCGCCGAGTTCCCCACCGAGGCCGAGCGCATGCCCCACCAGCGCGACCCCCGGACCACCAGCGTCATCGCCGGCTCCCGCATCGACCTCCTCGAGGCACTGGACCAGCTGGAGAAGGACCGCCCCAACCTGGTCGCCCCCCTGGTCCTGCGCGACCTGTGCCAGATGGACTACAACGAGATCGCCTCCGAGCTCAACCTCGCCCTGGGCACCGTCAAGTCCCGGATCCACCAGGGCCGCAAGCACGTGCGCAAGTCCCTGGCTGTGACGTAGCGCCCCGGGGCGAACTACTCTGGAGGAATCCCCGTCGGCACATCCTTCACAGGAGTGTGCTGTCTTTGATCCAGCTCTGAGAGGTTTCGCCAATGGGGCTCCGAGACCCCCTGTACTGGCTCTACGAGCGGCGGCTCGAACGCCAGCTGACCAGCCAGGAGATTCCCCGCCACGTCGGTGTCGCCATGGACGGCAACCGCCGATGGGCGAAGAGCAGCGGCCTCCGTGCGGCCGAGGAGGGCCACCAGGCCGGCGCGAACAAGATCTTCGAGGTGCTGCGCTGGTGCGACGAGGTCGGTGTGCAGGTGGTCACCCTGTGGATGCTGTCCACCGACAACCTCACCCGCGACGAGTCCGAACTGGGCCCGCTGGTGCGCATCATCGAGCAGACCATCGCCCGGCTCCGCGAGGAGGGGTGGAACACGCGCCCCGTCGGCGCGCTCGACGTGCTGCCCGACTCCACCGCCCGCGCCCTGAAGGAGGCGGAAGAGGCGACATCCGGCAACCCCGGCCTGGTTGTCAACGTCGCCGTCGGGTATGGAGGTAGACGTGAGATCGCTGATGCGGTTCGGTCCCTCCTCCACGAGGAGGCGGCCAAGGGCACCGGTATCCAGGAGCTTGCCGAGCGCCTGGACATCGAGGACATCGCACGGCATCTCTACACGCGCGGCCAGCCCGATCCCGACCTGCTCATCCGCACCTCGGGGGAGCAGCGCCTCTCGGGCTTCATGCTGTGGCAGAGCGTGCACTCGGAGTTCTACTTCTGCGAGGTCTACTGGCCCGCGTTCCGCAGGGTGGACTTCCTCCGTGCACTGCGCTCCTACGGCGCGCGCAACCGGCGCTTCGGCTCCTGACCCCCGGTCCCCCCGGTCGGCCTGCCCATTAACGCGGTGTTCACCGCGCGGCGGGGCGGGACCCTTGGAAACGGGGTCGCGGGCGCGTAGCGTCGGAACAAGCGGGTGGTGTGCATCCACCCGTTCGGGAGGCCCCGGCTCATTGATCTCCTCCGCCCTCGCGGAACGTCGACGAGGAGGGCCGGACCCGGCCCTCTGGGGCCAGGTCCCGGTCCTCCATGATCCCGTGACAGTAGGGCGCCCCCGCGGTGCCCAAGGGGAGAACGAGTGGCTAGTTCCTCGACCGATCGCCGTGACACCCAGTCCCCCGCCGACCCCCACACGGAGGTAGGCCGGGGAAGGCGCGTCCATGTGCTCGACACCAGTGTCCTGCTCGCCGACCCGATGGCCATGGCCAGGTTCGCCGAGCACGAGGTGGTCATCCCCGTGGTGGTGATCACCGAGCTGGAGAGCAAGCGACACCACCCGGAACTCGGGTACTTCGCTCGCAACGCGCTGCGCCGCCTCGACGACCTGCGGGTCGCCAACGGCCGACTGGACGTCCCGGTACCGGTGAACGACCAGGGCGGAACGCTCCGTGTGGAGCTCAACCACAGTGATCCGAAGATCCTGCCGGCGGGCTTCCGGCTCGGCGACAGCGACACCCGGATCCTGACGGTGGCCCGCAACCTCCAGGAGGAGGGCGGGAACGTCGTGCTGGTGAGCAAGGATCTGCCGATGCGGATCAAGGCCGCCTCGATCGGCCTCCCGGCCGACGAGTACCGCGCCGAGCTCGCCATCGAGCACGGCTGGACGGGCATGGCCGAACTGGACGTGCCCGCCCACCAGATCGGTGAGCTGTTCGAGAGCGGTACCAGTGAGATCGAGGAGGCCAGGGAGCTCCCCTGTCACACAGGGCTGGTGCTCGTGTCCGAGCGGGGCAAGGCGCTCGGCCGGGTGCGGCCCGACAAGTCGGTCAAGGTGGTGCGCGGGGACCGGGACGTGTTCGGTCTGCACGGGCGCAGCGCCGAGCAGCGGATCGCCCTCGACCTGCTCACCGACCCCGAGGTCGGCATCGTGTCGCTGGGCGGGCGCGCGGGCACCGGCAAGTCGGCGCTGGCGCTGTGCGCCGGGCTGGAGTCCGTCCTGGAGCGCCGCCAGCACCGCAAGGTGATGGTGTTCCGGCCCCTGTACGCGGTCGGGGGCCAGGAACTCGGCTACCTGCCCGGCACCGAGAACGACAAGATGACACCGTGGGGCCAGGCGGTGCACGACACCCTGTCCGCCGTGACCAGCGAGGACGTCATCGAGGAGGTCGTGGACCGGGGGATGCTGGAGGTCCTCCCGCTCACGCACATCCGGGGCCGCTCGCTGCACGACGCGTTCGTGATCGTGGACGAGGCCCAGTCACTGGAGCGCGGCGTGCTCCTCACCGTCCTGTCCCGGCTCGGGGAGAACTCGCGGGTGGTGCTCACCCACGACATCGCCCAGCGCGACAACCTGAGGGTGGGGCGCCACGACGGCGTGGTCGCGGTGATCGAGAAGCTCAAGGGCCACCCGCTGTTCGCGCACATCACCCTGACCCGGTCGGAGCGGTCACCGATCGCCGCCCTGGTCACCGAGCTGCTGGAGAACTGACGCGAGGGCGGTCCGGGCCCGGCCGGGGAGGCCGGGCCCGGACCGCCGTCCGCGCGTGCCGGTTCCGGCCCCTCAGCGCATGCCCGACACCAGCCGGCCCAGGCTCCGCAGCCTCGCCAGGCTCGCCTCGTAGCGGGCGCCGACGGCGAGGAGGAGCAGGCCCACGACCGCGAACGGCACCCAGTTCGGCGCGAGCCGGGCCAGGTCCCACAGGGGCGGCCCGAACGCCCGCGCCGACGTGGCCACCAGCACCAGCCCTCCCAGGGCCAGGGGCGCCCGGAGCCGGCCCGCCAGCCCCCACACGGTGACGGCCACCCCGAGCACCAGCACGGCCGGCACCCGCCACGCCATGCCGTCCCCGGTGAGCACCAGGACCACCGTCGGCAGGAACAACAGCGCCAGACCGCCGCCGTAGGCGGCCCAGCTCGACGGCGGGGCGGGCGCCCTGCGGCTCCACTCCCAGCCGATGACCAGGGCGGCGAACGCCGGCGGCGCCGTGTACGCCTCGGGCACCGTCACGTCCCACGCCGCGAGCGCGGTCCACAGGGCGGCGAACATCAGCAGGCCGCCGACCACCGCGAACCCCGACCGGCCGGGCCGCACGGCGGTGGCCGACGCGATCACGCCGACCAGGGCCAGCGCGAGCGCCACCAGTTCCGGCCGCGCCCCCGCGCCGAGGGAGACGGCCAGCGCCAGCACCGCCCACAGGCACGCGGGGACCTCCGCGGCGGGCACCAGCGCCCCGCGCAGCCTCGGCACGACCGCGGCCACGGCGGCGACCAGGGCGATGGGCGCCAGCGCCGCGTACTCCGCCGGCGCGTCCAGGGCCAGGGGCAGGGCGAGGGCGAACGCGCCGGTGAGGGCCGTGGCGGCCGCGGTGCCGCCCAGGGCCGGGACGGGCGTCCGCGCCAGTGCGGCGGCCACCGACGCGACCACCGCGGCGGCCATCAGCGCGGCCGCGACCGTGTGCTCCTCGGCGAGCGCCCAGCCCAGCCCCAGCGCCAGGGTGAGGAGGCCGGTCAGCCCCGGCAGCGGGCTCGTGCGCCCGTCCCGCAGCAGCGCGGACCACACCACGAGAGCGGATCCCACAGCCAGCACCCACAGCAGGGCGAGGAGGAACGGCGCGCCGGCGACCACGGGCAGCGGGGCCAGCGCGGGCGGCGCGACCAGGGCGACGGCGTGCGGCGTCCACCTGCGGGCCAGCACGGCGACCGCGCCGACGGAGAGCAGCCCGGACACCAGGACCCCGGCGACCGCCGCCGCGGCGACCGGTCCCGGCAGCGGGGCGAGGCCGAGGACGGCGTACGCGGGGTCCGTCAGGGCCGGGAGCGGGGCCGTCCCCGGGGGGTACGCCCGGGAGGCCGCGGCGAGCGCGGGCAGCGACCGGGGACCGGCCACGAGCGGGACGGCCCCCAGCAGCAGGAGCCCGAGCAGGGTGAGGGGCGCCGCCCGGAGCGCGGGCCGCGGCACGGGGCCGAGGGCCGGCCGGGGCGCCCCGGGGCGGTGCGGCCGGGCCGAGGCCACCGAGGCGGCGCCGACGCACAGCAGGGCCGCGGCCGACAACCACCACGCCACGGGTTCGGGCGGCCCCGGCCGCGTGAAGGAGGCCGCCAGGGAGGCCCCGCCGGCGAGGAGGGCGAGGGCCCCCGGGACGAGGGGCGCGGTGCGGGCCGCGGCTCCGGGGGAGTCCACGCGGCGCAGGAGCAGCGCCGACACCAGGGAGGCCGCCGCGACCAGCACGATCGCCGACAGCGTCGTGCGGTACTCGGGGAGCGACCAGAGCAGGCCCAGCACGAGGGTCGCCGAACCGGTCGCCGTCGGCACCCAGCCGAGTCCGGAGCGGCCGGAGAGCGTGACGCCCAGCAGCAACGCGGCTCCCACGAACACCGTCCACACCACCGCCGCCGCGTACGGCAGGCCCAGGAGCACCGGCAGCGGCACCAGGGAGGTGGGCGCGGCGAGCGAGGCCGCGGTCACCGTCCACCTCCGGTCGACCACGAGGACCAGGGCCACCACCAGCGCGCCGGCGACGAGCACGCCGAGCGCGGCGCCCAGCGCGGCGGCCGTCCCGGAGGGGGCCGAGAGCCCCAGCACCCGGTGGGCGGGGTCGAGCATCGCCGACGCCGGGGCGGTCCAGGGGGCGTACGGGCCGGGGAGCGCCGCCAGCCCGGGGTCACGGCCCCCTCCGGCGAGCAGCGGGGCGGAGGGCAGGAGCAGGAGGCCGAACAGGGTGAAGGCCGTCCGGGGGTCGGCGGTGTCCGGGGCGGGGGTCCGGGCCGCCGCACGACCGCCTCCGGGCGCCGTTCCGGCCGCGGGGGAGGCGAACGGCCGGCGGACCCTGCCGAACAGCAGGGCGGTCGCGCCCGCCAGCAGGGTGGAGGCGGCGAGGAGCCACCAGGCGGGACGCGCCGCGTCCCCGCCGAGGGTCAGCGCCGCCAGGAAGACCGTCCCGGCCGCCAGGGCCAGCGCCCACAGCAGCAGGCACGCCCCGTACAGGGAGGCGGGGGCGTCGCCCGCGCGGTCGGCGCGGCGGAACAGCAGGAGGCCGACCAGCGGGACCGCGCCCGCCAGGAGGAGCGCGGCCAGGGACGTGTACTGGTCCGGCAGGGACCACAGGACCCCCGTGGCGACGGTGAGGCTCCCCGAGGCCGCGGACACCCGGCCCGCGCCCCGCCGGGGGAGGAGGGCGGTGCCGAGGACCAGCGCGGCGCCCACGAGCAGGGCCCACACGACCGCGACCGCCAGGGGCAGGGGCAGCAGCAGGGGGACGGCCAGCAGGGTCGGCGGGGCCAGCAGGGCCGAGGTGTGCGCCAGGAGGTCGCGGCGCAGCAGGGCCGCGGCCGCCAGGGCGAGGACGGCGGCGGCCGCGACGGCCGCCAGCCAGGCGGCTCCGGACAGCGGGGGCGCGCCGGGACCGGTGAGCCCCAGGACCCCGGCGGCCGCGGCGGTCGCGGTGCCGGGGGCCTCGGACCAGAACGTGCCCGGGACGCGCGGGAGGACGGGGAGGTGGGCGGGCCCGGCCGCCAGGGGCGCCGCCCCCAGGGCGAGGAGCGCGACGACGGCGTGCACCGCCGACGGCCCGGCGCCGGCCGGGGGGAGGGAGGGCAGCGGGCGCCGGGTGAACAGCAGCCCCGTCACGCCGGACACCAGCAGGGCCGCCGCCAGGGCCCACCAGGAGCCGGCGTCGCCGGCCGCGGGGACCGCGAGCACGAGAACCGCGGAGAGGGCGAGGGAGAACCCCCACAGGACCGTCGCGGTCACGTGGAGGGTGCGGACGGGGACGCCCCCGCGCGGGCCGCCGAGCAGGCGGACCAGCAGCAGGTCGGCGAGGGCGGTGGCGGCGAGCGCGGGCAGGGTCCAGGGCAGGAGCCCGTCCCCGGGCGCCGCCGCCACCAGCAGCACCGGGACCGGCTGGGCCACGAGCGCGGCGACGACGCGCGGGGACCGCAGCGGCACGAGGAGCGGGTAGAGCGCCGTCAGCGCGCCGACGGCCGCCAGCGCGGCGGCCGAGTAGCCGGGCCCGTTGGAGATCCGGTCGGAGAGGAGCAGGCCCAGGGCGAGGGCGTCGACGCACAGCAGGGCGGCGGCGACGGCTCCGAAGGTCTCGGCGGTCGCCCTGAGGCCGCGCCGGTGCAGCGGGAGGGCCAGGAGGGCGAAGGCCAGGGTCGTGGCGCCGAGGACGCCCGCGCGGGCGCCGGTGCCCAGGTCGCTCCAGGACCAGACGGCGAACACCAGGGCGGCGATGCCGACGAGGAGGCCGCCCAGCCCGAGGACGACGTTCTGGGCGGAGCGCCGGGTGACCTCGCCGACGGGCTCGGAGCCGTGTCCGGCGGACGCGGGGGCCGGGCCCCCCGGGGCGGCGGAGCCGAGCGGCGGCCGCGGGCCGTCCTCGGCCCGGACGGCTCCGGGGCGGCCGTCGGCGGGCGCGCGCCCGGGAAGGGGCGTGCCCGGCCGCCCCGGGAGCGACTCGCCGCGCAGCAGGCGCATCGTGACGGCGCGCTCGCCGAGCAGGCGGTGCCTGCGGCCGTCGATCTCCGCGATCTCGGAGTCGATCAGCCAGAGGCGCCGGGCGGTGTCGCCGACGAGTGCCAGCCCGCACCGCGGGCACGCGCGCACGCCGACCGGGAGCGGGGCGCGGCAGTCCGGGCAGTGGAGCCGTGGACCCGCGGGGGACGGTGGGGATCCTGGGGCGTTCATACCGCCATCCTGTCCCCGGCCCCGCCCGCGCGCATCGGTACACGTACTCAGACCGGGCGGTGACGAGAGCCGCGTCCCCCGGTGCGGAGACGTGGAGCACACGTGGAACCGCTTGACCGGAACTTGACTCTTCGTGGCGATGTGCAGGTGAGAGGGCCGCAATGCAGGCACATTCCGTGATGTGACCCAAGGCATAGTAAAACTGGCGTTACTTGGCCGTGACGATGATGCAGGCTGAGTCCGCTGCACAGAACACTCCCTCCCACGTGGAAGTCCCCCGCCGCGGTCGGTCGAACGGAAGAAGACCCGTCCCCTCCGCGCACAGTCCGGACCACGTGGTCAGCGGCGGCGAAGCACCGCACACGAACAGCCCCACGAAGGCACGTGTGCGTCTACGCGAAAGGGCCACTCCTTGCTGATCGACCGAACCTCACTGCGCCGTGCGAGCGCCGTCGGAGCCGCGGCCGTGGTCGCGGGAAGCGCCTTCACGGTGGCGGCGTTCGCGCAGACCGGGGCGGTGGAGCCCGAACGGCTCACGTCCGCCGCGGTGGTCCCCGACCAGGAGTCCGGGGACGGCGCCGACGACTTCTTCGCCGAGCCCTCCGCGGTCGGCGGGGAGGAGCGCGAGGAGAGCCGCCGGCAGGCCGCGGCGGCCGCGGAGGAGGGCCTCCGGTCCGCCAGCGGGACGGGGAGCGACATCCCCGAGCCCGAACCGGAGCCCGAACCCGGCGCCACCGCCTCCGGCGGCGGCGCGGACCCCGCGGACCCCTCCGGCGGCGGCGCGGCCGCCGTCCCGGCGGGCTCGGCCAAGGAGATCGCCCTGGAGATGGTCCTCGCGGAGGGGTGGGGCGAGGACCAGTTCTCCGGCTGCCTCGAACCCCTGTGGGAGAAGGAGAGCAACTGGGACCACACCGCGGAGAACCCGGGTTCGGGCGCCTACGGCATTCCGCAGTCCCTGCCCGGCAGCAAGATGGCCTCCCACGGCGACGACTGGCGGACCAACCCCGCCACCCAGATCGCGTGGGGCATCGACTACATCAAGGACCGGTACGGGAACCCCTGCGGCGCCTGGTCCCACTCCCAGGCGAACAACTGGTATTAATGGGGCTTTCCCTGCCAATAACCCCCTCTTGGGAAAGGCAATCGTGCTACTCAACCGAATGTCGCTGCGCAGTACAGCGGTGATCGGTGCGGCGACCCTCGTCGCGGGTGCGACGTTCGCCGTCTCCGCGTTCGCGGACGACGGGGTCGACCCGGAAATGGCGGCCAGCGCCGCCGTTCCGGACAGCGAGGAATCCGCAGCCGACACCGAAACCGGGGAGGACGAGTTCTTCGCCTCCGCCGAGCTGACGCAGGAAGAACTCCAGGAGCTGCGACAGCAGGCCCGGGGAGAGAGCGAGGCCGCCCTCGGCGCCGGGGTCAGAACGGCCCAGGGCGACGGGAGCGACATCGAGGAGGAAGAGGAAGAGGAGGAAGAGGAGGAGGTTCCCGAGTTCACCGGGGACCCCAAGTCGATCGCCCTCGACATGGTCCTCGCGGAGGGCTGGGGCGAGGACCAGTTCTCCGGCTGCCTCGAACCCCTGTGGGAGAAGGAGAGCAACTGGAACCACACCGCCTCGAACCCGAGTTCGGGCGCGTACGGCATCCCCCAGTCGCTGCCCGGCAGCAAGATGGCCTCCCACGGCGACGACTGGCAGACGAACCCCGCCACCCAGATCGCGTGGGGCATCGACTACATCAAGGGGCGCTACGGCACCCCGTGTGAGGCGTGGGCCCACTCCCAGTCCATCGGCTGGTACTGATCCCGAGCACACACGGCCCCCGCGGGACACCGCGGGGGCCGTCGTGTGCCCGGGGCCCGGTCAGAGGTGCGGGGTGAAGGTCTCCACGACCTCCTCGTGGAGGTCGTCGTAGAAGTCCCCGTCCTCGCGCGGGACGTTGACGCTCACCATGTAGAAGACCCTGCTGCCCTCGTGGTCCACGCTGATCGCGTAGGACCAGAAGCGGCGCTCCGGTGTCGCCCACGACTCGTTGGTGAAGTCGGACTCCACCATCGCGACGTCCCAGCCCTCCCCGTAGTCGTCCTCGTCGAACTCCTCCAGCTCCAGCTCGGAGTAGTCCGTCGTGATGTCCTGGTCCGCGTCGGTGCCGCCGTTGGTCTGCCGGAGGTACTCGGCGCTCGTCCCCGTGAACTCCTCCTCCGTCCACCCGGTCACCCACACCTGGTGGTCCCTGCCGGGGGCGACGAACACCGCGAGGCTGTTGTCGATCTCGCTGTCGTCGACCTCCCAGCCCGCCGGGTGGGCCACGTCGAACCACTGCGAGCTGAACGTGTCCAGCTCGTCGTAGGAGGGCGGCTCCCCGCCGTCGTCCCCCTCGGCCGCGGCGGCCTGCTCGCCGCTGCCGCCGCCGGGCTCCGCGGACGGGGACGGCTCCTCCGGAGGCGCGCCGCCCTGCGTCGGCGCCTCCTGGGGGGCGGCCTCCCCCGCGGCGCCGCCCGACCTCAGGACCACGGCCACCGCGACCACGGAGACGAGGAGGAGGGCCAGCAGGCCGGCGCCGACGCCGAACAGCACCCTGGCCGTCGAGGCGGCCCCGGAACCGGACCGCCCGGAGCCGCCGTGGCCCCCCGAGTGGAGGGGGGCCGTGGCCCCTCCGCGGCCGCCCGTGCCACCCCCGCCGGAGTGCCCGTACGGGGCGGCCGGGCGTCGGCCGGGCGGGAAGGGGGTCTGCGGCGTCACCGGACCCGCGGGACGGGGCCGGCCCTGGGGGAGGGGCGTCCCCGGGCCGTGGCCGGCCGTCCCGGGGCCCGTGGAGCGGCCGCCGGCCCGCGGCCCGGCAGCGGGGTACCCGCCGCTCCGGAAACCGTGGGCGTACGGGGAGCCGCCGGCGCCCGGGGCGGTGCCGGGGCCTGTGCCCGCCGCGCCCGCCGCGACCCCCGCGGCTCCGGCGGCTCCGGCGGCGCCCGCCGGGCCGACGCCCCCGCCGGAGGTCCCGCGTCCGCGCAGGAGCGCCAGCGCGCCCTCCACCGTCAGCCGCCGGTCCGGGTCGCGCTCCAGGAGGCCGGTGATGACCGGCTCCAGCCGTCCGGCACGCGTCATCGGCGGAAGGGGCGCCGAGATGACGGCGGCGATGGCCGCGGTGAGGCTGTCCCGGCGGAACGGCGACGTGCCCTCCACCGCCGCGAACAGGGTCACGCCGATGCTCCACAGGTCGCCCCGGTGCTCCGCGGGCCCGCCCTCCAGGCGCTCCGGCGGCATGTACTCCGGGGAGCCGATCAGCGCACCCGTCCGGGTGATGCTGGGACCGCCCTCCATGGTGGCGATGCCGAAGTCGGTGAGGATCACCCGGCCGTCCAGGGACATCATGATGTTGCCCGGCTTGATGTCCCGGTGCAGGACTCCGGCCGCGTTCGCCGCCTGCACCGCCTTGAGCAGGGACTCCGCGATCTCCGCGACGGTGTCGGGCGGGAGGGCGCCCTGTTCGTTGAGCCGGTCCTGGAGGGACCCGCCCTCCACGAGCTCCATGACCACCCACGGGTCGCCGTCGTACTCGAAGACGTCGTGGACGGTGATCACCGTGGGATGGCTGATGCGCGCCGCCGAACGCGCCTCGCGGCGGACCCGCCCGTGCGCGTCGGCGCGCTCGGATTCGGTGAAGTGGTCGGGGAGGAGCACCTGCTTGATCGCGACGACGCGGTCCAGGGACGGGTCGAAGGCTTCCCAGACCACGCCCATACCGCCGCGTCCGAGTTCACGGCGCAGGATGTAGCGGTCCGCGACGATCTGTTCGCTGTCGCTGTCGCTGTTGCTCGACATGTACTGCCCTCTCGAAGGCGGGCCTTTCGGGTGCTCTGACAAGGATGTCGGACGCCTCCCGCGTGTGGAAGGTTCCCGGGGGGCAGGTGAGTGGAACCGGAGCGCCGCACGGCCGTCGCCCCCGCGGACCGGCCGCCGCCCGGCGGCGGGGCGCCCCGCCCGCGCGGAGCGCCCCGTGGACACCGCGGACCGCCGCCCGCGGGGACGGCCCCCGCCTACCGGGAGTTGGTCATCTTCAGCACGTCGAGGGCGTCGTCCAGCTGCTCCTCGGTGAGCTTGCCCGCCTCGACGTAGCCGCGCTCCAGGACCACCTCGCGGATGGTCTTCTTCTCCTTGAGCGACTGCTTGGCGACCTTGGCGGCCTCCTCGTAGCCGATGTAGCGGTTGAGCGGGGTGACGATCGACGGCGAGGACTCGGCGTAGACGCGGCACTGCTCGGCGTTGGCCTCGATGCCCGCGACGCAGCGGTCGGCGAACACCCGCGAGACGTTGGACAGCAGCCGGATCGACTCCAGCAGGTTGCGGGCGATCATCGGCAGCTGCACGTTCAGCTCGAAGTTGCCGCTCGCACCGCCGAAGGCCACCGCCGCGTCGTTGCCCACGACCTGCGAGGACACCTGGAGGACGGCCTCGCACAGGACCGGGTTGACCTTGCCGGGCATGATCGAGGAACCGGGCTGGAGGTCGGGCAGGAAGATCTCGCCCAGGCCCGTGGTCGGGCCGGAACCCATCCAGCGGATGTCGTTGGCGATCTTCGCGAAGCCGACCGCGACGGTCCGCAGCTGGCCGGACAGCTCGACCAGGCCGTCGCGTGCGCCCTGCGCCTCGAAGTGGTCGCGGGCCTCGGTGAGGGGCAGGCCGGTGTGGGACGCGATCTCGGCGATGACACGGGCCGAGAAGCCCTCGGGGGTGTTGATGCCGGTGCCGACGGCGGTGCCGCCGAGCGGGAGCTCGGCCACGCGCGGGAGGGAGGCCTCCAGGCGCTCCACACCGTAGCGCACCTGGGCGGCGTACCCGGCGAACTCCTGGCCGAGGGTCACCGGGGTGGCGTCCATCAGGTGGGTGCGGCCGCTCTTGACGACGGACGCGAACTCCTCCGCCTTGCGGGACAGCTCGCCCTCCAGGTGCCGCAGCGCCGGTACCAGGTCGTTCTGCACGGCGGCCGTGGCGGCGATGTGGATGGAGGAGGGGAACACGTCGTTGGACGACTGGGAGGCGTTGACGTGGTCGTTGGGGTGGACGTCGAGGCCGGTGCGCTCCTTGGCGACGGTCGCCACGACCTCGTTGGTGTTCATGTTGCTGGAGGTGCCGGAACCGGTCTGGAAGACGTCGATCGGGAACTCGTCGTTCCACTTGCCGTCCGCCACCTCCAGGGCGGCCTCGCGGATCGCCTTGCCGAGGTCCTCGCCGATGACGCCGAGCTCGGCGTTCACCTTGGCCGCGGCGGCCTTGATCTGGCCGAGGGCGGCGATGTGGGCGCCTTCGAGGCCCTGGCCCGAGATCGGGAAGTTCTCGACGGCGCGCTGCGTCTGAGCCCGCCACTTGGCCTCGGCCGGGACCTTGACCTCACCCATCGAGTCGTGCTCGATACGGAACTCACTCATTGCAACCCATCTCTCCTGGGAAAACCTGTGACACAAAGCCTGCCAGACGCATCCGGGCACACCGTCACCTCACCCGGGCTTGGCGGTGTTGCACGCGTCATGTTGACATCGCCGCAGGTGGAAACGGACGTGTTCAGGAGCCGATGCCGCGGCGGGGCGCCCGGCGGAGCCGGCCGAGGAAGCGGCGGCGCCTCGGCGCGCGCACGCGGACCACCCCGAAGAGCGAGAAACCGTCGATCTCCAGCACCGGGGGGTCGGACATGCCGGAGCGGCGGGCGGTGGTGGTGCGCCGCCCCAGGAACGACCAGCCGGTCAGGCGCACCTCGACGCCCTCGGGGACGTCGATCTCCACACGGCCCAGGACGGCGGTCACGGTCATCCGGTGGTGGTTGTGCATGAGGAGGGCCTCGCGCATGTCCACCTCCACCCGTCCGACGACGGCGACCGCGTACTCGCCCGGGTAGGCGACCCAGCGCCCCCGGCGCGCGGTGTTGCCGAACAGCCCGACCAGGGGCTGCGGGTCCAGGCGGATGGGCTGGCGCTCGACGGGGAGGAGGTCGGCGGTGATCCCGGGGAGCTCGCCCAGGGTGAGGGCCCCGTGCACGAGTGAGGAGCGCTCCTCGAACTCCTCCAGGTCGATGCGGCCGTCGGCGGCGGCGTCGCGCAGGGCCTTCAGTACGCGCTCGCGGTCCGTGTCGGAGGCGCGGAGCCGCTCGGGGGACACTTCCTCACTCACACCGCCACCCTAGTGCGTGCCCGGCGGACCGGGACGCGGTCGCGGCCCCGCGGGGCGGCGGCTCCCGCAGTTGTGCGCGCCGGGTTCCCTTGGGGGTCTCGCGCGGTTCACCGGACGCGCATAGCTTCCTACCGACAGCACACGGTGAGGGCGTGGAGGGCGGGAACGGGATGCGCGGAACCGGTACTTGGAGGAGAGGGGCCCGGGCGGCGGGCGCGCTCGGGGCGGCGCTCGCGGTGGCGGCGGTGCTGGCGCCCGCCACGGCGGCGGCCGACTCCCGGGAGCGGGAGCCCGGGGGAGGGCCGCCCCTGTCCGTGGACGGCGGCGCGTGGCCGTCCGGGCACGTCCAGGGCGCCGCGCTCGACGAGGAGAAGGGGCACATGTACTTCTCCTTCACCGACACCGTCGTCAAGACCGACCTGGACGGCCGGGTGATCGGCACGGTCACCGGCCTCACGGGCCACCTCGGCGACCTCGACTTCAACGACCGGGACGGGCGCGTCTACGGATCGCTGGAGTACAAGGCGGCCGAGGCGTTCTACATCGCGATCTTCGACGGCGACCGCATCACGCGGCCGGGCATGGACGCGGAGGACGACCGCGTCCTGACCACCGTCCACCTGGACGAGGTCGTCGAGGACTACACCGCGGACATGGACGGCGACGGCGTGTTCGACGGCAACGTCGCCGACACGGCCGACCACCGCTACGGGTCCAGCGGCATCGACGGGGTGGCCTTCGGCCCCGAGTTCGGCCGCGGCGGCGGCCGCGAGGTGCTGACGGTCGCCTACGGCGTCTACTCCCACCCCGGGCGCGCCGACAACGACCACCAGGTCCTGCTCCAGTACGACACCTCCTCGTGGAGGCGGTACGAGCGCCCGCTCGACCAGGACGCCCCCCACACCAGCGGCCCGCCCCGGGTCGGGGGCAAGTACTTCGTGTACACCGGAAACACCACCTACGGCGTGCAGAACCTGGAGTACGACGCGCGCACCGGCGACTGGTTCATGGCGGTCTACGAGGGCGTCAAGCCGCACTTCCCCAACTACTCCCTCTTCGTGGTCGACGGCTCCCGGCCCCCGGTGCGGGGCACGGTCCGCGGCCAGGAGGACGACGAGCAGGGCCTGCTGCTCCCGCTGCGCCGGGACGGCATGCTCCACGGGGAGTCGGGGGTCCGGGGCTGGGACACCGGAGGCCAGTACGGCCTGGTCTCCCTGGACGACGGTCGCTTCTACGTCGTCGAACGCGGCCGGCGCACCGGGGACGGGGTCACGCTGGAGACCGGGGTCGCCCACCTGAACCGGTGGACGGCGGGGACCCCCGACCCCTTCACGCCCCTGGACGGCTGAGAGGCGCACGCGGGCCGGCCGGCCCGGGAGCCGCGGGCGGGCCGGCCTGTTCCCGGCCGGACCCGCCCACGGCGCCTCCGGAACCCCGTCGGCGCCGCCCCTACAGGCGGAGCAGCACCCGCCTCGCCACCGCGTCGGAGGCGGCCGCGAGCGGGCGGACCGCCAACCGGACCAGGGCGCGGGGGTTGTCGTCCCCGGCCACGCGGTTGGAGCCGAGTTCGCCGCAGCGAACGCAGCGGTGGATGAGCATCCACTCCCCGTCGGGACGCGAGGAGAGGCTCAGCGCGACCATCCTGCCCCGGCAGTCCGCGGCGCGGTCACCGGGAATCCGGCGGTCCACGTGCAGGCTGGCCAGGCAGTTCGGGCAGTGGTTCCGGTGGCTGGTCCCCGGTGCGGCGAGGGGGACCTCCAGACGGCACCCCGCGCACCGGAACGACCCGGACTCGCCGGCGGCGTGCCGGACGGTCTTCGCCCGCTGGGGCCGCCGGTCACGCACGTTGCGCCGTCCCACGCTCACACCTCCCCGAACAGGTCGAGCGGGAACGGCGGGTCGGCGAGGGGCCGCACCGCGATCCTCATGAGGACGAGGTGGTTGTCGTCCCGGGAGACGGAGCTCCCGGCCAGCTCGTCGCACAGCGTGCAGCGGTGGACGAGCATCCAGGCCCCGTCGCGCACGACCGCGACGGAGACGGGGACCATGCGCCCGCCGCAGTCGGAGCGGCCGCCCCGGACCTGGTCGACGACGTGGCGCGAGGTCAGGCAGCTCGGGCAGTGGTCGCGCCGTTCTCCCCCGGGCGCGAGGGCGGACACGGACAGGCCGCAGCGCAGGCACGTGAAGGTGCTGGTGCGCAGGGTGGGACTGGGTTCGTACGGTGAATCGGTGGTGGACACCCGGAACTCCTTGCTGGAAGTGGTACGAGGCAGCAGGAGCAGGCCGAGCGCTTCTCGACGGAAGGGGCGCCGCGTCAGACGGTGCGGGGGCCCGCAGGGATGTGAGGCGCGCTCGGCGCGTTCCGGTTCATCAACACCTGTCCTTGACCCGTGGGGCGTCGGCCCCCGGGAATCGTCTCCGGTTCCGGGCTCCCCGGCCCGGAAGTGACGATGGTAGGCAGGGGCTCCGAGCGGGCGCAACGGGTTTTCCGCGGCCCCCGGGGCGGGCGCGGCGCGGGGGGTCGCCGGGGCGGCCCCCGCCTGCGGCGCCCGGCCTCCGGGGGCGCGCGAACAGGCCGTGCGGCGTCCGCGCGGCGGGCGTAAACCCGTTGGAATTCCGGGCACCCGGTGCCTACGGTTGGGCCATGACCACACCTGTGCCCGGCCGCCGCCTGCCCGGGAGCGCGTCCTCCACCCCCGTCGACACACCCCCGCCGGACGTGCCCGCACTGCTGCTCCGCGGCGTCGTCAAGCGCTTCGGAACGCTCACCGCCGTCGACGGGCTCGACCTGGAGGTCCCCCAGGGCGTCGTCCTCGGACTCCTCGGCCCCAACGGCGCGGGCAAGTCCACGACCATGAAGATGCTGACCGCCCAGTCCCTCGCGGACGAGGGCGAGATCCGCATCCTCGGGCACCCGATCCCCGCCGAGTCCAAGTGGGCCCGCGCCCGCATGGGCGTCGTCCCCCAGCACGACAACCTCGACGAGGAGCTCACCGTCGAGCAGAACCTGCGGATGTTCTCCTTCCTCTACCGGGTTCCGCGCGCCCGGCGCAAGGAGGCGGTCGCCCGCGCCATGCGCCTCGCCCAGCTCGGCGACCGGGGCGACACGCTCGTGGACGACCTGTCCGGGGGCATGCGCCGCCGCCTCCTCATCGTCCGCGCCCTCCTCCACAGACCCGAGCTCGTCCTCATGGACGAGCCCACCGTCGGCCTCGACCCGCAGGTGCGCCAGGACCTGTGGGGCGTCATCTCCGCGCTGCGCGACGAGGGCGTCACCGTCCTGATGTCCACCCACTACATCGAGGAGGCCGAACGCCTCTCCGACGAGGTGGCGCTCATGGCGAAGGGCGCGGTGGTCGAGCGCGGCACCCCCGCCGACCTCGTCGCCAAGTACGCGGGCTCCACCGTCGAGGAGTACACCCCGGGGGACGAGGGCGCCGACGTCCTCGAACGCCGCGTCCGCGAGCACGGCTTCACCACCCGCCGGACCGGCGTCACCCTGTCGGTCCTGCGTGCCGAGGAGCTGCCCGACTCCCTCCGCGACCGGCTGGGGACCCCCCACCGCCGGGCCAGCACCCTGGAGGACGTGTTCGTGACCCTGACCGGAGAGAGCGTCGAATGAGCATCCAGCACGACCGGGCCAGGGACGACGCCCGGCCCGAGGTCCACGCGCGCCCCGGACGGATCGAGGCCGACGCCGTGATCGGCGTCGTCGCCCGCGAGTGGATCCTGTACGGCCAGTCCTGGCGCGCCACCACGTTCGCCGCCGTCGTCGAGCCGACCCTCTACCTGCTCTGCTTCGGATTCGGGATGGGCGCCCTCATCGGCACCCTCGCCGGGTTCAGCTACATCGACTTCCTCGGCACCGGCATCGTGGCGGTGTCCGTGATGTTCCAGTCGATGATGCCCGCCGTCATCAACACCTTCATCAAGCGGCGCTTCCTGCACACCTACGAGGGCATCCTCGCCGCCCCGGTGGACGTGCGCGAGCTCGTCACCGGCGAGGCCCTGTGGCTGGCGATGCGCTCGGGCGTGTACGGCTGCGTCCCCCTGCTGGTCGCCGTCGGCTTCGGGCTCCGACCCGGCCCGGGCATGCTCCTGGTGCCGTTCATCGCGTTCCTGGCCGGGTTCGCGTTCGCGCTCTTCGGCATCTGGATCTCCGCGGTGATCACGTCGGTGCGGTCCATGGACTACGTGTTCAGCGGCCTGTTCACTCCGCTGTTCCTGGTCGCGGGCACGTTCTTCCCGCTCACGGAGCTGCCCGCCTGGGTGCAGAACGCCGCCATGGCCAACCCGCTCTACCACGCGGTCGAGCTGATCCGCGGCTCGGTGTTCGGAGGGCTCGGCGCCGGTGCGGCGCTCCTCCACGTCGGGGTGCTGCTGGGGTTCATCGTGCTGATGTGGTTCCTGGCAGGCTTCCAGATGCGACGGCGCGTCGTCGGCTGAGAACACCCCGGACGGGGCGCGGGCCGCCCCGTCCCCCGGGGGGGTTGCGGCACGCGGACGGCGCGGGCCGTCCCCAGGGGCTCCCGCGCCGTCCGTCCTGCCGCCCCGCGCGCCCTACCGGGGCGCGCGCCGGCTCACTCGCCGCCGCCGCTGGGGGACCAGCGCAGTTCGACGCCGCTGCGCCGACCCTCCTCGGTGACGCTCACGGCCAGGCCCATCGCCCCCCACTCGGCGGGGTTCTGCACCTCGGTGTCCGTCAGCACCTGGCGCATGTCGAAGTAGCCGGCGACCACGGCGTCGTCCATCTCCTGCATGGTCTGCTGGAACACCGGGTCGTCGCCCAGGCGCCCGGTGGCGCTGCTGCCGCTCGCCACGACGACGGCGTCCCCGTCGGTGGCCACACCCGGGGGAGTGGCGTACGGGTCGGAGGCGGCCACGTTCTCGACGAAGTCGCCCAGGACGCCCTCGTCGCCGCCGACCGCGCGGTACTGGAACGAGAACTCCTCGCCGCCGCCGTAGGCCGAGCCGAAGAAGCTGTCCAGGTCCATGCCGGTGACGCCGAACGCCGTGGACGAGCCCAGCAGGTTCGTGAAGCCCTCCGGCAGCGGAGCGCCCATGGCGTTGAACTCGCGCTCCATCTCCTGCATCTCGCCGCTGCCGCTCAGGAACGGGATCTCGTCGCTCTCGTAGGCGTCGGTCAGAGCCGTGTCCAGGCCGCTGGCGCCGAACGCCATGACGGTGCTCTCCGGCAGCGACTCCATCGCCGCCACGCTCGCGCCCGGCGTCTCGGCCAGCCAGGCCAGGTCGGCGCTGTCCACCTCGAAGTCGAAGACGTCCGCCCGCGCCTCCAGGTAGTCGCCGTCGATCCGCAGCGACGCGGTGGCCCGGCCGCTCACCTCACCGGTCTCGGCGGCCATCCCGCTCTGGATCTCCGCGGCGACGCCCTCCACCTCCATGAGGCGCGTGAAATCCGTCCAGCCCACGGCCAGGCTTCCGCCGGGCACGTCGGCCACGTCGCCGGAGTAGACGTCGGAGTCCTCCAGGGACCCGTGCTCGTCCACCTGGGCGGCCCGGTCGGCCAGCGCCGCCTCGGAGGTGGAGAGCAGGGCGAAGCCGTTGGTCATCTCGAAGTGGAGGGTGTCGTCGCCGCTCGCGAGGGAGGCCAGCTCCTCCTCGGCGCGCCGCTCGTCCTCGACCGCCAGCGCCAGCGCCATCGCGAGGCCGGAGCCCTCGTCGACCTCGGCCGCGGCGTCGGCGGTCGGCCACACGGAGACGCCGGCGCGCTGGCCGATCCACTCCTCCACGTCGGCCTGGCGGGACTCGGGGAAGGCCTCGACGAAGACCTCCGCGAACAGCTCCGTCATGTCGCCGTCGGGCTCGTCCATCTCCTCGGTCATCTCCGCCGGGAGCTGGTCGACGAACCGGATCAGCTCCATGGCCTGGGACCCGTCGATCGACAGGTCGACCTTGCCGAACGCGACGGAGCTGCCGGGGAGCACGGACTCGGGCTGCGGACCGCCGAAGCTCACCAGGGAGACGGTGGCCCAGACGGTTCCGCCCATCACGACGAGCGCCACGCCCGCCGCGGCGGGGATCAGCCAGCGGTTGCGCCCGCCGCCACCGCCCGGAGGCGGGCCGTACCCGCCGGAGTACTGGCCGGGGGGCGGGCCCCCGGGAACACCGCCGCCCGGGGCGCCGGGCACGCCGCCCGGAACACCCGGAGCGGCGTACTGCTGACCGGGGACGGGGCCCTGCGGCGGAGGGAAACCCTGCCCGGGCCGCCCGGGCGGCTGATGCTGCCACTGGGGCTGCTGTGAGGGATCGGGGTGGGACATCGGACCTCCGACGGGGAAATTCTTCGCGCGCGACCGCGCAGCCAACGCCGGGTCTGATGCCTGTCCACCCCGGTGTGGTTCGCGTTCCGCGCCACTTTCGGACGGCCGGTCGGGGAGAGGGCGCCCGCGCCGCCCCCACCGGCCGGGGGAGCGGCGGGATCCTGCCACCGGGCGCCGGGCCCGGGCGCCGGACGAGGGGTGTCCGGGCCCGGGACGCCGGGTCAGGGCGCGGAGGTGAGGTCCACGCCGCTGTACGCGGACAGCTTGCTCAGGCGGTGCTCGCTGAGCACCTGGCGGACGGTGCCGCTGCGGCCGCGCATGACGAGGGAGTCGGTGATGACACGCGAGGACTCGTACCGCACGCCGCCGACCAGCTCGCCGTCGGTGATGCCCGTCGCGGCGAAGAACACGTCGTCGGACGAGACCAGGTCGTCGGTGTACAGCACGCGGCCCAGGTCGTGCCCGGCGTCGAGGGCCTTGCGGCGCTCGTCGTCGTCCTTCGGCCACAGGCGGCCCTGGATGACGCCGCCCAGGCACTTCATGGCGCAGGCCGTGATGATGCCCTCCGGGGTGCCGCCGATGCCCAGGAGCAGGTCGACGCCGGTGCCGGCACGGGCCGCCATGATCGCGCCGGCCACATCGCCGTCGCTGATGAACTTGATGCGGGCGCCCGCGTCGCGCACGTCCTGCACGAGCTGCTTGTGGCGGGGGCGGTCGAGGATGACCACCGTCACGTCCTGCGGCGACTTGCCCTTGGCGCGGGCCACCGCGCGGACGTTGTCGGCGACGGGGGCGGCGATGTCCACCACGTCCGCCGCCTCCGGGCCCGCGGCCAGCTTCTCCATGTAGAACACCGCGGACGGGTCGAACATGGTGTTGCGCGGGCTCATCGCGATCACCGCGATGGCGTTGGGCATGCCCATGGCGGTCAGGGTCGTCCCGTCGACGGGGTCGACGGCTACATCCCAGTCGTGGCCGCCGCCGTCGCCCACGCGCTCGCCGTTGTAGAGCATCGGGGCGTTGTCCTTCTCGCCCTCGCCGATCACGACCGTGCCGTTCATCGACACGGTGCTGATCATGTGCCGCATGCCGCGCACGGCGGCGCCGTCGGCGCCGATCTTGTCGCCCTTGCCGACCCAGCGGGCGGCGGCGAGCGCCGCGGTCTCTGTGACGCGGACCAGCTCCAGCGCGAGGTTGCGGTCGGGCGCCGCGGGCTGCGCGGACGGGCTACTGGGCTGCGACATGGACGTGACACCTTCCGACAGGGAACAGGGCGGGGGGACAGGTCTTAGGGTAGTCACCCGACGTGATCCCCGAGCGGCCCCGGGTACCCGCGCGGCCGCCCGAGCCGGTCGTCCGGAGGGCGCGAAGGTCTACTCTGGCGGGATCCGGACCGGAGCGGCCGGACTGGAGTGAGGGTGTGACAGTGGACAAGACGGACAAGCCGGAGAAGCTGGTGAAGCCCGCGCGGGTCTCCCCACGCGGAGCGGCCACCCGCAGCGCCCTGCTCAGGGCGGCGGCCCAGGTCTTCCACACGGTGGGTTTCGCCAAGGCCGGTGTCAGCGAGGTCGTCTCGGTGGCGGGGGCCAGCGTCGGGAGCCTCTACCACCACTTCACCGGCAAGGCGGACCTCTACCTCGCCCTGTACGAGGAGTTCCAGCAGCGCCAGCAGGAGCGGACCCACCAGGCGGTCGTGGAGGCCAGGGCGGGCGGTGAGAGCGATCCCACACGGCTCATGAACATCGCCGCGCACGCCTACCTCCTCGGATGCATCGAGGAGGGCGACACGACCCGCCTGTTCTTCAGCGGTGACGGCCCTCCCGGGTTCGACCACCAGCTGCGGTCACGGCTCACCCAGTGGACCGACCGCAACGTGGCGCTGTTCCGCAAGGCGGACGAGCCGGTGGACGAGGCCCTCCTGATCGTCGTGAGCGGGGCCATGCTGCTGGCCGTGGCCGAGGTGGTGCGCCGCGACGACGCCGAGGCGCGCAGGCTCGCCGACGACATCACCGGTCTGCTCACCCGGCTCGAACCACGGCACCGGACCGCGGAACCCGAGGCCTAGGCGGTCTTCCGCGGACCGTTCCGGGCCCGCGTCCGCCGGGCTGCCCCTCGCCGCGCCGACCCCGCTCGCACAGCCGGACCCGGGGGTCGGACAGGGCCGCCGCGGGGCCGGGGGTGCGCGCCGCTAAGCCCACCCCGGGTCGGAAAGGCCCCGGACCTGCGGCAAGCTGGACCCTGTCATGAGTGAGTACAGCCGGTCCAGCGCGACCTTCAAGAACTACGCCATCTCCCTCGGGATCCTCGTGGGCATCGTCCTGATCATGGCGTTCGTGGTCTCCACGCGCTCGGGCGAGCACATCCCCACCGTGGACTACCGGCCGGACGCCGACGTCCTGGGGGAGGCCGCCGACTACCCCGTGAGGGCGCCCTCGGCCGAGCTGACCGACGAGGGGTGGACGCCCACCAGCTCCACCCTCAACGTGAGCGGTCCGGTCGAGTGGAGCGTCGGTTTCGCCACGGCGGCCGACAGCCACGCCATGTTCACCCAGAGCGACGCCGACCCCGAGCAGGTCGTCGCGGAGCGCGTCAAGGAGGCCGAGCAGGTCGGCACGGTCGCGGTCGGCGGACGCGAGTGGGAGCACTACGACTCCGAGGACTGGGGCGCCCTGGTCCTGCGGGAGGAGGGCGTGACCCTGGTCGTCTCCGGTTCGGCCGAACTCGACGAACTGGCCCACCTGGCCGAGGGGCTGGAGGACCTCCCCGCGGCGGAGGGCGACGGGGACGCGGAGCCCTCGGAGTCCCCCGAGGGCTAGGCCCTGGTCCGCAGGTCGTTCCGGGCCCGGACACGGCGAACGCCCGGCGGGCGCACCCGCCGGGCGTTCGGCATGCAGGGGCCGGGGCTACTCGGCGCGCAGGTCGCGGCGGAGCTCCTTGGGCAGCGAGAAGGTCAGCGTCTCGTCGGCGGTCGTCACCGGGGAGACGGAGCCGTAGCCGTGCCCGGCGAGCTTGTCGAGCAGCTCGCGCACCAGGATGTCCGGCACGGACGCGCCGCTGGTGACGCCGACCGTGGTCACGCCCTCCAGCCAGGCCTCGTCCATGAGGGACGCGTTGTCGATCAGGTAGGAGGCGTCGGCGCCCGCGTCCAGGGCGACCTCGACCAGGCGGACCGAGTTCGACGAGTTGTCGGAGCCGACCACGATGACCAGCTCGCACTCGGGCGCCATCGCCTTGACGGCGTCCTGGCGGTTGGAGGTGGCGTAGCAGATGTCGTCGCTGGGCGGGTCGAGCAGGTTCGGGAACCTCTCGCGCAGGGCGTCGACCGTCTGGGTGGTCTCGTCCACCGAGAGGGTGGTCTGGGACAGCCAGGAGACGTTGTCCGGGTTGCGGACCCGGACCTTGTGGACCTCGTCCGGGCTCTCCACGATCTGGATGTGCTCCGGGGCCTCACCGCTGGTGCCCTCGACCTCCTCATGACCGATGTGGCCGATGAGGATGATGTCGCGATCCTCCGCCGCGAAGCGCTTGGCTTCCTTGTGGACCTTGGTGACGAGCGGGCAGGTCGCGTCGATCGTCTTGAGCTGCCGCCTCCCCGCCTCCTCGTGGACGGCGGGGGAGACGCCGTGCGCGGAGAACACGACGATGGCGCCCTCGGGCACCTCCTCGGTCTCCTCGACGAAGATCGCGCCGCGCTCCTCCAGGGTGCGCACCACGTGGGTGTTGTGCACGATCTGCTTGCGCACGTAGATCGGGGCGCCGTACTGCTCCAGGGCCTTCTCGACGGTGATGACCGCGCGGTCGACACCGGCGCAGTAACCCCGGGGGTTGGCGAGGAGCACACGGCGTTGGTTCGTGGCAGTCGTCATCGCAGTCATGCGTACATCCTAGGTGGCTTGGTCCGTGTACGACCCTGGTGTGGGCGATGGCACCGTTACGGGGATATCCGCGCCCCACCGGGGCCAAGGTGACGGTATCGCAACAGGATGTGTCCGGTCGTGGATCGAAGTGGCGAAATCGTTCGCCCATCCCCTGCTCGCGGTGTTCCCCCTCCTCTATCCTGGTTCACCATCGCATCTGTCACAGGCGGTTCGCCCCGACTCGGCCTTGCCCGGTCTGCTGGACGCGTGCCGCCGACCCCACCGCCGAGACCACCCAGGAGCCCCCGTCCTATGTCGAACCCGACGATCGCCACGAAACTGATCACCCTGGCCAAGGGAATCTTCGGGCGCAAGAAGCCGGCCGCCCCCGCCGAGCCCGCGGACACCGCCGCCCCGTCCGCCGCCGAGGCGGCCGGGGAGAAGGCCGCCGCCGGGAGCCCGGCCCCCGCCGCCGCGCCCGCCGCGACCCCCGAGCCCGCCGCCGCGGAGCCGGCCGCCGCGGAGCCGGAGGCCGGGGAGAAGGCGCCCGCCTCGACCCCCGAGCCCGCCGCCGCGGCGCCCGCCGCGGAGTCGGCGGAGGCCCCCGGGGAGAAGGCCCCCGGGGCAGGGGCGACCCCCGCTCCGGAGTCCGGGACCGCCGAGAAGAAGACCACCCCCGAGAAGGCGGAGACCTCCGAGAAGGCGGAGACCTCCGAGAAGGAGGGGGCCCAGGTCCGCACGGAGCCCGTCGTCCCGGCCACCGAGGACGTCCCCGAGGAGGCCCCGGCCATCGCCGAGGAGCTGGCCGCCGCGGAGGCGCACACCACCGTCGCCAGCGACGAGGTGCTGGAGAAGGTCCGCAAGGAGGCCGCACCCGCCGTCGAGGACCTCGCCGTGCCGACCTACGACGAGCTCACCCTCCCGTCCGTCCGCGCGCGCCTGCGCAAGCTCAGCATCGAGCAGGTCCGTGACCTGCGCGCCTACGAGGTCGCGCACGGAGGGCGCACCGAGTTCATCAAGATGTACGACAACCGCATCGCCAAGCTGGAAGCCGGGGCGTAGCAGCCGGCGGGCCCGGCAGGCGCCTGTGCCGCGACCCGGCGGAACCACACGGGGGCGGGGAACGTCCTACTGACGAGCGCACCACGGCGCTTCCCGCTCGAAGGGCTACGACCATGCGTCCCGCGACTTCCACCGCTGCGCTCCTCACTGCGGCGGCCTTCTGGCTGACCGGCTGCTCGGTCGGCATCCCCGGCACCGACCAGGAGGTCAGCGTCGACCCCGACGGCGTCTCCGTCGGAAGCGAGGACGGAGAGGTCTCCGTCGACTCGGACGGCGACGTCACGGTCGGGAACCAGGACGGCGACGTGACCCTCGACGAGGGCGGCGGCGTGACCATCGACGACGGGACCGGCGACATCAACATCGCGTCGGTCGAGGGCAGCGTCACGGAGGACTGCGAGGGCCGCGACGTCAACGTGACCGCCAGCGGCGCGGAGGTCGTCCTCAACGGCCAGTGCGGCGCGGTCACCGTCACGGGCAACTCCCTCACCGTCCACGTCGGCGGCGCCGAGTCCATCCACGTGACCGGAGCCGAGAACACCGTCCACCACGCCGAGGGCGAACCCGACATCACCGACATCGGCATCGACAACACGGTGTCCGCGGGCGGGGACGCGCAGGGCTGACCGGAGCCGGGCGCGGCCGCGCCCGGCGACCGGCCTGCCCGGAACTGTCCCCGGCCTCCCCTAGGCTCGGTTGCCATGGGCATGGAGAGTTCCGCCGAGACGCCGCAACCGGTACGAGTCGTCCTCAACGCCGTCGGCCAGTGGATCGGCCGCCTGGGCCGGATCTGGGTCGAGGGGCAGATCGCCGAGCTCAACCGCCGGGGGCGGATGGCCTACATCACGCTGCGCGACCCGGTCGCGAACGTGTCGGTGCGGGTGGTCTGCCAGACCTCGGTGCTGGACGCGCAGAGCCCGTCCCCCGAGGCGGGGGCGCGCGTCGTCGTGCACGCCAAACCCGACTTCTACGAGGTGCGCGGCACCTTCTCGCTCCGCGCGCTGGAGATCCGCCACGTGGGCCTGGGCGAACTCCTGGCCAGGCTGGAGCAGCTGCGGCGCACCCTGGCGGCGGAGGGGCTGTTCGACGAGGGGCGCAAGCGGCCCCTGCCCTTCCTCCCCGCCACGGTGGGGCTGGTCTGCGGACGCGACTCCGCGGCCGAGCGCGACGTGCTGGAGAACGGCCGCCGCCGGTGGCCCGCCGTCCGCTTCGAGGTGCGACAGGTCGCCGTCCAGGGCGACCGTGCGGTCCGCGAGGTGCTGGAGGCCCTGAAGGAGCTGGACTCGCACCCGGAGGTCGACGTCATCGTGATCGCCCGGGGCGGCGGCTCCCTGGAGGACCTGCTGCCGTTCTCCGACGAGGCGCTGGTGCGGGCGGTCGCGGCGGCGGGCACGCCCGTGGTGAGCGCGATCGGCCACGAACAGGACACCCCGCTCCTGGACCTCGTCGCCGACGTGCGCGCCTCCACGCCCACCGACGCGGCCAAGAAGACCGTCCCCGACGTGGGAGAGCAGCTGGAGATCATCAGGCAGTTGCGCGACCGGGGGCGCAGGGTCCTCACGGGCGCGCTGGAGCGCGAGCTCTCCTGGCTCTCGGGCATCCGGTCCCGTCCGGTCCTGGCCAGCCCCGTCCGGGAGATCGACCGGCTCGCGGAGCAGGTCGCGGACATGCGCGACCGGGCCCGCCGGAGCCTCACCCTGTCGCTCGACCGGGCCGGCGAGGGCCTCGGCCACACGAGGGCGCGTCTGCACGCCCTGTCCCCGGCCACGACGCTGGCACGCGGGTACGCCGTCGTGCAGCGCCCGGACGGGTCGGTGGTGCGCTCCGCGGCGGAACCGGACGTGGGGGAGTCCCTGCGGGTGAGGTTCGCCGAGGACAGCCTGACCGCCACCGTGGAGTCCGTCCACACCGAAGACACCACCGAGGGGGAGTAGAGATGGCCGCCAAGGGCACGAAGACCGACGGCAAGGACGGCGGGGCCGCCGTGCCGGAGCTGAGCTACGAGGAGAGCCGCGAAGAGCTCAACACGGTGGTCCGCCGACTGGAGTCGGGCGGGCTCAGCCTCAAGGAGTCCCTGGCCCTGTGGGAGCGGGGCGAGGAGCTGGCCCGCGTGTGCGAGCAGTGGCTGGAGGGCGCCCGGGCCAAGATGGCCGCCGCCATGGACGAGCGCCGGGAGGACGACCCCCCGGCGGACGGGGACACGCCCTTCTGATCCGCGCGGGCCCCCGGCGGCTGACCGGTGCGCGGTGGGAGTGCGCCTCGGGGGAGCGGGGGCCCGCCCCCCGGGGGGCGACCGGACGCGCCCGGCGCTACCCGCGGCCGTTGAGCTCGTCGCCCAGGTCGCGGAGGTTGCCGGGCAGGCCGCGGAAGACCCCGATGACCAGGACCAGCGCGGTGCCCAGGAAGAGCCAGGGGGCCGCCTCGGCCAGCCGCGAGGCGAGGCCCAGGAGCAGGACCCGCGCGAACCCCTCGTTGCCCAGGGCCAGCACGCTCTCGGCGGCGGCCACCGCCACGAAGAACGCCAGGGGCGGGCTGACCGACAGCGAGAGCAGGTCGGCGGGGCGGACCGCGGACGCCGTCGCCAGGCAGGCGACCGTGAAGGCGATGCCCGGCACGGCGGGGGTGCCCGACCACTGGGCGATCATGGTCCCGGCGAAGCTCAGCACGGCGATGACCAGGACGCCGCCCCGACCGGTCAGGCGGGGAGGCCGGCGCACGGGGTTCCCCTCCGGGGCGCCCGGGGCGGCGCCCGCTCTCCTCCGGGCGCTCCGCGCGCCCCGGCCGCGGCCCTCGGGCCGCACGAAGTACGGTGCGTGCCCGGGCTCCGGACCGTCCGCCTTCCGCGGGGGCATAGCCGTTCGCCTCCCAAGTGTGTTGCTCACAGTGTTTAGTGTGTCACTTCTAGTAAGCGTAGGGCGTCTTTTCCGGGGAACGTGTCGCCATTTCGGTCACTTGCCCCTTCCGTCGCGAACACGCCTCCCACTCGTGGGACACCAGCATGGCGCACGGCGGTTCTGTCGCTCCGGAGGTGCTCGCCCGAGTTGTCCTCGGGTGGATCGTCGGACCTGCGCCGACCTGCGGATTCATGTCCCGTGCACGCTCTTTCGGGGTTCTTTTCCGGTCGAACCATTGCTCTTGTTACCCACATGCCGAATACCGTCGAAATCCGAGCCCTCCCGGTCTCCCGCTCCGGGAGCCGCCCCGCGGACCCCGTCACGCCCCGCGGGGCCGTCCGGCAGCGGTCCGCCGAGTGCGTGCCCGTCCTCACCGAACGCCTCCGCCCCGTACCCCGACAGCTCGGGGGCGGCCACCGTGCGCGGGCGCTCCTCCACGCCGGTCGGCCGGTCCAGCTCGCCGTCCACGAGGCCCAGCTCGCCGAACCGCCGGGCGGTCACGAGCACGCGGCTCTCCAGCGACCCCACCGTCTGGTTGTAGGCGCCCACGGTCCGGGTCAGCGCCCGGCCCAGGGCCTCCACGTGCCCGCCCAGCGTGCCCAGCCGTTCGTGCAGCTGCTTGCCGAGGTCGAACACCGCCCTCGCGTTCTCGCTCAGCGCCTCCTGCTGCCACGCGTACTGCGCCGTCCGCAACAGGGAGATCAGCGTCGTCGGCGTGGCGATGTGGACCCGTCGCGCCATCGCGTGCTCCAACAGGCCGGGGTCGTGCTCCAGGGCCGGGGCCAGGAAGGCCTCGCCGGGGATGAACAGCACCACGAACTCCGGGGCCGGGGTGAACGCCGCCCAGTACGACTTGGCCGCCAGCTGGTCGACATGTGTGCGGAGGTGCCGCGCGTGGGCGCGCAGGCGCTCCTCGGCGGCCTCCTCCCGGCCCGCCTCCACGGCGTCCAGGTACGCGGAGAGCGGCACCTTGGAGTCCACGACGATGTTCTTGCCCCCGGCCAGGCGCACCACCATGTCGGGGCGCTGCGACCCGTCCCGTGTCGCCGCCTGCTCCTCGAAGTCGCAGCGGGGGCCCATCCCCGCCAACTCGGCCACCCGGCGCAGCTGCAGCTCGCCCCACCGGCCGCGCGCCTCGGGCCGCCGCAGCGCGGTCACCAGGGACCGGGTCTGCTCCCCCAGGCGCTCCGACCCCTCGCGCACGTACTCCACCTGCTTGGCCAGCTCCGCGTGGGCGGCCACCCGTCCCGCGTCCACCTCCCTGAGCTGCCGCTCCACCCGGTTCAGCGTCTCGGTCAGCGGTTCCACCATGCGCTCCACCGCCCGCCGCCGCTCGTCGAGGTCGCCGCCGGCCTGGGCGCTGACCGCGCGCAGGCGTCCCTCCGCGAGCTCCAGGAAGCGCTGGTTGGTCTGGTCCAGGGCCTGCGCGGACAGGGCGCGGAACCGGTCGCCGAGCTGCTCCTCGACGTAGGCCGCCCGCTCCTCGGCGGCCCGGGCCTCCGCCCGGGCCTCGGCCTCCCGCCCGCGGGCGAGGATCCATCCCACGGCGACGCCGATCGCCAGGCCGACCAGGAGCATGAGTACGAGTGCGAGACCGTCCATGGCGCACATGGTGCCAGCCGCCGTGCGCCCCGGTCTCCCCGCCACGCAGGACATCGGCGGGCAGGCCGACCAAG
The DNA here is from genome assembly GCF_026642255.1 of Streptomonospora nanhaiensis. Classification (GTDB taxonomy): domain Bacteria; phylum Actinomycetota; class Actinomycetes; order Streptosporangiales; family Streptosporangiaceae; genus Nocardiopsis; species Nocardiopsis tropica. The sequence goes on along the minus strand of NZ_CP113264.1, from coordinate 6,210,887 downwards.
TCCGGCATGTCCGCCGCCCGGGGCCGTGCGGCCGCACGGCCCCGGAGGACCGGTCCGGAGGCGGCGGCGCCGTCCGGGGCTCCGGGGAGCGGTGGGAGGTCGCGGACCCGAGTCCGCATCCGGACATCCTCTTTCCTTGTGCAAAAGTTTTCGAGACCCTGGAGGTCCGAACGCGAAGGCCGGAACTCCGCACCGGCCCCGATCCCCGCAGTCCCCCTATCCGAGGAGGCCCCCTCCCATGCGACTGGAGACCTACAGCAGCGGTACCGGAGACCACACCATCGCCCTCGTCCACGGGGCCATGGCACACCACGGGACCTGGCACGCCGTCGAGGCCGAACTCGTCGCACGCGGCCACCGCGTGCTCGGCGTGGACATGCGCGGCCACGGGCGCAGTCCGCGCGGCCCCTACAGCGTCGAGGCGCTCGGGGACGACCTCGCGGACTCCCTCCCCACCGGGCTCGACGCGGTCGTCGGCCACTCGATGGGCGGGGTCGCGCTCTCCCTGGCCGTCGAGCGGCTCGTGCCCCGCCGGGCGGTCTACGTCGACCCGGCGTTCCGGCTCCCGCCCATGGCCGACGACGCCGGTGAGCGTATGCGCAGGGTGTTCGCCACCGCGGACGTCGAGGGCGTGCGCCAGCTCAACCCCAGGTGGAGCGACGCCGACGTCGAGAAGGAGCTCAGCGGCTTCGCCTCCTTCGACCCGGCGTTCTTCGACTTCGTCGCCTCGGAGGTCGCCGGGAGGGACTTCCTCCCGGAGAGGCCGGCCGTCCCCTCCCTCGTCCTGCGCGCGGGGAACGGCATCACCGTCGACCCGCGGGCGGCACGGGAGCTCGCCGAGCGCGGCTTCACCGTACGGGTCGTGGAGGGGGCGGGCCACTGCGTCCACCGCGACGAACCGGCGGCCCTGGTCGACGCCCTGGACGGCTGGGTGCGCGGCCGCGCGCCGTCCCCCCGGAGGGCCGTGGCCGGGGCGGCCCGGGCGCGGCTGTAGCCGACCGGGGCCCCTCCCGGGCAGCCCGCGGCCCCGCCGCGGGGCCGCGGCCGGGAGGGGCCCGGCGCGGGCCGTGCCTGCCCCTCAGGCGCTCCTGGAGTCCGGGGAGCAGGCCGCGAGCGCCTCGCGCCAACCGGCCACCGACGTCCAGAAACCGGCGGGGACCGGCTGCGGCGTGAACAGCCACATCCGCTCCGTGGCGGGTGAGGCCCGTCCGGCTATCTCCGGACGCGGCCGGTAGGGCGGCCTCCCGCTCACCGGGTACCACGTGTACTCCAACGGGTCGAGCAGCGCCATCAGCCGCTCCTCGACCCCCCGGTCCGGCCGGACCTTGACCAGCATCCACGGCCGGTACCGGCGCAGCACCTCCAGCCCCCCGGCGACCACGTCGGGCTCCGTGCCGACCGTGTCGATCTTCACGACCGCCGGGGCGGCGGACGCGGTCTCGCTCCACCGGGCCAGGGTGCTCACCCCCACGGTGATGTGGGACAGGTCCCCCCGGGCGGCGTGCACCAGCGTGTTGCACATGTCGTTGTTCCTGGCCCGGCGCAGGTGGGCGGTGCCGTTGTGGTTGCTCAGCGCCAGCTCCACCACCGAGAACCCCAGGTCCGCGGAGGACGACACCGCACGGGCGGCCGAGGCGATCTCGGGCGTGGGCTCGAACGCGAACACGGGCCGGCTGCTGCGCGCGGCGGCCAGCACCGAGTAGACCCCCACCCCCGACCCGACGTCGAGCACCGCCCCGGGCCGCGTGTGGCCGAGCATGGCGAGGAAGCAGGCCAGGCTGTCGGGTTCGTGGCGGGCCAGGCCGAACGCGGCCAGGCGCCGGGGCACCGTCAGGTCCCCGGGGAGCCGCAGGGTGAGGCTGTCCGGCCCGGCCCCGCGGGTGTCCGACGCCAGTCGCGGGAGGGCGAAGGTGAAGCTGCGGCTCCACGGCGGGACGTGCGCGGGGTCCAGGCCGCCCAGCCGCCTGGGCAGGCGCACGCGGATCTGCCGTGTCGCGAAGCGGACGAGCGGGTAGCGGCGCACGAGCGCCCGGAGTTGTTCGGTGACCACAGTTGTCCTCCCCCAGGAACGTGGCCGCGGCAGAGGAGGGTGAGCGGAAGGCCCCGCCGCCCCCGCGGCGGGGCCGCGCCGCCGCGCGGTACCCCCGGACGTGCCGCCTGCCCGCTGCGCCGGGTCGGTCGAGGAGCCCACCGTGCCCCTGTGGCCCTCGTCGCCCCCGCCCGGCACGGACCGGACGTCCACCGGATGCCGCCTCCCCCGTGTCAGCGGCCGTGTTTCGACCGGGGACGCGGGGTGCGGGTGCCCGGGTGCGCGGCACACGGCCGCCCGGACGGTTTCCACCCCCGGTCCCCGGAGACGTTGAACGAACCTACTGTGAGCAGCGTCCCCTGTGCAGCGTGTTTCGGTGATCGGTGCCGCTTTCCGGCGGCGGGGGACCGTCCCACCCGCCGGTCCGCATAGACTCGGGCCTTGTGAGTCTGTCTATCGGGATCGTCGGCCTGCCCAACGTCGGCAAGTCCACCCTCTTCAACGCCCTGACCAAGAACGACGCTCTGGCGGCGAACTACCCGTTCGCGACCATCGAGCCCAACGTCGGGGTCGTGGGCGTGCCCGACGGCCGGCTCGGGAAGCTGGCCGAGATCTTCGGTTCGGCCAAGGTCCTCCCGGCGACGGTGGACTTCGTCGACATCGCGGGCATCGTGCGCGGCGCCTCCACCGGTGAGGGCCTGGGCAACAAGTTCCTCGCCAACATCCGCGAGAGCGACGCCATCTGCCAGGTGATCCGGGCCTTCGACGACCCCGACGTCACGCACGTCGACGGCGACGTCGAGCCCTCCCGCGACATCGAGACCATCAACACCGAGCTGATCCTCGCCGATCTCCAGACCCTGGAGAAGGCGCTCCCGCGCCTGGAGAAGGACGCCAAGCGCAACGCCAAGGACAAGGGCGCCCAGGAGCTGCTCCAGGCCGCCCGGCAGGCCCAGGAGGTCCTGGACGGCGGCACGTCGCTGTCCGCCGCCGAGGGCATCGACCTGGACCGGCTGCGCGAGCTGAGCCTGCTCACGGTCAAGCCGTTCATCTACGTGTTCAACCTCGACACGGACGAGCTCGCCGACGAGGCGCTGCGCGGCAAGCTCCAGGCCCTCGTCGCCCCCGCCGAGGCGATCTTCCTCGACGCCAAGATCGAGGCGGAGCTGGCCGAGCTGGACGACGACGAGGCACAGGAGCTCCTGGAGTCCCTGGGGCAGTCCGAGTCGGGCCTGGCTCAGCTCGCCCGGGTCGGCTTCGACACCCTCGGGCTCCAGACCTACCTGACCGCCGGGCCCAAGGAGGCCCGCGCCTGGACGATCAGCAAGGGCGCGACCGCCCCCGAGGCCGCGGGCGTCATCCACACCGACTTCCAGCGCGGCTTCATCAAGGCCGAGGTGGTCTCCTACGACGACCTCGTGGCCGCGGGCGACATGCAGACCGCCCGCGCCGCGGGCAAGGTCCGCATGGAGGGCAAGGAGTACGTGATGGCCGACGGCGACGTGGTCGAGTTCCGCTTCAACGTCTGACCGGACCAGGGACCCCGCGGCACCCGTGAGGGGCCGCGCACCGCCGTGACCGCGGCGGCGCGCGGCCCCTCACGCGCTGTCGGCCGGCGCCGCGCCCGGCACGGGGGCGGTCCGGTCCGGTGTCCGCAGCCGGGCCAGGACGCCGAGCACGAGCAGCGCCTGCGCCGCGGTGTAGGTGAGCATCACCCAGAAGCCGTCCCCGGGGAGGCCGAACCCGGGGACGAACGCCCCGAGGGCGATCAGGCCGTCGGAGACGAGGAACAGCGCCCCGCCGGCCCCCGCGAGCGGGTGCACCCCGGTGGCGAGGACCGCCGCCGCCCCCAGGCAGAGTCCGTACAGGAGCACCGGGACCAGCAGGTCTCCCGCGCCGGGGGCGCAGGCCAGGGTCAGCGCCCCCACGGCTCCGGCGTAGGGGACGAGGAGCGCCCGGCGGCGGTGGAGGACGCTGTCCGACCGCAGGGGCGCGAAGGCGACGGCGTACACGACCTGCGCGACGAGGAAGAACCCCACCATCAGCAGGAACGCGGTGTCGCCCGAGGCCAGTGCGGGCGCGGTGTCGCCGAGCCAGGAGAGGCCGAGGGCGGTCGCGGCCAGGACCGCGAGGCGTGCGCCCGGCCGGGGGGCCTCTGCGAGGAGGACGGCGGCGAGGACGGGCATCAGCAGCGCCTGTGTCGGGCGGGACCAGTCGTCGGCGCCGTACCACTGGACGACGAGGTGGACGGCGGACAGCGCGGTGTAGAGGGCCAGCAGGGCCCGTGCGAGGGGGCGGCGGGGGAGCATCGCGCCATCCTAGGCGCCGCACCGCACCGTGCCGAGTGGGCCCCGGGGCGCCCGCCGCGGGGGCGCTGTGCGTGCGGGGGCGGTGGGAGGGGTGGGGCCGCGGTGGCGTCCCCGGGGTCCTCGGAGGGGGTTCGGATCCTCCCGAAGGAGATCCCGGTTACATCCCGTCAACGGTTTCCTGCCCCCGGAGGACAGAACTTGCTCCCTGCCGAGTGACTAATCGCTTTCCGGTCCAACCAAAACTGCGCCGACGTGCACAGCCCCACCTTGAGTTCCATGAACCATTGCTGTGGTATGCACCTTTTGGGAAGTTCTACCGTTGCGCGCAATGCGCTGTTGGCGGGGAAACGCGGAGTCACGGAGGCCCCTCCCAACCCCCACAATGCCTCACTATAGGGATGGGGTAGACAAGGGCGTGGCGGATACGCCGTCCGAAGCGGGCGGCGCGGAACTGTGTGCAGGAGGCGGGGATGGCGAAGGCGTCACGACGCGGCACCGCCGTACGTGACCGGGAGGGCGACGAGATGGAGTTCGACGCCCCCCGAACCCGACGGCCCCGTGCCGGGTCGGGCGGGCGCTGGTGGGTCGGCGTGGGACGCGCCGTCCTGTGGGCGTTCATCATCGTCGTCGTCTTCAACGGCATCTGGTTCCCCCTGCGCGGGGGGTTCGCCCTGCCCGCGGCGTCCGAGGAACCCGAGCAGGCGGAGGAGCCCGCCTACCCGGAGACGGCGGCCGCGGCCTTCGGGCTCCGGTTCGCCGACGCCTACCTCGACACCGCCGACACCGAGGCGCGGCTGTCGGCCCTGGCGGCGTTCGTCCCCGAGGGCGAGGCGGCCGGACTCGAGGTCCCCGCCGACAGCCTCACCGGGGACAACCTCACCGTCGTCGCCGTGGACGTCCACGACGACCACAACGCCTCGATCATCGTGCGGGCCGACGTCAACGGCGAACCCATGCGCCTGGACGTGCCCGTCTACGCCGACGGGGACTCCCTGGTGGTGGCCGGCGCCCCGGCCTTCCTCGCCCCGCCCAGCCGGGCGAGCCTGCCGGAGGACGCCTCCTTCGAGACCGACCCGCAGGCCGCAGAACAGCTCACGGAGGTGCTGCCGGGCTTCTTCGAGGCCTACGCGGGGGAGCCCGCGCACCTGGAGCGCTACGTCGAACCGGGCGTCACCATCGCCCCACTTCCGGAGAACAGCCTGGAATTCGTCGAACTGTCCGATATGGCGGTGCCATCACAGTCCCCGAACGGGGATGATGACGTACGACAGGTAGCGGCGACGGTCACGTGGAGCGTTCCGGCCCCCGACGGGGCCGAAGCCGGGCGGGTGACGCAGAACTACCTGGTCACGGTCGTCGACTCCGGTTCCGAGTGGCACGTCCGCGACATCCAGGGAGCCCCTCGCTCGTTCGGCGGGTGACGGGGCCAGTAGGCAAGGAGACGAGAAGAACCATGAGCACACCGGTCACGACAGCGGAGGACGGCGCCTGACATGCTCCCCCTGCTGTCATCCACACCTGACGTGTTCCATGCCGTCGGCGCCACCGACCTGCTGACCCTCGCGGTCGAGACCACCCCGACGGAGAACGCCCCCGACACCGGGGGCCTCGCCGACTTCCTGCGCGGCTTCTTCGGGCCCCTCTTCCTCGTCATCGTGTCCATCGTGGCGGTGTTCTTCCTGTTCACGAGGGAGATCACGCGGTTCGCGCAGTTCATCATCCTGGCGATCTTCATCGGGATCGTGTTCTACGTCCCCGGCATCATCGAGGTCATCGCAGTGGCGCTCGCCCGAGCGATGGGCGTATCGACGGAATAGGCGAGGGAGGCCGGGAACGTGGATCTGCCCACGTACACCAACATCTGGCGTATCGAGAAGCGGCTGTACAAGCTCTACGATTTCCGGCTGCCCATGCCGCTCCCGGTGGGCACGTTCGGGGTCGCCCTGGGCGTGTTCGCGCTCTGGGTGGTCCTGCTCAGCATCCTCAACGCGCCCTTCGCGTTCGGCAACGGCTGGCACCTGGTGCTCTGGGTCGTGCCCCCCGGGGTGATCACGGTGCTGGCGACGCGGCCGGTCATCGAGGGCAAGCGGCTCACCGAGCTGCTCATCTCCCAGGCGCGCTTCCTCGCCGAGGCCAGGGTGTACACCCGCCTGGCCCCCGAGTACGAGCCCTCCGAGGTCCGCGTGGCGGTGCGCGTGTGGCACCGCGACCCCGAGGCGGGCCCCCTGGCCGTACCCAGGCGCCGCCGCGCCGGGCGCCGGGCGGTGGAGGCCGCCCCCGCCGCGGTCCCGGCCGAGGAGACCACGGCCGTGCGCCCCGTGCCCGCGGCCGCGCCCCCGCTGCCCGGCCTGGCCGAACGCGTCTCCGCGTCCGCGTCGGCGGTCGAGGAGGCGCCGGCGCCCGCCGCGGCGGGAAGGGGCTCCGGGGGCGGGGACCGCGAGCCGGTCCGCGTCTCCGCCGCACCCCTGCTCCCGGCCTCCGCCGTGAGCGCGCCCGCCGCGCCCTCCCGGGTCGCCTTCCCGGGGGAGCGGACCGCGCCGGAACGGACCGGCGGGTCCGGGGACGCCGGGGCCCCCGCGCGCGAGGAGCGCGTACCGGTCGCCGTCGCGTCCCTCGCGCGACCCGGTGACCGGGCTCCGGAGGACGACCGGGGCGAGGAGTTCCACGCGTCCGAGGCCTCCGCGGGGTCCCACGGGGACCCCGGCACGCCGGACGGTCCCGACGGGCCGCGCCGGGGGGTCGGCCGCCGCGTGCTCAACTACTTCGGGTGGGGCCTGCGACCGGAGCGCCCCGCCGCCCCGGAGGAGGCCGGGAGCGGCGACGACGGCGAACGGGACGCGTTCGACGAGGAGCCGGTCCACCGGACCGAGAACGACGAACAGCGCGACAGCGACGCGTGGTTCGCCAACCTGCGCGCCTCCTCCGGCGAGACCCCCGTCGGCCTCACCTCCAAGAACGCCTACTCCCTCGGTGACACCGGCGCCCTCAGCCGGGACGAGGTCGCCGACGCCGTCGCCGGGAACCGGGGACCGGGACGGGAGCGCCGCCGTGCCGAGGAGGTGATGTCCGCCCCCGACCCCGAACCGCAGGACGACACCCCCGCCGCGCGGCGCCTGCGCGGCCGCACCCAGGGCATCCGGGTCGCGAAGGACCTGGAGGAGCGCCGCACCGAGCAGGTGCGCGAACGGGGCCCCAAGGAGCAGCGCCCCGTCCGGGCCCAGGGAATCGGCCTCCCCGAAGCGGGGACCGCACCCGCCCCCGGCGAAGGGGACCGGGCCCCCGAGGGGCCCCGGGTTCCGCGCCGCCGGGGACGCCCGCACGCCGCCCCGTGGGACCTGGACGAGGAGCGGGCCGAGGAGGGCCCCGCCGACCACGCGGACCTGTCCGACTACGCGGTCCGCTTCGCGGCCGCCACCGGTCGGCCCGCCGCGGAGACCGCCGTGCCGTGGCTGCCCCCGGCCGCCGCCTCCCCGGCGGAGGCGGACCGCGTGGACGCCGGGCAGGCACCGGGACACGGGACCGGTCCGGCTTCCGGCCAGGACGCGCGGGCCACCGGCGACGCCGCCCACGACACCGCGGAACCCGGGGCTCCGGCCGCCTCCGCCACGGTCACCGAGGCCCCGCAGACCCCGCAGGCCCCGGTCGCACGGGAGCAGGCGCAGACCCGGATCCCGCGCCCCCCGGAGCCTCACGGAACGGGGCCCGCGGCCGACGCCGCGGACGGTGCCGGGGCGGCCCGCACCGCGGCCGCGGTCCCCGCCCCGGAACTGGACCACGGCACCGGCGAGCAGGACGCCATGCCCCGGAGGCCGGAGGAGGAGCCGGAGGACCGGGGACCGGAGTGGGACGCGCACATGTCGGTGCTCGACCGGCACCTCATCACGGCGGACACCCCGGCGCCGCCCCGTCCCAAGTTCGCCGACGCCGTCCCCACCACCGAACGGGACGCCCCCCGCGACCCCGGCGAGTGGTTCGAGGACGGGAAGAAGCGCCACCCGGACCAGCCCAAGGTCGGCGACCGCGGCAACCCGGTCATCCCGGCCGGCGAGCTGCGCGAGGACGGCGCCGCCGTGTCCGGACCCGCCGACGACCCCGGCGCGGAGGCGGCCAGGACGGAGGCCGCGGAGCCGGTGCGTCGCGCGCCGGAACCGGAGGAGGCGGAGACGGCCGGGCCGACGGAGGCGGTCCCGGAGCCGGACGCCCCGGAGGAGGGGGCCAAACCGCCCACCCAGCTCGACCACGGGACCGGCGAGCTCGTCAGCTTCGCCGAGGTCCGCGACGAACCGGAGCGGGCCGACCGCAACGTGCGCGCGGACCCCGGCACGGGAACGGCGCGCCGGCGCACGGTCTCCGACCTGGAGGAGGCCGAGGCCGCGGCCCTGGCCCGCCGCCGCGCGGCCGCGGTCCGCGACGCCGGGCGCGGGGAGGACGGCCGCGCCGACGGCGTACGCCCGGCGGGGACCCGCTCCGAGATCGCCCGCTCCGAGGCGGCCGGTTCCGGGGCGGAGGCCGCCGCCGAGGCGGCCCCGCGGACCAGGTGGACCATGCGCGCCACCGGCGCGGCGGAGGACGTGCCGCCCGCCCGGGAGGACACCTCCGCACCGGATCAGCGGGACGCCCCCGCCGACGCGGACGGGCACGAGAGCGCCGCCCGCGACCCCAGGGGCAACCCCAGCATGGCCGACGCCCTCGCGGCGGAGGGCCCCGGATCCGAGGACCTGTGGTCGCGGGAGACGGGGGAACCCGGCGGACCCGGCACCGCCGCGCCCGCCGACGCGGCCCGGGAGGCCGGCGACGGGGCCGGGGCGCCCGACACGGGGCAGGACCCCCGCCCGGACCCGGGGTCCGCGGACGGCGCCGACCCCGGTGACGGCGTCTTCCACCGAGTCGCCCAGAACGCCCGCAAGCTCGGCCAGCTCTTCGGGCAGCCCGTCCCGGGCGACGAGCCCGAGCCGTCCGCCCGGGACCCCCGGCCCCAGCTGGAACTCGACCACGGCACGGGCGAGCAGGAGAGCCTGGGCGACACGCCCAACGGCGTCCCGTCACAGCGGCCCCGGCCCTCCGAGCCCGTCAGGGAGCCGGAGGAGCCCCTCCGCGGCGAGCCGGGCGGCAGCGAGTCCGGCGGCACCCGGGGCTGGCGACGCCTCGCCAAGGTCGTCACCGGCGGGGCGGCGCCCGTCCGCTCGGACCTGCCCCCCAGCGACATCGAGCGGCTGCGCACCCCGCTGGAGGGCTCGCGCAGCCTCGTGGTCCTGGGGTGCACCGGTGGGGCGGGGCAGACGGTCACCACCCTGATGATCGGCCACACCCTGGCCGCGCACCGCGACGACCTGGTCGTCGCGGTCGACGTCAACCCCGGACCCAACGGCCTCTCCCGCAGGGTCGGGGCCCAGACCCCGGAGACCCTGACCGCCCTGCTCGCCAACGCGGACGCGATCGGCGACTACGCCCGGATGAGCGGCTACACCAGCCGGTCGGGCACCGGCCTGGAGGTCGTCCAGACCCTGGACGACCCCTACGTCCAGACCCTGGACGACCGCGACTACGGCCAGCTCGCGTCCCTGCTCGGCTCGTTCTACGGCATCACCCTGCTGGACCCCGCGGCCACCGGCGTCGCGCGGGCGCTGCCGGTCGCGGACGGCCTGGTACTGGTCGCCCCGGCCAACGCCGACGCCGAACGGGCGGTCTCGATGACGTTCGACTGGCTGGACGGCAACGGCTACAACGCGCTGCGGGCCAACTCGGTGCTCGTCGTCAACGGGGTCAGCAAGCGCAGCCTCAAGGACGTCGACGCCGCCGAGCGGGTCGCGCGCGGGCGCTGCCGGGCCATCGTCCGCATCCCGTGGGACGACCACCTCGGCTCGTCCTACACCAGGATCGACGTCGGGGCCCTGCGCCCGGCCACCAAGCGCGCCCACGGTGCGCTCGGCGGCGTCCTCGTCAACGCGCTCGTCCGGTAGCGGCCGGGCCCGGCCCCGGGCGCTCCCCGACAGGGGAGCGCCGCCGGGGCCGGAAGACGAACGGCGCCCGGAGCCCTCGACGGGCTCCGGGCGCCGCTACGGCACGGGGACAGGGCGAACCGCCGCGCGGGCAGGAGCGGGGCCCGTCCGCGCGGCGGTGGCTCAGCGGCCCACGGGGGTGAAGTCCCGGGAGGCGATGTGCTCCGGGCGCGGCCCCGAGGAGCCGAACGGCGCGGTGCAGGCGTTCTCGACGCTGTTGAACACCACGAACACGTCCGACCGCGGGTGCGGCGTGATGTTGTCGCCGGAGCCGTGCATGCAGTTGGCGTCGAAGACGGTCGCCCCGCCCGCGGGACCGGTCAGCACCTCGATGCCGTGCTGGTGGGCGAGCAGCGAGAGCGAGCTCTCGTCGGGCACGCCGACGCCCCGCGTCTTGGGCGGGGTCCGGTGGTGCGGGCTCGGGGCCGGGTCCACGCACGAGACGAACGTGCGGTGCGAGCCGGGGATGGCCATCAGGGCGCCGTTGTGGGGGTGGTTCTCGGTCAGGGCGACGGAGAAGCTCACCGCCCGCATCCGTGGCATGCCGTCCTCGGCGTGCCACGTCTCGAAGTTGGAGTGCCAGAAGAACGAGCCGCCGCCGAAGCCGGGCTTGTGGTTGACGCGGCTCTGGTGCACGTACACGTCCGATCCCAGGATCTGGCGTGCGCGCTCGACCAGGCGCGGGTCGTTGACGAGCTCGGCGAAGACGTCGCTGAGCTCGTGCACCGCGTAGACCGACCGGACGCCGCCCGACTCGGGGTCGACGACCACGCGGTCGTCCCCCCGGAGGCCGGGATCGGACGACAGCCGCTCCAGCTCGGCGCGGTAGGCCTGGACCTCCTCGCCGCTGACGAGGGAGTCGATCCGGGTGTAGCCGCGTTGGTCGTAGTCCGCGATCTCCTCCGCGGAGAAGGGCCCGCCGTCGGCAGACCCCCACACGGTGGGGGACCTGCGGTACAGGAGTGCGGGTTCGTGGGCCTTGCGGGTCGGGTACTCGTCCGCGGTCGGTATGTCTATCAGGAGAGTCATGGCCTGTCCCCGTGGGGTTCGTCCTCTCTGAGGTAGACGGCGTTCCCTACGACATGCGAACTTAACAAATATCGACCCGGATTTCCTGAATGGCCGAAGGCTCCCGTGTTTGTCGTTTACTTTTCCGGGTAGGACCGTTTTACTTATGGGCTGAAACGCATAATCGCGCTCTCCCCGGCACGCTCCCCCGTCCGCCCCCGGCGTTCGGATCCTCCGGGCCCACCTGCCCTCCGTCACCCTCGGTGTCCCTGGTCGGCATGCCCGGACATCCGCGCAGGTGGCCGTGTCGCCGTCACAGACAACGAAACACGCCGTCACCCAGGGCGATTTCCTTGTGATCTGGTTCACAAGTATATGGTACAGAGCTTGGTTCAAAATTAAGGGGGCGGACGCGGGGACGTCACTTCCGAACAGGTGCGAATTCCCTGTCCGGGACTGGCGCGGAAAGCGCCGTTACCCCACAGTAGTGGGGTCCTTGTTTCCTCGACCCGCTCAAGAGGAGAAATAACGTGACCCCCTTCCCCCGCGCGGTCCCGCGCGTACTCGCGGCCGCCGCCGCGGCGGCCCTCGCCGCCGTCATCGGATGGTCCTCGCCCGCCGCCGCGGACCACGTCCTGCCGCCCAACATCCCCAGCACCTCCGAGGCCCGTACCCAGCTCGGCTCCCTGACCGTCGCGGCCAAGGGGCCCCAGACCGGCTACGACCGCAGCCTCTTCCCGCACTGGAACGTCGTCGACAGCCCCTGTACCGCCCGCCAGGTCGTCCTGCTCCGCGACGGGCACGACGTGGTCACCGACGACGACTGCCAGCCGACCTCCGGCAGCTGGTACAGCGCCTTCGACGACTCCTGGGTGTACGACGAGCCGTCCGACATCAGCGTCGACCACCAGGTGCCGCTGAGCGAGGCGTGGAAGACCGGCGCGGCCGACTGGTCCACGTCCCGGCGCGCCGACTTCGCCAACGACGTCACCAGCTCGCAGCTGTGGCTCGCCACCCCGTCCAGCAACGGCTCCAAGGGCGACAAGGACCCGTCCCAGTGGATGCCGACCAACACCTCCGTCCACTGCGACTACGTCAAGTCCTGGATCAACGTGAAGTACGTGTACGACCTCACCGTGACCTCCGCGGAGAAGTCCTCCATCCAGGGCACCCTCGACTCCGCCTGCTGAACGGCGACCGCCGCCGCGTGACCGCGGTTCCCCTCTCCGGGCCCGTCCCCCCGCAGCGGGGGGACGGGCCCCTCCCGTACGGGCGCGAGTCACGTTTTCGCGGGGATTCTGGCGCGCCGTAACCCCGTCCGCTTCTACGGCCCCGGCACGATGCTCCACTATGGAGGGTGGCACAGGCGGCAGGCCCGGGTGCGTCCGCCGTCCGGGCGCACCCCGACACGCGACGCGACCAGAAGGGCTCAGAGATGACCGGTACCAGGGGGACCCGCGGCGCGACCCGCCTCACGGTCCGCTACTTCGACGACCGCGTGCTCTTCAGCGACAGCGAGGCCTGGGCCTACTTCCGGCTCCCGACGGTGTCGTACGAGTTCACCACCCCCGAGGAACGCCAGGCCCTGGCCACCAACATCACCATCGCCCTCGCCGCCATCCGCATGAACGACGCCGAGGTCCACCTGCGCGTCGCCCACCGCACCTACCCGGCCGCCCAGTGGGCCACCAGCCTGGACGGGACCTCCGACTCCGGCCCCGGCTGGTACGACTACCTCGACGAGATGTACCGGCACGTGTGGGCCAAGGACTTCTGGACCAAGGAGGTCTACCTCGGCGTCCGCCTCGGCCTGCGCGGCTCCGGCACCGGCCTCGGCCTGTTCTCCCAGGTGTTCGGCGCCTACCAGCGCACCGAGGAGGTCCTCGGCATCAACGACGACGCCGTGGACGACAAGGAGATCGCCCGCTGGACGGACCAGTCCGAGCGGCTCGGCCGCGCGCTGGCGGCCAGCTCCCTCCACGCGCGCCACGCCACCTCCGACGAGATCGCGTGGCTCGTCAGACACTCGGTCAGCGGCTCCGCCGAGGAGGTCAGGCCCTCCGCCGCCGGCCGCCGCACCTGGGGGCGCGGCGAGATCGAGGCGCTGGTGGACGGGGTCGTCCACAACGGCCGCTCCATGCTCCGCCTCGAACAGCCCTCCGGCTCCACCTACGTCGCGTTCCTGTCGTTCGCCCGCTTCCCCGACCTGATGCCCTTCCCGGACGGCGAACCGTGGCTGCACCACGCCGACGCGCTCCCCTTCCCGGTCGAGGTGTCCCTGCGGATGAAGCTCATCCCGCCGGCCAAGGCCTCCAAGGACGTCGGCCGCAAGCTCGCGCACGCCCGCGACATGGACGCGCACATCCGCGAGGCAGGGGTGGAGGCGCCCATCGCGCTCGCCGAGCAGATCGACGCCGCCCGCATGCTGGAGCACGGCATCACCAAGGAGCGGCTGCCCTTCGTCTACGGCTGGCACCGGCTCATGGTGTCCGCGCCCACCGAACGCCTCCTCGTCCAGCAGGTCGAGGCCGTCGTCGAGCACTACCGCGACATCGGCATCGACGTCATCAACTCCACCGGCGACCAGTTCTCGCTGTTCAACGAGTCCCTGCCCGGTGACCGCATCCGGCTCCAGGCGTACGCCCAGCGCCAGCCCCTGCGCACCATCGCGGGCGGCATGCCCACCGCCACCGTCGAGGTCGGGGACCGCGTCGACCGCAGCGGGGGCGGCTGGGTCGGCCCCTACATCGGCGAGAGCATCGGCCGGGCCCGCTCCATCGTGCACTTCGACCCGATGGTCGCCGCCGCGCGCAACCGCCCCACCGCCATCGCCATCACCGGCGAGCCCGGCGGCGGCAAGACCACCCTGGCGCTCCTGCTCATCTACCAGCTGGCCCTGCGCGGCGTCACCGTCGCCGCCATCGACCCCAAGGGCGACGCCGAGTCGCTCGTGGAGCTCCTCCGGCGCCGGGGCCGCAAGGCCAGGATCATGTCGCTGGGATCGGCCCAGCCCGGGCTGCTCGACCCGTTCGCCTTCGGCGACGACCTCGCCGCCAAGAAGACCATGGCCACCGAGACCCTGCGGCTCCTGCTGCCCCGCATGAGCGAGGAGCGCGAGTCCGCCATGATCCAGGCGGTGGCCGCCGTCGCCAACCAGCCCCGCCCCTCCCTCGCCAAGGTCGTCGACCACCTCGTCTCCTCGCCCGGAGCCGCCTCCCGCAACCTGGGCGCGGTCCTGCAGTCCATGTCCGAGATGCGGCTCGCCTCGCTGTGCTTCGACCCGCAGGGCGAGACGCAGATCGACACCGAGGGCTGGACCACCGTGTTCACCCTGGGCGGGCTCACCCTGCCCGACTCCGGTGTGGGCCGCGACGACTACTCCTACGAGCAGAGGCTCTCCGTCGCCCTGCTCTACCTGGTGTCCCAGTTCGCCCGCCGCCTGATGAACGGCCTGGACCGCCACCTGCCCAAGGCGATCTTCCTGGACGAGGCGTGGGCGGTCACCTCCACCCCCGAGGGCGCCAAGCTCGTCCCCGAGGTCTCCCGGATGGGCCGCTCCCGCAACACGGCGCTCATCCTCGTCTCCCAGAACGCCGGGGACCTCCTGAACGAGCAGGTGACCAACTGCCTCTCCTCGGTGTTCGCGTTCCGCTCCAGCGAGCGCTTCGAGGTGGAGAGCGTCATGGCCCTGCTCGGGGTCGACCCCACCGAGGACCACCTCGCGGTGCTGCGCAACCTGGGCAACGGCGAGTGCCTGTTCCGGGACCTGGACGGCCGGGCCGGGCGGATCGGCGTCGACCTCGTCTCCGACCGGCTGCTGCGCTGGCTCGACACCAACCCCACCCGGCAGCGCCCGGGGGAGGAGGACGACCTGGTGGCGGCCGGACACGACGAACCGGTCTGACGGGTCCGCGTCGCGGACGGGACCCGCAGGTGGCGGCGGCCCCCCGCGGGCCGGGCGCCGGGCGCGGCAAAGGCGTCCCGGGCGGCAGGTTCGGGGCGGCCCCGGGGTGGGCATCTCCTATTTTGTCGGGCTCCTCCCCGGGTGCCCGCCCCCGCCCCGCCTCCCGACAGACCCACCACTCACGAGGGACCGCCCATGAGTGAGGACGTCATCCGGCCGCGACCCGTCATCGACCCCTCCCTGCCCGAGGAGCTGCGGGAGGAGGTCACCTGGCAGGCGCGCGCGCCCGACCGCTTCCCGCGCCGGTACGACACCGGGTCGGCAGGGCGCCGGGCCCGCCTGAGGGAGGGCGGCGTCCAGCTGCTCGGGGTCGGGTTCACCACGGCACTGGCCCTGTTCACCGCCGGCTGGTACCTGGGCATGGTGATCGTCAGCATCAGCCTGGTCGCCTATGTCGCCGCCCTCGCCTGCCGCGGGGACGCCCGCCCCGCGGTGCGCGCCACGGGGGCCCTCGTCGGGGCCGGCGCCGTCGCCGCCGCCCCGGTGTGGCTGACGGACGTCGTCCCGCAGGACCCGTTCCCGGGCATGCCCTGGGCGCTGTTCGGCGTCCTCGTCGCCATGGTCGCCGCCGACGCCCTCACGTCGGGCGCCGGACGGACGGTGGAGGGGCCCAGACAGCAGTTCGTGGTCCTGTCCGACGACCTCACCGAGGCCGACCGCGCCCTGGTCGCGGAGGTGCAGCGCACGATCGACCTGGTGTCGGACGCCCGGGCCGACCTCGGTGCGGACGCGCTGGACACCGACCGGGCGCTGGCGGTCCTCCGCGAGCAGGAGTGGCGGATCGCCTCCCTCCTCGCCCGGCAGCGGGAGCTGCGCCGCGCCCACGCGCGCCGGTGGCAGCGGGCGTCGTCGCCCAGGGTCCGGGACGCGCTCAGACCCCAGCGGGAGCACCTGGGCGCGGTCGAGGACGCGGTCCGCGCCCGGGTCGCCCAGATCACCGCGTACGGGGTCCTGGTCGAGCAGGCGGTGGCCGCCCACCGGGAGTGGGAGCAGTGCCAGGAGGCGGTGGACTCCACCGCCGACTACGTCGACCACCGGGTGTCCGCCGGGTTCCTCGGCACCGCCTCGGCGGACGTGTCCGAGCTGTGCGCCACCGCCGAGTCGGCCCGCAGGGTGCGCGACGAGCGGGTCGAGCGCATGCTCACGGCCGACAGGCTGCTCACCGCCCCCGAATGAGGCGTTGCGCGGTCGCGGACCCGCTCAGGCGACGCCCCCGCCGAACCCGAAGTGGGACCGCACCCGCTGCGGGAGCAGCAGCAGGCCGCCGATCGCCACGTTGAACACCAGCAGCAGCACGTAGAACGCCAGTTGCTCCGGGTTGTAGATCAGCACCGAGAACAGGCCGAAGAACAACCCGATCGCCGCGATGCCCTGGACGATCACCACCGCCCCGAACACGAGGCGTGAGCGCAGGACCGCCCCGGCCGCCCCGATGACCGAGTAGGACCCCCACAGGCCCAGGAGGAGTACCGTGCCCCAGCCCGTGGGGCCCCCGTTGACGGCCTCGGCCGCGAACAGCACGGTGAGGAACAGCAGGTAGGCGGCGTTGAGCGCCAGCATCACCGCCGCGACGAGCACCTGCACCGGCCTGCCCGCCGCGGGCGCGCCGTGCGCCCACGTCCCCCGGCCCCCGGGCGCCGGCGGCGCACCGCTCCCCGGGGCGAAACCGGCGCGACCGGAGCCGTGCCCGGGGGCGGCGGGCCTCCCGTTCAGGGTGAAGTGCCCGGTCCCCGGCGCCGCGGGCGCGTGCGGGGCCTGCGCCCCGTACCGCCCGGCCGGCTGCTGCCGGTACGGGCGGCCGGGCGCCGTCATGGGGTGCGGGGTGTCGTGCGCCCCGGGCGCGGCGGGTCCCGCGGGGTTCGGCCGGTGTGCCGGGTGGCCGCCCGACACCCCCGTGTGCGCGGGCGGCCCCTGGGGCTCCTGGGGCCCCGAACCACCGGACACCGACGGGATCCCCATCACGCCGGGCACCGTGGGGCCGCCCGGGGCCCCGGGCCTCAGGGTGTCCGGGAAGGCCGCGTGGCCGCCGGTCGGCTGCCGCTGCGCTGGGTAGGCGCCGCTCGGGCCGGACTCCTGCCACCGGGTCACGCCCGCGCCGGCGCCGCCGGGGCCGTGCGCGGGATCGTCGCCCGGGGCGCTCTGCGGACCCGTGTCCGGGGCGGGGTCCGCGCCGCCCGTGTACGCCCGTCTCTCCCGGGCCAGGAGGGCCAGGGCCTCCGCCGGGTCGGGACGCAGGGCCGGGTCACGGTCGAGCAGCGCCCCGATGAGCGCCCTCAGCGGCGCGCTCGCCGGGTCCTCGCCGTATCCCGGCACGGACAGCGGCGGCGGCATCGGCGCGGTCAGCACCGCGCTGATGATCCCCGTGATGCTGTCCCGCTTGAACGGGGTGTGCCCCTCGAGCAGGGAGTACAGGGTGACGCCCAGACTCCACAGGTCGGACGCGGGCAGGGCGCGCTCACCCTCGAACCGCTCCGGCGCCATGTACTCGGGCGAGCCGATGTACACGCCGGTCTGGGTGAGGGCGGCGCTGCCGTCGACGTTCGCGATACCGAAGTCCGTCAGGACCGTACGGCCGTCGTCGGTGAGCATGATGTTGGCGGGCTTGACGTCGCGGTGGGTGACCCCCGCGGCGTGCGCCGCCCTCAGGCCGCCGAGCAGCGACCTCGCCGCCTCCTCGACCTGCTCCACCGGCATCGGACCGTGGCGGTCCAGGTGGTGCTGCATCGACGCGCCGCTCAGCAGCTCCATGACGATCCAGGGGCTGTCGTCGTGTTCGAGCACGTCGTGGATGGTGACCACCGACGTGTTGGTGATCCTGGCGGTCGCCTGCGCCTCGCGCAGTGTGCGCGCACGGGCCTCGGCGCGGTCCTGCGGGTCCATGCCCTCGGGGAGGAGGACCTCCTTGACGGCCACGTCGCGCTGGAGGGAGGGGTCCCAGGCGTGCCACACCGTGCCCATTCCGCCCGCGCCGAGTCGTTCGCGCAGCTCGTAACGGCCGACGGTGCTACGGCCGGGAGTGGGCATAGGGGCGCATCCCTTCTGGCGGTGGGGGACGATGCGCGGCCAATCTATCCAAGAAAGGCCCTGCCGCCGCGCCTTGCGGTGCTCGCCGCCGTTTTCTGAAGCTTTCTCACTGTAATCCGGCAAGGCCCTCCACCCCTGGGCGCGAACGGCAGGTGACCGAAAGCGGTCACTGCCGAGGGGGGTCGTTCCGGGGAGGGGGTCAGGGGCCTTCCGGGACAGTGACCACGGTACCGGTGCGGTGCGACGGAATCCTCGGCGAACGGGCCCCGACCGGGGAGAGGGGCCGCTCGAACACAAGAGCGTCCTGGTCAGGGCCATTACTGACCTTGGCCATGTTTCGGCGTCCGGGCGCTCCCCGCCGCAACTCCTCGGAACGGAGCTCCTTCCGATACACGCCCCCTTTTCTTTTTGTCACCCAGGGATACTCCTCCTCACTCATGGTGACGAATTCGGGGCTGTTCCGCCGTCTCCCGCGGGTCCCCGTGCGGAAGGCCGACGGCCGCCGGCTCGTGGTGCGCCGCCTCCGCGCGGGGAACGGCCGGTTCCGGCGCCCACGCGACCGGCAGGCGCAGCAGGGCCACCGCGCACAGGGCGGCCGCCGCCCACGCGACCGCGCGACCGCGGACGGAGGCCAGGACGAGTGCGGCGGCCGCCCCCTGGGCCGCGGCGGCGAGCGGCGGCCCCCAGACCGGGCCGACGCCGAACCAGGGGTACATGAGAGCGGTCTGGGTCAGCGCCAGCGCCACGGACGCCGTCAGCAGGACGGCGGTGGCGCCGGGGCGGGGGAGTCCCGTGCCGCGCAGCACCGCGTACAGGGCGGCGTGGGCCGCAGCGAGCCCCGCGATCCCGGCCCCGGCCCAGGCGGCGGACGCCGCCGCGCCGGTGGTGGCCGTGAAGAGGGCGAAGGCGCCCACCACGAGGAGGACCCCCGTGGCGGCCGGCGGGTACAGGACGGCGCACACGAGGAGCACGGCGGAGCTCCCTGCCGGGAGGGGCGGTCCCGCGGGCCCTCCGGGGCCGCGGGTCGGGTCGGCCGGGCCTGGTCGCGGAGCGGTCATGCTGCGTCCTCCGTGCGTGTCGGTGCGGGTTCGTCCGGCGGCGGAGCCGTGGACCGGTTCGGCGGTTCGGTGGGGCGCGTGGTTTCGGCCGGGCGCCAATGACAGCTCGGGGGCCTGCAGAAGACCGGAGTGGAACCGGGTGCCAGTCCGATTGGTGGCAGGGTGTCCACTTCTGGCCGAGAAGCCGAGTGTGATGCCCCTCATAGTCGCCTGGTGGAGAGAAAATTGTGGCCTTGCGGTTTTTGGGAGTTTCGGAAGGCCAGTCATGTCTTCTACCTGCGGAAACATGCGGAATGGTGACTTTTGTACACGCTGGTCTGGGTGTCGGGAGGGTGGGAACCGGAAATCCAGTCGCGTTGTACCCATCCCCCGGCCCGGTGATGGCGCACCATAGAAGATGGGGTAAAGACATGCGGGGGTCCTGCGGTCGCGCACGGCCGCGCGCGGAGCTGTGCACGCGTGCGTGTGCGACCACCGGCAGGACCCTGTGTCTGCCATCGTCCCCGCACGAACACACGACGCAGGAGCCAGCAGATGACGCATCAGAACGTCCGACGGCGGGGATGGCGACGCCTCCTGATGACGTTCCTGATGCTCTCCGGCTTCCTGCTGCTACCGCTCACCAGCGCCCAGGCCAACCCGCTCTGCCCCGGGGAGCCCGCGCCGCTGCCCGAGTCCGCGGGCAGCGGATCCGACGGGCTCCTGGTACCCCCGCAATCGCAGTCCGCCATCGCGGGGGCCCCCGACGGGCTGCCGCCCGACGCCAGCATGTACGGGCAGTACGGCACCGCCGGCCAGCAGTGGCACATGATCACCGAATCGTGCGTCGACGGGATCAGCAACGGGGCCCAGGCCACGCTCGCCAACACCGCGTGGGACCTGTCGAAGACCATCAACCAGTCGACGATCACCGTCTACCAGGCGGCGACCTCGGACGGTCTCCTCGCTAGCTTCAACGAACTCGTCGAGAACGTGGTCGTCACCCTCAGGGAGGGGATCTGGCGCCCCCTCATCCCCACCGTCGTCATCCTGGGCGCACTGTGGCTCGGGTGGTTCGGTCTCATCCGCAAGCGGATGACCCTCACCATCGAGTCGACGATCTGGATGATCGGGGCCACGGCCCTCGGGCTGTGGATCATGATCAACCCGGCCCAGATCATGAGCATGGCCGGCGGACTGGTGAACTCCGGCAGCCAGCTGGTGACCAGCACCGTGGGGCAGGTGCCCTACGGGGGAGGGTCGGGGACGTGTCCGCCGGGAGCAGAGGCGCCCGAACGGGCCGACTGGGAGTCCGAGTCGGACTTCCAGGTCCGGCGCAACGCCGACATGCTCTGGTCGAGCCTGGTCTGCCAGCCGTGGGTCGCGGGACAGTTCGGTAACGGCCCCTTCGCGAGCAGTGCTGTTGAAGACCATGCAGTGGACCTAATAGCAGCTCAGGGTGTGGGGAGGATCGAGCAGCAGCAGATCAGGGATGGCGAGCTTGACGCGAACACGCTGATTGAGGAGAAGCAAGAGTCCTACGAGGCGATCGCCGCAGACGTTCAGGAGTTCTACCCCAGCATCTACCCGCTCTTTTCAGGTCAGGACCAGGGCAGCCGCCTGGGGGTGGCGACACTCGCGCTCTTCGCGTCGGTCTTCGCCGGCGGGCTGATCCTCGCGGGTTCCGTGGCCCTCATCGTCCTGAAGATCGCCTTCCTCATCCTCTTCCTGTTCGCTCCGGTGTTCCTGCTCATCGGAATCCATCCCGGGTACGGGCGCATGGTCCTGCTGCGCTGGGTGGAGCTGATGATCGGGTTCCTGCTCAAACAGATCTTCGTCGTGCTCCTGATCTCCCTGCTGGTCATGTGCTACGGGATGGTCATGTCCACCAGCCTCGGCTGGGGACTGCAGATGATCCTCCTCGCCCTCTTCACCGTGGCGCTGTTCGTCTATCGCAAGCCCTTCGTCTACCTCTTCGCCTCGGTCAACGCGAACACGTTCACCTCGAGGATCGTGAGCGACGCCGCCCAGAGCCAGGCGCTCAGCAGGAGCGCCGTGGTCCTCCCGCCGATCGCCAACCTGAAGACGCAGGCGTGGGGTCTGCGCCGGGCCCCGCAGATCGCCGCAGGAGCGGCCGGCGTCCCCGCGGGCGGAGGGGGCGTCCCCCCCGCCGCCGCAGAGACGGGCGTCGGCGACGAGGTCCCGGCCGACGGGGTCCCGGTGCGTGCGGACGGGGTCCGAGCCCGCGGCGGCGGATACGGGCGGGTCCGGGGTGACGGGGACGCCCCGCCGCTGAACGTCAACAGGAGCAACAGCGGCGGGGTGGGACCGCGCCCCTCCGGCGGGGCGCGCGACGGGAACCAGGCGCCGAGCCTCGACGGCGCACGGTCCGGATCGATCCCGCCCCGCCCGAGCGGCGGCTACACCGGCACCGGCGACAGCGGGTGGGCGGGCGTGTTCGGCACCGGGAACGGCAGCCGGGGCGGCTCCGACCGGCGTGACGGCGGCGGTGGCGGAGGCTCCGTTCTCGGCGGCGGTTCCCCCGTCTCCGGGAACAGCCGGGCGGCCGGCTCCGACCGGCCCGAGCCGAGCACCGGCCGGGGCATCTTCGCCGGACGCGAGGACACCCCGGCCCGTGGCGGCCTGGACGCGCGCGGGTCCCGTTGGGGCGCTCCAAGGGAGAGGCGCGAGCGGCAGGCGCCGCAGCGTCCGGCGCGCCCCGCACCCTCCAACGAGGGGCGCGGCCGGGGGGACGGCGACGGCGGCTGGCTGACCGGTTCGGACAAGCGCCGCGACAACGCGCCCATCACCCCGTTCTGGGGGGAGAGCCGGGGTTCCGGCACGCGGGACCGCAAACGCGACGTCCCCTTCTGGCTGAACGACGACTGACGGACAAAGGCCCCGAACCATGCCCAACCCTCTCCCTGAACGCGCTCAGCGTGCTGTCTTCATCGGTCTGATAGCGGTGCTGGTCGTGTTCGGGCTGTACCTCAGCCTCGGCGGTTTCGGGGGCGGCGACGAGGAGGGCCCCGCCGCCTCGGAGGAGCCGGGGGCGTCCCCGAGCGGAGCGACCGATCCGGCGGCCCCCGGCGGGCTGTCGACGGTGGAGCCCAGCCCCATCGACACCACGGCCGAGGAGGACGTGGACGTCCTCGACTGGTTCCCCTTCACCGAGGAGGAGCTGAGGGCGGCGGGGGCGACGGCGCGGACGTTCGCCGAGGCCTACGGGACCATCGACTACACGGGCTCCCCCGAGTCCTACTACGCCTCGATGGAGGCCCTGGCGACCGACGAGTACGCCCGGGTGCTCGTGGACGCGAGCAGGGCGGGGGCGTTCTGGGAGGAGATGTCCGAGGTGGAGGCCGTCGCGCAGGGCAGGGCGGAGGTCGACTCCGTGCGCACCTACGGCAGCGACTCCATCACCTTCGTCGTGACGGCCCAGTCCATCACCGAGACCGCCGACGCCGAGTTCGACGAGGAGCTCGGGGAGTTCGCGGTCACCGTCGTCCGCGGGGGCGGCGCCTGGCAGGTCTTCGACTTCCAGCCCGCGGACGCGGGCCAGTTCGGGGAGGAGTAGCCCACGTGTCCCCCCTCTTCAAGTCCTCTCCGTCCGCCCCGTCCGACCGGGGCGCGGCCGGCCTCTGGGTGGGCGTGACCGCGGTGGTCGCGGTGGCCCTGACGGTCATGCTGGCGATGTTCGTGATCCCGGTCATCACGACGTCCACCCAGCAGGTCGGCTCCCTGCTGGCGAGCGGGCTCGTCTGCACGCCGAACGCGGACGCGGAGCAGCCCGACGCGAGCGGCTACGCCATGGACTCCATCCCGGAGAACTACCTGGAGATCTACCAGGAGGTCGGGGAGGAGAAGGGCATCCCCTGGAACATCCTCGCCGGGGTCGGCCAGGTGGAGTCCCACCACGGGCGCTGGGAGGGGCCCGGGATCACCGAGGGGCACAACGACTGGGGGGCGGCCGGACCGATGCAGTTCGGTTCCCTCGACGGGTCGGCGGCGGGAAACAGCTGGGGGGGAGAACCCGTCCAGGCCGTGGAGGAGCGCCCGGAGAACGGGTACGGCGTCGACGGCAACGGGGACGGGATCGTCAACGTCTACGACCCGGCGGACGCCATCCCCGCCGCCGCCGACTACCTGATCGCACACGGCCTGGAGGAGGACGTCCGGCAGGCGATCTTCGGCTACAACCACGCTTGGTGGTACGTGGACGACGTGCTGGAGTGGGCCGAGCAGTACGCGGGAGGGGAGTTCGACACGAGCGGCTCCATCCGGACGGCCGTCCTGTGCGAGCTGGACCAGGACGGGCAGTTCATCGGAAGCGCCCCGGACGAGCTGACCCAGGCGGTTGTCGACTGGGCCCTGGACCAGCGGGGGAAGCCCTACATCTGGGGCGGGACCGGTCCCGACGGCTACGACTGCTCCGGACTGACCATGAAGGCCTACGAGAGCATCGGCGTCACCATTCCCCGCGTCTCCCAGGACCAGTGGAACTTCGGGCCCGAGATCCCGATGGGGGAGGAGCAGCCCGGCGACCTGGTCTTCTTCGACGTGACCCGCGCGGGGGAGCCGCCGGGGCCGGGGCATATGGCGATGGTCATCGGCGACGGGCTGATGGTCGAGGCCTGGTGCACGAACTGTGGACCGATCGCGGTGCGCGAGTACGATGACCCCAATCGTTCGGACATCGTGGGATTCACCCGGCCGCTCGAGCACCCGGATGTGAGAGCCCAGTTGGAGGCGCAGGATAACCGTGGTTGACGAGAAGGCACCGCCCGCGAAGCAGGGATTGCACGGGTGGAGGGCCGCCGCCGCGGTGTTCGGGTGCGGAAGCCTGGCGGCTTTCGGGGTCTTCGGTGTTCTCGTTGGCGTGGCCAGCCTTTTCTTCAACACGGTCTCCTCGGGAATAGCGACTGAGGCCGACTCCTCGGCTCAAGAGGTCGTTCCTGAGCAGACCATCAAGCCACGTGACAGTATGCCCACGGAGTCTCTGGATCTGTGTGGTGGAACGATTCCACAAGTGAACGAGGTCAGTTCCACAAGAACAGACCCTGGTGGCAATTACAGTGACCCCGGGGAGGGGGAGACTCCTCGTACGGTTACGGATGAGTGCGCCTGGAATGTGATCCCCGCCGGTGACAGGTCTTCGGTCTGGGTGCTTGACTTTTCCTACGCTTCCTTCGTGGCTGATGAAGAAGGGAATGAGGCGAGTAGTCAGGCAGGTGCGTACTTCGATGAGGGTGTCTCCCTTATCGATGACCTCACTCTGGGTTCGCGCTCTGAAGGTTCAGCGGGTGTTGCCGACGCATCTCACTATGTTCACGGTCTCACTGAAGAAGGGACGACTGTCTATGCGATGGTTGTTCGCTCCGGCGATACCGTTTACGAGATGGAATTCGAAACGGACCGTGACTTTTCCAGCGGTGATCTGGTACCTGTTTCACTGTTCGAGCATGAGCGCGACGCGCTCGTTGAGTACATCGAGGTCAGGTTGGGGATCCTCGGGCCCGGCTAAGGCGCAATGCCGAAGCCCGGGCAAGCACGTCAGGCGACGCCGGCCATGAAGTGGTGGCGGCACAGGGTCGCGTAGGACTCGTTGCCGCCGATGTGCACCTGGGCGCCCTCGTAGACCATGACCCCGTCCACCACGCGCGCGTTGTGGGTGGCCCGGCCGCCGCACCAGCACCGGGCGGAGACCGGCAGGACCTCTATCTTGTCGGCGAGCTCGACCAGGCGCTTCGAGCCCGGGAACAGCTGCCCCTGGAAGTCGGTGAGGATCCCGTAGCAGTAGACGTCGATCCCCATGCCGTCCACGACGCCGGCCAGCTGGCCCACCTGCTTGTGGGACAGGAACTGGGCCTCGTCGCAGATGACGTACGGGGCCTTGCGGTCGGCGACGTCGTCGTACAGGTCCAGGTGGTCCCCGACCTCGACCGCGGGGGACTCCAGCCCGAGCCGGGAGGAGATGATGCCCGCTCCGGCCCGGTCCTGCTTGGTGTAGAGCACCCCTTCGCCGCCACGTGAGTGGTGCTCCTGGAGGGCCATCGTGCTCTTGCCCGAGTTCATCGAACCGGTGAAGTACTTCAGCTCCGCCATGTCTCTTCCTGGGTCGCGGGCGCCGGGGCCGTCGACGGCTCGGACTCCTGCCGTGGCCGGCTGTGAAGATATCAGCGGTCGGCCGCTCCCCCCGAATCACCACCGGCCCACCGGCGCCCCGCCGGGCAGGCGGGGACGTCCGCCCGGAGCGGGAGCCCCCTCCGGGGACGGGATCCCGGTCGCGCGCCCTCCGGGGCGGTCGGCGGCGCGGTCCGGTGTGTGGGATGTTCCACGCGACCCCCGCCGGTGCTCCGTTGCGGGCTCCGTGCCGCCGCGGGGCGTACCGTCTTCGGTGGCGCCGCCCCGCGGGAGGGTGCGCGGGGAAACTGTCGAGTCCACTTCGATATATTCAGGTGTTCAGTGTCCGAATTCGGGGTGGAATTGCGGAGGGGGAAGTGACGTTGCGGCGTGATCAGGTCACCCGGATGGTCGAGAGCCGATGGTTCTCCAATGTGATGCTCGTGGTGATCCTGATCAATGCCGTGATTTTGGGATGGGCCACTTATGGGAGTTCCGCACTTCCGTATCTCCTCATCGCCGAGCGCGTCGTCATCGGCGTGTTCGTCGTCGAGATGACCCTCAAGGTCTACGCCTGGAGGGGCGACTTCTTCCGCGACCCCTGGAACTGGTTCGACTTCTTCGTCGTCGCGGTCTCCCTCGTTCCGACGACCGGGCCGTTCGCGGTGCTCCGGATCCTGCGGGTCCTCAGGATCCTCCGCGTGATCACCGCTGTGCCGCAGATGCGGATCATCATCACCGCCCTGTTCAAGGCCGTGCCGGGGATGGGGACGGTCATAGGCCTGCTCCTGGTGGTCATCTACACCTCGGGGATCATCGCCCAGCAGCTGTTCGGCGAGGAGGTGCCGGAGTTCTTCGGGAACCTCGGCACGTCGCTCTACACGATGTTCCTGCTGATGACGACGGAGAACTGGCCGGACGTCTCCGACGCGGTGCTGGAGGAGCACCCGATGGCGTGGATCTTCTTCGTCCTGTACATCGTGCTGACGGCGTTCATCATGCTGAACCTGGTGATCGGCGTGATCGTCACCTCCATGGAGCAGGAGGTGAACGAGAGCCGCTGGGTCGAGGACCAGGAGATGGAGGAGGTCCAGCACGAGGCCGTCATGGCCCGTCTGACGGAGCTGGGGCAGCAGGTGGAGCGGCTCAACAGGATGCTGGTCGAGCGCGACGGCGGTCCCGTCCCGGAACAGCCCCTCGGCCGGGAGGGCGGCGCCGCGCAGCCCGCCTCGGGGCTCTAGGCGGCCGGGCCCGCCTTCCGGCCGGACCGTGCCCTGTCCGCGCCCCGGCCCCTGCCCGGGTCGCGCGGCGCCCGGCGCGGCCGGAGGCGGTCATCGGGGCGTGGCGGCGGGGTCCGGCTGGGTAGGGTGACGCACGACCGGTGACCACGCCCACGCAGGAGACGAATGAGCGCCGACGCCCCCGGGCCTCACGAGACGCGTAACTCCCAACGGGACAACCGCGGCCAGACCGTCCAGGCGGGCAGCATCGGCGGCGGGGTGCACTTCCACTCCGCGCCGGACCGGGCCCCGGTGCCCCGGCAGGTCGAGCCCCCGACACCGTACTTCGTGAACCACGAGGAGTGCCAGAGCTGGACGCGCGGGCACATGGACCCCGACGCGCCGCCCAAGGTCGTCGTGTGCGGGGGACCCCGCGGGATCGGCAAGACCGAACTCCTGCGCATGATCTCCTACACCACCGGTGACTACTTCACCGGCGGCCAGCTGACCTTCAGGTACGCGCGGGGAAGGCAGGAGGACGGCGCCGCGGCGCTCGCCCAGTTCCTCCAGGTCCTGGGGGTGCACAGGTCGGCCCTGCCCGAGGATCCCGGGCTCTGGCCGGGCGCGTACCGCACGCACACCCACGACAGGCGGCTCCTCGTCGTGGTCGAGGGGGCGTGGGAGCCCGCGCAGGTGCGCGCCCTGGTCCCGAGCGGGCGCGGGAGTCTGGTCCTCGTCTCCAACGACGGCGCCGACCTCCGTGAGCTGAAGTGGGCCGACCACGCGAGGACGACCGACCTGCGGCCCCTCGACCGCGCGGCCTCCCTCGTCCTCATGGAGCGGCTGGTGGCGCACCCCCTGGCCGAGGAGGACCCCGGGGCCCTGGAGCGGCTGCTGGAGGTGTGCGGAGGGCTGCCGCTGGCGCTGGTCCTGGTCAGCGGCCAGCTCGACGCGGGAGGGCCGGGGAGCGCGGCCGCCCTGGTCGCGCGCGTCGACGGGGCCCGCCGGATGCTGAGGGCGATCGGTGACGACCAGGGGAACCTCGACGTGTTCTTCCGGACCGCCTACGAGGGGCTGTCACCCCGGGCGGCGGCCCTGTACCGCGCCCTGGGCACCTGGCCGGGCTCCCGGTTCGACCGCCGGATCGCGGCCCGGGTGGGGGACGCCGGGGCGCTTCGCGAACTCGTCACGGCGCGCCTGGTCAAGGAGGACGGCGACGGCCTGGGCTTCGAGCACGACCTCCTCCGCGTCCACGCGGGGGAGCTCGCGGAGGAGGAGCCCGAGCGCGGGCGCCGGGAGAGGCTGCGCCTCATGCTCGACGCGTACCTGGCCTCGCTGGGTTTCGCGGAGCGGCTCGTCCGCGGGGAGAGGCTGAGGGTGGTGGACCTGGACCGGCTGCTGGAGGGCGAGGAGGACCCCTTCGGGGGAGACGCGGAGCTGGCGCGCGGCTGGCTGTCCCGCGAGCGCCCCACCCTGGTGGCCGTGGTGCTCGGCTGCGCGGACGCCGGACTGCACGAGCACACGTGGCGCTTCGCCGAACTCGCGACCGCGCTGTACCTGGAGGAACGGTACCTGCACGACTGGGAGGCCACCGGCACGGCGGGCGCGGACGCCGCCAGGATGGTCGGGAACGCCGCGGCCGAGGCCCGGCTCGGCGCCCTCGTCTCCCGGCCGCTGCGGGACCTCCACAAGGAGGACCTGGCCCGCGAGAGGATCCTCAGGGCCGTCGAGCTGGTCGAGGGCGTGGAGGACGAGCTGCTGCGCGGGTCCGTGTGGGAGTTCTACGGCCGCTTCCTGGAGAAGGACGACCCGGCGGGCGCGATCGAGGCCTACGACCGGTCGGTCCGGCACAACCGGGCCAGCGGGAGCCCGCACGCGGTGCGCGGCACGGCGCTGGCGATCCTGTTCCGGGGCGCCGCGCGGCTCGCGGCCCGGCGCCCGGAGGAGGCGGTGGCCGACCTCGAGGACGCGGTGGGGCGGCTGCTCGCCCTGCCGGAGGGGCCGGACGACCGGATGGCGGCCCGCGCCAGGACGGCGCTGGGGCGCGCCTACCACGCGGCGGGGTGTGACCGGGAGGCCGTGGCGGCCCTGAACCTGGCCGTGGAGGGGTTCTCCGCGCTCACGGCGCACCTCGGCTACTACGAGGCGGAGGCGCACGAGGCCCTGGCCGAGGTGCTGGACGGGCTCGGCGCCGCGGGCGACGCCCGCCGGCACAGGGCGGAGGCGCTCCGGCTGTTCCGGGAGGTCGGCAGCCCCCGCGCCCAGGCCGTGGAGGAGCGTGCGTCCGGGGAGCGCGACCGTGCGCGGGAACCCGCCGGGCCCGGGGACTGAGGACCGCCCGGACCGACCGCGGGCCCGGCGGCGCCGGGGCTCACGGGGGGCCGGCGGCCTCGATCACGCAGTCGCGCGGCACCGGACCGGCCCTGACCTTGTGGTGGCCGGTGGCCGGGAGGGAGGACGCGAGCAGGGTGTACACCGCGCCCGCGGCCAGGACCGGATCGAGGCGCGGGTCCGCGCGCACCAGGAGCCTGCGGCCGTCCCGGACGGCCACCCGGGTGCCCTCCTCGGTGTCCGCCGCCGCCATGAGCGCCCCGGGCTGCTGCTCCAGCGCCGTCCGCGACCACCGTTCGGGGTCGCTCCGGGAGGCCGGGTCCCGGCAGACCACGGACGCCGCGTTGACCAGGGCGTGGCGTTCCTCCGTCTCGTAGGCGGAGAGGTGGCGGACGGCTCCCGGCCGGGAGCCGGGCACGTGGCGGGTGGCGCTCGGAAAGCGTTCGAGGGAGACCTCCCCGTTCCCCTCGGCGCTCCCGTGGACCTCGAAGGAGCGCGGCGGGCGGCCCGCCGGGTCGGGTTCGGGCGCGGGCAGGGCCCGGTCGGTGCCGTCCCCCGCCTGGGGGCGGAGGCCGAGCAGCCCGTAGAGGAGTTCCGCCAGGCGGCGGCCGCCCTCCCCCGGGTGGGCGAAGGCCAGTTCCGCGGCGCCGCTGTGCCGGCCGGGGCGGTGGCCGTCGATGGCGGCCTCCACCTGCGGACGCAGGCCCTCGTCGGCCAGCCGGGGTGCGGTCCGGGCGAGCTCGGCGACGGCCGTGCCGGGGACGGACTCGGCGCCGGGGGCGGCGAGCAGGAGGGGGTGGTCGAGCGCGGCTCCGTACAGCGTCACGCTCCCGTGGTCGCCGATGACGCAGTCCGCCGCGACCAGAGCTGCGCCCCACCCGGCGTGCGGGGGGATGAGGAGGAGCCCGGAGTCCAGGGCGTCGGCGAGCATGTGCCGCACCTGCCAGGGGCTGTGCGAGAACCAGATGTTGGGGTGCAGGACGGCGGCGACCCGGTAGTCGTCGTGGGGGAGGGCGCCCAGGAGCCGGCCGGGCAGCCGGGGGCGGCTGCCGATCAGGCCCTCGGGGCCCCAGGTGGAGGTGGCGACGACCAGGCGCTGGTCGGCGCCCACGCCGAGCCCGGCCCGGTAGCGCTCGCGCATCCGGCGCCCCGCCTCGAGCCGGTCGCGTGCGGGGTCGCCGACGACCCGTGCGTGTTCGGCCAGGGGGACGCGGGCCGCCCGGAGCTGTTCCCTCTGGGCGGGGTGGGACAGGACGAGATGGACGTTCCGCGCGTCGTGGAACTCGTGGCGGGGCACTCCGGAGAGGCGTACCCCGCCGGTGCGGTGGTCGGGCACGTACTTCTGGAAGCCGATGCCGTGGGGGAGGACGACCACGGGGCACGTGAACTCGGCGAGGTCGACGTTCTCGGTGGCGGTGACCACCAGGCGCGGCCGCACGTCCAGGCGCGACTCCCAGGGGACGAGGCCCACCTCGGCGCCGGCCAGGAGGCGCTCGGTGCCCGCGCTGAACGCGGATCCGCCGTCGAACGCGAACACGACCCGCACCCGGGTGTCGCCGCGGAACACGGCGAGGCCCTCCAGGACCCGCACCGCGGAGGTGAACGTGCGGGCCAGGGCCAGCACCACGGGCGTGTCGGCGAAGGTCTGCCAGCGGTGCGCGTCGGGGCCGGCGTTGGCGCGTACGTACGGGGAGTCGGTCAAAGTCGTCCCTAGACCCTCGGGAGCCGTGGCGAACCAGGGTAGTGGCGCGGCGGGCGCGGTCCGGCCCCGCGGGACGCACTTCCCGGGCCGCCCGGCCGCGGGGAGGGCGCCGGGCCCCTCCCCGCGGTGGGGCCTACTCCCCGAGCTGGCGGCGGAACGGCCGGCGCGCGGCGTTGAACTGGGACCAGGACGGGTCCAGCTGGCTGCGCAGCTTCACCTCGCCCTCCGGCCAGTCCTTCAGGACGGCCTCGAAGTCCGGGAGCACCCCCGAGTCCGGGTCCAGGTAGTAGCGGTAGTCGCGCCGGCCGCCGACGGTCTGCTGCATGAACAGCGCCCCGTTGTCCCCGAGCACGTCCGAGACACGGGCCTCCAGGTCGGCCAGGGCGGAGGCCGAGGCACCGGTGGGCAGCTTGTCCTCGTCCGCGTGGGTGTACGGCACGACGACCTGCACGAACAGGGAGAACGCCGGGAAGTCGCGGCGGGTCAGCGGGTGGCGGAGCATGATCTCCACCGCGCCCTGGATGGGGATGCGCCCGTGCAGGGTCGCCCAGCCGCCGGAGCCGCCGAGCAGGTCGGCCATCTGCCGGACCACGGACGGCATCGACGTGGGGGGCAGCGGGTCCAGGGGAGGCTCGTCCAGCGGCGCCGTCAGGCCGATCCACCGCACCAGGTCGTCCTCGCCGAGCGCCAGCAGGGCCACGTGCTCGGCGACGCCCTCGCGCGTCTCCTGGGACAGGAACATGTTGTCCGGGTGGTAGACGCCCACCTCGATCCGCCCGGTCCCCTGGTTCACGCGCATGGACACCGACACGTGCGACAGGTCCAGTTCGTGGTCGTCCCAGCGGACCACGGAGGACAGCCGCTCGTGGTCGGCGGGGCGCACCGGCCGGAACAGCCACTCGGCGTCCTCGGGGGCCGACCGGGCCCAGCGCTCGGACAGGATGCGCGCCTCCTCGGACGCGCCGGGGCGCAGGGTGAGGGCGTGGGCGGGGCCGTCGGTCAGCTTGGACGGGTCGTCCAGGGCCGCCAGCTGCTCCAGGAGCTTGTCGGGATCGGTGTCCGCCGACAGGTCGAGGTCGTCCAGGCCCCCCTGCCGCTTGGGCGCGGGGCCCACCTCCCAGTCCAGGTCGGGGTGGATCGCGCGGACCAGAGCGGTGACGCGCTCGGAGACCTCGGAAGGGGCGGGCCGGTCCGCGTCGGCCGCGCCCGCGAGGGCGTCGCGTACGGAGGGCCACGCGTCCCAGAACGCGGTGACGGACGTGGTGGAGTCGGCGGAGCGGCGACGACGGAACAGAGCCATGTCACGATTTTCGCAGAACCGGGCGACCACCCTCGCCCTCACCGGCGGGCGCGTCCCCGGCGGCTCCCCGCCGCGTGCCGCCCCGGCCCGCCGGGCGCCGCGGGCCGCGCGCCCGGTGCGGCCGGAGTCCCCCGGCGCCCGTGGCCGCGACCCCCGGCGGGCGCATACGCTGGAGCCACTATGACTTTGCGTGTACTGGCCGCCATGTCCGGCGGGGTCGATTCCGCGGTCGCCGCGGCCCGGGTGGCCGAGGCGGGCCACGACGTCACCGGCGTTCACCTGGCGCTCTCCAAGAACCCACAGTCCTACCGAACGGGTGCGCGCGGCTGCTGCACCGTGGAGGACTCCCACGACGCCCGCCGCGCGGCGGACGTCATCGGCATCCCCTTCTACGTGTGGGACATGTCGGAGGAGTTCGACCGGGAGGTCGTGCAGGACTTCGTCGCCGAGTACGAGGCGGGCAACACGCCCAACCCGTGCCTGCGCTGCAACGAGAAGATCAAGTTCGAGGCTGTGCTGGACCGGGCGGTCGCGCTGGGCTTCGACGCCGTGGCGACCGGCCACCACGTCCGCAAGGTCGACGGCCGCCTGGTGCGCAGCGTCGACCGGGCCAAGGACCAGTCGTACGTGCTGGGCGTGCTCGACGCCGGCCAGCTGGAGCACGCGATGTTCCCCCTCGGGGACTGCACCAAGGACGAGGTGCGGGCCGAGGCGGAGCGGCGGGGGCTGTCCGTGGCGGACAAGCCCGACAGCCACGACATCTGCTTCATCGCCGACGGCGACACGGCGGGGTTCCTCAACCGGCGCATCGGCGAGAGGCCGGGCCCGATCCAGGACGAGGACGGCAACGTCGTGGGCACGCACAACGGCTCCCACACGTTCACGATCGGCCAGCGCAAGGGCCTGGGGCTGGGCGGCGCGCCCGACCCGCGCTACGTGCTCTCGATCGAGCCGGTGGGCAACACCGTCACGGTGGGGCCGCGCGCGTCCCTGCGCGTCGACGGGATCACCGGGGTGCGGCCCGTCTGGAGCGGCAGCCTGCCTCCGGCGGAGCCGATCGAGTGCCGCGTGCAGCTGCGAGCCCACGGCGAGGTCTACCCGGCGACGGTGTGGCAGCGCGAGGGGGCCGAGGGCGCTGAGCTGGTCGTTCGGCTGGCCGAGCCCGCCACGGGCGTGGCCACGGGGCAGGCCGTGGTGGTCTACGAGGGGGACACCGTGCTCGGCTCGGCGACGATCTCCTCCACCTCCCGGGCCGCGGCCTCCGTCTGAGGCGGCCCCGGAAGGGTCCCGCCCGGCCGGAGCGGGACGGAGCCCCGACGGGTGACCTGCGACCCCTTGCCGAAGTTAGGTTAGGCATAGCATAGTTACTGGCCGAGGTTAGGGAGCTCGCCCATGCCAGAATTCGGTTTCCTCGACGGCCAGCCCTTCTGGATCGTCTACTTCACGCTGCTCGGCGTGATCCTGTGCCGCGCCCAGGCCACGTACTGGATCGGCCGCGGGCTCGGGGCGGGCGTGACGCGGAGCCGCATGGGCGCCGCGCTCGGCCCGCGGCTGGAGGCTGCGCGGCGCCGCATCGACCGCTACGGCGCGCCCGTGGTGACGCTGAGCTTCTGCACCGTGGGCGTGCAGACCGCCGTCAACCTCTCCGCAGGGGCCATGCGCATGCGCTTCCCGCGCTACCTCGCGGCGATGTTCGTCGGCTGCCTCGTCTGGGCGGGCCTGTGGGGCGTCATCATCGGCGGCGTGGTCGGCACCTGGCTGGAGCTCTTCCTGAGCTCGCCGTGGACCGCCCTGGGCGTCGTGGCCGCCGCCTGCGCCCTGGTGGCCCTCCTCGTCGTGCGGGGCCGCCGTGCCCGCGCCCGCTCGGGGGGCGGGGCGGAGGACGGGGGAGCCGACGGCCCCCCTGTCTCCGGGACCGCTCCGGACGCCGTTGGCGCGCGCGACGGGCAGGACGCCGACCCGGCGCAGGCCGTCGCCGCACGGCCCTCCTGAGGCCTCTCCCTCCCGACAGCTCCTCCCCGGGGCCCGACCTGCGCGGTCGGGCCCCTTTCGCCGTGTCCGGGCGGTTCCCGCGTCCAAGGCGTTGACACCACTCCGTCTGTAGTACGACATTCGAACCACTCCACATGGAGTACTGCAAACAAAGCTGTACGAGAGGGAGGCCTGTGCGAGCCCGTACCACCACCCCGCCACCCCCGCCGTGACCGTTCCGCCCCTGCCGATCGGCGCCCTCACCGCGCCCCCCGCCGGCGGGGGGCGGCCCGGTCCGGCCGGACGGGGCCTTCCCGGCGCCAGGACCGACCACCGGAACCGGAACCGTCCCGGGCCGAGCCCGGCGCCCCGGCCCCGCCGGCACTTCCGCCCCGGCGGCAACCGATGACCGCGCCATCACCCCCCGCAGAAGGACGGAGCCCCCGCCGGGGGCCCAGCCGGACCACGGGGGCGGACGGTGACCGCCGTGCCGACCGCCGACCCGCACCACGCCCGTGCGGGTCGGCGGTAACACCCCCCGCCTACCGTTGCCCTAACCTTGGGCAACGTGAGCGAACAGCAGTCCTACCCCTGGCCGAACGCCTCCTCCACCGGGGTCGGCTCCTGGCCCGGAGACGATCCCGACGAGGCCGTCCGCACGATCCTCGGCGAACTCCCCGCCCTCCCCCACCTCCCCGAGCTCCCCGAACGCGGTGTGGGGGCCGACATGGTCGGCCGCACCGCCGGGCTCCTGGTCGACCTTCCCGTCGAGGTGCAGCCCAGCGGATGGCGTGTCGCCGACACCCCGGGGCGCGACCTCGCCCGCGCGACCGGCTTCATGTCCTACGACCTCGACGCCCTCACCGAGCACGCCCACGCGTTCACCGGCACACTCAAGATCCAGGTCGCCGGCCCCTGGACCCTCGCCGCGTCGATCGAGCTGCGCAACGGCCAGCGCCTGGTCTCCGACCCCGGCGCCTGCCGCGATCTCGCCGAGTCCCACCTCGAAGGCGTCCTCGCGCACATCGACCGGGTCCGCGGGGGCGTCCCCGGCGCGCGGCTCCTCGTCCAGGTCGACGAACCCTCCCTGCCCGCCGTCCTGCTCGGCTCCCTGCCCACCGCCAGCGGGCTCAGCCGCCTGCGACCCGTGGACAGGGTGCGCGCGGAGGACGTCCTGCGAAACCTGTTCTCCGGGATCTCCGGGGCCGGAGCCGTCCCCGCGGCGCACTGCTGCGACCCCGGCGCGCCCCTGGACCTCCTGCGGCGCAGCGGCGCCGAGGCCCTGAGCCTCGACGCGCTCCTCCTCACGCGCGACCACGACGAGATGGTCGGGACGGCCGTGGAGGCGGGCACGGGGCTGCTCCTGGGGGTGGTCCCGACGACCGACGCCACCCCGGCGCAGACCGCCCGAATGTCCGACCCCGCCGCTACCGTCGATCCTGTTCGCGACCTCTGGAACCGGTTGGGAATCACCCCTGACCTGCTCTCCCGCGCGGTGGTCACCACGCCCACGTGCGGACTGGCGGGCGCCTCCCCGGGGCACGCGCGCGCGGCCCTCACGGCGGCGCGCGCCGGCGCCAGGGTCCTGCGGGACGAGCCCCGCAGACAGGCGTCCTAGAAGTCCGCGACCGCGACAGGTGAGCACGAGAGCAGCAGAAAGGCAGCGAGTGAGCGCGCTCGACAACACCACCGACATCCCCGACGAGGTACGCGCCCGCCACGAGGAGCTGTGCCGGGAGCTGGACGACCACAGCTACCGCTACTACCTGGGCAACCCGATCATCTCCGACGCCGAGTACGACACCCTCATGGGCGAGCTGCGCGGCATCGAGGACCGGTACCCCGTCCTCGCCACGCAGGACTCGCCCACCCAGAAGGTCGGCGCCCCCATCAGCGTCGACTTCGCCGAGGTCGAGCACCTGGTGCGGATGGAGAGCCTGGGCAACGCGTTCGACACCGGGGAGCTCAACGCCTGGGGCGAGCGCTCCGCGGCCGAGGTCCCGGTCGGCGCCTACCTCTGCGAGCTCAAGATCGACGGCCTCGCGGTCGACCTGGTCTACGAGAAGGGCCGCCTCGTGCGCGCCGCCACCCGCGGCGACGGCCGCGTGGGCGAGGACATCACCCTCAACGTCCGCACCATCGGGGTCGTCCCCGAGCGGCTGCGCGAGGACGTGCGCCCCGCACCCGAGCTGCTGGAGGTGCGCGGAGAGGTCTTCCTCCCCGTGGAGGACTTCGAGGCCCTCAACAAGCGCATCACCGAGACCGGCGAGCACGCCCCCTTCGCCAACCCCCGCAACGCCGCCGCCGGCTCGCTGCGCCAGAAGGACCCCCGGGTCACCGCGACCCGCCCCCTGTCGATGATCGTGCACGGGGTGGGCGCGTACGTCCCCGCGGGCGGCGGGAAGGACGTCGCCTTCACCAGCCAGTCGCAGGCCTACGCCCTGCTGGGGGAGTGGGGCCTGCCGCTGAGCGACCGCTACAAGGTCGTGGGGACCATGGAGGAGGTCCGCGAGTACGTCGCGTACTACGCGGCGCACCGCCACGAGCCCGCCTACGAGATCGACGGCATCGTCGTCAAGGTCGACGACTTCGCGCTCCAGCGCAGGCTCGGCTCCACGAGCCGCGCCCCGCGCTGGGCGATCGCCTACAAGTACCCGCCGGAGGAGGTCACCACCCGGCTCGTCGACATCAAGGTGGGCGTGGGCCGGACCGGGCGCGTCACCCCGTACGGCGTCATGGAGCCGGTGGTCGTGGCCGGGTCCGAGGTCGAGTTCGCCACCCTGCACAACTCCCAGGAGGTCGCCCGCAAGGGCGTGCGCATCGGCGACACCGTGGTGCTGCGCAAGGCGGGCGACGTCATCCCCGAGATCGTCGGCCCCGTCCTGGAGCGCCGCGACGGCAGCGAGCGCGAGTTCGTCATGCCCGAGCGCTGCCCCGAGTGCGACACCCCGCTCGGCCAGCAGAAGGAGGGCGACGTCGACCTGCGGTGCCCCAACGCCCGCTCCTGCCCCGGACAGCTCCGGGAGCGGGTCGCCTTCATCGCCAGCCGCAAGGCCCTGGACATCGAGGCGCTCGGCTACGTGGCGGCCACCGCCCTGACCCAGCCGCTGGAGCCCGCACAGGCCCCGCTGCGGGACGAGGGGGACCTGTTCGACCTGACCGTCGACCAGCTGCTGCCCATTCGCACCCACGTGCTCGACCCGGACACCACCGAGCCCAAGACCGACCCGAAGACCGGCGACCCCAAGGTGGTGTCCTTCTTCGCCAACCTCAGGGGCGAGCCCAAGAAGACGGTCGAGAAGCTGTTCGAGCAGCTGGAGGAGGCCAAGGCCAAACCGCTGTGGCGGGTCCTCGTGGCACTGTCGATCCGGCACGTCGGCCCGCGCGCGGCCGAGGACCTGGCCCGCCACTTCCGTTCCATGGACGCCATCCGCGGGGCCACCGAGGAGGAGCTGGCCTCGGTCGACGGCGTCGGCCCGACCATCGCCGCGTCGATCCGCGAGTGGTTCTCCGTGGACTGGCACACCGAGATCGTCCGCAAGTGGGCGGAGGCGGGCGTGCGCATGGAGGACGACGAGCCGGAGTTCGGCTCGCGCTTCCTCGAGGGCGTCACCGTCGTGGTGACCGGCTCCCTGGAGGGGTTCACGCGCGACGGCGCCAAGGAGGCGATCGCCGAGCGCGGCGGCCGTGCGACCGCGTCGGTGTCCAAGAAGACCGGTTTCGTGGTGGTGGGGGACAGCCCCGGGTCCAAGTACGACAAGGCCGTCAAGCTGGGTGTGCCCGTGCTGGACGAGCAGGGGTTCCGGGTGCTGCTGGACGAGGGCGCCGACGCCGCCGTCGGCGTGCGGATCAACCGCTCGCCGGAGGACGGCGCCGCCGACGCGGCGGAGGCCCCCGCCGCGGAGGGGGCCGACGCCTAGCGGCGGCGCTCCGCGCCCCGGTCCGGAAAGCGGCCCCGCGCCCCCGCGTGCGGTGGGGCGGCGGGGGCAGGCCGGACCGGGGCGAACCCGTGTCCGGGCCCCGTGAACCGGCTGGTCACCACCCGGGGCCGCGGAGGGTCGGGGTTCCATTTTGTGCGTCCCCCACCACGCGCGGCCCACACCTTGGTTAACTGATAGTTCCGGGCAAGCGACAGTTGGTGACGAAGCCGCGTAAGCTGGACACGGACACGTTGGATGTGGACGCATCTAAAACCGCGATTCGGTCATGAGGGGGGCCGGACCGCGGGAACCCCGAGCGCGGGACCGGCGGCGCCGCGCCGCCGTCGGCCCACGGCCCCTCGCGAGGACCACGGATGAAGGACCCCATCAGCACCAGGGACATCGGTCCCCGTGCCGGGACACCGCTCTGGCTCTACATGCTGGGCACCACGGTCGCCGGCGCGGGCCTGCTCGTCGTCTCCAGCCTCGGCCTGGGCCTCGGCGAGCTCCGCGGCCTCGCGGTCGAACCCCTCACCTGGGTCCTGCTCTGCATGATCGTCCTCGGCGAACTGCGGCCCATCTCCATGCCCGGGCAGGCCCCCGGCAGCGGCGCCCCCACGTCGCTGCCGTTCTCCTTCGCGCTCGTCCTCCTCCTCGGCCTGCCCGTCGCCGCCCTCGTCCAGGCGGCCGCCACGACCGTGGCCGGCTTCGCGCGCGGCCACGCCCCCCACCGCACCGCCTTCAACGCCGCCCAGTACACGCTCTCCCTCGGGGTCGCCGACGCCGTCCTGCGCCTCGCCCTGCCCGGCCTCGTCGCCGACGGCCCCGCCCCCGCGGCGGGGGAACTCGTGGCCGTCGCCCTCGCCGGGGCCGCCTACTTCGCCGTCAACCGCGTCCTGGTCGTCTGCGCGGTGGCCATGCACGAACGCGTCCCGCTCAGACAGGTCATGTTCAAGGGGATCGGCCAGCAGTTCTACGTCAGCGGCGTCCTCATCAGCCTCGCCCCGCTCGTCGTCGTCGCCACCGCGCACTCGGTCCTCTACGTCCCCCTCTTCGCCTTCCCTCTCGGAGCCCTCTACACCAGCGCCATGCTGTCGGTGAAGCGCGACCACCAGGCCAACCACGACGAGCTCACCGGACTGGCCAACCGCAAGCTCCTCACCCACCGGTCCCGCCAGGAGATCGCCCACGCCCACCAGCGGGAAGGCGGGGTCGGCCTCCTCCTGCTCGACCTCGACCGGTTCAAGGAGGTCAACGACACCCTCGGCCACCCCACCGGCGACCGCCTCCTCCAGACCGTCGCCTACCGGCTCACCCACAGCGTCCGCCCCGGCGACCTCGTGGCCCGGCTCGGCGGCGACGAGTTCGCCGTGCTCCTGCCCCAGGTCGGCGACACCTCCGCCGCCCGCGAGGTCGCCGCCCGCCTGCGCGGCGCCCTCGCCGAGCCCGTCCGCCTCGACGGCATGGACTTCGACCTGGAGGCCAGCATCGGGATCGCGCTCTTCCCCCGGGACGCGCCCGACTTCCCGCTCCTCATGCAGCGCGCGGACGTCGCCATGTACGTCGCCAAGGCCGCCCGCACCGGGGTCGAGTGCTACGACCCCGGCAAGGACCGCAACTCCACGGCCAGGCTCAGCCTCTACAGCGAGCTCCGGCGGGGCCTGGCGGAGGGAGCGCTGGAGATGCACTACCAGCCCAAGGTGTCCCTCGACGACGAGCGGCCCGTGGGCCTGGAGGCCCTCGCCCGCTGGCGCCACCCCACCCGGGGGCTGCTCGCCCCCGAGGAGTTCATGCCGGTGGTCGAGCAGTCCAACCTGTTCCGCGCCTTCACCGGCCAGGTCCTCGACATCACGCTGGCCTGCGCCGCCCAGTGGCGCGGGGAGGGGATCCGCCTGCCCGTCTCCGTCAACCTCGGGGTCCGCGAACTCCTCGACCCCGAACTCCCGTCCACCGTGGCCGCCGCGCTGCGCGAGCACGGGGTGCCGCCCGAGCAGCTCGTCCTGGAGATCGGCGAGCACGCCCTCATCACCGACGCCGACGCCGCCACGGCCGCCGTCCACCGGCTCCGCGCGCTCGGCGTCGGCCTGGCCCTCGACGACTTCGGTACCGGCCACTTCACCCTGGCCCAGCTCGCCGGGCTCCCCCTCGACGAGGTGAAGATCCACGAGTCCTTCACCACACGCCTCGTGGACGGGCCCGACAACGGCCACACCGTCGTGCGGGCCGCCATCGCCCTGGTCAGGGCTCTGGGCATGCGCGCGACCGCCGGGGGCGTGCGCAGCCGGGCCCTCGCCCTCGCGGCCCGGTCCACCGGGTGCCACGCCGCGCAGGGGAGCCACTACTCTCCCCCGCTGGCCGCCCGCGAGGTCGTCGCCTGGGTGGCCGCCCACGAGGGCGGGGCCCCGGCCGACAGCCGCGTCTGACACCGAGGGCGGCGCCCCCGGAAAACGCCATAGGATTGACCCGATAGTCCTTCCGCCGAAGAAACGGTTCGCATTCATGACCGCCATCACCCGCGATGAGGTCGCACACCTCGCCCGGTTGTCGCGGCTGGCGCTCGACGAGGGCGAGCTCGACACGCTCGCCGCCCAGCTCGGTGACATCCTCACCGCCGTGGCCAAGGTGCAGGAGGTCGCCCAGGGCGACATCCCGCCCAGCTCGCACGCCCTGCCGCTGACCAACGTCTACCGCCCCGACGAGGCCAGGCCCGGCCTCACCCCCGAGCAGGCCCTGGCCGGGGCCCCGGCGGTGGAGGAACAGCGGTTCCGGGTCCCGCGGATCCTCGGAGAGGGTGAGTAGCCGATGAGCGACGTCATCAGCCTGACCGCGGCCGAACTCGGCTCGGCCATCAAGGGGGGCGAGGTGTCCTCCGAGGAGGCCACCACCGCCTACCTGGACCGCATCGAGGCGGTGGACGGCGAGATCAACGCCTTCCTGCACGTGCGCCGCGAGACCGCCCTCGACCAGGCCCGCGCGGTGGACGCCCGCCGCGCCGCCGGCGAGGAACTGGGACCGCTCGCGGGCGTGCCCGTCGCCCACAAGGACGTGTTCACCACCAAGGACATGCCCACCACGGCCGCCTCCAGGATCCTGGAGGGCTGGCAGCCGCCCTACGACGCCACCGTCACCGCGCGCCTGCGCGAGGCCGGCCTGGTCATCCTGGGCAAGACCAACATGGACGAGTTCGCGATGGGCTCCTCCACGGAGAACTCCGCCTACAAGGTCACCCGCAACCCGTGGGACACCGACCGCATCCCGGGCGGCTCCTCCGGCGGCTCCTCCGCGGCCGTCGCCGCTTTCGAGGCGCCCCTGGCCACCGGGACCGACACCGGTGGCTCCATCCGCCAGCCCGCCGCCGTGTGCGGACTGGTGGGGGCCAAGCCCACCTACGGGGGCGCGTCCCGCTACGGGATGATCGCGTTCGCCTCGTCCCTGGACACCCCCGGCCCGTTCGCGCGCAACGTGCTCGACGCCGCCCTCCTCCACGAGGCGTTCTCCGGCCACGACCCCCGCGACTCCACCTCGATCGACGCCCCGGTCCCGCCGGTCGTGGACGCCGCCCGCCTGGGCGACGTCGACGGCCTGCGCGTCGGCGTGGTCAAGGAGCTGGACAGCGACGGCTTCCAGCCGGGTGTGCGCCGGCGCTTCCACGAGACCCTGGAGCTCCTGGAGTCCCTGGGCGCGAAGATC
Organism: Streptomonospora nanhaiensis; assembly: GCF_026642255.1. GTDB lineage: Bacteria > Actinomycetota > Actinomycetes > Streptosporangiales > Streptosporangiaceae > Nocardiopsis > Nocardiopsis tropica. The sequence continues at coordinate 6,169,260 of NZ_CP113264.1, read as the reverse complement.
GTGGAGCTGTCCTGCCCGAGCTTCGACGCCGCCCTCTCGGCGTACTACCTCATCGCCCCGAGCGAGTGCTCGTCCAACCTCGCCCGCTTCGACGCGATGCGGTACGGCCTGCGGGTGGGCGACGACGGCACGCGCAGCGCCGAGGAGGTCATGTCGCTGACCCGGGCCCAGGGCTTCGGCCCCGAGGTCAAGCGCCGCATCATGCTGGGCACCTACGCCCTGTCGAGCGGCTACTACGACGCCTACTACGGCAGCGCCCAGCAGGTGCGCACGCTGATCAAGCGCGACTTCGACGCCGCGTTCGAGAGCGTCGACGTGCTGGTCTCGCCGACCACGCCGACCACGGCGTTCCCGATCGGAGAGCGCTCCGAGGACCCGATGGCCATGTACCTGGCCGACCTGTGCACGATCCCGTCCAACCTGGCCGGGAACGCGTCGCTGTCGGTCCCGTGCGGCCTGGCCCCCGAGGACGGCCTGCCCGTCGGCTTCCAGATCATGGCTCCGCCGCTGGCCGACGACCGGACCTACCGGGTGGCCTCGGCCGTCGAGCGCGCCCTCACCGAGCGCGACGGCGCCCTGATCGCCCGCAGCCCGTACGCGGTCGCCTAGCGGCCGGACGGCAGCGCCCCGTGTGCCCGCCGCCCCTCCCGGGGGCGGCGGGCACACGCGTCTCCGGCTCCGGCCGCGCGGCCCTTAGTCGGCGGTTCCCGTCCCCGCCGCTGCCCTGCGCCTGCGGGCCAGGAGGAGGAGCACCGCCCCGGCCCCCAGGGCGAGCGCACCGGCCGCGACCAGGGCGGCGACCGCGCCACCGGTCAGGGCCAGCGGCCGCTCGTCGCGGTCCGCGGGGTCCGTGCCGCCGGCCGCCCCGGCGGGGCTCTCGGAGGTCTCGATCGGAGGCGGGGTCCCGCCCTGCGCGTCCCAGGCCGCGGAGGCGGAGTCCGACACGGTGATCTCGCTGTCCTGGGCGGTGATCAGGGTCTGGGTGGGCTCGTCCGACTCGCCCCTGAACAGGCGCCCGGTCCGGACGGTCGCCTCGGCCTCCAGGGTGAAGGTCGCCTCGCCCGCCCCGGCGTCCGCGGGAACGGCGAAACCGACCGTGGAGCCGTCGCCGACCCCGGTCACCGGCTCCCCGCTCCCGAGGTCCACCAGCTCCACGCCCTCGGGGGCGTCCACGGTCACCGGGACCTCGTCGGCGCTGGTCTCCACGGTGAACTCGCCGACGGTCCCGCCGGCCAGCCCGGAGCCGCGGTCGGGGCTGACGGTCAGCGCCGACCCCGGCTCGTCGGGCGTCTCCTCCGCGTGCTCCACGAGGTGGTCGTAGAGCCGGACGACGTCGCCCTCGACGACCCCGGCCTCCAGTTCGGGCCCCTGGTGGACCTCCTCCAGGTCGAGGCCGTTGCTGAAGTGCCAGATCGCCGCCTGGGTCGCGGTCAGCGCCTCCGACGCGTCCACGCCCGCGATGCCCGTGTCCTCGCGCAGCTCCCCGAGGCCGGTGACCGGATAGGAGTTGAGGAGGATCCACCGGACCTTGCCCGGTTCGGCGAAGTCGCCCCTGCCGGGGTAGGTGTCCCACCGGTCCTCGCGGTACCAGGCATCGCCGACGATGCCGGTGCGGAAGTCGATGCAGTAGGCGGTGAGGAGCTGGTCGCCCTCCAGGTCGACGTTGAACGTGCTCGTGGTCGTGTACGTCTCGCCCCTCATGGTGACGGCGTGGCCGTGCTCGGCGACGCCCGTGTACTGCCCGCGCACCGAGTAGACGGCCGGTTCGGCGGGAAGGGAGGCCGCGGGGGCGGCGGGGCCGAGGACGAGCGCCGAGACCGCGGCGACCGCGAGGACGGGGCGTGCGGGACCGGGACGGGGGATGGGCACGTGCGTCACATCGCTTCCTGAGGTGCTGCCGTGCCGAGGAGGCCCGGGGCCGGAGGCCGGTGCGGCACGGGAGGGCAGAGGGGGAGGAACTGCCACGGGAGCGGGGGCGCGCAGGGAGTTCCGGTCGCGGTGAGGGGCCTACCCGGCCGATGCTAATGACCCGGACCCGCGCCTCCAACCCGGTGAGGCGGGATTATCGCGGTGTGTCCGGAAGCGGTCACGGTGTGAACGCCGAAGGGCCCGCCCGCGTGGTCTCCCACGGGGGCGGGCCCTCGGCCACGGCCGCCCGGAGGCGGCCGGAGGAGGACTAGGCGTCCAGGTCCTCGGAGCCGGCCGCCGCCTTGCGCTTGCGGCTCAGGTAGACCGCTCCACCGCCGGCGCCGAGCGCGGCGATGCCCGCCGCGACCAGTCCGGCCAGGGCCCCGCCGGTGACCGGCAGGCTCGGCCGGTCACTGTCGTCGACGGGGGCCGAGGGCGTGTCGCTGGGCTCGACGCTGGGGCTCGGGGCCGGGGACTCCGGCGGGGTGGGCTCCCCGGACGGCTGCTCGGTGGGCCCCTCCGACGGCTCCTCGGTGGGAGGCGCGGTCTCACCGCCGCCCTCCCAGCTGGCGGAGGCGGAGGCGGACACGGTGGTCTCGTCGCCCTCGGCGGTGATCAGGGTCTGGGTGGGCTGGTCCGCCTCCTCGCCCTTGAACAGGCGGCCGGTCTCGACGCGGGCGGTGGCCTCCAGGGAGAAGGAGGCCTCGCCGGCGTCGGCGCCGGCGGGGACGGAGAAGCCGACCGTGTCGCCGTCGTCGACCGTGTCGACGGACTCACCGGTCGCCAGGTCGACCAGCTCGACACCGTCCGGCGCGGCCAGGGTCACGGGGACGCCGGTGGCGTTCGTGGCGATGGTGAACTCGCCGACGGTCTCGCCCGCGGTGCCGGAGGCGGTCTCGGGGGTGACGCTCAGGGCGGGGCCCGGCTCCTGGGGGAGGTCCTCCGCCGCCTCGAGGAGGTGGCGGTAGATCGCGGTCGTGTTGCCGTGGGCGCGGGTGAGCTCGGCGCCGTTGGTGAAGTGCCAGATCGCGGCCTGGGTCGCGGCGAGGGCCTGGGCCTCGGTGGTGCGGGAGTTCGCCTCCGCGGCCTCGGCCAGGGCGGCGGCGCTCACGGCGGGGTAGGAGTTCTGGAGGAGCCAGTGCACCTTGCCGGGCTCGGCGAAGTCGCCCTCACCCGGGTAGTTCGCCCAGGCGTCCTCCTTGTACCAGGCGCCTCCGCGGATGTCCGTCTCGAGGTCGATGCAGTACGTGGTGAGCACCGTGCCGTTCTCGAGCTCGAGATTGAAGAGGTTCGTGCCGACGCTCCTACCGTTCACGGTGATGGTCTCGCCCGTCTGGGCGTTGTCGACGTACTGGGCGCGGACGGAGCCCTCGTAGGTCTCGGCGGGGTCGGCGGCGGCCGGGGCGGCCAGGCCGAAGGCGAGGAACGCGGCGGCGGAGGCGGCCAGGGCCGTGCGGCCGGCGGCGCGGGGGAAGTGCGTCACATCATGTCCTGTCGTGGTTCTGCCGGGCGGCCCGGGGAAGCGGCGGGGTGCGCGGCGGTGCTGTCGGCCGGAACGTCCGGACTCGTGGGAGCGGAGGGAGGACCCTGACCCGGGACGGAGGGCCGGCAGGGCCGGGGCCGTGGGGCGCCCGGAGCTCCCGGGGCCCGGCAGAAGAGGTGTGTGTCAGACCGGTGTTCGTGGTGCGGTCCCGGCGGCGCCGACCTGGCGCGGCGGCATCCGCACGCCGGGACAGGTGTGGCCGCAGGGGTCCGACAATGAAGACGTCGGAGCGCCCTCTCCGGTTGTCCACACCCGGGAAACAGATCTGGCGGGAGCGTGAGCTCGGCCATAGCGTGGAAACAGGGGGGTTCCCGGGGCCCGCCCGCTTAGCGCTGCCCGCCCCCACCCTGCCCCGCTCCCGCACCGCCCGCGCGGCCCCGTCCCGCCCGCCCCCCGCCGGACCCACACCGCCCCACCCGCGCCCGGCGTCCCGCCCCGGACCGTCCCCCCGCCTTCCCACCCCGCACACGCGAAGGGCCCGCCCGCGTGGTCTCCCACGGGGACGGGCCCTCGGACGCCACCGCCCGGAGGCGGCCGAAGGGGACTAGCCCTCCAGGTCCGCGGCGTTGGCGGCCTTGCGCTTGCGGCTCAGGTAGATCGCTCCACCGCCGGCGCCGAGCGCGGCGATGCCCGCGGCGACCAGGCCGGCGAGCGCGCCACCGGTGACCGGCAGGGTCGGCTCGTTGCTGTCGTCAGCGGGGGCCGAAGGCGTCTCGCTGGGCGTCTCGCTGGGGCTCGGCGTCGGGGCCGGGGACTCCGGCTCGCTGGGCTCCTCGGTCGGCTCGCTGGGCTCGTCGGTGGGGGGCGTGGTCTCGCCGCCCTCCTCCCAGGTGGCCGACGCGGAGGCGGTGACCGTGGTCTGGCCGCCCTGGGCGGTGATCAGGGTCTGGGTGGGCTCGTCCGACTCGCCCTTGAACAGGCGGCCGGTCGCGACGGTCGCGGTGGCCTCCAGGGAGAAGGAGGCCTCGCCCGGGGCGGTGCCCTCGGGGACGGAGAAGCCGACCGTGTCGCCGTTGTCGACCGTGTCGACGGCCTCGCCGGTCTCGATGTCGACCAGGGTCACGCCCTCGGGCGCCTGAAGGTCGACCGGGATGGCGGAGGCGTTGGTCTCGATGGTGAACTCGCCGACGGTCCCGCCCGCGGTGCCGGAGGCGGTGCCCGGGGTGATGCTCAGGGCGGCGTCGGGCTCGACGGTCTGCGGCAGGTCCTCGGCCGCGCCGACCAGGTACTCGTAGACGGCTGTGACGCCCTCGCTGTTGTCGCCGTCGAGGGTCATGCCGTTGCTGAAGTGCCAGATGGCGGCCTGGGTGCCGCCCAGGGCGTCGGCGTCGCTGAGGCCCTCGAACTCGGCCTCGGCGCCCAGCTCCGCCGCGCTCAGCGCGGGGTAGCCGTACTGGAGGATCCAGTGGACCTTGCCGGGCTCGGCGAAGTCACCCTGACCGGGGTAGTTCTCCCACTTGTCCTCGCGGTACCAGGCATCGCCGACGATGTTGGTGTGGTAGTCGATGCAGTACGTGGTGAGGAGGGTGCCGTCCTCCAGCTCCAGGTTGAACAGGCTGGTGCGCGCACCGCCGCCGTCCATGTTGACCCGGGTGCCGTTCTCGGCGTTGCCGATGTACTGGCCGCGGACGGAACCTTCGTAGGTCTCCACGGGCTCGGCGGAGGCGGGGGCCGCGAGGCCGAGGGCCAGGAACGCCGAGGCGGTGGCCGCCAGGCCCGCGCGCCCGACGGTGCGGGGGAATGAGGAGTTAGTCAAGTTGTGTCCCGGTGTCTTCTAGGGGTAACCGGATGGAGTGCCCGTCCAAGAGGCCGAACGGGCCGGTGGGACGGTTGCGGTGGACAACGGCGCACGACGCGTTCAGGGGAGGTTCTGGATTCGCCGTGTTCGCTCGCCCGTTTCCGGGGTCACCACGTCGGGGTCGGGGACGCGGCGCCGTGTGGGGTGGGCGCGATCGTCCGGTGGGGCTCGCTGTGACGCGGGAGCGGGCCGCGCTCGCCGTGGAATGCCAACCGCCCGGCCGATACTAGCGACCCGCTTGGCCACTTCCAACCCGGTTCGACGAAAATGTGACGTGATACGGGCAGGAAAAAAACCGACCCGGACAAATCCGCATTATGACCCGAAGTTATGGATCGGGGACCGTGAGACAGGCGTGAGTTGTGGGATCAACCGCGACGTTTGCGGCCCAGAACCAGGATGAGCAGGCCGGATACCACCAGGGCGCCCGCGATGATGAGCAGCCCGGACAGCCAGGTGCCGGTGCGCGCCAAGCCCTCCCCGGGGATTCGGTCATCCGCTCCCGGGGGGGTCTCGACCCCGGTGGGAGCCTCGTCGGGGGCTTCGCCGAGGGCCGGGGGCTCCTGCGAGGGCGCGGGCTCCGGGGTCTCCTCGGGGCTCGGCTCCGCCGTCTGCTCCGGGTGCCAGGTGAACGTCGCGGAGGCCGAGCTCGTCGCCGAGACCTCCTCGGCGGTGATCAGCGGCTGCGTGCGCACGCCGTCCCGGCCGGTGAACAGACGCCCCTCCGGCAGGGACACGTCCTGGCCGAGCAGGTGCAGGGTCACCACCCCGGCCGGGACCGACGGGTCCACGTCGAGGAAGAGCTCGGCGCCGTCGTCCGCCTGGGTCACCTGGTCGCCGGCCCCGTCCACCAGCCACGCCGCCGGAGCGCCGCGGACCGAGACCTGCACGGGGTCCGCCGCGGAACTGTGCACCGTGAGCGGGCCGAGGGGTTCGTCGGGCGCGACCTCCTCCACGTGGGAGGGCGAGAGCTCCAGTGAGCGCGCGGTCGTGTGGTCGGCCGCCGCCCCGCTGCCCGCCACCAGGAACTCGTAGAGGGCGACGACCCCGAGGTCGTTCGCGGAGCGGTCCGGCTCCGCCCCCTCCAGCACGTGCCACAGGGCGGCCTGGGTGGCCGCGATGGCCCCGGCCTCGTCCAGCTGGACCAGGCCGGTCACCTGCGCCAGGAGACCGAGGTCGACCGCCGGGTAGGAGTGGGAGACGATCCAGTTCGCGCGGTCGGCGGGCGCGGGGGACGGGTCGGACCCCGTCCCCGTCCACCCGGGGTTGTCCGACCACGCCGACTCGACGTAGGCGGTGCGCGGCCGGACCTCCTCCTCCACCCGGGCCGCGTAGGCGCGGACCGAGGCCTCGTCGGCCACGCGCAGGCTGAAGAGCGCCGTGTCGACCTCCTGGCCGTCGGCGAGGACGAGTGCCGCCCCCTCGACGGGGTCGCGGTCCACACGTGAGAAGTCGTCGGCGTCGGCGGCGGGTGCGCTGACCAGAGCGCCTGTCAGGGCGGCCGAGGCCAGCAGCGCGGCGCACCGACGCAGGATGCCGGACATGCTCTTGCGCTCCCGTGCGAAGGGCGGAGGGCCCTCGGGGCCGACCGGCGAAATCATCTTCCTGGGGAACACAGACTAGTCGCTCAAGCACCCTGGGTGATCGGTCGACGCCTGGACAGCGGCCCAATCGTGTACTCGCCGTGACATCCGCGGGGGCGGACGGCGCCCCGGGCGCGCCTGCGGCGCGGGGCCGGGCACTCCACCCCCGGGCGCTCGGTAGGCTGACCTGGAAGGTATGTCCTCTACGGAAACGGGTTTGCGGCGATGGCCCACGCGGTAACTCCTAGCCCTGCCAAGAGCGGTGGCGAACCCACCCCGGTGGCCTACGAGCAGGCGCTGACCAGGTACGAGCCCGTCCTCGGTCTGGAGACCCACATCGAGTTGGGCACCGCCTCCAAGATGTTCTGCTCCTGCCCCACCGGCTTCGGCGCGGAGCCGAACACCCAGGTCTGCCCTGTCTGCCTCGCGTTCCCGGGTTCCCTCCCGGTGGTCAACGAGAAGGCCGTCGAGGGCGCGATCCGCCTGGGTCTGGCGCTGAACTGCTCCATCGCGCCCTGGGGCCGGTTCGCCCGGAAGAACTACTTCTATCCGGACATGCCGAAGAACTACCAGATCTCGCAGTACGACGAGCCGATCTGCGTGGACGGCCACCTCGACGTCACCGTCGACACCCCCGACGGCCCGCGCGAGTTCCGCGTGGAGATCGAGCGCGTCCACATGGAGGAGGACACCGGCAAGACCTCCCACGTGGGCGGGGCGACCGGCCGCATCCACGGCGCCACCTACTCGATCGTCGACTACAACCGCGCGGGCATCCCGCTGCTGGAGATCGTCACCCGGCCCATCACCGGCACCGGCGAACTCGCGCCCCTGGTGGCGCGCGCCTACGCCGCCGAGCTGCGCGACCTGGTCCGCTCCCTGGGCATCTCCGACGTGCGCATGGAGGAGGGCTCCATGCGCTGCGACGTCAACGTGTCCATCCAGCCGGTCGGCACCGCCGAGTGGGGCACCCGGAGCGAGACCAAGAACGTCAACTCGCTGCGCTCCGTCGAGCGCGCCGTGCGCTCCGAGATCGAGCGCCAGGCGGGCGTCCTCGACGCCGGGCACAGGGTCGTGCAGGAGACCCGCCACTTCCAGGAGAACACCGGCCGCAGCATCTCCGGCCGCTCCAAGGAGGAGGCGCAGGACTACCGGTACTTCCCGGACCCCGACCTCGTCCCGGTGGCCCCGACCGAGGAGTGGATCGAGGAGCTCCGCGCCACGCTGCCGGAGCTGCCCGCCGCCCAGCGCGCCAGGGTCAAGGCCGAGTGGGACCTCAGCGACACCGAGCTGCGGGACCTGGTCAACGCCGGTGCGATCGAGCTGGTCGAGGCGACCGTGGTCGCCGGTGCCCCGTCCGCCGAGGCGCGCAAGCTGTGGCTCAACGAGCTGTCCCGCCGCGCCACCGAGCAGGAGGTCGAGCTGGGCGCCCTGCCCATCACGCCCGCCCAGGTCGCGCGGATCATCTCCCTGGTCTCCGAGGGCACGCTGACCAACAAGCTCGCCCGCCAGGTCGTGGAGGGCGTGCTGGCCGGTGAGGGCGGGCCCGACGAGGTCGTCGAGGCGCGCGGCCTCCAGGTCGTCAGCGACGACGGCGCGCTGGGCGCCGCCGTGGACGAGGCCATCGCCGCCAACCCGGACGCCGCCGACAAGGTGCGCGGCGGCAAGCTCGCCGCGGCCGGCGCCCTGGTGGGCGCCGTCATGAAGGCGACCCGGGGCCAGGCCGACGCCGGACGCGCCCGGGAGCTCATCCTGGAGAGGCTCGCCGGGGCATGACCCCCTTCCGGGCCGGTCGGGCGACGACCGGCCCGGTCCCTCCCGGAGCCGGTCCGCCCGCCGTGCGGCGGGTCCCGGCGCCGCCGGGGCGCGGCGGGCCGGGAGGGGGGCCCACGGCGCGTCGCGCGCGCGGCGCGAGGCCCGCGCGCCATGGTGACTCCGGGTCACCATTCTGTCGTCATCTCTCATCCGGTCCTCAATCGCTGTGTGACCTTGGTTGCGTAGGGTTGCGACGCACGGGGGCGTGCGCGGTCGCTCCGGCCGCCCCGCCGCCGGGCTCGTCCCGGTCCCGCGAGAACCCGGGCGGCAGACCGCGGTACCTGGCGCTGTGCCGCGCCGGTACTCGAACGACGCGAGGTGGGTGCTCCATGTACGAGGAGAGAGCGCGACGGCGGCTGCGTGCCGCGACGGTCGCGACACGCCCGCGGGGAGGTCGGTGATGGGAACCCGGGCACGCCGTCTGTGGACCTTCGGCCTGGGCGTGCTGTTCCTGGTCTACGTGGCGGCGGCGTTCGTCCCGCTGGGGTCGACCACCGTCACCGCGGCGTTCGCCGAGTGGCCGACGGCGCTGGCCGCGGGCGTCGCCGGACTCTCCCTGCTCCTGGCCTCGCGGCGCTGGGCGGCGACCGGGGCCGACCGCGACGCGCACGTCGACGGGGCCGACGGCCCGGCCGCGCTGCGGCACCTCGGGTTCGCCGCGCTCGCCTGGTGCGCGGGTGGCGTCACTCACGGTCTGACCCGGCTCTTCAGTTCCAGTTCGGTGCTCTCGCTCACTCTGGGTGATCTTTTCGCGCTCGCCGCGCTGCCACTCTTCGTGGTGGGGTTCACCCGGTTCGCCCCCTGGCCGGGCGGACTGCGCACCGCGATGCGCCACATCACCGACAGCTACGTGTGCGCCGCCGCGGTGTTCTCCGTGGTGTGGCTGCTGCTGTTCTCCCCCCTCTACGAGGAGCTCGGGGAGGGCGCCGGGTTCCTGGGGTTTGCCCTGGTCTACCCGGTCGCCGACATCGTCGTCCTGTGCCTGCTCGTCCCGCTGGTGTTCATGTCGCCGCACAGCACGCGGCGCGCGGTGCTGCTGGCCATCGGGGCGCTCATCGTCATCGCCGGTTCGGACATGATCGGCGCGCTCACCCGCCTGACCGGGGTCCCCATCGCCGGGGGCGTCGAGCACCCGATCAAGTTCCTGGGCTTCGCCCTCCTGGGCGCCCTGCCGTGGCTGATCGAGCACCGGCCGGGCGCCGATCCCCGCCGGATCACGGGGAGGGGCCTGTACCGGTTCGCGCCCGAGCTGGCGGCGGTGGGGGCGGTGGCCGTCGCCGCCGTGGTGCTCACGGTGGCCGGGGTCCGGCTGTCCGGGGTGGCCCCGGTGCTCCCGCTGGCGGCGGGGACCGCCGTGATCGTGCTCCTGGTGCGGGTCCTGGGCATGCTGGAGGAGAACGCGACCCTCGCCCGCATGGTCCGCAACCGCGAGGGCCACTTCCACGAGCTGGCGCGCAACAGCGGGGACGTCATCCTCATCCTCGACCGGGACGGGGGCGTGTTCTACGTCAGCCCGGGGACGGCCGAGGCGTTCGGCTACCGCCTGGACGACGTGCTCGCCGCGCCCGTCACCGCGCTGATCCACCCCGAGGACCTCGCGCGCACGAAGGCCGTCACGGACCTGTTCACCGAGCGCGGCTCGCAGGGCGTGCACCTGCGGCTGCGGGTGCGGGCCGCCGACGGGACCTGGCGGCACACCGAGTCGACCGCCTCCCTGTACGAGCAGCCGGGGGAGCCCGACCGCCTGCTGGTGACCACCCGCGACATCAGCGCGCAGGTGGCCCTCCAGGACGAGGTGGAGCACCTGACGTTCCACGACGGGGTGACCGGGCTTCCCAACCGGGCGTACCTGGAGGAGCGGGCCAGCGACGTGCTGGCGCACAGGGCGATCAGCGAGGAGCCCACCGAGGACATCGCGGTGATCTTCCTGGACCTGGACGGGTTCACGTCCGTCAACGACTCGGCGGGCCACGTGCGCGGGGACCACCTGCTGGGCCAGGCGGCCCGCAGGCTGCGCGCCGAGGTGGACTCCAACGCCACCCTGGCCCGGTGGGGCGGCGACGAGTTCGCGGTCCTGGTGGAGGGGGTGCCCCGGGCCCAGCGGGTGGTCGACCTGGCCGAGCGCCTGGGCCGCGTGATCGCCTCCGAGCCCTTCCAGGTGGCCGACCGGGACATCATGCTGACCGCCAGCACGGGGGTGGCCTTCGCGGAGCCCACCACCGACAGCGGCGAGCTGCTGCGCAACGCCGACGTGGCCATGACCAGGGCCAAGGAGCGCGGCGCGGGGCACGTGGAGGTCTACGCCGCCCACATGCACGACATGGTGGTCTCCCGCCTGGAGCTGCAGATACGCCTGCGCGAGGCGCTGGCCAACGGCGACTTCTTCCTGGAGTACCAGCCGGTCGTCGACCTGGGCACCTCCCAGGTGACCTCGGTGGAGGCTCTGGTGCGCTGGGACCGCGACGGGGAGGCGGTCGGTCCGGACGCGTTCCTCGGCGCCGCCGAGGAGTCGGGGCTGATCGTGCCGCTGGGGGAGTGGATCCTCCGCGAGGCGTGCGAGAAGGTCGCGGTGTGGCGGCTCTCGGACTGGGACATCGGCCTGTCGGTCAACCTGTCCGTGAAGCAGGTCCTGTCGCCCCGCTTCATGGAGACGGTGGCCGGCGTCCTCGCCGAGACGGGGCTGTCCTCCGACGTGCTCACCCTGGAGGTGGACGAGGAGGTCCTGCTGGACGACGGCGGCGAGGCGGTGCAGCGCCTGGCGGAGCTCCGGGAGCTGGGCGTGCGGCTGGCCATCGACGACTACGGCATGGGCTACGCGTCGCTGGCGCACCTGCGGCGGCTCAGCGTGGACGCGATCAAGATCGACCCGTCCTTCATCGCCGACCTCGGGCGCGACGACACGGTCACCCTGCTCACCCACACGATCATCCAGCTGGGCCGCGACCTGGGGGTGCAGGTGGTGGCGGAGGGCATCGAGCGCCCCGAGCAGCTGGAGCAGCTGAGGGCCATGGGCTGCGACCACGGCCAGGGCTTCCTGGTGGCCCGTCCGATGCCCGCGAGCGGCGTCGAGTCCCTCGTCGGGGGGGAGGCCGGGGCCAACCTCTGACCCCGGACGCGCCCCCCGACCCCCGGTCGCACACGACCCCCGCCACGTGTTCTGTGTTACACGCGGTGGGGGTCTTGTGGTGGTTGGTCCAGTTCAGAAGGGCTTCTCAGTGAGGGGCGCGGTCGCATGCTGACATATGAGTCTCACATAATGAGACATTATGTCGTTCTTGTTGACGGGCGGCCCCTCCGTCGGCCAATGTGGTCAACGTGCAGAACACCTCCCTGATCCTCGTACTTGGTCGGCGCGCAGCCCACTGAGTTTCTTCTGCTGCGCGCCACCCCTCAACCGCCACAGGGCGGTGGGGGTTTTTTTATTGCCAGGCAGGGACCAGACCCACCAAGCCAGAGCCCCAGCACCGCTCTGGAACCTCGCTGAAGGATCTTGAGATGACCGAGCAGATGACCGGCGCCCAATCGCTGATCAGGTCGCTGGAGCAGGTCGGCGTTGACACTGTCTTCGGGATTCCCGGCGGTGCCATCCTCCCGGCCTACGACCCGCTCTACGACTCGGCCGAGGTGCGCCACATCCTCATGCGCCACGAGCAGGGGGCCGGGCACGCCGCCGAGGGCTACGCCTACGCGACCGGCCGGCCCGGGGTGTGCATGGCCACCAGCGGGCCCGGCGCCACCAACCTGGTGACCCCCCTCGCCGACGCCCACATGGACTCGGTCCCGATGGTCGCCATCACCGGGCAGGTCGCGGCCCCCATGATCGGCACGGACGCCTTCCAGGAAGCCGACATCTGCGGCATCACGATGCCGATCACCAAGCACAACTTCCTGGTCAAGAACGCCCGCGACATCCCCCGGACCATCGCCGAGGCCTTCCACATCGCCTCCAGTGGACGCCCCGGGCCGGTCCTGGTCGACATCTCCAAGGACGCGCTCCAGGCCTCCGCCGACTTCGTCTGGCCCGAACGCCTCGAACTCCCCGGCTACCGGCCGGTCACCAAGCCCCACGGCAAGCAGGTCCGCGAGGCGGCCCGCATGATGGCCGAGGCCCGCCGCCCCGTCCTGTACGTCGGCGGCGGCGTCCTGCGCGCCGGCGCCGCGGCCGAGCTGCGCGTCCTCGCCGAGATCACCGGCGCCCCCGTCGTCACCACGCTGATGGCCCGGGGCGTCTTCCCCGACAGCCACCCGCAGTTCGTGGGCATGCCCGGGATGCACGGCGACGTCAGCGCCGTCGGGGCCCTCCAGAAGGCCGACCTCATCGTCGCTCTGGGCGCGCGCTTCGACGACCGCGTCACCGGCAGGCTCGACAGCTTCGCCCCCGACGCCAAGATCGTCCACGCCGACATCGACCCGGCCGAGATCTCCAAGAACCGCCACGCCGACGTGCCCATCGTCGGCGACTGCCGCGAGGTCCTCGCGGACATGGTCGTGGCCGTCCGCGCCGACCAGGAGAAGGGCCGGCAGGGCGACTACGAGGCCTGGTGGCAGCAGCTCAACCGCATGCGCACCACCTACCCCAAGGGTTACGAGGCCTCCGACGACGGCAGCCTCTCCCCGCAGGCCGTCATCCAGCGCCTGGGCCAGATCGCCGGCCCGGAGGCCACCTACGTCGCGGGCGTCGGCCAGCACCAGATGTGGGCCGCCCAGTTCATCGACTACGAGCGCCCCGGGTCCTTCGTCAACTCCGGCGGGCTCGGCACCATGGGCTTCTCCGTCCCCGCCGCCCTGGGCGCCAAGGTCGGCGACCCCGACCGGGTCGTCTGGTCCGTGGACGGCGACGGCTGCTTCCAGATGACCAACCAGGAACTGGCCACCTGCGCCATCGAGGGGATCCCCGTCAAGGTCGCGGTGGTCAACAACGGCAACCTGGGCATGGTCCGCCAGTGGCAGACCCTCTACTACGAGGGCCGCTACTCCAACACCGACCTCCAGACCTCGCCCCGGGACGAGAAGGTCCGGATCCCCGACTTCGTCCGCCTCGCGGAGGCGTACGGTTGTGTCGGCCTGCGCTGCGAGCGCGCCGAGGACATCGACGCCACCATCGAGAAGGCCATGGCGATCGACGACGCACCCGTCGTCGTGGACTTCACGGTCAATCACGACGCCATGGTCTGGCCGATGGTCGGCCCCGGCGTCAGCAACGACAACATCCAGTACGCGCGCGACATGGCGCCGAACTGGGAACACGAGGACTAAGAGGAGAAGGCCGAACCACCATGAGCAGTCACACGCTTTCCGTTCTGGTGGAGGACACCCCGGGTATCCTCGCCCGCGCCTCCTCCCTCTTCTCCCGCCGCGGCTTCAACATCGACTCACTCAGTGTCAGCACCACCGAGTACCCAGGACTGTCCCGGATGACAATCGTGGTCAACTGCGACCTCCACCCCTTGGAGCAGGTGACCAAACAGCTCAACAAGCTGGTCAACGTCGTCAAGATCGTGGAGATGGACACCACCGCGTCGGTCCGGCGCGAGCTCCTGCTCGTCAAGGTCAAGGCCGACGCGTCGAGCCGCACCCATGTGCTTCAGACGGCCGAGCTGTTCCGCGCGCACATCGTGGACGTCAGCCCGGACGTCGTCGTCATCGAGGCCGTCGGCGACCCGGAGAAACTCGATGCCCTGGTGAGGAACCTGGAGCCGTTCGGCATCAGGGAGCTCGTCAAGTCAGGGCTGGTCGCCCTGGGCCGCGGGCCGCGGTCGATCACCGACCGTTCCCTCCGCACCGTCGACCGCAGCGCCTGAGGCCGCCGGGCGCCCGGGAGGGCGCCGGAGCCGCGGGCCCTCCCGACCGACCGGCGGGCGCGGACGACCGCCCACCCCGACCCCACACGTACGCAAGAACAAGGAGCATTCCCAAGTGGCAGCACAGATGTACTACGACGACGCCGCGGACCTCGCGCTCATCCAGAGCAAGAAGGTCGCCGTGATCGGCTACGGCAGTCAGGGGCACGCGCACGCGCTGTCGCTGCGCGACTCGGGCGTGGACGTGCGGGTCGGCCTCGCCGAGGGCTCCAAGAGCCGCGCCAAGGCCGAGGAGGAGGGCCTGCGCGTCGTCACCCCCGCGGAGGCCACCCGCGAGGCCGACGTCATCATGATCCTGGTCCCCGACCACATCCACCGGGACCTGTACGCCGAGGAGATCGCGCCGAACCTGGAGGAGGGCAACGCCCTGTTCTTCGGCCACGGCTTCAGCATCCGCTACGGCCTCATCAAGCCGCCCGCGGGCGTGGACGTGGCCATGGTCGCCCCCAAGGGCCCGGGCCACCTGGTCCGCCGCCAGTTCGAGGCCGGGCGCGGCGTGCCCTGCCTGGTCGCGGTCGAGAAGGACGCCAGCGGACAGGCCTGGGACCTGGCCCTGTCGTGGGCCAAGGGCATCGGCGGCACCAAGGCGGGCGTGATCCGGACGACGTTCACCGAGGAGACCGAGACCGACCTGTTCGGTGAGCAGGCCGTGCTGTGCGGCGGTACCGAGGAGCTGGTCAAGGCCGGTTTCGCCACCCTGGTCGAGGCGGGCTACCAGCCGGAGATCGCCTACTTCGAGTGCCTGCACGAGCTCAAGCTGATCGTCGACCTCATGTACGAGGGCGGCATCTCCAAGATGAACTGGTCGGTGTCCGACAACGCGGAGTACGGCGGCTACACCCGCGGCCCGCGCGTCATCACCGAGCAGACCCGCGAGGAGATGCGCAAGATCCTCGGCGAGATCCAGGACGGCTCCTACGCCAAGGAGCTCATGGACGAGTTCGACGCCGGCCAGCCGACCTTCAAGAAGCGCCGCGAGGCCGAGCAGAACGAGAAGATCGAGAAGGTGGGCGCCGAACTGCGTCCGCTGATGAGCTGGCTCAAGGCCTAGGGGACCGGGCGAGGACCCCGTGAACCGGGGGCAGGTGGACTACACCACCTGCCCCCGTCGGGCTTCCCTACCCGGGCAGTAGACTTTTGATCGGCCGTCCCACCCGATCCGGGCAGTGCCAACCACCTGCGCGATCGGGTCGCACCACCCGAAAAGGAACCGTTGTGCCCAAACCCGTCGTACTCGTAGCGGAAGAACTCTCGCCCGCCGGAATCGCGCTGCTCGAAGAGGACTTCGAGGTGCGCCACGTCAACGGCGCCGACCGGTCCGAGCTCCTGCCCGCCCTCGCCGACGTCGACGCCCTGATCGTGCGCAGCGCGACCAAGGTGGACGCCGAGGCCCTGGCCGCGGCCTCCCGGCTCCAGGTGGTCGCCCGCGCGGGCGTCGGCCTGGACAACGTGGACGTGGACGCCGCCACCAAGGCGGGCGTCCTGGTGGTCAACGCCCCGACCTCCAACATCATCAGCGCCGCGGAGCAGGCCATCAACCTGCTGCTGGCCAGCGCCCGCAACACCGCCCCGGCCCACAACGCCCTCATCAACGGCGAGTGGAAGCGGTCCAAGTACACCGGCGTCGAGCTGTACGAGAAGACCGTCGGCGTCGTCGGCCTCGGCCGGATCGGCGCCCTCGTGGCGCAGCGCCTGTCGGCCTTCGGGACCAAGGTCATCGCGTACGACCCGTTCGTGCAGCCCGCCCGCGCGGCGCAGATCGGTGTGGAGATGACCACGCTGGACGAGCTGCTGGAGCGCTCCGACTTCATCACCATCCACCTGCCCAAGAACAAGGACACCCTGGGCCTCATCGGTGACGAGGCGCTGAGCAAGGTCAAGCCGACGGTGCGCGTCATCAACGCCGCGCGCGGCGGCATCCTGGACGAGGACGCGCTGTACCGGGCCCTGAAGGACGGCCGTGTCGCCGGTGCGGGCATCGACGTGTTCGCCAAGGAGCCCTGCACGGACAGCCCGCTCTTCGAGTTCGAGAACGTCGTGGTCGCCCCCCACCTGGGCGCGAGCACCGAGGAGGCGCAGGAGAAGGCCGGCACGCAGGTCGCGCGCTCCGTCAAGCTGGCGCTGTCGGGCGAGTTCGTGCCGGACGCCGTGAACGTGCAGGGCACCGGAGTGGCTGAGGAGATCAAGCCGGGCCTGCCCCTCACCGAGAAGCTCGGCCGGGTCTTCACCTCCCTCGCGGGCACCATCGCCAGCCGCATCGACGTCGAGGTGCGCGGCGAGATCGCCGCCCACGACGTGAAGGTCCTGGAGCTGGCCGCCCTCAAGGGCGTGTTCGCCGACGTGGTCGAGGACACGGTGACGTTCGTCAACGCCCCCCTGCTCGCGAAGGAGCGCGGTGTCGAGGTCAACCTCGTCACCAGCGACGACAGCAGCGACTGGCGCAACCTGATCTCGGTGCGCGGCGTCCTCGCCGACGGCACCCGGGTGTCGGTGTCCGGGACCCTGACCGGCCCGCGCCAGATCGAGAAGCTGGTCGAGATCAACAACTACACCATGGAGATCGGCCTGGCCGAGCACATGGTGTTCCTGGCCTACGAGGACCGCCCCGGCGTCGTCGGCAAGGTCGGCGCCCTGCTGGGCGACGCGGACGTCAACATCGCGGGGATGCAGGTCATCCGGGACCAGGAGGGCGGCAAGGCGCTGATCGCGCTCACCGTCGACTCCGCCGTGCCCGAGGAGATCCTGTCGTCGATCTCGGGCGAGATCGACGCGGACATCAGCCGCCAGATCGACCTGGAGGACTAGGGCCCGCGGCAGAACCGCGGGGCCGCGCCGCGACCACGGCACAGCCTGGAGGGCCGCTCCCACCGATCGGTGGGAGCGGCCCTTTTCCGTGCGCGGCGCCCTACGCGCGGAAGGCCGGTGCGGCGCCCCGCGACAACGGGGGCGAAAAGCCGTTCCTGGCCACGGATGTCACCTTTTCTGAATTTCCTTGGGAAATGTCCCAGGTGTGCCTGATGGGTGCACGGAGAAGGGGCGAAGGGGGATCCGGCCTCGTGTTATGTGAAGGTTATTTCTTTTCCTGTGCAAGGATATCGCTGGTCATGGTGCTCGTGTCCGTCCGGATCCGCGCTTGTGGAGTCCTTCTCGAACGGGTTCGGGTGTCGGCGGGGTCGCTGTCCTGGATTCCGCCTCCATAGTTTCGACTCGATGCCGGGGGGATTGAATTGCATTTTCCACGTCGACGGTTCGCGGTGGCGCTGGGGGCGGCCGTGGCGGCCTGGGCGGGAACGCTCCTGGTGATGCTCGTGTACGGGGTGGTCGACATCCGGTCCGCGCTCCACCTCACCGCCCTGTCCGGGGCCTTCGGCGCGGTCGGGCTCCTCGCGGTCCTCGTGCGGCGCAACACCGCGCAGCTGCGGTCGCTCCGGCTGCGGTTCGACCGGCACGCGCGCGAGATCGCCGAGATCGCGGGGGAGAACCGGAGCGAGCTCTTCGCCCGCGCCGACGACCTGACCGGCCGCCTCGCCCGGATGGAGGAATCGGTGCACGCGCTGTGCGACGCGTCCGCGGGAGGGGGCGGGGAGCGTGCGGTCCCCTCCGTGCGGGAGCCGGGAACCCCGGCGGAGGGGAGGGCCGTCCGCGAGCTGGAGGCGCTCCTGGGTCCTGACGCGCCCATGCCGGCGCCCGGGGAGGACGGGGTCTCCCCCGAGACGGTGGAGCGGGTCGTCAGGGCGGTGCGGGACCGGCGTCCGCACCTGGTGGTGGAGGTCGGCAGCGGCGCGTCCACGCTCTGGCTGGGCCTGGCGCTCCGCCGGTTCCGGGCTGGGAGGTTGGTGGCGCTGGAGAGCGACCCCCGGTGCGCGGGCCTGGTCCGGGCCATGGTCGCGGCGCACGGGCTCTCCGGGGTCGTCGAGGTGCGCGGCGCCTCGGACCTGGACGGACTGCACGGCATCGACCTCCTGCACCTCACCCGCGTGACGGGGGCGACGGAGGTCGACGCGGTCCCGGACCTCTTCGACCGCTGCGCCCCGGGCGCGCTGGTCATCCCCGGGGAGGACCACGGGGCCCGGGGCCCGGGACGCGGGAGGGCGTCGGCCGAGCGCTCCGACGCCGTCCTCGGGGCAGGGGCCTCCGCGGACGCGGTGCGGGCCCGGGCCGCCTCGTGACCGGGGGAGAGCTCGCGGACGCCCTGCGGCTCCGCGGCTCCCTCCCCACCCTGGTCTGCCACACCGGCGCCGCGGCCGCGGAAGCGGTCGGGGAGCTCGCCCTCGGCGCCGGGGACAGGGCGGTCGACCTGGACCGGGTCGTCGTCGGGGAGCCCGGGGCCGGAGGCGGACCGGCGGATCCGCACGCGGGCGTGGTCGCCGTCGTCGCCGCGACGGCGACCGACCTGAGGAGGGCGCTGGTCCCCCTCGGGGTCCTGCCGCCCGCGCCGTTCGTGGTGGTGGTCCTCCTGGAGGTCCCCTCCCACCAGGGGCCTCCGGTCCCGGTGGCGCCGGCGCCGGGGGAGTGGTCGGAGCTTCTGGAGCTGCGTGTGCGGCGCCTGGCCGGCGGAGGCTGGTCGTGCGAGGCGTGCTTCGAGGACCCCGTGTACGTGCACAGGGTGGCGGGTGCCCTGGCACGGGGGGTCGTCGGCGGCCGGCCGGGGGCCGCACCGGTCCCGGCGGTGTCGGTGCTGGGCGCGGACGCGGGTCTGTGGTGCCCCGGCGGCGCCCGGGTGGCCGATCCCCGCAAGGCGGACGTGGTGCTGCGGGTGGGGCCCGCGGAGCCCGGCGGCCCCGTCGTCCCCGAGGGCGCGAGGGGAGGCGGTGTCCGCCGGCTGAGCGTGGAGGAGTCCTCGTGGGCGGCCGCGGGGCGGCCGGGCGGCACGGTCCACGGCCGTTTCCGGGTGGAGGACGTGCCGCCCGTCGACGAGCGGACGGTGAACCCGACCGGGTTCGTCGGCCGGGCGGGCCCGAAGGTGGGACGCCTGGTCTCCCGGGGCGGGCGCTGGGTCCTGGTCTCGGGAGGATCGGTGCGGTGGCGGGTGCCCGAGGACGGCACCGTGACCGACGTGGACGTCGCCCGGTTGCGGGACCTGCGCGCCGTGGACGTGGAGTGGGGGCGGCACAGCGGTCCGCTGGCGGCGGTGCGGGCGGTGGCGGGGCTGGCCGCGGCGGGGGTCCCGCTCGTCGGCGGCCCGGTGCCGCCGTGGGCCCGGTGCCTCGGAGCCGACCTGTGCGCGCTGGTCGCCTCGGTCGGAGCGGACGAGCTCGCGGACGGACTGGTGCGGGAGGAGCACAGCGTCCGGTTGCGCCGGGCGGCCCTGGGAACCCACGGCGTGCGCGCGCGGTGGAGGGACCTGGGGGCGGCGGCCGGCGTCGGGGGACCGCCCGACCCGGCGGTGTCGGTGGTGCTGTGCACCCGGCGGCCGGAGATGCTCGGGTTCGCGCTGCGCCAGGTGGCCCGCCAGCGCGGTGTGGAGGTGGAACTGGTCCTCGGGCTGCACGGGTTCGGCGAGGACGCCCCGGGGGTCCGGGAGGCGACGGCCGCCTTCCGGAGGACCGGCCGCGCCCTGCAGGTCTTCCGGCCCGACCCGGACGCGGTCCTCGGATCGGTGCTGAACGAGGGGATCGCCCGGGCGAGCGGCTCGGCGGTCGCCAAGATGGACGACGACGACTGGTACGGGCCGGACCACCTCGCCGACCTGGTGCTGGCGCGTCGCTACTCCGGCGCCGACGTCGTGGGCAGCGCCGCGGAGTTCGTCTACCTCGAGACCCTCGACCTGACGGTGCGGCGGAGCGCCCCGACGGAGTGCCTGTGGCGGCGGGCCGCAGGGGGAACCCTCCTCATGGACCGCACGGCGGTGGAGGAGGTCGGCGGTTTCCCGCCGGTGGGCACGGCCGAGGACACGGGCCTCTTCGCCGGGATCGAACTCCTCGGCGGCCGCGTCTACCGCGGCCACGGCCTCAACTACGTCCTGCGCCGCAGGGCTTCGGGACACACCTGGGACGTCGGCGCGGGCCACTTCCTCCGCAACGGCGCGGAGCGGCGCCGCGGATGGCGGCCCAGCGCGCTCCTGGAGTCCGAGGCCGCGGACGCCCCCGCGGGGGCGGCGCCGCGGGAGCTCCGTGGAGAGCCGACCGTGAGGGAGGGGAGCAGGGGATGACGCTCGTCCGGGAGGGCGCCCTCGACCGCCGCGGGCGGGGGGAGCGCGGACCGCGGCCGCTGATCCGCCACAACGACTACTCGGTGCTGGAGCCGCCCGGGCTGGGCGCGTGGGAGCCCGAGCTGGGGGTCGGCGTGGTCGTTCGGGCGTTCGGCGGGCAGGAGAAGCTCGATCTGACGCTGGCGTCGCTGGCCGCGCAGACCTATCCGGCACGGCTCACGGAGGTCGTGGTCGTGGACGACGGCAGCGACCCGCCGCTCAGGCTGCCGGAGGTCCGGCCCGCGAACACGCGGATCGTGCCGGCCCGGCCCGGGGGCTGGGGCAGGGGGCACGCGGTGAACACCGGCGCGGCCGCCACGGACGCGGACGTGGTCCTGTTCCTCGACGCCGACATGATCGCCTTCCGGGACCACGTCGAGGCGCAGATGCGCTGGCACCACCTCGCCGACCACCTCGTGGTCACCGGCCACCTGCGGTGCGTCGGCCACGGGACGGGACTGCCGAGCCCGGCGGAGGTGGCCGACGCCGTCGGCCGCGGGGAGCCGGAGGCCCTGGTCGAGGGGCCGGGCGAGGAACTGGCGTGGCTGCGCAGGGCCTACGACCGCAAGGAGGACCTGCGCACCGCCGGATACGAGGCGTTCTCCTACTTCATCGGGGGCACCGGCTCGGTGCGCCGGGAGCTGCTGGCCGAGTGCGGGGGGACCGACCCCGAACTGCTCCTGGGAGAGGACACGCACCTGGCGTACCGGCTGGCGCAGCGCGGCGCGGTGTTCGTCCCGGAACTCGACAGCAGCAGCTGGCACCTGGGCCTCCCGGAGATGGAGCTCCGCAAGGCGGAGGGCGTCCGGTACAGGGTCCCCTTCGTCGGCAACCGCGTCCCCCGGCTCGGCGTGCGCCGGGGCGCGGGCGTCCGGCAGTGGCAGGTGCCCTGCGTGGACGTGGTGGTGGAGGTGGCGGGGGCCCGGTTCGGGGCGGTGTCGGACACGGTGGAGCGCCTGCTGGGGGGTGACGCGGCGGATGTGCGGATCACGCTGGTGGGGCCGTGGCGGCGTGCGCGCTCCGGGGGGCGCGCCGTCCCGGACGGTCCGGGCCCCGACACGGCGGCGCTGCGGGAGGCCTTCCGGTGCGAGTCGCGGGTGGTGTTCGCCGAGGAGGCGCCGCGGGAGGACCCGGACGTCCCGTTCCGGCTCCTCCTCCCCCCGGGCCTGCCGCTCGCCCGGCACGCCGTCCGCCGCATGGTGGAGGAGGCGGACAGGGCCCGCGCCGGGCTGCTCCGCGCCGTGGTCCCGGGGAGCGACCGCGGCGGACCCCGCCTGGAGCGCACCGCGGCGTTCGCCCGGGCCCGTCGGCTGGCGGACCGGCCGGAGGAGGTCGAGGCCCTGGTCGGAGAGGTCAGCGCCGTGCACTGGATCGACGGCGAGTCCCAGCTGCTCACGGAGGAGGACCGGCCGCCCGACCCCCCGGAGGACTGGCGGAGCGCGCTGGCGCTCGCCGAGCGGGAGGCCGCGGAGCAGGAGGCGAGGGCCGGACGCCTGGAGCGCAGGTACCGCTGGCTGACGGGCACCCGCGGCGGCAGGTTCGTGCGCCGGGTCATCGGATGAGGGGGATCGGCGGTATGGCGGAGACGGTCGGGACACGGGGCCGCGTCGGCGCGCCGGCGGGACGGAACGGGGCGGGCCCCGCCCGCGTCCGCCGCAACGACCACCCGGCACCGGAGCCGCCGGACCCGGGCGGATGGGAGCCGGAGCTGGACGCCGTCGTGGTCGTCCGGGCGTGCGGCGCGCGGGGGAGGCTCGGCCCGACGCTGGCGTCGCTGGCCGCGCAGACCTATCCGGCGCGGCTCACGGAGGTCGTGGTGGTGGCCGACGGCGGCACACCGGTCCGGCTGCCGCAGGTCCGCCCGGAGAACACGCGGACCGTCGCCGCCGGCCCCGGCCGGTCGGGGCCGCAGGACGCGGTACGGGCGGTGGCGGAGTCCTCCCCGGACGCGGCGGTGCTGTGGCTGGAGGCCGGAACGGAGGTCGGCCGCACCCACGTGGAGGCGCACATGCGCTGGCACCACCTCGCCGACCACCTCGTGGTGCTGAGCGGGGCGGCCTCCCCGGAGCCGGACGGGGGACCGGGACCGGAGGCCGCGGCCTCCGGGGGCCGCGATCCCTCGGAGGGACCGGGGAACGCGGGACACCGGGGGTGGCGCGCCCTCGCCGGGTCGGCCTGGTCGGTGCGGGGCGGGCTGCTGGCCGAGTGCGGGGGGAGCGGCCCTGCCGCGCTCGTGGGAGGGGAGGACCACCTGGCGTACCGGCTGGCGCAGCGGGGCGCGGTGTTCGTCCCGGAGCCCGCCGCGGGGGTCAGGGGCCCCGGCGGGCCGCGGGGGGACGGAAGGGAGGACGGTGACGCCCGATTCCACCGGCTCCGCCTGGAGGACAGGGTCCCGCTCCTGCGCTTCCGCCGGGCCTCGCGCCGCCGGGAGTGGCAGGTGCCCTTCGCGGAGGTGGTGGTGGAGGTGGCGGGGGCCCGGTTCGAGGCGGTGTCGGACACGGTGGAGCGCCTGCTGGGGGGTGACGCGGCGGATGTGCGGATCACGCTGGTGGGGCCGTGGCGGGACGTGCCGTCCGGCAGGCACGCCGTCCTGGACGATCCGGACGCGGAGCCGAGGCTGGTGCGGGAGGCCTTCCGGTGCGAGTCGCGGGTGGTGTTCGCCGAGGAGGCGCCGCGGGCGGACCCGGACGTCCCGTTCCGGCTCCTGGTTCCGCCCGGGGCGCCCGTGCGCCCCGGGGCCGTGGACGCCCTGGCCGCCGCGGCGGACGCGTGCGGTGCGGGCCTCGTCCGCGTACGCGGTGCGGGCGCGCTCCGCCTGGAGCGGACGGCCGCCTTCGCCCGCGCCCGGCGCCTGGGGGCCTCCGGGCCGGACCTCGACGCCGCGGTGGCCGAACTGTGGGGCGAGCACGAGGTCGACCCGGCCGAGGTCCTGGAGGCGGACCGCCCCGGCGGGGAGGGGCCGCCGGCCGACTGGCACAGGCGGATGAGGCGGGCGCTGAGGGCGGCCGACCGGCACCGCGCCGCCGCCGACCGCTGGGAGCGCCGTATCCGGGTGCTCGTCCGCGGCTTCGGCGTGCGGCTGCTGCTCGGCCGGACCGCCCGGGGAGCGCGCGTGCAGGGGCCGTGACGGAGTCGGGCCGCCCGGTTGAACTGCGGCGACACCAGCGTGTCTCACATCGTGGGAATTGCTGGTCATATAGTTGGACATCCGATATTCTGAAGTCCTAGGAGTTGGTGGCGTCGGCTCCACCGCCGCACGCCGCCACCCAGTGCCGCGCCCGCTCCGACCGGGGCCCGCGTCGGCGATTCCGGCAGACGATCCCGCCGGGGGCGAGCTCCTGATTCCGGTGGGCACCGCCGCCCACGTTCCGCGCTCCACCGCCGTTCGGCGCCATCCCGCCGGGCCGCGGCCGCAGAGCGCGCGGCGCCGCAGGGCGCAACCGCGAAGGCCCGTGGCCGGGCCGTTCCCATGGCCGGTCACGCAACGCATCCGGAGGATCGCATGTACGACATGATCGAGTACCCGACCGCGCCCGACTCCGAGGACGAGCTCAACCGCGCCCTCCAGGACGCCCTGAACCGCCGGGCCTGAGCCCGCCGACCCGTCGCGCGGGGCGCCCCGGCGCCCGGCGGGCGGTCGTGTTCCGGGGGCCGCCGCCCCGGCGGCGCCGCGCGGGCCCCGCCCCGGGGAGGGGTCCGGGGGGCGGTCCGGGCCTGCGGCGCAAAATCGCGCGGGCGGGACGCCCCGGGTCTCCCGGGCCGGTAAGGTTGTCTCATCCAGTGTTCAATCTGATCTCACCATCTGAGAAATGCCCGGTGGGGTCGTACCCGAAGCAGAGGCAGTCCGTATGGCAGCTCGCACCGTGAAACTGGCCGTCATCCCCGGAGACGGGATCGGCCCCGAGGTCGTGGCCGAAGGGCTCAAGGTGCTGGAGGTCGCGGCCGCCCAGCAGGACCTCGCCGTGGAGACCACCGAGTACGAGCTGGGCGCGAAGCTCTGGCACCGCACGGGCGAGACGCTGCCCGAATCGGTCCGGACCGAGCTGGCCGGACACGAGGCCCTCTACCTCGGCGCGGTCGGCGACCCGTCCGTGCCCAGCGGGGTGCTGGAGCGCGGGCTGCTGCTGCGCCTGCGCTTCGACTTCGACCACTACGTCAACCTGCGCCCGGTCCGCCTGTACCCGGGGGTGGCCAGCCCGCTCGCGGGCGTGGGCCCCGAGGACATCGACATGCTCGTGGTCCGCGAGGGCACCGAGGGCCCCTACGCCGGAGCCGGCGGCGTGCTGCGCAAGGGCACCCCCCACGAGGTCGCCACGCAGGACAGCGTCAACACCCGCTTCGGCGTGGAGCGCGTGGTCCGCTACGCCTTCGAGAAGGCCGCGTCCCGACCGCGCAGGAAGCTCACGCTGGTCCACAAGGACAACGTCCTGACCTTCGCCGGCGAGCTGTGGCAGCGCGTGGTGCGGGAGGTCGGCTCCGAGTACCCGCAGGTCGCCGTGGACTACTGCCACGTCGACGCCGCGTCGATGTTCTTCGTCAACCAGCCCGCGCGCTTCGACGTGGTCGTCACCGACAACCTGTTCGGCGACATCATCACCGACATCGGTGCCGCCATCACCGGTGGCATCGGCCTGGCCGCCAGCGGCAACATCAACCCGGACAACACGTTCCCCAGCATGTTCGAGCCCGTCCACGGCTCCGCGCCCGACATCGCGGGCCAGGGCAAGGCCGACCCCACCGCCACGGTGCTGTCCGCCGCGACGATGCTCGACCACCTGGGGGTCCCCGAGGCGGCCCGCCGCATCGAGAACGCGGTCGCCGCGGACCTCAAGACCCGCGCCCAGGGCGGCGGGTCGCGATCCACGGCCCAGGTCGGCGACGACCTCGCCGCGCGAGTAGCCGAGCAGGGCTGACGCACGTTCCGTCGGCCCTGCCCTTCTCCGAGGCGCGGCCGACGGCAAGGGGCCACCCGCTCGACGGGTGGCACGGTCCCTGGGACCGACACCGGCAGGCGCGCCCGGAACAACACGAGCGCGCCTGTCGCCGTGTCCGGGCCCCAGGGTCCGCCCTGGCACCGGGTGCGCTCTTCCGCCAGACTGGATTCCAGGTCGGCGGCGCTGCCGACCTGTTGCACCCGAGAGGACCACCGACGACATGAACAACGACACCACCACAGCGGGGTTGACGTTCGACATCCAGCTCTCCGACCGGCGGAAGACCCCGCAGGAGCGGGAGGCACTGCTGGAGGATCCCGGTTTCGGGCAGGTGTTCACCGACCACATGGTGACCATCCGCTACACCGAGGGCCGGGGGTGGCACGACGCCAAGCTGGAGCCGTACGGCCCGCTGAGCCTGGACCCGGCCACATCGGCCCTGCACTACGCCCAGGAGATCTTCGAGGGACTCAAGGCCTACCGCCACCCGGACGGCTCGCTCGCGTCGTTCCGTCCCGAGGCCAACGCCGCCCGGCTCAACAGGAGCGCGGCGCGCATGGCCATGCCGGCGCTTCCCGAGGAGCTGTTCCTCGAGTCCATCGACCTGCTCCTCCAGCACGACGGCGCCTGGGTGCCGGACAAGGAGTACTTCAGCCTCTACCTGCGCCCGTTCATGATCTCGACGGACGTCGGCCTGGGTGTGAACCACCCGTCCCGCAGCTACCTCTACCTGCTGATCGCGTCCCCGGTCGGCTCGTACTTCTCCGGCGGCGTCAAGCCGGTGACCGTCTGGCTGTCCAAGGACTACACGCGCGCGGCCCCGGGCGGGACCGGCGCGGCCAAGTTCGCGGGCAACTACGCGGCGAGCTTCCTCGCGCAGTCCCAGGCGGTCGAGAAGGGGTGCGACCAGGTCGTCTGGCTCGACTCCCGCGAACACCGCTGGGTCGAGGAGATGGGCGGCATGAACCTGTGGTTCGTGTTCGGCTCGGGTGAGAACGCGCGCCTGCGCACGCCCCCGCTGACCGGCACCCTCCTGCCCGGCATCACCCGTGAGTCCCTGCTGACCCTGGCCCCCGACCTCGGCATCCCGGCGGAGGAGGCCCCCATCTCCACCGACGAGTGGCGCGAGGCGGCCGAGTCGGGGGAACTCACCGAGGTGTTCGCCTGCGGCACCGCGGCCGTGATCACGCCCGTCGGGTTCGTCAAGAGCGACGAGGGCGCGTTCACGGTCGGCGACGGCACGCCCGGACCGGTCACCATGCGCCTCCGCGAGGAGCTGGTGGGCCTCCAGACGGGGCTGCGCGCCGACAAGCACGGCTGGATCACCAAGTTCTCGGGCCGTGACGCCTAGGGCCTGACCGCGCGCGGGCCGTCCCGACGGGGGCGGCCCGCCGCCTCCCCGGGAGCGCGTACGCCCAGGCGTGTCCCGGCGCCGCGGTCCGAGGGGGTGAAACGTCCGTTCCGAGAAACTCCCGTCTCGAACAATGGGACAATCGGCCGCTGAACACGGAGGACCCGGCCGCCTTGTGGCACACTGACCTCATGCCGTCTCAGGTTCTCATTATCGTGAGGCGCGCTGGCTGACCGACGTACCTCGCCAGCGCGCCGACCTCTCGTGTCCACGGGGGGTCTTTTTTGTTGGCGGGGGCCGGTCGGCCACACCACAGCATCCACCTTCGGGAGTTCCGCCCATGAGGGACGACAGTTTCCACGTCTTCGACACCACGCTGCGCGACGGAGCCCAGCGCGAGGGGATCAACCTGCGGGTCTCCGACAAGCTGGCCATCGCGCAGTTGCTGGACGACTTCGGGGTGGCGTTCATCGAGGGAGGGTGGCCGGGGGCGAACCCCAAGGACACCGAGTTCTTCCAGCGGGCTTCACGAGAGCTCACGCTGAGGCACGCGCAGCTCACCGCGTTCGGCGCGACCCGCCGGGCCGGTGTGCGGGCCGCCGACGACCCCCAGGTGGCCGCCCTGCGCGACAGCGGCGCGCCGGTCGTCACCCTTGTCGCCAAGAGTGACGACCGGCACGTCGAGCGCGCCCTGCGCACCACCCTCGACGAGAACCTCGCCATGATCGCCGACACGGTGTCCCACCTGCGCGAACACGGCCAGCGCGTGTTCGTGGACTGCGAGCACTTCTTCGACGGCTACCACCACAACCCCGACCACGCCCTCGACGTGGTCCGCACCGCCGCCGGGGCGGGGGCCGACGTCGTCGTCCTCTGCGACACCAACGGCGGCATGCTCCCCGGCGACATCACCCGCGTCGTCACCGAGGTCCGCGAGGCCACCGGCGCCCGCCTGGGCATCCACGCCCAGGACGACACCGGCTGCGCCGTCGCCAACACCCTCGCCGCCGTGGACGCCGGGGCCACCCACGTGCAGTGCACCGCCAACGGCTACGGGGAACGGGTCGGCAACGCCAACCTGTTCTCGGTGGTCGGCGCCCTCACCCTCAAGCGCGGCCTCGACGTGCTCCCCGACGGCTGCCTGCCGGAGATGACGCGCGTCGCGACCGCCGTCGCGGAGATCGTCAACCTCACCCCCGACACCCACCAGCCCTACGTGGGGGTGTCGGCGTTCGCCCACAAGGCGGGGCTGCACGCCTCGGCGATCAAGGTCGACCCCGACCTGTACCAGCACACCGACCCCGCCCTGGTCGGCAACACCATGCGGATGCTCGTCTCCGACATGGCCGGACGGGCCTCCATCGAGCTCAAGGCCCAGGAGCTGGGGCTGGACCTCTCCGGCGACCGGGCGCTGGCCGGCCGGGTCGTGGAGCGGGTCAAGGCCCTGGAGCTCTCCGGGTACAGCTTCGAGGCGGCCGACGCCTCCCTGGAGCTGCTGCTGCGCGAGGAGCTCGGTTCCCCGGTCCGCTACTTCGACACCGAGTCGTGGCGGGTCATCACCGAGCGCAGGCCGGCCACGGGCGCCGACTCCCTGTCCAACGGCTACGAGAGCCTCACCGAGGCCACGGTGAAGCTGCTCGTCAAGGGCGAGCGCGTGATCGCCACCGCCGAGGGCAACGGTCCGGTCAACGCCCTCGACCGGGCGCTGCGCAGCTCCATGGAGGGCGCCTACACCGCCCTGGCCGGACTGGAGCTGACGGACTACAAGGTCCGCATCCTGGAGGGCACCTCGGGTACCAACGCCGTCACCCGCATCCTCGTGTCCTTCAGCGACGGGGCGGGGGAGTGGACCACGGTGGGCGTCGGCCCCAACGTCGTCGACGCGTCCTGGGCGGCGCTCGAACAGGCCGTCACCTACGGACTCCTCCGGCAGGGCTATCCGCAGGTCTGACGGGACGGCCCGCGGCGGGCGCGCGGCGGCGGGTCAGTCGTCGGGGTCCTCGTCGGACCCGTCGGCGGGCCCGTTGTCCGGGTGGACCCAGCCGTTGGCCTCGCACCCCTGGAGGCCGAGGGTCTGCTGCTGCATCACGGGGGCGGGCTCGCCCTCGCCGGGGCAGTCGACGTGGCCGTGGCCCAGGGTGTGCCCCACCTCGTGGTTGATCAGGTAGATCCGGTAGGTCTCCAGGTCGTCGTCGAAGTGGGGGACGCTCCCCACCCAGCGGTTCTGGTTGATGATCGCCCGGTTGCCGTTGGCGCAGGAGACGTACCCGTTGGTGTTGAGCGGGGCGCACATGCGGTCGACGGTGTCCGGAGCGGCCAGCAGGACCCGGATGTCGGCGTCGTCGCCGTCCACCCGCTGGAGCGAGCGCTCCCCGTCGTCCCCCCAGCTGCGGGGGTCGCCCAGGATCTCCTCGACGGCGGCCGCGAAGTCCTCGGCCTTGCCGGGGAGCCCGTCCTCGACCTCCACGGCGAAGGTCGTCAGGGGGCCGTCCCCCATGACGTCGCTCTCGCCCTCCATCACGGTCATCTCGCCGTCGGCGCTGTCGACCTCCTCCTCCACGGAGCGGAGGAGGACGGGCTCCTCCTCTTCCGCGTCCTCCGGGGAGGGGGAGGTCTCCTGGCCCTGCCCGGAGGCGCTGTCCACCTGCCCGGACTCCTCCGCCGAGGCCCTGGGGTCGCCGGAGTCGTCGGGAACGCCGTCGCCCACAGGGGCGGTGGCGGAGGTCTCCGAGGGGGAGTCGAGGTCGGACGGCGGCGCGGGCACGCTGATCATGAGCACGGCCGAGGCACCCGAGACCAGGCACAGGCCCAGTGCCAGCCCCATCGGGTACCGGCGTCGGCGGTGCCTGGCACGGGACCGGCCCGTGGGCGAAGCGGACGTGGGCACGACGAGCAACCTCTCGACAGTGGATATCGGACCCAGCATGCCAGAGTTCACCCGGAGTTCGGGCCAGGCGGGCATCCGGGGAAGCCCGGTGTCCCGGAGCTCGGCCGTTGTGCGCACGGAGGCCTGCGGACCGTCGCACCCCGGGTTCCGGTCCTGGCCCGCCGGGGTTCCGGACCGAGTCCCGCCCGCACCCCGGCCCCGGCGCGCGGATACGCTTCAACCGCAAGAGAGACAACGGGGCTGCTGGGAGGCACCAGGTGCGCATCGCACGGTTCGCGGTCGGGGACGAGGTCGGTTTCGGGCTGATCGACACCGATTCCGACAGTGGGGAGGAGTTCGTCGCGCGGCTGAGCGGACACCCTCTCCTCGGCGACATCAAACTGACAGGTGAGAGGGCCAGGCTCTCCGACGTCCGGCTGCTCTCACCGGTCCTGCCCACCAAGGTGGTCTGCATCGGCAAGAACTACGCCGACCACGTCGCGGAGATGAAGGACGTCACGGGCGAGTCCACCGACGAGCCCGTCGTGTTCCTCAAGCCGTCCACCTCCGTGGCCGGTCCCAACGACCCGATCTTCCACCCCTCGGTCTCGGAGCGGGTCGACTTCGAGGGCGAGCTGGCCATCGTCATCTCGCGGCCCTGCCGGGAGGTGCCGCGCGAGCGCGCCAAGGACGTGATCTTCGGGTACACCGTCGCCAACGACGTCACCGCACGCGACCTCCAGAAGAAGGACAAGCAGTGGACGCGGGCCAAGGGCTTCGACTCCTTCTGCCCGATCGGGCCCTGGATCACCACCGGGCTGAGCATCGAGGAGGCCCAGGACCTGGCGCTCACCACCACCGTGGACGGGGAGGTCCGCCAGTCCGGGCGGACCTCGCAGTTCATCCACGACATCCCGGACATCATCGCCTATGTCACCTCCTTCATGACGCTCCTCCCCGGTGACGTGGTCCTCACCGGTACCCCGGCCGGGGTGGGGCCGGTGCGGATCGGCCAGGAGGTCTCGGTGACGGTGGAGGGGCTGGGCACCATCAGCAACCGGGTGGTGGCCCGCGACTGACCGGGCTCCGCGGCCGGGAGCCCGCGGAACACCGTCCCACCACGGGGCCGGCGGCGCGCCTCGCCGCCGGCCCACGGACCAGCGGAAGGCCCACACGTGACGACCCCCCGACACCGCCGCCCCCGCCCCCTCGTCCTCGCTGGCGCGCTCGCGGCCGTGCTCCTGGTCGCGGGGACCTTCTACTGGACCGCCGTGCGCGACGACGGCGGCGAGACCGTACGGGAAGCGGAGGGACCAGTGGACCACCCGCGCCGCATCATGCTGGCGGGCGACTCGATGACCCAGGGCGCCAACGGCGACCGGACCTGGCGCTACCACCTGTGGAACCACCTCGCCCCGCAGGTGGAGGGGCTCGACTTCGTCGGCCCCTACACCGATCCCGCCACCCGGGAGATGATCCTGCCCGTCCCCACGACCGGGGACGAGGCCGTGGAGAGTCCCGCGCAGGACCCGGCCGAGGACTACGAGGAGGGCGGCGGGGACGGCGCCCCGGCGGACCGCCCGGGACAGGAGCCCTCCGGCCCCTCCCCCGGGGAGCCGCAGGGGCTGGAGGGGGTCGTCTGGCCCGGAGCCGACGGCGACCCGGACACCGTCGAGTACCGCGACCCCGACTTCGACCAGAACCACAACGCCCTGTGGGGGCGCACCCTGCGCGACGCCGCGGCCTCCATCGGGGAGGAGGTCCGGGTCCACCGGCCCGACGTCCTGTGCGTCATGCTCGGCGTGAACGACCTGCTGTGGCCCGTCACCATGGAGGAGATGGAGCACCGGCTGCGCGGCTACGTGGAGTCGGCCCGCGCGGGCAACCCGCACCTGCGCATCGTGATCGCCGAGGCCCTCCCCATCGCCCTGGCCGAGTCCGACGAGGGGTTCGCGCTGCGGGTCTACGCCTACAACGAGCTCGTCCGCGAGGTCGCCGCCGACCTGTCCACGGACACCTCGCCCGTGATCAGCCTCGACGTCGCGGGCAGGGAGTCCTGGGACGCGGCCGCCGACACCTACGACGGCACCCACCCCAACGCCGGCGGTGAGACCAAGATCGCCGCGGCGTTCGCGGACGCCCTGGCCCAGGGGTACGGGATCGGTTTCGGCTTCCCGAGGCCCCTGGCGGTCAGGCCCGCGCAGGAGTGAGGCCGCCCGGCCGCCGGCGGACCTCCCCCGGGCCCCCGCACACCACGGATACCCTGGGCTGCGTGACTGAGACTTCGCTTCGTACCCGCTTCGCCCCGTCCCCCACGGGCATGTTCCACGTCGGCGGCGCCCGATCCGCACTGTTCAACTGGGCGCTGGCCCAGCAGAGCTCCGAGGGGCGCATGGTGCTGCGCATCGAGGACACCGACGCCGCCCGCAACCGTCCCGAGTGGACCGAGGGCATCGTCCGTGCGCTGGCCTGGCTCGGCATCGGCGAGGACGCCCCGCACTTCGAGGGCCCCTACTTCCAGTCGGCCTACGCCGACAAGCACCGCGAGACCGCGCAGGAGCTGTACAAGAACGGCCGCGCCTACTACTGCGACTGCACCCGCGAGCAGGTGCAGGAGCGGCGCGACAACCCCAACCTGGGGTACGACGGCCACTGCCGTGAGCGCGGCCTGGAGCCGGGCCCCGGCCGCGCTCTGCGCTTCCGCGTGCCCGACGGCGGGCCCACCGTGGTGGAGGACCGGATCCGCGGCCGGGTGGAGTTCGAGCACTCCGCCATCGAGGACTTCGTGATCGCGCGTGCCGACGGCTCGCCGCTGTTCGTCCTGGCCAACGTCGTGGACGACGTGGAGATGGGCATCAACCAGGTCGTCCGCGGCGAGGAGCACCTGTCCAACACCCCCAAGCAGCAGCTGCTGTGGGAGGCGCTGGGCCTGACCCCGCCGGTGTGGGCGCACCTGCCCGTCATCGTCAACGAGCAGCGCAAGAAGCTGTCCAAGCGCCGTGACAAGGTGGCCCTGGAGTCCTACCAGGAGGAGGGCTACCTCGCCGAGGCGATGGTCAACTACCTCATGCTGCTGGGGTGGGCCCCCGGCGACGACCGCGAGATCATGCCGTGGTCGGAGATGGTGCCCCTGTTCCGCATCGAGGACGTCAACAGCTCCAGCGCCTTCTTCGACGAGAAGAAGCTCCGCGCGTTCAACGGCGAGTACATCCGCGCGCTGAGCGCCGAGGAGTTCGCGGAGCGCTGCCGGCCGTGGCTGACCGGTGACGCCGCGCCGTGGGACCCGGCCGACTACGACCCCGAGGTCTTCGCCGCCGTCGCACCGCTCGCGCAGAGCCGCGTGGCGGTGCTCAGCGAGATCGTGCCCAACGTGGACTTCCTGTTCCTCCCCGAGCCCGTCGAGGACGAGAAGAGCTGGGCCAAGGCCATGAAGCCGGGCGTCGGCGCGGAGATGCTGGAGGCCGCCCTGTCCCGCTTCGCCGACCCGGGGCTGCCGTGGACCGCCGAGGACCTCAAGACCGCCACCGAGGAGACCGGCGCGACGCTCGGCCTGAAGCTGGGCAAGGCGCAGGCCCCGGTGCGCGTCGCGGTCACCGGGCGGACGGTCGGACTGCCGCTGTTCGAGTCGCTGGAGCTGCTCGGCCGCGAGCGCGTGCGGGCGCGGCTGGAGGCCGCGCTGGCCAAGCTGCGCGCCCAGGAGGCCTCCGCGTCCGAGTAGGCGCGGACCCCGGTCCGGGGTGGTCGGAGCCACAGGCCGGCCGCCCCGCATTCGGTTCGCGACCACTCCGAATGTCCGCTAGAGTTATCCACGTCGCCGAGGGGGACAGGGAAGCGGAAGCTACCGGGTCCTCCCAGGGCACTGGGGTATGGTGTAATCGGCAGCACGACTGATTCTGGTTCAGTTAGTCTAGGTTCGAGTCCTGGTACCCCAGCGCAGACTTGCGGTCTCCGTGAGTCTCACGGATCTCTGATCCGTTGCGCCCCCGTCGTCTAGTGGCCTAGGACGCCGCCCTCTCAAGGCGGTAACGGCGGTTCGAATCCGCTCGGGGGTACCAACAGGGAGAGACTCCCACGGTGTGGGAGTTTTTTTCTGGGTCGGTGCATGTCACCGATGTCCGGTTGGTGTGGGTATCGTGGTTTCGCGGTCCTGCTCCGACCCGTCCGGCCCCCGTCGTCTAGTGGCCTAGGACGCCGCCCTCTCAAGGCGGTAACGGCGGTTCGAATCCGCTCGGGGGTACCAGTCAGGCTCCATCCGCAAGGATGGGGCCTTTCGTGCGTCCGGGGCCGCCCCCTCGCCGTGGCCTCAGGGCCCGCCGCCCGTGCAGGACGCCGGTCGGATCCGTGGGGCACCACCGTTGTCGCGGCCTCCCGGAGCCGTCAGTCCCCGGCGTCGCGGACCTCCTGCCGAGGTCTGCCCCGAAACCACCGCCCGCCCGCGCTCCGGTCGTGCGGGGACCGGGGCCGGGGGCGCGGAAACCGTTCGCCGCCGCCGCGTGTGGCCCGGGTGTGCCCGCGCGGGCGGGCCGCCCCTGGAATACTGGGGCGGCGCAGTCTCCCCGACCGCCCAACCCCCTGTCGGAGCGTATGAAGAGCGACCTCTCCCCCCGGACGGCCGACCGGGCCGCACGCCCCTCCCCGCGGGGAGGCGGTGCGCCGTGACCGGCCGTGAGCTCGGTCCCGGGCGCCACCAGGACAAGGAGGTCCGGGAGGTCCTCAAGGAGCTGGGGGAGCGGGGGTGGGTGCTCAGGCGAGAGGGCCACTGGGGCCGCCTGTACTGCGACTGCGGCTGCACCCGCATCCAGGTTCCCGGGACGCCGAGGGACTCCGGCCGGGCCGCACGCCGGATCAGGCAGGAGGCCCGGCGCTGCCCCATGCCCCCGGACGACCCCCGGCGCGGTGCGAGCGGCCCCCGCGGGTGATCCCGGCGGGGCGGCCGGCCCCTCGGCGGAGCGGGCGGCGCGTCCCGGGGTCCGGCCGCGGACGACGGGTGCGGGCCGCGGCGGCGGCCCCGTCCCGGGCATGGTGCGATCACGCCGCGGCAGGTACCCTGTTGTTGACGTTTGTCAACGCCGACGCGGGGCCGGCGCGCCCCGGTCCCCGGTGCGCGGGGCGGTGCGACGGAGGAGGGCGGGGCCGATGGCCGAGTACGAGTTCGTCTTCGTCGTCGACGGGATCACCCTGGACGACCACGACTCGGTCCACACCCTCACCGAGGACCTCGACGCGGTGGTCTCCTCCTCCCACGGGGTGACCCGGCTGACCGTGGCCGGGGCCGGGCCCGACGCCGTCACCGCGGCCAGGGCGCTCATGGAGCGCGTCCACGCCACGGCGCCCCGGGTGCGGCTGGTCCGTCTGGACCGGGAGCTCGTCGGTGTCTCCGACATCGCGGAACTCACCGGCCGGACCAGGCAGAACGTCACCCAGTGGACCCGCGGCCAGCGCCGGGACGGCGTCCCGTTCCCCGCGCCGGAGGCGACCGTCGGCCGCTCCTCCGTGTGGCTGTGGTCCGAGGTCAACGCGTGGCTCGGCGGGATCGGCCTGGACGACGGCGAACTGCGCCCCACCCGCGCGGAGGCCACCGAGATCGACTGGCTCCTCCAGACCACGCGCAAGGTCGAGCTGGCCCTCGTGCGCCACGTCGACAGCCCCGACGTGCGGCGCGTGTCCAAGCTGCTCGCCGCGCACGCCCGCACGACCCGCGAGTTCATCCACTACCTGGTCAAGAACCCCCGGGTGCGCGATCCCCGGGGGCGCTACACCATCCTGGTCTGCTCGCCCGGCGACGAGGCCGTGGACGTCTTCCGCCGGCTGGAGTCGTTCGACCACCCCGTCGTGCTCGCCACGGTCACCAACCGCATCCACGCCCTGGTCATGGTCGACGGCGAGGGCGGCGCGGCGAAGCCGACCGAGCTGGTGCGCGGGATGACCGTGCGCGACTGGCTGGGGATGATCGCCCTGTCCCCGGAGAGCGAGTTCACCGTGGCGGCCGAGGGGGCGTCCACGAAGACGGCCACGATCTCGGCCCGTTCGCCCATGGACCTCGTGGGCGCCTGACGGTCGGGGCGGGACCGGCCCGGGCGCGGACCGACGTGCCCGCACCGGCGTTCCCGGACCGACGTGCCCGGTCTTCGGGCCGGTGCCGTGCCGGGGCCGCAGGCGGCCCCCAGGGGACCGCGGAGCGCCCGTGCGCACCGGCCCCGGACGCGGAACCGCGCCGCCCGGAGCACCGGGGGCGCGGTCGCCTGTTCGAGGCGGGTCGGCTCCGGCGGAGGGGCGGGCCCCGTCCTCCGGTCGACCCGGGGGAAGGGCCTGCGGACGGTGGGGCGCGTCAGTGGGCGACCTCGGTGTGCAGCGACTCGCTGATCTTCTCGGCGGCCGACAGCACGGCCTGGGAGTGGATGCGGCCGGGGGAGCGGGTCAGGCGCTCTATCGGGCCGGACACCGAGACGGCGGCGATCACGCGCCCGCCGGGGCCGGACACCGGGGCGGACACCGACGCCACGCCCTGCTCCCGCTCGGCGACGCTCTGGGCCCAGCGGCGGCGGCGCACCTGGGCGAGGCTGGCGGCGGTGAAGCGGGCGCCCACCAGCGACCGCCGTATGCGGTCGGAGTCCTCCCAGGCGAGGAGGACCTGGGCGGCCGAACCGGCGTTCATGGGGAGCTCGCTGCCCACGGGGACCGTGTCCCGCAGGCCGCTGCTCCGCTCGGAGGCCGCCACGCACACCCGCAGGTCGCCCTGGCGGCGGTAGAGCTGGGCGCTCTCGCCGGTCAGGTCGCGCAGCTGCACGAGGACGGGGGCCGCGACGGCCAGCAGGCGGTCCTCCCCGGTCGCTATGGAGAGTTCGCCGAGGCGGGGGCCGAGCACGAACCGGCCCTGGCTGTCCCGGGAGACCATGCGGTGCCGTTCGAGGGCGACGGCCAGCCTGTGCGCGGTCGGCCGTGCCAGTCCGGTGATCTGGACCAACTGGGCGAGGGAGGCCGGACCGGACTCCAGGGCGTCGAGGACGGACATGGTCTTGTCCAGGACACCGACGCCGCTGGATGAGCTAGAGTTGTCCATGGCTTGATATTGCCGTCTCGAAATATGGAATGCAAGTCGGCCCGCAGTCCGCGCAGGGCACACCGAGACGAGCCCGACACGTCTGACACGAGAGAGGCGACCGCCCATGGCACGCACGATGGCCGAGAAGGTCTGGGAGGAGCACGTCGTCCGACGTGCCGACGGCGAGCCGGACCTGCTCTACATCGACCTCCACCTGGTCCACGAGGTGACCAGCCCCCAGGCCTTCGAGGGGCTGCGTCTGGCCGGCCGCAAGGTCCGGCGCCCGGACCTGACCATCGCCACAGAGGACCACAACGTCCCCACGCAGGACCTCCTCGCCCCGATCGCCGACCCCGTCTCCCGCAAGCAGGTCGAGACACTGCGCAAGAACTGCTCCGACTTCGGCGTGCGCCTGCACCCGATGGGCGACATCGAGCAGGGCGTCGTGCACGTGGTCGGCCCCCAGCTGGGCCTCACCCAGCCCGGGATGACCATCGTCTGCGGCGACAGCCACACCAGCACCCACGGCGCGTTCGGGGCCCTGGCCTTCGGCATCGGCACCAGCCAGGTCGAGCACGTGCTGGCCACCCAGACCCTGCCCATGGCGCCCTTCCGGACCATGGCGGTCACGGTCGACGGAACGCTGCGGCCGGGGGTGTCCGCCAAGGACATCATCCTCGCCGTCATCGCCAAGATCGGCACCGGCGGCGGCCAGGGCTACGTCATCGAGTACCGGGGCGAGGCCATCGAGGCCCTGTCCATGGAAGCCCGCATGACCGTGTGCAACATGTCCATCGAGGCGGGCGCCCGCGCCGGGATGATCGCCCCTGACCAGACCACGTTCGACTACATCGAGGGCCGCGCGCACGCCCCCCGGGGCGAGGACTTCGAGGCCGCCGTCGAGCACTGGAAGAGCCTGCGCACCGACGAGGGCGCCGTCTTCGACGCCGAGGTCGTCCTGGACGCCGACGAGCTCAGCCCGTTCGTCACCTGGGGCACCAACCCCGGCCAGGGCGTGCCCCTGCACGCCGAGGTCCCCGACCCCGCCTCCTACGAGGACCCCTCGGCCCGCGCCGCCGCGGAGAAGGCCCTGGCCTACATGGACCTCGCGCCGGGGACGCCGATGCGGGAGGTCCGGGTGGACACCGTCTTCCTGGGCTCGTGCACCAACGGCCGCATCGAGGACCTGCGCACCGCCGCCGAGATCATCCGGGGCCGCAGGGTCGCCGAGGGGGTGCGCATGCTCGTGGTCCCCGGGTCCATGCGGGTCAAGGAGCAGGCCAACGCGGAGGGGCTGGGCGAGGTCTTCGAGGCCGCCGGCGCCGAGTGGCGCGAGGCGGGCTGCTCGATGTGCCTGGGCATGAACCCCGACCAGCTCAAGCCGGGCGAGCGCAGCGCCTCGACCTCGAACCGCAACTTCGAGGGCCGCCAGGGCCGCGGCGGGCGTACCCACCTGGTGTCGCCGCAGGTCGCCGCGGCGACCGCCGTGCGCGGCACCCTGTCCTCGCCCGCCGACCTGGCCGCCCTGTAGCCCCTGACCCGTTAGGAGAGACCTCCCCATGGAGAAGTTCGACGTCCACACCGGTCGGGCCGTGCCGCTGCGCTCCAGCAACGTCGACACCGACCAGATCATCCCGGCCGTCTACCTCAAGCGGGTCGCCCGGACCGGCTTCGAGGACGGCCTGTTCGCCGAGTGGCGCAAGTCCGACCCGGACTTCGTCCTCAACCGCCCCGAGTACGAGGGCGCGTCCGTGCTGGTGGCCGGCCCGGACTTCGGCACCGGCTCCTCCCGCGAGCACGCCGTCTGGGCGCTCCAGGACTACGGCTTCAAGACCGTGCTGTCCTCGCGCTTCGCGGACATCTTCCGCGGCAACTCGCTCAAGGGCGGGCTGCTGACCGTCCTGCTGCCCCAGGAGGTCATCGAGCGCATCTGGAAGGCCGTCGAGGCCGACCCGGCGACCGAGGTGACCGTCGACCTCGTCGAGCGCGAGGTGCGCTCCCCGGGCGCCGGGGTGCAGGAGCCGTTCGAGCTCGACGACTACACCCGCTGGCGGCTGATGGAGGGGCTGGACGACATCGCCCTGACGCTGCGCCACACCGACGAGGTCGGGGCCTTCGAGGCGACCCGGAAGCCGTGGCTCCCCGTGACCCTGTAGGGGCCGGATCGTGTTCTGGGCCGGGGATCGAGGCGTCGTGTGACGCAGCACACCCCCGGCCCAGAAATATTTTACCTTTACTTGGTGTGAGCGTTCGCTTACGTTCCCGCTGTCCTTAAGCTCGGCGTGTCTGCTGCCCGGAATCCGGTTATACGTAGGCATTTGAGAGCTACAGAAGGGGTCAAAAGGGACCGCAGTCCCGGGCTCCACCGGTCCAGACCGCACCCTCCGTGAGGCTCCCCCGCAGGTGGGGAAGGCGCCGACACGCCTTGCCCGTAGGCGTTTGTATTTGTGTAAGGGCCTCTGCTTCCCCTAATTTCGTGCGAGCAAGGGGGAACCGGAGGAACCTTATGAACAAGCGTGACCTGATCGACGCGATCTCCGATCGTCTCGGAGACAAGAAGACCGCGACCGAAGCGGTCAACGCTGTGCTTGAGACCATTCAGGCAACCGTGGCGTCGGGCGACAAGGTCGCCATCACGGGCTTCGGCGTTTTCGAGAAGTCCGAGCGCGCGGCTCGCACCGCGCGCAACCCGGCCACCGGGGCCACCATCAACGTCCCCGCGAGCTTCGTTCCGAAGTTCCGCGCCGGCGCTGACTTCAAGGCCCTCGTCAACGGGGACAAGAAGAAGTAGCCCACCGCCACACGGCGACGGGCCGAGTCCGCCCGGGTTCCCTTCGGGGAGCCCGGGCGGATCTCTGTTCCGGGTGCGGCGGAGGAGTCCCGTGCTCCCGACGGCGGGAGGCACGCCCGGAGGACGGTCACACGCGCCACAGGACGTTCTGTGCGTCTCAGAGGTCCCACGAGCGCGGGACGGGCCCTCCCGGAGCCCCCAGGGGCGTCAGGGCGCGCCCTGCGACCGCAGGCAGCTGCCCGCGACCGTCTCCCACAGCTCACGGGTCCGCGGACCCACCCCCAGGCCCACCGCGTCGCACAGGTCCTCCGGGGTGTCCACGTCCCGCCGGACCGACGCCACGTCCGGGAGCGCGATCTCGTGCGCGCCCCCGTCCCGGTGCCGCGCACGCGAGGCCCCCTCGAAGGCGGGGGTGAAGGGGTGCCCGGGCGCCGCCGCGAGCAGGGTCGTCCCCACACCCGGGGCGTCCGGCAGGAACGAGCGCCCGTGGCGGGCCGCCGCGGCGAGGACCCGGCCCAGCTCGTCCGGGCGCAGCGCGGGCAGGTCGGCCGACAGGGCGCACACCCCGGCCCCGGGCCGCCTGCGCCGTGCGGCCGCGGCCCCGTGGGCCAGGGCGGAGTTCAGCCCGGTGCCGGGCTCGCCGTCGACCACGACCGCGCCCAGGCCGGTCAGCTCGGCGCCGGCCCGGGGGTCCTCGGTCACCGCGAACACGGCCTCCACGCCGGGGCAGGCCAGGGCCGCCTCGACCGTGTCGCAGGCGATCGCCAGCGCCAGGTCCTCGCGGAGCCCCCCGGCGGCCAGGGCCAGTCGGGTCTTGGCGCGGCCGAGGTGCTTGACTGGGACGACGAGGGACCAGCGCACCCCGGGGCGCGGCGCCCCGCCCCGTACTCCAAAGCCGGTCACGCTTCCCCCGGGACGTCGAATCGGCCACGACAGTCACGAGGGTAGGCGCTCGGGGGAGGCGCGGCGCGGGCGCCCTGTGGCGTGTCGGAGCCTTGACCTGGCGGCCCTTCCCGGGCCGGTCCGGCGGGGGCACCTGGGAGGGTTCCGCCACGTCCTACACTGAACCGGTTGTGCTCCGCGGCCCGGACGGGCCGGGAGCGATGAAGTGAGGAGTCCCGTGGCCAAGCAACGAGAATCGCGGTGGGTGAAGGCGGTCGTCTCCCGGATCGTCAGGTTCGTG
Organism: Streptomonospora nanhaiensis; assembly: GCF_026642255.1. GTDB lineage: Bacteria > Actinomycetota > Actinomycetes > Streptosporangiales > Streptosporangiaceae > Nocardiopsis > Nocardiopsis tropica. Next base: position 6,128,395 of record NZ_CP113264.1, on the reverse strand, counting down.
CTGTGGTTCATCACCAAGCCGACCTGGGAGGGCACCGAGAACGTCCCGGCCCGGGGCGGGGTGATCATCGCCGCGAACCACCTCTCGATGGCCGACCCGCTGACGGTCGCGCACTTCCTCTACATCGGGGCCCGCCGCTGGCCGACCTTCACGATGAAGGACGGGGTCATGAAGATCCCCGTGGTGCGCGCGGTGGCCAGGAGCACGGGGCAGATCCCGATCAAGCGCGGCAGCACCGACGCCGTGAAGGCGCTCCACGAGGCGGAGGTCGCCCTCACCCGCGACGGCTCCTCGGTGATCTTCTACCCGGAGGGCACCTGCACCCGCGACCCGGGCCTGTGGCCGATGACCGCCAAGACCGGGGTGGCGCGGCTGGCGCTGACCACGGGCGTGCCGGTCGTCCCGGTCGCGCACTGGGGCGAGCAGAACCTCCTGCCGTACGGGGCCAAGAAGCCCAGCCTGTTCCCGCGCAAGCGCATCGACTTCCGCGCCGGGCCGCCGGTGGACCTGTCCCGGTTCGAGGGCCGGCCGCTGACCGCGACGGTCCTCAAGGAGGCCACCGAGCTCATCATGGGCGACATCACCGCGCTCCAGGCGCAGATCCGCGGGGAGGAGCCGCCCGCGATCCCCTTCGACTTCAAGAGGGCGCGGGAGGAGGCCGCCGAGGCCAAGCGGGCCGAGCGGCTCACCGGCGGTGACGCCGACGGCGGAACGGGTGACGGCGCCGCGGGCGGCGGCGACAACGGGAAGAGCAGCGCGGGGACGTGACGGGGCAGATGGGTACCGACAACGTGAGGATCGCCGTTCTCGGCGCGGGCTCCTGGGGCACCGTGTTCGCGAACATCATCGCGGACGCCGCCGACCTGGCCCGAGAGCGGGACCCCGGCGCCAGGCCCGTCGAGGTCGTGCTGTGGGGACGCAGGGCGTCCGTCGTGGACGCGGTCAACGAGACCTCCGAGAACCCGGACTACTTCCCGGGCATCGGCCTGAACCCCCGGCTGCGGGCCACCAACGACGCCGCCGGGGCGCTCGCCGGGGCCGACGTGGTCGTGCTGGCGGTCCCCTCGCAGACACTGCGCGCGAACCTCGTCGAGTGGCGGCCGCACCTGCGCGAGGACGCGGTGGTCGTCAGCCTCATGAAGGGCGTGGAGCTGGGGACCTGCCTGCGCGTCAGCCAGATCATCGCCCAGGTGCTGGAGTACCCGGAGGAGCGCATCGCGGTCGTGTCGGGCCCCAACCTGGCCCGGGAGATCGCGGAGCGCCAGCCCGCCACCGCCGTCGTCGCGTGCCCGCACGAGGAGACGGCCGTGCGGCTCCAGTCGCTGTTCAAGTCGGCGTACTTCCGTCCCTACACCAGCACCGACCTGGTCGGGGTGGAGATCGGCGGTGCGATGAAGAACGTGATCGGCCTCGCCGTGGGCGTGGCCGAGGGCATGGGGTTCGGGGACAACACCAAGGCGTCCCTGATCACCCGGGGCCTGGCCGAGACCACCCGCCTCGCGGTGGCCCTGGGCGCCGACGAGCACACGCTGTCCGGCCTCGCGGGCATGGGGGACCTCGTCGCGACATGCTCCTCGCCGCTGTCGCGGAACCGGACCTTCGGTGAGAAACTGGGCGCGGGCAAGACCCTCGAACAGGTCGTGGCGGAGACCAGGCAGACCGCCGAGGGGGTCAAGTCCTCCGAGTCCGTCCTCGAACTCGGGTGGGCCAACGGGGTGGACATGCCGATCACCGAGGCCGTCGTCAAGATGATGCACCACGACCTGAGCCCGGCCGAGGCGCTGGTGGCGTTCATGTCGCGCACCAGCAAGCCGGAACGCTACGGGGTCTGAGAGCGAGCACGATGTCACACACAGCAGGGTCCGGCGGCGGCGAGCACACCCGGGCGGTCTCCCTCCCCGGGGCGCCGGTTCCGCAGGAGCGCCCCATGCGCATGCCGGTCCACAGGGCGACCACCTACGCGTTCGACACCTCCCAGCAGTACGCGGACGTCCTCGCGGGGGCCTCCCCCGGCTACTCGTACGCCCGCATCGACAGCCCCACCGTCGACGCGTTCGCCGACGCGGTGGCCGCGCTGGAGGGCTCGGGCCTGGAGGAGGACGTGCGCGGACAGGCCTTCTCCTCGGGCATGGGGGCGCTCAGCACCGTGTTCCTGGCGCTGACCGAGGCCGGCGCGCACGTCGTGGCCTCCCGCTCCATCTACGGCAACACCCACTCGCTGCTGGACCGGCTCCTGCGCCGGTTCGGGGTGAGCACCGACTTCGTGGACATCACCGACCTCGACGCGGTGCGCGCCGCCGTCGGTCCGCGGACCCGCGTGGTGTTCACCGAGACGCTGTCCAACCCCACGATGACCGTGTCCGACCTGCCGGGCCTGGCGCGGATCGCCCGCGGGGCGGGGGCCGCGCTGGTGGTGGACTCCACGTTCGCGTCACCGGCGGTCTGCCGGCCCCTGGAGCACGGCGCCGACGTGGTGGTGCACTCCGCCACCAAGTACATCGGCGGCCACAGCGACACCACCGGCGGCGTGGCCGTGGCCTCGCCGGAGCTCATCGGGCGCATCCGCTCGGCGCGCATCGACCTGGGCCCCTGCCTCGCCCCCGACGAGGCGTACCTGCTCCACCGCGGCCTGGAGACGCTGCCGCTCCGGGTGCAGCGCCAGTGCGAGACCGCGGCGGCCTTCGCCGCGGCGCTGGAGGGCCACCCCCTCGTGGAGCGGGTCGACCACCCCTCCCTCGACTCGCACCCGCAGTCCGCGCTCGCGGACCAGCTGTTCGACGCGGGGCGACGCGGAGCGGTCGTGACCGTGCACCCTGTCGGCGGGCGGGAGGCGGGTACGGCCTTCGCCGACCGCCTGCGCGTGGCGACCATCGCGGCCTCGCTCGGGGGCACGCACACCCTGGCCGGACACGTCGCCTCCACCTCGCACCGCAGCATGAGCGGGGCCGAACTGGCGGCCGCGGGCATCTCCCCGGGCGCGGTGCGGTTCTCCATCGGCCTGGAGGATCCCCAGGACCTCATCGAGGACGCCCTCCGGGCCCTCGACGGGGGAAACTGACACATCACGGGTATTTCTCCCGGTTCCGGTTCCATCAGTTGGCGAGATAAGGTCAGGCAGCATGTCGTCCGAGCAGCGCAAGATTCGGGTCGCCGTCGTCTTCGGCGGGCGTAGTTCCGAACACGAGATCTCCTGCGTCACCGCGGGAAGCGTGTTGTCCGTCATCGACGGGGACCGCTACGAGGTCGTGCCCGTCGGCATCACCAGGACGGGCAACTGGGTGCTGACCTCGGGCGATCCCGAACGGCTGCGCATCGACGAGGCCACCCGGGCGCTCCCGACCGTCCCCGAGGACGGCGCGGACCTCGCCCTGCCCTTCGACGCGGCCGGCCAGCTGATGGTCGTCAACCCGGAGAAGGGCCCCGAACGGCTCGCCGAGGTGGACGTCGTCCTGCCGCTGCTGCACGGCCCCTTCGGTGAGGACGGCACCATCCAGGGGCTGTTCGAGATGATGGGGGTCCGCTACGCGGGCGCCGGGGTGTTCTCCAGCGCCGCCGCCATGGACAAGGTCTTCATGAAGGCCATGCTCCGCGGCAACGGCATCCCCACCAGCGACTTCGTCGCGATCTCCGACCGCCAGTGGCGCACGGAGCGCAAGCGGGTGCTGGACGACGTCGCCGAGCTGGGCGCCACCGTGTTCGTCAAGCCCGCCCGCGCGGGCAGCAGCGTCGGCATCACCAAGGTGCGCGACACCTCGGACGCCGACGCCGTGGTCGCCGCCGTCGAGGCCGCCCGGGAACACGACCCCAAGGTGCTGGTGGAGGCGCAGGTCGTCGGCCGCGAGATCGAGTGCGGCGTCCTGGAGGCCGAGGACGGCGGGACCCCCGACGTGTCCTTCCCGGCCGAGGTGCACGTCGCCGACGGGTTCGACTTCTACGACTTCGAGGCCAAGTACCTCTCGACGAGCAGCCTCACCATCCCGGCGCGGATCCCGGAGGAGGCCACGGCGAGACTGCGCGCGATGGCGGCGGACGTGTTCGAGGCGATGGGCTGCGAGGGCCTGGCCCGTGTGGACTTCTTCTACACCGAGGACGGCGAGATCCTCGTCAACGAGCTCAACACGATGCCCGGGTTCACCCCGGCCTCGGCGTTCCCCCAGATGTGGGCCGCCACCGGTGTGGACTACGCGGCGCTGATCGAGCGGATGATCGCCTCGGCGCTGCGCCGCGCCCCCGGCCTGAGGTAGCGGGCGGGGCGAAGGGGCGCGGAACCCCCGGAGCGGGCACGGGCACGGGGGCGGTGACGCGTCCCGACACCGTCCACAGGCGGGTGACCGGTCGGTTGCCCGCCTGCGGCTCGCCCGGGAGACTGGGATCCGGGGGAGCCACCGCCTCCCGACGGCAGGCGCGGGTCCCCCGGATCCAGCCTAAGCGCGCACCGCGCCTCCGACCAGGCCCGATCCTCACCTGTGGACGACCGGGCCGACCTGCGTCCGGCCGGGCTCAGCCCGGGTGCGGTCCCCGGGGCGGGTGCTGCGGGCCCCGGTCGCCCGGGTACGCCCGGTGCGGCCGGGTTCCCTCCGTACCGGGGGCTCCCCGGTGCGTGCTCCCGGCCGGGCCGCCGAGGGCCTGCCCGCCCGGCCCGGTCTGCCCACCCGGTCCGACCTGCCCGCCCCGCCCGTCCTGTCCGGACGCGAGCCCGGCAGGTCCGGAGGGCACCAGGTCGCGGGTGAGGATCGCGCCGGCCGCCGTGGCGGCGGGGAAGACCACGACCGCCACGAACGGGATCGCCAGCAGGAGGTAGGTCGGCACCGCGAAGCCCAGCACCCGCATCCGCCGCCTCGCCATGTGCTCCCTGCGGTCGCGGATGGTCGTCAGCCTCCGGCGGTCGAACGCGCTCGCCAGGAGCTCGATCGCCAGCAGCCACCCGCCCAGCAGGGCGGCCAGCACCGGGCCGACCACGGGCCCCACCAGAGGGACGAAGCCGACCACGAGGACGAGCACCGACACCAGCAGGGACACCGCGACGATCACCAGCGACTGGCGCACGGCACGCCACATCGACGCCATCAGCGACTCGTCGGGCTCCTCGGGCGCGTTGCCCAGCTCCTCCTCGACCAGCTCGGTGATCTTGTCGTAGATGGGCGACCCGAGCGTCAGGGTCACGGTCGTGAACGTCACCACCATCAGCAGGACCGTCCCGGCCAGGATGCCGACCGACACGGCTCCGCGGAGGAGCCCCTGCCAGAAGGGGTCCCAGCCGTCGCTGAAGGGCGTCGCCCAGGCCGCCAGGTCGACCAGGTTCACCACGAGGAGGACCAGCAGGCCCAGGAACACCAGGGAGGTGAGCAGGGCGGGCAGGGCCCCGAGCAGGAACAGGCGCGGTTTGCGCAGAAGCAGGACGAAGCCGCGTGCCAGGACGCCGACGCCGCCGAAGAACTCACGTACAGGATTGGCCACGGGGGAACACTAGAGGAACCCGGCCCGGGTGTCAGATCCGGGCCGGGACCTCCGCGCGGACGGGCCCCGCGCGGAGGTCCCGGCGGGGTCAGCCCGAGCCGACGTCGCGGTACCAGCCCTCCGCGCGCGCGAGCTCCTCGTGCGTCCCGTGCTGGACGACCCTCCCGTCGCGCACCACGTAGATCCGGTCCACCCGGTCCAGACCCGTCATGTCGTGCGTGATCAGCAGGGTGGAGAACCCCTCGGCGGCGGCGAGCAGGTCGTCCACCACCGCGTCGCGGGTGTCCGGGTCCAGGTGGGCCGTCGGTTCGTCCAGCACGAGCACGCGGGGCGCCGCCAGCACGGCGCGGGCCAGGGCCAGCCGCTGCACCATCCCGCCGCTCAACCCCAGGCCGTGCGTGCCCACCTGCGTGTCCAGCCCCTTCGGGGTCGCCGCGACGTCGTCGGCCAGCCGCGCCCGCCGCAGCGCCTCCCACAACTCGCCGTCGTCCGCCTCCGGCCGGGCCAGCCGCAGGTTCTCCCGCAGGGTCGAGGCGAACACGTGCGGGTCCTGCGGGACCCCGGACACCATCCCGCGCACCTCGTCCGCCGGGTACGTCGTGATGTCCTCGCCGCCGAGCTCCACCCGGCCGCCGTCGGGGTCGCGGAACCGCAGCAGCACCGACGCCAGGGTGCTCTTGCCGGCCCCGCTCGGACCGATCACCGCGACCGTCCACCCGGCGGGGATCTCCAGGTCCACCCCGTCCAGGGCCCACGGCTCGTCCGGCCCGTAGCGCACCCGCAGGTCACGCACCCGCACCGTCGGGTCGCCGCCGGGGTCGAGGCCCGCGCGGGTGGGCGGGGCGGTGGCGGGCGAGGTGTCCAGCACCCCGAACAGGCGGGCTCCGCTCGCGCGGATCGCCCCCAGCTTCGCGGCGACGGCGGGCAGGGGGGCGACGATCTCGAACGCCGCCAGGGTCGTCAGCACCAGGACCGCCAGTGACACGGCGCTCAGCGAGCCGCCCTCCACCGCGGCCACCCCGAGGAACAGGGCTCCCCACACGGTCAGCCCGGTGATCAGCGCGGACGCCCCGGCGCCGAGGCCGAGGACCGCCGCGTCCCGCTGCGCCAGGCGTGTCAGCTCGGCGTCGGCGGCGTCGACCCGCTCCACCTGCCGGTCCATCGCGCCGTAGGCGACCAGGTCGGGTGCCCCGTGCAGGGTGTCCACGAGCGCGGTGGACAGCTCGCCGCGCGCCTTGCCCTGCCGCCGGCCCGGCTCCCGGCCCAGCGCGGCGGCGGCGAGCGGGACCGCGAGCCCGGCCAGCAGCAGGCCGCCGGCCAGGAGGAGCCCGCCCGGCACGTACACCGCCGTCAGGAAGAGGGCGGTCGCGCCGCCGGTCACCAGGGAGATCAGCGGGGGTGTCAGCCCGCGCACCAGGAGGTCCAGGGTGGCCTCGGTGTCGTTGACCAGACGGGAGACCAGATCGCCGGAGCGGAAGCGCCCGAACGGCTCGGTCGCGGCCAGCCGCTCGTAGACCCGCACCCGCACCTCGGCCAGCGTCCGGAACGCCGCGTCGTGGGTGACCAGCCGCTCCAGGTAGCGCGCGACGCCGCGGCCCACGCCCAGCGCACGGGTGGCGACCACGGAGAAGCCCAGCGCGGTGATGCCGGGATGGTTCGCCGCGGTGGCGAGCATCCACGCGGCGACCCCCAGCAGAGCCACCCCGGCGCCGGTGGCCGCGGCGCCCAGCAGGACCCCGAGGGCGAACCTCGCGCCGCGGGGCCGGGCCAGGGCGGCCATCCGCCACAGCGGGTCGCGCCGGCGCCCGCCCCCGGGGAGCGGCGGGGCGTCCCCGCCGGGGCCGGTCCGCACATCCGTCCCGGGAGCCCCCGCGGCTCCGGCGTTGTCGGCGTCGTCGCGGTTCATCGCGGCACGCTCCCTTCCCGGGTCGGCAGTGGCAGCGTCACGGTCCGCAGGGTGTCTCCGGGGAAGCCGCGCGCCCAACCGGTGTCGTGGGCGACGATGAGGGCGGTCCGCCCCTCCAGGAGCCTGGCGACGGCGGTGCGCACCGCCGCCGCGTTCTCCGGGTCCAGGTGGGCGGTGGGTTCGTCCAGCAGCACGAGCGGGGCGTCGCGGCACATCGCCCGGGCCAGCGCGATCCGCTGCCGCTGCCCTGCCGACAGCCGTGCGCCGCGCTCGCCGAGCCTGGTGTCGTAGCCGTCGGGCAGGGCGCGGACGAAGGCGTCGGCCTCGGCGAGCCGGGCCGCCTCCCGCACCCGCTCCGGGGAGGCACCGGGGGCGCCGAGCCGGATGTTGTCGGCCACGGACACGTCGAAGAGGTAGGGGTGCTGGGGCACCCACGCGACGCCGAGCCTCCAGTCGTCGGCCGGGATCCCGTCCAGGGACTCCCACCCGCCGCCGGGCGCGCGCACGCTGATCCGCCCCGCCGTGGGCTCGGTCAACCGCAGCACCAGTGACAGGAGGGTGGTCTTCCCCGAGCCGCTGGGCCCGGTGAGCAGCACGTGCTCCCCGGCCGCGACCTCCAGGTCCAACCCGGACAGCGCGGGCACGTCCCTGCCCGGGTAGCCCATCCCCACGCCCTCGAAGCGGATGTCGCCGCCCGCCGCGGCCGCGGCCCGGCCGGTCGCCGGGGGAGCCGAGCCCTCCGCCGTCCCCCCGCCGCGCCTGCGGTCCAGTTCGGCGAACACCTGCTCGGCGGCGGCCACGCCTTCCATGCTCGCGTGGAACCGGGCGCCGACCTCCCTCAGCGGCAGGTACGCCTCGGGTGCGAGGATCAGCACCAGGAGGGCGGTCTGGTAGTCCATGTGGCCGCCGAGCAGGCGCAGGCCGACCTCGACGGCGACCAGCGCCACCGCCAGGGTCGACAGGAGCTCCAGAGCGAACGCCGACAGGAACGCGACCCGCAGCGTTCCCATCGTCGCCCGGCGGTGGTCCTCGCCGACCCGGCGGATGATCGCCGCCTGCGCCTTGGCGCGGCGGAACACCGCCAGGGTCGGAAGCCCCTCCACCACGTCGAGGAAGTGGCCGCCAAGGCGGCTCAGGAGCCGCCACTGCCGGTCGGTGCGCGCCTGCGTGTGCATCCCGATCAGCGCCATGAAGACCGGGATCAGCGGAAGGGTCACCAGGACGACGATCCCGGAGATCCAGTCGGCCCGGAACACGACGGCCAGGACGGCGAACGGCACGATCGCCGCCAGGACGAGCTGGGGGAGGTAGCGGGCGAAGTAGTCGTCCAGGGCGTCCAGGCCCCTGGTCGCCAGGGTCACCAGTTCGCCCGCCTTCGGCGACCCCTGGCCGTCCTCGGCGCCGGGGCCGGCGGTCCACACCCGGCCGGACCCCGTCACGTGCGCCACCAGGCGGCGGCGCAGCTGCGACTTCGTGCGCGCGGCGCTGTACAGGGCGGAGGTCTCGGCCAGGTAGGACAGCAGCGCCCGGGCCAGGGCGATGGCGGCGACGCCGCCGATCGCCCAGCCCAGCGAGTCCAGGCCCTCGCCCTGCCAGGCGCCCGTGACGGCGCGGGCGAGCAGCCATGCCTGGGCCAGGATCAGGCCCGTGATGAGCACTCCGCTGACCACGGAGACCGCCAGGTGCACCCGGACCGCGCTCGCGGTGCGGACCAGGCGCGGATCAAGGGGTTTCATGCGTGCGGTCCTCGTCGTCTCGGCCGGGTCCCGCGGGTACCCGGGGTGTGCGGTTCTCACACGGTGGCGCGGTGCGGGCTCCGGGCCAGTATCCATCGGGGCGTCACCGCCCCGCGGGGAGCCCCGCGCCGGGCCGGGAGCGCCGCGGTGCGGGGCTCCCGCCCCGAGGGTCAGGCGACGGGGGTCCTCCGGGGCTCCGCAGCCCCGTCCCCGCGCCCCGGTCCGTCCGGCGCGGTGACGCCCTCCCCGGTCACCGAGGCGCCGGTCACCCGGCGGCGGAACACCCAGTAGCTCCAGCCCTGGTACAGGAGCACCAGCGGCAGGAAGACCACCGCCACCCACGTCATCACCGTGAGCGTGTAGTCCGCGGAGGACGCGTTGTCCACGGTCAGGCTGAACGCCGGGTCGGTCGTGGAGGGGAGCACGTTCGGGAAGAGCGCCCCGAAGAGCGCGGCGACGGCGGTGAGGACGGTCAGCGCCGTGAACGCGAACGACCACCCCTCGCGCCCCTTCCAGGCCGCGGCGACCCCGCTCACCAGGGCGGAGGCGGCGACGACGACGAGCGGCAGGGTCCACGGGTGGCCGTACGCGGCCTGGGTCCACAGCAGGAAGACGGCCCCCGCGGGGACCGCCGCGCAGGCCGTGCCCAGGGCGGCCCGCCGGGCGCGCGCCCGCACCGGCCCGTCGGTCTTCAGGGTCAGGAAGATCGCCCCGTGCAGGGTGAACAGCGACAGCGTCGTCAGCCCGCCGAGCAGGGCGTAGGGGTTGAGCAGGTCCGGCAGGGAGGCGGTGACGATGTGGTCGGCGTCCATGGCCACGCCCCGCACGATGTTGGCGAACACGACGCCCCACAGCAGGGCGGGTGCGGCACTGCCGAAGAAGATCGCCCGGTCCCACCAGGTCCGCCAGGCGTCGCTGTCGCGCTTGCCCCGGTACTCGAAGGCGACGCCGCGCAGGATCAGGGCGATGAGGATGGCGAACAGCGGGATGTAGAAGCCGCTGAACAGCGAGGCGTACCAGGCGGGGAACGCGGCGAACATGGCGCCGCCCGCGGTGAGCAGCCACACCTCGTTGGCGTCCCACACCGGGCCGATGGAGTTGATGGCGACCCGGCGGTCGACGGAGTTGCGCCTGCCCATGAACGGGAGGAGCGTGCCGACCCCGAAGTCGAACCCCTCCAGGACGAAGTACCCGATCCACAGGACCGAGATGGCGATGAACCAGATGACGGGGAGTTCCATGGTCCGTGGCTCCTAGTAGCTGAAGTGCGGGATCTCGGACTCGTCCTCGTCGTTCTCCAGGGCGGGGACGAGGTGGGAGGGTCCGGCCTTGACGTACTTGACCAGCAGTCCGACCTCCACCACGGCGAGGAGTCCGTAGACGGCGGTGAAGATGCTCAGGCTCATCGCGACGGTCCCGAGGCTCACCCCGGGCGAGACGCTGTCGGCGGTGAGCAGGTAGCCGTGCACCGTCCAGGGCTGCCGGCCCATCTCGGTGAGCACCCAGCCGAAGATGTTCGCGGCCAGGGCGGCGGGCAGGGACAGCATCGCCGCGAGGTAGAACCACCGGTTGGTCGGGGTGCGCTCCCTGCCCCTGGTGAGCCACAGGCCCAGGGCGGCGACGGCGACCCCGGAGAGGCCGAAGCCCATCATCAGGCGGAAGGACCAGTAGACGACGAACACGTTGGGGGTGTAGTCGCCCGGGCCGTAGTACTCCTCGTAGGCCTGCTGGAGGTTGTTCATCCCGTGGACCTCGCCGTCGAACGTGCCGGTCGCGAGGAAGCTGAGCACGTTCGGGACGGTGACGTCGATGGGGTTGTAGCGCTCCTCCGTGTCGCCGACGGCCAGGGCGGAGAAGGGGGCCCCCTCCTCGGTCTCCCACAGGGCCTCGGCGGCGGCGAGCTTCATGGGCTCGTACTCGGCGGCGAGCTTGGCCTGGTGGTCGCCGGAGAAGACGACGACCGCCCCGGCGACGAGGGTGAAGACCAGGCCCACCTTGAGGGTGCCGCGGAAGAGGGCGAAGTCGCTCCTGGGCGGCGTGACGCCCTCGGTGCCGGTGTCGCCGTGCCGCTGGTTGCGCCAGAGCTTGTAGGCGCTGACGCACACGACGAACAGGCCGGCGGTGATGAACGCCGCCGAGACGGTGTGCAGGTAGGTGGACCAGGCCTGGTCGTTGCTGAGGACGGCCCAGATGTCGTTGAGCTCGGCGCGCCCGTTCTCCGGGTTGACGGTGAAGCCGACCGGGTGCCGCATCCACGCGTTGGCGGCGAGGATGAAGTAGGCGGACAGGTTGGTGCCGACCGCCACCATCCAGATGCAGGCCAGGTGGACGCCGCGCGGGAGCCGGTGCCAGCCGAAGATCCAGAGCCCGATGAAGGTCGACTCCAGGAAGAAGGCGAGCAGGGCCTCCATGGCCAGGGGCGCCCCGAACACGTCGCCGACGAACCGGGAGTACTCGCTCCAGTTCATGCCGAACTGGAACTCCTGCACGATGCCGGTGACCACGCCCATGGCGAAGTTGATCAGGAAGAGCTTGCCGAAGAACTGGGTCGCCTGGAGGTACTCGTGCTTGCCGGTGCGGTACCAGAGGGTCTGGAGCACGGCCACGATGAACGACAGTCCGATCGTGAGCGGAACGAACAGGAAGTGGTAGATCGTGGTGACACCGAACTGCCACCTCGCGAGTTCAAGAGCTTCCATGCCCACCTCTCAGGTACCGACCTCCGGTAGTACTACACAATGTAGTGCTACGACGTGTCGTCGCCTCTGCGGGCCCCCGGCAATCGCGTGTGGTCCGCGTCTCGGCGGACGCCCGGGGCGGCGCACGCGGATCGCGCCGCACCGGCCCCGGGTGAGCGAAATCGGCCTGACCTGCGGTGATTCGGTTGCGGTTCTTGCTACGGCCGCCCGTCGGCACAGGGGGGGAGAGTCCTTGTGTGCTTGGGCACACGCCGCGTCGGGCCCTCTCCCGCGGGGTCGGGAGGGGGCCGCACACGACGACGGCGCGCCCCGGTGGTCGGGTGCGCGCCGTCGTCGTGTGCGGGAGCGGTCGGTCAGTCCCCGCCGGAGCCGCTCCGCTCGTCGATCATGCCCTCCATGAGGTTCACCTCCGACTGCTGGGCGTCGATCATCCCCTGGGCGAACCGGGTGACCATCTCCTCGCCGCCCAGGTCCACCTCGGCCTCGGCCATCTCGATGCCGCCCCGGTGGTGGGCGATCATGAGTTCGAGGAACAGGAGTTCGGCCTCCACGCCCTCGGCCTCCTCCAGGGCCTCCAGGTCCTCGGGGCTCGCCAGACCCGGCATGGTGTCGGGGACCTCCCCGCCGCCGTCGCCGTGGTCGTGCCCCTCCATCCAGGTCATCGGAGGCTGGGCCCCCCGGGCGGGCAGGTCCCAGGCCATCAGCCAGCCCTGCATGATGCCGATCTGCGCCTGCTGCGTACGGGTCATGTCGGTGGCGACCGTGTGCAGCTCGGGGTCCTCGGTCTTGTCCAGGATGACCATCGACATGTCCACCGCCTGGGCGTGGTGAGCGCTCATGTCACGCAGGAATCCGGCGTCCGCCCCCGTGTCCAGCGGGTAGGACGGGCGCCCGAGGAGATACCCCGCGGCGAGGGCCAGTGCGACGAGGATCACCGCGGTCCAGGTCGGTACCGAACGCCATGACACCTGCGGGGACGCGCCCTCCTCCGAGAGCCGCTCCGCCCGGGAGCGCTCGTCCTCGTCCGGGGTTCCGTCGGCTTCCCCGACGCCGTCGGCGGCTCCCGAATCGGGGCCGTTCGTCTGTTCCATAGGAACCATCCTGGTCAAATCGCCCAACTGTGGTGCCAAAGTAGAGGATAGATAAGTCCCTTATGTCACCACCCACCTCAGGAGACCCCGTGGCAAAGAAGAAGACGGCGGAGGAGCGCCGCCAACGCGCAGCCGAGCTCAAGGCGCAACGCCTCAAAGAGGAGCGCCGCCGTAAGATCCTTACCATTTCCGGGGTCGTCACCGCTGTGGTTCTGGTGGTGGGCCTGATCGCCTTCCTCGTCTTCATGGAGGTCCGCAGCCGGTCGGTGTCCAACGTGGCCGAGTACGAGGTCCCCTCGTACGAGCACGTCGAGACGGGCCAGCCGGTCGACTACGAGCAGTCCCCGCCCGTGGGCGGCGACCACTGGAGCGCCTGGCAGAACTGCGGCGTGTACCCCGAGCCGGTCACCCCCGAGTTCGCGGTCCACTCCCTGGAGCACGGCGCCGTGTGGATCAACTACGAGCCCGGCCTCCCCGAGGACCAGGTCGAGCAGCTGGTGGGCATGTACAGCGCGGGCGACTACCTCGTCATCAGCCCCTACGAGGGTGAGATGGAGGCGCCGATCGTCGCCTCGAGCTGGGGCCGCCAGATCACGGCCGAGACCGCCGACGACGAGATGCTCCAGCGGTTCGTGCGCCTCTACGAGCGCGGCACCGACGTGCCCGAGCCGGGGGCCTCCTGCTCCGGCCAGGTCGCGGAGACGGCGGCCGAGGTCGAGTCCCTGCTCACCGGTGGGGGAGCCGAGGGCGGCGAGGGCTCCGGCGAGGAGGACCCCGACGCGCCGGCCGAGGGCTCCGAGGAGCAGCCCATGGAGGAAGAGGAGTGACGGCGTCCCCGTCCGCTCCGTGAACGCCTGAGAGGAGGACCCGGCCCCTCGGCCGGGTCCGACGACCGCGGGGGCCGCCGTACGCCGACGGCCCCCGCCCGTGTGTCCGGGACCGGTCAGAGCTCGCCGTCGGGCAGGGGCGGGACGTGCTCGGAGACCAGGTCGCTGACCGTGCTCAGGGCCCCAGCCGGGGCGCCGTGGGCCGGCGGGACCGACAGTTCGACGTAGGCCTCGCGCCCGACGACCGTGTACAGGGTGGGGGCGTCCTCCGGTTGGGGCAGCCAGGCCACGCCGTTGACCTCCTGGAGGAGGGAGTCCGGAGCGAGGACCACGGGCCGCGGGACCCCGCAGCGCAGTCCGATGGCCGGGTCGCCCCAGGCCGCGGTGAGCTCCGAATCGGGGCGCACCCGGGCGCGCTCGGCCTCCAGCAGTGTGTCCGGCAGCGCCTCGACGAGCCCCGCGCAGGTCCGCGCGGTCGCCTCGTCCGCCTCGGGGGGCTCCATCCGCACGGTCTGTGCGCCGCAGCCCGTGGCCACGAGCGCGACGGCCAGAGCCGCTCCGGCGAACCGCTTCAGCACAAGCAACCCCCGGGGTGCCGCCGACGCGGCGGAGCGCGTCAGATGTTGACGATGGGACAGGTGAGGGTCCTGGCGATCCCGTCCAACCGCTGGATCCGCGCCACCACGAGGGTGCCCAGCGAGTCGATGTCGGAGGCCTCGGCCTGGACGATCACATCGTAGGGCCCGGTCACGTCGTGGGCCGTCTCGACCCCCTCGATGCCCCGGATCCGCTCCGCCACCTCCGCAGCCTGACCGACCTCGGTCTGGATCAGGATGTATGCCTGCACCATGAGAACTCCTTCGTGTGCGCCGGGTGTGGGCGGTGAGCGGTTCCCGGCCGAGCCGGGGGTGCGGCCGATGACGAACGGATGACGGACGTGGGTCCGGACCGCTGCGCCGGAGCGTCACCGTACCCTGATCCCTGTGCAGAACACCATTGGGGGTCTGGGGGAGTTCGCTCTGATCACGCGCGTGACGAGCCAATTCCCCACGACGGACGATGTAATCCTCGGACCCGGCGACGACGCGGCGGTCGTCGCGGCGCCCGACGGCCGAACGGTCGCGACCACCGACCTGCTGGTCGAGGGGCGCCACTTCCGGAGGGAGTGGTCCACCGCCCGGGACGTCGGCCACCGGGCCGTCGCCCAGAACTTCGCCGACATCGCCGCGATGGGCGCCCGTCCCACCGGCCTCCTCATCGGCTTCGCCGCCCCCTCCGACCTCCCCGTGGCCTGGGCGGAGGAGTTCACCGCCGGTGTGCGCGACGAGTGCGCGGTCGCGGGCGGGGCCGTCGTGGGCGGCGACATGGTCGGTTCGGACACCCTCACCATCGCCGTCACCGCCCTCGGCGACCTCCAGGGGAGGGCGCCCGTCCGCCGGGACGGGGCCCGGCCGGGCGACGTGGTCGCCTACACCGGTCACCTCGGGCTGTCCGCCGCCGGCCTGGCCCTGCTGGAACGGGGGATCGACGGCCCGGCCGAGTGCCTGTCCGAGCACCGCCGCCCCAGCCCGCCCTACGCGCGGGGCGTCGAGGCGGCCCGGCTCGGCGCCACCGCCATGCTCGACGTGAGCGACGGCCTCGTGCAGGACCTCGGGCACGTCTGCCGGGCCGGCGGCGTACGCATCGACCTGGACTCGGCGGCGCTGCGCCCCGACCCCGCACTCCTGGAGGCGGTCGCCGTTCTCGGCGCCGAGGGGCCCGGGGCGGCGGCGGAGGCCGCGGTCGCCCTCATGGTCGCGGGAGGGGAGGACCACGCGCTGGTCGCGGCGTTCCCCCCGGGCACCGCCCTGCCGGGCCACTGGCACCGGATCGGGTCGGTCACCGATCCCGCGGCAGGGACGCCTGGCGGTGGCGGGGCGGGGGACGAGAACCCTGTCACAGTGGACGGGCGTGCGCCCCGGAACAGGGGCTGGGATCATTTCCGCGAAGGGTGAGCCCCTTTGGATTTGTCCTGTTTGGCTGTCACGCTAGGCTTTGCCAACGCGGCCCGCGTCTCGTTCCGGGCTGACCGCCCGGGTCCGTGTGGCGCGGCGGCCCCGGAAAGCCCCATGAGGAGCGGCCCGGGAACGGGCGGAGAAGACATCCCGGCGTGACCGAGGGCGACGGGCGGGCAGCGGAGCGTCGAGAGGCGGTTTATGGGGCGCCATGGCTGGCAGAACGGCACCCGGCGGGGTGCGCACCGCAGTGAGCCGACGGACGTCGGCGCGCTGCGACGGCTCGGCGGCCTCATCGAGAGCACGGTGCCCAAACGCGTCGAACCGCCCCGGCTCCTCAACGTGCTCGTCGTCTCCGGTGTCATCCTCGGGCTGATCCTGTTCGGCTACAGCACCACGCAGATCTATCTGCAGTTCGGCGGCGCGCCGGGGTCGAGCCGGACGCCGGGGACGCAGGACGGGGCCCAGCCGACCCACGACGCCTCCCCGGGGACGGAGGGGGACGAGTCGGCCGCCGACCGGCCCCGGGTCCCGCAGAACCAGGCGGGCGCGGAGCCCACCACGGTCGCCTACCAGGTGCTGGGGACGACGTCGGCCGGGTTCACCGGCCACGTCACCGTCACCAACACCTCGCGGACCAGGCTCGACGCCTGGGAACTGGCCCTGGCCTTCGACAGCGCCGAGATCACCGACGTGACCGACGCCGACTGGGAGCCGATCGACGACGGCATCCTCGCCCGGCAGCCCGGGGACCGGGACGGGCTGGACCCGGGAGCCTCCGCCACCCTGACCTTCGAGGCCCTGGGCGTTCCGCAGAGCCCGGTGCGCTGCTCCCTCAACGGGCACGTCTGCGAGCTGTGACCCCGGCGGCCGGAGCACGGCCGCCCCCGTGCGGCCGGGCCGCCGCGCCCGGTCCCGTACCGTCGGGGCGGAGGCACGACGAAGGCCCCCCGACCGTGGTCGGAGGGCCATCGAGGAACATGCAGCGGTGCGGGGACCCTAGCGGGTCACCTTGCCGGCCTTGATGCACGAGGTGCAGGCGTTCACGCGCTTGGGCGTGCCACCGACACGGGTGCGAACAGTCTGGATGTTGGGGTTCCAGCGGCGGCGGGTGCGACGGTGCGAGTGGGAAACACTGTTACCGAACCCTGGTCCCTTGCCGCAAACGTCGCATACGGAAGCCACGGTAACTCCATTCAAGCGCTCAGGATCGCGCACGTCGCCGCACGCGAAGATTCATCCGACCGGGAGAGGTCGGGCGGACAGGTCGGCGCGGACGCCAACCGTGGAAGAGTACACGAAGGACAAGGCCGTACACGGATCAGACCGCTGGCCAGCGCCCGTACGCGCAACGGTGGAACGTGGTGTGGTCGAGGACCCCAGCACCCACCGGCGCATCGAATCCCCCATGGCGGGCATGGCGAAAACGCGATGAACTCTGACGAGTATACCCCGGTCCGGTGGGGCGGACGCCCGGCCGCCGACGGGGCCCGCCGACGGCCGGCCCCCGGAATCCCGGCGGACGACGACGCGGTGGGCGCCCGAGCGTCGCAGCGGGGGTCTACCGTTGCGGTGACCAGCGATCCAGAGACGCCGGGACGGGAACAGACGTGACTACCTGGGACGAACCGCTGAGCAGGGGACCGCTCAGGGGCAAGACGGCGAAGGCGCTCGCCGAGAAGCTCGACCTGCACACCCTCGGTGACCTGCTGCGCTACTACCCGCGCAGGTACGACCGGCGGGGCGACCTCACCGACCTCGCCGCGCTGCGCGAGGGGGAGGAGGTCACCGTGCAGGCCCGCGTCCTGGACGCGAGGAGGCGGACCGTCCCCGCCAGGCAGGGGCGCCGGCGCATGGACATGATGGAGGCCACCGTCACCGACGGCACCGGCCGCCTGCACCTGACCTTCTTCAACCGGGGCTCGTACCACCAGAACGCGCTCGTCCCCGGGCGGCTGGCCATGTTCTCCGGGCGGGTGTCCACCTTCAAGGGCCGCCGCCAGCTCGACCACCCCCAGTACGAGCTCCTCGACGAGGAGGGCGACACGGAGGAGCGGGCCCAGGCCTACGCCGACGAGCTCATCCCCGTGTACCCGGCGGTCAAGGGCCTGGACTCCACGACGATCGCGCGCACGGTCGCCACCGTCCTCGCCGACGTCGACAGCCTCCCCGACCCGCTCCCCCCCGGGCTGCGCGGGAGCCGCGGGCTGCTCGGCGTCGCCGACGCGCTGCGCCGCATCCACCGGCCCGCGGAGTGGGCCGACGTCGGCGCGGCCCGGCGCCGCCTCAAGTGGGACGAGGCGTTCGTGCTCCAGCTCGCGCTCGCCCGCCGCCGCAGGCAGGCCGAGGAGCTGCCGGCCAAGCCCCGGCCCGGGGTGGACGGGGGGATCCTCGACGCCTTCGACGCACAGCTCCCGTTCACGCTCACCGACGGCCAGAGGGAGGTCGGCGAACGCCTCGCCCGGCGCCTCGACGCCTCCCACCCCATGCACTGCCTGCTCCAGGGCGACGTGGGCGCGGGCAAGACCCTGGTGGCGCTGCGCGCGATGCTCCGCGTGGTCGACTCCGGCGGCCAGGCGGTCATGCTCGCCCCCACCGAGGTCCTCGCCCAGCAGCACCACCGCTCCGTCAACGCCATGCTCGGCGCCCTCGGACGCGCCGGGCAGATCGACGGGGCCGACACCGCGACCAGGGTCGCCCTGCTCACCGGTTCCATGAACGCGGCCGCCCGCAGGGAGGCCCTGCTGGACGCCGCCTCCGGCGCCGCGGGGATCGTCGTCGGCACCCACGCCCTCCTCCAGGAGCACGTGTCCTTCGCGGACCTGGGGCTCGTGGTGGTGGACGAGCAGCACCGGTTCGGTGTGGAGCAGCGCGACGCCCTGCGGGAGAAGGCCGTGGACGGCCGTCCGCACGTGCTCGTGATGACCGCCACGCCGATCCCGCGCACCGTCGCGATGACCGTCTACGGGGACCTCGACGTGGTCGCCCTCACACAGCTGCCCTCCGGGCGGGCCCCCGTCTCCACGCACGTGGTGCCCGCCGCGGAGAAGCCGCACTTCCTGACCCGGGGCTGGGAGCGCATCAGGGAGGAGGCGGCCGAGGGCCACCAGGCCTTCGTGGTCTGTCCGAGGATCGGCGACGACGACGCCGGGGAGGCCGGCGAGGAGGTCGGCGCCGCCCCGGAGGGGGACGCCCCCGGCGGGCGCCCCCCGCTCGCCGTGCTGGAGGTGGCGGCCCGGCTCGCGGAGGGCCCGCTCTCCGGTCTGCGTGTGGAGAGTCTGCACGGCCGGATGGCCCCGGACGACAAGGACGCCGTCATGCGCCGCTTCTCCGCGGGGGAGACCGACGCGGTCGTCTCCACCACCGTCATCGAGGTCGGCGTGGACGTGCCCAACGCCACTGTGATGGTCATCATGGACGCGGACCGGTTCGGGGTCTCCCAGCTCCACCAGCTGAGGGGCCGGGTCGGGCGGGGCGGGCTGCCCGGGCTGTGCCTGCTGGTCACCGACGCGGAGGAGGGCTCGCCGGCCCGGGAGCGGCTGGCGGCCGTGGCGGCGACCACCGACGGGTTCGAGCTGTCCCGCGTGGACCTGGAGATGAGGCGCGAGGGCGACGTCCTGGGCGACTCCCAGTCGGGGGCCCGCTCCAGCCTGCGGATGCTCACCCTGCTCAAGGACGAGGAGTTGATCGGCGAGGCCCGGGAGGAGGCCACCGCCTACGTGGCCGAGGACCCCGGGCTGGAGGCCCACCCCCCGCTGGCCGAGGCCCTCGAGGCGCTCCTCCCGGAGGAGCGGGCGGAGTACCTCGACAAGACCTGACCGGGGAGGCGAGGGGCCGGGCGCGAGGCGGCCGGGGCTGTCCGGGGTTCTCCTGCCCCGGACGGGACACTCCGCTCCGCCGCGCCCCGGCCCCGTGTCCGGCGCGACCCGCCGGGCGTCCGGGCCCGCCCCCGTGGGGTTCCGGGATCCGGCTCCGCCCCGGCGGAGTCCCGGCCCCTGCGGCGCACCGGGCCCCGCCCGCCGACCCGCCCGTCCACAGGCGGGCGACGGGTCTGGCGGGCCCCGCCGACCGGCCTACCGTGGTATCAGGGGGCCGCCGGCTCCGCCCGCACCGTGCTGCCCCCGGTCGGCACCGCGGCCCGCCGCCCCCGGCCGCTACCGTGGGGGCATGACCCGCATCATCGCCGGGACGGCCCGCGGACGGCGCATCTCCGCGCCCGACGGCCGCAACACCCGCCCCACCAGCGACCGCGCCCGCGAGGCGCTGTTCTCCTCCGCCCGGTCCGACCTCGGCCCGCTCGACGGCCTCCGCGTCCTGGACCTGTACGCGGGCTCCGGGGCGATCGGCCTGGAGGCCCTGTCCCGCGGCGCCGCCCACGCGCTGCTGGTGGAGGCCGACCGCAAGGCCGCCCAGGTGATCCGGGACAACATCGCGGTGCTCGGGTTCTCCGGAGCGCGCCTGGCGTCCGACCGGGTGGAACGGGTCGTCGGCCAGGACAACCCCGGCGCGCCCTACGACCTCGTGGTGGCCGACCCGCCCTACGCCGTCACCGACGACGAGGTCGCCGGAGTCCTCGGTGACCTCGCCGGGCGCGGCTGGCTCACCCCGGACGCCCTCGTCGTCGTCGAGCGCTCCAAGCGCGGCGCCGAACCCGCGTGGCCCCCGGGGCTGGAGCTCGACCGCAGCCGCGGGTACGGGGAGGCGGTTCTCTGGTACGCCCGCCCGTCACCCTCCACCGCCCTCGACTGACGCCTGCGGCGCGGTTCCTCCAGGGCCCGTCACCCACACGCCCCCGCGCCCGCCTGCGGCGCCCCGCCCCCGGTCCCCGCGGTTCCGCGCCCCTCCCCGGTGCGTTCCCGCACACCCCCGTCCGCCCCCCACGAGCGCCTCCGGCCACGACGAGAACCGGTCGAAAGCGGGCAGAGTGTCTGTTTTCGCACATGCGGGGTAGGGGTCCCCGGGGGCGGGGGGTGAGTCCGGGGCGGTTGTCGTGCGACAAGCGCACGAGAGTCCGGACCGTGCGTGAATGCGGACACTAAGTGGGTGTTGCCCGGATTGGCGCAGGAGTGAGCCCCTACCATCGCGTTACCCGAAGGTAGTTCTTGAGAGGGGCGATCCACCGTGCGCCGTGTCGTCTGTCCGGGGTCCTTCGACCCGGTGACCTACGGTCATATCGACATCATCGGCAGGGCGGCCAAGCAGTACGACGAGGTCGTCGCCGCCGTGCTCAACAACGTCAACAAGCGCGGGCTGTTCAGCGTCCCGGAGAAGCTGGACATGCTGGAGGAGGGCACCGCGGAGTTCGACAACGTCCGGATCAGCGAGTTCGACGGCCTCCTCGTCGACTTCTGCCGCGAGAACGGCATCGAGACCATCGTGCGCAGCCTGCGCTCGGTCAGCGATTTCGACTACGAGCTCCAGATCGCCCAGATGAACTACCGCCTCTCGGGTGTGGAGACGGTGTTCATGACGGCGAACCCCCAGTACTCGTTCCTGTCCTCCAGCCTGGTGCGCGAGATCGCCCAGCACAGGGGCGACGTCTCCAGCCTGGTCACCCCCTACGTCCAGGGCCGCCTGCGGGAGAAGTACGCGAAGAGGGACTCCCAGGGCTGAGGGGCTCCGGCCCGCGGATCCGCCGCACGCGCGGGTCCCGGTCCCGCCCCGCGGCGGCGCGGACGGCGCCCGACCCTGTTCCGGAAGGCCCTGGCACAGCGCTGATCGGGGCCTGATTTGGGTGGTCGGGGACATGATAGGTAGGATCAGGGTTTGACCATGGGCGTCGCCGGTTCTCGGTGTGCGCTCGCGCTGGTCGCGGCCGTCGTCACGACGCCTTCCGCGCGCCCGGCGACCCGTCTTCTCGTGAAAGCGCGATTACCCTGTCTCGTCTAGATCCTCGCGACCCGTTCGTGGTCGACACCCGCCAGCTGGGCCGCCAGCCGGGGTCGATGCGGACCGTCAACCGCATCGTGACCGTCCCCGAGGCGTTCGCGACGGCGATGGCAGCCGTGCCCGAGGGCAGCGAGGTCGAGCTGGACCTGCGGCTGGAGGCGGTGATGGAGGGCGTCCTCGTCACCGGCACCGTGCGCGGCCAGCTCACCGCGGAGTGCTCGCGCTGCCTCGACCCCCTGTCCGACGACATGGAGGCGGGCTTCCAGGAGATGTACCGCTACCCCGGCGACGAGGACGACAAGGTCTCCGGGGCGGACGAGGACGCGGCCGACGAGGATGAGGACTACTATCTAGAGGGCGATCTGCTCGACCTCGAACCAGTGGTCCGAGACGCCGTCGTGCTGGCGCTCCCACTCTCACCGCTGTGCGGACCGGACTGCCCCGGCCTGTGCTCCGAGTGCGGGGCCAAACTCGCCGAGGTCGGCCCCGACCACGGCCACGGTGACAACGTCGACCCCCGTTGGGAGGCGCTCCGCGATCTCGCGGACGACCCCGGCGAACGATGAGCTCGTGAACCGATCGCGGACGGCGCCTGTCGGCGCCGGCGACGACCGGAGCACACCCTCCCCGCCACAGCGCGCGGGGTGACCAGATAAGCGACCTCCCGCGACCGCGCGGGGGTGACCCAGGAGGATTGAAGTGGCCGTCCCGAAGCGGAAGATGTCGCGGAGCAACACCCGGACCCGCCGTTCCCAGTGGAAGGCTTCGCGCCCGGTGCTGGTCAACTGCCCGCGCTGCCGTGACCCGAAGCAGCCCCACATCGCGTGCCCGACGTGCGGCACCTACAACAACCGCCAGGTCATCAACCCGGCCTAGGCGCGGATGACAGGCTTCGGGTCCCGGTACCCGATTCCCGACTCATCTCGGGGCGGACCCTCCACGGGTCCGCCCCGTCGTGCTTGCCGGGGCGGGGAGGCCGCCGGCGCCCTGACCGGGCGGGCGCTCGCGAGACAGCGCGGCGCCGGGGTTTGTAGAGTGATCCCAGAGACAGCGGGCACACGACGACAAGCAACAGGAACACCGAGCACCACACCAGAGATCCGGGCCCCTCGGGTTCCCGAGTTCGTGGTGGTTGCCGGGGGAGCGGACGCTCCCGCGACGGTCACCTCGTTTTCGAGCACCCCTGACGGGCCGCGGGGTCCACACCCGACTCCAGCCGTCCGCGCGCCGCTCCACGGCGCGTACGAACAGGGAAGTGAACGAGTGGCTAGCCAACTCTCCGTCTCCGAGGCCCGGGCTTTCCATCGGGCCATCGGGGTCGAGGTCGACTCGAAGATCCTGCTCCGGGCCCTGACCCACCGCTCCTACGCCTACGAGAAGGGCGGGCTGCCGACCAACGAGCGCCTGGAGTTCCTGGGCGACTCCGTCCTCGGCCTGGTGGTGACCGACACCCTCTTCCGCAAGCACCCCGACCTGCCCGAGGGGCAGCTCGCCAAGCTGCGGGCCGCCGTCGTCAACATGCGCGCGCTCGCCGACGTGGCCCGCGGCCTGGGCATCGGCGCCTACATCCGCCTCGGCCGGGGCGAGGAGGGCACCGGGGGCCGGGACAAGTCCTCGATCCTCGCCGACACCCTCGAGGCCATCATTGGCGCCGTCTACCTGGACAGGGGTCTGGACGTGGCGTCGGAGTTCGTGCACAGGCTCTTCGACCCGCTCATCGCCACCGCCTCCGGGCTGGGGGCGGGCCTGGACTGGAAGACCTCCCTCCAGGAGCTCACCGCGGCCGAGATGCTCGGCGTCCCCGAGTACCACGTGGACGAGAGCGGCCCCGACCACCAGAAGACCTTCCGGGCCACGGTCCGCGTCGCGGGGGAGAGCTACGGCCTGGGCGAGGGCCGCAGCAAGAAGGAGGCCGAGCAGCAGGCCGCCGAGTCCGCGTGGAAGGCCATCAAGGCCAGGTCCGAGGCACGGGCCGCCGAGACCGCCGGGGACAACACCTCCGGCGAGGGCCGGGGCTGAGGCGGCCATGCCCGAACTGCCCGAGGTCGAGGTCGTCCGCCGCGGACTGGCCGAACACGCGGTCGGCCGTTCCATCGGCGCCGTCGAGGTCCTGCACCCCAGGTCGGTACGGCGCCACGAGCCCGGCGCCGCCGACTTCGCCGCCCGTCTGGAGGGCCGTGTCCCCACGTCGGCACGCCGGCGCGGGAAGTACCTGTGGCTCGTCCTGGACAGCGGCGAGATGCTCCTCGCCCACCTGGGGATGAGCGGGCAGATGCTGGTCCAGCCCGCGGGCAAGCCCGACGAGCGTCACCTGCGGGTGCGCCTGCCCCTCTCGGACGGCGCCGAACTGCGCTTCGTGGACCAGCGGACCTTCGGCCACGTGATGGTGGACGTTCCCGGCGAGCGCGTCGACGTGCCGTCGTCCGTGGACCACATCGCCCTGGACCCGCTGGACCCCGCGTTCGTCCCGGAGGCGTTCGTGCGGGCGCTGCGCGCGAGGGACACCGAGGTCAAGCGGGCGCTGCTGGACCAGTCGCTCATCAGCGGCGTCGGCAACATCTACGCGGACGAGGCGCTGTGGCGGGCCGGCCTGCACTGGGCGCACTCCACGCGGGCCCTGTCGGGCGGCCGGGCGACGGAGCTGCTGGGGCACGCGCGCGACGTGATGACCGAGGCGCTGGAGGTGGGAGGGACCACCTTCGACGGCCTGTACGTCAACGTCAACGGGGAGAGCGGCTACTTCTCACGCGGGCTCAACGCCTACGGGCGGAGGGACCGGCCGTGCGGCCGCTGCGGCACGGCCATCGTGCGCGAGGCGTTCATGAACCGCTCCTCGTTCAGCTGTCCGCGCTGCCAGAAGCGGCCGCGACCGCGCTCCTGAGGGGACACGGGACCAGGGCACGGGCCCGGCGGGTGACCCGGTGGATTCCGGGAGCACTCTTGCCGTGCTCCTGACGGAGTCCTGGACGTCCCGGTGCCGGACCTTGGGCGTGTCGGTGAGAGAACTCTGTCTGTCGGGTAAGGAAGCAGGTCGGACCGTGGGGAACGAGAGCGCATCCGTGCGGATGACCGCCTGGGTGCGGGGACACGTCCAAGGAGTGGGTTTCCGCTGGTGGACGCGTGCTCGCGCCCTTGAACTGGGGTTGACCGGGGCCGCCACGAACCTCGAGGACGGCCGGGTCGAGGTGGTCGCCGAAGGCCCGAGGGATGCCTGTGAACGCCTTCTTGGCCATCTCCGGGGCGGCGGTACACCCGGTCGTGTGGACTCCGTGGTCGAACGTTGGGCTCCGGCTGGGGGCAGGTTCACCGGTTTCGTCGAGCGGTGAGTATGCTGGAGGCGTAACGCGATTCGAGCACACCGCGGAACCGCGGCGGCCCAGAGGGCTCGTGGCAAGGGTTCCGGGGGGTGTGGGGCGATCATCGTGCGGGACCCCTGGAGGCCCGCACACGCCGGCGGAGCCGGGGGTCGTCACGTTTGAATCGTGCGCCACCACGTGCCCAGATCGTCTCTCGCTGGGTTGTGGTCGTTACGTACTGTCGTAATCCAATCTTGACCGGCGGCGCGCAGAGTGAGACTCTGGAAGGCACATCGCGCAACCTTCCACCCGCGTAGAGGACAACTCCAGTTGGAAATCCCGCGGGACATCGCATGCGCAGAATCCACTGGTCACTCAGTGTGGAGGACCTACATCATGGCGAAGGCTCTGTTTGGCCACGTCGGCGGCTCCGACCCTCGGATGGTCTCGGAGATGCGGCGGCTGCAGAAGCGGGTACGCGACCTCGAGGACGAGATCAGCCGCCTTCAGGCACAGAACGACCAGCTCAACATGGCCGTCACCGATGTCGCCGCCGGCGCGACCGACCGCGAGCCCGCGCTCGCCTGACCCGCGCCACCGACGTACCGGCCGACAGGCCGACCGTTTCCGGGATGTTCCGTTCACCGGCGGGGGCGCCGAACGCGTCATCCAGGCGTCCCTGAGGAACCCGTCGGCCACCACGGTCCGGCGAGAGCCCGCACGCCGCAGATTTTCCTTTCCCTTGCGGCTTCCTTTACCGTTGTACCCGGCGGACCCTGTCACAACCCTCCGTGTCCGCCGGACATCCCCCCTCCCCCGATCCCGGCCCCGACCCAGGTCAGCGGCCGATTCCATCGGAGGACGTCGGCCGGAACCACCCCCCGCGGTCACCGCTTCGTGGCACCCTTGGATGGTCGTGCCGTGAATGGCAGGTGAGCGCCGTGGGAGGTGTGCGTGTATCTGAAGAATCTGACGCTGCGCGGCTTCAAGTCGTTCGCGTCGGCCACCACCCTGCGTTTCGAGCCCGGGATCACCTGTGTGGTCGGTCCCAACGGCTCGGGCAAGTCCAACGTCGTTGACGCGCTCTCCTGGGTGATGGGGGAACAGGGGGCCAAGTCCCTGCGCGGCGGCAAGATGGAGGACGTGATCTTCGCGGGCACCTCCACCCGCCAGGCGCTGGGCCGTGCCGAGGTCAGCCTCACCATCGACAACACCGACGGCGCCCTGCCCATCGACTACACCGAGGTCACCATCAAGCGGACCATGTTCCGCAACGGCGGCTCGGAGTACGCCATCAACGGCGACACCTGCCGCCTCCTCGACATCCAGGACCTGCTCAGCGACTCCGGCATCGGCCGCGAGATGCACGTCATCGTGGGCCAGGGGCAGCTGGACACCGTCCTGCACGCCGGCCCCGAGGAGCGCCGCGCCCTCATCGAGGAGGCGGCCGGCATCCTCAAGCACCGCAAGCGCAAAGAGAAGGCGATCCGCAAGCTCAACGCGATGCAGGGCAACCTCGACCGCGTCAACGACCTGACCGCCGAGCTGCGCCGCCAGCTCAAGCCGCTGGGCCGCCAGGCCGAGCTGGCCCGCAGGGCCGCCGTCATCCAGGCCGACCTGCGCGACGCGCGCCTGCGCCTGCTGGCCGACGACATCGTCACCCTCACCGAGCAGCTCGCCAAGGAGGAGGCCGACGAGAAGGAGGTCCTCACCCGGCGCCAGGCGGCGGAGACGGCCCTCGCCCGGACACAGGAGCGCGAGACCGAGCTGGAGGCCCAGGCCACCGCGGCCGCGCCCGCCCTCGCCCAGGCCTCCGAGACCTACCACGCGCTCTCCCGCCTCACCGAGCGGCTCGACGCCGTGCGCGGCCTCGCCGACGAGCGCCACCGCAACCTGGCCGACGTCGCGGACGAGCCCGTCCACCGCCGCGACCCCGAGGAACTGGAGACGGAGGCCGAGGAGGCCGCCGCCCAGGAGGAGGAGCTGCTCACCCGGCTGGAGGAGGCCCGCGAGGCCCTGGAGGCCACCGTCACCGAGCGGTCCGCCGCCGAGGACGCGCTGCACCGCGAGGAGAAGCGGCTGGAGGCCGCCGCCCGCGCCGCCTCCGAGCGCCGTGAGGGCCTCGTCCGCCTGTCCGCCCGGGTGGAGGGCCTGCGCGGCCGGCTGTCCTCCGACGAGGACGAGACCACGAGGCTGGAGGAGTCCGCCCGGCAGGCCGCGGAGCGCGCCCGACAGGCGCAGGCGGAGTACGAGATGGCCGCCGAGGAGTCCGCCGGGCTGGACGAGGGCGACGCCGAACTCGACTCCGCACAGGAACTGGCGGCCCGTCAGCTCTCCGCGGCCGACACCGACCTCAACCGGCTCCGCGACGCCGAGCGCACCGCCGAGGGCGAGCGTTCCGCCCTCTTCGCCCGCAAGGAGGCCCTCGAGCTGGGCCTGGCGCACAAGGACGGCGCGGGCCCCCTCCTCGACTCCGGCCTGCCCGGCATGCTGGGCGGGTTCGCCGCACTCGTCCAGGTCGACCCCGGACACGAGACCGCGGTCGCGGCGGCCTTCGGCGCGGCCGCGGGAGCCGTCGCGGTGGAGTCCCCCGACACGGCCGTCGCCGCCCTCGAACTCCTCCGGGCCCGCGACGCGGGCCGCGCGGGCGTCGTCGTCGCCGACGCCGTGCCCTCCGCGCCCCGCGAGACCTGGCCCGTACTGCCCGCCGGCGTCCGGTACGCCGTCGACGCCGTCGTGGTCCCGGACCACCTCCGGGGAGCCGTCACCGCGCTGCTCGACCGGACCGCCCTGGCCGACGACGTCCACGCGGCCCGCGCCCTCGTCGCCGCCCTGCCCGGGGTCCGGGCCGTCACCCCCGAGGGCGACCTGTTCACCGAGGCGCTGGTGCAGGGCGGCTCCGCCGGGGCGCCCAGCCTCCTGGAGGTCCAGGCCGCGGTGGACGAGGCGGGGGAGAGGTTGGAGGCGGCCACCGAGAGCGCCAAGCGGATCGCCGCCGAACTCGAGGCCAAGAAGCGCGAACGGGCCGATCTGGCCGCCCGGGCCGACGAGCTCACCGCCCGCCGCCGCCAGAGCGACCGCAAGCGCAACGAGTCCGCGCAGAGGCTGGGCAAGCTCGGCGGCCAGGCGCGTTCGGCGGAGGCGGAGTCCGAGCGCTACGCGGCCGCCGCGGCCACGTCCTCCGCCGCGAGGGACGAGAACGCCGAGAAGCTGGCGCGGCTGGAGGAGGAGCTGGCCGAGGCCGAGGAGGTGGCCGCCTCCATCGAGGAGGACGCCCCCGACGCGCAGACCCGCGACGAGCTCGCCGTCCGGGCCTCGCGGTCCCGGGCCACCGAGATGGAGCGCCGCCTGGCGGTGCGCACCGCCGAGGAGCGGGCCCGGTCGATCGCCGGGCGCGCCGAGCAGCTGCGCGCCCAGGCCTTCGAGGAGCGGCGTGCCATGGAGCGCGCCGTCGAGCGCCGGCGGGCCCGCGCCGCGCAGGCCACCGTCGCCCGGGCGGTGGCCGAGAGCGCGCGGCTGGCCCTGGAGCGGATCGCCGTGTCCCTCGCGGCCGCCGAGAACGAGCGGGCCGTCGCCGAGGCCGGGAAGGAGGCGCGCGACGGCGAGCTGAGGACCGTGCGCGCACGGGTCCGCGAGCTGTCCGTCGACCTGGAGAAGCTGACCAGCTCGGCGCACAGCGGCGAGGTGGCCCGCGCCGAACGGCGCCTGCGCCTGGAGCAGCTGGAGACCAGGGCGATGGAGGAGCTGGGCGTCGACGTGCCCACACTCGTCGCCGAGTACGGTCCGCGCGTGCCCGTGCCGCCGCCCGCCGACGCGGGCGAGGAGGCCGTGCCGCTGCCGTACGTGCGCGAGGTGCAGGCCAAGCGGGCCAAGGCCGCCGAGCGCCAGCTCAACCAGCTGGGCAAGATCAATCCGCTGGCCCTGGAGG
Organism: Streptomonospora nanhaiensis; assembly: GCF_026642255.1. GTDB lineage: Bacteria > Actinomycetota > Actinomycetes > Streptosporangiales > Streptosporangiaceae > Nocardiopsis > Nocardiopsis tropica. The sequence continues at coordinate 6,099,572 of NZ_CP113264.1, read as the reverse complement.
AGTTCGCCGCCCTGGAGGAGCGGCACGCGTTCCTCAACGCGCAGCTGGAGGATCTCAAGAAGACCCGGCGCGACCTGATGGACATCGTCCAGGAGGTGGACGCCCGCGTGCAGGAGGTGTTCGCGTCCGCCTACCTGGACGTGGAGCGCGAGTTCGCGGCGATCTTCGGCCGCCTGTTCCCGGGGGGCGAGGGGCGCCTGCTCCTCACCTCGCCCGAGGACATGCTGACCACCGGCATCGAGGTCGAGGCCCGGCCGCCCGGCAAGAAGGTCAAGCGGCTGTCCCTGCTGTCCGGCGGGGAGCGGTCCCTGACCGCGGTGGCGTTCCTCGCGGCGATCTTCAAGGCGCGCCCGTCGCCGTTCTACGTGATGGACGAGGTCGAGGCGGCCCTGGACGACACCAACCTCCAGCGGCTGCTGGTGATCTTCGAGGAGCTGCGCGCCTCGTCGCAGCTGATCGTCATCACCCACCAGAAGCGCACCATGGAGGCGGCCGACGCGCTGTACGGCGTCACGATGCAGGGCGACGGCATCTCGCAGGTCATCAGCCAGAAGCTCGTGCGCCCGGCCTGAGGCCGGTTCCGGCCGCGCACCCCTCTCCGCCCGCCCGTGGCGTCCCCGCGGCCCGGGGGCGGTCGGACGGCGGTCGTCGCCGTGGTGCCCGCGTTCGTGTCCCGGCCCGGTCAGCGCCGGCGGGCCGGGGGCCGGACACGGCGGAGGCCGCCCTCCCCGGGGGGAGGACGGCCCCGTGGCGCGTGCGGGACTACCCGCGGTCGATGGTGATGACCGGGGAGGTCCAGGTCTCCCAGTGGTCCGGGTTGTCGGGGTCGCCGAGCGCCTTGAGCGCGCGGGCCTCCAGCCGGTAGGAGCCGTCCCTCACGTCGGTGATCCGGCCGTGCCTGTCCACGACAGTGCCGTCCCACGGGTAGCTGAAGAACGACGTCCTCGTCGCGCTGCGGTGCACGTAGTCCACCGACACCCCCACGTTGCGGTCGGGGTGGACGGGGCGGCCGGTGCGCTCGTCGATGACCACCATGTCGAGCCTGGTGACGTGGTGGTCGAAGTGCGCGATCACGTACGGCACGTCGGGAAGGCCGTCGACCCACTCCATCGTGTAGGAGGCGCCGTCCGGCTGGTTCTCGAACGTGCCGCCGCTGTCGCTCGCGCAGTCCAGGCCGGAGAAGGCCTCGCACTCCGTGATCCTGGTCAGCCACGGCAGGTCCGCGACCACGCCCGACCCGTCGCTGATCGGGGTCATGGCCTCGATCTCCTGGTAGTCGCCGTTGTAGGCGGCGTACGGGACCCGGTAGGTCTCCCCGCCGGTCTCGGACACGGTGACGTACCCGCCGTAGATCATCTGCTCGAAGTCCTGGGCGGGCGGGGTGACGGTGACCCGCACCTCGGCCGACCCCCCGGCGGGGACGGTCACCGAGTCGCTGTCGAAGGCCACCTCGGCGGAGCCGTCGTTGTAGCCGGGCGCGAAGGTGTCGCCGTGGGTGCCCAGGGCGGCCTCGTGGGAGAGCTCGTACGTGGCCTCCCCGTCACCGTCGTTGGTGATGGTGACCGTCTCGGTCACGGCCTCCCCGGTGGCGCCGAGGGACAGCTTGCCGGGGGTCACGGTGGTGGTGGCGAGCACGGAGCCGGGGACGTCCAGCATGCCCGCCCCCTGGCGGTGCACGTTGTCGGGGTGGCCCAGGCCGGGGTTGCCCCACCACGCCTTCGGGTCGGCGCTGTTCTGGAGGACGGTGCGCACCTCGTGCGAGTCCAGGTCGGGGCGCGCCTGCAGCAGCAGTGCGACGCCGCCCGCCACGTGCGGCGACGACATGGAGGTGCCGCTGATGGTGGCGTAGCCGCCCTGGTCCATCGGGTACGTGGAGTTGATCAGGCCGCCGGGGGCACCGATGTCCGGCTTGAGGGACAGGTCGGCGGCCAGGCCGAAGGAGCTGAAGGAGCTGATCAGCCCGCCGGTCGGGTTGGGGATGGTGATGTCCTCGCCCGTCCAGGTGAGGGTGACGGGCTCGTCGCCCTCCAGGAGCTCCAGCAGGTGGGCGCCGGCCTCGTCGGAGACACCGATCGAGAAGGCGCCCCGGTCGACGATGCCGCCGCCGGCGAACATGCCGGGCACGTTGTTGTACATGACGACGCCGGTGGCGCCGGCGTCGAGGGCCGCGTCGTACTTCTCGGCGAAGGTGCACTCGCCGCGCACCATCAGGGCAGTCCGGCCCTCCAGGTCCGCGACCTCGTCGCCCAGGGCGGTGCAGCCCCGTCCGACGTGGACGAGCTCGTCGGTGTCGCCGGAGGCGGGCGGCGGCTCGGCCGCGCCCATCTCCATGTAGGCGAGGGCCTCGCCGCTCGGGTTGGCGGTCACGGACGCGGCCTGGATGTGCGTGTTGTCGAAGGAGGCGACGCCGATCACGTCCTCGCCGAGGCCGGGGGCGCCCGCCGAGTACAGGCCGGTGGCGCCCTCGTTGCCGATGGAGGCGACGACGACCATGCCCTCGTCGACGAGGTTGTCGGAGGCGACGGCGGTCGGGTACTGGGGCCAGGAGTGCGAGGAGCCGATGCTCATGTTGAGCACGTCCATGTCGTCCGCGAGGGCCTGCTCCATGGCGGCGATCATGATGTCGGAGGTGGTGGACCCCGTGCAGCCGAACACCTTGTAGGCCCCGAACTCGACGGCGGGCGCCACACCGGTGACCCCTCCCTCGGCGCCGACGATCCCGGCGACGTGCGTGCCGTGCCCGTTGCAGTCCTGGGGGTCGTCGTCGGGGACGGGGACGGACGCGGGGTCGCCGGCGTTGAAGTCGTCGCCCACGAAGTCGTGCCCGACGACCACGCGGTCGTTGGGGAACCCGCCCCCGCCCAGGTCGGGGTGGGTGTAGTCGACGCCGGTGTCCATGATGGCCACCCGGAGCCCCTCGCCCGTCAGCCCGAGTTCGTTCTGGGCGATGTCGGACCCCGTCATGGGGAGCGCGGTGTCCAGGTCGGGGACGTTCTCGCCGGTCTCGGGGATCCGGTAGGTGAGGACGGGGTGGATGGCGCTCACGCCGGGGATCTCCCGCGCGGTGCCGACCTGTGTGTCGTCCATGCGGACGGAGAGGCCGTTCCACAGCTCGCTGAACGAGTGCCGTTCGGTGTACTCCAGGCCGTGTTCCTCGGCCTCGGCCCGGAAGTCCTCGTGCTCGCCGTCCACCGTCGCCGGGGAGGTGCCCTCGGTGGTGGGCGGGCTCTCGAGCTCGATGAACCACAGGCCGTTGGCCTGGTGGGTCAGTTCACCGTTCTCGGAGGAGGGCGCGGGATGGAGGGGGGCGAGTTCGGAGACCTCGTCGGCGTTCGCCGGTGTGGAGGCGGCGAGGCCCGCCACGAGTGTCAACCCGGCGAGCGCCGCCAGGCGTGATCGGTGGGGTACCACCTTGTCAACACATCCCTTCTCGGTGCACGCCGCTGGACACCGGGGGAGCGGAATACCCCACTAAGGACATATGTGGTGCTCAGGGGGATACGCCGCTTCATGTCCTTGTTCGTTTGATCGGCGCGCATAGCAACGAGATCATTGCCGTGTGCCATGAAAGTGTCAATGTTCGCGAAGACTCAATATGGCCACATGGTGGAGCCAAGTTGCACTAGGGGTTGATGTTTCGCGAGGGGTTCATAAACGGACATGAATTCACTTTTCCCGCGTATTGGTATAAAAGGAATTCTGGTACGGAGTTCCGTCGCCCTGCGCAGGCCCCTGTCCGTGCGGGGCAGATGCGGGGAAGACGCAGGCCGGGGCGGCCACCGGCCCGCCAGCGAGGAGCCGGGGGGACGCGAGTAGGCTGGGGACGTCGGGCCGCCTCCGGGCGGCCCGTCCGGTGTCGAAGGAGCGAAGTCCGGTACAGCGGCCCTGCGGGGCCGTCCAATCCGGCGCTGTCCCGCAACTGTGGAGCCCCGCCCCGGCGGGGACGAGCCAGGTCGCCTCCCGGCATCGACTCACCCGTCCTCGTGGGAAGGACAGGCCAGTCTCCGCCAGGACCGTGCTCCTTCCCCCGTCCCGCAAGGAGCACCGTGCGGATCGCACGCCCCTTCCCCGCCGTCCTCCTCGGAGCCGCCCTCACCCTGACCGCCTGCGGCGGCGGGGCGGAGAACGGTGAGACCGAGGCCGAGCCGACGACCGACGCCGCGCCCGCCGCCTGCGGCGCCCCCGAGGCCGATCCCGACCGTCCCACCGTGGGCGACGGCACCTTCCCCGTCACCCTCACCGGCGCCACGGGCGACGTCACCCTCGAGGAGGAGCCCCGGCGGATCGTCTCCCTGTCGCCCAGCCACACCGAGATGCTCTTCGCCATCGGCGCGGGCGACCAGGTCGAGGCCGCCGACGAGTACTCCGACTACCCGGAGGAGGCCCCCACCACGGCGCTGAGCGGCTTCGAGCCCAGCGTCGAGGCCGTCACCGAGTACGACCCGGACCTGGTCGTCCTCGCCCGCAGCGCCGAGGACACCGCCTCCCAGCTGGAGACCGTGGGCATCCCCACCCTCGTCATCGACGCCGCCCAGGACCTGGAGGACACCTACGCGCAGATCCGCCTGCTCGGGGACGCCACCGGCCGCACCGCCGAGGCCGACGCCGAGGCGGACCGGGTCGAGAGAGAGTTCAACGCGGTCGTCGAGGGCGTGTGCGACACGGCCGACGGCGCCGGGCTGACCTTCTACCAGGAGCTCGACGAGACGTCCTTCTCCGCCACCTCCGAGACCTTCGTCGGGCAGATCTACCGGTCCTTCGGGCTGGTCAACATCGCCGACGCGGCCGACGACGGCTCCGCGGGCGGGTACCCGCAGCTGTCACAGGAGTACATCGTCGAGGAGAACCCCGACATGGTCTTCCTGTCCTACGGCGACGAGTCCACGGTCGAGGACGTCGCCGGGCGCCCGGCCTTCGACACCGTCACCGCCGTGCGGAACGACGCCGTCTACCTGCTCGACGCCGACATCGCCTCCCGCTGGGGACCTCGGGTCGTCGACTTCGCCGAGCTGGTCGGCGAGGCCGTGACCGAGAACGCGGGGAACTAGCGTGAAGGGCGGTGTCGGCGTCCCCGTCGGCTGGGCGGCCGCGGGAGCGGTCGCGCTGGTCGCGGCCGGCCTCTTCGGCATCTCCGCCGGAGCGGCCTCCCTGTCGGCGGCCGACATCGTCCGGCACCTCCTCAGCCTCCTGCCGTTCGGGGTGGAGTCGCCCCTGACCGAGCGGCAGGCGGCCCTGCTCGTGGAGCTGCGCCTTCCCCGCGTGGTGATGGGCGCGATCGTCGGTGCCCTCCTGGCCACGGCGGGCGGCGCCTACCAGGGCGTGTTCCGCAACCCCCTCGCCGACCCCTTCCTCCTCGGCGCCGCCGCCGGGGCCGGGCTCGGCGCGACCCTGGTCATGGTGTTCGGGCAGGAGCTCGGCGGCTCGCCGCGCGCCCTGGTCCCCGTCGCCGCCTTCGTCGGGGCCCTGCTCGGCGTGGCGGCCGCCTACCTGCTCGGGTCCACCGCGGGGGGCGGTGGCACGGCCTCCCTCGTCCTCGCGGGCGTGGCCGTGTCGTCCTTCCTCTCCGCCGCCCAGACCCTGGTCCAGCAGATGGGCGTCGACCAGCTCCAGCGCATCTACGCCTGGCTGCTCGGCGGGCTGGGCCGCGACGGGTGGAACGACGTCCGGCTGATCGCCCCCTACGCGGTGGTCGGCCTGGCCGTCCTCCTGCTGTGCGGCTACCTGCTCGACATGCTCGCCCTCGGCGACGACAAGGCGGTCAGCCTGGGCCTGAACCCGGCGGCGGTGCGCATCGTGGTGATCGGCGCGGCGTCGCTGGCCACGGCCGCCGCGGTGTCGGTGAGCGGGCTGATCGGCTTCGTCGGGATCGTCGTCCCGCACGTGGTGCGCCGGCTGGTGGGGTCCAACTACCGGGCGATCCTGCCGGTGACCGTGCTGTTCGGCGGGGCCTTCCTCGTCCTGGTGGACATCGTGGCCAGGACCCTGGTGTCCCCGGCCGAGCTCCCCATCGGCGTGGTGACCGCTTTTCTCGGCGCGCCCTTCTTCGTTCTCATCCTGCGCACCACGCGCCACCGCAGTACCTGAGGCGCGACGGCGCGGGCACTCGCGGACACCGGCCGCGGACCCCGCGCACCGTTCGTTCCCGGCACGCCACCCGGCCGTGACGCGAACGCGTCGAACACTCTGGGAGACTGGTGCACGCTATGGACATCACCTTGATCGCCGCCATCGTCATCGCCGTCGTGCTCCTGGCCGTCGGCGGGTTCTTCCTGGTCAGGACCCAACGCCCGGTCAAGCCGGGCAAGGAGGAACCCGGACCCGAGACCACGGGGGCCGCCGGGGCGACCGCCGTCGAGGAGGACCGGGACAGGGACTCCGGAACCGTCCGCACGCCTCCCTCGCAGGCCCCGCCGGAGGCCCCGGCCGCCGAGCCCGCCGCGCCGGAGCTGGAGACCCCGCCGCCCTCCGCGGGGCGCATGGTGCGCCTGCGCGCGCGGCTGGCCCGGTCGCAGAGCTCCTTCGGGCAGGGACTGCTCAACCTCCTCTCCTCCGACACCCTGGACGACGACGCCTGGGAGGAGATCGAGGACACCCTCATCACCGCCGACATCGGCGTGGCCTCCGCCTCCCAGATCGTGGAGAGCCTGCGCACCCGCGTCAAGGTGCTCGGCAGCCGCGGCCACGACGAGGTGCGGGCGCTGCTGCGCGAGGAGCTCCTCGCGCACATCCGCACGGACGCCGACCGCACCGTGCGCACCGAACCCCACAACGGCCGCCCCGCCGTGATCATGGTGGTCGGGGTCAACGGCACCGGGAAGACCACGACCACCGGCAAGCTGGCCCGGGTCCTGGTCGGCGACGGGCGCAGCGTCGTGCTCGGCGCCGCCGACACCTTCCGCGCCGCCGCCACCGAGCAGCTCCAGACGTGGGGCAGCCGCGTGGGGGCCCCGGTCGTGCGCAAGGAGGAGGGCGCGGACCCGGCGAGCGTGGCCTTCGACGCCGTCTCGCGCGGCATCGAGGAGGGCGCCGACACGGTCATCATCGACACCGCCGGGCGCCTGCACACCAAGACCGGCCTGATGGACGAGCTGGGCAAGGTCAAGCGGGTCGTGGAGAAGAAGTCGCAGGTCGACGAGGTGCTCCTGGTCCTCGACGCGACGACCGGGCAGAACGGCCTGCGCCAGGCCCGGGTGTTCGGCGAGGTCGTGAACGTCACGGGCATCGCGCTGACCAAGCTGGACGGCACCGCCAAGGGCGGCATCATCGTGCAGGTCCAGCGCGAGCTGGGCGTGCCGGTCAAGCTGGTCGGGCTCGGGGAGGGGCCGGACGACCTGGCGCCCTTCGACCCCGAGGTCTTCGTGGACGCCATCCTGGGCTGAGGCGGCTCCCCCGTCGCCGGGGCGGATCCGCGAGCGTGGCCGGCCACCCGACCGGGTGCCCGGCCACAGCCGTGTCCACACGGCGCGAACCCGGCCGTACCCGGACACCGGCGCCGCGACGGCCCGTTTCATGCGATCGACACGCCGGTGAAACACCGAACGCCGCCTACTTGACGGCGCCGTCCTCACGGGCGTGAGATCTGACCGAGAGTGACCATTTGGTCTCCCTCGGATGATGTGACGGGGGTCGCTCTGTGCCGGTGCACGTGCGTTCGGGCGTGCTGGGGGTTCGGTTCATGGTGCGTTAACACTTCTGGCTGTCCTTTTACCCCTGCGCAACACGTCGGGTCCCGGGGAGAAACACCCCGGTCGGACAGTTGCCTGCGTGGTGATCTGCATCGGGCCCGATGATGCGCTCGCTGACCGCCGCCCTCACAGACACAATCCCCCGCCCGTCCTACGGAGGCGACGTAATGATTGACACCGGCAACACGGCGTGGCTGCTCATCAGCGCAGCGCTCGTGATGCTCATGACCCCGGGCCTGGCCTTCTTCTACGGAGGCATGTCGCGGGCCAAGAGCGTCCTGAACATGATGCTGATGAGCTTCGCGAGCATCGCGATCGTCAGCGTCCTCTGGGTCGTGGTGGGCCACTCGCTCACCTACTCCGACGGCGGTCCGCTCAACGCGTTCATCGGTGGCTTCGACTACGTCGGGCTCAGCAACCTGATCGGCGAGATCGAGCCCGCGGCCGACGGCGAGGGCGGCTACCCGCTGCTCGTCGACGCCGGCTTCCAGATGATGTTCGCGGTGATCACCGTGGCCCTCATCAGCGGCGCGATCGCGGACCGCGCCAAGTTCGGCGCCTGGATGCTGTTCGCCCCGGTCTGGGCCCTGCTCGTCTACTTCCCCGTCGCCCACTGGGTCTGGGGCGACGGCTGGATCGGCGGCCTGACCATCGGCGGCTACGAGGTCATCGACTTCGCCGGCGGCACCGCGGTCCACATCAACGCCGGCGCGGCGGCGCTGGCCCTGACCTTCGTCCTCGGCCGCCGCAAGGGCTTCGGCTCCGAGTCGATGCGTCCCCACAACCTTCCGTTCGTGCTGCTCGGCGCGGCGCTCCTGTGGTTCGGCTGGTTCGGCTTCAACGCCGGCTCCGCCTACGCCGCCAACGAGACCGCAGCCCTGGCCCTGGTCAACACGCAGGTCGCCACGGCCGCCGCCACCGGGGCCTGGATGCTCGTCGAGCGCCTGCGCTACGGCAAGGTCAGCGCCCTGGGCTTCGCCTCCGGCGCCATCGCCGGCCTGGTGGCCATCACCCCGGCCGCCGCGAACGTCACCCCCCTCGGCGCGATCGCCGTCGGCGCGCTGTCCGGCGCCGTGTGCGCCTACGCCATCAGCTGGAAGTTCAAGTTCAAGTACGACGACGCGCTCGACGTCGTGGGCATCCACATGGTCGGCGGCATCATCGGGTCGGTGGTCCTCGGACTCGTGGCCGCGGGTGTGGTCGGCGGCTCGGACGGCCTGCTCTACGGCGGTGGCATCGGCCTCCTGGCCGTCCAGGTCGTCGCGGTCGTCGGCGTCATGATCTACTCCTTCGTCGTCACCTGGGTCATCGCCAAGGTCATCGACCTCGTCGTCGGGTTCCGCATCACCGAGGAGGTCGAGACCAACGGCCTGGACCACGAGCTGCACGCCGAGTCGGCCTACGCCTTCGAGGAGCTCGACGAGATCGAGGCAGAAGCTGTCTCCCCGCCGACGCCTCCGGGCGGGGAGGCGGCCTCACCGCAGGTCAAGGCCTAGTCCTCAGCGTGGAGGCCGGAGGCCCTGCACCGTTGACGCGGTGAGGTGCCAGGGACCGGCGGGGAGAGATCCCCGTCGGTCCCGTTTCTGTTTTCTATAGTGCTTCGTGGCATATATGGGCATTCATAGGCCGGTATTGGCCGTGGCCTGCGTGTTGGTTCGGTACCCTCTGAGCGGTGCGGCTGTCATGCCGCGGGACGGGTGCGCCCGGCCGGGGACGCCGGCCGAATCACAGGTGCGTATCGGCGCCCTTCGGGCGGCGCCGGGTTGAAACCAGGCGCCGCGCATCCGCGTCCCACGCCAATGACGGGTCTCGGGCCGGTCGTCCCGCCGCCCACCCGGAAACTCACGCTGATTCGTACAGTGCCCCACAGGTCGGGGTCAGGAGGCAAGATGGCGCCGGTTAGTCACTTCAGGGGTCGCAGGGCCAGGCGCTCCGCGCTTGCCGCGACGAGCGCGATCGCCGTTCTCGGCTTGACGGCGTGCTCCATCGACCTGAGCAGCCTGCGCCCCGGCGGGGGCGAGGAGGAGCCCAGTCCCGAACCCGCCGAGCCGGTGGCCGCGGCGCCCCTCCTGGAGAGCGCGCTGGCGGACCTGGCCGCCTACCCGGCGCTCACCGCCACCGGGCAGGTCGCGGAGACCGTCGGCTCCTCCGAGGTCCGTGACGCCTCGCTCACCGTCGCCGACACCGGCGCGACGAGCGGGACCATCCGGGCCAACAGCGTCGAGGCGGACGTGCTCGCCGCCGACGGCAAGCTCTTCATCCGCGCGGTCGAGGACTTCTGGCTCGACCAGGGCGTCTTCGGTCCGGACTTCGACGACTTCAACGAGAACTGGGTGCGCTCCTCGGCGGCCCAGGCCGGGCTCAACCCCAGCACCACCCTGGCCCCGCCGGAGCTCTCCGCGACCCTGGCCGCGATCGAGCTGGACTCGGAGGAGGCCGTCGAGGAGAACCTGGACGGCACGCTCACCTACCGGATCGACCTCGCCGGCGAGCGCAACCAGGTCTGGATCAACGCGGAGACCGAGCAGGTCCAGCGCATCGCCGTCGAGGAGCTCGTCCCCGAGGGCGCCGAGACCGGCCCCCAGGTCCGGCTGGACCTGGCCGAGGCCGACACCGCAGCCGTCGAGGAGCTCTACGACGGCATCATCACCACGGCCGAGGACGACCTGACCGGGTCCCGGGACGCCCGGATCGAGGTGGGCTGGGACGGCAACCCCGAGATGAACTGCGAGGACGGGCCCAACTGCACCTGGTCGGGAACGGTGCGGGACGCGGGCGGCGACGGCAGCGGCGAGGTGACCGTCCGCATGGACGTGACCTTCACCAACGCCGACATCGGCGAGCAGACCTGCGACGACGGCGGCACCCTGGAGGCGGGCGCGACCCTGGACCTCTCGTGCAGCGCCGACTACAACATCGTCAGCTCCACCCAGCAGACCTACACCATCGACGGTGAGGCCCAGCTCTCCACCCGCGGCCTGACCGGCGGCCAGCAGGAGGAGATGCTGGCGGCCCTCGCCGAGCAGCGCGAGGCCACGCTGGCCGGCGGCGCCGCCCCCTCCGAGGAGGAGTCCGCGGAGGACGGGGGCAACTAGCGCCCCGCGCCCCCGCCGGTCCGCGGACCGGCGGCCGGGTACGGGCGCGGTGGCGGAGACAGGCGACGACAGGGAGGGCGGGGCGCACGGGCCCCGCCCTCACCCCGTTCCCGGCCCCGCGGCCTCGGACTACTGTCCGGCGGCGGTGGGCGGGTAGGCTGGGAAACCACTTACGAGACGAAGGACTGGCCAAACTCGTGTTCGAGACGCTTTCCGACCGGCTGACATCGGTCTTCTCCTCGCTGCGCGGCAAGGGGCGGCTGTCCGAGGAGGACATCAACGCGACCGCGCGGGAGATCCGTCTCGCGCTGCTCGAGGCGGACGTCGCGCTGCCGGTGGTCCGCGAGTTCATCTCGCGGATCAAGGAGCGCGCCCGCGGCGAGGAGGTCTCCAAGGCCCTCAACCCGGCGCAGCAGGTCATCAAGATCGTCAACGAGGAACTCGTCGAGATCCTCGGCGGCGAGACCCGGCAGGTGCGGTTCGCCAAGAACCCGCCCACCGTGATCATGCTCGCCGGCCTCCAGGGCGCCGGTAAGACCACCCTGGCGGGCAAGCTCGCCAAGTGGCTGTCGGCGGACCGCAACACGCCGCTGCTGGTCGCCGCCGACCTCCAGCGCCCCAACGCCGTCACCCAGCTCCAGGTGGTCGGTGAGCGCGCCGGGACCCCGGTGTTCGCTCCCGAGCCCGGCAACGGCGTGGGCGACCCGGTCGAGGTCGCCCGGGCCTCCGTCGAGCACGCGCGCCGCAACAACCACAACGTCGTCATCATCGACACCGCGGGCCGCCTCGGTGTGGACACCGAGATGATGCAGCAGGCCGCCGACATCCGCGACGCCGTCAGCCCCGACGAGATCCTCTTCGTCGTCGACGCGATGATCGGCCAGGACGCGGTCAACACCGCCCAGGCCTTCCTCGACGGCGTCGGCTACGACGCGGTCGCGCTCACCAAGCTCGACGGTGACGCCCGCGGCGGTGCGGCCCTGTCCATCCGGCACATCACGGGCCGTCCGATCATGTTCGCGTCCACCGGCGAGAAGCTGGAGGACTTCGACCTCTTCCACCCGGACCGGATGGCGTCGCGCATCCTGGACATGGGTGACGTCCTCACGCTCATCGAACAGGCGCAGCGCACGTTCGACGAGGCCGAGGTCGAGAAGATGGCCTCGACCATGGCCTCGGACGACGACTTCACGCTGGACGACTTCCTCCAGCAGATGTCGATGGTCCGCAAGCTCGGCCCGATCGGGAACCTGCTCGGCATGATGCCCGGCATGGGGCAGATGCGCGACCAGATCGACAACATCGACGACAAGGACCTGGACCGCATCCAGGCGATCATCCAGTCGATGACGCCGGGCGAGCGGGCCAACCCCAAGTCGATCAACGGCTCGCGCCGGCTGCGCATCGCCAACGGCTCGGGTACGCAGGTCAGCGACGTCAACGGCCTGGTCACCCGCTTCTTCGAGGCGCAGAAGATGATGCGCAAGATGAAGAACGGCGGGATGCCGGGCATGCCCGGGATGCCCGGGGTCGGCGGCGGCAACCGCAAGAAGGCCAAGGCCCAGGCCAAGAAGGCCAAGAAGGGCAAGCAGCGCAGCGGCAACCCGATGAAGGCCCGCCAGCAGGAGGCCGAGCGCGCGGCCGAGCGCCAGAAGCGCCAGGAGGAGGGCGGCCAGCAGATGCCGCAGCTGCCCCCGGGCCTCGGCGGAGGCGGCGGCGGGCAGCCCACGCTCCCGCCCGGTTTCGGCGGACCCAACATGCCGGACCTGTCCAACTTCAAGCTGCCCAAGCAGTAGCGGAGACCACAGGCGGCCCGTCCCCGGCGAGGGGGCGGGCCGTTCGCGTCGGCGGGGCCACGCGGGCGCCTGTGTCCTGTCCGAGGAACACGCTCGCGTCTGGCACAATGAGTAGTCGACTAACGGTGGACGGGTCAGCCCTCTAACTAACCCGCCACCCACGTCTTGCCTTGGCGGGTACTGCAACCCCACGTGGTTTCGCCGCCGGGCGCCGAACACCGTTCATCGGGAGAAGACCACTCCAGTGGCTGTCAAACTGAAGCTCAAGCGTATGGGCAAGATCCGTACGCCCCAGTACCGCATCATCGTCGCCGACGCCCGCACCAAGCGTGACGGCAAGGCGATCGAGGAGATCGGCAAGTACCACCCCAAGGAGCACCCGAGCCTCATCGAGGTCGACTCCGAGCGGGCGCAGTACTGGCTGTCCGTGGGGGCCCAGCCCTCCGACGCGGTCAAGGTCCTCCTGCGCAAGACCGGCGACTGGCAGAAGTTCAAGGGCCTTCCCGCCCCGGCTCCGCTCCAGGTCGCCGAGGCCAAGGACCCCGAGGCCAAGGAAGCCGCCTTCCAGGCCGCGCTGAAGGAGCTCGTGCTCCCCGGCGGCGAGGGCAAGACCAAGGCCAAGAAGACCGAGAAGAAGGCGGAGAAGGCGGCCGACAAGCCCGCCGAGACCGCCGAGGCCGAGAAGTCCGAGGGCGAGGCCTGACGTGCTGGAAGAGGCGCTTGAGCACCTCGTGAAGGGGATCGTTGCGAACTCCGACGACGTCCAGGTGAGAGCCAAGCGGCTCCGCAAGGGCAAAGTCCTGGAGGTCCGGGTCCATCCCGACGACCTCGGCAAGGTGATCGGTCGCAACGGCCGCACCGCCAAGGCACTCCGGACCGTGATCGGCTCCCTCGCCGGGGGCCGCTACGTCCGAGTGGACCTGCTGGACCTGCACGAAGTGCGCTGACGCGCCTCTTGGGGCGCCGACCACGACCGGTCGGCGCCCCGTAGTTGTGCCCGGGGCACCTGCCCCGGGCACAGTTTTCCCGTCTCCACGGTGGGACGGGCGGAAGGACGGAACCTCCCATGCGACTCGTTGTGGGCCGGATCGGCCGCGCGCACGGTATCCGGGGCGACGTCGCCGTCGACGTGCGGACGGACGACCCGGCGGCCCGCTTCGCCGACGGCACCGTGATGGAGACCGACCCGGCCGGAGCCGGACCGCTCACCGTCGCGTCCAGCCGTCGCCACAGCGACCGGCTGCTGGTGCGCTTCAAGGGGATCGCCGACCGCGACTCCGCCGAGGCGCTGCGCGGCACCCTGCTGTTCGTGGACTCACGGGACATCGCCCCCCTGGACGACCCCGACGAGTTCCACGACCACGAACTCATCGGCCTGGCCGCGGTGACCACCGGGGGCGAGGCCGTCGGCACGGTCGACGACGTGCTCCACCACGCCCAGGACGTCCTGGTCGTCGCCACCCCCGGCGGCGGCGAGGTGCTGGTGCCCTTCGTCGCCGCACTGGTGCCCGAGGTCGACGTGGCCGGGGGCCGGATCGTCATCGACCCGCCGCCCGGCCTGCTCGACCTCGCCGACTGAAGGGGCGCGCAGTGCGCATCGACATCATCAGCATCTTCCCCGACTACTTCGCCCCCCTGGACCTCTCCCTGATCGGGAGGGCACGCGCCTCGGGCCTCCTCGACGTGCGGGTCCACGACCTGCGCTCCTGGACGCACGACAGGCACAACACCGTGGACGACACCCCCTACGGGGGAGGCCCCGGCATGGTCATGAAGCCCGAACCCTGGGGTGAGGCGCTCGACGAGGTCGTGGCCGGGGCCCCGGCCCGCCTGATCCTGCCCACACCCAGCGGCCGCCCCTTCCGGCAGGCGGACGCCGAGCGCCTGGCGGGGGAGGAGAGGCTGGTCTTCGGGTGCGGGCGCTACGAGGGCATCGACTCCCGGGTGGCCGCGGACGCCGCCCTGCGGATGCCGGTCGAGGAGGTCAGCATCGGCGACTACGTCCTCAACGGGGGCGAGTCCGCGACGCTGGTGATGGTCGAGGCGATCACCCGCCTGCTGCCGGGTGTTCTCGGCAACACCGAGTCGGCGGTCCAGGACTCCTTCGCCTCCGGCGGCATGGAGAACCTGGTCGAGGGGCCGGTGTACACCAAGCCCGTCATGTGGCGGGACCAGGAGGTGCCGCCCGTGCTGCTGTCCGGCAACCACGGGGCCGTGGACCGCTGGCGCCGCGACCAGGCGCTCCGCAAGACCGCGCGCAACCGGCCGGACCTGGTCGGCGCCATGCCGGAGGAGGCCCTCGACCGGCGTGACCGGGAGGTCCTCGCCGAGGAGGCCGTTCGGGAAGCCACCTGACATGTGGCAAACTGGGTGGGTTCCCCCTTGGTGACCCATGGCATCCGCATGCCGGCGGCACGACGTCGGCCTCTGTGACGGTCACCGGGTGGTCCGAATGTCCAGACCCGTACGGGCCCTCGCCCGCGCAACCCTCCCCGCACCACGCCGGGGACAGGGCGCGGAGCGCTATCGATGAGGAATCGCGAGATGCACACCGCCATCCAGGAGCTCGAGAAGGCTCAGCTCCGCACCGACGTCCCCGAGTTCCGCCCGGGTGACACGCTCAACGTCCACGTCCGCGTGACGGAGGGCACCCGCACCCGTGTCCAGGTCTTCAAGGGCGTCGTCATCCGCCGTCAGGGCTCGGGCAACCGCGAGACCTTCACCATCCGCAAGGTGAGCTACGGCGTGGGCGTGGAGCGCACCTTCCCGATCCACACCCCGGCCATCGAGAAGTACGAGGTCGCCGCCCGCGGCCGCGTGCGTCGCGCCAAGCTGTACTACCTGCGCGACCTGCGCGGCAAGGCCGCCCGCATCCGCGAGCGCCGCGAGCCCGTCTCCAAGTAGGCTTCCGCTCCCTTTCGGAGCCGAACGGCCCTCTTCCCGCACGGGAGGCAGGATAGGCTTCGGCTCGATGAGCAAAGACGAGAGGGATCCCGGCGCGGACGGGGTCCAGGACGAGGATTCCGCCCGGCCCGGCCCGGAGGAGCGAAGCTCCGCCACTGGCTCCCGAGTCCCTGAGGACTCGGGAGCCAGTGGTGTCTCCGAAGTCGTTGGTCAGGAGCCGGAGGAGAAGGCGGACGCCGAGATGAGCAAGTCCCAGAGCAGTGAGAAGAAGGGGTCGTTCTGGAAGGAACTCCCCATCCTGATCGTGATCGCCGTGGTGTTGGCGTTCGTGATCAGGACCTGGGTGATGCAGGCGTTCTACATCCCCTCCACATCGATGGAGAACACGCTGCTCGTCGGCGACCGGGTGCTCGTGAACAAGGTCGTCTACCAGATCCGCGACATCGAGCGCGGCGAGGTCGTCGTCTTCAACGGCAACGGGTCGTGGGACGACCCGAACACCGTGACCGTGCCCGAGCCGACCAACCCCGTCGCCGGCGCCTTCAGCTGGGTGCAGCAGCAGTTGGGCGCCGCGCCCACGGGCAAGGAGTACATCAAGCGGGTCATCGGGCTCCCCGGCGACACCGTGGAGTGCTGCGACGAGCAGAACCGCATCCTGGTCAACGGCGTCCCCCTGGAGGAGGACGCCTACCTGTACCCGGGAAGCGTGGCCAGCCACACCGAGTTCGGCCCGGTCGAGGTGCCCGAGGGGCACCTGTGGCTGATGGGGGACCACAGGGCGATCTCCTACGACTCCCGCCTCAACCAGAACAACCCCGGTGGCGGCGCCGTCCCGATCGACCACGTGGTGGGCCGGGCGTTCGTCATCATCTGGCCGTTCAACCAGGTCGGCGGTCTGGGCGTTCCGGAGAGCTTCGAGGCCGTCGACACCGCGGCCGGGTGACGCCGTGACGGGTCCCGGTCCGAAGACGGATCGGGACCTCCGGAGGGTTCCGGTGACCGATCCGTCGAAGGAAATCTGTTCCACGGGGCCCAGAAGTCCGTTCCGTGACGCATGATGGATCTCGGAGCGTCTTGATGTCCCCCCGACGCGTGGGTCCTCCCACGCGGGGAACAACCGGGGCGGTGGCGGTGTACACGTGATGAGGAGACCGGCACACCACGACCGGAGAGTGCGACGAAAGCGAGCGCGTGGATGAGTTCTGAGGACCTGGAGAAGTACGAGGCCGAGATGGAGCTCCAGCTCTATCGCGAGTACCGGGACGTCGTCGGGCTGTTCAGCTACGTCGTGGAGACCGAGCGCAGGTTCTACCTGACCAACAACGTCGACCTCCAGCCGCGTTCGACCGAGAACGGGGAGATGTACTTCGAGGTCGTGATGGAGGACGCCTGGGTCTGGGACATGTACCGCCCGGCGCGGTTCGTCCGCAACGTGCGCGTGGTGACGTTCAAGGACGTCAACGTCGAGGAGATCCAGAAGTCCGACCTGGAGATGCCTCCCGCGGACGGCGGCCGGGGCGGTCCCGAGCTGCCCTGACCCGAACCGTGCCCCGGGCATGACCGGTCCCCGGGGCGGCTCCCCGTCGCGGCCCTCGTGCCCGGGGCAGCGGCCGGTTCGTCCACAGGAACGAACTCCCCCTGGCGCGCCGGACGGCGATCACCCACCGTTGTAACGGGAGGTGGTCGACCGTGGACAGGTGGGCCGGATACCGGAGGGCACTGGGCGGACGCGGGGAGGACCTCGCCGCGGTCTTCCTGCGGAGCGCGGGCATGCGGGTGGTGGACCGCAACTGGCGGTCGCCGTCGGGGGAGATCGACATCGTGGCCCGCGACGGACCGGTCCTGGTCGTCGCCGAGGTCAAGACCCGGACCTCCGTGCGGTACGGGCACCCCGTGGACGCCATCACACCCGACAAGCGGCGCCGTCTGCGCCGCCTCGGGAGGGCGTGGGCGGCCCGGCACCGGGTCCCGGCCGCGTCGCTGCGGGTGGACGGCGTCTGCGTCCTGATCACCGGCGGGCGCGTGTTCGTCTCCCACGAGCGGGGGATGACGTGATGACCCTCGCCCGCGCCCACTGCATCACCCTGCTGGGGGTCCAGGGGCACATCGTCGAGGTGGAGGTGCACCTGGGCGGCGGCGACCCCGGGGTGACGCTCGTGGGGCTCCCCGACGCCGCGCTGCGGGAGGCCCGGGACCGCATCCGCGCGGCCGTGGCCAACAGCGGCGAGGAGTGGCCCAGCGGTCAGATCACCATCAGCCTGTCCCCGGCCAGCCTCCCCAAGGCGGGCAGCCTCTTCGACCTCGCCATCGCCGCCGCCGTGCTGTGCGCCACGGGCGCGGTGCCGCCGGACCGCCTGGCGGGCACCGTCCTCATCGGCGAGCTCGGACTCGACGGGAGGGCGCGCCCGGTGCTCGGCGTCCTTCCGGCGATGGTCTCCGCCACCGAGCAGGGCTACCGCGGGTTCGTCGTGGCGCGCGGCAACGCGGCCGAGGCCCGCCTGGTCCCCGACGTGGAGGTGACCGCGGTGGGCAGCCTGATGGACCTGTGCCAGTGGTTGCGCGGGGCGTTCTTCCTGGAGGAGGCCGCCGGGCCGGAGGCGCCCTGTGCCCGGGAGCCGGACGACCCCGGGCCGGACCTGGCCGACGTGCTGGGCCAGCCGGTGGCGCGCCGGGCGGTGGAGGTCGCCGCGGCGGGCGGGCACAACCTCATGATGCTCGGCTCCCCGGGCACGGGCAAGAGCCTGCTCGCCGAGCGCCTGCCGACCGTCCTGCCCGGACTGCGCCCCTCCGAGGCGCTGGAGGCCACCGCCATCCACTCGGTCGCCGGGATGCTCCCCCGGGGCTCGCCCCTGGTCACCCGGCCCCCGTTCGCCGCCCCGCACCACACCTCCTCCCGGGCGTCGATCATCGGCGGGGGCAGCGGCCACCCCGGGCCGGGCTGGGTGTCCAAGGCCCACCGGGGAGTGCTGTTCGTGGACGAGGCGCCCCAGTTCGGGAGGGGGGTGCTGGACTCCCTGCGCGAGCCGCTGGAGCGGGGGGAGGTGGTGCTGGCCCGCGCCTCCTCCACGGTGACCTTCCCCGCCAGGTTCCAGCTCGTGATGGCCGCCAACCCCTGTCCCTGCGCCAGGCCGGGCAGCATGTGCACCTGCCCGCCGGGGGAGCGGCGCAGGTACTTCTCCCGGCTGTCCGGGCCGCTGCTGGACCGGATCGACCTCAAGGTCGACCTGCAACCCGTGACGAGGGCCGAGCTGCTCGCCGACCGCGCGTTCGCGGAGTCCTCCGCCGTGGTCGCCGCCAGGGTGGAGAGGGCGCGCGCCCGCGCGCTCGCACGGCTGGCGCACACGCCCTGGACCACCAACGCGGCGATCCCCGGCGCGCGGCTGCGCCGGGACTTCCCGGTCGAGCCCGCCGCGCTGCGCGTCCTCGGACGGGCCATGGACGCCGGGCAGATCAGCGCCCGCGGGGTCGACCGGGCCCTGCGGGTCGCGTGGACGCTGGCCGATCTCGCGGAGCGGGACCGCCCGGGGGAGGAGGAGACCGCCTATGCCTTCGCGCTGTGGACCGGGCGGGCATGGTGAGGCGGGGCGGCGATCCGCGCCCCGGGGTGCGGGCCGGTGCGCTCCGGAGGGGCGCAGCGGACACGGGTGGAAGGGGAGCACGGTGACCGTACGGGACTGGCAGGGGGAGGCCGACGCCCGGGCGCGGGCCTGTCTGACGGCGGTCGCGCCGCCGGGGGACCTGTGGCTGGGGGCGATGCTCGCCGAGCACGGTGCGGCCGGGGTGTGGGCGGGGCTGGTGGCGGGGGAGCCCCCGCCGTCCGTGCCGGTGGAGGAGGACGAGGACCCCGACCCGGAGGCGTGGGCCCGGCTGCGCCGCCGCTGGGACGGGTGGAGCGCGGCCGCCGCCCGGGTCGACCCCGACGGGCTGCTCGGTGAGTCCGCGGCGGCCGGGATCCGGTTCGTGGCGCCGGGCGACCCCGAGTGGCCCGGCCGGCTGGACGGCCTCGACCTCCCCGGCGGTCGCCGCTCGCACGGACTGTGGGTACGCGGCGGCGGGGACCTGCGCAACCTGTGCCTGCGCTCGGTGGCCGTGGTGGGCGCGCGCTCTGCCACGGCCTACGGCGAGCACGTGGCGGCGGAGATGGCCTACGAGCTGGCGGAGCAGGACGTGGTCGTGGTCTCCGGCGGCGCGTACGGGATCGACGGCGCCGCGCACCGGGCCGCCCACGCCAACGGGAGCACCGTGGTGGTACTGGCCTGCGGGCTGGACGTGGACTATCCGCGCGGCCACGCGGGCATGTTCGCGGACATCGCGCGGACCGGGGTGCTGGTGAGCGAGAGGCCGGTCGGCGCCACGCCCCGGGCCAAGGACTTCCTGATCCGCAACCGGCTGATCGCGGCGCTCACCCCGGGAACGGTGGTCGTGGAGGCGGGCAGGCGCAGCGGCGCGCTCAACACCGCCTCGCACGCCGTCGAACTCCACCGGGTGCTCATGGCGGTGCCCGGTCCGGTCACCTCCGCCATGTCGGTGGGCTGCCACGTCCTCCTCCGCGACTGGCAGGCGGGCTGTGTCACCTGCGCCGACGACGTCGTCGCCCAGGTCGGCGCGGTGGGGGAGCTGCCTCCGGAGAGCGGACCGGTGCGGGTCTCGGCCCACCTCGACGCGGAGAGCGCCCGGGTGCTGGAAGCGGTACCCCGGGCGGGGGCCGGTCCCGCGGTGGTCGCCGCTGCGAGCGGGACCTCCCTGGACGTCGCGATGCGCTCCCTGGGGCTGCTGGCCGCGGCGGGGCTGGTCGAACGGTGCCGGGCCGGATGGCGGCTGCCGCGCTGACGGAGGAGGCCGCGGCTCCGTGCCCCGCAGCGGGGAGAGCCTTCGACCGTAGGGGGCGGCTGCCGCGCGGGGCCTGCCGTGCGGGGCCTGTGGTGGGGACCCTCGCGCCGCACGGCCCTTCTGCGGTGTGGGGCAGCCCGCCCCACGGGCTACCCGCCGACCGGGGCCTGCCGCTCGGGGCCGCCGCCGGGCGGGGCCCCGCTGCGGCGCCGCAGCGCGGGGCGGCTCGGCGGGCGCCGAACCGGGCACGGATAGCGGGGCGCGATGGCGGGTAGGGTTCCGCCATGGCCAAACCGTACAGTGACGTCGTGCTCGCGGACGGCCCGCTGCTGTTCGTCTCCGGACAGACCCCCGAGGCCCCCGACGGGGACGTCGCCGGAGGGGTCGAGGGACAGACCCGGCAGGTCTTCCGCAACATGGAGCGCGTCCTGGCCCGCCACGGGGCGGACCTGGGACACCTGGTGAAACTCACCTACTACCTCCGCCACATCGCCGACCTCGACGAGTTCCGCAGCGCCCTGGTCGACTGCCTTCCCGGGGAGCACCGCCCGGCCGGGACCCTGGTGGAGGTGAGCGGCCTGGTCAACCCGAGGTACCTGGTGGAGATCGAGGGCGTGGCCTGCCTGCCCCGGGAGTGAGCGTGCTGGACCGCTTCGCCGCCCACCTGTCCGGTGAGCTGGGCCGCTCACCCCACACCGTGCGCGGATACCTCGCCGACCTGCGCTCCCTGCTGGCCTTCCTGGAGGAGAACGGGTACCGGGTCGAGGACCTGGACGTGCTCCTGGTGCGCGGTTGGCTGTCCCGGTCCCGCGACGCGGGGGCGAGCCGAGCCACCGTCTCCCGCCGCGTGGCGGCCGTGCGCGCCCTCACCCGGTACCTGCACCGCGAGGGGGTGCTGGCGGCCGATCCCGGCCCGCGCCTGTCCGGCCCCTCCCAGCGGCGGTCCCTGCCAGCGGTGCTGGACGAGGGGCAGGCCGCCGCGGCCCTCTCCCGGCCCCCGGGGGACGCCCCCCTCGACCTGCGCCGCCGGGCGGTGGTGGAGGTGCTGTACGCCACCGGCGTGCGGGTCGCCGAGCTGTGCGCCCTCGACCTGGCCGACGTGGACCGCGAACGCGACACGGTGCGCGTCCTGGGCAAGGGCGCGAAGGAGCGCACGGTCCCCGTGGGCGCTCCCGCGCTGGACGCCCTCGACGCGTGGCTGTCCGGCGGACGGCCGGAGATGGCCTCGGCCGCCGTCGGCGCCGCGCTGTTCGTCGGCGCGCGCGGCGGCCGGCTGGGGGTGCGCCAGGCCCGTGAGGACGTGCACGCGTACCTGCGCGCCGCCGGCGCGGACGGGGCCCCGCACGGACTGCGGCACAGCGCCGCCACGCACCTGCTCAACGGCGGGGCCGACCTGCGCAGCGTGCAGGAGTTCCTGGGCCACGCCAGCCCGCGCAGCACGCAGATCTACACGCACGTGTCCGTGGAGCGCCTGCGCGACACCTACCGCCGGGCCCACCCCCGCGCCTGAGCGGACCACCGTGTCCGCCGGCCGCACCCGCGTGCGGGCGGAGGCTGCGTCCCGGCCGTGCCCGCCCTCATCACCCCGGCGATCGCATCCGCGCGCGGGCGGAGGGCGTCGTGGTGCGCGATGCCGGCCAGGACACCGATCGGCCGCACCCGCGTGCGGGCGGAGAGCCCTCTGCCCGTCTCCGGGGCGCGCCTCCCCGGGGCCCACCGGCGGGTGCGGGACGGCTGCCGCGCTCCTTCGCCTCCGGCCGACTCGCGGGACCGCCTCCTTCCAGGGGCCCAGGGGCGCCGGCCGGTGCGAAATCCGCCACTCCGCGCCCGCCGGGCCGGGAGCGCCTCCGGGACGCGCGCCCGCGCCCGACCCGTGTCCCCGGGGCCGCACCGCCGGAGCGGAGGCGGCAGGAGTGAAGGGCGCCGGCCGCACGGGGCCACCGGGCCGGCGGGGGTCCGGCCCGGGCCGGACCGAGGGGAAGGAGCCGGACCTCGCCGAGGCCGAGCAGGCCGAGCGGGTCGAGGTAGTCGTCGCCGCGGAGCAGGCCCCAGTGCAGGCAGGGGCGGTCACGGCAGTGGGGTGGGGCGGCGGCCAGGACGCCGAGGAGGTCCCCGGCGGAGACCGGGTCGCCGCGCGCCAGGTCGGACTCCACCGGGAGGTAGGTGGTGCGGAGGTCCCCGTGGGCGACGCTGACCAGGGGTGTCCCGGCCACCGTGCCGGCGAAGCGCACCCGGCCGGAACCCGCGGCGTACACCTCCTGCCCGGGCTCGGCGGCCAGGTCCGCGCCCAGGTGCCCCGGGAGCCAGCGCTGCTCGGGAGGGTCGAAGGGGCGCAGCACCCCGGGGGCCGGGGAGAGGGGCCAGCGCCAGCCGGTGTCCCCCGCCGCGGGGGAGGCGGGCGACCACAGGAGCGAGGCGAACAGCAGCGGGAGCAGGAGGCGGGAGAGGTCCATGCCTCCAGGGTCGGGGAGGGGGACGGGGGCCGCCAGGGGCTTGCCGGCAACTGTGGACAACCCCGGCCCCGGGGCGCCGGACGGGGGCGCGGGGTCACTCGTAGGCGCAGCACAGGTCCGGTGTGTGCCCGGCTGAGGATAGAATCGTCCGTGGCCCGTCGGGCCGATCACAATACGCACGTCCACGCGCCTCCTCACGGAGGGGTCGTACCTACGGTCCACCCCGTTTCGGCGGGATGGCGGTGCGGCCGGGGCGTCAGGCACAACCGACGGCGGAGAGACTCTCTCCGCCACCGCAAGGAGGACCAGTCATGGCCACAGTCGTGACGACTCGCCAGCTCCTGGAGAGCGGCGTCCACTTCGGGCACCAGACCCGTCGCTGGAACCCGAAGATGAAGCGCTTCATCCTCACGGAGCGCAACGGCATCTACATCATCGACCTCCAGAAGTCGCTGGCGCACATCGACCGCGCCTACGAGTTCGTCAAGCAGACGGTCGCCCACGGCGGCACCGTCCTGTTCGTCGGTACCAAGAAGCAGGCGCAGGAGGCCATCGACGAGCAGGCTCGTCGTGTCGGCATGCCCTTCGTCAACCAGCGCTGGCTGGGCGGCATGCTCACCAACTTCTCCACCGTCCACAAGCGGCTCCAGCGCCTCAAGGAGCTGGAGGAGATCGACTTCGACGACGTCGCCGGCTCCGCGCTCACGAAGAAGGAGCTCCTCAACCTTCGCCGTGAGAAGGAGAAGCTGGAGCGCACCCTCGGCGGTATCCGCGACATGTCCCGCGTGCCCAGCGCGGTCTGGATCGTGGACACCAAGAAGGAGCACATCGCGATCAGCGAGGCTCGCAAGCTGAACATCCCGGTCGTCGCGATCCTCGACACCAACTGCGACCCGGACGAGGTCGACTACCCGATCCCGGGCAACGACGACGCCATCCGCTCGGTCAGCCTGCTGACCCGCGTGATCGCCGACGCCGTGGCCGACGGCCTCATGGCCCGTTCCGGCGCCTCCGAGGGCACGGGCGAGCAGAAGGCCGCCGAGGAGCCCCTGGCCGAGTGGGAGCGCGAGCTCCTGGAGGGCAAGACCGAGACCGAGGCCGCCCCGGCCGCGGACGCGGACGCCCCCGAGGTCGACAAGGAGCTGACCGAGGCCCCGGTCGAGACCCCGAAGCCCGAGGTCGAGGCCGCGATCGAGTCCGAGGCTCCGGCTGAGGCCCCGGCCGAGGCCCCGGCGCAGGAGTCCACCGAGGGCTCCGCCGAGTAGTCAGCGGTCCCAGGGACGACGGAACACCCCCGGTGCCGCCCCGCCTCCGGGCGGGGCGGCACCGGGGGTGCACGTCCAGGCTCCGCTCCTCTTTCCGAACAGACTCTCCACTCCAAGGGAATCCGAGAACAGTCATGGCGAACTTCACCGCCGCGGACGTCAAGAAGCTGCGCGACATGACCGGCGCGGGCATGATGGCCTGCAAGAAGGCCCTGACCGAGGCCGACGGCGACATCGACAAGGCCGTCGAGGCCCTGCGCGTCAAGGGTGCCAAGGACGTCGGCAAGCGCGCGGAGCGCACTGCCGCCCAGGGCATGGTCGTCCTCAAGCAGGACTCCGAGGGCAAGGCGACCCTCATCGAGCTCAACTGCGAGACCGACTTCGTCGCGAAGAACGACCAGTTCATCGCGCTGGCCAACCAGGTCGCGGACTTCGTCGCCGCGCACGAGAGCGACGACCTCGCGACCGTGGCCGCCTCCGAGATCGAGCCGGGCACGAGCCTCCAGACCTTCATCGAGGGCAAAGGCGCCGTGATCGGTGAGAAGCTGGAGTTCCGCCGCTTCGCCAAGTTCGACGGCGTCTACGTCGCCAGCTACCTGCACAAGTCCGACCCGGACCTGCCCCCGACCATGGGCGTCCTGGTCGAGCTGGACAAGGCCGACGCCGAGGTCGGCAAGGACCTCGCCCAGCAGATCGCCGCCCTCGCCCCGCAGTACATCGGCAAGGACGACGTCCCCGCCGAGGTCGTGGAGAACGAGCGCCGCATCGCCGAGCAGACCACCCGCGAGGAGGGGAAGCCCGAGCAGGCCATCCCCAAGATCGTGGAAGGCCGCCTCAACGGTTTCTTCAAGGACGTGACGCTGCTCGGCCAGCCGTTCGTCAAGGAGAACAAGAAGTCCGTCCAGAAGGTCGTCGACGAGGCCGGCGTGACCGTCAAGCGCTTCGTCCGCTTCAAGGTCGGCCAGGCCTAAGAGCTTTGAGATGATGGAGGTGCCGGGGAGACTACTCCCCGGCACCTTCGGTGGATATGGGCGGATTTCGGAGCACGCGCTCCCTGTCCGCCCTCAGCAGGAACACTCGGGGGACCCTGTGCCACTCGGGGACGACAAGGGAGGCCACAGGCCGTGAACGAAGCGACGATCACCGAACCGGCGATGCACGATTCCGGTTGGAAGCGCGTGATGCTCAAACTCTCCGGGGAGGCGTTCGCCGGCGGAGGCGGACTGGGCATCGATCCCGAGGTCGTGCAGTACGTGGCGGAGTCCATCGCCGAGGCGGTCTCCGAGGGCATCCAGGTCGCCGTGGTCGTCGGCGGCGGCAACATGTTCCGCGGCGCGCAGCTCACCGAGGGCGGCATCGAGCGCGGACGCGCCGACTACATGGGCATGCTCGGCACCGTCATCAACTGCCTCGCCCTCCAGGACTTCCTGGAGCGGCTCGGTGTGGACACCCGGGTGCAGACCGCCATCCACATGAGCCAGGTCGCGGAGGCCTACATCCCGCGCCGCGCCATCCGCCACCTGGAGAAGGGCCGCGTGGTCATCTTCGGCGCCGGTCTCGGCGCCCCGTTCTTCTCCACCGACACCACCGCCGCCCAGCGCGCCCTGGAGATCGGCGCGCAGGCCGTCCTCAAGGGCACCCAGGTCGACGGGGTCTACGACTCCGACCCGCAGCGCAACCCGGACGCGGTCAAGTTCGACAAGCTGAACTACAACGAGGTCCTCACGAAGGGCCTCAAGGTCATGGACGCCACGGCGGTCAGCCTCTGCATGGACAACGGGATGCCCATCGTGGTGTTCGACCTGATGAGCCAGGGCAACATCCTGCGCGCGGTCCGGGGTGAGAAGATCGGCACCATCGTGGGGCCGACCACCGCCTGACACCGGCCCCAGGGCCGCCAAGAAGCCACGAACACCACAGCCGAGAACCGGGAGCGCCACATGACCGAAGAGACCCTCCTCGAAGCCGAGGAGAAGATGGAGAAGGCCGTGACCGTCGCGAAGGAGGACTTCGCGACGATCCGCACGGGCCGTCCCACCCCGGCCACGTTCAACAAGATCACCGTCGACTACTACGGTGCCCGGACGCCGATCAACCAGCTGGCCTCCTTCTCGGTTCCGGAGCCGCGCATGGTGGTCATCTCCCCGTTCGACGTCAACTCGCGCACCGACATCATCAACGCCATCCGCAACAGCGACCTCGGGGTGAACCCGTCCGACGACGGCCAGGTCATCCGCGTGGTGTTCCCGGACCTGTCCGAGGAGCGCCGCAAGGAGTACGTGAAGGTCGCGCGGACCAAGGCCGAGGACTCCAAGGTCTCGATCCGCAACGTCCGCCGCCGTGCCAAGGACACCTTCGAGAAGGCCGTGAAGTCGGGCGAGCTGGGCGAGGACGAGGCGCACCGCGCCCAGGCCGAGCTGGACGAGCTCTCCCAGAAGTACGTCGCGGCCATCGACGAGGTGCTGAAGCACAAGGAAGCCGAACTGCTCGAGGTCTAGCCGGTGACGACTTCTTCCAGCGGCTCCGGAGGCGATGACCACTCACCGGAGCACAGACCCGACGCGGGACCGCAGGACGATCCCGACAGGGCCGGCCAGCGCTTCGTGCTGCACAAGCCGGGGGGCGAGCCGGTCAAGACCGGCCGCAACCTCCCGGTGGCCATCGCGAGCGGGTGCGTCCTGGGCGCTCTCGTCTTCTTCTCCATCTTCCCCCTGCCCCAGCTGTTCACGATCATCACCTCCCTGGGGGTGCTGATCGGGCTGCGGGAGCTCAACCGGGCGTTCGCGGGCAAGGGCACGACCCTCGCCCTCGTACCCCTGGCCGTGGGCGGCGTCGCCATGCAGGTGGCCGCCTACTTCGGGGGGACCGAGTGGCTGGCGGGGACCACCGCCCTGACCGCGATCATCGTGCTGGTGTGGCGGCTGCGCGGCGGGGCGGACGGGTTCGTCGCCGACGCCTCGGCGAACCTGTTCACCCTGGTGTACCTGCCGTTCCTCCTGGGCACGTGGCTGCTGCTCGTCTCGCATCCCGAGGACGGCCAGTACCGGCTGGTGACGTTCATCGTGGTGACGATCTCCAGCGACATCGGCGGCTACTTCGCCGGGATCATGCTGGGCCGGCACAAGATGGCGCCGGTGATCAGCCCGAACAAGACCTGGGAGGGCTTCGGCGGCTCCGTGGTGGGGTGCGCGGTCGCCGGCGCCCTGTGCGTGACGCTGATGCTGGACGGCCCCTGGTGGGTCGGCGCGGTCCTGGGTCTGGCCGTCGTGCTCGCCGCGACGGTCGGGGACCTCATCGAGTCGCTGTTCAAGCGCGACCTGGGGGTCAAGGACATGGGCCGGTTCATGCCGGGCCACGGCGGACTGATGGACCGGCTGGACTCGCTCCTCATCGCGGGTCCCGTGGTGTGGATCGTGCTCAGCCTCCTCCTTTAGGGGAAGCGCGGAGGACCGTGTCGAGGGGGCGGACCCGGGGGGTCCGCCCCCTCGGCGTCCCCGGTCGGGAGTGGCCGGTGGCGGGGCGTGTGGATACGCTCGTCGGGTGGAAGAACCGCTGATCGAACGAATGCGCGTGTACGGCGAGACGATCTTCGCCGAGATGACGCGCCTGGCCATGGAGACCGGGTCGGTCAACCTGGGACAGGGTTTCCCCGACACCGACGGTCCCCGCTCCCTGCTGGAGGGCGCCTCCCGCCGCGTCCTGGAGGGGGTGAACCAGTACCCCCCGGGGCCGGGGAGGCCGGAGCTGCGGCAGGCGGTGAGCCGGTACCGGGCCCGCCACTACGGCATCGAACTGGATCCCGACAGCGAGGTCTACATCACGGTCGGGGCTACCGCCGGCATCGCCGCCGCGATGCTCGCCCTGGTGGAGCGCGGCGACGAGGTGATCGTCTTCGAGCCGATGTACGACTCCTACGCCGCGATGATCACCCTGGCCGGGGGTGTGCGCAGGTCGGTGACGCTGCGTCCCGACGCCGTCTCGGGGCGGTTCACCTTCGACCCGGAGGAGCTGCGCGCCGCCGTGGGGCCCCGTACCCGCATGGTGCTGGTGAACTCGCCGCACAACCCCACCGGCACGGTCTTCACCCCCGACGAGCTGGAGGAGATCGCGCGGGTGTGCCGGGAGCACGACCTGATCGCGTTCACCGACGAGGTGTACGAGTTCCTGACCTTCGACGGCAGGCCGCACGTGCCGCTGGCGACCCTCCCGGGTATGCGGGAGCGCACGGTGTCGGTGTCCTCGGTGGGCAAGATGTTCGCCGTCACCGGCTGGAAGACCGGCTGGGTGATGGGACCGGAGCCGCTGGTCAGCGCGGTGCGCACGGTCAACCAGTTCCTGACCTTCTCCGCCAACGGCGCGCTGCAGCTGGCGGTGGCGGACGCGATCGACGGCGAGTGGGAGTGGGTGGCGGCCCAGCGCGCGGCCCTCCAGGGCAAGCGCGACCGCCTCGCGTCGGGCCTGGCCGCCGCCGGGTTCGAGGTGAACGTGTCCGAGGGCACCTACTTCGTGATGGCCGACATCCGCCCCCTCGGGTTCGGCAGCGGGCTCGACGTGGCGAGGGCCCTGCCCGCCGGGGCCGGTGTCGCGGCGGTGCCCGCCCAGGTGTTCTACGACCACCAGGAGGAGGGGGCGCACCTGCTCCGCTTCGCGTTCTGCAAGAGGGACGAGGTCCTGGACGAGGCCGTCTCCCGGCTGACCGCGTGGCACGGGCGCGGGGCCTGAACCGCGACGGGGCGCCGCCGGACCCGGCACGCGGTCCTCCCGGCCGGGAGGACCGCGTCCTCATGTGCGGGGAGCGCCGGCGCGGGCGTCCATCGCCTCGACCAGGCGGCGCTCGGCGTCCGCGCCGGGGGCGATCCGGGGGAGGCGCCACAGGAGCGCGGCGCCCGCCGCCCACCACAGGGCGACCATGAGCCACTCGTGGGGCCAGCCCAGAGCGGCGGGCATGCCGGGCAGGTACAGCAGGAACAGCCCGAAGGACAGGACGAGGGCGGTCACGCCGACCGGCACACCGGCCGGGACGGTGAAGGGCCGCTCCATGGCGGGGTCGCGACGGCGCAGCACCAGGAAGCTCACGACCACCAGCATGTAGGCGGCGACGATGTTCATGCCGCCCGCGTTGGTGAGCCAGACGAGCATCGGGCGGCCGAAGAACGGGGCCGCCAGGGACAGCGCCCCGATGAACAGGACGGCGTTGGAGGGCGTGCGGAAGCGCGGGTGCAGGTGGCCGAACCAGGCCGGGAGCATCCGGGCCCCCGCCATGGCGAAGACGAGGCGGCTGCCCCCGATGAGGAAGGCGTTCCAGCTGGTCAGCAGTCCGGCGATGCCGCCGAGGACGAGCAGGTCGCCCATGGCGTCACTGCCCCACAGGGCGGCGACGGAGTCGGCGGAGGCCAGTTCGGACGCGGAGAGCTCGGCGGCGGACAGCCCGGCGCCGGCGGTGAGCACGACCATCACGTACCAGGCGGTCGCGCAGAACACGGAGACCACCAGCAGCGTGCCGACCATGCGGTGGGGGATCCTGATCTCGGAGGCGGACTGGGGGATGACGTCGAAGCCGACGAACAGGAACGGGACCGCCACCAGCACCACGAACACGCCGGGGACGCCGCCGGTGAACAGGGGTTCCATGTTCTCGGCGGAGCCGCCGACGAACGACCCGGTGAGCATGACCGCGCCGACGGCGACCAGGAACAGCACGGCCACGACCTGGAAGGCGCTGGCCGGCCTGATGCCGACGTAGTTGACCGCCGTCATCAGCACGGCGACGACGACGCCCACGGCGACGAGGTCGGCGTGCACGTCGTATCCCGCGACGGTCCACAGGTGCCCGACGCCCATGCCGGGGAAGAGGTGGACGAGGGTCTGGGGGACGGCGACGGCCTCGAAGGCGACCACGGACACGTAGCCCAGGACCATGGCCCAGGAGGCGGCGAAGGCGCCCCTGGGACCGATGGCGCGCATGGCGTAGTGGTGCTCGCCGCCCGCGTGGGGCATCGCGGAGACGAGTTCGGCGTAGGTGAGGCCGACGAAGGCCATGACGACGCCGCCGATGACGAAGGCGAGGGCGGCGCCGAGGCTGCCCGCCGCGCCGATGAAGTCGCCGACGAGCACGATCCAGCCGAAGCCGATCATCGCGCCGAAGCCGAGCGCGAGCACGTCACCCCTTCCCAGGACCCGGACGAAGTTCTGGCGCTTGTCGGTCATGGGCGATCCCAACGCTCGTGCCTGTGATGGGGGACACAAAAGCACGTCGGCGGATCAGAGTGAAGGTGTCGTTCCGGACATATTCTCCCGCCCTGTTGTCCAGGCAGTCGCAAGATCCGATGATCCTCTGTCATGCCTGACGGGGGAGGGCGGCCATGGAGTCACGCACAGTGGCCGGAGGTTCGGGTGTCGCGCCTGGTCGGTCGCGGGGCGCTCGGGGGCGGGGCCGTGCGGGTCACGGCGGGTGTGCGCGGAAGGGCGGTCGTCGGCGGCCCCGGACGGCCGCCGCGACGTGTCGGACCCGTGTGGCGGGCGAGGCCGGGCCCCGGCCGCCACACGGGCGGCCGGGGCCGTTCGGCGGAGCCGGCGCGCGCCTACCGCTCGGGCTCGAACCAGACCGCTCCCAGGGGCGGGAGGGTGATCGGCGCCGAGTGCGGCTGGCCGTGCCACGGGGTCGGCTCGGCGTCGACGTGCGCCGGGGCGGCGTGCCCGGAGCCGCCGAACCTCGTCTCGTCGGTGTTGAGGACCGCGTTCCAGCGGCCACCGGACGGCAGGCCGATCCGCCGGTCCCCACGGGGCACGGGCGAGAAGTTGACCGCGCAGGCCAGCACCGAGCCGTCGTCCCCGTGGCGCAGGTACGAGAGCGTGTTGCCCTCGTGGTCGCCGCCGTCCAGCCACCGGAACCCCGCGGGGTCGGTGTCCCGGGACCACAGCGCCGCCCTGGGCCGGTAGAGGTCGTTCAGGGTCTTGACCAGGCGCTGGACGCCCGCGTGGTGCTCGAACTGGAGGAGCCACCACGGCACGCCCTCCTCGTGCGACCACTCGTCCCCCTGGGCGATCTCCCCGCCCATGAACAGGAGCTGCTTGCCGGGGTGCGACCACATGAAGGCGAGGAGCGCCCTCAGGGTCGCCGAGCGCTGCCACTCGTCGCCGGGCGGCTTGTTGAACAGCGAACGCTTGCCGTGCACCACCTCGTCGTGGGACAGGGGCAGCACGTAGTTCTCGCTGTACGCGTAGACCATCGCGAACGTGACGTCGCCGTGGTGGTACTTGCGGTGGACCGGTTCCTTCTTGACGTACTCCAGGGTGTCGTGCATCCACCCCATGTTCCACTTGAACCCGAAGCCGAGCCCTCCGCGGTCCACCGGAGTCGTCACGCCCGTGTACGCCGTGGACTCCTCGGCGATCATCGCGACGTGCGGGTTGCGCCGGTACACCGTGGTGTTGAGCTCCTTGAGGAACCCGATCGCCTCCAGGTTCTCCCGCCCGCCGAACACGTTGGGCTCCCAGGCGCCGGAGTCGCGGGAGTAGTCCAGGTAGATCATCGAGGCCACCGCGTCCACGCGGAGGCCGTCGACGTGGAACTCCTCCAGCCAGTACAGGGCGTTGGCGACGAGGAAGTTGCGCACCTCGGTCCGCCCGTAGTTGAAGATCAGCGTGCCCCAGTCGGGGTGCTCGCCCCGCCGCGGGTCCGGGTGCTCGTACAGCGCGGTCCCGTCGAACCGGGCGAGAGCCCAGTCGTCCTTGGGGAAGTGCGCGGGCACCCAGTCCAGGAGCACGCCCACCCCGGCCCGGTGCAGGGAGTCCACCAGGTACCGGAACTCGTCCGGCGACCCGAAGCGCGGAGTGGGCGCGTAGTACGACGTCACCTGGTAGCCCCAGGAGCCGTCGAACGGGTGCGCCGTGACCGGTAGGAACTCCACGTGCGTGAACCCCAGGTCGGTCACGTACGCGACCAGCTGCTCGGCCAGCTCGACGTAGCCCAGGCCCGGGCGCCAGGAGCCCAGGTGCACCTCGTACACGCTCATCGGGGCCCGGTGCTGCTCCACCCCCTTGCGCTCGGCCGTCCACGCCTGGTCCCCCCAGGAGTACGACGACGTGGTGACCACCGACGCGGTGGCCGGCGGCACCTGCGTGCGGCGCGCCATCGGGTCGGCCTTGTCCCGCCAGTGCCCGTCCGAGCCGAGGACCTGGAACTTGTACAGGGCTCCGTCGCCCACCCCGGGCAGGAACAGCTCCCACACACCGGAGGAGCCCAGGCTGCGCATCGGGGATCCGACGCCGTCCCAGTGGTTGAAGTCGCCGATCACGCGGACGCCGCGCGCGTCCGGCGCCCACACGGCGAACTCCGTGCCGGGCACCTCGCCGATGGGGGTGCCCTCGACCCGGGTGTGCGCGCCGAGGGCGTTCCACAGCTCCTCGTGGCGGCCCTCGCCGATCAGGTGCAGGTCGAGCTCGCCCAGGGTCGGGGCGAACCGGTACGGGTCGGCGGCCACGTGCTCGGCGGCCCCCTCGGCGTAGCGGGCCGCGATCCGGTAGTCGGGCGGGGACCCGAGCCCCTTCCCGGACACCTCGCCGGAGAAGACCCCGCGGTGCAGGTGTTCGAGGCGCACCCGGGAGCCGTCCCGGAGCACGGCGTGCACGTCCAGCGCGCCGGGTCGCAGGGCCCGCAGCACGGTCCCGCGGCCCTCGGCGTGCGGGCCGAGCAGGGAGTGCGGGTCGTGGTGGCGGCCCTCGACCAGCCGGTCCAGGGCCGACAGGAGTGCGGGGTCCGGCACGGCGGCCC
The DNA here is from genome assembly GCF_026642255.1 of Streptomonospora nanhaiensis. Taxonomy (GTDB): domain Bacteria; phylum Actinomycetota; class Actinomycetes; order Streptosporangiales; family Streptosporangiaceae; genus Nocardiopsis; species Nocardiopsis tropica. Next base: position 6,066,771 of record NZ_CP113264.1, on the reverse strand, counting down.
TCCGCCGGGCGGCGGGAGCCCCGGTCCCGGACCCGCGGGCCGCCTTCGCGGGGACCCTCCCCGTGCCCTTCCCGGCGGCCTTCGTCCCCCGGTTCCCCGGTGCGGGCTTCCCGCCGGAGGGCTCCGGCCCCGCGGAGGAGGGGGCCCCGGCCGCGGGGACGCGCGCGGCGGCCTTCGCCGCCCCCGCGGTCCTCCCCGTCCCGGACGCGGCCTTTCCGGCCTTCCCTGTGGTGGTCCTCGCCGCCGCGGTCCCCTTCGGGGCGGCGGTCCCCGCGGTCTTCGCGGAGGTCCCCGTCTTCGCGGCGGCGGGTGTGCTGTCGGCCGAGGTCATACGGCTCCGTAGTGCTCGTTGCGGTCGGTCGTCACGGGTCGTGGTCGTGTGTGCGGGCGGTCCCCCCCCGAACGGGAGGGGCCGCCCCGGGCTATCCGGGCACGGGCGGCGCCGCGGCCGCGGCGGCGATGGACTCCAGCGGCACCCGCAGCCAGTTCGGCCGGTTCCGGGCCTCGTACAGGACCTCGTACACGGCCTTGTCGAACTCGAACGCCCGCAGCACCGCCAGGTGCTTGTCCGGGTCAGGTCCGCCCCCGTCCGCGTAGCCGCGGCAGAAGGCCTCCCGGTTGTTCCGGGCCCAGGCGCGGGCGGCCCACTCCAGTTCGGGGTCGTCCGGGTGCCCCACCAGCAGGAACCCGGCCGCGTAGTCGAAGGAGCGGAGCATCCCCGCCACGTCCCTCAGGGGGCTGGACAGGCGCCGGCGGTCCCGGACCGGCATGGTGGGCTCGCCCTCGAAGTCGAGGAGCACCCACCCCTCCCCGGTGCGGACGACCTGGCCGAGGTGGTAGTCGCCGTGGATGCGCTGGATCGGCAGGGGCTCGTCCACCTCGGCGAAGTCGGCGTAGGCCGCCATCACACGGGGAGCGTGCTCGGCCAGTTCCGGTACCTCGGCGCCGGCCGTCGCCAGCCGCTCCACCATGGCCTGCGCCAGTTCTCCGGCCCCCGCCGGGGAGAGCACGTCCGTGGGCAGGGCCCCCGCGAGCGACCGGTGGACCCGGGCGGTGGTGCGTCCCAGCCGCGCCGCCTCCCCCGCGAAGGCGCTCTCGCGGTCGGTCCCCGCCCCCTCCAGCAGGGCGCGCGCGCCGGCGGTGGCGAGCACCCACCCGTCCGCGGCCTGCGGGATGAACGTCTGCAGCATGGCCAGGGTCGTGGGCGTCGCGTACCCGGGCAGGTCGGCCTCGATCCACCCGCACGGCCGGGCCGCGTACGGGGACCCGGACAGCGCCATGTTGAGCTCCAGGTCCGGGTTGGGGCCCGGCCAGAGTCTGCGGAAGGTCTTCAGGACGTAGTCCTGTCCGAAGACCAGCGACGTGTTGGACTGCTCCCCCGTGAGCATCCGCCCGGGCGAACCGGTGCGGATCCGCTCCCCGGGCAGGGTCCGGAACCGGACCTGCCCGGAGAGGCCGGGGGCCGCGGGCAGCGCGAACCGCTCCAGGAGGAGACCGGTCAGCTGTGCGTCGTGGGCCGCGTCGTAGACCGCCTTCGGCCTCCCGCAGGCGGCCCGGCACACGCCGATGGCGGCACGGGCCAGGTCCGGCGGCAGGGAGCCCGGCGGACGCGAGCCCAGGAGCACCTGGTAGCGGGAGCTGCGCCCGCGCTGGCCGGTCCGCACGACGAGGACGTCGAGGCCGGGGCCGTCCGGTCCCGTGGTCACCAGGGTGTGTCTGCTCTCGATCCGGATCTGCTGGATGGGGATCCCCTTGCCGGAGAACCAGCGCTGCCGGGGCAGCCAGGCTGCCAGGAGCTCTTCGAGTTGGGACATGTCAGAGAGGACCGTTTCCCTTCCCGCCACCGCCCCGGTCCGTCGGCTCCGGTACCGGGCCGGGGGCGGCCGGTTCGGCGGCGGGCCGGGCGGGGGTCCCGGGCGCGCCGTCGCGGAGCGCGGGCACGGTACCGGCCGGGGCGCTGGACGTCGTGGTGGCTGTGGCGCGGCGCTCCGCGCCGGGCGGGTCCGCCGGGCGTCCGGCGGCGTCGAAGGCGGTGCGCACGCTGACCCCGGCGGCCGGAAGGCCGTAGGAGGGCAGCCCGTCCCGTTCACCGTCCGTTCCCGCCGGCTCGTGGTCCGCGGGGAGCTGGAACCAGTAGAAGCCGTGGCCGGGCAGGGTGAGCAGGTACGGCAGTTCCCCGATCTCGGGGAAGCGCACGCCCCCCACGCACTCCACCGGGCTGACCCCGGCGTAGCGGGACAGGTCCAGCTCGACGGGCTGCGGGAACCTCGACAGGTTGTTCACACAGAGCATGCGGTCGTCGCCGTGCTCGCGGATGAACGCCAGGACGCCGGGGTTGGTGGCGTTCAGCTCGGTGAACTCCCCGGTGCCGAACACGGGGTGGCGCTTGCGGATCTGGATCATCCGGCGGGTCCAGTGGAGCAGCGAGCCGGGGTTGTCGCGCTGGGCCTCCACGTTGAGCGCCTGGTAGCCGTAGACCGGGTCCATGATCAGCGGCAGGTACAGGCGGGCCGGGTCGCCCTTGGAGAACCCGGCGTTGCGGTCCGAGCTCCACTGCATGGGCGTGCGCACGGCGTCGCGGTCGCCCAGCCAGATGTTGTCGCCCATGCCGATCTCGTCGCCGTAGTAGAGGACGGGCGAGCCCGGCAGGGACAGCAGCAGCGCGGTGAACAGCTCGATCTGGTTGCGGTCGTTGTCCAGGAGGGGCGCGAGCCGCCGCCGGATCCCCACGTTGGCGCGCATGCGGGGTTCCCTGGCGTATTCGGCGTACATGTAGTCGCGTTCCTCGTCGGTGACCATCTCCAGGGTCAGCTCGTCGTGGTTGCGCAGGAAGATCGCCCACTGGCAGTTCCGCGGGATGGGCGGGGTCTGGGCGAGGATCTCCGAGATCGGGAACCGCTGCTCCTGCCTGACCGCCATGAACATGCGCGGCATCAGCGGGAAGTGGAAGTTCATGTGGCACTCGTCGCCGCCGGACCCGAAGTCGCCGAAGTAGTCGACGACCTCGGAGGGCCACTGGTTGGCCTCGCTCAGCAGCACGCGGTCGGGGTAGAGCCGGTCCACCTCGGCGCGCACGCGCTTGAGGAACTCGTGCGTCTCCTTGAGGTTCTCGCAGTTGGTGCCCTCGCGCTCGTACAGGTAGGGCACGGCGTCCAGGCGGAACCCGTCGATGCCCAGGTCCAGCCAGTAGCGCAGAACCTCCAGGATGGCCTCCTGGACGGCGGGGTTCTCGAAGTTGAGGTCCGGCTGGTGGGAGAAGAAGCGGTGCCAGTAGTACTGGCCCCGCACCTCGTCGTAGGACCAGTTGGAGGTCTCGGTGTCGACGAAGATGACGCGGGCCCCGTCGTAGCGGTCGTCGGTGTCCGACCACACGTAGAAGTCCCCGTACGGACCGTCGGGGTCCTCCCGGGAGGCCTTGAACCACGGGTGCTGGTCGCTGGTGTGGTTCATGACGAGGTCGGTGATGACGCGGATGCCGCGGCGGTGCGCCTCGTCGAGGAGCTCCACGAAGTCGGCGGTGCGGCCGAACTCGGGGAGGATCTTGAAGTAGTCCGAGATGTCGTATCCGCCGTCGCGCAGAGGGGACTCGTACATCGGCAGCAGCCAGAGGCAGTCGATGCCGAGCCATTGGAGGTAGTCCAGTTTCTGCACCAGCCCCGCGAGGTCGCCGGTGCCGTCGCCGTTGGAGTCGAAGAACCCCCGGGCGAGTACCTCGTAGAAGACGGCGTGCTTGTACCAGTAGGGGTCACCGGTGCCGCCGGAGGACATGAGCGGGCCGGTGGCGGCCCCGGTGGCCGGGGCGAGCGGACCGTGTTCGGCGTGTACGCGTCCGCCGGGGCCGTGCTCGTCTTTGCTCATCTGCTGCTCCCCACCAAGAATGTTCGACATCGGGTCAACGGGCGTTCCGGGCACGGGCGGGGGCCGGCGGGGGTGGCCCGCCGGCCCCGGTCCGTGGTCCGGGGCCGCTATCTGCCGTTGACGGTGAACACGTGCGCCGGCCCGGTCGCGGGGTCGAGGCGGACGTAGTTGTCCGCGCCCCAGGTGTAGGAACGACCGGTCAGTTCGTCGGTCACCTCGAGTTCCTCCTCCCACGTGTGGCCGATGGACGGCAGATCCAGGTGCACGGTCGCCTCGTGGGCGTGGTGCGGGTCGAGGTTGACGACGGCGATGACGGCGTCGTCGGGGTCGTCGGGCCCCGCTCCGGGCCGGTGCTTGGAGAAACAGATCAGCTCGGGCCGGTCGACGTGGTGGAAGCGCAGGTTGCGCAGCTCCCGCAGGGCCGGATGCGAGCGGCGCAGCTCGTTGAGCCGCGTGATGAGCCCGCTGATGGACTCCCCGGCGGCCTCGGCCGCGGCCCAGTCGCGGGGCCGGTACTGGAACTTCTCCGAGTCCAGGTACTCCTCGCTGCCCGGGGCCGCCGGGGTGTTCTCGCACAGCTCGAAGCCGGAGTAGACGCCCCAGGAGGGGGAGAGCAGCGCCGCCAGCACCGCGCGGACCTCGAAGGCGGGCCGTCCGCCGTGCTGGAGGTAGGCGTTGAGGATGTCCGGGGTGCAGGGGAAGAGGTTGGGGCGCAGGTAGTGGGCGGTCTCCCCGGTGAGCTCGGTGAGGTAGTCGGTGATCTCTTCCTTGCCGTTGCGCCAGGTGAAGTAGGTGTAGGACTGGTGGAACCCGACCTTGGCCAGGGTGCGCATCATGGCGGGGCGGGTGAAGGCCTCGGCGAGGAAGAGCACGTCGGGGTGCTCCCGGGCCACGTCGGCGAGCAGCCGCTCCCAGAAGGCGACCGGTTTGGTGTGGGGGTTGTCGACCCGGAAGATCCGGACCCCGTGGTCGATCCAGTGCTGGACGACGCGCCGGATCTCCGTGTACAGGCCCTCGAAGTCGTTGTCGAAGTCGAGGGGGTAGATGTCCTGGTACTTCTTGGGCGGGTTCTCCGCGTAGGCGATGGAGCCGTCGGCCCGGGTGGTGAACCACTCGGGGTGCTCGGTGACCCACGGGTGGTCGGGGGAGCACTGGAGGGCCAGGTCGAGGGCGATCTCCAGGCCGTGCTCGGCGGCCTCGCCGACGAACGCGTCGAAGTCGGCGAGCGTGCCCAGGTCCGGGTGGACGGCGTCGTGGCCCCCCGCGGCGGACCCGACCGCCCACACCGAGCCGGGCTCGCCGGGGCCGGCGGACAGGGCGTTGTTGGCGCCCTTGCGGTGGCTCGTGCCGATCGGGTGGACGGGGGGCAGGTAGACGACGTCGAAGCCCATGCCGGCGATGGCGGGCAGGCGTTTGGCGGCGGAGGCGAAGGTCCCCGAGCGCTCCTGCCCGGGGGCCGTGTCGACCTGGGCTCCCTCGGACCTGGGGAAGAACTCGTACCAGGAGCCGAAGAGCGCCCGCTCGCGGTGGACGACGACCCCGGTGCGCCCGGACCTGGTGACCAGCTCGCGGATCGGGTGGCGTTCCATCCCGTCCAGGACCTCGGGGGTGATCGCCGCGGCGAAGCGGTCCAGCGGATCCGCCGAGGCGTCCCTCAGGACCTCGGCCGCCCTGGTGAGGGCGGGGTTGCGGGGCACGCGCCGGCCGGCGCGTGCGAGCAGCCGGGCCCCCTCCTCCAGTACGGGCCCGGTGTCCTGGCCCAGGGGGAGTTTGACCCGGGCGACGCGGTGCCAGGTGGTGAAGGGATCGGTCCACGCCTCGACCGAGAAGGACCACGTCCCCTCGGAGGGGAGGCTGATCTCGGCCTCGTAGCGGTCGGTGCCGGGCGCGTGCTCGCGCATGGGCACGAGGCGTTCGCGGCGGCCCCGGGGGGAGTACACGACGACCCCTGCGGCGAGGGAGTCGTGGCCCTCCCGGATGACCGTCGCCCCCACGGTGAAGCGTTCCCGGGGAACTGCTTTCACCGGACCGAGGTCGTTGTCTGGAGAGATGTCGAGGATGGGCAGGCGTCCGATCACTGGCTACACCGTAATTGTCGTGGTTCGGGCGTTTCTGGGCGCGAGCGGTTTATGGCAGGTAAAAATAACCTGTTGTTAATCCGACGCAAGGCGGAGTTAACGAAGATCCGGAACGGAAACTGTCCGGATTACGGCTTCGGTTCCCTCTGCTGTCTATCGTCTGCCCTCTTGTGGTGTTTGGCGGAGTGTCGGGGCCGGATAATTTGTGTGTTCCTCATCACACTGGCCGGAAGGCTTGAGGCCTGTTATTTGTCGGGTTTCACCTGGGTAAACCGTACATATCAGTCATAAGCAACCGGGGGATTCAGGTGCCTCTGTGGTTGTTTTCTGATGGTCTGTGGTGAAAGGACGGAAAATTCGTCGGTCGTGTTGGGTGGCGGGCCGTCCTGGGTAGGGATCACCGAATGCACCCGGGGTTCGCCGGGCTGTATTCCGGACATCCGGGTGTGTCGGAATGATCGCCCAGGGCCCTTTTGTCGCGAATTCGGGCATGCTCGCCTCGGGCGCCGTCCGCCGAGGTTGTTTCGCCCGGATGACGAGTGGACCGCGCACCCGTTTCGCGGCCTCCCGCGGGTGCGTCGGGGCCGGGCGCTTTGCCGCGGATTGGGCAAGCTTTTCGATGACACGCCCGATTCGGCCTCCCGGGCTTTGCGGTACCCCTGCGAGCGTGGAGGTCGCAGTGCCCTGTCTCCGCGCGCGCGACGCGGACGGGGCGTCACACGGCCGAGGGGGGCGACGTGACGGAGCCGAACCAGGACGGTCCTCCGCAGGGGGAGCGGGGCCAGGACGGGGGCCGGGCCCCGCGGCACGCGCGGGAGGCGGGAAGCCCCGGCCGCCGTGGCCGGGGGGCCGGCGGGCCCGCCGCGGCCGCCGGAGGCGCCTTCGGGGCGCCGCGCTGGAGGAGGTGGGCCGACCGGGCCGTCCTCCCCCTGGTGGACCGGCTCCGGGAGCGCGTGACCGCACTCGGCGACGCGGTGGAGCACGGGAGGGGCGCCGGTGACGGCGACCGCCCGGACGGAGGCCGCAAGGACGCCGTCCTGCGCCTCACGGGCACGGGAGCGGTCGCCGGTCTCCTGACCGCCGCGCTGGTCATGCCGTGGGTGGGCGGGTTGGGGCTGATCGGAAGGGACACGGCCGCCGCCTTCATGGCCCTCCCCAGCGACCTGGAGATCTCCCCGCTGGCGGAGCGCGTGCTCCTCACCGACGTCGACCACAACCCGATCGCGGAGGTCGCCGACCGCGAGCGCGAGGTGGTGCCCCTGGACGCGGTCAGCCCGTGGGTGCCCGCCGCTCTCATGGCGATCGAGGACGACCGGTTCTACGAACACTCCGGACTGGACCTGCGCGGCGTGATCAGGGCCGCCATGCGCACCGCGCAGGGGGACACCCAGGGCGGGTCCACCATCACCCAGCAGTACGTCAAGAACCTGCTCATCGAGCAGGCCTCCACCGAGGAGGAGGTGGAGCGCGCCAGTGAGCAGACCCTGGGCCGCAAGCTGCTGGAGCTGCGCCACGCCATCGACATCGAGGACCGCCTCACCAAGGACGAGATCATGGAGGGCTACCTCAACCTCGCCTACTTCGGGGCGGGGGCGTACGGCATCGAGGTGGCGGCCCAGCGGTACTTCTCCGTCTCCGCCGCCGACCTGGACCCGGCGCAGGCCGCCACCATCGTCGGGCTCGTGCGCAGCCCCTCGTTCTACGACCCGCTCAACAACCGCGAGGCCGCGCGCGAGCGCCGCGACCTGGTGCTGGAGCGGATGGGGGCGACCGGGCACCTGGACGCGGCGCAGGTCGAGGAGCACGCGAGCCGGGGGCTCGCACTGGACCCGACCCCGCGCGGAGGCAGCTGCTACCACTCGGAGCAGCCGTTCTTCTGCGACTTCGTCATGCGCTGGCTGCGCGGCTCCGACATCCTCGGGGAGCTCCAGGGGGAGCGCGACGAGGCGCTCACCAAGGGCGGCATCACCGTGCGGACCACGCTCGACGGGGAGACGCAGCGGGCCGCGGAGGAGGCCATCGAGCGGTACGTCCCGGCGGAGGAGTCCACCAAGTTCTCCGCCCAGGCCGTCGTCGAGCCCGGCACCGGCCGGATCCGGGGCATGGCGCAGAACCTGCGCTACGGGTTCGACGACGAGGCGCTCGGCACGACCTCCATCAACCTGGCGGTGGACAGCGAGGCCGGCGGTTCGCTCGGCTACCAGGCGGGGTCGACGTTCAAGACGTTCACCCTGGCCGCCGCCCTGCACTCCGGACTGGGCTACGGCACCAGCTTCTCCTCGCCCGAGAGCGTCTCGGTCGGAGGGCTCGAGAACTGCGACGGCGGCGTGATGTCCGGGTGGAGCGTGAGCAACGCCGGGGAGAGCGACGGCGGCCGGCACAACATGATCAGCGCGACCAAGGGGTCCGTGAACACCTACTTCGCGCAGCTCCAGAAGCGCGTCGGCCTCTGCGAGACCTCGGAGATGGCCGAGCGGGTCGGCATCCACCGCGCCGACGGCCAACCGCTGGGGGTCTGGAGCTCCTTCACCCTGGGGGACCAGGAGGTGTCCCCGCTGACCGTCGCCAACGCGTACGCCACGTTCGCCGCCCGCGGCACCTACTGCGAGCCCGTCCCGGTGGTCTCCGTGCGGATCGGCCGCGAGGGCGCCGAGGGCACCCGGGAGGTCGAGGCGCGCACCGACTGCGAGGAGGGCAGGGTCGAGCGCGACGTCGCGGACGGGGTCAACCACCTGCTCCAGCAGACGTTCAAGGGCGGCACCGCCAACGGCCTCGGCCTCGACCGCCCCGCCGCGGGCAAGACCGGCACCACCGACAACGCCGCCTACGCCTGGTTCGCCGGCTACACCCCGAACCTCGCGTCGGCCGTGGTCGTCGGCGACATGCGCGGAGGCGAGGAGAACCCGCTCCAGGGCGTGACGATCGGCGGGCGCTACTACGGCATCGTCTACGGCGGCACGCTGCCGGGCCCCATCTGGCAGGCCACCATGCGCGGGGCCACGGCCGACCTGCCGGCCGAGGGCTTCGCCCCCTCGCCGAAGGCTTTCGGCAACCCGTCGGCGACGCCTCCCAAGGGCGGGGACGACGAGGGCGACGCCTGACCGCGCCCGCCGGCGGGCGCGGTCGGACGGGGCGGGAACGGGGGCCGTGGGGAGGGAACACCCCGCGGCCCCCGTTGTTGACGCATAATGGAGGGAAACCGACAGGGGAGCGCGTGAGCGCTGAGAGTGCGGCACCCGGCCGCAGACCCTTACACACCTGATCTGGGTCATGCCAGCGAAGGAAGTCGTAGGAACCCGTCTCCGGCGGCGTGCTCCCGCGCACCCGGGACGGACCCGGCGCGCGGCACGTCCTCCGGCGTCGCTCTTGGCCACATGGGCCCTCGTCCACCCCGACGAAGGGACACCACCTGATGAGCACCGAGACCGGGCGTACCGGATTCTGGCGCGACGTCCTCGGACGGCTGCGCGGCTGGCGCACCGTCGACATCGTCGTTGCGGCCGTGATCGGCGTCGCCGTCGGCGTCGTCTTCTGGCTCTGGAACATCGTCTGGTCGGTCACGACCCCGCTCTTCGTGGGCTTTCCCCCCGCGCAGGCGGCGGTCTACGGAATGTGGCTGATCTCCGGCGTCCTCGGCGGACTGGTCGTCCGCAAGCCCGGCGCGGCACTGCTCACCTCGATCGCGGCCTCCCTGGTGTCGGCGGTGCTGGGGACGCAGTGGGGGGTCATGGTGATCATCGACGGGACGCTCCAGGGCCTCCTCCCCGAGCTGGTCTTCCTCGCCTTCGGCTACCGGCGCTGGGGCATGGGCGCGGCCGTGCTCGCGGCGGCCGCCGCCGGCCTCTCCCCGGCCGTCCGCGACAACCTCGTCTACAACGTGACCTGGCCCCTGCACTTCCAGCTCGTCTACGGCGTCATCGTCGTGATCAGCTCGGCGGTCATCGCGGGCGTCGGCGCCCGCCTCCTCACCACCGCGCTCGCCAGGTCGGGCGCGCTGGCCCCCTTCCCGTCGGCCAGGGGCTGACCCGTGGCCGACCACGACCGCCGCGGCCCCTCGGGGGCGACCGCGGAGCACCCCGCGGCACCGTCCCCCCTCCGGCCTCCCGGAGGGGGCGGCGCACGCGTCGAGCTGTCCGGCTGGGGGTGGCGCCACGCGGGCCGCGAGTCGTACGCCCTGCGCGGGGTGGACCTCACGGTCGAGCCCGGTGAGCGCGTGCTGCTGCTCGGCGCCTCCGGGGCGGGCAAGTCCACCCTGCTGCACTCCCTCGCCGGACTCACCGGCCCCGACGGCGCCCTCAACGGCGACCAGGAGGGGACGCTGCTGGTCGACGGCCTCCCCGCCGACCGGGGCCGCGGAGGCGTCGGCCTGGTCGGCCAGGACCCGGAGACGCAGCTGGTGATGGCCCGCGCGGGCGACGACGTCGCCTTCGGACCGGAGAACCTGGGGGTGGACCCCGCCCTGATCTGGCCGAGGGTGGACGACGCGCTCGACGCGGTCGGCTTCCCGTACGGGCGGCGCCACCCCACCGGCGCGCTGTCGGGCGGTGAGAAGCAGCGCCTGGTCATCGCCGGCGCGCTCGCCATGCGCCCGCGCCTGCTCCTCCTGGACGAGCCCACCGCCAACCTCGACCCAGCCGGGGCCGCACTGGTGCGCGGTGTCCTGGAACGCCTGCTCGCCGAGACCGAGGCGACCCTGCTCCTGGTCGAGCACCGGGTCGCCGACGTGGTCGGGCTGGTGGACAGGGTCGTGGTCGTCGAGCCGGGCGGCGGGGTGGTCGCCGACGGCGATCCGGCGGCCGTGTTCGCCGCGCACGGGCGCTCCCTCGCGGAGCAGGGAGTGTGGGTCCCCGGTGACGAGCCCTCCCCCGGCCCGGCCCCCGCGCCGGGCGGCGGCCCCCGCGTCGAGGCGGTGGGCGTCGCCGCGCGCACCCCCTTCCAGCTGGGGGCGGGCGCCCCGCCCCGGAGGACCGTGCTGGAGGGGGTGGACCTCTCCGTCGCGGCCGGTACGGCGACCGCCCTGACCGGCCCCAACGGTGCGGGCAAGTCCACGCTGCTGACCCTGCTGGCGGGGCTCTCCCGACCCCACAGGGGCGCGGTCCTGCCGCGCGGCCCCCTGGCGGAGGCCGACCGGCGGCCGCTGGCGCGATGGCCCGCCCGGCTCCTGTCCCGCCACGTGGGCACCGTGTTCCAGCACGCGGAGGACCAGTTCGTCACCGGCACCGTGCGGGACGAGCTGCGGTTCGCCCCGCGGCGGGCCGGGGCGGACGGGGCCGGGACCGAGCGGCGGGTGGACGAGCTGCTGGAGCGGCTGCGCCTGACCGGCCTGGCCGACGCCCACCCCTACACGCTCTCGGGCGGCGAGAAGCGGCGGCTGTCGGTGGCCACGGCGCTCAGCTCCGGCCCCTCGCACGCGCCCGGAGTCCTCGTCCTGGACGAGCCGACCTTCGGCCAGGACACCCGGACGTGGACGGAGCTGGTCGAGCTGCTGGGCGGGCTGAGGGCCGAGGGGTGCGCCGTCGTCGTGGCGACCCACGACGAACTTCTCCTGCGGCACTTCGCGGACGTGCGGGTGCGTGTGGCGGGGGGCCGCGCGGTCCCGGGCACGGCGGGAAAGGCGGAGCTGTGAGCGTCTCGGAGGACCGGGGCCGCAGGGGCGGCGTCCCCGCCCCGGACGCGCCGGGCGCCGGGGGAGCGCGCCACTGGCTCGCCCGGCTCAACCCGGCGGCCAAGCTGCTGGCCGCGCTGCTGCTGGGGCTCGGACTGGTCCCCGCCGTGGACGCGGTCACCGGTGGGGTGGTGCTGGCCGGCGTTCTGCTGGTCCTGCCCTTCAGCGGGATCGACCGGCACACCCTGCTCGTCCTCGGCGGCCCCTTCCTGCTCATGGGGCTCTCCAGCGGGCTGGTCAACTACCTGTACGGCGAGCACGGCGCGGAGGGGGCGCTGGGCGCCGCGGTGCGCCTGCTCGCCATCGCCCTCCCCGGCCTCCTCGCGGCCGTCAGCAGCGATCCGACGGAGATGGCCGACGGGCTCGTGCAGAGGTTGAGGGTGCCCGAGCGCCCCGCCATGGGCGTGCTGGCGGCGCTGCGGCTCATCCCCCTGCTGGCCGACCAGTGGCGGACCGTGACCCTGGCGAGGCGGGCCCGCGGACTGGAGGCCGGGCGCAACCCGGTGCGGATGGTCACGCTGTTCTTCGGCAGGCTGTTCGCGCTGCTGGTGCGGTCGATCCGGACGGGGACCCTGCTGGCGACGGCGATGGACGCCAGGGCGTTCGGCACCGGGCCCCGCACATGGGCCAGGGAGAGCCGCTGGCGGGTCGGGGACACGCTCCTGCTCGCGGGTGCGGCCCTGCTGCTGGCGGGGGCGTACGCGCTGTCCGCGCGGCTCGGCACCCTGGTGCTGCTGTTCTCCTGACCCGGGTGATTAGGTGGCCCGGACAGTGACGTCGAAGTGGAAGAGGTGGAGTTCGTGGGCGAGTTCGTGCGCGTGGAGACCGATCCGGACCACCCGGCGGTGGCCGTCATCCGGTTGGACCGGCCGAAGGTCAACGCGCTCAACGCCGTGCTGACGGCGGAGATCGCCGAGGCCGCCACGAGGGTCTCCGCGGACCCCGCCGTGCGCGCGGTGGTGCTCTACGGCGGCGAGCGCGTGTTCGTGGCGGGCGCCGACATCAAGGAGATGGCGGACCGCACCCACGCGGAGATGCTGGAGTACGGGCGCAACCTCCAGAACGCCCTCACCCTGGTGTCCCGCATCCCCAAGCCCGTCGTGGCCGCCGTCACCGGGTACGCCCTCGGCGGCGGGCTGGAGCTGGCGCTGGCCGCCGACTTCCGGGTGGTGGGGGAGGGGGCCCGGCTGGGCGTGCCCGAGATCCAGCTCGGCGTCATCCCCGGGGCGGGCGGCACCCAGCGCCTGCCGCGCCTGATCGGCCCCGCCCGGGCCAAGGAGATGATCTTCAGCGGCAGGCACGTGCGGGCGGAGGAGGCCGGGCGCATCGGGCTGGCCGACGAGGTCGTCCCGGACGGGGACGTCTACCGGGCGGCCGTGGCCCTGGTGGCCCGGTACGCGGAGGGGCCCGCCGTGGCGCTGGCCGCGGCCAAGGAGGCCGTCGACCGGGGCCTGGAGACGGACCTGGACTCGGGGCTGGAGATCGAGCGCCTGCACTTCGCCGGGCTGTTCGCCACCGAGGACCAGAAGAACGGGATGCGGAGCTTCGTCGAGCAGGGGCCGGGCAAGGCGGTGTTCAACGGGCGCTGACACGGGCCTCCGCGCAGTTCGGGGCGGGGGTCCCGGCCGCTCGGGCCGGTGCGCCCGCCCCTCCCTTCCCCAAAGCTTTGTTGTTTTTTGGCATGGTTTTAGTCATTTGTCAGGTTAAGTAGCGATACAGGACCTGCTCCGGTCGTCCGGATCCGGCCAGTCGAGACGAGCGGGGCGGAACCGCCCACGCCAGTTTTCCGTCATACTCGGTGGTGGTCGTCCGAGGGCGGACGGGCCGTCGGCCCCCCATGACCCTCCGGCGGTCCCGAACAGACCACACAGGTCCGAGACGGACCACACAAGCCAATGTTGACCCATCCCCCGGCCGATAAGCTGGACGTGGTGGTATGCGGTCTTTTGAGGGGATGAGTTCTCGATGGCAATGTCGGCAGGTTTCCCCACGGGTGAGGAGCTGCCGGAGCGCATCGGCCACTACGTGATCCGCCGCCGTATCGGGCAGGGCGGAATGGGCGTGGTGTACCAGGCCGAGGATCCCCGGACCGACCAGTTCGTCGCGCTGAAGGTCCTCAAGCCGGAGGTCGCGGGCGACCACATCGCACGGGCCCGGCTGGCCCGCGAGGTCGAGACCATGCGGCGGGTGCAGAGCCCCAACGTGGCAGAGGTCATCGACGCCGACACCCAGGCCGAGCTCCCGTGGGTGGTCACCGAGTACATCCCCGGGCCCACGTTGGACGCGACCGTCACCGACCACGGCCCGCTCCGGGGCCGCGCGCTCACGCGCTTCATCACCGGGCTCGCCCGGGCGATCCAGGACATCCACGCGGTGGAGGTGATCCACCGCGACCTCAAGCCGGGCAACGTGATCATCTCCAACGGCGAGCCGATCGTCATCGACTTCGGCATCGCGCACGCCGTGGACGGCGCCAAGCTGACGCAGACCGGCACGTTCGTCGGCACCCCCAGCTACCTGTCCCCGGAGGTCATCGAGGGCACCGACCTCGGCCCGGCCACGGACATCCACGCCTGGGGCGGCACCGTCGCCTTCGCCTCCACGGGACGCCCGCCCTACGGCGCGGGCTCCTTCGAGGTCATCTTCTTCCGCATCCTCAACGGCGAGATCGACATGGACGGGATGCACGAGGCGCTGCGCCCGCTGGTCAACCGCGCCGTCTCCCGCGACATGCGCAACCGCCCCACGGCCGCGGAGCTGGTCGCCGAGGCGGGCCGCCTCAACCTGGACCTGCCCTGGACCGAGGACCAGGAGGTCCGGTCCACCGGGCTCACCGGCGGCCACACCGTCCACAACCCCTCCACGGGCGTGGGACCGGAGGACTCCGGCACGGGCGGCGGACGGGGAGCGGGCGGGGCCGCGGCCGCGGGCGCGGCCGGCGCCGTGCTCGGCGGAGCCGCCGGATACCTGGCGGGACGCGGCGCCGGCGACGAGGGCTGGGGGCCCGCGCACACCGCCGGCGGCGCGAACCCCGCCTCCAGCGCGTGGTCCGGTCCCGGCGGGTCCCCCCGCTCCACCCACGCCGCCGAGGCGGGCGGGTGGCGCTCCGACGAGGAGGCCACGGACGACCTCTCCGGCGCGCGGGGCGCCCAGCGGTCCTGGGACGCCGACGAGGACCCGACGGACGACCTGTCGGGCGCGCAGCGGGGCTGGAGCGACCCGGAGTCGACCGACGACCTGGGCGGGCTCCGGGGGACCGGCCGGATCACCCCGGGCGGCCGCGAAGACCTCGACGACCCGCAGGGCACCATGCGGATCAGCCCCGTGGGGGACGACCCGGACGACGCGGGGAGCACCCGGCGCATCCGTCCCGGCGAGCCCCCGCGGGACGACCCGCAGGGGACGATGATGATGGACCCCGTGGAGCCCGGCCGGGGGCGCCCCCAGACGGCCGATCCGGAGGACGGGTACCAGGCGCCGCACACGCAGTTCTTCAACACGCCCCTGCACAAGGGCGATTTCGCGGACATCCTCACGCCGGTCGAGGAGGGGCGCAACAGCCGCAACACGCAGGAGTTCGGCGAGGACGACTACGAGGAGCGCGGCGGCTGGCTCAGCCGCTTCAAGCGGGGCAGCAACGACCGGGTGGGGGACTACTTCCGCGGTGACGAGGAGGGCGTCGACGCCGACGGCGACGGTTACATCGACGAGGAGTACGAGGCCGAGGCGTGGCGGATGCACCCGCTGGTGCTCATCCCCGTCATGGTCGCCCTCGCCGGCGTGTCCCTGTGGTTCCCCTGGTTCGGCGCCCTCCTGGGCGTCGTGATCATCGCGGGCCTGGGCGCGCTGGACGTGGTCAAGGCGGAGCACGCGCGCCGCCTCCAGACCCGGGGGCCGCGCAACTCCGACAGCATGGTGGTGGCGCTCAGCTTCCCCTGGGCGTTCGGGCGCATGGCGGTCCGCACAGCCGGGTTCGGCCTGATCTACCTGCTGGCCGGGATCCTGGTCGGCATGGTCTACGCGACGATCGTGGACGCGACCCCGGGCCAGGGCGCCAACTACACCGGCGCCTTCGCCATCTTCGTGATGGTCCTGCTCAGCTACATCATGCCGAGCGGCCGCGAGGCGCGGCACCAGGCGGTGTGGCTGGTGGAGCGGGCGCGGTTCCGGAGCCTGTACCTCTACATCGGCGTGATCGTCGGCATCGTCCTGCTGACCATGCTGATCCTGTCGATCGGGTTGTCCTCCACCCCCGACTGGGCGCCGTTCGGCGGGCCGTCCGACTGGTTCGACGGCGGATCGTCGTGACGAGCGGCCCCCTCCCGGCACGGGAGGGGGCCCTCGCGGTTCTCCGGTGGTTCCACCGGTGGTGCGACCGGTTCCGGACCGCCGTGCGCGACCTAGGGTGGTGGGCAGGCCGGCACCCCGGCCGCGCGGGCCGGCCCCGGCCGGGGCCGCGCTCGGCGGGGCCGCCGAATCCGGTGGCAGGGTGTTGGTTAGGGTTTCCTAAGTCACACTTGGGGTCGAGGGTTGGCCTTCAAGCTACTAGCCAGTAACATCTGGTGTACGGGCACATCGCGGGACCGTCCTTGACGTGAAAGGCGGACCCGCCGTCGAATGACCGAACGGCATTCGGCATTGTTGGCAGAACGGGGCGCACCGGCGTCCGCCCGCCACACGGCGGATCAGAGTGCAGGGAGGTCGGCCACCGGCCATGAATATTGTCGTTTTGGTCAAGCAGGTCCCGGACACGGCGACCGAACGGAAGCTCAACCCCGACGACAGGACGCTCGACCGCGCAGCGTCCGACGGCGTCATCAACGAGCTCGACGAGTACGCGATCGAGGAGGCCCTGCTCCTCAAGGAGAAGCACGGCGGCGAGGTCACCGTCCTGACGATGGGACCGGACCAGGCCACCGACTCCATCCGCAAGGCCCTCTCGATGGGCGCGGACAAGGCCGTCTTCGTCAACGACGACGCGCTCCACGGATCGGACGCCCTCCAGAGCGCCTACGCGCTCGCGCAGGCCCTGGGCACCGTCGAGTTCGACCTGGTCGTCCTCGGCTCCGAGTCCACCGACGCGCGCACCGGCGTCATGGGCGCCGCGCTCGCCGAGTACCTCGGCCTGCCGCAGCTCACGCTCGCCGGCAAGGTCGACATCGACGGCGGCGCCATCAGGATCCAGCGCCAGACCGACTACGGCTACGACGTGGTCGAGGCTCAGCTCCCGGCGGTCGTCTCCGTCGTCGAGAAGATCAACGAGCCCCGCTACCCGTCCTTCAAGCTCATCATGCAGGCGAAGAAGAAGCCGGTCGACAAGAAGTCCGCGGCCGACGCGGGCATCGACACCGGCCGGGTCGGCCTGGCCAACGCCACCACCGAGACCGTCGACTTCGCCGCGGCGCCGCCGCGCGCCGCGGGCACGATCGTCAAGGACGAGGGTGACGGCGGCGTGAAGATCGCCGACTTCCTCGCCCAGAAGAAGTTCGTGTAGGCCAGGCGAGAGACTCAGGAAGGTTCAAGGATTATGGCTGAGGTCCTCGTCCTCGTCGACCACGTCGACGGACAGGTCAAGAAGGTCACGACCGAGCTGCTGACCGCGGCCCGCCGCATCGGCGAGCCCGCGGCCGTGTGGATCGGTGACGGCGCGGAGTCGGGCAAGGCCGCGCTGGCCGAGTTCGGCGCCGAGAAGGTCTACGTCGCCCCGGCCGAGCTCAACGACTACGTCGTCGCTCCCAAGGCCGAGCTGCTCGCGAAGCTGGCCCAGGACAAGGGCGCCGCCGCGATCCTCGTCTCGGCGACCGCCGAGAACAAGGAGATCGCCGGGCGCACCGCCGTCAAGCTCGGCTCCGGTGTGCTCACCGACGTCGTCGACGTCGACGCCGACGTGGTCACCGAGCACAGCATCTTCGGCGGCGGCACCGTCACCCACGCCCGTGTGCGGACCGGAGTGCCGGTCGTCGCCGTGCGCCCGAACTCCGTCCCGGCCGAGGCCGCCGCCGGAGCGGCCGTCGAGGAGGCCGTCTCGGTGGACGTCTCCGACGCCGCCAAGGCCGCCAAGGTCGTGGAGCGCGTGGTCCAGGAGCAGGGCGAGCGCCCGGAGCTCACCGAGGCCGCGATCGTGGTCTCCGGCGGCCGCGGCGTCGGCTCCGACGACTTCTCCGTCGTCGAGGGCCTGGCGGACTCGCTGGGCGCCGCCGTCGGCGCCTCCCGTGCCGCCGTCGACTCCGGCTGGTACCCGAACCAGTTCCAGGTCGGCCAGACCGGTAAGACGGTCAGCCCGAACCTGTACCTGGCCCTGGGCATCTCCGGCGCGATCCAGCACCGTGCGGGCATGCAGACCGCGAAGAACATCGTCGCGGTCAACAAGGACCCCGAGGCGCCGATCTTCGAGCTCGTCGACTTCGGTGTCGTGGGCGACCTGCACTCGGTCGCTCCGCAGCTCACCGAGGAGATCAACAAGCGCAAGTAGGCGCACGCGCCGAACACGCCCAACGCCCGGCCGGGGTCACCCGGCCGGGCGTTCTCGCTGTGTCCGCAGAACCACCGGAAACCCTGTTACGGCCAGGCCGGTACTCCGTCCGGAGCCGCTGCGGGCCGCCGGGTTTTCCGCCGGGGAGGCCCGGGTAGGCGGGGCCCACGGAGCCGACCGGGGCGGGCGCCCCGGGGCGGCGGGACCTGGGAGGGGCGATGGCGGAACACGGGGGCGCGGTCCGGGTGCGCGCGGGCCGACGCGTCGTGGAGGTGCGCAAGCCGGACAAACCGCTGTTCGGCGAGGGCGGGCCGACCAAGGAGGACCTGGCCCGGTACCACGAGCGGATCGCACCGCTGATGCTGCCGCAGCTGAAGGGCCGCCCGATCGCCCTGGACCGGTACCCCGACGGGGTCGGTGCCGGCGGGTTCTTCGTGAAGCACCCCTCCACACCGGAGTGGGTGCGGACCGTGGAGACCAGCGGCGGCACGATGATGGAGTGCCGGGACGCGGCGACCCTGGTGTGGTGCGCCGACCAGGCGGCGATCACCCTGCACGCCTGGCAGTCGCGGGAACCGGACCTCGGCCTCCCCGACCGGATGGTGCTCGACCTCGACCCGGCGGGGGACGGGGAGGAGGCCTTCGCGGAGTGCAGGGCCGCCGCCAGGGACGTGCGCGAGGCGCTGGACGAGGTGGGGCTGGCCGCGTACGTGATGACGACCGGTTCGCGCGGTCTGCACGTGCGGTCGCCGCTGCGGCCCGAGGCCGACGACCAGGAGGTGCGGCGGCTGGCGGAGGGCGTCGCCGACCGCGTGGCGGCGCGGAGACCGGACGAGCTGACCACCGAGGTGCGAAAGGAGGCCCGGAAGGGGAGGCTGTTCGTGGACTTCCTGCGCAACGGCCGCGAGCAGCTCGCGGTCGCCCCGTACTCGGTACGGGCCAGGCCCGGCGCCCCGGTGGCGGCCCCGGTGACCTGGGAGGAGCTGGACGGCCTGGAGTCGTCGCGGGCGTTCGGCACGGACCTGGAGCGCGAGGCGTGCCCGTTCGCGGGCATGGGGCGCCACGCCCGGTCGCCGCGCAGGGCACTGGAGCGGTTGGAGCGGCTCGGCTGACCCCTCAGGACCCGGGGGCGCCCTCCGGCCACACGCAGGGCGAGGAGGCCCCGATGGACAGGCTGCCCTGGGCGCTCGACTGGACGGACATCCGGAAGGAGTCCTCCTCGTTCTCGACGAAGACCGCCAGGTCTTCGGGGCGTCCGTCGTCTGTCACCTGGTAGCCGTTGGCCGTCCAGTACTCGTGCAGGCGTTCGACGCTGGCCTCGTTGTCCTCAGCGGGAAGGCCGCGCAGCCAGTAGGTGCGGCCGACCGACGCGCGTCCGCTCTCACCTCCGTCGACCGTGTCATCACAGGGGTTGGCGATGTCGCCTCCCAGGGCTTCGAGCTCCGGGGCTTCGGGGAACACCGCCACAGCCGCGGCGATGTGCTCCTCCACCCTGGTGTAGGCCTCGTCGTGGGTCATTGCTGCTTCCTCCTCCGAGGTATCCGAGTCCACACCGGAACCGCAGGCGGTCAGAGCCACCACGACGGCGATGCCGCTGCATGCGCGTCCGAGAGCGTTGATATCCACTGTTCCCCTACTTCTGTCCGGCGATGACCTCACCCATGTACCGCAGGGACCTGGTGTCGGGATCGAAATATTCCGAGTGTGCGTCGTTGAGCGGCCACTGGCCCCCGTCGGTGCCCGGGTTCGATCTGAACTCCGTCGCTCCGAAGCCCGGATCCGTCGGGTCCATTCCGTGGGTGAAGCCGGTGAGGTGCGTGATGTTGTCGTTCTCGGCTGTGGAGACGTGGACGTTCTCAGGGGGGAGTCCCAGGTCGCTCACGTGGTCGGCATTGGCGCCGGGGCTGCCCACCAGCACGATGTTGTCCGCGTTGAGTCCTTCGTCGCCCTGCGCGGTGTGACCCACCACGGTGGAACCGTAGCTGTGGCCGATCACTGTGTTGTTCGACGGGGACGGATTCACGTGGGTCGCCCGCAAACCGTCCTGGAAACTGCTCAGCTCGTCGACCGCGTCCTCGGCCCGGCCCGCGCCGGCGGCTTCGACGGCGTTGGGGGCGTCGTATCCGATCCAGCTGATGACGGAGTGGTTGCTCTCCTCGTCCGCGATGGTGGCCGACTGCACGAGGGCGTCGGCCCGGTCCATCTGGGAGTCGACGCTCTGCCAGGTGGTCGTCGTGCCCGGGACGAGGGTGGCCACGTTGTCGGCGGTGTCGGGGTTGCCGTTCGCCACGATCGCGCGTCCCCCGCCCTCGGCGTCGAGGGCGAGCAGGTACCTGTCCGCGCTCTCGTCGTTGAGGCTGTCGCGCAGGGTGGTCAGAGTGGAGAGCTCTCCTTCGAGGTCCGTCAGGTCGGTCTGGGCGTTGTAGGCGCCCATGCCGCCGTCGGAGTCCGTCAGGGAGTCGAAGGCCTCGTCGCGTTCCTCCTGCGCGTTCGCGACCTCCTCCTCCAACCGCTCGATCTCGTCGTCCAGGTGTTCCCGGTTGAGCTCGTCGCGCACGGTTGAGGGGATGCCGTCGAGTTCGCGGAGCAGGTCGGGGTGGTCCCGCACGGCCTGCGCCTGCTCCTCCTCCGTCATGGAGGTCCACCACAGGTTGACGATGGACGGGTGCTCGTCGCCGGTCAGCTCGTCCGGGACCATGCCGGGAACGGCGTCGCCCAGGTACAGCAGCTGACTGCCGGACAGGAGGGCGGACTCGACCAGGCGCTCCAGGGTCTCCTGGCCGGGTCCGTCGCGCAGGTCCTTCTCCGCCTGTTCGGCCCGGTCCATCAGGGTTTCCCAGTGCCCGGCGTGCTCGGTGAGCAGCTCCTCGCGCAGCTCCTCCATGCGCGCGGCGGGCCTTCCGGTCGCCTCCTGGCCCGCGCTGCCGAGAATGGAGTCGTTGCCCGCATCCCTGATCGCGGACTTCTCCTCCTCCCACCGGGTCTCCAGCTTGGCCCGCTCGACCCGGTAGGCCTCGATGTCCAGGCCCCACTGGCGCA
Organism: Streptomonospora nanhaiensis; assembly: GCF_026642255.1. Lineage (GTDB taxonomy): Bacteria > Actinomycetota > Actinomycetes > Streptosporangiales > Streptosporangiaceae > Nocardiopsis > Nocardiopsis tropica. The sequence continues at coordinate 6,045,659 of NZ_CP113264.1, read as the reverse complement.
GGACGGCCGCCCCGTAGGTGAGGGCGGCGGCGGCCTCCTGCCAGGCGGCCAGCTCCTCCGACGAGCCGGAGACGATGTTCCAGGCGATGAGGTCGGTGAACTCACCGGCGGACGACTGGAACTGGCTGTGGGCGCCCTCGGACTGGCCGGTCATCTTCCGGCACACGGCGTCGAGGTCGTCGGCGCCCGACTCGATGGCGCCGACGTCGGCGTCGATGTCGGCGGGCAGGCCGAGGGACATGGAGGCGACGTCGCTCACAGGTGTCTCCGGGGGGTGGGTGGCGGGCGCGGGGTCAGAAGTTGATCTGGATGTCGAGGGCCTCCAGGCCCTCCTGGTACTCCTCGGCGCTCTCATGGTCCGAGTCGGTGATCGCCAGGTCGGCGCCCTGGACGTTCTGGGCCAGGTTGATGCCGTTCTGCGCGACCCGCCGGATGTGCTCCATGGCGTCCAGTTCGTAGTCGGCCAGACCGGACGAGACGTGTTCGGAGACCGCCGCGGCCAGCCCTTCGACGGCGGCCTCGAAATCGGTTCCGAGGAAGACCATGGCCTCGGCCAGCGCTTCGGCCTCCTCGGCCTCGGACATGGCCTCGACGGGGTTGACTCCGGTACCGCTGGACACGGGGACTCCCAGGGAGTGGGGAAGGGGGCAGGAGAAGCCTACAGACAGTGCCGGAACGGTGTCAGATCAGGACATGCGGGTCGCATGGCGGTCCGTGCGGCCCTGAACTGGGGATTCGGCCGGAGGCGGCGAACCGGCGCGAGGTTCTGGCCGTTTGTGGACACGTGGGGCGCGTGCGGTCGGAGGGGACCGGTGCAGCTGGTGCGACAGGTGTGGTGGCGGGGATTCCGGGAACGATGCCATCACCTCGGCCCGGTCCGGCCGCGGCACCGCTTCCGACAGAACCGCGGGGGAGACCCACATGGAGGGCTACGAGGCCCAGATCGGCCTCGTGCTGGTCCTGGTCGTCGTGAACGCCGTCTTCGCCGGCAGCGAGATCGCGCTGATCACGCTGCGGGAGGGGCAGCTCAGGAGGCTGGAGGCGAGCGGTCCCGGGGGCCGGGCGGTCGCGAGGCTGGCCCGCGACCCCAACCGGTTCCTGGCCACCATCCAGATCGGCATCACCCTGGCCGGGTTCCTCGCCTCGGCCACGGCCGCGGTGTCACTGGCCCGCCCGCTGGTCGAACCCCTCGGCTTCCTCGGTTCCTACGCCTCCCCGGTCTCCGTCGTCCTGGTGACCGTCGTGCTGACCTTCGTCACCCTGGTCCTGGGCGAGCTCGCGCCCAAGCGCATCGCGATGCAGCGCGCCGAGCCCTGGGCGCTCCTCGTCGCCAGGCCGATCAACGCCCTCGCCGTCCTCTCGCGGCCCGCAGTGTGGCTGCTCGGCGTCTCCACCGACCTGGTGGTGCGCCTGGGCGGGGCGGACCCCGGGACCGGCAAGGAGGAGGTCTCCGAGGAGGAGCTGCGGGAGATGATCTCGGCCCAGGGCGACATGACCCCCGAACAGCGGACGATCCTCTCCGGCGCGTTCGAGATCACCGGCCGCACGCTGCGCCAGGTCCTGGTGCCCCGGCGCGACGTGGACACCGTCCCCGCGTCCCTGCCCGCCGGCGAGGCCGCCCTGTTCCTCGCCGAGCGCGGGCACTCGCGGGCGCCCGTGGTCACCGAGGGGGACGTGGACGACGTCGTCGGGATCGTGCACTGGTCGGACCTGCTGCGGGGCGAGGGGGACGCGGGCGCCCTCGCCCGCGAGCCGCTGCTGCTGCCGGTCTCCCTGTCCGTGTCGCAGGCGCTCCACCGGATGACCGGCGAACGGCAGCAGATGGCGGTGGTGATCGGTGAGAACGGGGCGGTCGACGGCATCGTCAGCCTGGAGGACCTGCTCGAGGAGGTCGTCGGCGAGATCTACGACGAGACCGACGCGGACGCGCGCGTTCCCACCAGGGTCGACGGCGGAGCCCTCCGCGTGCCCGGCGCCTACCCCGTCCACGAGCTGGACGACCTCGGCGTCGTCCTCACCTCGCCCCCGGAGGGCAGCTACGTCACCGTCGCCGGGATGGTCCTGGTCGTGCTCGGCCACATCCCGGAGGGCCCGGGGGAGAGCGTCGACCTGGGCGGGTGGACGGCCACGGTCACCGAGGCCGACGGCCGGGTCGTCGGCGAGCTGCTGCTCGTCCCCGACGCCTGACCGCCGGCCCGCGCCGCCCGGGGAGCGGCGCGGCCGTACGGGCCCCGAACGCCACCGGCTCCCTGAACACTTCGCCAAGGAGCGGCACGCCCCTTTGCCCGAGGGGCGTTTCCGGGGCACGGTGGCGGAGAGTGACGCCGACACCAGGGGGAGCCCGATGCACGCCGACCAGACACCCACCCCCTACACGGGACTGGACCGGATGACCATCGGCGGCGAGTGGCGCCACGGTTCCTCCGGCGAGGTCCACCACGACGTGGACCCCTACGACGACACGGTCCTCGCGGAGGTCCGCCTGGCCGACGCCGGTGACGTCGACCTCGCCTACCGGGCGGCGGAGCGGGCCTGGCCGGTCTGGGCCGCGACGCCCGCCTACGAGCGGGCCGAGGTGTTCCGCCGTGCGCTCCGCATCCTCGACGCGCGCCGTGCCGAGGTGGCCGAGTGGCTCGTCCGCGAGGCCGGGGCCGTCCGCGACCGCGCCGAGTTCGAGATCGACCTGGTCCGCAGCGGCATGGCCGAGGCCGCCTCCTACCCCACCCGGGTCGAGGGCCGCATCCTGCCCGGGATCACCCCGGGGAAGGAGAACCGCGTCTACCGCGAGCCCCTGGGCGTCGTCACCGTGATCAGCCCCTGGAACTTCCCGTTCCAGCTCTCCCACCGCTCCGTCGCGCCGGCCGTCGCCCTCGGCAACACCGTCGTCCTCAAGCCGGCCGAGAACACGCCCGTCACCGGGGGCCTCCTCCTCGCCCGTGTCTACGAGGAGGCGGGGCTTCCCCCCGGCGTCCTCAACGTGGTCCTCGGCAAGGGCGGGCAGATCGGCGACGCGCTCGCCACGCACGAGTCCTCGCGGATGGTCTCCTTCACCGGCTCGACCGACGTGGGCCGCCACATCTCCCGGCTGATCCCGCTCAAGAGGCGCACGCTCGAACTCGGCGGCAACAGCCCCCTCGTCGTGCTGGACGACGCGGACCTGGACCTGGCGGCCGACGCCGCCGTGTTCGGCTCCTACTACCACCAGGGCCAGATCTGCATGGCCACGAACCGGATCATCGCCACCACCGGCGTCCACGACGAGCTGGTCGACCGGATCGTCGCGCGCGTACGCGCACTGCGGGTCGGGGACCCGGGCGACCCCGCGACCCAGGTCGGCCCCGTCATCGACGACGACCAGGCCGAGGGCATCCGCGACCTGGTCGACCGGTCGGTCGAGGTCGGCGCGCAGCTGCTGCTGTCCGGCGAGCCGGGCGGACCGGCGGGAAGGGTCCTGCCGCCCTACCTGCTGCTCGCGGGCAACCACGCCCCGTGCGCCGCCGAGGAGGTGTTCGGACCGGTGGCCACGGTCATCCGGGCGACGGAGGAGGAGGACGCGCTCCGCATCGCCAACGACACCGAGTACGGGCTCTCCAGCGCCGTCCACACCCGTGACGCCGAGAAGGGGGTGCGATTCGCCCGACGGCTGCGGGCGGGGATGACGCACGTCAACGACTCCACGCTCAACGACGAGGCCAACACGGCGTTCGGCGGGGAGGAGCACTCCGGCCACGGGAGGTTCGGCGGCGAGTGGGTGGTCGAGGCGTTCACGACCGACCACTGGGTCAGCGTCCAGCACGTCCCCCGCACCCTGCCGTTCGGCTTCGGCGGGCGCTGAGGGGGCGGAAGGCCCGCGTCACCGCTTGCGCAGCACCAGCAGCAGGTTCCAGGTGACGACCTCGCGCAGGAAGGGCACGTGCACGACCGGCTTCGTCCACGTCGGCAGGTAGCGGGGCCGGACGTCCACAGCGTCCACGTCGGGGCGCCCGCGCGCCCAGCGCAGCATCTCCCCGGCGTACGCGGCGTACATGCTGCGGCCGAAGTCGTTCTTGGGCCGGCGCCCGTTGCGCCGGGCGAACCGCTCCGCGGCGTACGGACCCCCCAGGTAGTGCCACGGGGAGGTCTCGTGCCCGCCCCAGGGGGACAGCCACAGCGTGTACGACAGGTAGACCAGCCCGCCGGGCCTGGTCACCCGCACCATCTCGTCGGCCATCCGCACGCGGTCGGGCACGTGCTCCAGGACGTTGGAGGAGAAGCACACGTCCACCGAGCCCGTGCGCAGCGGCAGGTCCAGGGCGCTGCCCCGGACGCCGTACGCGTCGGCCTCGCGGCCGTGCAGGGTCATCTCGCGGGCGTCGGAGTCCACGCAGAGGCAGCGTGCCCCGGCGGAGCGGAGCTCGTCGGCGAAGTAGCCGGGGCCGCCCCCCACGTCCACGACGAGGCGGCCGTCCAGGGGCGTGTAGGAGCGCAGCTGGGCGACGGTGTCGCGGGCCAGCGTGCCGTAGAAGAACGCCGGATCGGACTGCTCCCTGCGGAACGCGGAGAACAGGGCGACCGAGCGCCCCAGGGTGGCGCGGAAGGGCGTGGTCCCGTCGTCGCGGGCTGCGGCGGGGGTCACGCGGTCCCCCCTCCGGCCGGTGCGGCCCCGTCCAGCACCACGAAGTGGCGCAGGTGCCGCCAGTGGTCGCCTCCCCAGTACTCGTCCGAGGCCGCGATCCGGCCGCCGGGCACCAGCTCGGCGATCCGCCCGGTGCGCAGGGTGTGCATACGCATCGGCGCCGGGTAGCGCAGCACCACCCTCTGCGCCAGCGCGACCAGGGGCCACGGCACGTACCGGAACACCATCCCCTTGAAGGTGCGGCGCTCCGTCTCGGGCACGCCGAGCACCATCACGCCGCCGGGGCGCAGCACGCGGGCGAACTCGCGCACGTACCCCTCGGCCAGCGCGGTCGGCAGGTGCTGGAGGACGAGGTCGGTGTACACCAGGTCGAACGAGTCGTCGCCGAACAGGGACAGGTCGGCCCGCTCGTTCAGCGTGAACGCGATCCGTCCCCCCGAACGGTCCAGGCGGCGGGCCTCCTCCAGCATCGGCGCGGAGATGTCCACCCCCACGACCTCGTCGAAGTGCGCGGCCAGCGCGTTGGACAGCCGTCCGGCGCCGCAGCCGAAGTCCAGGACCCGGCCGCCCCCGGGGCGGATGCCCAGCTCGTCCATGCGGGCGACCGCCGGGTCGACGTCGGCCCGGCCCGAGGCGAGGAACTCGTCGTCGTCCCACCCGCCGTCGCGCTTGTCCGGGTCCACGCACACCGCCCACAGCGGTTCGGCGGAACCCAGCCGGGTCCAGTCACGGCGGACCTGTTCGAGCCCCACCGGCATCACCTCCACGGTGCTCACGACCCCGCCGGAACATGGTTCTGCATCATGTTCCTGTTCTGGGCTGCCAGGCCTTGGAGACCTGCGCCCGAGGTCAAGGAAGAAAGTGGAACGTGTTGTATTCTGGCACCCATTTTCCGGGTTGGCCAACCTACGGCGGGAGAGAACCGATGCCGCCTGTTCCCCCCACGGCGAGTGGACACGACGGCGCGGAGGCACAGGCGCCCGGCGGGACGGCCGGGGTACGCCGCCCGGCCGGGGGCCCCGGCGGGGAGGGACCCGGCCGGGGCGGACCGGTCCGCGACGCCCTCGCCGTCCTGGGCCTCCTCGCGCGCGACCGGCTGGTCCTGGCGGGGCTGCTGGTCGTCGCGGCGGCGGTCGGCCTCAAGCTGTACGTGCTCACGCAGTCCTACTTCGTGGAGGACGACTACCTCTTCTTCGCCTCCGCGTACGCGAGCGACCTGGGCCCGGACTACCTCCTCACCCTCCACAAGGGGCACCTGATGCCGGGAGCCCTGTTCCTCGTGTACCTCCAGACCACGTTCTGGCCGTACGAGTGGTGGGTCAGCGCGGGCAGCATGCTCGCGTTCCAGGCCGCCGCGCTGCTGGGGTTCTTCCGCCTGCTGTGGGAGCTGTTCGGCCGCCGCCCGGCCCTCCTCGTCCCCCTGACCGTGTACGCGCTGGCCCCGTTGACCGTCCCCGTCCTCGGGTGGTGGTCGGCTGCGCTCAACGCCGTGCCCTTCCAGCTCGCGCTGGTGCTCGCCGCGCTGTGGACCGTGCGCCACCTGCGCACCGGCGACGCCCGGTTCGCCTGGTGGGCGTCGGGCGCGGTCGTGTTCGGCATGCTCTTCACGGTCAAGGCGATGTTCCTGCCCCCCGTGCTGTTCGCGGTGGCCGCGGCCTTCCTGTACCCGGGCGACCCGCTCGTCGCGGTCCGCAGGGCCTGGGTGGTGCACCGCCCCCTGTGGACGGCGATGGGCGCCCTCTTCGCCGCCTACGCGGTGTTCTACCTGGCGCGGATGCGCGCGGGCGAGGGCGGCGAGGGCGCGGGCGTCCCCGAGAGCGAACCCGCCCTGGCCATGCTGCGCGGGCTCCTCACCGAGGTCTTCCCGGTCGGCGCCCTGGGCGGCCCGCCGGAGTGGGGGCCGGTCACCCCCACGGGTGGGCTCGTCGACCCGTCGGGGCCCGTGGTGCTGGGGGCCTGGGCGGTGTTCGCGGTGATCGTGCTGTCGAGCCTGTGGCTGCGGCGCCGGGCGTGGCGTGCCTGGGCGCTCCTGCTCGGCTACCTGGTCGTCGTCGACATCGTCCCGACCGTCATCGCGCGCGGCAGGTTCCAGGAGGTGGCCGCCGCCGACCCCCGCTACGTGGCCGACGCGGCCCCGGTGTTCGCGCTCTGCCTGGCGCTGGCCTTCCTGCCGACGCGTGAGGAGCGGGCGCGGGCGCTGACGGGCGGCGCGGGGGAGCGCGCCGGCTCCGCGGCCGACGCCTACCGCGTGCGTCCCCGGCGGGCCGCCCGGACCGCCGCCGTGCTGGCGACGCTGGCGTACACGGCGTCGGCGGTGTGGTCCACGCACGCCTACGCGGGAACGCTCGGCGGCGACCGCCTCCAGTGGTACCTGGACACGGTCCGGGCCTCCCTGCGGGAGGTCCCGGAGGAGGGCGGCCTGTACGCGCGCCCCGTCCCGGAGGACGTCGTGCTGGAGTGGAACGGCCAGCGCCGCCTGAGCTCCTGGGTGCTGCCGCCGCTGGCCGAGCCCGACGTCGCGGAGCGGATGGTGGAGCCGGAGGAGTCCGGCGCGGCGTACGTGTTCAACGACGCGGGCTACCTGGTCCCGGCGCGGCCGTCCGACAGCAGCTACGTCTTCGGACCCGGGGGAGGGGACCGCTGCCTGGAGCCCTGGGAGGGGCTCATGTCGTGGCCGGTGCGGGTCCACGGCGGCCTCGCCCAGGTCGTCACCCTCGGCTACACGGCGGAGGAGGACGTGCCGGTGGTGGTCGCCCTGGGCGACGACTGGATCGAGGTGGAGCTGCCCGCCGCGGAGGAGAACGGGACACGGTACGTCCCGGCGGGGGCGCCCGGCGAGCAGCTGTCGGTGTTCGTGCCGGAGGACCCCGACGACCGCGGCGGGCTGTGCCTGAGCTGGGTGTCCGTGGGCGGCATGGCCCCCGCGGTCGAGGGCAACCCCTGGGCGCCCGAGGAGGACGACCGCACGGGCGGCGGCGCGGAGGCGGACTAGCCGCTCTTCTCCGCGTCCTTCCGGGACCAGCGCCGGCTCGGCTCCTCCACCCAGTGGAAGGTCGCCGCGGCCAGGAGGACCGTCCCCGCCGTGACCGGCACCATGTCCAGCCAGAACGACCCGGTGAAGATCTCCTGCCCGGTGAAGTCGCGCCACAGGTACAGGACGACGAACTGCCACAGGAACACGCCGTAGGAGATCCGGGCGAGGAACTGGCACACCCGGTGCCGCAGCAGCGAGTCCAGCCAGCGGCCGTCCCGCCAGGCCGCGGCACTGCGGAGGGACGCGGGCGGGGAGGTGGGGCGGGGGGCCAGGGCGGCCGGGGCCACGACGAAGAACGCGAAGCCCGTGCCGGCCAGGGACGCCGCGGCGGAGGTCCAGATGTCGCCCGAGCCGATGAACCGCCCGCCGGTGGCCTCGGTGGCGGTCAGGGCGAGGAAGCCGCCCGCCACCAGCCAGCACACCCCGGGCGACGCGGCCACGGTGCGGCAGAAGCGGCGCACCGGGCCGTCGGCGCCGGGCTCGCGCCACGCCCACTCCGACAGCACGGCCAGCGCCATCCCCGCGGCGAACAGGCCGAGCGCGCGCGGGAGCCAGGCGTGCATGTACTCGCGGGGCTCGGGATGGAACTGCGGCACCAGCGCGGCCAGGGCGAGCACCCCCATGGCGGCGAGCCCGGCGAGGAGCCGTCGGCCGCGGGCGTCCACGGTCCTCCCGCCCCTCGCCCACAGGGTCAGGAGCAGGGCGAACACCGGCAGCAGCAGGTAGAAGGACACCTCGACCGACAGACTCCACATCTGGCCGAGGCCGTAGGGGCCGGTCCCCACCCACGGCGGGTCGGTGTCGAAGGGGAAGGCCAGGGTCAGGACCTGGAGCCAGTAGGAGGGCGAGCCGAGCTCCTCCCGGGAGTAGAGGAGCAGCGCGGCCACCGCCACGACCCAGTAGGCGGGGAACACGCGCACGACCCGGCGCCACAGGTAGGGGCGGGCCCGGGGGCCCCGCGTCCCGTCCAGGGCGGCGCGCGCCCAGGGCCGGTACAGCAGCACGCCGGAGAGCGTGAAGAACAGGGGCACGGCGAGGTCGAACGCGGACACCAGCCCGCCCAGGACGCCCGGGGCGAGGGAGTCGCCGGTCTCCGTGGCGACGTGGAAGACCAGGACCATCAGGGCGGCCGCGGCGCGGATGCCGTCGAGGGTCTCGTGGCGTCCGTCGACCTGGGGCAGGACCAGCGCCGGATCGGGGTCCCGCGGCGGGGGCCGCGTGCCGGTGGAGGGGGAGCCGGGGAGGGTGCCGTCGGAGGTGCTGCCGGTGGGTGCGCCGGTGGGGTCCTCGGGCGCGGAGGGAGTGGGCGCCATGGGCCTTCCAGAACGGGGGAGCGTTGAAACGCGCTTCACTAGAACGTGTTATAAAAATTCAGACACGCCCTGGTGACGTCGTTCACTACTGGGCAGTACTCTACCCGGAACTGGACCTAGTTCCACTAGACGCAGTTTCAGATCTGGACTCTCATCCGCCCAGGAGGGCACATGCGCCGTACCGTTGCGGTCGTTCTCATCGCGTTTGGAGTCTTCTTTCTCGCCGCCGCACCCATGATGCGCACGTGGATGTCGAGCTCCCTGATGAAGACTCCCCTGGACTACTACAGCGAGACAGTCAACGTCGCCGAAGGTGCCACCTACTTCAACATCGAGGACGTGGAACTCGTCGAGGACGCCACCCTCGAGGCCCACGCGACGATCCGCGCGGACGTGGCCTCCAGCACCGACGAGATCGTGGTGTGGGACCAGTTCACCTGGCTGAAGGACGCCGAGACCGACTTCGGCATCAGCTCCACGAGCCGCCGCGCCGGACACGACCGCGTCACCGGCGAGGCCGTCGACTGCTGCGACTCCATGGTCAACGAGGAGTCCGTCGTCCAGAGCGGGCAGGCCTGGAAGTTCCCGTTCTTCACCGAGCAGCGGGACTACGACTTCTACGAGACCACCGTCCAGGAGGTCGTCCCCATGGAGTTCCAGGGGGTCGAGGCGGTCGAGGGCGTCGAGGCCTACCGGTTCGTCCAGACCGTCGAGCCGACCGTCATCGACGAGCGCACCCTCCCGCGCTCGGTCGCCGGCCTGGAGGGCGACGGGGACGTCACCGGGGACGAGGTCTTCTCCATCACCCGCACCTACTGGATCGAGCCCACCACCGGATCGCCCCTCAAGGTCAGCGAGGACCAGAACCGCGTCGTGGTCGTGGACGGCGAGGAGGTCCTGACCCTGCTGGACGCCGAGCTCGTCTTCGACGACGAGTCGGTCCGCAACGCCGTCGCCAACTCCGAGCAGGGCCGCACCGTGCTGCCGCTGCTGCACACCACCCTCCCGATCGCCTTCCTCGTCGTCGGCGTGGGCTTCGTGGGCATCGCCGTCGTCCTGTACGTCTCAGGCCGCCGCAGTGACCACCACAACTGACCCCCGCCCCCCACTCCGCCCCCGGCCCTCACCGGCGTGCCCGAGAGGGTGCGCCGGTGCGCCCGTCCCGGAGCCGGGGCGCCCGTGACGCGGAGCGCGGAGCGGACCGGGCACGCGGGCGACGGCACACCCGGAGGCCCCGATGTCCAGGGGAGCCCGCGCGACCTCCTGGGCACGGCCCGCGCGCTGGTCCGTGCCTGCCGGCCCCGGCAGTGGATCAAGAACCTCCTGGTCCTGGCGGCCCCCGGAGCGGCCGGGGCCCTGGGGAGCCCCGACGCGCTGCTGACCTGCGCCGCGGTGTTCGCGCTGTTCTGCGCGGCCGCCAGCGGCACCTACCTGCTCAACGACGTCCACGACGCCGACCGCGACCGCGCGCACGCGCGCAAGCGCCACCGGCCCGTCGCCTCTGGCGCGCTCCCTGTCCCCGTCGCCGTCACGGCCGGAGCCGTCCTGGGCGCAGCGGCCCCGCTGGCCTCCCTGGCCCTCGGCGATCCGCTCCTGACGGGCCTGGTCACCGGATACGTCCTGCTCACCCTGGCCTACACCCGCCGACTCAAGGACGTGGTGGTGTGCGACCTGGTCGTGGTCGCCGCCTGCCACGTGCTGCGCGCCGCCGCGGGCGGAGCCGCGGTCGGCGTGCCGCTGACCTCCTGGTTCGTCATCGTGGTGTCGCTGGCCGCACTGCTCGTCGTGGTCGGCAAGCGCGAGGCCGAGCTGCGGGCGTTCCGCGACGCGGGCGCGTCGGCCGCCGCACCGGTGCGGGAGACCCTGCGCGGGTACACGGTCACCTACCTGGCCCAGACCCGCACCATGGCGTCGGCGGCGATGATCGTCACCTACTGCCTGTGGGCCCTGGACCGGGGCGACGCGTCGCAGCCCGTGTTCCACGCGGTGAGTATCGTTCCGTTCATCATGTTCGTCCTGCGCTACAACCTGCTCGTGGACCGGGGGGCCGGGGAGGAACCCGAGGAGATCGCCCTGCGCGACCGCCCCCTCCAGGTGACCCTCGTGTCGCTCGCCGCCCTCGTCGGACTGGGGATCCACCTGTGAGTCCACCGCCGCCGGACCGTGCGCCCGCCCACGGCGGGACGCGCCCCGCCCTCCTCACAGGCTGGGGCCGCACCGCCCCCACCGCCGCGCGCGTGGCGCGGCCGCGCACCGCCGAACAGGTCGCCGAGGCGCTCTCGCGGGCCGGAGCGCGCGGAGCCCTCGCCCGCGGACTGGGCCGCTCCTACGGCGACGCCGCGCAGGCCGCCGGCGGGCTGGTCCTGGACTGCACCGCGCTGACCGGCCCGATCCGGCTCGACACCGCGCGCGGCGAGGCCACCGCCCCGGCGGGGACCACCCTCGGCGGGCTCGTCGCCCACCTCCTCCGGCACGGGTACTTCGTCCCCGTGGCCCCGGGGACCGGCCAGGTCACCCTGGGCGGGGCGGTCGCCGCCGACGTCCACGGCAAGAACCACCACGCCGACTCCTCGATCGGCGCCCACGTGCGCGCGCTGACCCTGGTGACCCCCGACGGGAGTGCGCGCGCGCTGGGGCCGGAGGGCGACGGGTCCGAGCTGTTCTGGGCGACCGTCGGCGGCATGGGGCTGACCGGTGTGGTCACCGAGGTCACGCTGGCCGTGTTCCCGGTCGAGACGGCGTACATGAGGGTGGACACCGACCGGACCGCCGGACTCGACGCCACCCTGGAGCTGATGTCGCGCCCGGCATCCGACCGCCGCTACTCGGTCTGCTGGGTCGACCTGCTGGCCGCGGGCGGCGCGATGGGCCGGGGCGTGTTCACCCGGGCCGACCACGCGCGGATCGGCGACCTCCCCTCCACGCTCCGGCGCGAGCCGCTGAGGCACCGGCCGGGCACGGTCCTGGCGGCGCCGCCCTGGGCGCCGCCGGGGCTGCTCAACCGGTGGACGGTGGGGGCCTTCAACGCCGCCTACCTCCGCGCCGCGCCCCGGCGCAGGCGCGGCGAGGCGCAGCCGCTCGCCGGGTTCTTCCACCCGCTCGACGCGGTGCGGGGATGGAACCGCATGTACGGTCCGCGCGGGCTGGTGCAGTACCAGTTCGTCGTCCCGTTCGGGGCGGAGGGCACCCTCGCCGCCGTCATGGAACGGCTCTCCCGGGCGGGCGCCCCGTCTTTCCTGGCGGTCCTCAAGCGCATGGGGGAGCCCACCCCGGGTCCGCTGTCCTTCCCCCGGCCGGGATGGACCCTCGCCGTGGACCTGCCCGCCGACCTGCCCGGCCTCGGCCGCCTGCTCGACGCCCTCGACGAGAGGCTGCTGGAGGCCGGAGGCCGCCTGTACCTGGCCAAGGACAGCAGGGCGCGCGCCGAGACCGTGCACGCGATGTACCCGGAGCTGCCCGCCTGGCGGAGGGTGCGGGACCGGGCCGACCCCGGGGGCGTGCTCGTCTCCGACCTCGCCCGCCGCCTGCGGCTCGTCTGACCGCCGGGCCCGGCGCCGACGCGGGGCCGTGCGGACACCGGACGCCCCCCGCACACCACGACACCCCACACGACCGGAGGGAACCCATGCGCGACTCGGTGGGACGGGTACGCACCGTGCTGCTGCTCGGCGGACGCAGCGAGATCGGCCTCGCCATCGTCGAGCGGCTGGTCCGCGACGGCGCCCGGGAGGTGGTGCTGGCCGCGCGCGGCGGGGCGGAGCCCCCGCCGGGCGCGCTCACGGAGCTCGGCGCCTCCGTGTACTCGGTGGAGTTCGACGCCGGCGACCCCGACGCCCACACGGGCACGGTCGCGGAGGCCGTCGGCCTGGTCGGCGACCTGGACGTGGTCGTGGACGCGTTCGGCGTGCTGGGGGACCAGGCGGCGTACGAGGCGGACCCGGCCTCCGCGGCCCGGGCCGCCGCCGTGAACTACACGGGGCACGTCTCCGCGGGGCTGGCCGTCGCGGCCCGCCTGCGCGAGCAGGGGCACGGCGCCCTGGTGGTCCTGTCCTCCGTCGCCGGGGTGCGGGTCCGCAGGTTCAACTACGTGTACGGGTCGGCCAAGGCCGGTCTGGACGGCTTCGCCCAGGGGCTCGCCGACTCCCTGCACGGGTCCGGCGCGCGGGTGCTGGTGGTGCGGCCGGGATACGTGCCCACCCGTATGTCCGCCCACGTGGACCCCGCGCCGTTCCCGGCCACGCCGGGCCAGGTGGCGGAGGCGGTGGCCTCCGGACTGCGCTCGGGGGCGACCACCGTGTGGGCGCCGCGCGTGCTCCGGCCGCTCTTCGCGGGGATGCGGCTGATGCCCCGCGCGCTGTGGCGGCGCCTGCGGCGCTGAGCCGGGGGGAGGCGCGCTCCCGGCGGGGAAGGCCGGGAGCGCACCCGGGTCAGGGGCCGGAGGGGGCCGGCGGGTCGGACCGGGCGTCCCCCGGTTCCGACCGGAGCCCGTCGGCGGTCAGCCGGTAGAACGCCAGGGGGACCAGGCAGCACAGCATGACCGCGGCGGGCACCAGGGTGCTGCCGACCAGCATGCCGCGCAGCGCCTCGTCGCTCTGGCGCACGGCCTCGCCCGCGCCCGACTCCACGTAGCCGCTCAGCGCCAGGGACAGCGACAGGAGGCCCGTCCCGACCGCCTGCGCCATCGCCTCCCCCGAGGTCCACACGCCCGACAGCACACCGCTCTGGCGCCGCCCCGAGCCGTGCGTGTCCGCCATGCAGTCGGCCAGCATCGACCACGGCAGCAGGGTCGTGCCGGACAGGCCCACGCCCACCAGCACGGAGGAGAGGACCGCGCCGGGGAGGCCCCAGACCGGGATGAGCAGCAGTCCGAGGCCGCCCAGGGAGAACACCGCCGCCGCGAGCCCCGCGGCACGGCGCTTGTCCACGCGCACGGACAGCCGCTTCCACAGCGGCGCCGACGCGATCAGCGGCACCAGGACGCACACCATCAGGACGCTCGTGTAGCGCGGCTCGCCCATGACGTTGGCCGTCACGTACGGAACCCCGGCGACCATGGTGCCGCCCGCCGCCGCCATCAGCAGGTTGGCGGGGAAGAGCACGCGGAAGTGCCGGTGCGCGAACGCCGCGCGCAGCTGGGCCGGGAGGCCCTCGGTGCGGTGCGGGAAGACCGTCCGCGGCGCCCTCCGGGTGCCGATCACGGCGCCGAGCATCGACACCAGCACCACGGCCCCCATGACCAGGCCCATGAGCCGGTACCCGGCCACCTCGTCGCCGGGGGCCGACTGGAGGACCGGCGCCAGCGCTCCGCCGAGCATCAGCGCGAGCCCCACGAACGCGGTCCGCCACGTGTTGAACGTGGACCGCTCGTGGTAGTCGGAGGTGATCTCCCCGGGCAGGGCGGCGTGCGGGACCTGGAACACGGAGGACGCCAGGGCCGCGGCCACGAACACGACCGCCACGTACAGGGCGGCGGCGTTCCCCTCCAGGGGAGGGCCGGCGAACATGGCGCCGAACAGCACGGGCAGGGTCAGCGCGCCCGCCAGCATCCAGGGGCGGCGCGGCCCCCAGGAGGAGCGGGTCCTGTCCGACCGGATACCGATGTACGGGCTGACCAGGAGGTCGACCAGTTTGGGCAGGAGGACCACCAGCCCCGCCAGGGCGGGGCCCACCGCGAGCGTGTCGGTCAGGTAGATGAGCAGCAGCAGCCCCGGGACCGTGTTGAAGATGCCTGTGGCCACGGCGCCGCTGCCGTACCAGGCGTGCACCGAGCGGGGCAGCGCCCCGGTCCCCCCGGCGGGCGCGGCGCCGGGGGCGGGGCCGACGGCCGTGGTCACGCGCGTCCTTCCGCGGAGGCGGGCGCCGGGCCCTGCCCGGAGGCGGTCCCGCCGCCGGCCGCCCCGCCGTCCCCGCCGTACAGCTCGGCGTGGCCGACCGGGTCCACGTCGTGCGCCACCGGGCACCCGGCCGGGAACGTGCCGATGCGGTCGACGTCGTACCCCTCGGGGTAGCTGCGGATGTTGGGGTTCATGTCCGCCCACAGCGGCTCCTCGCGCGGCCTCATGCGGCGCACGACCTTGGCGCGGAGCTTCAGCGCCAGGTCGGCCGACCTGCGCCAGGCCCGGCTCGGCGGCTCGTACCGGAAGGCCTCGATGAGCGAGTCGTCCAGGATCGCCATCGAGAACCTGCGCGCCAGGCCGGCCACGCGCGGCGGGTAGAACGTCACCATCAGGTCGAGGGTGGAGTCGGAGACGGCGCGCCCGGCGTCGGTGTAGGCGAAGTGTTCGCGCTCGTAGGAGTCGAGGAGGTCCCGGAACTCCTCGTAGGTCCCGGGGATGTCCTTGATCCCCATGTACTTGCCGAGCCTGCGGTAGTAGTGCGTGATCGCGGAGACCTCGTGGTCCGACAGCCTGCGCCAGCCGTAGCCGTAGTCGTTGAGCCAGCGCACGGGCATCACGACGAAGGTGCTGAGCACGTACCGGTAGTCGTCGTTGCCGATGTCGTAGGAGCGGTGCATCTGGTTCATCCGGCGCAGGGAGTCGCGTCCCTTCCCGGGGCCGAACCCGTGCCGCATCATGTTGCCGAGGATGAGCGCGGTGTCGTCGTAGCGCTTCTGGGTGCTGCCGGTGAACTCGTTCGTCCTGCCGAGCAGCCCGCCGATGCTGGGGACGGCGTAGGTGCGGTACAGGGCGATCCCCAGGGCGCGTCCCATGTCCCACGGGAACTCGTGGGAGTTGAGGATCTGCATGATGCGCACGCAGTCGGCCTCGGCGTCCAGGCGGTGGATCTCGTCGCGGAAGTCGAAACGTTTCAAGGGAGGTTCCTTCGGGAGGGGGCGGGGGGCGGGGCGGCGGCCTGGGGCGCGAGGGGGCGCGCGGACGGGCGGGTGCACTCCCGGACGGCTACTGCCCGGGGGTTCCCGCGGCCCCGGCGGGGCCGGGGGCCTCCGGTCCGTCGACGGCTCCGGGGGCGGAGCCCGCCGGGGCGACCGCCTGGTCGGGCGCCGGGACCCGTGCCCCGGTGGGGGCCACCTCCCGGGTGAGCATGCCGTGCGGGACCGGGCACCCCTGGGGGAAGGTGCCGATCCGGGAGGGCTCGTAGCCTTCCGGGTAGCTGCGGACGTTCGCGCTCTCCCGGGCCCAGCGCGGCTTCTCGCGCGGCGGCATCAGCCGCACCACGCGTGCCCGCAGTTTCAGCGCGCCCGAGCCGAGCCGGCGCCACGCGGCCGACGGCTCCGGGTAGCCGAAGGCCTTGATCAGCCGGTCGTCCAGGAGGGCCTTGGTGAAGGGGCGCACCAGGGGGCGCTGCCAGGCGGGGTAGAAGTCCGCCATCAGGCCGAGCGTGGAGTCGGAGACAGCCCGGCCGCCCTCGGTGTAGGCGAAGTGCTCGCGCTCGTAGGAGTCGAGGAGGTCCCGGAACTCCTCGTAGGTCCCGGGGATGTCCTTGATCCCCATGTACTTGCCGAGCCTGCGGTAGTAGTGCGTGATCGCGGAGACCTCGTGGTCCGACAGCCTGCGCCAGCCGTAGCCGTAGTCGTTGAGCCAGCGCACGGGCATCACGACGAAGGTGCTGAGCACGTACCGGTAGTCGTCGTTGCCGATGTCGTAGGAGCGGTGCATCTGGTTCATCCGGCGCAGGGAGTCGCGTCCCTTCCCGGGGCCGAACCCGTGCCGCATCATGTTGCCGAGGATGAGCGCGGTGTCGTCGTAGCGCTTCTGGGTGCTGCCGGTGAACTCGTTCGTCCTGCCGAGCAGCCCGCCGATGCTGGGGACGGCGTAGGTGCGGTACAGGGCGATCCCCAGGGCGCGTCCCATGTCCCACGGGAACTCGTGGGAGTTGAGGATCTGCATGATGCGCACGCAGTCGGCCTCGGCGTCCAGGCGGTGGATCTCGTCGCGGAAGTCGAAACGTTTCAAGGGAGGTTCCTTCGGGAGGGGGCGGGGGGCGGGGCGGCGGCCTGGGGCGCGAGGGGGCGCGCGGACGGGCGGGTGCACTCCCGGACGGCTACTGCCCGGGGGTTCCCGCGGCCCCGGCGGGGCCGGGGGCCTCCGGTCCGTCGACGGCTCCGGGGGCGGAGCCCGCCGGGGCGACCGCCTGGTCGGGCGCCGGGACCCGTGCCCCGGTGGGGGCCACCTCCCGGGTGAGCATGCCGTGCGGGACCGGGCACCCCTGGGGGAAGGTGCCGATCCGGGAGGGCTCGTAGCCTTCCGGGTAGCTGCGGACGTTCGCGCTCTCCCGGGCCCAGCGCGGCTTCTCGCGCGGCGGCATCAGCCGCACCACGCGTGCCCGCAGTTTCAGCGCGCCCGAGCCGAGCCGGCGCCACGCGGCCGACGGCTCCGGGTAGCCGAAGGCCTTGATCAGCCGGTCGTCCAGGAGGGCCTTGGTGAAGGGGCGCACCAGGGGGCGCTGCCAGGCGGGGTAGAAGTCCGCCATCAGGCCGAGCGTGGAGTCGGAGACAGCCCGGCCGCCCTCGGTGTAGGCGAAGTGCTCGCGCTCGTAGGAGTCGAGGAGGTCCCGGAACTCCTCGTAGGTCCCGGGGATGTCCTTGATCCCCATGTGTTTGCCGAGCTTGCGGTAGTAGTTGGTGCCGGCGGCGATCTCGTGGTCGGTCAGCCTGCGCCAGCCGTAGCCCCAGTCGTTGAGCCAGCGCACCGGCATCACGACGAAGGTGCTGAGCACGTACCGGTAGTCGTCGTTGCCGATGTCGTAGGAGCGGTGCATCTGGTTCATGCGCCGCAGCGCGTCCCGGCCGCGCCCCGGGCCGAACCCGTGCTCCATGATGTCGTTGAGGATGAGGGCGGTGTCGTCGTAGCGGTGCTGGGTGCGCTCCGTGAACTCGCGGGTGTGCGCGAGGAGCTCCCCGATGCTGGGGACGGCGTAGGTCCGGTACAGCGCCAGGCCCAGGGCCTGTTCGAAGTCCCACGGGAACTCGTGGGCGCCCAGGATGCGCACGATGCGCTCGCAGTCGGCCTCGGCGTCCAGGGCCTGGATCGTGTCTCGCCACTCGAACCGCTTCATGGAGTACTCCAGTCGCCTTCGTGCGGGCCCGCCCGAGACGGGTCCATGGTCTGCGGGTGCGCAGCGCACGACGGCGCTCCACGGGGCGCACTTTACCCGGGGAGCCCGTGTGTACACCGGGCCCGGTGCCCTCCGTGCCGGTCCGGATCCGAACCGTGTCCGGACCGTTCCCCGATCAGTGCCGTGCCGGCGTCCGCCGGTACGCGGAAGGGGCGGAGGGCGACCGCCCCCCGCCCCTTCCGCGTCCGCGCGCCTCAGGCCGCCATGCGCTCGGCGACCCGGTTGACCAGCGTCAGCAGGACCTGTTTGGACGACTCCCGCTCGCGGGCGTCGCACAGCACCACCGGGATCGCCGGGTCGAGGCTCAGCGCGTCGCGGACCTCGCCCGGCTCGTAGGCGTGGGAGTCGTCGAAGCAGTTCACCGCCACGATGAACGGCACGCCGCGGCGCTCGAAGAAGTCCACCGCGGCGAAGCACGTCTCCAGGCGGCGGGTGTCGGCGAGGACGACGGCCCCCAGCGCGCCCTCCGACAGCTCCTCCCACATGAACCAGAAGCGCTCCTGGCCCGGGGTGCCGAAGAGGTACAGCACCAGGGCGGAGCTGATCGTGATGCGGCCGAAGTCCAGCGCCACCGTGGTGGTCGTCTTCGATTCCACCCCGGACAGGTCGTCGACCCCGTAGCTGGCCTCGGTCATCACCTCCTCGGTGCTCAGCGGGGCGATCTCGCTGACGGACCCGACCAACGTGGTCTTTCCGGCGCCGAAACCTCCGGCGATCAGGATCTTCAGCGCGGAGGGAACGATCGTCTGCGTGTCGTCAGAGTCGCTGGATGCCATCGAGAACCGCCTGGAGTACGTCCCGGCTCACCGGGCTCTTAGCTGTGTAGGGGGCACGGGCCAACGCGAGGCCGCGGTTGAGGAGGTCGCTCAGCAGAACCTTGACCACGGCCACCGGGATGTCCAGGTGCGCGGACACCTCGGCGACCGACTGCGGCCGGCGGCACAGCTCCAGGATCCGGAGCTGCTCCGGTTCCAGGGCCATCTCGTCGACCTCGGCCCGCTTGGCCGCGATCACCACGCTGATCATGTCCAGCCGCACGGTGTCCGCGTGCTCGCGGCCCTGCGCGATCACGTACGGGCGGACGAGCGGACCGGCGTCCTGGTGGCCGGGCGCCCCGGGCCCCGCCGGGGTGGCCGCGGGGCCGGGGCTCCCGGGCGAACCCGCGCCGTACCCGCCGACCGCGTCGCGTCCCGGCAGGCCCTGCGGTATCCCGCCGTGCGGGATCTCGTTGTGCGCTTGCATGGCCGTCCCCTATCGCGTGGCTTCCCCGGAGGCGCCCTCGTGCCTGGGGGCGGCGTCCAGATACCGTCCCACCTGCTCGACCAGGACGTTCATCTCGTAGGCGATGAGCCCGACGTCGGCGCTCTCGTCGGCGAGCACCGCCAGGCACGCCCCGCGGCCCGCGCCGGTGACGAACAGGTAGGCGCTCTCCATCTCGACCACGGTCTGGAGGACCTCGCCGCCGCCGAAGTGGCGGCCGGTGCCGCGGGCCAGGCTCTGGAACGCGGAGGCCACCGCGGACAGGTGCTCGGCGTCCTCCTTGACCAGGTCGTGGGAGCGTCCGATCAGGAGGCCGTCCGCGGACAGCACGATCGCGTGCCGGGAGCCGACGGCGCGGTCGAGCAGCTCGTCGAGCAGCCAGTCGATGTCCTTCTTGGCAGCGCCGTTTCCGTTGTCGTGCGCGGCGCCTTCGGGAGTACTCGTCACGGTTAGGCGTCCTTGTCGGTGTCGTTGGTCTGCTGCTTGCCATCGCGCCGTCCGCGGTCCGTCCCCTTCTGGAACGCGGACATGTTCCGGCGCAGACGCGCCAGTCGCTCCCCGCTGTCGGGGGCCTCACCGGGGGAGGCGCCGGAGGCGGGCCCGGTCCGGATGTCGGTCCCGGGGTCGGTCGCCAGCTGCGGTGCCAGGTTCTCCTGGGGGCGCCGCTTGGGCAGCGGGGGCCGTCCTCCGCCGGCCTCGACGGCGGTCTCCGGGGCGTCGGCGGGGGCGGCGCCGGGGGCGGGGACCGCGCTGATGTTCTTCCTGCGGGTCGGGAGGGCCGGGCGGTCGTCGGCGGGCGGGGCGGTGAGGAGGGCGTCCCCGCCGTCGGGGCCCAGGAGGTCGTCGGGCATGCCGCCGTCCGCGGGGCCGCCGTCGTCCGGGCCGTCCCCGCGGTCCGTCGCGGCGTCCTCGCCCGTGGAGGAGACCGAGGTCAGGACCGGCTTGGCGCCCACGGGAGCGGACTCCAGCTCGCCGGGGACGCGGTCGATGATCTCCCGCACCTCCCAGATGTCCTCGCCGGAGGACTCGGAGGAGGGCAGCGGGGTGCGGTCTCCGGAGATCAGCTCGTGCGGGAGCAGGACGATCGCCTGCACGCCCCCGTACGGCGACGGGCGCAGGTGCACCTTGATGCCGTGGCGGTGGGCCAGGTGCGAGACGACGAAGAGGCCGAGGCGCATCTTCTCGTTCAGGCGCATCACGTCGAACTCGGGCGGGCTGGCCAGGAGCGCGTTCGCGGAGGCGAACTCGCTCTCGGTCATGCCGAGGCCCCGGTCCTCGATCTCGATCGTCACCCCGTTGGGCACGTCGTCGCTGCTCAGGCGCACCTGCGTGTGCGGCGGCGAGAACATGGCGGCGTTGTCGACCAGCTCCGCGACCAGGTGGATGACGTCGGCGACGGCCGGCCCGTTGAGGTGGACGCGGGCGATCCGGTCGCGCTTGACGCGCGTGTAGTCGCCGGACTCGGAGATGGCGCCGCGCAGCACGTCGATCAGCGGCATCGGCCGGTGCCATGTACGGCCCGGGGCCTCGCCGCCGAGGATGAGCAGGTTCTCCGCGTTGCGGCGCGACCGGGTGGCCAGGTGGTCGAGCTTGAACAGCTGGGCCAGCTGGTCCGGGTCCTCCTGCTCGCGCTCCATCTTGTCCAGCAGGCGGAGCTGGCGGTGGACCAGCGTCTGGCTGCGGTGCGCGATGTTGAGGAAGACGCGGTTGACGCCCTGGCGCAGCTCGGTCTGCTGCACCGCCTCGTCGATGGCGGCGCGCTGGGCGGCGTTGAACGCCCGGGCGACGTCGCCGATCTCGTCGTCGGTGGTGCGGAGGTCGGCCAAGGAGGTGTCGGTGTCCACGCGCTCGCCGTCGTGCAGGCGGCGCATGAGGTCGGGGAGCCGGTTCTCGACGAGGTCGTTGGAGTCGTCGCGCAGGCGCAGCAGGCGCTCGGTGAGGACGCGCGAGGAGCGGCGGGCCAGCAGGAAGGCGCCCAGGATGACGGCGGCGACGCCGAGGCTGCCCCCGACGGCCAGGAGGACGGCCTGGTTGGCGGACTCCCGGGTGAGGGAGGCCGCGTGCATGGCCTCGTCGGCGCCCAGCGCGGTGAGCTCGGCCAGGACGTGGTCGTAGTCGGCCCGCCACGCGTCCTGGTCCACGGGCATGGCGAGGTCCTCGACCTCGCCGGGCACCAGGGTGACCGGGTCGGTGACCGTCTCCGTCGAGATCCGGCGGTCGATGATCTCCTGCTGCATCTCCAGGAGCCGCGCGTACTCGGGGCCCTCCAGCACGGCCCGCAGACGCTCCTCCTGGCCCTCGCCCTCCAGGTAGTGGCCGTTGCCCTCGAGGAGGTTCCGGTAGGCGCCGACCAGCTCGGTGAACTCGCGCTGGTCGTCCGCGGTCAGCTCGTCGGAGGCGAAGGCGCGGGCGATCTGGGCGTCGGACCGCGCGAAGACGTCGACGGTCCGGAACATGTACACGGCCGTGAAGGAGGGGCTGGTCGAGTCGCCCGCCATCCCCCTGCGGGCCTGGCTGTCGAAGCTGTCGGCGCCGTGCAGGACGAGTTCGTTGTAGTAGTCGAGGACGTCCTGGCGCGAGGCGTCCCCGGAGTCGATCGCCTCGCGGAGCGCGCCGATCTCCTCGTACTGCTCGTGCAGCATGCGGATGTGGTGGCCGCCCTCGCCGGGGGCGAGGTCGGCGAAGCCGATCAGCTCCCCGATGACCACGCCCATGGTGCCGTCGGTGCGTTCGCGGGCCTCGGCGAGGTCGCCCGTCAGCTGCTCGTCCCCGGGGTTCTCGATGTAGGCGATCGACTGGGACCGCTCCTGCATCACGTCCACGAGGCCGACCGCGGCGGGGGTCACCAGGTCCTCGGTGGCCCGGGCGCGGATCAGCTGGACGACGGCGTCGCCGGTCAGGGCGATGGTGAGGATCAGCCAGAGCGCGAAGAGCGCGGTGGTGGGGATCATGACCATTGCGCGAATACGGGCGGTGATCGTCCGTCCGCGTCGCTTCGGTACTGCCTGCACGGTTCTCCTGTCGATCCGCGTCTTCGGTCTGGGGTTGCGGTGCGGGGCCCCGGGGGGCCGGGTTCCGCCGGGGCGGCACCTCGCGGCCCGCGTGCGCGCGGCCTCCTGCCCCGCGGGCGGCGTCCGTCGGGGCCCTGGACGCGGGACGTACCGCAGGGTAACCACAAACGCGGCTTTTCGGCGTTGGGGATCGTATCTCGCACGTGAAGCGCCGAAATATCCGGGTTGGTGAAGGCAGTCTGCCATGAAGGCCGAGAATGTCCACCCTCCGGCCGGAGGTGCTCGTGTTGCCTGCTGTGAATAAATGGTGACAATGGGACAAACGTCACATATGGCGGAGAGTGCGCGGCCACCCTGCTTCGCGTGACGTTCCCGGGCCTCCCGGGCCGGAGCGGTGGAGGCGCCCCGGGAGCCGGGCGGAACGGCGGACGAAGTCGGAGGTTCGGTCCCCGCCCGACGACAGAGCGTACTAGCGTTGCGTCCCCGGGGCGGGAACGGCCGCGCGGACGGGGGAGCGGGGCGCCGGGACACCGCGCCCGCCGGAGCACGGGGGGAAGCACCATGGGTCGACCGTTCGGCGGGGGACAGGCCGCCGTCGAGGTGGCGCTCGCCGTCGTGCCGCTGCTGGTGGTCGCCGGCGCCGCGCTGTACCTGCGCGGGCAGCACCGGCGCTACGGGCGGCCGCACGGGCTGCCGGGCCGCCTCACGACGGCCGCCCTGGTCACGGGGGTCGCCCTCGCGGCCTACGCGGTCTGGCCCCTGCCCGCGTCCGCCGACGGCCTGTGCACCGGGAACGGCTCCGCGGGCAGCGGCCCGCCGCACACGGCGTGGGACGCCGCCCTCGCCCTCGGACTCTTCACGGCGGTCGGCCTCCTGGCCCGCCACCGCTTCCGCCGGGGAGCGGTGGAGACCCTCGTGATCGGGGCGGCGCTCGCCGCCTCCGTCGCCGCGGTGCGCGCGACCGGCGTGCTCGGCCTGTACCCGTGCGCCTATGCGCCCGCCTCGGCCCTGCTGGTCGCCCTGGGCGTCGTGGGGACCCTGGCCGGATGGACGGCCGCCCGCCGGCTCCTGCCCCTGTGGCCAGGCGGCCCCGCCCGGGGATGGCCCGCCGCGGTGCCCGACCGCGTCGACCCCGCACTCGACCGGCGCATGACGGGGGCCCTGATCGACCTCGGCCTGTGGTGGTTCGGGGCGTCGGCCGTGACCGCACTGCTGCACGCCTACGGCGTCGTGCTCCCCCTCGCCGGGGGGCGGACCGGGGAGGTCGCGCTCCTGGGCCTGGCCCTCGTGTGCGCCGTCCTCCTGCCCCAGCTGCGGAGCGACCGCGCCACGCCGGGCCCGGCCGCCGTCGGGCTGGCCCTCGGGGAACGGGGGAGCCCCCGCCCCGCGTCCCGGTGGCGGGTCCTCCTGCGCACCCTCCTGCTCCAGGCCCCGGTCGCCGTGCTCGTCGCCCTGGGCCTGCCCTGGGCCGCTCTCGCCGTGGCCGCGCTGCACGCGTGCACCGCCCTGGTCCGGCCCGACCGGGCGGGCCTGGCCGACCTGGTGTGCGGGGTGCGCGTGCGCACCCGTTCCAGCCTCGACGGCGGGCTGCCCTCACAGCTGGTCCGCTACTCCGAGCCCCGGGCGCAGGCCCGGGCCGGAGCCTCCGCCGGCCCCGCCCGGCCCCCGCGGGAGCCGGTCTAGCGCCAGGCGAGGTAGCCCAGGAGGAGGCCGGTGAGCATCAGGATCGCGCCCAGCCCGCCGAACAGCCCCCGCACCCAGTGGCTCAGCCACGGCGCGGACACGATGCGCGCCCTGGCGGGCTCGTCCGGGTCGTAGGCCACCGTCACGATCTCCCCGGCGCGGGAGGCCGTCCACCCGGTGTTCTCGTGCTCGGCGTGCACCTCCTGCCCGTCCTCGGTACGGAACTGCACGATCATGCGCGAGGCGGTCGAGGTCTCGTTGTAGCCGATCACCCGGCCCTTGGCGCGCATGCCGTGGCGGACGAGCCGCAGTTCGAGGCGCGTGTCCCGGGCGACGATCCAGAGGATCACGGCCCCGGCCAGGAAGGGGAGCAGGGGGTACAGGTCGGCCACGGGGGCGTCCTCTCAGGCGTGCTCCGGTGCGGACGACGATGCGCCGACCAGGCCGTCGGTCATGTGGGCCAGGGTCGCGTGGATCTCCTCGACCGGCCTTTCCGGTTGGAGGGTACGCCAGTCCAGGGCCACGGTGACCACCATGCCGAACAGGGCGGATCCCGCGAGCCCCGTGTCCACCCCCTGTCGAAGGGCCCCCTCCGCGGCCAGCCGTTCCAGCTGGCCGGAGATGACCCCGATCGCCTCGGTGCGGATCTGGCGGACGGTGGCGTACCAGGCCTGGTTGGTCCGCCAGGCCTCGGCCATCAGGAGCCGGGCGAGCGCCTCGTGCTCGCCGATGAACACCACCCCCGCGCGCAGGACCGCGGTGAGCGCCTCGGCGGGCGGGGCGGAGGGGGGCGCCGCGTCCTTCAGCGTGTCGGCGAGCCGGGACACCCCCCACTCCATCAGCGCCGTGTACAGCTCGCTCTTCCCGCCGAAGTTGTAGTAGACGGTGCCCTTGGCGACCCCCGCGCGCTCGGCGATCTCGTCCACGGTCGTGGCGCCGTAGCCCTGTTCGGATATCAGGCCCACGGCCGCCTCGAACAGGCGGTGCCGGGTCGCCTCTCGGCGACCGCTCCTCGGCCGTTCGGTGCTCGTGCTCATCCGGTCCATTCTGCCGCTGTCGGCGCCGGTCGCGCCACGGCGGGCCGTCACAGCTTCAGCGCGGGGTAGAGGGAGGACATCGTCCACACCCGCTTGCGCTCCACTGCCAGCCACGTGAGGAGCAGCGGTACCACCAGCCACAGGCCCATCACCCCGAAGGCACTCCACACGAGGTCCGGGTCCCCGCCCCCGAGCAGGACGCGCATCGCCGTCACGCCCCAGTGCAGCGGCAGGTAGGGGCCGACGGCCTGGAAGAACGCCGGGCTGGTCTCGATCGGGTACGTGCCGCCCGCCGACGTCAGCTGGAGCACCAGGAGGGCGAGGGCGACGACCCTTCCCGCGGCCCCGAACCGCACGTTGAGGTACTGCACGACGGCGGTGAACGCGACCGAGGTCAGCACCAGGAACGCGACGAGCAGGGGCCAGTTCCGGGCCTCCAGCCCCAGGAACAGGTGCAGCGCGCCCAGGGTGACCGCCACCTGGCCCACGCCGAGCAGCAGCGGGACGACCCGGCCCGCCAGGGCGACCCGCCACGACGGGGCCGAGGACGCCAGGGCCCGCGAGGACAGCGCGGGCAGCACCATGAACACCACCATCGCCCCCACCCACAGGGACAGCGGGACGAAGAACGGGGCGAACCCCGTCCCGTAGTTCGGGGCCTCGTTGGAGATCTCGCTGTCCAGCCGGATCGGCTCGCTCATCACGGCGGACGCGTCGGACCGGCCCCGGTCGGAGTAGGTGGGGATCTCCCCTGCGCCCTCGTCGAGCCCCTCGGCGAGTTCTCCGGACCCCGACGCCAGCTGGCCCAGCCCCTCGTGGAGGTCGCCCGCGCCGCCGCTGAGCAGGCCCAGGCCGGAATCCAGCTCCGAGGCGCCCTCGGAGGCGTCCGCCAGCCCGTCCCGCAGGGCCGCGGAGCCCTCGGCGAGTTCGGCCAGCCCCTCGTCGAGCTCGTCGACCTTGTCTCGGGCCTCCTCCGCCCGGTCCACCATGTCGGGAAGGTCCTCGGAGAGCGCGGCCGCGCGCTCGCTGAGGGCGGCGGCCTCCTCGGCGGCCGACCCGATGTCGTCCCTGTTCCCGTCGACGTACCCGGCGACGGACAGGGCGGTGTCCATGGCCCCCTGGAGGTCGCGCAGCAGCGTGTACAGATCCGGGTTCTCGGTCTCCAGGCCGGGGTTCTCCCGGAGGAAGGCGGCCAGCCGGGCGTCGACCTCGGAGAGCCCGGCGGTGTCGATCTCCTCGGGCAGCTCCTCCAGGGCCGTGGACAGGGCGCCGGTGACCTCGGCGGCGGTGTCGGCGCGCTCCTGGATCGCGGGGATGTCCTCCTCCAGCTGGGGAAGCCATTCGTCGGCCAGCCCGTCCAGCTTCTCCACCTGGGTGGAGACCTCCTCGGACGCGGTGCCGGCGCCCGCGGCCAGGGACCGGGAGCCCGTGTACAGCTCGTCCAGGCCGCTGCTCAGCGATCCGGCCCCGGTGTGGGCGTCGTCCACGCCCGTCGACAGCTCACCGGCCCCCTCCTCGGCGCTGTCCGCGCCGCCGGACAGCTCGTCGGCGCCCTCGGCCGCCTCCTCGGTCCTGCCGTGGATCTCGTTGAACCCCACGAAGATCTCGTCGAGGTAGTCGCTGATCGCCGACGCCGCGGCGGCGTCGCGGACCTCCTTGAACGCGCTCCCCGCCAACTGGCGCACGATGAAGCTGTTGGAGTCGTTGTAGTGCGCCTCCAGCATGGCCTGGACCGGCGCCTCCCGGTCCCGGGAGGGCGAGGACAGGTCCTCGCTGAAGTGCGAGGGGATGGTGAGGGAGACGTAGTAGTCCCCGTCGGCGACCCCGCGCGCGGCCTCCTCCGCGCCGACCGGGCGCCAGTCGAGGTCCCCGCGCTCCAGGAGCGTGTCGGTGAGCTCGCCGCCGGCGTCCATCTCCCGGCCGTCCACCTCCACGGGCCGGTCCTCGTTGACGAGCGCCACCGGCAGGTGCTGCATCCTGCCGAACGGGTCCCAGAAGGACCACAGGTACATGCCGGAGTAGAGCAGCGGGATGAGCACGAGCGCCGCCAGCGCGGCCGCGGGCAGCGGGGAGCGCAGGAAGGAGCGCACGGTGAGCAGCCCGAGCCGGGGCACGGCGAAGGGCCGCATGCGCGGTCTGCCCCTCTTATGCCTGTTCACTGCCGTCACCGTCCTTCCCGCGGTCGAGGAGGTCGTCGATGCGCGCCCGGGCGGGGCCGGTGTCCGCGCCGCCCTCGTGCTCCGCCGGGTCGTCCGGCCCGTGCGCGGGGTCCTGCCGGATCGGGACGGGGCCCTGGGTGTCCGGTCCGGCGACCCGGTCCAGCGCGTCGGCGTCGGCGCAGGTGGCGATCACCGTGGGCCCTTCCCCGGCGAGGCGTTCGAGGGTGCGCCACATGGCGGCCTGGTGCTCGCCGTTCAGGCCGCCGTCCACGTCGTCCACGGCCAGGAGCCGGGGCTCGGCGAGGAGGGCCAGGGCGACGCCCAGGCGGCGCCGTTCGAGCATGGACAGGTCCTTGACCATGGTGCGGCGGTCCAGCTCCCCGAGGTCGGCGGCCTCCATGGCCTCGTCGGCCAGCCCCCTCGCGGCGGGCCGCATCCGCAGGAGCAGGCCCTCCGAGAGGTGTTCGCGCACCCGGAGGCGGTCGTCGAGGGCGTTGACGTCCTCCATCAGTCCGAGCGAGCTGATCCGGCGGACCCGGCGGGCCCGGCGGGGCAGCTCGTGGCCGTCCACGTACACGGTTCCCTCCGACGGCCTCATCCTGCCGGTCAGGGTCAGGAGCAGCGCGCTGCGACCGCCGCCCGAGTCGGCCTGGAAGACCGTGAGCGTGCCGGGCCGGGCGACGAAGCCGACCCCGGTGTAGACGGGGCCCTCGCGTGTGGCGAGCGTGACGCCCTCGGCCTGGACGCGCGCTCCGGTGGCCCGACGCATATCTGCGCTCCCCACTTTTTAAACTGACCAGTCAGTGCAAAACCAGCGGCTCCACGCTACTGCGCCCGGGGTCCCTGTCCGAGCATCCGCCGCTGTGGGGTGTCGCACAGCGCGACGCGCCCGGCGGCCGCTTCGCACGGGGTTGGAGGCGAGTTTGTGTGTAATTCCGTATGTACGTAAACTATGGAAAAACGAGGGGCGGTCCCGTGCCGCCCGGAGGAGGGATGCCATGCGGACGGCGGCCGGAGTGTGCTCGCTCCTGTTCCTGTGGAGCGGTGCGGCGCTGCTGGGGGTGGTCCTGGCCCGGGAGCTCCTCGACCTCTCCGGGTGGTGGAACGTGGCCGCCCTGGCGGCTTTCGGAGTGCTCGCGGCGCTGAACCTGCTGTTCGGCCGCCTGGCGCGCGGGGGGCCGCCCCCGCGCGCGGTCGAGGTGGCGCCGCCGGTCGCCGGGGCCTGGACCGCCCTGAACAGCCCGGCGGACCGCGTCCCCAGCCACGG
Organism: Streptomonospora nanhaiensis; assembly: GCF_026642255.1. Taxonomy (GTDB): domain Bacteria; phylum Actinomycetota; class Actinomycetes; order Streptosporangiales; family Streptosporangiaceae; genus Nocardiopsis; species Nocardiopsis tropica. Next base: position 6,017,205 of record NZ_CP113264.1, on the reverse strand, counting down.
CACCCGCGCCTACGGCCAGGAGTACGCGATCGACGTCCTGAAGGACTCCGAGGAGCGCCCGGCCTTCGGCTGGTGGCCCCCGGTCCGGGGGAACCGGGACTTCCCGGCCTTCGGGGAACCCCTGCTGACCGTGGCGGACGCCGTGGTCGTCCGCGCCTGCGACCGCCGTCGCGACCACCTGAGCCGCAACTCCTACCCGGCGCTCGCCTACCTGTTCGCCGAGGGGACGGTGCGCAGCCTCGGCGGGGCGGGACCCGTGATCGGCAACCACGTGGTGCTCGACCTGGGGGGCGGCGTCTTCGCCCTCTACGCCCACGTGCAGCGCGGTTCGCTCAGGGTGCGCGAGGGCGACCGCGTCCGGGCGGGCCGGACGCTCGCCCTGTGCGGCAACTCCGGCAACACCACCGAGCCGCACCTGCACTTCCAGCTGATGGACCGGGCCGACCCGAACCGCGCCCGGGGCGTTCCCTTCACCTGGCGGGGGGTCGGCGTCCCCGCGAACGGCGAGCGTTTCGAGGCCCCCGGGCCGCCCCGGGACTGAGCCGGGGCCGTGCCGTCCCGGCGCGCGCCCGCACCCCGGTGCGCGTACGGTTGGACGGGTGGACCGATCGGAACCGCGAGAACGGGGGAACACGGTGTCGGAGATCGCCGAACGGGTCGCGCGGGTGCTGGACGACCCCGAGAACTGGCCAGACGACCCCAAGGAGGCCGTCGCGCGCCAACGCGTGCTGGCGGACCGCGTGCGCGTCGAGCCGCTGGACGTGGACGCGGTGCGGCTGGTGGCCGGGCTGGACGTCAGCTACGCCACGGACAACTCCGCGCTGTCGGCGGCGGCCGTGATCCTGGACGTGCAGACCCTGGAGGTCGTGGAGTCCGTCGCGATCTCCTCCGAGCCCACGTTCCCCTACATCTCCGGGCTGTTCGGCTTCCGCGAGCTGCCGCCCGTCCTGGAGGCCCTGGGCGCGCTGCGGACGACCCCCGACGTGTACCTGTGCGACGGGTTCGGGATGGCGCATCCGCGCCGCTTCGGGATCGCCTCCCACCTGGGGGTCCTGCTGGACCTGCCGGTGGTCGGGTCGGCCAAGTCCGTGCTGTACGGCAAGCACTCCGTGCCGGGGAACGAGCGCGGGTCGTGGACGCCCATGGTGGCGGGACGCTCCGAGGTGGTCCCCGACTCGCCCGCGCTGGCCCGGGAGGGCGCGGAGGTGATCGGGCGCGTCCTGCGCACCCGCGCCGGCGTCAAGCCCGTCTACGTGTCCGTGGGGCACCGCGTGGACCTGGAGGGCTCGGCCGAGCTGGTGCTGCGCCTGTCGCCGAAGTACCGCGTCCCCGAGCCGGTCAGGCACGCCGACCGGCTGTGCGGCGAGCACCGCAAGGCGGTCCTCGCCGCCAAGGGGTAGGCCGCGCCGGGGGCGCCCCCGCGAGGGGACGCGGACGGAGGCTCGCGCGGGCCGTCGGAACGGCGGTGCGGACCGCCCCGCCCGTGGGGCGTGCGTCCGCGCGCCCCCGGGCGTCCGGGCTACCAGCTGGTGGGAACCGGGCGCCCCTCGTTGTACCCGGCGGCGCTCTGCACGCCCACCACGGCCCGCTCGCGGAACTCCGCCAGCGACGTGGCCCCCGCGTACGTCATCGAGCTGCGCACGCCCGCGATGATCTGGTCGATCAGGTCCTCCACGCTGGGCCGCTCCGGGTCCAGGTACATGCGGCCCGTGGAGATCCCCTCCTCGAACAGGGCCTTGCGCGCCCGCTCGAACGGGGAGTCGTCGGCGGTGCGCAGGCGGACCGCGCGGGCCGACGCCATGCCGAAGCTCTCCTTGTACTGCCTGCCCTCGGCGTCGCGCATCACGTCGCCCGGGGACTCGTAGGTCCCGGCGAACCAGGAGCCCACCATCACGTTGGACGCGCCCGCGGCCAGGGCGAGGGCCACGTCGCGCGGGTGGCGCACGCCGCCGTCCGCCCACACGTGCTTGCCCAGGTCGGCCGCGGCCTCGGCGCACTCCAGGACGGCGGAGAACTGGGGCCGGCCGACGGCCGTCATCATGCGGGTGGTGCACATCGCGCCCGGGCCCACGCCGACCTTGACGATGTCGGCGCCCGCCTCGATGAGGTCGCGGGTGCCCCGGGCGGTGACGATGTTGCCGGCCACGATCGGCACCTTCGGCGCGAGGGCGCGGACCGTGGCGATGGCGGAGAGCATCTTCTCCTGGTGGCCGTGCGCGGTGTCGATGACCAGGGTGTCGGCGCCGGCCGCCAGCAGGTCGGCGGCCTTGCCCGCCACGTCCCCGTTGATGCCGACGGCGGCGGCCACGCGCAGGCGGCCCCCCGCGTCCACGGCGGGCGTGTACAGGGTGGAGCGCAGCGCGCCCGTTCGCGTGAGCACGCCGACCAGGGCGCCCTCCCCGTCCACGACCGGCGCGAGCCGGTGGCGGAAGTCGTGCAGCCTCCCGAAGGCCTCCTGCGGCTCGGTGTCCGCGGGGATGGTCAGCAGCTCCGCGGACATCACGTCGCGCAGCTGCGCGAAGCGGTCCACGCCCGCGCAGTCGGCCTCGGTCACCACGCCGACGGGGCGGCGGGCCCCGTCGATCACGATCACGGCGTTGTGCGCCCGCTTGGGCAGCAGGTTGAGGGCCTCGCCGACGGTGCTGGTCGGGTTGAGGGTGATGGCGGTGTCGTGCACCAGGTGCCGCTGCTTGGTCCAGGAGACGACGTCGGACACCACCTCGATGGGAATGTCCTGCGGGATGACCGCGATGCCGCCGCGCCGGGCGACGGTCTCGGCCATGCGGCGCCCGGCGACCGCCGTCATGTTCGCCACGACCAGGGGGATGGTGGTGCCGGTGCCGTCCGGGGACGACAGGTCCACGCTGAGCCGGGAGCCCACCGCGCTCCGGTTCGGGACCATGAACACGTCGCTGTAGGTCAGGTCCTGCTGCGGGACCTGGTCGTTGAGAAAACGCAATGCCTCTACCTCGGTCGAGACCGAAGGGGGTGGACCATCCGCTGCTCCCGCACACGGCCGCCTGTTGATCCCCCTCTTACCAGTCAAGTATGCCGTCACCGATTAGGTCGGACGACCCTCGATCTGGCATGATGACTCGATTCCCGCCGATACAGCCCTCTCCCCTGCCCTGGTCAGCGCTTCGTTGAACGGTGGAGCGGCCGGGGCTCCGGGGGGAGTGTGCCCTCCTGGAGAGCCCGCATGCCGCGTTTCACGTTCGCGCAAGTCAAGGAAGAGACCTACAAGGCGAAGGACGCCTGGTGGACGGTCTTCCTGGTCGATCCCCTCGCAGGGCGTCTCGTGGTCTGGACCGCGAACCGCACCGGCATCACCCCCAACCAGCTGACGCTGGGCGCCGGCGTCCTCGGTCTGCTCTCCGCCCTCTGCTTCGTCGCCCCGGCCTTCGTCGAGGGGACCGGTTGGGGCTGGCTGGTGCTGGGCGGGCTGCTGTTCCACCTCAGCTTCGTGCTGGACTGCATGGACGGCAAGATCGCCCGCCTCAAGGGCAACGGCTCGGTCTTCGGCAGCTGGGTCGACTTCGTGTTCGACCGCATCCGGTTCTTCGGCTGCGTCATGGCGCTCCTCGTCACCCAGTGGGCGGTCACCGGGAACGCCGCCTACCTGATCGTCGCGCCGGTCGTGGTCTTCTTCGACCTGCTGCGCTACCTCAACGGCTCCCAGGTCGCCAAGACCCGCCGGGCCATGCACCAGACCATCGCGGAGCTCTCGGGCGAGACGCGGCCGGGACAGCCCGCGGCGGGCCTGGGCGACGGGGACCCGGAGGACGACGAGATGGCGGACGCCCCCGCGCGCCCGGACGCCCCGGCCCCGACCGGCTTCTACCCGCGTGTGCGCGACTTCCTGCTCCGGAACAGGGTGCGGCCCCACCTGTTCAGCGGCATCGAGTTCGAGATGTTCCTGTGCGTGGTGGCCCCGATGACCGTCGTGGTCGCCCTGTTCACGCCGCTGAACAGCCTGATCATCCCGACCGCGGTGTTCTCCGTCCTGGCGCTCGCCCTCTTCGAGGTCGTCCTGGTCCTGCGGCTGTGGAAGGACACGCGCAGGTTCGAGGCCCGCCGCCGCCAGCTGCTCGCCTCCGGCGCCGTCGCGGCGGCCCCCGCGGAGACGGCCTCCGGCGGGAGCTGAACCCGGCCGGTTCCGAGGACGAAGAAGGGGCGGTGCGCGAAAGCGCACCGCCCCTTCCCCGTATCCGATTCCCTGTGTCCCCGTGTTCCCCTCGCGCCCCATGGCAACCGACGGACGGCCCGGCCTCCGCGATCCCGCTCCGCGGCGGCCCGGACGCCGTCCTGTCGGGCCGGCGGGGCCCGCCTCAGACCCCGGCGGTCTCCTTCTTCTTCGGGTCGCCCGGGCCGCCGTCCTTGCGCGCGCGCTCGCGGTTCTCCGGGCGGAGCGTGGAGTCCTTGCGCAGGAACCACGTCAGCTGGGGTTCGACCGCCCACTGCATGCACTTGCGCACCCACGGGGTGCACAGCAGCAGTGTCAGGGCCGCCGCACCCGCGGCGGTGATCGCCGTGCCCGTCGGCCCGCCCACCACGTCGTACCAGGGCGAGGCCTTGAGCAGGAGCAGGACCACCGAGTGGCCGAGGTAGATGTAGAGGGTGTACGCGCCCAGGGAGGTGAACCAGGTGCGCTGCTTGGGCGTGAGCGCCAGCACCGCGACGGTCATCAGCAGGGCCAGGCCCATGAAGGCGAGCCGGATCCCGAAGCTGGGCAGGAGCGGGTCGATGTCCCGGTCGGTGAGGCTGTCCTTCCAGAAGAGCCAGTCGCGGCTCAGCCGGTCGGAGATGGGCACGGCCAGCACGGCCGTCATGCCGAGCACGAACACGGACAGGATCCGCACCCACAGCCGGTCCAGGAGGGCGAAGTGCTCGCGCCGCAGGCTCAGCCCCAGCACGAAGAAGGGGAGGAAGCTGACGACGCGGCCCATGGAGAGCGTCTCGCCCAGGCTCGCGGTGGCGCCGAACATCGAGACGACCACGGCGATGAGCACGGGCCAGCGCAGCTGCTTCCAGACCGGCACGCTCAGGCGCCAGAGGAAGAGCGCGACCAGGAACCACAGGGTCCAGGTCGGCTTGAGCACCGAGGCCGCGTCGGGAAGGCCGCCGCGCTCGAAGAAGTAGATGGTCTGGTGGATCGTCCAGAAGATGAGGTACGGGACGGCCACCGTCAGGACCAGCTTCTCCACGCGGTTCGACGAGGCGTCGAAGGACCGCGACAGGTACCCGCTGATCATGATGAACGCGGGCATGTGGAAGAAGTAGATCCAGTAGTACAGGGCGCCCGTGGGCCCGTGGTCCCTCAGGGGCTCGATCGCGTGGCCGACGACGACCAGCGCGATGAGGATGAACTTGGCGTTGTCCAGCCGGGCGTCGCGCCCCGGTGCCTGGACGGTCTCGGGGGCGGGACCCCCGGTGGTCGCGCCCTGCCCGGGTTCCGGAGGGCGGGAGGCCGGACTGGTCATGGATGAGGCCACGAGTGGACTCCGTAGATCACTGTTTTCTCGGGCGGGTTCGTGGTCCGACGGACCCCGTGGAAGGGGTCTGGGCCGGCCTCGGGGGCCGGGGCTCGGATGAGAGGGTGCCGCTTGGCGCGCGAGGGGAGGCACCGGAAGGTCGGATGAATCAGCATGTGCTGCGTTACCTTACTGTGATGTTGCAAGGTACGCCAGCGGTTCTCCCAAATCTGTGGAAAGTTCCCCGGGTCCTTCCGTACGCACGGTGAGGACGGGACGAGCGGGACACACGTAATGTGACCGGCTCGGGCGGGGATGGCTTTCCGTGTGCAGACCCTAACCCATCTGCGGGACCGTGGCGGACGCTGGGTGAACGTGTCGGTGTGTGGCCGTGACGACCGCGCCGCTAGGCTGAGCCGTCAGGCAGTGCCCGTCCAGTCGAGATACGGAAGAAGGCGGTGGAAACCGTGCCGCACGCGGTGGACCCCGACCGTGCAGCCCAGCACGGGAGCGTGGTCATGCGACTCCTCGACGAGCTCTTCCCGCTCGTGGAGGGGTTCTACGTCGATCTGCACAAGAACCCGGAACTCTCCCACGCCGAGCAGCGGACCGCCAGCGGCGTCGCCGAGTGGCTCACCCGGACCGGGTACGAGGTCCACAAGGGGATCGGCGGCACCGGTGTCGTGGGCATTCTCCGCAACGGCCCCGGACCCACGGTGATGCTCCGCGCCGACATGGACGCGCTCCCCCTGGAGGAGAAGACCGGCCTCCCGTACGCGAGCACGACCCGCGCCCCCGACGAGGACGGCGTCGAGGTCCCCGTCATGCACGCCTGCGGACACGACGCCCACACCGCCTGCCTCGTGGGAGCGGCCGACCTCCTCTCCGAGACCCGCGACGAGTGGGCCGGCACCGTCATGATCGTCGCCCAGCCCGCCGAGGAGACCCTCGACGGCGCCCAGGCGATGCTCGCCGACGGCCTCTACGACCGCTTCGGCCGCCCCGACGTCATCCTCGGCCAGCACCTCGGCCCGCAGCCCGCCGGACTCATCTCCCACCGCGCCGGGATCATCCTGGGCGCCTCGCGCGCCTACCGGGTGCGCGTGCACGGCGAGGGCGGCCACGCCTCCCAGCCGCACACCACCGTCGACCCGGTGGTCATCGCCGCGAACATCGTCACCCGCCTCCAGGGCGTGGTCTCCCGGGAGATCAGCCCGAGCGAGATGGCGGTCCTGACCGTCGGCAGGATCCAGGCCGGGACGAAGGCCAACATCATCCCCGACGAGGCCTACCTGGAGATCAACACCCGGGCCCTCAACGACAACGTCGCGGACCAGCTGGAGTCCGCCATCGAGCGGATCGTGCGCGCCGAGGCCGCGGCGTCCGGGGCCGCCCGCGAGCCCGACATCGAGATGTTCGTCTCCTGCGGCGTCACCCGCAACGACGCCACCTGCTCGGCGGAGGTGGCCGCGGCCCACCACGCCTACTTCGGCGAGGACTACGTGATCCACCTGCCGGACCCCTCGCCCGGCACGGAGGACTTCAACTACTTCGGCCTCCCCGGCGACCCCCAGCCCATCCCGTACGTGTTCTGGTTCGTCGGCGCCACGCCCCACGACGTGTGGGAGGCGGCGCCCGGCGACACCCCGTACGAGAAGATGGGCAACGTCCCCAGCAACCACTCGCCGTTCTTCGCGCCCGCGCGCGAACCCACCCTGCGCGCGGGGCTCGCGGCGATCACCGTCGCCGCCCTGTCCTACCTGGGCGCCGACGGGGCGCGGGGCGGGGCCTCCTCGGCCCCGGCCGGCGCGGCCTTCCCGGGGCCGGCCCCCGACGCGGTCCACGAGCCGCGCGCGGTCGCCGGAGACCCGGTCGACCCGTTCGGCGGCGCCCCCGCCCGGGGCGAGACCGCCCCGCAGCCGGCGGCCCCGCTCTCCGACCCCCTGTCCGACCCGTTCGGTCCGCCGCAGGGCCTGCCCGCCCCCGGGGGCCGCCCGGCCCAGGCGGGGCCGCCCGAGCCCAACGACGCCTACGACAGCGCGTTCCTGGCCTCCTCCTGGCCCGACCCCGCGCAGGACCCGGCCAAGTCCACCTACGACGCCGACATGGACGCCGTGATGGGGGCGCAGGACGACGAGCTGCGCGACGAGTGGCGCAGCGACAAGGCCGAGGAGTCCACCCTGTCGACGGACATGGCCTCGATCCTCGACGACGACGGCGTCCCGCAGGGCCCGCCCCAGGGACCTCCCGCGGGACCGTCCTACGGCGGTCCGCCGCCCCGGGGCAGCGCCCACCACGCTCCGCCGCCCCACGGGCCCGACGACGACCTGCCCGACGCCGAGTACCGTCTCTGACGGCGGATGGGGCACGGCCCCTGGCGGTGGGCCGACCGCCGCCTGCGCGGGTCCCTGCGCCACCCCCGGGAGATCCCCGTCCTCGTGGCCTGCGTCGCGGTGACCGTGTTCGCCGTGGTGGGCGCGGTCAGCCGCGCCTACTCCGGCGACCCGAACGAACCGCTGCTCCTGCTCAGCCTGCCCGCGCTCGTGTACTTCGTGCGCGGGCAGCTGTACGCCAGGCAGAGGGTCAACGGGGTCCGCATCACCGAGGACCAGTTCCCCGAGGCGTACCGGATGGTCGTCGAGGCCGCCGCCGCGTTCCGCATGCCGCAGGCGCCCGAGGCGTACGTCGTGCTCGGCAACGGCGTGATCAACGCCTACGCCTCCGGGCACGGGTTCCGCCGCTACGTGGCGATCAACAGCGACCTGTTCGAGGTGGGCGGACGCCTCGCCGACCCCGACGCCCTGCGGTTCGTGATCGGGCACGAGGTGGGGCACATCGCGGCGGGCCACACGTCGTTCTGGCGGCACTTCGGCGTCTCGGTGGCGAACGTGATCCCCGGCGTCGGCAGCTCCCTGGGACGCGCCCAGGAGTACACGGCGGACAACCACGCCTACGCGTTCTGCCCCGAGGGCATGCAGGGGCTGAGGGCCCTCGCGGTGGGCAAGTACCTGTACCCGTCGGTGGACTTCGACGACATCGCCGCGCGGGCGCGGACCGACACGGGGTTCTTCGTGCTCCTGGTCAACCTCCTGTCCAGCCACCCGGTGAACACGTTCCGGTTCGCGGCGCTGGCCGACCGCAGCCGCCCGGGGCGCGTCTTCTAGGCGCCGTGCCGTTCCCCGGCCCCGAGGGGCGTCCGGGCCCGCCCGGCGGGGAGGCGGTCCGGCCGCGTGCGGCGGCGCGGGCGCCCGTCCGCCCCCGGGGAGGGGCCGCCGCGCGTCAGCCCCGGCCGGCCCGGGACAGCCTCGCCGCCGCCTGCGGCGGCAGCGGCTCGTGGCGCAGGTACTCCCGGGTGAACACCCCGGTGCCGTGCGAGACCGACCTCAGCTCCACCGCGTACCGGGTGATCTCCAGCTCCGGGACCTCCGCCCGCACCACCGCCCTGCCGCCCGACGCCGTCCCGGTGCCGACCACCCTGCCCCGCCGGGCCGACAGGTCGCTCAGGACCGGGCCCAGGTAGGAGTCGTCCACCTCCACCGCCACATCGGACACGGGCTCCAGCACCGCCAGCCCGCCGGCCGCGGCGGCGTCCCTGAGCGCCAGGCGCCCCGCCTTCTGGAAGGCCGCGTCCGAGGAGTCCACCGGGTGCGCCTTGCCGTCGTACAGCGTCACCCGGATGTCCACCAGCGGATACCCGGATTCCACGCCGTCCGCCATCTGGGCGCGGACGCCCTTCTCCACCGACGGCACGAACTGCCGGGGCACCACGCCGCCGACGGTCTCGTCCACGAACTCCAGGCCCGAACCCGGGGCCAGCGGCTCCACCCGGATCCGGCAGACGCCGAACTCCCCGTGCCCGCCGCTCTGCTTCACGTTGCGGCCCAGCCCCTGGGCCGGGACCGCGAAGGTCTCCCGCAGCGGGACCCTCACCCCACCGGTCTCCACCCGCACCCCGTGCCGGTGCTCCAACCGGTCGAGGGCGGCGTCGAGGTGCGCCTCGCCCAGGCTCCACAGCACCATCTGGCGGGTCTCCGGGTTCACCTCGACCCGCAGCGACGGGTCCTCCGCCACCAGCCGCGCCACCGCCTGCGAGAGCTTGTCCTCGTCGGCGGAGGACGCGGCGGCCAGCGACACCGGCAGCAGCGGCTGCGGGAACCGCCACGGCGACACCCGCAGCGGGCGGCCGGGATCGGAGAGCGTGTCGCCGGTGCGTGCGTCCGGAAGCCTCGCCACCAGGCACAGGTCCCCGGCGACGGCCCGTCCGACGGGTCGGCTCCCCCGCCCCAGCGGGACCGCCAGGGCGCCCGCGCGCTCGTCGTTGCCGACCCGGTCCAGCTCGACCGTGCCCGTGAGCCCGCAGGGGACCCCGTGGCCGTGCAGGTGGACGGCGGAGTCCGGGGTCAGCGTCCCCGAGAACACGCGTACCAGGCTCACCCTGCCCACGTACGGGTCGGCCGCCGTGCTGAGGACCTCCGCGACGAGCGGGCCGCCGGGGTCGCAGGACAGCCCGGGCACCGGCCTGCCCTCCGGGGTCGCGACCGAAGGGAACGGGCGCCGCGTGGGGTCCGGGCACGACAGCGGCAGCTCGTGCAGCAGCTCCCGCACGCCCACGCCCGTGGTGGTGCTGACGGCGATGACAGGGTGGAGGCCGCCCGCGGCGACGGCCTTCTGGAGGTCCGCGACGAGCAGGTCCGGGTCGAGTTCGCCGCCCTCCACGTAGCGGTCCATGAGGACCTCGTCCCCGCTCCCGGTGATCACCTCCTCGACCAGGGCCTCCCGGAGCGGTCCCGCGGCCTCCCGGACCCGGTCCGGGACCGGGCGCGGGGCGGGGGACGGCGCCGTCCCGCCACCGGTCCCGCTTCCCGCAGGGGAGCCCTGGCAGTCGTGGTAGCGCTCGGAGACGAGCCCCCAGAGGCCGACCACGCGGCGGTCGTCCCCGCTCCCCTCGTAGGCCGGGAGGTAGGCGGGGCGGACGCCGGGGCCGAAGGACTCCCGGCACCGGGCGACCACGTCGTCGTAGTCCGCGCGGGGGTGGTCGATCCTGGTGACGGCCACGGCCCGGGGCATGCCGATCGCGGCGCACTCCTCCCAGAGCACGCGCGTGCGGCCGTCCACGCCGTCCAGGGCGGAGACGACGAACAGGGCGGCGTCCGCGCCGCGCAGCCCCGCGCGCATCGCCCCGATGAAGTCCGCGTACCCGGGGGTGTCCAGCAGGTTCACCTTGACCCCGTCGACCGTCACCGGGTTGAGCGTCAGGTGGACCGACCTCTTCTGGCGGACCTCGACGCCGTCGTGGTCGCTCGCCGTCGTCCCCTCCTCCACGCTGCCGGGGCGGCCGATCTCCCCCGCGGCGACGAGCAGCGCCTCGACCAGGCTCGTCTTCCCGGCGCCGGGCGGACCGACCAGCGCGATGTTGCGGATGTCCTGGGGCCTGTCGGCCTCCGGCACGTGTACGGCTCGGTCTGCCATCCCTGCTGCCCAGCCCTTCGGGATCCGTGGGGCGGTGGTCACGGCGGGCCGGACGTCACCGTCCGCAAGGTGACCTGTGACACTTCTACCGTCACTCTTCCCGGGCTCAACGGCAAGGGGGCGGCGGCTTCGGAATCCGGCATGTGCACTATGACGTGTTTCGGACCCCTACTATTGCCCCGTGCCATGGTCGGAGACTCTTCCTCACTTCAGTTTCGCCGGGACCGTCCTCACGGTCCTGCTGCTCCTCTTCGCGGCGGTCGGCGAGCCCCTCCTCGGCAGGAAGGCCTTCACGTGGCTTTCCGGCAGGCGGGGCGGTGACGTACGCGCGCTGACACAGGTGCACGCCGTCACCATGGCGGTCCACGTCCTCTGGGGCCTGGTCGTCCTCCTCGTCCTGCTGCTCTCGCCGGACCTGCTCCCCTCGGACCTCGGGCTGAGGCTGCCCGACGCCTGGGGGCCGGTCGTCGGCGGCGCGGTCGGGGGCCTGGTCGCCCTCGCCGCGATGTGGGTCCTGGTCAACGGGCTGCCCGTGAACCTGCCGGGGACGGCCGGACGCTCCTCGCGCAAGGGCGGGGGCCGACGGGCCGCGGGCGGCCGGCGGGGGCGCGGGAACGGACGCGCGGACCTGCCCGGAGCCCGGGAGGGGGCCTCTCCGGGAGACCCGGAGGGGCCTGAGGACGCGGAGCGGACCGGGCCCGGCGCGGACGCCGGGAACCCGGCCGCGGGCCGACGGGCCACCGGACACCGGGGGCGCAGGGCCGCCGCGGCCCCGATGACCCTCCCCGAGCCGGAGCGCGGGCGCGGGCTCCTCGTGCCGCGTACCACCGCGGAGCGGGCGATGGCGGGCGGAGTCGCCGTCACCGGGGGCGTGTTCGGGGAACTGCTGTACCGGGGCCTGTTCATCGCCCTCGTCGCGGGTCTGGGGGCGCCGCTGTGGATGGCGGCCGTGCTGTCGGTCGCCCTCTTCTCCGTCGCGCACCTCTACCAGGGCTGGTGGGGCCTGGTCAGCGCCGGCACGTCGGGAACCCTCTTCACGGTCCTGTACCTGGGCACGGGCAGCATCTGGGTGCCGGTCGTCGTGCACGTGGCGCTCGACCTGCGCTCGCTGGTCTTCCCGCCCCCCGCCGTCCGGGAGGAGGGCGAGCGCCTCCACGAGGACTACGGCGACGACTACGAGGACGACTACGGCGACGACTACGAGGACGGGTACGGGGACGCCGGCTACGAGGACGGGTACGACGGGTACGGGGACGGGCCCGCCTCCGGCGGCACCGGGGCGGTGCCCCCGGTCGGCGACGAGCTCCCGGCCCCCTCGGAGCACCACCACCTGACCCCGCCCGGCGGGCACGGAGGCACCCCGCCGCACGGCGCCCGCGCCTTCGGGGCGCCCCCCGCGCAGGGCCACCGGGCGGACGGCTCCGCGCAGGGCGGGCCGGGCCCCGGCGGCCCGCCGCCCCCCGGAGCGGCGGCAGGCGCAGGTGGGACCGCACTGAACGGTGGGCCGTACGGTGACGCGTCGGGCGGGTGGGAGGGTCCGGCTGTCGGCGGGACCCCCGCGCACGGCGCCCCGTCCTGGGACGGTCCGGTCCAGGGCGGGCCGGTCCAGGGCGGGCCGCGGCACGGCGGCGACCCGGCCGGACAGGGGTGGAGCGGGCCGTACGGCGGCGGGCCAGCGCACGGAACCCCCGCATGGGGCGGGCCCGCGCCGACCGGCGGCGCCGCGCACGGCGCCCCGTCCTGGGGCGAGGCGTCCGGGCACGGCGGACACGGTCCGTCCGCCGCGGACCCCTACCGCAGGGACCCCGGCCCCCACGGCGGGCCGGGCGGCGCGCACGGCCGCGCCCCGGAGGCCCCGGAGCACGGCGGACGACACCTGTACCCCGACGAGTGGATCGAGCACAGGTACGGCGACGGGGGCCACAACCGGGGGCCGGACGCCGGCCCCCGGACGTGATCGGGCACGATGGAGGGGTGTCCGATGCCATTGACGCCCCCGTCGACCGTCCCCGCGAGAGCCGGTTCCGGCTGACCACGGCGGACGGGGTCGGGATCGACGCCGTGCTCCTGCACGGCACCGGGTCCCGCACCGCGGCGGTGGTCCTCGCCAACGGGTTCACCGGTACCCACCGGAGCCCGTACACGCGCGCCATCGCGGAGGCGTTCCTCCCCGTCGGCGACGTGATGACCTTCGACTTCCGCGGCCACCACGGCTCCGGCGGGCGCAGCACCGTCGGCAACGAGGAGATCCACGACCTGGAGGCGGTCGTCGCCCGCCTGCGGGAGCTCGGCTACACGTCCGTCGCGGCCGTCGGGTTCTCCATGGGCGCCGCCGTCGTGGTACGCCATGCCGCCATCTACGGCGGGATCGCCGCCGCGGTCTCGGTCAGCGGCCCCAGCCGCTGGTACTACCGGGGCACGCGCAGGATGCGCCTGCTCCACCTCGGGATCGGGCGCGCCGCGGGCCGCTTCTTCCTGCGCAGCTTCCGCAAGGTGAGGGTCATCGACCGGGACTGGGACCCCAAGCCCGCCGAACCCCGCCAGCTCGCCGGGGAGGTCTCCCCGACACCGCTCCTGGTCGTGCACGGCGAGGCCGACAGCTACTTCCCCGTCTCCCACGCCACCGCCATCCACGACGCGGCCCGCGAGCCCCGCGAGCTGTGGCTCGTCCCGGGGATGGGGCACGCCGAGCGCGCCGTCACCCCCGAACTGGCCGTACGCCTCAGGGACTGGATCGGCGAGCGGATCGCCCCCGGGGACTGACCCCGCGGCCCCGGCGCGGGCCGCGCCGACCGGTCGGCGGCGGCATCGACAGGCGTCTGCCCGTGCACTACAAAGGACGGATGATCCGATCTGTTTCGTCCTCCTCCGGGAACGGGTCGACACCCGCCGAGTTCACCACCGCCGACCTGCCCGGCCTCCGGGGCAGGGGTTTCGCGCTGCTCATCGCGGCCACGGCCTTCGCCCTCTGCGGGTTCGCGGCGGTCCTCCCCCTGGTGCCCCTGTGGGCCACGCGCGGGGGAGCGGGCGAGTTCGGGGCCGGGAGCACCACCGGCGCCTTCATGCTGACGACGGTGCTCACCCAGCTCGCCATGCCCTGGTTGCTGGAGCGGGGCGGCTACCGCTGGGCGTTCCCCGTGGGGGCCCTGGTCATGGGCCTGCCGACCCCGCTGTTCGCGCTGACCGCGGACCTGGGGCCGCTCATCGCCGTCTCGGCGGTGCGCGGCGTCGGCTTCGGCATGGTCAGCGTCGCGGGCACCGCGCTCGCCGCGCGGCTGGTCCCGCACAGCCAGGTCGGGCGGGCCACCGGCTACTACGGGCTCGCGGTCGGCCTGCCGCAGGTGCTCATCCTGCCGGGCGGTGTGGCCCTCGCCCTCAACGCCGGGTTCGCCGCCGCGTTCTGGATCACCGGCCTGTGCTCGGTGGTGGGGGCCCTGCTGGCCTGGGGCGTCTGGTTCGCCGACGGCGGCCGGAACCGGGCGGCGCTGCGGAGCCCCGCGCGGGCCGCCGCGGCCACGGCGGACGCGCCCTCGGGGCTGCCGCTGCTGCTGGCGCTCGCCGCCCCGCTGGTCCTGATGCTGCTGACCGCCTCCGCGGCCAGTGCGGTCATCACCTTCCTGGCGATCCCGTTCGAGCAGGCCGCGTGGCTGGTCGGCGGGGCCCTGGCCGCCTACGCCCTGGCGGTCGTCGCGGGCCGGTGGACCGCCGGGATGCTGCACGACCTTCACCGGCGCACCCTCCTGCTGCTGCCGGGCACCGCGGGCGCGGCCCTCGGCATGGCCCTGGTCACCGCGGCGCTGTGGTCGCACGGCGACGGAGGGGGAGGGCTGGGCGCCGGGACGGTCCTGCTGGTGCTCCTGGGAGCCATGGTGTTCGGTCTCGGCTTCGGCGCCGTCCAGAACGAGACCGTCACCCTCATGTTGAACCGCGCCGGCCCCTCGGGCTACGGCCGGGCCAGCGCGGTGTGGAACATCGGCTACGACGCGGGCTCGGGAGCGGGGGCGATGCTCCTGGGGCTGCTGATCCAGCTGTTCGGCTACGTTCCCGCGTTCGCGCTGACGGCGGTGGCGCTCCTGGCGGCCGTCCCGTTCGCGTTCACGCGCCGCGGTCCGCGCCCCGCCGCCCAACGGGACTCGCCGGGTCCGAGGGGCTCGGCGCCGTAGCCGTCGGCGGGTGGGCGCTGTCGCCGCCGGAACCGCTGAGTTCCGGGTTCGGGCCGTGCCCCGCCGGTCGGCCGGGAGGCCGGCCCGCCACTAGTACGACGAGATGTGCACGTGGTCGTAGTGGTTCTGGGTGTTGTCGCCCCGGTCGCTCATCCAGGTCCACGAACCGGCCTGCCAGATCTGCTGCTCCCAGATGATGTACTTGACGCCCAGCCTGTCGGCGTTGTCGATCGCGTACTGGGAGATCTGGGTGCCGAGCGCCTGGTTCTCCGCCGAGGGGATCGCGCCCCCGGAGCTCATCATGAAGTCGCAGGCCTGGCCCACGCCGTGGTCGTCCGCGCTGGAGCGCAGGCAGCCCACCGGGTAGGGGGCGCCGAACCGCATGACGATCTCGTCGCGGATGGCGGCCATGCGCGGGGTCGCCCCGCTCCAGCCCCAGCCCATCGCACTGTCGGGGATGCTGCCGGTGCCCGGGGTCTCGGGGACCTGCTCCTCCTCGTACTCGGCGATGCGCTCCTCGACGTCCTCGCGCTGCGCCTCCAGGTCCTCGATGAGCTCCTCGGCGTCCGCCATCTCCGTCCGCAGGCCCTCGGCGACCTCCGCCGCCTCGTCGCGGGTGTCGATCAGCTCGGAGATCTGCTCCGACTGGCTCTGCCCCAGGTAGGACAGGGTCGCGGCGTCGCTGAACATCTCCTCCGGGTCGCTGGAGAACATGGCGTGGAGCGCGGGGTCGAGGCCGGTCTCGTTCTTGTACTGGGCGGAGGCGATGGTCGACACACCCGCCCGCGACGCGTCCAGGCGGGACTCGACCTCCTCCAGGTCCTCCTCGGCCTGCTCGACGCGCCCCTTGATCTCGGTGAACTGGATCAGTTCCCCGTCGTAGCTCTCCTCCAGCTCCTCGGCCCGCTGGGTCAGCTCGTCGATGTCCACCTCGTCGTCGCCGGGCTCGGCCTGCGCGGTGCCGGGCAGGCCGATGAGGAGCGCCGTCGTGACGGCGGCGAGGGACATGGCGGCACGGGTGCCGCGCGGGTTGCGGGGAGGAGTGGTCGTCATGTGTGCTCCGAGGGCGGTCCGGGTGCGTCCGGTGGGCCTGCGGCGCGGTGCGGGGGCGCCGCGGGGTGCCGGATGCTCAGCAGACCTTACGAGATCGTGGCGTGACGTGCCTAGTGCGTTGACTCACGTGACTGCGGGGGGTAGGGGGATGTGTCCGAAGATACCCGGAGCGGGGGACCGGACCGGCACCCCCTGCCGGTCCGGACCGCACGGCGGGGCGGCGGCCTCAGCCCGCTCCGCCGAAGGCGCTGGGGAGCCGGAGGCCGACGGGCGCCGGGGGAGCGTCCGGGGAGGCGGGCATGAACCAGTCGGAGCGGCGGATGTCACGCATCGCGCGCTTGCGGGTGTCGGGGTCGAGGCGCTCGACGTAGACCATGCCGTCGAGGTGGTCGGTCTCGTGCTGGAGGCAGCGGGCCATCAGCCCGGTGCCCTCCACGGTGACCGGCTCGTTGCGCAGGTCCACCCCGGTGACGACGGCGCGCTCGGCCCGCCTGGTCGGGTACCAGAGCCGGGGGACGGACAGGCAGCCCTCCTCGCCGTCCTGGACCTCCTCCGAGAGCTCCGCGATCTCGGGGTTGATCACGTAGCCGATCCGGTCCTCCACGTTGTAGCTGAAGACGCGGAGCCCCACCCCGATCTGGGTGGCGGCCAGGCCGGCCCGGCCGGGGGCCTCGACCGTTTCGAGGAGGTCCCGGACCAGTGCCTCGGTGTGCTGGTCGAACCGGGTGACGGGGGTGGTCGGAGTGACGAGGACGGGGTCGCCGAAGCGGACGATGGGGCGCATGGTCATGAATCCCAGATTAGTCGGGCGAGCCGGAAACGCGCCCACCGTCCCCCGGGACCGGTGCGAGCGGGGGAGTGGAGCGCTCAGGCGGCCAGGCCGGGGCGCAGGGAGTCGTCCAGGACCATCTCGATGTAGTCCAGGGCGGCCCGTCGGCGGGCGAGCGCGCTCTCGTACAGCGAGGGCGCGCCGGCGTTGCGGCGCACGCGCAGGCACTCGTTGACGATGTGCTGCCACTTCTCCGGGAAGGCGTGCAGGGCGTAGGCGCCCGCGCCCGACTTGGAGGTGATCTCCCCGGTCTTCAGGGTGAAGTGCAGGCGGCTGACGCTCAGCACGCTCCAGGAGGGCGCCAGGGAACCGAGGACGGCCAGGCCGCGCGGGGTGACCAGGCGGCCGGCCTTCTCGCGCCAGCGGCGCCACTGCTCGTCCAGGGAGCCCAGGGACCAGGCGCGCATGCTCTCGGGCTCGTCCCACACGTCCAGTTCGACCGGGTGGGGGCCCCGCATGGTCACGCCGTGCTCGGCGAGGATGTGCCAGGTCACGGGGTTGACGTCGGCGCTCGCGCGCGAACGGAACCGGCCGCCGATGACGGAGGGGACCGCTCCGCAGGCGGCGGGGTCGCGGGTCAGGTCGTCCCAGGTGACGTGGATGCCGTTGAACTGGGGGCGGGGGACGGCCGCGCGCGTGCGCGCGTGCGCGCCGCGCAGCAGCTCCAGCTCGTCGCCGTCCGGCGTGCTCCTCGTGACGATGACGAAGTCGACGTCGCTCGCGTGCGGGCGGAAGTCGCCGAGGGCGACCGAACCGGTCAGGTAGAGGCCTTCGACCAGGCCGGGGGCCTCCTGGTCCGCGTGGGCGAGGAAGGTCTGGGCCAGCGTCTGCACCCGAGGGTGGACGGCCATGCTCACTCCAGTCTGCACGGTGCGGTGTGGGTCGCGGGCCCGCTGCCGGTGGTGGATCCGGCGGGCGGTTGCCCGTGAACGGTCCCGGGGCGCGTGGGCCTGCCGGGATATGGTCCGCTCGGTTCCAAGTGTGGGCGGGCCCGTGGCCCATGGCAAGTGATCGCGCCGGACCGGCATCCTGTCCCCCCACGTCAGGTGGTGTGCGGCTATGACGCGGTAGGGGAGTGCGCACCCTTGACACGCGAGGGTCGCATGTGGCAGGAGTCGTCGTTCTCGCGATTTCCGGAGCCCCGGAACGCGGAACCGCGGAAACGACGACGAAAACGGCCCCGCGTCAGGCTGCGCCCCTCGGGGCACATTCCTCGGCACGTGCATCCGCACCGGGCGAATGCATAGGAAATTTTTTGCCGGGTATATCTCTACAGAACTTCGGGGTGAAATCGGTTTTCCCCCGGAGTGGCTATGGGGGTGTGGTGTCGGACATGTCCGACAGGTCGGAGGGTTCCGGCCCTGTCATGGCTGTCCGGCCGTCGGTCCTGGTGGGGGATGTCCTACCCGCGGTTCCGCCCGCCGACCCCTCTGTCGGGTGGTCGCACTGAGGCGCACGCCACTCCCCGGAAAAGTGGACACATCACAGTTTTTCCGAGATTGTTATGGTTCACCAAGACTCGTTCAGGCGATAACCATCATAGCCATTGTCTGCTGTTTTCCTCCATGTAACACGAGAGCACTCACCTGAAACGGTGCCCCTTTACTCTCGGCGGACAACGGTAGATCTCACCGCGATTCAAGGAGCCTTTCATGGTCCCGACGATGGTCCTCGTGGCCGACGACTCACGTGACGCCCACCGGCGTGAGGCCCTGTGCGGCCTGGCCGAGGCGGTGGCCGGACGGGGAGAGGCTCCGGTCGTCCCCGCCTTCGGCAGCCCCGCCGAGGTCACCGCCGCCATCCGCGCCGTCAGGGGCCCCAAGGTGGTGGTCCCCGCGTTCGTCGCGGGAGGTGACGTCGCCAGCGCCCACCTGCTCTCCAGGCTCGACCTCGGCCGTCTGGGGAACGCCTGGCACACACCGCCCCTCGGTGCCGTCCCGTCCATCGTCGCCGACCTCGCGGGCCGCCTCGTCGACTCGGGCCGCAGGCCCGGCGACGGCGTGGTGCTGGCCGCCGACGGCACGACCGG
This sequence comes from Streptomonospora nanhaiensis, assembly GCF_026642255.1. Classification (GTDB taxonomy): domain Bacteria; phylum Actinomycetota; class Actinomycetes; order Streptosporangiales; family Streptosporangiaceae; genus Nocardiopsis; species Nocardiopsis tropica. Next base: position 5,998,191 of record NZ_CP113264.1, on the reverse strand, counting down.
GACGGAGGAGCGCCAGGTCGTCATGGACGTGGCCCGCATGCTCAGCCGCCGCCTCGGCTCCCCGGTCCAGGTCGGCTACCTGCGCACCTGGGCGCCCTCGGTGTTCGACGCCGTCGACCGGCTGCGCCGGGACGGCCGCGACAACGTCGCCGTCGCGGCGTGGAGGCTCGTCGACGGGCCCGACTTCGAGCTGCTGCGCGGGCTCGACGTCACGGCCCTCACCACCCCGCTGTGGCCCTCGGAGCTGGTCGTGGACACGCTCCTGGCCCAGCACCGGGCGGCCAAGGGGCGGCTGGCCTGACCCGGGCCGCGGTCTCCGGAAGCCGGGAAGCGTACCCACGGGGGGTGACATGGCGACACCGTTCGGTAACGAAGGGGGCTCGGGGTGCGGCTGTTCCGTTACCGGGACCACCGGGACGGGTAGGGGTCGGAAGGGCGGGAACTCCCCGCACCCACAACGCGGTACCCGTACCCGACCGCACCGGAGCGGCGCGGAACGGCCCGGGCCCGGCCCCTCAGGAGCCGCGCACTCCCCGCCCGCGAGGCGGACTCCCGCGACCGGCCCGGTCCCGACCGGCGCCCGCGCGGTGCGGAGCGGACGGCCGCCGAGCCGCGACGGGGCTCGACCCCGACAGGCATCGTCGTGAGCGAACCTAAGGTGGATCTATGAACCACGGCACAGCGCAGTTCGTCGACAGCCGACAGCGCCGCCGTCTGGAACGGCGCTTCGGCAGCCACGTGGGCGAGTGGCTGGCCGAGCTCCCCGGGATCGTCGAGAAGCTCGCCGCCGAGTGGCGGCTGACGGTCGAGGGCCCCGCACCGCGCGGCCGTACGTCCGTGGTGATCCACGTGCGCGGCGCCGACGGGTCCGCGGGGGTGCTCAAGCTGTCCCCGGACAGCGGGCTCGCCGTCTCCGAGGCCCGGCTGCTGCGCATGTGGGGGGACTCCGGCCGCGTGCCGCTCGTGTGGGGTCTCGACGCCGAACGGGGGGCCGTCCTGATGGAGCGGGTCGACGGCATCACGGTCGCCGACAGCGGGACGGTGCCGCGGATGGAGACAGTGGGCGCGCTCATCGCCCAGCTCCACGCCACGGCCGTGCCCCGCGCGGAGCTCGACGAGCTCCGCCCGCTGACGTCGCGGGTGCAGTTCGTCTTCGACCTCTGGAACCGCGAGCGCGCCGACGGCCCCGCCGCCGAGGTGGTGCCCGTCTCCGCCATGCACCAGGGCTTCTGCCGTGCGCGGGACCTGGCCAACGGGAACGTCCACGTGGTGCCGGTGCACGGAGACCTGCACCCGGGCAACGTCATCGACGGGGGCGGGCGGGGCCTCGTCGCCCTCGACCCGCGTGCCTGCCTCGGCGACGGCGCGGTCGACGCCGTCGACTGGGCGCTGTGGAGGACCACCGGCGTGGCGGAGGTGGAGCGCCGTGTGGGCGTGCTCTCCGAGGCCATGGGCGTGGACGCCGACCGGCTGTTCGAGTGGGTGCGCGCCTTCGCCCCCTGCCGGGCGGTGGCCGAGGCCAACCGGGGACATGTCGGCACCGAGGAGTTCGACGCGCTCATGGAGCTGGCCGAGGGGGCCGCCGTCACCCGCTGACCCCGGCGGGGCGGGCGGCGGGGTCAGCCCGCCCCCTCGAAGCGGTAGCCCCGGCCCGCCTCCGTGATCAGGAACCGGGGACGGGCGGGGTCCGGCTCCAGCTTGCGGCGCAGCTGCGCCATGTACACCCGCAGGTAGTTCGTCTCGCTCTGGTAGGCGGGCCCCCACACGTCGTGGAGCAGCTGGCGCTGGCTCACCAGCTGTCCGGCGTGGCGTGCGAGGATCTCCAGGATGTGCCACTCCGTCGGGGTCAGCCGCACCTCCCCGCCGTCGCGCAGGACGCGTTTGGCGCCCAGGTCCACGGTGAAGCACTGCGTGCGCACGACCGGCGCCTCCTCCGCGCGGACCGACCGGCGCTCGGCGGCCCGCATCCGGGCGAGCAGCTCGTCCATGCCGAACGGCTTGGTGACGTAGTCGTCGGCGCCCGAGTCCAGGCAGCGCACCTTCTCCCCGGCCGAGTGCCGTGCGGACAGCACGATGATCGGCACCTGGGACCAGCCGCGCAGGCGCCGTATGACCTCCAGGCCCTCCATGTCGGGCAGCCCCAGGTCGAGGAGGACCACGTCCGGGTGGTTCTCGGCGGCCAGCCGCAGGGCCGTGGCCCCGTCGGCGGCCGTGTCCACGTCGTGCCCGCGCGCACGGAGGTTGATCCGCATGGCCCGGATGATCTGCATGTCGTCGTCAACGACCAGGACCCGCATGGGACCCCCTCTCGCCATCGATGTCCGTCATATCGAGTTCTGTCGCCCTCAGGGTGAAGACCATGGTCAGCCCGCCTCCAGGGGTGTCCTCGGGGTCGAGTCTGCCGTGCATCGCCTCAACGAAACCACGGGCGACGGCGAGCCCGAGCCCCACCCCCGTGCCCTGGGGGGCGTCGCCCAGGCGCTGGAAGGCCTCGAACATGCGCTGCTTGCCCTCGTCCGAGACACCCGGCCCCCGGTCCGCCACGCGCAGCTGCACGCTGTCGCCGTGCGCGCTCGCGGCGACCAGGACGGGCAGGCGCGGATCGGGGTTGTACCGCACCGCGTTGGCGACCACGTTCGCCACCGCCCGCTCCAGGAGTCCGGCGTCGGCCAGGACCCGGGGCAGGCCGTCGGGGACGTCGACGGTGACGGCCTCGTGGGGCAGGCCGAGGAGGGTGATCGGGACGACCTCCTCCAGGCCCACCGCGCGGAGCTTGGGGCGCACGTTGTCGGTGTGCACGCGGCTCATGTCCAACAGGTTGTCGATCAGGCGGTTGAGCCGGTCGGTGGACTCCTCCGCGGTCTCCAGGAGGTCCTCCCGGTCCTCCGGGGTGAGCGTGATGTCGGTGGCGCGCAGGCTGGCCAGGCTCGCCTTGATCGACGTCAGCGGGGTGCGCAGGTCGTGTGACACCGCGGCCAGCAGGGCGGTGCGGATGCGGTTGCCGGCCGCCTGGCTCCTCGCCTCGGCCGCGTCCCACTCCAGCCTCTGGTGCTCCAGGGCGATGCCGATGTGCGCCGCGAACGCGCGCAGCACGCCCCGGTCGGCGGCGGGCAGCACCCGGCCGCGCAGGGCCAGCGCCAGGTTGTCGGAGACCGACACCAGCACGTCCGACTCGTCGGGGGAGTCGCAGGCCGGGGCTCCGACGCTGTGGGCGGGCCGCCACCGGCCGTCGTCCAACCGCTCCAGGAGCGTCGCCGACCGCTGCCCGAACGTCTCCCTGATGCGCCGGAGCAGCGCCTGGAGGGGTTCCTTGCCCGACAGGATGCTCCCCGCCAGGAGGGTCACCGCGTCGGCCTCGGCGCGGGCCCGCGCGGCCTGCGCCGAGCGCCGGGCCGCCATCTCCACCACGATCGCGACCAGCGTTCCCACCAGCGTGAACGCGGTCAGCGCCACCACGTTGTCCAGCGACACCGACGGTCGCCCGTGCAGCGGTGACACCAGGACGGTGAGCAGGATCGCGCTCCACAGCGCCGACACCAGCGCGGGGCGCAGCCCGCCCACGGCCGCGGTGGCGACGGTGATCAGCAGGAGGAGCATGGTGTCCGAGGCCGGGCCCACGTCCGAGAACAGCGGCAGGGCCAGGAACAGCGAGACGAGGGTGGGCGCCAGCAGCGCCAGGGTCCACCCGGCCGCACGGCGGTGCTCGCCCAGCCCCCGGCCCGGGGGCGGCAGGGGCCACCGGCCGCTGCCCACCCTCTCGTGGGTGACGATGTGCACGTCGATGTCGCCGGAGTCGCGGGCCACGATCGCGCCGACCCCGGGACCGAACACGTACTGCCAGGTCCGGCGGCGCGACGAGCCCAGCACGATCTGGGTGGCGTGCACGCCCCGGGCGAACTCCAGCAGGCCTGTCGGGACGTCGTTGCCGACCACCTGGTGGTAGGTCCCGCCCAGCTCGGCGAGGAGGCGCCGCTGCCGCAGGAGGTCCTCCGGCGGCGTCTGCGAGATCCCCTGCGGCGGCACGACGTGCACGGCCAGGAGGTGGCTCGGCTGGGGGTGCCCGCCCCGCGACCGGGCGGCGACGCGGGCGGCCCGGCGGATCAGCGTCTCGCCCTCGGGGCCGCCGGTGAGCGCCACGACGACCCGTTCGCGGGCCTCCCAGGTGCGCTGGATCTCGTGCTCGCCCCGGTAGCGGGACAGGCCCTCCTCCACGCGGTCGGCGGTCCACAGCAGCGCCAGCTCGCGCAGCGCCGCCAGGTTGCCCTCCCTGTAGTAGTCGGCCAGGGCGGCGTCGACCCGCTCGGCGGGGTGGATGTCGCCGTGCGCCATGCGGCGGCGCAGCTCCTGCGGGGTGATGTCGACGAGTTCGACCTCGGCCGCGCGGCGCACCACGTGGTCGGGGACCGTCTGCTGGGGGCGTACCCCGGTGATCTGGTGGACGACGTCGTTGAGCGACTCCAGGTGGTGGATGCCCACGGTCGACAGGACGTCGATCCCCGCCTCCAGCAGCTCCTCCACGTCCTGCCAGCGGGTCGGGTTGGGCGCCCCCGGCGGGTTGGACCGGGCGAGGTCGTCGACCAGGGCCGTGCCGGGCGCCCGGAAGATCACCGCCGCGGTGTCCACCGAGCCGGACGGGTGCGGCGGCACGCACTCCAACCCCTCCAGGAGGGCGGACGTGCGCTCCCTCCGGTGCGTGTGGACGGCGGCGACCACCACGTCGGTGCCGTGCGAGGCCCGTCGGCGGGCCTCGACCAGCACGTTGTGCGTGGTGCCGACCCCGGGGGCCGAACCCAGGTAGATGCGGAGCTTTCCTCGTGCCACGGCATCCATTGTCGGGGCACGCGGGGGCGCCCGGGGCGGTTTCGCGCCGTGGGAAGGGTCGCGTCCGGTTCCGGTCCCGGGTCTGGCGCGGAAGCCGCGGTTGGCGATACTTGGTGTGGCGTCCCGGCGCGCGCACGGTGCGCACGCCGGCCCGGGCCGTTCCGTGCGACACGAGACCACCTGTGAGGAGGCGCGGCGACCACCCGCCCCGGGCCGGGTGCGCCCCCAGCCGCGAGACCGATGACCCATCCCCCCGACGACGCTTCGTTCCCCGGTCCCCCCGGAGGCCGGCCGTTCCCCGGCGGGCCCCACCGGGGGCGGCCGCCCCGCCCCCACCCCGGACGGCAGTCCCCGCCCGGGCCCCACGGACCGCCCGAAGCGCCCCACGGCGGGTCTCCGGGACAGCGGTACGTCCCGCCCGTCCGGCCGGGCCACGGCGCTCCCGGGGGAGTCCCGCCCGGACAGCCGCCCGTACCGGGCCGCCCCGGAGGCCCGGCACGGCGCGGACCGGCCGTGCTGGTCGGGGTGGCCGCCGCCTCCCTGGCGGTGGTCGCCTCCCTCGGAGTCGTGGTGTGGGAGGCGGCGGGCGGCCGCCCCTACGCCGACCTGCCCGGCTGCCGTCAGCTGCTGTCCGAGGACGTGGTCGCCGGCATCCCCGGGGCCGACAGCCCGCTGGCCGAGGGCGACTACTACTCGGCGGAGGAGGCGGGTTACGCGGAGGACGGCCAGATCGGCTACCTCGCCTGCTCCGTCAACGACTCCTACGTCTTCCTCCTCGACGTCTTCGTCTCCCTGTACGAGTTCGAGGACGGCGGTGAGACCCTCGCCGACCTGCGCGAGGACATGGCGGACGCCCGGGAGGACCTGGAGGGGGACAGGGCGCCAGAGGGCATGCAGGGGGAGGTCCTCGACTGGCGGTCCGTGCGGGCCGGGGACGGCGGCTTCGCGGTCCTGTACCGCGACGGGGAGTACTCCGACGCGGTCGTCGCGACGGCCTCCTTCACCAGCGTGAACGTGGCGGTCATGATCAGCCTGCCGGTGGAGGACGGCGGTATCGGGGAGGGCGAGGCCCTGGACCTCCTCGAGGACATGGCGGGGCAGGTCGAGCGCAGCCTCTCCCGCGAGGCGGAGAGGGCGTGAGGACGGGCCCGTCCGGGCCCGCGGCGCCGCCGGAGCCGACCCGGCCGCGCCGCGGGCGGTCCGCTAGTCCGCGTCGGGGATGAGCTTGCCCGGGTTGAGCACGCCCTCGGGGTCCAGCGCGGCCTTGACCGCGCGCAGCACGTCGCCGCCCAGGGGACCGATCTCCGCCGCCATCCACGGCCGGTGGTCCGACCCGACCGCGTGGTGGTGGGTGATCGTCCCGCCGTTGGCGACGATCGCGTCCGACGCGGCGCGCTTGGCCCGGCCCCAGCGCGCCACCGGGTCCGGCCCGGCCGCCGTCGCCACCGTGAAGTACAGGGACGCGCCGGTCGGGTAGGTGTGCGACACGTGGCACATCACCACGGCGCCGCCCTCGTCGCCCTCCAGCGCCCCCGTGAGCGCCTCGGACACGGCCGTGTACAGCGGCAGCAGGCCGGTCCACGACGCGGCGGTCTCCAGCGTCTCGGCGAGGATCCCCGCCGACAGCAGGGTGTCGCGCAGGTAGGGCGAGGAGAACCGGTTCTCGCGCCAGTGCGCCACCGGCTCCGGGCCGAGCGGGGTGCCGCCGGCCTCCGCCATGGCCTCCCGCACCGCGGCGGCGCGGGCCTCCACCTCCGCGGGGGCCCCCTCGAAGCCCAGCACGGCCTGGCACCCGGGGACGGCTTCGCGCCCGCCCATCGCCGCGCCCACGAACGTCTCCGACTCGTCGAGCACGCGCGCCATGGTCGGCCGGGCGTCCGACTGCGCCAGGACGCGCAGGGCGTCCGCGCCCGAGGCGAAGTCGGGGAACGACCACGCCTCGTCCAGCACGCGCTCGGGCGCCCTCCGCACGCGCACGCCCACCTCGGTGATGACGCCCAGCGTGCCCTCCGAGCCCAGCAGCAGGCGCTGCAGGTCCGGGCCGGCGGCCGACGCGGGCGGACCGCCCGCCTCCAGGGTGCCGCGCGGGGTCGCCACCCGCAGCGACACGACCATGTCCTCGAACCGGCCGTACCCGGAGGAGGCCTGTCCGCTGGAACGGGTGGCCGCGTAGCCGCCGATCGTCGCGTACTCGTGGCTCTGGGGGAGGTGCCCCAGGGTGAGCCCGTGCTCCGCCAGCATCGCCTCCGCGTGCGGACCGCGCACGCCCGCGCCCAGGACGGCCGTCGACGACAGGGGGTCCACGGACACCAGGCGGTCCAGGCGGCGCAGGTCCAGGGAGACCACGGCGTGGAAGCCCCCGCGCAGCGGGGTGACGCCGCCGACCACGCTGGTGCCCCCGCCGAAGGGCACGACGGCGACCCGCTCCTCCGAGCACACCGCGAGGAGCCGCTCCACCTCGCCGTGGTCGGCCGGGTAGAGGACGGCGTCCGGAGCCGGGTCCGCCCGGCCCGCGCGGCGCAGCAGCAGGTCGGGCGTGCTCTTGCCGCCGCAGTGGCGCAGGCGGACGGGGTCCTCCGTGCTCACGTGCCCGGGGCCGACCACCCCGGCGAACAGCTCGCGCAGCCGGGGGCCGAGCCTGCTGGGCGGCAGTTCCACCAGCTCCTCCGGGACCGGGGGCATGTCCTGGAGGCGGGCCCGGAGCACCTGCGCGACGAGGTCGCGCAGACCGGGGTCCAGCTCCGGCGCCCTGGCGGGGTCGCCCCAGGCGAACCAGCTCATGTCGGGTGCGGTGTCCGTGCCCGGGGCGGGGCCTGTGCCCGGGCCGGGGCCGTTCCCGTCGCCGGGCGGTGTCTTCTCGTGAGCCATGCCCTACAGTTTTACATATGGCGTCAAAACGTAACGTAGAGGATCGGATCCTGGACGCGGCCCGCGCCTGCGTCGAGGCCTTCGGGGTGCGCCGCACCACGCTGACCGACGTCGCGCGCCGCGCCGGGGTCAGCAGGCCCACCGTGTACCGCCGCTGGCCCGACGCGACCGCGCTCGTCGCGGACCTGCTCACCCGCGAGCTGCGGCAGATCCTCGCCGAGGCCGGCGCGGCCTCCGCCGACGACCCGGAGGGGGAGGGCGTGCGCCCGCGCCTGGTCCGCCACGCCGCCAGGGTCGCCCGCGCGATGCTGGCCCACCCGCTGTTCACCCGGATCGTGGACACCGAGCCCGAACTCCTGGCGACCTACACCTTCCACCGGCTGGGGACCAGCCACCGGGCCGCCCTCGACCTGGTGGAGCCCGTCGTCGCCGAGGGGCAGCGCGACGGCTCCGTGCGCGCGGGCGACCCCGAGGCCCTGGCCCGCCTCGTCCTGGTGACCGTGCAGGGCACGGTCACCTCGCGCCGCCTGTTCGCCGACGTCCTCGACGAGGACCGGCTCGTCGGGGAACTCGCCGTCCTCCTCGACGGCTACCTCGCACCCTGAAGCGCCGCGGCCCCGACGGGCCGGGCGGGGCCGCGCGCCGGCCCATCCGCCGCACCGTCCCCCGGAAAGGACCGCTCACATGAGCACTGCCAGTCCCGCGTCCCCCTCGCTGAACGCCGCCCGGAGAGCCGCCGACCTGGCCGGGCTGGAGGCCCGGCCCGAGGTGGACGTCCTGGTCGTCGGGGGCGGCGTGACGGGGGCGGGAGCCGCGCTCGACGCCGCTTCGCGCGGACTCTCCACCGTGCTGGTCGAACGCCACGACCTGGCCTTCGGCACCAGCCGGTGGAGCTCCAAGCTCGTCCACGGGGGCCTGCGCTACCTGGCCCGGGGGCAGTTCGGCATCGCCTACGAGAGCGCCCGCGAACGCGACCTCCTCATGCGGGTGACCGCGCCCCACCTGGTCCGCCCCATGCCGATGGTCGTGCCCGTGTACAGGGGGAGCGGCCTGGCCAGGGCGCTGTCCGTGCGCGCGGGCATGGGCATGGGCGACCTCCTGCGCGTGATGGCGGGGACCCCGGGGAGCGTGCTGCCCCGCCCGCGGCTGCTCGACGCCCGCCAGACCCTGCGCCTGCTGCCCGGCGCCGCCAGGCGGGACCTGCTCGGCGGCATCCTGTCCTTCGACGGGCAGCTCGTGGACGACGCCCGGCTCGTCGTCGCTCTGGCGCGCACCGCCGCGCGCGAGGGGGCCAGGGTCATCACCCGCTGCTCGGCCGAGAGCGTGACCGCCGACGGCGCGGTGCTGAGGGACGCGGCCACCGGCAGGATCGTCCCCGTGCGCCCGCGCGCCGTCGTCAACGCCACCGGTGTGCACGCGGGGCTCCTGGACCCCCGCGTGCGGCTCCGGCCCAGCAGGGGCAGCCACCTCGTGCTCGACGGCGCGGCCCTGGGCCGCCCCCGGGCCGCGCTCACCGTGCCCGTCGGCGGGAGTGTCAGCCGCTTCGTCTTCGCCCTGCCCCAGACGGACGGGCGCGTGTTCGCCGGGCTCACAGACGAACCCGTGGACGGACCCGCGCCGCACGTCCCCGACGTGCCCGAGGGCGACGTGGACTTCCTGCTCGACCGGTTCAACGGGGCGCTGGAGAACCGGATCGGGCGCGATGACGTCATCGGCGCGTTCGCCGGACTGCGCCCTCTGCTGGAGGGCGTCGGCGACAGCGCCGACCTGTCGCGCGAGCACTCCGTCTCCGTCGCGCCCAACGGGACGGTCACCGTGGTCGGCGGGAAGCTCACCACCTACCGGGCGATGGCGGAGGAGGCCGTGGACGCCGCCGTGCGCGCCCGCCGGCTGCCCGCCGGACCGTGCCGGACGCGCTTCCTGGCCCTGGTGGGCGCCGCCTCCCGCGAGGAGCTGGACGCGGTGGAGGCCCCGCGCCGACTGGTCGAGCGGTACGGGACCGAGGCCGTCGACGTCCTGGACGGGGCCGGCGGCGACCCCGCCCTGCTGGAGCCGGTCGTGCGCGGTGTCACGGGCGCCGAGTTCCGGTTCGGCGTGCGCCACGAGGGGGCCATGGACGCGGACGACCTGCTGGACCGCCGGACCCGGATCGGGCTGGTCCCGGCGGAGCGGGCCGAGGCGCTGGCCGCGGCGGAGGACGCGGTCGACGCGGCGGTCTGAGGCGCGGAGGGGAGGCGGACCGGGGGAGGGGGCGGGGCAAGGGCGATCGGGACGGGCATCCGGGTTCTCGCCACACCCGCGTCCCCTGTCCCGCAGGGGCCTGATCGCGTAAGGTCGTAGCCGTTCCGCGCCGGACCTCCCCCGAACGGCCGCCGGACGCTCCCGCAGCCGCCCCCTCCCGCGGTCCGCCCGTCCACGAACCGCCCCGCCGAAGGAGTCACCCATGCCCACGCTCGTTTCCGTGCCCGCCCTGGCCAAGGAGGAGGACTCCTTCCTCGCGGGTGTCCCGGACGAGTACCGGCACTACTTCAACGGCCGGCCTCCGGTCCCCTTCGCCAAGCGCCACTGGGAGTTCGCCGGGGAGCCCGCCAGCATCCCCCTGGCCCGCGCCTTCCTGGACACCTGCGCGGCGACCAGGGACTCCGAGTTCCGGTACGTGTTCGCGCTGCTGGGGACCGAGCTGGCGACCAACGCCATCCGGCACAGCCGTTCGGGGGAGGACGGCCAGACGTTCGTGCTCAAGGTGACCCGGGGGCCCAACGGCCTGACCCTGGCCTGCCGCGACAACGGCAGGCCGACCAGCTCCCCCTCGGGGGAGGACGGCCCGCTCAGCGCCGGACCGCTGGCGGGCGACCGGCTCACCGCCGAGAACGGCCGCGGGCTGGCCCTGGTCGACAGCTTCGCCACCGCGTGGGGCGACAACGGGCACCCGAGCATCCGCAAGGTGTGGTTCCACCTGGCCTACGACCTCACCGGCAGTTCCTGGCCCGCGGCCTGACCACGGCCCGGGGGCGGGGACGCGCCGGGCCCCGCCCCCGGAACCCGTGTCCGGGCCCCGCCCGGGGGCCTTGCCAGGGCCGCCGCGGGCGTGCCAACATACCGACGAGTAGCGATGGTGGCGCAGATCACGGGACGGCGCGATCCCGGTCCGCCCGGGCCTCCCCGCCCGGAACACCCCAGGCGAGCTCACGTCGGCACCGACACCGAACGCGGTCCACGACGGCCGGCGCCCCGCGCCGGTCGGTGCCCCCCGACCGCCGAGCCGCCTCCCCCGCGCGGCCCGATCCCGAGGTGTCCCCATGGATTCCGCCATCGCCACGATCGCGCTCCCGGCCGCGCTCGCCGTCATCATGCTGGGCCTCGGACTGAGCCTGACCGTCGCAGACTTCGTCCGCCTCGCCGCACTGCCCGGCACGGTCGCGCTCGTCCTGGGCTGCCAGATCCTCCTCCTGCCCCTGTTCGCCCTCGGCCTGGTCCTGCTCTTCCAGCCGCCCCCGGCCCTGGCGGTCGGCATGATGCTGTTGGCGGCCTCCCCCGGAGGCACCACGGCCAGCCTGTACAGCTACCTGTTCCGCGGCAACGTCGCGCTCAACATCTCCCTCACGGCGCTCAACTCCGTCACGGCGATGGTGAGCCTCCCGCTGATCACCAACCTGTCGATCGCCCACTTCATGGGCGACGGGGACACGCTCGGGCTCCAGGCCGACAAGGTTCTCCAGGTCTTCGCGATCATCCTGGTCCCGGTCGCCGCGGGCATGCTCGTCCGGGCCCGCGCCGCGTCCTTCGCCCGGCGCATGGAGCGGCCGGTCAAGGCGGCGTCGGTCCTGGTGCTGTTCGGTGTCATCGCCGTCGCGGTCTTCCAGGAGCGCGCCGACCTCGTCGACTACCTCGTCGCCGTGGGCCCGATGGTGCTGCTGTTCAACGTCGCCGGCCTCGTCGTCGGCTACTGGGCGCCGCGCGCCATCGGGACGGGACGGCCCGAGGCGATCGCCTCGTGCATGGAGATCGGCCTGCACAACACCACGCTCTCCCTGGCCATCGCGCTCAGCCCCGCGCTGCTCGACAGCACGGAGATGGCGATCCCCTCGGCCGTGTACGGCGTGCTCATGTTCTTCACCGCCGCCGCCACCGGCATCCTGCTCAACCGGCGGGGCGTCCGCCAGGACGCACGGGCCGCCGGGGGCTGAGGCGCGGACCCGCCGGGCGCGCGGCCCTCACCTGCCGTCGAGGTAGGCGAGCACCGCGCGCACCCGGCGGTGCCCGCTGTCGGACGGCGACAGTCCCAGCTTCGCGAAGATGTTGCCGACGTGCTTGTGCACCGCGTTCTCGGTCACGACGATCCGCTCGGCGATCTCCCCGTTGCCCAGGCCCTCCGCCATCAGCCCCAGCACCTCGCTCTCGCGCCGGGTGAGGGTCTCCAGGGGATCCCGGGACCGCCGTGCCAGGAGCTGCTGGACCACGGCCGGATCCATCACCGTGCCCCCCTCCGCGACCCGGTGCAGGGCGTCCACGAACTCGCTCACCCGGCCCACCCGGTCCTTGAGCAGGTAGCCCACCCCGCCCCGGCCGTCGGCCAGCAGTTCACCGGCGTAGTCGCGCTCCACGTACTGCGACAGCACCAGCACCGGCAGCGCCTCGTGGCGCCGCCGGGCCGCGATCGCCGCGTGGATGCCCTCGTCCCGGAAGTTCGGCGGCAGCCGCACGTCGACGATCGCCAGGTCGGGCCCGTGCCGATCCACGGCGTCGGCGAAGGCCGGCGCGTCCACGGCGATTTCCACCACCTCGAACCCGCGCGTGGACAGCAGCAGTTCCAGGCCCGCGGACAGCAGCACGTTGTCCTCGGCTATCACGATCCGCACGGCAGCTCCACCTCGACCACGGTCGGCCCGCCCACCGGGCTCTCCACGCGCACGGTACCGTCCAGGGCGGCCACCCGGCGCCGGATGCCGGTCACCCCGGTGCCGCGGGACTCGTCCACCCCGCCCGCGCCGTCGTCGCGCACCGACACGCGCAGGACGCCGCCGACACGGTCCAGGCGCACGACGATCTCCTCGGCGGCGCCGTGCCGCACCGCGTTGGTGACCGCCTCGGTGACCACGAAGTACGCGGCGGTCTCCGCCGCCACCGGCAGCGTGCCCAGGTCGCCCACGTCCAGCCGGGTGGTGACCGTGGTGCGGGCGACCAGCGCGCTCAGCGCCCCGGCCAGCCCCCGGTCGGCGAGGATGGGCGGATAGATGCCGCGGATCACCTCGCGCAGCTCCGTCATCGCCTCTTCGGCGCCCTCGTGGGCGTTCTTCAGCAGTGCGGCGAGCCGCGGGTCCTCGGCGAGGGCCTCGCGGGCCACGCCCAGCTGCATCGCGATCGAGACGAGCCGCGCCTGGGTGCCGTCGTGCAGGTCGCGCTCGATCCTGCGCAGCTCCGCACCGTGGGCGTCCACCACCTCGGCGCGGGTCCGGCTCAGCTCGTCCACCCGGGCGGCCAGCAGCTCGGCCTCGGTGGGGGCGAGCAGCCGCAGGTTGAGGCGGGCGTGCGCCTTGGCCGCCGGGACCACGGCCCACCGGAGCAGGACGACCCCGAGCACCAGCTGCGCGGCCATGAGGAGCAGGGCCGAACCCCAGCCGTCGGCCGGGATCCCGAGGAACTGGAACTCCATGCCCTCCGGGAGCGCCCACCAGAACGGGAACTGCACCGAGGTGACGGGCAGGGAGACCGCGGCCACGCCCAGGAGGCCGGCGAGCATGCTCACCGCCGTGAACACGGGCATCCACAGCAGCACCCTGCGGGTGGACGGTTCGCGCCACAGCGCGCGGAAACCGGGGGTCCCGGAGCCCGGGAGCTCCGGCACCGGGACCCGGAGCAGGTCCGAGGCCCGCCCCTGGTGCCACGCGGCGAACCTCCCCACGACGCCCAGCCAGGGCGGCAGCAGCACGAACCCGAGGCCGCCGATCGGCACGGTGAGCACCACGGCCAGGGTCAGCGGCAGAGCCACCAGCACGGCCAGGCCGGAGGCGAAGGCCACCAGGAGGTAGCCGCCCGCCCGCAACGCCCGAGCCCAGACCTCGTTCATCCTCGTTACTCCCCGTTCACGTCGCAACCCCTCGGCAACGATCAGTCTGGGGCATTCCGGAGGTGCCCGGCACTACAGCCAGCCACCCTGTTCCCCCTCCACGCGTCGGCGGGCGGGCAGGACGCGGCCGGCGTCCGGACGGCCCGGCCCGGACAACCGATCGACAACACATGGGCATCTTCGGGGCGAAGACCGGGAAGGACTCCTGAACCGCCGCACACACGCAGGAAGGAGAGGCCGATGCCCTTCCCGAACCGCACGTCACTGCCCCGCCCCGTCCACGGGATCTATGTCCGCAACGTCCTCCAGAGCTGCGGCGGCCACTTCGCCGCGGCGTGGGCCGAGGCGGAGCCCCTGCCCGCCGGGCACCCCGACGGCTTCGAGTTCGTCAACGCGGTCCAGCCCGTCGGACCCCGGGGGGAGCGACTCCCCGAGGAGCTGGCTGCGGCCTTCGCCCAGGGCCTGCGGCTGGCATGGCACGCCGGGGACGGCGCCCGACCGGGTATCGTCGCCCTGGTGCGCCTGGTCGACGCCCGCTGGCACCGGGAGGACTCCACGCCCCGGGCCTTCCGGATGACCGGGGAGCTCGCGGCCCTGGAGATCTCCCGCTGCGTGTCCGAGGACCGGGATCCGCGTCCGGTGCTGCGCAGCAGCAGACAGCCCTACCTCCCCTGGGAGCGGAGCATGCTCGGTGTCCTCAGCGACTGACGTCCCCCCGGCCGGTCCGGCCGCCCCCCTCACCGCGCCCGACGCCCCCGTGCCCCCGGCCCCCCGGCGGCCCTGGCCCGCCCTCCGGGCGGAGGGAGGCCCCACCCCCCGGAGGTTCGCGGCCGACGCCGCGGCCTCGCTGGTCCACCTGGCCCTCGCCGGCGGACTGCCCGACCCCCGCGACCTGGGCGCCGACGACCCGCTCCCCTGGGCCCGCCTCGCCCTGTCCGCCCTGATCACGGCCGGGATCCTGCTGCGCTGGCGGCTGCCCGCGGCGTCCTTCTGCACGGTGCTCGCCGCCACGCTCGCCGCCCTGGCCGCCGGATGGACCGCGGAGCCGTTCACCGCGGCCGCGTGGACGCTGTACCCGCTGGCGCTGACCTCGCGGCACGGCTCCTTCCGGCCCCGGCACTGGGCCTACCTCCTGGGTGCGCTCCTCGTGCTGGTGGCCGCGGGAGTGGACCCGGTGCCGCTGGAGGAGCCCGTCCGGGCCCTCGTCGTCGGAGCGGTCCTCCTCGCGCTCTCGTGGTTGCTGGGACGCTCCGTCCGGGAGCTCCGCGAGCAGGAGGAGCGCGCGGTGGCGGCCGTCGAACGCGAGGCCCGCACCCGGGAGAGGCTGCGGGTGGCCAGGGAGGTGCACGACGTCGTCTCCCACACCCTGGGCGCCATCGGCATGCGCGCGGGGGTGGCCCGGTACGCGGGCGGGGACGCCGAGGAGCTGCGGTCGGCCCTGGCCGACATCGAGGAGGCCGGCCGGGAGGCGTCGAACGAACTCCGCCGGGTCCTGGGCGCACTGCGCGCCGACGCCGACGCACCGCTGGAGCCGCAACCGGGGCTGGACGGGCTGGCCGCCCTGGCGGACACGGCCCGCCGCACCGGGATCGACTGCCGGCTGGAGGTCTCGGGCGTGGAGGGGGTACCGCCCGCCGTGGCCGTCAGCGTGTACAGGATCGTCCGGGAAGCGGTCACGAACGTCATCAGGCACGCTCCCGGCGGCTCCTGCTCGGTGGTCGTCACCGGGGAAGGGGACGCCGTGGAGGCCGAGGTGACCGACACCGGCCCGGCCCGGGGACGCGTCGGCTCACCGGGAGGGGGCGTCGGCATGGTCGGCATGCGCGAGCGCGTGGCGGTCCACGGCGGAACTTTCACGGCCGGCCCGCTGCCCGGCGGCGGCTTCCGGGTCCGCGCCCGCGTCCCCTCCGGCCCCGGCGGCTGAGGGCGCGGCGGGGCCGGAGGAGGGGGCGGAGGGGCGGCGCCGTTCCGAGGCCGCCCGGCGTCCGGGACACTGGAGGCGGTGCTCCGGGCCGGACCCCGGTCGGGACGTCCCCGCCGCCCCGCCGCCCCGGAGAGCCCGCGGGGCGCGCACGGGCCCCGACCGCGTTCGCGACACGACGGCCGGAGGACTCATGGGGGAGACCGCACCCGTGCGGATCGTGGTGGCCGACGACCAGGACCTCCTGCGCGGCTCCTTGCGCATGCTCATGGACGGAGACCCCCGGCTCACCGTGGTCGGCGAGGCCCGTACCGGGCGGGAGGCGGTGGACCTGGCGGCCCGCCTCCGGCCCGACCTCGTCCTCATGGACGTCCGCATGCCCGAGATGGACGGACTGGCCGCCACCCGGGAGATCTGCGCGGCCGCCCCGCACACCAGGGTGGTCGTGCTGACCATGTTCGACCTGGACGACTACGTGTACGGCGCCCTGCGGGCCGGGGCCAGCGGATTCCTGCTCAAGAACACCGCCCCCGAGGAACTGCTCCGCGCCGTCCACGTGGTCGCCGACGGGCAGTCCCTGCTCGCCCCCGAGGTCACGGGCCGCCTGATCGCCCACGTCGTGCGCGAGAGGGCCGGAACGGCGCCCGCCGCCTGGGCGCGGACGCCGCTCGCCCCGCGCGAGAGGGAGGTCGTCACCCTCATCGCGCGCGGGCTGTCCAACGCCGAGATCGCCGACCGCCTCACCCTCAGCCGCGCCACCGTCAAGACGTACGTGAGCCGCCTGCTCGCCAAGCTCGGCGCCCGCGACCGCGCCCAGCTGGTGGTGTTCGCCTACGAGAGCGGGCTCGTCAGGGCCGCCGGCGCGGGGGGCGACGTCCTCCCGGGGTGACGTCGGGACTGTCCTCCCAGGGCGGACGCGCCCGGGACCCTTCCGGCCCGACGATGGGTCCCATGATCGAGATACGCGGACTCACTAGGCGCTTCGGCGCCCGGACGGCGGTGGACGGGCTCACCTTCACCGCCCGTCCCGGCCAGGTCACGGGCTTCCTCGGACCCAACGGAGCCGGAAAGAGCACCACCCTGCGGGTGCTGCTCGGACTCGACCGCGCCGACGGGGGGACAGCCCTGATCGACGGGAGGCCCTACACGGAGCTGCGCCGGCCCGCCACCGCCGTCGGCGCCCAGCTCGACGGGGGAGGAGCGCACCCCGCGCGGACGGCCCGGGCCCACCTCGGGTGGATCGCCAGGGCGAACGGCCTGCCCGCCTCCCGGGTGGGGGAGGTGCTGGAGGGCGTCGGCCTGGGCGGGGCCGCCCGGGCCCGGGTGCGCACCTTCTCACTGGGGATGGGACGGCGGCTCGACCTGGCCGCCGCCCTCCTCGGCGACCCGGGGGTGCTGGTCATGGACGAGCCCGTCAACGGCCTCGACCCGGAGGGCATCCGCTGGGTGCGGTCGTTCACGCGGGCCCTGGCCGACGAGGGGCGCACCGTCCTCCTGTCCAGCCACTTCATGGGCGAGATCGCGAGGATCGCCGACCACCTGGTGGTGATCGACGGCGGGCGCCTGGTCGCCGAGGGCCGCCCCGACGAGGTGGCCGCGGGCCACGCCTCCCTGGAGGACGCCTTCTTCGCCCTCACCGGGCGCCCCGGCGGCGCGGACACGGGGTTCGGGCGGTGGCCCGGCGGCAGCGGCGCCGCCCGGGGCGGGGGAGAACGATGATCGACACCGTGCGCGCCGAGGCGTTCAAGCTCCGCACGCTCACCTCGGTCCTGTTCACCTGCCTGGCGACGGCCGCGCTGACGGTCGGGCTGGCGTGGCTGTCGGGATGGTCGGTGGGGAGGGCCCTCACGGACAACCCCGGTCTCCTCGTCGGGGAGGTCGTGCCGGAGCAGTCCGGCTTCGACGCGATCTCCTACGGGCAGGCGGGCATGGTGGTCCTGGGCGTGCTCGCGGTCGGCACCGAGTACACGGGAGGGCAGATCCGCGCCTCCCTGCTGGCCGTGCCGCACCGCCCCCGGCTCCTGCTGGCCAAGGCCGCCGCGGTCGCGGCGGCGGCACTGGCGGTCGCCCTGGCCACCGTGCCCGCGGCCTTCGCGGCCACCCAGGTCGGACTGGGGGAGCACGGGTACCCGCTGACCGGCATGCTCGACCGCCCCGTCCTGGGAGCGCTGGCGGGCGCGGTCGCGTACTGGGTGCTCCTCGCCCTGCTGGCGGCCGGGATCACCGTCGTCCTCCGCAACACTGTGGTGCCGCTGGTCCTCCTGATCAGTCTGGTGCTGGCCCTGTCCTTCTACCTCTCGATGCTGACCGGCCTGGCGGACCTCCTGCCCGACCGGGCGGGGGCGCAGATGTTCCTGAGGGGCGGCCCCAACAGGACGGACCTGTCCGCGATCGGGGGCGGCGCCGTGATGGCGGCCTGGGTGGCGGGTGTGTGGGCGGTCGCCGTGCCGCTCTTCGCGCGCAGGGCCGCCTGACGGGACGCGGCGCCGGAGCGGGGGCCGTCCCCGGTCCGCGGAGCGGTGCTCCGGCGCAGCCCTTCCGGGGCCGCCCCGGCGGGCGGCGGCGCGGTCCCCGCGGACGCCGCCCGCGCCGAACCGCACCCCGGGGAAGGCGGGTCCGGCCCGGGGCAGGGGGCGGACGCCGCGGGACGCGGTGCTCAGTCCTGCTCCCCGCCCTCCTCGTCGTCGTCCCGGGTGAGGGAGTCCACGGCGACCGCGACGCTGATCACGAGGGCGGCGTCGCCGCCGATGTCGCTCCGGTGGGTGTTGACGTCCACCGCGTAGGTGTCCCTGACGCGGAACCACTTGCGGGACACGTGCGCGACGGTGCCGTGCTCGTCGGCGATGACGTACTCCTTGCCGAGGAAGTCGCCGGTGACCTCCCAGTCCGGCGCGCCCTCCATGTCCACCACGAGCTTGTCGCGCAGGGGGTTGACCAGGCGTTTGCGCACGGTGGCGACGGTGTCGCCGTCGCGCTCGACGCGCATCTGGTCACGGACCTTGAACAGCTTCTTGCGGATGACGGTGAGGACGTTGCCGTCGGTGTCCTTGAGCTCGAAGGTCGTGCGGATCCGCAGGGCCTTGCCGTCGACGAGGAAGACCTTGCGGTCGTCCTCGTCGGTCACCCAGTAGTCGTCACCGATGTCGAAAACGCGTTCGCGTACCAGGAATTTCATGCCTCGAAGCTAGGGCACGGGGATTCCGCGCACCACCCCGGGCCACGGCCTGTGGACGGCCCGGGGTCCGCGGCGCCGGAGGGGAGCGCGGGGGTCGTGTGCGGCGCGCACGCCCGCCGGCCTGCGGCTCCGGGGCTCCGGGGCTCCGGGACGGGGCAGGCGCATCCGGTTCCCTGTCATCCCAGCGCGGCGCGGTCGCGGACGACGGCGGCCCGGTACGCGGCCACCTCCCGTTCCACGTCCGCGTCGTCCCACCCCAGCGGCGGCGCCACCAGCGCCGCCGCCCTGGGCGCCAGGGCCGCGCCTCCGTCGGGCGCTTCGAGCGCCACCCGGGTGCGCCGGGCGAGCACGTCCTCCAGGGTCCGGGCCCCCTCGTGGGTCACCGCGTACCGGAGTTCCGCCGCCAGGTAGCCCGCCACGGTCGCCCCCAGGGCCGGGTCGCGCCGCACGGTCTCCAGCACCCGCGGCGTCTCGTCGCCGTACCGCAGGAGCATGCGCCGTACGTGGTGCTCCGCGACCCCGTGCCCGGAGGCCGGTGGGGCGGGCCGCCCGGCGGCGCCCTGCCGGTCGCGGGCGCCGACCAGCGGGATCCGCGCGGTCGGGGTCGGCGGCAGCCTCCGGCCCAGCACCCGGCCGACCGCGTCCACCGCGTCCCGTGCCATCAGGCGGTAGGTGGTGTACTTGCCGCCCACGACCGTCACCACGCCGTGGCCGCTCAGCACCGCGTGGTCGCGCGAGAGCGCCGACGTGGCCGAGGTGTCCCTGGAAGCGAGCAACGGCCGCAGCCCGGCGTGGGCGCCCAGCACGTCCGCCCTGGTCAGCGGGCGGGCGAGGTAGCGGTTGACGTTGCGCAGCAGGTAGTCCACGTCCTCGGCGCCCACCCCCGGGGCGGCCCGGTCGCCCTCGTACGCGGTGTCGGTGGTGCCCAGCAGCCACCGCCCGTACCACCGCCGCAGGATGATCACCGAGTCCTCCGCCCGCGCGATGAGCCCCGTCCGTGAGTCGAAGGCCCCGCCCTCCACCAGCAGGTGCACGCCCTTGGCCGGGCGCACGGCGAAGGCCGGCTCGCCCGCCATGGCCTGGACGTCCGCGGCCCACACTCCGGCGGCGTTGACCACCGAGCCCGCCGACACCTCCAGTTCGCCCCCCTCGGCCGTGCGGACGGCCACCGCGCGCACCCGGCCCCCCTCCACGCGCATCCCCGTGACCCGGGCGTGGCTGAGGACGAGCGCGCCGTGGCCGGCGGCGGTCCTCGCCACGGCCAGGGTGTGCCGGGCGTCGTCCATGCGCCCGTCGTGGTACCGGATGCCGCCGGTGACCACGGAGGCGTCCAGCCCCGGGGCGAGCGCGAGCGTGCCGCGCCGGGACAGGTGCCGGTGCGCGGGGACCCCGGCCCCCCGCCGCCGAGCCAGCGCCATGGCGTCGTAGGCGAGCACCCCCGCACCGAAGTACGGGCGCTCCCACCAGCGGGTGGTCGGGAGCAGGAAGGGCTCGGCGGCCACCAGGTGGGGGGCGGTCACGCCGATCATCAGGTCCCGTTCGCGCAGGGCCTCCGCGACCAGGGAGAAGTTGAGCTGTTCGAGGTAGCGCAGCCCGCCGTGCGCCGTCTTGCCCGAGCGCGACGACGTCCCGCCCGCCAGGTCCCCGGCCTCGACCAGCAGGACCGACAGGCCCCTGGCCGCGGCGTCGAGCGCGCACCCCGACCCGGTGATGCCGCCGCCGACCACGACCACGTCGAAGTGCCCGCTCCCGGCCCGCGACAGCACCCGGTCACGGTCGGCGGGGGAGAGCCGGTGCGGTTCAGAGTCCACGGGTGACCTCCGCGTCGTCACCGGCGGGAGAGGGCCGCGGGACCCGCCCGGGGGCGGGACCCGCCGCGAGGGGCCGCCACAGCGGGCGGGCCGCCTCCAGGTGTGCGAGGTAGCGCCCGTAGCCGTCGTCGTAGTGGGCGCGCAGGGCCGGATCCGGTTCCACGGTCGCGGACGGGGCGGTCCACCCGGCCCGGTCCACCGAGTCGCCCACCGCCGAGAGGACGGCGCCGCGGGCGCCGACCTCGGTGGCGCGCGCCGTCTCCAGCGGTATCCCGAGCACGTCGGCGAAGACCTGGAGCCACGGAAGGGACCGGGAACCCCCGCCGCAGACCAGCAGGCGGTCCGGAGACCCCGCCGTGTCGAAGCAGTGCCGGGCCGCGTAGGCCAGCCCCTCGCACACCGCGCGCACGAGGTCGCCCCGCGAGGTCGTCAGCCTGACCCCCGTGAACTGGCCCGCCGCCCGCGGGTCGACGAACGGTGCGCGCTCGCCCGACGTGGCCAGGTACGGCAGCACCTCCACCCCTCCCGCGCCCGGGGCGCTCTCGGCCAGGGAGCGGCCGACGCCCTCCACGTCCATCCCGAGCACGGACAGCAGCCAGTCCACGGACGCCGTGCCCACCATCGCCGGCATCGCCCGCAGCCACCGTCCCCGCTCGCCCGTGGAGACGTGGAACCCCGCCGGGGTCCCCGCGGTCTCCAGGCGGTCGACGAGCACCATGCACCCGAGGGTGGTGCCGACGATCATCAGGGCGTCGCCCGGGTCGCGCACGCCCGCCCCCACCGCGCAGGCGGGGAAGTCGAACGGGCCCGAGCTGACCGGGGTCCCCTCCGGCAGCCCCAGCAGGCGCGCGCCGTCGGCGTGCAGCCCGGCGCGGGGCGCGGCCGAGACGGGCGCCAGGAGGCCGCGCCGGCCGGAGAGCCCCGTCAGCTCCAGCACGGTGTCGCTGTACCCCTTCCCGGAGCCGTCGCCGAACGGCATCGAACTGTCGCTCGCGTCGGTGACCCGCCTGCCGGTCAGCCGGGCGAACACCGCGTCCTTGCAGTACCCGGCCGTCGCCGCCCGGTCCAGGGACCCGGGTTCGTGCTCGTCGAGCCAGGCCAGCAGGGGCGCTGCGGTGCCGGGGAACATGGTCGTGCCGTTCTCGCGGTAGACCCGCTCGGTCACCCCCGTGCTGTTCCACCGCCGGAGGATCTCCGAGGCGCGCCCGTCCAGCCACGACATGGCGGGGCGCACCTGCCTGTGGTCGGCGTCGGTGAGCCAGCACCCGTCGCCCTGCCCGGTCACCGCCACCAGGTCCGGCGGGGCGCCCACCTCGGCGGCCACGGCGCGGACCACCTCCGCCACCCCCGCCAGGACGTGCTCCAGGTCCTGTTCGACCGCGCCCCCCGGCCCGTGGGCCACCGCGAGGCCGCGTCCGCGCACGGCCAGCGCCGCGCCCGTCTCGTCGAACACGACGGCCTTGACCACGGACGTGCCCGCGTCCACCCCGAGGAGGGTCCGCCCGCCGCTCACGGAGCGGCCTCCCCCGGGGAGGCCGGCGCCCCGGGGGCGGGCGGGGGGACGGCTGTGTCCGGGGGCCGCGCGTCCGGCGGGGGCCCCGCCGCCGCGCAACCCCCGCCGTCCACCTGTTCGGGGAGCCGTCGGCGGACCCGGGCCGGGCAGGCGGGCGCACCCTCGCGCAAAGCGGTGGCTTCGTCGAGCGGTCGGGACATGGGACGGGTCTCCTCACGCCGTCGGGGACTGCGGGAAGTGCCGGTGCTCCGGTGGTTGCGGGAAACTGCGGGGCGGCCGCCGAGGGGCCCGTGTCCGGTGGGCCCCGGCGGCGTCAGGGCGCGGCATCCAGGGCCGACCGCAGGTAGGCGCGGGCGTCGTCGTGGTCGGCCGCGACGTGCTCGGCGAGGGCGAGCGCGTCCTCGCCGGGCGGGTAGTCGCGGTTGGGAAGGGCGACGACGCGCATGTGCGCCGCGTCGGCCGCGCGGATGCCGTTGGCCGAGTCCTCCACGGCCAGCGGCACGGCGGTGGACGGGGGGACGCCGAGCCGGCGCAGGGCCTCGGTGTAGACGTCGGGCGAGGGCTTTCCGCGCGCGACCTCCTCGCTGGAGACCGTGGCGGCGAACAGGCCCGCCAGCCCCTCGCGCTCCAGGACGGTGTCGATGACGGGTCGGGCCGCGGAGGAGGCCAGGCCGATCACGGTCGCCGCGGCGGTGTCGGTGAGGAGGTCGCGGGCGCCGGGGAGGAGGGGGCCGCGGCCGGCCAGGAGGGCGTCGCGCATGTGCGCGACGCAGGACTCGTACACGTGCTCCGGGTCGACCCGGGCGCCGGTGCGGCTCCGGATCCGCCCGGCCACGTCCCGCGACCACTCGGGGCTGCTCATGCCCTGCACCCGGAGGGTGTCGTCGCGGGACCAGGGTGCGCCGTGGCGCCGGCAGTACACCTCCCAGGACTCCTCCCACAGGTGCTCGGTCCACACGACGACCCCGTCGAGGTCGAAGACGACCACGGGGCGGCCCACCGGGGTCCCGTGCCCGTCCGGGGAGGGGGACCCGGTCCGGCCGGAGGGGCCCCGCCGGGCGGGTTCAGCCGTCATCGCCCGCCACCTCCACCGGCACGTCGTGTTCGCGGAGTCGGGCGAGGTGTTCGCGGGGGGTCGCGGAGTCGACGATCACGGACGTGAACCCTTCCAGCGGCAGGAGGCGGTGGAGCGCGCTACGGGTGAGCTTGGAGTGGTCGATGAGCAGGTGGCACCTCTCGGCGGCGGTGACCATCTCGCGTTTGACCGCCACGATCCTGTCCTCCTGGTGGAAGGCGTGGCCCGCCGTCACCGCGGAGGTGCTGACGAAGGCGACGTCGAAGCGCATCGAGCGGATGGCCTCCACGCAGGTCGTTCCGAGGAACGAGTCGTGCTGCACGTCGTAGGTGCCGCCGAGCGCGACGACCTGCACGTCCCGCAGCCGGGACAGCTCCGTGAGGGCGTGCAGGTAGTTGGTGGCCACGGTGAGCGGGGCCAGTTCCGCCAGGTGGGGGATGAGGTGCGCGGCGGTGGTGGAGTCGTCGACGAGCACCGACATGCCGGGCTCGACCAGCCCGGCCGCCCGCGCCGCGATGGCGCGCTTGGCGTCGGCGTTGACCCGTCTCCGGTACTCGACGTTGGACTCGAAGGTGCCGCTGGGCTGGGCGGTGGCCACCCCCCGCGCCTTGCGGAGCACCCCCTGGCGCTGGAGCTCGTCCAGGTCGCGGTGGATGGTCATGACCGAGACCCCGAAGCGTTCGGCCAGCTCCTGGGCGGACACCGACCCGCTGTCCAGGACGAGGCCTGTGATCAGGGAACGCCGGTCCCCCGGCCCCGGGGGCCGTTCGTCCTCGACCCGGTCGTGCTCGCTCGGGTCCGCCTTGGCCGCCACGGTGCGTGTCCCCCGTCGTTCGTCGTCTCTGTTGCCGAACATCTCAACCGGGCGGCCCGCGTGTGTCAACCCTCGGTGTGAAGATCACTCGTCGCGACGCGGCGGGTGTGGAGGGCCACGCCCTGCTGAACTGGGGAACCACCGGAAACCGGCGAGGCCGTCCGTGAACATCACCGGAAAAGGTGTGACGAACACACCTTGACATGAGAAGAGACCGGTTCTACGTTGGCCGTCACCACGTCCGAAGGTGAAGCAGGTCACATCCCTGTGCGCCTCCGAGCAGAGGATCCGCGGTGCGCGCTGCCGGTTCACCACGCGAAGCTCCCCCCGACCCCGCCGACCGGCGCGACGCCCTCTGGCTCGGCGTCGACCTGGGGACCCAGGGCGTCCGCGCCGTCCTCGTCGACGACCACGGCGCCGTCGTCGGCTCCGGAGAGGCCGCCCTGCTCCGCGACCACCGCGACGGGCCCCGCCACGAACAGGACCCCGAGGAGTGGTGGAGCGCCACCTGCCGGGCCACCGGCGCCGCCCTCGCCGCGCGGGACCCCGGGGACGGGCGCCCGGTCGGCGCCGTCAGCGTCGACGGCACCTCCGGCACCCTCCTGCTCCAGACCGCCGACGCGCTGCCCGTCGGACCGGCCCAGATGTACGACGACGCCAGGGCGGCCTCCCGGACCGCGGCGATCCACGCCCTGGGCGCCGACCACGTCCAGCCCACCTGGGCCCTTCCCCGCCTGGTCGGACTCGCCCGCGAGGGCCGCCTCGCCCCGGGACTGCTCGTCGCCCACCAGGGCGACCACGTCTCCGGGCGCCTCGCCGGAGCGGCCGTGCCCACCGACACCAGCCAGGCCCTCAAGACCGGCTACGACCCGCGGAGCCTGAGCTGGCCGCACACCCTCGTGGACCGCCTCGGGATCGATCCGGCGGTCCTGCCCCCCGTGGTCGCCCCCGGCGCCACGGTCGGCCACGTCACCGCGGCGGCCTCTCGCGCCTCCGGCATCCCCGAGGGCACCCCCGTCCGGGCCGGCATGACCGACGGCTGCGCGGCCCAGGTCGCCACCGCCGCCCTCGCCCCGGGGCTCTGGTGCTCGTCCCTCGGCACCACGCTCGTCCTCAAGGGCGCCAGCCCCCACCCGCTCCGCGACCCCTCCGGTGTGGTCTACAACCACCGCAACCCGGACGGCGGCTGGCTGCCCGGGGGCGCGTCCAGCACCGGTACCGGACGGCTCGACACCGACCTCGGCGGCCACGACCTCGACCTGCTCACCGCGCAGGCGCTCCGCCTCGGCGTCCCCGGCGGAGCCACGTACCCGCTCGCGGGCACCGGCGAACGGTTCCCCTTCGCGGCCCCCGGCGCGCGGGGGTTCGACATCGGCCCCGGGAGCGGCCCGGCGGACCCCGCCGCGCGCCTCAACCGGATCGCCCACGGGCTGGCCTACGTCGAACGCCTCTCCCTGGACGCCCTCGCCGCGCTCGGCGCCGACACCGCGGGACCGGTCACCGCCGTCGGCGGCGCGGTCCGCAACCACTGGCTCACCGCCCTGCGGGCCGACGTCCTCGGCCGCACCGTGCTGGTCCCCGCGCACACCGGGTCGGCGTTCGGCTCCGCCGTGATCGCCCGCGCCCCGGCGGGCCGCCTGGCCGAGACCGCGCGCGCCATGGTCCGCGTCGCCCACCGCTACGAACCCGATCCGTCCCGCGCGGACGAACTCGCACACGGGTACCGGCGCCTCGTCGAGGCCCTCCGCGACCGCGGGTGGCTCGGCGGCCCCCGGACCCCGGAGGGGGCCACGGCATGATCCCCGCGCACACCGAGCTGTCCCTGGTCCGCCACGGCCGCACCGTCTGGCACGCCGAGAACCGGTACGCGGGCAGTTCCGACATCCCCCTCGACCGCACCGGCCGCGACCAGGCCCGCGCCCTCGCCCTCTGGGTCGGCGACCACCCCCACGACGCGGTCGCCTGCTCCCCGCTCGGCCGCGCCAGGGCCACGGCCCTCCCCGCCGCCGCGGCGCTCGGAGTGGAGCCCGTCGTCCTGCGGGACCTCTCCGAGGCCGGCTTCGGGCTGGCGGAGGGACTGACCCTCGCCGAGACCGACGCGCGCCACCCCGGCGCGGCGCACGCCTTCCGCGCCGACCCCGCGGCCCACCCGCTCCCCGGGGCGGAGGACCCCGCCGCGGTCGCGGACCGCGTGCGCGCGGCCCTGCGGAGCCTCGCCGACGAGTACCCCGGGCGGCGCGTCCTCGTCGTCGCCCACAACACGGCGCTGCGCCTGGCCCTGTGCTCCTGGCTCGGCATCCCCCTGGCCCACTACCGGCGCGTGCTCCCCCGGCTGGACAACGGCGCCGTCACCCGGCTGCGCGTCCCCGCCGACCCCGCCGAACCGCCCGCCCTGCTGGCGCTCAACCTCCCGACGCGCCGGGAAACCCGCACGGACCCGCGGACACACGCCTCCCCGGTGAGCCCCCGGCGCCCCTCCGACCCGGCGCGTCCGCGGACCTCCGCGCCCCCGGCGAGCCCCGGTCCGGACACGCGACGGGACCCCGGCCCCTCCGACTGACCCCCGGCGCGGCCGACCGGCGGCCCCGCCGGACGGCGCCACCCCCCACCACCGACTGGAGAGCACCATGAACCCCAGAAGGAACCGCCGCCCCCCGCGTACCCCCGGATCCCCCCTCGTCCCCGGCCCGCCCGGAGCGCCGGACCTGTCCCGGCGCCGTGCCATGGGCCTCCTGGGCGCGGGCGGCGCGGCCGCGGCGGGAGCGGTCCTGCTGCCCGGGTGCGGACTGGGCACCGGCAGCATCGCCGGCGGCGAGAACGGGGCCGGCGAGGTCACCGGGGCGTTCGACTGGCGCAAGGCCGAGGGCGCCGAGATCTCCGTGCTCCAGACCCCGCACCCCTACCAGGTGGCCTTCCAGCCCCTCCTCGCGCAGTTCACGGAGCTGACCGGCATCACCGTCAACGCCGACCTCGTCGCGGAGGCCGACTACTACACGCGCCTCAACACCGAGCTGGCCAGCGGCGCGGGCAACTACGACGCGTTCATGACCGGCGCCTACTTCATCTGGACCTACGGCCCGCCCGGCTGGATGGAGGACCTGCGCCCCTGGATCGACAACGAGTCCGCCACGAGCGACGAGTACGACTTCGACGACATCTACGAGGGCCTGCGCACCTCCACCTCCTGGGACTTCACCACCGGGAGCCCGCTGGGCACAGGAGGGCAGTGGGCCGTCCCGTGGGGCTTCGAGACCAACGTGATCTGCTACAACAAGGCCGAGTTCGACCGGCGCGGCATCCGGCCGGCGGAGACCTTCGACGAACTCCGCGAACTGGCCGTCGACCTCACGGACCGCTCGGAGAACACCTACGGCCTCGCCTTCCGGGGATCGCGCTCCTGGGCGACCATCCACCCCGGGTTCATGACCCAGTTCACGAGGGAGGGCTGCGTCGACTACACGCTGGAGGGCGACCGGCTCGTGGCCGCCATGAACTCGGAGGCCGCCGTCGGCTTCACCCGGAAGTGGGTCGACCTCGCGCGCGACGCCGGCCCCACCTCCTGGACCACCTACGACTACCCCGACTGCACCGCCGACCTCGGGTCGGGCACGGCCATGATGGTCTACGACGCGGACTCGGCCACCTACCCCCAGAACATCGCGGGCAACAGCGCCGAGGCGGGCAACCTCGCCTGGCACCCGGGACCGGCCGGACCCGACGGCAACTACGACACCAACCTGTGGACGTGGTCGCTGGCCATGAGCTCCGCGTCCCGCAACAAGCTCGCCGCCTGGCTGTTCATCCAGTGGGCCACGGGCAGGGACGCCCAGAGCCAGGCCGTCCAGACCGGCGAGCTGGGGTTCGCCGACCCCACCCGCGAGTCCGTGTTCGAGGACGCGTTCAAGGCGGGCCTCGGCGAGTTCTCCGGCTACCAGGAGACCTTCGAGAGGGTCATCGACTCCACGAGGATCCACTTCACACCGCAGACGCAGTTCTTCGAGAACACCGAGAACTGGGCGGTGGCGCTCCAGGACATCTACGCGGGCGACGACGCCGGGGAACGGCTCGACGCGCTGGCGCGGGCGAGCACCGACGCGCTCGACACCGAGTGAGGGGGACGAGCACGTGAGCACGACCACCGCACCCCCGGAGGCGGAGGGGGACGGGCCCGGGGGCGGCGCCCCCGTCCGCCGGGTGCCCGCCTGGCGGCGCGGGCTCCGGCCCTACCTGCTGTCCGTCCCCGCCGTCCTCGTCATCGCGGGCATCCTGTACCCGTTCGCCCTGGGCGCCTACTACGCCTTCCTCGACTACGCGGCCGTCGTCCCCGAGCCCGTGTTCGTCGGCCTCCGGAACATCACCGGGACCCTCGGCGACCCGGTGTTCTGGTCCAGCGTGCGCGTGACCGCCACCTACGCCCTCGCCGCCACGGCCGTCGAGACGGTCCTGGGCGTCGGCATCGCGCTGCTGCTCTTCCGCGCCGGCCTCGTGGGCAGGCTCCTGGAACGCCTGCTGATCCTGCCGCTGATGATCGCCCCGGTGATCGCCGGCGTCATCTGGGGGCTGATGTTCAACCCCCAGTTCGGCGTGCTCAACCACATGCTCGGACTCGGCTCCACCTTCGACTGGCTGAGCGAGGACCGTGCCCTGTGGTCGGTGATGCTGGTCGACGTCTGGATCTTCACCCCCTTCGTCGCGGTCCTCGTCCTGGCGGGGCTCCGCTCGCTGCCCCGGGAGCCCTTCGAGGCGTCCGACGTGGACGGCGCGGGCTGGTTCTACATGTTCCGGCGCCTCATGCTGCCGATGATGTGGCCCTACATCCTCGTCGCCGTGATCTTCCGGTTCATGGACTCGCTGAAGGTCTTCGACCACGTGTACGTGCTCACCGCCGGAGGGCCGGGAGGGGCCACCCGCACCCTCCAGATCGGCGCCTTCCAGAACTCGATCACCAACCTGAACTTCTCCCTCGGCAGCACCTACATGCTGCTGCTGTGGGTGATCGTGTTCATCACCGCCCGCTACCTGGTCGCCGTCCTGGGCCGGGCCCAGCGCCGCGCGGCCGGATCGGAGGACTGAACCGTGACCGCCACCCGCCGACCGGGACGGCGCCGGTTCTCCCCGGCCTCCGCCGGGGCCGACCTCCTGCTGGTCCTGTGGTTCGCCTTCTCGCTGTTCCCGATCCTGTGGATGGTCCTGCTGTCCCTCAAGTCCAGGGCGGACCAGACCTCCACCTACTTCGTGTTCACCCCGACCCCGGACAACTTCGCCACCGTCCTGAGCGAGGAGGGGGTCCGCCTCACCGGCGTCGACTTCACCGGGGCGCTGCTCACCAGCCTGGTCACCTCGCTGGGCGCGGTCCTGCTGTCCCTCGCCATCGGCGTCCCGGCGGCCTACGCGGCCGGACGCTGGGCCTACCGGGGGTCCGGGGACATCATGTTCACCATCCTGTCGTTCCGGTTCGCGCCGGAGCTGATGGTGATCGTGCCGCTGTTCGTCATCTACAACCAGCTCGGGCTGTTCGACTCCGACGCCGGCACGATCTGGGTGCTCCAGCTGGTCACCCTGCCGCTGATCGTGTGGATCCTGCGGTCCTACTTCCAGGACATGCCGGAGGAGCTCGAACAGGCGGCCCTCCTGGACGGCTACACCCGCACCCGCGCCTTCCTCATGGTGGCGCTCCCGCTGGTGCGGCCCGGCATCGCGGCGTCGGCGCTGCTGGCGTTCGTCTTCGCGTGGAACAACTACGTGTTCCCGCTGATCCTCACCGGCGGCCAGAACCCCACGGTGACCGTGGCCGTGACCCGGTTCCTCGGCGGCGGCGGGCAGGCGTTCTACAACCTCACAGCCGCGGCCGCGCTCATCGCGGCCCTGCCACCGCTCCTGGTGGCCCTGTCCATCCAGCGCTATCTCGTGCGCGGCCTGTCGTTCGGGGCGGTGAAGTCGTGAGTTCCCTGGAACTGCGCGGGCTCGGCGCCCGCTACGGAAGGAAGACCGCCCTCCACGGCCTGGACGCGGAGATCGCCGACGGCGAGTTCTTCGTCGTCCTCGGCCCCTCGGGGGCGGGCAAGACCACCACCCTCAAGTGCGTCGCCGGCCTCGTGGAGGGGGCCACCGGCGCCGTCCTCATCGGCGGTCGCGACATGACCGGGGTGGAGCCCTACGAGCGCAACGTGGCGATGGCCTTCGAGAGCTACGCCCTCTACCCCCAGAAGACCGTGGCGGAGAACCTCGCCTCGCCCCTGCGCTCCGGGCGCCTGGGGACCTGGACGCCCGAGCAGCGCGGCGCACGCATCGGCGAGGTCACCCGGACCCTGGGCATCGACCACCTGCTCGGCCGCTATCCGCGCGAGCTGTCCAACG
Source organism: Streptomonospora nanhaiensis (assembly GCF_026642255.1). Taxonomy (GTDB): domain Bacteria; phylum Actinomycetota; class Actinomycetes; order Streptosporangiales; family Streptosporangiaceae; genus Nocardiopsis; species Nocardiopsis tropica. Next base: position 5,967,769 of record NZ_CP113264.1, on the reverse strand, counting down.
GCCAGCGCCAGCGCACGGCCCTGGGCCGCGTGCTGGTCAGGCCGGCCGACGTCTACCTGCTGGACGAACCCCTCTCCCACCTGGACGCCAAACTGCGCGCCGCCATGCGGGCGGAGCTCAAGCAGCTCAGCGGGATGGCGCGCACCACGACCGTCTACGTCACCCACGACTACCAGGAGGCCCTCGCCCTGGGCGACCGCATCGGGGTGCTGCGCGAGGGGCGGCTCGTCCAGGTCGGCACCCCGGCCCAGGTGTGGGAGACCCCGGCGGACGCCTTCGTCGCCCGCTCCCTGGGACAGCCCGAGACGAACCTGCTGGAGGCCCGCGTGCACCGAGGACTGGCCACCACCCACGGAGGGGGAGCCACCGTCGCCCTCCCGGAGGAGGCGCACGGCGCCGACGGCGTCCTGCTCGGGCTGCGCCCCCGGGACCTGCGGATCGCAGGACCGTCCGCGCCTCCGGACGGCGCGGGGCGGGAGCTCACCATGCGCGGCCGGGTCGTCCTGGTCGAACGCCTCGGCCGCTCCCGCGAGCTGAGCGTGGACGTGGCCGGCCGGACCGTCATCACGGTCACCGACGACCCGCGCGTCCGGGAGGGGGACGACGTCACCCTCGCGGTCGCGTGGGGACGCGTCCACGTCTTCGCGGGGCCGGCGGGGGACGGGTCCCCGCACCCGCCCCGGGTGGGCAGTGCGCTGCCGGTCGGGGGGACGCGATGACGGCCGCGCCGGACACCGCGCCCCGGGCCGCCCGGAGCCTCACCCTGCGCAACCTGCACAAGACCTACACCGCGCGCGGGCGCGAGCCGTTCGCGGCCGTGCGCGGCATCGACCTCGCCGTCGAACCGGGGGAGATGGTCGCCCTCCTCGGCCCCTCCGGCTGCGGCAAGACCACCACCCTGCGCATGATCGCCGGCCTGGAGACCGTGACCTCCGGGGAGGTCCTCATCGGCGACCGCGCGGTCACCGACCTGCCCCCGGGCAGGCGCGACGTCGGCGTCGGCTTCGAGGGCTACGCCCTCTACCCGCCCCTGTCGGTGAGGGAGAACCTGGCGTACGGGCTGCGCGCGCGGAGGGCCCGCGACGTCGGGCCGCGCGTGGCCGCGATCGCCGAGCGCCTGGAGATCACCGACCTGCTGGACCTGCGCCCCGCCGGCCTCTCCAGCGGCCAGAAGCAGCGCGTGGCCCTGGCGCGGGCCCTGGTCCGCAACCCGCCGGTCCTGCTGCTGGACGAGCCCCTGTCCCACCTGGACGCCGGGCAGCGCCAGCGGGTGCGGCGCGAACTGAAGGTGCTCCAGCGCGAGTTCGGCTACACGACCATCGTGGTCACCCACGACCAGCTGGAGGCGCTCAGCCTCGCGGACCGGATGGCGGTCATGGACGGCGGTGTGATCCGGCAGTTCGGCACCCCCGACGAGGTCTTCGACGACCCCGCCGACCGGTTCGTCGCCGACTTCGTGGGCGAACCCTCGATCAACCTGGTCGGGGGCACGGTCGCGGACGGCGGCGGGGCCGTCCGCATCGGCGGGGCCGGGACCCTGCCCACGGCCTCCCGCGCCCGTGCGGGCACCCGGGTCCAGGTGGGGCTGCGCCCGCAGGACTGCGAGCTCGTCGGGCGGGGGTCGGCGCGGCCCGCGCTGAGCGCGACCGTCGGCGTGTTCGAGTACCTCATGGAGTTCGGACTGGCCACGGTCGACCTCGCCGGGCAGGACCCGCCGGAGGCGGGAGGAGGGGGCCCGGGCCGGTTCGTCGTCCAGACGCCCGGCGGGGCCTCCCTCGACCCGGGCGCCCCCGTCCTGATCGGGGCACGGCCCGAACACGTCCACCTCTTCGACCCCGGAACGGGGGAGCGACTGCGATGACCGACACCCTTCGCCTGGTCTGCGCCGGGGACAGGTTCATCTCCGCCGACCTGCTCGCCGGGGCGCTGGAGGCCGAACTGGCGGGCGGCGCCCGGCGGCACGCCCTCCCCGCCACGATCGACCGCGTCGACTCCGACTGGCCCACCGCGCCCTTCGCCGACGTGGACGGGGTCAGGGAGGCCTCCGGGGACCCCGCCGCGCTGGCCGCCCTGACCCGGGGCGCGCACGCCCTGGTCACCCACCTGGCGCCGGTCACACGCGAGGTGGTCGAGGCGGGGCGCGGCACCCTGCGGGTCATCGGCGTGACCCGGGGCGGCCCCGTCAACGTGGACGTCGCGGCGGCGGCCGAGGCGTCGGTGCCCGTGGTCCACCTGCCCGGGCGCAACCTGGGCGCGGTCGCCGAGTACTGCGTCGGAACGATGATCTGCGCCATGCGGGGCCTGCCCGACGCCGCGGCCGGGCTGGCGCGCGGCCGGTGGGACGCGGAGGGGTTCCGGTACGAGCGCACCGGCACGGAGCTGCGGGCGGCCACGGTGGGACTGGTCGGGCTGGGGGCGGTGGGGGCGCGGGTGGCCGAACTGCTGGGAGCCTTCGGCGCGACGGTGCTCGCCCACGACCCCTACGCCGACCCCGCGACGGCGCGCCGCGCGGGCGCCCGCCTGGTGGGGCTGGACGAGCTGCTGGCCGGGTCGGACGTGGTGAGCCTGCACGCCCGCCTGACGGAGGAGACCCGCCACATCGTGGACGCGGCGGCGCTCGCGGCGATGCGGCCGGGATCACTGCTGGTCAACACCGCGCGCGGTGAACTGGTGGACGCGGCCGCGCTGGACCGGGCCCTGGAGTCGGGGCACCTGCGCGGAGCGGTGCTGGACGTGTTCGACCCCGAGCCCCCGGCGGCGGGAGACCCGCTGCTGCGGCGCCCGGGGGTCTTCGCCACCCCGCACCTGGCGGGCGCGTCCACCCAGGTCGCGGAGGAGTCCGCGGTCCGGATCGCGCGCGAGGTCGCGGCGGTGCTCACGGGGGGAGGGGCCGGCCGGGACACGTGAGCGCGCGGACAACGGTCGTCCACAGGCCGCGTCCGGCTCTGGCGCCCCAGCGCCCGCCCCGGTTGACTGGAAGACGGGGGGTCCCCAGGGGCCCGCCCGCTCCGGCCTGCCCTCGCACGGCCGGCCCGGTCGCGCGCCCCGGGCCCCGCCCGCGCTCCACACCCTGCGGCCCCACCCCAGCTCCCGGCCGCCACCCCCGCCTGTCCGGGGTGACGTTCCCCGCGTCGGCAGTGCGCGGCGGCGAGTTCTCCCGGCGGCCCCTCCCGGCGCGGGAGGCCGTCCCGGGTCTGCGACCACGGGCGGGCCCTCCCCGGGAGGCGCCGCCCGCCCGGGAGGGCCGGCCGCGGCGGCCCCGGGACCCCCGCGTCCCCGGTGTGGGACGCCAGGTGCGGGAAGGTAGGAACCAGCCGACCCGAAGGACGTCATGACCTGGCACATGCAACCGATGGCCGCCCTGGACTTCGAGTCCACCGGACTGGACCTGGCCGCCGACCGGATCGTCACCGCCGCCCTGTGGCGGATCGACCCCGGCGCCCGCACCAAGGACGCCACCACCTGGCTGGCCGACCCGGGCATCGAGATCCCCGAGGAGGCCGCGGCCATCCACGGGATCACCACCGGGCACGCCCGCGAGCACGGCCGCCCGGCCGCGGAGGTGGTGGCCGAGATCAGCGCCTCCCTGGAGCGGGCCGTCGTGGAGGGGCTGCCCGTGGTGATCTACAACGCCCCCTACGACCTCGGCCTGCTCTCCGCCGAACTGGAACGGCACGGCTCGGGGGTGAGCTTCTTCGGGCAGCTGCGCGTCGTGGACCCCCTGGTGCTGGACAAGCAGATGGACCCCTACCGCAGGGGCGGGCGCAAGCTGGTGGACGTGTGCGCGCACCACGGCGTGCCGCTGGACGAGCAGCAGGCCCACGGGGCCTCCGCCGACGCGCTCGCCGCGGCCCGCCTGGCCTGGAAGCTCGCCGCCGCCCACCCCGAGCTGGCCGAGATGGGCGTGGACGACCTGCACGCCGCCCAGATCGGCTGGAAGGCCGACCAGGCGGCGTCCTTCCAGGCCTACCTGCGGAGGGGGCGGGACCCCGAGGCGGTCGTCGACGGCTCGTGGCCGATCGCCAAGGCCTGAACCCGGACAGCGCGCCCACCGCGGGGGCTGTGCCCGCGCGGGCGGTCGGCCCGCCCCTCCCGGCCGGAGCCCCGGCCCGGTACGCCGGCGGCGGTCGGCGTACCGGCCGACCGCCGCCGGCGTCCGGGGCGTGTTCCGCGGACGCTCCGGGAGGGCCCGTCGGGCGCGGGCCCGGAACGGTCCGCGGAGCGCGGACTAGCCCCGGGGCGGGACGAAGTCCCAGCCGGTCCGCGCCAGGGACAGCGCCCGCGCCTCCACCACGGCCATGCGCGCCGCACGCTCCCCGCGGTCGGTGTGCGCCGCCGCGGCGGTCACCTGGCCCGGCCACTTCCGGTACAGCAGGCCGTGCTCCGCCGTGAACCACCCGCGGCTCACGGCGTCCAGCGCCAGCAGCAGCCCGGTGTCCTCCGACGCCGGGAGCGCCATCCACCCGCCCAGGGCCAGGAGCAGGTCGCGGCGCACACAGAGCGTCGCCGGGTGCACCGGCGCCAGGAAGTCGTGCGCCCGCCAGCTCGACAGGACCGACCCGCGCTCGACGGGCCCCTCGGCGGGATCCCCCGGAAAACCCTCGGTGGAGCCGTCGGGCAGCAGGTCCAGGACCGCCGACGCCGCCCACGCGGCCCCCGAGCCGCCCGTCAGCGCGGCGAGGTCCCGGGCCAGGGCCCCGGGCGTCAGCTGGTCGTCGGCGTCCAGCACCTTGACGAACTCGCCCTCCGCCCGGGACAGCGCCAGCGTGCGGGCCATGCCCGCCCGGCCGGGCCGCCCCTGCCCGAAGCTCACCCGGGGGTCGCCGGGCAGGAGGGGACGGACCTCGTCGGTCTCACCGTCCTCCTGGACGACCCACTGCCAGTCCCACCCCCCGGGCAGCCGCTGCTCCGCGAGGGAGCGGTAGGCCTCGGGCAGGAACCGGGCGCCCGGCGCGTGGACCGCCGTGACGACGGAGACGATCCCGGGCACGGCTACCACCGCTCCAGCCGCGTCGTGAAGACCGCCTCGGCGCGGTCGCCCGGGAGGACGACCTCGGACCAGTCCACGACCCTGCCCCGCGTGTCGGTGGAGGCCTTCCTGAGCACCATCACGGCGACGCCCTCACCCAGCCCGAGCTCCTCCGCCTCGTCGGGGGTGGGCGGCCTCGCCGTCACCCTCTCCTCCACGCGGTCCACCTCGACGCCGACGGTGCGCAGCTGGCTCTGCGTGCCTCCCGGCCACGGTTCCGCGGACTCGTCGAGCAGCGCGGGCTCGGACTCCAGCAGGTCGATCGGGATGTAGGACGAGGTGAGGCCGAACGGCGCGTCCTCGTCGCGGTGGCGGGTCCGGTAGACGCGCTCCAGCAGCGCGGTCCCCTCCGGCACCCCCAGCGCCTCCGCCAGGCCGGCATCGGCCACCACCCGCGTGTAGCGGGCACTGAACACCAGGTCGTCCACCACGGATCCCGTGTCGTTCTCGGTCGCGCCGGTGGAGCGCCGCTCCCGGAGGTCCGTACGCGCCCGGTCCTTCTCCCACTGGTGGCGCTCGTCGTTCCGCAGCACCCCGCGCCGCGGTGCGAGCACCACGGGACCCCGGCCGGGACGGTCCCCGACCAGGCCCTCGGCGCGGAGGATCACCAGTGCCCCGCGCACGGCCGCCGGGTCCGCGCCGTGGCGTTCGGCCAGCTCGGCCCCGGAGGGCAGCGGTTCCCCGGGGGCGGGGTCCCCGGCCCGGATCCGCCGCCGGAGCTCGCCCGCGAGCCGCTCGTTCGCCCTGTGCCCGACCATGTGTCGCTCACCGCTCCCACCGGCCCCGTGAGGACCGTCACCAGGATTCGGGGACCCCGTCCCCCTGCCAGGCGGGTCCGTTCCCCTCGGAATCCGTCGCCTCCGTGCGCGGCCTTGGCCCTGCAGAGGGCGGCGCACCGGGTCGGACGACCTCCCGGAAAAGAAAAAGACCAGCTGGGAACAGTGTTCCCGCTGGTCGTCTCCACTACGGCGCTGACGCGCCCGCGTGCCCCCTGCAGGATTCGAACCTGCGCACCCGGCTCCGGAGGCCGATGCTCTATCCCCTGAGCTAAGGGGGCTGGCTTGCGTGAACAACTGTAGCAGGGGACCGGGGCCCTTCGTCCACCGCTTCGGGACGCACCGGGGAGGGGCGCGCCGATCGGCGGATTCCGGTGGTGCCGTGTCGCCGCGCGGGGGTAGTGTCACGCCCGTGAACGCCCTACCCACACGGGTTCTCGTCGTCGAGGACGACGACGTGATCCGGGAACTGATCCGCCTCAACCTCGAACTGGAGGGGTTCGAGGTGTTCACCGCCGTGGACGGACGCGACTGCCTCGACCGGGCCGCCCACATCGCCCCCCACGTCATCACGATGGACGTGATGATGCCCCGTATGGACGGCTGGACCGCCGCCGAGCGGCTGCGCGCCGACGCGCGCACCCGGCACTGCCCCATCATCCTGGTCACGGCCCGCACCCAGGCCGACGACCAGCGGCGCGGCGAGCGGATCGGCGTCGACGCCTACGTCACCAAGCCGTTCGACCCCGACGCGCTGATCGACGTCATCCGCGGCCTCGTCGACGGGGCCGGGGGCCCCGAATGAACCCCGGGCGCCTGGAGGCCGTGCTCCGCGAGGCCGCCGCCCGCGCGTTCGACCTCCCGCCGGACGAGGTGCCGTTCGTGTGGCCGCGCCACGACCAGGCGGACGGGGGCGCCGACGCCGCCACCGCGCTGGCGCCGCGCCTGGTCGGGAAGGTCGCCGCGCGGCTCCCCCCGGGCGGGGGGCGCGGGCGGCGCCACCACGTGCTGGTCTCCGGCCTTGTGGCCGCGCAGCTGGAGAGCATGCGCGAAGAGGGCCTGGCCGACTTCGCCCGGGTCCTCGGCGACGGGCGCGGCTTCCTCAACATCACGTTCACCGACGGCCAGAGGGACGCCCTGGTCGCCGAGGCCGCCGACGGCCCCCGCTTCCTCACCGGCCGCGACTGGGACGGCGAGGGGGAGTGGCCGCGGACCGCACTGCACGAGGCGGGGCCGGTGGCCCAGGCCCGCAGGCTCGCCCGGGCCGACGCACGGGGGCGCATCGCCCTGGCCACCGGGCCGCGCACCCCGCCGCCGGGCCCCGGTACCGCCGAGGTGTCCTGGCGCGACCCCTACCTGGACGGCGACCGCAGCGAACTCCTCACCCCCGCGGCGCGCGTCCTCGGCGCCGTCGGGGAGGACAGCGCGCGCGTCGCCTTCTGCCGGTCGGTCCCCGAACGTCCCCGCGACACCGAGACCACCGGCCGCGACCTGCCCGTCCTGCCCTCCGCCGAGTACCCGGGGGCCTGGGTCCGCCTCACCGACGCCAACCCCGCCTTCCGGCTGCGCCACGCCCACGCCCACGCCGTCACACGCGGGCGCTGGACGGCGGAGGGGGCGCCGCCCCCCGCCGCGTGCCCCGAGCACGCGGCGGCCGTGCGCGGACTCCTCTTCGACGGGCCCGGCGTGCTGGACACGGCCGCGCGCCGAGAGGAACCCCATATCCTGGTGAGATACCTGGAAGCGCTGGCCAGTGCCTACGATGAGTGGCGGGCGTGTCCCCACGCGGCCGCCGGACCGGCGGAGCGGGGCGCCCAGGACCCGGACACGGGCACGGCACTGCCCGCCGCCGTCGCCGGGGTCCTCCGCACCGGGCTCTTCCTGCTCGGGGTGTCAGCGCCCACAAGGCTGTAGACGCCCCGTCGTCCCTCCCGGGGCCACCCGTCCCCATCGTTCCGATCGGGTCGGTGGACAATGGGCCCGGGCCCCGCCGCCGGGGGCCCGCCGACCCGCACAGACGTACAGTTCCAGCCGAAAGCCCATCATGAGCCGCTACGCCCACCCCGCCGGATCCCGCCACGCGGAGGTCCTGCCGGAGGACAACCCGCCCCTGCCGCCGGAGAACCTCAACGACCTCGACCCCCGGGTCTGGCCGGCGACCGCCCGCCGCTCCGGCGGGGAGGTCGTGGTCGGCGGCGTCGGCGTCCGCGAACTCGCCGCCACGTACGGCACGCCCCTCTTCGTCATGGACGAGGAGGACTTCCGCGGCCGTGCGCGCGACTACCGCACGGCGTTCTCCGACGCCGACGTCTACTACGCGGGCAAGGCGCTGCTCACCAAGGCCGTCGCCCGCTGGGTCGTCGAGGAGGGCCTCAAGCTGGACGTGTGCTCGGGCGGCGAGCTCGCCGTCGCCCTGGCCGCGGGCGTCCCCGCCGAGCGCATCGGCATGCACGGCAACAACAAGTCCGTCCACGAGCTGCGCCGCGCCGCCGAGGCCGGCGTGGGACGGATCATCGTCGACTCCTTCGACGAGATCGAGCGGCTGGAGTCCGTCGCCGCCGGTCTCGGCGTCCGCCCGAAGGTGCTCATCCGCGTGACCACGGGCGTCGAGGCGCACACCCACGAGTTCGTGGCCACCGCGCACGACGACCAGAAGTTCGGCTTCGCGCTGAGCACCGGGGCCGCGGGCGAGGCCGTCCGCCGTGTCCTCGACGCGTCCCACATCGAGCTCGTGGGCCTGCACTCCCACATCGGCTCGCAGATCTTCGACACCTCCGGGTTCGAGGTGGCCGCCCGCCGCGTCGCGCGCTTCCTCACCGGCGTCCACGAGGACCTGGGCGTCACCCTCGCCGAGCTCGACCTGGGCGGCGGTCTGGGCATCGCCTACACCTCCGGCGACGACCCCCTCGACCCGTCGGCCATTGCCGCGGGCCTGACCGCCATCGTGCGCAGGGAGTGCGAGGACGCGGGCCTGCCGATGCCGCGCATCGCCGTCGAGCCGGGGCGCGCACTGGCGGGCCCGGCCGGGATCACCGTCTACGAGGTCGGTACCGTCAAGGACGTCGAGGGGATCCGCACCTACGTGAGCGTCGACGGGGGGATGAGCGACAACATCCGCACCGCCCTGTACGGCTCGGAGTACACCAGCCAGCTGGTGTCCCGGGAGAGCGACGCGGCTCCCATGCTGTCCCGCCTGGTCGGCAAGCACTGCGAGAGCGGCGACATCATCGTGCACGACCTCTACCTCCCGGCGGACCTGCGGCCGGGGGACCTGGTGGCGGTGGCCGCGACGGGCGCCTACTGCTACTCCATGGCGAGCAACTACAACCATCTGCCCAGGCCGGCCATGGTGGCGGTCAGGGACGGGAGCGCACGCGTCATCGTGCGCAGGGAGAGCGAGGAGGACCTGCTCCGCCTCGACGTCGGCTGAACAGTCCACTCCGGGGCGGCGCCGCCGCCCGAGGCAGGGACACGAGAGAAGTGGGAGTCACGCCCAAATGGCGATGAAGGTGGCGCTGCTCGGATGCGGCGTTGTGGGTTCGGAAGTCGTCCGCCTGGTCAACGAGCAGTCCGAGGAGCTGGCCGCGCGGGTGGGCACGCCGATCGAGATCGGCGGGATCGCGGTGCGTCGTATCGACCGCGACCGCGGGGTCGACCCGGCGCTGCTGACCACCGACGCCACGGCCCTGGTGACGCGTCCCGACATCGACCTCGTGGTCGAGGTGATCGGCGGGATCGAACCGGCCCGCTCCCTGATCCTCGCCGCGGTCAAGTCGGGCAAGTCCGTGGTGACGGCCAACAAGGCACTGCTCGCCGAGGACGGCCAGACCCTGCACAGGGCCGCCCGCGAGGCCGGGGTCGACCTGTACTACGAGGCGTCCGTGGCGGGGGCGATCCCGCTGCTGCGCCCGCTGCGGGACTCGCTCGCCGGCGACCGGGTCCACCGCGTGCTGGGCATCGTCAACGGCACCACCAACTACATCCTCGACCGGATGGACTCCCTCGGCGCGGGCTTCACGGAGTCCCTGGAGGAGGCCCAGTCCCTCGGGTACGCGGAGGCCGACCCCACCGCCGACGTGGAGGGCTTCGACGCCGCGGCCAAGGCCGCGATCCTGGCGCGGCTGGCCTTCCACACCCAGCAGGTGACCGCCGCCGACGTGCACCGCGAGGGCATCACGGGCGTCTCCGCCGGCGACATCGCCAGCGCGAGGGCGATGGGCTGCGTGGTCAAGCTCCTGGCGATCTGCCAGCGCTCGGAGGACGGGGAGTCGGTGGGCGTGCGCGTCCACCCGGTGATGCTGCCGGTCGAGCACCCGCTGGCCAGCGTCAAGGAGGCCTACAACGCGGTCTTCGTCGAGGCCGAGTCGGCGGGCCGCCTCATGTTCTACGGGGCGGGCGCGGGCGGCACCCCCACCGCGAGCGCGGTCCTGGGCGACCTGGTCGCGGTGGCGCGCAACCGGCTCGCGCGCACCTCGGTGGCCGAGGGCGCGCACGACACGGGGCTGCCGGTGCACGACATGGGCCACACCATCACCAGCTACCACGTGGCGCTGGACGTGGCCGACCGTCCCGGTGTGCTGTCCAAGGTCGCGGAGATCTTCGCCGACCACGGGGTGTCCATCAAGAACGTCCGGCAGGAGGGGACGGGGGACGACGCGCAGCTCGTGCTCGTCAGCCACCCCGCCCCCGACGCCGCGCTCAGCTCCACCGTCGAGGTGCTGCGCGGGCACGAGATGGTCCGCGAGGTGGCCAGCGTGATGCGCGTGGAGACCTTCTCGGACTGACCCCCGGCCCGGGGCCGCGACCGTGCGGCCCCGGGCGCGGGACCAGGCCGCGCGGAGCGTCCGCGCGGCCTCCGTGCCGCGCCCGCAGATTTCACATGATGAGACGCCAACGACCGCGATTCGAGATAGTATGTGGGGGGTCGTAGACTCGTAGCTGGTCGGGGCCCCGGGGCTCGACAGCGTCCCCGTGGCGACCCCACCGCATCCACCGCGCGTCAAGCGAAGCCGCATCCACCCGAAAGGGACTCAGTCGTGAGCATGGCACGGGCGTGGCGAGGCATCGTCGAGGAGTACCGCGACCGCCTCCCCGTCAACGAGAACACCCCCGTCGTCACCCTCCAGGAGGGCGGCACGCCCCTGCTGCCGGCCACGCGCGTCTCCGAGCTCACGGGCTGCGAGGTCTTCCTCAAGGTCGAGGGGCTCAACCCCACGGGCTCCTTCAAGGACCGCGGCATGACGATGGCCATCTCCAAGGCGGCCGAGGACGGCGCCAAGGCCGTCATCTGCGCCTCCACCGGCAACACGAGCGCGAGTGCCGCGGCCTACGCCATCCGCGCGGGCATGACCTGCGCCGTGCTGGTGCCCCAGGGCAAGATCGCCATGGGCAAGCTCGCCCAGGCGCTCGTCCACGGGGCGCGCCTGCTCCAGGTCGACGGCAACTTCGACGACTGCCTCGAGCTGGCCCGCAAGCTCAGCGTCGACTACCCCGTCGCCCTCGTGAACTCGGTCAACCCGTACCGGCTCCAGGGCCAGAAGACCGCCGCGTTCGAGATCGTGGACGCCCTCGGCGACGCCCCCGACGTCCACTGCATCCCGGTGGGCAACGCGGGCAACATCAGCGCCTACTGGATGGGCTACACGGAGTACGCCCGCGACGGGATCTCGTCGCGCAGCCCGCGCATGCTCGGGTTCCAGGCCAGCGGCTCCGCGCCCATCGTCAACGGCGCCCCCGTCACCAGCCCGAGCACCATCGCCACGGCGATCCGCATCGGCAACCCGGCCTCCTGGAAGCTCGCCGAGCAGGCGCGCGACGAGTCCGGCGGCCTGATCGACAAGGTCACCGACCGCCAGATCATGGCCGCCTACAAGCTCCTCGCCGCGGAGGAGGGCGTGTTCGTCGAGCTGGCCTCCGCCGCCAGTGTCGCCGGGCTCCTGCAGGCCGTCGAGGCCGGTCGGGTCGAGCGCGGCAGCCGCGTGGTCTGCACCGTCACCGGCAACGGCCTCAAGGACCCCGACTGGGCGCTGGCCGGAGCCTCCTCCGCCACCACCGTCCCCGTCGACGCACTCGCCGCGGCCCAGGCGCTCGACCTCGCCTGAGGCCGACCGCCGTCCACGGCCCCGAGCGCGGCGGGCCGGAACCCACCGCGCGTCCTGTCAGGAGAAAGACCGCAGTGACCCCACCACGCCCCACCGCGGTGTCCGTCCGCGCGCCCGCCACGAGCGCCAACCTCGGCCCGGGCTTCGACGCCCTCGGCCTGGCCGTGCGCCTGTACAACGAGTTCGAGGCGGCCCTCAGGGACGACGGGGAGCTCCGCGTCCGCGTCAGCGGGGAGGGAGCCGGGGAGGTTCCGCTCGACGGGCGGCACCTCGTCGTCCGCGCCATGCGCGAGACCTACGAACGCGCCGGGGAGAAGCTGCCCGGGCTCGACCTGACGTGCGTCAACAACGTGCCGCACGCCCGGGGGCTCGGCTCCTCCTCGTCGGCGATCGTCGGCGGCGTCGCCGCCGCGAGCGCCCTGCTGGGACGGACAGGCCCCGACGGCGGGCCGGACCGGGACGCGATCTACCAGATCGCCGCCGACATCGAGGGCCACCCCGACAACGTGGCACCCTGCGTCTACGGCGGGTACACGGTCGCCTACCGTGACGGCGGCCGGTGGGGCGCGGTGCGCCTCTCCCCCGACGAGCGGATCCTCCCGGTGCTGTGCGTCCCGGGCGAGCGGCTGTCCACCGAGCGGGCGCGGGGCCTCCTGCCGGAGACGGTGCCGCACGCCGACGCCGCCTTCAACGCCGGGCGCTCCGCGCTGATGACGGCGGCCGTTTGTGGCCACCCCGAAACCCTGTACGCGGCGACCGAGGATCGGCTACACGAGGCCTACCGGGCCCCGGCGATGCCGCGCACCCTCGCCCTCATCCGTGACCTGCGCCGACACGAGGGACTGCCCGCGGTGGTCTCCGGCGCGGGTCCCACGGTGCTGGTGCTGTGCTCGGTCGGTGCGGGTGCTGCCGGGCCTGATTCGCCGGAAATCATCCGACAGGTTGATTCGATCCGTCGGAGGGCGGGTAATGATTGGGACATACGCCCCCTACACGTTGAGCCGGAGGGGTGCGGTCCCCATCTCCCCATCCGTAGCACCTGTGTCGAGGAATAGCCGTGGCCTCTGGTGATGTTAGGCTAGGTGAAGCACCGGATGCCCCGTTGCGGGGCGAGTGCTCATCCGCCACAGCGGCTTCCGCATCCCATACTCCGATGGTTCGATCTCACGACCACTCGGAAGCGGCGGCCAACGTGTCGAGTCAGCGGTTCTCCCGCGACTGTGCCAACGTCATCGAAGTCCACTCCTCCTCGGATGAGTGTGTCACCACGGTTGACGGGCATCACCACCGAGCCATCCGCCCCGACGTCTGGCTGTACCCAGAGCCCGCCGCGATTGGGTAGGGGACCGTCTTCACACCGGTTTCCGACATCCACGTGGGGCAAGCCCTACCCGGCCCCTGCCGGTTCGCACCACCGGGCCGGCCGATCAAGCAATCCGCTGACGGCCGAAGCCCGCTCCTTGGGAAGGACCCTTAGTGAGCGACACCACCGAACTCCACACGGACGCGGCGGTCGACAGCAAAGCCTCCACCGGCGCCTCCGCAGCGGAGGCTGGCGATGGCGCGCCCACAGGTGCGTCGTCCAGGTCCCGCACGGCGTCGCGCGGTACCGGGCTCGCGGCTCTGAAGCTCCCCGAGCTCCAGAAGCTCGCCTCCAGCCTGGGCATCACCGGTACGGGGCGCATGCGCAAGAGCGACGTCATCGCCGCGATCGAGACCAAGCAGGGCGGCCCCGTGGGCGGCCCGACGAAGGTCAAAACCGCAAAGAAAGCCGACACGGCTCCCAAGGCCGGTAAGGTCGAGGCAACCGACGGCTCGATCGAGGCCCAGGCCCCCGACACGGCGAGCACGGACGAAGCCCCGCGTCAGCGCGCGGCCGACCGGCCGTCGGACCAGGCCGTGACCGACCCCCAGGGTGGACGGGGCGACAAGTCGTCCCGCAACCGGCGTTCGTCCCGCAGGCGCGGCGACGAGACCGGCGACCAGGCCAGGTCGGTGGACGGCGCCGACTCCTCTACCTCCGCGAGCAGCGTGACCAAGACATCCAGTACCCCCCAGAAGAACGGCCCCGACTCCGCCGAGGACCGTGACAACAGGTCCGGGCAGGGTCGCGAGCGCCAGCGCAACCGCCGCAACCGCAACCGCGGTGGCGACGACCAGAACGCCAACGGCAGTGCCCCGCAGCAGGGCGGAGGCGGTCAGAACCAGGGTCAGAGCCAGAGCCAGGGGCGTGACCGGGACCGCGACAGGGACCGCGACCGCGACCGTGGCCCCGGAGGCGACGACGACGACTTCGGCGGACGCCGCCGGGGACGCCGCCGGGACCGCCGGGACCGCCGCGGACGAGGCACGGGCCAGGAGCCGGAGCCGGTGATCGGCGAGGACGACGTCCTGCTGCCCGTCGCGGGCATCCTGGACATCCTGGACAACTACGCCTTCGTCCGCACCACCGGCTACCTGCCCGGCCAGAGCGACGTGTACGTCTCCCTGGCCCAGGTGCGCAAGCACGGCCTGCGCAAGGGCGACCACATCATCGGCGCCGTCCGCCAGCCCAAGGACGGGGAGCGCAGGGAGAAGTTCAACGCCCTGGTGCGCCTGGACTCGGTCAACGGCATGTCGCCGGACCAGGCCCGGGGCCGCCAGGAGTTCTCCAAGCTCGTCCCGCTGTACCCCCAGGAGCGCCTGCGCCTGGAGACCGAGCCGCACATCCTCACCACGCGGATCATCGACCTCGTGGCGCCCATCGGCAAGGGCCAGCGCGGGCTCATCGTCTCCCCGCCCAAGGCGGGCAAGACGATGGTGGTTCAGGCGATCGCCAACGCGATCACCGAGAACAACCCCGAGTGCTACCTGATGGTGATCCTGGTCGACGAGCGGCCCGAGGAAGTCACCGACATGCAGCGCACGGTCAAGGGCGAGGTCATCCACTCGACCTTCGACCGCCCCGCGGAGGACCACACGGTCGTCGCAGACCTGGCCATCGAGCGTGCCAAGCGGCTCGTCGAGATGGGCATGGACGTCGTCGTCCTGCTGGACTCCATCACCCGCCTGGGCCGCGCCTACAACCTGGCCGCCCCGGCGAGCGGGCGCATCATGTCCGGTGGTGTGGACTCCACCGCCCTCTACCCGCCCAAGCGCTTCTTCGGCGCGGCCCGCAACATCGAGGGCGGCGGCTCGCTGACCATCCTGGCGACCGCGCTGGTCGAGACCGGATCGCGCGCCGACGAGGTGATCTTCGAGGAGTTCAAGGGCACCGGCAACATGGAGCTCAAGCTCAACCGGAGCCTCGCGGACAAGCGGATCTTCCCGGCCGTGGACGTCGACGCCTCCAGCACCCGCAAGGAGGAGATCCTGATGTCCTCGGAGGAGCTGGGCGTCGTCTGGAAGCTCCGCCGGGTGCTGCACGCGCTCGACACCACCCAGGCGATCGAGCTGCTCCTGGACAAGATGAGGGAGTCCAAGAGCAACGCGGAGTTCCTGCTCCAGATCCAGAAGACCACCGTGGGCCCGGAGCGCTGACCCCGGCCCGCCCGTGACGCCGACGGCCCCCTCCCGCCAGGGAGGGGGCCGTCGTGTGTGCCGGGGGTGCTCCGGGGAGGGCGGGGACGGAGGGACCCACGTGTTCCGCATGGCGGGATCCCGAGGCCGAGGAACGAAAAAGATCACTGGTGTGTCTCGGATCACAGAGGGGGGATGGTCCGACCGCCGACACCGGCCTATCGTCGCGGGGTCGAGTGCACCACCCCCGTTCCAGGGAGCAGTCCGCATGGACAACCTCGCCCTGCTCAGCCTTCTGGCGCTCACCCCCATCCTGCTGGTCGGAGTCCTCCTCGTCGGCTTCCGCGTCCCCGCCATGTACGCGATGCCCGCCGGGTACGCCGTCGTCGTGGCCGTCGCCGTCCTCGCCTGGGAGACCGACTGGCGGTCGATCGCCGCGTCCACGATCCAGGGGCTCATCCTCGCCGCCGGACTCCTGTACATCGTCTTCGGCGCGCTCCTCCTGCTCAGCACCCTCACCAAGAGCGGCGCCATCGCCACCATCCGCTCCACGTTCACCGACATCACCCCCGACCGCCGGGTCCAGGCGATCATCATCGGCTGGCTGTTCGGCAGCTTCATCGAGGGGGCCTCCGGGTTCGGCACACCCGCCGCCGTCGTGGCGCCCCTCCTGCTGGCCCTGGGCTTCCCCGCCATGGCCGCCGTCATGGTCGGCCTGGTCATCCAGAGCACGCCCGTCAGCTTCGGCGCCGTCGGCACCCCCATCCTGGTGGGCGTCGCCGGGGGCCTGGAGGGGTCGCCCGAGGTCGCCGAGCGGGCCTCCGCGCTCGGCCTGGCAGTGCCGGAGTTCATCGGCCACATCGGGTTCCAGACCGTCCTCCTGCACGCCGTCGCGGGCACCCTCGTGCCCCTGATCATCTGCTGCATGCTCTGCGGCTTCTACGGCGGCGGGCGGCGCTTCTCCGACGGCCTCGGGGTGTGGAGGTTCGCGCTCTTCTCCGCCTTCGCCATGACCGTCCCCTCCGTCCTGTACAACCACTTCCTCGGTGTGGAGTTCACGAGCCTCCTCGGCGGGCTGACCGGCCTGGTCGTCGTCGTGCTCGCGGCGCGCAAGGGCTTCCTCATGCCGGAGCGGGCCTGGGACTTCCCGCCGCGCGAGGACTGGCTGGCCCGCTGGAGCGGCAGCATCGCCCCGGGCGAGGGCGACACCGTCCTCGCCGACGACCGGCGCATCGGCCTCCTGCGCGCCTGGACCCCCTACCTCCTCGTCGCCACGCTGCTGGTGGCCACCCGCACCGTCGAACCCCTCAAGGCGTGGCTGTCCGGCATCACCGTCGGCGCGACCGACATCCTCGGCACCCCCGTCGCCCAGGCGGTCGAGCCCCTCTACTCGCCCGGGGCGACCTTCGTCCTCGTCTGCCTGGTGACCTGCGTCCTGCACCGCATGAGCGCGCGCCAGGTGGCCGACTCCTGGAAGGCGGCCGGATCGCAGCTGGCCGGCGCCGCCGTCGCGCTGCTCTTCGCCGTCCCCCTCGTCCGCGTGTTCATCAACACCGGCGCCGAGTTCGGCGAAACCGCGATGGAGAGCATGCCCCTGACCCTGGCCGCCGGCGCAGCCGAGCTGGGCGGCGCCACGTGGCCGCTCTACGCGCCGTGGATCGGCGCCCTGGGCGCGTTCGTGGCGGGCTCCAACACCGTCTCGAACCTGATGTTCTCCCTGTTCCAGTTCTCGACGGGGGAGCGCATCGGTATCCCGCCGGAGACCGTCGTCGCCACGCAGGCCGTCGGAGGGGCCGCGGGCAACATGATCACCGTCCACAACGTGGTCGCCGCCTCCGCGGTGGTCGGCCTGGTCGGCAGGGAGGGCGACCTCATCCGGCAGACGATCCTGCCGATGGCCTACTACGTGCTCCTGGCCGGGTCGGTCAGCTACGTGTTCGTCTACGGGTTCGGCGTCAACGCCGGAACCGCCGTGCTCGCCCTCCTCCTCGCGACCCTGGCCGCGCTGGTGCTCCTGATGCGCCGGGCGGACTCCGCGGGGGCGCCCCGGGCCCCGCGGGACGCCGCCCCCGGGCCAGGGGGGAGGGGGACGGAATAGACACTGGTCCCGGCATCGTTATCGGTCTGGCAAACTGGTACCGGGGTGACGGCCCGCCTTCTTCCGGCAGGGCCCGCCGCCCCTGACTACCTGGATCGCCGCGACACCGGTTCGCGCATGACCCACCACGCCGACCACCCGCCGGGTGGTGCGGCTTGGCATGCGTCCGGCGGTCGCGCCCCTGATGAGGAGAACACCATGAAGGCCGACATCCACCCCGAGTACGTCACCACCGAGGTGACCTGCACCTGTGGCGCCCACTTCGTCACCCGCAGCACCGTGGGCGGGGGCAAGATCCGTGCCGAGGTGTGCTCCGAGTGCCACCCGTTCTACACCGGCAAGCAGAAGATCCTCGACACCGGCGGCCGCGTCGCCCGCTTCGAGAAGCGCTTCGGCAAGCGCAAGTAGCGCCGCCCCTGTCCCGTGGCGCCGCCGACGCGGCGCCACGGGACCAGGTTGGCCCCCGAGGGGGAGACGGACACACAAGACGGGGACGTGGCAGAAGTGAAGCTGGATGACCTGCTGGGGGAGTACTACGAGCTGGAACAGCAGCTCGCCGACCCCGAGGTGCACGCCGACCAGACCAGGGCGCGCACGCTGGGCAAACGCTACTCACAGCTCACCCCGATCATCGAGGCCTACCGCGCGCTCAAGGAGGTCGAGAACGACATCGACGCCGCGCGCGAGCTCGCCGCCGAGGACTCCTCCTTCGCCGAGGAGGCCGACCGCCTGACCGAGGAGGCCGAGCGGCTCACCGAGCGGCTGCGCGTCCTCCTCGTCCCGCGCGACCCCTCCGACGACAAGAACCTCATCATGGAGGTCAAGGCCGGAGAGGGCGGCGAGGAGTCGGCCCTGTTCGCCGGCGACCTGGTCCGCATGTACCTGCGCTACGCCGAACGCCAGGGCTGGAAGACCGAGGTCATCGACGCCACCCACTCCGACCTGGGCGGCTACAAGGACATCACGATCGCCTTCAAGAACAAGGGCACCCCCGAGCCGGGGGCCGGCGTCTGGCCGATGCTCAAGTTCGAGGGCGGCGTGCACCGCGTCCAGCGCGTCCCGGTCACCGAGTCCCAGGGCCGCATCCACACCTCCGCCGCCGGTGTGCTGGTCGTCCCCGAGGCCGAGGAGGTGGAGGTCGAGATCCACGCCAAGGACCTGCGGATCGACGTCTACCGCTCCTCCGGGCCCGGCGGCCAGAGCGTCAACACCACCGACTCCGCGGTCCGCATCACCCACCTGCCGACCGGCATCGTCGCCTCCTGCCAGAACGAGAAGAGCCAGCTCCAGAACAAGGAGCAGGCCATGCGCATCCTGCGGGCCCGCATCTACGCCGAGGCCCAGGCCAGCGCGGACGCCGAGGCCTCCGCCGAGCGCAAGAGCCAGGTCCGCACCGTGGACCGCTCCGAGCGCGTGCGCACCTACAATTTCCCCGAGAACCGCATCTCCGACCACCGTGTCGGCTTCAAGGCCTACAACCTCGACCAGGTCCTCGACGGGGAGCTGGACGGGGTCGTCAAGGCCCTCGTGGACGCGGACACCAAGGAGAGGCTCGAAGCCGCCCAGTCATCATGAACCTGCTACTCGACGAGGTCGCCCGCGCCACGCTCCGGCTGGCCGAAGCGGGCGTCGCCTCACCCCGCACCGACGCCGAGGAACTCGCGGCGTTCGTGCACGGTGTGCGTCGAGGTGAGCTGCACATGGTGGCCGACGCCGACTTCGACGCCCGCTACTGGGAGTGCGTGTCCCGCAGGGAGGCGCGCGAACCCCTCCAGCACATCACCGGCCACGCCTACTTCCGCTACCTGGACCTCCAGGTCGGCCCCGGCGTGTTCGTGCCCCGGCCCGAGACCGAGATCATGGTCGACTGGGCGATCGAGACGCTGCGGGCCATGGACGTCGCCGACCCCCTGGTCGTCGACCTCGGCACGGGGTCGGGCGCCATCGCGATCTCCATCGCCCAGGAGGTACCCCGCTCGCGGGTGCACACCGTGGAGATCGACCCCGTCGCCCTGGGGTGGGCCCGCCGCAACATCGACTCCAGCGGGCACGCCGACCGCGTCACCTCCCACCACGGCGACATGCGCACGGCGCTGCCCGAGCTGAACGGCCGCGTCGACCTCCTCATCAGCAACCCCCCCTACGTCCCCACGCGCGGCTCCGGCGCCATCCCGCCCGAGGTGCGCGACTACGACCCCGCCCCGGCCCTGTGGTCCGGCGAGGACGGCCTCGACATGATCCGCGAGCTGGAGGCGGTCGGCCGCAGGCTGCTCCGCCCCGGCGGGGCGATGGCCGTCGAGCACCACGACGGACAGGGCATCGACATCCCCTGGCTGTTCCCCGAGGACAACGGCTGGCGCGACGTCCTCAACCGCAAGGACATGGCCCGCCGCGACCGCTTCGTGGTCATGCGACGTGCCGACGGGGACGGCTGACGAGGCCGTGCCCCACCCCCGTACTCCCGTCGGACCGCTCAACCCGGTCGACCCCGTTCGAGAATGAGGTGAACGCAGGTGAGCCGCATCTACGACTGCGCGGACGAGACCGCCCGCAAGGACGGCATCGCCGACGCCGCGTCCGCGGTACGCCGAGGTGAACTGGTGGTGCTGCCCACGGACACCGTGTACGGCATCGGCACCGACGCCTTCAGCCCCGCCGCGGTGGCGAACCTGCTCGCCACCAAGGGGCGCGGCCGCGACATGCCGCCGCCGGTCCTGGTCGGTTCGATGCGCGCGGCCACCGCCCTCATCGAGGACCTCGGCAACCACGGCCGCGACCTCATGGAGGAGTTCTGGCCCGGCCCGCTGACCCTCGTGTGCACCGCCACCCCCAGCCTGTCCTGGGACCTCGGCGACACCAAGGGCACGGTGGCCGTCCGGATGCCGATGGACCCCGTCGCCCTCGAACTCCTCAAGGAGGTCGGGCCCATGGCGGTGAGCAGCGCCAACAAGTCGGGCCTGCCCGCCGCCACGCGGATGGAGGAGGCGCTGGAGCAGCTCGGTGACGAGGACGTCGCCGTGTACCTGGACGGCGGGGAGGCCGACTCCCCTGTCGCCTCGACCATCGTCGACCTGACCTACGCCGTGCCGCGGGTGCTGCGGTCCGGCGCCATCTCCATCGAGCAGCTGCGCGCGGTGTGCGGCACCGTCATCGGAGAGCTGCGCCAGGGCCGCATGAAGCCGGTCAGGGAGGACGAGGTCGCCAAGGCCGGCGAGGCCGCCAAGGCGAGCCGCAGGGCCGCGTCCCGGTCCGAGGCGCCCGCCGCCGCGGGGACCGGGGGGGCGGACCCGGCACAGGCCTCCGGGGACGGGGCCTCCGAGGGCACGGCCTCCGGGAGCGGAGCCGCGGCGGCCGGGGCGGACACGGAAGCCGCCCCCGGCGGCGACCGGACCACCGGCGGCGGCACCGCCGCGGGGCAGGACGGCAGGACCCCCGAGACGGGGCAGCTCCCCGACGGCGACCGTTCCGAGAACTAGAGGGGCCAGGCCGTGCGAGAGTACGCGCTCACCTTCGTCATCGCCGCGGCGGTGACGTACCTGCTCGTGCCCCTGGTGCGCAAGTTCGCCATCAGGATCGGCGCCACCCCGCCGGTGCGCGACCGCGACGTGCACACCGAGCCCATCCCGCGCCTGGGCGGGCTCGCCATCTACGGGGGGTTCGCGGCGGCCCTGCTGATCTCCGCGCAGCTCCCGCACCTGCAGAACGTCTTCGTCGCCGACACCTGGCTGGGGCTCCTCCTCGCGGGCGGCCTCATCACGGTCATCGGGATCATCGACGACCGCTGGGGCATGGACGCGCTCAGCAAGCTGGCCGGCCAGGTCGTGGCCGCCGGCATCCTCGTCGCCAACGGCGTGCAGCTGCTGTGGCTGCCGCTGCCCGGCACCCAGCTGTCCCTGGGGCCGTGGCTGGGCGCGATGGTGTCGATCCTGCTCATCGTGGTGACCATCAACGCGGTCAACTTCGCCGACGGTCTGGACGGACTGGCGGCGGGCATCGTCGGCATCTCCTCCCTGGCGTTCTTCGCGTACTACTACGTGGTCGCCGTCGAGCAGGGCTTCGTCCGCCAGTCGTATCCGGCGATGATCGCGATCATCCTCGCGGGCACGTGCGCGGGCTTCCTCTTCCACAACTTCCACCCGGCCAGGGTGTTCATGGGCGACACCGGCTCGATGCTGCTGGGACTGCTGCTCACCTCGATCACCATCACGGTGACCGGCCAGTTCGACGCCAACACCGCACGTGAGGAGTTCAACTCCGGCGGGCTCGTGGTGTTCCTGCCGATCGCCCTGCCGCTCCTGGTGATCGCGCTGCCGCTGGCCGACCTGGTGCTCGCCGTGCTGCGGAGGACCCTCGCGGGCAAGTCCCCCTTCGCCCCGGACCGCGGCCACCTCCACCACCGCCTGCTGGACATGGGACACAGCCACATGCGGGCCGTTCTCCTCATGTACCTGTGGGCGGGGATCGTGGCGTTCGCCGCGGTCTCCCTGTCGGTGTTCGACTCCCCGGTGATCGTCCTGACGGTCACCGCGCTGGTCGCCACGTGTGCTGTCGGCCTCATCGCCCTGCCCCGCCTGCGGCGCCGGGGCCTCCTGCCGTGGGACCGCAAGGACCGCGTTAAGACGGGGGCAGGTCACGATTCGCCATCTGATGCCTGAAAGGGCGTCGGCATTCGGGACCAAGGTCTCGGAAGGCGGTGGCGGTGACCTGCGAAGGCGGAGGCCGGACCGGTGTGGTGAAGGTGACACAGGCCCCGGAGGACGCCCGGAACGGGCGTTTTGCGGGGCGTTAAGGTCGCGTTAAGGAACCCCCGGATTCAGCACCGAGAACCTTGTGATAGCTTTCACGAGCAGGTACCCACTGAACCCCTACGGAGCTTTGTGATGCAGGAACACGACGCCCGGATCCTCCGTGGCGCCGCGCTTCCCAGCGCTGCGTGCGGGCTCCTGGCCATTGCGGTCTCCGCGCTCCTCGCCGGCGTCCCGGGAGCTCTCAGCTCCCTGTTCGCCGTGGTGATCGTGCTCGGCTGCTTCGGGCTGGGGCAGTGGGCCGTCCTCATGATCACGCGCCGCAACAAGGACCTCTTCCTGGCGGCGAACATGCTCGGCTTCGTCGTCAAGATGGCGGTGCTGGGCGTCATCCTCGTCACCCTCGGCCGCAGTCCCCTCGTCGAGGACCTCAGCAGTGCAGCCTTCGTCTACAGCGCCCTGGCGGTCGTGCTCGCCTGGCTGGGCGGCCAGACGTGGGCGATCTCGAAGGCCAAGATCCTTCACGTGACCCCGAACGAGGGTTCGGAGAACGCGTGATGGGGTGCCCCGTTGCAGCCCGTCGGGAAGGGCGTATTACCCTGAACCTCGGCAGGCGGACGGCCCCGTTCCCGCCAAGGCCCACATGCTATATTCCGGAGCGAGATGAGCAGCGAACCAGCCAGAAAATCGGAGAAGCGCACGCCCCCGGCACCGCGCGAGTCCGACGGCTGGGCACTCTTCTCCACTCTGCTCTCGGGCGTGCTCGTCTGGAGCGCGATCGGCTGGGCCGCGGACAAGCTCCTGGGGTTCCAGGCGCTCTTCCTGCCCATCGGGGCGGTTCTGGGCATGGTCGGCGCGATCTACGTGATCGTCGTCAAGACCCGCCAGGTCTGAACCCTCCCGCCAGTCCGGCGTCGACGATCGTGCGACGACGCTCTGTAACAACCATCAACGAGGCTTTCTTGCGTCACGACGAAAGGATTCGCCGTGAGTGCTGACGTGCGCATTCTCGCGGCCGAACCGAATTGCCACCTGTTCGGTGACAACGGTTGCGGGTTCACGCCGCCCACTATCGGGATGTTCTTCCCGGAACCGTGGTTCGCCAACATCCCCGGCAGCGCGGGCATCGACCTGTACCTGGTCCTGCTTCTCGTCGCCGTCGGTGCTGTCCTGCTTCTGTGGTCGTGGTTCAGCAAGAAGCTGAGCCTCGTCCCTGGTCGCAGGCAGAGCGTCGGCGAGATGCTGGTCCTGTTCATCCGGGACCAGATCACCCGCCCGACGATGGGTGCCAAGGGCGACCGGTTCATCCCGTTCATGACCGGTGTCTTCACGCTCATCCTGGCCATGAACTTCACGGGGCTGATCCCGGGCATGCTCCCGGTCAACAGCAACCTGGCCTTCACCGCGATGTTCGCCGGGGTCATCTACGTGATGACCATCGTGATCGGCATCCGCAACCAGGGCGGCTGGGGCTACTTCCGGAACCAGATCTTCCCGCCCGGGATGCCCAAGGCGATCTACATCCTGGTCACCCCGATCGAGATCCTCTCGGTCTTCCTGATCCGCCCGGTCACGCACGCCCTGCGTCTGTTCGCGACCATGTTCGCGGGCAGCCTGCTGCTCGCCGTGTTCGCCTACGGCGGCTGGTACATGCTCAACCTGACGGCCGAGCCCCTGCTGGTCGGTGTCTCGCTCCTCTTCTCGGGCGCGGCGCTGTTCGGCTACCTCGCCTTCTTCGTCTTCGAGATCGTGATCATGCTCGTCCAGGCGTTCATCTTCACGCTGCTGGCGAGCCTGTACATCAACCAGTCGCTCGAAGCGGCCCACTAGACCCCCTTCCCCTCCTGCGCGGCCGACCGGCCGTGCCAGGGGCGAGAAGAACTGACCCGTCCACACCGGCGAACTGACCAATTGCGACGAGCAACGCCGGACGTCGAGTAAAGGGAAACATCAATGGACATCGCTGCGATCACCGGCAACATCAACACCATCGGCTACGGCATCAGCGTCATCGGCGCCGGTATTGGTGTCGGTATCGTGTTCGGTCTCGGCATGCAGGCCATCGCCCGCCAGCCCGAGGCCCGCGGCCCGCTGCAGACCAACATCTACCTCGGCTTCGCCCTCATCGAGGCCCTGGCGATCCTTGGCTTCGTCCTCGCCTTCGCCGCTCCCCAGGGCTAGTCGAACTTGCCAACCGTTTTCTGATGGCAACTGACGCGAAGGAGGGCTGACCATGTTGGTGGAGTTGGCAGCCGATTACAACATTCTGCGGATCGACTGGGTGAAGTTCACCTTCGGTGCGATCGCGCTCGCCGTGGTCTACTTCTTTGTGGCCCGCAAGGCGGTTCCCAAGGTGATGGCGGTCCTCGACGAGCGTCATGACGCCATCGAGGGCGGCATCGAGCGGGCCAAGCGCGCCGAGGCCGAGGCCGAGGAGATCCGCCAGCAGTACCGCGAGAAGCTCGAGGAGGCGCACCGCGAGTCCGCCCAGGAGCTCGAGAGGGCCAAGGAGCAGCGGGCGGCGATCATCGCCGAGGCGCGCGAGGAGGCCCAGGCCGAGGCGCGCCGCATCGTCGAGGCGGCCCACGCCCAGATCGAGGCCGACCGCCAGCAGGCCATGGTGCAGCTGCGCGGCGAGATCGGCGGCCTGTCCGCCGACCTGGCCGGTCGCATCGTGGGTGAGACCCTCAGCGACAGCGCCGTCCAGAACCGCGTCATCGACCGGTTCCTGGACGAGCTGGAGCAGAGCCAGAGCACGCAGCAAGCAGAGGTGCGCTGATGCGTGGTATCAGCCGCACGTCGCTGGTCGAGGTGACCCGGCGCCTGGACGAGAACGTCCTGGCGTCGGTCGGCACCGCGCAGAGTGGTGTCTCCCTGGGCAGCGAGCTCTTCGAGGTCGTCGCCCTTCTCGGGAGCCAGCACTCGCTCCGCCGGTGGCTCGCCGACCAGGCGAACCCGGCAGAGCGCAAGACCGAGCTGATCGGCGAGCTGCTGGAGACCAAGGTCTCCCCGTCCACGGTCATCGTGGCCGGCGACGTGGTCTCGGCGAAGTGGTCCGGTCCGCGCGACCTCGTGGACGCGATGGAGCGGATGGCGGTCTACGCGACCGTCGCCGCGCTCCAGAACGCCTCGGCGCTCGACGAGCTGGAGGACGAGCTGTTCCGCTTCCAGCGGATCGTCGCCGCCCAGCCCGAGCTGCGCGACGCCCTCACCCGTGAGGGGGTCGCCCCCGAGCAGCGCCTCTCCCTCCTGGAGAGCCTGCTCTCGGGCAAGGTGAACGCCGCGACGCTGACGCTGGTCGGCGAGGCGGTGACCCGACCCCGGCGACGTACGCTGGAGCAGGCGCTGGACCACTTCGGGGGACTCGTCTCGGAGCGCGCCAAGCGCTACGTGGCCGTCGTCCGCAGCGCCGTCGCCCTGAGCGAGAGCCAGCAGTCCCGGCTCGGGGCCGCGCTCTCGCGCGCCTACGGCCGCGACATCCACCTCAACACCGAGGTCGCCCCCGAGATCGTGGGGGGCCTGTCCATCCAGGTGGGTGACGAGGTCATCGACGGGACCATCGCCGGGCGTATCGCCGAGGTCCAGCGCCGCCTGGCCGGCTGACAGTACGCAAGGCAAGCACGCACGGCGCCAGCCCGGCGCCATTTGAGAGCAAGGACAACGTAGAGATGGCGGAGCTGACGATCCGGCCGGACGAGATCCGGGACGCGCTACAGCGCTTCGTCCAGTCGTACGAGCCTGAAGCCACCCGCGCGGAAGAGGTCGGTACCGTCACCTACTCCGGTGACGGCATCGCCCGCGTCGGTGGCCTTCCCTCGGCGATGGCGAACGAGCTGCTGAAGTTCGAGGACGGCACCCTCGGTCTGGCCCAGAACCTTGAGGTCGGCGAGATCGGTGTCGTCGTGCTGGGCGACTTCACCAGCATCGAGGAGGGGCAGAAGGTGCGTCGCACCGGCCAGCTCCTCTCGGTGCCGGTGGGTGACAACTTCCTCGGCCGCGTGGTGGACCCCCTGGGCGCCCCCATCGACGGCAAGGGCGAGATCGAGTCGACCGAGCGGCGTGAGCTGGAGCTCCAGGCCGCCTCGGTGATGGAGCGCAAGCCGGTCCACGAGCCGCTCCAGACCGGTATCAAGGCGATCGACTCGATGACCCCGATCGGCCGCGGCCAGCGCCAGCTGGTCATCGGCGACCGTCAGACCGGCAAGACCGCGGTCTGCATCGACGCGATCATCAACCAGAAGGCCAACTGGGAGTCGGGCGACCCCGACAAGCAGGTGCACTGCATCTACGTCGCGATCGGTCAGAAGGGCTCGACCATCGCGGGTGTGCGCGGCGCCCTCGAAGAGGCCGGCGCGATGGAGTACACCACGATCGTCGCCTCCCCGGCGTCGGACGCGGCCGGCTTCAAGTACCTGGCCCCCTACACCGGTTCGGCCCTGGGCCAGCACTGGATGTACGAGGGCAAGCACGTCCTCATCGTCTTCGACGACCTCACCAAGCAGGCCGAGGCCTACCGTGCGGTGTCGCTGCTGCTGCGCCGCCCGCCGGGCCGTGAGGCCTACCCCGGTGACGTCTTCTACCTGCACTCCCGTCTCCTGGAGCGCTGCGCGAAGCTCTCCGACGAGATGGGCCGCGGATCGATGACGGCGCTGCCGATCATCGAGACCAAGGCGGGCGACGTCTCGGCGTACATCCCCACCAACGTCATCTCCATCACCGACGGCCAGGTCTTCCTGGAGTCCGACCTGTTCAACCAGGGACAGCGTCCGGCCATCAACGTCGGCGTGTCGGTCTCCCGTGTCGGTGGCGCGGCGCAGACCAAGGCGATGAAGAAGGTCTCCGGTACCCTCCGCCTGGGCCTGGCCCAGTACCGCGAGCTCGAGGCCTTCTCCGCCTTCGGCTCGGACCTGGACTCCGTCTCCAAGCAGCAGCTGGAGCGCGGCGCCCGTCTGATGGAGCTCCTCAAGCAGGGCCAGTACTCGCCCTACTCCATGGAGCAGCAGGTCGTGTCGATCTGGGCCGGTACCACCGGCCGCGTCGACGACGTCCCGGTCGAGGACGTCCGCCGCTTCGAGGACGACTTCCTGGAGCACCTCGGCCGCGAGCACGCCGGCATCCTGGAGACGATCCGGGACACCGGCAAGTTCGAGTCCGAGACCGAGAAGTCGCTCGACCTGGCCCTGGAGAAGTTCAAGCAGGGCTTCCAGACCTCCGCGGGCTCCCTCCTGGGCACCGAGGCCGAGGCCGAGGCGCTCTCCGAGGAGAAGGTCGGCCAGGAGACCATCAAGGTCGCCAAGGGCGGGAAGTAACCCATGGGTGCACAGCTTCGCGTCTATCGCCGGAGGATCCGCTCGACGAAGTCGATGGCGAAGATCACCCGCGCGATGGAGCTCATCGCCACGACGCGCATCACCAAGGCGCAGCGTGCGGCTGAGGCTGCTGGGCCCTACGCGCGGGAGATCACCCGGGCGGTCTCGGCCCTGGCCAGCCGGGTGTCGGACCACCCGCTGCTGACCGAGTCCGAGAACCCGACCCGCGCTGCCGTCCTGGTCATCACCAGTGACAAGGGCCTGGCCGGCGCCTTCTCCGCCAACGTGCTGAAGGAGGCGGAATCCCTCACCCAGCTCCTCCGGGAGCAGGGCAAGGAGGTTCTCACCTACATGGTGGGCCGCAAGGGCGTGGCCTTCTACAAGTTCCGCGATCGTCCGATCGAGGCGCAGTGGGAGGGCTTCACCGAGCGTCCGACCTACGCGCACGCCCAGGAGATCGGCTCCGCCCTCATTGAGAAGTTCCTGGCGGACACGTCCGACGGCGGCGTCGACGAGATCCACGTGGTCTCCACGGAGTTCGTCTCGATGCTGACCCAGCGGGCCGGCACCGTCCGCGCGCTGCCGCTGGAGGTCGAGGAGAGCGACGAGAGCGAACTCGAGGCCGCCCACGGAAGTGAGCCGCTGCCGCTGTACGAGTTCGAGCCGTCCGCGGAGGAGGCGCTGGACGCCCTGCTCCCGCAGTACGTGACCAACAGGATCTACTTCGCGCTCCTCGACGCCTCCGCCTCCCAGCAGGCGTCCCGCCGTGCGGCCATGAAGGCCGCCACGGACAACGCCGAGGACCTCGTCAAGAACCTGGGACGCCTGGCCAACCAGGCGCGCCAGGCCGAGATCACCAACGAACTCAGTGAGATTGTCGGCGGTGCCGACGCCCTCTCCGCTGCCAGCGCAGGAAGTGAGTAGCAAAAGTGACTGCGACAGTTGAAGAGACGGCTGGGGCTGGCACCGCCACCGGCCGTATCGCCCGGGTGACCGGGCCGGTCGTCGACGTGGAGTTCCCCGTCGGCTCCCTGCCCGCCATCTACAACGCCCTGCACACCGACGTGACCGTCGGCGGCAAGGCCAAGACCATCACCATGGAGGTCGCCCAGCACCTGGGTGACAACCTGGTGCGGACCATCTCCCTGGCCCCGCAGGACGGCCTCGTCCGCGGCGCCGAGGTGCGCGACACCGGCGCGCCCATCAGCGTGCCCGTCGGCGACCTCGTCAAGGGCCACGTGTTCAACACCCTGGGCGAGCCCCTGGACGTGTCGGCGGAGGAGCTCGGCGTCACCGAGCGCTGGCCGATCCACCGCAAGGCCCCGTCCTTCGACCAGCTCGAGTCCAAGACCGAGATGATGGTCACGGGCATCAAGGTGATCGACCTCCTCACCCCGTACGTGCGCGGTGGCAAGATCGGTCTGTTCGGTGGCGCCGGTGTCGGCAAGACCGTGCTGATCCAGGAGATGATCACCCGTATCGCCCGCAACTTCGGCGGTGTGTCCGTGTTCGCCGGCGTCGGCGAGCGCACCCGTGAGGGTACGGACCTGTTCCTGGAGATGGACGAGATGGAGGTCCTCCAGGACACCGCTCTCGTCTTCGGCCAGATGGACGAGCCCCCGGGCACCCGTCTGCGGGTCGCCCTGTCCGCTCTGACGATGGCGGAGTACTTCCGCGACGTCCAGAACCAGGACGTGCTCCTCTTCATCGACAACATCTTCCGTTTCACCCAGGCGGGCTCCGAGGTCTCCACGCTGCTGGGCCGCATGCCCTCGGCCGTGGGCTACCAGCCCAACCTGGCGGACGAGATGGGTCAGCTCCAGGAGCGGATCACCTCGACCCGCGGTCACTCGATCACCTCGATGCAGGCGATCTACGTGCCCGCGGACGACTACACCGACCCGGCGCCGGCGACCACCTTCGCCCACCTGGACGCGACGACCGAGCTCTCCCGCCCGATCTCGCAGAAGGGCATCTACCCGGCGGTGGACCCGCTGACGTCCACCTCCCGCATCCTCGACCCGCAGTACGTGGGCGAGGAGCACTACCAGGTGGCGCAGCGCGTCAAGGAGATCCTCCAGCGGAGCAACGACCTCCAGGACCAGATCGCCATCCTCGGTATGGACGAGCTGTCCGAAGAGGACAAGATCGTCGTGAACCGCGCCCGCCGCATCGAGCGCTTCCTGTCGCAGAACATGTTCGTGGCCGAGAAGTTCACCGGTACCCCGGGCGTGTTCGTCCCCCTGGAGGAGACCATCGCCTCCTTCAAGGGCCTGTGCGACGGTGAGTACGACCACCTGCCCGAGCAGGCCTTCCTCGACGTCGGCAACATCGACATGGCGGTCGAGAAGGCCAAGCAGCTTCAGGGCTAGAACCGCGCGAAGCGTCCGTTCAGGGTGGTGGCGGGCGACGGGCGGGACAGTTTCTCCGGCCGGGCCGGTCCCGAACGACAACACGTCGGGGCCGGCCCGGCCGAACCCACCCGCTAGCCGAGGAGTTTGTGGCAGTGTCGAAGAAGCTTTTCGTCGAGATCGTCTCGCCCGAACGTGAGATTTGGGCCGGCGAGGGCGACATGGTCATCGCGAAGACCGTCGAGGGCGAGATCGGCGTCCAGCCCGGGCACATCCCGGTGCTCTCGCTGCTGGCCCACGACGCCGTCGTTCGCGTACTGGGTGCGCGGGAGACCGGAGAGGTCCGGGCCGCCGCGCACAGCGGGTTCGTCTCGGTCTCGGGTGAGGGTCGTGTCTCCATCCTCGCCGAGACCGCCGAGCTCGCCGAGGACATCGATGTGGACCGTGCGCGCACGGCGCTGAAGAACGCGACCGAGGCCGGCGACACCGTCGCCCTGGGCCGCGCTCGGAGCCGCCTGCGCGCTGCTGGCGAGGACGTCGCCTAGCGAACCGGGACGGCGGAACGGCAGTGGGCATGGAACGACCGCTTCCCGCTCAGGCGGGACCGGGCTCCTGGCTGGGGTCCGCGCAGTGGGTGTTCTTCGCCCTGCTCTTCGTCTTCCTCGCGGTGGTGCTCGCCGTCACCGTGCGCCGCTGGGTACTCGTCCAGCGGGGCGGCGCGGTCGAGTGCTACCTGCGCACACCGGGCGGGCGGGGCCGCCGGGGCTCCTGGCGTATCGGCTTCGGCCGGTACGGAACGGAGAACCTCGGCTGGTTCCCCATCTTCTCCCTCAGGCCGCGGCCGACAGTGTTCCTGTCGCGCCGCGGCCTCGTCGTCGTGGGGAGGCGGGTCCCGAGCGGCGAGGACACCGAGCACCTGCCCGTGGACGTGACCGTCGTCCGGATCGGCTGGGCCGCCGAGGACGGCAGCGAGCCCCGGGAGGCGGTGTACGAGATCGCCATGAGCGAGAGCGCCCTGACGGGGTTCCTGTCCTGGCTGGAGTCGATGCCCCCGGGGACACAGTGGGAGGCGTGACCCCGAGAGGGTTCACATCCGACCCGTGCTGTGCCTAGCATGGCCGCATGATCGTCGCATTCTCTGTCTCTCCGCTCGGGGCCGGCGAGTCCGTCGCCCCCGCCGTCGCGCGGGCCGTGAAGGTCGTACGCGAGAGCGGGCTGCCCAACGAGACCACAGCCATGTTCACCAGCGTCGAGGGCGAGTGGGACGAGGTGATGGACGTCGTCAAGCGGGCCGTCGCCGCCGCGGGCGAGGGTTCCTCGCGGGTGTCCCTCACCCTCAAGGCCGACATCCGCGAGGGCGTCTCGGACGGCCTGCACAGCAAGGTCGAGGCCGTCGAACGGGAACTCGGCGACTCCTGAGGCCCCCGGGTCCTTCCGCGGAACCGGTCGGACACGGCAGTATGCGGTTCCATGGCCACTTCCCGATTCCGCGTCCTGTTCGCGCCGCTACTCCTGGCGCCCCTGCTCGCCGGCTGCTACCCGTCCGGCGGCCACGTCGGTGCTGTGGCCACGGGCCACTTCACCGCCCAGCACCGGTTCCCGGTCGTGATCGTCACCTGGTGCGGTGACGACCCGCCCCGCCAGATCGACCTGGCGGGGGAGTCCCGGAGCCTGCACCTCGTCGCCACCCGCGAGTTCGGGGGGAGCGAGCTGGAGGTCGACCTGGCCGCGCCGGGGGAGGACTGGGAGATCCTCGACGAGGACGGCAGGGCCGTCTACAGGATGGGCCCGGAATCCCCGGACGAGGAGTACACCCTCGGCGTGGGGTCGGCCGAGGCGGAGCCCGGGGAGCCCGCCGAGCACGACATCGGGACGCTCACCTTCACCACCGGGGCGCTGGCCGCCGAGCAGGGGGTGTACACGGAGGCCGACGGCGCCTCCGCCGCCGGGGCGGTCCCGCAGGAGGAGTTCCCGCCCGAGTGCTGAGACGGCCGGGACACGGGCCGGTGCGTGGTCCGCGGGTGCTGTCGGCGGGTTCGGCGCCTGCGCCGGTCGCCGCGGGCCCGGAACGCTCCGCGGAGCAGTCCTAGCGTTCGCCCCCGGGCTTCCAGAGCACCTCGTCGCCCTCGTCCGCCACGTACCGGCCGAGGATGAACAGCAGGTCGGAGAGCCGGTTGAGGTACTGCGCGGTGAGCGGGTTGACCGTGTCGCCGTGCTCCTCGACGGCGGCCCACACGCTGCGCTCCGCACGGCGCACCACGATCCGCGCCGTGTGCATCAGCGCCACGGTGGGGGAGCCTCCGGGGAGGATGAAGCTGCGCAGGGTGGGGAGACCGGCGTTGTAGTGGTCGCAGGCCTCCTCCAACCGGGTGACGTACTCGGGGAGGACCCGCAGCGGCGGGTACTCCGGGTCCGGCACGATCGGCGTGGAGAGGTCGGCGCCCAGGTCGAACAGTTCGTTCTGCACCCGGCCGAGCAGGGCGCGCACGTCCCCGGGGACGTCCCCCAGGGCCAGCGCGACGCCGATGGCCGCGTTGGCCTCCTCCGTGTCGGCGTAGCCGACGAGGCGTGTGTCGTTCTTGCCGGTCCTGCTCATGTCGCCGAGGGCCGTCGTACCGGCGTCGCCGGTACGCGTGTAGATCTTCGACAGAACGACCGGCTTGTCCTTGTCCCGTGTGGTCATGCCCCCACCCTAGTGCGGCGGTCCCGCGCCGCTCCGGCGCCGACGTCCCCCGGTCGCGGCCCGTCCGGGCGGCGGAACCGTCGGCGGGCACGGGTGCGCCGGGTCGGGCCCGCTCGCACCGGCGCCGCCTCCGCGGGCCCGCCGGGGAGGGCCGACCGGAAGCGCCGCCCCGGGCTGCGGGCGGGACGCCCACACTCCGTTCGTCACGGAGGATAACTGTTCAGTATCAAGGGGTGAAGGTGATGCACCTCACTGATACATTGAGACACGAGGGAGCTACTCAACGTAGTTTCCGGTGGTGTTCTACGCGTCAAGTCCCGGGTGGGAAGAGGGGGCCACCCGGGGCCGCCGCGCAGGGGGAGGCACCGCGAGGGGCGGGCGGCGTGAAACCGGGGGGTTCACACCGCCCGCCCCCATGTGCGGCGCCCCGGCCGGGGCGCCGGGGTCCGGAGTCCCCGCGGGGACCCCGGACCCGTCCGCCTAGCGGAGCCAGGCGTCTCCCGTGCGCGGCAGCTCGGCCGGTGCGGAGGACCTCAGCACACCGTTGACCGGAAGGGTGCTCTCGGCGAAGAACTCCACGCCGTGGGCGCCGGCGGCCGACAGCTCCGCCACCGAGTCCCAGTCGATGTGCTCCATCGTGTCGTCCGCCGTGTGGTAGTACGGGTCGAAGGCCTCACCGGCGGTGCCGCCGTACCACTCGACCTGCTCCTCGCTCTTGATGCCGTCGGCGCCGCTGAACAGCCCCCCGGACGGGATGCCGGACTCCATGAAGGCCCTGTAGTCGCTGCGCCCGCTCAGCACGCCGGGCTCGCTCACCTGGTCCTGCGAGGCGAAGTAGTCCGCGAAGACCTTGGCGATCGCCCCGGACCCGGAGGGGGCTCCCGAGGAGTCGGGCAGCTCCATGCCGCCGTCGAGGACGAACCGGCCGTAGTTGTGCGAGCCGATCATGTCGAAGTTGAGGTAGAGGGCGATGTCCTCCAGCTGCTGCTCCGTCAGGTCCGCCACGTACTCGGTCGACCCGACCAGGCCCTCCTCCTCGGTGCCCCAGAAGGCGAACCGGACCTTGTTGTTCGGGTCGGCCTGCTCGGCGAGGCGGATAGCGGTCTCCAGCACGAACGCCGTGCCGCTGCCGTTGTCGTTGATGCCGGGGCCGTCCTCGACGCTGTCGAGGTGGGCGCCCACGACCACGACGTTGTCGTCGCGGCCCTCCGCCGTCTCGGCGAGGACGCTGTAGGAGCTCTCGGCGGAGACGGTGGCGTCCACCTTCACCCGGAGTTCGAGCCCGTCGGCGGCGATCAGGTCGGCGCCCGTCAGCCCGGACACTCCCACGGCCGGGATGGCGGAGACGGTCTCTATGGTGCCGAGGAAGACCTCGTCCGCGTTGTTCACCACGACGGCGGCGGAGGCGCCCGCGTCGGCGGAGTTCTGGACCTTCTCGGAGAAGGGGCAGGTGCCCCGCACGGTGATCGCGACCGCGCCCTCGGGGAAGCCCGCGAAGTCGTCGGGGGAGCACCCGCTCGCCGTGCTGTCCGCGTTGACGGCGACGGCCGGGGCGGTGACGTCCCCGGAGCCGGAGTAGCTCATGGGGACGTAGTCGACATCGGCCTCGTAGACGGCCTCGCCGGGCGCGGTCTGCGCCAGGACGGAGGGCGACTGCTCGCGCCAGAGCTCGTAGTCGTACTCGTGCCGGTACGTCTCGTACCCCGCGCGTTCGAGCTGGTCCTCCACGTACAGGGCGGCGACGTCGTATCCGGGGGTGTTCGTCGCCCGGTTGCCGCCGTTGTACTCGGCGATGGTGTCCAGGTTCTCCATGTGCTCCCGGACGGCGCCGGCGGTGACCAGGTCGGCGAGGCGGTCGGGCTCGCTCTCGGCGTGGGCGGGGCCCGACGCCAGGGCCCCGGAGGCCATGAGGACGGCGGCGAGGCCCGCCGCGGCGGTGCGCCCGCCGGGCCGGGGGGAGGAGGGGGATGCCAAGGCGGACGCTCTGCCGAGCGTGGCCCGTCGGTGTGTGGGGCGCAACGGTCTTCCTCCGGAGTGCGGGGGTCCACCGCTCCGCGGCGTGGGGGGTGGACACCTCTGGTGGGCGAAGTTTCGCTGCAGCCTGTCACCGGAACGGTGTTCCCGGCAAGGAGTGACAAGCCTGATTGCCACAATCAGCCACGCAACTTACGCGTTCGGTGCGCACTGTGCCCGTGGCGGAGCCCCGGAGGGACCGATCGTCCAGCGGCCGGCCCCCGGGGCGCGGCTCAGTCCTCGTCGCCCCGGTCGCGCTTGCGCTGGTGCTTGCGCCGCTTGTAGACCACGCCCACGCCGGCCATGACCGCGAGGCCGCGGATGTGCACGATCGGCGCGTCCGGGTCCACCACGCTCGGCGGATCGCCGCCCTCGGTACCGAAGCCCCCCATGATCGGCAGCCCGTGGACGCGGACCTGGATGTCGTCGGGGACCTTGATCTCGATCCCGGCCATCACACAGCCGGTCCAGATCGTGGTCTCGCGGTGGACGAACCGCGCCTCGCGCAGGTCCAGTTCGACGCCGCCCATGAGGGCGAGCGCGAAGAAGTTCTTGGGGACCACCCACGCCCCGGCGCGGTCGGAGCCGCCCATCACGGCCACGGCGGCGGTACTGGTGGGGGTCGCCCGGGGGGTGACCCGGCCGCTGCCGTAGATCGGGCGGGGCGAGCGGAAGTCGCCGGAGACGGGGGTCAGGGAGGAGGGGCCGCCGTCGGTCGCGGGCAGGTCCTCCGTGAGGGGGACGAGCTCGCCGATGGTCTTGGCGCGGTAGACCGCGTCCAGGCGTTCGCTGTGCTCGTCCGGGTCCAGGCGGCCTTCGGCGAGGGCTTCGCGCAGGCGGTGCGCGACGGAGTCGCGGTCGGCGTCGGAAGCGCGCAGCCGACCGTGCTCGGGGGGATTGGCGTCGTTCATCGGGTCCACCATATGACGATTCTTCCCCGGCGGCACGCGCGTGCCATCCGGGAGGATCCCTGAGCCGACCCTGAAGCGCCCCTCCCTCCCCGGGAGTCACCGGTCCGGGAGCAGCCCGCGGCGGATCGCCCGGGAGACGGCCGCCGTGCGGTCGCCCACGCCGAGCTTGTCGTACACCCGCACCAGGTGGGTCTTCACCGTCGTCTGGCTGATGTGCAGGGCGCGGCCGATGGCCGCGTTGGTCCGGCCCTCGGCGGCCAGGCGCAGCACCTCCGTCTCGCGGGGTGACAGGACGGCCGCGGGAGGGGCGGTCCGCTGCCGCATCCCGGACAGGAGCTTGCCCGCGACCCGGCCGGTGAGCACGGTCTCCCCGCGGGCCGCGGCGCGGACCGCGTCGGCCAGGGCCGCGCGCGGGGTGTCCTTGAGCAGGTAGCCGGTGGCGCCCGCCTCGACGGCCCGCAGGATGTCGCCGTCGGTGTCGTAGGTGGTGAGCACCAGGACGTGCGCGCCGGGGTGGTCGGCGGTGATGCGCTCGGTGGCCGAGACCCCGTCGCCGCCGGGCATGCGCAGGTCCATGAGGACGACGTCGGGGGAGAGCGCGGCGACCAGGGCCAGGGCCTCGGGTCCGGAGGCCGCGTCGCCGACCACGCTGAGGTCCGGCTCGGCGCCGAGCATGCCGCGGATCCCCTCGCGGACCACCGGGTGGTCGTCGACCAGCAGGACGCGGATCACGGTATGCGCTCCTCGTGTGTCTCAGGGGAAGTGGGGGCGGTGAGGGTTCGGCCGGGGACGGAGGCCCCCGCCGACGGGAGGGACATGCGGACGGTGGTGCCGGAACCGGGGGCGGCCTCGACGTCCAGGGTCCCGCCCACACTCGCCGCCCGGTGCCCCATGTTGGCGAGACCGCGGCCCGCGGAGACCTCCCCGGGGACGAATCCGCGTCCGTCGTCGGAGACGGTCAGTTCGACGCACGCCTCCGTGTAGCCCAGGACCACCTCGACACGGCGGGCCCCGGAGTGCCTGCGCACGTTGGACAGTGCCTCCTGCGCGGTGCGCAGCAGGCAGATCTGCAGGTCGTTGGTGAGATGCGCCGGGGAGCCCTCCACCCTGGAGTGCGCGGTGGCGGCGAGTTCGTCGCCGAGTCGCGCGGTGATCCTCGCCAGGACCGCCTCCAGGTCCCCGGCGGCGAAGGGCGCCGGCTGGCGCGCCGCCACCATCGCCCGCGCCTCCGCCAGGTTCTCCGCGGCGGTCTCGCGCATCAGCGCCAGGTGGCGGCGCGCGGTCGCGGGATCGGAGTCCAGCTCCGACTCCACCGCCTGGGTGAGGGCGACGATGCTGGTCAGCCCCTGCGCCAGGGTGTCGTGCATCTCGCGGGCGAGGCGTTCGCGCTCTGCCATGGCACCGGACTCCTCCGACAGCCTGACCGCCTCGGAGCGGCTCTCGCGGAGCTCGGCGATCAATTCGGACCGCTCGTAGCTCTGCTCCACGATCAGCTCGAACCACCGCCCGGACCACAGGGCGTATCCGACGATCGCGCCGTGGACCAGCGCGGTGACCAGGACCGTGTTCCACTCCTCCGTGCCGGCCAGCCCCCGTACCGGTCCCGGCAGCAGCAGGACGACCGCCACCGTGGGGACGGCCACCGCGGACCCGCACGTCATGAAGCAGAGCGGGGCGACGGCGATGAGCATGAAGGTCAGGTTCGGGTTGAGGAACACCGCGGGCAGGATGCACAGGAGGAGGAGCGCGCTCAGCACCAGCGAGCGGGGCAGGTCCCAGTCGGAACCGTCCAGGAGGAGCAGCCTCTTGCCGTACGCGTAGTAGACGGCGATGACGCCCGCCGTCAGGGACGCGGGCAGCCAGCGCCCGTCCGGATCGCCGCTCACCAGGGCGAGCAGGACCATACCGAGCATCGTGCCGGTGAAGTACAGGTCCCACCAGCCGCCCAGGTCCCACGCGTGCCGCTCGCCGGCACCGGGGTCCTTCCCGACGGCGGGCCGCCCGTCGCCGTCCGCGCCCCGGTCCCGATCGGCGACAGCCTCGGTCACGTCGCTCACCCGTCCCTCCGCGTCTTCCACCGGAACGTCACCAGTGTCAGGACCAAGCCCACCACACACCACGTGCCCAGGGCCAGGGCCACCTGGGGGAGGTCCCAGGAGCCGCCGGGCTCGAGCGCGGCCATCTCCTCGGGGAAGAACCCGGCCCGTATGCCCTGGGCCATCCACAGGAGGGGGAAGAGGCCCGCCGCGTCCACCACCCAGTCGGGCAGGGCCACGACCGGCACGAAGACGCCCGACGTGAACTGCAGGACGAGGAAGGGCACGACCACCACGGCGGAGGCCGCCTGTGCGGACCGGGCCAGTGAGCTGACCGCGATCCCGAGGAGGGCGCACGAGACGGTGCCGAGGAGGAGGACCCACGCCAGGGTGGCCCACGACCCGGCGTCGGAGGGCAGCCGC
Organism: Streptomonospora nanhaiensis; assembly: GCF_026642255.1. Taxonomy (GTDB): domain Bacteria; phylum Actinomycetota; class Actinomycetes; order Streptosporangiales; family Streptosporangiaceae; genus Nocardiopsis; species Nocardiopsis tropica. Next base: position 5,929,796 of record NZ_CP113264.1, on the reverse strand, counting down.
GCGCCGAACCCCAGGACGGCGACGCCCAGCAGGAGGACCGTCTGGCCGAACGACAGGAAGGCCACCAGCACGGTCTTGCCGATGAAGTAGGCGCTCGGCGGCATCGGCGTGCCGCGCAGGCGGCGCAGCCCGCCGTTCTCGCGCTCACCGGCGATGCCGGTGCCCAGGAGCTGGAAGCTCACCGACATGAGGCCCATGGCGATCATGCCCGGCAGGTAGTGGTCGACGGCGGGCATGCCCATGTCGAACATGCCGTCGAAGACGGACGCGAACAGGACCAGGATCAGCGCGGGCAGGCTGAACGTGAAGACCAGGCTCTCCCACTCCCGGCTGAACGACCGGATCTCGACCCGTCCCCGGGACAGGCCGATCCGCAGGGCGCCGGGCAGCCGACGGGCGTGCCCCGGTCCGGAGGGGGCGGGCCCGGGGGCCGGCGCGGTGTCGGTGCTCATACGGTGCTCCTCCCGGCGGCCTCCGCGCCGCCGTCCTGTCCGATCAGTTCCAGGTAGGTCTCCTCCAGGGTGGGGCGGTGCACGCTCAGCCCCGGCACCTCGCCGTCGAAGCACGCGGACAGCTCGCCCACGACCCGGGCCGGCTCGTCGGTGACGGTCTCGCGCCGACGCCCCTCGACGGTCCAGTGCACCGTGGCCCGGGCGGAGGCCCGTCCGCCCAGGGTGGCGGGATCGCCCAGGGCCCGGACCCTCCCGCGCGCGATCACGCACACGCGGTCGGCGAGTTCCTCCGCCTCCTCCAGGTAGTGGGTGGTCAGCACGATGCTGGTCCCCCCGTCGGCGAGCTCGCGGACGAGGGACCAGAAGTCCCTCCTGGCCTGCGGGTCGAACCCCGTGGTGGGCTCGTCCAGGAACAGGAGTTCGGGACGGCCCACGATGCCGAGGGCCACGTCCAGCCGGCGGCGCTGTCCGCCGGACAGGGAGGAGGGCAGCGCCTTGGCCTTCTCCGCCAGGCCGACCCGCTCGACCACCTCGTCGGGGTCGTGGCTCTCGGGGTAGTAGCCCGCGAAGTGGCGGACCAGGTCGCGTACCGGGAGCGCGGGGACCTGGGTCTCCTGCTGCCAGACGACGCCGATCCGCGACCGCCACACGCGCCCGGCCGTGCCCGGGTCCTCGCCGAGGACGCGGACGGAGCCCCCGTCCCTGCGCCGGAAGCCCTCCAGGATCTCGACGGTGGTGGACTTCCCCGCGCCGTTGGGGCCGAGGAACGAGAACACCTCGCCGCGGTGCACGGTCAGGTCGACGCCCGCCACGGCTGTGTCGTCCCCGTATCTCTTGGTGAGGCCGCGTACCTCGATCGCTTCTCCGCTCATGGGACCGACTCTTCCGGCACGGGGCCGCCGGGGGTATCGGCCGCCGGGCCGCCGGGGGTCCTCCGATCGGACGACGGCGGCGGGGCGGGCACGGCGGAGGCCCCCGGCGGGTGTCGCCGGGGGCCTCGGAGAGCCGGGTGGGGTCCGGCGCCGCGGGCGGCGGCCGGGAGGGGGTCAGAACAGGCGCAGGACGTCGGGCTCGATACCGCGCAGCGCGTCGTAGTCCAGCACCACGCAGGAGATGCCGCGGTCCTCGGCCAGGACGCGGGCCTGGGGTTTGATCTCCTGAGCCGCGAAGACGCCGCGCACGGGGGCGAGCTGCGGATCCCGGTTGAGCAGTTCCAGGTAGCGCGTGAGCTGCTCGACGCCGTCGATGTCGCCCCGGCGCTTCAGCTCGACGGCCACCGTGGCGTTGCCCGCGTCGCGGCACAGGATGTCGACCGGGCCGATCGCCGTCGGGAACTCGCGGCGGATGAGCGTGTAGCCCTCGCCCAGCGTGGTGATGTGCTCGGCGAGCAGTTCCTGGAGGTGGGCCTCGACGCCGTCCTTCTGGAGGCCGGGGTCCTTGCCGAGCTCGTGGGAGGTGTCGTGCATGACCTCCTCGACGGTCAGCACCAGCTTCTCGCCGGACTTGCCGTGGGTGACGGTCCACAGGTCCGGCCCGTCCTCGACGGTCTCCTCACGGAGCTTGCACGGCGGGTTCATCCAGTTCAGCGGTTTGAACGCCCGGTCGTCGGCGTGGATGGACACGCTCCCGTCGGCCTTGATGAGGATCAGCCGGGGAGCCATGGGCAGGTGTGCGGTGAGCCGGCCGACGTAGTCGACGCTGCACCGAGCGATGACGAGACGCACGAAACGCCACGTTACCGCCTCCGGCGGGCGGGCGGACCCGAACCGCCCTCCCGCCGGGAGCGGCCGCCCCGGACGGGTCCGGGGCCCTCCTCCCCGTGTCCGGGGCCGGACGCGGCCTCGGCGCGCCGGAGGCGGGGAGCGCCTCGGCGCCGGCGCTTCGGCGCCGCCCGCGGCACGCAGTGCCCGCCCGGGGCATCCCGTGCGCCGTCCACGGGGTCCCGCCCTTTAGTCTTGGGCGTATGGTGCAGGAATTTGACAAGGTCGGTGTCGTCGGACTCGGCGCGATGGGCGCGGGCATCGCAGAGGTGTTCGCCCGCGCGGGGTTCAACGTCATCGGGGTCGAGATCGACCAGGCCGCCGTCGACCGCGGCCGCAGTCACATGGACAAGTCCCTCTCGCGCGCGGTCAGCAAGGGCAAACTCACCGAGGAGGAACGCTCCGGGATCGACGCCCGCCTGACGTTCACCACCTCGCGGGAGGATCTCGCCGACGCGGACTTCGTCGTCGAGGCCGTCCCCGAGCGGATGGACGTCAAGAAGGACGTCTTCGCGGACCTGGACAGGATCTGTCCGCCCGGGACGATCCTGGCCACCAACACGTCGTCCCTGTCGGTCACCGAGATCGCGGCGCTCACCGGACGGCCCGAGAAGGTCGTCGGTCTGCACTTCTTCAACCCGGCGCCGGTCATGAAGCTGGTCGAGGTGATCACCACGGTGTCCACCGGCGAAGAGACCGTCGACGTGGTCACCGAGGTCGCCAAGCGCATCGGCAAGACGCCCGTGGCGGTCGGGGACCGTGCCGGGTTCGTCGCCAACGCGCTGCTCGTGCCCTACATCAACGACGCCGTCCGCCTGTACGAGCGGGGGATCGCCACCCGCGCGGAGATCGACGCCGCCGCCAAGAAGGCCGCGGACCTGCCCATGGGGCCGCTCGCCCTCGCCGACCTGGTCGGCCTGGACGTGTGCCTCGCCGTCATGGACGTCCTGTGGGAGGAGTACCGCGACCCGCGCTTCACCGCCTCGCCGCTGCTGCGCCGCATGGTCGCCGCGGGACAGCTGGGCCGCAAGACCGGCCTGGGCTTCCACGAGGGCCGCTCCGAGGAGCCGGAGCCCCGGGCCGAGAGCCGCTACGCCGAGATGATCCGGGACGAGGAGACCCTCGACCTCGGGGAGATCCTCATCGCCCCGCAGATCGACGACGCCCTGCGCATGATCGGCGACGGCTACGCCTCGGCCAAGGACGTCGACACCGCGATGCGGTTCGGCTGCGGTTACCCCAAGGGTCCGACCGAGCTCCTGGCGGACCGCGGCGCGGAGTCCGTGGTCACCACCCTGATGGCGATGGGCGAGTACAGCCTGACCACGATCGCGGTGCCCGCACCGCTCCTGATGGACCAGCTGCCCGACGCCGAGGAGGGGCAGGGCCACGGCGGCGGCTGCGCCTGCCACGGCTGATCCGCTCCGGGCCCGCTCACGCAGTGGCCGCCGTCGCCGGTGTGACGGCGGCCACTGCCGTTTCTCTCCTACCCTTGACGGTGTGAGCCCGCGACGAAACTCCCCCCGCCGCAAACCCACCCGGGGCCGTGACTCCTCCGGTGGGGTCCCCGACGAGGACGCACTCATGCTGCGCGTCACCGGCGGGCAGCGCCGCGAGGCCGGCCCGGACGGGGAGTGGGTCACACGTCGTATCCCCGGGGCGTCCGCCGTCAAGGCCTACCGGTGCCCCGGCTGCGCGCAGGAGATCCCGTCCGGCATGCCCCACGTGGTGGCCTGGCGCCCCTACGGCGACGGCGGGGACCGGCGCCACTGGCACTCCTCCTGCTGGGACCGGCGTTCGCACCGCTCCCCCCGGGCCCCGCGCCGCTGAGCCCGGCCGCCCGGAGGACCCGCCCCCGGCCCGCCCCGCCCCGGTCCGCCTCCCGCGGGCCCGCGTCGGCAGGCCCGCCGCGCGGGGCGCCCACCCACCCAGGAGACGAGGAGCCATGGAGATTCGAGCCACCACGGTGCTGCCCGCCGTGAGACGACCCATCACCCTGCACACCGCCGACGGCCTGGAGCTGGTCGGTGAGCTGGCCCTGCCCGAGGACCGGGCCCCGGTGGCCACGCTGGTGTGCCTGCACCCGCTGCCCACCGCCGAGGGCATGATGGACAGCCATGTCCTGCGCAAGGCGTCGTTCCGGCTCCCCGCACTGGCCGGCGTCGCGGTGCTCCGGTTCAACACGCGCGGCACGACGTCGCGCCACGGCACCAGCCAGGGCGAGTTCGGCGAGGGCGAGACCGAGCGCCACGACGTGGTCGCGGCCATCGAGTTCACGGAGTTCGAGGGCCTGCCCGAGCCCTGGCTGCTCGGCTGGTCCTTCGGCACCGAGCTGGCCCTCAAGTGGGGCGCAGACCCGCAGGTGCGGGGCGCCCTCCTGCTGTCCCCGCCGCTGCACCGCGCCGACGAGTCCGACATGGCGGCGTGGGCCGAGACCGGCAAGCCGGTGGTGGCCCTGGTCCCCGAGCACGACGACTACCTGCGCCCGGCCGAGGCCAGGGAGCGGTTCAAGCCGCTCACGCAGGCCGAGGTGATCGGTGTGGACGGGGCCAAGCACCTGTGGGTGGGCGAGCCGTACGTGCGCCGGGTGCTCGACGAGATCGTCAGAAGGGTCAGCCCGGAGGCGTACCCGCTGCCGACCGAGTGGGACGGCCCCTACGAGAAGGACGTCCGCACCCTCGCGTAGGAGCGGACCCCCGCGGGGGAGATGAGTCGTACGTCTCCCCGTGGAGGCGTTCTCGATCCCGGGGGCCTCTTGAGTCACATCGACCCCTGCGGCTGCTCCGGCCCCGGTGGTCACGTCGGCCTCGGCCCGCGCGGGCCCGGACGGACGGGCGGAACGTGCCGTCACCGCCGGCCGCGTGGCAGGTCACGGGCCTTCGACGGCGAAGGGCCCGCCTCCCCGGGGGGAGGCGGGCCCTTCCATGCGCTCACCGGCTCCGCCCGGGGCGGGGACGCGGCGGCCGCGGTGCGGCCTGGGCGCTACTCCTGCCACCAGTCCTCGTCGTCGGCGCCCTTGCCGGAGTGCGCCGGCTGCTTGGTCTCCTCGGCCGCGGCGGGCTCCTGGTGGGCGATCGCGGCGGGGGCCGGGGCGGCGGGGGCGACCGGGGCCGGAGCCGGGGCGGCGCCGCCACCGAGCAGCTGGCGCAGCTGCTGGAGGTGCGACTGGATGCTGTCGCGCTGGCGGTTGAGCTCGTCGACCTCCTTGCGGGCGGCCGTCATGATCCGGTTGGCCTCGGCCTTGGCGTCGCTGAGCTGGTGCTCCGACTTCGACTTGGCCTCGGCCTCGATCTGCGAGGCGTTCTTCTTGGCGTTGCCGACCAGCTGCTTGGCGTGGTTCTCGGCGTCGCGGCGGGTCTGCTCCGCCTGCTGGCTCGCCTTGGTGGCGCGCTGCTCGGCGCTGGAGGCCCGCTCCTCCGCCTCGTTGACCATCTTCTGGGTGGCGGCCTGGGCGGCCGCCAGGCGCTCGGCGTCCTGGCGCTCGGCCTCGGCGCGGCGGTCGGCCAGCTGGAGCTCGAACTGGTCCTCGGTCTCGGTGCGGCGGGCCTCGGACTCGGCGAACGCGCGCTCGGCGTTCTTGCGCAGCTCCTCGGCCTGGCTCTTGGCCGACTGGATGGTCTCGTCGCGCTCGCGCTTGGCGGCGGCACGGGCCTGGGCGCACTCGCGCTCGGTGGTCGTGCGCAGCTTGGCGATCTCGCCCTCGAAGGTGGCGCGCTTCTCGGCGATCTCGTGGTCGACCGCGGAGCGCTTCTTCTGGACCTCGCGCTCGGTGGTGGAGGCCAGCTCGTCGGCCTCGCGGCGGGCCGTGGTGCTGATCTCCTCGGCCTCGGCCTCGGCGGTCTGCCGCAGCTCGTCGGCCTCGCGCTGGGCGAGGGTCCGGACCTCGGTGGCCTCGGACTCGGCGGCCGCGCGCATTTCCGCGGCCTCGATCTTGGCGGCCGAGCGGATGTCGTTGGCGTCGATCTGCGCGCTCTGGACCAGCTCGTTGGCCTGCTCCTCCGCGAGGCGCAGCAGCTCCTCGATCCGCGAGCCCAGGCCGGAGTAGGAGGGGCGCTCCCGCTCCTGGAGCTGACGGTTCTTGGAGGTGAGCTCGGCCTTGAACTTCTCGATCTGCTTGCTGTTCTGCTTGACCTCGTTGCGCAGGCCGTCCAGGTAGTCCGTCACCTGGGTGCGGTCATAGCCACGCAGCACCACGTCGAATTCGGGCGGGGTGTTGTCTTCGTCGAAGATGTTGTTGAGCTGGGTGTCAATGTTGTTTGACGGCATGTGGCGGAATCCTGAACGGGTGCGAGACGGCTAACTTGCAAACGGACCGGGGACGGCATGGGGGCGGTGGCGCCGTCCCCGGTGGACGGGCGTGTCCGGAGGGGGTGCGCGAACCGGGGGGCGGTGGACCGGTGCGGCGGGCCGGCAGCCCCTGACCGCCTCCGATGTCGTCCGCGTACGCCATGCCATCACGACACGGCGGCACGGTGTGACGGCCCACCCGGCTCGACCACCGGACTGCAAGACATGGACCAGCTCCGGAAAACACATCCGGCAGCTAGCCGACTTTATCAAGCGTGGAACCCCTGGGAAGAGGGTTTCGTGTAACTTCCGCCGGGGTCTGAGGTCAGCCGTGCGGCTGGAACTCAAGATGTGATGTGTCCGGAACGCCCTTGTGACGTCGTTTCGGAATCGCGTCCGCGTCAGTGCGCGGTTTGCACCAACTCCGTGAGCACGCCCCCGTTGTCCTTCGGATGGAGGAAGACGATCCTGGACCCGGCCGTCCCGGTGCGGGGCTCGGGGTTCAGCACACGCACCCCGCGTGCGCCGATCCCCTCGGCGCTCCGCGCGACGTCGGACGTGCCGAAGGCGATGTGGTGCACCCCCTCGCCGTTGCGTTCCAGGAACTTCGCGACCGGGGAGTCGTCGCGGGTGGGTTCGAGCAGTTGCAGATACGTGGCGCCCCCGTCGTCCGTGCCGTTGATCCGGAGCATGGCCTCGCGGACGCCCTGTTCCTCGTTCACCTCCTCGTGCTCCACCTCGAAGCCGTAGGTCCTCCTGTAGAACGCGATGGACGCGTCGAGGTCGCGGCACGCGATCCCCACGTGGTCGAGGCGGGTGAGGCCGGGGAACGCGCTGGCCGGGCCGGGTGCTTCGCCCATGTCGTGAACCTCCCGAGGGTCGAGGACGGCGGTGTGGGTATCGTTGCAGACCAGGTGCGTCACCCATCACTTGGAGGCCAGTTACGATGCCCGGTTCCGTCATCGTCGGTGGGGCGCGTACCCCCACCGGCAGACTCCTCGGCTCCCTCGCCGGGTTCTCCGCCGCCGATCTCGGCGGCTTCGCCGTCAAGGCCGCCCTGGAACGCGCGGGCATCAGCGGCGAACAGGTCGGATACGTGGTCATGGGACAGGTGCTCCAGGCCGGCGCCGGGCAGATCCCGTCGCGCCAGGCCGCCGTCAAGGCGGGCATCCCCATGAGCGTGCCGTCGGTGACGATCAACAAGGTCTGCCTGTCGGGCCTCGACGCGATCGCCCTCGCGGACCAGCTCATCTCCGCGGGCGAGTTCGACGTGGTGGTGGCCGGGGGCATGGAGTCCATGACCAACGCCCCGCACCTGCTCCCCAAGTCCCGCAAGGGCTACAAGTACGGGTCGATCGAGGTCCTGGACGCGACCGCGCACGACGGTCTGACCGACGCCTTCGAGGGCGACTCCATGGGCGCCTCCACGGAGCGGCACAACGCCAAGCTCGGCATCGGCCGCCGCGAGCAGGACGAGTTCTCGGCCCGCTCGCACCAGCGGGCCGCCGCAGCGGCGGAGGCGGGGTACTTCGACGCGGAGATCGTCCCCGTGGAGATCCCCCAGCGCAAGGGCGACCCGGTCGTGTTCGCCGCCGACGAGGGCGTGCGGCCCGGCACCACGGCGGAGGGGCTGGGCAAGCTGCGCCCGGCCTTCGACAGCGAGGGCACCATCACTGCGGGCTCGTCGTCCCAGATCTCCGACGGCGCCGCCGCGGTGGTCGTGATGAGCCGGGCCAGGGCGGAGGAGCTGGGCGTCCCGGTCCTCGCCGAGATCGGCGCCCACGGGAACGTCGCGGGCCCGGACAACTCGCTGCACTCCCAGCCGTCCAACGCGATCCGGCACGCGCTGGCCAAGGCCGGGAGGTCCGTGGAGGAGCTGGACCTGATCGAGATCAACGAGGCGTTCGCCGCGGTGGGCCTGCAGTCCATCAGGGACCTGGGCGTCTCCGAGGACATCGTCAACGTGAACGGCGGCGCGATCGCGATCGGCCACCCGATCGGCGCCTCCGGGGCCCGCATCGCGCTGCACCTGGTCAACGAGCTGCGCCGCCGCGGAGGCGGGTTCGGCGCCGCGGCCCTGTGCGGGGGCGGCGGCCAGGGCGACGCCCTGCTGTTCACGGTTCCCGCCGAGTAGCGCGCCCGGCCCCGTGCGCCCCGTGCGCCACAGGGGCCGGACGCCCGCCCCGGCCCGCGCGCGGTCCCGGGCGACCCCCGGCCGCCCGCGTGGCGGATCCCGGCGGGGGCGGCGCATCCGAAGACACTGTTCCGAAGACACACCGCGCCCGGGGGAGCCCCGGAGCGCGCGACGCACCCGACAGCGGCGGGGCGGGGGCCACGAGCCCTCGCCCCGTCCTGCTCCTGCCGACACCTAGGAGTCCCATGCACGCCCCCCATCTGGTCGAACGGGTCCGGGGAGGTGACCGCCGGGCCCTGGCCCGCGCGATCACCCTCGTCGAGAACGGCGCCGAGGAACTGAGCGCGATCATGGCGGGCCTGGCCCCCGGCACCGGGCGCGCGAGGGTGGTCGGTTTCACCGGCTCGCCGGGCGTGGGCAAGTCCACGACCACGAACGCCGTCGTGCGCGCCGTGCGGGCCAAGGGCCTGACCGTGGCCGTCCTGGCGGTGGACCCCTCGTCCCCGTTCACGGGGGGCGCACTGCTCGGCGACCGCGTGCGGATGCAGGAGCACGCCACCGACCCGGGCGTCTACATCCGCTCCATGGCCAACAGGGGACACCTGGGCGGGCTGTCCTGGGCCACCCCCCACGCGCTGCGGGTGCTGGACGCCGCCGGGTTCGACGTGATCCTGGTCGAGACGGTGGGCGTGGGCCAGGCCGAGGTGGAGATCGCGGGCCGGGCCGACACGACCGTGGTGCTGTCCGCGCCCGGCATGGGGGACGCGGTGCAGGCGGCGAAGGCCGGCGTGCTGGAGGTGGCCGACGTGTTCGCCGTGAACAAGGCGGACCGGGACGGGGCGAGGGTGACCCTGCGCGAGCTGCGCCAGATGGTCGCGATGAAGGACCGCGCCGACGACGAGTGGAAGCCGCCGATCGTCATGACCGTCGCGGCGGAGGACGAGGGCGTCGCCGAGCTGTGGGAGCGGGTGGAGGAGCACTTCGCCCACCTGGAGGCGACCGGCGGGCTGGCCGTGCGCCGCCGGGCCCGGGCGAGGGACGAGGTCCAGGCGATCGTGCTGGAGCGCCTGCGCTCCCGTCTGGGCGGCCTCGGGGAGGAGACCGGCTTGGACGCGCTCGCCCGGGAGGTGGCCGAGGGGCGGAGCGACCCGTACGCCGCTGCCGAGGTGCTGTTGGAGGAGCTCGGGGCGTAGGGCGTGCGGGGGTGCCCGCCCCGCCGTGCGGCGGTCGGGGCCGTCCGACACGGCCGGGCGCGGCCTCCGCGGCCGGGCGGCGTCGGTGGGGCGCCGACCCGGGGGCGGCGACGGGGCCGCCGCGGACGGCTGTCCGCGGCGGCCCCGCCCGGCCCCGGCCGGGGGGCGGGCCCTGTCGGGTCCGGTGTCGGCCGGGGTCAGTCGGCCAGCGCCGTGTCGATGGCGTTCATGAGGCTGCCGTTCGCGTCGTCGCCGTCGACGGACCAGATCATCACTCCGCCGAGGCCGTTGGCCTGGGCCCAGTCGGTCTTCTGGGCCATGGAGATCTCGTCGTCGTAGTTCCAGAAGGTGGAGCCGTTGTAGAGCCAGGCCGTCCCGGACGCGTCGTCACGGTGCAGCTGGTAGCCGGTCAGGTCCTTGAGCAGCTTCCAGTCCTGGATCCCCGCCTCGTAGCGGCCGGGGGCTGCTCCGGTGGCGGGCTGGAAGAGCCCGTCGCCGTTCGGCCCGGGGGAGACCCCGGTCCATCCGCGGCCGTAGAAGGGGACGCCGAGGACCATGTCGGCCGGGTCGACGCCGCGGTCGAGGTACGCCTGGACCGTGGTCTGCGTGGAGTAGACGTCGGGGCCGGGGTCGGCGGCGTCGGTCACGAGGTTCGACTGGTGGTTGGCGGTGTTCTCCCAGGCGCCGTGGTAGTCGTACCCCTGGACGGTGATGAAGTCGAAATCGGCCATGAGCGGCTGCATCTCGAAGCCGAGGTCGATCTTCCTGGGGTCGGCCGGCATGAAGGAGGTCAGCTCGTAGGGACGGCCGGTCTCGGCGGTGAGGGCGTCCAGCTGGGTGCGGAACTCCGAGACGAGGGCGGTGAAGTTCTCCTTGTCCTCAGGGCGGATGGTGTTGTGCTCGTGCCCGGCCGAGCCGGGCCACTCCCAGTCGAGGTCGATGCCGTCGAAGACGCCCTCGGCGGAGCCGGGGCCGCCCGCGCCGTCGAAGAGCGGCAGGTTGCCGCGCAGGAACTGGTCGATGCAGGACGAGACCATGCGCTCCCGGGACGCGGGGGTCAGGGCGGCGTCGGAGAAGTGCTCGGACCAGGTCCAGCCGCCGAGGGAGATGTTGACCTTCAGGTCGGGGTACATCTCCTTGAGCTTGAGGATCTGGTTGAAGTTGCCGCGCAGGGACTGGTTCCAGGTGTCGGCCACGCCGTCGACGCTCTGGTCGGCGGTGAAGGAGCGCCCGTAGTCGGCCCAGGCGTCGCCCTGGCCCAGCTGGTTGGCCATGAAGCACTCGCCGTTGGCGTTGATGTTGCCGAACGCGTAGTTGATGTGGGTCAGCTTCTCGGCGGTGCCGGAGGTCTCCAGGTTCCGGACGAGGTAGCCCCGGTCGTAGATCCCCCACTGGGTGAAGTAGGCGACGCGGCGCTCCTGGGGAGGATCGGTGGGACCGCCCCCGGCGTCGGTGGTGGCCGTCACGGCCGCGGTCTCCGGCCCCCGGTTGTTGGAGCTGTCGTAGGCGCGCACCGTGAACGAGTGCTGTGTCGCGGGCGCCAGCCCGGTGACGGTCGCGGATTCGGTCGTGACGGCGCGGACGACCTGTCCGCCGGAGAGGACCTCGTAGCCCGTGACGGCGACGTCGTCCGTCGCCGCCTGCCATCCCAGGGTCACGGTGGTGGAGGTGGTGCCGGTGACGGTCAGCCCCGCCGGGGCGGTGGGCGGCTCGGTGTCGGGCGCGCCGGGCTCGCCGGAGCAGCTGTTGCCGTTGATCAGGCAGTTCACGGGGGCGGTGTCGCCGCCGCTGTGGGTGCCGTTGAACCCGATGGAGTAGCTGCCGCCGGCCGGGACGTCGGCGCCCCAGGAGGGCGGGGTGAGGGTGTGGGTCCCGCCGGACCGGGCCAGGGTGGCGTTCCACAGGGACGTGATGGCGGTGCCGGAGGGGAGCCCGAACTCGACGGACCAGTCGGTCAGGCGGGTGTCGGACGTGTTGGAGATGGTGATCTGTCCGCCGTAGCCGGTCTCCCAGCGGCTGGTCTCCACGTAGGTGACCGTGACGCCGGCGGTGTTCGCGGCGGCGGGGGTGGCGGACAGGGCGAGGGGGACGGCGATGACGGCGGCCACGAGTGCCGCGAGGCGGTTCCTGAGTCGTCGTGCTCTCACTGGTTGCTCCTGGAGCGTGAGCGGTGTGGGGGGTGCCGTTCGCCGTGGGAGTGTCTCGGGCGGCGCTCGGCCGGGGGTGTGCGCCCAGGGAGTGCGGTGATCGGAGCTGACAGGGACCGGGGCGGGGGTGCGCGTGAGCGGTGGCGTGTGCGTGGCAGGGGCATGGCGGGTCCTCCCGTGGGGTGGAGGAGGGGTGGGGGAGGGGCCGGCGCGGACCGTCGCACATCGGTCCGCGCCGGCCGTGGCGGCGGTGCTCCCCGGATCAGAGCACCGACGCCGCCCGGTCCCGGTCCGGGGACGCCGGACCGGGGGTTCGAGGGGTCAGTCGGCCAGCGCCGCGTCGATGGCCGCCATGAGGCTGCCCTCGGCGTCGTCGCCGTCGATGGACCAGATCATCACGCCGCCCATGCCCTGGGCCTGGGCCCAGTCGGTCTTCTGGGCGACCGCGGTCTCGTCGTCGTAGGTCCAGAGGGTCCGGCCGTCGTAGAGCCAGGCCGTCCCGGCCTCGTCGTTGCGGTACAGCTCGTAGCCCTCGTCGGTGAGTCCGCGGAGGACCTTCCAGTCCTCGGTGCCCGTGCCGTGGGTGCCCTGCGCGGGGCCGGTCGCGGGCTGGAAGAGGCCGTCGCCGTCGGGGCCGGGCTCCACGCCGGTCCAACCCTGCCCGTAGAAGGGGATGCCCAGGACCAGCTTGGCCGGGTCGACCCCGCGGTCGATGTAGGCCTGGTGGATGAGCTCGGCGGAGATGACCGGCTCGGGGTCGCGGGCGTCGGTGACGAGGTTGGACTGGTGGTTGGTGACCGACTCCCAGGTGCCGTGGTAGTCGTAGCCCTGGACGGTGACGAAGTCGAAGTTCGGCATCAGCTCGTCCAGCTCGAAGCCGGCGTCCAGGCGCCAGCCGCCGGCGGGCAGGAAGGCGGTCAGCTCGTAGTGGCGGTCGTCCTCGGCGCCGAGCTCGTCCATCTGGTCGCGGAACTCCTGCACGAGGGCGGTGAAGTTCTCCTTGTCCTCGGGGCGGACGACGTTGTGCGGGTTGCCGTCGGAGCCGGGCCACTCCCAGTCGAGGTCGATGCCGTCGAAGACGCCCGCGGCGGCGCCCTCGCCGCCCGCGCCGTTGAGCTCGGGGAGGTCGCCCCGGAGGTAGAGGTCGATGCAGGAGCTGACGAGCTTCTCGCGGGACTCCGCGGTCAGCGCGGCGTCGGAGAAGTGGCGCGACCACTCCCAGCCGCCGAGGGAGATGCTGACGGCCAGCTCGGGGTACTGCTCCTTGAGCTCGAGGATCTGGTTGAAGTTGCCGCGCAGCGGCTGGGAGGGGTCGTCGGCGACGCCGTCGACGCTCTGGTCGGCGGGGACGGGGTGGCCGTAGTCGGCGAGGGCGTCGCCCTGGCCCTCCTCGTCGGTCATGACGCACTCGCCCTCGGCGCTGACGTTGCCGAAGGCGTACTGGACGTGCGTGAGCTTCTCGGCACTGCCGCTGTCGACGAGGTCGCGGACGTGGTAGTCGCGTTCCCTCGGTCCCCACTGGGTGAAGTAGGCGACGGAGTAGCTGTCGTGGGAGGGGCCTTCGCCGCCGGAGCAGGGTGAGCCGTTGACGAGGCAGCCGACGGGGTCGGTGCCTCCGTCGGCGTGCAGGCCGTTGAAGCCGAAGGAGTACTCGCCGTCGGCGGGGACGGTGGCGCCCCAGCGCGGCGGGGTGATCGTGTAGCCCTCGGCCGTGCCCGCCAGGCTCGCGTTCCACAGTTCGTGGATGCGGCTGCCGTCGGGCAGCGCGAACTCGACGGTCCAGTCGCTCACGGGGGTGTCCGAGGCGTTGTGGACGGTGATCTCACCGGTGTAGCCGGTGTTCCAGCGGGCGGACTCGACGTAGGTGACCGTGAGGTCGGAGGCGTCGGCCTCCTCTGCGGCGGCGGTGGAAGGTGCCGCCGCCAGTGGGGCGGCCAGCACTGCTGCGGCGAGGGCCGCGAGCAGGGTGCCGGAACGTCGTGCTCTCACGTCGGGAGATCTCCTGGTCATGAGCTGGGGGCGGGGGATGACCGTCGCACCGCGGAGCGGGTGGGATGGGCTGCGGCCGGTCGGTCGGAGGGCGCCTGCGCGGTCTTCCGGCAGGGGTGGTCCACGAGCGAAGTGAGGTCCTGGAAAACGTTCCGGTGCCTCTGACGTGGGGGGATAAATTTTTAGGAAACTTAACTAATAATTACGGGTGGCGTCAACGGCCTCCCGTGAACTTTCTGGAGACCATCCGCCGTGGTTTCGGGTTTTCCGAGTTGGAGGGGTGGACCGGCCTCCTGGGGTGCCCGTGTCCCCTTGTGGCCACCGGAAGTCATTGACTCCGCGTCGTGCGAATGCTACGGCGGGTGGTCTTCCCTCGTGGCGGACGGCGCCCTCCGGGTACGCCCTAGAGTGACGGCGTGGGAAACCCGTTGAATCTTCCGTTCGACCCGATCGAGCGCGCACACGACAACTGGACGCGCAGATGGGGTGCCTCGCCCGCGATGGCGGCGGTCACCTCGGTCATGCGCGCGCAGCAGATCCTGATCGGCGAGCTGGACGGCGCACTCAAGCCGTTCGGTCTGACCTTCGCCCGCTACGAGGCCCTCGTCCTGCTCACGTTCAGCGCCTCCGGTTCCCTGCCCCTGGGCAAGATCGGTGAGCGCCTGATGGTGCACCCGACCAGCGTCACCAACACCATCGACCGGTTGGAGGGGCAGGGCTTCGTGCGCCGCCGCCCCAACCCGAGCGACGGCCGCGGCGTGCTGGCCGACATCACCGACACCGGGCGCGCCGTCACCGAGGAGGCGACCCGGGCGCTGCTGGGCATGGACTTCGGGCTGGGCTGCTACTCCGACGAGGAGCTGTGGCGCATGCACGAGACGTTCACCAAGCTCAGGGTGGACTTCGGCGACTTCCCCGAACCCGTGTCCGGGGCCGCCGAGGGTCGCTGAACCGCCCGCTCCGGGCGGGGCGCCGCAGGTCTCGTCCCTGTACATATTTAGTTGGACGTCCTACTATTTCGTCATGGCGAACACCACGAGCGACCCCACCGACGGCGGCGGGGCCGAGGAGATCGAGGCCGGGCGCGAGCGCTGGCAGCGCCGCTACGACTCCGCGCGCACACGCGACGCCGACTTCACGTCCCTGTCCGGGCGCCCCCTGCAGCCGGTCTACGGGCCCGCGCCCGGGGCCGAGGTGCCCGGCTTCGAGCGCGTCGGCTGGCCCGGCGAGTTCCCCTTCACGCGCGGACTCCACTCCACGGGCTACCGGGGGCGGGCGTGGACCATCCGCCAGTTCGCCGGCTTCGGCAACGCCCGCCAGACCAACGAGCGCTACAAGATGATCCTGGCCTCCGGCGGCGGCGGGCTCTCGGTCGCGTTCGACATGCCCACCCTCATGGGCCACGACTCGGACTCCCCCCACGCCCTGGGAGAGGTCGGCCACTGCGGGGTGGCGATCGACTCCGTGGCCGACATGGACCTGCTCTTCGACGGCATCCCCCTCGGCGCCACCACGACCTCGATGACCATCAGCGGCCCCGCCGTCCCGGCGTTCTGCATGTACCTGGTCGCCGCCGAGCGCCAGGGCGTCGACACCCGCACCCTGAACGGCACGCTCCAGACCGACATCTTCAAGGAGTACATCGCCCAGAAGGAGTGGCTGTACCCGCCGGAGCCCCAGCTGCGGCTCATCGGCGACCTCATGGAGTACTGCGCGGAGCACATCCCCGCGTACAAACCGCTGTCGGTGTCGGGCTACCACATCCGCGAGGCCGGGGCCACGGCCGGGCAGGAGCTCGCCTACACGCTCGCCGACGGCTTCGGCTACGTCGAGCTCGGCCTCTCGCGGGGGCTGGACGTGGACGCGTTCGCGCCCGGGCTGTCGTTCTTCTTCGACGCGCACATCGACTTCTTCGAGGAGATCGCCAAGTTCCGGGCCGCCCGGCGCATCTGGGCGCGCCGCCTCAGGGACGTCTACGGCGCCCGCACGGAGAAGGCCCAGTGGCTGCGGTTCCACACCCAGACGGCCGGCGTCTCCCTCACGGCCCAGCAGCCCTACAACAACGTGGTCCGGACCGCGGTCGAGGCCCTCGCCGCGGTGCTCGGCGGCACGAACTCCCTGCACACCAACGCCCTGGACGAGACCCTGGCGCTGCCGACCGAGCAGTCCGCCGAGATCGCCCTCCGCACCCAGCAGGTGCTCATGGAGGAGACGGGAGTCGTCAACGTGGCCGACCCGCTCGGCGGCTCCTGGTACCTGGAGGCGCTCACCGACGAGCTGGAGGCCGAGGCGGAGCGGATCTTCGCGGAGATCCTGCGGATGGGCGGCGGGGAGGGGGCCGAGCACGCGATCGGCCCGATGACCTCCGGCATCCTCGCCGGGATCGAGAACGGCTACTTCAGCTCGGAGATCGCCGAGTCGGCCTTCCAGTACCAGCAGGCCCTGGAGAAGGGCGACAAGCGGATCGTGGGGGTCAACTGCCACACCGGCACCGTCTCCGGCGAACTGGACATCCTCCGGATCAGCCACGAGGTGGAGCACGAGCAGAAGCGCGAGCTGGCCGAGCGCCGGTCGCGCCGCGACGGCGCCGCCGTGGACGCGGCGCTGGCAGCCCTCCTGGAGGGGGTCCGCGCGGACGACCGCAACCTGATCCCCCTCATCATGGACGCCGCCCGGGCCGAGGCCACGATGGGCGAGATCTGCGCGACGATGGGGGAGGAGTTCGGGACCTACACCGAGGACCCGCGCTTCTGAGACCGGGCTCCCACGATCCGCACGGGCCCCGCCGGAACCCTCCGGCGGGGCCCGTCGTTCGTCACGCGGGGGCAGGAGGGGAGGCCCGCCCCCGGGCCGTGTTCGGCCGAACACGGCCCGGCCCCTTCGCGGGCGGTCCACGCCCTCCCCGCGGATACGGCAGGATGGAAGCATGCAGCCTTCGGACTTTTCACCGAACAGTGCCGTTGACCTCGGCGCGCGCAAGGCGGCCATGGAACGCGAGGCCAAACAGCGTGCGGCGGAGTCGGCGGGTCGATCCAACCCCTACGCCTTCGACGTCGACGAGTCCTCCTTCCAGGCCCAGGTCCTCGAGCGGTCCATGACCGCTCCCGTCGTGCTGGCCGTCCTCGCCGGCTGGTCCGACCAGTCCAAGCAGTTCGAGGACGTCCTGGACAAGCTCTCGGCGGCCTCCGGCGGGAACTGGTTCCTCGCCAAGGTCGACAGCGACGCGAGCCCTCAGCTGGTCCAGGCCCTCCGGGTGCCCACGGCCCCGATGATCATCGTGGCCGTCCAGGGGCAGCTCCTGCCCGGCCCGGCGGGCCCGGCGACCGAGGAGCAGCTCACCGGCTGGCTCACCGAGGCGTTCGCCGCCCTCCAGGAGCAGGGCGCGCTGCCCCCGGGCCACCCCGGAACCCTCGCGGGGGAGCCGGGGCCCGAGGACGCCGCCGGCGCGCAGCCGGAGGCGCCCCAGGGCCGCCCGGTGGACGCCGAGGCCCAGGAGGCCCTGGACCGGGGCGACTTCGACGCCGCCGCGGCCGTCTACGCCAAGGCCGTCGAGGCCGACCCGGGCGACACCGAGTCCAGGAGCAAGCTCGCCCAGGTGCGCCTGGTGGGGCGCCTCCAGGACGTCGACCCGGACGCCGCCCGTGCGGCCGCCGACGCCGACCCGGCGGACGTGGACGCGCAGACCACCGCGGCCGACATCGACATGTACGGAGGCAAGTTCGAGGACGCCTTCGACCGCCTCGTCGCCACGGTCAGGGCGACGCGCGACAAGGACCGCGACCGGGCGCGCCAGCACCTGCTGGGGCTGTTCGACCTGCTGCCCCCGGGCGACCCGCGTGTGGGCGCGGCCCGGCGCAAGCTCACCTCCGCGCTGTTCTGAGGACGGAGCGGGGGAGCGGTCCGCCCGTGCCGGCCCCGGTCGCTCCGACCGGGACCGGCACGGGCGGACCCCGGCGGGTTCCGTCCGGAACCGGCCACGGAGGTCCGGGGGCCGGTCCGGGGGCCGCGGAAAACCGGCGCTTTCTTGCGCGGGCGATCACGGGTGGTCCGCCGCCGCCTGGGTAAAGAGTCCGCAAGAGGCGGGCCGGCACGGCCCGCAGGTCGACCCGGCAGGTGTCCCATGGCGAGCGACGACGACCCCCGTAGGACCGGCGAGCCCGTGGTCACGATCTCGGCCACCTACGGCGCGGGAGGCAGCGCGGTGGGGCCGGCCGTCTCCGCACGGCTGGGCGTGGCCTTCCTCGACCGCGCGATCCCCAGCGCCGTGGCGGCCCAGATCGGCTGCTCCCTGGACGAGGTCCTCCAGCGCGACGACCGCGCCCCCGGAGGGCTCGAACGCCTCCTCGCCAGTGCCGCACGCCTTCCCACCGTCACGCTGGGAAGCGTCGACACCGCCTTCATCGGCACCACCGACGAGGAGGGGCGCCTCCTCTACGACCACGAGTTCGTGGAGCAGACCGAACTCGTCATCGGCGAGGTCGCCCACAGCGGCGGCGTCGTCCTCGGGCGCGCCGGGGCCGTCGTCCTCGCCGACCACCCCGCCGCCCTGCACGTGCGCCTGGACGGCGACCGCGACGCGCGCCTGCGCAGGGCCCGCGCCCTGTGGGAGGCGGGCGACCGGGAGGAGTGCTCCGGGCACGGCTGGGGGGAGGGCGTGCCCACGCTGCGGCTGCTGGACGACAACGACCGCGCCCGGGCCTCGTACGTGCGCCGCTTCTACCGCGCCGACCCCGCCGACCCGCGCCACTACCACCTGGTCCTGGACACCTCGGCGCTGTCCCTGGAAGCCTGTACCGACCTCGTCGTGAGGGCCGCCGGGCACCGGGCGGCCCCCGCCGGGGACCTCCCGCCCCAGGCCGGCCGACGCCCCGACGACACTTCTGATTCGTCGTAATTTGTGCGTTTTTTTACCATCGCGGTAATTGTCACCTTGTGCTGACGGTGGGCGCTTGACTCGGGTAAGGTAAGGCGACTTGGTTCCGGGTCCCGACCAGCCCCCACCCGCAACCGAGGTCCGCGTGCGGCCGCCACCACGGTGGGACCGCGCGAACCGGACACGCAGGACACCCTCGCCCCGCACACGGGCGGGACGCGAGCGCCGCCCCGCGCACGCGCCTACCGCACCGGGCCCCGGCCGGGCCGCGAGAGCGCGGCGCGGCCCCGCGGCGGGAGGGTCCCCCGACGCCGGCAGCGCGTCCCCGTGAGGGGCCGTCCGCGTGCCCGACGGGCGCACAACACCGAGCCAGAGCCGAGGAGCAACACGTGGCCACCCTTCCCAGCGTTTCGTACTCCATCACCGTCCGCCTCGAACTCGATGCTGGGGGCAGCGCTGTCGGCAGCCTCACCAACGCCGTCGAGCAGGTGGGCGGCATGATCACCGCGCTGGACGTGGCCGCGGCCGGGCACGAGCGCATCCGCATCGACGTCACCTGCGCCGCCCGCGACACCGAGCACGCGCAGGCCATCGTCGACGCGCTGGGCGCCGTCGAGGGCGTGGTCGTCCACAAGGTCAGCGACCGGACCTTCCTCATGCACCTGGGCGGCAAGATCGAGATGAAGTCGAAGGTGCCGCTGCGCAACCGCGACGAGCTCTCCATGGCCTACACCCCCGGCGTCGCCCGCGTCTCCCAGGCCATCGCCGCGAACAAGGACGACGCCCGCCGCCTGACCATCAAGCGCAACAGCGTCGCCGTCGTCACCGACGGGTCCGCCGTCCTGGGCCTGGGCAACATCGGCCCCGAGGCCGCCATGCCCGTCATGGAGGGCAAGGCCGCCCTGTTCAAACGCTTCGCCGACATCGACGCCTGGCCCATCGCCCTGGACACCCAGGACGTGGACGAGATCGTCCGCACCGTCCAGGTGATCGCCCCGGGGTTCGGCGGGATCAACCTGGAGGACATCTCCGCGCCCCGCTGCTTCGAGGTCGAGGCCCGCCTGCGCGAGCTGCTCGACATCCCCGTCTTCCACGACGACCAGCACGGCACCGCCATCGTCGTGCTCGCCGCCCTGCGCAACGCCCTGCGCGTCGTCGGCAAGAAGCTCGGCGAGGTCCGCATCGCCATGTCCGGCGCGGGCGCGGCCGGCACCGCCATCCTCAAGCTCCTCATGCACGCCGGGGCCCGCGACATCATCGTCAGCGACGTCCGCGGCGCGGTGCACACCGGGCGCGACGACCTGGACCCCAACCTCCGGTGGATCGCCGAGCACACCAACCCCGAGGGCTACAGCGGCGACCTCCGCGGCTCCGTCGCCGGAGCGGACGTCTTCATCGGCGTCTCCGCCCCCAACCTGCTCGAGGGCGAGGACATCGCCGAGATGAACGACGACTCGATCATCTTCGCGCTGGCCAACCCCGACCCGGAGGTGGACCCGGAGGTCGCGCACCTGCACGCCTCCGTCGTGGCCACGGGCCGCAGCGACTACCCCAACCAGATCAACAACGTCCTGGTCTTCCCCGGCTTCTTCCGCGGGCTGCTCGACGCCCAGAGCCACCACGTCACCTCCGACATGATGGTCGCCGCGGCCGAGGCCCTCGCCGACGTCGTCAGCGAGGACGAGCTGGGCCCGAACTACATCATCCCCAGCGTGTTCCACTCCGACCTGTCCACCCACGTGGCGACCGCGGTGCGCGAGGTCGCCCAGCGCGGGCTGCGCGACCAGGTCCAGTGACGCCGGACCCGGGGGCGGGGCCCCGCGGGAGGGAACGGTGGACCCGGGCGTGTAACGGCCTGGGAACACGGGCGGATCGGCGGCTGTTCCGGGGTAGAGGTGCAGCATGGACCAGTCGACTATGACCGGGCGGCTCCTGGTGGCCGCCCCCCTCCTCCAGGAGGACTCCTTCCGCCGCTCGGTGGTGTTCGTCGTGGACGACACGGCCGACGGCACACTCGGGGTGATCCTCAACCGCCCCCTGGGTATGGCCGTGGACGAGGTCGTCACCGACTGGGGCGCCTATGCGAGCGAACCGGCGGTGATGTTCTCGGGCGGCCCCGTCGGGGCCGACTCCGGGATAGCCCTGGGCGCGGCCGGGGTCGGGGAGCCGCCTCCGGGCTGGGCGCCCCTGGAGGGCCTCGCCCCGGGGCTGGGCCTGGACGCGGTCGGCGTGGTGGACCTGGACGGTCCCCCGCAGGTGCTCGGGACGGCCCTGGGAGCGTTCCGCGTGTTCGCCGGCTACGCCGGGTGGAGCGAGGGCCAGCTCCGGGAGGAGATCGACGAGGGCGCGTGGTTCGTGGTCGACGCGGTCCCCTCGGACGTGTTCACCACGTCCCCCGAGGGCCTGTGGGCCCGGGTGCTGCGGCGCCAGGGCGGGCGGATGGCACTCCTGTCCACCTACCCGGACGATCCCACCATGAACTGAGCGCCCACCGGTGTGGGTGCGGCACCCTATACCGTGGAACGCAGACGTCGAAAGGTGTGAGGCACGATGGCGATGGACATCCTCAACAAGGTCCTTCCTGACAGCGAGACCAGGCCGGACATCTCCCACGACAGCGGGGACCGGGAGCGGTTCGCCCACTACGTGCAGAAGGACAAGATCACCGAGAGCGCCGTCACCGGCAACCCCGTGATCGCCCTGTGCGGGAAGGTCTGGGTCCCCAACCGGGACCCCAAGAAGTTCCCGGTGTGCCCCGACTGCAAGAAGGCCTACGAGGAGATGATGAAGTAGGACGTCTCCACGTCGCCTCCACGCGGTGGGCGCCACACGGAAGGCCTTGGCACGCGAACGTGCCAAGGCCTTCGTGCTCTCCGCGGGCCCCGGGCCGCCGCGCGTGCCCCCGCTCTCCGGCGGACGCGCTCCGCGGCCCTGCGGGCGCCCGGGCCGTGCCCGCTCAGGGCCTCCGGTCCGGGCGCCCGCAGGGCGGCTCCGGGGTCAGGCGGCGTCCTCGGGGACCGGGGCGCGGCGCCTGCGGGCGGCGTACACGGCCGTGCCGCCGGCGGCCACGGCCACCGCGGCGGCGGCGAGCAGGCCCGTGAGGGCGGCGCCGGTGTTGGGCAGGCCGGGATCGTCGCCGCCGCCGTCACCCCCGCCGTCGCCAGGACCGCCGGGGGTGCCCCCGGCGCCGTCGCCGCCGCCCGGGACCGTGACGGCCTCGTCCACGCTCACCGTCAGGGCGACCGGGTCCAGCGCCGCCCCCTCGGCGTAGAAGTCCGCGAAGGCGGGCACGCCCTCGGCGGTCAGGGAGGCGGGGATCGGGTCCCAGCTCAGGACGCCGTCCGCGAGCTCGTACTCCACCCCGGACAGGTCCAGGTCGGCGAACGCGACGTCCTCGTAGGAGACGAGCTCCTCGCCGGCGAGCGACTTGCTGACCACGTCGGCGTACAGGACGCCCGCGCCGTCCTCGATCTCCACGCGGGGGTCGCTGACCGTCATGTGCAGGAGCGGGTCGGCCCCGTCGTACACGTGGCCCTCGAAGACGACGGTGCCCTCGAAGCCGATGTCGGCCGTGGACGCGGACAGGTCCACCTCGCCGCTGCCGTTCGTGAACGCGTAGGTGCCGTCCTCGTTCGTCGTCGCGCCGTTGCGGGTGCTGATCTCACCGTGGGCGATGTTGCCGGTGATGTAGTCGCGGAAGGACTCCTTCACCCCCCAGTCCGCGCGGCCGTTGTGGACGGTCAGCGGGCCGTCGGGGTCCGTGGGGTCGACGGGGTCCGTCGGCTCCTCGGTGGGGTCGGTCGGCTCCTCGGTGGGCTCCTCCCCGGAGGCGAAGGAGACGGGCGTCCACACGTCCTGGTCGCGGTTGGCGATGTCGGTGTGGTCGTTGAAGACCGCCACGTAGCACTGCGACTCGACGCAGTCGTAGGTGGTGCCGTCCTTGTCGTAGGAGCCGGTCACCGCCACCTCGGTGCTGAAGGCGCCGTCCTCGCCCGGGGCGGTGGCGCCGCGCAGCCACACCGCTCCGGTGTAGTGGGCCGGGAAGGAGTCGGCCGACCGCGGGAGGGCGGTCAGCGCAGCGTAGACGCCCTGGCCCGGGCGGAAGCCGGCGCCCTCGAGGGTGACGGTGTCACCCTCGGGGTCCAGGCCGGAGTCCGGGGCCACGGTGACCCGGGGGGCGGGGTCGGGCCCGCCCGGGTCGGTGACGTCCGCGATGCCGGCGGTGAAGGACAGCGGGTCCATCGGGGACCCGGCGGCGTAGAAGCTCGCGAACGGCTCGACCGCGTCGGCGTGCAGGGTGGCCGCGGCGGAGGCGAAGGCGATCTCCTCGCCCTCGACGGTCAGCTCGGCGCCGGTCAGCTCGGCGACCGCGACCTCTCCGTACCCGACCAGGTCGCCCGGGGGCAGGTTCGGGTCGGCGCCGCCGAACTCGCGGCTGGTCACGTCGGCGTACACCGTGGCGGCGTCGCCGTCGAACACCACGCGCGGGTCGGAGACCCGGACCTCCAGGACGGGGCCCCGGCCGTAGTCGTGGCCGCTGAAGACGACGGTCCCGGCGAAGTCCACCTCACCGGAGGCGTCCTCCTTGGACACCGAGCCGCCCGCCGTGGGGAAGTCCACGGTGCCGTCGGCCAGCACCGTCGCACCGTCGGAGGCCTCGTAGCCGCCGTGGGCGATCGGCCCCGAGATGTAGTTGCGGAAGGACTGCTTCACGCCCCAGGCGGCCGAGCCCCCCTCGAGGGGCACGGTCTCGTCGGCGGAGGCCGGCGCCGCGGCGACGGCGAGCGAGGCGCCGAGGGCGGCGACACCCGCGTAGGCGGTGAGGGCGCGCAGGGCCCGGCGGGCTCTGCCCGGGGCTCCGCTCCCGCCTGTCGTGGTCGTGGTCATGGGATTCGTCGGTCCAATCGTGAGGGGGATGGGTGGAGGGGACGGCCCCCGGCGCGTGCCGGGGGCCGGCGGGTCGGCGGCCCCTGCCGAGCGGGGGCGGCGGGGCCCGCCGGTGGGGGGTCTGGGGGCGGTCAGCCGGCGGCCGGGTCCGTCGCGGTGTCGTTCCCGCGCCGGCGGCGCGTGGCGAACAGGGCCGCGGCGCCCGCCAGGGCGGCCACCGAGGCGGCCAGGACGAGGCCGTGGAGCTCGGCGCCGGTTCGGGGGAGGCGGCCGGGGGAGCCGTTCCCGCCGTCACCGTTGCCTCCGCCTCCGCCTCCGCCGCCGGAGTTCCCGGCTCCGCCGCCGGAACCGGAACCGGAGCCGCCGTCGCCCGAACCCGAACCTGAACCCGAGCCCGAGCCGAAGGAGACCGGGACGAACACGTCCTGGCCGCGGTCGCTGGACCGGGTGTGGTCGTTGCGGGTGACCACCGCGCACTCCGTGCCGGAGGCGGTGCAGTCGGTGTTCTCGTCACCGGCCCGGACCTCGAGCTGGACGCTGAAGCCGCCGTCGGCGCCACTGCCGGTGTAGGGGGTGGTCAGCCCCTCGCCGTAGGGCGGGGGGCTGCTGGAGACCCACACCGATGCGCCGCCGGAGCCGTCCATGTCCACGCCGCCGATGCACGGTCCGGGGGCCTGCGCCGGGCCGGCCGAGCTGGTGTCGCACAGGGCGACGTAGACGCCCTTGGAGGTGTCGTAGCCGGTGCCGGTGACCGTGACGGTCTCACCGGCCGGGTCGAGCCCCGAGGTCCTGGAGACGGTCAGCGCGGGGGTGCCGGGCTCCCGGGGGGCGGGGGCCTGCGGGGCGGCGGGCCGGGCCCGCGGCTCCGCCTGGGGGACCGTCACGGGCGCCGTCTCCGGGACGGCGCCCGTGACGGCGAAGGCCACCGGGACCCGGCCCACCACGACCGGGGCGGAGGGAGCCTCCGGGACGGCCTCGGAGACGCTCGTCCCCGCACCGGGGGAGGCGGTCGGCGCGGACCCGCCGGTGTCCCCGGACGCGTCCTCCCCGGCGCCCCCGCCCGTGTCCTCCGCCGGGCCGGGCGCCCAGGTCCCCCCGGCGGCCGCGCCGGCGTCCCCGGCGGGGGCGGGTGCGAGCTCCAGGAGGCGGATCTCGAACGGGTCCTCCTCCGCGTCCAGGCCGGCCCCGGCGGCGAACCCCGCCCCGGTGTCGAGGGCGACCGTGAAGGTTCCGCGCGAGCCGACCTCGACCGTCACCGCGTTGCCGTCGTCGGGGACGGCGCCGTCGTCGGCGGCACGGGTGTCCGCGGAACCGGCCGGCACGGCCCAGGTGGCGACCTCGACCAGTGAGCCGGGCGCGTGGCCGATCCCGGAGACGGTGACGGTGTCGCCCGCGGGGTCGAGGCCCCCGGTCCGGTCCACGGTGGTGACGCGGGGGCGGCCGTGTTCGCCGTCCGGGGACGGGACGGGTTCGGCGAGCGCCGCCGCCGGAACCGTCGTGGACAGCACCGCCGCGACGGCGGTGGCTGCGAGGGGCGGGACGAGCCCGCGGCGCCGCCCGTGGCCCGGGCTGGGGGAAACCGCTGCTTGCATCAGAGGCCTTCGCTTCGTGCGGGGCGGTGGGAGACCGCCCTCCGCGTGAGGTGGGGAGAGTTCTTTAGGTTATGCTTACCTTTGTGAAGTGAGCCTTGCCTAACTCGAAGTCCGCGCCGGAACAGTTGAACACCGAAGCATCGGGCTTGTCAAGATGATGACGAAGTGTCATATAAAGGGCGTTGTCGCCTCCCCGCTCCCCGGCGACACCCGCCCGTGCACCCGGCACACGGACCACCGAAAGCGACCCCCATGCCACTCGCCGACGCGCGGCGCCGCCCGCGCGGACACCGCCCGCACGCACGATCCGTCCCGGTCCTCGCCGCGGCCTGCGCCCTCGCGCTGGCCGGCTGCGCCGTGGGAGGAGGCGGTGCGCCCGAGGCCCCCTCGCGAGGGGACGGCGCCGCCGACATCCCCGACTTCTCCGAGAACCGCCTCCAGCCGCTGGAGGGCACCGGGGAGCCCGAGCTCCCCGTCACCGTCGACTCCGTCGTCCTCGATCCGTACCGCACGAGCTCCGACCCCCTGGAGTACGAGCAGGTCGAGGTCGACGACGTCAGCCGCATCCTCCCGCTCACCGGCAGCCTCGCCGAGATCGTCTTCACGCTCGGCCTCGGCGACAACGTGGTCGGCCGCGACGTCGCCGCCACGTTCGAGGAGGCCGCCGGCCTCCCCGTCATCAGCGAGGGGCACGAGGTCTCCGCCGAGAGCGTCCTCGCCCTCGAACCCACGGTGATCCTCGCCGACACCCAGACGGGCCCGTCCGAGGCCGTCGAGCAGATCCAGAGGTCCGGGGTCCCCGTCGTCATCGTCGAGGAGGCCTGGTCCATCGACGAGATGTACCCGCGCTTCGAGCGGGTCGCGGAGGCCCTCGGGGTCCCCGACGACGGCGCGGCCCTGTCCGAGCGCACGCGGGCGCAGATGGCCGAGGTCCGGGAGGAGGCGGACGGCTCAGGCGACGGCCCGCTCGTGGCCTTCCTCTACCTGCGGGGCACGGCCGGGGTCTACCTCCTCGGCGGCGAGGGCTCGGGCGCCGACGCCGTGCTCGCCGAGACCGGCGCGCGCGACGCCGGGGTCGAGATGGGCCTGACCACACCGTTCACCCCCATCACCACGGAGGCCCTCATCGCGGCCCAGCCCGACGTGCTCCTCGTCATGACCCAGGGCCTGGAGTCCGTGGGCGGCGTCGACGGGCTCGTCGAGATCCCCGGTGTCGCCCAGACACCGGCCGGCGCGGCACGGGCGGTCGTCGACTTCGAGGACGGCGTCCTGCTCAACTTCGGCCCCCGCACGCCGCAGGTCGTCGCGGCCCTCGCGGACGAACTGGCCGCGTTCCAGGCGGAGGGGGAGGGCCGGTGACCGCCCCCGACACCACCGCCCCCGAACGGGTCGGCGTGGACGGCGGCCCCCCGCCGGGACCCGGGGGGCGCGCCGCACACCGCCTCCGGGCCGTGCTCCTGCTGGCCGGACTCGGCACGGGCCTGGTCGCGGTCTCGCTCGTCGCGGCCGGCGCCGGCGCCTACCCCGTGCCCGCCGGCCAGGTCGCCTCCTCGGTCCTGCACGCGGTCGGGCTGGAGGTCGGCACACCCCCCGACCGGATCGGCCGGACCGTCCTGTGGGACGTGCGCTTCCCCCGCGTCGTCCTGGCGGTCATGGTCGGCGCCGCCCTCGGCGCCGCCGGGGCCATGATGCAGGGGATCTTCGGCAACCCCCTCGCCGAGCCCGGCGTCATCGGGGTCTCCTCCGGCGCGGCGGTCGGCGCGATCACGGTCGTCTTCACGGGCCTGACCGTGTTCGGCCACTGGACGATCATCGCCGCTTCGTTCGTGTTCGGCCTGGCCACGACCCTGTTCGTGTACGTCTTCGCGCGCTCGCGCGGCCGCACCGAGGTCGTCACCCTGCTCCTCACGGGCATCGCCGTCAACGCCGTGGCGGGAGCGGCCATCGGCCTGATGACCAACTTCTCCCAGGACGCCGAGATCCAGACCATCACCTTCTGGCAGCTCGGCAGCGTCTCCACCGCCACCTGGTCCAAGGTCGCCGCCATCGCCCCGTGCCTCCTGGCCGGACTGGCCGTGATCCCCCTCCACGCCCGGCGCCTCGACCTGCTCGCGCTCGGCGAGGGGCCCGCCCGCCACCTGGGCGTGGACGTCGAGCGCATGCGCCTCGTCCTCATCTGCGCCCTGGCGCTGCTCACCTCGGCCGCCGTCGCGTTCGCGGGGATCGTCGCGTTCGTCGGCCTGGTCGTCCCGCACATCATCCGCATGGTCACCGGTCCCGGGCACCGGGTCCTGCTGCCCGCCAGCGCGCTCGGCGGAGGGCTCCTCCTGCTCGCCGCCGACCTGCTCGCCCGCACCGTCGCCGCACCCGCCGAGATCCCCCTCGGCGTGGTCACCGCCGCCCTCGGCGGGCCGTTCTTCTTCTACCTTCTGCACCGCACCCGCGCCAAGCAGGGAGGATGGTCGTGAACACCCTTCCCCGTCTGCGCCGGCGGGTCTCCGCCGCCTTCGCCCCCCTGTCCCGTCCCCCCGCGCTCCCCGTCCGCGCCGCGACCGGCTCGGAGGTGGTCCGCGCCGAGGGGGTCACCGTCCGCCGGGGCGGACGCGCCCTCCTGGACGGGGTCGACCTCACGGTGCGCGCCGGAGAGCTCCTGGCCCTGGTGGGCCCCAACGGGGCCGGCAAGTCCACCCTGCTGGCCGCCCTGTCCGGCGACGTCACCGGCGGGCCCGCCCGGGGGGAGGCCGACGAGGGCGCCGTGCTCCTCCTCGACCGGCCCCTGCCGGAGTGGACCCCGCCACAGCTCGCGCTGCGGCGGGCCGTCCTCCCGCAGGAGGCGTCGGTCAGCTTCCCGTTCCCGGTCGCCGAGCTCGTCGCCATGGGCCGGGCCCCCTGGGCGGGGCTGTGCGCCCCCGGCGCCGACGACGCCGCGGTCGCCGCGGCCATGGACGGCACGGGCGTCGCCCACCTGGCCGGACGCCGGTTCCCCACGCTCTCCGGGGGAGAGCGGGCCAGGGTGATGCTCGCGCGTGTCCTCGCCCAGGACACGCAGGTGCTGATGCTCGACGAACCGACGGCGGCCCTGGACATCGGGCACCAGGAACTCGTACTGTCCATCGCGCGTCAGATCTCGGAGGACGGTGGTGCGGTTATCGTGGTCCTGCACGATTTGGGGCTTGCGGCGGCCTACGCCCATCGTGTGGCGATACTCTCCGGAGGACGGATCGCCGCGCAGGGAGCCCCCGCCGACGTGTTCACCGCGTCCCTGCTCGGCAACGTCTACCAGCACGAGGTCGAAGTCCTGCCGCACCCGCGTACCGGGGTCCCGCTGGTCGTGCCCCTCCGGTAGGTGTCCGGCGCACATGAGAGCGTCCACAGGAGTAGGTCGTATTGGTGTCCACAACTGAACGGCAGCCACACGAAGAGCCCCCGCACGAGCGGCGGGAGGGGCGTGGACGGAGCGCGGGCGGCCGACGCCGCCGGGCGCCCCGGCCCAGGGCCACCCCGGGAGACGTCGTGCGCGGCTTCGTCCGGTTCGTCGGCGAGATCCTCCTGACGGCCGGTCTGCTCATGCTCTTCTACGCGGGGTACGAGGTCTACGGCTCCCAGTGGGAGACCGACCGCGAACAGCAGGGCCTGGCGGACGGGCTGAACGAGGCGTGGGCGGCCACGGCGGAGGAGTCCGGTCCGGACTCCGAGCCGCTGCCCGGCAGCGCCGACAGCCGCCTCTACATCCCCAGCCTCGACCTGGACTGGGTCGTGGTCAACGGCACCACCCCCGACGACATCCGCTACAGCCCCGGCCACTACACCGAGTACCCCAGCAGCGCGGGCGGCGCGGGCAACTACGCGATCGCCGCCCACCGGACCCCGGGCCTGTTCTGGGACATGGACCTGCTGGACAACGGTGACGTGCTGGTCCTGGAGGACGGGGAGAACTTCTACACGTACGAGGTCTTCCAGGAGGAGACGGTCCTGCCCACCGACGTGTGGGTGATCGAGCCGGACCCGTTCGACGACGTCGAGGGGGCGGGCGAGGGGGAGCCCGAGCGGTCCCTGATCACGCTGACCACCTGTGCGCCGAAGCTGAACAACACGCACCGGCTCATCGTCTGGGGTGAGCTGGTCGAGACCACGCCCAAGTCCGAGGGGATGCCCGACTCGATCGCGCACATGGCCCCCGAGACCGCCGAGGCCGAGTAGGGGTAACGCGAATGTACGGTCTGATCTGGCGCATCCTGCCCGGCCCCTGGGCCTCCAAGTTCATCATGGCGGTCGGCCTGCTGGCCGGCGCCGCGGCGCTCCTGTGGTTCTTCGCCTTCCCGGCGATCTCCCCGCACATGCCGTTCAACGACGGCGCCGTCGACACCCAGGGCGTCGGCACGGGCGGGGAGGCGGGCACGGGAGAGGTCTCCGAGGACCCGGGGGCCGAAGGGCTTTCCGGGGAAGAGGGGGCCTCCGGGGCGGAGGTCCCCGGGGCAGGGAGCTGACGTCCGCCCGGCTCCGGGCCGCCCGCGGGGCCCCGGGCCCGGCCCGGGGCCGCGGCGCGGTCGTGTGGGCGGCACCACTGGCGGGGCTCCCGGTCCGGTCCGCCACGACCGCTAACCTCTAGCAGGTGAGCAACGGGGGACGGTTCTGAGAATGACGGTGACGCAGACCACTACGGAGGACCGCCTGCGCGGGCTCCGCGCTTGGCAGCGGGAGGCGTTCGAGGAGTACTTCCGCCGGGAGCCGCGCGACTTCCTCGCCG
This sequence comes from Streptomonospora nanhaiensis, assembly GCF_026642255.1. GTDB lineage: Bacteria > Actinomycetota > Actinomycetes > Streptosporangiales > Streptosporangiaceae > Nocardiopsis > Nocardiopsis tropica. Next base: position 5,899,735 of record NZ_CP113264.1, on the reverse strand, counting down.
TGGCGACCCCCGGTGCGGGCAAGACGACCTTCGCGCTCACCCTGGCCACGGAACTCCTCCACCGGCACGCGGTGAGGGCCATCACCATCGTGTGCCCCACCGAGCACCTCAAGAAGCAGTGGGCCGAGGCCGCCGCCCGGTTCGGCATCGCCATCGACCCCGACTTCAAGAACGGCCAGGGGGCGCTCGGCCGCCAGTACATCGGGGTGGCAGTCACCTACGCGCAGGTCGCCGCGCACCCGATGCTGCACCGCAACCGGACCGAGGCGCGCAAGACCCTCGTGATCTTCGACGAGGTCCACCACGCGGGCGACGCCCTCTCCTGGGGCGACGCCGCGCGCGAGGCCTTCGACCCGGCGACCAAAAGGCTCTCCCTCACCGGCACCCCCTTCCGCTCCGACATCAACCCCATCCCCTTCGTGGACTACGTCCCCGACGCGGCGGGGGTGCGCCGCTGCTCGTGGGACTACAACTACGGGTACGGCCCGGCCCTGGAGGACGGGGTCGTGCGCCCCGTCATCTTCATGGCCTACTCCGGTGAGATGCGCTGGCGCACCCGCGCCGGGGACGAACTCGCGGCCAGACTCGGGGAGCCCCTTACCCAGGACGCCCTCTCCCAGGCCTGGCGCGCCGCGCTGGACCCCAAGGGCGACTGGATCAAGCGCGTGCTCCAGGCCGCGGACCGGCGCCTGACCGAGGTCCGCAAGACGCACCCCGACGCGGGCGGCCTGGTCATCGCCACCGACCACGAGAACGCCCGCGCCTACTCCCGCATCATCCGGCAGATCACCGGCAAGGGCGCGACCGTGGTGCTCTCGGACGACCCCACGGCCTCCCGGAAGATCTCCCGTTTCGCCGTGGGCGACGACCGGTGGATGGTCGCGGTGCGCATGGTGTCGGAGGGGGTCGACGTGCCCCGGCTGATGGTCGGCGTGTACGCCACCTCCACCAGCACGGCCCTGTTCTTCGCCCAGGCCATCGGCCGCTTCGTGCGCGTGCGCCAGCGGGGCGAGGTGGCGTCGGTGTTCCTGCCCTCGGTGCCGACCCTGCTGGAGTACGCGGGCGAGATGGAGCGCGAGCGCGACCACGTGCTGGACAAGCCGCCGCCCGGTGACGACGAGTACCCGGAGGAGGACCTCCTCAAGGAGGCCAACCGCAAGCGGGACAGCCCGGACGCCGGCGAGGAGCTGCCGTTCGAGACGATGGAGTCGGCGGCCGAGTTCGACCGCGCCCTCTACGACGGGGCCGAGTACGGCGGTGTCCCGGGCTCCTCCGAGGAGGAGGACTTCCTGGGGCTTCCGGGCCTGCTCGACCCGCAACAGGTCTCCCAGCTCCTGCGCAAGCGCAAGGCCGACATCCGCGCGGGTGAGCGCAGGGCGAAGAAGGACGACCCGGCCGAGGAGGAGGGCCCCACCCACGAGGTCGTGGCGGAGCTGCGCCGCGAGCTGAGCGGGCTGGTGGGCGCATGGCACCACCGGACGGGCAAGCCGCACGGGGTCATCCACAACGAGCTGCGCCGCGCGTGCGGGGGCCCGCCGGTGGCGCAGGCCTCCCCGACCCAGATCCGCGAGCGGATCGCCAAGCTCCGCACCTGGGCGGTCGGGGGCAAGTAGTCCCGGTTGTCCCGAAAAGGGCAAACACTTCGTCAGCGTGCGCACGGCTGCTGTGCATAACGTGCCCATTTGATTACATTCCGTGATGTGAATCGACGAAGCTCTCGCGGCGGCACAGCCGCGCTCTGGACCGGACTGCTCATGTGCGGTCTCGCTCTGACCGGGACGGTCGCGGGCCTGCCGCCCGAACCGGCCGGAGCCGAGACCGCCCGGACCCTGGCCCCGGGGGAGGAGGGCTCCCTCCTGGAGGAGTGCCCGCCGGGCCGCGCCGGCCAGGCCGCCCGCGTGAGCGATCCCGACGCGGCGGTGCCCGAGGGAGGGGAGCTCACCCCGCAGCAGGCCGAGGACTACGACAGGCGGTTCCGCGAGGCCCTCGTTCCCCTGCGCGGCCAGGAGATGCAGGCGCCCCGGAACGTGCCGGTCGTGGTGCACGTCATCTCCGCCGAGGACGGCCGGGGCGACGTGCCGCAGGCCCGTGTCGACGACCAGATCGAGGTCCTCAACACCGCCTTCTCGGGCGGCTACGGGACGGACGGCGCCGACACCGGTTTCCGCTTCGAGCTGTCCGAGACCACCCGCACGGTGAACGACACCTGGTTCACCCGGTTCGACGAGTACCGCGACACGATCCGGGCCGAGCTGCACCGGGGCGGCGCCGGGACGCTCAACGTCTACACGGCCCAACTGGGGACGGGGCTGCTCGGGTACTCCTCCTTCCCGCAGGACTACGAGGCGGCGCCCGACCAGGACGGGGTCGTGCTCGCCCACGACACCCTGCCCGGCGGGGGCCGCGACGGCTTCGACCTCGGCCACACCGGTACCCACGAGGTCGGCCACTGGCTGGGGCTGTTCCACACGTTCCAGAACGGGTGCGCCTCGCCCGGGGACTACGTGGACGACACCCCCTACGAGCGCGAGGCGGCGTCCGGCTGCCCGGTCGGCAGGGACTCCTGCCCCCGCAAGAAAGGCGACGACCCCGTCACCAACTTCATGAACTACAGCGACGACGGCTGCATGACCCACTTCACCGAGGGGCAGGCCCGGCGCATCGTCGAGCACTGGGCGGCCTTCCGCTCCTGACCCGGCGGTACGGGCGGCCGTGTCCGGGGCCCCGGGGCATGCGCCCCGGGCCCCCGGACACCACACAGGCCCGGAGGGGGAGGGGCCCGGTCCGGGGACGGCCGCCGGGAGGACCTGTACGGGGGAGCGCCCCCGAACGCCGCTAGGCTGAGGACATGGCAGCGAACACCTACCTGACCGGCATCAAGCCCACCGGGGAATTCCACCTGGGCAACTACGTCGGCGCGATCAAGCCCGCCCTGGCCGCGGCCCGTGAGTACGACACGTACTACTTCGTCGCGGACTACCACGCGCTCAACACCGTCAAGGACGCGGCCGAGCTCCGCCACAGCATCCGGTCGGGCGCTGCCACCTGGCTCGCGTGCGGCCTCGACCCCGAGCGCACGGTCGTCTACCAGCAGTCCAAGGTCCCCGAGACCTTCGAGCTCACCACCATCCTGAGCGCCCTCACCCCCAAGGGCCTCATGAACCGCGCGCACGCCTACAAGGCCGCGCGGGACCGCAACACCGCGGCCGGGAACAGCGACCTGGACGCCGGGATCAACATGGGGCTGTACAACTACCCCATCCTCATGGCCGCCGACATCCTGGTCATGGAGGGCACGCACGTGCCGGTCGGCCGCGACCAGTCCCAGCACATCGAGTACACGGCCGACATCGCCGGGTACTTCAACCACCGCTTCGGCGAGGGGTACTCCTTCCCGGTCCCCAAGGGCGTCATCGACGAGGGCGACGGCAGCATCCTGCCCGGCACCGACGGCCGCAAGATGAGCAAGTCCTACGACAACCACATCCCGCTGTTCCTGCCGGAGAACAAGCTCAAGAAGGCCATCCGCCGCATCCCGACCGACTCCACCCCGGTGGAGGACCCCAAGGACGCCGACGGCTCGGTGCCCTTCCAGCTCCTGGCCCACTTCGCCGACGCCGACAAGGTCGCCGACGTCCGGCGGCGGCTGGAGGCCGGCGGCATGGGCTGGGGCGAGCTCAAGAACGAGCTGTTCGAGGCGGTCAACGCCGAACTCGGCCCCAAGCGCGAGCGCTACGACCAGCTGATGGACGACCCCTCCGAGATCGACGCGATCCTGGAGGCCGGTTCCGCGCGCGCCCGCGAGCGTGCGCGCGCCACGATCGACCGGGTGCGCGCCGCCGTCGGCGTCGCCTGACGCGCGACAGGACGCGGGGGTCCGGCGTCCCCGGAACGGTTCCGCGGACGCTCGCGCCGGTCGAGGCGGTCGGTCTCCCGCAGGACGGCGGCCTCCCGGCCCGGCGCGGCCGTCCCGGCGGGGTCGGGGCGGCCCGGGCTGCTGCGGCACGGAGCGGCCCGCCGTCTAGGATGCCCGGCATGCAACTGGGAACCGCACCACCCGAGCGCTCCGGACGGACCGCCCTGCCCGACGGCCGCGCCCTGGCCTGGAGCGAGTGGGGCGACCCGCGTGACCGGCCGGTCCTGCTGTGTCCCGGTGCGGCCACCGGCCGCTCACTGGGCTTCGGGACCCACCTGCTCCGCCTCCTCGGGCTCCGGCTCGTCTCCGTCGACCGCCCCGGGCTGGGGGCATCCGACCCGCTGCCGGGGCGGACCCTCGCGGACTTCGCCGCCGACGTGCGCGACCTGTGCGCGGCGCGGTCCCTCGGGCGCCCCCATGTCGTTGGCAATTCGCAGGGCGCCCCGTTCGCCTTCGCCTGCGCGGTCGCCGGGGTTGCCCGGAGCCTCACCGTCGTATCCGCCGCGGACGAGGTCGCCCTGGTCCCGGACGCCCTCCCGGACGGCCCCAAGGCCATGGTCGGCCTCGTCGCGTCCGATCCGGAGGAGGCCTCCCGCCTGCTGGAAGGCATGGGCCCGGAGGCCATGTGGGACATGGTCACGGCGGCGAGTCCCGCCTCCGACCTGGCCGTGTACCGCGCTCCGGCCTTCGAGTCCGCCTACCGCGGGGCGATGGCCGAGGCGTTCGCCCAGGGCACGGCCGGGTACGCGAGGGACACCGTCCTGGCGATGAGCCCCTGGGGCCTGGCCCTGGACGGGATCACCGTCCCGGTGGGGGTCTGGTACGGCGAGCAGGACACCTCCCACTCACCGGACAACGGGGACCGGCTCGCCCGGCGCGTGCCGGGGGCCCGGCGCCGGATCGTGCCGGGCATCGGCGGCGCCGTGCTCTGGACCCACGCCGAGCGAATCCTCCGCGCGCTGCCCGACGCCGGATGAGGAGCCGGACGCGGGCGGGGGCGGCGCTCCGCGCCGCCCCCGCCCGTGCGTCAGCCCACCAGCGGCTCGCCCTCCAGCTCCACCCCGGCCGCGCGCAGCCGCTCCAGCGCGGTCGTCACGGTGTCCCCGGACACACCCGCGGTGAGGCCGAGCAGGACCCGCGTGCGCAGGCCCTCGGCAGCCGCGTCCACCGCCGTCGCGCGGACGCAGTGGTCGGTGGCGATCCCCACCACGTCCACCTCGTCCACCCCCCGTTCGCGCAGCCAGTCGGCCAGCCGGGTCGTCCCGTCCCCCGCGGTCCCCTCGAAACCGCTGTAGGCCGCTGTGTACAGCCCCTTGCTGAACACCTCCTCGGCCAGCGAGGCGTCGAACTCCGGATGGAACTCGGCCCCCGGAGTCCCCACTTCGCAGTGCCGGGGCCAGCTGTCCACGAAGTCCGGGTTCTCGGAGAAGTGCGGTCCCGGGTCGATGTGGTAGTCGCGGGTCGCCACCACGTGGTCGTAGGAGTCGGCGTTGGCCCGGGCGTGGTCGGTGACGGCGGCCGCCGTCCGCTCGCCGCCCCTCACCCCCAGGCTCCCGCCCTCGCAGAAGTCGTTCTGGATGTCCACCACGATGAGTGCCCTGGTCATCCCGGCACCCCTTTCTCGCGTCTGTCGGTCAGGTCTCGGAACTCAGGGGCCGGTCTCCCGGAACGGCTCAGTGGAAGACCGTCGGCAGCGCGGCCTCGCCCCGCGACATCCGGAGCGCCTGCTCGGGAAGCTCGGCGACCGTCGCGCGGTGCCGCTCCCTCGCGTCGTGGACGCTCTCCTGTCCCACCACGACGCCCTCGGACACCAGGGGCCGCAGCAGCGGACGCAACCCCACGCCCGAAGACGGGTCGTGGGGGAACACCTCCTCCGCCACGGCGGTCCCCTTGTCGTCCAGGCGTCGCGACGCCCACTTGCGGCCGCCCCGGCTGGGCTTGCCCACCGAGCGCTTGGCCACGGGTTCCAGGGGGGCGTCCGGCTCCAGTCCGCGGGCCCGCGCCACAAGCTTGTACACGAGGGACACCGTCGGCGCCCCCGACCCCGTCACCAGAGAGGTACCCACCCCGTAACCGTCCACGGGCGCCACGGCCAGGGCCAGGATCGAGTACTCGTCCAGGTCGCCGGTCACCACGATGCGGGTCCCGGTCGCGCCGAGGGCGTCCAGCTGCGCGCGCACCCGGGAGGCGGTCGCGCCGAGGTCGCCGGAGTCGATGCGCACCGCGCCCAGCTCCGGGCCGGCCAGTTCCACGGCGGTGGCCACCGCACGCTCCACGTCGAACGTGTCCACGAGCAGTGTCGTCCCCGTGCCCATGGACTCCAGCTGGGCCTTGAACGCGTGTCTCTCGCTGTCGTGCAGGAGCGTGAACGCGTGCGCCGCGGTGCCGCCGGTCGGCACCCCGTGGGTGCGCCCCGCCTCGAGGTTGGAGGAGGTCGCGAACCCGCCCACGTACGCGGCGCGCGCCGCGGCGACGGCCGACCGCTCGTGCGTGCGGCGCGAGCCCATCTCGATCAGGGGGCGGTCGCCCGCCGCGGCCGACATCCGGCTGGCGGCGGAGGCGATGGCGCTGTCGTGGTTGTACACCGACAGCGCCAGGGTCTCCAGGATCACGGCCTCGGCGAACGTGCCCTCGACCACGAGGATGGGGGAGCCGGGGAAGTACGCCTCCCCCTCGCCGTAGCCCCACACGTTCCCGGAGAACCGGTAGTCGGCCAGCCACGCGAGCGTGCGGTCGTCCACCACCCCGTTGTCGGACAGGAAGTCCAGTTCCCCGGTGCCGAACCTGAACCTCTCCAGGAGGTCGAGGAAGCGGCCGGTCCCGGAGACGATCCCGTACCGCCGCCCCTCGGGGAGGCGCCGGGCGAACATCTCGAACACCGACCGACGCGGGGCGGCGCCGCTGTGCAGGGCCCCCTGGAGCATCGTCAGTTCGTAGTGGTCGGTGAGCAGCGCGCTGCTGCTGTCGTCGCTCATGGGCACGAGCCTAATCCGTGTGCGATGGGCCACGGAGGCCGCCCCACCAGCCCCGGAACGGCGGGGGTTCCCGGGGCCGCTAACAATACCCATTCGGTTGGTAGGGAACAGGATGCGGGTACCCTGGTCGCATGCTGAGGATTGATCGCTCGATCTACGACAAGATCGTCTCCCACGCCCGTCGCGACCACCCGGACGAGGCGTGCGGCGTCGTGGCCGGACCCGAGAAGTCCGACCGCCCCGAGCGGTTCATCGAGATGGCCAACGCGGAGCGGTCACCGACCTTCTACCGGTTCGACTCCCTCGAACAGCTCAAGGTCTGGCGGGAGATGGACGACCGGGACGAGGAGCCCGTCGTGATCTACCACTCCCACACCGCCACCGAGGCCTACCCCTCGCGCACCGACATCTCCTACGCGTCCGAGCCCGGCGCGCACTACGTGCTCGTCTCCACCCGTGAGCCGGACACCGTCGAGTTCCGGTCCTACCGGATCGTCGACGGCGAGGTCACCGAGGAGCCGGTGGAGATCACCGGTACGGGCGCCGGCCAGTAGGCGCCGCGTCTCGCGGGCCCCGCCCCGGAATGGCCGCGAGACGTCCCCTGTTGGAAATGAACGCACACCAACCACCGCGAAGGAAGTCACTCTTCATGGCCATCGAGGTCCGCATCCCCACCATCCTGCGCAACCTGACCGACGACGCCAAGGTCGTCGAGGGGTCCGGCGCCACCCTCGAAGAGCTGTTCACCGACCTGGACGGCCGCTACCCGGGCATCGGCGAGCGCCTGGTGGAGGACGGCAAGCTGCGCCGCTTCATCAACGTGTACCTCAACGACGAGGACGTGCGTTTCGTCGGCGGCCTGAAGGCGGAGCTCTCCGACGGCGACAGCGTCACCGTCCTGCCGGCCGTCGCCGGCGGAAGCCGCTAGGCCGGGCATGCGCTACGACTCCCTGCTCGACTCCCTCGGGGGCACGCCGCTCGTCGGCCTGCCGAGCCTCTCGCCCTCGCCCCGGGTCCGGCTCTGGGCCAAGCTGGAGGACCGCAACCCCACGGGCTCGATCAAGGACCGCACCGCGTTCTTCATGATCGAGCAGGCCGAGAAGGACGGCCTGCTGTCCCCCGGCTGCACCATCCTGGAGCCGACCTCGGGGAACACCGGCATCTCGCTGGCGATGGTCGCCAAGCTGCGCGGCTACCGCATGGTCTGCGTCATGCCGGAGAACACGTCGGCGGAGCGCAGGCAGCTGCTCGCCATGTGGGGGGCCGAGGTCCACTACTCCGAGGCGGCGGGCGGGTCCAACGAGGCCGTCCGCGTCGCCAAGGAGATGGCGAAGGAGAACCCGGACTGGGTGATGCTCTACCAGTACGGCAACCCGGCGAACGCGCGGGCCCACTACGAGACCACAGGCCCCGAGATCCTCGCCGACCTGCCGGGGATCACCCACTTCGTGGCCGGTCTCGGTACCACCGGGACCCTCATGGGAGCGGGGCGCTACCTGCGCGAACAGCGGCCCGACGTCCGGATCGTCGCGGCCGAGCCCCGGTACGGCGAGCTGGTGTACGGGCTGCGCAACCTCGACGAGGGCTTCGTCCCGGAACTGTACGACGAGTCGGTGCTCACCACCCGCTTCTCGGTCCCGGCCGAGGCGGCGCTACGGCGCACCCGCGAGCTCCTCGACCGGGAGGGCATCTTCGCCGGGATCTCCACCGGCGGAGCCCTGCACGCCGCGATGGGCGTGGCCGCGAAGGCGGAGAAGGCGGGCGAACGCGCCGACATCGCCTTCGTCATCGCCGACGCGGGGTGGAAGTACCTGTCCACCGGCGCCTACGAGGGCACCCTGGAGGAGGCGGAGGACCGGCTCGACGGCCAGCTCTGGGCCTGAGCCGTCCGACGCCTCCCGGGCCGGAAGGCGGTGGGGGCCGGCACCCGCGATGGGTGCCGGCCCTCTTGCTGTTCTGAACACGCCCGAAACACGCCCTGAACAAACAAGACAGAAAGCGTCAAAGTGTGTGAAAAATTCACACGTGACCGAGGTCGCGTGAGACGCGGGCCACATTTTGTACCACCCGGGCGGGCATTGGGGTAGACCCGTAACAACGGGACATCCGCAGAACCAGCCGCCATCCGCACTCCTCACCACACGCCTGGGGTGCCAAGGACGCCGCGCGGCCCATCGAGAAGGCGACGACGACGTGCGACTCACGATTATCGGGTCCTCGGGGAGCTTCCCCGGGCCGGACAGCCCGGCCTCCTGTTACATGCTGGAGGCGGACGGCTACCGCCTCCTGCTCGACATGGGCAACGGCGCGCTCGGAGCACTCCAGCGGTACATCGACATCTACTCCGTCGACGCCGTCTACCTGAGCCATCTGCACGCCGACCACTGCTTCGACCTGTGCTCCTACTGGGTGGCGAGGATGTTCCACCCCGAGGGCGCCAAGCCCCGCATCCCGGTCTACGGGCCCAGGGGCGTGGCCGACCGCGTCGCGGAGGCGTACGGGCTCGAACCGGACCCGGGCATGACCGAGGTCTTCGACTTCCACGAGCTCGTCCCCGGCGCCCTGGAGATCGGCCCCTTCACCGCCCGGGTCGACTACGTCAACCACCCGGTGGAGGCCTTCGGCATCCGCCTGGAGCACGGCGGCGCGTCCATGGCCTACTCGGGGGACACCGGCGTCTGCGACTCCCTGGTCGAACTCGCGACCGACACCGACCTGTTCCTGTGTGAAGCGGCCTTCCAGGACCACCTGGAACACCCCAAGGACATGCACCTGACGGGCAGCGAGGCGGGCGACCACGCCAACCGCGCGAGGGCCCGCGAACTGCTCCTCACCCACCTCGTGCCGTGGAACGACGACGAGGTCACCCTCGCCGAGGCCAGCTCCACCTTCGCGGGGCCGATCGGCCTGGCCCGCAGCGGCCAGGTGCACGCGATCGGCGGCTGACCGGCCGGCGGAACGCGGCGGGCGTCGCACAGGAGGGGCATTCGTGCCCACCAGCACCGCCGGACCCTCCTCGGATATACGCTCTTGGCATGGCCCGACCTGACGGACGCGTTCCGACCCAACTCCGCCCCGTGACGATCACCCGCAACTGGCTGCGCCAGGCGGAGGGCTCCGTACTCATCGAGTTCGGGGACACCCGCGTACTGTGCGCCGCCACAGTCGAGGACGGGGTCCCCCGCTGGCGCCGGGGCACCGGCGAGGGGTGGGTCACCGCCGAGTACGCGATGCTGCCCCGCGCCACCGACACCCGCGGGGCGCGGGAGTCGGTCCGCGGGAAGATCGGCGGCCGCACCCACGAGATCTCCCGCCTGATCGGCCGCTCCCTGCGCGCCGTCGTGGACTTCAAGGCGATGGGCGAGCACACCATCACCCTGGACTGCGACGTCCTCCAGGCGGACGGGGGGACCCGCACCGCCGCCATCACCGGCGCGTACGTGGCGCTGGCCGACGCCATGAAGTACCTGCGCAAGCGCCGCAAGCTCAAGAACAACCCGCTGACCGGCTCCCTGTCGGCCGTCAGCGTCGGCGTGGTCCAGGGCCAGCCCAGGCTGGACCTGAACTACCTGGAGGACTCGGTCGCCCAGACCGACATGAACGTCGTCCTCACCGGGGACGGCAGGTTCGTCGAGGTGCAGGGGACCGCCGAGGGGGAGCCGTTCGACCGGGACCTCCTCAACCAGCTGCTCGACCTCGCCGCCGCCGGCTGCGAGGAACTGACCGCGATCCAGAAGAAGGCACTGGCCGAGTGACACCGATGAACAGCGTCGGCACCCGTATCGGCGGTGTCCCCGGAGGAGGGGGAACCGTGAAGCTCGTACTGGCCACACGCAACGCCAAGAAGGTTCCGGAGATGCGCGCGATCCTGGCCGAGGCCGGCCTGGACGCGGAGGTGCTGTCGCTCGACGCCTTCCCGGACGCGCCCGAGGTGCCCGAGACGGAGCCCTCGTTCATCGGGAACGCACTGCTGAAGGCGCGCGCGATCGCCGCGCACACGGGGCTCCCCGCCGTCGCCGACGACTCCGGACTGGCCGTCGACGAGCTGAGGGGGATGCCCGGGGTGCTCTCCGCCCGCTGGGCGGGCCGCTTCGGCGAGGGGGACCAGGACCGGGCCAACCTCGACCTCGTCCTCGACCAGCTGGCGGACACCCCGGCGGAGCGCCGCGGCGGTGAGTTCGTGTGCGCGGCCGTGCTGGTGATGCCCGACGGGACCGAGGTGGTCGCCGAGGGGGTGCTCCGCGGCAGGCTGGCGCGCGAGCGCCGGGGGGAGCACGGCTTCGGGTACGACCCGGTCTTCATCCCCGAGGGGGAGACGCGCACCACGGCGGAGCTCACCCCGGAGGAGAAGAACGCGATCAGCCACCGGGGGATCGCCTTCCGGCAGCTGGCCAAGGACCTGGCGGACATGGTCTGATCCCCGCCGGTCCCGTGCTGACGAGGGGCGGCGCCCGGGCTTGCGGCCCGTGCGCCGCCTCCGTCGTTCCGGGGCCGCGGGGCCGCTGCCGGGGCCGCGCGCAGGTGCGGGCTCCGCCGCAGAAAAAACTCGGCCCCCTGTGTTTGGCCGCGGGTGTGCAGGGGCAGGACAGTCCTTGCCTGACAAGCAAGCCGTGACAGACACACGATCGCGAGGATCGGGTGGTCCGGCAGGCGCGGACCAGCGGGCGGGCCCGAGGGGGCCGGCCGACGCGGAACGCTCGTGGACATCGGGTTCCCCCCGGACGCGGGCCGGTTTGACGCCGCCGGGGTAGTTGCCTACACTCGATCGAGTCGCTGCGGGACGGCGAGGATCCTTCTTCGGATCACTCGGAACCGGGCCGCGATCTGACAATCCTCCTCCTGAGTGCCTTGGTCCGAGCATGTGCTCGGAGCGTGTAGGCTCAGGGAGTTGCCTCGAAAGAGGGAAAACCGGGTTCTTTATCCCGATCAGGTGCGCAGAAAAACCTCAGGGTTCGGAAGCGCAAATGCGAAAAACCGCCGATTTGGCGAGGCGCGGAACACCTGATAAAGTAAAGACACAACAAAGCGGAAACGCAGACGCCTTCCACGGAAGAGCAGACGGCCGGAACGGCTGGCGCTTGTACGGGAAGGGCGGTTGTTTCTTGAGAACTCAACAGCGCGTGTTTGATTTTCTTTAAGCCATGTTTGTTTTGGCCCCGTCACCCGAACAGTGGTTCGGTGTGAAGGGTTCCTTTGATTAACCAGGGCAACCTGGTTGGTCAGGATTACTTCTAGGTTTATCCGCCCCAGGCCGACCTCACGGTCGCCGGGACGGATGGTATGACCTTTATGGAGAGTTTGATCCTGGCTCAGGACGAACGCTGGCGGCGTGCTTAACACATGCAAGTCGAGCGGTAAGGCCCTTCGGGGTACACGAGCGGCGAACGGGTGAGTAACACGTGAGCAACCTGCCCCCGACTCCGGGATAAGCGGTGGAAACGCCGTCTAATACCGGATACGACACACCGCCTCATGGCGGTGTGTGGAAAGTTTTTCGGTCGGGGATGGGCTCGCGGCCTATCAGCTTGTTGGTGGGGTAACGGCCTACCAAGGCGATTACGGGTAGCCGGCCTGAGAGGGCGACCGGCCACACTGGGACTGAGACACGGCCCAGACTCCTGCGGGAGGCAGCAGTGGGGAATATTGCGCAATGGGCGAAAGCCTGACGCAGCGACGCCGCGTGGGGGATGACGGCCTTCGGGTTGTAAACCTCTTTTACCACCAACGCAGGCTCCCAGTTCTCTGGGGGTTGACGGTAGGTGGGGAATAAGGACCGGCTAACTACGTGCCAGCAGCCGCGGTAATACGTAGGGTCCGAGCGTTGTCCGGAATTATTGGGCGTAAAGAGCTCGTAGGCGGCGTGTCACGTCTGCTGTGAAAGACCGGGGCTTAACTCCGGTTCTGCAGTGGATACGGGCATGCTAGAGGTAGGTAGGGGAGACTGGAATTCCTGGTGTAGCGGTGAAATGCGCAGATATCAGGAGGAACACCGGTGGCGAAGGCGGGTCTCTGGGCCTTACCTGACGCTGAGGAGCGAAAGCATGGGGAGCGAACAGGATTAGATACCCTGGTAGTCCATGCCGTAAACGTTGGGCGCTAGGTGTGGGGACTTTCCACGGTTTCCGCGCCGCAGCTAACGCATTAAGCGCCCCGCCTGGGGAGTACGGCCGCAAGGCTAAAACTCAAAGGAATTGACGGGGGCCCGCACAAGCGGCGGAGCATGTTGCTTAATTCGACGCAACGCGAAGAACCTTACCAAGGTTTGACATCGCCCGTGGACCTGTAGAGATACAGGGTCATTTAGTTGGTGGGTGACAGGTGGTGCATGGCTGTCGTCAGCTCGTGTCGTGAGATGTTGGGTTAAGTCCCGCAACGAGCGCAACCCCTATTCTATGTTGCCAGCACGTCATGGTGGGGACTCATAGGAGACTGCCGGGGTCAACTCGGAGGAAGGTGGGGACGACGTCAAGTCATCATGCCCCTTATGTCTTGGGCTGCAAACATGCTACAATGGCCGGTACAATGGGCGTGCGAGACCGCAAGGTGGAGCGAATCCCTAAAAGCCGGTCTCAGTTCGGATTGGGGTCTGCAACTCGACCCCATGAAGGTGGAGTCGCTAGTAATCGCGGATCAGCAACGCCGCGGTGAATACGTTCCCGGGCCTTGTACACACCGCCCGTCACGTCATGAAAGTCGGCAACACCCGAAACTTGTGGCCTAACCCTTCGGGGAGGGAATGAGTGAAGGTGGGGCTGGCGATTGGGACGAAGTCGTAACAAGGTAGCCGTACCGGAAGGTGCGGCTGGATCACCTCCTTTCTAAGGAGTCTTTGAAGACCAGCTCTTCCTATGGCTGGTCGGACTCGTAAGTGGACCCGGCAGCGCCGGCCTCCCCCTCGGGGGTGAGCCTGCTGATCGGGAGTGGCTGTAAGAGAATCAGGCTTTGCCTCCGGCGACTAGAAGCGTCGGGGGGCGCGCTGTTGGGTGTCTGAGGAAGCAACCTCGACCATCTGGCTCTCCTTGTGGGGGCGGGTGGTCGGTTTGTTTCCCGCGGACCACCTCTGCGAACTCTCGGGGTTTGTTTCCCGGTGTGAGGTAGTGGGGATTGTGGTTGGTGTTTTGACTTGTGAATAGTGTGCGCGAGCATCTTGTTATCTGTAGTGGCCAAGTGATAGTGGCACACGGTGGATGCCTTGGCATCAGGCGCCGATGAAGGACGCGGGAGGCCGCGATAGGCCACGGGGAGCTGTCAACCGAGCTTTGATCCGTGGGTGTCCGAATGGGGAAACCTAGCCCGAGTTGTGTCGGGTTGCCGCTACCTGAATGTATAGGGTAGTTGGTGGTGACGCGGGGAAGTGAAACATCTCAGTACCCGTAGGAAGAGTAAACAACAGTGATTCCCCTAGTAGTGGTGAGCGAACGGGGAAGAGGCTAAACCGTGCGCGTGTGATAGACGGCAGTCGTTGCGTGTGCGGGGTTGTGGGATGCACCTTTCCAGGTCTGCCGACGTGGAGCGCTGAGTGATTCTTTTAGCTGAATCCGTTGGGAAGCGGAACCGTAGTGGGTGAGAGTCCCGTAGGTGAAGGAAGAGTCTAGGCGTTGGTGTTCTCCCGAGTAGCGCGGAGCCCGAGAAATTCCGTGTGAATCTGGCAGGACCACCTGCTAAGCCAAAATACGTCCTGATGACCGATAGTGCACTAGTACCGTGAGGGAAAGGTGAAAAGTGCCCCGGTGAGGGGTCGTGAAATAGTACCTGAAACCGTGTGCTGTCAAGCCGTCAGAGCTGAAGCTTGTCTTTGGTGATGGCGTGCCTTTTGAAGAATGAGCCTGCGAGTCATGGTGTGTGGCGAGGTTAACCCGGGTGGGGTAGCCGTAGGGAAACCGAGTCTGAATAGGGCGTTTGAGTCGCATGCTGTGGACCCGAAGCGGAGTGATCTACCCATGTCCAGGGTGAAGCGGGGGTAAGACCTCGTGGAGGCCCGAACCCACCAGGGTTGAAAACCTGGGGGATGAGGTGTGGGTAGGGGTGAAAGGCCAATCAAACTCCGTGATAGCTGGTTCTCCCCGAAATGCATTTAGGTGCAGCGTCGCGTGTTTCTTGCTGGAGGTAGAGCTACTGTTTGGCTGATGGGCCCTACAAGGTTACTGACGTCAGACAAACTCCGAATGCCGGTTAAGTGAAGCGCGGCAGTGAGACTGCGGGGGATAAGCTTCGTAGTCGAGAGGGAAACAGCCCAGATCATCAGCTAAGGCCCCTAAGCGTGTGCTAAGTGGGAAAGGTTGTGGAGTTGCTGAGACAACCAGGAGGTTGGCTTAGAAGCAGCCATCCTTTAAAGAGTGCGTAATAGCTCACTGGTCAAGTGGTTCTGCGCCGATAATGTAGCGGGGCTTAAGCACACCGCCGAAGCTGTGGATGCCAACCTTGTGTTGGTGTGGTAGGGGAGCGTCGTGCATCCGGTGAAGCTGCCGAGTGATCGTGTGGTGGAGGGTGTGCGAGTGAGAATGCAGGCATGAGTAGCGAAAGCAACGTGAGAAACGTTGCCGCCGATTGACTAAGGGTTCCTGGGGCAGGTTAATCCGCCCAGGGTGAGTCTGGACCTAAGGCGAGGCCGACAGGCGTAGTCGATGGATAACGGGTTGATATTCCCGTACCCGTGCACGAGCGCCCAGTATCGAATCAGGTGATGCTAACCACGCTGGTTCTTGGTGGTTCCTTCGGGAACTGCCTCTGGACCGGTCTGGGATCCGAGCTTGTAGTAGGTAAGTGATGGGGTGACGCAGGAGGGTAGCTCTACCCGGCGGTGGTTGTCCGGGGGTAAGCGTGTAGGCTGGGGGGTTGGCAAATCCGCCCCCTGTTGAGGCTGAGACGTGATGCCGAGCCGTTTTCGGTGAAGTGAGTGATCCCATGCTGTCGAGAAAAGCCTCTAGCGAGTTCGTGTGTGGCCAGTACCCTAAACCGACGCAGGTGGTCAGGTAGAGAATACCGAGGCGTTCGGGTGAACCATGGTTAAGGAACTCGGCAAATTGTCCCCGTAACTTCGGGAGAAGGGGAGCCCTGTCTGGTGATGGCCTTTGCGGTCTGAGCTGGGTGGGGTCGCAGATAGCGGGGGGAAGCGACTGTTTATTAAAAACACAGGTCCGTGCGAAGTCGTAAGACGCTGTATACGGACTGACGCCTGCCCGGTGCTGGAACGTTAAGAGGACCGGTTAGTGGGAGTTCGCTCCTGCGAAGCTGGGAATCTAAGCGCCAGTAAACGGCGGTGGTAACTATAACCATCCTAAGGTAGCGAAATTCCTTGTCGGGTAAGTTCCGACCTGCACGAATGGCGTAACGACTTCCCCACTGTCTCAACCATGGGCCCGGTGAAATTGCACTACGAGTAAAGATGCTCGTTTCGCGCAGCAGGACGGAAAGACCCCGGGACCTTCACTATAGCTTGACATTGGTGTTTGGGATGGTTTGTGTAGGATAGGTGGGAGCCGGTGAAGCTGTCACGCTAGTGGCGGTGGAGGCGTTGGTGAAATACCACTCTGACTGTTTCGGGCATCTAACCTTGGACCGTGATCCGGTTCGGGGACAGTGTCTGGTGGGTAGTTTAACTGGGGCGGTTGCCTCCCAAAGAGTAACGGAGGCGCCCAAAGGTTCCCTCAGCCTGGTTGGTAATCAGGTGTTGAGTGTAAGTGCACAAGGGAGCTTGACTGTGAGACGGACGTGTCGAGCAGGAGCGAAAGCTGGGACTAGTGATCCGGCACCGGCGTGTGGAAGCGGTGTC
Organism: Streptomonospora nanhaiensis; assembly: GCF_026642255.1. Classification (GTDB taxonomy): domain Bacteria; phylum Actinomycetota; class Actinomycetes; order Streptosporangiales; family Streptosporangiaceae; genus Nocardiopsis; species Nocardiopsis tropica. The sequence continues at coordinate 5,883,072 of NZ_CP113264.1, read as the reverse complement.
GCTCAACGGCTAAAAGGTACCCCGGGGATAACAGGCTGATCTTCCCCAAGAGTCCATATCGACGGGATGGTTTGGCACCTCGATGTCGGCTCGTCGCATCCTGGGGCTGGAGTTGGTCCCAAGGGTTGGGCTGTTCGCCCATTAAAGCGGCACGCGAGCTGGGTTTAGAACGTCGTGAGACAGTTCGGTCCCTATCCGCTGTGCGCGTTGGAGACTTGAGAAGGGCTGTCCCTAGTACGAGAGGACCGGGACGGACGAACCTCTGGTGTGCCAGTTGTCCTGCCAAGGGCATGGCTGGTTGGCTACGTTCGGGAGGGATAACCGCTGAAAGCATCTAAGCGGGAAGCTTGCTTCGAGATGAGGTCTCCTGCCTCCTTTGAGAGGGTAAGGCTCCCTGTAGACGACGGGGTTGATAGGCCGGGTGTGGAAGCCCTGTGAGGGGTGGAGCTGACCGGTACTAATAGGCCGAGGGCTTGTCCGCTGCAGATAATTGGATGTTCGCGCACACTTTTCACGGAGTTTCGGCTCGCTGTGATCCCCTTGCACTGGGTTGTGGTGTGGGGTGTGGGTCTGGTGGGTTGTTGGTTTCCGTGGTGGTTATTGCTGGAGGGTCACACCCGGTCTCTTTCCGAACCCGGTCGTTAAGTCTCCTTGCGCTGATGGTACTGCCCTGTGGTGGGGTGGGAGAGTAGGTCGCTGCCACGGTTTTTTGTAGGGGAGGGGGTTGCCTTGTGGGCGGCCCCCTCCTTTTTTGCGCGCATGCTTGTGCGTTTGTGAAAAGAGTGTTTCTAGAACCCGGTGTTTCCGGAACCCGCAGTCGTCGGAGAAGGGCGGGTCTCTGTGTTCTTCTGTGTTTCTGGCCGGTAGGGGGACGGTGCTCGTTTCGGTCGGTGGGAGAATTCACGTATGACGAAGACGATCCCCGCGGACCTCCTGGCCGCCGCAGAGGAAGCCAAGGGCTTCATGCCCACCGACGAGGGCACGCTCCTCTTCGAGACGGCGGTCCGGTACTCCGCCGTCGGCCCCGTCGTGGAGATCGGCACGTACTGCGGCAAGTCCACGATCTTCCTCGGAGCGGCCGCACGTGCCACGGGCACGAAGGTCCTGACGGTGGACCACCACAGGGGCTCGGAGGAGCACCAGGAGGGCTGGGAGTACCACGACGCCTCGCTCGTGGACGCGCAGACCGGCAGGTTCGACACCCTTCCGCACTTCCGCCGCACGATCACCCGCGCCGGCCTGGACGACGAGGTCATCGCGGTCGTCGGCCGGTCCTCCGAGGTCGCCGCCGTGTGGGGGACCCCGCTCGGGATGGTCTTCATCGACGGCGGGCACAGCGAGGAGGCCGCGCAGAACGACTACGCCGGCTGGAGCCCCCACGTCGCCGTGGGCGGGGCCCTCGTCATCCACGACGTGTTCCCCGACCCCGCGGACGGCGGACGTCCGCCGCACAACATCTACCTCAGGGCGCTGGAGTCCGGAACGTTCGAGGAGGTGCGCGCCCTCGGGTCGATGCGCGTCCTCGAACGCGTCGCCTGACCGCTCTCCCGTGCCCCGTACGGGGGTGTGCTCCGGGGACACCGCCCGCGCCGCGGAGGTGGCGTGGTTCCCGGAGTGCGCGGAACTGTCGCGGACATGAGAAAGTGAGGCATTCAACAACTGACCCGAAACACGCTTGGCGAGGGTAAGCCCTCGGTAAGAAGTGACAGCGCCGTAACGGATTCGACCTCGACCTGGTTACGGGCGGGTATCGTTGCGTGGAGGGCGGAGCGATGGTGGCGTTATTCCCCTCATTACCGCTTCAGTCCTGACTCGAACTGAACGATCAGGGGCACTCGCGCGTCAAACACAAGGACGGCACGGTGCCGGACGTGATTTGCCATGGGGGCGGGGAGCTGAGCGAGAGCACACACGGCGAAGGCGGGGCGGATGGACAGCGTCCCGAGAAGCACACGCCGGAAGTAAAAGACACCTCTGCCGAAGAGCTGTCCAGCAAGAACATTTCTGAGAGTGGCGCGCCCGCCGCACGGGGTGGCGAGACCGAGTCCCCCGACGACGCCGACGAGGCGCAGAGCGGAACGGGCGAGCAGCCGGAGCCGGAGTTCATCAGCCCGATCACCTTCAAGACCAGCGGCACGTTCTTCCGGGAGCGGGTCGCGCAGACCCTCGCCGAGCAGGGTTACGACGATCCCGACCTGATGGAGGGGTCCTCGTCCGCCGGGACAGGCGAAGACGGCTCCGACCGGAGCCCGTCGTCCCCGGGCGAGGGTACCGCGCACGCGGTCGACGCCTCGGGCGAGGACGCGCCGGAGACGGATGACGCGGTCGACGCCGGGGAGGCCCCCACTTCCCGGGACGTTCGCACCGTGTCCTCCGAGGCCGCCCAGGAAGACGCGGAGGAGGGTCCCACCCCGAGGACCGAGGCCTTCCCCGTGCCGCAGGACGCGGCCGACGGCGCGACCGACAGTGCGGCCGGGGCCGACGGCGGGGAGTCCGCCGACGCCGTGGTCGTCGCCGGGGACCCCGGCCCCCGCGCTTCGTGGCCCGCGGACCGCGTGTCCGCCGCGGAGTCGGCGCCCCTGTACGGGGACGAGCTCCCGGCGCCCGGAGCCGTCGCTCCGGACAAGGCCGAGGCGGAGAGGATCGACGAGTCCTCCGCCGCCGAGACCGCCGCGCTCTGGCCCGCGCCGCGCCGCCTCTCGGACTACGTGACCGACGAGTCCGGTGCGGGTGAGGGGGACCAGGGCACGCGCGGGTCCTCCGCTTCGGCGGGCGTCGGCGCACTCGGCGCCGCGGGTGCCGCCGGAACCGCCGCCGGCGCCCCGGGCGAGACGCCCGGGGGACGGTCCGGCAGCCAGGAACCCACCGGGGCCTCGGCCGCGCACGGTTCGGGCGGCAAGGGCGGTTCCAACGGTCCCGGGGGCCCCAAGGGCCCCGCTGGGCCCGGCGGTACGGGACCTGGCGGCCCCAAGGGTCCGGGAGACCCGAAGGCGGCCAAGGCCAAGAAGGCCAAGAAGCCCCTGTGGTGGCGGATCCTCCGGGTCTTCCTCATCGTCACGGGCCTGTTCGTGGTCCTCGGCGCCGCCGTGTTCGCGTTCTTCTACACCACGGTGGAGGTGCCCGACGCGGCCAAGGCCGACGCGCTCGAACAGGGGTCGACCTTCTACTTCGCCGACGGCGAGACGGAGTTCGCGTACCGGGGCACCGACCGCGAACCCGTCACCTATGACGAGATGGTGGCCGGCGGCGACCACATCGTGGAGGCCGTCATCTCCGCCGAGGACCGCGGCTTCTGGGAGGAGCCCGGGGTCTCGATCCGGGGGACGACGCGGGCCGTGTGGTCCACCGTCACCGGGCAGCAGGTCCAGGGCGGCTCCACGATCACCCAGCAGATGGTCCGCAACTACTACGAGGGCGTGTCACTGGAGCAGACGGTCTCCCGGAAGATCCAGGAGATCATCATCTCCATCAAGGTCGACCAGAGCGAGTCCAAGGAGTGGGTGATGGAGCAGTACCTCAACACCATCTACTTCGGACGCAACGCGTACGGCATCCAGGCGGCGGCCCAGGCGTACTACCACAAGGACGTCGACGAGCTCACGCCCGAGGAGGCGGCGTTCCTGGCCGCGGCGATCCAGCAGCCGACGCCGTTCGGCGAGGCCGACGTGGAGACCACCCCCGAGATGGAGCAGCGCTGGCGCTACGTCGTCAACGGCCTGGTCACCACGGAGGCCATCACCCAGGCGGAGGCCGACGCGATGGAGTTCCCCGCCCCTGAGCCGGAGAAGCCCCTGGAGGGCACCGACCTCAGCGGGTACCGGGGGTACATGTACGAGGCCGTGATGCGGGAGATGGCCGAACTCGGCTACACCGAGGACCAGATCAACCGCCAGGGCTACTCCATCGTCACGACCTTCGACGAGGAGCTGATGGACGCCGCCTACGAGACGGTCGAGGCGTCGATCCCCCCGGAGGTCCTGCCCGAGGGCGTCAACGTCGGCCTGACCACGATCGACCCGGCCACGGGCGAGGTCCTGGCCTTCTACGGCGGCCACGACTACTACGAGAACCAGTACGACAGCGCGCTCCTGGGCGGGGCGCAGGCCGGATCGGCGTTCAAGCCCTACGTGCTGGCCACCGCGCTGGAGGAGGGGTACAGCCTCCGCAGCATCGTGAACGGCAGCGGCCCGCGCAGCATCGCCGGCTCCACGATCCAGAACGCCGGCAACGCGCCGGGCGGCCCCATGGACCTGGTCCAGGCCACCCGGGTCTCCAACAACCTCGGCTACATCGAGCTGACGATGGAGACCGGCTACGAGAACGTCCGGGACACCGCCTACGCGGCGGGGCTCCCCGACGGGAGCATCCTCGACAACCAGCTCGTGCCCACCATGGCCCTGGGCGTCTCCACGGTCCGCCCGGTCGACCAGGCCAGCGGGTACGCGACCTTCGCCAACGGCGGGGAGCACGTCGAGGCGCACGTGGTCAAGGAGATCATCGACACCGAGGGCGAGGATCTGCGCCCCGAGGTCGAGAGCTCCCGGGCGTTGGAGGAGTCCACCGCGGCCGACGTCACCCATGCGCTCCGGCAGGTGATCGAGGGGGGCACGGGTTCGTCCGCCAACTTCTACACACACCCGGCGGCGGGCAAGACCGGTACCACCGACAACAGCGTCGCGGCCTGGTTCGTCGGGTACACGTCGCAGCTGTCCACGGCCGTGGGCGTGTACAACCAGAACAACCAGAGCTTCAGCATCCCCGGGTACGACATCTCCGGTGGCGGTGTGGCCGCGCCCATCTGGCGCGACTACATGCGCAGGGCGATGGAGGGGCGCGAGGTGGTCCAGTTCCCGGAGCCGGCCTTCTCCGGATCCACGCAGTACTGGGCCCCGGACCCGTCCACCCAGGAGCCGGAGGCTCCTTCGCAGGGCGAGGAGCAGCCGGAGCAGCCCGCCGTCCCCGAGGTGCCGACGGACCCGGAGGAGCCGGGGATCCCGGAGCAGCCCGAGGTGCCGACGGACCCGGAGCAGCCGGGGATCCCGGAGCAGCCGGACCCGGGCGGCGGGGGCGAGGTCCCGCCGCCGGGCGGGGGCGAGGAGACGCGCCGGTCGGAGGAGTGGGGCATCCCCTAGCGGAGCGGAGGCCCGGAACAGGCACAGCCCCGGCGGTATCCACCGCCGGGGCTGTCCCGTGCCGCCCTCCCCGTCCGTACGCGGACGCGGGCCGGGCGCGGTTCCGCTACCGGACCGCGGGCTCCTCGTCCCAGGTGTGCAGGAACACCCGGGACCCCGGCGTGGTCCCGGTGAGGGCGTCCACCGCCAGGATCACGGCGGCCGACGTCCACGTGCTGCGCTCCACGGGCCAGCGCACCTGCTCGGCGAACTGGTAGCCGGTCCAGTAGACCCCGTCGTCGGGGTCGCGCAGGTGCTGCACGTCCCGCATGACGCGGACGCCCCCCTCGACGTCACCCACGGCGGCCAGGGTGAGCACCAGCTCCGACGACTCGGCCGCGGTCACCCACGGCTGGTCGCTCACGCAGCGCACCCCCAGCCCCGGCATGACGAAGGTGTCCCAGCGCTCCCCGATGCGCTCCTTGGCGGCGGCGCCGCGGACGGCCCCGCCCAGGACGGGGTAGAACCAGTCCATGGAGAACCTGCTGCGGTCGGAGAACAGGTCCTCCCGCTCGTTGATCAGCGTCGCCAGCCGGTCGGCCGCGGCCGACCACTCGGGCCGGTCCCGGCCCAGCCGCGCGCCCAGGGCGACGCCGCACCGGAGGGCGTGGTGCACGCTCGCGCACACCGTCAGCAGGGCGTGGTCGCCCGGCGAACCGTCCTCCGAGCGCGCCCACAGGATCTCGCCGTGCTCGCCGCGCAGCCCGAGGACGAACTCCAGGCCGCTCTCGACCACGGGCCAGGTCCGTTCGGCGAACCCGGTGTCGCCGGTGACGAGCAGGTGGTGGAACAGGCCCACCGCGGGGTAGGCGGCGTGGTTGGCCTCGCGCAGTTCCGTGACCGGTACGCCCTGCCGGAACTTGGCGGGCCAGCCGCCCTCCGGGTGGCGGGTCCGCTCCAGCCACAGGTAGGCGCGTCTCGCGGCCTCACCGTGCTCGGGCACGCTCAGCCCGGTGACGGTCAGCGCCATGGCGCACTCCACGTGGTCCCACACGTCGGTGTGGCCCCCGGGGAACCAGGGGATCGCGCCGTCCTCCTCCTGGCTCCGCGCCAGGTAGTGGGCGGAGCGGTGCAGCTGCTCGGTGCTGAGCACGCCGGGCAGGCGCAGGGTCCCTTCCGGGGCGGGTGCGGTGGCGGGCGGGGTGGCCATCAGGCGGCGTGCGGCTTGCGCACGTACACGACCACGCTCTTGCCGATGACCGGGTTGAGGAGGCGTTCGGCGATCCGGGTCACCTTCGGGGCCTGGAGCATGTCCCACACCAGCATGTCGTGGTAGGCCTTGGCGAGGGGGTGGTCGTCGTTGTCCGTGCCCACCGCGCACTTGATCCACCAGTACGGTGCGTGCAGGGCGTGCGCGTGGTGGTGCGGGCCGATCTCGAACCCGGTGGCCTTGAGCTTGGCCTCCAGCTCGGCGCGCGTGTAGATGCGGATGTGCCCGCCCTCGTTGGTGTGGTACTGCTCCGAGAGGGCCCAGCAGAGGCGTTCGGGCAGGAAGCTCGGAACCGTCACCGCGGCGATCCCGCCCGGTCTCAGCACCCGGAACAGCTCCTTCATCCCGGCGGTGTCGTGCGGGATGTGCTCGAAGATCTCGGCAGCGACCACCCGGTCGAAGCTGTCGTCGTCGAAGGGCATGTCGAGGGCGTCGCCCTTGACGGTCTCGGCACTGGCCTCCTCGGGGGCCTCCCCCTCGTGGCGCATCGCCGCGAACATCGTCTCGACCTCGGCGAGGTCGCCGACGTTCTGGTCGAAGGCCACGACGTCGGCCCCGCGGCGGTAGGCCTCGAAGGCGTGCCGGCCGCCGCCGCAGCCCAGGTCGAGAACGCGGTCGCCCGGTCCGACGGGGAACAGGTTGAAGTCGACGGTGATCAGTGGAGGCTCCCTAGGTGGTGCGGACGCGGGTGGTGGTGCGCGCGGCCCGCCGGGTCAGGCGCCGTTCGCGCGGGCCCGCGCGGGCGCGGGACGGGTGTCGTCGGCGGGGCGGCCGCCCCTGACGAGGTCGATGGTGGAGGCGTACCTCCGCGCGGTCAGCTCGGCGACCGCACGCCAGGTGAAGCGCTCCTGGACGCGCTGCCAGGCGGCGGCGCCCATGCGCCCGCGCTCGGCGCCGTCGTCGAGCAGGGCGGCGATCGCGTCCGCCAGGACCTCCGGGTCTCCCGGGGGGACGAGCCGTCCGGCGTCGCCGTCGGTTCCCACGACCTCGGGCAGCGCCCCGGCGTGGCTGGCGACCAGGGGGGTGCCGCAGGCCATGGCCTCCACGGCGGGCAGGGAGAAGCCCTCGTAGAAGGACGGGACGACGGCGACCTGGGCGCTCGCGATCAGCTCGGCCAGCTCCGTGTCGTCGATGCCGCTGACGAACTCGACACGGTCGCGCAGGCTCAGCTCGTCCACCAGCCGGTCGGTGGGGCCGCCCGGCCGGGGACGGCTCACGACGGTCAGGGAGACGTCGCGTTCGGTGGCGAGCTTGGACACGGCGCGCAGGAGGACCGCCACGCCCTTGAGCGGGCTGTCGGCGCTGGCCGTGCACACGATGCGGCCGGGGACGCGCTCCAGCTCGGGGCGCGGGTGGAAGTAGCGGGTGTCCACGCCGAGGGGGGTGACCTCCATGGCCGCGGGGTCGACCCCGAACTCCCTGGCGATGTCCTCCGCCGAGGACCGGGAGGGGACGAGGATGGGGTCGAGTCTGCGGGCGACCCGGGCCTGCATCCCCACGAACCCGTACCAGCGGCGCTTGGAGAGCTTCTGGAGGCCCTTGGCCTCCTCCAGTTCGATCCTGCGGTCCACGCTGATGGGGTGGTGGATGGTGGTGACCAGGGGGAGGCCGGCGGACTTGATGCCGAGCAGGCCCCAGCCCAGTGTCTGGTTGTCGTGGACGACGTCGAACTCGTCCAGCCGCCGGCGCAGTTCGCGGTTGGCGCGCAGGGAGTACGTGAGGGGTTCGGGGAATCCGGCGGTCCACATGGTGGCGACCTCCAGGACGTCGATCCAGTCGCGCCATTCGCGCACGGGCGGGGCGACGAACGGGTTGGCGTCGTTGTAGAGGTCCAGGGAGGGGATCTTCTCCAGGGTGACGCCCTCGTCCAGGACCGGGTAGGGCTGGCCGGAGAAGACGGTGACCTCGTGGCCCAGGGCGGCCAGCTCCCGTGACAGGTGGCGGACGTACACGCCCTGTCCTCCCACGTGCTGCTTGCTGCGGTAGGACAGCAGGGCGACGCGGAGGGGGCGCTCGGCGGACGGCCGTGGGCCCGGTCCCGTGTTGTTGCCCGGCTGGGTCAAGAGTCCACCTCTTCGTTGGGTCGCTGGCCCGCTCGCCGCTGCGTGCCGCCGGTGTGTGGGCGGGGTGGTCGCCGTCGCGGACGCGCGTGTTCGCCGGTGACGGGCATGAGCGCCCCATATGTTACTCGGCAGTTGGGTCGGCGGCGGCGTCGGGCCGGTTGGTAAGGGATCCTATGCCGGGCGCCGTGCCGGGGCGACGGCGACCCAGCGTGGCAGGCCGTCCTTCTCGGAACGGTGTGCGAGACCGCGCGCTTCGAGGAGCCGCAGGTGGGCGGCGGTCTCGGCGGCGGCCATGTGGCGTGCCTGGACGCGCATGCCGGTCCAGGGCCGCTTCCACGCGAGGCGGGAGGTGACCTCCCACAGCGTGGCGGGACCCTCGGAGAGGAGCGCGGCCATCTCGTCCAGGCGCTGCTCGTGGTGGGCGGTGATCTCCTCCGAGCGGGCGGTGAGTCCGGTGAAGCGGCTCTCGTGTGAGGGAAGGCACACCAGCCGGTCGGCGTCGGGGAGCCTTCCCATGCGCGCCTGGGAGTCGAGGAAGGCGCCGAGGGGGTCGCCCGTGTCGGACAGGAGCGGGAACCGGCCCACGTGCGGGGTGATGCGGGGCAGGACGTGGTCCCCCGTGAACAGCCTGCCGCCGTCGGCCAGGTGCAGGCACAGGTGTCCGGGGGTGTGGCCGGGGGTCCACACCGCGCGCAGGTCGCGGCCGGGGAGGTCGACGGCGGCGCCGTCCTCCAGGGCGAGGTCGGGCACGGCGGAGGGCGTGAACGGCCGCGGTCCGTCCAGGAGGGTCCGGACGTCCTCGTCGGGGAAGCCCGAGCGGCGCAGCTGGTCGGCGATCGAGGCGCGGCGGGTCTCCGCGGGGACGGAGCCCAGGTGTTCGGTCACGGCGATGTCGGCCGGGTGCATGGCGATCCAGGCGTCGGAGGCCTCGCGAAGGCGGCCGGCCAGGCCGGAGTGGTCGGGGTGGAAGTGGGTGAGGACCGCTCCCCGGACCTCCTCCACCGCGTGCCCGGTCCGCCCGAGGCCCTGGACGAGCGCCTCCCACGACTCGTCGTGGTCCCAGCCGGTGTCGACGAGGACGGGGCCGGCCGGGCCGGTCAGGACGTAGACGTAGGTGAAGCCGAGGGGGTTGCCGGGGATGGGCACCGGAAGGCTCCACACCCCGTCCCCGAGGTCCTCGACGGGGGGCACGTCAGGCATGGGGGCGACCTCTCACTAGAAACCGAATCCGGTTCGATTCTAGGATGTGGTCGTTCCGGGGCCGCGGCCGGAGGGGGCCGGGTGGGGCATAGGGGGCGGGGGCCAAGCGAGCCCCCTAAATAGAACATATTCTATAAAGCTTGGACGGGATATCCGAAAAGCCTGGCGTCCTCTTCGTATTGCTACTGCTACGTCGTGCGATGAGGTGTGGATCATGGGCGTGAAGAACTGCGCGGGAGGGAAACCGTTGGATAACGTGTTCTCGTGCGGTCGGGGTTCACAGGAGCCTCGGCCGAGTCCTGGCCCTCAGCGCCGTGGCGAGCGGGCAGCGCGCGGACTGACGACGAATGGGAGAGATCCTGTGGCGGTGCAGGCGCCGAGCGGAACCATGTCGCGAAGTCAGACCCAGCGCCGAAAGCGCATCGTGCAGACGGCGGCCGCGCTCGCCGTGCGCGGTGGCGTCGAGGCCATGCAGATGCGGTCGGTCGCCGAGCGGGCCGGGGTCGCCCTCGGCACCCTGTACAGGTACTTCCCCTCCAAGATGGACCTCGTGGTCGCCGTGGTCACCGAGGAGCTCGACCTGTTGGAGGGCGGGATCGTCCGCCGGCCGCCCACGGCCGACTCCCCGGCCGAGCGCGCCGTCGACGTCCTGCTGCGCGCCACCCGCGGGCTGATGCGCGAGCCCGAGCTCGCCGACGCGCTCATCCGGTCGCTCATCATGGCCGAGGTCAAGATCGAGCTGGACGTGCGCATCTCCGACCTGGTGTGGCGGGTGGCCACCGGCAACCTGGAGGGCGCCGGAACCGCCCCGCCGGGGGAGGACCCCGCCGCCGGGGTCGACCGGACCGGCGCCGGGTACGTCCTGGTCGGCTCGCTCACCAGCGTGTGGATCTTCGAGCTGGTCGAGGTCCTCAAGGGGCGGCGCGACGTCGACGAGGTCGAGCGGCGGCTGCGGACCGCGGCCGAGCACCTCCTCGTCGCCTTCTGACACCCGCGTAGACGTCCGGCCGCGACGGCCGCGCGGGAGGTCGGGGCGCCCCGGCGTCAGCCACCGCCGAAGAGCAGCCCCAGCAGCCCGTCGAACAGACCACCGCCACCGCCCCCGTCGTCGGACCCGTCCTCCTCGGACGGGTCGCCGGGGGCGTCGTCGTCCCCGGAGCCGTCCCTGTCCGAGCCGTCGGGGTCGTCGTCCGGTCCGCCGTCGGCGGGCGGGCTCTGCTCCCCGGCCGACGGCGCGGGCGCGGCGCCCCCGTCCGGTGTGCCCTCCCCGGAGGCCTCCTCCCCGGGAGCGTCGTCCCCGGGCTTCCCCGGGACCTCGGGGGAGGCCGGAGCGGTCGGCTCGGAGTCCGGGCCGGTGGGGCCGGCCTCGGGTTTGGCGTCGGAGGCAGTCGAGGCGGTCTCCACGTCCGAGGCGCCGGGACCGCGTTCGGCCTCGGCGGGGGCCGTGCCGATCATCGTGGAGGGGCCGCCCACGGCACTCGCCCACGCCCACAGGGAGACCGCCACCGCGACCGTGGCCAGGCCGGAGACGGCGGGCAGCGACCAGCGGCGGTGGTCGGCCCGGCGGCGCCGCGCCCCCTCGTCGTCCTGTTCCGGGCGCGGACCGGGGAGCGGGGTCGCCCCCTCCTCGTGCGCCGGGTGGTCCGCGGTGGTCAGGCGGTCTCCGGGCAGGGCCCGGGGGAGGGGTTCGGGGCCGGGCTCGAAGGCCTCCGGGACCTCTTCGGGCTCTCCCGGCACGCGGGACCGGTGCAGGGGGTAGCCCTCGCCGGTGAGCGGGTGCATCTGGGCGGCGATCCGGTCGCGGACGCCGGAGGACCCGGGGTCGAGGCAGGTGAGGAGCACCCGCTCGCGGAGGCCGGGCGGCGGACCGGGCGGGCGCAGCAGCGCGAGGGCGGAGGAGACCTCGTGGACCTGGGCGCGCCACGCCGCGGAGCCGGGGGAGCCGATCCCCCCGGGGGCATCGGGCAGGGCCTCCCCGGCCCGGGCCCCCTCGGGAGGGGCCTCCCCCCGGTCGGCGAGGGCGGATCCGCCGGTCGCCTCCGCCAGGCACTCGGCCGCGCGGCGGATCGCGGAGCGGGTCAGCTCACCGCAGATCGCGGGGTCCAGGCCCAGGACGCGGGCGGTCGCCGAGGTGGGCAGCGCGTGCCGCAGGTGCAGTTCGACCAGTTCGCGGTGGCTGGCGGGCAGCCCGGCGAACATGCGGGCGACCGGGGCCTCGGCGGGCACCGTGGCCAGGCCGGTGTAGGGGCTGACGTGGGCCAGGCCGCGCCGCTGGCAGGCGGAGCGGACCAGGGCGTACAGCCAGGGGCCCCGGTCGGCGGGGTCGGAGCGGCGCGCGTCGAGGACGACGCCCGCCACCAGCCCGTCGTGCACGGCATCGGAGACCTGCTCCGGATCGTCTCCCAGGAGCGCCCAGGCGTACCTGTACAGGGGTGGGGCGAAGGCGTCGTAGAGCGCCTCGATCGCCGTCCGTGCTGGTTCGCCTGTTTCGCCATCTCTGGTCACGATTCTCCCCCGCTCAACCGTGACGGTAGCGAGGGGAGGGGAGCGGCGTGGAGATAAAGAGACAGCTGTGTCCCGAAGGTAAGAGTTCTGTTACCCGAATTTCCGTGGCCGGCCGGGAGCGGCCGCAGGGGCGGCCCGGACCCGGCCGGCCGGAGAGGGGCGGGGCCGGTGCTACTCGCCGCCCCGGGAGGGCGAGCCGATCGCGACCATGCGCTCGACGGAGCGCCGTGCGCGCTCGGCCGTGTCTGCGTCGACCGTGATCTCCGTGGTGCCGTGGCGGAGGGAGCCGAGCAGCTTGTCGGCGTCGATCATCTTCATGTAGTGGCACTCGGCGCGGGAGTTGACCGCCTCGAACTCGGTGGTCGGGTTGACCCCGCGCAGCTGGTGCAGCATGCCGGTCTCGGTCGCGATCAGCACCTTCTTGGCGGTGGTGTTCTCGGCCGCGGTCAGCATGCCGCCGGTGGAGAGGACCTTCACGCGCTCCTGGGGGACGGCGCCGCTGCCCACGAGGTAGAGGGCGGAGGTGGCGCAGCCGCACTCGGGGTGGACGTACACCTCGGCGTCGGGTTCGGCGGCGACCCGCTCGCGCAGGGTGTGGCCGTCGATCCCCGCGTGCACGTGGCACTCGCCCATCCAGATGTGGATGTTCTCGCGACCGGTGACCCTTTTGACGTGGGCGCCGAGGAACTGGTCCGGGAGGAACAGGATCTCGCGGTCCTCCGGGATGGACCGGATGACGTCGGCGGCGTTGGAGGACGTGCAGCAGATGTCCGTCTCGGCCTTGACCGCCGCGGTGGTGTTGACGTACGCGACGACGACCGCGTCGGGGTGCTCGGCCTTCCAGGCGCGCACGTCCGCGGCGGTGACGGTGTCGGCGAGCGAGCATCCCGCGGCGGGGTCCGGGAGGAGGACGGTCTTCTCCGGGGCGAGGATCTTCGCGGTCTCGGCCATGAAGTGCACGCCGCAGAAGACGATGGTCCCGGCGTCCACGGTGGCGGCCAGGCGGGACAGCGCGAGGGAGTCACCGGTGTAGTGCGCCACGTCCTGGATTTCCGGGCGCTGGTAGTTGTGCGCGAGGATGACAGCGTCGCGCTCCTCTGCCAGGCGGCGGACCTCGGTGGCCCATTCCTGCCTGGTCATGGTGTCCGCCGTGGCGGTGACCGGTGCCATGTCCAACTACTTCCTTGGGGCTGTGGGCACGTCGTACGGACTCCGTGCCGTGAGAGGTCGATGCGGATGAACAGGTTTTCGTCTGTCAGGCACAAACCTGGTGCAGCTTAACATGACGAGGAACGGAAGGGACAGGGTGGACAACCCGGAAGCAAACGGACAGGTCAGGGCCTCCGTCTGCGGCGAGGCGGACCACGCGGTGCTGTCGGCGCACGAGGCGCTCGCCGTCGTCCTCCAGATCCGCTCGGGAGAACTGTGCGTCCTCCTGTGGCGCAGGGCCCTCCCCCCGTGCGAGGGGGAGTGGGCCCTTCCCGGCGGGCGGCTCGGGGCGGGTGAGAGCCTCGGCGCCTCCATCCGGCGCCAGCTCGCCCAGAAGGTGGACGTGCGCGACCTCTCCCACCTGGAGCAGCTGGAGACGCGCAGCGACCCCGGCCGCCACCCCCAGCGCCGCACCCTGGCCACGGCCTACCTCGGGCTCGTGCCCGCGAACATCGACCCGGTCGTGCCGGCCGACACCGGCTGGCACCCCGCCGCGCTCCTGCCCCCGATGGCGTTCGACCACGCGTCCATCGTCCGCTCCGGCCACCACCGGCTGCGCGCCAAGCTCAGCTACACCAATGTCGGGTTCGCGCTCGCCCCGCCCGAGTTCACGATGTCGGAGCTGTCGGGCTACTACCGGGCGGCCCTCGGGCACGACGTGGCGGCCACCAACCTGCGCCGGGTCCTGCTGCGGCGCGGGCAGATCGAGGAGACCGGCCGCTCCGTGCCCTCCGGACGCTCGGGCGGGCGCCCCGCGGCCCTCTTCCGCTTCCGCACACGGGGATTGGAGATCACCGACGCGTTCGCCGTGCTGCGACCGCCCGGCTGACCGGGGTCCCGAGGACGGTCACCGGCTCCGTCCGCCCCCGGAACGGTACAGGGGTGCTTGTAGACTCCCTGACCGTGACAATTCGTACCGTGGTGTTCGACGTCGGAGAGACGCTCGTCGACGAGACGCGCATCTTCGCGCGCTGGGCCGACCGCTTCGGCATCCCGCACATGGCGTTCTTCGGCACCATCGGCGGTGTCATCGCCTCGGGCGGGACCCTCACCGAGGGCTTCCGGCTCCTCGTGCCCGGGTTCGACCTGGCGCGGGAGAGCGCCCGGTGGCGGGCGGAGGACCCCGGCGGCGAGCGCGAGCACTTCGGCGTGCGCGACCTCTACCCCGACGTGCGCCCGGCCTTCGCGACCATGCGCGACGCCGGGCTCTCCCTGGTCGTCGCGGGCAACCAGCCGCCCGAGGCCGGTCCCGCCCTGGCCGCCATGGACCTGGGCGTGGACGGCATCGGCATCTCCGACGACTGGGGCGTCGCCAAGCCCGCCCCCGAGTTCTTCGACCGGGTCGTGGAGCTCGCCGGCCGGAGCCGCCCCGGGATCACGCCCGGCGAGATCCTCTACGTCGGGGACCGCGTCGACAACGACGTCGTCCCCGCGCTCAAGGCCGGAATGCGCGCGGTCCTGCTCCGCCGCGGCATCTACGGCTACCGCCACTCGGCCATGGACGACGCGGCCCGGGCCGACGCCGTCCTGGACGACCTGTACCAGCTCGCCGCGTGGATCGCCGCTCAGGACTGAGCCGCCACCACCGCGGAACCGGCCCACGGGCCGGGCCCACGAACGGGCCCGGCCCGTTCGCGTGTCCGGACCCGGAAGGCCCCGCCGGCGCCCCCGGGCCCGGCCGCGTCCGGGACGGCGACGCCCTGCCCCGCCGCCGACGCCACCCGCCGCGGACACGAGGTCCCGGTCGGGTCACGGCCGAGACCATACCGTTTGATCCACCTGCACACGGGTAACGTGCGGACGGCCTGCTCACCGCCGTCTCACCACCACCCCGGTCCCCGAACGGAGACAGCCCGGCCGATGATCACATTCGAGGGCGCTGCCAAGCTCTACCCCGACGGCACGGTCGCCGTCGACGACCTGGACCTCACCGTGGAGACCGGACAGACCACGGTCTTCGTCGGTCCCTCCGGAAGCGGCAAGACCACGTCGCTGCGGATGATCAACCGGATGGTCGAGCCCACCGGGGGCGCCGTCCTCATCGACGGCGACGACATCCGCGGCCGCGACCCCGCCGAACTGCGCAGATCCATCGGCTACGTCATCCAGCAGGCCGGGCTCTTCCCGCACCGCACCGTCCGCGACAACATCGCGACCGTGCCGCTGCTGCTCGGCTGGAACAGGTCCCGGGCCCGGGCCCGGGCCGACGAGCTCATGGAGCTGGTCGGACTCGAACCCTCCCAGGCCGGGCGCTACCCGCACCAGCTCTCGGGGGGCCAGCAGCAGCGCGTCGGCGTGGCCCGCGCGCTGGCCGCGGACCCGCCCATCCTCCTGATGGACGAGCCCTTCAGCGCCGTCGACCCCGTCGTGCGCGCCAGCCTCCAGGACGAGCTGCTGCGGCTCCAGGCCGACCTGCACAAGACGATCGTGTTCGTCACCCACGACATCGACGAGGCGGTCCGCCTGGGCGACCGCATCGCCGTCTTCCGGCCCGGCGGCCGGCTCGCCCAGTACGACACCCCCGAGAACCTGCTGGCCGCCCCCCGCGACGCGTTCGTGGAGTCCTTCGTCGGCTACGACCGGGGCGTGCGGCGGCTGTCGTTCTTCCCCGCACGCGACCTGTCGCTGCGCGAGGACGTCGTGTTCGGCGACGGCACCCCGGTGACCGAGGCGGCCGCCGTCGCACGCGGCAAGGGCGAGCCCTGGGTGCTGGTCGTCGACGGCGACCGCATGCCGCTGGGGTGGGCCGCGGCGGACCGGCTCGACCGCGCCCCCGCCGGGGCCGCCCTCGGCTCGCTCGACCTCGCACCCTACGGCCACACGTTCGACGTCGGCGCGGACTCCCTGCGCGCCGCCCTCGACGCCGCCGTGCTCTCCCCGGCCGGCCGCGCCGTCGGCGTGGACTCCGAGGGGCGCGTGGCCGGCGTGGTCACCCAGGACGACCTGGGCACCGCACTGTGGTCGGTGGCCGAGTGATGGGCGGGGCCTGGGAGTGGGCGGTCGGCGTCCTCGACTGGGGCGTGGCGAACTGGAGCTACCCGGGTGAGCCGGACCGGGGGATCCTGCCCCGCCTGACCGAGCACATGCGGCTGGCCTACCTGTCCATCCTCATCGGACTCGCGGTGGCCGTGCCGCTGGGCCTGGCGTGCGTGCGCTGGAAGGCGCTGTACCCGCCGGTGCTGACCGGCGTCAACGTGCTCTACGCGGTGCCGTCCATCGCCCTGTTCTTCCTGATGCTGCCCTACACCGGGTTCAGCGACTGGACGGCCGTCGTGCCGCTCGCCCTGTACACGCTGGTGATCCTGCTGCCCAACGTGGTGGACGGGCTCCGCCAGGTGCCGGAGCACGTGCGCCAGGCCGCCGTGGCGATGGGCTTCAGTCCGCTGCGTCGCCTGGTGTTCGTGGAGATGCCGGTGGCGGTGCCGGTGGTCATCGCCGGCCTCCGGGTGGCCTCGGTCGCCACCATCAGCATGGTCAGCGTCGCCTCCCTGGTGGGTCTGGGAGGGCTGGGCCAGCTGATCCTCAGCGAGGGGTTCCGCCGCCAGTTCGACGCGCCCATCGTGGTCGGCGTCCTGCTCACCGTCCTGCTGGCCTTCGTCACCGACGCCCTGCTCGTGCTCGCCCAGCGCGGGCTCACTCCCTGGGCCCGCCGGGACGACAGGAGGAGCGGCCGGGGACGCAGGGCGGTCGCCCGCGCGTCCGCCGGGGCCGCCGCGCGTGCCGGGTCGGGAACCCCGGCCGGGGAACGCACCACGCCGGGGGAGAGGCAGCCATGGACATCCTGAACGAGCTGGTCGCGTGGTTCGCCGATCCGGCGCAGTGGACCGGGAGCGCGGGCATCCCCGCGCGCATGGCCGAGCACGTCTACTTCTGCCTGCTCGGCCTGCTGATCTCCGCCGTCATCGCCGTCCCCCTGGGACTGCTCACCGGGCACACCGGCGTGGGCGGGTTCCTCACCGCGAGCCTCGCCAACTTCGCCCGCGCCCTGCCGACCATCGGCGTCCTGTTCCTCATCGTCCTGGCGGCCGGGATCGGGCTCGTCCCCGTGGTCTGCGCGCTGGTGGCGCTGGCCGTCCCGCCGATCCTGGTCAACACCCACGAGGGCGTGCGCGGGGTGGAGCCCCGCCTGCGCGACGCGGCGTTCGGCATGGGGATGCGCGGCCGCGAGGTGCTGTTCAAGCTCGAACTGCCCGTGGCCGCCCCGCTCATCCTCATCGGGATGCGCACCGCGGCGGTCCAGGTGGTCGCCACCGCGACCATCGCCGCGTACGTGGGCGTGGGCGGGCTCGGACGCTACATCGTCGACGGCCAGGCCCGCCAGGACCTGACGATGATGCTGGGGGGTTCCGTGCTGGTGGTGCTGCTCGCGGTGCTCACCACACTCCTGTTCGCCGGGTTGCGGCTGCTGCTCGTCGCACCCGGGCTGCGCGCCGAGGCCGCGTCGGCGCGCTAGGCGGTCTCGGGCGCCGCATGCTGACGCAGTACTGAGAGAAGAGAAGGTTCGGACATGGACAAGAGGCTCGCCCTCGTCGGGCTCCCACTCGCAGCGGTGCTCATGACCGCCTGCGGCGGCAGCGACCCCTACGCGGAGGACGGGGAGGGAGGAGGCGGCGCCGAATCCGGCTCCGTCGTCATCGGCTCCGCCGACTTCCCCGAGAGCACCCTGCTCGCCGAGATCTACGGCCGGGCCATGGAGGCCGAGGGGGTGGACGTCACCTACCAGCTCAACATCGGCAGCCGCGAGGTGTACTACTCCCAGATCGAGTCCGGGAACCTGTCGGTGTTCCCGGAGTACAACGGCGCCACCCTGGCCTACCTCGACGACGAGGCGCCCAGCGGGAACAGCGAGGAGACCAACGCGCTCATCACCGAGGCGCTCCCCGAGGGCCTGGAGATCCTGGACTCCTCCAGCGCGGAGAACAAGGACTCGGTGACGGTCACCGCCGAGACCGCCGAGGAGCACGACCTGAGCACCCTCGCCGACCTGGCCGGCGTCGCCGGCGAGCTGACCCTCGGGGGGCCGCCGGAGTTCGAGACCCGCCAGCAGGGCGTGGTGGGCCTGGCCGACGTCTACGGCATCGAGTTCGGCGAGTTCCGCTCCCTGGAGGTGGCCCTGCTGACCCAGGCCCTCCTGGACGGCGACATCCAGGCCGCGAACCTGTTCACCACCGACCCGCAGATCGCGGTGGAGGACCTCGTGGTCCTGGAGGACCCCGAGAACCTGTTCGGCGCCCAGAACATCACCCCGCTGATCAACGGCGAGCAGGTCGACGAGACCGCCAGAGGCGCCCTGAACGCGGTCTCGGCGGCACTCACCACGGAGGCCCTGACCTCGCTCAACGAGCGCGTCGTCGTCCAGAACGAGAACGCCGCCGACGTCGCCCAGGAGTGGCTGGAGGAGGAGGGGCTCGCCTAGCTGTACCGACCACAGAGGTCGGATACGGTCCGGCAGCGATGTGACGGCAGGTGAGGGCCTCCGACATAGGCGTGGATCGTCGAGATCAACACCGGAAGGTCAGGAGGCCCTCCGCGGCCCACACCGCCCACGCCGACGCCACCCTCGCACCCGCCGTGCCTCCGGCCGGTCCGCGGGCGTGACGGCGGACCCCCGGGCGTGACGGAGGGCGTCGGGACCGGTGCGAGGGCGCGCCGGGCCCGGCGCCCTCCCGCCTTCCCGGAGAGGGACGGTGCGCGCGCGGGCACGGGCCCCGCCGCGCGGGCGGCGCCGGCCCTCCGGGACGGCGCGCGGTCAGTCCGGCGCCGGGCCGGTCGAGTCGCGGACCACCAGGTGCGCCGGGAGGACCACCTGCCGCGGGGCCTCCCCGGCGGCGGCCCGCGAGACCCGGTTCAGCAGCAGCTCCACACCCGCGCGCCCGGCCTCCTCGTGGGGGCCCGCGAGCGTGGTCAGCGCCGGCACGCAGAAGTCCGCGCCGAAGATGTCGTCGTACCCCACGACGCTGCGGTCCCGAGGCACGCGGATCCCGCGCTCCGCCAGGCGGCGCAGCATGCCGATCGCCAGCAGGTCGTTGTGGGCGACGAACGCCGTCGCCCCCGACACCAGCGCGGCGTCCGCCGCCGCGGCGCCGCCCGCCACGCGGGGCGAGAAGGGGCCCAGGCGTGTCGCCGCCATGCCGCACCGCCCCGCCGCCGCGCTCAGCCCCCTCCACCGCTCCTTCGCCTGCCACGACTGCTCGGGCCCGCTGAGGTACACCACCGACCGGTGCCCGAGGGAGGCCAGGTGGTCGATGATCTGCCGGCTGCCGCCGCCGTTGTCGACGATCGCGCTGGGCAGCCCCTCGACCTGGCGGTTGACCAGGGCCATGTTGTGCTCCCGGGCCAGTTCGACGGTGGTCGCGTCGCTCATCCGGCTGGAGGCGAGGACGAAGCCGTCCACCGAGCGGTCCAGCCGCAGGATCTGCTCGCGCTCGTTGTCCGCGGACTCCTGGGTGTAGCCCAGGATGAAGGTGATCCCCGAGGCGCTGGCCCGGGCCTCGGCGCCCCGTATCGTGCCGAAGAAGTGCGGGTTGGCGATGTCGGGGACCAGGAGCGCGATCGTGGCCGTGCGGCCGGACTGGAGGGCGCTCGCCAGCGGGTTGGGCCGGTAGCCCAGGCGCTCGGCGACGTTGAGGACGTGTTCGCGGGTGACCGCGTTGACCCGCCGCGGGTCGCTGAAGGCGCGGGACACCGTGGACGCGGCCACGCCCGCCTCCCGTGCCACGTCGTAGACCGTGCTTCTCCTGACCGGGCTCATGGGGACTTTCTACGCCGGACGGCAACTTTTGGCAATCGCTTGCCATGCGCGACGACCGAAACCTAGAGTTCACAACCACGACGTACGGCCTCCAGGAGCACGTCTCTGAACAGGGCGTATGCAACCCCCCGTTTGTCGAGTGGAGCCCGGGATGACCAATCCCCCCAGCACGTCCGGAGACGGGCCCTCGGGCTCGCGCCCGGCACCCGTCCGATGGCTGGAGACCGCGGAACTCGTCCTCGGCGCGCTGCTCCTGGCCATGCTCCTCGTCCTGATGCTCATCCAGGCCGGCCAGCGCTACGTCCCCGGTGAGAGCTGGGTCTGGGTGGGGGAGCTCGCCCGGTTCGGCCTGGTCTGGCTCGCCTTCTCCCTCGTCGGACACCTCGTCGGCCGCGACGAGCACATCACCCTCAAGCTCGTCGACTTCGTCGCCCGGGGCCGGGCGATGCGCGCCGTGTGGATCTTCGCCAACCTCGTCGTCGCGGCGACGTGCGGCCTGCTCGTCGCGGCCGCGGCCGACCTCGTGTTCGCGGGCGGACCGCAGACCACGCCGGTGATGGGCATCCCGATGGCCTGGACCTACGTGATCCCGATGGCCGGGCTCGCCGTGGCCGTGCTGCGCGCCCTGGCCAACGCGATCCTCGTCCCGGGGCCGCCCGCGCCCGGCACCCCTCCCCCCGCACCGACCGACCACGAGGAGCCCACCCGATGAGCGCCGGCCTCGTCCTCCTGGGAACCGTCGTCCTGCTGGCCCTGCGCGTACCGATCGCCTTCGCCATCCTCGGGCCGTCCCTGGCGTACATGCTCCTGACCGACCAGTCCACCGGCCTGAGCCTGCGCACCGCGACGCAGGAGATCAACAGCTTCCCGCTGCTGGCCATCCCCCTGTTCATCCTGGTGGGCGTCGCCGCCAACCACACCGGTATCGCGGACCGCATCTTCGGCTTCGCGCAGGTCCTGCTGGGACGCCTCCGGGGAAGCCTGGGCTACGTCAACATCGGTGTCAGCGTCGGCTTCTCGTGGGTGAGCGGCACCGCCCTGGCCGACGTCGCGGGCATGGGCAAGATGCTCGTCCCGGCGATGACCGACCGCGGCTACCCCAAGCGCTTCGCCCTGGGGCTCACCGCCGCCTCCAGCCTGATCAGCCCGATCATGCCGCCCAGCATCCCCGCGATCGTCTACGCCTCCGTCGCCGCGGTCTCCACCGCCGCACTGTTCGCCGCGGCGGTGGTCCCGGCGTTCCTCGTGGCCGCCGGACTCGCCCTCGCCGTCCACCTGTGGGCGCGCAAGCAGCCGCACCTGGCCGGCGAACGGGCGACCGCCGGCGAGGTCCGCACCGCGGTCGTACGCGTCCTCGGCCCGCTGGGCGCGCCCCTCATCCTGCTCGGCGGCATCCTGAGCGGGCTCTTCACCCCCACCGAGGCCGCGGCGGTCGGCGCCGCCTACGTGCTCGCGCTCGGCCTCCTCTACCGCCGGCTGGACCCGCGCACCCTGTGGCGGATCCTCGTGGAGACCGCGACGACCACCGCGTCGATCGCGATCGTCCTGGCCGCGTCCGGCCTGCTCGGCTGGATCCTGGCCCGCGAACGCGTGCCGCAGGACATCGCGTCGTTCCTGCTGGGGCTCACCGACAGCCCGATCGTGTTCCTGCTGCTGGTGAACCTCGTGCTCATCCTCCTCGGCACGGTCCTGGAGCCCATCGCCGCACTGATGATCACCGTGCCCGTCCTGCTGCCCATCGCGGCGCAGTTCGGGGTCGACCCCGTCCACTTCGGGATCATCGTCATCGTCAACCTCATGATCGGGCTGCTCACGCCGCCGATCGGAGGCGTCCTCTTCGTGCTCGGCTCGGCCACCCGCAGCCCCATGCACGAGGTGTTCCGCGGCACGGCGCCCTTCCTCGTGCCCCTGCTGCTCATCCTGGCCCTGCTCACCTTCGTGCCGGACCTCGTGCTCTTCCTGCCCCGGTACCTCGGCCTCTGAGCCGCGCCTCCCCGGGGCGCGCCCCTGCGCGGCCCCGCACCCCGGGGAGCGGGGCCGGCCCCGACACACCGCCGCCACCACCACCGCCGCCGTACGGCGGCACGACCCCCCAGGGAGCACCGCATGCGCACCCCCCACCGCTGGACCGCCCTGGTCCCCGTCGCCGTCCTCGCCCTCGCGGGCTGCGGCGCCGACGAGGCCGCCGACGGCGAGATCACCCTCTCCTTCGCCAACAGCTACACCGCGGACCACCCCCACACCCGTTGCGGTCTCGACCTGGTCGCCGAGCGCGTCGCGGACGCCGGCGTCGGAGTGACGGTCGAGACCTTCCCCAACAGCCAGCTCGGCAACAACACCGAGACCTTCACCTCGGTGATGTCGGGCGACATCGACATGGACGTCCAGGGCTCCGCCGCGCTCGGCTCGGCGTACGAGCCGATCGGGGTGCTCGACGCGGCCTACGCGTTCGACGACGTCGACCAGATGTTCGGCTACTTCGACTCCGAGGAGTCCGAGCAGCTGAAGGCGGACTTCGAGGCCGCGACCGGCGTCAGGATCCTCGACGTCTGGTACTTCGGCGACCGGCACTTCACCGCGAACCGGCCCATCCGCACCCCCGGCGACCTCAGCGGCCTGCGCATGCGGTTCCCCGACTCCCCGATCTACCTGGCCAACGCCGAGGCGATGGGCGCCACCCCCACCACCGTCGCCTTCGAGGAGGTCTACCTCGCCCTCCAGCAGGGGACCGCCGACGGCCAGGAGAACCCGATCCCCACGATCTCCGCCGACAGCTTCGACGAGGTCCAGAGCCACATCAGCCTCACGAGCCACCAGATCGGATCGCAGCTCATCGTGGTCTCCGGCCAGAGCTGGGAACTCATGGACGAACGCCAGCAGGAGGCGCTCCAGGAGGCGGTCAGCACGGTCCGGGAGGAGAACCGCGCCTGCATCGAGGAGTCGGAGGCCGAGATCCTCGACCGGTGGGCCGCCGACGGAGCCATGGAGGTCGTGGACGACGTCGACGTGGACGCGTTCCGCACCAGGTCCAGGGACTACTTCGCGGAGCACCTCGACGAGGGGCAGCGGGCCCTGTACGAGTCCTTGCACTCCGGGTCGTAGACGGCCGCGGACCGGACGGAACACGGAAGGACAGGGGAGACGGACATGCGGCGTTCCATCGCCACGGTGTCGTTGAGCGGCACGCTGGAGGAGAAGCTCCGGGCGGCGGCCGAGGCCGGTTTCGACGGCGTCGAGATCTTCGAGAACGACCTCATAGCGTCGCCGCTCAGGCCCCGGCGGATACGGGCGCTCGCCGCCTCGCTCGGCCTGGGCATCGACCTCTACCAGCCCATGCGCGACATCGAGGGGGTGGACGACGACCGGTTCCGGCGCAACCTGCGCCGTGCCCGGGACAAGTTCGCCCTCATGGTCGAACTCGGCGCGGACACGGTGCTCGTGTGCTCCAACGCCACGGCGGCGGCCCTGGACGACGACGCCCGGGCCGCGGCCCAGCTGCGCCTGCTCGCCGAGACGGCGTCGGAGTACGGGGTGCGCGTGGCCTACGAGGCACTGGCCTGGGGAACCCGGGTCGACGACCACGAACACGCCTGGCGCCTCGTCCGGGAGGCGGACCACCCGTCCCTCGGCGTCTGCCTGGACAGCTTCCACATCCTCTCCCGTGACGGCGACCCGTCCGGGATCCGCGACATCCCGGGGGAGAAGATCTTCTTCCTCCAGCTCGCGGACGCGCCGCGCATGGCCATGGACGTGCTGCAGTGGAGCCGCCACTACCGCTGCTTCCCCGGCCAGGGAGGGTTCGACCTCACCGCCTTCACCGGCCACGTCCTGGCCGCGGGCTACACGGGCCCGCTGTCCCTGGAGGTCTTCAACGACGTGTTCAGGGCCTCGGACGCGCGGCGCACGGCCGCGGACGCCCTGCGGTCCCTGTCGCTGCTGGAGGACGGGCTGAGCCGGTCCGCGGGGGAGGAACCCGCCGCGGCGGAGGGGGAGGGCGCGCGCGGGGCCGTGCGGCTGCGCCGGCTGCCCGAACCGGTCCGCCCGTCCGGGTTCGCTTTCGTGGAGGTGGCGGCCGAGCCGTCGTCGGCGGAGCGCGTGCGCGTGCTGCTCGGCGCGCTCGGCTTCGCCCACACCCGGGACCACCGCTCCAAACCGGTGCAGCTGTGGAGCAACGGCGACGCGCGCGTCCTGCTCAACTCCAGCGACCCCCGGCTCGGGCACACCTGGAGCGGCGCCGCCTCCGTGACCGCCCTGGGCGTCTCCGTCCCCGACCCCGCCAACGCGATGCGCCGCGCGGAGCGGCTCCTGGCGCCTCCCCTGCCGCGCCGCCGCGACCCGGCGGAGTCCGCGCTCAGCGCGGTCGCCGCGCCCGACGGGACCGCGGTCTTCTTCTGCGCGGACGATCCGGACGACGGCGAGCCGTGGCTGGAGGACTTCTCGGCCCCGCCCGTCGACGGCTACCGGGAGGGGGGCGGGGCACGGCTGACCGGCATCGACCACGTCGGGCTCCTCCAGCCCTTCGACCACTTCGACGAGGCGTCCCTGTTCTACCGCTCGCTGCTCGGCCTGCGCCCGGACACGAGCGTCGAGATGGCCGCCCCCGACGGACTCGTGCGCAGCCGGGCCCTCACCGACCCGGCGTCCGCCCTGCGCGTCGCCCTGCACGTGTCCGTCCTGGGCGGCGAGCACGCGGACACGGGCGGAGGCGCCCAGCACGTCGCGCTGGGCTGCGACGACGTCTTCGCCGTCGCGCGCTCCCTGCGCGAGGCGGGGGTCGCGCCCCTGGCCATCCCGGACAACTACTACGACGACCTCGCCTGCCGGACCGACCTGCGCCCCGACACCAGGGAGCGCATGCGCGAGGGCGGCATCCTCCACGACCGGTCGGAGGAGGGCGAGTTCCTGCACTTCTACACGCCGACCGTGGACGGGCGGCTGTTCTTCGAGGTGGTCCAGCGCGTCGGCGGCTACCAGGGGTACGGGGCCGCCAACGGCACCGTGCGCATGGCCGCGCAGCGGGCGGAGCGCTCCCGGTGAGCGGCGCGTACGGCGCCCCGGGGCGGTCCTTCCTCGCGGGGCTCATCGGCGCGGGGATCGGCCCGTCGCTCACACCCCCCATGCACGAGAGGGAGGCCGCGCGGCTGGGACGCCGCCTCGTCTACCGGACGATCGACATCGACCGGCTCGGCATGGAGCCGGGCTCGGTCGGCTACCTGGTGGAGGCGGCGTCCAGGCTCGGCTTCGACGGGCTGAACATCACCCACCCGTGCAAGCGGCTCGTGCTGCCGGCCCTCGACGGGCTCTCCCCGGAGGCGGAGGCCCTGGGGGCCGTCAACACCGTCGTGTTCGGGGCCGGGGGAGCGGTGGGGCACAACACCGACTGGTCCGGGTTCGCGCGGTCGCTCCGGCAGGAGCTGCCGGACGCGCCCGGGGACCGGGTCGTGGTGCTGGGGGCGGGCGGCGCGGGAGCGGCCGTGGCCTACGCCCTGCTGGTGTCCGGTGTGCGGGAGCTGGCCGTGGTCGACGTCGACGGGACGAGCGCCGTGGCCCTCGCCGCCCGTCTGGCGGAGCGGTTCCCCGGGGCGGTCTGCCGTCCCGCGGGGACGGACGGGCTCGGAGCCGCCCTGGCCGGGGCCGACGGCCTGGTGCACGCGACGCCCACGGGCATGGCGCACCACCCCGGGATCCCCCTGGACCCCGGTCTGCTGCGCCCGTCCCTGTGGGTCGCCGACGTCGTCTACCGGCCCGTCCGCACCGAGCTGCTGCGCGCGGCGCAGGCGCGCGGCTGCCGGACCCTGGGCGGCGGAGGCATGGCCGTCTTCCAGGCCAGTGACGCGTTCGGCCTGATCACGGGGCTGGAACCCTCGCCGGAGCACCTGCACGCCCACTTCCGGGAGCTCATCGCCGGAGAGTGAGCGCCGTGCCGGGACCGGAGCCCTCCGGTCCCGGCACGGCCCCCCGGTCAGTCCAGGGCGTGGTAGCGGCCGGAGCGGCGCACCAGGGCCGGACCCTCGCCCCGCACACCGGCCAGGCCCACCACGTCGGCGAGGTACACCACGTGGTCGCCGACCTCCAGGCGCTGCCGCACCGTGCACTCCAGGGCGGCCAGCGCGTCGTCCAGCACGATGGCGCGCGTGTGCCCGCCCCGGTGGTGGGGCTGGTCCGTCACCAGGAGTCTGGCGCTGGGGCGCCCCTCGGCCGAGAAGCGGCCCGCCACCACCCGCTGTCCGGCGCCGAGAACGTTCACGGCGAACGCCCCGGCGGCCCCGATGACCTCGGCCATGTAGCCCTCGGCGCCCACGCCCACCCACACGATCGGCGGGTCGGCCGACACCGAGCCGAACGCGGTGACGGTCGCGCCCACGTCGTCCCGGCCGTCGGCGACGGTCACCACGGTGACCCCGGCGGGCAGCAGCGCCATGGCGTCCAGGTACGGACCGGTCAACGGATGTCCCAGACGTCGGGCATCGTCAGCGGACCGGCCGCGGGCAGCCCCATCGCCACGGCCGCGTGCTGGAGCGGGCCCCACGCGCCGAGCACCGTCTGCGGCTGCGAGGCCGCCATGTCCTCGCTGGACTCGTGCTGGCGGATCCGGTCCAGCGGGTGCGCGCGCGGGAAGGCGCGCAGGGGCAGGGGGCCGGCGCCCGCCTTCTCCCGGGCCAGGCGCACGGCCGTCTCCAGGCCGCCCAGCTCGTCCACCAGGCCCCGCTCCCTGGCGTCGCGACCGGTCCACACCCGTCCCCGGGCGACCTCGTGGACCTGCTCGCGGGTCATCTTGCGCGCCTCGGCGACCTTGCCGGTGAAGTCCTCGTAGATCTCGTCGAGGAGCGCGTTCACCCGCTCCCACTCGGACTCGGTGAACGGCTTGCGGGTGTCGAACATGCCCGCGTGCTCCCCGGTGCTCACGGAGTCGCTGGTCACGCCGAACCGCTCCAGCAGCCCGCCCAGGACCGGCTTGCCGGTGATCACGCCGATGGACCCGGTGAGGGTGCCGGGCTGCGCGACGACCGCGTCGGAGCCCAGCGTCACGTAGTAGCCGCCCGAACCGGCGATGTCGCCCATCGCCGACACCACCGGGATGCCGGCCCGGCTGGTCAGCTCGGACTCGCGGCGGATCGCGTCGGAGGCGGTCGGCGACCCTCCCTGGCTGTCCACCCGGAACACGACCGCCTTGACCTGCGGGTCCTTGCGGGCGGCCCGGAACGCCGCCGTCACGGTGTCCGAACCCATGACGGTGCCGCCGCCCAGCGGGGACCGCCGGGTCCGTCCCAGGCTGATGGCCCCGGTCGCGGAGATCAGCGCGATGTACCCCGGTCCGCCCGCCGCGCGGGGGCGGGGCGCCGGGGTGTGCTTGCGGTGGTAGCGGGTGACGAACTGGAGCGAGGGCTCCGGGGCGGAGCCGTCCCCGGCCCCGTCCGCCTGCGACCGGACCTCGCCGAGGAGGTCGGCGTACACCTCGTCCCGGTAGGCCAGGCCGTCGACCAGGCCGGCGTCCAGGGCCTCCTTGGGCATGAACGGACCGCGCGAGACCAGCTCGCGCACCTTCTCCTCGGGCAGGCCGCGCGCCTCGGACACCGCCTCCACCAGCTGGTCGCCCAGCGACGAGACGATGCGGCCGGACGCCTCCCTCTGGGCCTCCGTGAAACCGGTCTCGGTGACGCTGTTCAGCGCGTTCTTGTACTCGTGGCGCCTGCCGACCTCGTAGGACACGCCCAGTTTGTCCAGGGCGCCCTTGAGGAACGTCACGCGCATCATCAGGCCGGTCAGCCCGAGCACCCCCGTGGGGGCCATGACCACGCGGGAGAACGCGCAGGAGAGGTAGTACGGGAGGTTGCCCTCGCCCGTCTCCCCGAAGGAGTCTGCCCAGGCCACGGCGGTCTTGCCCGCGGCGCGGAAGTCGGCGACGCAGTCGCGCAGCTCCTGGACCTTCGCGAACCCCAGCGACCTGGCGTCCACGCGGACCAGGAGCGCGGCCACCCCCGGGTCGCGCGCACCGCGGCGGATGCCTTCGACGATGTCCAGGTAGTGCTGCCGGCGCCGGTTCACGATCTGGCTGATCGGGTCCCCGGGGGCCTCGTCGGCCACCCCTTCCGTCAGGTCCAGCTCCAGTACCAGCGGCCCCCGGGGGCGCGGCCCGAACCGGGTGAGGGACAAGGGTTCTGTGATCTTCGCGAGGTCCACCATGGCCCCAGCGTAGTGGCCGCTGTCCAGCGACTCCCTCGCCCGTCCCGGCAGCGCCTCGGTTGTCGCGAACGTGCCGGGATCCTCGGGTTCGCACCGTGTGCCGGGGGCGCTATGGTCGACTGGGTTCTGACCACGGGACGCGGGAGAGGGACGACGCATGGCGGGCATCCACGGGCGACGGCATCGGGCGCGAGGCGTGCGCGCCGGGGCGGGAACGGCCGTAGCGGCCTCCGCACTCCTGCTACTGGGCGCCTGCTCGGGCGGCGCGGAGGAGGGCGGCACCGCGATCGAGCTGGAGCGCGGCGAGAGCGGCATGGTCCCGGCGGTCGAACCGCCCGGCCCGGAGGGCTTCACCCCCCAGACGGTCGAGGGCATCACCATCGACGTCCCCGACGGCTGGGACGTCCAGAACCAGGGCGGCACGCTGTGCGCGAGCCCTCCCGGCCAGGCCGCCTGCGCCTACGGGTCGGTGCAGCTGACCGCGCACGCGGCGGAGAACCACCCGCAGGAGTGGCCCTCCAGGGGCGGGGCCCACAGCAAGGCGGACGGCTGGGCGGACAACACCGACCGCTGCCGCAGCCTCAACACCGCGGCCTCCGGCGACATCGGGATCAAGGACGCCGAGCTGCGGGTCTCCGACTTCACCGAACACGCCGACACCCTCAAGTCGCACCACTCCGTCTGGGACGTCACCTGCGCCAACGACGACACCTTCGAGGTGCGCATGTGGTTCCTGCCCACGAGCGACGTCCTCCTGTACGTCTGGTCCGCCGACTCCCAGCACTCCGCCGTCTACGACCAGATGGCCGCCTCCATGGACACGACCGAGTACCGGAGCTGACACCTGGCGCGTCCGTCCCGGATTCGGCCACCGGTTGCGCCGTTCCAGTGTCCCCCGGGTCCCGTTAGGCCATAGGGTCGTACTCGTCACGGCAGAGGACGTCCGGGGCGGCGCACGGCCGCGCGGACGACGGCAGTTCAGGCGACAGCGCGAAGCGGGGTGCAGCACTGGTGACCACCATCGGAGCGGCGGGACGGGTTGGTCAGTACACGCTCGACAACGGATTGCGCCTGGTGACGGCGGCGGCCTCCACCGGCCAGGTCACCGCGGTCAACCTGTGGTACGGCGTGGGTTCCCGGCACGAGGTCCCCGGGCGCACCGGTTTCGCGCACCTCTTCGAGCACCTCATGTTCCAGGGCAGCGGCAACGTGTCCAAGGGCGAGCACTTCGAGGAGATCGAGCGGCTCGGCGGCGACATCAACGCCTCCACGTCGAGCGACCGCACGAACTACTACGAGACGGTCCCCGAGCACGCCCTGGACCGGGTGCTGTGGCTGGAGGCGGACCGCCTGGAGACGCTGCGCGACGGCATGACCCAGGAGGTCCTGGACAACCAGCGCGACGTCGTCAAGAACGAGCGCCGCCAGCGCTACGACAACCAGCCCTACGGCACCGCCCTGGAGCGCATCCTGCGCCTGGCGTACCCCGAGGGCCACCCGTACCACCACCCGACCATCGGCTCCATGGCCGACCTGGACGCCGCCGACCTCGACTACGTCAAGTCGTTCCACAAGGCCCACTACGGGCCGGACAACTGCGTGCTCACCGTGGTCAGCGACCTCGACCCCGAGGACGTCCTGGCCCGCGTCGAGAAGTACTTCGGGTCGATCCCCGCCAGGGACTTCGTCCCCGAGGCGCCCGACGCCTCCCTGGGAGCGCCCCTGGGCGGTCCGGTGCGCGACGCCGTCACCGAGACGGTGCCCGCCGCCGGGGTGTTCATCGGTTACCGCGTCCCCCCGTACGGCGAGCGGGAGTTCGACGCCGTGCACCTGGCCTCGGCCGTGCTCGGCCAGGGGCAGGGCAGCCGCCTCTACCGCTCACTGGTGGTGGACCGCCCCATCGCCGCCGACGACGGCGGCGCCGCGGCCGACATCCTGCCCTTCCGCTACACCGACAGCCTCCTGCTGGTGAACATGCTCGCCCGCGAGGGCGTCGACGGCGACGTGCTGGAGGAGGCCGTGCGCGAGGAGATCGCGAAGCTGGCCTCCGGCGTGACCGAGGAGGAGCTGGAGCGCGCCCGCGCCGTCATGGAGCGCGACCACCTCCAGTCCATCTCCAGTCCTGCCGGGCTGGCCGACAGCATCAGCAGCTGCACGCAGCTGTTCGACGACCCGGAGCTCGCCTACACCTGGCCCCGGCGCTGGGACGACATCACCGCGGAGGAGGTGCGGGCCGCCGCCGAGCGCCTGCTGGTCGACGACAACCTGCTCGTCGTCCGCTTCGACCCTGAGGAGTCCTCGGAGGCCGAGACCCTCCAGGCGGACGCCGAGGCGAACGCCGCCGGCGCCTCCTAGGGCGCGCCGCCACCCCTGGCCCTGTCACCGCAAGCCGCAGAAAGAGCCGCAGAGCATGCCGCAGACCCGCCCGCCACTCGGTGCCGTAGCGTCCTACTCCTTCCCGAAGCCCCAACGGGTCACCGTCGGGGGCGGCACCGTCGTCGCCATCGACGTGCCCGGCCAGCGACTGGTCTCCCTCCGCCTCGTGCACCCCCACGGGGGCGCCGTGGAGCCGCTGGACGCCATGGGCGTCAACGTGCTCACGAGCGAGGTGCTGGAGGACGGCCCCGACGGCAACAGCTCCCTGGCCCCCGCACTGGAGCGCCACGGCGCCGAGTGGATGTCCCGCGTCAACTGGGACGGATTCATCACCGGCCTGGACGCCCCCGCCAACCGCGTCAACGAGGCCGTCCGCCTGTTCGCGGACGCGGTTCGGCGCCCCGCCCTGAACCCGGACGACGTCGTCCGCCGCCGCGAGCAGCTGCTGGAGCGGTTCTGGCTGGAGGCCGCCACGGCCGGGACCCTGGCCATGCGCAGCCTCGGCGGCCAGCTGTTCACCGGCCGCTACGCCACCCCGCTCGGGGGAGGCCCGGTCCGGCTGGCCGACATCACCCCGGAGACCGTGGCGTCCTTCCACGCCGAGTCCATCGCCTCCGTCGCCGGGACCCTGGTGGTCGTCGGCGACCTCGACGGGATCGACCTGGAGGAGCTGGGCAAGACGGTGTTCGGCGACGCCGCCTCCGTCCCGGAGCGCGAGTCCTCCGTCCCGGCGCCGCCGCCCGGCGAGCTGCCCCGCATCCTGATCGTCGACCGCCCCGGCTCCGTCCAGTCGGCCCTGGTCATCGCGCACCGCGCCCCGTCCCGCTCGCAGGTCGACCTGCCCAGGGCCGAGGGCATCAGCGAGGTGCTGGGCGGCATGTTCACGTCCAGGCTCAACATGGAGCTGCGCGAACGCCTCGGCTACACCTACGGCGCCGGATCCCGGTTCGACCTGCGACGCGACAGCGGCGTGTTCTTCATGTCCACCCAGGTGGAGGCGGACACCACCGCCCACTCCGTCACCTCGTCGCTGGAGCAGGTCGCCGAGCTCCGGGAGTCGGGCGTCACGGAGGAGGAGCTCACCGCGGTGCGCGAGTCCAACACGGTGGGCCTGCCCGTCAGCTACTCGACGGCGCGCTCCCTCGCGGGGGCCCTGGTCGACATGGTCGTCCACGACCTGCCGGACGACCACGTGGACCGCAACCGGGCCGGCTACGAGAGGCTGACCAAGGAGAGCCTGGACTCGGCCGCCACCGAGTACCTGCACCCGGAGGAGGCCGTCGTCGTGGTGGTCGGCGACGCGGACCGCCTCCGGCAGCCGCTCACCGACACCGGGATCGGTCCCGTCGAGGTCCGCGACCCGGAGTCCCTCTGGTCCTGATCCGGGGCGTGCGGGCGTGTCGCGCCCGCACGCCCGCCCCATGGCCGGGGCAAGGACGGGTAAAGGAGAGGCAGGTCATGGCATGCGCAGGTTTTCGTCGGACATAACGAAAGCGAACCTATGTGCCAGTGTTATGGCAACTACCAGCGTGGACTCGGCGTCCTGCTGGTATAACGAGTGATCCGTGCACCTACATGGTGACAGCGACCGCAATGCTCCGCAGGAGGCCACCATGGCCGGTGAATGGACCCGTGGATAACCGTGTCCTCCCTAGACAACCCTCACACACAGCGGCCCCGGGCGTCGCGCTCTTCCGAAGGTCCGGAGGTAGCCGGTATGGGCGACTCCGGTCCTGAGGGGCGCCTGCTCAAAGGGCGCTACCAGCTGGTGTCGGAGATCGCCAGGGGCGGTGTCGGCACGGTGTGGCGCGCCGTCGACCTGGTCATCGACCGCGAGGTCGCCGTCAAGGAGCTCAGGCTCCCGGCCGACCTGAGCCGCTCCGAGCGCGAGTCCCTCCTCCAGCGCACCACGCGTGAGGCCCGGGTCGCCGGGCGCCTCACCCACCCGAGCCTGGTCACCGTCCTGGACGTCGTGGACGAGGACGACCGGCCGTGGATCGTCATGGAGCTGGTCGAGGCATCCACCCTGGAGGAGCTGATCCAGGTGGGCGGCGCGCTGCCCTACCAGCGGGTGGCGGAGATCGGGCTCCAGCTGATCGACGCCCTCAAGGTCGCGCACACCGAGGGGATCGTCCACCGCGACGTCAAGCCCGAGAACGTGATGATCAGCCAGGCCGGGCGCGTGGTGCTGACCGACTTCGGGCTGGCCGCCTGGAACGGCGAGTCGGCGCTGAGCGCGTCGGGCCGCATCATCGGCTCTCCCGCCTACATCCCGCCGGAGAGGGCCAAGGCCGGACCGGTCGGGCCGGAGTCGGACCTGTGGTCCCTGGGCGCCACCCTGTACGCGGCGGTGGAGGGCCACCCTCCCTACGACCGCAAGGGCTACATCAAGATCCTGCGCCAGGAGCAGCTGGACGAGCCCGCGGAGGCCGCGAACGCGGGCCCGCTCGCGCCGGTGCTCGCCGGCCTGCTCCGCGTCGAGCCCGGCGAGCGGCTGACCGCGGAGAACGCCACCAAGATGCTGCGGATCGCGGCCCTGGCCCCGTGGGCGCCCGAGACCAGCGTGGAGACGGCCGCCTCCGGGGCCCGTCCGGCCGAGCCGCGTCCCGGCGAGGGCGGCGGGGACGAACAGGACCGGGAGTCGGCCCGCGAGCACTTCAAGGCGGGCGCCCACGTCCTGGCGGAGTCCATCAACGAGCGGCTGCGCAACAGCCCCGAGGCGATGAACTCGATCATGACGTCGATCCGCGAGTCCACGGACACGCTGGGGCTGACGAGTTCGGGCCGGCACGCGGAGAAGAGCATGCTGCCGGTGTTCGCCGGCGTCGCCCTCGGCGTGGTGCTCCTGCTGGCCGTCGTGCTCTGGGCCCTGCTCGGCCGCTAGCGGGCCGGCCGCGGGAGCGGCCGTCGCGGCCCGACGCCCCCGTCCTCACCGGTCCTGTGCCCGTGGCGGGGTTCGGCGCCGGGGCCCGCCGTGCGGGACCGCGGTGCGCAGGAGGTGGGCGGGGCCCACCGACCGGCGCATACCGCCTGCGGTTCGGGGTGGGGGGTGTCCCCCGGGGTGTTGCGGGTCGTGCGCAGGAGGCGGGCGGGGCCCATCGACCGGCGCATACCGCCTGCGGTTCGGGGTGGGGGGTGTCCCCCGGGGTGTCGCGGGTCGTGCGGAGGGTGGGCGGAGCCCACCGACCGGCGCATACCACCTCGTAGGGCCGGCGGGATTCGAACCCGCACTGTACAGCACCTAAAGCTGTCGTCTCCTGCCGGTTGGACTACGGCCCCGTCGGGACAACTGTACCGGGGACGCGGGCGGACCCGGCCGCCAGGCCCCGCAGGGCCGGGCCAGGCCGGGCCGCCGGAGGCCGGAGGGTCAGACGCCGAGTTCCTTCTTGAGGCGGTCGACGTGCCCGGTGGCCTTCACGTTGTAGAAGGCCTTCTCCACCTTGCCGTCGGCGCCGACGACGACGGTGGAGCGGATGACGCCCTGGACCGTGCGGCCGTAGTTCTTCTTCTCGCCGAAGGCGCCGTAGGCGCGCAGGGTCTCCTTGCCGGGGTCGCCGAGGAGGGTGAACGTCAGGCCCTCCTTCTCCCGGAACGCGGCCAGCTTGTCGGTCGTGTCGGGGGAGACGCCCAGGACGGTGAGGCCCGCCGAGCCGAACTCGCGGAGGTTGTCGCGGAAGTCGCAGGCCTGGGTGGTGCACCCGGGGGTCATCGCCGCCGGGTAGAAGTACAGGACGACGCGCTGCCCGGTGGAGGCCAGCACCTCGCTGAGGGTGACGGGCTTGCCGTCGGCGTCGTCGAGGGTGAAGTCGGGGGCCTGGTCGCCGGGCGCCAGGCGGATCGGGTCGCTCACGTGGTGTTCCCATCTGCTCGTCGGCGGGGCGGTGGGGCCCCGCCCGCTCACTGCTCCTACCGTAGCGAGCGCGCGGGGTGCCCCGGGGAGCGGCGCTTCTTCACCTGTGTCAGGCTGGGTTTACCGGCTTCGGTTGCGATTCCGGTTCGGTTCATCCGCTTTGGGGGTGACCAGCGGTTCGATCACCTATTGTTGACCGCACTCGTGCTTTCGGTCGACCCGCTGGTGACGCCCTTCGCGCACCCGGGCGCCACGCCCATCCGGTGGTGGTCGGCACGGCCTCCGGGCCGGAACACATCCGCTTCGTGTTGGGGAGTATTGGCGACGATGCCTGGATTCACACTCGACGAGGTCAGGGAGCGCACGCTCAAGGAGCGCGACTCCTGGCTCACGGTCTCCCTCGTGGACCCGGTCGCGGTCCGGCTCGTCCGCCTGGTCGCCAACCGGACCTCGATCACGCCCAACCAGCTCACGGTGGTCGCGCTCTTCCTGGGGCTCGGCGCGGCGGTCTGCTTCGCCCTGGGCTACCGGCAGTTCCTGGCCCTGGGCGCGGTCCTGTACATCCTGTGCTTCCTCGTGGACTGCGTGGACGGCAAGCTGGCGCGGCTCACCGGTTCGGAGTCCCTGTTCGGGTCGTGGATGGACTACGTGTCCGACCGGTTCCGGGTGCTGGTGTGCGCGGTCGCCCTCATGGGCGGGCAGTACGTCGTGTCCGAGGAGGTCGCCCCTGACTCCAACCCGGTGTGGTTCGTGTGGCTGGCCCTGGCCGTCGTCTTCCTGGACATGCTCCGGTACCTCAACGCCCTGCAGGTCTACAAGGTGCGCAGGGAGATGCGCTCGCACCTGGCGGCCGCGCTGGAGAGGGCCCGTGCGACCCTGTCGATGCTGGAGCCCGAGGACGACGACACGGCCTCGGCCACCGGCGGCGGCGGACGCACGATGAGCGACGGCGGAGAGCAGGCGGTGCTCCGCCACGGCATCGGCGTGCTGGAGCAGATACTGCACAGCCAGAACGAGCGGGAGGCGCGCAACCACCGCACGGCGGGCAAGCAGCCGGACCTGACGCTGCCCAAGGTGGACCTCCACCAGGAGTTCCGCTCCCGCTTCCCCTGGTACCAGCGCTTCTGGTCGGCGCTCAACGCCAGGCGCATCAGGACGCACCTGGTGGGCGGTATCGAGTTCCAGCTGGCGGTGTTCGTGGTGGCTCCCCTGGCCGTCGCGGTCCTCGGCGCCACGTCGCTGATCGGCTGGATCACCGCCGCCGCGGGCGTTTTGCTTCTCGCCTTCGAGATAGCCATCATCTATAAACTGTGGTTGTCCACGCGGGA
The DNA here is from genome assembly GCF_026642255.1 of Streptomonospora nanhaiensis. Lineage (GTDB taxonomy): Bacteria > Actinomycetota > Actinomycetes > Streptosporangiales > Streptosporangiaceae > Nocardiopsis > Nocardiopsis tropica. The sequence goes on along the minus strand of NZ_CP113264.1, from coordinate 5,847,225 downwards.
CTTCTTCCGCGTGGTCGACGGAATCGACGGCGCGCTGAGATTCTCCGGTCCGTCCGACGGCGCGGAGGAGAGCCGGGACTCCGGCTCGGACTCGGACTCGGGCTCTCAGACGACCCTGCGCCAGTGGAGAGAGGCGGAGCCCCATGACGGGACGCGACACCGAACCGCGCCAGACCCCGGCTGAGATCCAGGCCGAGATCACCCGCGAACAGCGGCGGCTGGCGGAGACCCTGGACGAGCTGAGTGAGCAGGCCCGGCCTGCCAACATCGCCCGTAGACAGATCGGGAGGGCCCGCGAACGCGGCGCACGGATCGTCGACGAGGCACGCGCCCTCGTGGTCGGCGGAGGCGCTGTGCGTGTGGAGAGCCACCTCGTGGCCCCCGAGGAGGGCAGCATCGTCATCAAGGGCGATGACGAGGTCGTGACCACCTACCAGTCGCGCCGCCGGCTGCCCCCGGAGGCGCTGATCCTCGCGGTCGGCGTGGGCGCGGTGATCGCCGTGGGCGTGGTGGCCTGGGCGGTCCGCCGCCGCGGGTAGCGGAACCGGTGGGAGGGGCCCGTGCGCTCGGCGCACGGGCCCCTCGTCGTACGGGCGGTCCTGTGTTCAGGCGGCTCCGGCCCGGCGGACCGGGGGCAGCCCCCGTGGCGGGCGCGCGGGGACGGCGGACCCCGCCGGCTCCGGGCCGCTCCGCGGGTGCCGGTGGCGCGGCCCGGAGCCCGGGCCGCCGCCCGGCTCAGAGGAAGGTCCGGCCCTCGCCCCGGTAGGTGGGGACGGCGCCGACGTACTCGCCGGTGTCGGAGTCGACCAGGTGCAGGGTGTCGAAGCGCTCGCAGAGCTCGCCCGCCTTGGCGTGGCGCATCCACACGCGGTCGCCGACGGCGAGGCCGTCGGCCGCGGCGCCGACGAGGGGGGTCTGCACCTCTCCCGCTCCCTCGTTGGCCGTGTAGGACAGTCCTTCGGGGAGGTGGGGGGTGGGCGCCCGGTGGGGGTCGACGGGCCCGGAGGCGGGGTAGCCGCCCCCGAGGGCGGTCACCACGCCCGGGGCGGGGCGGCGCACGACGGGGAGCGCGAAGAGGGCGGCGGGGCGGCCGCGGAAGGCCCGGTAGTGGTCGAACAGGTGCGGGTGGAAGAGGCCGGACCCCGCCGTGAGCTCGGTGACGGCCTTCTCCCGGCCGGTGGTGTGGAGGCTGCCGGTGCCGCCGCCGTTGACGAAGCGCAGGTCGGCGACGGCGCCCACCGCCCGCACGACGGCGGCTCGGCGCCGGGCGAGCTCGACCGCCGATCTTCGCTGGACGGCGCGCAGGACGCGCGCGTACAGGGGGCGCCCGGGAGGGGCGTCGCCCACCCCGGCGATCTGCCCCTCGTAGGCCATGATCCCGGCCAGCTCCAGCCCGGGCCGCTCGACGACGGCGCGGGCGAGCGCCGCCGCCTGTGCGGGGGTGCGCACGGGGGAGCGGAAGGAGCCGATGCGGGCGCGGGAGCCGAGGGGCTGCCAGCTGGTGTCGATGTCCAGGCAGACGCGGACGGGCGGGGCCCCGGCTCCGCGCGCGCCGGAGGCGGCCGCGTCGGCCACGGCGGCGCTGATCAGGTCCAGGTGGGCGGTGTCGTCGACCATGACGGTGACGGTCCGGGCGGCGTCGGGGTCCCCCGCGAGCCGGGTGAGGGACTCCCGGTCGACGGTGGGGTAGGCCACGAGGATGTCGTCGTCCAAGGGGCCCTCGGAGTCGCCCTCGGCCAGCCAGAGCGCCTCGGGGAGGGTGAAGGCCATGATCCCCGCGTAGCCGGGGAGGGAGAGGGCGGTGCGGAGCAGGGCACGGCTGCGCACGGACTTGCTGGCGATGCGGACGGGCTTGCCGTGGGCCCGGCGGGTGAGGTCGGCCGCGTTGGCGCGGAAGGCGGCCAGGTCGACCATGGCGAAGGGGGCTTGGAGTTCGCGCGTCGCGGCCTCGTACTTCTCACGCAGGCTTGTCATGCGTCCGAGGATGCCAGAACATGAATGTGTTTCATATTCCCGGTGGTGAACGGTTCGGTGAACCCTGTGGCCGGGACGACGCCCCGGAACCGCTCCGCCGGGCGGCCCGGGTCGATATCCTGGGGCGTCACGGCTGATCAGCCGGTCCGACCCCAGGAATGGTTCTTTCCCATGAGTGAGCGCGAGTACGTCCTGACCCTTTCGTGTCCCGACAGCAGGGGCATCGTCGCGGCAGTGGCCAACCTGCTGTCCGACCACGGTTGCAACATCACCGAGAGTCAGCAGTACGGCGACCACTACACGGGCCGGTTCTTCCTGCGGATGCAGTTCGTGGCGGAGCGGGGCGGCGACGGGCCGGTCGGCGAGGACGTGCTGCGCGGGGCGTTCGCTGCGCTGGCGGGGGACTTCGGGTCCGATGCGGGCGAGGCGTTCGTCGAGTGGACGCTCAACCCCCGCGACGTGCGCCCGCGCATGATCGTCATGGTGTCCAAGTTCGGCCACTGCCTCAACGACCTCCTCTACCGCCAGCGCAGCGGGCTCCTGGACGCCGACATCGCCGCCGTGGTGTCCAACCACCCGGACCTGGGGTTCCTCGCGGACTCCTACGGCGTGGACTTCCACCACCTGCCGGTCACCGCGGGGAACAAGCCGGAGCAGGAGACGCGGCTCCTGGAGCTGGTGGACTCCTACGACGTGGGCCTGGTCGTCCTGGCCCGCTACATGCAGGTGCTCTCCGAGCAGCTGTGCACCAAGATGTCCGGTCGGATCATCAACATCCACCACTCCTTCCTGCCGAGTTTCAAGGGTGCGCGCCCCTACCACCAGGCCCACACGCGCGGGGTCAAGCTGATCGGTGCGACGGCCCACTACGTCACCGCCGACCTGGACGAGGGGCCCATCATCGAGCAGGAGGTGTCCCGGGTGGACCACACGCACAGTCCGGAGCAGCTCACCGCGATCGGCCGGGACCTGGAGTCGGTGGCGCTGGCACGCGCGGTCAACTGGCACGCGCAGCGCCGGGTCCTCCTCAACGGGGGGAAGACGGTCGTCTTCGGCTGACGCCGGGGACACGGCCTCCCCGGCGGATCGCCGGGCGGGACCGCTTTTCGGACTCAGGGGCGCCTTCCGGGGCGCCCTTTTCGTTTTCCCGCGACGCAGGGGTGTGTCGTGCCCGTGGAGGCGGGATGGGAAAGACTCTCTCCTCTTCTGACCAGCGATTCGTTACTCAAAGTATCTTGGTAGCTACGTACAGTGTGTATATGGTGTGTTTAGTTCGGAACTCATCTGGCCATCCCTTGGCGCAGATACCGGGTTTCGGTCCGAAATCTCCGAGAGCAATGCGCTCGGAGGAGGGGGCAGAAAACATGGGCAAGCACTTCGACGACGCCGCCGGCAAGGCCAAGGAGGCCTACGGCAAGGCCGCGGGGGACCGCGGCAAGGAGGCCGAGGGCAAGGCGGACCAGGCCAAGGCCGATGCCAAGGACAAGGCCGACCGGGCCAAGGACAAGGCCAAGGACGCGAGCGAGAAGGCCAAGAACGTCTTCAAGCGCTGACGACCGCTGTGACCACGGGGTTTCTGCACACTGCGCAGGGGGGGACCAGTGTCGGACATCAGGACCGAAGCGAAGGTGCCGGGCGCCCGCGAGGCGGGCAGGGGGGACGCCTCCGGCGACGGGGGAGGACGCACCCAGATCGCGGACGGGGTGGTCGCGAAGATCGCCGGGATGGCCGCGCGTGAGATCGGCGGCGTCCACGCGATGGGCGGCGGGACGGCGCGCGCCGTCGGCGCCGTGAGGGACGCCGTGACCGGCGGCGGCGCCGACCGCGGCTCCGTCTCGCGCGGGGTCTCGGTCGAGGTGGGCGAGCGCCAGGCCGCCGTGGACATCGACCTGGTCGTCGAGTACGGGGCCGCCATCCAGGACCTCGCGGCCTCCGTGCGGCGCAACGTCGCCACGGCGGTGGAGCGCATGACCGGCCTGGAGGTCACCGAGATCAACATCAGGGTGGACGACATCCACCTGCCCGACGAGGACCAGGACGACGACTCCGACGACTCCGGGCCCCGGGTCCGGTAGTGGCGGCCGGCGGTGGGGACCCGGGCGAGGTGGCCCGGCGCGTGGCCGAGGAGGCCGTCCGCTTCCCGGACGTGGTGGAGCTGTCGTCCGGAGGGTTCGGAACGCTGGCCACCCCCGTGCCCGGCGGACGCGTGCACGGCGTCGCGGTGCGCTCGGACGGGGTCGAGGTGGGCGTCGTGGTCCGCTTCGGGAGACCGCTGCCGGAGATCGCAGCCGAGCTGCGCCGGGGCCTGGCCCCGCTGGCCGGCGGCCGCACCGTCCACATCTCGGTGGAGGACGTGGTCGCCGGTCTCGGCGACGGCAGCCGGACGGGGCTCTGAACGTGGAAGCAACAGGTGCTGGACAAGAGGGGGAAGCCATGTGGCCCATCGTCGGCCTGTCCTACGGGACGGTACTGGGGCTCGCCGCCGCCTTCGGCGGGTTCGCGGCCTTCGCGCTGGTCCTGGTTCTGGGCCTCGTCGGGTTCGTCGCGGGCCGGGCGATGGAGGGCGAGATCGACCTCGGTGAGATGTTCTCGCGGCGATCGGCCTGAGGCGGGCCCCTCGGACGTGCGAGGGCGCCGCCGACACACACGCCCCGGAGGGAAGGAGCGGTCGTGGCCGGAGTGCGGACCGATACGGTCCCCAGGCAGAGGGAGCACCCGCCCGGCGGGCCGGACCACGGGCGGCACGAGCGCGGACGCGGCCCCGCGGGCCGCACCGTCATCGAGCCCGGAGTGGTCGAGAAGGTCGCGGCCCGGGCCGTCCGCGAGGTCGAGGGGGCCCGCGCGGCCAGGTCGAGGGCCGCACGGGCGAAGGTGAGCGGTGACGTGGTCCTCCTGCGGCTGCGGATCACCGTGCGCTACCCGCGCTCGGCGCGGGAGGCCGCCGCCCGTGTCCGCGGACACGTCAAGGAACGGGTCGAGCGGACCACCGGCAAGCAAGTCCACCACATCGACATCGAGATCGCGGAGCTGGTGCGCTGACATGACCACCGTGGAAGAGGTGCTCGGCCGCCCGGACCAGGGCGTCGACCGTCGGGCGAAGCGGGTGGCGGTCCATACCTTCCGGCCGAGGAGGTCGTGGCCCGCGGTGATCACGGGGCTCGTGATCCTCGTCGTGGCCGTCGTCGCCGCCGCCGAGGTGATCTCCGCGCTCGCCGGGAGCCCGCTGCGGCTCATCCCGGTGGGCGCGGCCACCGGATATGCCGGGGCCACCACCTGGTCCGCCCCCTCGGTGCAGATCGCGTCGGCCGTCCTGGCGCTGATCGGCCTGGCGCTGATCGTGGCAGCCCTCACGCCCGGGCACGGGCACTGGACCGCGCTGCGCACCGACGACCCCGCACTGGTGGTGGGGCTCACCAGGCCCGCGCTGCGCCGTGCGGTGGCCGCGGCGGCGCACGAGGTCAGCGGTGTCGACGCCGTGAACGTCGCCGTCCGGGGCAACAGGCTCCGGGTGCACGTGCGCACCGGTATGCGGGAGGCCGCGGGGCTGCCCGCGGAGGTGACCGCGGCCGTGGAGCGGCGGTTGGAGGAGCTGGCGCCGCTGCGCAGCATGCGGATCGCCACCCATGTCAGGTACGCGGAGGTGTGACCGTGGTGCGAGACAGGGCCCGCAGGTCGGCCCGGGGGAACCGTTGGGGCCTCGCGGTCGTGGGCGCGGTCCCGCTCGCCGCGGGGCTGGCGGCGCTCGCCGCGGGGCGCGGGCTGTTCGGCGCGTCCCTCGCGGAGAGCCCCCTGCTCAGCGCGTCGGCGGCCGACTTCCTCGGACGGCCGTGGGTGCCGTACGCGGCGGTCGCGGTGGCGTTCGTCGCGGGGTTCCTGGCGTTGCGCTGGCTGATGATCCAGGGGCTCAACGACACCGTGGGGCGCCTGGTCCTGGACAAGGGCAACGACGGCCGGGTGGAGATGTCCGAGAGCGTGGCCCGCGGAGCGCTGGAGCAGGAGGTCGCGGACTACCCGGGTGTGCGCCGCGCACGTGCGAGGCTGACGGAGTCCTCCGACGCGCCGCACCTGCGGCTGGCGCTCACCCTGGACGACGACGCCGACGTCAGGGGGGTGTGGCAGCGGGTGCGCTCGGACGCCCTGGCGAACCTGCGCAGCTCTCTCGACCTGGAGAGGGTGCCCGCCGTCGTGCGGATGTCGATGACCGCTCCGGCCAAGAACCCCCGGCGGGGCCTCGCCTGAGGGGGAGGGCCCGCACGGGCCCTCCCCGGCTCGGCGCGGCGACCATCCGTCCTCGACCACGCAGCGGGCCGGCGCGAGGCGCCCACGGGGCCAGGGATGCGTTGGCATGGATGGTGTGAACCACGGAGGGTCCTCCGGTGAGTCGGTGCAGATCCAGACGATCCACACCGATACCGGAGGCCCTCTTCGCTTGGGTCGGGCGGGGTGGGCGGTTCCCGACCTCAGCGGCCAGCACACCTGGGCGTGGTCCGTGGGTGCTTTCGGTGGGCCCGGCGCTCGCGCCGATCGCCGCGGGCCCGGGACGACCCGCGGAACACGGCCTACGCCAGGGCGGCGTCCGCGTCGCCGCGCTCGTGCCGCACGCGGCCGTCGCGCAGGACGGTGCGCACGTTGCGCTCGGGATCCGCGAGCACCCCGATGTCGGCGAGGGGGTCGCCGTCCACGACCAGCAGGTCGGCACGGGCGCCGTCGCGCAGGGTGCCGACGACGCCCTCCAGGCCGAGGAGCCGGGCGGCGTTGACGGTGGCCGAGCGCAGGACGTCGGCGGCGGGCTGGACCCGGCCGCGGATGGCGAACTCCCGGCTCTGGCGGTCCTGCATACCGCCGAGCAGGTCGCTGCCGAAGACCAGGTTCACCCCGGCCTCGTGCGCCATGCGCAGCGCGTCCATGCCGCGGGTGAGGACGGTGTCCACCTTCTCCTGGCTCGCGGCGGGCAGGCCGTAGGCGGCGCCCTGGAGGGACAGTTCCTCGTAGGTCACGAGCGTGGGCACCAGGAAGGCGTCGTGCTCCAGGAACAGCTCGACGCTGCTCTGATCGATGAGGTTGCCGTGCTCGATGCAGCGCACGCCCAGGCGCAGGCCCCGGTTGACGGCGCGGGCGGTGTAGGCGTGGCCGGTGACGTAGCGGTTGGCGGCCTCGGCCTCCTCCACCACGGCGCGGATCTCGTCCTCGGAGGACTGCGTGGAGTCGATGCGGTCGGTCGGGGAGGCGACCCCGCCCGACAGCATGATCTTGAGGTGGTGCGCGCCGGTGCGGAGCTGTTCGCGCGCGGCCCGGCGGAACTCGTCGGGGCCGTCGCAGACCACGCCGGCGCCGGGGCAGCAGGCGTGGGTGTCGTTGCCCTGGCGGCCGGGGCCCCGGAAGTCGCCGTGCCCGCCCGTCTGGGAGAGGGCCTTGCCGCCGAACATCAGCCGGGGGCCGTCGACCAGCCCCTCCTCCACCGCGAGGGCCAGGCCCCAGTCGCCCCCGGCGACGTCGCGGACGGTGGTGAAGCCGCGCTTGAGCATGGCGTTGAGGGACGTGGCGGCGTAGCTGGCGATGTAGGAGGGCGAGTGGTCCATGGCCGCGCCGAGGTCGGCGCTGAAGGCGGTCGCGTGGATGTGGCCGTCGATGAGGCCCGGCATGAGGGTGGCTCCGCCCAGGTCGACGACCTCGACGGCCCCGTCCTTCTCGGGGGCGGGGCCGCGGCCGCTGCCCGCGATGAGCCCGTCCTCCACGAGCAGCCAGGAGTCCGGCGTCCTGGTGCCCGCCTCCGGGTCGAGGAGGCCCGCCCCGGTGAAGAGGAGCGGCGGCTGGGACTGGCGGGTCATGTGTACCTCCGATGGAACGGCTCGGCGTGTGGGCCACGCATCTGCAATATATGTTGCATCAAAGGCGCGCGGACGGCCAGGGGGTGGTATCGCTTGGTGGACGCGCGGCCCGGGGTGTTCCGGCCGCGCCGGGACGGAGGGGTGATGGCGGACTGGATCGAGGCCGCGCTCGGCGACGGGCGCCTGGGCCGCGCGGCCGAGCGCGTGGTCAGGGTGCTGCGGGACCAGCCGAGGTTCGCGTCCTACGCGAGCACCGCGGAACTGGCCGAGCGCGCCGGGGTCAACGTCGCCACGGTGGTCCGCGCCGCGCAGGCCCTCGGGTTCAGCGGCTGGCCGGCGCTCCGCGTCGAACTGCGCTCGCGCTACCTGGCCTCCCTCAGCGCGGGGGAGGTGCTGGCCGAGCACGCCGGGTCCGACGCCGACCCGGTCCGGGCGGCGGTCCGCGCCGACCGCGAGGGGCTGCGGACCCTGGAGCTCACGCTCGAACCCGGCAGGGTGCGCGCGCTCGCCGCCTCCATCCACGCCGCGCGCAGGACCAGGGTGGTGGGTTCGGGCACCTTCGCGGCGCCCGGCCTGCAACTGGCGCACGCCGCCGGGATCATGGGCTACGACGTGGAGCGGTTCGACGTCGGGGGGACGGCGCTGGTCAACGCCCTGGGGCGGATGGGACCGGAGGACCTGCTGCTGGCGTGCGACCTGTGGCGGCTGCCCACCGCGCTGCGCGCCGCGGTGAGGGTCGCCGGGCAGCGGTCGGTGCCGGTCGCGGTCATCACCGACCGCAGGGACTCCCCGCTGGCGGAGGGCGCCGCGCACCTGCTGCTCGTCCCGAGCGAGGGGGTGGGCATGTTCCCCTCGCTGGTCCCGGCGATGTCGGTGATCCACGCGGTGCTGGCCGAGCTGGCGCGGATCGGCGGGGACGGGGTGCTGCGGGCCGTGCGCGACACGGAGCGCCTGTGGGAGGAGACGGAGCTCTTCTGAGCGACGGCCGGGTGGATGACCTGCGGCGACGGAGTGACACGCACGTGACGTGATCAGGATCACGTTCTTTGCAATAAGTGTTGCACTTCACTGGCGCGACTGCTTTCATGGCGGACGGATCACCGCCGGTGGTCTCCCCCCGTGCCCATCCCCTGAACCGAACCTCGCAGGTGGCCAATGCAGACGACCCATCTCGTGATCCTCGCCGTGTACATCCTGGCCATGCTGGGGATCGCCCTCTACTTCCTGCGCTCAGGCAAGCTGCGCGGCGGTGACGACTTCCTCTTCGCCGGACGCAGCCTCCCCCGCCCGGTCATGATCGCCACCATGCTGGTCACCTGGGTCGGGTCCGGAACCATCATCGGCGGCGCCAACTTCGCCTACACCTACGGGCCGACGGCCGGGCTCGTCTTCTTCGCGGGCACCCCGCTGGGCATCCTCGTCCTGCTCCTGGCGGCCCGCCGCATCCGGAGGGCGTCCAGGCACACCATCCCCGAACTGCTGGAGGTGCGCTTCGGCATCGGGGTCCGCACCGTCGCGGCGGTGGTCACCACCATCGCCTTCCTGGGCCTGACCGCCTCGCAGTTCGTCGGCGGCGGGTACGTCGTCAGCCTGGTCACCCCGCTGTCCGCCACCCAGGGGACCGTGCTCATCGCCGTCGTCGTGACCCTGCTGACGATCAGCGGCGGCCTGTTCTCCGTCGCCTACACCGACTTCGTGTCCGCCATCCTCATCGTCCTCGGCCTGTGCATGGCGCTGCCCCTGGTGTTCGCCGCGGTCGGCGGTCCGGGCGCCTACTGGGACGGGCTGCCGGAGCAGGCGCGGACCTTCAGCGGCGGACTGAGCGCGCTCCAGCTCCTCGGCTACTTCCTCCCGCTGTTCCTGCTGCTCCTCGCCGACCAGAACATGTACCAGCGCCTCGCCGCCGCCAAGGACGAGCGCGAGGCCAGGTCGTCCACCATGGGCATGCTGGTGGGCAGCTTCTTCGTCTTCATCCCCGTCGTCCTGCTCGCCACGGCCGCCGCCGTCCTCATGCCCGGCATCAACGGGGACATGGCGGTCCTGAGCCTGGCCTCCGAGGGCTACCTGCCCGCCGTCCTGGGCGGCCTGATCCTGGCCGGCGCGGTCGCCTTCGTCATCACGACGGGCTCGTCGTACATGCTGTCCGGAGCCTCCAACGTCGCCTACGACCTGTACGCGCGCTTCGTGGGGGACCGGGTGAGCGAGCGCAGCAAGCTCGTGGTCCAGCGGCTGTCGGTCCTGGGCATCGCGCTCGCGGGCCTGGCCCTGAGCCTGTACTTCCCGACCGTGCTCGAGCTCCAGATGTACTCGTACACCGTCTACGGCGCGGCGATCACCCCGGTGGTCCTGTCGGTGCTGTTCTGGAAGCGCGCGACCACCGCCGGAGCCGTCGCCGCCCTCGTCGTGGGCGCGGCCACGACCATCGGCTGGCAGCTGGCCGGGACCCCGGCCGGCCTGAACGGGGTCATCGCGGCACTGCCCGCGGCCCTGGTCGCCCTGGTCGCCGTCAGCCTCCTCACGAAGGCGCCGGACCCGGAGAGGGTGGCCGCCGCCGTCGCGGCGCCCGACGCAGACACCGGCGCCGAGGCCGACGCCTCGAAGTGACCCGCCCCCGGGCCGCGCTCACGCGCGGCCCGGCCGGCGTCCCCGCGCAGCCGCAGGCGGGGCTCCCGGTCGACGCGGCGGAGACCGCCGCGTCGACCGCACGCGTTCCACGGGTTCCGAGGGTTCCCCTCAGCACTCGATGACGTTGACGGCGAGGCCGCCGCGCGAGGTCTCCTTGTACTTGTCCATCATGTCGCGGCCGGTGCCGCGCATGGTGCGGATGACCTTGTCCGGCGACACGAAGCGGCTGCGTGCTGCCCTGCGCGCTTGACGGGCTCCCCTCCTACCAGGGGCTGGCGTGTATCACGTGTCGATCGCCGAAACAGGTACCTGTCCGGAGAACAGCATGGGGGCCAGAGCGTCATGTAGTTCGCTCGTCGTCCTGCTTATCTCGGCGTGCAGGCGGGCCTTGTCGTCCAAGGAGTGGAGGGAAGCGCCGATCGCTCGCTGAAATCCGCCGGTTCGGGGAGGTCAGGACCGCGCTCGACCCAGTTGGTCACCGCGGCGGGGCTGACGCCGGCGTGCCTGGCGAGCTGCGCGCGTGACACTAGTGTCGGCCCGCTCTCGTCCACGGTGGCTCTCCTCAGTTGCTCGGGGGAAGGACGCCCCGCCACTCCTGCTCCTTGACCAGGAGTACCTCGGGGACCTGGTCCATGTGCCTGATTCCGCCGGCCGCCTCCGGGTTGATCCAGGACAGGACGCGGTAGATCGTGCTGTGGTCCGCCTCCAGGTGACGGTGGTGGATGGGCTCGTGGTGCATGATCCGGTTGCGGAAGGTGCGCAGGTAGTCCACCTGCCTGCGCAGGTCCTCGCGGGGGCCGCCGTAGAAGGGGAAGGCGCTGTGCAGGGCCGTGCGCCAGAGGCTGCGGTCGTACCGGGAGACCAGCAGGAAGGACCAGAATCCGAAGGACAGCTCGGTGACGATGTCGTCCGGGCTCGCGGGGGATCCCCGCCGGAGGCAGGTGTCCCTCGCCTGGGCGACGAGCTGCACGCCCTTGCGGTGGAGCGGAGCCGCGTGCCACCAGTCCGCCCGCCCGAAGCGGTCGCACAACCGGTCGTGCATGGAGTTGCGCAGTGCCAGTTCGAGGACGTGCAGGGGACGGTAGAAGGCGGCGGAGACGGCGACGTTCCAGTGGTACAGATGGGCCGCCCTGGTGGAGTCTCCGTCGCAAGCGGTGATGTAGGGGGCCAGGCGCGGACGTGAGTAGACGGTGTACATCCACTCCGGCATGTCGTCGCTCAACAGGGCCTTCTTCCGTCTCGGCCTGGGGGAGGCTGTCTGTTCCGGGTCCTGCGTGGTATCGTCGAGGACGTAAGCCCCGGGCCGCCTCTGCTCAGCACGCCACCCGGGGCACAGCTGTGTCCGGGGGTGCCGCAGTGCGCGCAGCCCCTCTGGTTCACGCGGCATCACGCTGTCCGACTGGTGTCCACGGTACATGCGCGCCTGAAAGAGCCGAGCGCACTGCGGTGCGCGATTTTTGTCAACACCGCATCAATGGGCCGGATCTGCATCCGCTCAGCCGCTCCTTGCCTGGTCACCGGGTTTCAGGGGACAGGATCTGTCCGAGCGCCGTTGTCTGCGAGTTGCCGCAAGAAGCCCACCTTCATGCTGTTGACAACGTGTGGGAGGGCGGCCGCCAAGGGCCCCTCGGGCAGGGGCCGGTGCGACGGATGGCTGCCCCGATCAGCACTCGATGACGTTGACGGCGAGGCCGCCGCGCGAGGTCTCCTTGTACTTGTCCATCATGTCGCGGCCGGTGTCGCGCATGGTGCGGATGACCTTGTCCAGCGACACGAAGTGGCTGCCGTCGCCGCGCAGCGCCATGCGGGTCGCGCTGATCGCCTTCACGGAGGCGAGGGCGTTGCGCTCGATGCACGGCACCTGCACGAGGCCGCCGATCGGGTCGCAGGTCAGCCCCAGGTTGTGCTCCATGGCGATCTCGGCGGCGTTCTCCACCTGGGCCGGGGTGCCGCCCAGGACCTCCGCCAGACCGGCGGCGGCCATCGAGGAGGCCGATCCCACCTCGCCCTGGCAGCCGACCTCCGCGCCCGAGATCGACGCGTTCTGCTTGAACAGGATGCCGATCGCGGCGGCCGTGAGCAGGAAGCGCACCACGCCCTCGTCGCCGGCCCCCGGGCTGAAGTGCAGGTAGTAGTGCAGCACGGCCGGGACGATGCCCGCGGCGCCGTTGGTCGGCGCGGTCACCACACGGCCGCCCGCCGCGTTCTCCTCGTTGACGGCCAGGGCGTACAGGGTGATCCAGTCGCTGCCGCGCATCGGGTCGGGGTCCACCCCGGTCGGCGCCAGCAGGCCCGCCTCGTCGCAGTTCCCGCCCAGCTGCCGGTACAGGCGGTGCGCCCGGCGCGGCACCTTCAGGCCGCCGGGGAGGCTGCCCTCGGTCATCACGCCCCGGCGCACGCACTGGCGCATCGCGGTCCAGATGACCAGGAGCTCCTCGCGGATCTGATCGGGGGTGCGTCCGAACGCCTGCTCGTTGTCGAGCATCACCGCGCTGATCGACTTCCCCGTCTCCGCGCAGATCGCCAGCAGCTCCTCGGCGCTGTCGAACGGGTGCGGGACGACGGTGGCGTCGGGTGTGATCCGGTCGGCTCCGGCGGCGCGCTCGTCCACGACGAAGCCGCCGCCCACCGAGTAGTACACCTTGGAGGCCAGTTCGCCCCCGTCGGCGTCCAGGGCCGCGAACCGCATCCCGTTCGGATGGTCGGGCAGGCTCTCCCGGCGGCGGAAGTCGATGTCCACGGCCGGGTCGAAGGCCACCCGCGGCCCGTCCGGGCCGCCCAGGTACAGGCCCCGGTCGTCCCGGACCCCCTCGACGAGCTCGGAAACCCCGTCCACGTCCACGTGCTCGGGGGTGTGGCCCATCAGCCCCAGCACCACGGCGGTGTCGCTGCCGTGCCCCTTGCCGGTGAGCGCCAGGGATCCGTACAGCTCGGCCCGGACACGGGCGGTCCGGTCGGCCGTGCCCGCCTCGCGCAGCCCGGTGGCGAACGTGCGGGCCGCCTTCATCGGGCCGACCGTGTGCGAGCTGGACGGCCCGATGCCGATCTTGAACAGGTCGAACGCGCTGATGGCCATGGCTGTCCTCCTCGTTGAGTACAGGGCCCGGGGAGCAGGGGTGCCGTGCGGGGCCCGGGGCCCCGCACGGCGGGCGCCCTACAGGTTGGGGTAGAGCGGGTACTTGGCGGTCAGGGCACGGACCCTGCCGCTCAGGGCGTCGGCGTCGAACTCCGGCTTGAGCGCCTCGGCGATGACGTCGGCGACCTCGGCGAAGTCCTCGTCGCCGAACCCGCGGGTGGCCAGGGCCGGGGTGCCGATCCGCAGACCGGAGGTGACCATCGGCGGACGCGGGTCGTTGGGCACCGCGTTGCGGTTGACCGTGATCCCGATGCCGTGCAGGCGGTCCTCGGCCTCCTGGCCGTTGAGCCGGGAGTCCACCAGGTCGACCAGGACCAGGTGCACGTCCGTGCCCCCGGAGGCGACCTTGACGCCGGCCTCGGCCATGTCCGGCCGGGTGAGGCGCTCGGCGAGCAGGCGCGCACCGCTGACGGTGCGGCGCTGGCGCTCGGCGAACTCCTCGCCCGCGGCGACCTTGAACGAGACCGCCTTGGCGGCGATCACGTGCTCCAGCGGGCCGCCCTGCATGCCGGGGAACACCGCGGAGTTGATCTTCTTGCCGTACTCCGACTTCGCGAGGATCATGCCGCCGCGCGGCCCGCCCAGCGTCTTGTGCGTGGTGGTGGTGACCACGTCGGCGAACGGCACCGGGTTGGGGTGCAGCCCGGCGGCGACCAGGCCGGCGAAGTGCGCCATGTCCACCATCAGCAGGGCGCCGACGGAGTCCGCGATCTCCCGGAAGCGGGCGAAGTCCAGCTGGCGCGGGTACGCCGACCAGCCGGCGACGATCATCTTCGGCTGGTGCTCCTTGGCGAGCGCCTGGACCTCGTCGTAGTCGACGGTGCCGTCCTCGTCGCGCACGTGGTAGGCGACCGCGTTGAGGATCTTGCCGGAGTAGTTGATCCGCATGCCGTGGGTGAGGTGGCCGCCGTGGGCCAGGTCCAGGCCCAGGATGGTGTCGCCCGGCTTGAGCAGTGCGAAGTACACGGCCGTGTTGGCCTGCGCGCCCGAGTGCGGCTGCACGTTCGCGTGCTCGGCGCCGAACAGCGCCTTGGCGCGGTCGATCGCGAGCTGCTCGACGACGTCGACGTGCTCGCACCCGCCGTAGTAGCGGCGGCCGGGGTAGCCCTCCGCGTACTTGTTGGTCAGGACGGTGCCCTGCGCCTCGATCACCGCCTGGGGGGCGAAGTTCTCCGAGGCGATCATCTCCAGGGTGTCGCGCTGGCGGGCCAGCTCCGCGTCGACCGCGGCCGACACCTCGGGGTCCAGTTCGCCCAGTGTCTGGTTGAGCGTGTTGTCAGTAGCCATCGGGGGCCTACTCCTCGCCTTCGGTCAGCTTCGTGTACTCCTCGGCGGAGAGCAGCCCGGAGGGCTCCTCGGCGAGCCGGGCCCTGAACAGCCAGCCGCCCTCGAAGGGGGCGGTGTTGATCGTCTCGGGCGCGTCCTCGAGGGACTCGTTGACCTCGACGACCTCGCCGCTGACCGGCGAGTAGATGTCGCTGACGGACTTGGTGGACTCCACCTCGCCGCTCGGCTCACCGGCGGTCACCTCGCTGCCGACCTCGGGCAGCTCGACGAAGACGATGTCGCCCAGGGACTCGGCGGCGAACGAGGTGATCCCGACGGTGGCGATCCCGTCCTCGACCGCGACCCACTCGTGTTTGGCCGTGTAACCCAGCTCCGTGGGAACGCTCACTTCAACTCTCCTTGGAGGTGTTCCATTTTCCTGCCGTGCACCTGTGCTGCCCGGCCCGGCCTACGCCCGGTCGCGCCACGTGCGTGCCGGTCCCCGGTCAGGGGATCCGGCCGCGCGGGGCGCGCGGGCCTTCGGGGTGTGAAGGCCCCTGCTGCTACGGCTGCCGCTTGTAGAACGGCAGCTCGACCACGTCGACGTCCTCGCCCCTTCCGCGCACGTCCACGGTGAACGCGCCGGTCGAGGTGTCGAGGTCGCCGTCCACGTAGGCCATGGCGATGGGGCGGCCCAGGGTGGGGGAGGGCGCGCCGCTGGTGAGGGTTCCGACGGTCTCGCCGTCGCGGAGGACGTCCTGGCCCTTGCGCAGCGGGCGGCGCCCGCGCGCGACGAGGCCGATGAGGCGGCGGGGGCGGGCGGTGCGGGAGGCCTCCTCCAGGGCGCCGCGGCCCACGAAGTCGCCCTCCTTCTCGAACTTGACCACGCGGCCCAGTCCGGCGTCGAAGGGGGTGAGCTCCGCGGTGAGCTCCTGCCCGTACAGCGGCATCCCGGCCTCCATGCGGAGGGTGTCGCGGGCCGACAGCCCGGCCGGGACGAGCCCGTGCCGTTCCCCCTCGGCCATCAGGGCTTCCCAGACCAGGGGGGCCTTCGCGGCGGGCCGGACGAAGATCTCGAAGCCGTCCTCGCCGGTGTACCCGGTGCGTGCGAGCAGGACGGGTTGACCGGCGACGGTGTGCTCGTACCCCGCGTAGTAGCGGATGCCGTCCAGGTCCGCGTCGGTGAGCGGCGCGAGGATCTCGACCGCGCGCGGCCCCTGGATCGCGATCAGGGCGTGGTCGGCGGACTCGTCCGCCACCTCGACGTCGAAGCCCTCGGCGCGTTCGGCCAGCGCGGCGGCGACCACGGGCACGTTGGCGGCGTTGGCCACGACGAGGTACTCCCCCTCGCCCAGCCGGTAGACGATGAGGTCGTCCAGGACGCCGCCCCCGGCGTCGGTGATCATGGTGTAGCGGGCACGGCCGACCTTGACCTGGGACAGGTGGCCGACCAGGGCGAAGTCGAGGGCTTCGGCGGCCTGCGGGCCGGTGAGGCGGATCTCGCCCATGTGGGAGAGGTCGAAGAGCCCGGCGGCCTCGCGGACCGCCTTGTGCTCGGCGGTCTCGCTGCCGTAGCGCAGCGGCATGAGCCATCCGGCGAAGTCGACCAGCGTGGCGCCGGCCTTCTCGTGGACCTCGCGGAGCGCGGTGGCGCGCGGCGCTGATGCGGGATCGGACATGGGCACTCCCGAGAGGATGGGCGTCGTGTCGTGCAGAGGCGTTGCCATCCTCCCCCTCTGTCATCTGTGCCTGAGAGCTTCGCCGCGCGCTCGGCGTGGCTTGCACCTTCGGCGAGGGACGCTGGTCCCTGCTTTCCAGAGTGGTCTCGCCCGTACGGTCCGCTGTGCCTGAGAGGTTGTCGTGGGGAGGGATTGCTCCTTCGGCGGCCCGAGATGGCTACGCGGGCACTCTCCCGTACGGGGTCAGCAACACGTTCAGCCTAGCAGCGGGCGCACACGGCCCCCAAAGGTGCCCGGGCCGGGGCGGGAGCCGGGGGCGGGGCGCGGCACGGCCCCGGGGGGAGCTGCTGCCCGGCCGCGGGAGTCGGGCCGAACCCGTCGCGGAGGGGGGCTCCGGGGGTTAGCGTGAGCCGGGGACGGACTTCCTGCGTGGGAGGGATGACGGGTGCGAGCCGACGGGAACCGGGAGACGGGCGGACGGGCGCGGGCGGCGCGCCGAGGGGGGCGGCCGGCGGCCGTGCACGGCACGGCGGTGCTGGCCGCGGCGTGCGTCCTCGGGCTGACCGCGGGCAGCGGGTGCGCGCAGGGCGGCGGTGGCGGGCCGGAGGCGCCGTCCGAGGGGCGGCTGGAGGCGAGCGCGCACGAGCGGCGGGGCGACGTCGCCGCGGTGGAGCGCCAGGACCTGGAGTCGGTGTTCGCCGAGGCCGGCGTGGAGGGCACGTTCGTGCTCCACGACACCCGTGCCAGGGAGTCGACCCTCGTCGGGGCGGAGGCGGCCTACGAGCGCGCGGTGCCCGCGTCCACGTTCAAGCTGGCCAACACCCTGATCGGCCTGGAGACGGGCGCGGTGTCGGGACTGGACGAGGTGCTGCCCCACGGCGGCGGGCCGCAGCCCGTCGAGGCATGGGAACAGGACATGTCCCTGAGGGAGGCGTTCCCCGCCTCGAACTTCCCCGTCTACCAGGAGCTGGCCCGCAGGGTGGGGCACGAGCGGATGGCGGCCTGGGTGGACCGCTTCGACTACGGGAACCGGGACATCGGCGGCGAGGACGTGGAGGACCGGTTCTGGCTGGACGGTCCGCTGGAGGTCTCCGCCGTGGAGCAGACCGAGTTCCTGGCCTCGCTGGCCCGTTCGGAGCTGCCGGTGGACGCGGCCCACCAGGAGGCGCTGCGCGAGATCGCCCTGGTGGAGGAGGGTGACGGCCACGCGCTCTTCGCCAAGAGCGGTTGGGCGGTGGACGTCGATCCGGCCCCCGGCTGGTGGGTCGGCTGGGTGGAGCGCGGGGAGGACCTGTACACGTTCGCCCTGCGCATCGAGATGGACGACGACGCGAACGCGGAGCTGCGGGAGCCCCTGGCCCGGGAGCTGCTGGTGGAGCTGGGCGCGCTGCCGGGCGGGGCCGCCGGGGACTGACCGGGCGCGCCGCCGTCAGGGGGTCCCGGCCGGGAGCAGCTGGACGGGGACCGATCGGGTGAAGCGCTGCTCGGCGTCCATCACCCCGCCCATGAACTTGAAGGTGCGCAGGGTCATCCGCCGGTCCGCGATGCGCAGGCCGGGCAGCTCCTCCAGGAGCTGGCGCTCCACCCGGGTCAGGTCGGGGGCGTTGCGCAGCCACAGGATGAAGAGGGTGTTCTCGGGCCCGGCGATGGTGGTGCACAGGCGTACTTCGGGGATGCGCTCGCCCAGGTCGCTGGCGCCCTCCAGGACGCGGGGGTCGACGGTTCCCCAGAGGGTGGCGGCCGCGTGCCAGCCCATGCGGGCGCGGGAGATGTCGCAGCGCAGCCCGACGAGCGCCTGGCGCAGGAGCCGGTTGACGCGCCGCGCGGCGGTCGTGGGCGCGATGTCGAGGCGTTCGGCGATGTGCTGGTACCCGAGGCGCGCGTCGACGCACAGGAGGTCGATGATCCGCTGGTCGAGGGGTGTGACGCGCTCGTCGCCCGGCCGGGGTCCCCGCACGGGGGAGAGGGCCCGCAGCCGGCGCCGCTGGTGCGGGGACAGGGCGCGGACCTGCCACAGGTAGGCCTCCCGGGGCACCTCCGTCACGACGTGCACCCGGTAGGACACCACGTCGGGGAACCCGCCGACCCAGTTGAGCAGGTAGTCGGCCAGTCCCGCGCCGGGGACCACGGTGAGCATCAGCTGGTGCGACCCGGCCACGAACTGGATGCTGAGGGTGTCCCGGTCCTGCGCCAGGGCGGCGGCCACCCGCTCGACGGTGCCGTTGCGGCAGCTGAGTTCGACGTAGGACAGGTTGCGCCGCGCCATCACGCGCTGCCGCGGGAAGACGGCGATCCTCGCCAGCCCCTCCTCCTCCAACCGCCTCCACCTGCGCGCGAGCGTGGTCGGGTCCGCCTCCAGGATCGGCGACAGCTCGGCCCAGGAGGCGCGGGGCGCCATCTGCAGGGCGTTGACCAGCGACAGGTCGAACTCGTTGGGTGTGGTGGATTCCTGCATCAGCGACCTCGAAAAACTCTTTTCCGGCGATCTGGGCATCTTAGGGGTGGCCGAGCGTAGGTTTTCGCACAGCCGTCAAACGGCCCTGAGCTGCGTATTTCCAGAATGTTAACCATGGCCGGAGTGTTGATTTCGCATTATGGAATCAATGTCCGAGATCTGGCGAGGAGAAGGGTGAAGGTGGCGCCGATGGCTTCGGAGGACACCGCTGTCGTCTTTCGCAACGGGACGGTCGTGGACGCGACCGGCGCCGGACCGCGCGAGGACTGGGTGGTCGTGGCCCGCGGCGGCCGCATCGACTGGATGGGACCCGCCGCCGACGCGCCCGAGATCACCGCGCCGCACCGGGAGATCGACGCCCGCGGCGGCACCGTCCTCCCCGGGTTCGTCGACGCCCACGTGCACATGACCATGGGGGGCGACGGCATGAACCCCGCCGCGTTCCTCCACCAGCCGCCGCACTACGGCTACTACACGGCCATCCCCCGGCTGCGCGCCACCCTCGACGCCGGCGTGACCAGCGTCCGCGACCTCGCGGGCCTCGACCTCGCGGTGGTCCGCGCGGTCGAGGAGGGCATCGTCGCCGGCCCCCGCATCACCACCGCGTACCGCGCGCTCGGGCCCACCGGCGGCCACGGCGACTTCCGCACCTGCTGCGGGTTCGACTTCGGCACCGTCCTGGGCCCCGGCGGCGCGGTGTCCATCAACACCGACGGCGCCGCCGAGGCCCTGCGCGGCACACGCGAGGTCATGCGCAAGGGCGCCGGGGTCGTCAAGGTCATGGCCGGCGGGGGCGTGTGGAGCCCCCAGGACACCCCTTGGCACGACGGGCTCAACATCGAGGAGATGACGGTCGTCGTCCGCGAGGCCGCCGCGCACGGGATCCCGGTCGCAGCCCACGCCCAGAGCGCCCGCAGCATCCGCAACGCCCTCGCCGCCGGTGTCACGAGCATCGAGCACGGCTACGAGATCGACGCCGAGGGCATCGAGGCGATGCTCCGCGACGGAGCCTTCCTCGTCCCCACCCTGGCCACCGCCACCACGCCGCCCGACCCCGCGAAGTCGGCGGGCTACGCGGTGGAGAAGAAGCTCAGGCTCCAGGAGCACCTCGGCGAGAACATCTCCGCCGCCGTGGCCGCCGGGGTGCGCGTCGCCCTGGGCACAGACTCCGGCATCTTTCCGCACGGCCGCAACCTCCACGAGCTGGCCCTGCTCGTCGAGCACGGCATGACCCCCATGGGCGCGATCCTCGCCGGGACCCGCGAGGCCGCGGAGCTCCTCGGCGTCGCCGACCGGGTCGGCACCCTCCAGGTCGGCAAGCGCGCGGACATCGTCGTCTGCGCGGGCGACCCCCTGGAGGACATCACGCTGCCGGGAGACCCGGCCAACATCACGGTGGTCGTCAAGGACGGCGTCGTCCACAAGGACACCACCGCCCCCGGCCGGCCGCCGGCCACCGCCTGAGCCCCCCAGCCCCCGCCCCCCATCCCCCCGTGAGGTGACCATGACCACGCAGAGCCCGAAGAAGGGCGCGACCGGCGGTGGGACCGCCCAGGCGCGCCCCGGCCTCCTCGCGCGCTCCCTCGACGGCATCGAGCGCGTCGGCAACAAGATCCCCGACCCCTTCGTCCTCTTCCTGATCCTCTTCGCGATCATCGCGGTCCTGTCGACGGTCATGTCGCTCAGCGGGGCCACGGTCGAGGTGCCCGGGAGCGAGGACGGCGTCCAGCCCGTCAGGAGCTTCTTCTCCGCCGAGGGCATCACCTGGCTGACCACGTCCCTGGTCACCAACTTCGTGTCGTTCCCGCCGCTCGGCGTCGTGCTGACCGTCCTGCTCGGTGTCGGCGTGGCCGAGCGGACCGGGCTGCTCACCGCGCTGGTGCGGCGCGCCTTCGGCGGCGCCCCCCGCTGGCTGCTGCCCTACGTGGCCTCGTTCGTCGCGGTCTCCGGCAGCATCATGAGCGACGCGGCCATGGTGGTCATCCCGCCGCTGGCCGCCATGGTGTTCAAGGCCGCCGGGCGGCACCCGGTGGCGGGCCTGCTCGGCGCCTACGCGGCGGCCACGGCCGCGTTCAGCTGCAGCCCCTTCGTCACCAGCACCGACGCGCTGCTCTCGGGCGTCACCAACGCCGCCGCCGAACCGCTGGGCCTGGGCACCTACGTCAGCCCGATCTCCAACTACTTCATCACCCTCGCCATCGCGCTGATCCTCAGCTTCGCTGCGGGGTTCATGATCGACCGCGTCCTGGAGCCGTCCCTGGTCCGCCGGGGGATCGCCCGCGACAAGGTCCGGGCCGAGGCGGGGACCGAGGAGTCCGAGGCCAAGGTCATGGACCCGAACCTCACCGACACCGAGCGGCGCGGCCTGCGCCGGGCCGGGGCGGCCCTGCTGCTGACCGCCGCGGCGGTCCTCGCCCTGTGCCTGCCCCCGGGGGCGCCGATGCGCAACGAGGACGGCGCCTTCCTGCCGGAGTCCCCGCTGCTCAGCTCCGTGGTCTTCATCGTCTTCATGGTGCTCCTCCTCCCCGGCGTCACCTACGGCGTCGTGACCGGGAGCATCCGCAAGGGGGCGGACCTGGCCCTCGTGATGGGCCAGACGGTCAAGGAGATGTCGCCGTTCATCGTGCTGGCCTTCGTGATGGCGCAGTTCCTGGCGCTGTTCAACTGGACCAACATGTCCAGCTGGATCGCCATCCAGGGGGCGGAGGGCCTGGAGGCGACCGGGTTCACGGGCTTCGGCGCGATCCTGTGCTTCATCCTCCTGGCGTTCATGGTGAACCTGTTCATCATCTCCGGGTCGGCGATGTGGGCGCTGCTCGCGTCGGTCTTCGTGCCGATGTTCGCGCTGCTCGGCTACGAGCCCGGGTTCATCCAGGCCGCCTTCCGCATCGGCGACTCGACCTCGAACGTCCTGTCACCGCTCAGCCCGTACCTGGTGATCATGCTGGGGTTCCTGCGCGCCTACGAGCCCAGGGCGGGCATCGGCACCGTGATCGCCCGGTGCCTGCCCTTCACGGTCGTGTTCACCGTCCTGTGGATCGGCGTGCTGGCCGTGTTCTACTTCGGCGGCATCCCCGTCGGCCCCGGGATGAACGTGCGCATCTGATCCGACCGCCCGGCCGGGGCCCGCGTCCGCGGGCCCCGGCCCCGCACGTCCCGGGCGCTCCCCGCCGGGGACGCGCACCGTCCGCACCACTCGCACCACCTACACCACCCGCACCACTCGCACCACCGCACCGCGCGGCGCCGCCGCGCAGCACCGACGTGAGGAGTCGTCATGACCGGCACCAGGACCCTGTACCGAGACCTGACCCTGATCGACGGGACCGGGGCCGGCCCGGTCGCCGACTCCGCCGTGCTGGTCGAGGACGGCACGGTCGCCTACGCCGGCCCCGCGGCCGGGGCCCCGGAGGCCGACGGGGCGACGGAGACCGTGTCCCTGGGCGGGCGCACCGTCCTGCCCGGGTTCATCGACACCCATGTGCACCTCGGCGTGGCCGACGGCCGGGCGCTGGCGGTCAACCACGCCGACATCCCGCTGAGCCTGCACGCGCTGGAGACCGCCGAGCGCATGCGGGTCACCCTGGCGGCGGGCGTGACCGGCGTGCGCGACCTGGGCGGGGCCGACGCCGGGTTCCGCACCGCGCAGGAGAGCGGGCTCGTGCCCGGCCCGCGCATGCGTGTGGCGCTGCGGCTGATGAGCCACACGGGCGGCCACGCCGACTTCACGCTCCCCTCGGGCCACGACCCCCACGCGCACGGGCTGTCGGTGACCGAGATCGTCGACTCCCCCCAGGAGGCGCGGGTGGCCGCGCGGCGCCTCATGCGCGACGGCGCGGACGTCATCAAGGTGTGCGCCACGGGCGGGGTGTCGAGCCCGTCGGACACCCCCGACGACGAGGGGCTGACGACGGAGGAGATCGCGGTCATCGTGGAGGAGGCCTCCCGCCACGGCGGTCGGCCGGTCGCCGCCCACGCGCAGGGCGCCGCGGGCATCCGCAACGCGGTCCTGGGCGGGGCGGCCAGCATCGAGCACGGCTACCTGGTGGACGACGAGGGCATCGACCTGATGCTGGAGCGGGGGACCTTCCTGGTCCCGACGCTGGCCACCTTCGACTTCGAGGACCGCGTCCACCTGATGACGAGGAAGGCGGTGGAGACCAAGCGCGCCCTCGCCGAGCGCACCTTCGAGCGGATCGCCGAGGCCGTGCGGCGGGGCGTGAGGGTCGTCATGGGCACGGACGCGGGCATCTCCGAGCACGGGCGCAACCTGAACGAGCTGCGCCACCTGGTGTCGGTCGGGATGAGCCCCATGGACGCGATCGTGGCGGGCACCCGCAACGCCGCCGAACTGCTCGGTACGGCGGACCGGGTGGGGACCGTGGAGGCGGGCAAGCTCGCCGACCTGGTCGTGTGCGACGGCGACCCGCTGGCCGACGTCGCCCTGCTCGGGGACCCGGGGCGCGTGGTGATGGTGGTGCAGGGCGGCCGGGTCGTGAAGGACATCAGGGCCTCCTGAGGACCGGTCGGCGGCCCCCGGGCGCCATGCGGAGCAGAGGGGCGGGGCGCGCGCCGGAGGTCAGCCCCGGACCGGCGGCCGGTTCCGACCGTGGAACCGGCCGCCGTCGCGGAACCGGCCGCGTCCGCGGACGGCGTCCGCCGGGCCCGTCCGCCCCGGACGGGCGCCCCGGGTGCGTCAGGCGGCGTTCTCGCGGCGCTTGCGCACGGCCTCGGCGAGCTGGTTCAGCACCTCGCCGGTGGTCTCCCACCCCATGCACTTGTCGGTGATCGACTGGCCGTAGGTGAGGTCGGCGGGGTCGCCGAGCTTCTGGGCGCCCTCGACGATGAAGCTCTCCAGCATGACGCCGATGACGCCCTTCTGGCCCGCGGCGACCTGGGCCGCGATCGCGGAGGCCACGCCCGGCTGGCGCTTGTGGTCCTTGCCGCTGTTGGCGTGGCTGGCGTCGATCATGAGGCGCCGGGGCAGGCCCGCGTTCTCGATGACGTCGAGGGCGGCCCCGACCGGCTCCGTGTCGAAGTTGGGGCCGCTGCGGCCGCCGCGCAGGATCACGTGGCAGTCCGGGTTCCCCTCCGTGACGACGACCGACCCGGCCCCGGCCGGGTCGACGCCGAAGAAGGTGTGCGAGGCGGAGGCCGCGCCGACCGCGTCCACCGCGACCTGCACGTCGCCGTCCGTGCCGTTCTTGAAGCCCACGGGGGTGCTCAGGCCGCTGCTGAGCTGGCGGTGCACCTGGCTCTCCGTGGTGCGGGCGCCGATGGCCCCCCAGGAGACGACGTCGGCGATGTACTGCGGGGTGATGGGGTCGAGGAACTCGGTCCCGGCGGGCAGGCCGAGGGAGTTGATGTCGAGGAGGAGCTTGCGGGCGGTGCGCAGGCCGTGGTGGACGTCGTAGGTGTCGTCCAGGTGCGGGTCGTTGATGAGGCCCTTCCAGCCGACGGTGGTGCGCGGCTTCTCGAAGTACACGCGCATCACCACGCACAGGTCGTCGCGCAGGGAGGGCACCAGCTCGGCCAGCCGGCGGGCGTAGTCCAGGGCGGACTCGGGGTCGTGCACCGAGCAGGGGCCGACGACGACCAGGAGCCGGTCGTCCTCACCGTCCAGGACGCGCTTGACCTCGGCGCGGGACTCCTCCACCAGGGCGCTGCGGTCCGGGCCCAGCGGGAGTTCTGCGAGCAGGTCCCGGGGGGCGATGAGCGGCTTGTAACTCGCCACCCGTGTGTCGTTGGTGCTCGGCATCGTGTAGTTCCCCTTGGTCCCGTCTGTCCATGTATCGCACTGCTGTCACGCTGTCGCCACGAAAACACTAGCGCGGCCGTGCGTGCGGGGAGGCGTCGATCCGGAACACCGGCGCCGGTCACGGGATGGGAAACGCCACACCCGCCGAGGGGGGAAATCGGGTGTCTCGCGATGTGGGACGCCATTCCCGTGGAAATCCGCGGCAATGGCGGACGGAACCGCCGTCCGGGCCCGGGGGCTCAGTCCTTCAGGCCCGGGAGGTCCTCCTCCCAGAACTCGTGCGGATTGCGGGTGCCGTCGACGACCGCGCCGCGTTCGGACTCCGCCGCGCGCAGCTGCACGCGGCGGATCTTACCGGACACGGTCTTGGGCAGGTCGGCGAACTCCAGGCGGCGGACCCTCTTGTACGGCGACAGCCGCGTGCGGGCGTGGAGCAGGATGGCCCGCGCCGTGGCCGCGTCGGGCGGCGCCCCCTCGGTCGGGGTCACGTACGCCTTGGCGACCGACAGGCGCAGCGGATCCGGCGAGGGCACCACCGCGGCCTCGGCCACGTATTCGTGCTCGAGCAGGACGCTTTCGAGTTCAAAGGGTGAGATGCGGTAATCCGAGGCCTTGAAAACATCGTCGATCCGACCGATATAGGTAATGTGCCCGGTCGAATCCCGGCTCGCGATGTCACCGGTGCGATAGCGCCCCCGACGGGTCAGTTCCCGGGTGAGGGCCGGGTCGTCGTCGTACCCCTTCATGACCCCGACGGGACTCCGGGTCATGTCCACGCAGATCTGCCCGGTGTCGGACGGCTCGTCGGTGACCGGGTCGGCCAGCACGATGTCGTAGCCGGGCATGGGCCGCCCCATCGACCCGGGGAGGACCTCCTGGCCAGGCCCGTTGCCGATGACCAGCGTCGTCTCGGTCTGGCCGAACCCGTCGCGGACGGTCAGCCCCCACGCCTCCCGCACCCGGTCGACCACCTCGGGGTTGAGCGGCTCGCCGGCGGACAGCGCCTCGCGCAGCCCCACCTTCCACCCGGCCGGGTCGGCCTGGACGAGCATCCGCCACACGGTGGGCGGTGCGCACAGGGTGTCCACGCCGCAGCGCACCACCTCGTCGAGCAGCCGTCCGGGGTCGAACCGCTCCTGGTTGACGACCAGGACCGTCGCCTCGGCGTTCCACGGCCCGAACACGCTGCTGTAGGCGTGCTTGCCCCACCCGGGGGAGGACACGTTGAGGTGGATGTCGCCGGGGCGGACGCCCAGCCAGTACATGGTGGACAGGTGGCCCACGGGATAGGACCGCTGCGTGTGGGTGACCAGCTTGGGCCGCGACGTCGTCCCGGACGTGAAGTACAGCAGGAGCGGGTCGTCCGGGCCGGCGTGGTGAGGGGGGTGGAACTCCAGGGCGGCGTGCTCGGAGTCGGCGTAGCTCAGCCACCCGTCCATGTACCCCACGCAGATCCGCGTCCAGTGGCCTCTGAGCTGCGCGAACTTATCGGTCTCGGCGACCGAGCAGACCACGTGCGCGATCTCTCCCCGCTCCAGCCTGTCCACCAGGTCGCCCTCGGACAGGGCGGTGGCCGTCGGCGTGACGACCGCCCCGAGCTTGACCGCCGCCAGGGTGGTCTCCCACAGCTCCACCTGGTTGCCGAGCATCACCATGATCCGGTCGCCGGCGCGGACGCCCTGGCCGAGCAGCCAGTTCGCCACCTGGTTCGAGCGCTCCGACAGGTGGCGGTAGGTGTACCTGGCCTCGCTGCCGTCGTCCTCCACGATCCACAGGGCGGTCCGGTCCGGGCGCCGCTCGGCGACCTCGTCGAAGTAGTCCAGCGCCCAGTTGAACACGTCCGGTCTCGGCCAGGTGAACTCGCGGTGGGCGGCCTCCTGGTCCGTGCGGTGCGCCAGGAGCAGGTCCCGTGCGGCACGGAACTCCGCGGCGCCCTCGGCGGCCATCTCTCTCGACATGTCTGGCGACCTCCGGTTCAGGGACAGGGCGCCGACCGCACTGTCCGCGGACTCCGCCCGGAGAGGGCGGTGGAACGGGTGTGCCCCGCTGGTCCTACCCGGGATGCGCGCCCCCGACGCCTCCCCTGGGGGCGCCCCGGCTGGCTCTAGGATGTGTGGACATGGAGGAACTGCGCGGACACCACGGAACCTGGCGGATCGACGACGAGACGGTCCGCATCCGTTTCGAGTCCGGCCGCAAGGTCCCCACGCTGCTCAAGTCCCTGGGAAGCTGCACGGTGCCGTTGGCGGCCGTCCGCGAGGTGGATTTCGACCGGGGCGACCGCAAGCACGGGTGGCGCCTGCGCCTCGGGCTCGCGGACGGCGCCGACCCGTACGCGGCCCTGGGGTTCCCCGGCCGGGACTCCTCCACCCCGCTGCTGCTCACCGGCCCCCACGACACGGAGCTCGTCGCGGAGTACCTCTCCGAGCAGATCGCCTCCTCGGCCCGCTACGCCGGGGAGACCCTCGCCGGGGAGCTCGACCCCCGGCAGGTCGCCCTGGGACTGGTCGGCAAGCCCCCTCTCCAGGTCCGCACCGCGGAGGGCTCGGCGTCCTTCGACGGCGCCCGGGTGCGCCTGCAGTGGGACGGCTGGCTGGCCAGCACGGCCAAGGAGAAGGAGAAGGCCCGCGACTACCGGCTGTCCGAGGTCCTGGAGGCGGAGTGGCGGCCCCCCGTGGACGTCACCGAGGGCCACCTGCGGATCGTGCTGCGCGGCGTCACCCTCCCGGGGGCGACCGAGCTCGCGAACGACTTCTTCACCCTGGCCTCGCACGGGACGAAGGGCAGTGAGGAGACGCTGCTGATGGCGGCCACCCTCAACGCCCACATCCGGGCCGCGGACGTACCGGGGGAGGGTCCCGCGGCCCTGGGCGCCGGCGCCGGCCCCCAGGCCGACGACGGCGGAGGCGAGGCGGTCTTCGCCACGATCCGCGAACTCGGGCGCCTCCACTCCGAGGGGCTGCTCACCGACGAGGAGTTCAGCGCGAAGAAGGCGCAGCTCCTCGACCGGCTCTGACCGCGTTCCGGCGCCCCGGGACCGGCCGGGCCCGGGACGGCGGTGGGCGGGCCGGCCCGGCGCGCTCCGCCGCGGTCCGCCCGCGGGCGCGGCCGGAGCTCCCGGCGCGCCCCCGCACACCATCCCCAGCTCCCGCCGGGACCCCGGCGGGAGGCCGCATACAGGAAAGGGCTCACGCCTTGCGCACTCTGTACCCGCCCATCGAGCCGTACGACTCGGGCATGCTCGACGTCGGCGACGGACACCGCGTCTACTGGGAGCTGTGCGGCAACCCCGAGGGCAAGCCCGTGGTGTTCCTGCACGGCGGGCCCGGCGGCGGCTGCGTCCCCGACCACCGGCGGCTGTTCGACCCGGCACGGTACCGGATCCTGCTGTTCGACCAGCGCAACTGCGGTCGCTCCACGCCGCACGCCGGCCAGATGGACACCGACCTGTCCACCAACACCACGTGGGCGCTGGTGGAGGACATGGAGCGCCTGCGCGAGATGATCGGCGCGCAGAGCTGGCAGGTCTTCGGCGGCTCGTGGGGGAGCTGCCTGGCACTGGCGTACGCGCAGAAGCACCCGGAGCGCGTCAGCGAGCTCGTCGTCCGCGGCATCTTCACGCTCCGGGACGAGGAGCTGCGCTGGTTCTACCAGGAGGGCGCCTCGAACCTCTTCCCGGACCTGTGGGAGTCCTACCTGGCGCCGATCCCGGAGGAGGAGCGCGACGACCTCGTCGCCGCCTACGCGCGGCGCCTGGCCTCCCCCGACCGGGAGGTCCGGCTGGAGGCGGCCCGCGCGTGGAGCGTGTGGGAGGGGTCCACGGTGACGCTGGTGCCCGACCCGTCCCTGCGGGAGCACCACGCGGACGAGGAGTACGCGCTGGCGTTCGCCCGTATCGAGAACCACTACTTCGTCAACAAGGGGTTCCTGGAGCCGAACCAGCTCGTGGACGGGGCCGAAGCGATCCGGCACATCCCCGGCGTGATCGTGCAGGGCCGGTACGACGTGTGCACGCCGGTGCGCACCGCCTACGACCTGCACAAGGCATGGCCCGAAGCGGAGTTCCACATCGTGGACGACGCCGGTCACGCCTTCAGCGAGCCGGGCATCCTCGACCGCCTCGTCGAGGCGACCGACCGCTTCGCCGGAGAGTGAGCCCGGAGCTCGGGGCGCCCGTCACGGGGCCCCGGGCGGCCGGCTCCGGTCCCGGGGCCCCGTGACGGGGTTCCGGCCCCGGACCCGCGCTCAGTAGAGGGCCCGGCAGGGGCCCTCCTGGGCCGTGACGCCGTCGGCGGGGCCGGTCTGCGCGAACTGTGCGAGCTGCGCGCGGCCCCGGTGCCGCGACAGGTTCCACGAGGCGAGGCCCTCCTCCCCCGCGTCGTCCAGGCGGTACGCGATCCCGCTCAGGGCGCACGCGCGGTCACCGCCCTCCAGCTCCACCAGGGCGGGCAGGGCGTCGGCGGACAGGTCCCTCAGGTACCACGTGTCGACCTGTGTCAGCTCCAGGTCGTGGTGGCTCTCCGCGATGCGCAGGTCGGGGTTCCCGTAGGCGAACACCGCCAGGGCGACGCCGGCCAGGGCCGCGGTGCCCCTGGGCAGCCAGGCGGCGCGGCGGCCCAGGGTGTTGAGGACCCCGGCCGCGATCACCAGTCCGAACACCCCGGCGCTCCACACGATCCACGCCTCGGCGCTGATCCGCAGCCGCGTCAGGCCGAAGGCGTCGATGTAGAGCTGGAGCCGCATCATCGCCGAGGCGAGGATGACCAGGGTGAGCACGCACAGGAGCCCGAGCAGGGCGTTGCGCAGTGTCCGGGTGGCCGCGGGCCGGGACGGCAGGACGTACACGGCGACCGCGATGACGCACAGCACCAGCAGGCTGACGACCACCAGCTGGAAGAAGCCCTGGCGCGCGTACTCGGCGTAGGTGACCCCGGCGACCCGCTGGACGTGGTCGTCGCCGCCGAACATGGCGACTGCCTGCACCCCGAGGAACGCGGTGAACAGGGCGACCAGCGCGCCGAGCGGGATGGTCCACACCCAGACGGGCAGCGAGGGGGAGGCGGGCCCGGCCCCGGCGGGCCGGGCGGGTGCGTTCCCCGGGGCGCGGCGGCGCCTGGCGGCCAGGACGGCGGACCCGGTGAACAGGACGGCCGCCAGCATCGCGAACAGCCGGGAGAACCCGTCGAAGAACGTGCTCCCCGAGAACGCCCCCTCGAACAACCGCGCGATGTAGCTCGCGAAGACCGCGTCGGCGAAGGAGAACAGCAGGCCGAAGACGAGCAGGAGCGCGCCGGTGACGAGTGTGGTGAGCAGGACTGGGCCGGCCAGGCGCCGTCCGCGGCCGCTGCGCAGGGGGCCCACCAGGAACAGGGGGGTGGAGGGCAGGTTGCGGAACAGGCCGAGCGAGCCGCTGACGACCCCGACCGCGCCCTCGCGCGAGGAGGGGTTGCGTACGGAGAACGCGAGCGAGGCGAAGAAGAAGGACGAGGTGAGCGTCCAGAACAGCACCCAGCCCGCGTCGCGCAGGACCGCCGTGAGGAGCAGGGCGGCGGCGATCACGCCGTAGCCCGCCGACCAGGCGTGGGCGTAGCGGTCGGGGCGCGGCTCGCCGGCGTCCCCGCCGCGGGCGGTGACGGGGGCGGGCGGGGCCGCCGGTCCGGCGGCGCCGGTGTCGGGGGCCGGCGCCGGGGCGTCCGGCGTTCCGGTGCGGGTGGGCCCGGGGCCGGACGGGTCGGTGCCGGTGTCGGCGGCCGTGTGCTGCTCCGCCCCGTCCTGCCGGGCGTCCGCGTCCGCCTGTGTCTGCGCGACGCCGGTCTCCTGTGCCTCTGCGTCCCCGGTCTCTCGGGCGTCCCCGGCCTCCTGTGCTGCGCCGGTCGTCCCCGCCGCGACGGCGGAGCCGTCCTCCGGTGCCTGCACGACGCCGGTCTCCTGTGCGTCCTCGGCCTCCTCCGCGGCGCCGGTCGTCCCCGCCGCGGGGGTGTCTCCGGTCTCCTGCGCGTGCTCCGGGCCCGGTCCTTCGGAAGACCCCGGCCCCGCACACCCGGTGTCCGCGTGCCCGGAACCGTCATGCCCGGATTCGGTGCCCCCGGTGTCCCCGGAGCCGGAGGCGTCGGGACGCGTCTCCCCGGAGCGGGGGCTCCCGTCCTCCCCGCCGGGGACCGCGTCGCCGGTCCCGGGAGCGCGTGCCCCGTCCGCCTCCCGCGCGGCGGGGGCGTCCGCCTCCGGAAGCGCCCGGGAGGCGTTCCCGTCCGGCCCCTCGTCGCGGCCGTCCGCGCCGCCGGGAGCGCCGTCCGGGATGGGGGGACGCACCATCAGCGCCGTCAGGGCGGTCAGGCCCGCGACCGCCCCCGTGATCACGATGCCGAGCCCCGGGCGGTCGAGCGTCGCCAGGAAGGCCGCCACCACGCCCACGCCGAGGAGCGCGAGGGGGAGCCACACGGGCGCCTCGGGCAGGGGGATCCGGGTCCTGGCCCCCCAGAAGTCCTGCTGGTACAGCTGCGCGTAGCTCTGCCGGTCACGGGCGGGGTACGGGCCGTACGCCTGGTGCGGCGGGTACGCCGGGTGCGGGTGGGTCGTGTCCCCGGGCCGGCCCGGGCGGCCGTCCGTCCCGGCGTGTCCGGCCGTGTCCCCGGGCCCGCGCAGGGCCCCGGCGGAGGAACCGTGCCCGGAACCTCCGCCGGGACCCTGCGCGCCCCCGTCGGCCGTGTGTTCGCTCGGCATGCCACCCCTCTCCACGACGGCCCGGACGGCCCGTGCTGTCGTGACAGTTGGACAGTCGGACGGTGTCCACGGTTCACCGAATGCCCGACTTGTGTCATCAAGTTATGAATCGGGTCGAATAGGCGAATCCCCTCGGTCCCTGTGGTGACAAGGCCCTGCCCCGGCCGGGGGAAGTGGCTTAGGCTCGGGTCCTGCGACCGACCACGCGAGGGGCACACGAGCATGCGAGTCGAGGTCGACTACGACCAGTGCGAGAGCAACGCCCTGTGCATGGGCGCGGCGCCGGAGGTGTTCGAGGTCCGCGACGACGACTTCCTGTACCTGCTGGCGGAGGAGCCCGCCGCCGGGTCCCACGACGGCGTCCGCCGTGCCGAGCGGCTGTGCCCCAAGCGGGCCATCACCGTGCTGGAGTGACCCCCGCCGCGGCCAGGGCCTCGTCCCACGTCGTCGGCTTCTCCAACAGCCCGCGGTAGCGCATCGTCCGGGGCGTGGAGCGCAGCCCCAGCACGCCGGTGAGCATGCCGCCCCTGCCGAGGAAGGCCACGAACTTTCGGTCCTCCGGTGAACCGTGCACGAAGGTGACCTGATCCGCCGGTGCTCCCTGTCCCAGCAGCTGGAGCTTCATCTTGTATTGGTCCGACCAGAAGTAGGGCACGGGGGTGAAGGGCGTGCGCCCCTCCCCGGCGAGCAGGTTGCGGGCCGCGGCCTCACCCTGCTCGCCCGCGTTGGTCCAGTGCTCCAGCCGGATCCGGCCGCCGTAGCGGGGGTGCGGCCAGTTCGCGAGGTCGCCGACCGCGTACACGTCCGGCACCGCCGTCGCCGAGTACCGGTCGCACGCGACCGCCCCGTCGGCGAGCAGCTCCACCCCCGACCCGCGCAGCCACTCGGTGTTCAGGTGCACGCCGATCCCGGCGACCACCAGCGACGCCTCCACGGCGCTGCCGTCGGTCAGCCGGACCCTCTCCACCCGGCCGTCCCCCTCGAACCCGGCCACGCCGGCGCCGAGGCGCACGTCGACCCCGTTCTCCCGGTGCAGCTCGGTCAGGAGGCGGCCGATCCGCGGGTCCACCACGCGGGTCAGCGGCGTCGCCGCCGCCTCCACCAGGGTCACGTCCATGCCCGCGGCGCGGGCGCTCGCGGTGACCTCCGCGCCGACGAAGCCCGCGCCGACCACCACGAGGCGGCCCCCCGGGGCGAACGCCGCGCGCACCGCCTCGGCGTCGTCGAGCGTGCGCAGCACGTGGACCCCCGCCAGGTCGGTGTCCGGGCGCCGGGCCCGCGCCCCCGTGGCGATGACCAGGCCGTCGTAGCGCACGGTCCCGGCGGCGCCGCCCGGACCGGAGACGGTCACCTCGCGGGCCGCGGGGTCCAGGGCCACCGCCCGGGTGCCCGTGCGGAGGTCCAGGTCGAGGGCGTCGACGGCCGCGTCGTCGCGCAGGCGCAGGGCGCGGTGGCCCGCCAGCCACCCGGGCCCTCCGCCGGAGGGGTCCATGCCGATGCCGGTCAGCACCTCCTTGGACAGGGGCGGGCGCGAGTAGGGGCGGTGCGCCTCCTCGCCGAGGAGCGTCAGCCGCCCCTCGAACCCTTGTGCGCGCAGCGCCTCGGCCGCGTGCAGCCCCGCCATCCCGGCGCCGACGACGACTATCTCGTTCAGGGTGTCCCGCACGGTGCTGTGCCTTTCGGTGGTCCCTCCCCGGGGAGGGGCGTCAGAGTGGGCGGACCTCGCCGACGGGGGCGCCACCGCCGTGGACGTCCACGCGCAGCCGGTCCTGGACGGGGGAGACGTCCACACCGAGGGTCCGCAGGGCGTCGAGTGCGACCAGGGTACGCGCCCGCTCCTCCGCGTCCCCGTCGCTGATCTTGACGGCGACGGTCTCGCCCGTGGCCGCGCCGAGCACCAGGACGCCGTCGGCGCCGATCTTGGAGACCAGGCCCGGCATCCGGGTCATCAGGTCGGTGTCCACGCGGCCGGGGCCCGACACGTACTCGGGGTGGGCGCTCATCGCGTCCAGGACGGCCCGCTCGCGGCTGCCCCCGGGCGCGGTGCGCATCCGCCACAGGCCGCGGGCCAGCCCGGCCAGGGTCACG
This sequence comes from Streptomonospora nanhaiensis, assembly GCF_026642255.1. Taxonomy (GTDB): domain Bacteria; phylum Actinomycetota; class Actinomycetes; order Streptosporangiales; family Streptosporangiaceae; genus Nocardiopsis; species Nocardiopsis tropica. Next base: position 5,813,696 of record NZ_CP113264.1, on the reverse strand, counting down.
GCGAGCTGGGGCGCACCGCAGCCGTCCACGGCGGTGTGCGCGACCTCCTCGCCGCACACCTCCTCCGTGGTCTCGCGGACGAGCACCTGGAGGGGGTGGTCCGGGTCGAGGTAGTCGCCGGTGCTCCACCCGCGGGCGACGCACGCGGCCAGCATGGCGGCGTGCTTGCCCGAGCAGTTCATGAGCAGGCGCTCGGGCTCGCGCCCGGCGCGGACGAACGCGGTGCGGGCCCCGGAGCCGCCCGGGGCCGCGGGCGGGCAGCCGAGGGCGTCGGGGGTGAGGCCCGCGGCCGCGAGGATGCTCCTGGCCTCGTCCGCGTGGAAGTCCTCTCCGCCGTGGCTGCCGGCCGCGATGGCGAGGGAGCGGCCGGCGAGGGGGGCGCCCGCGCGCAGCGACGCCAGGGCCTGGAAGGGCTTGGCGGAGGAGCGCGGGAACATGGGCTGGTGCACCGGGCCGCGGGCGTAGGCGATCTCGCCGGACGCCGTCAGCCCGACGACCGCGCCGTAGTGGACGCTCTCGCGCATACCGGACCGGACGACCTCCGCCAGGGGGACGTACTCGGGCAGCGGGCTCTGGGGCATGCGGGCTCTCCTCGACGGTGAGGTTCGGTGGGCGCGGGGTGTCCTCCGGCGGGCGGACACGCGTAAGAACGTTACATAACCCCCCTTTCTTCCGTGTGTCCAGGTGGCCGGGCCCGGCTCGCCCCGGTGCGGCCGGGCCCCGGCGGCCCGGGCGCCCGGAGCCGGCCGGCGGGACACGGAGCAGGGGCTCGGCCCGGGCTCCGGCCGTGTCCCCTGACACGATCTGCCCGGACGACGCGTGCTGGGGGTTCGCTGTCGGACGCGGGGAGTAAGGTCGATGCCGGTACGCACCAGGAGAAACGGCCTGTGGCACGGCGCGACGAAGGAGTGGGGCACACGATGGGAACGCTGCGGATGGGCGCGCTGACCCGGCGCAGGGTCGGAATGCGGGCGGCGGACCTGGAGTACGCGGTACTCGACATGGAGACGACGGGCCTCGAACCGCGCGAGGGCGCGCGCATCGTGGAGATCGCGGTCGTGCGGGTCCGGGGCGACGGCAAGGTCGTCGAGGAGTTCAGCACCCTCGTGGACCCGCGCGCGGAGGTGGGCGGCCGGGAGTTCCACGGGATCGGCGAGGGGGACACCGTCGGCGCCCCCGTCATCGCCCAGGTCGTGCCCCGGCTGGCGGAGCTGCTCTCGGGGGCGGTCGTGGTCAGCCACAACCTCGACTTCGAGCTGCGCTTCCTCGGCTCGGAGCTGGTGCCCGCGGGGCTGCCGACGGGGCAGTCCGGGCTGTGCACGCTCCGCGCGCTGCGCTCCCAGATCGACCTCGACCGGTACTCGCTGCCCAAGGCGTCCTTCCGGCTCGGGGGAGACTGGCCGACCGGCCAGCACACGGCGCTGGGCGACGCCCGTGCCTGCGCCAAGCTCCTGGCGGAGATGATCGCCAACGCTCCGGGGGAGCTGCGCTACAACGGGCCCGCGCCCCGGACCCTGGCCGTGCCGGAGGCCGCGCCGGTGAGGGGACCGTGGGGCGTGGTCGAGCCGGTCCGCTGGAAGCCGCGCACGGCCTCGGTGCCGGGCGGCCTGGCGCCGCTGAGCCCGTGGCGGGCGGACTGGAGGCCCCGGGAGCTGGACGCCCTGCTCTGCGGCGGGGCCTTCGGCGCCACCGACCGGGCGATCGCGGAGCTGGCCGCCCAGCGCGACACCCGCTTCCGGGAGCGGCTGGCCACGGCGGCGGCCGTGACGGGCGGCATCGCCGCCACCGCCGCGGGGGGCCTGCTCGTGCGCATGGCGGGCAGCCGGGCGACGGGCTCCGCGATCGCCCGCCGGGCCGTGGCGGCCCGGGAGGCGCTCAGAGGCCGGACAGGGTGAGGAAGAAGGCCACGATCAGGGCGCTGCCCCCGAGCGTGGCCAGCAGTGCCTTGCCCTGCTCGGTGAGCCGGGCCGACTCCAGGCGGACGCGTGGAGCGGTCCCCGCGCGGCGTGCGGTGGCCAGGGGCCCCTCGGCGGCGGCGCGGCCGGCCCCGGGGGCCGGGAGCCGTCCGGGCACGTAGTGGGGCAGCTTGTTGAAGAGCGCGATCGACACCAGGACGGTGCCGACGGCGAGCAGGACGAGTGACACGTCGGGGCCTCGCTCTCGGTCGGAGGGCCGCCCGCCCGCGAGGGGCGGGCGGGTGACCGATTCTTACCGATGCCGAGATGCCGTGGCGAGTCTGTTTCGACCGCACCCTGTCCAGGGTCCTCTTACGGACCAGCCCTTATGACTCAGTGGTTACAGGGTCTCGCTCTGCGTGATTCCGGGGGAGGGTTTCGGGAGGACGGTGTCGATGGTTTCGGGCTCCACCCCGAGGGCGCGGAGAACGAACCGCGTGACAAGGGCGTGGGTCTCGTCCAGGTCGATCTCGCCGCTCACGAGCGGGAGGCGCTGGGAGCCGACCATCGACAGGGTGAGGCGAGCGACGGGCTCCGCGGGCAGGGGCTCGAACTCGCCGGCGGACGTCCCCTCCTCCAGGATCTCGGTCAGCAGGCGGTGCATGGGGGCGACGTGGTCGGCGAGCGCCTGGTAGGCGTCGGGGCCGAGGCTGGCGCCGAGTTCGGCGGCCGGCGGGTGCGGGTGCGCCATGATCCCCTCCAGCTGGAGGCGGACGAACGCCGACAGCCTCCGGGCGGCGGACACGCCCGAGGGGAGCTCGCGCCTGTACCGCTCCACGAACGCGCTGTTGACCTGCTCGGTGAAGGCGAGGAGCAGCGCGGGCTTGTCCGGGAAGTAGTTGTACAGGGCGGTGCGCGTGATGCCGGCGGAGTTGGCAACGTCGGTCATGGAGACGCGGTCGATCCCCTGGCTCCGGATCAGGTGGTCGACGGCCTCCATGATGCGCTCCCGTGTGCGGGCACGGTGGGCGGCGATGGTCGGCGCCGTGATCTTGGGCATCCCCCTATGGTGGCACGTCCGGGGGCCGGACCGGCATGGCCGGGAGACCGGGGCCGGCGGCGGGCGGCCCCTCAGGCGGCCGGGGCGTGGACGCGGCCCAGGTCGGCGAACACCTCGGTGTTGAGCTGGTAGGCGAGCCGGGTCTCGGCCACGAGGCGCGCGGCGGCCGCCTCGTCCAGGTCGAGGGAGTCGAGGCGCTCGCGGTACCCGGCACGGAACCGGGGAAGGCTGCCGAGCGCGTCGAAGACGTAGAAGGCGACGCCCGCCCCGTCGGACAGGCCGTAGGCCCCGGCGGCGGCGCGGCGGATGAACTGCCCGCCGGACACGTCGCCCATGTAGCGCGTGTAGTGGTGGGCGACGAACCCCTCGGGGTGGCCGGCCATCTGCTCGATCCGCGCCGCGTAGGTGCGGGTGGCCGGACCCGGCGAGATCCGCTCGCGCCAGTCGGGGCCGAGCAGGTGCTCCAGGTCGCGGACGAGCGCGGGGAGCCGTTCGAGCTCGGGGTAGTGGAACCTTCCGGCGACGGGGTCGTCCGACAGCCTCCGGCCGACCTCCTCCAGCGCGGCGTAGGCGAAGTAGTGCTGGGCGACCATCTCGGTGTAGCCGGCCAGGGGGAGGGAGCCGTCGAGGAGGGCCCGGGTGAACCCGTGGTCCTCGGCGGCCCGGTGGTCGCTCCACGTCGCGGCCTTGAGCCGTTCGGAGAACAGCTCGGGCGAGCCGGGTGCGGCCGTCGAGGGGGCCTCGGCCGTTGCGCTCATCTGCGCTGTCCGCCTTCCGTGTCGGAAACTTTATGACATCATGTCATTTAGGTGGGAGGGGCTGTCAAGACGGATATGACGGGTCGTCGTGAAAAAATCCGCCCGTGTGTCGCCCGTGCTCCCGGGCCCGCCCCGTCCCCGTCCCCGCACCCCCGCGCCGCAAGGGGTCCCGGCGTCGCGCGGTCATGTCCTGCACGTGCCCTTGCATGCGCATATGCCGGTTCTGCGTGGTTGTGGGGGCGGCGTCGCACCGGGCGCCCGGCACGCGGGACGCAGGCCCCCGGGAGGCCGCCCCGGGGGCGGTTCCGGCCGTCGGCGTCGGATGTGTCTCGTTACGCCTGCTGGTCAACAGGTCGCCGGGGCGATTATCGTTTGTGTGTCGTGTGGTCCGAACCGCCGGGAAGCACCGAGGGATCTCCTCGGCGCGCCGTGCGGGGCAGGCACCCGCGGTCCGGCAGACCAGAGGCGATGAGTGGATACCAGGAGAACAGGGCACGATCCCCGGACGGTGATCGGTGAGGGGGCGGCACAGGCCGCTCCCGCCAACGGCGCTGCCCCCCACGGCGGCGCCTCCCTGGGCGACGACGCCGTCCTCAACGACCGGGTGGAGGCCACCGTCGAATCGCTTGACGTCCTGCTTGTCGAAGACGACGCGGGCGACGCCTTCCTCGCCGAGGAACTGCTCGCCGACACAGCCCTGAACACCCGCATCACCTGGGTCTCCACCCTGGCGGACGCGCGTGAGCACCTGGAGGGCTTCCGCGGCTGCGTCCTGCTCGACCTGAACCTGCCCGACGCCCACGGCCTGGAGCTCCTCCGCGAGATCCTGGAGGGCGCGCCGGCCGCCGCCGTCGTGGTCTTCACCGGGCTCGACGACGAGCACGAGGGCGTCGCCGCGGTCGCGGCCGGAGCCCAGGACTACCTCGTCAAGGGGCAGGTCGACGGCTCCCTGCTCGGCCGCAGCCTCCGCTACTCCCTGGAGCGCCGCCGCGCCGACGAGGGCGCACGGCAGCTCCGCGAGGCGCGCATCCGCGCCCGGGAGAACATGCGCCTCGAACGCGGCCTGCTGCCCCAGGTCCTGCTCCAGCGCTCGCCGCTCAGCCACCGCGCCTACTACCGGCCCGGCCGCAAGCGCGCCCTGGTCGGCGGCGACTTCTACGACGCGGTCGAGAAGGACGGCACCACCCACGTCGTCATCGGCGACGTGAGCGGGCACGGCCCCGACGAGGCCGCCCTCGGGGTCAGCCTGCGCATCGCGTGGCGCGCCCTCATCATGGGCGGGGTCGACGAGGCCAGGGTGCTGCCCAACCTGGAGGCCATCCTGGTCAGCGAACGCGCCCAGGAGGAGATGTACGCGACGCTGTGCATGGCGAGCCTGGACACCGGCGACGACCGGGTCAGGCTCCGCGTCCTGGGACACCCGCCGCCCATGATCGTCCAGGACGGCGCGGTCGAGGAGACGCGGGTCACCCCGCAGCCCCCGCTGGGCGTCTTCCCGGTGGAGGAGACGGCCACGGACGAGGTCGTCCTGCCCGTCGGGGCGAGCGTGCTCTTCTACACCGACGGCCTCGTGGACGCCTACGACGGCGGTCCGCCCGAGCGCCTGGAGGTCGCGGGCCTGCGCCGGATGGTCACCGGAGTCCTGGGGCAGGGCGTCTCACTGGCCCGCCTGCCGGAACACCTGGTGGACGAGGCGGAACGCAGCAACGGCGGCCCGCTCCAGGACGACGTGGCGATGCTGCTCATCACCCACGGAGAGTTGGAGTGAGCCCGACCCGGGAGGGAACGGCCATGGACACCGACACGACGGAGGGACCGGGGACGGACCCCGGCCCCGGCCTGCTCGGAGGCGTCTCGATCGGCGGCGGCCAGTTCGTCAACGGGGCCGACCGGGAGCGCTCGCGCCCGGCCCACGAGTCGTGGAGCCTGCGCCGCCGGGTCACCAGCCTCCTGACGGTCGTCGCCGTCGTCCTGGTCGTGGCCGTGTCCGTCATCACGCTGGCCGCCCTCAACGCCCGCGACAACCTCGCCCTCCAGGTGGACTCCCTGACCCCGGCGGTCAGCTCCGTCGACCAGACCCACTCGTCCTACCTGAGCCAGGACCACGCCCTGCGCGGCTACATCCTCACGCAGGACCGGGACTTCCTGGAGCCCTACATCGCCTCCCAGCTGACGCTGGCGGAGAACCAGGCGGCCCTCTCCGAGCTGGCCGAGGAGAACCCGGAGGTCGAGTCCAACGTCGAGGACCTGCTCGCCGCGGGGCGGCTGTGGACCGACGAGTTCGCCGAGCCCGCGCTGGAGCAGGTGAGCAGCGGCCAGGAGATCTCCCGGGAGGACCTCCAGCGCGGCCGCATGCTGTTCCTCGACCTGTCCCGGATCGCCGACGCCACGACCCAGCAGCTCCAGAGCGAGATCGACCAGGCGCGGGAGGGGCTGACCCTGGCCACCCAGCAGGTTGTCGCCCTCCTGGTGCTGGTGGGGCTGGTCGTGGTCTTCCTGTCGGTGTTCCTGTGGGTGATGCTGCAGCAGTGGGTGCTGCGTCCCCTGGACGAACTGGCCGGGCACATGCGCCAGGTCTCGGAGGGCTACTACGCCCACCGCATCTCCCTGCACGGGCCGCCGGAGATCGTCCGGCTGGGCCGGGACGTCGACTCCATGCGCGAGCGCATCGTCCAGGACCTGGACGAGGTGGCGTCCGCGCGGCGCAAGCTCCAGGAGCAGTCCACGCTGCTGGAGCACCAGACCGAGGAGCTGCGCCGCTCCAACCTGGAGCTGGAGCAGTTCGCCTACGTCGCCTCCCACGACCTCCAGGAGCCGCTGCGCAAGGTGGCGAGCTTCTGCCAGCTGCTCCAGCGCCGCTACCAGGGGCAGCTCGACGAACGGGCCGACTCCTACATCGACTTCGCCGTCGAGGGCGCCAAGCGCATGCAGACCCTCATCAACGACCTGCTGGCGTTCTCCCGCGTCGGGCGGACCAGGAACTTCGCCTCGGTCAACCTGGACGCCGCCCTGGACGACGCCCTGAGCAGCCTGTCCACCCGCCTGGAGGAGGTGGGCGCCGAGGTCACCTGGGATCCGATGCCGACCGTGCAGGGCGACCGCACCCTGCTCACGCAGGTGTTCTTCAACCTGGTGGGCAACGCGGTCAAGTTCCGCGGCGACGAGGACCCGCGGGTCCACCTCGGCGTGGAGCGGCAGGGCGACGAGTGGGTGTTCTGCTGCGCCGACAACGGGATCGGGATCGAACCGCAGTACGCCGAGCGCATCTTCGTGATCTTCCAGCGGTTGCATACGAGGGAGAAGTACACGGGCACCGGCATCGGCCTGGCCATGTGCAAGAAGATCGTGGAGTTCCACGGGGGCAGGATCTGGCTCGACACCGGGTCCGGGACCCCTGAGGGGGCCGAAACCTCCGGCGAAGGCGACTCCGGGCAGACCGGAACCCGCATATGCTGGTCCTTGCCCGCGGATTCCGAACACGAGGACGACACGGCGGCCCCGGAGAGGGGAACCGTCGGAGGCGCTCCCGTCGATATCGGAGACGAGGGCACCGAGGACGCCGAGGCCGACACCCCCGAGGCCTCGGTGCCGACGGCCGCACGACAGCCCACGGGCGACGGCGACACCGGAGCGGAGAGCACGGACGCGGACGACATGTCCGGGGACGGGCGACCCGCCCCGCCCGCCGCCGGTGGCGGTACGGTTCCCCCCGACCACGGGGTGGGGCCCTGAGTCAGGGGTCTGGAAGTTTGAGCGAGGTCATGTTGGTGCATCCCATCGAGGTGCTGCTGGTCGAGGACGATCCAGGGGACGTCCTGATGACCAAGGAGGCGTTCGAGGAACACAAGCTGGGCAACCGCCTGCACGTGGTCTCCGACGGCGTCGAGGCCCTCCGGTTCCTCCGCCGCGAGGGGGAGTTCGCCGACGCGCCCCGTCCGCACCTGATCCTCCTCGACCTCAACCTGCCCCGCAAGGACGGCCGGGAGGTGCTGGAGGAGGTCAAGAACGACGAGGACCTCGCGCACATCCCCGTCGTGGTGCTCACCACCTCCGAGGCCGAGGAGGACGTGCTGCGGAGCTACCGCCTGCACGCCAACGCCTACGTGCCCAAGCCGGTGGACTTCGACCAGTTCATCAAGGTGGTCCGCCAGATCGACGACTTCTTCGTCACCGTGGTGCGCCTGCCCAAGGGGTGACACCGGGGGACGGAGCGGACGCGCTGGAGGGGGAGCGGGTGGCGGCACCCGTTTTTCGTTACGGTTGGGGCATGAGCTTGCCGGAACCCCGTGATCCCGCCGGTCCCTACCGTGTCAGTGTGGTGTGCCTGGGCAACATCTGCCGGTCGCCCATGGCGGAGAAGGTCCTCACCGCCGACCTCGAACGCGCCGGACTGGGAGACCTCGTCGAGGTCGACAGCTCCGGCACCGGCCACTGGCACGTGGGCGGGGAGATGGATCCGCGCGCCGCGTCCACGCTGCGCGTGCACGGCTACCTGACCCACCACACCGCCCGCCAGTTCGACCCGTCCGACCTGGCCACACGCGACCTGGTCCTGGCCATGGACCTGGACAACCTCGACGAGGTCAGGCGCTTCGTCGACGAGCACGGCGACAAGCACGGCTTCGACATGTCGCGGCTGCGGCTCTACCGGTCCTTTGCGCCCGGCGGCGGTCCCAACCCGGAGGTGCCCGACCCCTACTATGGCGGCGACGACGGTTTCACCGCCGTCCTCAACATGGTGGAGGCCGCGGCCAAGGGCCTCACGAGCGAGCTCGTCACCCGGCTGCGGGGGTAGCGCGGGTGGAGGGGGAACCGATCGTGTGTGCCTTCGGCGGGGACGACGGCGAGGGGCCCCGGGAGGGCCGCCGCCGGGACCCCGTCCACGGCACCATGGCCGAGCGCCTGGCCACCCTGCTCGGCAGGGAGGTCGGGCGCGCCGCCCGCGCGGGCAGCAGCCACGACTGGGAGATCTCCTTCGCCGAGCTCACCGACGGCACCCGCCTCTTCGTCAAGTCCCTGGTGCGGGGAGCCCCGGCCAGCGGTGTGCTCGTCGCCGAGGCGTGCGGGCTCGACTGGCTGGGGCGCGCCTTCGGTTCGCCCGCCATCGAGGTCATGGCCTGGGACGACCGCCTGCTCGTCCTCCCGTGGGTCGAGCAGTGCGAGCCCACCGCCGGCGCGGCCGAGCGCCTGGGCCGCAGGCTCGCGGGCACCCACCTCACCGGCGCCGACCGCTTCGGGGCCGACTGGCCGGGCTACGTGGGCCCCCTCCCCCTGGACAACACCCCCTCCTACGACTGGCCGCGCTTCTACGCCGAGCAGCGGCTCCGCCCCTACCTGCGCCAGGCCCTCGACCAGGGCGGGCTCACCCCCGGGGACGGCCGCACCGTGGAGAAGGTCGTGGACTCGGTCGCGGACCTGGCGGGCGACCCCGAGCCGCCCTCCCGCATCCACGGAGACCTGTGGAGCGGCAACGTGCTGTGGGGGGCCCGGGACGCGGTGCTGATCGACCCGGCGGCCCACGGGGGGCACCGGGAGGCCGACCTCGCCATGCTCGCGCTGTTCGGGCTGCCCTACCTGGAACGGGTGAGGGACGCCTACAACGAGGTGGCGCCCCTGGCCGACGGGTGGCGCTCCCGCGTCGCCCTGCACCAGCTGCACCCGCTGCTCGTGCACGTGTGCCTGTTCGGAGCCGCCTACCGGACGACGACCCTGGAGACGGCGCGGGCCGCCCTGCGGGGCGGCTGAGGGCCGGAGCCCGGGCAGCCGCGGCCCCGCGGGCACCGCCCCCGCGGACGGCGCCCGCGGGGGTGCGGCGCCCGTCAGCCCTTGACGCTGCCCGCGAGCAGGCCGCGCACGAAGTAGCGCTGAAGCAGGAAGAACACGGTCAGCGGCACGACCATCGACACGAAGGCGCCCGCGGTGAGCCGGTGCCAGGCCTCCCCGCGCGTTCCGGCCAGCTCCGCGAGCCGGACGGTCAGCGGCGCGGTCGCCGTGTCCCCGCCGGTGAAGATCAGGGCCACCAGCAGGTCGTTCCACACCCACAGGAACTGGAAGATCCCCAGCGAGACCAGGGCCGGGGTGATGAGCGGGAGCACGATCCGCAGGAAGATCCGGCCGTGGCCCGCCCCGTCCACCCTGGCCGCCTCGAACAGCGACCTCGGCAGCTGCGAGATGAAGTTGTGCAGCAGGAACACGCCCAGCGGCAGCCCGAAGACCGCGTGCGCCACCCACACGTTCGTGAACGCCATCGCCCCGGTCAGCTCCCACGCGGGCAGCACCTGGACGCCGCCGACCGCGACCCCCTGCGAGAAGAACCGCAGCATCGGCACCAGCGACATCTGCAACGGGACGATCTGGAGGGCGAAGATGCCCAGGAAGAGCCAGTCCCGGCCGCGGAAGTCGATCCACGCCAGCGCGTACGCGGCGAGCGCGGCCACGCCCAGCACGAACACCGTGGAGGGGAGGGTGATGACGAACGAGTTCACCAGGTGGCTGGCGAGCCGTCCGTCGTTCGCGGAGCCGAACAGCACGTCGCGGTAGTTGTCCAGGGTCACGTCGGGGGAGGACAGGAACGTCCACCACCCGGTCGTGCGGATCTGCTCGGCCGGGCGGAACGAGGAGATGAGCAGGCCCGCCGTGGGCACCGTCCACACCACCGCGATCACGAGCGCGGCCAGGCCCGCGGCCGAGCCGCTGAGCCTGCGGCGCACCCGGGCGGCGGCGCCGGAGGGCCGGGGCCCCCGACCGCCCCGGGGGCCGCGCCCCGCTCCGGCGCCCGTCGGGCCGCCCGGGCGCGGGGGGTTCTTCGTCGGGGTCATGAGAGCTCCCTCGCCTTGCGGGTGCGGCGGATCTGCAGCACCACCAGCGGGACGACCAGGACGAAGAGGAACACCGCGAGCGCGGACCCCTGGCCGGTCTGTCCCTGTTGGAAGGCCTGGCTGTACATCTCGTTCGCGATCACGCTGGTGCCGTAGTTGCCGCCGGTCATGGTGCGGACGATGTCGAAGACCTTCAGGGTCTGGACGGTGATGGTGACGAGCACGACCAGCACGGTCGGCCACACCGAGGGCAGGGTGATCCGGGTGAACAGCTGCCACGCGCCCGCGCCGTCGATGCGCGCGGCCTCGACCGTCTCGGAGGGGATGGCCTTGATGGCCGCGGACAGCACGACCATCGCGAACCCGGCCTGGACCCAGATCAGCACCAGGATCAGCAGGAAGGTGTTGAGGGGCTGTTCGAGCAGCCACAGCCGCGGTTCGCCGCCCAGCCACACGACGATCTGGTTGAACAGGCCGTACTGCTCCTGGTCGGCGGGCCGGTAGGCGAAGACGAACCGCCAGATGATGCTCGCGCCGACGAACGAGATCGCCATCGGCATGAACACGAGGGACTTGGCGACCGACTCGAACCGGGAGCGGTCGATGAGCACCGCGTAGAGCAGGCCGATGGCGGTGGCCAGGACGGGGGCGAACACCACCCACAGGAGGGTGTTGCGCAGGACGAGGAGGATCTCCGGGCGCTGGAACATCCACACGTAGTTGGCCAGGCCCACGAACTCCTCCCCGGAGCGGTCGTGGAAGGACAGCACGGTGGTGCGCAGTGCCGGGTAGACCAGGCCTCCGACGAGGAGGACCAGCGCCGGCGCGAGGAAGAGGAACGCCTGCCAGCGGTCGCGCCGGGTCCGGGGCACGTCCACGAGGACGAGCAGGAGCCCGATGGCGGCCAGGAAGGAGGCGATCCCGATGAGCATCCACACGATCTTGGGAAGCTCGGACAGGAACGAGTACTCCATGGAGACCCCTTGTCGGTACCAGGAGGTGTGACGGGGTCCGGCGGGACCGTGCCGGACCCCGTGCGGGGGTGGGGGAGGGGGTTACGGCCAGGCGGACTCGACGGTCTCCAGGACGTCTCCGGTGGAGCTGCCGGTGATCCAGTCGATGATGCCGGTCCAGAACACGTTGGTACCGACGGACGAGGGCATCGCGTCGCTGGCGTCGAAGTGGAAGACGGTGTCGGGGTCGTTGAGGACCTCGGCGGTGAACTGGTCCGTGGGGTCGGCCAGGTTGGCCGGGTCCAGGTCCTGGTGGGCGGAGACCCACGAGCCCAGGGAGGCGCGGCTGTTCGCGAAGTCGCCGGAGGACAGGTACTCGTGCATGGCCACGACCTCGGGCCGGTCGTCGAAGGCCACGACGAACTCGCCGCCGCCCATGATGGGCACCTCCGTGCCCGCCTCCATGGGGGGCAGGACGAACCCGTAGACGTCGCCGTCCTCGCCGACCTCGACGTCGTCCTCGAACTGGGCGCCGTAGAACGAGCCCATCAGGTACATGGCGCAGCCGCCGTCGAGCAGCGGGAGCCCGGCCTCCTGGAAGGACGTGACGGCGATGCTGTCCACGCCGCCGAAGGTGCCGTTGACGTAGTCCTCGTTGCGGATGATCCCGTCGGCCAGGTCGAAGGCCTCCTCGACCTCGGGCGCGTCGAAGGGGATGTCGTGGGCGATCCACTCGTGGTAGGCGTCGGTGCCCGAGGTGCGCAGGAGCGCGTTCTCGATCCAGTCGGTGCCGGGCCAGCCGGTGGCGTCGCCGGACTCGAAGCCCACGCACCACGGCTTGGTGCCGGACTCGGCGATGGTGTCGCTGAGTTCGAGCATCTCGTCCCACGTCTGGGGGATCTCGTGGCCGTTGTCGGCGAAGTACGTCGGCGAGTACCAGACCATCGACTTCATGTTGGCGCCCAGGGGGGAGCCGTAGAGGTCGCCGTCGACGGTGGCGTAGCCCTGCCAGTCCTCGCTCCAGCCGGCCTCGACGTTCTCGCGGACACCGTCGGAGACCGGGACGGCGTGGCCGTCGGCGGCGGCTCGCTGGAGCAGGCCGGGCTGGGGGATGAAGGCCAGGTCGGGGGCGTTGCCGCCGTCGAGGCGGATGGGCAGCTGGGCCTCGAACTCCCCGCTTCCCTCGTACTGGACGGTGATCCCGGTGCAGGCGGCGAACTCGGCCCAGGACTCCTCCAGGAGGTCGCCCTCCATGTCGCGGATGGAGGCGTAGACGTCGACGGTGCCCCCGGTGTCGGCCCACTGCTCGTAGGGGGAGCAGTCGAGGTCGGAGGTGTCGACGGTCCCGCCGCCGCCCTCGCCGCTGAGGAATCCGCACCCGGAGGCGACGAGGAGGACGGTTCCGGCCGCGGCCGCCGCGGCCAGGTGGCGGCGGACCCTGGGGTCTGGTCTCGGCATGGGGGTGGTTCTCCCTCGGTCATCTGACGGGGGCGCCGCCGGTCCGGCGCCGCCCCCGGGGGGTCGTGTGACCCATGGCATACCTGGAAGAGATGCAAGCCCCCTTCTCTGCAAATGTCTACATATTTTGCAAAACCTTTCGTAACAATGGCGAAACATGCTGTTCGGAGGGGGCACACCGGTTTCCCGCCGGGCGAGGCCCTAGATTGGGGACATGGCTGACGCACCCCATGGACCGGACCGGGGAACGCCGGGGAACGGCGCCCCAGGGCACGACGGGCCCGAGCTGCACGTCGCCCTCATCGGCTACGGCAAGGGCGGGGAGGTCTTCCACGCGCCCCTCGTCGACGCGGTCCCGGGGCTGCGGCTGTCCGCCGTCGTCACCGGCGACCCGGGCCGCCGGAGCGCGGTCCAGGCGCGGTACCCGGGGGTCACCGTCTACTCCGCCGTCGCCGACCTGTGGGCCGACGCCGACCGGTACGAGATCGCCGTCGTCACCACGCCCAACGACACCCACGCGCCCCTCGCCCGTGCGGCGCTGGAGGCCGGGATGGCCGTCGTGGTCGACAAGCCCTTCGCGCTCACCGCGCGGCAGGCGCGTGAGCTCACCGACCTGGCGGACAAGCTCGACCGGGTGCTCACCGTCTACCAGAACCGCCGGTGGGACGCCGACTTCCTCACCCTGTGGAACCTGATCGAGGACGGGGCCCTGGGCCGCGTGCACCGGTTCGAGTCGCGGTTCGAGCGCTGGCGGCCCCGCCCGAAGGGGACCTGGCGGGAGGCCGGCGGGGTGGAGGCCGGTGCGGGCCTGCTCTACGACCTGGGGCCGCACCTCATCGACCAGGCGGTCAACCTGTTCGGCCCGGTCGGTTCCGTCTACGCCGAGGTCGACGCCCTCCGCGAGGGGGTCGGCGCCGACGACGACGTGTTCCTCGCGCTCGAACACGTCCGGGGCACGCGCTCCCACCTGTGGATGGGCGCGCTCACCGGCCAGGGCGGACCGCGCTTCCGGGTGCTGGGCGACCACGGGGCCTTCACCAGCCACGGCATGGACGGGCAGGAGGCCAGGCTGGCGGCGGGCGAGCGGCCCGACGCCCCCGACTGGGGCGTGGTCCCCGAGGAGCGGTGGGGCGTGCTCGGGGTGGACGGGGACACCCGCCGCGTGCCGTCGGCGCGCGGGGCCTACCCGGAGTTCTACGCGGGCGTGCGCGACGCGGTCGGCGAGGGGGAGCCCCTGCCGGTGGACCTGCACGAGGTCGTCCACGGCCTGGAGGTCATCGAGGCGGCGAGGCGCAGCGCCCGCACCCGCGCGGTCGTCGCCCTCTAGGGCGGGCGCGGGCGGGCTCCGGGGGGACGGGAGCCGGCGGAGAGGGGGAGGGGCTGCGCCCCCGCCCCGGGAGGTGCGGACGGCGGACCGGGTCCCCGGCGGCGTCCCGGGCCTGCGGCGCCTCCCCGTGGCCCTATGTTGGGGGGAGGTTGCCCCAGGGTTTCGTCCCGAAGACCGAAGGAGACGTGTCGTGGCCCAGGTCCTCGTGGTCGCAGACGACCTCACCGGCGCGAACGCCACCGGTGCCAGGTTCGCCCGGACCGGGATGCGCGTGGCCACGGTGACCCCGGAGCACGTGAGCCAGGTGGCCGGGGACTACGACGTGGTCGTGGCCAACCTCGACAGCCGGCACGTCCCTGCCGACCAGGCCGCCGACCTGGTCACCGACGTGGTCGAAGCCGTGTGGCCGGTGGGTCTGGTGGTCAAGCGCACCGATTCCACGCTGCGCGGCAACATCGGCGCCGAACTGGAGGCCGCCTACGACGCGGTCCGCGAGCGGGTGCCCGCGGGGACGCGGGTGCGGGTGCTGTTCAGCCCCGCCTTCCCGGCGTCCGGCCGGATCACCGAGGACGGCCTGCAACTGCTCCACGGGCTGCCGCTGGAACGCACGGAGCTGGCGGTGGACCCCCTCTTCCCCATGACGACCAGCGTGGTCGCGGACATCCTCGCCGCCCAGTGCGACCTCCCTGTGCGGCACGTCCCGGTCCGACAGGTCACCCACGCGATGCTGACCTCGGAGCTCCTGGCCGGTGACGAGCCCGTCGTGGTCTGCGACGCGAGCACCGAGCAGCACCTCACCGACATCGCGGAGGCCGCCGCCGAGGCCCACCAGCGGGACGGGGTCGTGTGGGTGTCCGTCGACCCCGGGCCGACGGGCGCGCTGCTGGCGTACGCGCTGCGGCTGCGCGGCCAGGCGGGGTCGCGCGGACCGCTGCTCGGCGTGGTCGGCAGCACCACCGACCTGACCCGGCGGCAGCTGGCCACGGTGGCGCGCACGGGAGCGGTGCGCTTCGTGGACGTGGACGCGGTGGCCCTCGCCGACCCGGGGAGCGGGCACGGGGACGAGGTCGCCGCGGAGCTGACCGACCAGCTGACGTCCTCGGGGTTCCCGGAGCTGTGCGTGCTGAGGCTGGTCACCCCGGCCGAGCGGGTGCGGGGGATGCCCGCCCAGGCTCGGGCCGAACTGCCCGGCCGGATCGCCCGCCTGGTGGCCGACGTCGTCAACGACGTGGCCGACACCACGGGCGCCCACGCCCTGCCCAGCGGCCTCTACCTGACCGGGGGGGACCTCGTCGCGAGCCTGCTGGACGAGCTGGACGTGCACGCCTTCGACGTCGGCGGCGAGGTCGTGCCCCTGGCGGTGCACGGGCACCTCAGCGGAGGACCGCTGGACGGGACCCCGACCGTGGCCAAGGGCGGCCTGGTGGGGGACGACATCACCCTCGTCGAGTGCCTGGCCAAGCTGCGGCGGGCCGTGCAGACGCGGCTGCACCAGGTGCACTCGGAGGTCTCGGAGCACGTGGTCCCGACCCTGTCCCGCGACCTCTGACCCGCCCGCCGGGGCTTTCGCTTCCTTCGACGACGGTTCCCGGCGTCCTCGCCCTGCTGGAGCGGGCGGGGGCTCCCCGGTTCGCCGCGGAGGCACGTCGGCACCTCCGGTGACGTGCAGAGGGGGTCGGGCCCGGTGCCGGGGCGCCGTGCCTCAGGCGGCGAGCTCCGCCCGCAGGTGGTCGACGGCGAGCTTCTCCAGCAGGTCGGACAGGACGCGCGGGTTCTCCAGCGGGCCCATGTGGCCGGTGCCGGGGACCTCCCGCACCTCCTCGCAGTTCGGGAGCAGACCGGCGATGTGGTGCGCGTGCCACGGAGGGGTCAGCTTGTCCTGCGTGCCCACCACCACGACGGTGGGCGCCGAGATCCGCCGCGCCGTGTCGTCCAGCTCCAGCCCGCTCATCACCCCGCCCCACCGGCCGCGCGGCACGCCGCCGCACGCGTGCACCAGCCTCGCGCACAGCCTCACCGTGCGCGGGTCCGCCTCCTTGCCCATCACCAGGAACTTCAGCGCCCGCGCGCTCACCGCGTTGGCCGGGCCCAGGGGGAGCGGAGCCTGGAGGAACGCCCTCGCGCCCAGCGCGCCCAGCGGGCCGGGCAGCGGGATGGCGGTGGAGCGCTTCGGCAGCTGGGTGCACCCGGTGTTGGTGAGCAGCACGGCCCCCGCCCTGTCCCGGAACACCCTGCGGTCCCCGGCGGCCATGATCGTCATCCCGCCCATGCTGTGCCCGGCGACCACGGCCCGGCGCCCCTCGGGGACGGTCGCCTCCAGCACGGCGCACAGGTCGTCGGCCAGTTTGTCCGTGCTGTACCCGGCCCGGGTCAGGGGCGTCTGCGAGCGGCCGTGTCCGCGCTGGTCGTAGAGCACCACGCGCAGGTTCGGGTCCAGCTCGCGCACCACCGGCCCCCACGAGGCCAGCGACGTCGCCCAGCAGTGGGCGAGGACCAGGGTCGGCCCGTCCTCGGGGCCGCGGACCTCGGCGTGCAGCAGCGTGCCGTCGGCGGAGCGGACCTGGAGTTCGCGGGCGCGGCCCACGTGTCGGATGGCCATCGGGGTTGCCTCTCGCTCTGGGGGTGCTCAGGGGTGCCGCCCCGGGGCGGGGACGGGACGGCGGTCGCGCCGCGGGGGTGTCCCCCCGGGTCGGCGCGTGGCCCGGGGGGACGTTCGGGGGGTCAGGCGTCGAGCTCGTCGACGTCGATCCGGGGGACCGCGAAGGGAGGGGAGCCCGCCCCGTTGACCGGGTGGCCTCCCCACAGGTTGGGTTCGCCCAGGGCGCCGGTGCCCTCGAACCCGTCCGGCGTGCGGACCACGACGGTGCGCGCGCCCTCCCGGAAGGCCGAGGTCACCTCGGGGCTCGCGGACAGGCGGCCCCGCCACCGGTAGTCGCCGGTCAGGGGCGAGAAGTTGCCCGCGAGGTGGGCGTCCACCTCGACGGCGGCGCCGTCCTCCCCGTCGGACGGACCGGGCAGCACGACCGTGACCGTGCCCCGGTACTCCTCCTCGTCATCACCGAACCCGCTCATCGGCCCTCCTTCTCCCTCTCCTTCTCGTTCCGCCGACCGCCGGCCCCCGGGCCGCGACGGCGGGGCGGCGGGCGCCGCGCGTGCGAGCGCGGTCCACCCGCAGGTCGTAGTTGTGCGGGTCGAACCAGCGGGTGCGCAGCGCGAAGTCCCACGTGAAGGTGGGCCACAGCGTCGTGTTGCGCCCCTCCTCGTTCAGGTACCAGCTGTCGCAGCCGCCGGACACCCACACGGTGCCCTCCATGGACTCGTCCACCATGTCGTTGTAGGCCCTCTCCGCCTCCGGGCGCGCGTCCAACCGGTCGAGCCCGTGCTTGCAGAGGTACTTGAGCGCCTCCATCGTGTACCGGATCTGCGCCTCGATCATGAACACCTGGGAGGTGTGCCCCAGCCCGGTGTTCGGCCCGGCCAGCACGAAGGCGTTGGGGAAGCCGGCGACCGTGGTGCCCCGGAACGCCCGCACGTCGGAGCCCCAGTGCTCGGCCAGGGAGCGGCCCTCCGCGTCGAGGATGCGCTGGGCGATCGGCGGGTCGGTGACGTGGAAGCCGGTGCCGAGGATGACGGTGTCGACCTCGTGCTCGGTCTCGCGGCCCGACGCGTCCCGGGTGACGACCGCGTGGGGGCGGATCTCCGTGATGCCGTCGGTCACCACGTCGACGTTGGGCCTGGCCAGCGCCGGGTAGTAGTCGTTGGACATCAGGATGCGCTTGCAGCCCGCCCGGAAGTCCGGGGTGAGCTTGGCCCGCAGCACGGGGTCCTTGACGCTGCGGGCGATGTTGGCCCTGCCGAGCCGCTCCACGACGGTGAGCAGCCTCGGGTTCTTGGCGAAGCCGAGGATGTAGGTCTCCCGACCCCAGTAGATGCTCTTGCGCGCGATCTGCTGAGTGACCGGGAAGGTCCGGTACAGCCAGCTCTCGACCCTGGTGATGTCGCGGTCGTGGCGGAACATCACCCACGGGGCGGTCCGCTGGAACAGCGTCAGGGCGCCGACCTCCGGCTGGATCCGGGGGACGAACTGGATGGCCGACGCCCCGGTGCCGATCACCGCGACCCTCCGGCCGGCGAGGTCGTGGCCGTGGTCCCACTCCGCGGAGTGGAACAGCTTGCCCTCGAACGAGTCCAGGCCCTTGATGTCGGGGTAGGACGGGTCGGCGAGGGGGCCGGCCCCGCTCACCAGGAACTGGGCGGTCACCGTGCCGCCGTCGGTCGTGATCCGCCAGCGGTTGCCGTCGGGCTCCCACCGCGCGGAGCGCACGTCGCTGCCGTAGCGCACGTGCCGGTCCACGCCGTACTCCCCGGCCACCCGCTTCATGTACTCCCAGATCTCGGACTGGGGGGAGAACGTGCGGCTCCAGTGCGGGTTGGGCGCGAACGAGAACGAGTACAGGTGGGAGGGGACGTCGCAGGCGGCGCCCGGGTAGTCGTTGTCGCGCCAGGTGCCGCCGACGTCGTCGGCGCGCTCCAGGACCACGAAGTCGTCCAGACCGGCCTGCTTGAGCCGGACGGCCATGCCGAGGCCGGCGAATCCCGACCCGATGACGGCCACCCGGAAGTGCGGGGGTGCTTCGGTCACGTTCTGGTCCCTTCGTGCGAACCGGCCCGGGGTGGTGCCTCCCGAGGCGGGGGTGTGGCCCCCGGGGACGTGGCGCGTACGCCCCCGGGGGAGTCGCCGCCCGGAGGCGAGGCGCGTTCGCCTCCGGGAGGTGCGGCTCCCGGGGGCGTGGCGCGTTTCGCCCCCGGGAGGTCGGGGCCGCCGCCGGAAGACGTGGCGCGTCTCGTCTTCCGGCGGCGGGTCTGTGGGGCCGGGGGCCGGTCGCGGTGCGCGGCGGTCCGACGGCGGCGGGGAGGGTCCCGCGGAGGGGCGCCCCCGGGGAGCGGGCCGTGCGGGCGGTCCCGCGGGGACGCGTCAGCCGAGGAGCCCGGCCTTGCGCCAGAAGTACCGCCCCAGTCCGGTGATGGCCCCGGCGGTGCCCAGGGTGCCGACCACCTTGCGCGCGGCCCAGGTCTTGGTGCCGATCCAGTGCGGGTTCTTCCGGGCGACCTCGTAGGCCTCCTTCGGGTCGAGCCCCACCTGCGCGTACACCTTGGGGTTGATCAGCCGGGTGGCGGAGTAGTAGGTCACCAGTCCGAGGACGATGCGGCTGTAGGCCCGGTTGAGGGGGCCGCGGGTGACCCAGTCGCGCTGGAACTCCTCGCGGGCGTAGCGCATGTGCCGCGCCTCCTCCACCACGTGGATGCGGGCGACCGAGCGCACCAGGGGGAGGATCTGCTCGTCCGGCACGGCCTCGCGCTGGAGCTGGTCGAGCACCTCCTCGACGAACAGCGCCCCCGCGAAGATCAGCGGGCCGTGCGCGATGGCCTTGAAGACGCGGCCCAGGTGGTAGGTGACCGGGTCCAGCCGGTGCGCCTCCCAGCCGAGCTTCTGCACCATCTTGGCGAACATGACGGTGTGGCGGCACTCGTCGGCGATCTCGGTGTAGGCGTACTGGACGTGGTTGGTGGTGGGGTCGTTGTGGTAGGCGTGGCGCACGAGCATCTGCATCAGGATCGTCTCGAACCAGATGCCGATGGTCGCGACGCTGGCCACCTCCAGGCGTGAGAGCTCCTTGCGCTCGGCGTCGGAGAGCCGGTCCCACAGGTACGTCCCGTAGAGGGAGATCCGCTCGGGGCGGATGGCCCACATGCCGGGGTCGACGGGGGCGTCCCAGTCGATCTCGACGAGCGGGTCGAAGGAGGCCTTCGCCGATCCGCGCAGCAGGCGCTTGGCGATGTCCTCCCGGTCGGTGAGCCGGGGCCCGGCCGTGGTCTCCGCAGTCATCTGGTCCCTCCTCAGGACGCGTTCTGGGTGGCGGGGCCGCCGTGGCGTGCGTGGAGGCCCCGGGCGATCTCCGCCCCGTCGAAGGCGCCGTCCGCGAGCAGCAGGCCGAGCTGGAGCGAGACGATCTGCTCGGTGGCGCCGGGGAAGTGCCTGGTCAGGTGCAGGGCAGCGGTGCCCAGGGCGGTGGAGGCCACGTCGCGCGGTGCGCGCCGGGCGGCGGCGGCCCGGACGACGGCCATCACCGTGTCCCGCGTCCGCTCGGCGGGGACGAGGCCGTCGAGGGAGGCGCCGGTGGCCCGGGAGCTGTCGTGGATGGGGGTGTCGACGTAGCCGGGGAACACGGTCGTCACGCCGACGTGGGTCCCGTACTCGGCGCGGAGGCAGTCGGCGTAGGCGGCGACCGCGCGCTTGGAGACCGTGTAGGCGCCCGCCAGCGGGAGCTGGAGGTTGGCCAGCAGCGACGACGTGACGACGATCCGCCCCCTGCTCTCGAGCAGGGAGGGCATCGCGGCCGCGGTCACCCGCCAGGTGCCCAGGAGGTTGACCTCCAGCGCCTGGTGGGCGGGGGAGCCGGGGGCGTGGCCGATGTCCACGGAGGGGCCGACGCCCGCGTAGTGGACGAGCAGGTCCAGGCGTCCGCCGAGCTGTTCGACGGCCTCCGCGACGCCGTCCCGCACCTGCCCGTCGTCGGTGACGTCGCAGCCGATGACGCCGGGGGAGGGCTTGCGGTCGATGCCGACGACGTTCACGCCGAGGTGGCGGAGGACGGCCACGGTGGCGCTGCCGAAGGCTCCCGAGGCGCCGGTGACGACGGCGTTCCGGCCGGGCAGCCGGCGCAGGTGGCGCGGCGAGGGGGGCGTCATGTGATCTCCTCCACAGTCATTGCGGGAACGTTACAACGAGCATTGTCACAATGCAATGGGTTGAGATGGGAAATTTACTCGCGAGTAGGTTCGGTGCCTGCCGGTGCCTGCCGGTGCCCGCGCGCGGACGCCGGCCGGGCGCCGCTCCCGGCCGCGGCGGTGCGGGGGCGCCGGGGGCGGGAGGGACGGAGGGGGAAGGGCAGAGGGGGAGGGGGCGGGCGCCGTCAGCGCCCGAGCAGCCCCGCCCTGCGCCAGAAGTACGCGCCGGGGCCGGAGATCGCCCCGGCGGAGCCGAGCGTCCTCACGGCCTTGCGCGACAGATGGGTCTTGCTGTCGATGAAGCGGGGGTTGCGCCGGGCCGCCCGCGCGGCCTCCCGGGGATCGAGGCCGAGCTGCGCGTAGACCTTCCTGTGCACCAGCCGGGTGGCGGAGTAGTAGGTCACCAGTCCGAGGACGACGCGGCTGTAGGCCCGGTCGAGGGGGCCGCGGGCGGCCCAGTCCCGGTGGAACTCCTCGCGGGCGTAGCGGATGTGCCTGGCCTCCTCGATCACGTGGATGCGGGAGGTGGCGCGGACCACGGGTTCGATCTCCTCGTCGCCGATCATCTCCCGCTGGAGCTGGTCGAGGATCTCCTCGACGAACAGCGCGCCGCCGAAGATCAGCGGGCCGTGGGCGAGGGCCTTGAAGACCCGGCCGAGGAAGTGCGCGGCGGGGTCGAGCCGGTGGGCGCGGGACCCCAGCTTCCCGACCGCCCTGGCGAACATGACGGTGTGGCGGCACTCGTCGGCGATCTCGGTGTAGGCGTACTGGACGTGGTTGGTGGTGGGGTCGTTGTGGTAGGCGTGGCGGACGAGCATCTGCATCAGGATCGTCTCGAACCAGATGCCGGTGGCCATGGTGCTGGCCATCTCCAGGCGGCTGAGCCTGCGCCGCTCGGCGTCGGTCAGCCGGTCCCACAGGTGGGTGCCGTAGAGGGAGACCCGTTCGGGCCGCATCCCCCAGAGGTCCTCGACGGGGGCGTCCCAGTCGATCTCGACGAGCGGGTCGAAGGAGGCCTTCGCCGATCCGCGCAGCAGGCGCCTGGCGATGTCCTCCCGGTCGGTGAGCCGGGGTGTCTTCGCGGTGTGTCCGGACACGTGGTCCCTCCTCGAAGGAGCGCGGGGCGGGGCCCCGCAGGGGGCGGCGGGGGCGTCGCGACGGGCGGGCGTGTGACGCCCCTCACTCCTGTTTCGGAAACGTTACAATGCTCGTTGTCATGGTGCAATGGCCCGGAGGCGCGGATTTACTGACGGGTAACCTTCGGGGAGGTCTCTAGGCTGGACCCATGGCCGAATACCGCATTGACGAACTCGCCCGGCTTGCCGACACGACCGTCCGCAACGTCCGGGTGTACCAGGACCGAGGTCTGCTCGCTCCTCCCCGCAGGGAGGGCCGCGTGGGCATCTACTCCGAGGCCCACCTGGCACGCCTGCGGCTCATCGGCCAGCTGCTGCGGCGGGGCTACACGTTCGCCAACATCGGTGAGATGTTCCGGGTCTGGGAGCGCGGCGGCGACCTCTCCGACATCCTCGGCTTCGAGTCGGCCATAGGGGACGCCTGGAGCGACGAGATAGCCGACTACGTCACGCTCGGGGAACTCCGGGACCTCTTCGGCAAGGGTGTGACGCCCAAGACCATAAAGCGCGCCCTCGACCTGCGTGTCCTCGAACGCGACGGCCTGCGCTTCAGGGTCCCCAGCCCCCGGCTGCTGCACGCGGGCGTCGAGCTCGTCAAGCTCGGCATGAGCGTGGGCTCGGTCCTGGACATAGCCGAGAACCTGCGCGACAAGGTCGGCGGCGTCGCCGAGCACATGGTCCGCCTGGTCTCCGAGCACATCATCGCCGAACACGCCCCCGGCACGGTCGTCCGCAGCGAGGAGACCGCCGAGATGGCCGAACTCATCCGGCGCGTGCGCCCGCTCGCGCAGCAGGCCGTGGACGCGGTCCTCGCCCAGGCGATGGCGGAGAACCTCACCACCGTCATGGGCGAGCACTTCGCCCTGGCGATGGAGCACCTGGAGCGGGAGCAGGGGGGCCATCCGCGGGCGGAGGGCCTGACGGGCCCCTCCTGACGGTCCGCTCCCAGGCAGCCCGCGCCCCCGCACCCTTCCCGGCCCCCCCGACGCACCTCCGATCCCCCGCCCCGACGCACCCCCCGGCCCCGGGCGGGGCGCCCCCCACGCCGCCGACGGCCCGGCGTCCGCGCCGGCCGGTGCGGACGCCGGGCCGCCCCAACGGGACGACCGGTGCGGGCCCGGACCGGGTGGTCCGGCCCCGCACCGGCGCTCATCCCCGCTCGCCGTCCCCGGGGCCCTCGGCCGCCTCCACCGTCTCCGCGACCTCCACGGCCACGGCCTCGACCTTCGCCTCGACCTCTTCGCCGGCGGGGGAGGAGGCGTCCACCACCGCCAGGGGCAGCGTCGTGCCGAACCGCAGCTCGGCGAACGACCCGGCGGGGACGGCCGGGGACCGTGGGAGGACCGGCCGGACCCGGCGGTAGCCGGCGCCCTGTTCCGGCCGGGGGTCATCGTCGCCCTTGTTCGGCCACATCGACATCGCCCGCTCCGCCTGCGCGGTGATCGTCAGGGACGGGTTCACGCCCAGGTTCGCGCTGACCGCCGAGCCGTCCACCACGTGGATGTCCGGGTGCCCGTACAGCCGGTGGTAGGGGTCGATCACGCCGCTCTCCGGGCTGTCCCCGATCGGGCAGCCGCCCAGGAAGTGCGCGGTCATCGGGATGTCGAACACGTCTCCCCAGGTGCCGCCGGGGAAACCGTCGATGCGCTTCGCGAGCCGGGTCGCCGCCTCCTGGCCCTTGGGGATCCACGTCGGGTTGGGTTCGCCGTGCCCCTGCCGGGAGGTGAGCTTCTTCCGGCCGCCGAACACCCCCCTGCGGACCGAGGTGGTCAGCGAGTTGTCCAGCGACTGCATCACCAGGCCGATGATGACCCGCTCCGACCAGCGGCGGTTGGAGAAGCTGCGGACGAACACGTACGGGTGGCGCGCCGCCAGCCCCATGAACCGCAGCCAGCGCGGGATCCTCCCGCCGCCGGGCACCTGCATGGCGGTGAGCAGCCCCATCGCGTTGGAGCCCTTGCCGTAGCGGACCGGTTCGATGTGCGTGTTCTCGTCGGGGTGGATGGAGGACGTGATGGCCACGCCGTGCGTCAGGTCCTCCGGCGGCGGCACCTGCTTGCTCATGGCGCCCACGAGCGCCTCGGAGTTGGTGCGGGTGAGCGTGCCGAGCCTGGCGGACAGGCGGGGCAGGAGCCCCGAGTCGCGCATCCGGTGCAGGAGGGTCTGGGTGTTGTAGGTGCCCGCGGCCACCACGACGCCGCGCGCGGTGAACGTGCGGGCGTTCTCCCGCCGCCGGGGCGCGTCGGTCCGGACGGTGTCGAGGGCGAGGCCGCCGCCGGGCAGTTCGCGGACGCGCTCGACGCTGGTCAGGGGGTGGATGTCGGCGCCGCCGCGCTCCGCGAAGTACAGGTAGTTCTCGGTCAGTGTGTTCTTGGCCCCGTGGCGGCAGCCGGTCATGCACTCGCCGCACTCGGTGCAGGCCCGGCGCTCGGGCCCCGCGCCGCCGAAGTAGGGGTCGCCCACGGACTCCCCGGGGGCCGCCTCGGCGCCGTCGCCGTCCTCCCCGTCGCCGAAGCACACGCCCACGGGGGTGAGGCGGAAGGTGTGGCCGACGCCCATGTCCTCCGCGACCGCCTTCAGGTGCACGTCGGAGGGGGTGACGGTGGGGTTGGTGCGCACGCCGAGCATCCGGCGGGCCTGGTCGTAGAACGGGGCGAGCTCCGTCTTCCAGTCGGTGATGTGCCCCCACTGGGGGTCCTCGAAGAACGGGTCCATGGGGTGGTAGAGGGTGTTGGCGTAGTTGAGGGAGCCGCCGCCCACCCCGGCCCCGGCGAGGATCATCACGTCGCGCAGCAGGTGGATGCGCTGGATGCCGTACAGGCCGGCCTGCGGGGCCCACAGGAAGTTCTTCAGGTCCCAGGACGAGGACGGGAGCGTCTCGGGCGTGAAGCGTCGGCCCGCTTCGAGGACACCGACGCGGTAACCCTTCTCGGTGAGGCGGAGGGCGCTGACGGAGCCGCCGAATCCCGACCCCACGACGATGACGTCGTAGTCGAAGCGGGGGTCCTCCTCGGGGGCGGCGGCGGATGGTTCTGCTCTGCGCTCTGGGGGCACGGCTGATCTCTCTCCGGGTCAGTCACGGGCCTCGTAGTGCGCCGGATACGAGTCCGCAACATTGAATGTGCCATCTAGAAATGTGACATTCGATATTGTAATGTTCGTCACTACCGCCGAGTAGGGTGTGTTCCATGTAACACGCGTGGCGTGCTCCGGCGCAAGTTTCGCTCCCCCTCGCCGCCCCCGGCGGCGGAACACTGGAGGTACTCATGCCCAAGGCTTCCGACGAGGCGCCTGAGGCGTCTCGGGACGCGCCTGAGCAGCACGAAGCCGGCGGCGGCACCCTGTGGCGCAGGTTCGCGCTCGTCGTGGTCCCCGGCCTCGCCGCCGCCGCGGTCCTGGGCGGCATGACCACCCAGGGCCTCCTCGCCGCGTCCTTCGCGGTCTCCGGTGACAGCTTCAAGATGTCCGCCGACCAGCTCGCCGGACACGGGTTCACCCAGTTCGGCGACGTCGCCACCTCGGTGGACGGCTCCACCCGGCCGGTCGGGCTCTCCTCGGTCAACACGGCCGAGCTGACGAACCTGTGCATGTCCTCCCTCTGGGACCTGCCCATCGGCGAGGCCACCCTCGTCATCAACGCGGGCGAGACCACGCCCGTCGAGGGCACCAACCTCGTCATCGACATCGAGCAGCTCCAGGGCAACGCCGAGTTCGGCGCCATCGAGATCGGCCGCGACGCCAGCACGCTGGACAGGGCCGACAACGGCCAGGGCCCCGCGGGCGGCTTCGGCCTCCAGGCCGACACCATCACCGTCTCCGACATGGAGATGACCACGTGGGCCGTCACCTCCGGCTCGCTGCGCCTGTCCGGCCTGAGCCTGGCGATCAGGCCCGGCGCCCACGAGTGCTTCTGATGCCATGACCCACGCACTCACCCTCCTCCGGACGGGACGGGGACGCTTCCGGGACTGGCGGCGCAGCCGCCCGTTCTGGGGCGGTGTCCTCCTCGTCGCCGCCGGGGTCGAGCTGCTGCTGGCGCCGGCCGCGCAGAGCCTGATCCTCCCGATCGACCTGATCGTCTACGCGGGTATAGCCGGGGTGTCCGGCGCCCTCATCGCGGCGCTGCTGATCACCCTGGGCGCGCTGAGCTGGCTCCAGCCCGCCCAGCACGTCTTCTTCGGCCTGGTCGGGCTCGCCCTCGCCCTCGTCTCCTTCGTGACCTCCAACTTCGGAGGGTTCGTCATCGGGATGCTGCTCGGCATCGTCGGCGGTTCCCTCGTGTTCGCGTGGGCCCCCGGTGTTCGCCGCCGTTCCCGCGGGCGCCGCCGGGCCGGGACGGCCGACGCCTCCGGTCCCGTGCCTGAGGAGGCCGACGCCTCCGGCCCCGGGCCGGCGGAGGGAGTCACGGGCGCCGGTCCCTCCGAGGAGGACGACGGCGCCGGTGGCGGCGTCCCGCACTCCGCGGACGCGACCGCGGGGGGCGGCGGCGCATCCCGGGGCACGGCCGGGGCCCCGGGGGAGGGCGGAGTCGCCGACCCGCGCCCGAGGACCGGGCCGCTCGCCGCCCTGGCGCTGCCGCTGGCCGTGGCGGTGGTGCTGGCCGGAGCCCCCGCTCCCACCCTGGGCTGGCCCTGGGACTGGTTCGCCCCGCCGGGCGGCGGGGAGGAGCAGCCCGAGGACGCCCCCTCGGAAGACCCCTCGGAGGAGCCCTCCGCCGGACCGACCGGCGAACCCCCGGAACCGGGCGGGAACCCCGGCGAGGACGGGGAGCCGCAGGAGCCGGGGGAGGACGAGGAGCCCGAGGAGGAACCGGAGGAGGAGACCGGCGCCGACCCGGCGGCCTGCGAACTGCTCTCCGGCGAGTCCGCGCTGGCGGGGTCGGAGGAGGAGTTCCTGGAGGCCGTGGAGGCCTGCCGGGCGGCACGGGACGAGGGCGAACTCCCCGACGTCCCCGTCGACGAGGACCACGACTGCTTCCAGGGCTCGGTCCGCACGTCCGGCCTGACCGCCGACACGCTCACCATGAGGGGGGCGCGCTACGACGGCGTCGTCGAGTGCCCCACCGCCGACGGTCCGCGGCGCTACATCATGCTCAGCATGCGCCAGGCCGACGTGGACAACGGCGAGCTGTGGTTCGAGGACGGGGGGACCCGCATGAGCCTGGGCCTGCCCACCATGAACCTGACCGGTGACGTGCGCCTGCACATCACACGCATGCACGTGCGGCTCCTGGGGATCCCGCTGACCTTCACACCGGACTTCCCGCCCCCGCTGCTGCTGCCGTTCATGATCGTCACCGACGTGGAGGTGGACAACCCCATGGCCGGCACCGACAGCATGACCATCCCGAACCTCAACGGGCAGTACGGCGGAGGCGGCTGACACGGACCGGTCCCGGCTCCGGGGCGCGGTCGGCGGGGGCGGCTGACACGGACCGGTCCCGGCTCCGGGGCGCGGTCGGCGGGGGCGGCTTGTGGAGCGGCGCCCCCGCCGTTCTCCCCGGGCGGGCCCCGTGCCGCCCGGCCGGGGCGGCCCCGCGCCCGCCCCGGCGGGCACGGGCGCGGGGCGCCGAGGAGGCGAAGCGGTCCGAAGCGCTCACGTCCGGTCGGCAGCGTACGGGCGCGGGGCGCCGCCGACGGCGACGCCCCGCTGGTACCGCGGACTACCAGTTGTCGGTGATCAGGCGGCTGGCCCGGCCCACGTGGGAGACGTACAGCGCGTCGCGGGCCCGTGTGGAGGCCACGAACAGCAGCGTCCGCTCCTGCTGGAACGCCTGCTCCAGCGCCACCTGGTCGCCGTCGGCCGCCTCGATCGCGGCCTTGGGCGGCAGCAGGTGGTCGCTGACCCCGACCAGGGCCACACAGCGGAACTCCTGGCCCTTGAGCCGGTGCATCGTCCCCACGCGCACCGCCGCGGCGTCGCCGCCGTCCTCCAGCGGCGCGGTCGGGATCCCCCTGGCCTCCAGCTCCTTGGCGATGCCGCGCACCACCCAGTGGTTGCGCCCCGCCACCGCGATCTCGGCCGGCTCGACGCCGGCCTCCAGCCACGCCCGCACCCGGTCGCCCAGGGCGGCGAGCTCCTCGGCGCGGTCGTCGCAGCCGCGCACCACCGGCGCGGGCCCGCGCAGCAGGGACCGGTACCCGGCCAGGGTGTCGGCGTTGTCGTCCATGCCCAGCGCCGCACGGCGGCCCAGGATCGGCATGCTCCAGTCCAGGATCTCCTGGGTGATGCGGTAGCTCGTCCGGAGCCGGTGGCCGCGCCCGCGCACGTTGATGCCGAGCGAGGCCAGCGACACCCGGTTGTCGGACACCCGCTGGTGCGGGTCGCCGACGACGAACAGGTCGTCCGGGCCCTCCGGGACCGCCGCGCGCAGCATCCGCCACTGGCTCGGGTGCAGGTCCTGGGCCTCGTCCACCACCACGTGCCGGAACAGCGGCGCCCCGCGGCCCAGGACGCGGGCGGCCTCGGCCGCGAGCTGCGGGTAGGACCACAGCCCCTCCACCCGCATGGCGCCGACGTAGCGCCGCACGGTCTCCCACACCTGGCGGCGGTGCTCCGGGGCCAGGTGCTGCACCCGGCCGCTGCGCTCGCAGCGGATGTACTGCGGCAGCAGCTCCAGCCCCTTGGCGAGGATGACCTGCTCCCACTCGTCCACCAGGAAGCGGCCGGAGAAGGGCAGGCCGTCGGCCAGCGCCACCGCACGCCACCGCTGGGCCAGTTCGTCCCTGCCGACCATGCGCGGCGCGACGCTGCTGTGCGACTGCACGACCGACCGGGCGAGGCTGTCGATGGTCGCCACCCGCACCCGCGCGCGCACGCCGGGGTCGGGCAGCAGCTGGTCGAGGCGTTCGGAGAGGGACAGGGCCAGGGCCCGGTTGTAGGTGGTCAGGAGCACCGCCTCGCGGGGGTCCCCGGGACGGGCGGCGGCGTCGTGCTCGGCCAGGTGGGCGGCGCGGTGCAGGGCGATCACGGTCTTGCCCGTCCCCGGGCCCCCGGTGATCTGCGCCGACCCCTTGAAGCGGGCCTCGGTGATCCGGTGCTGGTCGGGGTGGAGGGTGATCTGCCACTGGTCGAACGGCGCGGCGAGGGCGTCGGCGAGTTCGGGCGGGCCGGTGGGTGTGGGGTCGACGGCTCCGGCCCCGGGGGACTCCAGGACCTCGGGGCGCAGGCCGCGGGCGAAGCGGAGCGCCTCGTCGCGCGGGCGCACGGTGATGAGCCGGTAGTGCGTACCGTCCGTGGGGCGGTCCTCTCCGGGCTCGCCGCGTCCCTCCCCGTCGGGGTCGGGAACGACGACGCCGGTCCAGTCGGGGGCGATGCTGACGACCCGCACGCGCGGGTCGGCGGCGCCGGCGACGGCCTCCAGGTCGGGGTCGTCCCCGGCCTGGCAGGCGCGCATCACGGCCAGGGTGTCGAGCTGGACGTCGGGCGTGAGGCGGGTGAAGTCGCTGAGAAACGTCGGGGCGATCGCAAGGGCGGACACGTCGTGGATTCCTCCGGTCTTCGACCAAGTGGTGTCTGCGGTGCTGAGGAGGTCGGAGCGGATGGTGTCGCGCGAGGGGAAGCCGGTCGGGCGACCGTCGCGTTCACCTGAAACATGCTCGGTGGCGAATTTGGGCAAACGCCGCCCCGGGGGCGATTCCCGCCGGGTTGCGAGGGGTTTTCGGGGTTCATATAACCCCTGTTCAGAGGGTATTTTGCGCAAGCGCGTTCGAGGTGCTGGGCGGGTTTTTCCGCGGGGCCGCGGTGCGGGCTCCGCGACCTGCGGTTCTGTGCGAAGGGCTGGTGTCCGTAATGGGGGTTATGTACCTGACCGAAATTGAGTAACAGAGGGCGAGACTGCCAGCTCGGAGTGGGATCCGTGGGGACAGTGAGGAAGAACTGTCGTCAGGGAAGGGTATGACCGAAACCCGGCGGGAGAGGGGGAACGTGTGATCGTCGCGGAACCGGGTCCGTCGCCGCGGGAGGGGTACACGTTGTGGCCGGTTTCGGACACGCTCTGTGCAGACGGCGCCCCCGCGCGAGATCGTAGAGCGCACGGGGGGCGGAAACCACGTGTGGTTCAGGACTCTGCCGGGGTCCGTCCTACCCCGGCAGAGTCCTCAACCGCTCTGGCTCCCGGACCGCTCTAGAGAAGCGGTACCCAGTCCCCACCCTCTCCAAAGCGGGTGGCGCGGCCAACCTTCGCCGACCCGAGGGCCCCGGCGCCGCTCGACTCCGTGACCGTCACACCCCATGCTCTACCTTGGTGGTGACAAAAGAGCGGAAAGGACCGGGACGAGCACAGTGGCCCCCAACGACATGAGCCGGATGCGCATATCCGACGCTGAGCGCGACCAGGTCTCCGAGGTCCTGCGCGAAGCCGCCGCCGAGGGCCGGATCACCCTCGACGAGCTGGACGAACGGCTCAACGCCACCTACGCGGCCAAGACCTACGCCGACCTCGAACCGCTCACCTCCGACCTGCCCGCCCCCGGCGGTGCGGCGTCCCCGCTGCCCTCGGTCCCCGGCACGGTCCCGGGGGTGGTCGCCCGGCCCCAGGGCGACCCCATGGTCCTCAAGGGCGGAGGGAGCTCCATCGTCCGCAAGGGCGCATGGGAGGTCCCCCACCGGGTCGAGGCGCACAACAAGTACGGCTCCACCCGGCTCGACTTCCGCGAGGCCGTCCTCACGAGCCCCGTCACCGAGGTCCACGTCGACGCCTCCTGGGGCAGCGCCGACCTGATCCTCCCCGAGGGCGCCACCGCCTCGGTCGACTGCGACGCCTCCTGGTTCGGCTCACAGCGCTCCGACGTCGACTCCATGCGCAAGCAGGGCGCACCGCACTTCGTCGTCACCGGCTCGTGCCAGGGCGGGGGCCTGCGCGTCCGCTACAAGCGCCCCTTCTCCTGGGGCGGCCGCGGGGCCTGAACCCGGCGCCCGCACGGGCAGGGCGACGAGCCCGGCCCGCCGCCCCGCCCGGCGGCCCCGTACGGCCCGTCCCCGCGGCTTCCCGGGCCCCGTCGGTCGCGCTCCGGCCGCACCCGCGTCCTCCCTCGCCGCGTCCCGGCGCACTGCTCCCACCCCTCCCCGCCCCGGCCCGGTCCACTGCTTCCGCGCCCCGTCGGCCCCGTGCGGACCGGACTCCCCGTCCGGCCGTGCCCGGCCGTGCGCCATGATGGGTGCGGCGCGCCGCGGGGCGCGCCGACAACCGGAGAGGCGGCACGCGTGGGCTGGTGGATCGCAGGGGTCGGAGCGGGCGCGTGCGCCCTGGCACTGGCCCCCTACGCCTGGACCTACCTGGCCAGCGCCGGGCGCCGCAAGGACCCCGGCGCCGTCCCGCACCGGCCCGTCGCCGTCGTCCTGGGCGCCGCGGCGTGGAAGGACGGGCCCTCGCCCCTGCTCGCCCGCCGCCTGGACCTGGCCGTCCGCCTCTACGAGGACGGCAGGGTCGGGCGGATCATCGTCTCCGGGGACAACCGCGAGGTCTCCGGACACGAGACCGACACGATGACCGCCTACCTCGTCGGCCGCGGCGTGCCCGCCGACCGGATCGAGGCCGACCGGTACGGCTACCGCACCTGGGACACCTGCGTCCGGGTGCGCGACCTGCACGGCGTCCGCGCGGCCACCATGGTCACCCAGTCCTTCCACCTGCCCCGCACGGTCGCCCTCGCCCGCGCGGCGGGGATCGACGCCGTCGGGGTCGGGGACCCCAGCCTCGGCGCCCGCCGCCGCTCCACCCTCATCGGCTACGCCCGTGAGGTCGGCGCCGCCGTCAAGGCCCTGCGCGACGCGGTGCTGCGCCCCGCGCCCGCGCACGAGGAGGCGTGACCGCGCCCCGGCGGGGGGCTCCCTCGAAGGAGTGGGAAGGGTACGACCACCCCTCGTCCCGGAGGAGGGCACGGGGTTCCCCTCGGGGGCGTGAGAAGGTCGACGCCGCCGCCGATTCGCGCGATCCGGCTGAGCCGGGATAATCGGGCCCATGAACGCGACCACGGACAACGACCCACACGACGGCGCGGAGAGCGTGGACTGGGCGGCGCTCCTCCCCGAGGGCGGCGAGCGCGTCCCCGGACTGCTCGCCGAACTCGCCGGGAGCGACACCGCACTGTCGGACCTCCACGACCTCGTCCACTTCCCCGCGCCCGGGCACGTCGCCGCGCCCAGGATCGTCGACTTCCTGGTCGACACCGCCTGCGCCGAGGGCACCCCGCCCACCGACCGCTGGCGTCCCCTGAGCCTGCTCCTGGAGCTGGTCGCCGGCCACCCGGAGGACCGCCTCCCCGAGGTCCGCGACCTCGGCCAGTGGCGCGACGAGGTGGCGTGGGCGACGTCCACCGACGTGGAGAAGGTGCGGGAGCAGTACCGCGCCTGGGCCGAGGAGGCCCCGGACGAGCAGCACCACCTCCGCATGCGCAACCGGCTCGCCGTCATGGAGCAGCCGAACGGCGCCGCACTCCTCCAGGCCGAGCTGGACACCTACGAGGCCGTCCTCGCCCGCGTCCCCGACCTGGTCACCCTCCTCAAGGGCGGCGTCAACCGCGGGGGCCTGGACCGGGCGGGGGAGTGGGTCAGCTATCTGCTCGCCTTCCTCACCGACGACTCCGAGCGGATCGCCTCCGAGATCACCGGAGCCTCCCAGGTCCTGCTCGCCAAGGACCTGCGCCCCGCCCCGCAGGCGCCCACGAGCCTGCGGGAGGTGATGAGCGGAGGGCTGGACAGCGGCGAGCCGCTGCCCGCGGAGCTGTTCGCCCTGGGCCTGGTGGCCGACGCCGCCGACATCGACACGACCGTGGCCCTCACCCACCAGATGGCGGGCGGGAACCTCTACAACTCCTTCGCCGCGTCGGTGTCGCTCGTGCTCATCCACGGGGAGGACACGCCCCGCGAGGCACTGCGCCGTATCGGCCGCGGCGGCGGGACCTCGATGGGCTACGCGGGCCTGTTCAACGAGTCGTGGCCGCACTGCGGCGGGCGCTCGCCGCAGGTCCTGGGCTTCCTGGCCCTGGGCCGCGCCGGGGGCCGCGCGCGGCGGCTGCGCCTGGACATGCTGCCCGGCCTGATCAAGGAGGAGGCCGACTCGCGCGCCCTGGTGACGGGTGTCGGCCTGGAGATCGTCCTCGGCCCCCGCACCAAGGGGCACAGCGCCGAGGAGCACGCCCGCGCCGAGTACGACGAGGAGACCCTCAAGGTGCTGTGGGCGATCGCCGAGCTGCCCGCCTCCGCGTGGGAGGACGAGGAGTTCACCGCGACGCTGGACGCCTGGGCGCTGCCGGACACCGCCGAGGAGTTCCGCGCCCTGGTGGGAGTGGAACCCGAGGAGGAGCAGGAGGACGAAGAGGTGCCCCCGGCCCCGGCCCCGGCCCCCGCTCCCCAGGCCCCCGCCCCGGGCGGCCTGTTCGGACGCCTCTTCGGCGGAGGCCGCTAGAGGTCCGGGGGCCGCCCCGGTCACCGGCGCGGCCCCCGGGCGTCATTCCGCGTCGGCGGCCAGGGCGTCGTCCACGGCGGTCTCGTAGCCCCCGAGGAAGGTCGGGTCGGGGCGGAACACCGCCGTGCCCAGCGCGGCGACCGCGGCGGGGACCTCGCGGACCCACCCGTACAGGGTGGCGAACCTGCGCTCCTCCAGGCTGGAGTCGGCCACCCCGACCGCGTCGATCCCCGCGTCCCGGCAGAGCCGCACCGCGCGCGGCAGGTGGAAGTCCTGGGTGACCACCGTGGCCTCCTCCACCCCGAACACCTCCCGCGCGCGCACGCACGAGTCCCAGGTGGAGAACCCGGCGTAGTCGCCCGCGATCCGGTTCTCCGGAACCCCGGCGGCCACCAGGTAGTCGCTCATCGTGTCGGTCTCGTTGTAGTGGTCGACGCTGTTGTCGCCGCTCACCAGCACGGCCTCCACCTTCCCGGCGAAGTACAGCTCGGCGGCGGTGTCGAGGCGGCGGGCCAGCAGCAGGGACGGCAGGCCGTCGGGGCGGACGCCGGCGCCCAGCACCAGGGCGACCGGGCGCTCGGGCACCCCCTCGGCGGTGTGGCGGTCGCCGGAGGTGCTCGCGACCTGCCACACGAACGGGAGGAAGCCCGCCACCACGGCGCACACGGCCAGCAGGGCGAGGCGCCGCAGGGGGCGCCGTCGCCGTTCGGGGCGTTCGGGGCGGTCGGGGCGGGTCTTCCCGCCGGTGTCGCCGGGGCCCTCGCCGGCTCCCGGTCCGGAGGCGCCGTCGCCGGGGGAGCCGTCGGTGCCCGGGGCGGCGCGCCCGGGGGCGGAGGGCTCCCGCCCGGCGTCGTCGGGTGCGGAGGTGCCGGACGCGGCGGGATCTGAGGTCGTCACGCCTGAGAAGACGCCCGGAGCGGCCGGAGAGTTCCGGCGGAGGGTAGGACGAGCGGGGCGACCCTGCGGGCGAACCGCCCCGGGCGGAAAACCCGGCTGTGCGCCGCCCGGACACCCCGTTAGAGTCGCCGCATGTCCTCACAGCCGCACCACGACGACCTGTCCCCGCGCCTGCGCGCCCTCGCCGACCTCATGCCCGGGAGCATGCGCGAGGGCTCCGGGATGCACGAGTACGACGGCAGGGTCGCCGACACGTCGCCCGACGGGATCCGGGACGCGCTGTCCCGGCTCGGCGGCGACCCCGTCGCCGACGCCCACGACGAGGCCCACCTGGCCGCGTTCGAGCAGGGGCTCCGCTACGAGCTGGGCGAACTCCAGCTGCACCGTTCCAACCCCCTCCACCACCTGGGCGAACTCGACGTCTCGGTCTACGACCGCGAGTACGCGCCCCGGGCGGAGCGCGACGCCGCGCGCGTCGCCCACCTGGCCGAGTGGCCGCGCGTGGTCGACAACGCCGTCGCCTCCCTGGACAGGGTCCCCGCCCCCGTCGCCGACGCGCTCCTGGCCGCGGTGAGGGGTGTGGCCGACGGCCTCCCCGACGATCTCCCCGCCGACGTCCTCGAACCCGCCCTCGCCGCACACGCCCGCCTCGTCGCCCACATGGAGCGGGCGGTCCGGGAGGGCCCGGAGAGCGCCCGGCTCGGCGCGGACGCCCTGAGCCGCCTGATGGGCACCGTCGAGGCGGCCGAGGTGGACCTCGCCGACCTCGCCTCCCGCGCCGACGCCGAGCGCGACCGCCTGCGGGCGGCCCTGGCCGCGGTCACCGGCCGGATGGCCCCGGGCCGCGACCCCATGGAGTTCGCCCGCGAGCTCACCCGGCAGTACCCGGCCGCCGACGGGGTCCTGGACGCCGCCCGCCGCTGGACCGGGCTCGCCGTCGAGTTCACCGCCGAGCGCGGGCTGGCCCCGTGGAGCGACGGCGAGTGCCGCGTGGATGTCTCCCCGCCCTCGCAGCGCTGGGCGACCGCGATGATGGCGTGGTCGGGCCCGTGGGAGGCCGACACCCCCTCCTTCTACTTCATCACCCCGCCCGACAAGGCGTGGAGCGAGGAGGAGGCGGGCGAGTGGCTGGAGATGTTCAGCCACACCACCCTGCCCGCCG
Source organism: Streptomonospora nanhaiensis (assembly GCF_026642255.1). Taxonomy (GTDB): domain Bacteria; phylum Actinomycetota; class Actinomycetes; order Streptosporangiales; family Streptosporangiaceae; genus Nocardiopsis; species Nocardiopsis tropica. The sequence goes on along the minus strand of NZ_CP113264.1, from coordinate 5,778,036 downwards.
TGAGCGTGCACGAGGTGGCGCCGGGCCACTTCTCCCACGGCCGCGCGCTGCGCAGGGCCCCCGGCCAGGTGCGCCGCGCCCTGCACTCGATGACCTTCGCCGAGGGGTGGGCGCACTACGCCGAGGAGATGTGCCTGGAGGAGGGCTTCGGCGAGTACGCCGCCGAACGCCTGGGGGACCCCGCGTGGACCGCGGACCACTACGAGGTCGGTGTGTGGGTGGAGGCGCTGATCCGCGTCACCCGCCTGTCGGTGGCCATCGGCATGCACACCGGCGGCATGACGGTGGAGGAGGCGGCCGCCCGCTTCGCCGAGGACACCCCGCTCCAGGGGCCCGCCGCCCTCTCCGAGGCCCGCCGGGCGACCTTCGACCCCACCTACGGCCGCTACACCTGGGGCAAGCTGGAGATCCTCGCGCTGCGCGAGCGCGCCCGCGAGCAGTGGGGGGAGGGGTTCGACCTGCCCAGGTTCCACCGGGCGCTGCTCGACCTCGGCTCCCCGCCGATCGGGCTCATCGGCACCGCCCTCGAACGCGGTTAGCGCCCGGGCAGCGCTGTGCGGAGGGGGCCGGGGGACCCCCCGGTTTCCACGGTAGGGCGGGGGCCGCCCCGGCCGCCAGAGGTCCCCGGGGCCTGTGGACGGCCGGTCGGCCGCGGTGGCCGGGCCCGGGCGGCGGACCGCGTCCGGGACCCCGGCTCCGGGACCTCGGCTCCGGGACCTCGGCTCCGGGACCTCGGCTCCGGGACCTCGGACCCGGCTCCGGGCCCGCGGCCGTCCCGCCGGGACGGCCGCGGGCCGCTCCCGGCCTACTCCGGGGTGACGGGGCCCGGCACCCCCAGTTTCCCGAGGGCGTCGCGCACCCGCCCCTTCGACGAGCCCAGGGCCCGCGCGGCACCGGCCGCGTCCACGTCGGCCAGGAGCGACACGAGCGCCACCCGGGTGTCGCCGCCGGCGGCGTTGAGGGCCTCCGCGCACGCCTCCTCGCCCAGGCCGGTGGCCTGCGTCAGGATGGTCACCACCCGGCCCCGCAGCTTGCCGTTGGTGGCGTCCACGCCCACCATCAGGTTCGAGAACGTCCGGCCCATGCGCACCATCACCGCGGTGGAGAACGCGTTCAGGGCGAGCTTCTGCGCCGTGCCGGCCTTCATGCGCGTGGACCCGGCGATCACCTCCGCGCCCGTGGAGACGCCCACGTGCACGTCCGCGGCCGAGGCGAGCGACGCCCCGGGGTTCGCGCTGATCAGCACCGTCGACGCCCCGCGCTCCCTGGCCGCCTCCAGGGCTCCCCCCACGTACGGGGTGCGGCCGCTCGCGGCCAGCCCCACCACGAGGGAGCCTTCGGACACGCCCGCGGCGTCGATCCGGCCGGACTCCCAGTCGTCCTCGATCCCCTCCACGGCCCGTGCCAGCGCCTCGCCGCCGCCCGCGTGGTGCGCCACCACCCACTCGGCGGGCACGCCGTACGTCGGCGGCAGCTCGGCGGCGTCCTGCGCGGCGATCCGCCCCGAGGTGCCCGCGCCGAAGTAGTGGATGGCCGCCCCGCCCTCCAGGGCGGCCACCCCCAGCTCCACGGCCCGCGCCAGCTCGGGCAGGACCGCGCCCACGGCCGCGGGGACCGTGGTGTCCTCGGCGTTGATCTGCCGCAGGATGTCGAGCGCCGGGAGCAGGTCGATGTCGTACGTGCCGGAGTTGCGCTCTTCTGTGGGGGCGCGCACGATCACGGCCCCACCGCCCTCCGGGTCGCCGGGGGGCCGGGGGACGTCTTCCCCGCCGCCGTGTACCGCGCTCTCCTGTTCGGTCCGCACCCGTGCCGTTCCTTTCCGTAGGGCCGAGCCCGGCCCACCGCCGGGAAACCGGGCGACGGGGCCGGACGCGCGCCGGTCAGTCGTCGTTTCCGTCGGTGCTCCTGCTGCCGGGGGAGTCCCCCCGGCGGCGTCTGCGGTCGTCGTTGATCCGCAGGCCCCGCACAGCCTCGAAGGTGGTCTCCAACGCGGTGCGGCTGTCGGTGTAGCGGCTCTGGGCCAGGCCCACGAACAGGCAGTCCACGACGGTCAGCTGGGCGAGCCTGCTCGCGGTCGCCCCGGACCGGAACGTGGTCTCCCGCGCCGCCGTGGTCAGCACGTGGTCGGCGAACCCGATCGCGGACCGGGGGAAGTTGGTGATGGCGACGGTCCGCGCCCCTCGCCTGCCCGCCTCGGTCAGCGCCTGGACCGTGTCGATGGTCGAGCCGGAGTGGGAGATGCCGATGGCGACGTCCCGCTCGTCGAGGAGGGCGGCGCTGGTGAGCATGACGTGCGCGTCGGACCACGCGAACGAGGTCATCCCGATCCGGTGCAGCTTCTGCTGGAGGTCGGCGCCGACGAACGCGCTCGCCCCCACCCCGTACACGTCGATGCGCCGCGCGCCCGCCATCGTGTCGATGACCGTGCGCAGGACGTCCACGTCCAGGGCCGCCCCGGTCTCCTCGACGGCGCGCGCGTCGGTGTAGGCGATCTTCTGGACCACCGTGACGAGCGTGTCGTCGGGGTTGATGTCGCTGGACAGCTCGGGGGAGCCGGAGCGGGCGCCGCGGGCCTGCCCGGCCTCCGTGGCCAGCGCCAGGCGCAGCTCCCGGTACCCGCTGAAGTCGATGGTGCGGCAGAACCGGATCACCGTCGCCTCGGAGGTGGCGCAGTCCTTGGCGAGCTGGGTGATGGAGGAGGCCGCGGCCCTCTCGGGGTCGTCGATGACGCGCTGGGCGACCCGCCGCTCGGCGGGCGCGAGGGAGGGCAGGAGCGACCGTATGCGGAGCACCGTCGTGGGGACGGGCGAGACGGAGAGCGCCCCGGTCTCCGGTAGGTCGCCCGAAGGCTTCGGAATTTGCGCCATGGAGGAAAGTTTCTTTCGGTCGTGGTGCAGAGTCAACGCAGTGGAGGGAAAAAGCGGGAGAATCAAGGATTTCAAGGGACGGTCGCGGCAGCAAGTATCCACCCTCCGATTGCGGGATCCCAGCTCAGGCGGCACCCTGGGGGCGGGGGCGTCGCGGTTCATCCGTCACGCGCGCAACCCGCCAGGGGGGATGGTGCCGTGTCGCCGAGCGACTCGGAAGGACGGCGGTCCGGATCGGCCGCCGGGACCGGCGCGACGGCCGGCACGCGGCCGGTCGACCGCGGGGCCGGGGGGCTCCACGTCGGGCTGCTGGGGCAGTTCGGCGTCGAGGTCGCAGGGGTGCCGCTGAACCTGCGCGGGGACAAGCGCCGCGCCCTGCTCGCCTCGCTCCTCCTCAACGCGGGGAGCACCGTCCCCACCGCCCACCTCGTCGAGCGGATCTGGGACGCCCCGCCCACCCAGGCCAACCGCAGCGCCCTCCAGGTCCACGTCGCCCGTGCCCGCGCGCTGTTCGAGCACCACTGCGGCACGCCGCTCATCCGCGGCGGGAACGGCGGCTACCGCATCGACCTCGCCGAGGAGCAGTCCGACCTCCTGCGCTTTCGGGCACTGGTCGGGAGCGCGGCCGACGCCGCGGCGCGGGGCGACCGCGGGGCCCGCACCGAACTCCTCATCCGGGCCCTGGGCCTGTGGCGCGGCCCGGTCCTGGCCGACGTGGCCAGCCCCGTCCTGCACTCCCGCGACGTGCCTCCCCTCACCGAGGAGCTGCTGCGCGCCGCGGAGGAGGGCTTCGGCGGGGCCCTGGCGCGCGGCGACCACGAGCGGGTGGCCGACCAGATCCGGCCGATCGCCACCGACCACCCCGAGCGCGAGCCCCTCATCCGCGTCCAGATGATCGCCCTCTACCGCAGCGGCCGTCCCAGCGAGGCCCTGCGTGTGTACGCGCGCACCCGCGACGCCCTGGTCGAGCGCCTCGGCGCCGACCCGGGACGCGAACTCCAGGAGACCTTCCACGGCATCCTGCGCGGGGACCTGGACCCCCCGTCGGAGCACGGGCCCGCGCGGCCCCCGGGGCACGACGCGCACCGCGACCCGCTCGCGCGCATCCCGCGCCAGAGGGCCCTGGTCCGCGGCGCGGGGACGCCCGCGGAGGACACCGGCGCCTGCGCCGGCGCGGACGCGGCCCCGGGGGGACCCGCGGGCCGGTGCGTCCGGGCGGAGGAGCCGGCGCCCGATCCGGTCCGGCCCCCCGCCAGGGTGCCCGGCTCCGTCACGCCCTCCGAGCTGCCCTCCGCCCCCGCCGTCCTGGTGGGGCGCGACGGGGCCCTGGCCGAACTCGACCGGCTCGTCGACCCGCGCGGGGGCACCCCCGGCAGCGTGCTCGTGCGCGGCCCGGCCGGGGCGGGGAGCAGCGCCCTGGCGCTGCGCTGGGCGCACGCGGTGGCGCCGCACTTCCCGGACGGCCAGCTGTACGTCAACCTGCGCGACGGCGACGGCTCCCCGCGCGACACGGCCGAGGTCCTGCGCCGGCTGGTGCGCTCCCTGTCCTCGGGGTGGCACGGCACGGGCATCCTGGACGCCGAGGACGCCGCGGCCCGCGTCCGCACGCTCCTGGCGCGCAGACGCGTCCTGCTGATCCTGGACAATGCGGCCACCAGCCGCCAGGTGCGGCCCCTGCTGCCCGGCGGCGCCGGTTGCGCCGCGGTGGTCACCAGCCGGAACTGGCTGACCGACCTGCTGGTGCGCGACGGGCTCCGCGCGCTCCCGGTGGGGGCGCTGCCGCCGGGGGCCGCCGTCGAACTGCTCCGCTCACAGATCGGTGCGGACCGGTGCCGGGAGACGGTGCTGCGGCGCCTCGCCCACCTGGCGGGATACCTGCCGCTGCCGCTGCGGATGGCCGTGGCCTGGTTCGACACCAACCCGCACGCGTCCGGCTCGGAGCTGGTGCGGAGCCTTGAGGAGGCGGGCCCGGCACGCGGCGTCACTCCCACGGCCCGGATGGCCGCCGTGCTGCGTACCGGGCCCGGGACGGGCCGCCACGGCCGCGGGGAAGTACCGGTCGGAGCGGACCCGCCCGGCACAAGTGTGGGACAGGCGTCTTACGTTCGGCTTTCACCCGGATGAGGACTGCCCGCCCTGCGGTTGGCCGGGAGGTGGGCGGAGCGTGGCGGCCCGTGGACGCGGCGCGAACGGAAAACCAAGCACCGGTGGTGAAATCGGTCGGATTTGTCTACGGGGGTCCGCTGGGGTCGCACGAGTCGCTAGTGTCAACCCCATGACACAGAACAATGATCCCAACCTGGACCCGGCGGGCAACACCCAGCACTTCCGCCGCTTCGTCGACGAGAACCCGGAGCCCGAGGAGCCCGCGCGCCGCCCGATCCTGCCGCTGGTGCTGGCGGGCGTCGGCGTGGTCCTGGCGATCGCGGTGGTCGTCGCGCTGGTCCTGGCCTTCTCCTAGGACCCCTGTCGGGCTCTGGCGGCACGGGGCGGACCCGCCGGTCGGTCCGGAACCGGTTCGCGACCGCCCCGCGGTCCTGCTAGAGTTAACGACGTCGCCAGGGGGTACGGGCCACGGTCCGGCACCCGGGAGCGGCGGGCGTCATTAGCTCAATTGGCAGAGCAGCTGACTCTTAATCAGCGGGTTCGGGGTTCAAGTCCCTGATGACGCACAGCGGGTCGGCCCCGGCGGGAGGCATCACCTCCCGCCGGGGCCGACCGCTTCCGAGGTCCCCGGCTCCGCCGGGTGGTGTGCCCCACATCGGGGCCTCGGAGGCGCGGAGTGCTCCACGGTTCCGGTAGAGTTCAATCCGTCGCAACGAGGGCGAGAGCCCGCGCGGGACGACAGGCGTCATTAGCTCAATTGGCAGAGCAGCTGACTCTTAATCAGCGGGTTCGGGGTTCAAGTCCCTGATGACGCACACGATCCGAGACCCCGATCGATTCCGATCGGGGTCTCGTGCTTTCCCGGGACCGAATTCGCCGATCGCCCTTTCCCTGTTTTTCGCGTCCTCCTTTCCCTACTCCCCGAATTCGCGCTGACGCATTCTGTGCCCTTGGCGTCCCGTGCGGAACGGCGTCCCTTTCGGGGGGTCGTTCGCCGCTTCCGGCAGCGGTCGGTGGTGATGTGCGGCACCTCGAACTGTCGTAGCCGGATGGTCTCCTGCGTTCGGTGCCCGAGATCCCCTTGGGTCCACGGCATCGCAGCTCAGTCAATGCGCATCGTGACCGTTCGGTCTCATGAGGTGACCTCCCTAATGAGATTGACATAAATCCCCTGGTGGGGAAATGTTGCGTTTCTGCCGCCTCTCTCGGAGAGGCAAGAACCCCTTGTACCAACCCCGGAGAATCCCCATGTCTGTTTCCCCCGTCCTGCGCGCCACCGGTCTGTCCGCGCTCGCCCTCGGCTCCGTCCTCGCCCTCAGCGGCTGCGGCGCCATCACCTCCCTCATCGGCGGCGGCAACGTCTTCGACATCAGCGTCGGCGACTGCTTCGTCGAGTCCGAGATGGACGCGGCCTTCGCCACGGGCGAGGTCAGCGACGTCCCCCTGGTCGAGTGCACCGAGGAGCACGACGCCGAGGTCTACTACACCGAGGACCTGCCCGAGGGCGACTTCCCGGGCACGGAGTCGGTCAACGCCTCCACGGAGGAGATCTGCTACGGGGACAACTTCACCGACTTCGTCGGCGTCTCCTACGAAGAGTCCGAGATCTACGCCGGCGCGCTCTTCCCGACCGAGGAGAGCTGGAACCAGATGGACGACCGCGAGGTCGCCTGCTACCTGACCACCAGCGGTGAGATGGTCACCGGCACCCTCTCCGGCGCCAACCGCTAGACCCGCTGAACCCGCTGGACCCGCGAGTACCGCGCACCTCCGGTGACGGGCCCTGCTCCAGCCCGCGCCGCCCCGCGCCGCTGTTCACCTGCGGCGATGGAGAGCACGTCGCGACCGGAGAATTCAAAAATTCTGATTCGCCCCGTCTTGGGCTGAAACCTTCTCCGTGTCACGTGCATCTTGATACATGTCGCCGACCCTCCCCCGAGTCGGTAGCAAGCAACCCTCGAACTGGTGGAGTACTACTCATGTCCGCAACGCGCCGCCCGCTGCTCGGCCGCATCACTATCGGGATCCTGGCCGTCGGCGCCTCGCTGTCCCTCTCCGCATGTGGCCAGCTTCCCCTGCTGCCCCCCGCCCTCACCGGCGGGGCCGAGGTCTCCCCCGAACCGGTCGAGACCAGCGAGACCCCCGAGACCCCCGCCCCGGAGCCCGTGGAGTCCGAGGAGCCCGCCGGCGCCTCCGACACGGACGTCTTCAACGTCGGTCTGGGCGACTGCCTGAACGAGATGACGCAGAACACGGACGACCAGATCTCCGAGGTTCCCATCATCGACTGCGCAGAGCCCCACGACTACGAGGTCTACCACGTGGAGGACATCGCGGAGTCGGGCGACTACCCGGGCGACACCGCCGTCCAGGAGGCCGCCAACACCATCTGCCTCGACGCCTTCGACGCCTGGGTGGGCATGGCCTACGCCGAGTCCGGCATCGACTACACGCCGCTGTACCCCGTCGAGGAGGGCTGGAACCTGGGCGACCGCGAGGTCCTCTGCCTGGCCTACGACATGGCCGGCCAGGTCGAGGGCACCCTCGCGGGCGCCGCGTACTAGCGCCGGGACCGGACAGCGCTCCGGTCCTGCGGCACGACCCGGCTCCTGTCCTTGTCGCGGGCAACTGCGACGAACCCCGCGACAAGCACAGGATCCTTCCCGGCGGACCTCGTCCGCGGCCCCGGACATGCCTCCGGCAGGCGCACGACGAGCACGGGACCCGGCCCTTACCGGTCCCGGTCCGCACCGCATGACGAACGGCCCGCACCGCACGGTGCGGGCCGTTCGCGTTCTCCGGGGGAGGGGCTCAGGTCGTCCCCTCCCCCGGACCGGTTCCCGGTCAGACCCCGGAGCCGCCCGTGGCGGGCAGGAGCAGCGGGGCGACGGGCTCGGCCGGTTCCTGCGCGAACGCCTCGGCGGTCTCGGCCGCCGGGGCCGGTTCCGCGGGCGGAAGGCCCTGGCAGGTGACGTCGGCCGGGGCCTCGCCGTCCACCAGGTAGGCGTCCACGGCGTCCCTCACGCACGGCAGGCCGAAGGAGTGGTAGAAGCCGTGCCCGCCGTCCCCGGCCACCGTGACCAGCGGGTTGTCCAGGCGTTCGGCCATGGCCACGCCGTCCTCGTAGGGGGTGTTGGCGTCCAGCTCACCGGCGATGACCAGGCCCCGCGGGTAGCCGTCGCGCTCGGCGTCGACCGCGGGTTCGGGCCGGTCGACGGTGCTGAAGGCGCACGGGTGGGGGGAGGCCCACCCCGCGCCGCTCCCGTAGGGGTGCTCCTCCCGGTACACGCGGCTGTCCTCCCGGTACACGCTGAGCCGGCCGGGCCACTCCGTCTCGCACAGGACCGCGGTCTGGAGGTCCGGCGTGAAGGTGTCGCCCACCACAGGGCTGTAGGCGATGCTCAGGGTTTCGTACCCCTCGGGCAGCGGCTCGTCGTTGACGAGGAACCACTGGAACGAGGCGAACGCGTCCCACGAGGCCTGGAACCGCGCGTGGAAGCCGATGTCCATGTCGAAGAAGTTGTTCTCGTACCCCGGCATGGGGGAGTCCTCGCCGAGCGGCTCCTCCCGGAGCCGCGCGGAGGTGGCGTCGAGCGTCTCCCGCACGTCGTCCGCGGTGGTACCGAAGCCGTACAGGTCGTCGTGCTCGGCGAGCCAGGCCGCGTACCGGTCCATGTTGGCGCTGAAGGCCGGGGCCTGGCCCATGAGGGCGTCGCGCGACACGCCCTCGGGGCGGGTGGCGGAGTCCAGGACGCTGCGGTCCATCCGCTCGGGGAAGAGGGTGCCGTACACCGCGCCCAGGTACGTGCCGTAGGAGCCGCCGAGGTAGTTGAGCTTCTCCTCGCCCAGCGCGGCGCGGATGACGTCCATGTCCCGGGCGGTGTTCGCGGTGCTCATGTGCGGGAGCAGGTCGCCCTGGGTGCGCTCGCAGGTGCGCTGGTAGTCGACCGCGGCCCTGGTCATGGCGGAGAACTCGGCGTCGGTCGGGCGCGTGAAGAAGGGCAGGGGGCCGGCACCGCAGTCCACGCGGGGTGAGGACGCGCCGGTGCCGCGGGGGTCCATGCCGATGATGTCGTACACCTCGGCCGCACGCGTGTCCCCGAGGGCCCAGCCGGCTGCGGGGTTGTCCGCGAGGGAGAGGGGGACGGCGCGCCCGTGGCCTCCGGGGCCACCGGGGTTGGTGAGGAGGATGCCGCGCCGCCGTTCGGCGTCGTCGGCGGTCCCGCGGCTGACGGCCACGGTGATGCGCGTGCCGCCGGGATCCGCGTAGTCGAGGGGGACCTCGATGTCGGCGCACTCCAGGCCGGGGAGTTCGGCCTCGGTGCAGGGGGCCCACGCGACGTCCTGGTCGTAGAACTGCGCGAGGGCGGTTTCTGCGGGGGCGGGGGCGGCGGGGTCGGCCGCGGCGGGCGACCCCGCCGCGAGGGAGGTGGTGAGGGCGGCCGTCAGGACGCTCGCGGCCAAGGGGATCGTGCGTGCTCGGCGCACAGGGGTGGCCTCCGCTTTCGGTCTCGTTCCGGGGGGAACGGGGTCGTGTGCTTCGGAGGCACCACGGTACGAACCGGACGTACGTGTGCAACATTGACGAATGTCATGGATCCGGCCCATGGCCGGATGCGGACAGTGACGTGCCGCGCCGACGGTGTCGGCTCGCCGGAGGCTCCGGGGTCGGCGGGCCGGGGGCGGTGGCCCGGGCGGCCCGTACGTGTGGGCCTCCGCCCCGCACCCCGCCCCCGCCCCCGATGATCTTGTACCTATAGACGTTCTCGACGCCCAACTGCGCTATAAGTACAAGATCATCGGGGGTGGAGACCGGGGTGGAGACCGGGGGTGGAGAGGGTCAGGGCCGTGGACCTTTCCGGTCAGCGCGCCCAGATCCGGACGGTCCTGTTGAGGAAGGCGCTCCACTCCCGGCCGGGGAAGGCGAGGGTGGCCAGGTCGCGGTGGCGGGTGTCGCGCAGGAACACCGCACCGGCGACGGCCGTCTCGTTGACCTCGACGCAGTCACCTTGGGCGCCGCTGTAGGGGGACGTGTGCCAACCGACCAAGGTCCCGTTGACCTCGACGCAGTCTCCGCGAGCACCGCTGTAGCTGCTCTTGCGCCAACCGCCGTCGGGGATCACCGCCATGTCAGCCTCCCCAGGCTTCTGACAGCACATGGGGCGAGGCTACCGGCACGTGATGCGTCGTAGACAGGCCGTCGTGCGGTGACGGCCGGACGGGAAGCGGTTGGAAGCGTTGGCCGTGGCGGCGGAGGCGTGGGCGGAGCACCTGGGCGGCAGGTAGGAGGGTGGGGCCTTCGGTCCTAGTGGTGTGTCCTGGCCCGGGGTAGCCTGAACCGGCTGAACACGAGAACCGCACCCCGTCACCAACACTGACGGGGTGCGGTTTTTCGCGTTCGTGGGGGCTACCAGCCGCGCACCGCCGCCAGCAGGGCGGTCCACTCGGGGGCCGGGGCCTCCAGGTGGCCGAGCGGCCGGTTCTGGGTGTCGCGCACCAGGACCGCGGCCTGATCGCGGCGGGCTTCCAGGCAGTTGCCGCCGTTCGCGTTGCTGTAGGTGGACTTGTTCCAGTCCTCGGTCATCATGTGATGCTGCCTCGAATCTCTTCCATGCGGGACCGTGACGCGGGTACCGGCAGAGCGGAGCTTCCCAGGTCCGCGAATATCCGCTCGTAGCTTGCCACAACCTCTTGCTGCTTGAGTGACACCCCGGTCTCCTGGCTTTCGACGTAGACGAACGGGTGGCTGTCCGGTACCTCAATCAGCGTAAAGGACCCGCCCAGGCCCGCATGTCCTTCGGTCGCGATCGGCACCACCTGGATCTTGACCCGAGGAAGGCGGGACATGTCGATAAGGCGGCTGATTTGGTCCTTCATCACCTGGGGGTCACGGAAGCGGCGCAGAAGCACCACTTCGTCCAGGAGCAACATCAACGCAGGTGGGTGGGCCTGTTCCAGAACTTGTTGACGATGCTGCCTGGCCTTGACGATGTGATCGAAGCTGCTCTGAGGGGCTTCCGGCTTCGCGATCTCGTTGATGGCCCTGACATAGCCCTCGGTTTGGAACAGTCCAGGAACCAGGCCGTGGGAGTACTCACGGATCTTGACAGCCGTCTGCTCCGCTTCTGCCACTTCGCGGAAGTACGCGGTCATGCCGAAGCCGGAGAACACCGCATCCCACGCGTCCATGAGAACACCCCGCGCGGTAAGAGCGTGATCCAGGCGAACCACTGGTTCCCGACGCGTCCCCTTTTTCCCGAGTTCCAAATCGCTGACCGTGCTCTGGGAAACGGTGGCGAGAGCGGCAAGTTCCTGCTGAGAGAGCCCTGCCTGACCTCGGAGTTTCCTGAGCAGCCTTCCAAAGCGAAGCCGTGCAGCTTCTTCGCTCTCCTCCGTTTTCCTCAAAGCATCACTCGCTTACCCAACGGAACCGCTGGTCATAGAACTTTTACCGTCTTGGGCGGTAATCATAGACCGAGAGGCGGTTCAGTTGGCAAGGTTCATGATGAAGGGCCTTCCCGGCTGAGGTGGACGGTAGACGGGCGATGTTTTATCCGCTGCTGCCTGTAGGGAAATAGGCCCACAAGGACACAAAAGAGCCCCGGAAGCCGATTCGAGGCGGCCTCCGAGGCAAAAGCCCCACCTGTCACGCAATGACACGAGGTGAGACGATTGAAGCCTATCGCCGCTTCGGCACCGCAGCCAGATCCCGGGTCCGAGCCCAAAGTGCCGTACCCGCATCGGATCGGGTTCTCCGAGCCCCACCGGCACGGCATCCTCCTGGGACACGAGCGGGGCTGTACCGCCCTGGCCGCGTGGGTGCCCACGGTGGTTTCCCGCCGGGCGAGGAAACCGGTCTTCCTGGTGGCCGAGGCGCTGGTGTCGAACGCCCGCAAGCACTCCCGTTCGGGGGACCCCGGCGGGACCGTGCGGGTGGTCATCGACGTCAACCCGTTCCTGGTCGGCGTCGCCGTGACCGACAACGGCCCCCGGGGCGACACCGTCATCCCCTACCCGCGTCTGGGCGATGTCCGGCAGGCTCCGCTTCCCGGTCTGCACCTGGTGGACCACCTGGCCGTGTACTGGGAGTGGGACTGGGCGTGGAAGGGCGCCGGGGCGGGGCCGTTGACGGTGCGCGCGGTGGTCGAGAACCCGTGAGGTGGCATCCCGGGCAGGACCGCGAGTACCGGCAGGTGGCCGCATCGCTCACCTACCACCACCCGGGCTGGTGGGTGATGTGGTCGTACTCCCTGCGTATGTGGGTGGCGTTCTTCCTCGGCCCCGCCACGGTGGCGCCGCTGCGCTGCGCCAACCCTGACCGGCTCTCCCGGCAGATGCGGCACGTGACCCGTACGGTCGCCTCCGGCCGCTCCCCCTGAGAACCTCCTCCGGGCGGCACCGTTGCGCCCGGAGGTTCCCAGCCCGGTGCGTACGCACCGGGCCGCGGGGCCGCCGCCGAAAAGGGGGGCCGGCGGCCCCGCCCCTCAGACCCGGGGCCGGTCGTACTTCCCCGGACCGGACCCGGCCCCCGCCCCTCGACACGAACGACACCGATGGAGAACCACGTGCCCACCGCGCCCCTGCCCGACCTGGTCGAGACCGCCGACGCCCTGCTCACCCCCGGCGAAATCGCCCGTCTCTTCCGTGTCGACCCCAAGACCGTCACCCGCTGGGAGAAGGACGGCCGCCTCGCCTCGGTCAAAACCCTGGGCGGGCACCGCCGCTACCCCAAGGCACAGATCACCCACGCTCTGAACGCCGGAACGGGCAGCACCGAGGTCGTCCGCGCCCTGGAGGCGGTCCACGCCCTGGCCCTGGAAACCGGGGCGATGGGCGACGCCGGACACGTCGCGACCCTCATCGAGACCCTGCGCGCCGGGAAGTCCGCACCGCAGCCCTGACCCGCCCGCACTGGGGCCTGGACACCACAGAGCCGGGCCTGCAACGGGCCCGCCCCGCAGGAAGAAGGACACTGGTGATCACTCGGTCCAGGCCCCCTTACGCCAGCGACGGGACTCCGCTCGTGCCCCGCTACACCGAGCACGCCGAACGCCTCGCGTCCCGAACCATGCAGGAACGGGAACGAGCCGCCGCGGACGCCGCCGCCGGTCTGGCCCGCCTGGAACAGATCGCCGCCCAGCAGCAGTTCAACGCCGCCCAGGCCCGGCTGGAAGCCGCCCGCAGACGGGTCGAGGCCCAGGACACCGCCTGCCTGGGGGTGGCGATCCGCCACTGGTGCCAGCGCACGACCACGTGAAGTGCACACCACCACCGTTCTCGCTAAGAGCATGGTCGCGGCAGGGGCGAGCTGGATCAGCGGCACCGGCTACCGGGCTAGACGCCACCTGCTTGTCCCGATTCTGATGTAACGACTGCGGAAGCACTCATCCCTGCTTCGTCCCTGACGAAATGCCATACCCAACATTCCACCCTGATCGTGCCCACCCCCGCACCAGGAGGACCTTGTGGACAGGAACGAACACACTCTTGAACTGAACACCTCGCACACTGCCGTCCCCGGATTCCTCGTCTCGCTCGATGGGCCATCCGGAGTCGGCAAGACCACCACCGCCCGACACCTCCACAGCCTGCTCAACGCCGCAGGACACCGGACGATCCTCGAAGCGCAGCCCTCCGACTCCCCCATCGGGGAACTCGCCCGCCACAGCACACACACCATCCACGGCCTCGCGCTCACATGCCTGATGGCTGCCGACCGCTACCACCACTTGGCAACCACCCTCACCCCTCACCTGTTGGCCGGTCGGATCGTCGTGTGCGACCGCTACGTTCCGACTGCGTTCGTACTGGACCAACTCGACGGAGCCGCTCCCGAGTTCATCGCCTCCCTGTACCAGTACGCCCGCCCCGCCGACCTGTTCGTGTTCTTGACCGCGCCCGCACAGGTCTGCGCTGGCAGGGTCCGCGGTCGGGGCAGCAACTACAGCCGCTTCCACCACACGAACACCGCTGAGGCCGAGCGGGAACGCGCCCTGTTCGCTGAGACAGCGCAACGGTACCGGCACGCCGGTCTGCCCGTCCTGGAGCACTCCACCGAATCTTCGCCCCCCGAGGTCGTCGCGGCCCAGCTGGCTTCCCGGGTCAGCGCGGTGATTATCAACCGTCAGACCGAAAGGAACCGGTGACATGAAGGTGGTACTGCTCTACCCCGAGGTGTACGACATGGCCCGCTACAAGGAGGGGCGCCGGGAGTTCCCACCGTTCGGGGTGCTCTACCTGGCTTCGGTCATGGAGCAGGCCGGACACCAGGTGGCCATTGAACGCGTCACCCACACCCGTACCGGTCTGGACTTGACCGACTACGACGCCGTCGGGTTCAGTCTGGCGTCCTCGGCAACCTATGGGCTGATGCTCCAGGCTCGCAGGAATGCGAGTCTCGCCCCCGGCGCATTGGTGATGGTGGGCGGAGTCCACTGCAACTTCTACCCCGAGGAGTCCCTCGCCGACTTCAACGCACACGTGGCCGCGATCGGGGAAGCCGAGGACACCATCCTCGAACTCCTGGACCACGTCGACGACCGCGACTTCACCGGGGTGGCCGGGGTAGTGTTCCCGGGCGAGGGCCAACCCGTCCGCACACCGCCCCGGGTCCTGATGCGCGACATCGACAGGCTCCCCAACCCCGCCCGCCACCTGCTGCCCACCGAGGACTTCGTCCTCTCCGACCGGCTGGCCGGAACCGACGTGCGCATGGCCCACACCATGTTCAGCCGCGGTTGTCCCTTCCCCTGCTCGTTCTGCGCGGTCGCCCAGCGCCGAATGCAGTACCGGGGCGGCGCCTCGGCTCGCGCGGAGCTGGTGCACATGATCGAGGCCTACGGCATCGAGGGCTTCGCCATCGTGGACGACAACTTCATCGTCAACAAGTCCAAGGTCGCTGACATCTGCGAGCACATCACCGACCTTGGGCTGAGCTGGTCGGCGCTCTCCCGGGTGGACACCGTGGACCAGCCGCTGTTGGACAAGATGGCGCAGGCCGGGTGCATCGAGGTCAAGTACGGCGTCGAGTCCGGGAGCGAGCGTCTGCTGAAGGCGATGCGCAAGAACACGACCCAGGACAAGATCCGCCGCGCGGTTCACATGAGCGCGAACGCGGGCATCCAGGCGAAGGCGTTCATTATCCACGGCTACCCAGGGGAAAACACCGAGACCACCCGGGAGACCATCGCTCTGTTGCGCGAGCTGCGTCCCCAACTGGGCCGGGTATCGCTGTTCCGGTTTGTGCCACTGCCTGGGACGGAGGTGTACGACAACGCTCTCCTGCACCGGGTGCACGGCACTCACGTCCAACCGGGTTTCGACGGGGACTGGGAGAGGTTCCACATCCACCACAACGACCGGCACTGGTGGGGGACGCAGACCGACTGGGAGGAGACCCAGCGCTCCTACACCGAACTGAGGAACTTCGTCGAAGCCGAATGGGGTCCGCAAGCATGACGGTTCCGAATGATCGGAAAGGCCACGGCTGTTAACCTCCCGCCCATGACCCCCGAACTCGAACCATTGATCGTGGACACCCACCACCTGCCCGATGGTGAGGCGTCCCGGCTGTGGCAATGGGTGCTGGCCCGGCAAGGGCTGGCACCCCACACCCGCCTCGGGTCGGTGGAGGAAACCGCTGACCTTGCACTGGGCCTGCACGCCGCACGGCTACCCTCCCCGTTCCAGACCGTCGCCGCCCGGGTGAGCGACCCTTCCCAAGTTCTCCGACTGTTGAAGCCCGCCGGGCGGCGAGGCCTGGTAACGGTGCGGTGCATGCGCAAGACCCTGCATACCCTGCCCCTGCACCTGGCCTCGGCCGCTCACGCAGCCACCCGCCACTTCCGTGAGCGCGACGCGCTGCGCGCCGTGGTCAACGCCCACGTTTCCGAAGCCGACGTCGCCGCAGCCACCACCGACCTGGTCGCTCTGCTCGACCAGGACGGCCCGACCGGGCACCGGGACATCGAACGGCGCCTAGCCGTCGACGGCAGGTCCGTGGCGCTTGTGCGCGTGGCCCTCAAACTCGCTTGGGAGAGGGGTGTTCTCACCTACACCAACAGTTCTCCGGTGTGGAACCGCGAGCAGCGCACCTTCGCGCTCGCTATGCGCGCCTACCCGGGGCTGAACACCAGTATGGGACGGGAGGAGGGAACCGAGACGCTGATGTCCGCCTATCTGGATCGGTACGGCCCCGTGAGTATGCGCGACGCCACCTGGTGGTCCGCGCTTTCACGCCGCGACGTGGCACAGGCCTGGGTGCGGGCCGGGGTGAAGCTCGTCCAAGTGGTGGTGCCGGCGTGGTCACCGCACCCGATGGTCATGGGAGCGGACCGGTTCACCGAGTTCACCCAGGCCGGGGGCCAGGAGAGCGGAGTGCACCTGCTGGCGCACGAGGACGTAGCGCTCAAGGCCTACTTCGAGACCCGCACCCGTTACCTCGGTTCCCTGCCAGCGTCCAAGGCGTTCAACCAGATCGGGGAGGTACTTCCGACCGTGGTCCTCAACGGCCGAGTCGTCGGGACATGGGCGTGGGACCCCAAGGACAGCCGGGTCCGCCACAAGACGGTGCCTGGGATGGTCCCTGAGGGAGCACGGTCTCGGGTGCGGTCGACGGCGCGGCGGATGAGCGAGGCTCTTCGGTCGGGAGCGGGTCACGCCGTGGACACGGGCTGACCGGTTCCTCTCCTTCCACACACGCCCCGCTGGTAGCGTCCCTGCTCTCACAGCCGAGAAGGGACCACACATGGAGCCGCTACCCGAGCGCACGCTCACCCTGGAAGAGATCCAGGACTACGTGGCGAAGATGGAGGTGGAGCGCGGGTTCTCCGACAGCACCCTGATCGAACAGGCCCTGAAGCTGGCGGAGGAGACAGGCGAGGTGTGCAAGGCCGTGCGCAAACACTCCTCGCTCGGCGTCGATCCCAACAGCGCCGTGGGCGGCCTGGGGGAGGAGCTCGCCGACGTGCTGATCTACATCGCGGCTCTCGCGAACAGGACAGGCATCGACTTGAGCAGGGCGTTGCGCGAGAAGGAGTCGGTGAACGCCAAACGCACCTGGCAGTAAGGCGTGGGGGCGGACGCGGTGAGCCCGTCTTCGGCCCGGGAAGACGCTGAAGCGTCGGGCGGGACCCAAGCCCCCTCCTGAATCAGCGTGTCCTCTGTCTTCCGCGGGAAGAGGAGATTCGCACCGTTCCGACAAAGCCAACGATTCCGTCATTGCGGATTATTCAGACGGCGCTGGTGTCCTGATCCGACCCTCTCACCCTCTCCCGGCCTCTCCTGACCTGCGGGGAAACGGCGATCCGCATATTACCCCGGGGTAGTTCGCGAAAAAGCACGCCGCCACCCCACCCCTGCCCCTACTCTGGCCCCACAACTCCATCCACACAATGACCCCGCGACGGTTAAACGCCGTCCGGGGTCGTGGCCAGCAACTACCACCCTTAAACGACAAGGAATTGCCAGCATGCGCCAGTTTAGCGCTGCCCTTCTCAGCTGTGCGCTGGGGGCGGCCAAGGCCCTTCTCCTCCCCCCACGCGGATGCCACTCCGCCAGGGCACTCCGCCGCCGACGCCGCTCCACGCGGGTCCGCCGCTACGCCCCGCTCCCGGCCGCCCCGCCGCCGGCCGTCCCGGCACCGGTCGGCACGGCCTCCGCCCGGCCCCTGCGGCCCGCCGGTTCCACGCGTCCCGTGCGCCCCGGCCTCCCCGTGCCCCACCCACCCGCACCGCCCAGCCCGCCCGCACCGCCGAGCGAGGCCGCGCCCACCGGGGAGACCACCCTCGTCCGCCCCTACTACGCGGCCCACGAACACGAACTCGCCCTGGTCCAGGCCCGCGCCGACGCCCGCCTGCGGCAGTGGACCCGCACCACTTCCGCCGCCCGGACGCCCGCCCCGGCAGGCGGCCCGGTTCCCCTCCAGGAGCCCCGCACGCTCGACGGGTTCGCCCGCGCCGCCCACTCCGCCCACCGCGGTCCGGTCACTCACCGAGCCCCCTCCGGTGACCGCGTCCCGGCCGCCCGGCGCGAGTACCGGGGGGTGCCCGCGTGAACTCCCCGACGCCCGCCGACGCACCGCGCCCCCTCGTCTTCTGGGAGCACCGCCTCTACCCCGGCAGCCTCTCCCGGCTGGCCCGGGTCCGCGCCGACCTCGCCGCCGACCTGGCCGGGTTCGCCCCCGACCTGGTCGACACCGTGGTCCTGTGCGCCAGCGAGCTCTTCGCCAACGGCGTCGAGTACACCGACTCCGGCCGGGCGGAGGGCGGCGAGGTCATCCGCTCGCTGTCCCTCACGGCCGCCGACACCCTGCTGTTCTCGGTCAGCGACTCCGGCGGGGGAGGGGGAGTCCCCGCCGTCCCGCACGGACGCACCGACGACGAGTGGAACGAGGCGGAGGGCCGGCGCGGCCTCCTGCTCATCGAGAACCTCACCCGCCGCTGGGGACACCTGCGCCTCGCCCCCTGGGCGGATCTGGGCACCCGCGTCTGGGCGGAGTTCGACGTCGAACCCTCCGGGGTGCCGGACGGCCTGCGCCCCTACGTGTTCACCCGCTGACCCGCCCGGAGCCACCGGCCCGTCCGCCACCACAGCGGCCCCGGCCCCGTCGCCGTCTCCGCGTCGGCGGGGCCGGGGGACTCCGGGGGTCGGAACGGAGGGACCCCAGGTCTGTGACCTGGCTACTTTTGTGCAGAGCACAACGGGTTGGTGCGTACGGACTGTCGGTAATGAGCTGTTTTATTCCTGTTTGTTCGCTTTGTGATGCCGATCATGTCGCGCGGAAGACGCCGTTTGGTCACGGGGGTGGTGCATGCCACACCCCTCGGGTTACGGTGTCGATTTATTAGGAAACTTTCCTAATAAAAGGTGGTGCCCCCAGACCACCAGCCGCACCCCCTGCCCGAAGGAGCCCCGTGGCCACCGAAATCGCGGCCTCCCCGCCACCAGGCGCCGGGGACGCCACATCGGCGCGCACCGACGCCCCCGCCCCGCCACTGCGGCGGATCTGGAACCACTACGCCGTCGTCAAGGTCCGCAAGGCCCTCGTCGTGGTGTTCGTCGTCGCCAACGTCACCTTCTTCCTCGGGCGCGCGATGCCCGGCGACCCCATCGACGTCATGGCCGGACGCCTCACCCAGAACGGCATGACGATGGAGGAGGCCCGCGCCGTCGCCATGAACTCGCTGGCCTACGACGTCGACGCCCCCCTCCACCAGCAGTGGTGGGACTTCCTCGTCGGCCTGGTCACGTTCGACATGGGCAACACCATCAACCGGCCCGGCGTCAGCGTCATGGACGCCATCGGCGCCTACCTGCCCTGGACCCTGTTCAGCATCGGCGTCGGCACCGTCATCGCGGTGGCCCTGGGCCTCGCGCTCGGCATGGTCATGGCCTACCGGCGCAACCAGTTCCTCGACCACGTGCTCAGCGTCGCCGCCTCGGTCCTGGGGGCCGTGCCCAACTACCTCATCGCCATGGTGCTCGTCGTCGGCGGCGGCATGTACCTGGGCTGGTTCAACCCCATCGAACTGCGCGGCACCGTCAGCCCCGGCGTGCAGGCGGGGTTCAACCTCGAATTCATCGGCGACGCGTTCTTCCACGCCTCACTGCCGATCCTCACCTACGTGCTCGCCATCATCGGCACCTGGATGCTCGTCATGAAGGCGTCCACCACCGAGGTCCTCAGCGAGGACTACGTCACCGTCGCCCGCGCCCGGGGCCTGCGCGACCGGCGCATCGCCGTCGCCTACGTCGGCCGCAACGCGGTGCTGCCCCTGGTCGCCCAGATCGCCATCTCCTTCGGCACCCTCGTCGGCGGCGCGATCTTCGTCGAACAGGTCCTGGTCTACAAGGGCGTCGGCGGACTCCTCCTCGACGCGGTCAACTACCGCGACTACCCCCTGCTCCAGGGCCTGCTCATCATCATCACCTCGTGCGTGGTGGCCGCCAACCTCGTCGCGGACATGCTCTACAGCCGCCTCGATCCGCGCATCCGCGACTAGAACCAGGGGGACAGCACCATGGCCGTCACCACCGCCGCCCCCGGAGTCGGGGTCTGGGGCGCCATCTGGCAGGGCATCACCCGCAGCACCAGCGGGTTCGTCGGACTCTGCCTCGTCCTGAGCGTCCTGCTCTTCTCCTTCGTCGGCCCGCTGCTCATCGAGACCGACAACCCCACGGACGTCACCAAGATCTGGGGCCCGATGACGTCCGAGCACTGGCTCGGCACCAACCACGAGGGCAAGGACACGTTCATCCAGCTCGTGCTGGGCGGACGCGAGCCCATCTGGGTCGGCCTCACCGCCGCCCTCATCACCGTCGCCATCGCCGTCGTCCTGGGCAGCCTCGCCGGCTACCTGCGCGGGCGCGTCGACCACTTCCTGCTCCAGCTCACCGACATCACGATGACCATCCCGTTCATCGTGCTCATGCTGGTCATCGCCTCGTTCTACCGCGCCGCGTCCCCGCTGATGGTCTCGCTCATCATCGGCCTCGTCACCTGGCCCTACCTCATGCGGTCCATCCGCGCCCAGGTGCTCACCCTCAAGGAACGCGAGTTCATCGAGGCCGCCCGCCTCCAGGACCTGGGCACCGCCCGCATCGTCTTCGTCGAGGTGCTGCCCAACATGGCGGGCTACATCTTCATCAACTTCATCATCGCCATCACCAACGCCATCTACGCGGTCGTCGGCATGTACCTGCTCGGCCTCCTGCCGAGCACCGCCGCCAACTGGGGGCTGATGATCCAGCAGGCCTGGGACAACAACGCCTTCCTGCTGCCGCAGGCCGCCCCGTTCCTGGTCGCCCCGATGGTGATGATCATGCTCTTCCAGATCGGCCTGGTCACCATGACCCGGTCCCTGGAGCAGGCCCTCAATCCACGACTCCGGGACAGGTGAGCCCAGTGACCGACCACCCCGCCGCCCCGGCCGCCGGGAAGGCCCCGGCCGGAGGCCCCGCCGAAGGGGCGCTGCTCTCCGTCCGCGGCGTCGACGTCGGCTACCGGACCGGGCGCAGAACCCGGGTCACCGCCGTCCGCGACGTCTCCTTCGACCTCTACCCCGGCCAGTCCATGGCGCTGGTCGGCGAGTCCGGCTGCGGCAAGACCACCCTCGGCCTCGGCCTGCTCCGGCTGCTCCCGCGCACGGGCGTCGTCTCCTCGGGGGAGATCCTGTTCCGCCGCAAGGACGGCCGGCTCGTCGACGTCCGCACCCTCGCCAGGGAGGACCTGCGCCGGTTCCGCTGGAACGAGGCCGCCATGGTCTTCCAGGGCGCCATGAACGCGTTCAACCCCGTGCTGCGCATCGAGGACCACTTCCTCGACACCTTCCGCGCCCACGAGGGCGGACGGCGCCGCCCCCGCAAGGAGATCCTGGAGCAGTCCGCCGACCTGCTCACGACGGTCCGGCTCGACCCCGCCCGCGTCCTGGGGAGCTTCCCCCACGAACTGTCCGGCGGCATGCGCCAGCGCGCCCTCATCGCGCTCGCCCTCGCCCTGAAGCCGCAGCTCCTCATCCTCGACGAGCCCACGACCGCGCTGGACATCCTCACCCAGCGCTCCATCGTCGAGCGCCTCGCCGAACTCCGCGACGAACTGCGGTTCGCGATGGTCTTCATCACCCACGACCTGGGCCTGGCCGCCGAACTCGCCGACCGCGTCGGCACCATGTACGCGGGCCGCATGATCGAGACCGGCACCACCCGCGACATCTTCTACCGGGCCCGCCACCCCTACACGTCGGCGCTGATCAACTCCGTGCCGCCCGTCGCGGGCGACCTCACCGTCCCGCAGTCGCTGCCGGGCGGACCGCCCAGCCTCACCGCGCTGCCGCCGGGCTGCTCCTTCGCCCCGCGCTGCGCGCACGCCGTCGACGCCTGCTCGCACACCCGCCCCACCCTGGACGTGCTCCGGACCCGCACCGAGGGGCTGAGCCACGCCGCGGCCTGCCTGCGTACCCACGAACTCCTCGAGGGGGCCACCCGTGATTGACCGCACCGCACCCGCGCCCCGGCCGGACCGCGCGGCCACCGCCGCAGAGGGACCGGACGGAGGCGGCCCGTCCGCCGAGGCCGCACCGGAGGCCGCCGCCCTGCGCGAGGCCGCCCCGCCCGTCCTCAGCCTCAAGGGGGTCCACCAGGTCTTCGGCACCCCGCGCGGCGACGTCCCCGCCGTCGCCGGGGTCGACCTGGAGGTCCGCCCCGGCCAGGTGCTGTGCCTGGTCGGCGAGTCCGGCTGCGGCAAGACCACCAGCGCCCGCATGGCCGCGGGACTCGCCGCCCCCACCGCGGGCTCCGTCCTCTTCCGGGGCAGGGACGTCGCCGCGATGGACAAGCACGAGCGCTCCGTGTTCCGCCGCGCCGTCCAGTACATCCACCAGGACCCCTACGCCTCCCTCAACCCGGTGCGCACCGTCTACTCCACGGTCTCCGCCGGACTGCGCCGCCACAAGATGGTCAAGGACCGCCACGAGGCCCGCCGGGCCGTCACCGAGCTCCTGGAGCGGGTCGACCTCACCCCCGCCGAGGACTACCTCGACAAGTACCCGCACCAGATGTCCGGCGGCCAGCGCCAGCGCGTCGCCGTCGCCCGTGCGCTCGCGATGAACCCCGAGGTGATCATCGCCGACGAGTCCACCTCGATGCTGGACGTGTCGATCCGCGTCAGCCTGCTCAACACCCTGGGGAAGCTGCGGGACGAGCTGGGCGTCAGCTTCCTGTTCATCACCCACGACCTGGCCGTGGCCAAGTACTTCGCGTGGGACGGCGAGATCGCCGTCATGTACCTGGGCAAGGTCGTCGAGCACGGCCCCACGCCGCAGGTGGTCAACGACCCCCGGCACCCCTACACCCGCGCCCTCGTCTCCGCCGTGTGCGAGCCGGACCCCGACCTGGCCCGGACCAAGGAGCGGGTCCGGCTGCGCAGCGCCGACATCCCCGACCTCACCGACCTGCCGCCCGGCTGCGACTTCCACCCGCGCTGCCCCCTCTACGCGCAGGGCGCCTGCGACACCCTCCGACCGCCGCTGGTGCCCAGCCACGACCGCCTGCTCGCCTGCCACGTGGTCACCGGGGAGTGAGGACGTGCTCCTCCTCGTCGGCCGCTTCGCCCTCCTGGCCGGAGCGTTCCTCGCCCTGGCCAGCGCCCTCCTCGCCGTACTGAATCCCCCCGGCTCAGCCGAGTTCGTCATCAGCGTCGTCACCGTCGTGATCGGCCTCGTCGTGCTCTCCCTCGGACTGATCGCCGTCCTACTGGAAAGGAAGAGTCAAGAATGACCTTCACCCCCTCGGACAACCCCCTCATGCGGGACCTGAGCCGGCGCCGCCTGCTCCGCGCGGTCGGGTTCGGCGCGGCCGGAGCGGCGGGCGCGGGCCTGCTCACCTCCTGCGCCGGCGGTGACCGGGCGTCGAGCGGCGCCACCCGGTTCACCGGCGTCTTCGACTACGACCTGGACTCCCAGACGCGCAACGTCCACGTCGAGGACGGGGCGCTGCTGCTCAACTCCGTCTACAAGGACCTGTTCCTGTGCACGGGCGGCATCTACAACTGGCGCACGCACGAGTGGGACTACCTGCTCCTGGAGGGCACCGAGTGGGACGGCGACAACCTGATCGTCACCCTGCGCTCGGGCCTGAGGTGGAGCGACGGCACCGACCTGACCTCCGACGACATGATCCAGAGCTACGCCATGCGCGTCCTGGAGGCCCCGGTGTGGGGCGTCGGCTTCCCGCAGGTCCAGGAGCTGGAGCAGCTGGACGCGGTGAGCGTGCGCCTGGGGTTCGACGACCCCTTCCCCAACATCGAGCGCAGCATCATCAAGCACCGCATCGTCAGCAAGACCACCTACGCCGACTTCGGCGAGCGCGCCGTGCAGATGGTCGCCGACGGCGTCCGCCAGGGCGACGACGAGCACACGGAGTTCAACGCCGAGTTCATCGAGTTCAACCCCGACGAGATCATCTGCAGCGGCCCGTACCGCTTCGACCCGGAGCAGATGTCCGACGCGCGGATCACCCTGGTCCGCAACGAGGAGGGCTACCAGGGCACGGAGGTGCTGTTCGACGAGGTCGTCATCCACAAGGGCGACAACCGCCAGTCCGCCCTCCTGGTGCAGCAGGGCGAGGTGGACTACTCCACCCTCGCCCCCTCCGCCGCCGACCAGCAGGCGTTCCAGGGGGTGGAGGGCTTCACCTGGATCGAGCACGCGGGCTACGACGGCTGCGGCCTGATGTTCAACTACGCCGCCAAGCCCGAGCTCCAGGACGTGCGGGTGCGCAAGGCCCTCGCGCACATCCTCGACAGCGACACCGTCGGCCAGGTGGCCCGCGGCGAGGGCTACACCCGGGTCGAGCACTACGCGGGGCTGGTGGACCTCCAGGCGGAGGAGATCTTCACCGCCGACGAACTGGCCGGGTTCGAGCGCTACGACCAGGACCTGGACAGGGCCGCCGAACTCCTGGAGGAGGCGGGCTGGACCAAACGGGACGGCGTCTGGCACACCTCCGAGGGCGAGCCGGCCAGCTACGAGATCATCGGCGTCGCCGGCTGGGGCGACTTCGAGCTGACCTCCACGCAGGTGGAGGAGGCCTGGAACGACTTCGGCATCACCACCACCGCCCGAAACGTTCCGCAGGACAACCCCTGGGGCATCTGGGGCGCCGGTGACTTCGAGGTCGCGGTCCGCCACTGGGGCAACCCGGAGATCCCCGACTACTGGGGCGCCTTCCAGATGAACTTCCTGCTGGAGAACTCGGGCACCGAGGAGTCCCCGGGCCAGTCGTTCGACCTCAACGTGGAGAGCCCCTCCCAGGGCGAGGTCGACCTGGCCGAGCTGGTCGAGGTCGCCAAGCAGGCGGAGACAGAGGAGGAGCAGACGGAGGCCCTGAAGACGATGGCCATCGTCTTCAACGAACTCCTGCCGCGCATCCCCATCTGGACGTACAAGTACCTGGCCCCCGCGGTGGAGGGCGTGCGGGTGCAGTCCTTCGACAAGGAGCACCCGGCCGCCAACAACGAGCAGTACCAGGACAACCACGTCATCCTGTCGCTGATCCAGGGCGACCTGGCGCCGGTCGAGGAGTAGCCGGCGGGCCGGTGCGGCCGGCCGCGGCACGAGCGGGCGGGGACGGGTTCGGGCCCGTCCCCGCCCTTCGTGGAATGCGACCGCTCCTACGCGTGCGCGACGGAAGAAGCGGTCTCCGCCACGGCCGCGGAACGGTCGTGACGAGTTCCTTCCGTGCGCGAAATCGTCTGCCTTCCAGAATCCTCTCCCCGATCGCCGACGGATTGCGTGCACACCGTTTCCCCGAAGCTCCGGTGTGTGCTCGAAACGACGCGGAGTTGTGGAGATTCCCAGCTCAAGGCAGGTGTGGGGCGTTTCGGTCCAGAGTGTCGCAGGGGCCGCGCCCCGAACGAGAGGGCCCGGATCCACTCCTGCGGCCCGGGCGGAGCGGGCGCCGCGCTCCCGTGGGGCGGAGTTCGCGCTGTGGCTGTCCAGGATTCGGTCTTCTTATGCGGCATTTTCCGGTCTGTCTGTTGTTGGCGGGAGGGGTGGTTTCACATTTTTCGGCCTCCCTCGCGCGGTCTCCGACTTCGCCGACTCCCCGGCTGCGGAGGCCGCGTCGGCCGGATCGGCCGCCCCGGTGTGCCGGGCGCGCCCTGTGCGGGTACGCTCCTCGGCAGGCGGTTCCGGGATGCGCGGCATCCCCGGCCCCCCGCCGCGGGCGGGCCCCGCATCCCGCTGCCGACCCGGGCCGTGTGTGACGAAGATCGTCGGGACCGGCGAGAGCGGTGGGCCCACCGGCCCGAGGGGGAGGTCTGCCAGCCCTCCGGGGGCGTGTCCGTGCTGGTCACGGCCTCTGTCGGGCACTCCGGGCCACGTGTGCGGAACCATGCGGACGGGTGCTCGCGAGGAGTGGAAGCGGGCAAAAGCCCCCAAACTTCACAAAAGTGATCTGGCGTACGATGTGCGGCGTTCTCGCACGTCAGGAGCGTCCGTCCTGCCGCCTTTCCGATGCTTCCCCGATTCGTCTGCCAAGCCGCGAGACCTTTGTTAGTCTGACGAACCGAACGACGGTTCTCGGTGGAAGTACAGGAATTGTGCGGGGCATGCATACTTGTGGCCGGATTGGGTGTCGGTACCCGTCTGGTCCCCGCGCGCACGGGGGTGCTCCGCCCTCGTCCAGGCGTTCCTCCGGTGCAGGGGGCACCCGGCTGCCACGGGTGCGCCCTCTCGGCCTCCGACGCGGCCACCTCCCAGGTCAGGGGCGGTGGTGCGGGGCCGCCGCCGATCCGCCCACCTGATTCGAGGAGACGAGATTGTGGCAGAGGCGCCGTCACCGCGAGACAGCTCCGGCCCCCGCTCCGGCGGGGACGGACCGATGATGTCGACGGAGGACGGGCAAGGAGCCAAACGAGAAGGAAGGTTCCGCAGGGCCATCTCCCGGATGGTCAGGGTCCAGGAACCGCCGTCACCGGAGACCGAGCAAGGAAATCCCGTGCATCATCCCGTGCATCCGCACTCGCAGACCCCCGGCCGCACGTCGGACCGGGAAGGCGGCCAGCACACTGCCGGTGCCGCTCCCGCAGCCAAGGAGACGGCGGAGTCCGGCGGCGACACCCTCCCGCCCGTGACAGACACCGCCGCCACCGGGCCCTTCTCGGGATCGGCCGAGAACGGATACCGCCCCGCATCCAGGGCGAGCGCTCCCAACCCCTACACGAGCCGGCGGGTGAGCAACGTCGACGACGTCGACACCGGCGCCACCCCGATCACGCAGTGGCGCGGCGTCGGGCTCGACGAGCCCGAACCGCGCAGCCCGCACATCCCCGCCACGACGGACACCATGACCGACACCTCCTCCTCGCCAGAGCGCGCAGAGCGGCCCGAGGCCCCTGCGACGCACACACCGGCCCCCGAGCCCCAGCGCCAGGAGGCACCCGCCTCCGAGGCCAGGTGGCCCGAGCCCCGCACGGGCACCCCCCAGGCGGCGCAGCTGAGCCAGGCGGCTCAGCAGAGCCAGGAGGCGTGGCAGCGGCCCGCCGACCGGCCCCAGCAGCCCTCCGCCGGTTCGGGCGAGCCCCGGGCGGAGCGGCCCCAGGCCCCGCAGCCGGAGCGCCCCGAGGCGCAGGCGCCGTCCCCCTACCAGCAGCCGAGCACCTCGCACGAGCCGCCCGTCCAGGAGCGCTACTCCGAGCAGCGGTACGGCGACGCGCCGCGCGCGGGCCAGCAGTACCCGGGCGACCGGAGCCAGGCCCCGCAGCCCCCCGACGGCCGGTACGCGGCGCCCTACCAGGGCGACGGACGCCACCAGGGCCCGGCCCCGCAGGCCGGCCAGTACCAGGGCGAGGCCCCCCGGGGCGGCCAGTACGGCAACCCCTACGAGCCGCCGCGCTACGCCGGGCACGAGCAGTACCAGCCCCACCCGCAGGCCCCCGCCGGCTACCCGGCGCACCGGCAGGACGCCTACGCGCCCCCGCCGCCCCCGCAGTACGGCGCCTACGCGCCGCCGCAGGGCCAGCCCATGCCGCCGCAGCACGCGCCCTACCCGGCGCCGTACCCGCAGCAGCCCGTGGTCGCCTACCCGAGCCCCTACCCGATGCCCTTCCAGCCGCCCGGCTACGTGCTCCACGGCCAGCCGGTCTTCTACCCGGGGCAGTACAACCCCTACGGCCAGCCCGTCCAGCACGTCATCGTGCTCGCCGCCGGGCAGCAGCCGCAGGTGATCACCACCGAGTCCGCCGGCGCGCTGCTGGCCGAGCACGCCGGGCGCACCACCGCCGAAGAGGTGCGGGAGGACAGGGCGGCCGAGCGGGCCAGGGCCGTGGAGGAGGCCGCGCCCGCCCCCGCGGTCGCCGCGGAGCCCGAGCCCAAGGCCGTCACCGGGGCCCCGGCCGCCCCGGTCGAGGCCCCCGAGCCCGGCACGGCCGCCGCCCCCGAGGAGGAGCGGGCCCCGGCACAGTCGGAGGTCCCCAGCGACCTCCCCGAGCGGGCCGCGCTCGTCGAGGAGATCGCCGCGCTGCGCGGCAAGCAGGGCACCCTCCTCAACGAGGCGCTCGCCGGCCTGGCGATGCGCGACCTCTCGCTCGTGGACGCGCTGCTGGAGATGGTCGAGGAACTGGAGACCGACGCCCAGGACCCCGACCTGCTCGACAAGCTCTTCCAGATCGACAACTTCGCGACCCGGATGCGGCGCAACGGGGAGAACCTCCTGGTGCTCACCGGACACGACGGCGGAGAGTCCGACGCCCACGACGAGATCGTCCCCCTGCTCGACGTCGCCCGCGCGGCCACGTCCGAGATCAAGGACTACCCCCGGGTCCGCCTGGGCAAGCTCCCGCAGACCTCCATCACCGGTATGGCGGCCGACGACATCAGCCACCTCCTCGCCGAGCTGCTGGACAACGCCACCGCCAACTCGCCCGAGCACTCCCAGGTCGTGATCAGCGGCCAGGAGATGGACGACGGCCGCCTCATGATCGTCGTCGAGGACGAGGGCGTGGGCATCCCCGAGAACCAGCTGGCCGAGCTCAACGCCCGCCTGGGCGGTCAGCCGGTCCTCGACGACGAGGTGCCCCGCCACATGGGCCTCTACGTCGCGAGCCGGATCGCGATCAAGCACGGGCTGGAGACCAGACTCGAATCCCGGTCCTTCCGCGGGGTGAGCGCCTACGCGATCATCCCCAAGGAGCTGCTGCGCGTGGCCACCCCCCGCACGCCCGGACAGGCGCGCACGTCCACGATCCCGACGGTCAAGGCCCCCGCGGCCCCCATCGCCCCGGCGGCCCCCCGGCCCATCCCGGGCACCGGCGCGAACGGGGTCCCCGCGTCCGCTCCCAAGGAAGGCGCGGCCTCCTCGGTCACCGCGGCCGGACTGCCCCGGCGCAGCGCCACCCCGCACGGCTCGCCCCTGCGGAGGATGCCGCGCCCCGGAACGGTCACGGAACCCCCCAAGGGCCGCGCCGACACCCCGCCCAAGCTGACGGGGGAGGCCAGGGCCGCGCAGATCCGCGACGAGCTCGGCGACTTCCTCGAAGGGGAGCGCGCCGCTCTGGAGGGCGAGGAGATCGAGGGCGACGACAAGTGACGCCACCGTTCCCCAGGGGCTCACAGGAGCACCCCCCGGTGTGCACGCACACCCTCCGTACACAGCGAACCCGATACTCGGCCGAGGCAGGTAGGACACAACGATGACTGAATCCGTGAACGACAGCGTGGAGAACTTCTCGTGGCTCATCGACCGGTTCGTCCGGGACGTGCGGGGCGTCGAGCACGCCGTGGTGGTCTCGTCCGACGGCCTGGTCCTGACCCACTCCAGTGACTTCCCCGAGGAGCACGCCGAGCAGCTCGCGGCCATCGCCAGCGGTCTGCACAGCCTCGCGGTCGGTGGAGCCCAACTGTTCCAGCGCGGTGAGTGCGAGCAGCTGCTCGTGCGCTTCAACCACGGCCACCTCTTCATCATGGCCATCAGCGACGGTTCCTGCATGGCGGTCCTCACCGCCCCCGGCACGGAACTCAAGCTCGTCGGCTTCCAGATGGCCAAGCTGGTCGAGAACGTGGCCCACGTTCTCACGCCGCAGCTGCGCTCGCAGCTGCGCGAAGTCATCCAGAACTGACGAGGGTGACCCGTGACGGTTCGGCAGGAATGAGGTTGCTGCGGCTATGAGCTTCCGCAGGCGAAGGAGTAACCGTGTCCGCCCGTTCACCTTCACCGGTGGGCGGACGCGGTCACGGCATCCGCTGATGGTGCAGACCCTGGTCTCGACGTCCGAGCCCGGGCAGGAACCTCCTGGCACCCTCATGCCGGAGTCGATCAACATCTACAAACTGTGCCGGGAGACCCGGTCGCTCGCCGAGGTGTCGGCCGAGCTGAACATCCCCCTGGGCGTCACACAGGTACTGGTCAGCGACCTGGCCGAGCAGGACCTCGTGTACATCCACCCGACCATCACCGGCAGCAGTCCATCGGAAAACCAGGTTCTGGAGAGGGCTCTTCGTGGTCTCGAACGACTTTTCCAGTGACAAGCGGTCGAATCGCAAGAAGATGTCGAGCAAGATCGTCATCGCCGGTGGCTTCGGCGCCGGCAAGACGACCTTGGTGCGCTCGGTGTCGGAGATTCCCCCGGTCACGACAGAGGCGATCATGACCGAGGCGAGCGTCGGACACGACGACACCTCGGTCACCCCCGACAAGACGACCACCACCGTCGCGATGGACTTCGGCCGCATCACCATCGACGACGAGCTGGTCATGTACATGTTCGGAACCCCGGGCCAGGCCCGGTTCTGGTTCATGTGGGACGACCTCGTCCGCGGCGCCGTGGGCGCCGTCGTCGTGGTCGACTGCCGAAGGCTCGCGGACTCCTTCGACGCCGTCGACTACTTCGAGACGAACAAGCGCATCCCCTACATCGTGGCGCTGAACAAGTTCGAGGGCCACCTCGACTACACCTCCGAGCAGGTCCGCGAGGCCCTGGAGGATGCTCCTATGGATGTCAAGCAGCTTGAGCGAGGCCGCTGTCGATGGGACTTCGGTTGGTGGCCGTGTCACGCACCGACCGCGTCAGCACGCGGTAGACCTCCCGGGCCACATGGCGTTTGAGACAGCGCATGATGTCCTTCTTCGACAGGCCCTGCCCGGTGCGCCGCTCGACGTAGGCGCGGGTGCGCCCGTCCCAGCGCATCCGTACCAGCACGATGGTGTGCAGGGCGTGGTTGGCGGCCCGGTCACCGCCCCGGTTGAGCCGGTGCCGGTCCCGCCGCCCGGACGAGGCCGGCACCGGCGCGACCCCGCACAGGTGCGCGAACGCCGCTTCCGAGGCCAACCGGCCGGGGTTGTCCCCGGCCGTGGCCAACAGCTGCCCGGCCACGTCCGGCCCCACCCCCTTCAACTCCAGCAGCTCCGGGGCCGCCCGACGGGTCAGGGCCCCGAGCTCGGCGTCCAGACCGGCGAGCTCCTCCTCCAGAGCGATGATCCGCCTGCCCAGACGGCGCAGCGCGAACTTGACCGCCTGGGCGGGGTCGGCCAGATCCGCACCGGGCCGCAGTCGCGCGCACGTGGTGGCCAGCACCTTGGCCGAGAGCCCGCGCAGCCCCGCGCGCACCTGTTCAGGGGAGGTGATGACCAGTTGGCGGGCCTGGTTGATCGCCTGGGTGCGGGCCTTGACCGCCGAGCGGCGCACCACCCGCAGGGAGCGGACGGCCTCGACGACGCCGTCACGGGTCTTGGGGGTGCCGCAGGCCCGACCGGAGGCCACCGCGGTGGCGGCGGCGTAGGCGTCGATGGGGTCGGACTTGCCCTTCATCCGCCGCGTTTTGCGGTCGGGGCGGTCCACCTCCACCACTCTCAGGCCCTGGCGGGCCAGGTGACGGGAGAGCTCGGCGCCGTAGGCGCCGGTGCCCTCGACCCCGACCGCGGCCACGGTGCCGTGGGAGGACAGCCAGGACGACAGGTGGCGGTAGCCGGTGCCGGTGGCGGGGAACTCACGGTCGGCCAGGTGGCGGCCCAAGGGGTCGATCACGGCGGCGTGGTGGGTGTGGCCGTGGGTGTCCACGCCCGCTGTGACAACGAGGGGCTGATCGGTCATGCTGGTACCTGCCGTCCTGTCGCTGATCCCGGTGGGTGGCACGCGCCGGCCGGGCGGGCGGACAAGACTGTGGCGGGGCTTTTCGACCAAGCTCCTATGAGGTCACGGTCGCCCGTCCGGTCGCGTGCGGTGGCTTCCCCGGGCAGGCCGACGAATCCCCTGAAGGACAACCTGTCGGTGTCGGTCAGTCCGTGAGTCAGACCTACCGGAGAAGCCACCACACATCTTCACAGTCAGTCCCGAGGTGCCGATCATCGACTTCGACGCCCGCAACCGCCTGTCCGGGGGCGATGTGCTCAAGGCACTTCTCAGGTACGCCCTGGAGCACAACCGCACCAGCGAGCCCGTCGCCTGACGGGTGGGGAGGCCTCGGCCTCCCCACGGCCCCGTAGATTCCCCAGGAAAGTTAGCGAACATGCGCAAGATCCTTATCGTCGGCGCGGGTCACGCCGGCCTGCACCTGGCTCACGGTCTCCTGAACCACGGCTACGACGTCACGGTGATCACGGGGCAGTCCTCGCTGGAGATCAGGACCGGCAAACCCTCCATCTCCCAGTTCACCTTCCCCACGGCCCTGGAGTGCGAGCGCAAGTTCGACCTCGACTTCTGGAGCGCGCTCTCACCGCAGATCCGCGAACAGAAGCTGGCCGTGTACAGGGAGGGGCAGCCCGTGATGGCCGTGAAGGGGCGCTCCGACCCCGGCAACGGCTACTCGGTGTCGGTCGACCGCCGGGTGAAGATGGCCGACTGGCTGGAGTCCTTCGAGGACCGGGGCGGCAAGGTCGTGATCCACGGCGTCACGGTGACCGACCTGGACTACTTCTCCCGGATGTTCGACCTGATCGTCGTCGCGGTCGGCCACGGGGAGCTGGGCCAGCTCTTCGACTACGACGACAGCCGCTTCAGCGGGACGCGGCCCAGGGCTCTCGCCCAGGCCTACGTCTACGACCTGTGGCCCCCGGACACGGGGGACTCGGCTAACATCGGCTGGTTCGGGGTGACGGAGGAGGCCGGGAACATCCTCCTGCTCCCGATGCTCACCCAGGAGGGGCCCGCCCACAACATCCTCCTGGTGGACAAGAAGGGCGGTCCGATGGACGCCTGGCCGGACCGGCCGGGCCCCGAGGAGCAGCTGCGGCGCA
The DNA here is from genome assembly GCF_026642255.1 of Streptomonospora nanhaiensis. Taxonomy (GTDB): domain Bacteria; phylum Actinomycetota; class Actinomycetes; order Streptosporangiales; family Streptosporangiaceae; genus Nocardiopsis; species Nocardiopsis tropica. The sequence continues at coordinate 5,745,337 of NZ_CP113264.1, read as the reverse complement.
TGAAGGACCTCATGCGCAAGTACGCCCCCGAGTTCTTCGAGCGAGCCAAGGACGCCGTCCTGATGGACGGCCGCAGCACCCTCGTCGAAGACCTCACCCCGCAGGTGCGCAACCCGGTGGGGACCCTGCCGTCCGGCGGCAAGGTCATCGGCATGGCCGACGTGGTGGTGACCATGGACCCGTTCGTGGGACAGAGCTGGAACAACTCCACACGGTGTGCCGAGGCCTACCTGGAGAGCATCATCGAACGCGGTGACCAGGTGTTCGACGAAGAGTTCATGATCACAGCCTTCGACCGCTTCTGGGAATTCGGACAGGACAACCAGGAGTGGGCCGAGTTCGCCTCCTCGATGGTCGAGCAGGCGCTGCCAGAGCACATCATGAACGTCATGAACGCGGCATCCGAGTTTCCCGAGATCGCCGATCGGTGGATTCAGGGATGGGACTGCCCGTCGGACTACAAGACGTGGATGTTCGATCCCGTGGTCGCCGAGAGGTACATCAGCGAGGTCCGGGCCCGGCACGCCGGCTGATCCCGGCCCACGTCCGGTGCTTCAGGCCCGGCGCCTCTCGGGCGCCGGGCCTTTTCGCGTATCACACGGGGTGTCCCACGGCTGAGGCGGGGTGACGGGATGAATTGTTGCTTCGCCATTAATCGTTTACTCTCCTGACCGAAATTATCTGTCCGAAAGGGAACCCTCTATTGTCAGTGCTCCTAATCAGGGGTTACGCTCTAGCGAGTTGGATCCCGTTTGACCCCGAATGGTGTTTCCTGGGGTAGTTCTTGTGGTCCTCAGAAGCTCCGGGGCTCGGTACTCCCCAGTGTGTGAATACCGCCCCGGTCCAGTGTTCACGGCGTGCATTTGCACGGGCAGGGCACCGGCCCTCGGCGGTGTCCGGAACATCGAGGACAGTCGAGAGTGAAGGGCAGCGAACGTGAGTGGCGGACCTGCAGGAACCCTGACCAATAGTTCCTGGGAGCCCATCGCCATCGTGGGGATATCCTGCCGCCTGCCGGGCGCCGGCACGCCGGAGGCGTTCTGGAGGATGCTGAGCGAGGGGCGGGAGGCGATCTCGCCGCCCCCCGAGCGCCTGGGCGGGGGCTCCGCGGAGCGCGGACCGCACTGGGGGGGCTACCTCCACGACGCGGAGTGCTTCGACGCCGGGTTCTTCGGCATCTCGCCACGCGAGGCCCTGGCCATGGACCCCCAGCAACGGCTCATGCTCGAACTGGGCTGGGAAGCGGTGGAGCGGTCCCGGACGGCCCCCGGAGCGCTGCGCGACGCCCGCGTGGGCGTGTTCGCCGGCGCGATCAACTCCGACTACGCGCTCCTCCACGACCGCGGCGGCTCCGAAGCCATCACCCACCACACCCTGACCGGCACCAACCGGGGCATGATCGCGAACCGGCTCTCCCACTTCCTGGGACTGCGCGGCCCCAGCCTCACCGTGGACTCCGGACAGTCCTCCGCCCTGGTCAGCGTGCACCTGGCGGTCGAGAGCCTGCGCCGGGGCGAGTCCGACCTCGCCCTGGCCGGCGGCGTCAACCTGATCCTGGTCCCCGAGAGCACCGAGCGCGTCGCCCGCTTCGGGGGGCTGTCGCCCAGCGCCCGCAGCCACACCTTCGACTCCCGGGCCGACGGCTACGTGCGCGGCGAGGGCGGCGCCGTCGTCGTGCTCAAACCACTGGGCCGTGCGCTGGCGGAGGGCGACCGCGTCCACGCCGTCATCCACGGCGGGGCGGTCAACCACTCCGGCGCCACCGAGTACCTCACCAGGCCCACGGTCGAGGGCCAGGCCGACGTGGCCCGTGCGGCCTACGCCAACGCGGGCAAGGAGCCCGGCCAGGTCGCCTACGTCGAACTGCACGGCACCGGCACCCCGGCGGGCGACCCCGTTGAGGCCGCAGCCCTCGGCGAGGTGTTCGCCGAGGGCCGGGAGGAACCGCTGCGGGTGGGCTCGGCCAAGACCAACGTGGGCCACCTGGAGGGCGCCTCGGGCATCGTCGGGCTGATCAAGACCGCCCTCGGCCTGGAGCACCAGCAGATCCCCCCGACCCTGAACTTCAGCGAGCCCCACCCCGCCATCGACCTCGACGCCCTGGGCCTGGCGGTGCAGACCCGCCGCGAGCCCTGGCCGAGCCACGCCCCCCTTGCGGGGGTGTCCTCCTTCGGCATGGGCGGCGCCAACTGCCACCTGGTCCTCGGCCCCGCCCCCGTCGCCGGCCGAGCCACCGCCGAGACGCCCGCGTCGCGCACCCTGGACCCCGTCCCGTGGGTGCTGACGGGACGCTCCGAGGAGGCGCTGCGCGCCCAGGCCTCGGCCCTGCACGCCTACGTGTCCGCCAACCCCGGCGTCCGGGCCCGCGACGTCGGCCTCTCCCTGGCCACCACCAGGGACGTGTTCGAGCACCGCGCCGTGGTCTTCGCCGCGGGAGAGGGCGGGACCAGGGAGCTGGAGTCCGTGCGCCCCGAGGGCCCCGCCGTCGTGGGCGGACCCGGACCGGTCCTCGTCTTCCCCGGTCAGGGCGGGCAGTGGCTCGGCATGGGCCGCGACCTGCTCGACGGGGAGGGGGCGATGGCCGAGGAGTTCACCCGCAGCGTCGCCGAGTGCGAACGCGCGCTGGAGCCCTACGTGGACTGGGCGCTCACCTCCGTCCTGCGCGGTGAGCCGCAGGCCCCGCCCCTGACCGGCGGCCAGGCGGGGGCGGACGTCGTCCAGCCGGTGCTGTGGGCGGTCATGGTCTCCCTCGCCCGGGTGTGGGAGTCCCTCGGTGTGCAGCCCTCGGCGGTGGTCGGGCACTCCCAGGGCGAGCTGGCGGCCGCGTGCGTGGCCGGCGCGCTCACCCTGGACGAGGCGGCCCGGATCGTGGCGCTGCGCAGCCGTGCCCTGACCGCGCTCGCGGGCAGCGGGGCCATGGCCTCGCTGGGCGTCACCCCCCCGGAGGCGGAGAAACTGGCCCGCTCCCTGCCCGACCTGCACGTGGCGGCCGTCAACGGCCCCTCGTCCGTGGTGGTGTCGGGGAACCCGCACTCGGTGCGCGAGGCCGTGGAGCGCTGCGTGGACGCCGGAGCACACGGAGCCCTGGTCGACGTGGACTACGCGTCGCACTCCGCCCACGTGGAGCGCATCCGCGACAGCGTCACCCAGTACCTCGGGAAGGTGCGCTGGCGCCGTCCGCGGATCCCCGTCTACTCCACGCTCACCGGCGGGGAACTGGGCAGGACCCCCATGGACGCGGCGTACTGGTACTCCGGGCTGCGCAACCCCGTCCTGTTCGCCGACGCCGTCGACGCCCTGGTGGCGGACGGCCACCGGATCTTCCTGGAGGTGGGCCCGCACCCGGTGCTGGCGCACGGAGTCCGCGGCTCCCTGGAGCGCGCGGGCGTCTCCGGCCACGTGCTCAAGACCCTGCGGCGCGGCGAGGGGGACGAGGCGCAACTGCTCACGGCCGCGGCCCGCGCCTTCAGCGCCGGCGTGGACATCGACTGGCCCGTGCTGTTCGAGGGCACCGGCGCGCGCCGCACGGACCTTCCCACCTACCAGTTCCAGCGCAGGGCCTTCTGGCCGGAGGGGGCGGACGGGCTCCGCCACGAGGGCTCGGTGAGCTGGGCCCCGCCGCAGCCGGCCGCCGGGGAGGGCGGGGCCGGAGCACCCCGCACGGAGACGGTCGCCGGCCTGGTGTACGCGTGCACGGCACGCGTCCTGGACCGCGACGCGCTCGACCCGGGGGACGAGCACCGGGCGTTCCGGGATCTGGGCTTCGACTCCGTCATGACGCTCGAACTGCGGGACGCGGTCCAGGGGGCCACCGGCGTCCGGCTGGACGACACCCTCCTGTTCGAGGTGCCCACCCCGGCCGGGCTGGCGGACTTCCTCACCGGCGAACTGGGCGGCGACGAGATCACCGCGGAGGGGGAGGCCGAGGCCGGACGGCCGGCCGCGACGGGCCGTCGGCCGGAGTCCGCCGGGGCCCGGCCCGTCCGGGAGCCCGCCGCGGACGACCCCATCGCCATCACGGCCATGGCCTGCCGCCTGCCGGGCGGTGCGTCCTCGCCGGAGGAGCTGTGGCGCCTGGTCGAAGAGGGCGTGGACGCCGTCGGTGACTTCCCCGACAACCGGTTCTGGGACCTGGACGCCCTCTACGACCCCGAACCCGGGACCCCCGGACGCACCTACACCCGCAGGGGCGGGTTCCTGTACGACGCCGACATGTTCGACGCCGACTTCTTCGGGATCTCCCCGCGCGAGGCCGACGCCATGGACCCCCAGCAGCGGCTGCTCCTGGAGACCTCCTGGGAGGCGGTCCAGCGCGCCGGGCTCTCCACCGACGACCTGCGCGGGGAGCAGGTCGGCGTGTTCGTCGGCGCGATGCCCGGCGACTACGGCCCCCGGCTGTCCGACCCCGCGGGGCAGGGCGACGCCGGGTACCGGCTCACCGGTTCGACGATGAGCGTGGCCTCCGGGCGCGTCGCCTACGTGCTCGGGCTGAGGGGCCCGGCGCTCACCATCGACACCGCCTGCTCCTCCTCCCTGGTGGCCCTCCACCAGGCGGCGGAGGCGATCCGCAGGGGCGAGTGCGCGATGGCGCTCGCCGGCGGCGTCACCGTGATGTCCTCGCCCGGCATGTTCCTGGAGTTCTCCGCCCAGCGCGGGCTGTCCGCCGACGGCCGGTGCAAGGCCTTCTCCGACGACGCGGACGGAACCGCGTGGGCGGAGGGCGCCGGGATGCTCCTCCTGGAGCGCGCCTCCCGGGCGAGGCGGGCCGGACGGCCCGTCCTGGCCCTGCTCCGCGGCAGCGCGGTCAACTCCGACGGCGCGAGCAACGGGCTCACCGCCCCCAACGGCAAGGCACAGGAGGACGTCATCGAGCGGGCCCTGGCCGCCTCCGGGCTGGAGGCCGGCGAGGTGGACGCCGTGGAGGCCCACGGCACCGGTACCCGGCTCGGCGACCCGATCGAGGCCAGGGCGCTCATCTCCGTGTACGGCCGTGGCAGGGGCGACGGCGCCGAGCCGCTGCGCCTGGGCTCGCTCAAGTCCAACATCGGGCACGCGCAGGCCGCCGCCGGCGTCGCCGGGGTGATCAAGACCGTGCAGGCCCTTCGCCACGGGCGCCTGCCCCGGACCCTCCACGCCGACGCCCCCACCAGCAGGGTGGGCTGGGACGGCAGCGGGGTGCGCCTGCTCACCGAGAACGAGCCCTGGCCCGACACCGGCCGCCCCCGGCGCGCGGCGGTGTCCTCCTTCGGTATCAGCGGCACCAACGCCCACCTCGTCCTGGAGGGGGTCTCCGACGAGGGCGCCCCCGTCCTGCTGCCGGACCTGCCCTTCCGGCGCCGCAGGCACTGGGCGCCGCCCGTCACCGCCCCGGCCCCGACCGGTACCGCGCTGCTCGCGGACGAGGGGCTGGAACTGGCCGACGGCTCCACCGTGTTCACGGGGGAGGTCGGCGCCGCCGACCACCCCTGGACGGCCGACCACGGGCTGCTGGGGCGGACCATCCTCCCGGGGACGGCCCTGGCCGAGCTCGCCCTGCACGCGGGCGCGCGCACCGGGAGCCCGGTCGTCACCGACCTGACCCTGGAGACGCCCCTGGCCCTGCCCCGGGACGGGGCGGCCGCGGTGCAGGTGACCGTGGGCGGACCGGACCGGCGGGGACGCCGCGAGGTGGGCGTCCACTCGCGCGGGGAAGGCGGCGGGGCGTGGACCCGGCACGCCTCCGGCATGCTCGAACCCGAGGACGACGCGAGTGCCTGGGACGCCGGAGCCGCGGGGAGGGGCTCCGCTGCGGCGGAGCCCGCCTGGTCGACGGCCGACGCCTCCCCCCTGGAGTTCGACGCCGACGCCGAGTACCAGGGCCTGGCCCGGCGCGGCTACGCCTACGGCCCCGCTTTCCGGGGCCTGCGCCGCGCCTGGCGCGACCGGAACGGGACGCTCCTGGCCGAGGTCGCCCTGCCCGGCCGCACGCGCGGCGCCTTCGAGGGGCCCCACCCGGCCCTGCTGGACGCCGCCCTGCACGCGGTGCTCCTGTTCGGCTCCTCCGGGGGCGGGGTGCCACTGGTCCCCTTCGCCTGGACCGGGGTCCGGACGGTCTCTGCCGTCGCACCGCCCGCCGAGCTGCGGGTGCGCTGGGAGACGCTCGGCCGGGACCGCTACCGGCTCACCGCCTTCGACGGTGACGGGGCGCTCGTCCTGACCGTCGACGAGCTCGTCATGCGCCCCGTCGACACCGACGCCCTCCCGCAGTCGCCGGAGGAGCCCGGACTGTACCGGCTGCGGTGGGAGGCCCTGGAAGCGCCAGACCCGGGGCGGGACATCCCGACCGGTCTCGCCTCCCTGGACGCCTTGGACCCCGAGGGTCCCGTGCCCGACGTGGTCTACGCCGAACTCCCGCCGCGCGCGGTCTACGCCGACCACGGATCGGTCCCCGACGCCGTGCGCGAGGGGCTGCGCTCGGCCCTGGGGTCGGTGCGCTCGTGGCTGTCCGACGAGCGCACGGGGCACGCCCGCCTGGTGCTGGTGACCTGGCGCGCGGTGGTGGCCCACCCCGACGACCGGCTCAGCGGCCTCGCGGCGTCCCCGGCGTGGGGCCTGCTGCGCTCGGCCCAGCGCGAGCACCCCGACCGCCTGGTGATCGTCGACTCCGACGGCTCCGAGGACTCCCACAGGGCGCTGGCCACCGTCGCGGACCTGGGCGAGCCCCAGCTGGCGCTTCGGTCGGGCGGGGTCCTGGTACCCCGCCTCGCCCCGGCGGAGGAGGAGGGGGCGCCCTCCCCGGCCGGCGCCCTGTGGCGGCTCGGCAGCCGTGGGGCCGGGTCGCTGGACTCCCTCACACCGGTGCCCGCCCCGGAGGCGGCCGCGCCGCTGGGGGAGGGACAGGTGCGCATCTCCGTCCGCGCCGCCGGCGTGAACTTCCGCGACGTCGTGGTCGCGCTCGGCATGGTCGACGACGACTACGGGATGGGGCTCGAAGGGGCGGGGATCGTCCTGGAGACCGGCCCCGGGGTCACCGACCTGGAGCCGGGGGACCGGGTCACGGGCATGTTCGGCGGGGCCTTCGGTCCGATGGCGGTGGCCGACCGCCGCCACATCACCCGCATCCCCGAGGGCTGGTCCTTCGAGCAGGCGGCCGCCGTGCCGGTCGTCTACCTGACCGCCTACCACGGCCTGGTCGACCTTGCGGCGGTGCGCCCGGGAGAGAGCGTCCTGGTGCACGCGGCCGCGGGCGGCGTGGGCCTGGCGGCGGTCCAGCTCGCCCGCCACATGGGGGCCAGGGTGTTCGCCACCGCCAGCCCCCACAAGTGGCCGGTCCTGGAGGACTTCGGCCTGGAGAAGAAGCACCTGGCCTCCTCACGCACCCTCGACTTCGAGTCCTCCCTGCGCGCCGCCAACGGCGGGCGCGGCATGGACGTGGTCCTGAACTCGCTCACCGGTGAGTTCGTCGACGCCTCGCTGAGGCTCCTGGCCACGCCCGGCGGAACCTCGGGGGCCGGCGGCCGCTTCGTGGAAATGGGTCGGACCGACATCCGCACCGACGAGGCGGTCTCCGCCGCCCACCCGGGGCGCGGCTACCAGTCCTTCCTCCTGCCCGACGTGGATCCGGCACGGATCGGACAGATGCTCGAACGGATCATGGAGCTCTTCTCGTCCGGGGCCCTCACGCCCCTGCCGATGACCGTCCGGGACGTCCGGGACGCCAAGGAGGCGTTCGGCGTCCTGGAACGCGGCGAGAACGTCGGCAAGATCGTCCTGAGCGTGCCGGCGCCCTTCCCCCAGGAGGGCACCGTGCTGGTCACCGGCGGCACCGGGACCCTCGGCCACCAGGTGGCCCGCCACCTGGTCACCCGGTACGGCGTGCGCGACCTGACCCTGGTCAGCCGCAGCGGCGCCGCCGCCGACGGGCAGGACGCGCGGACCGGCGAACTGCGCGGGCTCGGCGCGCGCGTGGGCGTCCACGCCTGCGACACGGCCGACCGCGACTCCCTGGCCCGGCTGCTCGACGGCCTGCCCGGCGACCGCCCGCTGAGCGCCGTCGTGCACACCGCCGGTGTGCTCGACGACGCCACCGTGCTCTCCCTCGGGCCCGACCAGCTGGAGACGGTCCTGCGGCCCAAGGTCGACGCCGCCTGGAACCTGCACGAGCTCACCGCCGACCTGGACCTGGGCGCGTTCGTCCTCTTCTCCTCGGTGACGGGCACCCTGGGCAGCCCCGGCCAGGCCAACTACGCCGCGGCCAACGTCTTCTGCGACGCCCTGGCGCACCACCGGCGCGAACGCGGGCTCCCCGCCACGTCCCTGGCCTGGGGGCTGTGGGGCGAGGCGAGCGGGATGACCGGCCACCTGGACGGCGGCGACCTGGACACCCTCGGCCGGAACGGCCTGCTGCCGATGCCGACCGACCGCGCCCTGGCCGCGATGGACCGGGCCCTGTACCTGGGGCACGAGAACGTCGTCCCCGCCCTGCTCGACCTGGAGAACGGCCCCGTGCTCCAGGTCCTGGGCGGACTCGCCGACCGGCGGGACGCCGTGGGCGGCGCCGAGCGGACCGGGGAGGCCCCCCTGGGGGCCGAGCGGTTCGCGGACCTGAGCGGGCCCGAGCGTGAGCGGGCGCTGCTCGCCGAGGTCCGCACGCACACGGCCGTCGTGCTCGGGCGGGCGGAACAGGAGGGGGCGTCAGGTGTTCCGGCGGACCGCCCCTTCCGGGAGCTCGGACTGGACTCGCTGACCGGGGTCGAACTGCGCAACCGGCTCGGCGCCCTCTCCGGCCTCCGCCTGCCCGCGACCGCCGTGTTCGACCACCCGACCCCCCGCGCACTGGCCCGGCTCATCGCCGGAAGGCTGTTCCCCGACGAGCCGGCGGCGCCGGAACCGGCCCGTACCGGGGAGACCGAGAAGGAGACCGACGGCCCCGGCGCCAGCGACATCGACGACATGGACGTGGAGGACCTGCTGGGGCTCGCCCTGGCAGCCGACGACACCGCGCCCGAGGGTGAACAGGAGACGGTTGATGGCTATCAGTAACGATCAGGACAGCAAGCTCGTCGCGGCCCTGCGCGCCGCGCTCAAGAAGAACGAGCGACTGCGCGAGGAACTCGACCGCGCGCCGGAGCCGATCGCGATCGTCGGTATGGGCTGCCGTCTCCCCGGGGGGATAGACACCCCCGAAGCCCTGTGGGACCTGCTGGAGCGCGGCGGCGAGGCACTGGGCCCCCTGCCCTCCGACCGGGGCTGGGACCTGGACGCCCTCCTGGGCAAGGACGGGGAGGAGGGCGGGTCGGCCATGGCGCAGGGCGCGTTCCTCGACGACCCGGCCGCCTTCGACCCCGCCTTCTTCGGGATCTCCCCGAAGGAGGCCGAGGCGATGGACCCCCAGCAGCGGCTCCTCCTCGAAGTGGCCTGGGAGGCCGTCGAGAACGCGGGGATCCCGCCGCAGACCCTGGCCGGCGGAGACGCCGGCGTGTGGGTCGGGGCCATCGCGCAGGAGTACGGGCCCCGGCTGACCGAGGCGCCCGGCGACGGGTTCGCGATCACCGGCACCACCAACAGCGTCGCCTCCGGCCGGCTGTCCTACGTCCTGGGCCTGACCGGCCCCGCCGTCACGGTGGACACCGCCTGCTCCTCCTCTCTGGTGGCCGTGCATCTGGCCGTGCGGGCGCTGCGTGCCGATGAATGCTCACTCGCACTCGCCGGCGGGGCGACGGTGATGGCCACCCCCGGCGTCCTGACCGAGTTCACCCACCTCAGGGGCCTCGCCTCCGACGGCCGCTGCAAGGCCTTCGGGGCCGGGGCCGACGGCGCGGGCTTCTCGGAGGGGGCCGGAATGGTCGCGCTGGAGCGCCTGTCGGACGCGCGGCGCAACGGGCACCGGGTGCTGGCGGTGATCCGGGGCGGTGCGGTCAACCAGGACGGCGCCTCCAACGGCCTGACCGCGCCCAACGGCCCCTCCCAGGAGCGGGTCATCGCCCGCGCGCTGGAGGACGCCAGGCTCACCCCGGCCGACGTCGACCTCGTCGAGGCCCACGGGACCGGGACCGCGCTCGGCGACCCCATCGAGGCGCAGGCGCTGATCTCCGCCTACGGTCCGGGCCGGGCGGGCGATCACCCCCTGTGGCTGGGCTCGCTCAAGTCCAACCTCGGCCACCCCCAGGCGGCCGCAGGGATCGCCGGGCTCATCAAGCTCGTCCTCGCGCTGCGCCACGGGGTGCTGCCGCGGACGCTCCACGCCGACGAGCCCACCCCGCACGTGGACTGGTCCTCCGGCGCCGTGGAGCTCCTCACCGAGGCGCGGCCGTGGCCGGAGACCGGCCGCCCCCGGCGCGCGGCGGTCTCCTCCTTCGGGATGAGCGGCACCAACGCCCACCTCGTCCTGGAGCAGGCGCCCACGGAGGAGCGGTCCGGCGCTTCCGAGCCCGGCGCCCAGGACGCCCCCGTGCGCGCAGGTGCGGACCAGGCCGCCCGTCCGGCCGCGGAAAGCGGCCCCGGAGGGGCGGAGCGCGTCCGCGGCCCCGTGCTCTGGCCCCTGTCGGCGCGCGGCGGCGCGGCACTGGCCGACCAGGCCGCCCGTCTGCGCGACCGGGTCGGTGCGGATCCCGGTCTGGACCCGGTGGACGTGGGGTGGTCGCTGGCGACCACCCGCACGGCCTTCGACGACAGGGCCGTGGTGCTGGGCGACGGCCGTGCCGACCTCCTCGACGGGCTCCGGGCCCTCGCCGAGGGGCGTCCCACCCCTGCCGTGGTGACGGGGCGAGCTGCCCCCGACCGGATGCCCGTCCTCGTCTTCCCTGGTCAGGGTGGTCAGTGGGAGGGGATGGCGGTGGAGCTGCTGGGGTCTTCCGCGGTGTTCGCGGAGCGGATCGCGGAGTGTGAGCGGGCGTTGGCGCCGTATGTGGAGTGGTCGCTGGTCTCGGTGTTGCGGGGGGAGGAGGGTGCGCCTTCGTTGGAGCGTGTGGACGTGGTGCAGCCGGTGTTGTGGGCGGTGATGGTCGCCCTGGCGGAGCTGTGGCTCTCGCACGGTCTGCGTCCGGCTGCGGTGGTGGGGCATTCGCAGGGGGAGGTGGCGGCGGCGTGTGTGTCGGGTGCGCTGTCGCTGGAGGACGGGGCGAGGGTGGCGGCGCTGCGCAGCCGGGCCCTCCTGGAGCTGTCCGGGACCGGCGCCATGGTCGCCGTCGCCCTTCCCGAGGCCCGGGTCCGCGAGGACCTGGACGCCTGGGACGGACGCCTGCACGTGGCCGTGGTCAACAGCCCCTCCTCGACCGTGATCGCCGGTGAGACGGAGGCGGTGGTCCGCCTGGCCAAGGACTATGAGGAGTCGGGGGTGCGTGTTCGTCGGATCGCGGTGGACTATGCCTCTCACACCCCGCATGTGGAGCGTTTGCGGGGGTCGTTGGCGTCGGCGTTGGCGGGGGTGGTCTCGCGGCGTCCGGAGATCCCGTTCTACTCGGCGGTGACGGGTCGTCCGGTGGTCGCGGGGGAGTTGGACGCGGGGTACTGGTTCCGGAATCTGGCCGAGCCGGTGTTGTTCGGCAGGGTGACGGAGAGTCTGCTGGCGGACGGGCACGACCTGTTCGTGGAGGCGAGTCCGCATCCGGTGCTGGGTGCCGCTGTGCAGGAGACGGCGGAGGCGGCGGGTCGGTCGGACGCGGTGGTGGTGGGCACGCTGCGTCGTGATGAGGGGGGCGGGGAGCGGTTCCTGGCTTCTCTGGCGCAGGCGTTCGCGTACGGCGCGCGGGTGGAGTGGTCGTCGGTGTTCGGGCGGGGGGCGCGGGTGGTGGAGCTGCCGACCTACCCCTTCCAACGACAGCGCTACTGGCGCTCGCCCGCGTCCGCCGCGCCCGCCGCGCCCGCCCCCGAACCCGCCGGGACGGCGGCGGTCCCGTCCGGCGGCACCGCCGCACGAGGCGACTGGCGGCTTCCGCCGGGGCTCTCGGCGGCCGAACGGGAGGAGGCCGTCCTCACCCTGGTCCGCGCGGAGACCGCCGCCGTCCTCGGCCACCCGCGAGCGGAGGACGTCGACCTCGGCCGCGGCTTCCTCGACGCGGGCGGTACCTCGCTCGGCGCCGTCCAGCTGCGGAACCGGCTCAACGAGGCGACCGGCCTGGACCTGCCCGTCACCGTGGCACTGGACCACCCCACGGCGCTCGCCCTCACCCGCCACGTGGCCGACCGCCTCGCGGAGGCCTCCGCCGCCGACCGGGCCCCGCTGCCCGTCCTGGACGAACTGGACAGGCTCGAAACGGCCCTGGCCGCATCGGCGGTGGACGACGGGACCAGGAAGGAGCTCGGCGACCGACTGCGCGGCCTCCTGCGCCGCCTCGACGACTCCGAGCCCGGGACCGAGTACGACGAGGCCACCGACGACCAGCTCCTGGAGCTGATCGACCAGGAGTTCGGGATCTCCTGACCCGCGGACCCTCCTGACCGGAACGCACACGAGAGCAGCACGGATGACGAACGAGAACAAGTTCCGCGACCTGGTCAAGAAGATGGCCGTCGACCTGCGACAGGCACGCACCCGTGTCGAGGAGCTGGAGGAGCGCGACCACGAGCCCGTCGCGGTGGTCGGGATCGGCTGCCGCTTCCCCGGGGCCGACACCCCCGAAGGGCTGTGGGACCTGCTCGTCGAGGGGCGCGAGACCAGGGGCGGGTTCCCCACCGATCGCGGCTGGGACCTGGAGGGCCTGTTCAACCCCGACCCGGACGGTCTCGGCCGGACCTACGTCCGCTCCGCGAGCTTCCTGGAGGGCGCGGGGGACTTCGACCCCGCCTTCTTCGGGATCAACCCCCGCGAGGCCATGGCCATGGACCCCCAGCACCGCCTCGTCATGGAGACGGCGTGGGAGGCCCTCGAACACGCGGGCATCACCCCCGGGTCCCTGCACTCCACCCCCGCGGGCGTGTTCGTCGGCATGGTCGGCCAGACCTACGGGCCACCGGTCCAGGAGTCCCCGGCCGAACTGGTGGGGTACCGCCTGACCGGCGGCATGACCGCCGTCGCCGCGGGCCGGGTGTCCTACACCCTGGGGCTCGAGGGCCCCGCGATCACGGTGGACACCGCCTGCTCGTCCTCCCTCGTGTCGATCGCCATGGCCGTGCGCTCCCTGCGCTCGGGCGAGTCCTCCCTCGCCCTGGCCGGAGGTGTCACCGCCCACACCGACACCTCCGCGTGGGTGTCCTTCACGGGCCACGGCGTGCTGTCCGCGGACGGCCGCTGCAAGGCGTTCTCCGCCGACGCCGACGGCACCGGCTGGGGCGAGGCAGCCGGCATGCTCGTCCTGGAGCGCCTGTCGGACGCGCGGCGCAACGGGCACCGGGTGCTGGCGGTGATCCGGGGCGGCGCGGTCAACCAGGACGGCGCCTCCAGCGGCCTGACCGCGCCCAGCGGCCCCTCCCAGGAGCGGGTGATCCGCCAGGCCCTCGCCGACGCCCGGCTCACCCCGGCCGACGTCGACGCCGTGGAGGCCCACGGCACCGGCACCCGGCTCGGCGACCCCATCGAGGCCAACGCCCTGCTCGCCACCTACGGGCGCGACCGGACCGGGGAACCCCTGTGGCTCGGGTCGCTCAAGACCAACATCGGGCACACCGGGGCGGCCGCCGGGGTCTCCGGGGTCATCAAGTCGATCCTGGCCATGCGCGAGGGGATCCTGCCGCGGACGCTCCACGTCGCCGAGCCCACACCGTTCGTGGACTGGTCCTCCGGCGCCGTGGAGCTCCTCACCGAGGCGCGGCCGTGGCCGGAGACCGGCCGCCCCCGCCGTGTGGGCGTGTCCGCGTTCGGCGCCAGCGGGACCAACGCCCACCTCGTCCTGGAGCAGGCTCCCGACGAGGCCGTTCCCGCCCCGGAACGGGAGGGCGCCGTCCTCACCGGCCCCTCCCGCGACCCGGGGGCGCGGAGCGCGGCCGGAGCCGCGGGGCCGGTGCCCTGGGTGGTCTCGGCCCACAGCCGGGAGGCGCTCGACGACTCCCTCGCCCGTCTGCGCGACCGGGTCGGGGCGGATCCCGGTCTGGACCCGGTGGACGTGGGGTGGTCGCTGGCGACCACCCGCACGGCCTTCGAGTACCGGGCCGCCGTGGTCGGGACCGGCCGCGACACCCTCCTGGCACGCCTCGGTGAACTAGCTGAGGGCGTGAACGCGGTCGGCACGGTTCGCGGACGCGCGTCGGATCGCAGGCCCGTGCTGGTCTTCCCCGGTCAGGGTGGTCAGTGGGAGGGGATGGCGGTGGAGTTGTTGGATTCCTCACCGGTGTTCGCGGAGCGGATCGCGGAGTGTGAGCGGGCGCTCGCTCCCTACGTCGACTGGTCGCTGGTCTCGGTGTTGCGGGGGGAGGAGGGTGCGCCTTCGTTGGAGCGTGTGGACGTGGTGCAGCCGGTGTTGTGGGCGGTGATGGTCGCCCTGGCGCAGCTGTGGCTCTCGCACGGTCTGCGTCCGGCTGCGGTGGTGGGGCATTCGCAGGGGGAGGTGGCGGCGGCGTGTGTGTCGGGTGCGCTGTCGTTGGAGGACGGGGCGAGGGTGGCGGCGCTGCGCAGCCGGGCCCTCCTGGAGCTGTCCGGGACCGGGGTCATGGCCTCGGTGGCGCTGCCGGAGGAGCGTGTCCGCGCCGACCTCGCGGAGCGCGACGCGGACGTGTACGTGGCGGTCGTGAACAGCCCCTCCTCCACGGTCGTCTCGGGAGCCCCCGAGGCGGTCGCCCACCTCCTGAAGGAGTACGAGGAGTCGGGGGTGCGTGTTCGTCGGATCGCGGTGGACTATGCCTCTCACACCCCGCATGTGGAGCGTTTGCGGGGGTCGTTGGCGTCGGCGTTGGCGGGGGTGGTCTCGCGGCGTCCGGAGATCCCGTTCTACTCGGCGGTGACGGGTCGTCCGGTGGTCGCGGGGGAGTTGGACGCGGGGTACTGGTTCCGGAATCTGGCCGAGCCGGTGTTGTTCGGCAGGGTGACGGAGAGTCTGCTGGCGGACGGGCACGACCTGTTCGTGGAGGCGAGTCCGCATCCGGTGCTGGGTGCCGCTGTGCAGGAGACGGCGGAGGCGGCGGGTCGGTCGGACGCGGTGGTGGTGGGCACGCTGCGTCGTGATGAGGGGGGCGGGGAGCGGTTCCTGGCTTCTCTGGCGCAGGCGTTCGCGTACGGCGCGCGGGTGGAGTGGTCGTCGGTGTTCGGGCGGGGGGCGCGGGTGGTGGAGCTGCCGACCTACCCCTTCCAACGACAGCGCCTGTGGATGACCGGCGACCGCTCGCGCGGCGACGTCGCCTCCGCCGGGCTGGAGCCGGAGCAGCACCCCCTCCTCGGCGCCGCGCTGTCCCTGGCCGACACCGGGAGCACCCTCTTCACGGGCCGGGTCTCCCGCACCACCCACCCCTGGCTGCTCGACCACGCCGCCGGGGACAGCGTCCTCCTGCCCGGCACGGCGTTCCTCGAACTCGCCCTCAACGCGGGCGACCGCCTCGGCAGCCCCCATGTGGAGGAGATCGTCGTCCAGGCGCCCCTCCTCCTGCCCGAGAGCGGCGCCGTCCAGCTCCAGGTCCTCGTCGAGGCCGCCGACGGCCGGGGCCGACGCTCCTTCTCGGTCTCCTCGCGCCCGGCATCACGGACCCCCGACCTGGGGGACCGCCCCTGGACCCGCAACGCCGCGGGCACCCTCACCCCCGAACCCGACCGCGTCCCCGACGACCTCGGGTCGTGGCCGCCCCCCGGGGCCGAACCGGTCCCCGTCGGCGACCTCTACACCCGCCTCGGCGACATCGGCTACGACTACGGCCCGGCCTTCCGCGGCCTCACCTGCGCCTGGACCGACGGGGACGAGGTGTACGCCGAGGTCGAGCTGCCCGAGGCCCAGCGGTCCGACGCCGAGCGCTTCGGCCTGCACCCCGCGCTCTCCGACGCCGCCCAGCACGCCCTCGGCTGCGCCCCCTGGATGCCCACGGACGGCGTGCGCCTGCCCTTCTCCTGGAACGGCGTCACCCTGCACGCCACGGGAGCCACCTCCCTGCGCGTCCACGTCCGGCCCCTCGGCGCCGACGAGGTCGCCATGACCCTGGCCGACGCCCACGGCGCCCCCGTCGCCACCGTGGACTCCCTCACCCTGCGGGCCCCCACGGGAGGGCCGGGCGCCGCGACCGAGCCGGCGGACGACCTGTTCCACGTGGAATGGGTCGACACCATCGCCTCACCGTCCGCCGAACCCCAGGTCTGGGCCGTGCTGGGCGAGGACATCCTCGACAGCTCGACGGCGCTCACCGCCGCCGGGCACACCGTCCGCTCCTACGCCGACGCCGACGCCCTGACCCGGGCGCTCGACGCGGGAGCCCCGGTCCCGGACCGCGTCCTGCTGCCGAGGCTCTCCACGCCCCTCGCCCCGACACCGGACGACGTGCGCACCGCTCTCGTACAGGCGGTCGACCAGGCCCAGCGCCTCCTCGCCGACGAACGCGTCGCCGACGCGCGACAGGTCCTGCTGACCCACCGGGCCGTCGCCACCGGCCCCGGCGAGGACGTCCCCGACCTGGTGCACGCGCCTCTGTGGGGGTTCGTCCGGGCGGCCGGGCAGGAGCACCCCGGCCGGTTCTCCATCGTCGACACCGACGACCCCGGACGCGCCTCCGCGCTGCTGACCGCCGTCCTCAGCGGTGACGACGAC
The DNA here is from genome assembly GCF_026642255.1 of Streptomonospora nanhaiensis. Taxonomy (GTDB): domain Bacteria; phylum Actinomycetota; class Actinomycetes; order Streptosporangiales; family Streptosporangiaceae; genus Nocardiopsis; species Nocardiopsis tropica. The sequence continues at coordinate 5,728,703 of NZ_CP113264.1, read as the reverse complement.
CAGGTCGCCCTGCGCGGCGGAGCCGTCCTCACCCCCCGTCTGGCGCGCAGCGCCCGGGAGGCACTCCCCACCTCCTTCGGTGACGGCACGGTGCTGGTCACCGGCGCCACCGGCACCCTGGGCGGAGAGATCACGCACCACCTGGTCGACCACCACGGGGTCCGCGACCTGCTCCTGGTCAGCCGCAGCGGCCCCGACGCCGAGAGCGCGGCAGAACTGGAGGCCTCCCTGGCAGCCAAGGGCGTCGACGTCACCCTCGCCGCGTGCGACGCCTCGGACCGGGAGCAGCTGGCCGCCCTCCTGGCCGGCCGGCGGATCACCGCCGTGGTCCACGTCGCCGTCGCCCTGAACGACGGCCTGCTCACCTCGACCACCCCCGACAGCATCGAGGACGTGCTGCGGCCCAAGGTCGACGCCGCCTGGCACCTGCACGAACTCACCTCGGACCTGTCGGCGTTCGTCCTGTTCTCGTCCGTGGCCGGCACCCTGGGCAGCCCCGGACAGACCGGTTACAGCGCCGCCAACTCCTACGTCGACATGCTCGCCCACCACCGCCGCGCGCACGGGCTGCCCGCGGTGTCGCTGTCGTGGGGCATGTGGGCCCAGCGCAGCAGGACGACCGCCGCCCTCGACGAGGGCGACATCAGCCGCTACGCCCGCCTCGGCCTGGCCGGGCCGGTGGACACCGGACACGGACTCGCCCTGTTCGACGCCGCCCTCGCCACGGGCGTTCCCCACGTGCTGCCGGTGCCCATGGACCTGGCCGGCGCCCGTGCCAGGGCCGTTCGCACCGGGAAGGTCGCGACCATGCTCCGCGGCCTCGTCCGACCGCCCCGGCGGCGGGCCGGGGCAGCGGCGGAGACCGCCGGGAACCTCCGAGGCGCCCTGGCCCGCACCCCCGCCGACCAGCGGACGGACCTGGTGCTCTCCTTCGTGCTGGCCCGGACCGCCGAGGTGCTGGGCCACGCCGGCACGGGCGCGGTCGACGCCGACACCCCCTTCCTGGAGGTGGGCTTCGACTCCCTCACCGCCGTCGAACTGCGCAACCAGCTGGCGGCCGCCACCGGCCTGCGACTGCCCGCCGGGCTGGCCTTCGCCCACCCCACACCGCGCGCCCTGGCCGTCCACCTCCTGGAGGAGGTCGGAGACGGCAGGGGCGCCGCCCCCGCGCGGACCGAACCCCGACGGGCCCTCGACGGGTTGGCGGACCTGTTCGTGGAGGCCTGCGCCCAACGGCGGATCGCCGAGGGGATCGATCTGCTGTGGGCGGCGTCCCAGGTCAGGCCCGTCTTCACCGGCGTCCACGACGCACCCGTGACGCGGGGCCCAGTCCGCCTGTCCAAGGAGGGCAGCGGCACGAAACTGATCTGCCTGCCGTCCATCCTCATGATCTCCGGGGTCCAGGAGTACGCCCGTTTCGCCAACGGCGTGCGCGGGATGCGCGAGGTCGAGGTGATCCCCGAGCCCGGGTTCACCGACGGGGAGCCGCTGCCGGCCAGCATCGGCGCCGTCACCGAGGTCCTCGCCGACGCCGTTCTGGAGTGCGCGGGAGACCGGCCGTACATCCTGGTCGGACGCTCCTCCGGCGGGTGGGTGGCGCACGCCGTCCTCGAACGGCTCGAACACCTCCGGACGCTCGGAAGGGCGCGCACGCCGGAGACGCTCGCCCTGATGGACGCGCCCCACCCCACCGACCACACCGCGCTCGCGACCATCGAGACGGGCGTGGTGGCCCGCGGGGAGCTGCTGGGCATCATGGACGGCGTCCGGCTCAGCGCCATGGGCGCCTACCTGCGCCTGTTCCGTGACTGGCTGCCCGGTCCGGTGGAGACGCCCGTCGTCCAGCTGCGTCCCGAGGAGCCCACCATCGACCGGGACGGCGGCGCGGTGCCGCCCTTCACGTGGTCGCTCCCGCACGAGGTGCTGCGGGTGCCCGGCGACCACTTCACCATGCTGGAGGGGCACGTGGACGTGGTGGGCCGCGCACTGCACGACTGGCTGGCCGCGCGGGGCCTGTAGCGGCCCCGGACGCCACGGTTCCCGGCCGGGGCCGCCACGGTCCGCCGTGACGGCCCCGGCGCCCCCGGCCCCGCACGGACACGGTCCGGGCGGGGCCGCTCCGCGTCCGCGACCCGGGGACGCGCGGGCGGGGACCGCCGGGGGATCCGGGCCCCGGCCGCCCCGGCGGCGCGCGTGCGGGGGCCGGAGCCGCGCGGAACAGAACCGGCCCCGCCGGCGTTGAGCACCACGTGCCCGGGAACCCTCCGCCGACCTCGCGGAGCGCCCCGGCCGCGACCGTTCTCCTCCGGTATCCGGCTCCGCGTCGAAAACCGGTTGCCGACCCTCCTACTCTTGACTACTGATGAGCACGACCACGCCCACACCCACCGCGGACGCACTCCGCTCCCGGCTCCGCGACCTCATGCCCGCGGACCGGCACCGGCTCCGTCGGCGTATCGACGGCCTCGCCAAGATCCGCGACGAGCGCCGCAGCGCCTCCGCCGCCGCCCAGATCGCCAAGGACATCGACGAGGCGGTCCTGCGCGTCGACCTGCGCCGCGAGGCCGTCCCCGAGCTCACCTACCCCGAGTCGCTCCCGGTCAGCGCCCGGCGCGACGACATCGCCGAGGCCATCCGGGACCACCAGGTCGTCATCGTCGCCGGTGAGACCGGCTCCGGCAAGACCACCCAGCTGCCCAAGATCTGCCTGGAGCTGGGCCGCGGCGTCATGGGCACCATCGGGCACACCCAGCCCCGGCGGCTGGCCGCGCGCACGGTCGCCGAGCGCATCGCCGAGGAGATCGGCACGCCGCTGGGCGAGACCGTCGGCTACAAGGTGCGCTTCACCGACTCCTCCAGCGGCAGCACCCTGGTCAAGCTGATGACCGACGGCATCCTGCTCGCCGAGATCCAGCACGACCGGATGCTGCGCCAGTACGACACCCTCATCATCGACGAGGCCCACGAGCGCAGCCTCAACGTCGACTTCCTGCTCGGCTACCTCAAGCAGCTCCTGCCCAAGCGCCCCGACCTCAAGATCGTCATCACCTCGGCGACCATCGACCCCGAGCGCTTCTCCCGCCACTTCGACGACGCCCCCATCATCGAGGTGTCCGGGCGCACCTACCCCGTCGAGGTCCGCTACCGGCCCATCTCGGAGGACATCCTCGACCCCGAGGAGAAGAACCCCGGGCCCGGCACGGACCGCGACCAGACCCAGGCCATCCTCGACGCCGTCGACGAGCTCTCCCACGAGCCGCCCGGCGACATCCTGGTGTTCCTCAGCGGCGAGCGCGAGATCCGCGACACCGCCGAGGCACTGGAGAAGAAGAAGCTCCGCGGGACCGAGATCCTCCCGCTCTACGCGCGCCTGTCGGTCTCCGAGCAAAGACGCGTGTGGTCCTCCCACAGCGGGCGCCGCGTCGTCCTGGCCACCAACGTCGCCGAGACCTCCCTGACGGTCCCCGGCATCAAGTACGTCATCGACCCCGGCACCGCCCGCATCTCGCGGTACTCCCACCGCACCAAGGTGCAGAGGCTGCCCATCGAGGCGGTCTCCCAGGCCTCCGCCAACCAGCGCAAGGGCCGCTGCGGCCGCGTCTCCGAGGGCATCTGCATCCGGCTGTACTCCGAAGAGGACTTCCTGTCCCGCCCCGAGTACACCGACCCCGAGATCCTGCGCACCAACCTCGCCTCCGTCATCCTCCAGATGGCCTCCCTCGGCCTGGGCGACGTGGCGGCCTTCCCGTTCGTGGACGGCCCCGACCACCGCCAGATCAAGGACGGCGTCAACCTCCTCCTGGAACTCGGCGCCCTGCACCCCGAGGCCGAGGCCGCCTCCGGCAAGGGCGGCGGCAAGCGCCGCCTCACCCAGACCGGCCGGCGCCTCGCCCAGCTGCCCATCGACCCGCGCCTGGGCCGCATGGTGCTGGAGGCCCAGGAGCGCGACTGCCTGGCCGAGGTCATGGTCATCACCTCCGCCCTGTCCATCCAGGACCCGCGCGAGCGCCCCACCGACAAGCAGCAGCAGGCCCAGCAGTCCCACGCCCGGTTCACCGACAAGGAGTCGGACTTCCTGGCGTTCCTCAACCTCTGGAACCACCTGCGCGACCGCCAGCGGGAGCTGTCCGGCAACCAGTTCCGCAAGCTGTGCCGCGAGGAGTTCCTCAACTACCTGCGCGTCCGCGAGTGGCAGGACATCCACTCCCAGCTCAAACAGGTCCTGCGCACCATGGGCATCGAGGTGCCGCCGCTGCGCGAGGAGGCCGCCGACCCGCGCGGCGTCCACATGTCCCTGCTCGCCGGACTGCTCTCCCACGTGGGCCTCAAGGACCCCGAGAAGCACGAGTACCTGGGCGGGCGCGGGGCGCGCTTCGCCGTCTTCCCCGGCTCGGCCCTGTTCAAGAAGCAGCCGCGCTTCGTCATGGTGGGCGAGCTGGTCGAGACGTCCAAGCTGTGGGGCCGCATGGTCGCGCGGATCGAACCGGAGTGGGCCGAGGAGCTCGCCGGCGACATCGTCAAGCGCAACTACAGCGAACCCCACTGGGAGCGCAAGCGCGGCGCCGTCATGGCGTTCGAGCGCGTCACCCTCTACGGCGTGCCCATCGTCGTGCAGCGCAAGGTGTCCTACGGGAAGATCGACCCGGAGCTGTCCCGGGAGCTGTTCATCCGCCGCGCCCTCGTCGAGGGCGACTGGGAGACCCGGCACCACTTCTTCCACGACAACCGCAAGCTCCTCGACGAGGTCGAGGACCTCGAACACCGCGCCCGCCGCCGCGACATCGTCGTCGACGACGAGACGCTGTTCCGGTTCTACGACCGACGCGTCCCCGACGACGTCGTGTCGGCCGCGCACTTCGACGCCTGGTGGAAGAAGGCCCGCCGGACCGAGCCGACGCTCCTCGACTTCACCCGCGAGGAGCTCATCAACGACGGCGTCGACGTGGTCAGCGAGGACGACTACCCCGACGTGTGGCGGCAGGGCGCGTTCACGTTCCCGCTGACCTACCAGTTCGAGCCGGGCAGCGCCGCCGACGGAGTCACCGCGCACATCCCGCTCAAGTTCCTCAACCAGGTGGAGAACACCGGCTTCGACTGGCAGATCCCGGGCCTGCGCGACGAACTCGTCACCGCGCTGATCCGCTCGCTGCCCAAGCCGCAGCGCCGCTTCTTCGTACCGGTCCCCGACAACGCCGCCCAGGCGCGCGCCGGCCTCACCCCCTACGAGGGGACGCTGACCGGGGCGCTGGCCGCCGAGCTCACCCGCATGGCCCAGCCCAGGGGCGGGGACCGGATCCCGGAGAGCGCCTTCGAGCTCGACCGCGTGCCCGACCACCTGCGCATCACCTTCCGAGCGGTGGACGACCGCAACCGGACCCTGGCCGAGTCCAAGGACCTGGAGCAGCTCCGCGCCAAGCTCAAACCGCGCCTGCGCGAGGCCATCTCCGCGGAGGCCAAGGGCGTGGAGAAGAAGGGCATCACCTCCTGGGACTTCGGTCCGCTGGAGCAGACCCTGGAGCGCAAGGCGCTCGGCCCCAAGGTCAAGGGCTACCCGGCCCTGGTGGACGAGGGCGACAGCGTCGCGGTGCGCATCTTCGACACCCGGGCCGAGCAGCGCGCCGCCATGCGGGCCGGGACCCGGCGCCTGCTCATGCTGACGATCCCCTCGCCGGCGCTCGCCGTCAGCAAGGGGCTCAACAACCCGGACAAGCTCGCCCTGGCCGACAACCCGCACGGTTCGGTGAAGGCGATGCTCGCCGACGCCGAGTCCGCCGCCGTCGACCACCTGCTCGCCCGCGAGGGAGGGCCGGTCTGGAACGGCGACGACTTCGCCGCGCTCGCGGACCGGGTCCGCGCCGACCTCGGCGACACCCTCGCGGAGACCCTGGACAAGGTCGCGCGGGTCCTGGTGCTGTGGCGCAAGGTCTCCAAGAAGGTCAGGGGCACCACCTCCCTGGCCGTCCTGCCCTCGCTCAACGACGTGCAGGGCCAGCTCGGCTCCCTCGTGGGGGACGGGTTCGTCACCGCCGCGGGCGTGGCACGCCTGGACGACCTGCACCGCTACCTGAGGGGCATCGAGTACCGCCTGGACAAGCTGCCGGAGAACCCGCGCCGCGACCAGGTCAACATGTCCAAGACCGAGCAGATGCGCCAGGCCGTCGCGAAGGTCACCGGGTCCCTGCCCCCCGGGCGGGCGGCAGACGCCGACGTGGCCGAGCTGCGCTGGATGCTGGAGGAGTACCGGGTCAGCCTGTTCGCGCAGGAGCTGCGCACCGCCTACCCGGTCTCCGACAAGCGCATCATGAAGGCCCTGGAGGCCGTCAAGGCCGCCGGCAGGCAGTAGCCGCCGACCCTCCCCCTCCCGATGATCTTGTACTTGTAGCGACATTGGGCGCCCAAACTCGCTACAAGTACAAGATCATCGGGGAAAGGCGGTGGGTTATACACAGGTGGGGCAACAACGCTGGCACCTTGGGGGAGGGTGACCGACAGTGGGGGCATGAACCACGTCTCCCAACGGCCGACCGGTGCCCTCGCCGCGGCCATCGGCACCGCGAGGCGCCAGTACGGCGTCATCAGCTGGGGGCAGGCCCACGCGCACGGACTGCGCCAGGCCGGCATACGCCGCCAGCTCCGCAGCGGCCAGTGGGTCCGGCCGTACCGGCAGGTGTACGTCGTGCTCCCCCTGCTCCCGCCCCCCGGGAGCCCCGACAGGCTCCGCAGCAGCGTGATGGCGGCACAGCTGGCCCTCGGCCCCCGCTCCTTCGCCGGCGGCGAGACCGCGGCGCTCCTGTGGGACATGCAGGGGCTCCCGCCATGGGACGGCCGCGAGGTCCACATGGTCATCCCCGCGCTCGGCGCGCAGCGCCACGTCACCGGTATCACGCTGCACAGCTGGTACACCCTCCCCGAGGAGGTGACCGAGATCGGGAACGGCATCAGAGTCACCCGCCCCGGGCGCACCCTGCGGGACACCGTGCTGGGAGTGGACCGGGACACCGCGGTGTGCCTCATGGACTCGGCCCTCCAGCAGGGACTCGTCGGCTGGGAGGAGATCCCCGCGCTGGAGGAAGCGAACCGGGGCCGCAGGGGCTGTGTCGACGTGCGTCGCTGGTGGACCCTGGCCGACCCCCGGTCACAGAGCGCGCTGGAGACGCGGATCCGTCTGATCTGCGCCGACGGCGGTCTGCCCCCGGACGAGCTCCAGCGTCGCTTCACTGACGGCCAGGGCAGGACCATCGCCGTGGTCGACTTCTGGTGGGAGGGCCCTCGGCTCATCGGTGAGGCCGACGGGCTGCGTGCTCACAGCGGACCGCGATCCCTGGTCCGGGACCGCGAACGGCAGAACGACCTGCAACGGTGGTACCCGGATGTTCGGATCGCCCGTTTCGCCTGGCAGGACCTGAGCCGCCCCGGATACATCCTCGCCACTGTCGCCGACGCCGGGCGCTGACACCGGCACCGGCCCGCTCGAGGCAGACCCCCGCCGGGCCGGACGGGCGGGAAGGGGGTGCCTGCGCCCCTCCGGCCACGGGGGACCTGTAGCATGCGGCCGGTGGTGTAGACCACTGGATCGCGAACGCATGCTACGGAAACGAGGCTCCCCGGTGGGCGAATCGGTCGGTGGATCGGTGGACGGACGTCGGCTGCTGCTCGTGGGGACCTACACCCCCGACTCCGACCCGCCGGGAGAGGGCGAGGGCATGTACCGGGTGTGGTTCGACCCGGAGACGGGCGAGATGACCGACGGCGGCGTCGCGGCCCGCACTCCGGGCCCGTCGTTCCTGGCCTTCCACGCGGACCCGCCCACGGTGTACGCCGTCAACGAGAGGGCCGAGGGCACGCTGACCGCCTTCCGGGTCGACGGCGACGCCTCCCTCGCCGAGCTGGGCTCGGTCCCCACCGGCGGCGGTTCCCCCTGCCACGTGCTGGACCTCGGATCCTCCGTGGGCGTGGCCAACTACGCCAACGGGACCGCGACGGTGTTCGCGCTGGGTGCGGACGGCACACCGCAGGCGGGCGGTCGCGGGTTCCCGCACACCGGGAGCGGCCCGGTCACCGACCGCCAGGAGGGCCCGCACGCGCACAGCCTCGCCGTCGCGCCCGACGGGGAGAGCCTGCTCGTCGTGGACCTGGGCACCGACGAACTGCGCGTCCACCGGGCGGGCGAGCCGGCGGGGGCTGTCGCCCTTCCGCCAGGCACCGGCCCGCGCCACGCGGTCGTGGCGGGGGAGTACGTGTACGTGGCCGGCGAGCTGGACTCGCGCGTGCACGTCCTGCGCTGGGACGGCCAAGCGGGCACCGCCGAGCATCTGGGCTCGGTCCACGCCACCGGCGAGGAGGCGGCCGGCACGAACTTCCCCGGGGAGGTCGCCGCCCACGGCGGCTACGTGTACGTGTCCAACCGGGGCGCGGACGCGGTCTCCACCCTCGCCGTCCGCGACGGCGGCGCCCGCCTCGAACACGTCGCCAACACGGTTGTCGGGGCATGGCCGCGCAACTTCGCCGTGGTCCGGGGCCACCGTAGCGAGCCCGACCACCTGGTGGTCGCGGCCCAGAACGGCGACTCCCTGGCGTCCCTGCTCATCGACCCCGGCACCGGCGTCCCGGCCGACACCGGCCACCGCCTGGAGATCCCCGTCCCGGTGTGCGTGCTGCCGGTCCCGATCAACCGCATCCGCCGCGCCGGAGCACCCACGGAGTAGCCCGGCCCGCGTCGTCAGCGGTCGTACACGTCGCCACGGGGGGCGATCCCGACCTGGGTCGTGTAGCGGCTCACACGTAGTCCTCGAACCGGAGGGGGACGGTCTCCTCGTCGGCGCGGGCGTTGATCACCGCGCTGTCGGCGGCGTCCTCCAGCTCTTCCGGATACGCGGCGGACACCGGGACCGGGCCTCGGTCGGCTCGGCCGCCATCCCGCCCGGTTCGACCGGTTCAGCCGTCATGATTCTCTGTCCTTCGCCTGATCGCCCGTGGTGCGGGTGCGCGTCATGTCGAAGGGGCGGCGCCTCGGAAGTTCGCTCCCGCCTCGTCCGGAACACGCCCCCGGCGGCTTTCGGACAAGACCCACCGGGCCGGGCGGCGCCACGGGGGCAGAACTCCGCGCATGGCCGCCCCGTGCGGGTGAGGCCCGGGCGGGCCGTCCACCGTGCCCCCGCACGCGGCCGCCCCGACGGACGGGCCCCTCACGGTACCGGCCCCTCGGCGCCGTCGACAGGCCGCTCCGGACCCGCCCTCGGAGCCGGGGTCCCGCCGAATCCCGGCCTTTCCGGGAAAACAATCACCCGTAACCGTCCCGGCCGACGGCAAAACGGAAAAGAACGAAACAAAAGCGAAGTATTCAACGGGAGAACACGGACTCTCTTTCGCGTGCGAGGCCGAGCCCTGCGTTAGCGTTACCCTGGGATTCTGGAAAGGGATTCCGTGGGGGCGCGGCGGCCGGGAAACGGCTGCGGGCGGCCCTCTTTTATCCGTTGTTTTGCGTATTCGGGGGTTTGAATCGTGGCAGAGGTATCGACGGCGCCCGACGTGTACGACGAGACCGGGGGCGGTGGGGAGACCCGCCAGGGGAGGCTCATCGCCAGCTGGCTGTCGTCGACCGACCACAAGGTCATCGGGTACATGTACCTGATCACCTCGTTCGCGTTCTTCCTCTTCGGCGGCGTCCTGGCGCTCCTCATCCGCGCCGAGCTGTTCTCACCGGGCATGCAGCTCATGTCCAACGAGCAGTACAACCAGCTGTTCACCATGCACGGCACGATCATGCTGCTGCTGTTCGCGACCCCGCTCTTCATCGGGTTCGGGAACATCATCATGCCGCTGCAGATCGGCGCCCCCGACGTCGCCTTCCCCCGGATGAACCTGTTCAGCTACTACCTCTTCCTCTTCGGCGGGCTGGTCGCCGTGGGCGGGTTCCTCACCCCGGCAGGCGCGGCCGCCTTCGGCTGGTTCGCGTACACGCCGCTGTCCGACGCGGTCCGCTCCCCGGGCATGGGCGGCAACCTGTGGATCCTGGGCCTGCTCGTGTCGGGCCTCGGCACCATCCTGGGCGGGGTCAACTTCATCACCACCGCCCTGTGCATGCGCGCGCCCGGCATGACGATGTTCCGCATGCCGATCTTCACGTGGAACGTGGTCCTGACGAGCGTCCTGGTGCTCATCGCGTTCCCGGTCCTGACTGCCGCCCTGATCGCCCTCGGGGCGGACCGCATGGTGGGCGCCCAGGTCTTCAACGCCGAGCACGGCGGCGCCATCCTGTGGCAGCACCTGTTCTGGTTCTTCGGGCACCCCGAGGTGTACATCATCGCCCTGCCGTTCTTCGGCATCGTCACGGAGATCCTGCCGGTCTTCAGCCGCAAGCCGATCTTCGGCTACAAGAGCCTGGTGGCCGCCACCATCGCCATCACCGGCCTCTCCGTCACCGTGTGGGCGCACCACATGTTCCCCACGGGCGCGGTCCTGCTGCCGTTCTTCTCCTTCATGTCCTTCCTCATCGCGGTCCCGACCGGCGTGAAGTTCTTCAACTGGATCGGCACGATGTGGCGTGGGCAGATCACCTTCGAGACGCCGATGCTCTTCACCCTCGGCTTCCTGGCCACCTTCCTCTTCGGCGGACTGACCGGCGTGCTCCTGGCCTCCCCGCCGATCGACTTCCACGTCACCGACTCCTACTTCGTGGTGGCCCACTTCCACTACGTGGTCTTCGGCACCGTGGTGTTCGCGATGTTCGCGGGCTTCTACTTCTGGTGGCCCAAGTTCACCGGAAAAATGCTCAACGAGAAGCTGGGCAAGTTCCACTTCTGGCTGCTGTTCTTCGGCTTCCACGGCACGTTCCTGGTGCAGCACTGGCTCGGGGCCATGGGCTTCCCGCGCCGCTACGCCGACTACCTGCCCGGAGACGGCTTCACCGAGCTGAACCAGATCTCCTCGGTCTCCGCCTTCGTCCTCGGCGCCTCGACGCTCATCTTCTTCTGGAACATGTACATCACCGCCAGGAAGGCGCCCAAGGTCACCGTGGACGACCCGTGGGGGTACGGCTGCTCGCTGGAGTGGGCGACCACCTGCCCGCCGCCGCGGCACAACTTCACGTCGCTGCCGCGCATCCGCTCGGAGCGTCCCGCGTTCGACCTGAACCACCCGCACGCCGCGGTCCCGGCGGGCACGGACCCCGAGAGGAACTGACCGCCCCGAGGAGTCGGGCCTCCCCGCAGGAGACCCTCCCGGGGCCGTTCCGCCCGCACACGAGCTCAAGGCCCCAGGCGCCCGCACGGCGCCGAGGGCGCCCGGTTCCGGATCGAAGGCGCATGGTCGTGAATCCATCCCCTGCTGACAACGCACGGTGGCCGCTCCTCGAGGGGCGCGCCGCCACGGTGTTCGCCACCCTCCTGGCCGTCGCCACACTGATGATGCTGTGGACCTGGACGGGGCACACCGCCTTCGCGGCGGCCGGGTGCTGCACGGCGGCCGTCGTGTTCGCGGCGGGGTTCGTACGGGCCAGGGCCGGCTGGGCCGAGCTGGTCGGCGGCCCCCTGGACGGCGCACGGGTCCGCTCCACCAGGGCCGACCGCCTCCGGGGGGCGTGCCTGGTCCTGGTCGTCCCCGGCGGAGGGCGTGCCCGCTACGGCCGGGACGAGGCCGGACGCCTGGTCTACCGGGGACGCGACGACAGCGGGGAGAGCTGAGGGCACGGCCCCGGGCAGCGCTCCCGATGCCGTGGCCGCTCCCCGCCGTGAGCGGCCACGGGAGCCCCGACGGGCGCCGCGAGGCCCCGCGGAGTGATCCCCGTCTCAGGACGACCTCCACAAGTCCGACGCCCCCGGAACTGTGCGCCCCGCCCTCCCCCCGCCACACGCGCATCACGGACAATGGGTGGTGATCCACTCCCACCGCCTCCCCGAGGGGAAACGCCCATGCCCGCCAACGGGACGAAGAAGCACGTCCGCCACAGGGGTCTGACCGCCCGCGACCTGGCGCTCATCGCCGTGTTCGCGGCCCTCATCGCCGCCCTCAGCGTCACCGTCGCGATCCCCTTCCCCGGCTCCCCGGTGCCGGTCACCCTCCAGACCCTGGGCATCATGCTCGCCCCCAGCCTCCTGGGCTGGAAGCGCGGCAGCCTGGCCGTGGCCACGTTCGTCGTGCTCGGCCTGGCGGGACTGCCGCTCTTCGCGGGAGGCAGGGGAGGGCTGGCAGCCCTGGCGCTCCCCTCCTCCGGGTTCATCGTGAGCTGGATCCCCGCCGCCCTCGTCATCGGCCTGCTCACCGACCTGATGCTGCGCAACGGCCGCTACCGCCTCTGGCAGGGGGTCCTGGTCAACGCCCTCGGCGGCATCGTCGTGGTCTACGCGATCGGACTGCCCTGGCTCGCCGTCGCCGTGCAGAGCTGGGAGATCGCGGCCGTCTCCGGGGCCACCTACCTGGTCGGCGACGCCGCCAAGGTCGTCCTCACCGCGCTCATCGCCTCCGCGGTCCTGCGCGCCTACCCGATCCCACCCGCCGGACGCCCCGTCCGCGACGGGGCGGACCAGGAGCCCGGCAGCGGCGGCGGAGCCGCCTGATGCTCCGCCTCCAGGGGGTCTCCCACTCCTACGACGACCGCGCCGTCCTGCGCGACGTCACCCTCGACCTCGCCGAGCACCGCATCGGCGTGATCGGGGCCAACGGATCGGGCAAGTCCACGCTCGCCCGCACCCTCAACGGCCTCGTCGTCCCCGACGAGGGCCGGGTGACGCTGGGGGAGTGGGACACCCGGCGCCACGCCAAGCACATCCGGCGCCGGGTCGGGTTCGTCTTCTCCGACGCCGCCAACCAGATCATCATGCCCACGGTCGCCGAGGACGTGGAGATCGGCCTGCGCTCCCTCCGACTGGGGAGGGAGGAGACCGCCCGCCGCGTCGACGCCTTCCTGGTCCGCTACGGCCTCGACGGCCACCGCGACCACCCCGGGCACCTGCTCTCCGGAGGCCAGAAGCAACTCCTCGCCCTGGCGTCGGTCCTGGCCACCGAACCCGAGGTGCTGGTGTGCGACGAGCCCACCACCCTGCTCGACCTGCGCAACACCCGCATGGTGCACCGCACCCTCGACGGCCTCGACCAGCAGGTCGTCCTGTTCACGCACGACCTCGACCTGCTCGACGGGTTCGACCGGGTCCTGGTCATGGACGAGGGGCGGGTGGCCTTCGACGGGGCCCCCGCCGAAGCGGTGGCCCACTACCTCCGGCTCATGGACGGGGCGGACCGGGAGGCCGGCGCGTGAGCGCGATCGGCCTGTACGTCCCCGGCACCGGCCCCCTCTACCGGGCCCCGGCCTGGGCCAAGCTCCTCGGACTGCTCGCCGCAGGCGTGGCGCTCCTCGCCGCCGCGGACCACCGGATCGCGCTCGGCGCGCTGGCCGCGTCCCTCCTGGCCTACCCCGTGGTCGGGCTGGCCCCCGCCCGCGCCTGGGGGGTCCTGCGCGTCCTGTGGCCGTTCCTGCTGGCCATCGCCCTGTTCCAGGTCCTGTTCGGCGAGTGGGAGACGGCCGTGCGCCTGTGCGCGCAGCTGGCCGCGCTCGTGCTGCTCGCCAACGTCGTCACGCTCACCACGCGCGTGCGCGAGATGCTCGACCTCTTCGAGCGCGTGGCCCGCCCGCTCCGGCACGTCGGGGTCGCCCCCGACCGGGTGGCGCTCGTGCTCGCCCTGACGATCCGTTCCATCCCGATGGTCGCCGACGCCTGGCGGACGTCCCAGGAGGCCTATCGGGCGCGGGGGCTGTCCGGGCGCCCCCACCTGCTCGTGGTCCCGGTGATCGTCCAGCTGCTCCGGATGGCCGACGCGACGGGCGAGGCGCTGGTGGCCCGGGGGATCGACGACGACACGCGCGCCTGACGAGACGCGGGCACACGACGCCGGGCGGACACCGGATCGCCGCCCACGGGGCGCCGGGTGGATAATGTCCGGACAGCCCCCCTGCTGCTCCTACGAACCGGTGATAGCGTGCCCCGGCGTCCCCCCGCCGACATCATCCGAACATGGTCCGCCGCCACGGCGGCGATCTGCCTCGTCGTGCTCACGGCCCTCGCGGTCCCCGGCGCCACCTCGGCCGCCGGAGGACTGTCCGCGCCGGACCCGGCCCTCGTCCGAACCCTGCTCTCGGAGAGCGCCCTGCCCCTCGTGCCCTTCGCGCCCCTGACCGGCCCGGCCACCGGCGGGCGCACACTCGGGCCGGCGCAGCGGGACGAGCTCACCGGGCGGATGGAGGAGCTGGTCGGCGAACACCCCGCGGACTTCGCGGTCGCCGTCCAGGACCTGCGCACCGGCGCCACCTTCAGCCACGGCGCCCACGAGCGGTTCCCGACCGCGAGCGTGTCCAAGCTGACGATCCTCGCCCTGCTGCTCCTGCGCGCGGAGGAGGAGGGGCGCGGGCTCTCCGCGTCCGAACGGGACCGGGCGGAGGAGATGATCCGCTACAGCGACAACGAGGTCACCGACGGCCTGTACGCACGCATCGGCTTCACCGACGGGTTCACGAGCGGCGTCCGCGCCCTCGGGTTCACCGGTACCGACCCCGACCCGCGCGGCGTGTGGGGCTCCACGACGACCACCGCGGCCGACCAGGTGCGGCTGCTGCGGATCCTGTACGTCGGCGAGGGGCCGCTGTCGCCGGAGAGCCGTGCGTACGCCCGCGGGCTGATGGAGTCCGTCGCCCCGGAACAGGCCTGGGGGGTGTCGGCCTCGGCCGTCCCGGGGGACACGGTCGGCCTCAAGAACGGCTGGACGCCCCGCGAGGGCAACCGGGGGCTGTGGACCGTCAACACGGTCGGCTACGTGAGCGGCCCCGACCACGAGTACCTCATCGCGGTCCTGTCCGACGGGAGCCACGACTACGCCACCGGCGTGGCACTCGTGGAGGAGGTCTGCGGGACCGTCACGGAGGCAATGGAGGAGGCGCGCGGCGACGGAGGTCCGGTGCCCTCTCCCCGGGGCCCCGCACGCTGACCGTCCCGGACGCCCCCGCGCGGGCAGCGCGCCGGGGCGGGACCCCGGCGCGCCGGGCCGGCCCCGGACGGGACGCACGGGCGCCCCGACCGGAGGCGTGCCCGGCCGGGGCGCACGGTCCCGGAGGCGGACCGTGGACGGCGCACCGCTAGTCCAGCGGGCCGCCGGCCACGTAGACGACCTGGCCCGACACGAACCCGGCGTCCTCACCGGTGAGGAACGCGACCGTGTTGGCGATGTCCTCGGGGACGCCCACCCGCCGCACCGGGATCTCCGCCTCCTTGAACGCCTTCATGTCCTCGTACTTGACGCCGATCCGCTCGGCCGTGGCCCTGGTCATCGCGGTCTCGATGAACCCGGGGGCGACGGCGTTGCAGGTCACGCCGAACTTGCCCAGCTCGATCGCCAGGGTCTTGGTGAACCCCTGGAGCCCGGCCTTGGCGGCGGAGTAGTTGGCCTGGCCCCGGTTGCCCAGCGCGGAGGAGCTGGACAGGTTGACGATGCGGCCCCAGCCGTTCGCGGTCATGTGCGCCTGGGCGGCCTTGCTCATCAGGAACGAGCCCCGCAGGTGCACGTTCATCACGGTGTCCCAGTCGTCCGCCGACATCTTGAACAGGAGGTTGTCGCGGAGGACACCCGCGTTGTTCACCAGGATGGCGGGCGGGCCGAGGCGTTCGGCGACGGTCGCGACCGCGGCGTCCACCTGGTCGGCGTCGGAGACGTCGCATCCGACGGCGAGGGCCGTGCCGCCCCCGGCGGTGATGCGGTCCACGACCTCCTGGGCGTCGGACTCCTTCAGGTCCAGGACGGCGACGGCCCGGCCTTCGCGCGCCAGGCGCTCAGCCGTGGCGGCGCCGATCCCGCGGGCGGCTCCGGTCACGATGGCCACACGAGGCGTTGGGGACATGGGGTTACCTCCAGAATTCACGTGGTGGGCGCGACAGAATCCTATCCACATCCCTACCGGTCGGTAAGCGGGTGGGGGTGGGAGTGCGGCCTTTCGGGGAGCGCCGGGGAGAGGGCCCGGGAGGAACGGGGATCCGGTGAAGTTGGTCCCCCTGTTTCCCTGCACTTTGTCGAAGCTTGGCCTACGATTGCCACCAAGACCGAGATGCACGTGCATACGAGACGTGCAGCGGCACGGGCCCGAAGGTGTCTTCGCGGGATCGCGGAGGTTTCCGGGACGTGTCGTCGCTGCTCGCCACGGTGCGTCAGGGAGGAAGTGGAAGGCATGGAGTGTGCGGAGGCGGTGACGGAGCCTGCCGGCGGATGGTGGCTCAAGGTCCTGACGCACGGTTCCCGGCGCTGGAACACCCCGGTCTGCGGCGACCGGCACGACGCGGTCACGTGGAGCTTCGAGCCGAGGCCCCAGGCGGTGGGGGCCGCGCGGGAGATTTCCGAGGCGCTTCTCCGCGAATGGGAGATGCAGTACTTGTCCGGCGATGTCGCGGTGGTCGTTTCCGAATTGGTCACCAATGCGGTCCGGCACGGCGGTCCCCTGCCCTTGACCAGGCAGAGCGAGGGGGGTATTCAGCTCTCACTGATGCGCAGCGGGAGCGAATTCATCTGCGCGGTCCGGGACGGCGGTGATCGGCTGCCCCGGAGAAGGGAAGCAGATCTGACCATGGAGGGCGGGCGCGGACTTGCCCTGGTGAGTGCTTTCGCGCGAGAGTGGGGTGTGATTCCCACGTCTCCCGGCGGAAAGTTCGTTTGGGCACAATTCGCCTGATCCCGGTCAGGCGTCCCGTGACCGGCCGTCCCGCGGCCACCCGAAGTCCGCGGGGGCTCCGGCCCGGTGGCCCGCCGTCCGCGACGGGGGTCGACGGCGGCCCCTCCCGGAGGGGCCGGCGCCGTCACCGATGGAGTACCCGGGTGCGGGGGCGCTCCGGTTATATCGTGTACATGTAGTGTCTTGACCTCAAGGCAAAGGTGTCCCGCCACCCCGGATACCCTTGTGCCGGGAATGACAGAGAGGCGACGAACGTGGATATCGCTCGATTGCGCAAGGGGAGCGGCCCCACCGTGCGTCGCATGCTACTCGGGCACGAGCTTCGTAAGCGCCGCGAACAGCGGGGTATCACCCGTGAGGACGCGGGGAACCGGATTCGGGCATCCGCGTCGAAGATCAGCCGGATGGAACTCGGCCGGGTCGGTTTCAAGCTGCGCGATATCGAGGACCTCCTCAAGATGTACGGGGTCTCCGACCGCAAGACGATCAAGGAATTACTCGAAGTCGCCCGCGAATCCAACAAGCCCGGGTGGTGGAAGGAGTACGGCGACTCGCTCCACAAGTGGTTCATCCGCTATGTGGGCTTCGAGGAGGCCGCCGACCACATACGCATCTACGAGTCCCAGTTCGTGCCGGGCCTGCTCCAGACGGAGGAGTACGCACGGGAGATCATCTCGGGCGGCGTCGAGACCGACATGGTCACCGAGCAGCGCATCGAGGCGAGACTGCGCAGACAGAAACGCATCGAGAACGACACGAGCATGCGCATGTGGGTGATCCTCGACGAGGCTGCGGTGCGCCGCCCCATCGGCGTGATCAGCCGTGGTCCGGAGATCATGCGCCGCCAGATCGAGCACCTGATCCACCTCAGCAGCGAGCACGACAACATCACCCTCCAGATCATCCCCTTCTCCGTGGGCGCGCACGCGGCCGAGGCCGGGTCCTTCACCCTGCTGAGGTACTCCGAGTTCGAGCTCGCGGACATGGTGTACCTGGAGCAGCTCCACGACGGCGAGCTCATCGACCGCCGCAACGTGGTGGAGGCGTACACCAAGGCGATGACCCGGCTGAGTGTGGCCGCGGCCACCCCGGACGAGACGCTCGACATCCTCAAGGAGATCCGGGAAGACCTCAAATAGCCGTTCACCGTTGCCCGCGGAGGGGCGGAGCGGTGGTGAGGGGAGACGAACGCAGGCCCGCCGAGGCGGGCCTTTCCGGATGTTGAAGGGCCCTGTCCACTGGACAGGGCCCTTCTGTCCGTATCCTCGGTCGACCCGGGTGAGGGCGTGGCAACCGGGTCGGTGAGTGCGGAGGGTCCCCGGGCGGAACTCCCCCGGGCGCTCCGAAGCCCCCGACGGCATTGTCGGTGGGGACTCGTCCTAGCTGAGCAGGTTGTCGAAGTCACCGTCCTTGGCGCCCAGGATCATGCAGTCGATCTCCTCCTGGGTGTAGACCAGCGCCGGCCCGGACGGAAACCGGGAGTTGCGCACGGCGATCGAGCCGTCGCTCAGGCGGGCCATCTCGACGCAGGCGCCCTGGGAGTTGCTGCGCTTGGCCTTCTGCCAGGCGACATCGGTCAGCTCGGTCGCGGTGATGCCGTTGTGTGCGGTCATGCTGTGCTGCTCCTTCGGATCTGCGAGGGGAACGTCCGTGCTGATGCACCGCCAGATGCACGTGCACAAGCACTGACACTTCATAAGCATAGCGTGACCCTCGCCACTTGTCCGGGGGTTTGGTTCTATGTAAGCGCGGTGTAATCCAACCGTTCGGGACAGGTGTCCGGACCCCGACGAACGGGACGACACGGGTGCGATTCCGGCGCTCGGCACGGTGCCGGACACGCGTGAGCCCCACCCGTCCGGCACGTACCGGACAGGTGGGGCTCACGGGGGCCGGCCGGGCAGGGGCCCGGTCGCGGCGGGACGCCGTCAGGCGTTCGAGGTCAGGAGCAGCCCAGTGCGGTGGTCAGCGCGGCCAGGTTGCCCCGCATGATCGACGGGTAGTCGTCGCCGGGGGAGTCCTCGGTGACGCCCTCCAGCGGGTCGAGCACCCGCACCTCGGCACCGGTCTCGGAGGCGATGGTCTCGGCCGTCTCCGGCGGCATCAGCGGTTCGGTGAAGACCGTGGTGATGTCGCGCTCCCGCACGATGTCGGTGATCGCGGCGATCTGCGACGGGGAGGGCTCGGTGTCGGGGTCCACCCCGCTGACGCCGACCTGTTCGAGGCCGTAGGCCTCGGTCAGGTACGTGAACGCGGTGTGGCCGACGACGACGTCGTGGTGCTCGCAGGAGGCCAGGCCCTCCTCGTACTCCTGGCCGATCGCCTCCAGCTCCGCCGTCACGGCCTCGACGTTCTGCTCGTAGGCGTCGGCGCCCTCCGGGTGGACCTCGCCCATCCGCTCGCCGAGGGCCCGGGCGGTCTCCGCCATCAGCTCCACGTCCAGCCAGAAGTGGGGGTCGTGCTCACCGTGGTCGTGCTCCTCCTCCCCCTCCTCCTCCTCATGGGCGTGCTCGTCCTCGTGGCCGTGCTCGTCCTCGTGGGCGTGCTCCTCGTCCCCGTGCTCCTCGTCCTCGCCTCCGGCCGGACGCAGGTGCACGACGTCGCCCACGTCGAGCGCGCTGTCCGAGGCCTCCTGGGAGATCGCGTCGTCCACCGCGGGCTGGAGGCCCCCGACGAAGAACGCGATGTCGGCCTCGCTGACCTCGCCCACCTGGCGGCCGGTGAGCTCCAGGTCGTGGGGTTCGGTGCCGGGCTCGGTCAGCTGGGTGACGGCCACGCCGTCCCCGCCGATCTCGCGGGCGAGCCACTCCAGGGGGTAGACGCCGGTGACCACGGTCAGGTCGGCGTCGGCCGGGGGGACACCCGTGTCCTCGGCCCCGCCTCCTCCGCTTCCGCAGGCGGTGATCATCATGAGTGTCGCGGTGCCGAGGACGGCGGCCCGCACGGTTGTCCCTGTTCGCATGGGTCAATCATCGGGATAATGAAAACGGTTGTCAATTTGTCTGCTTGTGGAGGATGTCTCCCGGGTGTCGGATCCGCCCGGGTTCTACACGATCTCCGAGAACCGCTCGACGTCGTCGGTCCGTCCCGCGACCACGATCACATCGCCCTTGTTGAGCACCGTCTCCTGGGTCGCGTACGTGAACTCCGCGCCCATGCGCTTGACCGAGACCACGGTGATCCCGTACTCCTGGCGCACTCCCGTCTCGCGCAGGGATTTGCCCAGCAGCTCCTTGGGAGCCTTGGTCTTTCCGAGGGAGAACCCCTCCTCCAGCTCCACGTAGTCGAGCATCTGCCCCGACAGCAGGTGCGCCACCCGCTCGCCCATGTCGTGCTCGGGCAGCACCACGTGGTGGGCTCCCACCTGCTCCAGGATGCGGCCGTGCCGACGGCTCGTCGCCTTCGCCCAGATGGTCGACACCCCCAGGTCCACCAGCTGTGACGTGGCCAGGATGCTCTCCTCCAGGTGGGTGCCGATGGCCACCACCGCCCGGTTGAAGTTGGAGGCGCCGATCTGGCGCAGCGCCTCCTCGTCCGTGGCGTCCGCGATCACCGTGTGGGTGAGGGCGTCGGCGTAGGTCTGCACCAGGCGCGGACTGGTGTCCACGCCGAGGACGTCCCAGCCGCGGTTGACCAGTTCGAGGGCGAGGGAACTGCCGAACCGGCCGAGGCCGATGACCAGGACGCTCTTGTCGTCGTTCCTGTTGCGGTGTGGCACGGGTGACTCCTGTCTGTGCGGCTCAGCCGATGATCGGCCTGGCCTCGGCGAGATCGTAGCGCCGGCGGCGGTCGCGGAAGGCCAGGGCGGTGGCGACGGTGATGGGGCCGATGCGCCCCGCGACCATGAGCGCGACGAGCAGGCACTGGGCCCACGGGGGCAGCTCGGGGGTGATGCCGGTGGAGAGCCCCACCACGCCGAAGGCGGAGACGACCTCGAACACCACCGGGAGGAAGTGGAAGGGGGTCGTGTGCATGAGCAGCAGCGAGCTGAACGCGACGACCGTCGCGGACAGGAACACCAGGCTGAGGGACTGGCGGATCACCCCGGGCGGGAGCTTGCGGTCGAACACGTGCACCTCGTTGTGCGCGCGGATCTCCGCCAGCACCACGAGGAAGATCACGGCCAGGGTCGCGACCTTGATTCCGCCGGCCGTTCCGGCGCTGCCGTTGCCGACGAACATGAGCATGATCGTCAGCAGCAGCGTGGAGTCCTGCATCTCCCCGACCGGGACGGAGTTCAGCCCCCCGCTGCGGGGCATCACGCTGTGGAAGAAGCCGTCCGTGAGCTTGTCCGTCCAGTGCATCGCCCCGAGCGTCGCGGGGTTGCCCCACTCCATCGCGGTGATGAGCGGGAAGCTCCCCAGGAAGAGGATGGCCGTGGTCGTGATGGTGATCTTGGCGTGCAGGCTCCACGTGCGGGGCTCGCCGAGGTTGCGGCGCAGTTCGAGCAGGATCGGGAAGCCGAGGCCGCCGAGGATCACCGCGAAGGCCACCGGCAGGAGGATGAGCGGATCCCCCGAGAAGCGCATCATGCTGTCGTCGTAGAGGGAGATGCCGGCGTTGTTGAACGCCGAGATCGAGTGGAACAGGCCGGAGTAGGCGGCCTCCCCCGGGGACATGTCGTAGCCCAGCCACATCCGGGGCGTGATGAGCAGGAACGTCAGGCCCTGGAGCGCCAGGAAGACCAGGGCGACGCGGCGGACCACGCCGGAGACGTCCCCGATCCACAGGCTCCGCGTCTCGGCCTGCACGTTGAGCTGGGAACGCAGCCGGAAGCGGTGGATCATGGCCGTTCCGAGCACGGACGCCAGGGTCATGATCCCGATGCCCCCGACCTGCATCAGGGCGAGCATGACGATCTGGCCGAAGAGGTTGAGGTCGTGGCCGATCGAGATCACGCCGAGCCCGCACACGGCCAGGGCGGACGTGGCCGTGAAGAGCGCGGGGACGAAGTCCAGCCCCTCGCTGCCGGGGGTGGCCAGCGGGCTCATCAGCAGGGCGGTGCCGACCAGGTCCACGGCGAGGAAGACGAGGAGGAAGACGCGGGCCGGTTTGCGCCATGCGAGGAGTTCCCTGGTCGGCCGCCAGGCCAGGCGCGGGCGGAGGAGGGTCTTCGGCGACCGGAGGCGGGGGGCCGTCCTGCGGACCAGCGCGCCGAGGCTGCCTCCGCGCGGGCGGGGGCGTCGGCTCACCGGGTGCGCAGCCCGTGGCCGTGTGTGGTTTTCACCGGATTCTCCTCCTTCGACGAAGCGCGAACGATTCTGTCAAAGGTTGCGGGTTTGGTCACGTCGACGGCCCGGTCCGTAGGGACCGGAGGGGCCGCTCAGGGCTGGGAGGACGCCCGCTCAGTCGTGTCTGGCGCCCTCGTGGTCGGCGTGGCCCGGAGGCTCCAGTTGCAGGGTGGAGTGCTCGACGTCGAAGTGGCCGGTCAGGCAGGAGTGGAGTTCGTCGAGCATTCTCCCGGTGTCCCGGAGGTGTTCCTCGGCGACCACCACGTGCGCCGACATCACGGGCACCCCGGAGGTGATGGTCCAGGCGTGCAGGTCGTGGACGTCCAGGACCGCGGGGTGCCCGAGGAGGTGGTCGCGCACCTCGCTGAGGTCCATGCCCTCGGGGGTGGCCTCCAGCAGGATGTGCACGGCCTCGCGCAGCAGGGACCAGGCCCGGGGCACGATGATGGCGGCGATGCCCAGGGAGACGAGGGTGTCGATCCGGCCCCACCCGGTCAGCCACACGGCGATCCCGCCGACGATGACGCCGACGGAGGCGAGGGCGTCGCTCATGACCTCCAGGTAGGCGCCCTTGACGTTGAGGCTGTCCTTGGCGCCCGAGCGGAGGACGAACAGCGCGGCGATGTTGGCGACCAGGCCGAACGCGGCGACGGCGACCATGCCCGCGCCGGACACCTCGGCGGGCGACCGGAGGCGGTCGACCGCCTCGACCACGATGAACCCGCACAGCAGGAACAGCACGAGCGCGTTGACCGCGGCGGCGAGGATCTCGGCGCGCTGGTAGCCGAAGGTCCGTCGGCTGGTGGCGGGACGGGAGGCGATCCAGACGGCGGCCAGCGCCAGGGCCACGCCGAAGGAGTCGGTGACCGTGTGGCCGGCGTCGGCGAGCAGCGCCAGGCTGCCGCTGTACGCGGCGCCCACGACCTGGACGGCGGCGACGGCGACCATCATCGCCAGGACCAGCACGAGCCTCCTGCTGTTGGCCGCACCGGCGGTGATCGCGTGCCCGTGTCCGTGCCCGTGTCCCGCTCCCACGGCGCCTCCCTCTTGTCCGCGTCGTCCCGTGTCCTCGGGCGCCGTGTGCGACCGCGCCCCATAGTTCAGTCTTCACTGTTTATACAGCCAAGGCTGTCTATACAGCAAACTATGTACAATGGTTTTCATGTTGACCTCCGAGCAGCGCCTGTCCGCCATCCACCGGCTCGGGCGCGCGCTGTCCGATCCGACCCGGTCCCGCCTCCTCCTGGCCCTCCTCGAGGGTCCGAACTATCCGGCCGGACTGGCCGACCAGCTCGGACTCACCCGGCAGAACGTCTCCAACCACCTCGCCTGCCTGCGCGACTGCGGGCTGGTGCACACCCACGCCCGCGGCCGCCAGGTCAGCTACGAGCTGGTGGACGCATCCCTGGCGCACGCGCTGGAGGACCTCCTGCGCGTGGTGTGGGGGACCTCCCAGCCGCACGAGCCCCTGGAGGAGCACCGGGTGGGCTGAGTCCCACCCCTTCAGGATGCCCCGGCGGGCCCCGCTCTCCCGGTTGTCCACAGGCCGTTTTCGTGGAGGCGTCGCGCCCCGGTCGCGACGTCTTTTTTTGGTGGACCGGAAATCGTGGCTGTGATGTCCCTTACAAGGAACCGGGGTCTGAGGCCGCGGGAAGGCCCACCTCACCCCGGGGGACTCCGACTTACGGCGGACGTCCCTAACTTTGGTCAGGGATCGACCCTGACAGAAGACTGACGCGCCCCTGAGAGTCCCCTGAACCGGACGGGGTTGGCTGATCTTCCGATATAACGCGACGTATTCTGAATCGTGCGCCAGGCGGATGCTCCCCCTGTGCCGCACATCGCGAACGCACAACCTGCGTCCCCACCAGCACCACACGTTCGAGGACCGGTCGCCAGACCGCAGTGACGGCGTGCCCGCCCGACGGTCGTCGGAAAGCGCTCGACCACCACACCACGGTCTGCTCCCGTGGTCAGCAGCGAACTAGGAGCGAAAACCTCTCATGTCCAGATCGGCCACAAGGGCCCGTGGTACGGGCCGTCCCCCGGCAGGGACCGCCGCCCGCCGCTCGGAAGGGGCCACGGTATGAACCGCCTCGCGGTCATGTCGCTCAAGAACCGGGCGCTGGTCCTGCTCGTCACCCTGGCCGTCCTCTTCTTCGGCGTCCTCGCGGCCGCCTCGGCCAAGCGGGAGCTCTTCCCGGAGATGTCCCTCCCGATGGTGATGGTCTCCGGCACCTACCAGGGCGCCTCGCCCCAGGTCGTGGAGAACCAGGTCACCGAGCCCCTGGAGCAGGCCGTCCAGGGCGTGGCGGGCGCCACCACGGTGACCTCCACCTCCAGCACCGGCTCCTCCCAGGTCACCGTCGAGTTCGACTACGGCTCCGACCAGGACGACCTGGTGCGCCAGACGCAGATCGCGGTCGACCAGATCTCCGGCATGCTCCCCGAGGACGTCAGCACCAGCGTCATGTCCTTCAGCACGGACATGATGCCGGTCGTGATGCTCGCCGCGGGCGCCGAGGACGGCGACGACCAGTCCATGGTCGAACCGCTGGAGACGCACCTCGTCCCCGAGATCGAGTCCCTCCCCGGCGTGCGCTCGGCGATGGTCACCGGCGCCATGGGCTCCGACGTCGTCGTCAGCCCGGACGCGGACGAGCTCGCCTCCGCGGGGCTGTCCCCCCAGGACCTCACCCAGGCCCTCCAGTCGAGCGGCCTGCTCCAACCCGGCGGTGACATCGACTCCGACGGCCGCACCCTGAGCGTGACCACCGGCGAGCAGTTCTCCTCCGTCGAGCAGATCGAGGACGTCTGGGTCCAGCCCTCGGCCGCCGCCGGCGACATGTCCGCCGCGGCGCCCGGAGCGCCCCCCGCGGCCCCGCCGGCCCCGGTCCAGATCTCCGAGGTCGCCGACGTCGAACTCGTCCAGGACGAGGCCACCACGCTGGCCCGCGTCAACGGCGACCCGAGCATCGGCGTCATGGTCATGGCGACGCCCGACGGCAACACCGTCGAGGTGTCCGAGGGGGTCCAGCGGGTCCTCGACGAGCAGGCCGACGTCCTCGGCTCGAACATCGACATCAGCGTGGTCTTCGACCAGGCCCCCTACATCAACGAGTCGATCCTCGCGATGGTCGAGGAGGGCGGCATGGGCCTCGTCGCCGCCGTCGTCATCATCCTCGTCTTCCTCCTGTCGATCCGCTCCACCCTGGTCACCGCGGTGTCCATCCCGGTGTCGGTCCTGATCGGGTTCCTCGGGATGCAGGCGTTCGGGTTCAGCCTCAACATGCTGACCCTCGCCGCCATCACGATCTCCATCGGGCGTGTGGTCGACGACTCCATCGTGGTGCTGGAGAACATCCGCAGGCACCTCGACTACGGCAAGGAGCGGATGGAGGCCGTCCGGACCGGTGTGCGCGAGGTCGCCGCCGCCGTGGTCTCCTCCACCCTCGCCACGATCGCCGTGTTCCTCCCGCTGGCGTTCGTCGGCGGCATGGTCGGCGAGCTGTTCATGCCGTTCGCGGTCACCGCCAGCCTCGCCCTGGCCGCCTCGCTGATCGTCTCCATCACCCTCATCCCGGTGCTCTGCTACTGGTTCATGCGCCCCAAGGACATCGGGGACGCCACCCAGGAGGAGATCGAGCAGGAGGAGAACGAGCGCGAGCGCAAGGGCGTCCTCCAGCGCGCCTACCTGCCCGTCATCCGGTGGATCACCACCAAGCGCAAGGTCGCCACGATCACGACCCTGCTCGCCTCGGTCGTCATCTTCGCCGGCACCGTTCTCATGGCCACCAACCTCGAGACCGACTGGATGGGGCAGTCCGAGGAGAACTCCTACGCGATCGTCCAGGAGCTGCCCCCGGGCACGTCCCTGGAGGAGGCCGACGCCGAGGCCGTCAAGGTCGAGGACGCCCTGGCCGGGTTCGCCTGGGTGGAGTCCTACCAGACCAACGTCGGCGGCGGGGGCATGGCCGGGATGATGGGCGGCGGAGGCAGCAGCCAGGTCGACTACACGGTCACCGCCGACCCCGACACCGACCAGGCCCGCAACCGCGACGTGCTCCGCGACACCCTCGCGGACCTGGACACCGAGTACGAGCCCGTCCTGAGCAGCATGGGCGCCATGGGCGGATCCGGCATCGAGGTGCAGGTCAGCGCGGACGACCAGGAGGTCCTCGCCGAGGCCACCGGCATGGTCGAGGACGAGCTGAGCGCGATCGACGGCACCGCCGACATCACCAACAGCGTCGCCGCGGAGCAGTCCTCGCTGGAGGTCAGCGTCGACGGCGAGGAGGCCGCGGCCGTCGGCCTCACCGAGGCGGCGGTCGGCCAGCAGGTCTCCGCGGCCTTCAACGGCCAGAACGTCGGCACCGTCACCCTCGACGACACCCGCCGTGACCTGGTGGTCCGCTTCGACGAGGCCCCGCAGACGGTGGACGACCTGGAGGACCTGCCCGTCATGGGCGCGACCGGGGCCGTCCCGCTGTCCGACGTGGCCACGGTCGAGGAGGTGCTCCAGCAGCCGGAGCTCACCCGGATCGACGGCATCACCAGCGCCACCGTGTCGGCGAGCGTCACCGCCTCCGACCTGGGCGCGGTGAGCGCCTCCATCACCGAGGCCCTCGACGGGCTGGACCTGCCGGAGGGCGCCTCGGCGACCCTGGGCGGCGTCAGCCAGGACCAGTCCGAGGGCTTCGCCTCGATGATGCTGGCGATGCTCGCCGCGGTCGTGATCTGCTACCTGATCATGGTCGCGACCTTCAAGAGCCTGCTCCAGCCGCTCATGCTGCTGATCTCGATCCCGTTCGCGATCACCGGCTCGCTGGGCCTGCTCCTGATCACCGGAAACCCGCTGGGCATCGCCGGAATGGTCGGCATGCTGATGCTCATCGGCGTGGTCATCACCAACGCCATCGTCCTGATGGACCTGATCAACCAGAACCAGAACAACGGGATGCCGCTCAGCGAGGCGATCGTGGAGGGTGCCCGCCACCGTCTGCGGCCCATCCTCATGACGGCGCTCGCCACCATCGCGGCACTGACCCCGATGGCCCTGGGGATCACCGGCGGCGGGGCGTTCATCTCCGCGCCGCTGGCGATCGTGGTGATCGGCGGCCTGCTGACCTCGACCGTGCTGACGCTGGTCCTGGTCCCGGTCCTCTACCAGCTGGTGGAGTGGTCCAAGCAGCGCCGTGCCGCGCGGAGCGCGGAGCGCGCCGAACGGCGCCGCGCCCGCAAGCGCAAGGCCGCGGGGGGTGCGCCCGAGGGCGGCACGTCCGGGGCCGAGCGGGCCGAGGAGCGGGTCGGCTCGTAGCCGCATGCTCCACAGGGGCGCCCCGCGCGAAGCGCGGGGCGCCCCTCGCCGTTCGCGGTACCGCCTTGCGGGGGGCGCCGGTCGGCGCCCGGGGCTCGTGGATCCCGGTACCACCCCGGTGTCCGGGGACCGGGGACGACCGGTACCGACGGGGCCCGCCGGAACGCCGGCGGGCCCCGTCGTGCGATGTCTGTCCAGGGGAAACCGGGCGATGCCACCGAAATGCCTACTATGTAGGACTTATCGGTCGTCCCTCTCCGTCACCGGAGCGGCGATTTGTGCAATCCGCGCACTACAGGCAGGCTGCGACACATGGCAGAAACGAACAAGAGCCTCGACGACCTGGTCCGCGACGAGCTGGGCGAGGAGCCGTCGCAGGAGGCGAAGGACTACGCGCGCGAACTCTACGAGCGATACCGGCTCCCCGCGCCCACCGAGGGCGGTGGTGCGCAGGAGCAGCAGGGGGCCGGCACCGAGGGGTGACGGCGGGCCCGCGCTCGCTGGCGGCCGGGGCGGCGTGACGGAGCGGCCGCCCGCTCGAACCCCTACTCCGCCGCGTCCACGGGGTCGGTGTCGCAGTCCCACACCAGCTCGAACCAGACCCTGCGCCCCATCCCGTCGGCGCGGGGCTCGGTTCCCCACTTGCTGGACAGCGCCTCGACCAGGTCCAGGCCACGGCCGTGCTCGGCCGTGTCGTAGGGGTCCCGGTGCTGGGGTTGCGGCGCCTCCACCCTGTTCCCCAGGTCCCGCACCTCCACGCGCGCCCACCCGGGGGCGAGGTGGACGCTGACCTCGAACTTGCCGGTCGCCCGGCCCGAGGCGCTGTGCGTGATGGCGTTCGTGGCGAGCTCGCTGGTCAGCAGCGTCGCCGTGGTGAGTTCGGGTGAGGCGGCCAGCTGCCGGGCGACGAACCGCCTCGCGTAGGCGATCTGGCTCGGCAGCCCCGGGAACCGTCGCCGCGCGGGCCTGCGGGCGGTGCCGGTGCTGTGGGGTATCTCGTCTTCCATGTGATTCGCCGGACTGTGTAAGGGACTGGGCGGAGGGACCGGGGCCGGGAGTGCGTCCGGCGACGGGGGACGGGTCCTGTGGGCGGGGCCGTGCGCGTGGCGCGCGACGAGGGGTCCGAGAGAGCTCTGGGATGCTGCGGTCTCACACATTGGGTTCGCTCCCCGATGACGTGTGTTCGCGGCGGGCAGGGCAACGCAGCGCCGGGTCCTCGAGGCGTCCGTGCCCGTGGGGACGGGTCACGGCGCGGAGCGGACGCACAGGGCGGAGCCCCCTGGAGCAGGGAGGGAAGCGGGACTGTGCCACGACTGCTGCGCAAGGGCGGCGACAGGCGTTGGGTGAGAAGCCGCTTGGCTTCCCCGGGGACGGTGGTGGGGCCTGGGGCGGGCCGTGCTGCATGCTCATGTCTGGTAGCGGATGTGCCCTACGACACTGAAGGGCGTATTCGCGATCAGCATACGCTCTGTGCCTCCCCGGAAACCCAGCCGACCTGGCTTGGTCAGGATAACCCCCGCTGAGCTGCCCGAAGAGGGCGTTCGGCCCGACGGGGCGGGTGAGCGGGCGCGCATATCGGCGGGGATTCGTGACTCGTGGGACTCGAGAGCCCAAGTAACGATTACGTCAAGCTCTCCCTGATTCCGGTGCTTCCCGCGGTCTTGCGTCCGCCGCGTCCGACCCGACAAGGTATGGGGCATGGCCTCCCGCTCCCCGCTTCCCCCCGGCCTCGGTGTCGAGATCGACCGCTCCGTCCGCCTCGCCGACGAGGGGCACCTCCTCCTGGGCGGCTGCCCGCCACGGGCCGTCCGCCTCGCCCCGCCCCAGGTCAGCGCGCTGATCCGCTGGCTGAGCGGCGCGGTCCCCGCCGGAGCGGACGAGGGACTGCTCGCCCGCGACCTGATCAGGGCCGGGCTCGCCCACCCCAGTCCGCTGCCCCTCCCGCCGGGGCGCACCGCCGAGGTGGCCGTCGTCGGCCAGGCGGGACCCGCCGCGCTGGAGACCACGCTCGGCCTCCTCGCCGCGTCCCACCCGGAACTGCGGCCGGTCGTCGTCGGAGCCACCGGGGCCTGCGCGTGGATCGCGCGCAGGCACGGAGCCCGGGTCGTGCCCGGTCCGCCCGGGGGTGCGCAGGCACGGGCGGTGGCGCTGGGAGCCTGCTCCGCGGAGTTCGTCGCCCTGGTCGAGTCGGGAGCGCGTCCCACCGCCGGATGGCTGGACACCGCCCTGGGGCATTTCTCCGACCCCGGGGTGGCGGCCGTGGTGCCCCGCGCGCTCACCGACCGGCCCCGGACCCCCGCCCCCCTGAGCAGGGCGGTGGCGGCCGTCGCCGCCCACGGGGCCGGGCCCGACCGCGGCGCCGACCCCGGCGCCGTCCTCCCCTGGGGGCACGGGACCCCCGACCAGGCGCGCCCGGGGGCCTTCGGTGACCAGGGCTCCGACGATCCGCTGCGTCCCGTCCCGGTGCTGGTCGTGCGCCGCTCCGTCGCCGACCTGGACCCCGGGCTGGGGCCGGCCGCCGAACTCGACCTCTTGTGGCGCCTCGCCGGAGGCGGGTGGTCGGTGCGCTACGAGCCGAGGTCCCGTGTGCGGATGCCGCCGACCACGGACATGGGGGACTACCTGCGCGCGTGTTTCACCTCCGGTGCGATCGCGGGGCCCCTGGCGCGCCGCCACGGAGGACGGGCCGCCGGGCCCGAGGTCTCCTGGGCCGGGGCGGCAGCCCTGGCCCTGGCGGCGTCCGGCCGCCCCGGGGCCGCGCTGGCGGCCGGGGCCCTGGGCGGCGCGGCGGTCGCGGCCGCGGTCTGCGGTCGGGCACGCGCCCCGCTGGCGGAGGCGGTGAGGCTGACGGGGCTCGACCTGGTGCGCACCGCCGGGGCGGGTGCGCGCGCGGCGCGGGCCGGATGGTGGCCGGTGGCCGCCGCTGCCGTGGTCGCCGGCACGGTGGCGCGGGGACGCCGCGGGGCGGGCGCGCGGCGGTCCGCCCGGTCGCGCCGGGTCGCCCGGATCGCGGCGGTGTCGGGGGCGGCCCTGGTCCTGCCGCACCTGGCGGCATGGCGGAGGGGGAGGGGCGTGACCCTCGCGGGACCGGTGACCTGGACGGTCCTGGGAGCCGCGGGCGATGCCGCCCGCTCGCTGGGCGCCTGGTGGGGGATGGCGGGGGCGCTCTCCGCGGCTCCCCTGGTGCCGCGGCCGGTGGCGGTGGTGGCCGGGGCCGCGCCGTGGGCGCCCGTCGCCGAGGGGGCCGGGGCGGCCGCCGTCAGGGAGAGCGTGCCCGCCCTCGTCAGCCGTCACTGACTTTCGCTACCCAGGGTGAGTGTCCTCGCCTTCGCGCGTCCGCTGTGCCCTGAGCGCGGGACACGGCGGGCACGGGCGTTCGGTACGCGTTCGCAGGTAGGAGGAGTCAGGGTTTCGTGTGTGTTACTAACTATTGATGTTTGATGGCGCGTTTGTGGCGTTATGTCCAGTTCGAGGGCTTGAATGTTGTTTCGTTCGGGATGCTCTGGAGTTTATTTCCGCAGCTCAACTGGTGTATTGGTAACTGTGGGGAGTCAGCGGGAAGCTGTGTGTGTAAAGATTGACAAAACGGATGCATCCGGATGGTCGAATGGGCACCGTTGTCTTTTCTTGATGGAGTGGTTACCGTCGAGTGTCTAGTGCTCCCGCAGACTCTTGACATTCCGGTCACTGATCGTGAACCGGATGCAATTGTGTTTTGGTAGTCACCGGGAGTAACCCCCACTGGTGGTCGCAGGAACGTGAAGGCTCAACGGCGGCACCCGCCGCGCCCCTCCGATCCGTGACCATCGGTGCTCTCAGTCACGACCGCGCACAAGGGACAAGCGTCGGGCTCGGCTGTGAGGTTCGGAGATAGTTTTGGGCAAGTTCCTGGCCAGGCGGCTGCTGAACTACGTCGTGCTGATCTTTCTCGCGACGAGTTTCGCCTACCTGCTCGCCGCAACCAACCTCTATCCGCGCGGTTATTTCGAGCAGATGCAGCCCCCGCCCACGGCCGAGGTCATCAACGCCCAGCTCGACACCCTCAACCTCAACGACGAGACGCCCCTGGCCGAGCGCTACGCGGTCTGGTTGGGCGGTGTGGTCCAGGGAGACTTCGGACAGAGCATCCAGGGGCGTGACGTCACCCCCCAGATCTGGATGAAGGCCGGCGTCACGCTGCGCCTGATCACGTTCGCCACCGTCCTCGGCGCCGCCGTCGGCATCGCCGTCGGCGCCTACTCCGCCGTACGCCAGTACAGGCGCTTCGACAAGGCCTCCACGGCAGTCGCCTTCTTCGTGCTCTCCGTGCCCACGGTGGTCATCGCGATCAGCGTCCAGGTGGGCGCGACCGCCATCAACGACCTCGTCGGCTTCCAGCTGCTGATCTTCTCCGGCGAGTACTCGGCGGGCTTCCGGGGGGAGTGGTGGCAACTCCTGCTCAACCGGATACACCACGCGCTGCTGCCCACGATCGTGCTCGCCCTCTCCCTGTTCGCGGCCTTCGCGCGCTACCAGCGCAACATGATGCTCGACGTGCTCAACGCCGACTTCGTGCGCACGGCCATGGCGAAGGGGCTCACCCGCAGGAGAGCGCTGTTCAAGCACGCCCTGCGCACCGCGCTGATCCCCACGATCACCTACTTCACCTTCACCTTCGGGATCATGGTGTCCGGCGCGACCTTCACCGAGAAGATCTACGGCTGGCACGGCATGGGCGCCTGGCTGATCGACTCGATCTCCCAGCACGACGTCCACGTGGTCGCGGCGGTCTCCTTCTTCATGGCGGTGACGGTCATGGCCGCCTCGTTCCTCTCGGACATCCTCTACGCCTGGCTCGACCCGAGGGTGCGGGTGTGATCGTGACCGGCCCCCGCACCACCCACGGCGACGCCCGCGCGTCCCGCCCCTCGACCGCCCCGCACACCACCGCGGCAGCCCGGCTGGAGACCACGCCATGAGTACGACCGAAACGAGCACGGAGCCCGCACCGGCACCGGCCGTGCCCCCGGCGCCCAACCGCCTGAGGGACATCGGGCGCCAGCTCCTGGGGACACGGCGCGTCATCATCGGGCTCGGCATGCTCGTCCTGCTGCTGGCCGTCGCCTTCATCGGTCCCCTCCTGACCGGATGGGACGTGGGGGAGCGCGACTACACCTCCCTCATCGACCCGCCCTCGCCCGAGCACTGGATGGGCACCAACCGCACCGGCCAGGACGTCCTCACCCAGAGCACCGCGGGCCTGCAGAGGTCGCTGCTCATCGGACTCCTCGTCGCCCTGCTCTCGACGGCGGTCGCCGCCCTGGTCGGCTCCTTCGCCGGGTACTTCGGGGGCCTCACCGACCGCGGCCTCATGTGGATCGCCGACCTGGCCCTGGTCCTGCCCAGCTTCGTCGTCCTGGCGATCCTGTCCAAGCACTTCGTCGGCAACGGCGGCTGGCTGGTCCTCGTCATCCTGCTGGCCGCGTTCAGCTGGATGGTCACCTCCAAGATGGTCCGCGGACTGACCATCTCCCTGCGCGAACGCGAGTACATCCACGCCGCCCGGTACATGGGCGTCCCCCCGCACAAGATCATCCTGCGGCACATCCTGCCCAACATGTCGTCCCTGCTCATCGCGGACGCCACGATCGCCGTGAGCACGGCGATCATCGGCGAGACCGCACTGAGCTACTTCGGCCTGGGCGTGCAGGCACCGGACATCAGCCTAGGCGTGGTCATCGCCGACGGCTCCCGGTTCGCGACCACGGCGTGGTGGATGTTCATGTTCCCCACGCTCCTGCTGGTGGTCCTCGTGCTCGCGGTGAACATGATCGGGGACGGGCTGCGCGACGCCCTCGACCCGCAGTCCAAGTCGCGCCGCTCCTAGGGGGACAGCAACACATGAGCACCGAAACGGTCGCCGCCACCGACGTCGCCCGAGACGGGCGGACCGCGGACAGCCCGGTCCTGGAGGTCACCGACCTCACCGTCACCTTCCCGGGGTTCGACGGCAACCCCGACGTGCACGCCGTCCGCGGCGTCAGCTACGCCGTCGGACGAGGCGAGGTCCTGGGCATCGTCGGCGAGTCCGGCTCCGGCAAGTCCGTCTCCTCGATGGCCGCCATGGGCCTGCTGCCCGAGCACGCGAGGATCACCGGCTCGGTCCTGCTGCACGGGGAGGAGATCCTCGGACTGGACGACCGGGCGATGGCCGCCAAACGCGGCAAGGTCATCTCCATGGTCTTCCAGGACCCGCTCTCCGGCCTCACCCCCGTCTACACCGTCGGCGACCAGCTGGCCGAGGCCGTCCTGGTCCACGACCCGAAGACCCCCAAGGCCAAGGCGCACGATCGGGCCGTCGAACTCCTCGACCTCGTCGGCATCCCCAACGCGGCCCAGCGCTACCGGTCCTTCCCGCACGAGTTCTCCGGCGGCATGCGCCAGCGGGTCATGATCGCCATGGCCATGGCCAACAACCCCGACGTCATCATCTGCGACGAGCCCACCACCGCGCTCGACGTCACCATCCAGGCCCAGATCCTCGACCTGCTCCGCACCGCGCAGAACGAGACCGGCGCGGCCATCGTCATGATCACCCACGACCTGGGGGTGGTCGCGGGCTTCGTCGACCGCGTCCTGGTCATGTACGCGGGCCGCCCCGTCGAGATCGGCACCGTCGACGAGATCTACTACAGCAGCCGCATGCCCTACACCATGGGCCTGCTCGGCGCCGTCCCCCGCATGGACCTGGACCGCCAGGGCGCCCTCGTCCCCATCAAGGGCACCCCGCCGTCACTGTCCCACCTGCCGCCCGGCTGCCCCTTCGCGCCGCGCTGCCCCATCGCCCAGCCCGAGTGCGAGGCCGCCGAGCCCGAACTGCTCGCCATCGGCTCCCAGCCGAGCGCGGAGGCCATCCGGCTCGCCCACGCCGACGGCGGGACCGCGCCCGGGAGCACCGGGGTCCACGACACCGGCGTGCAGAGGGTGGCGTGCATCCGCTCCGGCGAGATCGCCGACCGGGGCTGGACCGCCCAGGACATCTACCCCGTCCCGGAGATCCCCGACGTCCCGGCCGCCGACGTCCCCCGCGAGGACCGGCCCGAGATGCTGCGGGTCGAGGGCCTGGTCAAGCACCACGCGCTCAACAAGGGCATGGTGTTCAAGCGGCGCGTCGGCACGGTCTACGCGGTGGACGGCATCGACTTCGACATCCGCGAGGGCGAGACCCTCGCGCTCGTCGGCGAGTCCGGCTGCGGCAAGTCCACCACCCTCATGCAGATCATGGACCTGGAGAAACCCCAGAGCGGCTCCGTCTCCGTCATGGGCAAGGACGTGACCACGCTCGGCAAGAGCGGGCGGTTCGCGCTGCGGCGCGACATGCAGATCGTCTTCCAGGACCCCATGAGCTCCCTGGACCCCCGCATGCCGGTGTTCGACATCATCGCCGAGCCCCTGCGGGCCCACCGGACCGGCACGGCCGAGGTCACCCGGCGCGTCTACGAGCTCATCCAGCTCGTCGGCCTCGACCCCGAGCACGCCACCCGCTTCCCCTCGGAGTTCTCCGGCGGCCAGCGCCAGCGCATCGGCATCGCCCGTGCCCTGGCGCTGGAGCCCAAGCTGCTGGTCCTCGACGAGCCCGTGTCCGCGCTCGACGTGTCCATCCAGGCCGGCGTCGTCAACCTCCTGGAGGAGCTCCAGGCCAGGCTGGGACTCTCCTACCTGTTCGTGGCGCACGACCTGTCCGTGGTACGGCACATCGCCGACCGCGTGGCCGTCATGTACCTCGGCCGGATCGTGGAGATCGGCGACACCCGGTCCGTCTACTCCAGGCCCGCGCACCCCTACACCCAGGCGCTGCTGTCCGCCATCCCGATCCCCGACCCGGAGAAGGAGCGGGCCCGTACCCACATCGTCCTCGACGGAGACCTGCCCAGCCCCGCCAACCCGCCCTCGGGTTGCAGGTTCCGGACCAGGTGCCAGAAGTTCATCACCCTCTCCGACACGGAGAAGGACACGTGCGTGAACGTCGAACCGCAGATCCTCGCCACCAACGGAGGAGACCAGGGCGCCGCCTGCCACTACGCGGAACGGCGCCAGGTCGTCTGACCCCCCCCGGCCCTTCGAGGCACGGCCGGCGCCGCCCCGCGCGCCGGCAGAACCACCCCCATAGGAGGAATCCCCATGCGAATCGGGAAGGCGCGCTATCTCGCCCCCGTCGCCGCCCTGGTGATGGTCGCCAGCGCCTGCGGCAGCGATGACGGAAACGACCCGGACGCCGCGCAGGAGGAGGTCGCCGCGCTGCCCGCGTCCGACCTCAACGCCGCTCCGCGCGAGGACCTGCAGGAGGGCGGCACCTTCGTGTGGGCCCTCAGCGAGTACGAAGAACAGCACAACATGGTGCACGTCCAGGGCAACAAGGCCGAGGTGCGCCGTGTCCTTGGCTCCCTCATGCCGACCCCGACCCGGTTCGACGACGAGGGCGGCTTCGCCCCCAACGAGGCCTACGTCCTCGATTACGGGGTCAGCGACGACGGCCTGGAGGTCTCCTACACCCTCAACCCCGACGCGGTCTGGTCCAACGGCGAGCCCATCACCTGGGAGGACTACGAGGCCCAGGTCATCACCCGCAAGGGTGAGCGCGACGGCGAGTTCGAGGTCGGCTCCGACACCGGCTACAAGTGGATCGAGGACGTCGTCCAGGGCGAGGACGAGTACTCGTTCACCCTGGAGTTCTCCCGGCCCTACGCCGACTGGCCCGCCCTCTTCGACATCGTGTACCCCAAGGAGTACATGGAGGACGAGGAGCTCTTCCTGGAGGGCTACGACGGCGAGATCCCCGTCACGGCCGGCCCGTTCGCGGACCCCGAGTTCGACGACGTCACCCAGCGCATCACGGTGACGAAGAACGAGGACTGGTGGGGCGAGCCCGCCATGCTGGACGAGATCGTCTTCACCCACGTGGCGATCGACGGCCAGGCGACCGCGTTCAACAACGGTGAGATCGACGCCTTCTACCTCGGCTACGACGCCGCCGCGTGGGAGCTCCTGAAGGACCGCGAGGGCACCTACTTCACCCGCGCCGTCGACAACGCCCACCGGTTCATCTCGCTGAACGCCGGAAGCGAGATGCTCCAGGACAAGAACGTCCGCCAGGCCATCTCCATGGCCGTCAACCGCGACACCATGGCCGAGGTGGCCCTGGGCGCCGTGGACTGGCCCATCACCGGCGAGGTCAACCGCCTGCTCCGCTCCAGCCAGAACGGCTACCAGGACAACAGCGACCCGGTCGGCACCTTCGACCCCGAGGCCGCGGCGGCGCTGCTCGACGAGGCCGGCTGGACCCTGGAGGAGGGCGCGGAGTTCCGCACCAACGAGGCGGGCGACACCCTGACCCTCGGCTGGGTGGCCTCCGAGGACATGCAGCTGGCCAAGGACGAGGGCGACATCGCCCGCGAGATGCTCGCCGAGATCGGCGTCGAGGTGGACGTCCAGAACGTTCCCGGCAACGCCCTGTTCTCGGACTACGTCATCCCGGGCAACTACGAGATGGCCAGCTTCGTCCTGACCGGCTCCAACCCCTACCCCACCGACACCGAGGGCAACTACAGCGGCCCGGTCGACGAGGCGGGGGAGGAGTGGGGCAACAACACCAGCTTCCACTCCACCCAGGAGATCAACGACCTCTACGAGGAGCTGGCCGGGGAGACCGACCCGGACCGCTACGCCGAGATCGCCAACCAGATCGACGCCGCCATCTGGGAGGAGGTCCTCACCATCCCGCTGTTCGAGCGTCCCGGCCAGTACGCGATGGACGAGAACCTGCGCAACTGGGGCGCCTACGGCGTCGCCGGCAGCTACGTCTACGAGGACATCGGCTGGCTCGCCGAGTAGCCTCCGCGACGGCACCGCCCACGGCGGTCCGAGCAGCCGCTGCTCCGAGCGCCGAAGGACACCGGGGCGCCGGTCCCCGACAGGGGGCCGGCGCCCTTCGCCGTGCCAAGCCGCCCGCGGTCCCCGATCCGCCACCGGCCCTCGGAACGAGCCCCGCGCGCAGGGGGAACCGGGCCCTGGGTTGGGTCTGCGAACCCCGCTGTGGCAGGGTCGGGGGTGCAACCCCCCGCCCCCCGTTACCCCGCTCGCTGGAAAGCTCTCGATGAGACCTCACCCCATCCCCGCCGCGGCCGCGGCGGTGCTGCTCTGCGCGGCCCTCGTCTCCTGTACACGCGAGGAGGAGGAACCCCGGGACGCCGTCGAGCCCCCCGTCGGCGCGGCCGTCGAGCCGCAGACGGAGGAGGCCGACGAGTCGAGCCCCCCGCCCTCGGAGGAACCCGGGGAGGAGGACCCGTTCGGCACCCCGGTCGGTTGGGCCGGCGAGCCCCTGGAACGCGACGGCGAGGACCACCCCGGCGTCACCGGCGGAGCGGGGGGTGAGACCGTCACCGCGTCCGACGCGGACGAGCTCTCCGACCACCTCTCCGACGAGGAACCGCTCACCATCGAGGTCAGCGGACGCATCGACCTGGACGGGGCCGTCGAGGTCGGCTCCGACAAGACGCTCGTGGGTGTGGGGGACGGCGCCGAGCTCACCGGCGGGAGACTGGTCGTCGACGGCTCCAGCAACGTCGTCCTCGCCAATCTGGCGCTGGAGTCGGACGGGACGGCGGTGGCGGTCCGCGGAGGGGCGCACCACGTGTGGGTGGACGGCTCCACCCTCACCGGGGGCGACGGCGGCGCCGCCCTGGTCACCGTCACCGGAGGCGCCGACAACGTCACCCTGTCCTGGAACCACTTCCGGGACGCGGAGTCGGCCATCGGCATCGGCGGCGAGGACGACGAGCCCGGCGCCCTCCGCGTGACCGTGCACCACAACTACTTCGACGGGACCTCCGGCCGGCACCCGAGTGCCCGGTCCGCCGAGCACGTGCACGTGTTCAACAACTACTACCGGGCCAACCCCGAGTACGGGGTACGGTCCACCCACGACGCCAACGTGCTGGTGGAGGGCAACTACTTCGACGGAACCCCGGTCTCGGTGGCGCCCGAGGACGAGGAGCCGGGCAACGTCGTCACCCGCGACAACCTGCTGGTCGACTCGGCCCAGCCCGACCTGCGCGGCGCCGTCCCCGACCCGCCCTACACCTACGAGCTCGACGACACCGCGACGGTCCCCGACGTGGTGGCGGCGGGAGCGGGCGCCGACACCCCGTAGCCGCGGGCGGTCGGCGCCGGGCCCCGGGGCGGGGCAGTGCCGGGGCCCGATGCGCGCCCGCTTCCGGGGGCTCAGCTGAACGAGTGGTACTCGTAGCTCTCCGCGAAACCGCCGGCGGCCCGGTAGTCGAGTCTGCGCGGATATCCCTGCTCGTCGATCCACAGCTCGAACTCGGCGTTCGACACGAGGGTGAGGGTGTTGACCCCGCTGTCCTTGTCGTAGCCGCCCACCTTGGCGGAGAAGGTCCCCGTGTAGAGGTAGGCGCTGTGGGTGCTCCGCTGGCCGGGCCACCGCAGGTCCACCTCCTCCAGGCCGACCAGGGCCAGGTCGGAGGAGGTTTCGAGGATCTCGTGCAGCTTGGCCGAGCCGAACCCCCGCGAACACAGGTAGCCGTCCGCCTCGCTCGGCGGATCCAGGAGCTTGAGCCCCCGGTCCGCCGTCATCATGAGCTGCCCGTCGCCCACGTCGTAGCGGTAGACGCTCTGTCCCTCCGTCGTGGTGAAGAAGTGGTCGAACTCCGGCTCGGCCGTGGCGTCGTACATGACGCGCCCGCGGCCGGAGGCCACGTTCGGGTACGCGGGCGCCGCCGGGACCGCCCCGGCGGCCGGCTGTCCGGCGGCACGCCGGGCGTCGTCGGCGGAACCCCCCGAGGCGGGCAGGACCCGGGGCGCCCGCCGCTCCTGGTCGGGCGCCTCGGACCCCTCACCGCCTTCTGGGCCGTCCGGGCGCTCCCGGCCCTCCGAGGCCTGCGAGCCCTCCGGCCCGGCGCTCCCGTCGTCGACGGTGAAGGTGATGTGGAAGGCGGCCGAGTCCTCCACCAGGCCCGCGGCCACCGCCACGTAGGACTCGGCGTCCTCCGGGTCGGCCTCCGAGGAGGGGGCGCCCGTCCGGGGCGGCCGCGACTCGGGACCGTCCGCGACCTCCAGGGGCCGCAGGGGGGAGCCCAGCGTGAGCCGGGCCACCCCCCAACCGCTGGCGATCACGGCGAGGCAGACCACGACCACGAGCACGGACACCAGCCAGTTGGGGCGCTCTCCCCCCTCCGGAGGCGGGTCCTCGGAGTCGGAGGTGCGCGGTATCGACGGCATCGACACGGCCTGGGCCTCGTTTCTGCGAATCGGAACGCGCCCGCCAGGGCACGGAGGGGGACGGCGGCGCATCTTCGTCAGCTGGCGTCGTCGGGTTGCGTCTGCGGGGGGTACGACGCGGTGACGCAGTGTTCTGTTCGATGGTCGCATGCACGTAATCGCTCCCCGCATCGGCGAACCGGAGCACCCAGTCCAGGTGCGGCGTCTCCAGAGCCGGCTCCAGGAAGCCGAAGGTGCGGGTCCGCGACAGCCTTCGCAGGGCCTCCTCCGACGCGTGCTCCCACAGTGCCCGGACCGCTACCCGGGCCGCGCCGGTCGCGGCGAAGGAACGGCTGGAGAAGAGTTCGTGCAGCTCATCGGCTTCCAAACGAAGAACGGTCGCTTCGAGTACCTCCGATTCCAGCAGTCCCAGGAGCGCCAGCGCACAGTCGACGCGAGCCACGGGGTCGGGAACGAGCGTGCCCCGCGAGCAGCGCAGGACGGCTTCGGCCGCGGCCACAGGATCCAGCGTCCAGTCACCGTCCGGTAGGCGTTCGTGGCCGATTGTGGCCTCGTCGTTATGGTCCGGCCCGATCGTTCCGCCGCTCCCGGGGAGCCCGTGGCGGCCGGTCCCGTTCGCACCGGGCTCTCCGCCGGAGCGACCGCCGGGAGGGGCCGCCTCCCCGGGCGGAGCCTCCGGGACCCGGCCCAGGGCGGCGTGCACGGCGCCGCGGACCTCCGCGGGCAGTTCCCGAACCGGTGCCTGGACCGCGAGCGCCACCACGGCGGCCACCACGACCAGCAGGGCCGTGTACTCGATCACGGCGTTGCCCCGGTCCACGTCGGGCCTCCTTTCTCCTGTCGGGGACGGTGGCGGGGGTACTGCGGGCGGCCCCCGGGGACTCGGCGGGAAGGGCGCGGGCGTCGGGCACCGCGCTCGGAGGGGCCACCCGGGTCTCAGGGCTCCGGGGGAGCCGTCAGCAGGGGAGGCCGTGCCGCGTAGGCGCGGATCTTCCGGCGGACGCGGCGCAGACGGTGCGGTGGACACGACCAGCCCCGTCGGACGAGCGTGTGCAGGAGGCGCCGCACCAGGCGGTCGGGGCGCCGCCGGAGGTCGTACACGCCGACGGAGACCACCTCCCAGCCCTCGGCGCGCATCGCGGCGTAGCGGGCGCGGTCGCGGGCCAGGGTCTCTCGCGAGGAGTGGAACTCCAGGCTGTCGTACTCCAGCGCCACCCCCAGGGAGGGCCAGCCGAGGTCGGCGTGGAACAGGCCCTCCGCGGTGGCGATCGGACACCGGGGGACGGGAGGCGGCAGCCCCGCCTCCAGGAGCAGTACCCGTGCCCACGACTCGGCGGGGGACTGGCTCAGGGCACTGGAGTAGGACAGCGCGGAGCGGAGCCGGCGCAGCCGCGGTTGCGCCCGGGGAGCGCGGGCCGCGCGGGCCATCTCGTCGTCGGTGACCAGCCCCCGTGAGAGGAACCCGTCGAGACGGGCCGTGGCCACGAAGACCGAGGGGGCGCGTGCGGCGACGTCGGCGGCGGTCCTCGCCGGGGTGGTGATCCGGACGCCCTCCACCACGGTGGTGTCGGCGGGCGGCAGGACCTCCCTGTGGGCGACGACCGGGGCCCCGGCGGTGCTCACCCCCGGCGGTACCGACACGTGCAGCCGGGTGCGGGTGGGCCGGGCGCCGCGCGGGTACAGGTCCACGCCCCACACGTAGGCGGCGGTGACGTCGGCGGCGACCGCCGTGGCGGACACCGTGTCGAGGACGGGGGCGAGTGTGCGGAGGAGGAGGGAGCGGTCGGGGAGGGCGACCCCACGGAGTGTCATACCTCCAGGCTGGACCGCGGCCGGAGGGGGGACAAGGGGGAGTTCGCGCCTGTGGACGGCCGCGCCGCTCCGCCTCCGGCGGAGGCGGCGGCCCTACTGCATGTTCCCCTCACCCGCGGCCAGGTGGATGTGGTCGACGTGGTCCTGCGTGTTGTTCCCGGTGTCCTGGTGGAAGCGGCGCACGCTCTCCCAGGGCCCCACCGGGTCGAAGGCCGCGTTCCAGATGTGGTGGTCGTAGATGATGCCCTTGACGCGCAGCTCCCTGGCCCGCGGGATGATCCAGTTGATCACCGTCACAGCGGTCTGGTGCATCTGCGGGGTCGGCACCGCGCCCAGGTCCGACACCATCATGTAGTCGACCGCCTGGCCGGTGTGGTGGTCGCTCCCGGGCTCCGTGCGCCGTCCGCCCGCGGAGATGTAGAACCCGCCGAACTCCTCCTGGAGGCGGTTGTGCACCGCGCACATCGCGGGGTGGAGGGAGCCGAGCGAGGAGCAGTTCACCACGGCGCCGCCCCCGAAGTACGAGTCCGGGTCGAACCTGTACCGGCCCTCCTGGTCCACCAGGTGCACGGCGACCAGGCGCTTGGCCGACTCGACGTCGGTGACCGGCCCGCCGCCGCAGTCCATGACGCCGCCGTCCACGCCGCAGTCGTGGGGGACCCGGACGATCGCGATGGCCGAGGCGTTGCCGACCACGGTGTCGGTCTCGTCCTCGCTCCCGTCGCACACCACGTCGTTCCAGTGCCGGGACCCGTCCTCCTCCAGCTCCCTCTGGCAGACGGCGCCGCGCACCTCGACCCGCACGATGTTGCCGTACCGCCCGAGGCTGTTGTCGCTGGCGCGGATGTCGGTCAGGACCGCCCCGTTGGCCCGCGCGTACTCCTCGGCGCGTCCCTCGGCGACCTCCTCGTCGAACCACGGGTACGGGATGCCGCCCTCGACCATCTCCTGGGCGGCCTCGTCCTGCAGGGCACCCACGGCGGCCAGCGCGGCGGCGTCGGCGGCCGTCTGGACCCGGGAGCGCGTGTCGTTGGCGGCGCCGACCCTGACGAACAGCAGGGTCAGGGCCAGCAGGGCCAGGGTGAGGCCGAAGAGCAGGAGGGTGTTGGCCTGCCCTTCGTCGTCGCGGCCCAGGAGGGGCCGGGGCCTCTTCCGGGCTGAGGAGGAGGGGAGGAGGGTCCGTCGCAGTCCCATGTGTTTTCCGTGGGTGGGGGCCTTCCCCGTGTGGGCGGGGAGCGGGGGCGGGTGTTCGAGGGGCCGGGAGCGCGTCGCGCAGGGCGTGCGTGCGAGCGCATCCGGACAGTTGCCCTGCCGGGCGCAGCTTATCCGGGCTTGTCCATGATCGGTAGTCGCCTGTGGACGGAACCGCGTTTCACGCGACGCCGGAGGGGGTTTTCGTCCTTTTGATGTCGCCCTGGGCGGTGGAGGCGTGACCACACCTGGCCATCGGCGCGGGAGTTCGTCCACACTCGCCTGTTGGCCCGTTTCGCGGCGCTTGGCCTGGTAAGAAAGGAAACGCGGACCGACCGTCCCGCCGTGCCGACGGGTGTGCCCGGGAGGGATGCGGGGGCCGCGCCGGGCTCGCGCGCGGGTTTTTGTCGTGTGTTCGGCCAGAATCGGATTCCACCCGGAAGGATGTACACCGTCCGGAAGCCGCATACGGGGAACTTTCCCAACCCTCACGGCAATCCACCCAAGAAATCCACGTGCCACATACAGGGCAACTAGAAGGCGAGAACATGAGCGCCCGAAAAGCGATGACGCCCGTCGAACAGGACGAATCCCTCCGCGGTCTGGGAGCGGACCTGCTGCGGACGGCCCCCGAGGACTGGGCCAAGTTCCGGCTCGTGTACTCGGGACTCGCCGACGCCGAGTCCGCCCACTTCGAGGTCATGTTCGACGGGGGCCGGAGCACCGGGTGGCTCCCGCCGCTGTCCGCA
The DNA here is from genome assembly GCF_026642255.1 of Streptomonospora nanhaiensis. Lineage (GTDB taxonomy): Bacteria > Actinomycetota > Actinomycetes > Streptosporangiales > Streptosporangiaceae > Nocardiopsis > Nocardiopsis tropica. The sequence goes on along the minus strand of NZ_CP113264.1, from coordinate 5,685,425 downwards.
CTGGAGGTACTGCGGGAGGTCCGCTCCGGCATGTACACGCACGGGAAGGGCACCTGGTACACGGCCTACTTCGAGTACGACCGGACCGGCCGGTACCGGGTCCGGTACGACTACGACAACGAGCCCTGGTTCGACGAGCCCCGGGACGCCGCCGACTACATGCTCGACCTGGAGTACTTCCCCCGCGACGACGAGCACCTCCCCGACTGGCTCATGGAGAGACTCGAGGGGGAACGGGTGCCCGACACGTCGGAGGCCTCGTCGCCCTGGAGCGTGTTCCGGAGCGCGCGCGTCACGCGGGAGACCAGGATCGCTCCCGGCGACATGTCGCCCGAGGAGATGATGGACACCGTCCAGGAGATCGTCGACCGCACGATCGAGTCCGTGTGGGGCGAGTGGAGCGAGATCGTCGTCGACTACAAGGGGCTCGTCGGGGTCTCCTCGGCCAGGGTCAGCGTGCGCACACCGGACGGCGGGACGGAGTGGGACCTCCTCCTGCCGGAGGCCGGCCGCCTGCTCGGCCGCCTGAGGACGGGCATGTACCAGCCGGGCAAGGGGACGTGGTTCACCGCCCGCATCACGATCCAGGAGTCCCGGGAGATCGGGGTCCACTTCGACCACCAGAACCCGCCGGAGTTCGACGTGGAACCCGACCCCCGAAGCTACCACCAGGACATGCGGTACTTCCCCCGCAGCGCCGACCACCTCCCCGACTGGCTCCTGGACCACCTGAGCGCCGCTCAGCGCCTGCTCCGCGCCGACGCGCAGGAGTAGCCGCGGCGTCCGCGGGCGGGCCCTGCCGGGACCCGCCCGCGGACGCCGTGCTCCGGTGGCGGCCGCGGCCCGCCGGGACGCCGCCGCGCGTCAGCGCAGACGCCGGCTGACCGAGCCCCACAGGTGCACGTCGGCGACGGTGACCTTGAGGTCGCCCGATCCCACCGGCGTCACTGTCACCGAACGCAGGTACGGGCCACGGCTCCAGCGGCGTGCCGTGTGCCCGGGAACCTCTTCGGCCCTCACCCGGCCCATCGCGTCCGCGGGCCCCGCCAGGAGCCGCAGCTGCCACGTGACCCGAAGAGGGGACGCGTCGCCGTACTCCTCGCCCCGGAGCAGCGGCAGGGTCCCCACGAGGCGACCGCCCCCGGGGACGGAGGCCGTCCCCGGCCGACTCCGCGGACCCTCGGCGTGCAGGGGGAAGCGCCGGCCCACGTCGGTGCCGCGCACCACCTCCACCGCGTACTCGGCACCCTCCGGCAACGAGCCGTCCAGGTGCGCCTCGAACCGCAGACGCCTTCCGTGGAGCCCCGTCGGACGCACCCGTACCTCGCCCACCTCCAGGGACGGCGCGGACGGGGACGTCAGCAGCCCCAGGCGGTCGTTGACCGTGTAGTAGGGCCGCACCCGTACCCCGCCCCCGTGCGGGGACTCCACCCGCTGCGCCGGGTAGTCGATGATCTTCTTGTAGCCGGCCACCCCGGACAGGTGACGGCCCAGGGTGCACTCGGCGCCGTCGGACAGCACCAGCCGCATCTCCCACTTCTGCGACATCCCCTCCCGACCGCGCACCACCGCCTCCGGGTCGATCACCGCGGTGAAGAGGCCGTCGGCGGCCACCGGGGCCGAGAACTCCCGCGGGGCCTGCGGCGCCTCGCGGAGCCGCACGGCGAGTCTGGCCCCGGCGTCCGGCCCGCCCCGGCCCAGGACCCGCCCCCGCACGGTGATCAGCCCGTCGGCGACCTCCACGCGTTCCACCTCCGCGTGGCGGGCGGAGCGGCGCACGTGCAGCACCAGACGGCCCTTGCCGGAACGGGCGGGGACCACCAGGGCGAGCCGGTCGACGCCGTCGGCGGCCAGCGGGTAGCCGTGCTGGTGGATCTCGACGTCCTCGACGGGGCTCACCCGGCCCCCGTCGACCCGGCACACCTCCCACGTGCGCGCCGCCAGGCGGTCCCGCTCGGCGTCCACCACCACCTCGCCCCCGGGGCCGGGGGTCAGCGCGACCCGCTGTCCCGGGCGCACCAGCACCACCTCGTCGGGAGGATCCGTGAACGAGAGCACGGCCGGGCCGTCGCCCCCCGCACGCACCCGGCACGCCGCCGGCGGCCCGGGCCGGGGCACGGGCGCCGCGGGCGCCGGCGCCCGCGGCGCCCGCCCGGCCAACTCGGAGAACAGCTCCTCGTGCAGGCGCACGACGTTGGCCGGGTCGAACCGCTCGGAACCCAGGAGGGCCGCCGCGGACATCCGGCGGCGGAGGCCGTCGTCGGCCATCAGTGTGGACAACCCCTCGGCGATGCCCTGGGCCGACCGGTTGGGCACCAGCAGCCCGTCCTCGCGGTCGCGGATGATCGACGCCGGCCCGTGCGGGCAGTCGGTACTCACCACGGGCAGCCCCGACCGCATGGCCTCCACGATGGTCATCCCGAACGGCTCCTCGCTGGAGGTGACCGCGGCGAACGCACCCTGGGCCCAGGCTTCCTCCACCCGCGGGTGCGGCCCCATGAGCCACACGCGGTCCTGGAGGCCCAGCGAACGCACCAGCCGGACCAGCGACGCACGCTTGTCGCCGCGCCCGTAGATGCGCAGTGTCCATTCGGGGAACTCGTCGCCGACCATGGAGAAAGCCTCCACCAACAGGTCGTGCCGCTTGCTGGGCGCCAGCCGCCCGGCGGCCACGATCGTCCGCGTGTTGTGGCCGTTGGCGGTGAACGGCGGGGCGGGCACCGAGTTCGGGATGGACAGCACCCGGACCCCCGGCATCGGCATGCGCTCCGCGTAGGTGCGCGCGTCGGCCTCGGTCACCGTCACGAACGCGTCCAGGCGGGGGTACTCGGCCTCCATCACCCGGCGCAGCGGTTCGGAGTGCTGGTCGTAGGTCAGGTGCTCCTGGCCCACCTTCACCACCCGGCTCGGGGCGGCGCGGGCGATCACGACGTTCAGACCGGGCCGGGTTCCCACGACCACGTCGGCGTCCGTGGTGGCCAGGTACTCCTCCAACCGGTCGTCCGTGAGCCGGCTGTGCGTGGACCCCCGGGTGTCCTCCTGCGGGAACAGCTCAGGCGGGAGCCCGGCCCGCTCGGACCCCTCGTACAGGGGGCGCCCCTCCGCCCCGGCGCCGGGGCCCCGCCTGTCCTTGCGCACGTCGACGAGGGGCCGCAGGCGCACCCCGGACGGCACGGGCAGGGCGGGCTCGGCGCGGTGCCGGAACACCGAGACGATCTCGACCTCGTGCCGTGCCGACAGCGCCGCCGCCTGGTTGGCGACGGTACGGACGGTGCCGCCGATGCCGTACATGTCGTTGATCAGATAGGCGATCTTCACTGGCCCCCCGTGTTCCCGGCGCCGCTCGGCGTTCTCTCGCGCGGGAAGGCGCCGACCCCCGTCGACCACGCCGATCCGAGCCCCCCGGCAGGGAAAGGCGTGGGGAATGAACGCTCAGGCTATGGGTCCTGTCCAAGTAGAAAGTACTTTATGTCGGATTACTGCCTGAAGGTTTGCCGGTCAATGTGCGGCTTTTGCGCACACCAGGGGTCGTCCGGGGAATGAGAAAGGCGCCGTCCCCCGCAGGGCGGGGGCGGCGCACGGGGCGCTGGTCTCGGCGGACACGCGCCGAGGGCGGGTTCAGTAGGTGCCGGAACCCTCCCACTGCGCGAAGGCGCCGCAGGGCGAGTCGTAGGCGGCAGCGATGTAGCCGATCCCCCAGGAGATCTGCGCCGACGGGCTCTCCATGTAACCGGCGGGCATCGAGCCGTGCCTGGCCGGGTTGAACCCGGCGATGCCGCTGTTGCCCGTCTCGGTGTCGACGACGGTGTGGTCCCAGCTGGAGATGGTGCCCCACAGGTTGCTCAGGCACTGCCATTCGCCGTCGGTCCACCCGGCGTCAGCGGACATGCGCATGGCGAGGCTCTGGTTCTCGGTGGAGGTGGGGTCGTCGCCGCTCCACTCGTACTGCTCGGGTTCCTCCGGACGGTCGGCGTCGACCCACGTCTCGTCGCCGCAGTCGGGCCCCTCGACCAGACAGACCATCTGCCGGACCCCGCTGTTGAAGGTCTGGCTCAGTTCGAGCTGGTACACCGAGACCATGATCGCCGCGGCCAGTACGGTGACCGCCGCGAGCTCGACGAGAGCCGCGCCCCCGTCCTGTCCGGATCTTCGTGCCGGACGGAACCAGCGGGAGGCGCGTTCGATCCGGGCCCGCACACGAGGCGGCCCGTGGCGTGCGCCCGAGCGTCCGGGCGGTCCGCTGGGGGAGGGCCGTCGGCTGCCTCCGGGGGCGGGGCGGTGGGGGGTGGGCAACGCCGTCTCCTACGGGTGTCCGGAAAGGGAACGGAACAGGGGTCAGGAAATCGGAACATCCTCGATGGGCTCGAAATTCGGTATTTCGATGTTTATCGAATCAATGTCACTCGGCACTGAGAACATGGACCAGTATGCGACCTGGGAGCCGGGTTCGACCTGCTGTGCGATATTGTTTGACGTGGGGCCAGAGCAAAGGCATTCGCCGTTCCCATCCATGATGGGATGGAATCTGGTGCCCGAATCACCACTCACGGCGGTTACGCCAGCATAGTTCGGCCCTGAATAGCTGTATGCTCGGTCCCTCAGCCAGACGATTCCTCGCGCATTACTCCCGGAGTTTTCGATACTCCATGCAACCGAGAGGAATGCTCCTGTCTCGTCACGTTCTGCCTGGTGGACAGTGGCGGTCAGGCCGTCTGACTGGTCGCTGTTCCCTGGGGCGCTCCCAAGGCTTTCGAGGTCGGAGGCCAGGGGGGTGGCAGATGCCGAACTGACTCCTGTCGCAGTGGCGAAAAAAGTGGCCACGGCTAACACGACGAGGCCAGGGCGGCTGGAAAGTTTGATCATGTCGACCCCTACTTCGCGAATGTGACGGTGACTCGACGGTTGCGTTCGCGACCCTCTTCTGTTTCATTGTCGGCTATCGGGTCCGCAGAACCGTGTCCCTCCACTTCGAAGGTTACCCCCTCTCTTGAGACCAGTTCTTGGAGGGTTCCTTCTACTGCTTCTGCACGTTCGCTTGACAAGGGAAGGTTGACTGAGTCGTTTCCGGTGTTATCGGCGTAGCCATCGATGTTCACAACGCCCGCGCTTGCGTCATCTATCTCTGTTGCCACCTGTGCCAGAATTTCTTGCGAATCTGGACCGAGATTTGCACTGTTTGTTTCGAACAGCACGTCAGAGGCGAGGATGATGCTTACTTCGTCGTTATTTTCGGTGCGACCCGTCTGGTCCTCGATGTTATCTGAAATCATTGTCAGGGGAATGATCTCAGGTTCTTCGAGTCCAGAATTTTCGACAGTTTCTGAAGACTGGGTGATAGGGACGTCCATGATGGGGGGTGTCATGGGCGTTGTTATTGTCATGGTTTCGACGTCGCTTGGGGGCTCGGGGTATACGACCCAGAGATCCAAGGTTTCCCCGGTTGCAACATTTCCGTCTGTTGAGGCGCAAAAGCAAGACCCGCTGGTCTGTTCGTAGCTGAGGTGGCGTGTCTGGTTGACCGCATCGAGAAGTGTGATCTGGCTTGCTGTATGAAGGTTCTCCTGGTCGCTCAGGCCGCTGTAGAGAAGGAAATTTTCCCCGGAATTATTGGTCAGGCCCAGGCGTAGCCTGAGTAACCCGTTCCCTACGGTCTCGAGAGCATAGACGTCCACCTGGAGGTCGGAGCCCAAGTTCGTGGACGTCGCTGTGCTGCTTGCAATGATTTCTGGGCTGCTGCCGGGATCCTGGGATGGTTCGCTTTCGGATTCCGGGGCAGAGGTTTGAGTTCCGTCGGTGTCAGGGGCCTCGCCTGAGGCGACCACGCAACCAGAGGTGAGAAGAAGGGCTGCAGACACGGCCAGTGAGCCCCGTACCAACCTCCTGTTGCGCCCCTCGTTCTGGGAAGACTGGGGATCCGTTTTCAACTTCTTCCCGTTTCTCTTTTGTTCTGACTCGTGTACCGACGGGATCTTTGCTCGTTGTTTCGCGAGGAGAAACCCGGTCTACGGGTTCCCTTGGAGGATGCTCGTCACGGACATCCCGATGCCATCGCTGATGCTTTGGGGGAGGCCGAGAGCGAAAACGGCGACGGCGATGGCCGCGACGAGGATGAGGATGGCGGCGTATTCGACGATCCCCGCGCCCTCGTCCTGCCTCTCGGAGGGGGGCGCCAGGTAGGTGCTGAGCGTCACCCAGAACCTGTTGGGACTGTTCACGGAACTGACTCCTTGCGGGAAGGGCTGAGGGCGCCGCCGGGGTGCGGCTCTGCGCCGGTGAACCGAGGCGGGGGTCCACCGGGGGTGTGCGTGCGGGTTCTGAGTGACCCTGGGGAACCACTATCCGACACGGGCTCGGGTGCCGCCCCGCGTCCTGGCCGGATGTGGCCATCTTTCTTCAGGATGCCCTCCGGGGCACGGGGCCACACACTTTCCACAGGGCTCGATGTCGGCCCAGGTGGATGCCGGTAACCGGGGAGTCGGTGGTTCACGTCCGCGCTGCCAGGGAGGTCACGATCGGTGCTCGTCGAGTGACCATGATGGCACGCGGTTCGCCGGGATGTCATGGCCGGGGGTGTAATGCCAGGCCACCCCGCGTCCGCGATATCGCCGTGGTGTTGGATGGGTGGGCCGTTCCGGCCGGGACGGCCGGAGGGAGCGTGATCCCGACACCGACGCGGAAAGGCGGCGGGGATGGACGGCAGTTCTATTCTCTTCCTGGTTCTGGGGGCGGCCGCAGGCCTCCTGGTCGGAGGCGTCCCGCTTCTGCGGGTCGTTCGCGGTCATCTCGATCTCCGGGCCGCTCTCCGCAGGAGCCCGGGACCGGTCCCGGCCCCCGACCCCGACGAGCTGAGCCCGAACGAGCTGGCCTTCCTCGCCGGGGGACCGGTGCGGGTGGGGGAGACGGCGGTTGTGGACGCGTTCCTGGGCGACCGCATCCGGAGCCAGGCCGCCAGGGGGTTCTTCACCCTCGTGGGACCCGGCGTTCCCTACGCGCACGAGAAGGACCCCACACGGCGCGTCCTGGTGAGGGCGTTCAAGAAGCGCGTCGGGGTCAGCGCCCGGGAGATGGTGCGCCGCGTGGTGACGGGCCGCAGCGTGGAGCAGATCAGACGGGACCTGGCCGGGTCCGGGCTGATCGTCGACACCCCGGAGGTCCGCGCGATCCTGGAGCGGCGGGCGGGGCTCCCGAGGGTCATCCGCGGGCGGAGGATCCTCTCGCTGCTGGTCGCCGCGGTGGGAGCGGGGACGTTCTTCCTGCTGGAGCCGACGAACCCGGGGCTGGCAGCCCTGGCGGGCGGCCTCGCGGCCTCGGCCCTCCTGGTTGCCGCACAGGCGGTCCTGGCCGCGACAGGCGGCCCGGCCGTCCTTCCCAACACCGCGGCGGGCGACGAGGTCGTCTCGCGGGCCCGGGAGCGCTACGGGAACACCACGGCCCTGACCACGGCCGAGATGACCCGGGACCAGGCGGTTCGCCGCACGGCGGTCACCGGTTTCCGGGCGCTGCGGGCCGGTGGCCGCGATCGGAGCTCCAGCAGGGCGGTGTCCGAGGACGGATCGCCGGCCTTCAGCCCGGACCTCACCGCGGCCAACGCTGTGTCGGGGGACGGGGGTGACGCGGGCGGCGGCGGTGGCGTCATCGACCAGGACAGCCTCTGCGAGTTCGCCGACCTCTGCCAGGGCGGCACCTCCGAGAGCGGCGGCTCCGACAGCACCTTCGGCGGCGGCTCAGGCGGTGACGGCTGGAACGGCGGTTTCGACGGGTCCGGAGGCGGTGGATCCGGCGGCGGATGGGGCAGTGGCGGCTGGGGAGGCGGCAGCGGTGACTCCGGCGGCGGCGGAGGAGACGGCGGCGGCGGGGGTGGCGGCGGGGGCGACTGAGCCCGCCGGCCGCGGACCGGCGGCGGGTTCCGGGCCGATGTACAGGGGGACCGTGGCCGGGCCGGGCTCCGCTGGAGCCCTGCCCGGCCCGCCCTCACCGGGAAGACGGCGCCACTGCCTGCCTACAGTTCGGCGCCGCCACCCTTGACCGGTTCCCGGGTCGGGTGTGGGTCAGCCCTGTTCCGGACGCCGGAGTTCGGCCACCTCCGCGAGCAGCTCGAACGAGCGCAGGCGGGCCGACTGGTCGTAGATCATCGACGACACCATCAGCTCGTCCACACCCGTGTCAGCGACGAACAGTTCGAGCTTCTCACGGACGGTTTCGGGGGAGCCCACGAACGAGTAACGAAGCATGTGGTCCAGTCGTTCCTTCTCGCCGGGACGCCATGCCGTGTCGAGGCTCTCGACCGGCGGGCGCAGGCGCCCGCGGGCGCCGCGCAGGGTGCCGAGGAACGCCTGCTGCATGGTGGTGAACAGCCGGCGGGCCTCCTCGTCGGTGTCGGCGACGAAGGCGTTCACCCCGGCCATGACGTAGGGCTTCTCCAGTTGGGCGGAGGGCCGGAAACCCGCACGGTAGGCCTTGAGCGCCTCGTACAGGGCGTCGGGGGCGAAGTGCGAGGCGAACGCGTACGGCAGGCCGAGCTGGGCGCCGAGCTGGGCGCCGAAGAGGCTGGAGCCGAGGATCCACAGGGGGACACGGAGCCCCTCGCCGGGAACGGCGCGGACCGGCTGGCCGGGTTCGGCGGGCTCGAAGAACGCCTGGAGCTCCTGGACGTCGCTGGGGAACGTCGAGGAGGCGCTGTGGTCGCGGCGCAGCGCCGCCATCGTGCGCGGGTCGGTGCCGGGCGCGCGGCCCAGGCCGAGGTCGACGCGTCCCGGGTAGAGCGACTCCAGGGTGCCGAACTGCTCGGCGATGACGAGCGGCGAGTGGTTCGGGAGCATGATGCCGCCGGCGCCGACCCTGATGCTCGTCGTGCCCTCGGCGATGAACCCCAGCGAGACCGACGTGGCGGCGCTGGCGATGGCCTGCATGTTGTGGTGTTCGGAGAGCCAGAAGCGGGTGTAGCCCGCGCGTTCCGCGTGCTGGGCGAGTTCCCGGGCGGAGCGGAGCGCCTGGCCGGGGGTGGACCCCTCGGCGATGCTGGCGTGGTCGAGCACGGACAGCGCGATGGTGGACATGGTTGCCCTCTTCCCCTGCTGCGTAGCGGTTCCTGCGGCAGGGCCGGGGCGGGAGGGTCGGTGACCCCAGCCTGTCTGCGCGTTCGATGTTCGACGAACATCGAATTACGAAGGTACACTCGCGACTGTCCATGAGCCAAATCCCGTCTGGCCGTCGGCCAGGCCCCGTACGAGGAGGACCGCCTTGGCTCCCAGGGAGCAGGAGCACCCCGCCCTCAACGACGTGGAGCTGGTGACGGTGCTCTCCGCGCTGGCCGAGCCGACCCGGTTGCGGATCGTGCGGATGCTCGCGGCGATGGAGGGTGAGCGGGCGTGGAAGGACATCGACCTCCCCATCGCCCAGTCCACGCTGAGCCACCACCTGAAGATCCTGCGCAACGCCGGCCTGGTGCAGAACCGCACCGAGGGCACGCGGTGCTTCATCTCCCTGCGCGACGCGGAGCTGGAGGGGCGCTTCCCGGGGCTGCTGGAGTCGGTGCTGGAGTGCCGGGACACCGCTCTCGCCAGGGAGTCGGAGGAACCCGCGTCCCCGGAGAAGCACGGGGCAACCGAGGGTTCATCGGTCCCAGCGGCCACATGAGAGCAGGTCAGCGCCCAGTCACGGCCGGACGGAAGCCGTGGCCGGGCGCCGCGTTCACACAGTAGGCGACGGCGGAGGCCCCTGTCAGGGGTTGCGCCCGGCTGCAATGGGGCCCTCCGTGCTCCTCCGCCTCCGGCGGGCCGGTCCCGTTCGAGGTCCGGCTACCCGCCGCCGGGGCGGCGCACCGTGTCCGTCCCCCTGGGGGGCTGCCGGGCCGTGGGCCCGGCGCGGTGGCCCGTGCTCTCCGTTCCCCGGGCCGTGGGAGGAGACCGGGGAGGTTCCCGGGTGCGTTCGGGAATGTACGCTCTGTATCCAGGAGATTCCCGTACCCATGGGTCGTAGCTGGACGGGTCGGACACCGCGCCGACGGCCCAGGAGAGTCGAAAGCGTTCCCCCCATGGCACCCACCCCGTCTACTCCCCTCCCACCGCACGTCCGACCCCTCGCCGGCGACGACCCGGAGACGGTCGGCGGCCACCGGTTGATCGGCCGCCTCGGCCGCGACGGCACGGGCACCGTCCACGCGGCCGTGTCACCGGACGGGGAGCCCGTCGCGCTCAAGCTCGTCCACCCGCGGGCCCCGGCCGCAGGGGCGCGGAGCGCCGCCGCGGTGGTCCGGGGGAAACGCGGCGTGTGCTGCGTGAGGGTCGCGGACAGCGGGAACCTGGGCTCCCGACCGTGGTCGGCGACCCCCTACGTGCCCGGGACCGGCCTCGCCCGCCACGTGGAGGACAGCGGCCCGCTGCCCGGAGGCGCGCTCCTCGTCCTTGCGGCGGGGACCGCGGAGGCTCTCGCGTCGGTCCACGCGGCGGGCGTGCCCCACGGTGACGTCAGGCCCGCCAACGTCGTCGTCGCCCCCGGCGGCCCGCGGTTGATCGACCACGGGATCGCGCGCCTGTCGGACGACGGCGAGGCGCCGGCGCCCGGGGGCGGCCCCGGGTGGCTCGCCCCGGAGCGCTGCGCGGGCGCCCGTCCCGACCCCGCCTCGGACATGTTCTCGTGGGCGTGCCTGGTGGCGTTCGCCGCGACCGGCCGACCCCCCTCCGGAGGGGGCGAGCCCCTCACAGAGGCCGCCCGCCGCGCCCGCGAGGGGTCCGTCGACCTGTCCGCTGTCCCCGAGGGGCTGCGCGACCTGCTGAGCCGCGCCCTGTCGCCGGACCCCGGGCGACGGCCCTCGTCGGAGGAGGCGTACCTGGAGTGCCTGCTGCTCGCGGGGGTCGAGGACGACGCCACCCGCGAGGTGTGGGCCGACCGCCTGCGCGGCCTCGTCCACGCCCACTGGCCGCCGGTCGACACGGACTGGCACCGGCCCGGGCGGTGGACCGACGCCGCCCGGGCCCTGGCGGAACAGGGCCCGGGGGCGGTCCGGCCGCACCGCGGTCCCGCCGGCCCGGCCCGGGAGGGCACGCGGGACGCAGGCGCCGGGCGCACCGCCGGCACCCTCCTGCGCCGGGGGCGGCCGGGCGGGCTCCTCGCCCTCGCGGTCGCCGCGGGAGTGTTCGCCGGTGCGGCGCTCGGCGGCGGGTACCTGTTCCTGGACACCCTGGCCGAGGGGGCGGACACCGCCGCGCCGGAAGGCGGGGGCGGCGCCGGGGTGGAGCCGGAGGGGTCCGCGCGGCTCTCCGGGGCGGACCTGGTGGCGGCGTCGCTGGACACGTTCCTGGCCGCGGAGTCCTTCGAGCTCACCGTGCTCACGCACGCGGGGAACGGCGAGGGTTTCGGCCAGCCCCTTCCCGCCGACACCGGTACCGTCCCGACCCTGTTCGACCGGGTACTGCGCCGGTCCGGGCCCCCGGACGCGCTCCGCTGGAGCAGCACCGTCAGCGGGTCGCGCACCAGCGACCTGATGGTGGTGGGCGGGGAGCTGCTGCGCGGGGAGGGCACCGCCTGGGACGGCGCCCCCACCTGGTACCGGGTCGGGTCCGCGCCGGCCGCCACGTTCAGCCCGGAGGGGGTGGTCGGGCCGCTCGTCCGCGCGGCGGAGGCCGGCACGGTCACCGGAGAGGCCGAGACGGTCTTCAGGGCGCCCGCGCCCGCGGAGGACGCCTACGGGCACCTCGCGGGCGGTGTGCCCGAGGAGGTGCCCGCCGTCCGGGTGGAGGGGGACTTCCGTACCTCCGACGCGGACGCGCGGGAGGCGACACGGTTCACGCTCGTCGCCACGGAGGACGGCGTCCCGCTGTCCTTCGCCACGGAGGGCGCCGCGGACGGCGGCCCCGTCCTCAACGGGCGCCCCGTCTCACAGGAGGTGCCGCCGTCGCTCATGGCCCCCGCCGTCCCGGTGGAGCGGTGGTACACGCAGTACACGTTCGTGGAGCTGAACGGCAGACCGGACCTGCGCGTCCCCGACCCCGCCGAGGTGCTGCCCCCGGGGGCCGAGGCCCCCTCGCCGATCGCCCACTGACCGGTGAGGCCGCCGCGCCCCGGCCCGCCTCCTCAGGAGGAGGGGGAGGGGGTGTGGGCGCTCCCCGCGTAGGTCAGACGGCGCAGCACCGCCTCGGCGGGGCCCCGGCGCCCCGACCTGCGCAACGCCTCCGCCAGGACCACGGTGGCGAGCCAGGTGGCGACCGCGACCGACGCGGCACCGGCGAAGCCGAGGGACGTCCCCAGCCCCGCGCCGTAGGGCGCGAACACCAGCGTGAACACCACCGACTGCGCCAGATAGCAGGTCAGCGACCGCTGACCGACCGCGGCCACGGCCCTCACCACCGGGCCGTACGGAACGTCGGACCCGGTGGCCCCGCGCCGTCCTTCCCAGCGGGCCGCGAGGAGGGCGAACAGGGCGGCCCAGCCCAGACCGCCGAACCAGCTGGTGTCGTCGTGCAGGAGCCCCAGGAGGGCTTCCGTCCACGCGGATCCGGCCGGCATGAGTTCCGCGTACACCAGCGCGTTCGGCAGCCCTGCGGCGGCGGCCACACCGAGTCCGAGCACGGCCGCGCGGACCAGCAGCGTACGGTGCGCGGCCGGTTCCTCCAGGATCCGGCGGTGCGCCGCCCAGATGCCCAGGGCGATCATCGGCATGGCGACGGTCAGCATCGTGTACGGCGTGTGCAGCAGCCACTCCTGGACCCGCTCGGCCGATGCGGTCCAGAAGTCCCCCTCGGTCAGCGACGGCGCGGCGATCGAGGTCTCCCCACCCGCACCTGCCAGCAGCACGGTCAACGTCGTGTTCAGGGTGACCGACCCCGCTGCCAGCAGACCCGCGGTCCACAGCAGCGTGGCGTCGCGTGCTCGCGTCAGACCCACGAACAGCAGCAGTGCCAGTCCGTAGGCGCCCACGATGTCCACCGGCAGCAGCAGGGCGCCGTGCGCCGCCCCGATCGCCAGCATCACCCAGCCGCGCCGCCGCAGCAGGCGGCGGGCGTGGATCCACCCGCCCCCACCGGTGCGCACCCTGCGCATGATCTGGACCGTCCCGTATCCGAACAGGAACGCGAACAGGGGTATGGCGCGGGTGTTCACCAGGGTGAGCTGGACGACCGCCACCGCCTGGTCGCCGAACGACCGCACCGGGTCCGGTCCGACCAGGAAGAACTGGGCGTTCACCAGGGCGATGAACAGCAGCATGAAACCCCGTGCCAGGTCCGGCGCGAGGGATCGCGCCGGGGTCGGCACGGGGTCTGTGGGCGGCGCTCCGGCCGCACCCGGGTCCTGGCTCACTGTGGTCCGCCTCCGTCTCGATCCGTGTGCCCACGAAGCTACGGACCGGGGAGGCCCGGCCCCATACGGCAGGCACACCTCTTCCGGTGGACCCGGCCCTACCCCCTGGGGTAGGCTCACCGGCGTGTCGCGTGCCCCGACCATGAGCAGTGGGCCGGTCGGTGGGCATGGAGGCACCTTGATCGTCGAGGAGAGCACCGTGAGCGCACCCACCATGCATCGCGCCTAGGAGTCCGCGCGGCGTCGGCCTGAGCCACGCCCGAACGCGTCGATCCACCGCGACCTCCCCGAGATTCACGACACCCGGTCGCCTCCGGGACACCTGTCACCCCACCCGACCCTTCCGTGCGCCCGCGCGCAGGGGCGGCCCGCCGGCGTGCTCCGCCGCGCGGTCCGCCGTGCGCGCCGCCGGTCGTGTGCGGGTTCCTCGGGGACGGTCGCCCACCCCACACCCCGAAGGAGACCTGTGCCAGATTCGTACGCACCGACCGCACCGCACGTCAGCGACTTCAACATCCCGGTCGTGGAGGAGTTCCGCGCCAACGGCGGCCGCGTGGGCGGCATGTTCGAGGGCGGAGACCTGCTGCTCCTCACCACCACTGGCGCCAGATCGGGCCGCGAGCACACCACCCCGCTCGGATTCGTCCGAGTGGAGGGGAAACTGCTGGTCATCGGCTCGGCAGGCGGCTCCGACCGCCACCCCGCCTGGTACCACAACGTCCTCGCCCACCCCATGGTCACCGTGGAGCTGGGCACCGAGGAGTTCACCGCCGTCGCCGTTCCCGCCGAGGGCGCGGAACGGGACCGGTGGTTCGCCGAGGTCGTGCGCCTGGTCCCCGGATACGGCGACTACCAGGCCGGGACCGCCAGGGTCCTGCCGGTGGTGGCACTGGAGCGGGACCGCCTCGCGGCCCCGTCCGAGGCCGCCAACCTCGCCGAGAAGTTGGTGGAGATCCACACCTGGCTGCGCGCCCAGCTCCGGCACGTCCGGGAGGAGGCCGACGCCTTCCTCGCGGAACGCGCGGCCCGGGCGGGGCAGGAGGGGGGCGGGGAGCCGGTGCTCGGGCTCAACCTCCAGCTGCGGCAGCACTGCCTGGCGTTCTGCGAGTCCCTGCATTACCACCACACGGGGGAGGAGTCGATGTTCCCCCGCCTCGCGGAGGCGGAGCCGCACCTGGAGGAGGCGCTGCGGAGGCTGTCGGAGGAACACCGCACCGTGGACCGCATCCGCGGAGAGCTGGAGGCGCTCATCGGCGACCTGGCGACCGCCGATCCGGAGGCCTTCCGCCGTGAGCTGGACCGGATGACGCGGGAACTGGAGGCGCACCTGGACTACGAGGAGTCCGCGCTGTTCCCCGTCCTGACCGCCATCCCGTTCCCTCCGGGCGGGCCCGCGTAGCCGCTGTCCGGAACTGTGGGCGGTGTGCCGCCTGCGATCGGTCGTGAGGAGACCCGCTTCCACTGTCACCGCCGTTGCCCCTGGTGGCGGTGGGAGCGGGGCCGCTCCCGAAACCGGTCACGACACGTATTGCCTCCGGCACGACCGGTATCCGGGGTTCGGCGCGAACCACCGCGCCGGTGTCCGTCAGTGTCCGCGGAAACGCCCTACGTAGCCCCGCCCGCTCCGGGAAGTTACGTAGTGACCACGTATTGTCCGCGCCCGGGTCGCCGCGCATGATGGAAGCAGGGTGGCCACCCTCCGCATCCCCCGCCCCCTCCCCGAAGGGTTCCTCCCACCATGCGCAAGTTCGGTGCGGTCCTCGCGGCCGCAGCCCTGTTGCCGGCCGTGCTCGCAAGCCCCGCCCTCGCCGCCGACGCCACCGACACGACGGACACGGCGGAACGCACCTACATCGTCGTCCTGGACGAGGACGCCTCCCCGGACGACGTGGCCGACCGCCACGGAGACGACCCCAGCAGCGTCTACGAGCACGCGCTCACCGGCTACGCGGCCGACATGACCGCCGCCGACGCCGCCGCCCTGCTCCAGGACCCCGACGTGGCCTTCGTCCAGGAGGACCAGGTCATGCACACCTTCGCGCAGGACGTCCCGGACGGGGTGGCCCGCACCTTCGCCCCGGACAACCCCGGCCTGGCCATCAACGGCCAGGCCGACTACGTGCCCGACGTGTCAGTGGCCGTCCTGGACACGGGTGTGGACGCGGGCCACCCCGACCTGAACGTCGTGGACGCCGTGAACTGCACGAGCGGGACCTGCGTCCCTGTCACCGGCACCGACGGGAACGGCCACGGCACCCACGTCGCGGGCACCACCGCCGCCGTCGACAACGACGAGGGCGTGGTGGGCGTGGCGCCCGGCGCCGCTGTCTGGAGCGTGCAGGTCCTGAACTCCGGCGGCAGCGGCTCCCTCGCCGGGATCACGGCGGGCGTGGACTACGTCGCCGCCAACGCAGACCAGGTCGCCGTGGCCAACATGAGCCTGGGCTGTCAGGGGTGCACCAACCAGGCCCTCAGCAGGGCCATCGCCGGGTCGGTCGACGCCGGCGTCGCCTTCGCCGTCGCCGCGGGCAACAGCGCCACCAACGCCGCGAACTTCTTCCCGGCCAACCACCCCGACGTCCTGACGGTCTCCTCCATGGCCGACTCCGACGGAGCACCCGGGGGTACCGGCGGCACGCTCCGCTGCACCGGTGACGACGACGACACCCTGTCCTACTTCTCCAACTACGGCTCGGTCGTGGAGATCGCCGCGCCCGGCTCCTGCATCACCTCCACCCTGCCCGGTGGCGGCTACGGGTCCATGAGCGGTACCTCGATGGCCTCGCCCCACGCCGCGGGCGGCCTGGCACTGCTGGCCGCGGGCCCGGCCAAGCCGACCGACCGGGCCGGGGTGCTGGCGCTGTACGACGCCCTCGTCGGCGCGGGCAACCACGACTGGACCGACACCTCCGGCGACGGGATCCACGAACCGCTGCTGGACGTGGGCGACCCCGGCCTCTTCCCCTCCGACGGGTGACCCGCCGGCCCTCCGCCGCCGACCGCGTCGGCAGGGCCCGGCCCACCCCGGGCGGCCCCTCCCCGAACTCGGGGAGGGGCCGCCACCGCGGTCGGGGGCTGCCCCGGGGGACCGGCGGTCAGCCGCCGAAGATGGCGCCGAGGTCGACCTCTGTGCCCAGGAACATGGACCCGACGATGAGGATCAGCAGCCCCGGCAGCAGGGTCACAGCCGTCACCATCGTCACGCGCGGGTTCATCCTCTGGGCCTTGCGGCGCATGTACTGGGCGTCGGCGCGGCGCATGTCCCGGCTGATGTCCACCAGGGTGTCGCTGAGCGGGGCGCCCAGCTCCTCCGCCTGCTGGATGGCGGTCACGAACTTGCTCAGCGACTCGTTGCGGGTCCGGCGCCGCAGCATCTCGAAGGCCTCGCGCCGGGACGTCCCCAGCTCCATCTGGCGGAGGGCGAGCGTGAATTCGTCGGCGAGCACCCCGGGCATCGACTCGGCCACCCTGGCCACCGCGGCCCGGAACGACATCCCCGCGCTCACCGTCACCGAGAGCACGTCCAGGAAGTCCGGCAGCTGCGACTGCACCCGGTCGGCCCGCTCCTGGCCCTGGACGTACATGCTCAGATCGGTCAGCCCCATGAACGCCAGCACGACCACGCCCACCAGGGGGCTGCCCACGGCGAACATCAGCAGCCCCAGGGGGCCGTACAGCGCCACCTCGCCGATCTTGCGCCGCACGTACCGTTCGACGGTCAGCCCGTCCGGGCGCCCCGCCGCCTCCAGCCGCTCGGTGACGGAGGCGCGCATCCGCGGGCTCATCGACGCCAGGACCGACGTGACGAAGGGCTTGCCGATCGCCTCGGTCAGGCGGTGCAGGAAGAACGTCTCCTCCGACTTGGTCCGGGGTGTGCGGGCCGCCGGACCGCCCACCTCCACCCGGGTCCGCGACATGGTCAGGTACAGGCCGTAGCAGGCGGTCAGCACGACCAGGGCGCCGGCCAGCGCCGCGGCGAGCGGGACCAGGGTGGGGAGCACACTCATCGGGGGAGTCCTTCTAGAGGTCGAACTTGGTGATGCGGGACACCAGCAGGAAACCGAGCGCGAACAGCGCCGCCACCACCAGCAGCACCGTCACCCCCGCGACGGACGTGGTCATGACGCGCATGATCCCGGGCTCGATGCCGTTGATCAGGAACAGGGCGCCCACCGACATGAACCCCAGAGCCCACACGGTGCTCGTCGTCTCGCTGAGGATCGTCTGCACCTCGCGCCGGGTCTCCTTGCGGTTCTCCAGGGTCTCGGAGATGTTGCGCAGCGCCGTGACCAGCGAACCTCCCGAGCGCGACGCCACCACCAGTGTGGACAGCAGCACCCCCAGCTCACGCGAGGGCATCCGCTCGCGCAGCTCCCGCACGGCCTCCTCGAAGGAGGCGCCGAGCTTCATCGACTCCGCCATCCGGCCCAGCTCCTCCCCGGCGGGCCCGTCCAACTCCTCGGCGGCCATCGCCACCGCCGTGGGCAGCGCCAGCCCGGCGGAGGTCGCGTTGCCCAGGACCCGCGCCAGGTCCGGCAGCTGGGCGGTGAACTCCTCGCGCCGCTTGGCCTCCGCCCGGTTCAGGTAGGAGAAGAAGAGGAACGCCACCCCGACCGCGGCCAGCAGGCCGAAGAACGGGGCCAGGACCTGCCAGACCACGATCACCGCGAGGAGCGAACCGCCGGTCAGCGCGAGCACGAACGTCGAGAGGCGCACGTCCGCCCCGGACCTGGCGATCCGGCGGTACAGACGCGAACCCCACTGGGTGCGGTAGATGGCCGCGTCCAGGCGGGCGGCCGGCGTGGACGCCTCGTACTCGGCCCGGTCCAGGGCGCTGCGGGCGGCGATCATGCGACGCTGCTCGGCGCTGGCCACGAACTCCCACAGCCCCCACAGGGCCACGGCGAGGACCACGGCCAGGCCGCCGAGGATCGCCACGAACTGCCAGGTCACCGGGACTCCAATCGGGTGGGGGGCGAGCACGCCCCGGAGGGCGCGGGAAGGGGGGTCACCATCGGCCCGCGACGCCCTCGTCGGGGACGACGCCGAACGCCGCCGGGATGGCCTCGCCCACGTGGTAGATCCGTCCCGCCATGTGCCGCGGCATCGGGTAGTGCCGGAACTCGCCCGACACGGACCGGTTGGGGCCCGTGGGCAGGGCGTCGAAGGTCATCACCGGGTCCAGCCGGAACTCCTCCCGGCGGCGTGAGGAGACCACGGCGATCTCGTTGACCCGTCTGGACCCGTCCGGCCAGCGCCCCAGGTGCACGATGGCGTCCACCGCGTTGTTGATCTGGTCGCGGATCGCGTCGTAGGGCACGTTGCCGTCGCCCAGCGTCGCCAGGGTCTGCAGCCGGTAGATGGCGTCGTCGGCCGAGTTGGCGTGAACGGTCACCAGGGAGCCGTCGTGGCCGGTGTTCATGGCCTGGAGCATGTCGATGGTCTCCGGACCGCGCACCTCGCCGACGATGATGCGGTCGGGGCGCATCCGCAGCGCGTTGCGGACCAGGTCGCGGATGGCGATCTCACCCCGGCCCTCGATGTTGGCCGGCCTGGTCTCCAGCCGCACCACGTGCTCCTGCATGAGCTGGAGCTCGGCGGAGTCCTCGATGGTGACGATGCGCTCGTCGGTCGGCACGAACGCCGACATGGCGTTGAGGAACGTGGTCTTCCCCGTGCCGGTGCCCCCGGACACCACGATGTTGAACCGGGCCCGCACCATCGCCGCCAGCAGGATGCCCGTCGGCGCGTCCAGGCTGCCCATCCGCACGAGCTCGTCGATGGGGTAGGGCTTGGGGAAGCGCCGGATGGTCAGGATCGGCCCGGACAGCGACAGCGGCGGGATGATCACGTTGACGCGCTCGCCCGTGGGCAGGCGGGCGTCGACCATCGGCGAGGACTCGTCCACCCGGCGGTTGACCAGCGACACGATGCGGTCGATGGTCTGGTAGAGCTGCTCCTCGCCGTTGAAGGTGGCGTCCACCCGCTGCATCCTGCCGCCGCGCTCGATGAACACGTTGTCGGGACCGTTCACCATGATCTCGGTGACGGTCTCGTCGGCCAGCAGGGGCTCCAGCACACCCAGGCCGAGGGCCTCGTCCACGACCCTGCGGATCAGCAGCGACCGCTCACGGTCGGACAGCACCGGGCCCTCGCGGGTGAGGATGTGACCCACGACCTTCTCCAGCCGCACCCGGCGCTGCGCCAGGGTGAGCTGGGTGAGGTCCTCCAGGTTGATCTCCTCCAGGAGGCGCCGCCGCCAGTGCGTCACGCTGGCGCTGTCCGCGCGGCCCTCGACGACGCGGTCCTCCTCGAGGCGGTCCTTCAGGCCCATGTCCCTCGTCTCCTTCCCCCCGGACGGGCGCGGCGCACCGCTCCCGCCTCACACATTGGGCATGTCCACGCGACGCGTCAGGGTCAGGTCGAGCCCCGACGACGAGAACACGATGGGCAGCGGGTGCGACACCTCCACGTAGAAGCCCTCGCTGTCGTTGGTCCCGCTGGTGACGGTCGCGTCGTCCAGCCACGAGGGCAGGGCCTCCCGGGCCGCCGCCTCCGCGCCCGGCAGCTGCTCGGCCCCGGCCACCCGGGCGCCGGCGCGCGCGGCCGATTCCAGGCGCTCGACCGCCACGAAGGCCAGGAACGCCTCGATCGCGACGACCGCGGTCAGGAGCAGGATCGGGAAGAACGCCGCGAACTCCAGGAGCGGGCCGCCGCGGTCGGCGTCCCGCCCCGCCCGGCCGCCGAGCGGTAGGCGCCGCGCGGCTCCACCGCGCGGGCGCCCCGGGGAGGAGCCCCGGGCGGTGGGGCCGCCCCGGCCGGAGCCGGGACCGGCGGTCGGTCGGCTCATGGCGCGGTCCCCCGCGGCTCCACCTCGGGGACGACCAGGGCCTCACCGGTGATGTCCCACGGCCCCGTGACCCCGGGCAGGAAGATCGGCATGGCGAGCGTGACCCGCGCGAACCGCCCGCCGTCGCGCTCGACGACGCTCACCGTCATCACGTCCTCGCCGTCCCACGGCGGCCGCACCCGCTTGCGGGCCTCCTCACCGATGCGCTCCATGTCGTCGGGGGTCACGGAGGCCTGGCGGGCGGCCTCGGCGGCGCCGTGCGAGGCGTACATCGAGGTGATGCCGAGAAGCAGGACCTGCCACACCAGCGCCATCGCGAGCATCATGAACGGCACCGCGGCCGCGAACTCCACGATGACCGCGCCGTCGTCGCGGCGGCGCCGGGCGCGCGCGGACCGCGGCTCAGCCATCGAACCCACCGCGGCCCCCGCCGCCCCACGGCCCCGCCGGGCGGCCACCCGAAGGTGTCGCGGAGGACCCGTTGGCGGCCCTGCGGGCCGGGTCGGGAACCGACGCGTTGAGGAACCCGGACACGTCGCGGGTGGACGGCGCGAGCGCCTGGCGGTCCGCGAGGGCGGCGAACGACCCCAGACCGCCGGAGGGCGTGGTCGACCCGCCCTTGCCGCCGCTGCCCGGAGGGGCCGGCGGGCTCAGCAGGTCCAGCTCCGCGGCCAGGCGTGCGAAGGCCTTGCGCAGGCCCTCGTCGGTGACCTTGGTCGGATCGCCGTTGTTCTCCCCGGGTTCGAGGGCCCGGTAGGCCGCGGGGACCGGGGTGCGCAGCACCCTGGTGCCCAGCAGCTGCTGGAGGAAGTCCGGCTGGATCTCGTTCTTGCGGCTGTGCCGTGTGACCAGCGAGTACACGTCCTCGTGGGAGCGGATCTGCAGCCGTTCCCACATGCCCATGAGCCGTTGGGCGCCGCGCAGCGCCGGGACGTCGGGGGTGACGGTGACGACAGCGGTGTCGGCGAGCTCCACCGCCATGGCGGTGGCCTCGTTCATGGTCGAGCCGCAGTCCACCACCACCAGCTCGTACCGGGAGCGCAGCGCGTTGAGGACACGGCGGGTGGCGCGGGCGGTGACGTCCTCGCCGCGTTCGCCGTGCTCGGGCGCGAGCAGGACGTGCGGGCCCCGGTGGTCCACGTACAGGGTCTCGGCGAGCATCCCCGGGGTGATGTCGTCCCCGGCGTCGACCAGGTCGCTGATGGAGCGGCGGTGGCGCAGGTTGAGGAACGCGGGCAGGTCGCCCGTCTGGAGGTCGAGGTCCACCAGGCACACGACCCGGCCGGCGGCCGCCGCGACCATCGCGAGGTGGACGGCGCAGGTGGTGGCGCCCACGCCCCCCTTGGCGCCGCTGACGGCCATGATCCGGCCGCGCACCCCGGAGGCGGGCAGGTCCAGGGACGCCGACTCCAGGTGGCGGCGCAGGGTCCGCGACCACTCCGCGGCCTTCGTGACGCGGGTCTCCAGCTCGGCGATCCCGGAGTCGTGGGGCAGCACGCCCCGGGCGCCGGCCTCCATCGCCCCGGTGAACGTGTCGGGGTCCATGGTGGGGGAGACCAGGAGGATCGCGAGCTGGGGGTGGCGGTGGGACAGGTCGCGGATGGCGTCGAACACCGGGGCGGGCCCCAGTTCCTGGTGGATGAGCACGACGTCGATCTCGGGGAACTCCCCCGCCGCGTCGATCAGCGCGGAGGTGGTGGGCCGGGAGGCCACCAGTTCGGCGCTGCCCAGCTCCTCGAAGCGCGCGGCCAGCACCAGCTCCGCCTCGGAGGTGGGCATACCCGCCAGGACTCGGAACATCAACGTCTACCCCCCATGCGGCGCGGGCCGCTCGTCGGTCGTCTCTCCCTCGTCGGGGGTCGCGCCCCCGGCGAGGTCCTCGAAGTCCCCGCTGCAGAACTCGCTGGCCCCGGGCGATCCGCCGCCGTCGGCGCTCACCAGCGCCAGCCTGAGCTTGGTGGAGAAGTCCTCCGCGTAGGCGAGCTGGAGCGCCGCCTGCGGGTCGAGGCGGAAGGTCACCGGGACCACCCCAGAGACGCCGCCGTTCTCGCGCTCCTGGGAGCGGAGCTCCCCGATGTCGAGGACCTCGACCTCGGTGATGATCCGCACCGCGCACGCCTCACCGTGGTCGCGCGGCTGGAACGTGCCGTAGATGTCCACGAACGATCCGCGCTGCACCTTGCCCGCGACACCGGTCTCGGCGTCGACCATGATCGCGATCTCCCGCTCGCCCGTGGTGAGGGTGGGCTGGGGCTGCACCATGCCGCGCTGGAGGTAGACGCCCTCCTCCAGGTGGGAGGCGGCGACGAGCTCCTGGTCGGCGGGCGTGTCCACGTCGGCCAGGTCGGTGATGAACACCTCGGGGTCGAAGTACATCCTCGGCACCTGCACCCGTTCGACGGAGTCCTCGCCGACGGGCTGGTAGGCGTCCACGTCCTCCGACAGGCGGAGGACGGTCGCGAACTCGCCCAGGCGGTCCTGCTGCGAGTTGAGGTAGGTGAACACGGACGCGAACACGGCGACGGCGCCGATGGCGGCGACGACCATGAGCAGCACGCCACGTCGCTGACGGGGGTTCATAGGGGGTCTTTTCCGTTTCCAGTGTCGTCGCGGAGCCGTCCGCCCGTCGGGCCGGCGCGGTCGCGGGCCCTAGCGGGAGTAGGTCCTGGGTGTACCGGGCCACAGGGCGCGGCCCGTGAACGGGGCGCCCTCCGGCCGGTCGGCGGTCGGTGGGGTCGGTCGGCCGTCGGCGGCGCCCCTGCCGCCCGGGGGCGGAGGGGTGCCGTCGGACGGCGGGTCGGAGGGTACGGGCCCCGCCCGGCGCCGGCCGGGCGCCGGGCCCTCCGCCGGGCCCTCCGCCGGGCCCTGCGCGGGGCCGGGGGACGGGCGCCGCTGCGGCCGGGGCGCGGATTCGGGCACGGGGGGCCGGGACGTCTGCGGTGTCCGGACGCCTGCGCCGGTCCGGGGGCTGTCGGCCGAGCAGAAGGGGCAGGGCCTGCCCGACATGGGTTCGCCGCACCAGGAGCAGTACGAGGCGCGAATGGCGCCCGCCGCGTAGGCGAGCGCCTGGGGGTGGGCGCTCAGGGCCACGAACTCCACGTACCGGGACGTTCCCCAGTACACGGGCCCGAGCGGTTGGACGGGAAGGGTGCGGGTGGCCACCGGCTGGATGGCCTGCGGCAGGTTGTCGTCGAAGACCCCGGTGATGGACGGGTCGGGGGTGGAGCAGAGCAGTTGGACCGGCTGGACCGGGCGGAAGGGCAGCGTCCGGGAGACGTCGGCCGGACGCAGGCGTCCCACGCGGGCGGTGGGGGCGCAGTAGGCGAGGAAGGACACGGACGGTGCGAAGGAGCCCATGTGCTGGCGCATCGAGGTGGGGATGGTGGACAGGCCGGAGACCGTCTTCAGCCAGGCGCCCGCGAGCAGGTGCCGGGGGAGTTCGTCGCAGAGCGCGGCGACCATGCCCGGCGGCAGGTAGGGGGCGAGGTAGGCGAGCTGGTCCGCGATCAGTGACAGCGCCAGGGGGGAGAGGTCGACGGCGATCCCCGCGACGTGGTCGGTGCGCATGGAGCCGCGCGCGAAGTTGATCGCGCGTTCGGCGTCCTCGGACCGCCAGGCGGGGTAGAGCGCGACGACCTTGCGGCCGGCGTCCACCTGCTGCCTGGCGAAGGCGACGAACGCCGAGCTGCGCTCGCCGATGCCCTCGCCCCGCATCGCGAACCGCTGCGCCCGGACCTCGCCCACATGGCCCGTGCTGGGGATATCCGCCAACAGGGCGACGGTCGTCGCCGACCGAGGTTGGGCTCTGGACACTGGGCAAGCTCCATCGGTTCTGCGCGCTTGGGAGAGATCTGAAGCAGAGCGGCCTCCCGCGTCGAAGGTGCCACCCGAACGCATCGTAACGAATGTGTGGCTGAAGGGGGGAGACCTCGCATTTGTCGCCATTGAACAGGAGGCGCGGGCCGGCCGGAAGGACCGGGGGCGGAAACCCGCGTGTGCGACCCGTGCGCGGCGCCTCCCGCGCAGGTCCCGGGGGACCGGCCCGGGGCGGGACGCCGGACGCGTCGGCCGCATGCGGCCAGGGGGTGGACAGGCCGTTCCGCGCCGGTCCGGTGGACATGTGTGTGCCTTGCCCGGCGTGTTCGCGGGCTGTACGCGTGTTCGTCTCCTCACCTCCGTCCTTCCCACCCAAGGATGCCCCTCCGCTCCGCCTCCCACCAGTGCCCACGGCCGAACTGTGGAAAACTCCCCGGCGGGCACGGGTGTCGCGTGCGTCTCGTCGGGGGTTGGGGCGTCCTGCGGAGGGAACGAATCGGGGGGACTTCGCGTCATATCTTGAGAAGTCAGACGCCCCTGAGGAGACCAACGATGCGCAAGGCAAACCGTGCCGCGGCCGGAGCCGCCGCCTGGCAGGTCATCCAGAACTCCGACACCGACATCTCGGTCTGGAAGCGGATCGGGGCCGTCCCGCGCATGCTCGGGGCCAAGATGCGCGGCCGGTACCCGGACCTGAGCAGCGGGAAGCTGCTCGGCATGCTGGTGCTGGCGGTCTACATCGTCTCGCCGGTCGACTTCGTCCCCGAACTGTTCATCCCCCTGCTCGGCCTCGCGGACGACATCGGCGTCGCCGTGTGGCTGACCACGATGGCGCTCGGCGAGAGCGAGCGCTTCGTGCGGTGGGAGCGGCAGAGCCAGGCCCAGCAGGCCTTCCACCAGGCCAACCGGCCCGGTGAGGGCGCCGGTCGGCCGGATCCCGGACAGGCGGGCCCGGGCCCCGAGGGCGCCCGCGACGGGGCCGACCGGGCCGCCGCCCGGAGGTCCTGACGGGCGGGCCGCCCGGCCTCCCGGAAGCACCGACGGGCCCCGCGTGTCACCGGACGCGCGGGGCCCGCTCCGGTCCCTCCGTCCCCGCGGCCGGGGCCCGGGTCCGCCCCGGCGCCGACCGCCCCCGTGACGCGCGGGGGTTGAGGCCTGAAGGCAATTATGGTCGGTCCGAAAATGGTGACAGTGTGACGCCTGTGGCTCCGTAACGGCGCGGACGGGCCCCGCGGCCCGCCCGCGCCCTGGGCCGGAGCGCGTCATGAGTCACAGCGTCCGGCCGTGTGCCGCCGACGGACCGCCGCTCCCACGGCCCGCGGGGCCGGCGCCCCGCCCGCGCGTCCCGGGAGCGGTCCCCGTCCGCCGCTCCGGCACGGGATCACCGGTCGGGGCGCTCCGTCCCCCGGTACGACGCGTGGTCGAAGTCGGCGTGGCACCCGGTCCCGGCGAGGTCGTGCACCCACAGGCCGAGGAAGGCGCCCGTGAAACCCCAGGCCCTCACCAGGCCGGCGTTGCCCTCCCGGTCGGGATGGCCGCCCTCGCCGCCCTCGCGCTCGGCCGCGTGGTCGTCGGAGAGGATGCCCGCGTCCAGCACCACGCCCATGTCGGTCCACGAGCGCCCGTCCCGGGAGAGGCCGAACCGCAGTTCGGCGCCGTCGATCACGGCCCTCATGTGGCAGCGCTCCCAGTCCTCGACCACGACACGGTGCCCGATCTCCCGGTACCGGCCCCGGTCGCAGGTGAGGACCCTCGCGAACATCCCCTCCTCCTCGTCGAAACCGATCCGCAGGTAGTGCCAGTGCCGGGTGTTGTAGTACGCCGTGAGGCCGGCCATCTGCTGGAAGGTGCGGGTGCGGAACTCCATCACCGTCTCCATGGCGCACCGCTCGTGCTGGACGCGCCGCGCCACCAGGCTCGGCGAGCCGGTGCCCGCGGGGGACTGCCCGCCCCGGATCCGCAGGTGCCCCGGGCGCTCCTCCAGCGACAGCCAGTCCGCGGAGGCGTGGCGCCGCAGGGTGCTCCACTCGGGGCGGAGCTCGGCGGCGTCGAAGCCGTCCGTCTCCGGCGGCTCCGGCCACGGGTGGGGCTCCAGCGCGGGGCCGGGCACCTCCTCGCGGGGCGCGGCCCCCTCCACCCGCGGCCACCCCTCGGGCGACCAGACCACGCGCTGGAGCGCAGTCTCCCGGCCGCGCACGCACCTTCCGCGCTCGGTGAGGGGGCGCGAGGCCAGGTGCGCCAGGAACCACTCGCCGCCCCGGGTCTCCACCAGGCTCCCGTGGCCGGCCTTCTGGAGGACCAGCGAGGGGTCGGGGCGCGAGGTGAGGGTCGGGCCGGCCGGGTCGGGCTCGTAGGGGCCCTCGATCCGGCGCGACCTCGCCACCGTGACCTGGTGGTCCCAGGTGGTCCCGCCCTCGGCGGTCATCAGGTAGTACCAGCCGTCCTTGCGGTACAGGTGCGCCCCCTCCGTCACACCCGCCTCGGTCCCGGCGAAGATGAGCCGCGCCTCGCCGACCAGCCGCATCGCGTCGGTGTCCAGTTCCTGGAGCACGATCCCCTTGAACGCGTTCCTGCCGGGACGCCAGTCGTTCAGGTTGGACAGCACCCAGCTGCGGCCGTCCGCGTCGTGGAAGACCGATGGGTCGAACCCCATGGAGTGCAGGGGCACCGGGTCCGACCAGGGGCCGGTGACCGCCGGTGCGGTGGTCACGAGGTTGGGGGTGTCCCAGAAGCCGCCCGCGTAGTTCTCCACGTTCGTGAAGATCAGGTAGAACAGCCCCTCCTTGTGGGAGAGGCAGGGGGCCCACACGCCGGCGGAGTCCCGGCGCCCCGTCAGGTCCAGGAGCCGCGCCTCGGTCAGCGCGCCGCCCAGGGGACGCCAGCGGACCAGGTCCCTGGAGTGGTGCAGCACCACCCCCGGGCACCATTCGAAGGTCGACGTGGCCAGGTAGTAGTCGTCCCCGACCCGCAGGATCGAGGGGTCGGGGTGGAACCCGGGGAGCACCGGGTTGGCGATGGTCCCGGAGAGCGCGGCGGTGGCGGGGAGGGTCGTCATCGTGGCCTTTCGTCAGTGCGGTTCGTGTGTGGTCGGGAGGGGTTTCCTACTTGCCGAACCCCGCGGCCAGCCCGCCCAGGAGGTGCCTGCGCCCGAACAGGTAGAGGGCGAAGATCGGCAGGGTGGAGAGGACGACGGCGGCCATCAGGCCGGGCACGTCGGTGCCGTACTGGGTCTGGAAGGACCACAGGCCCAGCGGGAGGACGCGGTTCTCCTCGCTCTGGGTGAGCACCAGCGGGAAGAGGAAGTTGTTCCAGGCGTTGAGCCCCACGAAGATGGCCACGGTGACCACGCCGGGGCGCGCCAGGGGGAGCACCAGGCGCAGGAACGCCTGGAGGTTGGTGGCGCCGTCCAGCGCCATCGCCTCGTAGAGCTCGCCGGGCACGTCGCGCAGCGAGCTGGTCAGCACCACGATGGAGATCGGCAGTGTGAACGCGGCGGTGGGCAGGATGATCGCCGTGAGGCTGTCGTACAGGCTGAGACGGGTGATGATCAGGTAGATCGGGATGATCACCGCCTGGGCGGGGACCGCCAGCCCCAGCAGGAACAGCAGGAACGCCACACGGAGGGCGCGGCTGCGGCCGCGCACGATCGCGAACGCCGCAGGCAGGGCCACGGCGAGGACCAGCGCCACGGAGCCGCACGCCACGACCAGGCTGTTGGCGAGGAACCGCAGGAACCCCACCTCGAGGACGTTGAGGTAGTTGTCCAGGGTCAGGTCGTCCGGCAGGGCGAGCGGGCCGTCGGCCATGTAGTCGCCCGGCCCGCGCAGGCTGGTGGCGAGCAGGTAGTAGATCGGCACCGCGACGACGACGAGCCACAGCGCGGCCCCGATCCCGCCGCCGACCGAGGGCCTGGTTCGGGTGGCCATGTCACATTCCCTCTCTCTGGCTGGTCATACGGGCGTAGCCGGTCACGCGCACCACCAGCAGCGACAGCCCGGTGCCGATGACGACCAGCAGCACCGCGACGGCGCTCGCGTAGCCCATCTCGAAGGCGATGAAGCCCTGGTTGTACATGTGCAGCGGCAGGATGCGGGTCGCGTTGCCCGGACCGCCGTCGGTGAGCAGCAGGACGGTCTCGAAGTAGGTCATCGACCCGACCAGGATCAGCACGGACGAGGCGATGATCGTGTGCCGCAGCTGGGGGACGGTGATGTGCCAGAACCTCCGGAGGGGGGAGGCCCCGTCGAGTTCCGCGGCCTCGTAGAGGGAGCTCGGGATCTGCCGTGCCGCCGCCTGGTAGAGCAGCATGTGGAACGGCAGGAACTGCCACAGCAGGATGAGGACGATCGCGTACAGGGCCAGCGAGCGGTTGCCGAGCACGTTGCCGTCGGGCAGCCCGATCCAGGGGCCGATCTGGGAGGGCAGGCCGAAGTTCGGGTCGAGCAGCGCCTTCCAGATCAGGGCGATGGCGGCGGTGGACAGCAGGAGCGGGAGGAAGAACACGGCGCTCGCCACGGCCCGTGCGCGCTGGTGTCCCGCCGCCCATGTGCCGAACGCCAGGGCCAGGGGGGTCTGCGTCGCCCAGCACAGCGCGGTCAGGGCCAGGGTGACGCCCAGTCCGCGGGTGACGTCGTCGTCGCCCGGGAGCGCCCGCCAGTTGTCCAGGCCCACCCACTGCGGGGAGCCGAGCCCGTTCCACGCGGTGAGGCTGAGGTAGACGACCACCGCGACGGGAGCCAGGCCGAACAGGCCGAAGAACAGCAGGGCCGGAGCGGCCCAGGCGAACCCGGGCCGCTCCGCGGGGGTCGCGGTCCTCACAGGTGCTGCTCCATGTCCTGGGAGAACTCCTCGGGGGTGATGTCGCCGAGGAAGAGCAGCTGGAGGTTGGTCAGCAGGGCCTGCGAGGCGGACGGGGACAGCGCCTGGTCCCACGACTGGGTGAAGCTCGGCGCCTCGGAGACCAGCTGGTGGGTGAAGACGGCGAAGTCGGCGTGCTCGCTCTCCTGGAGCCGGTCCTCCACGCCCTCGATGGGGGGCACCTGGCCCGCCTCGATGAGCCCGTCGACGTACTCGTCGGAGGCGAAGGTCTCCACCAGGAAGTCCACGGCCGCGTCCGTGTGCCCGCTGTCGGCGTTGACGGAGAAGTAGTTGCTGGGGTTGCCGACGATCGCCCCGGGCTCGCCCTCGCCGCCCTCCACGGTCGGGAAGGCCGTGTACCCGAGGTCGCCGCTCGCCATGAACTCGGGGCTGTCCTGCTGCTGGCGGGCGATGTCCCAGGTCCCCATGAGGAACATGGCGGACTCCCCGGTGGCGAGCAGTGCCGAGGCGCTGCCGTTGTCGTAGTCGATGGAGCTGAAGTTGGTGCCGAACGCGCCCCTGTCCACCAGCTCCTGGCACATCTCCATGGCCCTGACGATCGCCGGGTCGCTCCACGCGCCCGCCTCGCCGTCGACGACGGCCTGGAAACTGTCGGGGCCGCCGATCCGCTCGACCAGGTACGAGAACCACATCAGCTGGGTCCACCCCTGGGCCCCGGGGAGGGTGACGGGGGTGACGCCCCGCTCCTGGAAGGTGTCGACGGCGTCGAGCAGTTCGTCGTAGGTCTCGGGGGGCTCGATGCCGGCCTCCTCGAAGACCGCCCTGTTGTGGAACAGCACGACGGGCTGCACGCCGAGGATGGGGACGCCGTAGTAGGCGTCGTCGATCCGGGCGACGTCGAGCACGCTGGGGAGGAAGGCGTCCCGGAACTCCGGCGCGTCCTCCAGCGCCCCGGTCAGGTCGACGGCCTGGCCGGCGTCGACGTACTGCGCCAGGTTGCCGCCGCCCCAGTTGAAGAACACGTCGGGGGCGTTGGGCGAGCCGAGGGCCACCTGGAGCCGCTGCTTGTAGGAGTCGTTGACGTAGGTGACGAGTTCGGCGGGGACGTCGCTGTCGGCGTTGTAGGCCTCGATGCCCGCTTCGACCAGCTCGTTCACCGCGGCGTCCTCCAGGGCCCACACCTGGAAGGCGTCGCCGCCGCCGGGCCCGGTCGTCCCGCAGCCCGTGGCCAGGAGCATGGCCAGGGCCAGGGAGGTACCGCCGATCACACGTATCCGGTAGGTGCTTCTCATGGGGACACCGCTCTTCCGTCGGGGGGAGACGTGGGTCGAAATTCTCGAAATATTTCGATATGTTTCGGTTGGCATGACGCTAAGTTGTCCGAGGGGGTGCGTCAAGGCCCCCTCTGATTTCGGGTAGGTTACGGCGAATGCCCTCGAAAACTTTCGAGATAGAATCCTGAAGGGCCGCGAACCGCTCCCGGCCCGGATCCGACGAGGAGGCGCATGCCACAGCGACGACCCACCCTGGCGGAGATCGCCCAGGAGGCGGGGGTCTCCGTCCCGACCGTGTCCAAGGTGCTCAACGGTCGCCTCGACGTCGCCGCGGAGACCCGCCGCCAGGTGGAACGGCTCCTGGAACAGCACCGCTACCAGCCGCGCAGGCACCGCGACGACCGGACGGTGGGCCTCATCGACCTGGTCTTCCTCGACCTGGGCAGCCCCTGGTCGATGGCGATCCTGGACGGGGTCGAGGAGGTCACCCACGAGGCGGGGTTCGGCATCGTGGTCTCCGCCGTGCACGACCGCAGCCGCACCCGGCCGGGGCGCAAATGGCTGGACAACCTCCAGGCGCGCAACTCCGACGGCGTGGTCCTGGTGCTGTCCGAACTGTCCGCCGCGCAGCACGCCCAGCTGGACGCGCTGGGCATACCCGTGGTGGTGGTCGACCCCGTCGGAGACCTCGCCAAGGACGTCCCGGCGGTCGGCGCCACCAACTGGGCCGGGGGCGTCGCCGCGACCGAGCACCTCATCGGCCTCGGCCACCGGCGCATCGCCACGCTGAGCGGCCCGCCGGACGTGATGTGCAGCCGGGCGCGGGTGGACGGCTACCGGAGCGCGATGCGCGGCGCGGGCCTCGCCGTCCCCGACGACTACGTCCGCTACGGCGACTTCCTGCTGGACACGGGCCGGACCGAGACGGCCGCCCTCCTGGAGCTGCCCGAGCCCCCCACCGCGATCTTCGCGGGGTCGGACCAGATGGCCCGGGGGGCCTACGGGGCCCTGTTCGACCGCGGGCTGCGGGTCCCGGACGACGTCAGCGTGATCGGCTTCGACGACCTGCCCGAGGCGCTGTGGGCGACTCCGCCGCTGACCACCGTCCGCCAGCCCCTGCGCGACATGGCGCAGATGGCCGCGCGCATGCTGCTCGACCTGGTCGGCGGAGACCGGCCCGAGACCACCCGCGTGGAGATGGCCACACGGCTGGTGGAGCGCAGCAGCACGGCCCCGCCCAAGGGCTGACCGGCCCGGGGGGCCGCGCCCGGCGGGGGCGCACGGAGGGGAGCGCCCGGTGGCGGGCGCTCACGTGCGGTGCGGGCCGACGCCCGCGGGCGCGGTTGCGGGGAGCGGTCAGGGACCGTCCCGGTCCTCGTCCCACCCCTCGTCCGCGTCGGCGTCCTCGCTGCCGGGCCCGATGCGGACGACCTCCAGGTCCAGGCCCGCGGCCGGGCGGCCCAGCGCGGAGGCGAGCGCGCGCAGGGCCTGGCCCTCGGCCGCCTCCCGGCTCAGCGCCACCGGCAGGTCCAGGGCCGCGGGAAGGTCCTCCTGGGCCGGGAACCGCGTGTGCCACCCGGCGCCGTCGCACAGGACGGCCGCCGCGTAGCAGGGGTCGTCGCCGTCGTGCCCGAAGAGGGTCACGTCGACCTCGTCGGGGGAGACGCCCAGGCGCCCGGCGACGACCTCGGACATCTCGTCCGCCAGCCCGGCCTCGTCGTCGCCGGTCACGACCGCGTCGGGCCGTCCCGGCAGTTCGACGACGGCGCGCCGGGTGCGGCCGTCGCCGGTGACGATGCCGAAGTGGTGTGTGTGCACAGGGCCTCCTCGCGAGAGTCTGGAGTCTTGCACGCCGGAGCCGCCCCCGGACAGGGGTTTTCCGGGACGGAACGGACGTCGCGGACTCTCCCTGGCGCGTGCCGACCGGCCGTCGCGGGCGCGGGCGGCGTCCGGGGTCCTTCTCGGGGGCGGGGCGTCGGGGCCGGCGAAGGGCTCGGACCCTGGGGGCGCGCCTGCCTCCTCCCCGGCGGGCGGGCACGCGTCCGGCAGTGGCACCGGGCGTGCGGCGTCCGGGGCCACGCCGGTGAACGCGGAGTGCCGGCCCGCGCCGGGGCCCTCCGCTTCCCGGCGGCAGGGCGCCGTCGCCGGCGTTCCGGACGGGGAGCCTCCCGGGGCGGGCGCAGAGGGGGCGGGCTATGCCTGGTCGGGGCCGGGGACGATCAGGTCCACCATGCGGTCCACCAGGGGGCCGGCGGCGTCGTCGGCGAGTACCGCGGGCAGGGTCAGGTGCTCGATGAACAGACCCGTCATCGCCAGGTAGAGCGTCACCACGGTGGTCCGGTCGCCGGGGAAGCCGCCCTCCAGGTGGGTGCGCACGTTCTCCTCCAGCGTCTCCTTGATGGTGCGGGTCAGCTCCTCGCGGATGCCCGGGTGGCGGTTGGCCTCCAGTCGGAGCTCCAGCAGCGCCAGGTAGCCGTTGCGGTTGTGCTCGATGCGCCGCAGCAGGTCCTGCATGCCCAGCCGGGTCTGCTCCCGGGACGGCAGGGCGTTCTTGAACCGGTCCATGAACTCGTCGGTGGGGGTCAGGCGCACATGGACGTGCGCGCCCGCCTGGAGCAGGAGCTCGGCGCGGTTGGCGAAGTAGTTCGACGCGGTGCCCTTCGGCACCTCCGCGCGTGCGTCCACCGCCCGGAAGGTGAGCCCCCGCGCCCCCTCCTCGGCCAGGACGTCGATGGCCGCGTCCAGGAGGGCGCGCCTGCGTTCGGGGTTCTGCCGCATGGTCTCGGTCTCCAGTCGTCGGGAAGGGCTGCTTGCTGCAACCACTTTAAGTGTAGTACTTTAGGTGAAGTGGTCAAGAACGACTCAGGGGAGAACACCGTGAATATCGACCTCATCGGCATGGCGGTGCTCTGCGACGACCCGCGCGCGAGCGCCGAGTGGTTCGCCGAGCACATCGGCTTCGAGATCGGCGCCGACATCGGCTGGTACGTCAACACCCAGCACGCCCAGCACAAGAACCTGTCGCTGGACTTCGTCCGGCGCGACCACGCGTCCCTCGCCGAGGGGATGCTCGGCAGGACGGTGGCGGGGACACTCGTCGCCTTCCTGGTGCAGGACGCGGACGCGGAGGAGAAGCGGCTGAGGGAGGCCGGCCTGGAGATCGTCCTGCCCCTGGTCAGCGAGCCCTGGGGGCAGCGCCGCTTCCAGGTCGCCGGCCCCGAGGGGCTCTTCGTGGAGATCCTCCAGCTGGTCGCCCCCGACCCGCGGTGGATGAGGGACAACGGCTTCGCGCCGGAGTAGCGCACGCGGGACCGGCCGGGGGAGCGCCGCGGGACCGGCCGGGGCGACCTGTCCCGCGGCGTGCGCACCGGGCGCCGGATCAGAAGTGCTCGGCGAGCGGCCCCAGCACCGGGACCCACTCCTGGGCGGAGACCTCCGCCACCAGGCCCTGGATCCGGAAGGGGTCCTTCTCGGTGTGGGCCACCGCCTCCTCGCGGGAGCCGGCCCGGAACAGCAGCAGTGCGCCGGGGGCCTCCTCGGGGCCGAACGGGCCCGAGCACAGGTTGACGCCCCGCTCGGAGAGCCCGCCCAGGTACTCCCGGTGGGCCGGGCGGTGCTCGTCGCGTGCGGCGGCGCTCCCGTCGGCGTAGGCGTAGGTGACGGCGAAGACGGCCATCGGTTTCCTCCCGTAAGGCGTGGTCAGGCGGTGGGCACCGCTTCCGCCGCCACTGTGCCACAGGCGGTCCCCGGGGCGCCGACCGGGTTCCGGCCGCCACCCGGCCCCCCGGCGGACCGGGAGGCCGCCACCCGGCCCCCGGCACGACGGGGCGCCGTCACATCCGGGCGAGGGCGTGCTCCCACACGAACTGGACGGCGGCGACGCCGAACCAGACGGCGGCGGTGACCGCTGCCGCCGTCAGTACCCCGGTGACCAGGTAGACGGTGACGGCGATCGTCCGGCGCGCGCCCCGGTGCCCGGGGGTGCGGCAGCTCATCGGCCGCCTCCCACGCGCTCGGGCCGGGGCGGGGCGGAGCCGAGGGGCACGGGCGCGCCGCGCGGTGCGGTCCCCGCCCCGGAACCGGGCGCGGACCCGGCCAGCATCCCCGCGAACGCTGCGGACTCCCCGGCCAGCACCCACCGCAGCAGTGCGGAGAGGCTGGGGTGCGCGGTCCCGGAGCCGTCGGCGACCGACGCCGTCAGGAACACCCGCACCTCCCCGAAGTCGGCCGCCGCGTCCCGCAGAAGGTTCCCGAGTCCCAGGGTCCGTGCCGCCCACTCCTCCGGCGGCATCCCGCCGGGCGCCGCCGAGGTGCCGCGGACCAGGTCTCCGCGGGTGACCACCACCGCCAGACGGGTCCGCGCACGCCGGGGCCGCAGTCTGCGGCCGGACATGCGGTACTGGCGCCGGATCTCGTCGCGCACCGCCCCGTACGCCAGTTCGGGGTCGCGGACGCGCGAGCGGTGCCCGGACAGGCGCGACCGCTCCCCGGCGGTCATGGACCGCCACACCGCCTCGACGCCCAGGGGGTCCACCACCAGCACGAACGTCGACGCCTGCCCCAGATAGGTGAGTTCCTCGGTGGTCGCCGACCGGTTGAACCGCTCCCCGGCCGCGTCGTACACCTGGAGGAGGAGGGTCCGACCCTCGGCCCCCACGCGTACCGTCAGCCCGCGGACCTCGCGCCCCGGGGGAGTGGGGCCGGTCCGGTGGGCCGCGGTCAGGAGCCGCTCGCTGTCGCGCAGCCGCCGGACGGTCTCCTCGCCGACGGGCTCCACGTACGCCTCCCGTGTGCCCCGTGCGGCCTGGGCCAGCGCCAGGTTCATCCCCGCCACCAGGCGGGTCTTGCCCGCGCCCGCGCTGCCGAACAGCGGCAGCACGAACTCCCGGGCCTCACCGGGCCGGTGCTCCAGACCCCGGTCGCAGTGCGGGCACAGCGCGTCCAGGTCGGCCGAGCCCAGCAGGAGCAGCGTGGGGAGCCGGGCCCCGCACAGGCACCGGCGCCGCAGCAGCCCCCGGAGCCCCGGGCGGATCGCACCGTGCCTGCGCCCGCACCGTGTACACAGGTACGCCGGGTAGCCGAGCCGCAGGAAGCAGCCCGGGCACACCATCCGCACCCGGCGGACCACCAGCAGGCCGGCGTCCACGACCCGCAGCACCCCCACGAACGTCCATGCCGCCGCCAGGTACGCGGCCACCACCAGGGCGTGGACCGCGAAGTGCGCGCCCAGGAGCACCCCCCACAGGGCCGACGCGGCCCAGGTCCGGCCCACGATCGTCCGCAGGTCCCACCAGGCGGGGCCCCCGTGGTAGGCGCGGTGGGCCGGGTCGTCCCCCTCGCCCGGGGGCGGATCCTCGGGGCGGCCGCCACCGAACATCACCTCGTGCGTCCGGCGGAAGTACAGGCCCGTCAGCACGGACCCGCCGACCACGGCGGCGGCGACGCCCAGGGCGACGACGGCGCTCACCAGGAACGCCAGCAGCCACCAGCGCAGGACGTAGACGACCACCAGCCCGAGCACCGCCACCGACGCCGCGGCCGCGCAGCCCGTCCCCAGGTCCGCCCGGCCCCCGTCCCGGCGCGGCCACAGCTCCCCCGCGAACCCCGCGGTCCGCGGCCGGCCGGTGCGGTCCCGCCGAGAGGGCGGCGCCCCGTGCCCGCCCGCCCGCCGCCCTCCGGCGCCTCCGCGCGTCCGGGCCGCCGCACCGCCCGGGGGCGCGGAGCCTTCGGCGCCCGCGGTCGCGCCTTCGCCCGTGGGACCGCTCACGTGTGCCGCCCGCCTGCCCGGCGACCCAGCCCGAACCGTCTCCGCTCCCGTTCCCCGCGCCGCCGCCGGACCCACTCGTCGAACGCCGCCGCCCCCTCCCGGGGCAGCTGTCTGCGCACCCCGGCGAGGTGGCGGCGGCGCCACGCCGCCACGGCGGGGGAGAGCACCGCCGCGTCCAGGCGCCCCCCGCGCTCGTGCCCCGCCAGGTCCTCGTGCCCCGCGGCCAGGTACACCGCGGCCGCCGTCGCCGTGTCGGGCCGGTCGTCGGCCAGCCGGGCGGCGACCACCCCGCAGAAGGCCCCGAACACGTCCTCCGGGCACCCCCGCAGAGCCGCGGCCAGCGTCCCGGGACTCCGCCATCCGGACAGCACGTCCACGACCGTCCGCCGGGCGACGGCGTCCACCGCCGGGTGGACCTCCACGAGCGCCCGGTACACGGCGGCGAGCCGCTCCGGCCCGTGCTCCTCCCCGGCCCGGTGGAGCCCGGCCAGGAGGGGGCGGACCTCCGACCACTCCACCGCCACGCGCTGCCCCGCCACCGGCAGCCGGTCGCGCAGCCAGTGCCGGGACACCTCGTCCACCAGGTCCCGCCACGCCCGCTCCCCGTCCGGCGCGGGCGCGGCCACCATCGCCTCGGCCACCCAGCCGCCCACGCCCGGGGACACCAGGACACCGGGGCGCATCGCCCGCAGGGCCAGCAGGGCGGAGTGCGGCCCGTGCCCGGGTCCCCACACCTCCGTCAGCAGGGCGTCGTCCAGATCGTGCTCGGCCAGGCCCGGAGCGTTCGACGCCCGCCCCTCCCGGCGCACCGACACCACGTACGCCAGCAGCCCCACGGGGTCGGAGCGGTCGTCGGTACCCAGGCGGCGCAGCTCGCGAAGGCGCGCGCTGGCCCCGTCGCGGTCGCCGGCGAACAGGGCGCCGGCCGGGCCGACCGCCACGTCCGCGAGCCGGTCGGGGGGCAGGGCCGCCAGCCGCTCCGCCGCGCCGCGCCGCACCTCGTGGTGGTGGGACAACAGGACCGCCACGGCGGGATCGGGCCACGCCGCCCGCGGCGCCCCGCCCCGCCGCCCGGGGGCGGGGGCGGCTCCCGCGACGCCGGGCGCGGAGGGACGGCCGAAGCAGGGGTCCGCCAGCAGAGGGGCGACAACCTCGCGCCCGTACCTCTCCAGGCTCACCGCCGACGGCGCCAGCCCTCCCGCGCGCGCCCATCGCAGCAGCTCCAAGGCCCGGTCGGGGGCGACCCCGCCGCCCCCAACCCCGCCGCGCCGGGCTGCCGCGTTCACGCCGGGCGCCCGCGCCGGGGCAGCCTCCGCCCCGGGCCGCCCGCCCCCCGGCGCCCCGGCCTCCGGACCGGTCCCGTCCGGTTCCGTCCCGACCCGTGCGGACCGACCGGGCGAGGACTCCTCGGAAGGCTCGCCGGCCAGGAGCGCGGAGATGCGCTCCCGCGCCGCCGCGCGCACCGCGTCCGACCGCATCGGCGCGACCCGGGGAGCGGCCCCGCCCCCGGCGATGCCGTCCAGGGAGCGGTGCACCAGGACGCGCTCGATCCGCTCGGTGACCTCGTCCGCGCCCACCCGGTGGGCCAGCCGCTGCAACCCGGCCAGCGCCCCGTCGTCCAGCGCCCCGGCGCCGGAGTCCAGGACCCGGGCGACCAGCGACGCCGTGTCCCCGGGGGCGAGCCACTCCACAGCCTCCGACAGCCACTCGCGGACGGCCCGCAGGTCCTCCGGGCCCAGCGGGTCGCCGGCCAGGGCCGCCGCCGCGGCCAGCACCGGGCGCCAGTCCGCCAGGCGCCGCTCCCTCCCCGACGCGTAGGGGGCGGCCCCGCGCCACAGACCCACCGCTCCGCGGGACCCCGCGCCGACCAGCCGGGCGGCCACCGCCCGCGACCGCTCGTCGGGTTCGGGCAGCCGCCCGGGGGAGTCCGACCCCGGGGCGTGCACGGTGAACCGGTCCTCCCACGGCGAGGTGTCCGACCCCGGCGGCACCCCGATGACGTGGACCGGCGTCCCGTCCGGGTCGGCGCCGTACGTCGCGAACGACAGCAGCCGCGCCCGCTCCGGCGGCATCAGGTGGGTCAGCGCCGCCACCCAGTGGGCGACGGAGGCGCTGTCGGCCACGAGCACGAGGGGCCGGGCGCCGTCCACGGCCCCGTCCGCGCAGACCAGCAGCCGCACGACCGCCTCCGGGGGCAGGCCGCGCGCCCAGGCCTCGGTCCGGCGCCGGTCCAAGGGGCCGCGCCGCACCTCCAGCACCGGGAGCCCGGTACCGCGGACCGGTGCGTCCGCCCAGAAGCGGGCGCCCCACAGCTCGGCCGGCAGCGGGCCCCCGTCCCGGACACCGCCGGCCCCGTCGCCGTCCGCCGCGCCTCCGGCGGGGACCAGGCTGTGCGCGAAGTAGTTGCCCGGCCGCCCCGAGGGGTCGTCGCCGCTGGACACGACCCGGCTCACCACGGGGACCCCGCCCAGGTCCGGCGCGTAACAGAGGTTGACGGGGTGTGCGGCGACCCCGGCGGGGGAGGACCGGCGCGGCGGCTCGTAGACGGTGAACCGCTCGACCTCCCTCAGCACCCGGGGGTCCACCCCGGGCGTGGCCGCGTTGAACTGGTATCCCGCGTACCCCGACAGGCCGTGTTCGCACGAGGTGTAGTAGAGCTGAGCGAAACCCATCGGCGCGCCCTTCCGGTCGTTCTGGTCTTTCGCGGGGGATCCTGCGGCCGGCGGGCCGGCCCTGCGGGTACGCCTCACCGGGTCGGCCGCGGGTCAGGGGCCCTCCCGGGAGGGGACCACCCCGAACTCGCCCAGCATCCACAGGAACGGGTCCGCGACCCGGTAGGGGCGCACCCCTCCCCGGACCCGGTTCCCGTCGTCGGGGGCGCAGCCCAGCGCGGACACCCCGAAGTAGCGGGCGTTGCGGTAGTGGTTGCGCACGTGCCCGTCGATCCCGCCGCCGTCCCACCGGTGCAGGAGCTGCTGGACCTGGGCGTGCACGTCCTGGCTGTCGGAGTCGTCGAAGAACGGCTCCCCCGGCTGGGGCCGGTGCAGGGGGGACCCCGCGTCCAGCTGGCCGTGCAGCGCGTCGATCTTGGTCAGGCACACCGCCATCGGAACCCGGATGAGCCGGCCGGCGGCCCCGGGCCGCTTCAGGAGCAGGTCGGTGACCCTGCCCAG
The DNA here is from genome assembly GCF_026642255.1 of Streptomonospora nanhaiensis. Lineage (GTDB taxonomy): Bacteria > Actinomycetota > Actinomycetes > Streptosporangiales > Streptosporangiaceae > Nocardiopsis > Nocardiopsis tropica. The sequence goes on along the minus strand of NZ_CP113264.1, from coordinate 5,646,431 downwards.
CATGTCCAGCGGCCGTCCCGCGTTGCGGCCGGGCGCGGGCATCCTCGTCCCCGCCGGGGCGAGCCTGCGCGCGCCCTCCATCTGGAGCGGGTCCAGCAGCAGGATGACCCCGTCGGCGTTGTTGAGGTACCGGAGGTTCGCCTCGACGCTCTCCTCCGACGTCAGGTCCTCCCCGGCGGTGTCGAAGAACGACAGCAGGGTGTGCCGGGGCCGCCGTCCGGTCAGCCCCCGCCGGGGCGCCGTGAACCGGAACACCAGCGGCTCACGCGTGGTCCCCGTGCGCCGGGTGGCGCCCAGGAGCCGCTCCTCCTCGTACAGCGGGGTCTCGTAGTCGGCCCGGAACCGGTGGCGCGTGTGGTCGTCGGAGCCGCCCACCGAGGCGCCGAACCTGGCGCCCACGCGGTTCATCAGCTCGTGGATGAGCACCGTCATGAACACGGTCTTGCCCGCGTCGCGGGCGCCGACCAGGGCGATCAGCCGGCTGCGGGTGCGGCCGAAGTTCACCGGCAGCTGCGCGTGGCAGGTGGCGCACACCTGTTTGCCGGTGGTCGACGAGCACTCCGGGCAGACCGCGAGGGCCCGCCGCCCGTCGGCCCCGAACACCGGGGGGAGCAGTTCGCGGCGTCCCAGGTGGGTCCGGACCGCCGTGTCCTCGACGGGGGCGCAGACCCTCCCGCCGGGGCCGGGCCGCCCGGTGCACCGGAACCGGATCAGGCGCTCGGTGAAACCCGAGTAGCAGTAGGGGCACACGAGGCGTCGGCCGTCCAGGGGGTTCAGGGCGTGCAACGCGGTCGGGGCTCTCACAGGCGCAGCTCCTTCACCGAGGGCTGGCGCAGGCGCGCAGCGCGGTCGTCGTCGGCGGCGGCGAAGCACATCAGCCAGCCGGGGCCGGACCCCCGGGGAGGCCTCACGCGCACCGACACCCGCTCGCCCGCGTCCAGGCGCCGGGAGGGCAGGGTCGCCAGGACACGCCCCTGGGCCCCCGAGTGCGGCTGCACCTCCCCCTCGGCGTAGACCACGGACACCTCGGGCATGGCGCAGGCCCGGTCCGCGACCAGGTGGACGACGCGTTCGCGCCGCAGCAGACCGGCCGTCTCCACGCGGTAGGAGATCACCGCCCGGCCCGGCACGGTGACGGACACGGGAGCGCCCACCGCCTCCTCGCCGCCCGTCACCACGACGGTGCGGACGCTCACCCGCACCGGGTCGGATCCCATGGCGGCCTCGAAGCCGCCGTCCGCCCCGTACTGGCGCCGGGTGCACCGCGCGCTCCCGGACCCGTCCGGTCCCCGCGTGTGCTCCGGCCCCCCAGGGGTCTCGGGCGTCCAGGAGACCAGGGCCGCGGCGGCCTCGTCCGGCCAGGTCCACCCCAGCCGGACCGAGGTGTCGAAGCGCTCCGCGCGCAGCCCCCCGACCGGCGGCGCGGTCGCGATCCGCACCGAGCGGCCCACCACGGCCCGGTCGCCGGCGACCGTCACCGCCAGCACGTGGCTGATCCCCGCGCCCAGGAGCAGCTCCGCCCGCTCGCGTCCGGGCCCGGGGTCCCCCTCCCGGACCGGTTCCGGCCCCGGTACAGGTTCCGGTTCCGGTTCCCGGACCGCCTCGGGGCCGTGCGCGGCCGCCTCGTCGGGACCGACCACCGCTCCCGGCTCCCACCTGGACGGCTCCGGGCCCACCCTCAGGACGACCCGGCCGCGGGGCGGCCGGGTCCAGTGGACCCGCACCCCCGTGCCGCCGTCCGCCGACACGGCCAGGTCGAGCACCGGAGGGGGCGGAGGCCCGGGGGTCGCCCGGCGGACGAGCCCCTCCGACGCACGGGCGTGCCCGTTCGAGGTCAGGTAGACCGCCCGCACCCGGTAGAAGTACTCCGCGTCCGGGCGCACGTCGCGGTCCCGGAACCCGGCGCCGTCCGTCTCCACCCTGACCCCGTCGCCCGGCCCCCTCGGCGCTGCCCCCTCGCGCCGCCACGCGTCCACGCGCACCGCCTCCGCCGGGGCCTGCCACGAGGCGGTCACCGACGCCTCGCCCGCTCGTACGCGCAGGTCGCAGACCTCCGGCGTGATCGTCACCGGGGAGGTCTCCACCGGCTCCGACACTGCGCGGCCGCCGTGCACCGCCACCACCGCGTAACGGGCGTCCGTGCCGACCGGGGCCTCGGTGTCGGTGATCTCGGTCCCCGACAGCTCGCCCACGGCGACCTCGCGCGCGGTCCCGGCCCGGCCGGTCCGCCGCACCACCCGGTAGGTGACCGGACCCGCCGGGCCCGGAACGGGCTGCCACGACACGACCACGTCGCGGCCGTCCACGCGGGCGCGGGCTCCGCGCGGCGGCATCGGCTCCACGTCTTCGAGTCCGTCGGCCAGGGCCTCGTCGTCGGCCGCCTCCACCGCCGCGGTGAGGGTGCGCGCGGCCTCCTCGCCCTCGTGGCGTCTGCGGTCCTGTGCGTTCCAGGGCATCGTGCCGTGCCGCTCCCCTCGCGCTCGTGGTGGTCGTCGGCGTCGTCCGGGGGCTCCGCGGAGCGGAACCCCCGCCGGGTCAGCCGGAGGCGCGGATCATGGCGACGGCCTCCTCGGCCCGCTCCGCTCCCGCCCTGCCCGTCCCGCCGATCCGTCCGTCGAAACCGGTCGCCCGCCCGCTCGCCGGGTCCCGGCCGCGCACGTGGAGCAGGCCGGTCCCGGTGAGGTGGAACCTGATCCGGAAGGGGGTCCCCGCCGGTCCGTGGGGAAGCCCCGGGAGCAGTGCTTCACCGATGCGGACGCGGTGGTCCGGGGAGGGGGCGGTGTCGTCGCCCACGGCGTTCCCGGCGATGGCGGCGCGCCCGGCGGCGACCTCCGCCGACCCTCCGCCGTCGTGCGACCCCATCCGATTCGCCTTTCGCCTCCGGAACGACCACGGCGCAGCGCTGTCACGGCGCGGCCGGTGTATTCCGCGATCATACTCGCGGAGGCCTTCGCCGACGGGGAGAACGCACGCGACACATTCCCGGGGTCGCGCATGCCCCCGGAGGGATTGTTCCGGCCTTCCACCTGCGCTTTCGTGTGCCATCCGAAAACGTCCGATTATGCACTGAAGAGCTTTATATGGTGCTCATGAGGCTCTGGAAATATGTTTTTCGGCGATCGTGACAACGGTTTGCGAAGGGACGTGCGACGGACGACGTTCACGCGGTTCTCCCCCGGACCGGCAGCGGCCGGAGCCCGGGGGCGGTCGGGCCGGGACGCACGGCGGACGGGCCCGGCCGCCGCCGGGCTCCGGGCCCGTCGGGCGGCGTGCTCAGGACAGGGCGCGGTCCAGGCGGCTGCCCAGGTCGTGGGCGAGCAGCCGGATGTAGGTCTCCGTGATGTGCCCGGCGTCCCGGTAGATCATCACGTTGCCGATCACCGCGGGGCACGCGCCGTCGACGCAGAACCGGTCGCTGAGGTCGAGCATGTGCGCCTCGTCCCCCAGCGCGAGGACGGCCTCCTCCTGCGGGTCGGCGTGCTCGAAGGCCTCACCCTCGGACACCTCGCAGCGCTCCGGCTGGTCGAGGTTGGCCGACACGCACTCCACCACGTCCCTCTGGTGGCGGGGGGTGTCCCGGATCGCGACGATCGGGCCCGAGACCTCGGCCACGTCCCGCCACAGGCGGTGCATGCCCTCGGCGATCGCGGTCTTGCCCTCCTCGATCGTCTCGGCGCCGAAGGGGCGACTGGTCGTGGAGGAGCTGGTGAAGACCAGGTCCGGGGCCAGCTCCGCGAACTCCTCCACCACCCCCCGGTTCCACTCCCGGCACTCCTCGTAGGCGCCGCCCTCGGCGTCCGCGGTCATCGTGTCCGTGAACGCGCAGGACGACTTCGTGTAGAGGAACAGCCGCCAGTCCCTCTCCTCGGCCATCTCGTGGAGGGCGGGGAACCACTGGGCGCTGTGGGAGTCCCCGACCACCGCCACCGTCGTCCCGGCGTCCTCCGCCCCGTACACGCACTGGGCCGACGCGGGGTCGCTGTCCTCCTTCGACGCCTGGCAGTCGTCGTCGTACAGCAGGGGCAGGTCGTCCTCGGCCCTGACCGGGGAGGGGTACGTCCACTCCCCCTCGGAGTCGGCGGACCGGCCGATCGCGGCCGGGCCGGTGTGCACCGACGGGTCGAACGTCACCGACCCCGACCGGTCGACCTGCAGGTACGCGGCTCCGCCCACCGCCGCCACCGACACCATGCCCGCGGTGGCCACGGCCAGCGCGGACCGTCCGCTCCGGACCAGGCCCCGGTCGCGCACCGGGTCCTCCACCCACACCTTCGTCGCCCACGCCAGCAGCACGGACAGACCCGCCACCACGACCGTGTCCAAGGGGCCGAGCCCGTCCCGGCCGGTGAGGACGAGCGCGAAGACGATGAGCGGCCAGTGCCACAGGTACAGGGAGTAGGACACGTCCCCCACCCACCGGGCCGGCGCGGTGCCCAGGAGGGCCGACGCGGTCAGGCGGCCGGACCCCTGCTCGGCGGCGATCACCGCAGCGGCGCCCAGGACCGGCAGTGCCGCCGCCCAACCGGGGAAGGGGGTGGCGTCGTCGTAGGCGACGGCGGAGGCGACGACGGCGGCCAGGCCCAGCCAGCCCAGGGGGGCGCGCACCCTCTCCGGCAGGCTGCCGTGGGCCAGGCCCACGGCGAGCAGTCCGCCCACCGCGAGCTCCCAGGCGCGGGTCGTCGGCAGGAAGTACGCGGACGCCGACTCCTGCGAGGTCAGCACCACCGAGCAGGCGAAGGACAGCACCAGCACCGACCCCAGGAGCACCGTGAGGGCGCGGGCGGTGGTCCGCCAGCGCCGCCGCGTGAGCGCCCACACCGCGAACAGCAGCGGCCACACCACGTAGAACTGCTCCTCCACCGACAGCGACCAGAAGTGCTGGACGGGGCTGGGCGGCGTGTCGGAGGCCAGGTAGTCCACCGCCTGCCGGGCCAGGTAGAGGTTCTCGACGTAGAGCGCCGAGGCCGCCAGCTGCCAGGCCGTGTCGGTGAGCCTGGTGATCGGCAGCACGAAGAACGAGAGGACGCCCGTGCCCAGGAGCACGACCGTCGCGGCGGGCAGGAGCCTCCGGACGCGGCGCACGTAGAAGCCGCGGATCGACACGCGTCCGTGCGCCGTCGCCTCGCGGTACAGCAGCGAGGTGATGAGGAAGCCGGAGATGACGAAGAAGACGTCGACGCCGACGTAGCCGCCCGGAAGCAGGGCGGGGTTCAGGTGGTAGACGAGGACCAGGAGGACGGCGACGGCACGCAGTCCCTGGACCTCGGGGCGGAACCGGCGTTCGGCCCCGGGAGGTGTGGCAGGCATTCGGTGTGCTCCGCGAGCGGGTTCGGGGACGGGCGACCGGAAGGGCCGCGGAACTGGTGATCGCATTCTGTTATGTTCCGGCGACCTGTGTGGTGTTCCAAGGCAACACGAGGGGAGGTGTTCGCCCAACCTGGGCAGAGCGGACACCTTCCCGTGACCGGATGTTCCCCACACGGCCCCCGGGCTGGTGTGTTCCCGGCACGCGCGCTCCGGATCTCGGGCACACTGTCCTGTACGGACGCCGCCCCGCCGACGGCGCCGCGACCCCCCGTCGCGGCGTTCCCGGCCGCCGGGCCGCGTCCGCCCACCAGAGGGCACCGGTCGGGCACCGTCCGCCGCGGCCTCGCCGCGAGAGGAGGCGCACCGTCACCCCCGTCACCCGAGCACGCCTGATCGCCGCCGCCGCGGCGGTGGCCCTCGTCCCCGGTCTGCTGTACCCGCTCGTCGGCCCCTGGGCCCTGCTGTGGGCCCCGGTCGTCCTGCTGTGCCTGGCGGCCTACCTGTCGCGTTCCGGCGGAGCGGAGGGGCGGTCCGGGGCGTCGGACCCGCCCGAGCCGGAGGCGGGGCCCGGGGCCGAGGGGCCCGTTGGCGCGCGGGGCACGCGGATCCGCCCCGTGGCGCTTCCGAGCGCCGTCGCCGACCACGACCTGTACTTCTCCGCGACGGTCCACTGGCGCTGGTCCGGCCACGTGGACCTGGGCCTGCGCAACCCGGTCGCCCCGGCGGTCCTCGCCGTCGTCACGCGGGCGTCGGACCTGGTCAGCGGGACCGACCCCGCCCGTGAGGGGACGGCCGAGTGCGAACTCGCCGCCCTGCTCGCGGTGGAGAAGGCCGTCCTGGGCAGCGGGATCGTGGTGTGGGCGGAGGACGTGAGCCTGCGGCTGGCGGACGAGGACGCGGAGCGGCTGCGACGCCTCTCCGCGCTGCGCAAGGACGCTGCGCTGCGAGACGCGATACGCGACGCCGAGGAGGAGTTGGAGGAGGCCGCCGCGGTGGTTCCCCCGACGCGCCCGGGCGTGTACCCGTTCGGGGAGGCCGACCCCCTGGACGCGCCGTTCGGCGAGGGGGGCGGCGTCGCCGATCCGGTCGGGACGCCGGACGAGCACGCGCTCGGCGACGGGCCGCCGCAGCCCGCCGGGCCGGGCAACGACGTCGACAGCGAGGGCTTCGAGAGCTACTGGTGGCCCGCCGAGACCGAGGGCCACGAGGCAGCCGAACGCGACGTCCAGGTCGCGATCATCCGGAGCCTGGTCGACGCGGTCGAGGACGAGGCAGCCCGGGCCGAGTTCGCGCGCGAGCAGGTGCGGGTCCTGGGGCTCGGCGGCTTCGACGACGTGGCGGTCCGCGTCCGCGAGGCGTTTCCCGGGCTCGACGGCGGCACGGGGCAGCGCACCGGCTCCTTCGACGCGCCCCACTGAGCGGGGTTCCCGCCCCGGACCCGCCGGGGGACGGGTCCCGGGCGCCGGCGCGGCAGAAAATCTCGTGAGGGCGCGGGAGCCGGCCACGGGGGCTCCGAGCTGCGGTGATCCCGCCCGGCTCCCCTCCTCCGGCGGATCCGGGTACGCCGCCGTACGAGCTTTCCTCAAAGAAACCGCATCATTACCACACGTTGGGGTAGCAAGGCAGATGAGCATGAAAAAAGTATCTTTTTCGTGATTATTTCTCCCTTCCGTACCGCACGTTCCCTGTGAGGACGGCGAGGAGGCGCAGGGCACCGCTCACGGAGCGCGGCCCGTCGTCCTCCGACCGGCGAGGGCCCGCGGGCCCCGCCGACGGTGGGAGCGCGGTCGGCGCACCGCGGGGGCCGAGGACCGGGGACAGACTCGGTAGGGAGCCCTCGGGAGAACGACCCCGGCGCCCTTCGGCGCCGCGATGAGGTGACCGCGCCCGGGAGATCTGCGGTGACGACGCCGCCACGAACCGACCGAGACAGCGCGGTTCCGCGCTGACGAGGAGGAGAACCGTGATGAGGAACCCCCTGAGGAAGGCCAGGAGCCTGACCGCCAAGTGGGCTCCGTCGGCGCGACGGCGACCCGCCGCCCGCACACCCCTGGCACGCGGACGCAATCCGCTGGCGCCGGGGCGCAACCCGCTGGCCCGTGGAGGCGGCCCCCTGGGGCGGCCCGGCCGCCCCGTGCGGACGCCCGGCCCCGGGAACCCGCTGCGGTTCCCGGCCGGCAGGACCCCTCCGCGCGGCCGCCGGCCCCGCAGGAGCCCCCTCAGCTGGCTCAGCGGCCTCGCCCGGAGCCGAAGGATTCGGTGACCCGGGACGACGCCGCACCGGACTTCCCGCGTTCGGGTGCCCGCCCGGCACACTGAGGCCGAACACAGCGGGAAGGCACGGCCCCGCACGGTACCCACCGTGCGGGGCCGTCCCGCGTCTCCGTCCCCGTCCCCGTCCCCGGGACCTCCCGACCGGGCGCCGGCCCGGCCGCACACGGGAACCCCGCCCTCCCCACGGATCCCCGCGGGAGCACACCGGCGCAGGCCCCGGCGACGACCGCGCGCACCCTCGCGGAGAGCACGGCGCCGCGGGCGGCGTCCAGGGGGTGGTCGTCGATCTCGCGGGCGGCGCGGCGCAGCACCGACTCCGCGGAGCGCAGGTCCCGGACCGCCGCGCCGGACACGCCGAAGCCCGGCCGGGAGACCGGCCGGGCTTGCCGTCCGCGAAGCTCGCGACGGGGCCCGCTCTGCTGTGCGGCCCTACTTCTTGGCCTCTTCGAGCCTGAGCGCCACCCCGAGCGCGAAAAAGGTCGGCGCCCACTCACCGACGAACAGGCCCTTGCGCTCGGCCGCGTCCTTGCCGGCGTCCTCCTTCTTCTTGGACGCCAGCCACGTCAGAATGGTCAGGCCGATGGACGCTGCGCCCGCGCAGTAGGCCATTTCGGAGGTGACGCCCAGTTCGGACAGCTTGCGGATCATGTCGTCTCCCTTGTGGTCGCGGACCTTGCTCGTGCCGCACTCGTGCCGCTGCCCGGGTCCGAGCCGGGACAAACCCAAGGGAGTGCGAGGAATGCCGTGGGGGACCTGGGCCGACCGCGCGCGGCGCCGCCTCCGGAGCCGGACGGAGCACCGCAGGGAAGGGCCCGGAACCCCCGCTCCGGCGGGCCCCGGCGGGGAGCGTGGCATCCTGGGAGCGACAGGAGCCCGCCCGAGGAGGAAACGCACCGCATGAGCATCGACGCGCGCCGGGCCCGGACGACTCCCGTCCTCGGGTCGCTCGCCGAGCCCACGAGCCTCCGCTCCCGGGTGACCCAGGTGCTGCGCGAGGCCATGGTCGCCGGGGAGCTCGCACCCGACACCATCTACTCGGCCCCGGCGCTGGCCGAACGCCTCGGCGTCTCCGCCACCCCGGTCCGGGAGGCCATGATGGAGCTGACCCGGGAGGGCCTCGTCGAGACGATCCGGCACCGCGGGTACCGGGTGGTCGAACTCGGCGACGTCGCGCTCGACGAGATCATCGAGCTGCGAGCCCTCATCGAGGTCCCGACCGTCGGCCGTGTCGCCGGGACGGCCACCGCCGAGCAGGTCGCCCGGCTGCGCCCGCTCGCGGACCGGCTCACGGAGACCGCCGAGTCGGGGGAGCTCCGAGAGTTCGTCGCCGCGGACACGGCCTTCCACCTCCAGCTGCTCGCCATCGCGGGCAACGCCCGGATCGTCGAGGAGGTGCGGCGCCTGCGCGGCATGTCGCGCCTGTCGGCGCTGCGCCGCCTCCACCAGGAGGGGCGCCTCACCGCCACGGCCCGGGAGCACCACGCCCTGCTGGACCGTGTCGAGGCCCGCGACGCCCCGGGCGCGGAGGCGCTCATGAGGCACCACCTCGGGCACGTGCGCGGGGTCTGGGCGGGCCTCCCCGAGTCCTGACACGGCCTCCGCGACGGCGGCGGTCCGGGAACCGACCAGGTCACGAGGGTTTGCCTAAGTGCAATGTGAAATTGTACGTTGCACTAGTCCCCTTCGTGAGGCCCACGTCACGTCGGCCCCCACCCCCAGGAGTTGTGCGTGTCACCGCAACAGTCCACGGTCGGAAAACCGGCCACCAACCGCCGGGTGCTCATCGGCAGCCTCAGCGGCAGCACCATCGAGTGGTTCGACTTCTTCCTCTACGCGACAGCCGCCGCGCTGATCTTCGACAAGCAGTTCTTCCCCAACGACGACCCCCTGATCTCGTTGATGCTGTCGTACCTGTCGCTGTCGCTGACCTTCTTCATCCGGCCGTTCGGCGGCATCGTCTTCTCCCACATCGGCGACCGCATCGGCCGCAAGAAGACCCTCGTCATCACCCTGTCGCTCATGGGCGGCGCCACCGTGGCGATCGGCCTGCTGCCCAACTACGACCAGGTCGGCGTCCTCGCCCCGGTCCTGCTGATCCTCTGCCGCGTGGTCCAGGGCCTGGCGATCGGCGGCGAGTGGGGCGGCGCCCTCCTCCTCGCCTACGAGTACGCGCCCGAGAACCGCCGGGGCTTCTTCGGCTCCGTGCCCCAGACCGGCATCACCATCGGCATGCTGATGTCCACGGTCGCCTTCGCGCTCGTGAGCCTCATGCCCGCGGCCGCGTTCGAGTCCTGGGGCTGGCGCATCCCGTTCGTCGCCAGCGTCGTCCTCGTCTTCGTCGGCCTGTGGATCCGCAAGGGCCTCGCCGAGACCCCGGCGTTCCGCGAGGCCAAGGAGAGCGGCGACGTCGCCAAGCTGCCGATCATCGACACGCTCCGCGACCACTGGCGTTCCGTGCTCGTGGCCGTCGGCGCCAAGGTCGTCGAGACCGCGCCGTTCTACATCTTCGCGACGTTCGTCGTCAGCTACGCCACGGGCACGCTCGACATGGAGCAGTCCGTCGTCCTCAACGCCGTGAGCGCCGGGGCCCTCGTCAGCACCTTCGGCATCCTGCTCATGGGCAGGCTCTCCGACCGGCTCGGCCGCCCCGCCGTGTTCCTCGGGGGCGCGGTGCTCATCGCCGCCTTCGCGGCCCCCTTCTTCATGCTGCTCGACCTCCGGATGGACTGGGCCGTGTACGCGGCAGTCGTGATCAGCCTCGGCCTCGTGTGGCCCCCGGTCACCGCGACCCTCGGCACCCTGACCTCGGAGATCTTCACGACGCGCGTCCGCTACACCGGTGTGACCCTCGGCTACCAGGTCGGCGCGGCCCTCGCCGGCGGCACCGCGCCGCTCCTGGCGACCTGGCTGCTCGCCCGGTTCGACGGCGCCTGGTGGCCCATCGCCGCGTACCTGGTGGTCCTGGCGGCCATCTCGATCTGCGCGGTCTCGCTCTCCGGACGGATCGTGCGCAAGGAGTCCGCGGCGATCGCCGCCAGAGAGAACGACAAGGTGACCCCATGAACCCCGCACCCGCCGGCCTGCCCCTCGTCGACGCGGAGGAGGTCCGCGCCCGGATCAGCCCCTCGCGCGCACGGGAACTGGTCGAGAGCGCTCTGCTCGACGGCTTCGACCCGGCCGGGGACCCGGCCCGCGCCCACGCCCCGGCAGGGGAGGGCCACCTGCTGCTCATGCCCTCGACGCTGGGGGAGTGGGTCGGCGTCAAGATCGCGTCCGTGTCCCCGGACAACCCCGGGCGCGGACTCCCGCGGATCCAGGCCGTCTACATGCTCATGGACGCGCGGACGCTGACACCGCGCCTGCTCGTCGACGGCGTCGCCCTCACCTCGCTGCGCACGCCGGCCACCTCCGCCGTGGCCGCCGACCGGCTCGCCGCGCCCGACGCCTCCCGGCTCGTCGTGTTCGGGACCGGTCCGCAGGCCGTCTCGCACACCGTGGCGATCGCGGGGATCCGGGACCTCGCCGACGTCCGGCTGATCGGCCGTACCCCCGGCAAGGTCGCGTCCGCCCTCGCCGAGATCGCCGCGCACGGCATCACGGCGGAGGCCGGCACCGCCGCCGACGTCGCGGACGCCGACATCGTCGTGTGCGCGACGTCCGCCGCCGAGCCCCTGTTCGACGGCTCCCTCGTCCGCGACGGCGCCTGCGTGGTCGCCATCGGTTCCCACGAACCGGACCGCCGCGAACTCGACGCGGCACTGATGGGACGTTCCCACGTCGTCGTCGAGGAGCGCGGCGCCGCGCTGCGCGAGTGCGGCGACGTCGTGCTCGCGATCGGCGAGGGGACGCTCACCGCAGAGGACCTCGTCGGCCTCGCACCCCTCGTGCGCGGGGAGGCGCACCGCAGCACCGACCGCCCCAACGTGTTCAAGGGGTCCGGCATGTCCTGGCAGGACCTCGCCGTGGCGGTGGGCGTGGCCCCCGCCCGCTGAGCCGGTGGCGCCGGGGGCGTGCACGGCGCCGCCCCCGGCCCGCGGGGACGGGCGGAGGGCGCCCGGCCGGTCAGCGGCCGGTGTGGCCTCCCGCGCCACGGGGCAGGTTTCCCGACATGCGGGAACCCGAACGCACCGCCGACGGCCGCCACGTCGTGATCGGCGGCCGGCGGTGGCGGGCGAGCGACCCCGACCTGCCGGACGGGGTGCGCGAGGACCTGGTCGGCCACCTGATGTCGGCCCGCAGGGACGTGGCGGCGGCGCTGCGCTCGCGGGATCCCGGGGCGGAGCGGCTGGCCCGGTCCCGGGTGGCCCTGGCCAAGGAGGGCCTGGGCGAACGCGGGACCCCCTGGTGGGAGCTCACCGGTGACGAGCGCCGGAGCCGTTGGGAGGAGGCGCTGCGCCGCCTCGGCGGCCGGGGGTCGGCGGGGGCGCCGCCCTGAGCCGCTCCGGGCGTGGGACGCACCGCCGGGGAGCGCCGGGACGGAGTCGCAGGAGACGCCCTGAGCAGGGGGAACGGTTTTTCCGGCGGCGGTCGCGGGTACAGGGGGCGGACACACCCGCGCTTCCCGAGCGGCGGTGAACAGGGCGTTCGGTGCGGGTGTTCGCGCCATGGACGACGGGCGGACCGCATCCCCGGGAGGGCGCGGGGACGGCCGGGTGCGCCCGGACCACGCAGAAGGGTGCCGACACGGTGAACCAGAGTCCCCAGGAGACCGGCAAGGGCAAGGAGCGGACCACGCGCTCCGGCGGCAGGAGAACAGGGAAGGGCGATGCCCCGGACGAGGGGACCGCGAAGCCGGGGACCGCGCGGGCGAGGCGGTCCGACGGTGCGGAGGAGGAACTGGAGCCCCTCCGGGAGGACGTCCACCGGGACCCAGGCAGAGAGGAGACGGACGTGCTCCTCGACGTGCCGGTTCTGAAGGTCGACGAGATCGAGCTCGAGGTCGAGAACCTCCTGGCCTCCGTCTCGCTCCAGGCCGAGGTGCTGGACCTGCTCAAACTGAAGGTGGGGGCGGACGTCGAACTCGGCCGCGTCCACCTGAACATCAAGGGCGTCGAGGCCCAGGCCCTGCTCAAGGTCCGGCTCGACAACGTCCGGGACATCATCACCCGGGTGCTGCAGACCATCGACACGAACCCGCAGATCCTCGAGCAGGTGACCCGGGGTGTGGGGACCTCGCTCGAGCAGGTCGCGGGCGGTGCGGGACAGGCCGTGGGGGCCCTGGGCCGGGGCGCCGGAGGCGCCGTGGAGGGCGTGGGCCGGGGCGCGGGGAAGGCCGTGGAGGACGTCGGCGCCGGTGCGGGGAGCGCGGTCGAGGAGGTCGGCGCGGGAGCCGGCAGCGCGGTGCAGGACGTCGGCACGGGGGCGGGGAAGGCGACGGAGGGCGTCGGCGCGGGAGCCGGAAGCGCTGCGGAGGACGTCGGCAGGGGCGTGGGCGGCGCGGCCGAGGATGCCGGGGCCGCTGCGAAGGACGTCGGCAAGGGTGCGGGCAGCGCGGCGAAGAGCGCCGGCCAGGGTGCCGGGGCCGCGGCCAAGGGCGCCGGGAGTGCCGCGAAGGGCGCCGGGACCGCGGCGAAGGGCGCGGCGAAGAGTACAGGGAAGGGCGCCGGGGGCACGGCCAAGGGCACCGGCGGCAGGGCCCGGAAGTAGGGCCCGGGGCCGCCTGGCCCGGTGGACGCGGACCCGCCCGGCGGCAGACGGGGGTGGAGACCATGGGTGACCGGAAACGAACCGAGTACGACGTGGAGATCAGCGCCTCCGCGACCGCGGACGAGCTGGTCTTCCACGAGGCCCCGGAGGTCGTGTCCCGGCCCTGGGGGGAGCCGAACCAGGAGGGGGCCGCCGGCAGCGACCGCTCGGGACTTCCCCGGCCCGTCATGACCGGGGTCGTCTACGAGGACATCCGCGCCGACTACCGGCTCGCCAGCCGCATCCGCCCACCCGGGGAACGGTCCGAGGACGACGCCGACGAGGGGTGAGCCCCGGGAGGCCGTCCCGGCGGGAGCCGGAGGCGACCGGGCCCGCCCCACGGCGTCCGGCCGGGACGGGGCGGCGGAAAGAGCGCCCGACCATCGATACCGACGTATATGCGTTTTCCGGATTTCCGAAAAGAGTCTGCGGATAAGGGGTTTCTGTCAAAGGCGGATCCCCGTCGGGCGTGGAGTGCTGTCCGACCGGCCAGGTCCGTCTTCTGGACGCCGCGCTTCCACGACCCGCCGCCGCGCTGCCCGGGAATGACGGCGGGGAGGCGGAACGGAACAAGCACCCCGGTTCGCGGGGCGACCGCCGTGTCATGGCGGACCCGCCGGAGCGGCCGGGGCACGGACGCCCCTCCCTCGCGAGGCGCTGTCGCGGAGGGCGTGTGTCCCTGAACCCCGGGAAGCGGCCGATTTTCGGACCGACGTGAAGCGCAGTTCTATGGTCGCCGATTAAAGGTCGATCATGAGTTCGATTTCTTCTGTGCGGAGGTCGTTACGGATGGCACCGTGTTTCCGGTGGTAGTAATTCTGTTTTTGGTCTGTATTTATGCCGCTGGGATTTGTGGGCCGCTGCGGGAATTTGATAACTTCCTGGTTGTCGGAGCGGGGCCCGCATGTCCCGCCCGTATTCTTTTTCGGTCATAGTCGGAATGTGTAGGCACCCCCCGTCATGCGTCGTTCCCTGCCCCGTGCGACGACGGCCTGTGCGATTTTCGCCCTGGTCCTCTCGCTGCTGGCCGCCGCCCCGGTCGCGGCCGACGATGAGGCCCCGGCCGCCGGCGGGCCGGTCGCCTCCGGGGAGCGCGGCGCCCGGGAGGAGCTGAGCGGCGCGCGGGGGAGCACCGACCCGGCCGACGGAGCCCCCGGGCCGACCGGCTCCGACGCCGACGGCCCTCCCGAACAGGTGCGCTCCGGCGGAGGCCGGGCCGAAGCCGGGAGTTCCGCGTGGACCTACGTCGACCGGGCCTTCCCCGACCGGTCCTACGGCGGCGCCGAGACCGCCAGCGTGGGCACGGGGCGCCTCGCCTGGGACCGCGTCTACACCCGCAGGGCCCTGTTCCGGTTCCCGGTCGCGCCCGGCCCCGGCGCCGTCGTCGACTCCGCGGTGCTCCGTACCGAGGTGGTGTGGTCCTACGACTGCGACAGCACCTCCTACGCGCAGGTGCACCGGGTCGACCCCTTCCACGGAGGGACCACCTGGAACGACCAGCCCGAGGCCCGCGCCCTGCTCGACACCCGGAGCATCACGGGAGGGCAGGCCGCCTGCCCCGTGGACGGGGGCGTGGAGTTCGACGTCACCGAGGCCTACCGGTGGGCCGTGGACAACGGGGAGTCCCACCTCCACCTCCGGCTCGGTGAACGCGACGAGTCCGGAACCGCGGCCTGGCTCCGCTTCGACGTCGGGAGCGCGCCGCCGGTGCTGGTGGTCGACCACGGCGCGCCGCGGTACCCGGGCAAGGCCGTCGGCCCGGCCGGGCTCATGGGCAGCCTCCCGCGCGGGGCCGCTGACGCCGGGCCGGCCGGGGACCGCGCCGCCGTCCACGACGAGAACTCCCCCGTCCCCTCACCGGACCGGTCCGAGGGAGGGCCCGGCCTTCCCGGAGGCACCGTCCCCGGGGTCGTGGGAAGCCATGCCGCACGTGTTCCCGGCCCCGGCGCCGCGGACCGGCTCCGGAGCGGGGGTGGACAGGTCCGTCCCCGGCGGGGGGAACGGGCCGTGCGCCCGGCCGCTCCGCGCAGCCGCCGACCGCAGGGCGGGGGTACGTCCACCCCGGCCCGGGGACCTCCGGTCCGCCCGGTCGGAAACCGCTCCCCGGTTCACCGGCCACGGAGAACCGGTTGACGGACGACGGCACCCGTCCCTCCCGGTGCGGAATCCGGTTGGGCGGAGGTACGCACCGGCGGCAGCCCGAGGGGTCGGGCAGGCCGCTCTCCGAGCGCCGCGGCGGGCGGGGCACGGAAGCGGTCGGGGAACCGTCGTCGCCGCACCGGCCACAAGACGCGGTGGCCGCCTGCGGTGACGGCACGGTCGCGCCGAGAGGAGAGGTGCTCGTCCCGAAGCCGGACGCATCTACGGCAGAGCCCGGCAGGGGGCTCTGCCGCCGGAAGCCGCGGTGGTCCGGAACCGCCTGTGCGCGTGGGCACCGCACAGGGGGACTCCGGGCCGCCACCGGCATGCGCGGAGATCGGGCGGGTTCCCCGCACGGGGCCCGGAAAGGTCGCTCCGGAGGGCGAGGAGTCGAGCGCGGTCGCCGTGCGCGCGGATGGTCAGCCCACGCCGATGAACAGCACGATGTTCGCCGCCACGTAGATCACGGTCGCCACCCCCAGGCCGAGCAGCATCACCCAGGCGGCGGGCCTCCTCCTGCTCAGGTGCACGATCGACCAGACGGTGACGATCAGCCAGACCACCCACGGCGAGAAGATCATCAGTGGGACGGCCGTGTCGACGGCGCCGCCGCAGTCGCTTCCACAGCTCGCGGTCGCCATGACCGAGAAAAAGCCCCAGGCACTCGTCCCGAGGCACACCAGTGGCGCGAGGCAGATGAGGACGATCGTGATCGCCTTGTCCGCGGGCGACCCCTGTCGGCGCTGCGGCGCGGTGCCCGACCGGTAGCCGGGCCGGGGGGAGTTCGGGGGGACCCCGAAGGGGGGTGCTTGGGACATGGGCGTCATCCTGCCACGTGCGGGGATCGACGACCAGGGCGGCCGACTCCGGTTCTGGGCCCCGTGCACCCGCCGGTGCACCCCGGCAACGCAAAAGCCCCTGACCCTTGCGCTTCTGCGCTGGTCAGGGGCTTGTGCCTCTGGGGTGAGTGACGGGACTTGAACCCGCGACTTCTTGGACCACAACCAAGTGCTCTACCGGCTGAGCTACACCCACCACGTTCGCCTGGCCTCGCGGCCCTGCGTACGTATGAAATCTTAGCGGACTCCGGGGAGTGCTTCGATCAGTTTTCCGCCCCGGCGTCCCCGGAGGCCCCGTCGCGGGGCTTGAGTCCGTTGCCCCCGGCGATCACCTGGGCCGCGACGGCGCGTGCCTCGGCCGAGCTGGGACCGGGTTCGGGCACGAACGCGGTGGCGCGGAAGTAGCGCAGCTCACGGATGCTCTCGGTGATGTCGGCGAGCGCCCGGTGCCCGCCGTTCTTGTCGGGGCTCGCGTAGTACACGCGCGGGTACCAGCGGCGCAGCAGTTCCTTGATGGAGGACACGTCCACCATCCGGTAGTGGAGGAACTCGTCGATGCGCTTCATGTCGCGGGCGAGGAAGGTGCGGTCCGTGGCGATCGAGTTGCCGCACAGCGGGGCCTTGCGGGGCTCGGTCACGTACCGGCGGATGTGTTCCAGGACCATGTCCTCGGCCTCGTGCAGGGTGACGCCCTTGTCCAGCACCTCCAGCAGGCCGGACTTGGTGTGCATGTCGCGGACGAAGTCGCCCATGGCGTCCAGTGCGGCCTGCGGCGGTCTGATCACGACGTCGACGCCCTCGTCGAGGACGTTGAGCTCACCGTCGGTGATCAGACAGGCCACCTCGATCAGCGCGTCGTTCTCGAAGTCGAGGCCCGTCATCTCGCAGTCGATCCACACCAAACTGTCATTCATACCGGTCAGCTTAGAGGTTGTGGGAAGTGCCGGGGATGACGAAGGGGCGGCCGGGCCCGTGGCCCGACCGCCCCTGGGGCCGGGTCAGTCCCAGACCAGGCCGCTGACGCCGAAGACGGCGTCCATCCAGTCGTAGACGCCCCAGAACTGGACGTAGGCCAGGCCGAGGACGACCACCAGGATCAGGAGGAAGAAGAAGCAGCCGCAGCCGCAGCCGCGTCCGCAGCCGCCCTTCTTCTTCCTCTGCGGCTGCGGAGGGGCCTGTGGGGGCTGCTGCGGGTACAGGCCGCCGCCGGGCGGCCGGCCCGGCCCCCGCTGCGGCTGCTGGTGGCCCCCGCCCATCGGCGGCTGCCCGCCGGACACGCCGGCACGGGGGTATCCGGGCGGCGGGCCCTGGGGAGGGCGGTTCATGTGCTGAGGGGGCGGCATGGGGGGACCCTGGTGGGGGTGTCCGCCCATGTTCGGGTTGCCCATCTGCTGCGGCGGGTACCCGGGCGGCGGGTAACCGCCCTGGTGGTGCGCCGGGGGGAAGCCGGGCTGGGGGCCCGACGGCGGGATCTGCGGGCCGGACCGCTGGTGCGGCGGGAAGCCGCTCGGATACGGGCCGGAGGGGGCGCCCGGCGGAACGGCGTGCCCCGACTGCGGACCGGAGAGGGGCGGGACGCCGGGATACTGCTGCGCGGGTGCCTGCTGCGCCCCGGAGGACTGGCTTCCCGGGACCTGCTGTCCCGGCGGCTGCTGTCCGGGGGCGTACCCCTGGGCCTGCTGGTCCGGAGCCGGCGAGGGCCAGGGCTGCCCGGGCTGCGGTTCGCCGGGCACGGCCGCGGCGGCGCCCGGCGCCTGGCCGGGGGGCTGCGCCTGGGGGTTGCGGGCCTGCTCCTCCGCGCGGCGTGCGGCCTCCTCCCGGAGTTCGGCCTCCTTGCGGACGCGCTCCTCCTCGCGCTGCTTGGCGGCCTCCTCCTCGGCCTGGCGGCGCTGCTCCTTGCGCTCCTCGGACAGGTCCGCCCAGCCCTCCTTGAGGCTTCCCAGGAACTTGTTGAACTTGCCGCCCTTGCCCTCGGAGTCCTCGTTGTTCCCGGCGCCCGAGAACATCGGGTCGGAGGGGTCGAACACCGCGGTTCCGGACGGCTCCGGGGCGGACGGCGTGAACACGGCGGTGCCGGGGGCGTCGGAGGAGGGGGTGAACACCGCCGTCTGCGGGGCGGGGCGGATGTCGTCGTCGGTGAGGTTGGCCGTGGGGATGTCGTCGTCGCCGAGGTCCGCGGTGGGCGTCTCGTCCTGGTCCCGACCGGAGATGTCGCCGGGGCCCACGCGCATGGTCGCGCCGACGCCGCTCAGGTCGGCGGTCGGCTCCTCGTCCGCGCCGGGGCCGCGCACGTCGGCGGTGGGGGTCTCGTCATCGGAGGCGCCGTGGACCCAGGAGGGGTCGATGCGCACGGTGCCGGGGTCCTCGCCGACCGGGGCCGGGGCCGGGGCCGCGGGGGCGGAGGCGCTCCGGGCCCAGGACGGGTCGATACGCACGGTGCCGGGGTCCTCGCCGATCGGCGCGGGGGTGGGGGACGCCGGGGTCGGGTCGGACGGGCTGGAGGCGTCCTGGGCCCAGGAGGGGTTGATGCGCATGGTGCTGGGCTCGTCGTCCACCGGGGCGGGGGGCCCGGAGGCGCCCTGGACCCACGACGGGTCGATCCGCATGGTGCTGGGCTCGTCCTCGACCGGAGCGGGCGCCGCCGCTGCGGAGCCCAGCCGGACGGTCCCGGCCTCCTCCTCGTCCGGGGCGGCGGAACCCCCCCGGTCGGGAGCGCCCAGGAACGCGGTGGCGGCCCCCTCGTCGTCCTGGCCGTCGGCACCGCCCTGGAGTTCGCTCAGGGAACGGGTATGCCGCGTCCACTCGTCGCCGTTCCACCATCTGAGCGTCTGCGCGTCGCCTCGCGGGTCCGCGTACCAACCCGGCTCGATAGATCCACCCATGGGCGACAGACTAAGGGGTGGCGGAGCGGCGCTCGACCAGTGGCACCCGGTCCCACGTGCCCGGTGGTGTGCGGATCACGAGCTCGTCGCCCTTCGTGCTCGGGGCGTCGCCGAGAGTTGCCCTGCGGTGTCTGTTCCCGGTGCAGGGCGGTCGGGGCGGGCCCCCGCCGACAGCAGGCAGGCGGTGTCCAGCTTTCCCGGCCCCTTGGCGGAGGAGCCCGGGACCTGGTCGTGGCCGAAGTGGCCGCCCCGGGCCCACGCGCGGGCCGCGACCTCGGCCTTGGGGCCCTCGGACCCGGGACGGCCGGCGGGCCACGCACGGCGCACCCCCCAGGAGTCCAGCCACAGCAGCAGCGGGGCCAGGCCGACCATCGGCCCGTCCGTGAACGGGGTCTCCCGGAAGGCCACCACCGACACCACCAGGCACACCCGGCCCTCGTGTCCGTGGTCGAGGTGCTGCTCGTACAGGTCGGTGCCGCCCAGCTGCACACCGACGCGCCTGGTCGCCGCCAGCGTCTGGACGGTCTCGCCGGTCAGCGGGTTCCAGACGAGGTGCGTCGCGCGGCCCTCGTCCACCAGCCGTCGCGCCTCCTCGTGCGCGGACCACGAACCGGGGTCGGATCCGGTCACCGTCCACACGGCGCGCGGGGCCCCGGTGCCGGGGGGTGTTCGGGTGGCCCCGCCGTCGAGTCTCGCGGCACCGGGCATCCACGCCTTCGCCATGGCACTCCCAATCGGGTCGTCGTGTGGCCGGGCCCGACGCCGGACGGGCCGGACGGCCCGGGCACGCCGGCCGCGGGGCACGCGCCCCGGGGGAGGGGCCGGGCGCCGGGGGCGTTCCCCGGCCCCTCCCTGAGTACGCCAACCCGGGGGAGAAGTCCATATCCCCTTCGCCCTAGGACAGGGTCTTGTCACCCCCAGTCACGCCGGGGGCCGTGCGCGGTGCGGCCCGGACGCGGTCCGCACCGGGGCCCGGCCGCCCCGGCCCCGCCGGGGCGGGGCCGCTACTCGGCCCCGGGGTCGTCCTCGGTGAGCCGCAGGGAGAACGCCTGGAGGAAGATGTCGCCGATCTCGGTGGGGTCCTCCGTCATGTACGCGGCGCCGCCCGTGGCGGCGGCGATCTCCTGGAGCGGCTCCAGGTTCTGCACGTCCGGCCCGAACGCGATCGTGATGATCGGGATGGGGCGCGAGGGGCTCGCCATGCCGTCGATCTGCGTCATCAGCTCGTCGAGCTCCATGCCGCCGGGGTTGTCGTTGTCCCCGTCGGTGAGCATGAGGATGACGTTGGTCCGGTCGGGCCGGTAGGTACGGGACATCTCCTGGTAGGCGGCCAGGTAGGTCTCGTACAGCGCGGTGTCGCCCTGCGGGCGGGGTCGGAGCCCGGCCAGCGCGCCGGCGATGGCGTCGCGGTGCTCGGTCCCGCCGTCCCCCGTGGCCTGGAGTTCGCGGACGGGCGCCAGCTCCTGGTAGTGCAGGTTGTTGTTGACGTCGGTGGAGAACTCCCACAGGCCCAGTTCCGAGGTGGGCGTGAACATCTGGAGGCCCTCCGTCGCTGCCGCGCCCGTCACCTGCATACGGGTCATCCCCGTCCCGGGCACCTCGGCGAGCATCGACCCGGAGACGTCCACGATCGCGAGCACCCGGGAGTCCATCTTGAGCTGGTTCCACGACCGGGTCAGATCGGTGACGGCCCCGTCGGAGGGGACGGGCAGCTCCTCCGGGGCGTCCTCGGTGAAGCCGACGTCCTCGGTGAGCACGGCGGGGTCCATCTGGTCGTCGGGGCCGCGGAACCCCTGCGCGAGCAGGTGGGGGAGGGCCTCGTCCGAGCGCACCGCTTCCCGGAACACCTCGGCGGCACGGGTGATGTCGCTGTCCTCGCTGCGCACCACGTACGGGTAGTCGAGGTAGTAGGTGCCGCCCTCCAGGTAGTTGGCGCGGGCGGAGGCCTCCTCGTGCGCCGCGTTGTAGCGCCACACGGCCTGCTCGGACATCACCATCGCGGGCGGCGAGTCGGCCTGGCCGCCGCTGAGGGCCAGGAACGCGGCGTCCTCGTCGGAGGAGGCCCCCTGGTGGAGTGCCTGGAGGGCGGCCGTCATGTGGGCGTTGAAGGTGTCGGCGTCGGGGCTCGACCGCTCCAGCGCGGACTGCAGCAGGGAGAGGGTGCTCAGGCCGGTGGAGCTGCGGGCGGGGTCGACGACGCGCACGCTGCGCTCGGACGCCTCCCCGGGGGCGGAGGTGGGGATGACGTCGGCCCAGGCGAGGGCGGCCTCCCCGTCGGCGAACTCGGCGAGTTCGGCCAGGACCAGCGGGGACCGGGCCACGGAGGTGCCGGTCTCGGTGATGACGGCGTCCCCGGCCTGGCTCTGGACCAGACGGGGCCACATGGAGGAGTCGGGGATCCACACGTCGGACTCGGTGTCGCCCATGGTGGCTCCCGAACCGGTGATCTGGTAGGCGACGTTGGCGGAGTCGACCTGGCGCACCTCGGCCCGGACGCAGCGCCCGTCCACCCGGTTCTCCCCGGCGTTGAAGTCCGAGGCGACCTGGTCGACTGCGGGGGCGAGTTCGGGACTGACGGCCACGTCGAGCGCGATGTCGGAGCCGCCGCATCCGTCGGACTCGCCGAACATGTACACGCCCGCGGCGGTGAGGCCGAGCACGATCACCAGGGCGGCGGCCAGGGCCACGAAGGCCCCGCCCCGGCCGCGCCGGCGTCTGGCCCGGTTGGAGGGCTCTTCTGCGTATCTTCCGCGGTGACGTCCCACAGCTTTCCTCACGGGGTGGTGTACGGACGGGGGCGCCGTACAGGGGGAGACATGTCGGCTCGGGGGCGACCGGCCCGGGACGGGCCGCGCGTACCGGTCCGCCTCGGGAGCGAACCGGCCACCGGTGTGTTACTGGTGGGAACGGTACTCAACCGCCCGGACCGGGTGGAGGCCGGGCGGGCCGGTGGCGGCAGGTCGACGCGGGGGTGTACCGGGGGTGAACCTGAGCTCAGCGCCGGTCGCCCCGGGATATCGGGCGGCCGTTCCGGGAACCGGGTTTTCGGGAGCGCTCGGGCCGAAACCCGATTCCGATATCCAATCGAGACCATCGGGCGCTGTCGTCGCCGACGCGGTCCGGGGAGCGCCCCGGACCGGCGCCGACACGGGCACGGCCTCAGTTGTCGCAGTCGGGAACGCACAGCCGGCGTGAGATCGAGCTGAGGAAGATGTCGCCGATCTCGTCCGGGTCGTCGGTCACGAACGCCGAGCCGCTCGTCGCGTCGGCGACCTGCCTCAGCTCCGCCTCCTCCGCCTGGGAACCGAAGGCGATGATGAACATGCTGACCGGCCGCTCGGGGTCGAACCGGTCCTGCAGCGCCGCCACGAGCTCCGCGTGCGAGATGTCGCTGGATCCCTCGTCCTGCCCGGCGGTGAGCAGGATGACGCTGTTGATCTTGTCCTCGTGGTAGGCGTCCTGGACCTCGTCGTAGGCGGCCAGGATGTTGTCGTACAGGCGCGAGCCGCCGCCGCGCACCTCGACGCCCTCCGCCACGGAGGTGAGCTCCTGGCGGCGGGTCGAGTCCCCGTCGCCGTCCGAGGCGCCCAGCCGGTGCATGTCGGCGGACTCCTCGCGGCCCTCCTCCCCGTACGCGTCCGACATCAGCCACAGGCCCATGTCGGTCTCGTCGGGGAACATCGCCAGGCCCAGCAGGGCCGCCTGGAGGGCGGCCTCCATCCGGGTCGGTCCGCCGGCGCCGTCGAGGTCGTCCGCCATGTTGGCCGAGACGTCGGCCAGGACCAGCGTGCGGCTGGGCATCGACAGACGGTTCCAGTCGGTGACCGAGGCCAGCAGGGCGTCCCCGGTCAGGTCCTCGTGGGTGGCGGGTTCCTCGGGGATCAGCCCGGGCCGGCCGGCGAGGGCGGACGAGGCCCTTCCGTCGGGGTCGCGGAACCCCAGGTCGCGCAGGCGCGAGCGGTAGGCGTCGTCGCGCAGCACCTCGTACAGGTCCGCCGCCGCGGACCGCAGCGCCTCCTCGTCGGTGGTGGTGACGTAGGGGTAGTCGAGGCTGACCGTCCCCTCGGCCGGGTAGTGGGCGGCCAGCTGGGGCGCCGACTCCGCGCGGTCCTGGTTGTAGGACACCACCGCCTGCTCGGGGACGACGATCACCGGGTCCGGGCGCTCCGCGGAGGCCTCCGACCCCGTGTAGAAGGTGGCGAGGTCGATCTCGCCGAACGCGCTGTCCGTCTGCACGTCGCGCACGAAGTCGGTCATGGCGGTGTCCGCCCCGTCCCCGGAGCCCAGGTGGCGGCGGACGGCGTGCATGACCGTCATCCCGTCGGCCCCGCGGTTGGGGTCGACCATGACCAGCGGGCGGTCGGGCTCGCGGCCGTCGGGCAGGACCGCGGTCCAGTTGGTGTCGTCGGGGTCGGGCATGCCCTCGGTCCGCTCGGGGGCGGCGAGGACCACCGGGGAGGACGCCAGGGACGGCGGATCGGTCCCGATGCCGGGGGTCCCGCCCCCCGACACGCGGGCCAGCTCGACCCAGGCCGACGACTCGGGCACCCACACGTGCGGGGCGATGGTGGAGTCGGCCGCCCGCCCGCCGGTCAGCGCGGTCATGGTGCGGTGCGGAGCGATCTCGTCCACCTGCGCGTACACGCACGCGCCGCCGTATCCGGGACGGTCGGCGTTGAACTCGGTGGCGGCCTCCCGCAGCACGGGGGCGATGCTCTGGGTCGCCGACACGCGCAGGTAGCGGGTTTCGCCGCAACCGAGCGAGTTCAGGGCGACCGGAACCGCGATCGCGGCGACGGCGACGATCGCTACGACGGCGGCGGTGATCCCCAGCGGCGACCTGAACGCACCGCGGGCGGTCCGGCGGGTCGGGGAGGGATGGCGGTGGCGTCCACTGGACACGGGCACTCCGGGGGTGTGGCGGTGTCCGGCTTCCGACCGGCGGCCGCCCGGAAGCCGGGTGGGTGCGAGGGGAGGCCGCGGGGGTGGCGTCCCGCACCCGCGGTAGGGGAGAGGGGCGAACCATCGCGCGTCGGCCGGCGTCCCACAGGGTGGAGACGAACGACCGCGCCCTGGGGTGCGAACGATTCTTCACCTGGACCCTACTCGTTGGTAACGGTGAAGCGGAAGGGGCGGACCGGAGGCGCGGGAGCCCCGGAGACGCCGGATCGGGGTGATCGCTTTGTTACGGTGCTCTCGGAGGAGTGCTCCGCACCGCCCGCTAAGCTTGGGCCCCGCCCCTGGCGTCCACCCCGACTCACACTCCCCGGTGGACGACTCGTGACCAACCGACCCCCGAGGGTTTTTGGTATGTCCCCATCGCACCGTGACCACCGGAGCCGAGGCACCATCGGCACCGCCATGCTCGCCGGCGCCTGCTGCGTCGGCGCGATCGCCTACGGAGTGGTCGTCGGTCCGTCGATGATGCCGCCGCAGGACGTGCAGGCCACCACCGCGATGACCCCCGACGCCGGTCCGGCCGTCCCCGAGCCCGAGCCCGAGGAGGTGGCGGAGCCCGGGCCGGTCGGCTACCTCCAGATCCAGCTGAGCGATCGCGACCGCGCCTGGGTGCAGACGCTGCGCTGCACCGGCGTCGTCGAGGAGGACCCGGCCACCTGCGCCGACCTGGCCCTGGCCGCCGTCGAGTTCCAGGGCAGGACCGAGGGCGCGGAGGGTTCCGAGGAGGAGCCGGAGGAGGCCCTGGCCGGGGTCGAGGCCGAGCCCACCACCGCCGCGGACCCGGGCGGGGAGCAGTTGTTCACCGAGGTCGGCGAGGGCACCGTCTGCACCGACAAGGTGTACGGCCAGGAGGAGGCCACCGTCGTGGGCACCTGGGAGGGCCAGGAGGTCGAGACGACGCTCACCCGCAAGGGCTCCTGCGAGGAGGCGCGCTGGCAGCGGCTGCGCGCCCTCACCGACCAGATCGGCTGACCCCTCCCGCACCGCCCGGACCCCGGTCGGGGCGGTACCCCTTGCGCGCCGGCGGCCGGTCCGGCCCGTGGCGCCCGGCGCCTCCGCGCGCCCGGGGCCGCAGACCCCTCCGGGGCGGGCGGCCCGCCGCCCGGGTCGGACCCGCGTCCCGGAGCAGGGGATAATCCCGTCCCATGGACGTCATCAAGGTCAGTGACCCCGGGGACCCGCGCCTGGCCGACTACACCCGCCTGCGGGACGTGAACCTGCGCCGCCACCTGGAGGCCGAGCACGGCCTCTTCATGGCCGAGGGCGACAAGGTGATCCGCAGGGCCGCCGCGGCCGGGTTCCGGCCCCGCAGCTTCCTGCTCACCGAGCGCCGGGCCGAGGCCCTCGACGACGTGGTCGCCGGCTCCGGCGCCCCCCTGTACGTCGTCACCGAGGAGACCGCGGAGCGCCTCGTGGGGTTCGACCTGCACCGGGGCGCGCTGGCGGCCTTCCACCGCAGGGCGCTGCCCCCGCTCGACGAGGTCCTGCGGGACGCCCGCAGCATCGTCGTGCTCGAGGACCTGGTGGACCACACCAACGTCGGCGCGATCTTCCGCAGCGCCGCTGGCCTGGGGGTGGACGCCGTCGTCCTCGCGCCCCGCTGCGCCGACCCCCTGTACCGGCGGTCGGTCAAGGTGTCCATGGGCGCGGTCTTCACCCTCCCCCACACCCGCATGGACGACTGGCACGGCGGCCTGGACACCCTGCGCGGGGCCGGGTTCCACCTCATGGCCCTCACCCCGGGGGAGGGGTCCCTGCCGATCCGGGACGCCATGGCCGCCCTCGCCCCCGGCGACAGGGTCGGCCTGCTGCTGGGGACCGAGGGCGACGGGCTGTCCGCGCGCTGGCTGGAGCGCGCCACCGCACGGGTGCACATCCCGATGGCCGACCGCGACGTCGACTCCCTCAACGTCACCGCGGCCGCGGCCATCGCCTGCTACGAACTGGCGCGCGGCGCACGCCCGTGAGCCCGGAGGGCCCGGCGTCCCCTCCGCCAGTTCGGCCCGCGCGCCGCACCCCCGTGACGGCGGGGGAGAGGGGTCGGTGAACGTGTGATTCGTCCCACCATCGGACTTCGGTCGACCCGGGACACTAGGGTGGCCGGTGACACGGACCGAGGGAGAGGATGCGGCGACATGGGCGGCCGAGCACTGGTGCAGTGGGAACAGAACAGGGAGGGCGCCCCGGCCTCCCTGACGGTGGACGTCTACGCCGGAGGACGCGTCCCCGAGGCCGGGCTCGACGAGGTCGCCTTCTACCAGGTGCCCTACACCCCCTCTTCCCAGGGCGTCGACGAGCGGCTCGACGTGATCTCGCGGATGCCCTCGCTGGAGGTGGTCCAGCTCCTCTCGGCGGGCTACGAGCACGTCCTGCCCCTGGTCCCCGACCACGTGACCCTGTGCAACGGGCGCGGTCTGCACGACGCCAGCACCGCCGAGCACACCCTCGCCCTGATCCTGGCCGCCCAGCGCGACCTGCCCAGGTGGGCGGTCGCGCAGAGGGACCACCGGTGGGAGTCCGTCCCGCTGCGCTCCCTCGCCGACTCGCGCGTGATGATCGTCGGCTACGGCAGCATCGGCAGGGCCGTCGAGCAGAGGCTCCTCCCCTTCGAGACCGAGGTCGTGCGCGTGGCCGGCCGGGCGCGCCCCGACGAGGGCGTGCACGGGGCCGGAGAGCTGCACGCCCTGCTGCCGGACGTCGACGTCGTCGTGCTGGTCACCCCGCTCACCGAGGCCACCCGCGGCCTGTTCGGCGCGGCCGAGTTCGCCCTGCTGCGCGACGACGCGCTCGTGGTCAACGTGGGGCGGGGCCCCGTCCTGGACACCCGTGCCCTGCTGGCGGAGAACGGCCGGGTGCGCGCCGCCCTCGACGTCACCGACCCCGAGCCCCTGCCGGTGGAACACCCCCTGTGGGACGCGCCGGGGGTGTTCGTCACCCCGCACGTCGCGGGCGGCTCCGCCGCGTTCTACCCCCGCGCCCGGACCTTCATGGACGCCCAGCTCTCCCGCTGGGCCGCGGGGGAGCCCCTGGCCAACGTCGTCCGGGCCGGGGACGGAGGCCGCTAGCGGTACGGCCGGGGCCGTACCGGTGCGGCACGGGCGGCCCCGGACCCGGCGGCCCCTCCCCTGGGAGGGGAGGCCGACACGGCGTCCGTGCCGGAGGCGGCCGAATGTCGGCGGTCGCGGCCAGAATGGGAGCATGCGGATCGCAGTGGTCGCCGACGGCGAGGGCGGCGGCTGGCTCCAGGAACTGGACGCCGTCCCCGGCCCCGTCCGGCGTGTGGCCGACCTCGCCGCCGCCGTCCGCGCCGCCGAGCACGCGGGGCCCGAGCCGCCCCGGTGGGTGTGGTCGGCCGGGGAGGACGTCTACCCCGACCTGGTCAGGGCGGGCGTCCGGGTCTCCCGCTGCCACGACGCGGCCCTGACCGAGGCACTCCTCCTCGGCCACCAGGTGCGCCACCGTGAGGCGCACTCCCTCGGCGCGGCGTGGGCCAGGCTGCACGGGCTGCCCGTCCCCGCCGATCCGGTCCGGCCGCTCGGCGAGGGCGCCGCGGCCCAGCCCGCGCTCTTCGAGGCCGACCGCTCCACCCTGCCCCCCGGCACCGACCGCCTCGCCGCCCTGGTCGAGGTGCACGGCGACCAGCTGCGCCGTATCGCCGACCTCCCCGACCCCGGGCGGATGCGCCTGCTCACGGCCGTGGAGTCCGCGGGAGGGCTCGCCGCCACGGAGATGAGCCACGACGGCCTGCCCTGGCGGCCCGACGTCCACGACCGGATCCTCACCGACATCCTCGGGTCCCGCCCTCCGGCCGGGCGGCGCCCGCCCGTGCTGGCCGACCTCGCCGCCCGCATCGGCGACGCCGTCGGCCGCGAGGTCAACCCCGACTCGCCGGCCCAGGTCCTCAAGGCCATGGCGTGGATCGGCCACCCCGTGGAGTCCACCCGGTCCTGGGTGCTGGAGCAGGTCGACCACCCCGTCGTGCCCCTGCTGCTGCGCTACAAGGAGCTCTCCCGGCTGCACTCGGCCAACGGCTGGGCCTGGCTGGAGACCTGGGTCGGCGAACGCCCCGGCCCACGGGGCGAACGGCTCGGCCGCTTCCGCCCCGACTACGTGGTCGGCGGCGTCGTGTCCGGCCGCTGGGCCACCCGGGGCGGCGGCGCCCTGCAGATCCCCAAGTCGGTGCGGGGGGCCGTCCGGTCCGACCCCGGCTGGGTGCTCGTCCGCGCCGACGCCGGGCAGCTCGAACCGCGCGTGCTCGCCGCCGTCTCCGGGGACGACGCGCTCGCCGCGGCCGCCGCGGAGGAGGACCTCTACGCCCGCCTCGCCGTGCACGTGGGCGGAGACCGCGAACGGGCCAAGATCGGCATGCTCTCCGCCATGTACGGCCAGACCTCCGGCGACGCCGCGCCCCTGCTGGCCACCATGCGCCGCCTCTACCCGCGCGCCCTCGACCACGTCGACTCCGCCGCGCGCACGGGGGAGGGCGGCGGAGTGGTCCGCTCCTGGCTGGGCCGGACCTCGCCCGCCCCGGACGACTGGGCCGCCGCCGTCTCGGGCCCCGGCGGCGACCGCCGCAGACGGGCCCACGGCCGCTTCACCCGCAACTTCGTCGTCCAGGCCACCGCGGCGGAATGGGCGCTGGTGCTGCTCGCCGCGCTGCGCCGGCGCCTGCCGGACATGCCGGAGGGCGGCGGCATCGTCTTCTTCGTCCACGACGAGGTCGTCCTGCACGTGCCCGCCGAACTGGCGGACGAGGCGGTGCGCGCGGTCGCCGACGCGGAGGCGCAGACCCGGACGACGCTCTTCGGGGAGACCCCCGTACGCTTTCCCCTCGCGACGGTCGTCACGGACAACTACGCGCACCTCTAGAATGCCCGCGAGGCCGGGACCTGGGCGTCCACCACCGGACGGCGTGGGCTTCTTGCAAACTCGTCCTGGTGCGCTCATTCTTGGACGCGGTAACCATCGGCAAGGAAAGACAGCCCGTGCGCCTCAGGGGTCCCCCACACCCCGGGTGGCTCACAGAAAGGTGAGATCTCCCCGTGCGGAGCCGTTTCAGAACGTGTACGGGTACCACGGTCGCGTTCGCGGTCGCCTTCACCGCCCTCGGAGCCAGCCCTGCCTGGGCGGACCCGGTGGTCGAGGACCGTCCCCCCGTCAGCGAGCAACTCTCCCTCAACGCCCCCAGCGGCACCGACCCCCGACAGGACCGCGGGGCCGACCCCCGGCCCCCCGACGTCGCCGACGTCGCCGATCTCGAACGCGACGCCTACGTGGCCCCCTTCCGCGAGGCGCGCAGCGTCGAGTACTTCGCCGTCTCCCCGCGCGAGCTGCCACGCGAGGCCGTCGCCGCCGTCCGCGCCGTCGAGGGCGTGGAGGCCGCCCTGGCGGTCGACGCGGCCCGCGTCGAGATCGACGGCGAGCCCACCTCGGTCCTCGGCGTCTCCCCCTCCAGCTTCCGCAACCACGCGCCCGAGCCCTCCGCCGAGTCCGACGAGGTCTGGCAGGGCGTGGCCGAGGGCCGCATAGCTCTCTCCAGGGACGTCGGCACCGAACGCGGACTGGAGGTCGGCAGCGAGGTCACCGTCGCGGGCGGGCGGGGCGAGATCCCCGTGGAGGTGTGGACGCACGCCACCTCCGGCATCGCGGGCATCGACGCGCTCGTGTCGCGGGAGCGCGCCGCCGAACTCGGCATGCCCGAGGGCAACGCCCTGGTGGTCTCGGCGCCCGAAGCCGACCTGTGGGACCTGCACGAAGCCCTGGGGGAGGCCCTCGGGGAGGACGCCTCGCTCCAGCTCGTGGCGGACGCCCCCGAACCCCTCGTCGACGGCGACGCCGTGCCCTCGACGGTGATCGAGCAGGTCATCGCGAACGCCGAGACCCAGCTCGGCGTCCCCTACGTCTGGGGCGGCACCACCCCCGACGTAGGGTTCGACTGCTCGGGGCTGCTCCAGTGGGCGTTCCGCGAGGCGGGGGTGAGCATCCCCCGGGTGACCCACGACCAGTGGAACGCCGGCGAGCGCGTGGAGTACGAGGACCTCCAGCGCGGCGACCTGCTGTTCTGGCGGTCCGACCCCACGGCGCCGGACTACATCTCGCACGTCGCCATCTACCTCGGCGAGGGCATGATGCTGGAGGCCCCGCGGACCGGCCTCGACGTGCGCGTCACGCCGGTGCGGACCCAGAACTACGCCGGCGCGGTGCGCGTCAACGCGTGATTCCCGGGATTTCCCCGTCCGGTATCGGCCCGGGCGGGGAAATCCCTCGGGTGCGAGGGAAATGCGGCACACCGGGAAAAGCAGGAGTGGGCCGTGGTGCCACCGCGTCGGCGGCACCACGGCCCACTCTTTTCTCCTTGTCCGAAAAACCCAGCCGGGAGGGGAAGGCAGGCCTCGGTCAGGAGGGGGAACAGGGCCGTCGCTGAGGGAGGGGGAGACAGCGCGCGAACCCCGTATTCAATGGTTCCGAGTTGCGGCGGAGGGCACTCCGGGAGTTCCCGGGGATCCGCTGCACAGGTCTACATAAGCAGTGACCGGACGATTTGGCAAGAGGCCAGATCAAGGCAGGCAAGCGCTCTCAATCCGCACCCGGACCACATCGCGGCCGGCGCCGTCCCGTGGGCCGCCGCCCCGTGTCCCCTCCGTGTCAGCGGCCCGCCGCGTACCCCTGCGACGCGCGGGCGTCGGCGGCCGCGCGCAGCTCGCCGGTGTCGGGGTCGCGGGCCACGGCCGCCAGCCGCCCCAGTGACCACGGCTGCGCGACCTGCACCCGGTGCCCGCGTGCCACCAGGTCCGCGATCGTGTCCTCGCCGACGCCGGGCTCCACGACCAGGTCCCCGGGGACCGTCTCGCGCGGGTGGAACGAGCTCGGGAAGGCGTTGGTGTGGAACATGGGTGTGTCCAGCGCCTCCTGGAGGTCGTCCACCCCGTTGAGGATGCGCAGCAGCGCGGTGAACGTCCACTGGTCCTGCTGGTCGCCGCCCGGCGTGCCGATCGCCAGCACGGCCTGCCCGTCCTCCCTGGTGACCAGGGTCGGGGACAGGGTGGTGCGGGGGCGCTTGCGCGGGGCCAGGGCGTTGGGGGAGTCGGGGTCGAGCCAGAACATCTGGGCCCTGCTGCCGAGCGGGAAGCCGAGGTCGGGGATGACGGGGGAGCTGCTGAGCCAGCCGCCGCTGGGGGTGGCCGAGACCATGTTGCCGAAGGAGTCCACGACGTCCACGTGGCAGGTGTCGCCGCGCAGGTCCGCGGGGTTGGAGAGGGCCGCGTCGCGTACGGTCGGCTCCCCGGTCGTGCGGTCGCCGGGGGTCCGGCCGGGCACGTACAGGGGAGGCTCGAACGGGGAGCGGGCGCCGACGCGGCCGGGCCGCTGCTCCATGCTGGCGCGGGCGTCGTCGACCAGGGCGGCGCGCCCGGCGGTGTAGTCGGAGCCGAGCAGCTCCTTGAGGGGGACGTCGGTGAAGTCCGGGTCGCCGTACCAGGCCTCGCGGTCGGCGAAGGCGAGCTTGGCCGCCTCGGCCACCCGGTGGACGAAGTCGGCGCTGATCCCGTCGCGGACGTCGTGGCCGGTGCCCAGGGCCTCCGCCAGCCGGAACTGCTGGAGCATGGTGGGGCCCTGGCCCCACGGGCCGGTCTTGTGCACGGTGTGGGCCCCGTAGGCGACGCCGACCGGATCCTCGTAGGAGGCGCTCCAGTCGGCCATGTCCTGGGCGGTGAGCAGGGCGCGCTGGGGCTCGCCCGTGCCGCTGGGGACGGGAGAGGCCAGGAACTCGCCGACCGCCCCGGCGACGAAGCCCTGCGACCAGGCCCTGCGCGCCGCCTCGATCTGCTCCTCGCGGTCGCCGCCGACCCCCTCGGCCTCGGCGACGATCCGGCGGTAGGTGGCCGCCAGTGCGGGGTTGCGCAGCCGGGAGCCGGGCGCGGACGCCGTTCCGTGGGGGAGGTAGACGGCGGCCGAACCCGCCCAGTGCCGGGAGAAGACGGGGCGCAGGGCGGTGACGGCCGCGGCGATCCGGTCCAGGACGGGGTAGCCGCGCTCGGCCAGCCCGATGGCGTGGTCGAGGACGTCGCGGACGGTCATCGTGCCGTGGTCGCGCAGGAGCAGCATCCAGGCATCGAAGGCGCCGGGCACGGTGGCGGCGAGCACGCCGCTGCCCGGGATGCGGTCCATGCCCCCGTAGGCCTCGATGGTCGCCGCGGCCGGCGCCACACCCTGTCCGCACAGCACGCGGGGCTCCGCGCCCGCCGCCTGGAAGACGACGGGGACCTCGCCGCCGGGGCCGTTGAGGTGGGGCTCGACGACCTGGAGGGTGAAACCCGCGGCGACGACGGCGTCGAAGGCGTTGCCCCCGCGTTCGAGCAGGGACATGCCGGTGGCGCTGGCCAGCCAGTGGGTGGAGGCGACCATGCCGAAATCGCCGCGGAGCTGGGGACGTGTGGTGAAACCGGGCATCTGAGCGGGCCCTTCCTCGGGGGTGGGGGATGGCGGTCGCCATCGGTGTCCTGGGCCGGGGAGCCCCGGACGGGGGCGGTGACGGGGCGGTCGGCCGTGGTCGCCCGGCCGCCGACATGGAGGTGACGGTACATCATGGGATGTTCCCGCCCGAGGGGGTCGGGGAGGGACCGTCCACCGGTCCGCGGTCCTCCTCCCCGCGTCGTCCACAGAAGGAACCCGGGGCTCGTGCATCGCACCGGCCCCGGGTTGACTTGACGTAGGGGGTCCCCAGGGGGCGTCCGCACCGTGCTGCCCGGCACCCGCCCGGCGCCGGGCGGGTGCCGCTCCGCCCCGCCCTGGCCCCGCTCATCCCGGGGCGGTCCCGGCCGGCCCTCCGGCCGGTCCGGGCCGCCCCGGGACGGCCGTGGTCAGGCGCTGCCGGCCTCGAACTTCCAGGGCAGCGAGGCCCACATCTCCTCCCACTCCTGGGCGTCGACGGGGTCGACGGGGTCGACGGGCTCGGCGCCCGTGTCCGCGGCGGCGCCCTCCTGGGCGCCGCTCCCGTCCGACACCTGCTCCACGGCCGGGGCCGCCTCCTGGGCGGGCTCCTGGAGGAGGTCGCCGACCCTCTCCACGACCGCGCCGATCACGCCCTCCACCTGGACGGGATCCAGGCGGAGCTCCCCGGCGCAGTGGCCGACGGCACCGGTCTTGGCGTCCTCCTCGCCGTGGTTCCAGACGGTGGCGAGCAGCCGGTCGCGGTCCTCCGCGGTGAGCTGGTCCTTGGTCAGGGCCTGTTCCACGAACTCCCCTTCGGCCAGGGGCAGCCGGGCGCCGACCGGTTCGGTCGCGCCGGATCCGAAGTCCACGAACCGGTCGAGGACGCACTCCTCGACCCGGCGGGCCTCGGCGCCCTCGGGCAGTTCGGCCGCCACGGGAGTGTCGGCGGGCGTCTGCACCGGGGTCTCGTCCGAGCTTCCGGCGGGCTCCTGGCCGACAGCCTCCTGGGCTCCCCCGACCGGGGCCTCCTCGGACCCGGGCGCCTGCGGAGCGCCGGGGTCCGCGACCGGGGCGGCCTCCACCGCGCCGTCCGCCGGAGCCTCCTCGGCGGGGGCCCCCGCCTCTCCGGAGCTTTCGGCTTCCGTCGCGGGCGCCTGTTCGGCGGGATCCCCTGCCGCGGGTTCGACCTGCTGTGCGGCCTCCTCGGCGGGAGCCTCCTCGACGGGAGCTTCCTCCGCGGCGGCCTCCTCCGCGGGGGCCTCCTCGGCGGGCGCCTCCGCCGCCGGCGCCTCCTGCGGCTGCTCCTCGGCGGGAGCCTCGGGGACCCCCGCCGTCGGCGCCTCCGGCGAACCGGACTCCTCGGTCACGGATCCGGCCATCTCGAGCAGTTCACCGCGGTCCCACCGCTCCGGCTGGAGGTGGGTGGTGACGGCGACGCCCGGCCGCTCCAGCCAGAACAGGTCGCCCGTGGACTCCGACAGGTAGGCCTCGCGCCCGAAGCCCTCGCCAGCCGCGAGCCGCTCCAGGCCCTTGTCGGCCAGGTGGGTGTAGCGGCTCTCGCGGAGGTCGTCGAGTTCCTGCACCCGCTCCGAGCGGATCACCGAGACCCGGCCGTACAGCTGGTCGGGTCCCTGGACCCAGGAGATCTGCGACTGGCGGACGCCCTGCCGGTCGGTGGTGGAGGACGCGTGGATCCCGTACCGCTCCAGTCCCGGGGGCAGGTAGGCGATCTCGAAGCCGTCGAGGCTGTACGAGGACGTCCCCTGTCTGACCAGCGGCCAGCTCAGGCCTCCTCCGTCCCTCGCGTCCGCGGACGCGGCGGGGACACCGACCAGCCCCGACGTCGCGATGGCGGCGGCGCCGAACAGCGCGACCCACCCCGTGTGGTGCTTGCGCATGAGAGTTCCTTCCAATCGACTACTGAAGGTGATGATCTCAGGACTCTGGGTAGTTATGGGGGGACCCTGTGGTCAAAAATGACACATGAAGTAATCAAAGGGATGCACTGGGTGAGACGTGGTGTTGGGTGCCACTTCACCACCAGATGATGGGCCGCGGATCACCGAATGCTCTGCACACGGTCACCGCCCCGTCACCATGCGCGCTCACCCTGAGGAAGCAGTCGGCCTGTTCACGCTCACCTGGGAGGTCCGGTGCACCGCATCGGGATCGTCGTCGGAGCCGTTTCACTCTTCGTTGCAGTCAGTGCCAGCGCCTCGCCCGCAGCACCGGCCCTCGACCCCGCGGGGACGGGCAGCCGGAGCGTCGTCGAGGTCCAGCACGCATCCCCCACACGTCCTCTGATCGCCGTCTCCCACAGGGGAGCCGCCGGTCACGCCCCGGAGAACACGCTCGCCGCACTCGACGCGGCCGACGAGCTGGGGGCGGAGACGGTCGAGATCGACATCCAGCGCACGGCGGACAACCACATCGTGCTCCTGCACGACACCACGCTGGCCCGGACCACCAACGTCGAGTCGGTCTTCCCGGACCGGAGCCCGTACCTCGTCGGCGACTTCACCCTGAGGGAGATCAAGAGGCTCGACGCGGGGTCGTGGTTCGCGCCCTCCTTCACCGGGGAGCGGATCCCGACCTTCGACGAGGCGCTCGACCGGCTGGAGCGGCTGGACCTCAACCTCTTCCTGGAGGTCAAGGAACCGGCGCTCTACCCCGGCATCGAGCGGGCGGTCGCCGAGGAGCTGGCCGGGCGCCGGACCTGGCTGGAGCACAACCCGGCCTGGGAACCCCGCAAGCTCATCGTGCAGAGCTTCGACTGGGACTCGGTCCGCCGCTCCAAGTCCCTGCTGCCGTCCGTCCCGCACGCGCTCCTGGGACGGGTGCCCGAGGCGCGCATCGGCGAGTTCACCTGGGCACACATGATCAACCCCAACCACACCACCATCGACGCCGCCTACGTCCGGCGGGTCCAGGACGCGGGCCTGGAGATCATGCCCTACACCATCAACGACAGACAGCGCATGGACCACGTCCTCGGCCTCGGCGTCGACGGCTTCATCACCGACTTCCCCGACACGGGGCAGCGGGCGATCGCCGACTTCAACGGAGGGCGCGACGCCATCGACAGGGCCGCCACACCGGCGCCGGCACTCGTCCGCTACTGACCCTGGTGGCCGCGCCGCCGCCGATGGCATGATCGGTCCGGACCACACCGAACCCGCGCGCCGGGGGCGACCCGACGGGTCGCCCCCGGCGCGCGGCACTGGCGCAGGAGGCGACGTGAGCGACCGGCTGACCATCCCCCAGGAACACGTCGACTGGCGGACCAAGGGGCTGTGGTGGCCGGGCGGGCCCCTCACCCTGGAGGAGTTCGCGGCCCGCCGCGACAACCTGTTCACGGGTCCCTTCACCTGGCCGCTGATGGTCCTGAGGGCCTCCGCGCTGGAGCGCAACATCACCGCGCTCGCCGACTTCACCCGCGAGGGCGGGCTGCTGTTCGCACCGCACGGCAAGACCTCCATGGCACCCGCCCTCATCCAGCGCCAGCTGGACGCGGGCGCGTGGGGCGTCACCGCCGCCACCGCCAACCAGGTCCTGGACCTCAGGCGGTTCGGGGTCCGCCGCATCCTGCTCGCCAACCAGCTGTTCGACGGGAAGGTTCTGCGCTGGGCGGCGGACGAGGCCGCGGCCGATCCCGGCTTCGAGTTCCTGTTCTACGCCGACTCGGCCGAGGGGGTCGCGGCAGCCGCCCGCTCCGTCGCCGGCCGGGAGGGCGGGCGCCCCCTCCGGATCCTGGTGGAGCGCGGGGTGCCGGGCGGCCGGACCGGCTGCCGCACCCGCGAGGAGGTCCTCGCCGTCGCGCGCGCGGTCGAGGAGGCGCCGGGGCTGGCCCTGGCGGGCGTCGCCGGCTACGAGGGGCCGCTGGGCGACGCGGACGCGGTCCGGGGGTTCCTCCGGGACCTCTCCGGCGACGCCGCCGCCCTCACGGACGCGCTCGGGGTGGGCCAGCCGATCGTCTCGGTGGGCGGCAGCGCGTGGTTCGACCTGGTCGCGGAGGAGATGGGCGGCCGGACCGAGTACATCCCCGTCCTCCGCAGCGGGGCCTACGTCGCCCACGACGACGGCCTGTACAGGAGGACGACCCCCTACAACCGCCTCCCCGAGGGGCCCGGGGCCCTCGCGGGCGCCCTGGAGCTGTGGGCCCAGGTGACCTCGACGCCGGAGAGGGGGCTGGCGATCGCCGCACTGGGGCGCCGGGAGGCCAACTACGACCAGGGGTTCCCCGTCCCGCGCCTGCTGCGCCGCGCGGACGGGGGAGCGGAGGCGGCGGAGGGCGTCGAGATCACCGACCTCAACGACCACCACGCCTACCTGCGGGTCCCGCCGGAACTGGGCGTCCGTCCCGGGGACCTGCTCTCGTTCGGCATCTCGCACCCGTGCACCGCGTTCGACCGCTGGCACGTCATCCCGGTGGTGGACGACGCCGACACCGTCGTGGACGCGGTCGCCACCTACTTCTGACCGGCACCCGGCCTCCGTCCGCCGTGTGGCGGACGGAGGCCGGGGCCGACGACCGCAGGGACGCGCGCGGCGTCGGCGGCCGGGCCCGGCGGGGCGTTACTCCCCCCAGCCGCGGACCCCGGGGCGGGTGTGCCAGGGCCGCGGCCCGTCCAGCGGCCGGTACTCCACCCCGACGGCGTCCAGCCGCTCCAGGTGCCGCTCCAGCCGGGGCTCGAACTCGGCGTAGTCGCGCTCACCCGCCGACCACACCTTCTCGGCGAAGGCCGACAGCCGGGGGAACACCATGTAGTCGAGCCTGCGCGGCGTGTCGATGTGCTCCACCCACACGTTCACCTGCGCACCGAGCACATGGGCGGCCTCCTCCTCGGTGAGGCCGGGGGGGACAGTCCCGGCGGTGTAGACGTCCTCGGTCCGCAGCAGCGTCCCCACCCGGATCGGCTCGTCCTCGGACTCGGACTGCTTGTAGTCGAGGTAGGAGGTGGCGGTGGGACTCATGATCACGTCGTGCCCGGCGCGGGCGGCGGCGATGCCTCCCTCCTCGCCCCGCCACGACATCACGGTCGCGCCCGGGGCCAGCCCGCCCTCCAGGATCTCGTCCCAGCCGAGCAGCCGCCGTCCGCGCGCCGTCAGGTGGTCGTCCAACTGGCGGATGAACCAGCTCTGCAACTCGTCCTCGTCGGCCAGCCCCTCGTCCTTGATCCGCTTCTGCGCGGACGCGCTGTTCTTCCACTGGGTCTTGGGGCACTCGTCGCCGCCCACGTGGATGTAGGTGCTCGGGAACAGTTCGAGGAGTTCGTCGAAGACGTTCTTGTAGAACTCCAGCACGTTGTCGGTCACCGCGAGGACCTCGTCGAAGACGCCCCACTGGGTCCCGACCGGGATCAGGCCGCTCTCCCCCAGCTCCGGGTAGGCGTGGATGGCCGCCTGGGAGTGGCCGGGCACGTCGATCTCGGGGACGACCGCGACGTGGCGGGCGTCCGCGTAGGCGACGATCTCGCGGATGTCGTCCTGGGTCAGGAAGCCGCCGTGGGGGCGGCCGTCGAACTCGGGCGGCTTGCCCGCGCCCAGCTGGCTCTCGGTCCGCCAGGAGCCGGCCTCGGTGAGCCGCGGGTAGCGGCGGATCTCGATCCGCCAGCCCTGGTCGTCGGTCAGGTGCAGGTGCAGGACGTTGAGCTTGTGCATCGCCAGGAGGTCGATGAACCGCAGGATCTCCCGCTTGGGGGAGAAGTGGCGGGCGATGTCCAGCATCGCGCCGCGCCACCGGAAGCGCGGGGCGTCGGTGACGCTCACGGCGGGCAGGGTCCACACGGCGCCGCCCAGGGGGGCGCTGCGGAAGGCGTCGGGCGGAAGGAGCTGGCGCAGGGTCTGCGCTCCGTAGAACACCCCGGCGGGGTCGTTGCCGACGATGATGGCGCCCTCGTCGTCCACGATCAGCCGGTAGCCCTCCCTTCCCAGACCGGCCCGGGCATCGACGCTGAGGCGGATCTGCGCGCTGGCCTCGTCGCCGGTGGCGAGGGGGAGCCCGGTGGCCGCGCCGAGTTCACGTTGGAGCCACGTGAGCGTGCCCCGGGCTTCGGCGTCGGCGGAGACCCTGGTCGCGGCGGTGAGGGTGAGGCCCCCCGGCCCACCGGACTCCGTCCGGGAGGGGCGGGGGATCACGGGGAGGGGGGTCGGGGATGAGGCTGGGGTGTCGGGCACGGCGAACTGCTCCTATCCGGTCTAGACCAATCACGGACATAGTGCCACGGGGCCTCTCCCGAACACACCCCCGGCGTCAATCGGTCCTCCGGGGAGGGCTGTTCGCGCCTGCCCCATACCCAGTCTTGACCCTGCATGGCTCTTAACACTCCGTGTTTTGCGGGAGACGTAGAAACAGGCGAGGCGGTACGAAGGCGCCGAAAACCGTCGCAGAAGAGGCACAGCGCGTGCAAGGACCCGTCGCGCAGTGGGGTGGGCACTACCGACGGAGGGGGGTTGGCTTTATCGCCAGGACACCCCTCCCGTTCGTACTGTTCTGGTCATGCCCGGTGTTCCACGATCCGGGCCGGGACCGAGCGTCAGGGGATGCGGCGATGACGGAGAGGCGGGGGACACCCGTTGAGCGCGGCGGGTGGTCGAGGTGATGTTCTGGCCCGTCCTCATCGCCGTCACGGGGGCGTTCAGCCTCGCGCTCGGCTCCGCCCTCCAGGAGCGCGACGCCGTCCGGGCCCCCGGCCGGCAGGTCGCCCGCGCCGGGTTCCTGCTGCACCTGCTCCGCCAGCCCCGCTGGCTGATCGGCAGCGCCGCCGCGGTCCTCGGGTCGAGCCTCCACCTCATCGCCCTCAGCGGGGCGCCGCTGACCGTCATCCAGCCGCTGGGCGTGATCGGCCTGCTGTTCGCGATCGTCCTGTCGGCGGTGTTCAACCGCCAGAGGGTCGGGATCTCCCAGGTCGTCGCCGGGGTCGCGGTGATGGTGGGCCTCACCGGGGTCCTCCTCCTCTTCCCGCACGGTTCCGACGTCCCCGTCCTGCCGACCTCCACGGCCCTCGTGCTCGCCGGGACCGCGGTCGGCGCGGGCCTCCTCGTCTACCTGACCGCGCACTGGATGAAAAGCGGTGTCAGGGCACTGCTCCTCGCCCTCGCGGGCGGCGCGGCCCTGGGGACCACCTCCGGCCTGGCCCGGGTGGTCACCGCGAACGCGGTCGACGACTGGACCCGGCTCGTCAGCTGGCTGACCCTGCTCGCCGTGGTCACGGCGGTCTTCGGCGCCCTGCTGATGCAGAACGCCTACCGCACGGGACACTTCTCCGCCGCCTACGCGACCCTCCTGATCACCGACCCGGTCGTCGGCGTGGCGATAGGCGCCGTCCTCCTGGGGGAGGGCGCGCCGGAGACCCCCGCGGCCCGGATCGGAGCGCTGGCCTTCAGCGTGCTGGCGATCACGGGCACCATCGCGCTGGCGCAGGCGCGCCACCGCAACCCCGAGGCCCCGGACGGCCGGAGGCACTCGGGGACGACGGTCCGTACCCGTACACGTTGAACGAAGGAGACCCACCATGGCCGAGCCCAGCCGCCCGCTGCGTGTCCTGATCGCCACAGACACGTACCCGCCCGACGTCAACGGCGCCGGGTACTTCGCCCACCGCCTCGCCGAGGGGCTCGCGGGCCGCGGGCACCGGGTCCACGTGGTGTGCCCCTCCGAGGTGGGCGACCCCTACGTGACGGTCGACGGGGCGGTCACCGAGCACCGCCTGCGCTCCGCGCGCCTGCCCTTCCAGCCCAGTATGCGGGCCGCGGTCCCCCTGGGCATGGGCGGGCACATCACCAGGCTCCTGCGGCGCTTCGACCCGGACGTCGTGCACGCGCAGAGCCACTTCACCCTCAGCCGGTCGGCGATGCACCGCGGCCGGGCCGAGGGCATCCCGGTGGTCCTGACCAACCACTTCATGCCGGACAACCTGTACGCGCACGCCCGGGTGCCCCGGTCGATGCAGTCGGCGGTGGGGGCGCTGGCGTGGAAGGACATGGTCCGGGCGGCGGGGGAGGCCGACCACGTGACGACGCCGACGCCCCGCGCGGCCGGACTCCTCAGGGAGAAGGGGTTCGCCCGGGAGGTCGAGGCCGTCTCGTGCGGGATCGACCTGGAGCGCTTCCACCCCCGGCCGCGGGACCGGTCGGCGGCGAGGGCCAGGTTCGGCCTTCCGGACC
The DNA here is from genome assembly GCF_026642255.1 of Streptomonospora nanhaiensis. GTDB lineage: Bacteria > Actinomycetota > Actinomycetes > Streptosporangiales > Streptosporangiaceae > Nocardiopsis > Nocardiopsis tropica. The sequence goes on along the minus strand of NZ_CP113264.1, from coordinate 5,605,750 downwards.
GGGACACGGTCGTGTTCGTGGGGCGGCTCGACGCGGAGAAGAGGATCGACGACACGATCCGGGCGCTGGCGCGGATCCTTCCGGAGAGGGACGCCCAGCTGGCGCTGGCGGGGATCGGGGCGCGCGAGCAGGAGCTGCGGGCCCTGGCGGCGGAGCTGGGGGTGGCGGACCGGGTGTTCTTCCTGGGGTTCGTCCCCGACGAGGACCTTCCGCTGGTGTACGCGGCGGGTGACGCGTTCGCGATAGCGGGCGTGGCCGAGCTCCAGAGCATCGCCACGCTGGAGGCGATGTCCACCGGCCTGCCGGTGGTCGCCGCCGACGCGATGGCGCTGCCGCACCTGGTGGAGGTGGGGCGCAACGGGTTCCTCTTCCCGCCGGGCGACCCGGAGAGCCTGGCGGACCGGCTGCTCTCGGTCCTCGGGAGCGAGCGGACCCGCCGCTCCCTGGGCGAGGCCAGCCGCGAGATCGCCCTGCGGCACGACCACCACCGGTCGCTGGAGCGCTTCGAGTCGGTCTACGTGCGTCTCCAGGGGGCCACCCCCGTACCGCTGAGGGCGGAGAGGGAGTTCTCCGCGCGCCCGGTCGCGGTGTGAGTCAATTGGGCTGTATGTCCAAAAAGGGAAACTTGAACCTTTTGCCACTTTCCGTATTCTTTGCGTGGCGAACGGTGATGTTGGGGCCCTTCGGGAAACACCAGACACTGTGTGGTTCCAAGGCATCAGTGGACAGGCCGGCCGCAGCCGGACCGCCCGCGGCGGGAACGCCGCCGAGGCCCTCTCCGCTCGGCTCGCCGACGCCGAGAGGGAGGCGGGGTTCCATGAGCGCGACATGTCGTCGTTCGAGCGCGAGCGGATCGACCTGGAGCACAGGGTGACCCGGATGGAGGCCGAACTGGAGGCGCTGAGACAACGCAGACTGGAAGCCTACGCGCGATGGTGGAACGCCCGGGACGACCGCGACCGCGCGCTCCACGTCTGCCGCAGACTGCGGCGCAGGATCGACAGGAGCCGCGGCAGGGACGGCGGCGAGTGAACCGGTGCGAGGCGTCGGAGCCCCGGGGGGCCGCCGAACGCGATCCGACCGACGTGTGGTCCGGCCCGGGAGGGCCGGGCCACACGCCGTTGTGGAGCGCCCCGGGCCCTGGTCCGGCGCGGCCCGTGTCCCGGCCCCGTCCTGTCCGCGCGACGGCCCCGCCGAGGGGCCCGGAGGTCGAGAGCCCGCGTCGTTCACCGAAGCCGGGACCGACCACCTCCGCTCCCGACCGCTCGCGCGCCTGGCGACCGTCGGCCCCGGAGGGCAGCCCGACGTCGTCCCGGCGGCGTTCGAGTTCGACGGCGCGCACGTCTGGATCGGGGGCGCGGCGTCCGTCACCCGGACCCGGAGGTTCCGCGACCTCGGCGACGGGCCGGGCAGGGCGGCGCCGGTCGTGGACGACCTGCTGTCCCCCGAACCGTTCGTCGCGCGGGGCATCCGGCTCTACGGCCGCGCGGAGCAGGCGTTCGAGCGGACGGGCATGATCGGTCCCGGCGTGTTCCTGCACGTCACCCCGGCCGTCTCCTGGAGCTGGAACCCGGAGGGGGATCCCGTGGGCGACGAGCGGTACCCCTCGCGGAGGACGGTCCACGGGCGGCCCGGCGCCGGCTGACGCGGTCCCGGGGGGCGGACTACAGGTCCGCGACCTCCGCGAGCTCCCGCTCGACCTGCCGGGCGGCCTCGCGCAGCGCCGCCAGCGTCACCTGCACCGCGGGCCTGCGCAGCGAGGCGGGGCGCACCACCGCGTACACGTGCCGCTCCGGAGCCGACGCGGGGAGCCGCCGGCAGACCAGTCCCGCGGGGGAGCCCACCATCGCCAGGGCCGGGACGGCGGCGATCCCGATGCCCCGGGACACCAGGCTCAGGATGGTCCCCAGGCCCTCGAACTCCCAGGTGGTGGCGGGAAGCCCGCCCACCTCGGCCAGGAGCCGGTCCGTTCCGTAGCGCGATCGCTCGGTCTGCGGAGCCACGATCCACGACTCGCCGAGCAGGCGGTCCAGTGTCGCCGGCTCGGCCGGGTCCGCCAGCCTGTGGTCCTCCGGCACCGCCAGCACCAGGGGGTCGCGCAGCAGGTGGATGTGGCGCAGCCCGCCGTCGGGGCCCCGGCCGGGGTGCTGCCCCGACCAGTCGTCGACCAGGGCGATGTCCACCTCCCGCGACCGCACCTTCTGGGGCCCGGTCGACAGCAGGGTCTGCCGGAGGACGAGCTGCATCCCCTCGTGCCGCCGCAGCGGCGGGGCGAGCAGGGGGGCGAACGCCACGGCGGCGGTCGGGAACGCCGTGACGGTCACCATGCCGAGGGCGACGTCCGCCTGCTCCGCGAGCACCGACTCGGTCGCCTCCACCAGGGCCAGGATCTCCTCCGCCTGGGTCACGAGCAGCCGTCCGGCGTCGGTCAGCTCGGCGCCCTTGGGGGAGCGGTCCAGGAGCGCGACACCCGTCTCCTGCTCCAGTCTGGCCAGCTGCTGGGAGACCGCGGAAGGCGTGTAGCCGAGGGCGCTCGCGGTGGCCGCGATGGTGCCCCGGACGCTGAACTCGCGGAGGACGTGCAGGCGTCGGAGATCGAGCATAAGGACATCTTACGCTCAGCATCGAAAAGACTCGCTTGTACTGATGACCGGAGCGGGGCAGGGTGAGGCATGACAGACCGCCGCACCGAGGCGCGGTCGAGCGCCGAACGATGAGCCGGAGATGAGTCGTCCATGACCGTCACTGTGTCCGCCACCCTTGCCGTCAACGAAGCCCTCGCCGAGAAGCGGCGCCAGGGGGTGCGCGTTCTGCCGCTCGGCTTCGGAGAGGCCGGGCTCCCGGTCCACCCGGTCATGCGCGACCGGCTCTCCGCCGGCAACGGCGCCAACGCCTACGGTCCCGTCGCCGGGTCGGCGGCCCTGCGGGAGGCCGCGGCGGGCTACTGGGAACGCCGCGGACTGCCCACCGACCCCGGCCTGGTCATCGCCGGCCCCGGCAGCAAGCCGCTCCTGTACAGCCTCCTGCTGGAGATCGGCGGCGACACCGCGATCGCCGCGCCCAGCTGGGTCAGCTACGCCGCGCAGAGCCGCCTGGTCGGCCAGCGGCCGATCCTGGTCCCCACGGCCACCGGCCAGGGCGGCGTGCCGCAGCCCGACCTCCTGCACGCCGCGGTGACCGCCGCCCGCGAGGAGGGGCGGACGGTCAACGCCGTCGTCGTCACCCTGCCGGACAACCCCACCGGGACCGTGGCCGACGCCGACACCGTCCGCAGGCTCTCCGAGGTGGCGCGCGAGCTCGACCTGCTGATCATCTCCGACGAGATCTACCGGGACCTGGTGCATCCGGCGGGCCCGGGCGAGGACCCCGTCGAGATCCACAGCCCCGCCGAGTACGCGCCCGAGCGCACCGTCATCTCCACCGGCCTGAGCAAGAACCTCGCCCTGGGCGGATGGCGGATCGGCGTGCTGCGCCTTCCCGACTCCGAGGCCGGCCACCGGCTGCGCGGCGGGCTGCTGGGTGTGGCCAGCGAGATCTGGTCCAGCCCCGCCGCCCCCGTCCAGGAGGCCGCCTCCCACGCCTTCACCGAGCCCGCCGAACTCGTCGACCACATCGACCGCAGCAGCCGCCTGCACGGCATCGTGGCCCGCGCGGTCGCCGGGGCCTTCGAGCGCGCCGGCGCGACCGTCGCCGCCCCGCGCGCCGCGTTCTACCTCTACCCCGACTTCGAGCCGGTCCGCGGGAGACTGGCCGCCCTGCACGGCGTGACCACCGGACCGGCGCTGACCGGGCTGCTTTTGGACCGCTTCGGCATGGGTGTCCTGCCCGCCCTCGAATTCGGCGAGGGGGCCGGGGCCCTGCGCATGAGGGTCGCCACCAGCCTCCTCTACGGGGAGTCCGAGGAGCGCCGCTACACCGCGCTCGCCGCCACGGACCCGCTGGCCCTGCCCTGGATCCGCGCCCACCTGGACAGGCTCGACGAGGTCCTCGCCATGCTGCTCGACGCCGCTCCCGGCGCCGTCGTCACGCGGGCCCGGGCCACCGCCCAGACCGTCGGCTAGACCATCCCGGCGTCCGCCCCGTGGAAGGGGGCGGGGCGGGCGCACACTCTTCCGGCCTCCCCCGGACGCTCCTTCCGGGGGAGGCCGGAGCCCTGTCCGGTGACGGGCCGCTCCGACCCCCGCCCGCGGCCGTCCCGCCGACCGGAAGCGCTCAGGCTGACCGCGCGGTGTCGGTCCCCCGCGCCGCCAGCTCGCGGCTGGGCGCGATCACCGCCCGGTAGTGGCCGATGAGCTGGTCGCCGACCGCCTCCCAGCTGCGGTGCTCCACCGAGGCGCGGGCCCGCCCGGCCATCCTCTCCCGCACGGCCCTGTTGTGGGCCAGGCGCCCGACCGCCACGCGCAGCTCGCGGACCGAGTCCGGCGCGAACAGGAGCCCGTTGTGCTCGGGGACGACCAGGTCCAGCGGCCCGCCCGCGGCGGGGGCGACCACCGGCACCCCCGAGGCCAGCGCCTCCTGGACGGCCTGGCAGAACGTCTCGTCGGCCCCCGTGTGGACGAACACGTCCATCGACGCGTACAGCCGGGACAGCTCGGAGCCCGTGCGCTGCCCGGTGAAGACGGCGTCGGGCAGGCGGCGGCGCAGGCGGGAGCGCTCGGGGCCGTCCCCGACCACGACCAGCCTGATGTTGCGCAGGCGGGCCACGTGGGCGAGCAGGTCGACCCGCTTGTCCCGGGCCAGCCTCCCCACGTAGCCCACGACGGTCTCGCCGTTCGGCGCGAGCCTGCGGCGCAGGCCGTCGTCGCGGTGGGCGGGGGAGAACCGGTGGGCGTCGACACCGCGCCGCCACAGGTCCAGCCGGGGGAACCCGCGCCCGGACAGCGCCTCCATGGCGGCCGAGGAGGGGACGAGCGTGCGGTCGACGGCGGAGTGCGTGCGCTTGAGCAGGGACCAGACGCCGTCGCCGCCGGGCAGGCCGTAGCGCGCCGCGAAGCCGGGGAGGTCGGTCTGGAACACCGCCACCGTCGGGAGGGCCCAGCGGCGGGCGGTCTCCACCGCCGCGGACCCGAGCAGGGCGGGCGAGGCCAGGTGCAGCACGTCGGGGGCGAAGGCGCGGACGGCCGCGGTCATCGTGCGCCGGGCGGGAAGGCCCACGGGGAAGTCCCGGTAGAAGGGAAGGGGGAGCGAGGGCATGCGGACCACGGGGAAGCCCGCGTAGGAGGACGGTCCGGGGCCGGGAGCCAGGACGAGGGCCCGGTGCCCGCGCGAGGCGAGCAGGTCGGCGACCCGGCAGACGGAGTTGGTCACCCCGTTGACCTGGGGGAGGAAGGACTCCGTCACGATCGCCACGCGAAGCGGCTGAGAGGGCTCGGTCGGTGGCATGCGGGGGCTCCCAACGCCGGGGGAAGGCTGGTGCCGACACTAGGACCGCCGGATGAACCGCGGTCCGGCACGGGGGGAACCCCTCCCGAAGCGCAGGCGTGGGTCGGGCGATCGGACGGTGACCCGCCCGCGCGCGCCTGTGGCCGCCCGGTGACACCAGGGTGGCTATGATCGCCTGACGTGACCGCCATCCCTCTCCTAGGAGTCGCCCGGTGACCCTCGTCGAATGGGCGGAAGCCGTCCGCCGTGAACTGGAACTGACCGGTACGGAGCCCCTGGGCAAGGAGGACGTCGACCGCGTCCTCGACCTCGCCAAGGACGCCGCCCACTCGGTGGCCCGCCCCGCCGCCCCGCTCACCACCTACCTGCTCGGCATCGCCGTGGGCCGGGGCGCCGACCCGGTCCGGGCCGCCGAGGTGCTGAGCAGGCTCGCCCTCTCCCACAAGGACGACTCCTGACCGCTGCACGCCCACACGCGCCTGCGGGGGCCGGAGCGTCCGGAGGGCGGGCGTCCCCCGGCCCCCGGTGAGGAGGCCCCGGGGAGCGGGGGACACGGCTCCGCCGCGTGTTGCCGCGATTTCCCGGCGACACCGCGCGGTGTCCACTACCGTCGGCACGACCCCCCGGACCGCCGGACCCCGCCTCGCCGTGCCGGTGGCGCCGGGCCGACGCGCGCACCGAGACGGAGACCCCCGTGGACCTGCTGCTCGACATGGCCGGAGTACTGAGCGGCATCGTCTGGGGTCCGCTCGTCCTCCTCCCGCTGCTGCTGGTCACCGGGGTCTACCTGACGATCCGGCTGCGGGCGCTCCAGTTCACCCGGCTCGCCCACGCCCTGTGGCTCGCCCTCGTCCGGCGGGAGGAGGTCGGCGAGGACCTGAGGGGCGACATCTCGCACTTCCAGGCCCTCAACACCGCCCTGGCCGCGACGACCGGCGTCGGCAACATCGCCGGGGTGGGCCTGGCCATCGGACTCGGCGGACCGGGAGCCCTCTTCTGGATGTGGGTCACCGGCGTCCTGGGCATGGCCACCAAGTACAGCGAGGCCCTGCTCGGGGTGAAGTACCGGGTCACGGACGAGAGGGGCGAGCAGGCCGGCGGCCCGATGTACTACCTGCGCCGGGGCCTCCCCGGAGGGCTCGGCGTCCTCCTCGGCTGCTCGTTCGCCGTCTTCGGGGCGGTGGCCGCCTTCGGCATCGGCAACGGCACCCAGGCCAACGCCGTGGCCGAGGCGGTCAACGACGCCACCGGCGCCGACCAGCGGGCCGTCGGCGTGGTCCTGATGCTGCTGACCGCCGTGGTCGTCCTCGGCGGCATCAAGGGGATCGGCCGGGTCGCCTCCGCCGTGGTCCCGTTCATGATCATCGGCTTCGTCCTCATGAACCTGCTGGTCCTGGCGGTGCACCACGACCGGATCGGCCCCGCCTTCGCACTGGTCCTCGGCGACGCCTTCACCGGCACCTCCGCGGCGGGCGGGTTCGCGGGCGCCACCCTGATGTACGTCATCCGCCAGGGCGTCTCCCGCGGCATCTTCTCGAACGAGTCCGGCATGGGCACCGGCGCCATCGCCGCCGCCGCGGCCAGGACCGACCAGCCGGTCCGCCAGGCCCTCGTCGCGATGACGCAGACCTTCGTCGACACCGTGATCATGCTGACCCTGACCGCGATGATGATCATCACGACCGGGGTGTGGCAGGACCCCGACGCCGCGGGGGTGGAGGGCAGCGACAAGGGGGTTCTGCTCACCACATCCGCGATGGAGGCCGGCCTCGGCCGGATCAGCCCGGACCTGGCGGGCCTGGGGCCCGTGTTCGTCGCCTGCGCGGTGGTGGTCTTCGCCTACACGACCATCCTCGGCTGGGCCTACTACGGCGAGAGGTGCGTCGTGTACCTGGCGGGGCGCTCGCTCGTCGTGCCCTACCGGCTGCTGTTCATCGCGGTCGTCTACGTCGGCGCCACGGCGCAGATCGACGCGGTGTGGCTGTTCAGCGACATCGCCAACGGCCTCATGGCCCTGCCCAACCTGATCGGGCTGCTCCTGCTGTCCCCGGTGGTCGTCGCGGAGACGAGGAAGTTCTTCGCCCACCCGGACTGGCGGGACCCGGACGCGGTCATGGAGCCCGTACGGGGGTAGCGGCACGACCGGCGGCCCGCCGCGCCCCCGGCCGCCGCGAACGCGGCCGGGCCCGGCGGAGGCGGACGCGCCGCTCCGCCGGGCCCGGTCCCGCGGGGGAGGGCGTCGGTGCCGCCCCCCGGTCGGCGGGTCCTACTTCCACCAGGCGTGGAAGTGGTGCACGGGCCCCTGCCCGCCTCCGGCGTCGATCTCGTCCGCCCGCCGGAGCGCCTCGGTCAGGTAGGCCTTGGCGTCGCCCACGGCGGAGGCCGTGTCCGGCCGCTGCGGAAGCAGGGCCGCGATCGAGGAGGACAGGGTGCACCCCGTGCCGTGCGTGTTGCGGGTGCGGACCCTCGGCGAGCGGAACTCGACCGGGGCGGAGCCCTGGGCCACGAGGATGTCGACGCAGTCCTCTCCGGCCAGGTGGCCTCCCTTGAGCAGGACCGCGCGCGGACCGAACTCCAGCAGCCGGAGGGCCTGCTCGTGCATCGCCGCCAGGTCGGCCGCCTCCGGCTCGCCCAGCAGGTCGGCCGCCTCGGGCAGGTTCGGCGTGACCAGGTCCGCCCGGGGCAGCAGCCGGGTGCGCAGCGCGTCGACGGCGGAGGGCTCCAGCAGGCGGTCGCCGCTCTTGGCCACCATCACCGGGTCCACCACCACGTGGGGCAGTCCGTGGCGCCCGATCGCCTCGGCGACGGCCTCGGTGACCTCGGCCGTGCCGAGCATGCCGACCTTGACCGCGTGCACCGTGGCGTCGGAGAAGAGGGTGTCCATCTGGTGGGCGACGAAATCGGCGGGGATCGGGTGGACCCCGGTGACGCCGCGCGTGGACTGGGCGGTGAGGGCCGCGACCACGGTCATGCCGAAGGCGCCGTGTGCGGAGAAGGCCTTGAGGTCCGCCTGGATCCCGGCGCCCCCGCTGGGGTCGCTGCCGGCGATGGACACGATGTTGTACGCGCTCATGGGCGTTCCTTCGCTAGTACGAACTAGGGCAGGTTCGACGGGTGTGCTCTCAGCCGGTGGACTCACCGGCACCCCGCGCCGTCGGGGCCGCCGCGTGGGCGGCCCCGCTCAGTGTGCGGCCGACCCGAGGGGGTCGGCGTATGTGTTCCGGACGCGCGGGCCCGAGGGGCCCGTACGGCTGCCGGCGCCGTTCAGAGGGTGGGGGCGTTGTCCGCGGACCGGGCCTTGAGCAGCTTGCGGACGCGGACGATGACGAACCACAGGAACAGCAGGGCGATGACGACCAGCACGATGTTGCTGATGAGGCCGCTCCACTGCACCAGGATCGGCTTGATGGCCGGGCCGAAGGCGTAGCCGAGTCCGATCCAGATCGAGTTCCAGACGGCGGAGCCGATCACGGTGTACACGGAGAACTTGAGGATGGGCATCCGCTCGATGCCGGCGGGGACCGAGATGAAGCTGCGCACCAGCGGCACGCACCGGCCCAGGAGCACGGCGAGGCCGCCGAAGCGGGCGAAGAAGCGCTCGGCCTTGTAGAAGTCCTCGACCTCGAGCAGGGGGGTCTTCTCCACCAGCCACTTGGTGCGGTCCCGGCCCAGCAGGGCGCCGATCGCGTAGAAGCCCCAGGCGCCGACCAGGCAGCCGATCGTGGCCCACAGGATGGCGAGCCAGACGTTCATGTGCCCGTCGTAGGCGAGGAAGCCCGCACCGGGCAGGACCGCCTCGCTCGGCATCGGGGGGAAGAAGGTCTCGATGAACAGGGCCACGCCGACGCCGGGCTCGCCCAGGGTCGTCATCAGGCTCAGCACCCAGCCGATGAAGCCCTCGTACTCGTGGACGACCTCGCCTTCCATCGCCAGGTTCGACGCCGTCCACAGATTCGCTGTCATGAGAAGTGGCTTTCCGTTCTTTCCGGTCGGACACCGGCCGCGACGCGGGCGGCCTCGGCCCGGGAGCGCTTGCGGCGCTCCCAGACGATGGCCGCGGTCACGATCACGAAACCGGCGACGATGAAGACGACTGTCACAGGGACGTCGGTGGGGGTGACGACCTCGCGGGACTCGGTCTGCCACGGCCACAGGGCGCGCAGCGAACCGGCCATGAGGCCGGTGAGTACAACGAGGGTCATGTGGTGGAAGTTCTCCAGGAGGTGCTGGAGCAGCTTCACGAACAGGGACAGGCCGGTGAGCATGCCCAGGGCGAAGACGGCCAGGTAGGCGATGTCCAGGTCGCCGACCGCGCTGATCGTCGGCTCGTAGAGCCCGAGTGTGAGCAGGATGAAGGAGCCGGACAGCCCCGGCAGGACGAGCGCGCAGACGGCCACCGCGGCGGCGAGGAAGACGACCGCCGGGTGGGTCGGCAGGTTGGCGCCCGGCAGCCCGGTGAGCACGAAGGCGGCCACGGCGAACACCAGTGCCACGGCGTAGTGCCCGGCCCTCCAGGGGCGGCCCGCCCCGGAGTAGGGGATCCACAGGCACGCCAGGACGAGGCCGAAGAACAGGGCGTAGGCGTACCGGGTGTAGGCGTCGACGAGCGGCGCCAGGAGGAGGGCGGCCAGGACCAGGAACACGGCCATGCCGACCAGCGCGGGAACCAGGACGCTCCAGTCCACCTGTCGGAACTGCTCCTGCGCGCGGGCCCTGCCGCGCCCGCGCGGGACGTCCGTGACGTACCGCTTGATCCCGCTGACCATGTGGCCCGCGCCGCCGATGAGCTTGTCGTAGAGGCCGACGATGAGGGCGACGGTCCCGCCGCTGATGCCCGGAAGGGCTTCGGAGGCGCCCACGGCGCCGCCGCGCACCGCGTCGAGGAGGTAGGAGCCTGCGGAATTGGCCATCTGGGTGGTTGGACGCTACCCGGGGAGTCCGGGAGAGGTGCGCCTTCCTCCGTCCTAAGGGTCTCGCCCGCGCACGCGAATGTGCGACGGGTGGGGATGAGGCGAAAAGGAGACTGTCCGAATCGGCCGGAGATCGCGGCCGTCGGGATCTAAGGTACAAGGGGCGGAGGCCGCTGTGGGCAGGCGCTGAGGAGAGTTGTGGACGACCGCACCCCGTCTGGAGCCGCCAAAGCGAGGCCTGGCAGAACCCTTACGTGGCCTTTGTCCTGGAATGACGTAATTTTCGGCCCTGTGGCAGGGTCGCCGGATAGCATCCGAAAACTGTGCTTCGTCTCAGTGACAGGGTGTGGTCCTCCACAGGCCGGCCGCCGCCCCCGCCCCCGCGCCGGGCGGTTCCGCGGACCGCGGCCGTCAGTACCGCAGCGGGCTCGGACGCGGGACCCCGCCCTCGTCCCGGGCCACCGACGCCGCCCACCGGTAGTCCTGTTTACCGACGGCCGTGCGCCGCACCCGGTCCACGAAGTGGACGGTCCTCGGGACCTTGAACCCCGCCAGGCGCACGCGGCAGTGGTCCAGCAGGGCGGCCTCCTCCAGGCGGGCCCCCGCGGCGAGGGAGACCAGGGCCGTCACCCTCTGGCCGAGCCGCTCGTCCGAGGCGGGCACCACGATCGCGTCCTCCACCGAGGGGTGCGCCTTCAGGGCGGCCTCCACCTCCTCCGGGTACACCTTCTCCCCGGCGGTGTTGATGACGGCGCTCCCGCGCCCCAGGAGGACGATCGACCCGTCCCCGGCCCGCGTCCCGAAGTCGCCGGACAGGGCCCAGCGGCGCCCGTCGGCGTCGGTGGGGAAGGTGCGGGCCGTCGTGATGGGGTCGTTGTAGTAGCCGAGCGGGATCCGGCCGGTGCGCGCGATCCGGCCGACCTCGGGCGAGCCCGGCGGGAGCGGGCGCAGCGCCTGGTCCAGCACCGCGATGCTGCCGCCCATCGTGAAGCTGCGGGCGTCGGCGGCCCCCTCCAGGGACACGGAGCCGTCCGGTCCGCCGCTCCCCTCCGCGGCGGTCGCCGAACCGCACACGCCCGTCTCCGACCCCCCGTAGGAGTCGGCCAGGGCGACGTCCTCGCGCCAGGCGCGCCACAGGCCGCGCACCTGCGGGGTGAGCGGTGTGCCGCCGGAGCGGACGGCGGTCAGGTCCGGGCACAGGCCGGGTTCGGTGAGCAGGTGCCGGGCCAGCGGGCGGGCCATGGCGTCGCCCACCAGCTGGACCGTGTGCACGCCCTCCCGGTGCGCCGTCTCCAGCACCCGGTCGGGCCGGAAGCTGCGGTCGGTGGACAGCACCACCTGCTTGCCGCACAGCAGCATGCTCAGGGCGTTCCACTGCCCGGCGGCGTGCATGAGCGGGCCGAGCACCAGCATGCGCTGGGGGAAGCACCGGGCGGCGCGCCCGGCCACGTCGTCCAGGGTCCGGGCCCGGGGGGCGCCGGGGGAGCGCCGCTCCAGGGCGGCGCGGAAGATGTCGGCCTGCCGCCACAGCACCCCCTTGGGGTAGCCGGTGGTGCCCCCGGTGTAGAGCAGGTAGTGGTCCTCGCCGCTGGTCGGAGGAAGGGCCGCGCCCTCCGGCGCGGCGGCCAGCGCCTCCTCGTAGCCGACCCCCTCGGCGCCGCGCACGGAGCCGTCGGAGACGAGCACCACGTGGCGGAGCCGGGGGAGGTCCGGGAGCACGGCCTCGACCGTGGACGCCAGGGAGTCCTCCGCGATCAGCGCGACCGCGTGCGAGTCGGCCAGGACGTGCCGCAGCTCGCCCGCGACGTAGCGGTAGTTGACGTTGACCGGGACCGCTCCCGCGCGCAGAACGCCGAGGAAGGACTCCATCCACTCGGCGCGGTTGAAGGCCAGGATCGCGACGTGCTCGCCGCGGCCCACGCCCGCGCCGACCAGGTGGCGGGCGAGGCGGACGGAGCGGTCGTGCAGGGCCCGGTACGTGAGGCGCCGGGGCCCGGCGACCAGGGCCGTCCGGTCGGGGACGGCGTCGGTGACCGCGGCGAGCAGCGCCGCGAGGGAGAACGGGGCGTCCGCGGACACCGGGGGCACTGAGGTGGGCACGCCCGACCTCCCATCGGTCGACGGGCCGTCCACGGCGGAGGGGCTCGCGGCGGCACTGTGGCTCGTTGGTGCGACGGTACCCCTCGGGGGAGGAGCCGATCGCCGTCGGGGCTGTGGAGCGCGTCACCCAGGGTGTCGTACCAGGTCACCACGGATGAGAGGGGGGCCGCTCAGGGGGTCGGGAGGGGGCCTCCCGCACGGGTTCCGGGCCCCGGTGGCGATCTGTGATACGCCTCACCCCTTGTGGGCCCGCCGGATCATCTGCTCAACTCGTGGGGACCTCCGCCGGAGGGCTCTACAGGGCCGTCCGGTGGGTATCTACTGTCTGACATCGGTCAATGGTGATCGGAGCGGCTAGATGGACAACACCCAGAATCTGGGCCAGCAGGACTCCGCCGGAAACCCCGGCGGACAGGGATTCTCCAGCGCCGAGCACATCGCGCTGGCACAGGCGCGATCCGCGCACAACTACTCACCCCTTCCCGTCGTGATCGCCGAGGGCCGCGGAGCCTGGGTCACGGACGTCGAGGGAAGGAAGTACCTGGACTGCCTGGCCGGATACTCGGCCATGAACTTCGGCCACCACAACCCCGACCTGCTGGCGGCGGCGCACCGGCAGCTGGACCGGGTCACGCTCACCAGCCGCGCCTTCTACAACGACCAGTTCGGACCCTGGGTGAGCGCCCTCGCCGACATGGTCGGCAAGGAGAAGGTCCTGCCGATGAACACCGGCGCCGAGGCGGTGGAGACCGGCATCAAGGTGGCCCGCAAGTGGGGCTACGAGGTCAAGGGCATCCCGGAGAACCGGGCGACCATCGTCGTGGCGGGGGCCAACTTCCACGGCCGCACCACCACGGTCATCTCGTTCTCGTCCGACCCGGAGGCCAGGACGGGCTTCGGCCCCTACACCCCGGGCTTCCGGTCGGTGCCGTACGGCGACGCCGCGGCCGTGGAGGAGGCCGTCGACGACACCACGGCGGCGGTCCTCATCGAGCCGGTCCAGGGCGAGGCGGGCGTGATCGTGCCCCCTGCGGACTACCTGCCCCGGGTGCGGGAGATCTGCGACGCCAACCGGGTGCTGTTCATCGCTGACGAGGTGCAGTCCGGTCTCGGCCGCACCGGCACCGTCCGCGCCTGCGAGCACAGCGGGGTGGTCCCCGACGCCTACCTGTTCGGCAAGGCGCTGGGCGGAGGCATCCTGCCCGTGTCGGCGATGGTCGCCGACGAGGACGTGCTCGGCGTGATCCAGCCGGGCCAGCACGGGAGCACGTTCGGCGGCAACCCGATGGCCGGCGCGGTGGGGTCCACGGTCGTCCGGATGCTCACCGAGGGGCCCTACCTGGACAACACGCGCCGCCTCGGCGAGGTGCTCAAGCGCCGCCTGAAGGAGTTCGTCGGCAACGGGGTGGTGTCCACGCGCAGCATCGGCCTGTGGGCGGGCATCGACGTCGACCCGCGACTCGCCTCCGGCAAGGAGCTGTGCAGGCGCCTCGCCGAGCACGGCGTCCTGGTCAAGGACACCCACGGTTCCACGGTGCGCATGTCGCCGCCCCTCGTGATCAGCGAGGAGGACCTCAACTGGGGTCTGGACCGGTTCGGCGAGGTCCTGGAGGAACTCAGGGCTGAGCGGTAGCGGACCGGCCGGAGGGGGCTCCGCTGTGACGGGGCCCCTCCGGCCGCCGCGCGGGCCTACGCCACCTGCCGGTCCGAGGCCGAGGGGAGGGAGGCGTTCACCGGATGGCTGCACCACCGGTCCCACCCCGCCGTCGGCGGGCCTCCCGCCTCCCGCGTGCCCGGAATGTTCCGCGGAACACGTTTAGGGCGCGTCGGCCTCGTTGGCCGGCGACCCGGAGGGCTCCGGGGCGCGGACCGGGTCCAGGGGGCCGCCCAGCTCCGACATCAGCTGTTCCGGGTCGACGTCCTCCAGGGTCTCCCGGGACACGTACAGGGTGCGTTCGGGCCCTTCCAGGATCTGGAGGCGCACGCGTTCGGCGATGGACATCTGGCCCTGGGCGGTGGGGTGGAAGCTGGCCCGGTCCACGCGCAGGCCCTCGCCCAGCTGGCCGAGCACGATGCCGTTCAACCAGGACTCCTCCGCGCTCACCTCGTACCCGTTGAGGGCGGAGAAGGTGTTCACGTACTCGACGCTGCCGGTGCGGCGACCGCCGTACACCTCGCCGTCCACCTCGTAGACGCCGTCGCGGATGCGCTCGTTGAAGCGCTGGGCCAGGGAGTTCAACCAGACCTGGTCGCTCACGGTCAGCGTGTAGTACATGCCCGGCGGCTCCTCGGGGAACAGCCGGGGGTACCCCAGCACGAGCACGCGGGCGTCGGGCGCGCGGTCGCGGATCTCGCCGAGCACCTCGGCGAGGGTCTCCTCGAACGCGTCCATCCGGCGCTCCAGGTCCTCCTCCTGCTCGACGCAGACGCTGCTCTCCAGCAGCGGCATCCGCACGATGCAGGTGCGCAGGACGGGGGTGAACCCCAGGTCGTTGCCGCCGATGCCGAGGGTGACCAGGGACGTGTTCTCGGTGACCCGCTCGATCTGGGACTCGGGCGTGCCGATCTGGCCGAGCATGTCCTCGCCCTTGTGGGTGCTGCACGCGTAGAAGGCCAGCGAGCCCGAGAAGTCGAACTCCTCACCGATGACCTTGGGGTAGGCGTTCTCGGAGCGCCAGCAGCCGCCCGGCTCGGCGGTGGCCGGGTCGTAGTCGCCCGCGCCGTCCCCCGAGGAGTAGGAGTCGCCCAGGGCCACGTAGTTGCCCCAGAGCGCGGCTTCCTCCGGTTCCATCCGGACCCGCCAGTCGGACTCCTCGTCCTCGGTGATCGGGGGGAGCTCCTCCCCGGGGCACACGCCGCCGGTGGCGTCGCACCAGAGCTCCATCAGCCCCTCGCGCGTGGCGGGCACGGTGAGGGTGACGACCAGGGCGAGGACGAGCACGAGGGAGACGGCGACCGCGGCGCGGGCCCCGCGCCGCCGTGCGCGCGGCCCCGAAGGGCCCCCGCCGCCCGCGCCCGGGGAAGCGCCGCCGGGTCCGCCGGAGGGGCCGCCGTCCCGGGGGGCCGGGCTCTTCGGGGAGCCGGTCCCCTCGACGGCGGAGGGGTCGTCGGGCACAGGTTCCGGCGTCTGCGGGTCTTCACCACGTGCTGCCACTGCCGATACCGCCTCCCGCCTACCGGACGGCTCCTGATTCCCTCCGCAAGGGTACCGGGGGGCGGGTCGAACCGACGACGGCCAGCACACGGTCGAGGTCGCCGTCACCGAGTGTCGCGCGGGCGGTCAGCCGCAGTCTGGACCTGCCGTCGGGGACCGACGGCGGGCGGAAGCACCCCACCCGCACCCCCTCGGCGAGGCACGCGGCCCGCCACGCCACCGCGGCCTCGGGCGAGGGCGCCCCGACCGAGACCACGGCGGCGTCGGGACGGCTCGCGTCCAGGCCGCGCTCGCGCAGCCCCTCGGACAGCCGCCGGGCCCGGTCCCGGACCGCGGCGGCACGCCCCGGCTCCGCGACCAGCACGCGCAGGGCCGCCAGCGCCGCTCCCGCCGAGGCCGGGGCGAGACCGGTGTCGAAGAGGAAGGTGCGGGCGGTCTCGACCAGGTGCCGGACCACGCGCCGCGGTCCGAGGACCGCACCACCCTGCGCGCCGAGGGACTTGGACAGGGTCACCGACACCACCACGTCGTCCGCGCCCCGCAGGCCGGCGGCGGTCGGCGTCCCCCGGCCGCCCGGCCCCACCACGCCCAGTCCGTGCGCGTCGTCCAGCAGGAGTGCCGCGCCGTGCCGGCGCGCCGTCCGGGCGAGCGCCGCCGCGTCGGCGAGGTCGCCGTCCACCGAGAACACGGCGTCGCTCAGCACCAGCGCACGGCCCCGCGCCGGGGCGAGAGCCTCCGCCGCACGGTCCGGGTCGGCGTGGTCGAAGACGGCGACCCGCGCTCCGGAGGCCTTCGCCAGCCGCGTCGCGTCGATGAGGGAGGCGTGGTTGTGCCGGTCGCACACCAGCAGGGGCGCGTCGCCGCCGTCGCGTGAGGCCAGAGCGGTGACCATCGCCAGGTTCGCCGCGTACCCGGAGGAGAAAACGAGGGCGGACTCCGTGCCGTAGAAGGCGGCGAGCTCGCGCTCCAGCTCCTGGTGGAGGTCGGTGTCGCCGGAGACCAGGCGCGAGCCCCCGGCGCCCGCGCCCCACGCACGGGCCGCGTCGGCCGCCGCGCCGACCACGTCGGGGTGGCGGAGCAGGCCCAGGTAGTCGTTGCCCGCCAGGTCCAGGAGGCCGTCGTCGGCGGCCCTGGGGGCGGTGCGCCGGGACAGCCCGGCGGCCGCGCGGATCCGGGCGGCGCCGTCCAGCCAGCCGAAGGGGTGGCGGGGGGACGCGGCGGTGGAGGGCCCGGGGTCCGCGCGCACCGGGGTCCCCGCAGGGGAGGGCGGGCGCCTGGCGCGCAGGGTCCACGGGCGGCGGGGCGGTGCGGTGGCGGCGGTGCTCGGCATGAGCGCGGACTCCTCGGTGCGGTGGTCGGTGCGGGTCACACTCCGGTGGGGCGGGGGAGGCGGACGAGCGGTCCCGGGTCGGATCGCGCGCTCCGGGGCCGTTCTGCGGGGCGGGGCGGCGGGGAGGCCGGACGGGCTGTCCCGGTCGGCCGGGACGGCGCGAGGGCCTCCCGGGGAGGGACCGGCCCAGCGGCGGCCAATTCCGCTGGGGCGGTCCGGTCCTGCGTGCCAGGGAGGCGTCTACGACTCTGCCCGCCCGCGGGTCCGGCCGTCACCGGCGGAAGCCCACAAAGTTCCGCGCGGATTCCTGGCGGGACGGCCCGGGGGCCCACGCCCGGCCCGGGTGAACAATGGGGCACCATGACGCGCACAGACACAGGAGCGGTCCGTCCGCGGGCCTGGTCCGGCCCCCGCCGGGTCAGGGACACCGACATGGCGCGCCTGTGGCACCCCTACTCCACGGTGCCCCCGGCCGAGCCGCCGTACGTGGTCACCGAGGCGGAGGGGATCCGGCTGACCCTGTGGGCGGACGGGAGGTCCCACCGGGTGGTCGACGGGATGGCGTCCTGGTGGTCGGCGATCCACGGGTACCGCCACCCCGTGCTCGACGCGGCGGTGCGGCGGCAGGTGGACGCGTTCAGCCACGTCATGTTCGGGGGGCTCACGCACGGCCCGGCCGCCGAGCTCGCCGAGGCGCTCGTGGGGATCGCGCCGGAGCCCCTGGAGCACGTCTTCCTCGCCGACTCCGGGTCGGTGTCGGTGGAGGTCGCCATGAAGATGTGCCTCCAGTACCACCGCTCCTCGGGGAGCCCGGAGAGGCGGCGGTTCCTCACCTGGAGGGGCGGGTACCACGGGGACACGTTCCACGCGATGAGCGTCTGCGACCCGGACGGGGGCATGCACGCCCTGTGGGGCGGCCTCCTGCCCGCCCAGGTGTACGCGCCTGCGCCGCCCGGCGGGTTCGACGCCCCTCCCGACCCCGGCTACGTGGAGGCGTTCGAGCGGGTGGCCGCCGAGCACGCCCGTGAGCTGGCCGCGATCATCGTGGAACCCGTGGTGCAGGGCGCCGGGGGGATGCGTTTCCACCACCCGGGATATCTGCGGGAGCTGCGCAGGATCGCGGACGGGCACGGACTGCTGCTGGTGTTCGACGAGATCGCCACGGGCTTCGGCCGCACGGGCGAGCTGTTCGCCGCGGACCACGCGGGGGTGGCCCCCGACGTGATGTGCCTGGGCAAGGCTCTGACGGGCGGGTACATGTCCCTCGCCGCCACCCTGTGCACGGGGCGCGTGGCCCGGGGTATCGCCGAGGGGGAGGAGCCGGTCCTCGCCCACGGCCCCACCTTCATGGGCAACCCGCTGGCCTGCGCGACGGCCGCGGCCTCGGTGGACCTGCTCGCCGGGGGCGGCTGGAGGGGCGACGTGGCACGGATCGGGGCCGGTCTGCGCGCGGGCCTCGCCCCGCTCGAGGGGGCGCCCGGGGTGCGGGAGGTGCGGGTGCTCGGCGCGATCGGGGTGGTGGAGCTGGAGGCCCCGGTGCGGGTGCGCGAGGCCACGCGCGCCGCGGTGGAGGCGGGGGTGTGGCTCCGGCCCTTCCGCGAGCTCGTGTACGCCATGCCCCCCTACACCTGTACCGCCGGGGACGTGGCCGTGGTCGCCGCGGGGATGGTCGCCGCCGCGGAGGCCTCCGCGGCCGCCGCCGACGGCGGGGCGTGAGCGGGGGCCGGGCCCGGGGCGCCCCTCACCGGTGCGCGGGGCAGGGGCCGTGCTTGGGCTCCCCCTCTCGGGGAAGAGTGCGGGTTCAGGATGATCGGTGACGGGAGGACTGGTGAGGAGCCGCATGGGCCGTGACGGGGAGAGAGTGTGGTGCCGGTGACCGTCCTGATGGTGACAGGAACCGGAACCGAGGTCGGCAAGACCGTGGTCACGGCCGCCGTGGCCGCTCTGGCGCGGGCCGCCGGGCGCCGGGTGGCGGTGCTCAAGCCCGCCCAGACCGGGGTGGGACCGGCCGAGCGGGGTGACGTTGACGTGGTCGCCGGGCTCGTGCCCGGAGTGACCGCCGTCGAGCTGGCCCGCTACCCCGACCCCCTGGCGCCCGCCACGGCCGCCGCGCGCTGCGGGGCGCCCGCGGTCCGGGCCGAACACGTGGCGGACGCGGTGTGGGAGCTGCTCGGAGACCACGAACTGGTGCTGGTGGAGGGGGCGGGCGGGCTCCTGGTCCGGTTGAACGCCGAGGGCCAGACCCTCGCCGACGCGGCCGTGCTGCTGTCCGCGCCCGTGCTCGTGGTCGCCCGGCCGGACCTGGGAACGCTGAACGAGACCGCGCTGACCGGCGAGGCGCTGCGCACACGGGGGCTGCATCCGGCGGGCGTCGTGGTGGGGTCCTGGCCGGAGCGGCCGGACCTGGCGATGCGCTGCAACCTCACCGATCTGCCCGGGATGGGGGCGGGGCCGCTGGAGGGGGCGGTGCCGGAGAGCACCGGCGGCCTGGACCCGGCCGGGTTCGCCGAGGTGGCGAGCCGCTCCCTGGCGCCCGGGCTGGGCGGGACCTGGACGGTGGAGGGGTTGCGCTGACCGCACGGGGCCGTCCCGCCGCCGGCCCCCGGTGGTCCGTACGACGCGGGCACTCAGGCCGGGGCGGGGACCGGGGAGGCGAGCGTGAACGCGTGCGGACGCGGACCGTGCTCGCGCAGGTGCTCCGCGCGGGCCGCGGCCTCCTCCGGGGTCACCGCGGCGCCGTCCGCCGCCCACCACAGCACGCGTCCGACCCGGGGGAAGGCGCCGGTCAGCGCCCGGAAGTCCAGGAGGTCGCCGTGGGACGCCTCCACGAACTCCCGCAGGTCCGTCGGTGAGCGCCACAGCGCGATGACGTGTATGCGGTCCCCTCCGTCGGAGAAGTGGACCTCTTCGGGGGCTCCGTCTCCCCCGGCGGCCCGCTTCCGCAGCGCGGCGGCGAGCGGGGCGAGGTACCGGCGGTCGCCCAGGACCGTGCGCGACTCGGCCAGGAGCGGCCGTCTCTCCCGGGCGCCCTGCGCCGTCCGGGTTCGGTGCGGTGTGCGCGGGTGGTCGGCGACGGTGCGGGGGTGCTGGGCGAGGAGGTTCACGACGACTCCGATCGAGAAGTGGACCTCGATGAAGCGGTCCACCTTGGCTCTGGTGGTGCTCTGTTCTCCAATGCCATTATGGAAGCCCCGGGGGCTTCCCCACAGATCCAATGGAGCGGTAAATGGACTCTTCGCGGAAGCCCGCCGACCTCGCCGACGTCCTCGGGACCTGGTCCCGGGGGGAGGGCCCCCTCTACCGGCGCCTCGCGGACTCCCTGCGCGATCTCGTGGCCCAGGGCACCCTGGCGCCGAACGAGCGCCTTCCCTCGGAGCGGGTCCTCGCCGCCGCGCTCAGGGTCAGCCGCACGACGGTGGTCTCCGCCTACGACTCCCTGCGCTCGGAGGGGCTGCTCGAGAGCAGGCAGGGCAGCGGCACACGGATCAGCGGCAGGGTCGCGCCCGTGCGCCCGGACGGCTGGAGCCGCACCGGCAGCGTCAACGCCATGTACCGCAACCTCTTCCAGAGCGACGAGGGGCTCATCTCGGCCGCCTGCCTCCACACCCCCGCCCTGGGCGGGGTGGAGGCGGCCATCCGCCGGGTCGTCGCCGAGGACCTGCCGTCGCTCATGGCCGAGAGCACGTACCACCCGCGCGGGCTGCCCGCGCTGCGCCGGGCCATCGCCGACCACTACTGCCGACTGGACCTGCCGACGACCCCGGACCAGATCGTGGTCACCACCGGCGCCCACCAGGCCGTCAACCTGGTCTCGCAGCTCTACCTCCGCGAGGGGTCGCCCGTGGTGGTGGAGGACCCCGGCTTCGCGGGCTGTCTGGACCTGATGGCGGACCGGGGCGCCGAGTTCCTGCCGGTGCCCCTGGACGACCAGGGCATCGACGGGGTGGGCGTGCGCCGGGCCGTGGCCGAGCACGCGCCCCACCTGATCTACGTCATGCCCTCGTACCACAACCCCACGGGCACGATGATGTCAGCGGCGCGCCGCCGGGAGCTGGGCGAACTGTCCGCCCGCCACGGGGTGCCGATCCTGGAGGACGCCGCCTACACCGGACTGCGCTCCCCCGACGAACCCGCCCCCCTGGCCGCGTACGCCCCGCGGGGGGCCGAGATCATCAGCGTCGACTCCCTGTCCAAGGTCTCCTGGGCGGGGCTCCGGGTGGGGTGGCTGCGGGCCCCGGCCGAGATGGCGCTGCGGCTCAGCCGCCGCAAGGTCCTCGCCGACCTCGCCGGCCCCCTCCTGGACCAGGCGGTGGCCGTGCGCCTGCTGGAGGACTACGCCGGCCTCGCCCACCAGCGCTCGGAGATGATGCGCGGGGCCCTCGACCACATGGAGGGGCTGCTCCGCGAGGCCCTGCCCGACTGGGAGTGGAGGCGCCCGGACGGGGGAGCCGCCCTGTGGGTGCGCCTGCCCGGCGCGGACTCCCGCGCCTACGCCCAGGTCGCGCTCTGCCACGACGTGGAGCTGGTGCCGGGCCCCACCATGTCGGCGTCCCCCGACGGCCGGCACGCGGAGTACTTCCGGCTGCCCGTGGCCTTCGACGCCAGTACCCGGGAGGAGCTGGTCTGGCGGCTCTCCCGGGCCTGGCGGGAGTTCCGTCGGCACGGCCCGGTGGCGAAGGACCCCGTGCGGCTCGTGGTCTGACCGCGGCGCGGCCCGGACGCACGCGGGGGCGGCACCACCGGTGTGGCGCCGCCCCCCGCACTGCCCGGGCCGCGCCGCGAAGGGCGGTCCGGGGCGTCTTCCGCGGATGCCCCGGCGGGACCCGGCGCTCGCGCCGGTCGCCGGCCCGGAACGGTCCGCGGAGGACGGTCTAGCCCAGCCGGACCTTGCGGGCGGCGTCGAAGCGCTCCTGGACGTCGGCCCAGTTGACCACGTTCCAGAACGCCTTGACGTACTCCGCCTTCACGTTCTTGTACTGGAGGTAGAAGGCGTGCTCCCACATGTCCAGCATCAGCAGCGGCTGGGTGGTGACCGGGCTGTTCGCCTGCTGGTCGTACAGCTGCTCGACGATCAGCCGCTGGCCCAGGGTGTCCCAGGCCAGGATCGCCCAGCCCGAGCCCTGGAGGCCGGAGGCCGCGGCGCCGAAGTGCGCGCGGAAGGCGTCGAACGAGCCGAACTGGTCGGCGATGGCCGCGCCCAGCTCGCCCTCGGGCTTGTCGCCGCCGTCGGCGGACAGGTTCTTCCAGAAGATGCTGTGGTTGACGTGGCCGCCCAGGTGGAACGCCAGGTTCTTCTCGTGCAGGTTCACGGTGGCGTAGTCACCGGACTCGCGAACCTCCGCCAGCTTCTCCAGAGCGGTGTTGGCACCGGTGACGTAGGCAGCGTGGTGCTTGTCGTGGTGCAGCTCCATGATCTGGCCGGAGATCCACGGCTCCAGGGCCGCGTAGTCGTAGGGCAGTTCGGGAAGCGTGTATGGCGCAGACATCTCTGACGCACCTTTCCAGGAACGGGGCTCGTCGTGTTCAGCAGCGATGGGATCGCCTAGGCAGCAAGCTATCAGCCGGACGGCAGGACACCGGGTGTCAGGCTCTTTACACCCCGGCCGGGGAATAAACCGCGCTCCGCGCCCCCGGCGCGACGCCGCCGAGCCGCGGCCCGCCGGCGCTGCCCGCGGCGGACCCTCCACCGCCCTTCCCCACGAGACTCGTCCGCAATCATCGCCTTCATGGTGAAAACGCCCGCCCGGTCCGACACGGCCGACGGAGAGGGGTTTCTCCTGGAGTTCCGGGCCTACGTCCGGGAGCCGCCACGAGTGTCGGCGGACCGTTGGCCGTGCGTTCTCCGGCCATTCACCGGAGGGGTGTCGAAATCGGCGATGATTCAGCGCCGAATTCGAGGGACCGAACCCGCTCCGCGCCTCGTTCGGTGAAAACCTTCCTATTCTTCGAGGCCGTTCACCACTCATGTCCGTCTCAGCGGCTGGGGCCCCCGCGCCCGCCACCACGAACCCACTCTCCCGAGAGCCGTCGGGCACGCGAAAGGGCGGCGGATTCCGCCCCGAGATCGAGGGACTGCGCGCCGTCGCGGTACTCCTCGTGGCCTTCTACCACGTCTGGTTCGGCCGGGTCTCCGGCGGTGTGGACGTGTTCCTGCTCCTCACGGGCTTCCTCATCACGGGGTCGCTGGTCAGGGCGCTGGAACGCGACGGCCGCATCGGGCTCGCCGCCTTCTGGGCCAAACTGGCCCGCAGACTCACCCCGGCGGCGGCCGTCGTGCTCGCCGCGACCCTCGCCGCCACCTGGCTGTGGCTGCCGAGCTCGCGGTGGACCGACGTGATCGCGCAGGTCAGAGCCGCCGCGCTCTACCACGAGAACTGGGCCCTGGCCCGGGCCGCGGTGGACTACCTCGCCCGGGAGGCCGCGGCCAGCCCGGTCCAGCACTTCTGGTCGCTGTCGATCCAGGGCCAGTTCTACCTGCTCTGGCCGCTCCTGCTGGGACTGACCGCCCTGGTCGCGGCCCGGCTCCGCGTACGGTCGGACCTGGCCTTCCCCGCGGTCGTGGGCCTGGTGTTCGCCGTGTCCCTGGCCTACTCGGTGCGGATCACCGGGACCGACCAGGCCTGGGCGTACTTCGACACCGGCGCCCGCCTGTGGGAGCCCGCACTGGGCGGGCTGCTCGCCCTCGTCGTCCACCGGATCGACCTGCCCGTGCGCCTGCGGGTCGTCCTGGGGTGGGCGGGCCTGCTCGCGCTCGTCTCCTGCGGGGTCCTCCTCCAGGTCTCCACGCTCTTCCCCGGCTACGTCGCCCTGTGGCCGACCGGCGCCGCGGTCATGGTGGTCCTGGCCGGTTCCGGGACCCGGTTCGGCGCCGACCGGCTGCTCACCTGGAAGCCGCTCATGGCCCTGGGCGCGCTCTCCTACCCCTTCTACCTCTGGCACTGGCCGGTCCTGGTCTGCTACCTGGCCGTGACGGACCGCTCCCTGGCGTCCCCCCTCGGCGGGGTGTTCGTGCTCGCGCTGTCCCTGCTCCTGGCCCTGGTCACCTCCAAGGCCGTCGAGGGCGGGGTCGAACGCCTGACCAGGGCGCCCGGGCGGCGCTCCCCGGCCTGGTCGCTGGGGGTGGCCGCGGCCCTGCTCGTCCCCGTGCTGGCCGCGACGGCACTGTGGTCGGGCCGGATCGAGGAGGAGCAGCAGGCCCGCGCGGAGGAGGTGCGCACACCCGCCTACTACCCCGGGGCCCGGCTGGCGGTCGACCCGTCCCTGCTGCTCCAGGAGATGCCGGTGCGCCCCGACCCCGCGGACGCGAGCCAGGACCTGTCCCCCCACCACGCCCGGGGCTGCCACGTGCCGCTCACGCAGAGCGAGGTCACGGTGTGCGACGCCGGACCGGCCGACGCCGAGCACACCCTGGCCCTGGTGGGCGCGTCCCGGGTCGCGCACTGGTACCCGTCGGTCCTGGAGGCGGCCGAGGACAACGGGTGGCGGCTGCTGTCCTTCACCAAGAGCGGCTGCCAGTTCGGCACGGGCCCCCACACCCGGGGCGGGGAGCCCTTTCCCGAGTGCGAGGCGTGGAACGCCGAGGCCATGGAGATCCTGGAACGGGAGCGGCCCGACGCCGTGTTCACCTCCTCCACCCGGGCCAGCCCGGCCGGGGAGCGGGTCCACGAGGGTTTCGTGGAGCGCTGGCGGCAGCTGGACGCGCTGGGCATCGACGTCATCGGCATGCGCGACCTGCCGCGGCGCGACACCGCGGGGGCCGAGTGCGTGGAGAGCCGTCCCCTGGAGGAGTGCGTGTCCCCGGCCGGCTACAGCCAGGCCGCCGCCGACCCGGCCGCGGCCGCGGACCTGCCCGGCAACGTCACGACCGTGGACCTCACCGAGTACGTGTGCCCGGAAGGGCGGTGCGAAGCCGTCATCGGGAACGTCCTGGTGTTCTGGGACCACTCCCACATGACCGCCACCTACTCCGCGACCCTCGCCCCGGTGATGGACGAGGCCCTGCGCGGCGCCACCGGATGGTGACCGCCCTTCCGGCGAGAAGGGTACAGATACGCAGAAATGAGTAAATGGTGATGGAAGGGTGAACAGAAGGAGAATTGAGCGTCCTGCGGGTTTCGATTCGACTCACGCGCATCTCGCCGTCGACGTGAAGGGCTAGTCTCGAAAACGCTTGATCCGTTTGTCGCTCCTCCTCCCGGAACAGCGTTCGGAACCGGCCGTTCCGTGTGGAGAAAGCCGATCGTCCCCCTCTGTGTCCCCCTCGGTTCACCCTTGCGGTGCCGGGCCGCCAACTCCCGTGGAGGTACCCGCCCATGCGGTCGCTTCGCAGACGTCTCCGTCCGATCCTGGCCGTCGGCGCGGTCGGCGGTGCCGCCGTCCTCGCCGTCCCCGTGGTCCTGGGGTTCCTCGGCCTGATCCGGTGGGTGGACGCGGCCGTCCTCGTGCTCCTCGGCGCGCTCGGCGGCGCGGTCGCGCTCATGGCCCTGGTCCTCCTCCTGCTGCGCCGCACCGTCAAGGGCCTGTCCGGTTCCGTGTCCACGGCGATGGACACCCACAGCCGCAGGGTCGCGGAGGCGCTGGGCCGCGACCGCCTGGAGGCCGCGCACTCGATGGACGGGGTCAAGGAGCGGCTCACGCACCTGCGGGACCACTCCCTCCCCAAGCTGGCCCGCGAGGTCACCCACGCGGTCACCGTGCAGGGGCGCAACGACTACGAGCAGCAGGTCGCCTGGACCGAGCTGCGCGAACACCTCGACACCCCGACGTTCATGCCGCCCCTGCGCGGCTGGGCGGCCTCGCCCGACGTCATGCGACTGCTCGTCCGCGACATCGACCGGCGCCGTCCCGGACTCGTGGTCGAGTGCGGCAGCGGATCGTCCAGCGTGTGGATCGGGTACGCGCTGCGGCGCGCGGGCGCGGGCCGCCTCGTGGCCATCGAGCACGACGCCCGCTACGCGGAGCTCAGCCGCGCCCTCGTGGCCTCGCACGGCCTGGAGGACGTGGTGGAGATCCGCACCGCCCCGCTCACCGGGTTCGAGCCCGGCGACGGGGAGGCCGGAGAGGGCCCGGACGGCGGCGCCCGCCGGTGGTACGACACCTCCGTCCTCGCCGACCTGGAGGACATCGGCCTGCTGTTCGTCGACGGACCGCCGGAGGCCACGGGCTCCCAGGCCCGCTACCCGGCCGTTCCCGTCCTGCTGCCGCGCTGCGCCGAGGACGCCGTGATCGTCCTGGACGACGCCTCCCGCCCCGACGAGCGGGCGCTGGGCGACCGCTGGCTCGCCGAGAACCCCGGTCTGCGCCGCACCGAGGAGGCGGCGGAGAAGGGCGCCCACGTGTTCACCCGCGCCTGAGCCCCGCCCCGGCACCAGACCCACGTCCCCCGAACCGAGGTCGCCAGATGATCACCCCCGCCCTCCGCGAGGCCCTGCGTGCCCGCGGGGACGAAACCGCCGTGCTGTGCCACACGGGCGCCGGCGCCCGGGCCGGACTGGCCGGCCTGCCCACGCGCCCCTCCGACCTCGTCCTCGACCTGGACGCCCACCCCCTGGGCGCGCCGTTGGACCTTCCGGGCGGGGAGCGGCCGGAGGCCGGCCTGGTCGCGGTCGTCGCGGCCACCACCACCGACCTGCGCCGCGCGCTGACCACGGCCGTGCACCTGCCCCGGGCCGCCCACGTCCTCGTGGCGCTCGTCGCGGTCCCCGGACACCAGGACCCGCCGCTGCCCGCCTCCCCGGGCATGGGGCAGTGGCGGGACCTGGAGGAGGTCCGGGTGCGCAGGGCCGACCGGCAGGGCTGGCTGTGCGAGCTGTTCTTCCCCAACGGGGTGGACACCGCCGAGGTCCTCGACGCGGTCCTGCACGGGACCCGGGGACGCCGCCGCGGCCTCGCGGTCGCCCCCCTGGCCGCGCTCTCCGGACCGGAGGGGGCCCTGTGGAGGCCGGGTGACACCGGCGCCACCGGGGTCCCCGCGACCGGGCCGGTCCCGCTGCGCCGCGTCACCCCCGTCGCCGACCTCGCCCTGCGGGTGACCGCCCGAGGCGGGCGCGCCGCCTGGGAGGACGCGGCCGTGCCCGCCCTGGACCGCGCCACCACCGGCGCGGACGCCTGGGCGGACCTGGCGGGCGAGGACGGCCACGCCCGCCTGCGCGAGGCGCGCTCGGCGGCCGGTCCGGACCCCGTGTCCGCGATCGCCCCCGTGGACGAGCTGTCCGTCAACCCCGTCGGCTTCACCAAGGCCGAGAAGGGCCCCCTCGGGGACCTCACCGCCCACGGCGACCGCGCGGTCGTCCGCGCCGGGGACAAGGTCCTGGTCGACGTCGCGCCGGACGGCACCGTCACCGACGTCGACCTGGCCCGCCTGCGCCACCTGCGCGGGGTCCGGGTGGCCTGGTCCGGGCACACCGGCCCCTCGGCGGCCGTGCGCGCCGTCGCCTCGCTGGCGGCCGGAGGGGTCCCCCTGCTCAGCGGGCCCGTGCCCGCGTGGGCGGCCGGGCTGGGCCGACCGCTCGGCGACCTCCTGGAGGGAGCCGCCGACGCCGACCTCACCGACCGGCTCCGGCGGGAGGAGCACAGCGTCCGGCTGCGCCGCGCCGCACTGCGCACCCACGGCCTGCGCACCCGCTGGAGGTCGCTGGCGGCCGAGGCGGGCGTGCCCGTCCCGCCCGCCCCCCGGATCTCGGTCATCCTGTGCACCCGCCGGCCCGAGATGGTCGGCTTCGCCCTCGCCCAGATCGCCCGGCAGCGCGGTGTGGACCTGGAGGTGGTCCTGACCCTGCACGGCTTCCCCGCCGACCTGCCGGGGGTGGCCGCCGCCGTCGCCGAGGCCGCCGCGACCGGCCTGCGGATCGTGGTGCACGAGGCCGACGCCGACCAGGTGTTCGGCTCGGTGCTCAACGACTCCGCCGCCCGCGCCTCGGGCGACCTGCTCGCCAAGTGGGACGACGACGACTGGTACGGACCCGACCACCTGGCCGACCTGGCCCTGGCCCGCGCCTACTCCGGCGCGGAGCTGGTCGGGACCGGCCAGGACTTCGTCTACCTCCAGGAGGTGGACGTCACCGTGTGGCGCAGCCGCGAGTCGGAGACGGCGACCAGGTTCATCGCCGGGGGCACCATCCTCACCGACCGGGTGGTGCTGGAGGAGACGGGCGGCTTCCGGCCGCTGCCCCGGGCGATCGACACCCAGCTCCTCCTCGCCGTCACCCGGGGCGGCGGCCGCATCCACCGCACCCACGGGCTGGGCTACGTGCTGCGCCGCACGGGTGGCGGACACACCTGGTCCGAGGACATGGCCTACTTCCTGCACAACTACGCCCGGCAGTGGGCCGGATGGCGGCCCAGCTCCCTTCTGGAGGGCGAGCCCGCGGAGTTCGGCCGGTCCATCACCGAGAACACAGGGGGACAGCGTTGACCACCACAGAGACCGGACACGAACCCGCCACCGCGGCCGCGGCCACCCGCGTGCCACCGCGGTGGGGGGCCGACTTCACACGGCAGCCCCGAGTCCTGCGCAACGACCACGGCGTCCTCGTGCCGCCGGTTCTGGGGGGGTGGGAGCCGACGCTGTCGGTGTCGGTGGTGGTTCCGGCGCACGGTCATCCGGAGAAGTTGGCGATGGTGCTGGCGTCGTTGTCGGCGCAGAGTTATCCGTCGCGTCTGATGGAGGTGGTCGTGGTGGACGACGGTTCTCCGGAGCCGTTGGAGCTGCCGCGGGTGCGTCCGGAGAACACGCGGCTGCTGGTGTCGGCTCCGGGCGGGTGGGGGTCGGGGCACGCCTTCAACACCGGTGTGGCCGCCTCGTCCGGCCAGGTGATCCTCAGACTCGACGCCGACATGCTGGTGTACCGGGAGCACGTCGAGTCGCAGATGCGGTGGCACCACCTCCTCGACTACGGGGTCGCGATGGGCCACAAGCTGTTCGTGGACTTCGACCCGGAGGCGCTGAGCCCGGAGTACGTGGCCGAGCAGGTGCGGGCGGGGCGGGCGGCCGACCTGTTCGACCGGGAGACCGCCGACACGCACTGGGTCGAGCGCCTGATCAACAAGCACGACCGGCTGCGCACCGCCGACCGCCTCTCGTACAAGGTGTTCATCGGGGCCACGGGTTCGCTGCACCGCACCCTGTTCGAGGCGGCGGGCGGGATGGACGCCGACCTGATCCTGGGCGGCGACAGCGAGTTCGCCTACCGGGTGTCGCAGCAGGGCGCCGTGTTCGTACCCGACCTGGACACCAGCAGCTGGCATCTGGGCCGCTCCCAGATGCAGACCCGCCGCGACGCGGGCACCCGCTACCGCATGCCCTTCGTGGCCAACCGGGTCCCGGACTTCCACCTGCGTCGCAAGCGGCCGGACCGGCAGTGGGAGGTGCCCTTCGCGGACGTCCTCCTGGACGTCGGGGCGCACACGCTGGAGGACGTCGACACCACCGTCTCGGCCCTGCTCGACGGCACGACGCCGGACGTGCGGCTGTGGCTGCGCGGTCCGTGGGGCGTGTTGGACGAGGGACGCCGGTCCCCGCTGGACGACGAGCGGCTGGACCTGCGCCTGGTGCGGGAGACCTTCCGGGGAGACCCCCGGGTGCGCTTCACCGAGGGAGACCCGGAGGAGGACCCGCGGGTGCCCTTCCGCCTCCACGTCCCCGTGGGCGCCGCCCCCACGCCCACGATGGTGGCGGACCTGGTGCGGACCGTGAACGACAAGAAGGCCGGCCTGCTCTGCGCGCCCCTGCCGGGCGCCACGCGGGCGGGGGACGGGGTGCTGCGCCTGGAGCGCACGTCCGCGTTCGCCCGCGCCCGCCACCTGGAGCCCGGAGCGACCGGCGGCGACCTCGACCGGGTGGTCGAGGAGGTCCACACCACCCACTGGATGCCGGGGGAGCCGTTCGTCGTACGGGAGACGGCGGAGGAGGAGGCCGGGGCGTCCGACGCCGAGGCCGACGCGCTGCGCCGCAAGCTCGCGGAGGCCCGCGCCGAGGTCGAGCGCCAGACGGCCCGGGCCAAGCGCGCGGAGCGCAAGCTCCGCTGGTCCAAGCCGGGGACGGTGGAGAGGGTGCTGCGCAGGTTCGCGCGCTGACGCCGGGGCGGCCCGCGGGGCCGGGAGCCAATCGATCACGACACGCGGTCATGTTTGCACCCAGAGTGATCATATTGGTTAGTCTGGGACGCAGTGACCGACACGCGTCCGACGGGCTCCCGCCCCGCGCACCCAACTCACCGAGGTCGCCCGATGATCACCTCCGCCATCAGCCAGGCCCTGCGCACACGCGGTGACGAGCGCGCCGTACTGTGCCGGATCGGAGCCGGGGGCGGTGTCCTCGACGAACTCGCCTCCCTGCGGTTGCGGCCCGACGACCTCCTCCTCGACCTGGGGACCCACCCGGTGGGGGAGCTGGTGCTCCCCGGAGGAGGGACCGGCGGGGACGGGGGCCGGCCCGCGGTCGGCCTGGTCGCCGTCGTCGCCGCCAGCCTCACCGACCTGCGCAGGGCCGTGACCCTCGCCGCACACCTGCCCCGGGCCGTCCACCTCCTCGTGGCCGTGGCGCACATCCCCGGCCACCACGGGGGCCTGGCCCCCTCACCGCCCGGCATCGAGGAGTGGAACGACCTTCACGAGCTGCGGGTGCGCAGGGCGGAGAAGGGCGGATGGGTGTGCGAGCTCTTCTTCCCCAGCGGGACCGACGTCGCGCCGGCGCTCGCAGCGGTCTTCCACGGCGGGCGGGGACGCCGGAGGGGCCCCGGGAGCGGGATCCGGGCCGGGCTCCACGGACCGCAGGCACACCTGTGGAGCCCGGGCGACCCGGAGGCCACGCCGGTCGGTCCGGTGGGGCCGGTTCCGCTGATCCGGGTCACACCCGCCGCCGACCTGGTCCTGCGCACGGAGGAGGGCGCCTCCCTGCCGCTGTGGGAGGACGTGGCCGTCCCCGCGCTGGACCGCTCCACCACCGGGGCGGACTCGTGGGAGTCCCGGGTCGACACCGACGGCCCGGCCGCGGCGCTCAGGGTCCGGGGCCCCGACCCGGTGAGCGCCGTCGCCCCGATCGACGAGCGCCTCGTCAACCCCATGGGTTTCAACAAGAGGACCAAGGGCCCCGTTGCGGACCTGACCGTCGACGGATCGCGCGCCGTCATCCGCACCGACGGGGACGTCCTGGTGACCGTGCCCGCCGACGGCGGCCTCACCGACGTCGACCTGGACCGGATCCGCGACCTGCGCGTCGTCCGGGTGGACTGGTCCGGGCACGCCGGGCCGGCGGCGGCGGTGAGGGCGGTCGCCTCCCTCGCCGCGGGCGGGGTCCCGCTGGTGAGCGGCCCCGTGCCCGCGTGGGCCGCCGGACTCGGACAGCCCCTCACCGACCTCCTCACCTCCGCCGAGGAGGAGGACATGCTCGACGGCCTGGCGCGGGAGGAGCACAGCATCCGGCTGCGCCGCGCCGCGCTGCGCGCCCACGGGCGGCGGACCAGGTGGCGCGCGCTGGCCGAGGAGGCGGGCATCCCCGTCGTCCCGGACCCGCTGGTCTCCGTGGTCCTGTGCACCCGGCGCCCCGACCTGGTGGGGTTCGCCCTCGCCCAGGTGGCCCGGCAGCGCCACGTCAGGTTCGAGGTGGTCCTCGCCCTGCACGGGTTCTCCGCCTCCCTGCCCCCGGTGGAGGAGGCCGTACGCGGGTTCTCCGCCCTCGGCCACGCCATCACCGTGCACGAGGCGGACGGGGACAAGGTCTTCGGCGCGGTGATGAACGAGGCGGTGGACCGGGCCTCCGGCACGGTCGTCGCCAAGTGGGACGACGACGACTGGTACGGCCCCGAACACCTCTCCGACCTGATGCTGTCCAGGGCCTACTCCGGGGCCGACGTCGTGGGCATCAGCCAGAACTTCACCTACCTCCAGGAGCTCGACCTGACCGTGTGGCGCAGCTACCGGTCGGAGTTCCCCAACGCCCAGGTGGTCGGCAGCACGATCCTCACCGACCGCGTGGTGCTGGAGGACGTCGGGGGCTTCCGCCCGCTGCCCCGGGCGATCGACAGCCAGTTCCTGCTCGCCGTACGGCAGGCCGGCGGCCGCATCTACCGCACCCACGGTCTCGGATACCTCCTGCGCAGGGCGGGAGCCGGACACACGTGGGAGGTGGACCTGGGCTACTTCCTGCGCAACCACACCAAGCAGTGGTCGGGCTGGCGGCCCAACTCCCTCATGGAGGGGGAAGCGGAGCCGCTCGGCCGGGCCGCCCCGCACACCGAGCACTCGGGGGGACAAAGTTGACCACCTCAGACAGCGCCTCCAGCAAGGAGGTACCCGCCGGGCGCGGCGCCGGCGGGCCGGAGGGCCAGGGGACGGCGCCGACCGACCCGGCGCCCGCGGCGCAGCCCAGGCTGTACCGCAACGACTACTCACCGCTCGTGCCGCCGGTTCTGGGGGGGTGGGAGCCGACGCTGTCGGTGTCGGTGGTGGTTCCGGCGCACGGTCATCCGGAGAAGTTGGCGATGGTGCTGGCGTCGTTGTCGGCGCAGAGTTATCCGTCGCGTCTGATGGAGGTGGTCGTGGTGGACGACGGTTCTCCGGAGCCGTTGGAGCTGCCGCGGGTGCGTCCGGAGAACACGCGGCTGCTGGTGTCGGCTCCGGGCGGATGGGGGTCGGGGCACGCCTTCAACACCGGCGCCGCGGCGTCCGAGGGCGCGGTCGTGCTGCGCCTGGACTCGGACATGCTGGTGTACCGGGAGCACGTCGAGTCGCAGATGCGGTGGCACCACCTCCTCGACTACGCCGTGGTTCTGGGGCACAAGCTGTTCGTGGACTTCGACCCGGAGGCGCTGGATCCGGAGTACGTGGCCGAGCAGGTGCGGGCGGGGCGGGCGGCCGACCTGTTCGACCGGGAGACCGCCGACACGCACTGGATCGAGGAGGTCGTCGAGCGCACCGACGGCCTGCGCACGGCGCACCACGGGGCCTTCAAGGTGTTCGTCGGGGCCACGGGTTCGCTGCACCGCACCCTGTTCGAGGCGGCGGGCGGGATGGACGCCGACCTGATCCTGGGCGGCGACAGCGAACTGGGGCACCGCCTGGCCCAGCGGGGCGCCGTGTTCGTCCCCGACCCGGACACCAGCAGCTGGCACCTGGGCCGCTCCCAGATGCAGCAGGAGAAGGAGAGGGGCACGCGGTACCGGGGGCCCTACGTCTCCAACCGGGTCCCGGACTTCCACCTGCGCAACAAGCGCCCCGACCGGCAGTGGGAGGTGCCCCGGGTCGACATCGTCCTCGACGTGGCCGAGGCCACCCTGGAGGAGGCGGACACCACCGCCTCCGGCCTGTTGCGGGGCACGACGCCGGACGTGCGGCTGTGGCTGCGCGGTCCGTGGGGCGTGTTGGACGAGGGGCGGCACTCCCCGCTGGACGACGAGCGGCTGGACCTGCGCCTGGTGCGGGAGACCTTCCGGGGAGACCCCCGGGTGCGCTTCACCGAGGGAGACCCGGAGGAGGACCCGCGGGTGCCCTTCCGCCTCCACGTCCCCGCCGGGGCGGAACCGCGCGACAACGCCGTCGCGAACCTGGTGGCGCTGCTGGACCGGCGGGGCGACGGCCTGTTCTGCGCGCCCCTGCCAGGCGCCACGCGGGCGGGGGACGGGGTGCTGCGCCTGGAGCGCACGTCCGCGTTCGCCCGCGCCCGCCACCTGGAGCCCGAGGCGGAGCCGAAGGAGCTGGACCAGCTGGTCGAGGAGCTGTTCGGCGTCCAGTGGGCGTCCGCGCAGGCCTTTGTGGTGGCGGACGGGGCCGGTCCCGCGGACGAGGAGCGGGCGGAGGACTCCGCCGAGGCGCTCCGCCACCAGCTGAACCAGGCGCGCGCCGAGGCGCAGAGGCTCCGCAGGCGCGCGGAGCGGGCCGAGCGCAAACTGCGCTGGTTCACCCCCGGCCTGGGGCGCCGCATCCTGCGCAGGATCGCCCGCTGAGGGCGGGCCGCCGCGCACCGCGACGGACGCGCCCCGGGCACCGGGCACCGGGCCCCGGGGCGCGTCCGGCCCGGACCCCGGGAGCCCGGGGCCCGCGCGGTCAGGGCACCCAGAGGCCGAGGGACTCGGCGACGAGCGCGGGGCGCTCGGAGCCCTCGATCTCCACGGTGTGCCGGGTGCAGACCAGGTAGCCCTTGGGCGTCTCCTTGACGGAGACGATCTCCACGCCGTCGCGGACGCGGGAGCCGGACGCGACGGGCTGGAGGAACCGCACCTTGTTCAGCCCGTAGTTGACGGACATGCTCGGCTTCTCGGTGACCGAGATGATCGACTGGGAGAAGTGGGCCAGCAACGACAGGGTCAGGAACCCGTGCGCGATGGTGGTGCCGAAGGGGCCGTCGGCCGCCCTCTCCTGGTCGACGTGGATCCACTGGTGGTCCTCGGTCGCGTCGGCGAAGAGGGAGATCCGGTCCTGGCCGATGGTCACCCAGTCGGTGTGGCCCAGGTGCTCGCCCTCGGCTGAGAGCACCTCGTTGATGTCGGCGAATACGCGCACCGCGCCTCCACTGTCACGTCGGGTCCGGGGGTCGGGGCCGGACGGTGCCGCAACTCTACCTAACGGCGTTCGGTTATAGGTGCGCGCCCTCCGCAGCAGCGCCCCGCCGCGTGCGGAGCGGCGCTGCGGGGACCGCGGGCACGCCCGCCCGGCGCGGGGTCAGCGGCGTCGGCCGCGGGCCTCGCGCGCGGCGCGGACCTCGCGCGGCCCGTCCGCGTCCACCACCAGGGACCGCGCGGTCCGGTCGGCCACCGCGGCCCGGTCCACCCCGTGTCCCAGCCCGCTCTCCGCCAAGGGGATCGGCACCACACCGTCATGGGCGCGCACCGGCGGCACCACCAGGTCGCGGCTGCGGTTCCCGGCGCCGGGCATCTCCACCGGGAGGGCCGCCCCGGTCAGGGACGCCAGCGCGACCACGGCCGCACGGCCGATCCCGGTCGTCGCCGACGAGCCGCACCACACCTGCCAGCCCGCGTCCACGGCGCGGTCCACCGCGCGCCGGGCGGACGTCAGCCCGCCCAACCGGGTCGGGTCCACGTTGACGGCCCCGCCCGCCTCGGCGCGGATCGCGTCGTCCAGGTCCTCCACCGACGACAGCCCCCGGCCCAGGGCGACAGGGGTGCGCAGCTCCGAGGCCAGGCGCGCGTGGGCGGCCAGGTCGCCCGGAGCGAAGGGGTCCTCGACGGCCAGGAGGCCCAGCCCGTCCATGGCGCGCAGCGAGTCCAGGTCGGCGGGCGACTCCGTGTAGCGGCCTCCGCAGTCCACCTGGAGGACCAGGAACGGGAAACTGGTCTGCACGGCCCGGACCACGTCGGCGTCCCACCCCGGCTCCACCTCCAGCCTGATGCGCCGGAAACCCGAACCGACCTGCCGGTTCACCTCCGTGACCACCGACTCCAGGGTGACCTGGCGGGCCAGGGTCACCCCCGCGGTGAGCGCGGTGCGCTCACCGCCGAGGGCGTGCGACAGCGGCGTCCCGCGCTGTCGGCTCCACAGGTCCCAGCAGGCGGTGTCCAGGGCGTTCGCCACAGCGGGATCCCGCGGGAGGTCGGCCCAGGCGTCGCCCGCCTCGGTGGGGCGCCTCCACGTGTGCCGGAGCAGGGCCGGGGCGAACCCGGCGGTCAGGGCCTCCCACTGGGCCCCGGTGGCGGCGGGGAGCTCTCCCCAGCCGCAGAGCCCCTCGCCGTCGGCCACTCTGACGAGGACGGGGCCGTCGGTGTCGGCGCTCCGCCCGCCGGACGCGGGCCGCAGTCGGATCAGCTCGAGTTCGACGATCCGTGTCGCGGTCGCCGAGCCGGTGTGTGCCACGCTGTCCCCACCTCGGTGTTCGTCCTCCCGCAGGTCGTCCGTCCCAGGCGGGCGGACGCGGGCCTTCCTCCCGACCGTACCCGCGCCCGACCTGCCCGACCACCCCGAACCGCGTGGTCCTTCCCATCGGCCGGGCCCGGTCGGGGGCCCGCCCCGGTCCCCGGAACGCGGTGCGCGCCCGCGCCGTCCACAGGCGGACGGACGGCCTGGCGCCGCGGAGGGTTTCCGGGTTTCCTTGGATACAGGGGGTCCCCGGGGGCCGCCGACACCGGTGTGCGCTCCCCGCGGCGGCGCCCCGGGGACGGGCGCCTGCCGCCCCCGCCCCGCGTACGGGTCCGCTCCCGTCCCCGCGCTCGCCCGCCGTCCCACATACGGGTCCGCCCCCGCTCCCGTTCCCGTCCCCGCGCACGGGTCCGGGCCGCCCCCGGCCGGACGGGCTCGGACGGGGACGGCCCGGAAGGGCGCGGGAAGGGGCGAGAGCGCTCAGCCGGCGGCGAGGACCTCGTCCAGCCTCCGGTGCTTGAGGCCGTGCGCCTCCGCGACCGGCGCGTACACCACCTCGCCGCCGAAGGTGTTGAGCCCCCCGGCGAGCGCGTCGTCCTCGCGCAGGGCCCGGCGCCAGCCCTTGTCCGCCAGCGCCGCCGCGTACCGCAGGGTGTCCTTGGTCAGCGCGTGGGTGGAGGTGTTGGGCACCGCGCCCGGCATGTTCGCCACGCAGTAGAACACCGTGTCGTGCACCCGGAACGTCGGGTCGTCGTGCGTGGTCGGCCGGGAGTCCTCGAAGCAGCCGCCCTGGTCGATCGCGATGTCCACCAGCACCGCCCCGGGCCGCATCCGCGACACCAGCTCGTTGGACACCAGCTTGGGCGCCCGGGCGCCCGGCACCAGCACCGCGCCGATCACCATGTCGGACTCCAGGACGGAGTGCTCCAGCTCGAACGCGTTCGAGACCACGGTCCTGATCCGGCCCCGGTACAGCGCGTCCACGTGGCGCAGCCTGTTCACGTTCAGGTCCAGCACGGTGACGTCGGCGCCCATGCCCACCGCGATCTGCGCCGCGTTGAGGCCGGAGACGCCCCCGCCGATCACGGTCACCCGCGCCGGTCGCACGCCCGGGACGCCGCCCATCAGGACCCCGCGGCCGCCGTTGGGCCGCTGGAGCGTCACCGCCCCCATCTGGGGTGCCAGCCGCCCCGCCACCTCGGACATCGGGGCCAGCAGCGGCAGGGCTCCGTCCGGCAGCTGCACGGTCTCGTACGCGATGCCCGTCACCCCCCGCTCCAGCAGGGCCTCGGTGCATTCCCGGGACGCGGCCAGGTGGAGGTAGGTGAAGAGGACCTGCCCCTCGCGCATCCGGTGGTACTCCTCCCGGACCGGCTCCTTGACCTTCAGGACGAGGTCGCCCGCCGCCCACACCTCGTCGGCGGTGTCCAGGATGCGGGCCCCCGCCGCGGAGTACTCCTCGTCGGAGATGGAGGAGCCCATGCCGGCGCCGCGTTCGACGACCACCTCGTGGCCCCGGCCGGCCAGCTCGTGGACTCCCGCGGGAGTGATGGCCACCCGGTACTCGTGGTTCTTGATCTCACGGGGCACGCCGATGCGCACGGTTCCTCCACTGGTATCTCCGTTGATAGCCCCACTGTGAACTGCGAAGGCGTTCCGGCGCTATCGCCAACATGCATGTCTCTCGGCGTTCTTGTTGACACCGTGTAAGGGCGGTGTGTGGGGTGTGACACGAGGGTGCGCCGGTGCCGTCCAGGACCCGCGGCGGCCTCCCCGGGGGAGGGCTACCGGTCGTCCCCGGTCGCCGCCTCGCGTCCCGACACCCACACCCGCCCTACCCGGCCGGTCAGCTCCCTACCCGCGTACGGGCTCGGGTCGGCCGGGGGGACCGCCACCCCGCGGGCGTGGTCGAAGGCGACCAGGTCCGCGTCGAACCCCGCCGCGATCCGACCCTTGCCGTCCAGCCCCAGCAGTTCCGCCGGGGCCCGCGACGTCCAGCGGGCCAGGTCCGCCAGGCCCAGCCCGCGCCGGTGCGCCGCCGTCCACAGAGCCGACAGGC
This sequence comes from Streptomonospora nanhaiensis, assembly GCF_026642255.1. Lineage (GTDB taxonomy): Bacteria > Actinomycetota > Actinomycetes > Streptosporangiales > Streptosporangiaceae > Nocardiopsis > Nocardiopsis tropica. The sequence goes on along the minus strand of NZ_CP113264.1, from coordinate 5,568,008 downwards.
TCCACTCCAGCGTGTACAGGCCGTGGGAGGGCAGGTGCCCCGAACCGATCGTGGAGATCGCCGAGCCCTGCGAGAGCAGGGCGCTCCACAGCGCCCTGCGGTTGGCGTCGGAGCGCAGCGGTGGACGGCAGCCGTGCGCGGGCGAGGACGGGGCCAGCCCCTCCGCGGGCAGGCAGAGGTAGTGCGGGCAGGTGTGCGCCGTCATCGCCACGCCGATCGACTCCGCCGCCGCCAGCAGGGCCGCGCAGTCCGCCGCCGTGAACGGGCACACGTGCGTGCGCGCCCCCACCACGCGCGCCGCCGCGATCACCCGCTCCATCCCCCGGCGCTCCGCCCGGGGCGGCCGCTGCTCCGCGGACACCGGCGGGGACCCCAGCTCGCGGGCGTCCTCGGTGTGCACGAGCAGCACCGCGTCCGACGCGGTGAGCTCGGCCATCGTCTTGCGCAGCAGGGCGTCGCTCATCGCCGCCATGTCCGGGGACCCCCCGTCCGACAGGGAGCAGTGGAACGCCACCGCGCCCGCCGCCTGGAGGTCGGCCAGGTCCAGCGGACTGGTGCCGCTCGTCACCCCTCCCAGGAAGCGCACGGACACCGCGGAGCCCGTGGCCGCCAGCTGGTGGGCGTGCAGCGCCTCGGCGCACGTGATCGCCGGGCGCGCGGGCGCCGGGGCGGCGACCACACAGGTCACACCGCCCCTCAGCGCCGCCTGTCCCACCAGGCGGTAGGACTCGGCCAGCCCCCGGCCCGGCACGTGTACGCCGGTGCCGATGTCCACGGCCCCGGGCAGCAGGGCCACGTCACCGAGATCGGTCACCTGCCGCGCGCGCAGGTGCGCACCGTGGTCCGCGACGGCCTCGATGCGGCCGTCGCGGACGGCGACGGAGGCGGGCACGACCCCCTCGGGGGTGACCACCCGCCTGGAGCGGACCACACTGTCGAACTCGGTCATCGCCGTCTCCTTCGTACGCTCGCGACGAGAGAGTGCTGCTGGGACACGGGATCCGCGGGGGGATCGTGGGAGCGGGGGACGAACGCGAGGAGGAGTGAGACCGTCGTCACGACTGGTTCACGAGCGTAGCGCGAAGAGCCCGGCCGGAAGGGGAGAACCCGACAACAGGGGCCCGCGCGCAGCGGGGGCCGGCCCGGGGGCGGCGCCCCGCGGCGCGGGAGGGCCGCACGGTCGCGGGGGCCGTCCGGGCGAACCCCAGTCCGACGCCGTGTAGTAGACCGTTTAACCTTGGGCGAGGTGCTCCTCCGTGCACAGCCCCTGCCGGAGCCGACCGTGCGGCGGCGAGGCGGCCACAACCGAGGGCTCCGACCAGCCAACCGAACGACATCGACGACGGAGTGCCGCGTGGCTCCACTCGCACACAATGCGACATCCTCCTCCCCGGAGCACCATGACGACGCTCCGGGCACAGGGCGGGTGCCCCTGTTCGCCGTGGCCGCCGCGGTCCTGGGACTCACGGGGCTGAGCCTCACCCTGGTCCTCGGCGGCGCCGCCTTCCCCGAGGTCATCCCGGGCCTCCCCGACGCGGGCGAGGCCGTGCGGTGGGGCATGCCGCTGGCCAAGGTCGCCATGGACGGCTCGGCCGTGGTCGCGATCGGGCTCCTCCTGCTCGCCGCGGTCCTGCTGCCCTCGCGCCAGGGCAGGCTCACCCCGCAGGCGGCCTCCTACGTGCGCGGAGCCACCTGGGCGGCCCTCGTCTGGGCCGTCGCGGCCGTGGCCACCCTCTACTTCCAGGCCTCCGAGTTCCTGGCCAGGACCATCGGCCAGGTCAGCGTCGACGAGGTCACCGCGTACGCCGGGGCGGTCTCGGGCGGCATCGCGCTCATGTTCGTCATCCTGCTGACGACCGGCATCGCCCTCTTCGGCCGCACGGCGACCACGGCGACCGGGGGCCTGTGGCTCCTGGTCCTCGCCCTGGTCGCCACCACGCCGCCCGCCCTGACCGGCCACTCCGCCTCCTCCGGCGCCCATGAACTCGCCGTGACCGGGCTCGCCATGCACGTCGTCTCCATCAGCGTGTGGGTGGGCGGGCTGGCGGCCGTCACCTACCACGCGGTGCGCCGGGACGCCCAGGAGCCGGCGGTCGCCGCCCACCGGTTCAGCCGCCTGGCCCTGTGGGCCTACATCGGTGTCGCCGTCAGCGGCGCGGCCAGCGCCCTGGCCCGGCTCTCCTCACCGGCCGAGCTCGTCACCACCGAGTACGGGCTGATCATCCTGGTGAAGATCATCCTGTTCGGCGTCCTGGGGGCGTTCGGGTACATGCACCGCGAGTTCGCCCTCAAGGGGGCCGGCGGCCCGGAGTTCCGGCGCGGCTCGTTCCTGCGCATCGCCCTGGTCGAGGTGCTCGTCATGGCCACCGTCATCGGTGTCTCCGTCGGCCTGGGGCGCACCGCCCCGCCCCCGCCGCTGGAGGGCACCGTCGACCCCGCCGCCGCCATCCTCGGCTTCCCCGTCCCGCCGCCCATGAGCGTGCAGACGCTGCTCACCCTGTGGCGTCCGGACCTGTTCTTCATCATGCTCGTGGTCGTCGCCGGAGGACTGTACGCGGCGGGGGTGACCCGGCTGCTGCGCCGCGGCGACACCTGGCCCGTCGGGCGCACGGTCGCGTTCGGGGCGGGTCTGCTGTCGATCGTCGTCATCCAGCTCAGCGGTTTCGCGACCTACGCGATGGTGCTGTTCTCGACGCACATGATCCAGCACATGACCCTGTCGATGCTCACCCCGATCCTGCTGGTGCTGGGAGCGCCCGTCACGCTCGCGCTGCGCGCGCTCAAGCCCGCCCGGCAGCGCGGGGACCGGGGGCCGCGCGAGTGGCTGAACCTGTTCCTGAACAGCCGCTTCTCCAAGGTGGTGACACACCCCGCGGTGGCGGCGCCGCTGTTCGTGTTCAGCCCCTACGCCCTGTACTTCACCCCGCTCTTCCCGACCCTGATGAACGACCACCTCGGTCACCTGTTCATGGGCGCGCACTTCCTCATCACCGGTTTCCTCTTCTACTGGGTCATCGTGGGCGTCGACCCGGCGCCGAGGAAGATGCCCTACCTGCTGCGCATCCTGCTCCTGCTGCTCGCGATGGGCTTCCACGCCTTCTTCGGCATCTCGATCATGATGCAGTCGGCCCCGATGGCCATGGACTTCTACAGCCAGTTCGACGTGCCGTGGCTGGACGGCCTGGCCGAGGACCAGTACGCGGGCGGCGGGGTCGCCTGGGCGCTCGGGGAGATCCCCACGCTCCTGGTGATGCTCACGCTCGTGGTCCAGTGGTCCCGCGACGACGAGAAGCAGGAGCGCCGCAGGGAGCGCCACAGCCGCCGCGGGGGCTCGGACGACGCCGACATGGACGACTACAACGCCTACCTGGCCGAACTGGACCGCCGCTCGCGCGGCCTGGCCTCCCCGGGGACCGCGACGGCGCCCGCCGGCGAGCCGGACGCCGCCGGTTCCGACCACCCCGCCGACCGGACGGAGCGGGACGGGCGGGACGGGAAGGACGAACGGGGGGCACAGGAGTCCGCCGGAGAAGGCGCCGCGGACGACGACCCGGCCGCCGCGAACGGCCGCTGACCCGACCGGAGGCGGGGGCGCACCACCCGGTGCGCCCCCGCCGTCGTGTCCGGGGGCGTGACGGGCGGGGCCGCGGTCGGCCCGGGGAGCCCCGTCGCGGGGCCGGGCCCGGACGACGAGTGCCCCGCGTCGACGGGCACGGGGCACGGGGTGCGGGGAGGGGCGGGGCTCAGACGACGAGGGCGGCCACGGCCGCGCCCAGCAGTCCCAGCGCCAGGCAGATCAGGAGGCCCGCGGCCAGGACCGGCGGCGACGGCCGCAGCGACGCGAGGGCGGTCTCGCCCGTGGCGGCGGCCCGGCGGCGCGCCACCACCGGCAGCATCGCCACGTTCACCGCGTACACGACGGCCACCACACAGGTGGCCGTGGCGAACGCCACCCAGAAACCGGAGCCCGAGGACAGCGTGTTGGCGGCGGTGAGCGTCGGCAGCGCCACCAGCAGCACCACGGAGGCGGCCCCGAACGCCACCCGTACCCGGGGCGAGGCCCCGCGAGCGCTCCCCGAGACCACGAGGAGCAGACCGATGAGGGCCGCCATCATGATGGCGCCCACGATTCCGAACACAGCGATGTCCACCAGCGAATTCACGCTGGTCATTGTCGCACCGCCGCGCGGGTGCGCCGACCCGGGGTGGGTGCGGGGCCCGTCCCGCCGAGGGGTGCGCGTGGACGGAGCGCCCCGGGCGCGGCCGGGCGGCGTGCGCGCGGGGCTCGGCCCCCGCCCCGCACCCGGCCGCCGGAACGGGCGTCCTCCGCCCGGGGACGGAACCGGGGCCGCCCCCGTCCGGGAAGCGGCCCCGGACGCCCGGTCAGCCGGTGTGCTCCACCCGCGAGCCGGAGGGCCCCTTGACCACCTTCAACCGGGTGGTGACCCGGTGCTTGAGGTCGGCGACGTGGCTGACCACGCCCACGGCCCGCCCGCCGTCCCTCAGGCGGTCCAGCACGTCCAGCACCTCCTCCAGGGTGTCCTCGTCGAGGGTGCCGAAGCCCTCGTCCACGAACAGGGTGTCGATGTCGGCGCCGCCCGCCTCGGCGGCGGCCACGTCGCCCAGCCCCAGCGCCAGGGCCAGTGAGCTGAAGAACGTCTCGCCGCCCGACAGGGTGGCCGGGTCGCGCTCCACCCCCGTCCACGCGTCGACCACCCGCATGCCCAGGCCGCCCGCCGACCGCGCACGGCCGTCCCCCGCGGCCTTGTCCACCGTGTAGCGGAGTTCGTACCGGCCGTCCGACATCGTCAGCAGCCGGCCGTTGGCCGCCGCCACCACCTGCTCCAGGCGGGCGGCCAGCACGTACGCGGACAGGCGGACGTTGTCGGTGTTGTCCCCGGAGGTGCCCGCGGCCAGGCCGCGGAGGCCCTCGGCCACCGCGTAGCGGCGCAGGACCGGTTCGCTGCCCTCCATCCGGCTCCGCAGCTCCCGGCGGAGGGCGGACAGGCGCCGGGCCCGCTCCTCCAGCATGCTCCGCCAGGCGACCGCGCGGTCGGCCGCGGCGGAGGCCCGTTCGGCCCCGGCGGTCAGCGCGGCGATGTCGGGGACCGGGCCGTCGGCGGCGAGGAGCTCCGGATCGGCCAGCGCGGCCCGGGCCGCGGCCAGCTCGTCGTCGAAGGCGCGGGCGCGCTCGCGCAGGGCGCGCCGCTGCGGCTCGTCCACGGCCGCCTCCCACACCCCGGCCTCGTCGGCGAAGCGGGCCTCGGCCCGGTACCGCTCGGCCTCGGCGACGGCGGACCGGTACTCCTCGGCTGCGCCGTCGCGGGTGTTCGCGGCCTCGGCGGCGGCGCGCAGCAGGTCGGCCTCCCCGGACAGCCTGGTGATCCGCTCCTCCAGCCCCGGATCGCCCCCGCGCGCCGCGTCGAGCAGGGCTGTCAGCCTCCCGTGCTCCCGGACCGCGCTCTCCAGCTCGGTCCCGGCCTCCGCCTCCAGCCGGGTCAGCTCCCCCTCCCGGGCGCGGATCCGCTCCACCTCGGCCTCGAGCTGTTCGAGCGCCTCCTCCACCCGGCGGACCTCGCCGGCGGCGGCGCGGGCGTCGGCCAGCTCCCTCGCGCGCTCCCCGACCTCGTCCCGGGCGGACCCCGGGGTGAGGCCCTCGGCGCGTTCGAGCGCCGCGGCCCGGCGCTCGCCCAATGCCACCACGTCGCTCTCCGCCGCGGTGCGGCGGGAGGCGGCGTCGTCCGCCGCGGCCTGCGCCGCACGCTCCTCCTCCGCGGTGACCAGGTCCCCGTCCGAGGGGAGGGCGGGACGCGGGTGCTCCGCCGACCCGCACACCGGGCACGGGGCCCCCTCGGCCAGGCCCGACGCCAGCTCGGCGGCCATGTGGGTGATCCGCCGCTCGCGCAGCGCGAGGGCCCGCTCGCGTGCGGCCTGCGCGGCGTCCACGGCGCGGCGGCACCGGGCCTCGGCCTGCTCCAGCTCGCGGCCGAGCCGTTCGTACGCGGCGGCCGCATCCCGGCGGCGCTCAGCGGCGGCCAGGGCGGTTCCGGCGGACTCCACCTGCCCGGCCAGGTCGCGGACCCGGCGCAGTTCGCCCGTCAGGGACTCGACCCGGGGAGGCAGGGAGAGGGCCCGCTCGCGCAGGCGCGCCGACTCCTCGCGGGTGCGGTCCAGGCGCGCGGTGAGCTCGTCGACGGAGCGGCCCAGGGCGCGGCGCCGCCCGGCGTCCCCACGGAGGTGCTCGAGGCGGGCCAGTTCGGCGCGGCGCTCCTGCTCGGCGGCGCGCAGCGCCTCCTGGGGCCGGAGCGGTTCCGTGCCGGGGGCGTCCGGGCCGGCGGCCTCCGGCACGGACGGCGGTGAGGACACGGCCCGGCCGATCCCGGGGAGCCCGGCGACCAGGGACAGGTGGTCGGCGACGGCCAGTTCGGCCTTGTCCAGGTCGGTGCGCCGGCTGTCGCGGGCGCGCAGGAAGGGCAGCACCGACTCGGCGCGCTCGGCGGCGTCGAGCCGGGCGTCGAGCCCGGCCCGCCGGTCGGCGTGCCCGGCGAGCCGGGCAGCCCGGTCCCGGGCGGCGGCCAACCGCTCCTGGCGGGCGCGGAGCTCCCGCCCGTCGGCCAGGGCGCGCAGGGCGGCGTCGCGCGCGGCGGTGAACTCGGCGGCCACGGGGACGGCGTCCAGCGCGGTGGCGCCGGTGACGGCGGCCAGTTCGGCGGCCCACGCCGTCAGCTCCTCGGGCAGTTCGGGCGCGGTGGACCGGCCGACCTCGGCGATCCGCCCCGCGACCGAGCGCACCTCGTCGCCGGCGGACTCCACCTCGTGGCGCAGCTTGTTGGCGTGCCCCTTGAACCACTCCTCGACGTCGCGGAACACGCGGGTGTTGAAGATCCGCTCCAGGGAGTCGCGCCGCTCGTCCGACTTGGCGCGCAGGAACCGTGCGAAGTCGCCCTGGGGGAGCATGGCGACCTGGCAGAACTGGTCGAGGGTGAGCCCGACCAGGTCGCCGACGAACTGGCCCGCCTCGTCGGGACGGGTGGTGACGTCCGTCCAGCGGCCGCCGGAGTGCTCCAGGACCACGACCTTGGCGTTCTCGACCCTGGTGCCGGTGCCGCGCTTCTTGGGCCGTTCCCAGCGGGGGCTGCGCTCGATGCGGACGCGGCGCCCCCCGACGGTGAACTCCAGGGTGACCAGGGGGCGCCGGTCCGGCGGGGCGTGGTCGCTCCGGGGGGAGCGGTCCCTGCCCCGGGCGCCGGGGACGCTGCCGTACAGGGCGAAGCACACCGCGTCCAGCACGGAGGTCTTGCCCGCGCCGGTGGGGCCGTGGACGAGGAAGAGGCCGCCCGCGCCGAGCCGGTCGAAGTCCACCTCCTCGGTGCCCGCGAACGGGCCGAACGCCTGGAGGGTGAGGGTGTGCAGGCGCATCAGCGCATCCCCTCCTGGAGACGGACCTGCTCGACGGCGGTGTTCACGAGGGCCTCCTCCTCGGGGGTGGCGGGGGTGCCCCGGGCCCACTCCACGAAGTCGGCGACCACCTCGCGCTCACTGCGGTCGGCGACGGAGGCGGCGACCGGGCGTGTGTCGGGGGTGCCGCCCTCGGGGGCGAACTCCAGGACCAGGGTGTGGGGGAAGCGCTCGCGCAGCCGGTCCATCGGGTGGGCCGGGCGGCGCGGGTCGGTGAGGGTGACCTGGAGCCAGTGGCCGGTGTACCCCTCCCATTCGGGCCGGGTGAGCAGGTCCTCGATCCTGCCCCGGATCCGGGCCAGCGGCCGGGGGACGGGCGCCTCCGCGAACTCGGCGCCCGCCAGGCCGCCGGCGTCCAGGTCCACCACCCAGTAGCCCTTGACGTGGTGCTCCTCGGAGAAGGAGTAGGCGAGGGGGCTGCCCGGGTAGCGCACCGAGGGGGTGATGGTCTGCCTCCCGTGCAGGTGGCCGAGCGCGACGTAGTCCACCCCCGAGTAGACCGACGCCGGGACGTTGGAGGCGCCCCCGACGGAGATGTCGCGCTCGCTGTCGGAGGGCTCGCCGCCGGTGACGAAGGCGTGCGAGAGCACCACCGAGCGGGTCCCGGGGCGCTCCGCGAGGTCGGCCCGGACGAGGTCCATGGCGTGGCCCACGGCCGCCGCGTGCCCGCGCTCGGGCAGGTCCCAGTGGTGGCGTGCGACCTCCGGCTCCAGGTAGGGGATGCCGTAGAAGGCGACGGGGCCGTGCTCGTCCTCGATCAGGACGGGGGTCCCCACGCCGTCCAGGGAACTGCGCAGGTGGACGCCGGAGGCGTCGATGAGACCGGTGGCGAACGACATCCGCGCGAGGGAGTCGTGGTTGCCGCTGATGAGGACGGCGCGGGCGCCGGTGGCGCGGATGCGGCCGAGCGCCCGGTCGAAGAGGCGGACGGCGTCGACCGGCGGCAGCGCGCGGTCGTAGAGGTCGCCGGCCACGACCACCACGTCGATCCCGCGTTCGCGGATGGTGCCGACGAGGTGGTCGAGGAAGGCGGACTGGGCGTCGATGAGGTTCTCCCGGTGGAAGGAGCGGCCCAGGTGCCAGTCCGATGTGTGCAGCAGGCGCATGGGACTGGACATTACCGAAGGTGCGCGCGATCCGCCGGGGCCCTGCCGCCCGCAGGGGCGGCGGGGGGCGTGTCAGTTCCTGCGCGCGAGCGTGAGCCCGTCCCCGACGGGCAGCAGCACCTGGGTGACGCGGTCGTCGGCGACCAGGCGGTCGTTGAAGTCGCGGATGCCCTGGACGTGGGCGGACGTGTTGTCGTGGTCCACGACGCGTCCGTGGGAGAGCGTGTTGTCGGCCAGGACCAGGCCGCCCGGACGCAGCCGGGGGACCAGCTCCTCCCAGTAGGCGACGTAGCCCTCCTTGTCGGCGTCCAGGAAGGCCAGGTCGAAGAGGGGCTCGCGGGGGAGGGCGCGCAGGGAGTCCAGCGCGGGTCCGAGTGTGAGCGTGATCTTGTCGGCGACCCCGGCGCGCTCCCAGTAGCGGCGGGCCACGGACGTCCACTCGTCGCTGATGTCGAGGGCCAGCAGGGTGCCGTCGTCGGGGAGGCCGCGGGCGAGGCAGATCGAGGAGTAGCCGGTGAAGGTGCCGACCTCCACGACGTCCCGAGCCCCGCAGATCCGGGTGAGGAGTGTGGTGAACGCCCCCTGCTCGGGGCCGATCTGCATGCCCTTGTGCGAGGGGAAGAGCTCCGCCGTCTCCTCGGCGAGGTCGGCGAGGACGTCGTCGACGGGCTCGCTGTGGGCGACGACGTAGGCGTGGAGTTCCGGGCCGAGACCCTCTGTGGTTCGTGTCACGGAGGCCAGCCTAGGCCAGGGGAGCCGCGCGGCCCAGTACCCGCCCGCGCCTGTGGACGCCGCCCCGCGTCCGGCGGGCGGGGCCGGGGGAGGGACGCGACCGTCCGGCGCGCGGCCCCGGCGGGCGGGGCCGCGCGTACCGGCCCCGCCCGCCAGCGGAGGTCACCCCGGTCGGCGGACCTCATGGAGCTCGCCGGTCACGACGTCGTACACGAAGCCCCGCACCCGGTCGGTGCAGTGGGTTGAACGGATCGACCTCGATGCGCCGGATCGACTGGAGCACGTCGGTGTCCAGGTCGCTGAAGGCCTCGGCGGCCCAGTCCGGCCTGATGCCCACCTCGTCCTGGATCTGCTGCTTGAAGTCGTCGTCGGTGAAGCCCGCCATGCCGCAGTCGGTGTGGTGGACGAGCACGATCTCCCGCGTGCCGAGGAGCCGTTGGCTGATCGCCAGGCTCCGACGCACGTCGGAGGTCACGGCCCCGCCCCCGTTGCGGATCACGTGGGCGTCCCCCCGGACAGGCCGAGGACCCTGTAGACGTCGAGCCGGGCGTCCATGCAGGCGACGACGGCGAGGCCCAGTGCGGGGGGCGAGGCGTGGTCGCCCTGGGGGAGGCCCCGGGCGCGGGCGCGGGCGTTGGCGAGCAGCTGGTCGGTGGCGCTCATGGCAGACCTTCCGGGGCCGGGCACCGGCGCGGTGCCGAGGAGGACACGCAGCGTGTCGGCCAGGAGCATGATCCGTGAGCGGTCGCCAGGGCCGGAGAACGGGAAAACCCGTCCCGGGGGCGATCGCCCCCGGGACGGGTCCGGGCCCGGGCGGCCGGGACGGGCCCGGCGCCCTGTCTAGTACTCGGGGAGGATGGCGGGCCAGTCGAAGAGGTAGACCGAGCCCACGATGACGCCCACCGTCAGCAGCGGGGTCACCACCTTCTGCTCGACGGGGCCGTCGGTGACGAACCCCTTGCCCTGGCCGATGCGCTTCTTCCACAGGGGCCAGAAGATCGGCACGCCCATCTTGGTGACCATGTCGCCGAAGAAGTGCAGGATCACGCCGAACGCCACGGCCAGGCCCAGCCAGGTGTAGTTGACGCCCGCGGTGAACAGGGCCAGGGTGATCCCCGCCGTTGCCAGGGCGTTGATGACCCCGGACGCGACCCGGTTCTTGTCCAGGCCGAAACCCAGTCCCTGGAGCGCGATGCCGATGAGCAGGAACACGAAGACCTGGACGGCCATCTCGGACCACAGCGCCAGCAGCTGGACGATCACGCCCATGAGGATCGCGAAGAAGAACGAGTGCGTCCCCATGCGGTGACCGCCGAAGAGGAACCCGAGCATGCCGCCCAGGACCTCGGTGACCTTGCCGTAGGTCTTGGTCACCGTGGCGCTCTTGTGGTCGAGGTCGGGCAGCAGGGCCGCCCCCGCGCACACGAGAGAACCGGCGATGATCTCTCCCGGGCCGAGTTCGAAACTGAGCCCGAGGAATTCTGCGCCTTGGACCAGCGGAACGACCGCCATCCAGCCGACCACGCCACTCAGTGCGTGCGAGTGCCCCATCATGGCGGGAACCGTAGCGGACTATCACAAGCACCGCGAATCAGGAGTAATTGCGGTCCGGCCCATTCTTCACCCGGCGCACCTGAAACCCCGCTGCGCCGGAGTCCGGCCGCGAATGTATTTCGATGTCACGGCGCTCCTCGGAGGTCATTGACGTTAATCCACGTCCGTTGGTAGACAACCAACAACCCCCGGGTGGCGTGACACCGACCCGGCACCGTCGACCTCCCCGCGCCACCGACCCCACGAACCCGACAGGGGCAGACATGTACTCCCATCGCCCTCCCCCCACCCCCTCCCCGCGCCTCCCGTTGCGAGTGACGACCACGGGTGCGGCACTGCTCCTCGTCGGGGCCGCCGCGGTCGCCCCGGCCGCCGCGGAGCCGGCCGACGAGGCGAACACGCTCACCGTCGCCATCTCCCAGCAGGTCGACTCCTTCAACCCCTTCACCGCCCAGCTGGCCGTCACCACCAACATCCTCGACCACGTCTACGACTCCCTGGTCACGGTCGACGCCGTGACCAACGAGCCCGCGCCGGCCCTGGCCGAGGAGTGGGAGACCAGCGAGGACGGCCTCACCTGGACCTTCCACCTGCGCGACGGCGTCACCTTCAGCGACGGCGAACCCCTCACCGCCGACGACGTCGCGTGGACCTTCACCACCATCATGGAGAACGAGTCCGCGGCGATCGCCAACGGCAACTACGTGTCGGGCTTCGACACGGTCACGGCCGAGGACGACCACACGGTGGTGATCGAGCTGGAGGAGCCCCAGGCGACGATGACCTCCCTCAACGTGCCGATCGTGCCGCGCCACGTCTGGGAGCCCGTCCTGGAGGAGCAGGGCGACGACTTCGCCGACTACACCGGTGAGGACCTGCCCGCCGTCGGCAGCGGCCCCTTCGTCCTCACCGAGCACCACCGCGGCGAGCACATCGCCCTGGAGGCCAACCCCGACCACTGGCGCGGGGCCCCGGGCTTCTCCGACCTGGTCTTCCGGTACTACTCCGAGAAGGACGCCGCCGTCGAGGCCCTGCGCAGCGGCGAGGTCTCCCTCGTCTACGAGCTGACCGAGGCCCAGGCCAACTCCCTGGACGGCGCCGACGACATCGCCGTCAACTTCGCCGCCGGCAAGCGGTTCCAGGCCTTCACCGTCAACCCCGGCGCCCGCACCCAGGACGGGGAGGAGTTCGGCGACGGGCACCCCGCGCTGGCCGACGCCACCCTGCGCCGGGCCATCGTCAGAGCCATCGACAACGAGGAGATCGTCGAGAAGGCGCACGGCGGCCGCGCCACCGCCGCCGGGGGCTACATCCCGGCCCGCTACAGCGACTACCACTGGTCGCCCGAGGGCGACGAGGACACGCTCTCCTTCGACCCGGAGGCCGCCAACGCGATGCTCGACGAGGCGGGCTACGAGAGGGGCGAGGACGGCGTGCGGGTCTCGCCCGACGGCGACCGCCTCGAACTGCGCATGCACGTCCACCAGGACCGGCCGGACAACGTCAACGCCGGACTGGTCATCGTCGAGCGCCTCGCCGACATCGGCATCGAGGTCGAGAACCTCACGGTCGACCCGGGCGTCCTCAGCGACGCCCTCTTCGCGGCCGAGTACGACCTCATCTTCACCGGGTGGACGGTCAACCCCGACCCCGACTACGTGTTCAGCATCCACACCTGCGACGCGCTCCCCGAGGAGCCGGGCAGCATGCAGGGCGACGCCTACTTCTGCGACGAGGAGTACGACGAGCTCTACCGGGCCCAGCTCGCCGAGTACGACCGCACCGCCCGCGCGGAGATCATCCACGACCTCCAGCGGGTGCTCTACGAGGAGGCCGTCGTGAACGTGCTGGCCTACCCGGACATCCGGGAGGCGTACCGCACCGACCAGATCACCGACATGCAGATCCAGCCGGACCCCGGGGGCAACATCTGGGGCCAGGACGGCTACTGGGCCTTCTGGTCCGCCCAGCCGGTCGCCTCGGACGAGGACGGCCCCTCCGGGCCCTCGACCGGGGTCTGGATCGGCATCGGGGCGGCCGTGCTGGTGCTCCTGGCCGCGGGCGGGTTCGTCCTGTTCCGCCGGCGCGCCACCGTGGAGGACCGCGAGTGACCAGCGACCCCGTCACCCCGGGAGCCCCGGCCGGGGCGGAGGCGCCCGGCGCCCCCGCCCCGGCGGGCCCCGCCGGGCCAGGCCGCGCGGGCAGGATCGCGCGCTACGTCGCCGGACGCCTGGCGACCGCAGCGTTCTCGCTCCTGGCCGTGGTCGTGGCCGGGTTCTTCCTCTTCCGCATCCTGCCCGGCGACCCGGTCCGCGCCATGACCGAGGGCCGCGAGGTCACCGCGGAGCAGCGCGAGGAGCTCCGCCGCCAGTTCGGGCTCGACCAGCCCCTCTGGCAGCAGTTCCTCGACTACCTGACGGGCCTGCTCCGCCTCGACCTCGGCACGTCCTTCCAGTTCCGCGAGCCGGTCACCGAGCTCATCCTCGAACGCCTCGGGCCCACGGTCCTGCTCGCGGGGACCGGCACGGTCATCGCCGCGCTCCTCGGCCTCCTCCTCGGCGTCCGGGCCGGGTGGAGGCCCGGCGGCCGGTCCGACCGGGCCAACAGCGCCGTCGCCCTGTTCTTCTGGTCGGTGCCCACGTTCTGGCTCGGACTGCTGCTCATCGTGGCGCTCGCCTCGGGGCGCGGGTTCATGCCCGGCCTGTTCCCCACCGGCGGCATGGTGGACCCCGCGGCGACGGGCCCCGTGGAGACCGCTCTGAGCACGGCCTGGCACATGGTGCTGCCCATCACCACCATGGTCGCCGTGATCTACGCCCAGTACCTCATGATCATGCGCTCCTCCCTCATGGACGAGAGGGGCGCCGACTACCTCACCACGGCGCGGGCCAAGGGACTGCGGGACGCCCTCGTGCGCCGCAGGCACGCGGTCCCCAACGCCCTCCTGCCCACGGTGACCCTGATCTTCCTCAACCTCGGCCAGGTCGTGTCCGGAGTGATCCTCGTGGAGACGGTGTTCTCCTGGCCCGGACTCGGCCAGCTCTTCTACTCCGGCCTGCGCGTCCCCGACCTCGGCCTCGTCCAGGGCCTGTTCGTGGTCTTCGCGGCCTCGGTGATCCTCATGAACCTCCTCGCCGACCTGGTCTACCCGCTGCTCGACCCCAGGGTGCGCCCATGAGCGCGGACACCGAGGAACACGGCGCCGACGCACCGGGCGGAGACGCCGGCGGGGCGAACGGCGCGGGCGGCGCACCCGTGTCGCCCCGGGCCCTGGCACGCCGCCGCCGCGCGGAGGCCCTGCGCCGGTTCGCCCGCGAGTACACCCGCAACCGCGCCGGGCTGGTGGGCCTCCTCGCCCTCTCGGCCATCGTCCTCCTGGCGCTGTTCGCACCCCTGCTGGTGGACCAGGCCGAGCTGACGGTCACCGGCGCCCCCGGAGCCGCCTACGAACCGCCCAGCGCCGAGTTCCCCCTGGGCACCGACAACTTCGGCCGGTCCGTCCTCGACCTCATCATCTGGGGCTCCCGGGTCTCCCTCACGGTGGGCTTCCTGGCCACGGTCGTCTCCGTGGTCCTGGGCACGCTGGTCGGGGTGACCGCCGGGCACTTCGGCGCGTCCGGGGGCCCGGCCGGACGGGTCGTGTCGTCCGTGCTCATGCGGGTCACCGACTGGTTCCTGGTGCTGCCCACCCTGGTCCTGGCCGTGGCGCTGGCCGCGGTGCTGCCGCGCGGCACCGGCACCATCATCATCGCCATCGGCCTCACCGTCTGGCCCGCGACGGCCCGCCTGGTGCGGGCGCAGACCCTGGCGGTGGAGGCGCGACCCTTCGTGGAGCGCGCCCGCGCCCTGGGCGGGGGGCACACCCACGTCATGGCCTGGCACGTGCTGCCCAACGTGATGCCGGTGGTGCTCGCCCAGACCACCCTCCTCGTGGCCACGTCGATCATCGCCGAGTCCACGCTGGCGTTCCTGGGGGTGGGGGACCCCACCACCATCTCCTGGGGCGGCATCCTGGAGGCCGCCCGCACCGCGGGGGCCATCAGCTCCGGGATCTGGTGGTACATGATCCCGCCGGGCCTGGCCATCGCGGCCGTCGCCCTCTCCTTCACCCTGTGCGGACGCGCTCTGGAGTCCGTCATCAACCCCCGACTCCGGGAGCAGCGTTGACCTCCCTCCTCGACGTCCGAGAACTGCACGTCACCTACCGAGCCGGGCACGGCGAGGTCCCGGCCGTCCGGGGCGTCGACCTGTCCCTCGACCCCGGGGGCACCCTGGGGCTGGCGGGGGAGTCGGGGAGCGGCAAGTCGACCGTCGCCCTGGCGCTGCTGCGCCTGCTGCCCGAGAGCGCCCGCATCGGGGGGCAGGTCCTGCTGGAGGGGGAGAACGTCCTCGACATGCGGTGGGGCCGACTGCGCGCGGTCCGCTGGGTGGGCGCGGCGATCGTCTTCCAGGGCGCCATGCACTCCCTCAACCCGGTCAAGCGGATCGGTGACCAGATCGCGGAGCCCATGGCGATCCACGGCACCGTGCCGGCGAACCGGATCCCCGGGCGCGTGGCCGAGCTCCTGGGACAGGTGGGCCTCCCGGCCTCCCGCACCCGCGACTACCCCCACCAGCTGTCCGGCGGACAGCGCCAGCGGGTCATGATCGCGATGGCCCTGGCCTGCGAGCCACGCCTGGTCATCGCGGACGAGGCCACCACCGCCCTGGACGTGATGATCCAGGCGCAGATCCTCGCCCTGCTCAAGCGCCTGGTCGCCGAACAGGGCATCGGCATGCTGATGATCAGCCACGACCTGTCCGTCCTGGCGGCCACCTGCGACCGGGTCGCGGTGATGTACGCGGGCCGCGTCGTGGAGCAGGGCCCCGCCCGCGAGGTCGTGCACGAACCCGCCCACCCCTACGCGAGCGCCCTCAGCGCGGCCTTCCCCCGCATCGGCGACCCGGCCTCGCGCCTGGCGCCCCGGGGCCTGCCGGGGGACCCGCCGGATCCGGCCGACCCCCCTCCGGGCTGCGTCTTCCGACCCCGCTGCGCGGTGGCCGAGACGGTCTGCGCCACGGTCGACCCGCCCCTGTGGCCGGTGGACCCCGACCCCGCCGGGAACTCCGCGCGCCATGCGGCGTGCGTGCACGTGGGCCCCGCGAGACCCCTGACGACCGCCCGGGACGGGGGCACCCCGTGATCCCGACCGCCGCCCCCACCGAGGAGACGCGCCCTTGAGCACCACCGAGACCGACCCCCGCGACGCCCCCCGCGCCTCCGGGGGAGGGGAGGCGCCCGAGCCGATCCTGAGCGCCAGGGGAGTGGAGGTCGCCTTCGCCGCCGGGTTCGCCCCCGGCGGGGGCAAGGGCACGGCGCGCGCCGTCGACGGCGTGAACCTCGACGTGTCGGCGGGCGAGATCGTGGCGCTGGTGGGGGAGTCGGGCTGCGGCAAGACCACCCTGGCCCGGGTGCTGCTGGGCCTGGAGCGGCCCACAGGGGGCGTCGTGGTGTTCGAGGGCAGGCCGATGCGGTACGGCTCCCGGGACCTGCGCGCCTACCGGCGCCGGGTCCAGCTCGTGCAGCAGGACCCCACCGGCTCGCTCAACCCGCGCCGCACCGTCTACGAGTCCGTGGCCGAGGGGCTGCGCATCCACGAGGGCACCACGGCGGACGAGGCCGAACGGGTCGCCGGAGCGCTCTCCGGGGCCGGCCTGCGCCCGCCGGAGCGCTTCCTCGCCCGCTATCCGCACGAGCTGTCCGGCGGGCAGCGCCAGCGCGTGGTGATCGCCGGGGCCCTGGTCCTGGACCCCGAGGTGCTGGTGGCCGACGAGCCGGTCGCGTCCCTGGACGCGTCGGTGCGCGGCGAGATCCTCCGCCTGCTCCTGGACCTGCGGGACGAACTGGGGCTGTCCGCCCTGGTGGCCACGCACGACCTGGGACTGGCGTGGAACATCGCGGACCGCGTCGCCGTGATGTACCTCGGGCGCGTGGTGGAGCTGGGCACCGTGGAGGAGGTCCTGGCCGCACCCGCCCACCCGTACACACGCGCGCTGCTGTCGGTGCTGCCCGACGCGGGCGAGGGCGAGCCGGTGGTCCTGGCGGGCGAGCCGCCGGACCCCAAGCAGGTGCCGCCGGGGTGCCGGTTCCACCCGCGCTGCCCGGTGCTCGCCTCGGGAGAGGCCGAACGGGCGGGCGTCGCCGACCTGTGCCGCACCGTGGACCCCGCGGTCCTGGGGGGCGGGGCCGAACGCCGGGTGGCCTGCCACTGGGCGGCCGCCGACGGGACCGGCCGGGTCCGCGCGGAGGCGGGAGGCGCGGGCTGAGGGCGCCGTGCGCGGTGGCGGCGCCTCCCCCGCGGCGCGCTCCGGACCCGGGGCGCCCCGGGTCCTTCCGGCGGCCGTCGCCGCACCCCTGCGGGGTGCGGCGGTGTCCGGGACCGGGCCGGCGCGCGGGCGGCCGACTCCTGCCGGGCACCCCCCGGGGCGGGTGGGCGGCGCCCGGCGGCCCGGGGACGTGTGCCGGCGTCCCGCCGCGGAATGGCCGCACCCGTCCGACGGTTGGCCGGGGCATGGCAGACGACACCTCCCGCGACCGCGCCGGGGTGCCCCCGGCGCCCCGCCCCGCGCGCCTCTTCACCGACCGGGACCTCTGGCACGGGGGCGAGGTCGACCTGGACGCCTATCGGGCCCGGGTGGGCCTGGAGGGCGCCCTGCCGCCCACCCGTGACACGCTGCGGGCCGTGCAGCGGGCCCACCTGGCCGCCATCCCCTTCGAGAACCTCCGGCCGCTCACGGGGGAGCCGGTGCGGCTGGACGTGCCCGCCCTCGTGGACAGGATGGTCCGCGCCCGGCGGGGCGGCTACTGCTACGAGCAGAACCTGCTCCTGGCCGCCGTGCTGGACCGGCTCGGGTTCGCCGTCACCGGGCTCGCGGCCCGGGTGGTGTCCGGCCGGCCGGGGCGTCCCCGCCCGTCCACGCACTGCCTGCTGCGGGTGGACCTGGAGGGGCGCCCGTGGCTGGTGGACGCCGGCTTCGGCGGTGGCGGGCCGCTGGAGCCCCTGCCGCTGGCCGACGGCCACCAGGAGGTCCAGGGCGGCTGGGGCCTGCGCCTGGACCGGGTCTCGGAGCTCGGCGGCGACGAGTGGCTGCTGCGCTCGTTCGACGGCCTTGCCTGGCGTCCGCTGTACGTCCTCACGACCGCCGCGATGGCGCCCCAGGACTACGAGATCCTCAGCCACCACCTCTCCAGCCATCCCCGTTCGCCCTTCCTGACGCGGTTGACGGTGCAGCGGATCGGGCCGGGCGTCCAGCACGTGCTCACGGACACCACTCTCACCACTCTGGCCCCGGACGGAACGCGTGAGGAGCAGCGGGTGCCTGTGAGGGAGGTGGGGCGTGTGTTGCACGAGGTGTTCGGTATCGAACTGCACGCGAGGGAGCGGGAGGCGGTCGAGGCCAGGGTCGAGGCGTTCACCGAAGTGTGACGGTGGTCACTTTTCTCGGGGGCGGCCCTCCTCCGTCCGCCCCCACCGTCGAATCCACCTGGCGTGTCGTCGGGGCGAACCTGGGCGAAGGGTGCTTGTGGCGACACGTCCTGTGATTTCTGGTCACCGCAGACGTTCGGCGCGCCGGGCCCCTGGGCAGGACCCTGGGGTGTCACACCCCGGAGGGGTGTCGTTCCGAGGGAGCCTCGCATGGCGCACCACATGACCACGGAAGACGTTCACGAGTACATCAACGGGGTCTGTTTCAAGACCGGCCCTCCAGGCAAGGTCGGGACCGAGACCGAGTGGCTGGTCGCGGACTCCGCGCACCCGACCGCACCCGTCGCCGTCGACCGCCTCGCGGCGCTGCTGGAGGCCGGCGGGCCCCCGCCCGCGGGAAGCGCGGTCACCTTCGAGCCCGGCGGGCAGATCGAGCTCAGCTCTCCCGTGCTGCCGGGCCCGGCCCGGGCGCACGAGGCCCTGGCCGCCGACCTGGACCACGTCTCCAAGGTCCTCGCGGGCGGCGGGCTCCACCTGGTCGAGACCGCGCTCGACCCGCTCCGACCGCCCGTACGCCAGCTGCGGCTGCCCCGCTACACGGCCATGGAGCGGTTCTTCGCCGGCCGCCGCCAGCCCAGCGGCCACACCATGATGTGCAGCACCGCCTCCCTCCAGGTGTGCCTGGACACGGGGGTCGACCGCGCCGACGGACGTGCCCGCTGGGAGCTCGTCCACCGGCTCGGGCCGGTCCTCGTCGCCGCGTTCGCCAACTCCGCCGTCTGGCGGGGCCGCCCCACCGGATGGAAGTCCACCCGGTGGGCGATCTGGGCGGCCACCGACGCCGGCCGCACGCGCCCCGTCCTGGACACCGGCAGCCACCCCGACCCGGCCACCGCGTGGACGGACTACGCCCTCGCCGCCGACGTCATGGCGGTCCCCGAGATCCCCGGCGGAGGCGGGACCTGGACCCCGGATCCCGGCATCACCCTGGCCGAGTGGGTCGGGGGCCGGGGCCCCCGCCCCCTCACCCCCGCCGACGTGGAGTTCCACCTCAGCACCCTCTTCCCGCCCGTACGCCCGCGCGGCTGGTGGGAACTGCGCATGATCGACGCGGTCCCCCGCCGCTGGTGGCCCGTCCCCATGGCGCTCTGCGCCGCCCTCGTCGACGACCCCCGCGCCCGCGCCGTGGCCGAGGAGGCCACGGAGAAGCTCTGCCGCGGCCCCTTCCCCGACCGCCGCCTGTGGATGCGCTCCGCCCGGCTCGGCCCCGGCGACCCCGCCGTCGCCGAGTGCGCCCGCTCCTGCTTCGACGCGGCCGTCGAAGCCCTGCCCCGCATGGGCGCCGCCGGGCTCTCCTCCCTCGTCGACGACTACGCCGACCGCCACGTCCGGCGCGGGCTGTGCCCCGCCGACGCGCGGCCGAGCGTTCCCGCCCCGCGCCCGGGGCGCGTCGGTACCCGGGCGGGACGGACAGGGACCCACCGACACAGCGGAGGAGCACGGTGAACCACGAACAGGAACGCGCCAAGGAGCGCATCGCCACCGAACTCGAACGGAGCCGGCGGCGCAGCAACGGGCTCACGATCGACGCCCTCGACGACGAGGGCCTGCTCGCCCAGCACTCGCCCCTCATGTCGCCGCTCGTCTGGGACCTGGCCCACATCGGCAACTACGAGGAGCAGTGGCTGCTGCGGGCCGCCGGGGGACGCGAGGCGCTGCGTCCCGACATCGACGGCCTCTACGACGCCTTCGAGAACCCGCGCGCCGACCGCGTCACCCTGCCGCTCCTGCGGCCCGAGGAGGCACGCGAGTACAACGACCGGGTCCGCAAGGAGGTGCTCGACGCCCTCGACTCCGCCGACCTCGGGATCCCGGAGCAGCGCGGGGAGCCCGACGGGCGGCGGTCGCTGCTCGGCGCCGGGTTCGTCTTCCACATGGTGATCCAGCACGAGCACCAGCACGACGAGACCATGCTCGCCACCCACCAGCTCCGCGAGGGCGTCCCCGTCCTGCTGGAGGACACCGGCGCCGTCGCGGCCCTGCGCCCGCCCGTGGAGGAGGAGGTGTACGTTCCCGGCGGCCCGTTCACGATGGGCGCCGACGACGACCCCTGGGCCTACGACAACGAGCGCCCCTCCCGCGAGGTCGTCCTCGACCCCTACTGGATCGACACCAGGCCCGTCACCAACGCCGCCTACCAGCGGTTCATGGAGGACGGCGGCTACCGGGACCACCGCTGGTGGACCCTGGAGGGCTGGGAGTGGCGGGAGAGGACCGGCGCGGCCGCCCCCGCCTTCTGGAGCCCCGAGGGCGACGGGTGGTCCCGCCGCAGGTTCGGCCGCCAGGAGATGGTGCCGTCCGAGGAACCCGTGCAGCACGTCAACTTCCACGAGGCCTCCGCGTACGCCGCGTGGGCGGGCAAGCGCCTGCCCAGCGAGGCGGAGTGGGAGAAGGCCGCCAGGTTCGACCCCGCGACCGGCCTGTCCCGCCGGTACCCGTGGGGCGACGAGGAGCCCCGGCCCCGGCACGCCAACCTGGGCCAGCGCAAGCTGGGGCCCTCCCCGGCGGGGCGCCACCCCGACGGCGCGTCGCCGCTGGGGGTGCAGCAGCTGATCGGCGACGTGTGGGAGTGGACCTCCACCACCTTCACGGGCTACCCGGGGTTCCGCGCCTTCCCGTACCGCGAGTACTCGGAGGTGTTCTTCGACCAGGGCTACAAGGTGCTGCGGGGCGGCTCCTGGGCCACCCACCCCACGGCCGTCCGCTCCACCTTCCGCAACTGGGACCACGCGGTCCGCCGACAGATCTTCAGCGGCTTCCGCTGCGCACGGGACGGGGAACCCGCCTGATGTGCCGTCACCTCGCCTACCTGGGGCCGCCGCGTACGCTGCACGAGCTGCTGTACGCGGCGCCCCACTCGCTGCACGTCCAGTCGTGGGCGCCGCGCATGCAGCGGCACGGCACCGTCAACGCCGACGGCTTCGGCGTCGGCTGGTACCCGCCGCACGGGACGCCGGGGACCGCCGCGTCCGCGGACCCGTCGGCGTCCGGCCTGCCGCGGGCCGACCCCCCGGGGCCGCTGCGCTACCGCCGGGCCATGCCCATCTGGAGCGACTCGTCCTTCGCCGACGCGGCGCGCGCCATCACCTCCGGGTGCGTGGTGGCCGCGGTCCGCGACGCCACCGTCGGGTTCGGCTCCGAGGAGTCGGGCGCGCAGCCCTTCCGGGCCGACCGGCTTCTGTTCAGCCACAACGGCGCGGTCAAGGACGACGAGGCGCTCGCGGCGGCCTTCGTCCCGCCCCCGGGCGTGCTGGACGCGCGCTCCCCGGTGGACTCCGCTCCCCTGTTCGCCCACACCGTGCGGCTGTGGCGGGCCTCCGGCGACCTCGCCGGGGCGCTGGCGGGCGTGGTCCGCCACGCACGCGAGCACTCCGACGGCCGCTACAACCTGCTGGCCGCCGACGGGGAGAGCATCGTCGCCACCGCCGCCGGGGACACCCTCTTCACCCTCAGGGAGCCCGGGGGAGGGGTTTTCCTGGCCTCGGAGCCCTTCGACGACGCGCGCGGCTGGCGCGAGGTGCCCGAGGGCTCCGTCGCCGTCGCGACGCGGGAGCGCACCGGGATCCACCCGATCGCCTGACGGCCGGGGCGCCGCCCCCGCGGCACCGGCACGCCCACGGGCACCCACCAAGGGACACAGGAGGCACCATGTTCCGGATCGACCGAAACCTGACCGCCGACGACCTCGACAAGGCCCTGCGCAGCGACGTCGCCGCCGGGCTCACCGCAGTGCCCAAGCAGCTCCCGCCCAAGTGGTTCTACGACGAACGCGGCAGCGCCCTGTTCGAGGAGATCACCGGGCTGCCCGAGTACTACCCCACCCGCGCGGAGCGGAGCATCCTGGAGGTCCGGTCCGACGAGATCGCCGCCGCGGCCGACGCGGAGACGCTGATCGAGCTCGGCTCCGGATCGGGGGTCAAGACCCGGCTCCTCCTCGACGCCATGCTCCGCCACGGCCGCCTCACCGGCTTCGTCCCCGTGGACGTCAGCGGCGACTTCCTCGCCGCCTCCGCGCGCGGCGTCGTCGACGACTACCCCGGGCTCGACGTCCACGGCGTCGTCGGCGACTTCGAGGAGCACCTCGGGCTCCTCCCGGTCGGCGAGAACGGCGGACGCCGGCTCCTGGCCGTCCTGGGCTCCACCATCGGCAACCAGGAGCCGGGGCCGCGCGCCGTCTTCCTCCGCGACATCCGCGCCGTGCTCGACGCCGGGGACTCGCTCCTGCTCGGCGTGGACCTGGTCAAGGACCCGGCCCGCCTGGTCGCGGCCTACGACGACGCCCAGGGGGTCACCGCCGAGTTCAACCGCAACGTCCTCGGCGTCCTCAACCGCAGGCTCGGCGCCGACTTCGACCCCGCGGCCTTCGACCACATCGCCCGCTGGAACGCCGGGGAGGAGTGGATCGAGATGCGCCTGCGCGCCCGTTCCGCCCAGCACGTGCGGGTCGCCGACCTGGACCTGGAGGTCGGCTTCGCCCCGGGGGAGGAGATGCGCACCGAGGTCTCCGCCAAGTTCCGCCGCGAAGGGCTGGCCGCCGAACTCGGCGCCGCCGGGTTCGAGCCCTCCCACTGGTGGACCGACCCCGCCGGGGACTTCGCGCTCACCCTCGCCGCCGCGAGCTGACCGCGCCCGCCCGAGGAGGCCGACCGCGCGCCCGCTCCGCCGACGGCGGATCACCGCACGTCGGCCGCCTCCGGGCGGGCGGCGCCACACCGGGGCCGTCCGTGACTCCGGTACGCTCGTGGCGTGTTCAAGGTAGGAGTTTTCGGCGCCGATGGGCGTATGGGGTCAGAGGTCGTCCGCGCGGTTCAGGCCGCCGACGGCATGGAACTCGTGGCGGGCGTGGACAGCGCCGACGACCGGAGCGCGGTGCTGGGCGCCGACTGCGTCGTCGACTTCACCCACCCCGACGCGGTGATGGACAACCTGGAGTGGCTCATCGGCCACGGGATCCACGCCGTCGTCGGGACCAGCGGCTTCGACGAGGCCAGGCTGGAGCGGGTGCGCGCCATGCAGGCCGCCGCGCCCGGGGCGAAGGTGCTGATCGCCCCGAACTTCGGCATCGCCGCCGTGCTGATGATGCACTTCGCGCGCAAGGCCGCGCCGTACTTCGAGTCCACCGAGATCATCGAGCTGCACCACCCCAACAAGGCCGACGCCCCCAGCGGCACCGCCTACCGGACCGCGGAGCTCGTTGCCGAGGCGCGCCGGGAGGCCGGGGCCGCGCCGATGCCCGACGCCACGACGTCGGAGATCCCCGGCGCCCGCGGCGCCGACGTGGACGGGGTCCGCGTGCACGCCCTGCGCATCACCGGGCTCATCGCCCACCAGGAGGTCGTGTTCGGCACCGACGGGGAGACCCTGAAGATCCGGCACGACTCGATGAACCGCACCTCGTTCATGCCCGGGGTGCTCCTGGGGGTCCGCGGTGTCGCCGGTCTCGCCGACCCGCTCACGGTGGGCCTGGACGCCCTCCTTGACCTCGACTAGACGCGCTCCGGCGAGGGGGAGGCGACCGACCGGGCGCCTCCCCCTCGCCGTGCCCGGGGTCCGGGAGGCGCCCGCCGCTCAGGCGCCCCGGCGGCAGGTGAGGAAGACCTGGGTCTCGGGGTGCGCGCCGGAGTCCTCCGGCTCGTAGGAGACGACCCGCTCGTCCTCGACGAGCAGCCCCGCCTCCCGCACCACCCGGCGCAGCTCCTCGCGCGGATAGCCCGACACGCGGACGTCCGAGCCGAGGAAGGGGATCGGCGCGTCGTCCATGTCGGCCTCCACCATGGCCAGGCACAGCAGGCCCTCCGGGACCAGCGACGCCCGGATCCGGCTGAGCGCCTCGGGGATGCGCGCCTTGGGCAGGCACAGCAGGGAGAAGAACGCCACGATGGCGTCGTAGGAGGACTCGACCGGCTTCAGGTCGAGGATGTCGGCCTGGACGAAGGTCGCCTGGGGCACGTTGCGGCGCGCGATCTCGATCATCCGCCCGGAGATCTCGTAGCCGGTGACACGGACGCCCGCGGAGGCGAACTGGCGGGCGGTCGGCAGCCCGGTGCCCGAGCCCAGGTCGAGCACGTGTGCTCCGGGCGGCAGCAGGTCCAGCAACCGCCGGACCCGCTCCTCCTGCCCCTCTTTACGCGGAAAGGCCTCGTCGTAGCGTTCTCCGATCGTGTCGAACGCGGCGGCCTGCTGGGCCGAGCGCTCCGCCCACGCTTCCGGGTCCGGAGCGAGGTCGAGGGGGTCGGGGGCGGTGTTCTCGCTGGGCACGGTGTCGTCTTCTCCCTACCGTGGCTGAACGCGTGTCTGGGGGACCGGCCCGCATACTAGTCCCACGGGGGCGCGCACCGGGGCCCGGACCGTGTCCTCGCAGGCCGGACGGAGTGTCCCGGCCACAGCCGGGCCCGGACGCCGGGGCCCCGCGCGGGCCGGACGGGGCCCCGCGCGACCCCCGCGAGGACCGCGTCCGGCCGCGGAACGGGCCGGGGCGGGCCGTCGACGGCGGGCACCGTCCGGAACGGCTCCCCCACACACCTCTCGGACGGGGACCGCGGCGCCGTTCCCTAGCCCAGGGCGAGGGCGGCCGAGAACAGGACGCCGAACGCCATCTGCAGCCTGCCCGTCTCGCCCAGGCCCAGGACCAGGTCGCGCCCCGCCTGTCCGCCCAGCACACGCCTCAGCGGCGGCACCGCCAGCGGCGCCGTCAGCAGCACGAGCGGGGTCCACCAGAACACCGGGGTCAGCACCAGCGCGACCGCGTAGGAGGCGCCGACCGCGCCCGCGAACAGCCGTCGCGTACCCGCGTCGCCGAGCCGGACCGCGAGGGTGACCTTCCCGGTCTCCCGGTCCGTCGGGATGTCCCGCAGGTTGTTGATGACCAGCACGGAGCAGGACAGCAGGCCGACCGGGACGGAGGCCACCCAGGCCTGCCACGGCGCCGAGCCCAGCTGCACGAACACCGTGCCCACCACGGCCACCACGCCGAAGAAGACGAACACCGACACCTCGCCCAGGCCCCGGTAGCCGTACGGCGCGCGGCCGCCGGTGTAGTACCAGGCCGCGGCGATCGCCAGGGCGCCCACCAGGAGCAGCCACCACGACGACGTCGCCACCAGCACCAGGCCGACGGCGCCCGCGAACGCGAAGCTCCCCAGGGCGGCGGCGAGCACGTGCCCCGGCTCCGCCAGGCCCGACGCCGTCAGGCGGGTCGGACCGGTGCGCTCCTCGGTGTCGGTGCCCTTCACGCCGTCGCTGTAGTCGTTGGCGAAGTTCACCCCGACCTGGAGGGACATGGACACCACCAGGGCCAGCAGGGCCTTCCACCAGACGAACCCGTCCAGGGCGAGGGCCAGCGCCGTGCCGACCGCCACCGGGACGACCGAATTCGGAAGCGTACGGGGACGCAGCCCCGAGACCCATTCACTGACCGTGGCCACGCGGCGGTCCTCCACCCTCGACGACACTGCGCCGCACCTGGTGCGCAACGCAGACAACCACCCAACGGTAGTCCCTGTCCGCGGCTGTCCCCAACCGGCCGCGGCCCCGGACCGGAGGCGGGAGCGCCCCTACGCGGAGATCGCCGCGTGCAGGCGCACCATCGGCAGCGGCGAACCCAGGTCGATCTCCCGGCGGGCGCCGTCGGCGCGCCACCCCGACGCCTCGAAGAACGCGCGCAGCGCGTTGCCGGCCTCCGGCACCCACACGTGCACCGTGCCGAAGCCGTCGTCCACCAGGTGGTCCACGCAGGCGTTGACGAGGCGGCTGCCGTGCCCCTCCCGGGCCCGTTCCGGGTCCACGTGCAGCGCGAACACCTCCGCGTCCGTGGCCGGCCACAGGTCCGGGTCGCCCGCGGGGCCGAACGCGGCGAACCCCGTCACGGTCCGCACCCCCCCGACCTCGTCGGTGGCCACCACCAGCCGGTGCCGGGAGGTCGGCGGGGACTCCAGGGCGGCCGTCCACTGCTCGTGGAACTGCCTCCGGGCGTCGGCGCCGCCGATCTCGGCGACCACCGCGTCGGGCAGCAGAGCCCCGTACACCGCCCGCCACGAGGCCACCTGGACGTCCACGACGGTGTCCACGTCGGTGGCGCGGGCGGGACGGACGAACTGGGCACTGGACACGATGGGGCCTCCTGGGGAGCGTGCCGCGGCAAGATCACCTACGCCGGAGTTTCCGGACCTTGCCTCGGCATGGGAACATCTACAGTTGTGAGCCTCATTATCAGAGTTATCGTGAACGCGCTCGCCCTTTGGGCGGCTGTCTTCCTGATCGACGGGATCGACGTCACAGCCCAGACCACCGCTGGTCAGATCGGCGTCTACCTCGCCGTCGGCGCCATCTTCGGTGTGGTCAACGCGATCATCAAACCGATCGTCAAGGCCGTCGGGTGCCTGTTCTACGCGCTGACCCTCGGGCTGATCGGCCTGGTGGTGAACGCGCTGCTGCTCATGCTCACGAACTGGATCGCGAGCCTGTTCACCCTCCCGTTCCACATCGAGGGGTTCTGGCCCGCGTTCTGGGGTGCGATCGTCGTCACCATCGTCAGCTGGCTTCTGAGCATGTTCCTTCCGGACGGACAGGACGACTGAGACCGGGGCGGACACCGCCCGACCAACCCCCTTCCGCGACCCTGACCTGCGCGCGGATCCCGGGCCCGGCCGGATGGCACGGGTCCGGGACGGGTAGGTTCACATGAGCCGGTCCGTCAACCTCGACCCACGAGGACGGCGGCCGAGCAGGGCACGACCCCGCGCCCGACCCAAGACGGGGCACCACAGGAACTTTCCCGCGACCGGATCGCGTACCGCCGGTCGCGGTGGCGGACACGCAGCGCCGCACATCCGTGCACGCGTCATGTGCACGGGACACATCCAGCTGTCGACGCACACCGAGAGGAGGAGGGGCACCTTCGGACCCACCGCCCAGCGGCGGCGGTCCGGAGGCCTTTCACACACGATGACGGACACCAAGAACCGCCCGTTCGGCAAGATGCTGACCGCGATGGTCACGCCCATGCTCGACGACGGCGAACTCGACTACGAGGGCGCGGCCAGACTGGCCACGTACCTCGTCGACGAGCAGAACAACGACGGCCTCATCATCAGCGGCACCACGGGTGAGTCGCCGACCACCAGCGACGACGAGAAGGACCGCCTGCTCAGGGCGGTCCTGGAGGCGGTCGGCGACCGCGCCAGGGTCATCGCCGGGGTCGGGACCAACGACACCCGCCACAGCGTGAGGCTCGCCAAGGCCGCGGAGAAGGCGGGCGCGCACGGTCTGCTGACCGTGACGCCCTACTACAACAAGCCGCCTCAGGAAGGCCTGATCAGGCACTTCACCGAGATCGCGGACACCACCGAGCTGCCGGTCATGCTCTACGACATCCCGCACCGCACCGGCACGCCGATCGCCTCGGAGACCCTCGTCCGCCTGGCCGAGCACCCCCGCATCGTCGCGAACAAGGACGCCAAGGACAACATCGGCGCCAGCTCCTGGGTGATGGAGCGGACCGACCTGGCCTTCTACTGCGGCACCGACATCCTCAACCTGCCGCTGCTGTCCGTCGGCGCGGCCGGTTTCGTCAGCGTGGTCGGCCACATCGTCGGCTCCGACCTGCGCGAGATGATCGACGCCTTCGAGAAGGGCGAGGTCGGGCAGGCGCTGGCCATCCACCGCCGCCTCACCCCGGTCTACACCGGTATGTTCCGCACCCAGGGCGTCATCACGACCAAGGCCATCCTGAACCAGTTCGGGCTGCCCTCCGGTCCCGTGCGCACCCCGCTCACCGACGCGTCGGTCGAGCTCCAGGCCCTGCTGCGCGAAGACCTTGCCGCCGCCGGCGTCAAGGGCCCCATCGGACTGGCCCCGCACCAGGCCGTCCCCGCCAGCGCCGTGCGCGTCGAGCGCCTCACGGAGGGATCTGTATGAGCCACCCGCACCCCGAACTGACCTCGCCCCCGCCCCTGGGCAAGGGCGCGCTGCGCGTCGTCGCCCTGGGCGGCCTCGGCGAGATCGGCCGCAACATGACGGTCTTCGAGTACGACGGCCGCCTGCTCGTCGTCGACTGCGGCGTGCTCTTCCCCGAGGAGGAGCAGCCCGGCGTCGACCTGATCCTGCCGGACTTCGACTACATCCGGGACCGGCTCGACGACATCGAGGCGGTCGTGCTCACCCACGGGCACGAGGACCACATCGGCGGTATCCCGTTCCTGCTGCGCGAGCGGGCCGACATCCCGATCGTCGGCTCCCGCCTGACCCTGGCGCTGATCACCGCCAAGCTCGGCGAGCACCGCATCAAGCCGGAGACCCTCCAGGTGGAGGAGGGCGAGCGGCACGAGTTCGGCGCCTTCGACCTGGAGTTCTTCGCGGTCAACCACTCCATCCCGGACGCGCTGGCCGTCGGCATCCGCACCCCCGGCGGGTCGGTGCTGCACACCGGTGACTTCAAGATGGACCAGCTGCCGCTGGACGGCCGCCTCACCGACCTGGCCGGGTTCGCCCGGTTCGGCGACGAGGGCGTGGACCTGCTGCTGTCGGACTCCACCAACGCCGAGCAGCCCGGGTTCATCGTCAACGAGCGCAACCTGTCCGAGGCCATCGACAAGGTGTTCCGGCAGGCCGAGAAGCGCATCGTGGTGGCCTGCTTCGCCTCGCACGTGCACCGCGTCCAGCAGGTCATCGACGCCGCGTCCAAGCACGGCCGCAAGATCGCGTTCGTGGGACGCTCGATGGTCCGCAACATGAACATCGCGCGCGACCTGGGCTACCTGAGCATCCCCGGCGACACGATCATCGACGTCAAGCAGCTCGACCAGATGCGGCCGGACGAGGCCGTGCTGATCTGCACGGGCTCACAGGGCGAGCCCATGTCGGCGCTGAGCCGGATGGCCAACCGCGACCACCAGATCCGGATCGAGCAGGACGACACCGTCCTGCTCGCCTCCTCGCTGATCCCCGGCAACGAGAACTCCGTCAACCGGGTGATCAACGGCCTGACCCGCTGGGGCGCCAAGGTCGTGCACAAGGGCAACGCCCTCGTGCACGTGTCCGGGCACGCGTCCGCCGGTGAGCTGCTGTACGTGCTCAACATGGTGCGTCCGCGCAACTTCATGCCGGTGCACGGCGAGTGGCGGCACATGCGCGCCCACGCCGACCTGGCCAAGCTCACGGGCGTCCCCTCGGACCGGATCATCATCGCCGAGGACGGCGTGGTGGTGGACCTGTACAAGAACCGGGCCAAGATCGTGGGCGCGGTCCAGGCCGGGTACGTGTACGTGGACGGAGCCTCGGTCGGCGACGTCACCGACGCCTCGCTCAAGGACCGCCGCATCCTCGGCGAGGAGGGGTTCATCTCCGTCGTCGTCGCGGTGGACTCCGGGACCGGCAAGATCCTCGGGGAGCCCGAGATCCACACCCGGGGCGCGGGCATCGGCGCCGCCGCCTTCGACGACGTCATCGACAAGATCCAGGACTCCCTGGACAAGGCGGCCCGGGACGGGGTCAACGACCCGCACCAGCTGCGGCAGCTCATCCGCCGCAACACGGGCCGCTGGGTCAACGACACGTACCGTCGTCGTCCCATGATCATCCCTGTCCTGGTCGAGGTCTGACCGACCGGTCCGGGGGCGCCCCCGGACCTGGGCACGGGAACGGCCCGAGGCGCGCGCCTCGGGCCGTTCCCGTGGGCCGGGCGGCCCCCGGGAGCGCCGCGGGCGGGGTGCCGCCGGCCGATTCGGGCGACACGCCGTCCCGGTACGGGCCAAGGAGGTGGACGCTTCAGTAGGCTGCCCGCCGTGACGGGCCGTTCTGCCCGGCCGTCCGACCGACCCCGTCCCCCGTGGAGGTGACCCCGATGGCCACGCGTGCCTCCTCCGGTGGTTCCGGACGCAAGAAGCCCGCCGCGCGCAAGCCCGCGCCGAAGAAGCGCATGCCGGACGGGCCCATCGCCTTCGCCTTCACCATGTTCGGCCAGTTCCTGCTCGTGCTGTGGAAACTGGTCGCGCACACCGTGGGCGGCGCCGCGCGCGCCGTCGGCCGCAGCGCGCGCGACCTCGACCCCGACCTGCGCCGCGACGGCATCGGCCTGGTCCTGCTGGCCGCGGGCGTCCTCGTCGCCGCCGCCGTGTGGTGGCGGAGCGAGGGGCCGCTGCTGGAGTACACCCGCATGATCGTGGTCGGCGGCTTCGGCACGTTCTCGCCGATCCTGCCGCTGCTGTTCCTGCCGGTCTCGGTCAAGCTCATGCGCACCCCCGGCTCGGGCCGGGAGGGGGACGGCGGGCGGCTGTTCATCGGCACCGTCTCGATCATGCTGGGGCTGCTCGGGCTGATCCACATCGCCAACGGCCTCCCGGAGCCCTCCGACGGCCTGGAGGCTCTCCAGGAGTCGGGGGGGCTCATCGGCTTCGTCGCGGCGGGCCCCCTCAGCGCCGTCGTCACCCCGTGGCTGACCGGCGTCCTGCTCGCCCTCGTGCTGGTCTTCGGCGTCCTGGTGGTCACCGCCACCCCCATCCGGCGCGTCCCCGAACGCCTCCAGACGCTGTTCAACGCCCTCATGGAGCGGGACACCGGTCCCGACTCGGGCATCGGCATCCTCGGCGCGGACCCCGCGCCCAAGGCCGCTCGGCCCCGCAAGCGCAAGCCGGAGAAGGAGGCGGAGGCCGGGACGGTGGCGGGCGATCACGAGCGCCCCTACGACAGCCCGGTGGTGCCGGTGGAGCCCGTCGCCCCCGCCCTCACCGACGAGGAGGAGGCCGCCGCGGCGGCCGCGACCGCGGCCGGGAAGAAGAGGCCGGGCCGCAAGAAGGTCGACGTCCCCGACCCCACGCCGCCCCCCGCCGTGACCGAGCAGCTGACCATCCCCTCCCGGGTGGTCGAGGGCGACTACGAGCTGCCGGCGCCGGGGATGCTCAAGCCGGGCAGCCCGGTCAAGCCCCGCACCAAGGCCAACGACGACGTGGTCGCCGCGCTGTCGGGGGTGCTGACCCAGTTCGGCATCGACGCCGAGGTCACCGGGTTCACGCGCGGCCCCACCGTCACCCGCTACGAGATCGAGCTGGGCCCGGCCGTCAAGGTCGAGAAGGTCACCGCGCTGGCCAAGAACATCTCCCTGGCGGTCAAGAGCGCCGACGTGCGGATCCAGTCGCCCATCCCCGGCAAGTCCGCGATCGGCATCGAGATCCCCAACACCGACAAGGACCTCGTCAGCCTCGGCGACGTCCTGGGCTCGACGGCCGCGACCTCCGACGACCACCCCATGCTGGTGGGCCTGGGCAAGGACGTCGAGGGCTCCAACGTGGTGGCCAACCTGGCCAAGATGCCGCACGTGCTGGTGGCCGGCGCGACCGGCGCAGGCAAGTCCACCTGCATCAACGGGCTGATCACCTCGCTGATGATGCGGGCGACCCCCGACGAGGTGCGGATGATCCTGGTCGACCCCAAGCGGGTCGAGCTGACCATGTACGAGGGCATCCCGCACCTGATCACGCCCATCATCACCAACCCCAAGCGGGCCGCGGAGGCCCTGCAGTGGGTGGTGGGGGAGATGGACCGCCGCTACGACGACCTGGCGGCCTCGGGGTACCGGCACGTGGACGACTTCAACGCCGCCGTGCGCGCCGGGCAGCTGACCGCCCCTCCGGGCAGCGAGCGCGTGTACGAGGCCTACCCGTACCTGCTGGTGATCGTGGACGAGCTGGCCGACCTGATGATGGTCGCCCCGCGCGACGTCGAGGACGCGGTCGTGCGCATCACGCAGCTGGCCCGTGCCGCCGGGATCCACCTGGTGCTCGCGACCCAGCGGCCCAGCGTCGACGTCGTCACCGGGCTGATCAAGGCCAACGTGCCCTCCCGGCTCGCCTTCGCCACCTCCAGCCTCGCCGACAGCCGCGTCATCCTCGACCAGCCCGGCGCCGAGAAGCTGGTGGGCAAGGGCGACTCCCTCTTCCTGCCGATGGGCGCGGGCAAGTCCATCCGCCTCCAGAACGCCTGGGTCAGCGAGAAGGAGATCCGGGCGATCGTCGAGCACTGCAAGAAGCAGTCCGAGCCCAGCTACCGCGAGGACGTCGCGGCCCCCGAGGGCAAGAAGAAGGAGATCGACGAGGACATCGGCGACGACCTCGACCTCCTCCTCCAGGCCGTCGAACTGGTGGTCACCACCCAGTTCGGGTCGACGTCCATGCTCCAGCGCAAACTGCGCGTCGGCTTCGCGAAGGCGGGCCGCCTGATGGACCTGATGGAGAGCCGCGACGTCGTGGGCCCCAGCGAGGGCTCCAAGGCGCGCGACGTCCTCGTCACGCCGGACGAGCTCCCGGGCGTTCTGACGGAGATCCGCGGGGGCTGAGCCGGCCCGCGGGCGGGGGCGCTGGCCTTCGCCGGAGCACGCTCCTGCCGCACGGAGGCGGTGACATTCTGTGCGCCGGTGCCCTCTTTGGCGTGTTCTTGAGAGCTTCATGGGGCGTGGTGAACTGCGTCGGCGACCCCCGGACGGCAGAGTGGAGACCATTCAGTCACACACAGTCGCGGAAGGAGTGCGCATGGCGACGATCGGTCAGACCCTGTCCGGCGCCCGAATCGCGGCGGGGTACACGGTCGCGGACCTCAGCGCCCGTACGCGCATACGGCAGTCGGTCCTCAAGGGCATCGAGGAGGAGGACTTCGTCCCCTGCGGCGGGGACTTCTACGCACGCGGCCACATCCGCGGCCTCAGCAGGGCGCTCGGCCTGGACCCGGCGCCGCTGCTGGCCGAGTACGACCGCGAGCACGCGTCGTCGGACGCCCCGGCCTTCGTCCCCCCGCCGCGCCACCCGGCGGCCTCGCCCGCCGCGGTCAGGGCGGCGGTGGCCGCCGAGCGGGGCGAGGCGTACGCGGCCGACGACGAGGAGCCGATGGCGGGGCCGCTCCCGAGCTTCGGCGAGGACGACCCCGGTGCCGCCGCCGAGCGTTGGGGCCACTTCGAGCGGGACCAGCGCCTGCGCCCCGGCGTGCGCGGGGGCCGTTCCCGCGGGGAGGAGGACGCCGGCCCCGGAGCGCAGGAGGCCGGCTCCCGGCGGGGCACCCGGGGCGTCCCGAGGCCGAGGGAGGACGCCGGCACCCGGCCCGGGGACACGAGGCCCGCGCCGCGCCCCGCGGTCACGGCCGCGCGCAGGCGGCGGGGCGAGGCGGTCCGCCGCCACTGGCCCTGGGCCGTGGTCGGCGTCATCATCCTCCTGGGAGTCGTCGTCGGCGTCCGCACCTGGCAGGACTGGGACGGGGGCAACCCGCTGCGCACCGCGTTCGAGTCCAACGGGGGCGGCGAGACCGTGGACTCCGCGGTCCTCCCGGGGGAGGGGCGGGCGGGCGCGGACGACGCGGCCGTCGTGCCCGCGGCGGAACAGGCCGAGGAGCCCGCCGAGTTCACCCTCGGGCTGGAGTCCGCCGGACGCAGCTGGATCAAGGTCACCGCCCCCGACGGCAGCGACCTGTTCACCGGCTTCCTCCTGAAGGGCGAGCCGCAGGAGTACGCGACGGAGGAGGGCGTCAGCCTGTGGGTCGGCGACGCCGGCTCGGTCGAGGTCTCCGTCGACGGCGAGGTCCTCGGGCCCGCCGGGGAGATCGGTGAGGTCAAGGAGGTCGCCATCGGCCCCGACGGCTTCGACCGGTGACGTCACGGCCCGCTGCCTGGGGGAAGGCGGGCCGGGGTACGGGCGGGTGAGCCGACCAAGGTAATGTGGGGGGCTGCGGGCGGCGCCCACCGGCGCCGCGCCGTGCGCGCGGTCCGAGCGGTCCGCCCCGGCCCCCGCATCACACTCGAAGCTCTCCCACACGCTTGGAAGCCATGTCATCGCGCCGTACTGTCTCTCTCGTCACCCTGGGGTGTGCGCGTAACGAGGTCGACTCCGAAGAGCTGGCCGGGCGTCTGTCCGCGGGCGGCTGGGACCTCGTCGACGGCGACACCAAGGCCGACGTCACCGTGGTCAACACCTGCGGGTTCATCGACGCGGCCAAACAGGACTCCATCGAGACCCTCCTCGAAGCGGCCGAGAACGGCGGCAAGGTCGTGGCCGCGGGGTGCATGGCAGAACGGTACGGCTCCGAGCTGGCCGACGCCCTCCCCGAGGCCCAGGTCATCGGGTTCGACGACTACTCCGCCATCACCGACCGGCTCGACGACGTCGTGGCCGGCCGCAAGCTCGTCCCGCACGACCCCCGCGACCGGCGCACGCTCCTGCCCATCAGCCCCGCCGACCGCGACGCCTCCCAGGTGCACGTCCCCGGCCACGCGGGCTTCGCCGAGGCGCCCGGGGCCGACGGCACCGAGCTGCCCTACCGCGCGGCGGTCCCGCGCCGCCGCCTCACCGGCGGGCCGGTCGCCAACCTCAAGATCGCCTCGGGCTGCGACCGCCGCTGCACCTTCTGCGCCATCCCGACCTTCCGCGGGGCCTACCTCTCCCGGCACCCCGACGAGATCGTGCGCGAGGCCGAGTGGCTGGCGGGGGAGGGCGTCCGCGAGGTCTTCCTGGTCAGCGAGAACTCCACGTCCTACGGCAAGGACCTGGGCGACGTGCGCGCCCTGGAGAAGCTGCTGCCCCGCCTCGCCGCGGTGGAGGGCCTGGAGCGCGTCCGCGTCAGCTACCTCCAGCCCGCCGAGGTCCGTCCCGGCCTGGTGGACGTCCTCACCGGCACCCCCGGCGTCGTCCCCTACTTCGACCTGTCCTTCCAGCACGCCAGCGGCACCCTGCTGCGCCGCATGCGCCGCTTCGGCGACCGCGAGCGCTTCCTGGAGCTCCTGGAGACCGTGCGCAAGCGGACCCCCGAGGCCGGGGCGCGCTCGAACTTCATCGTGGGCTTCCCCGGTGAGACCGAGGCCGAGTTCGAGGACCTGGTCTCCTTCCTCTCCGAGGCCCGCCTCGACGCCATCGGCATCTTCGGCTACTCGGACGAGGACGGGACCGAGGCCCTCTCCCACGAGGGCAAGCTCCCGGCCGAGGTGGTCCAGGAGCGCGTGGACCGGCTCAACCGGCTCTCCGAGGAGCTGATGGTCCAGCGGGCCGAGGAGCGGATCGGCACCGAGGTGACCGTCCTGGTGGAGAGCGTGCTGGAGGACGGCGCCTACGAGGGCCGGGCCGACCACCAGGCCCCCGAGGTGGACGGCAGCACCATCCTGTACGGCGAGGGCCTCGCCGTCGGCGACCTGGTGCCCGCCACGGTCGTCCAGTCGGCCGGCGCCGACCTCGTCGCCGAGCAGGACGAGACCCGGCCGGGCGGGGAAGCCGGGGACAGATGAGCACCCACGACGCGGCGACGCCCGCCCCCCACGTTCCGCTGTGGAACATCGCGAACATCCTCACCATGAGCCGCCTGGTCATGGTCCCGGTCTTCGTGTGGTTCATGTTCCTGGACGGCTCATGGTGGCGGTTCGCCGCCTTCGCCGTCTTCGTGATCGCCGCCATCACCGACCGCATCGACGGCGAGCTCGCCCGCCGCCACAACCTGGTCACCGACTTCGGCAAGATCGTCGATCCGATCGCGGACAAGGCGCTCACCGGGTCCGCGCTCGTCGTGCTGTCCCTCCAGGGCGACCTGTGGTGGTGGGTGACCATCGCGATCCTGGTCCGCGAGTGGGGCGTCACCGCCCTGCGCTTCGCGGTCCTGCGCTACGTCGTCATGCCGGCGAGCAGGGGCGGCAAGCTCAAGACGGTCCTCCAGATCGTGGCCATCAGCGTCTACCTGTTCCCGCTCCAGGTCCTGCCGTTCAGCGACCTCTTCGTGTGGTTCGCGCACATCGTGATGGGCGCGGCCCTGTTCGTGACCCTGTGGACCGGCGGGGCCTACGTGCTGGACGCCGTGCGCGCCGTGCGCGCGAGGAGGGACACCGGGGGATGAACCAGCAGGAGGACCGGGTGGGTCTGGGCTCCGAGGTCAGGGAGTTCCCCGTCGAGTCGCTGACGGCTGCCGGGGCCGTCCACCGCGCCCTGCTGGAGAGCGGTGGGACCTGCGCCACCGCCGAGTCCCTGACGGGCGGCCTGATCGGCGCCCACCTGACCGCCGTCCCCGGTTCCTCCCGCACCTACCGCGGCGGCGTGGTGACCTACGCCACCGATGCCAAGGCGGCCGTCCTGGGGGTCCCCGAGGACCTCCTGGCCGAGCACGGAGCCGTGCACCCCGACGTGGCCGCCCACATGGCCCGCGGCGCCAGGCGCCTGTTCGGCGCCGACCACGGGGTCGCGGTGACCGGCGTCGCCGGACCCCAACCCCAGGACGGGCAGCCCGTCGGCACCGTCTATGCGGCCGTCGCCACCTGGGACGACCGGACGTTCGTCCGCCGGTTCAGTTTCACCGGGGATCGTGCGGGTATCCGATACCGCACGGTCGAGGGCGCGCTGTCGCTCCTGGACTCGGTTGTTCGCGGGAGCACGGCGGGAAACACCCGGACCTGAACCATTGGAGCAGTTCTCCCTCTCCCGGCACTCGGGAACAAAACCACCCCCGAGTGAGGTTCCCCCTCCAGCGAACAGGACGGCAAGAGGTGCCCGAATCGGGCGTGGGGCAGGTACGGTGTTGTATATGAAGGTCGCTACCGGTGGGAGGGAGCGCGAATGATGGTCCTGCTTCGTCACCTACTGGGTGACGTGCTCAGGCGGCTGCGGCAGCGCCAGGGCCGCACCCTCCGCGAGGTGTCGGCCGATGCGCGTGTATCCCTCGGATACCTGTCCGAGGTCGAGCGAGGGCAGAAGGAAGCCTCTTCCGAACTGCTCTCGTCGATCTGCGGGGCCCTGGGGGTCCCGCTTTCGCAGGTTCTGAGGGAGGTCTCCGACCAGCTCGCCCTCGCCGAGCTGCAGGAGGCCGCTCTGCTGGGTGACACGGTCACGACCGACCCCGTCCCCGCCCAGGACCTCGGCATCGAGCCGGTACCGGATCGTGTTCCCCAGGTCGCCGACATGGTCGGGGTCTGACCCCGGCCGGGAACTGTCCGTACAGCCGCACCCTGACCACGTGAAGGAGCCGGCCACCTGAGGGTGGCCGGCTCCTTCACGTGCGGGACGGCGCGAGGACGCCCGCCGGCGCAGCCGCGGTCAGCGGTGGGTGTGGTTCACCCAGGCCTCGGGGTCCTCCGCCAGCGTACGCACCGCCTCGGGCAGCTCGTTCGTCACCAGGTGCTGGAGGTTGACCCCCTCCAGGATGGCGCGCTCGCTGGCGCGCAGCGCGATCCACACCTGTTGCAGGCTGCGGGCCGCGCCGTCGTAGTCCACGTGCTCGGGGCGTTCCCCGCGCACGTTGGCGAGCGGCCCGTCGACCGCTCGGATGATGTCGGCGAGAGAGATCTCCGCCGCTGGTCGGGCCAGCCAGTAACCGCCGACGGGGCCGCGTTGGCTGCGCACCAGCCCGGCACGGCGTAGCTGGGTGAGGATGTTCTCTAGGAATTTTCCGGGGATGGCCTGAGCGCGTGCTAGCTGCTCGGCCGTCACCGGCCCGTCGCCGGCGACAGCGAGTTCCGCTGCCGCGCGAAGCGCGTAATCGACCCGGGCTGAAAGGCGCATGCTGTGATTATGCCGTGGTTAGAAGGGCGAATGGGGCACCGGGCGCCGGCAGGTGTGCCGACGGACCGGGATGCTACAGGCCAAGGGTACTTCTCCTACCGGGTTTCGGGGACACCGGCGGTGTCCCTCCCCGGCGACCGCGCTCCGGGTTCCCGTGCGTCCGGCGGCGGGACGCGGCGGACGCACGGGAACGGAGTCGGCCCGGCCCCGCCGTGCGGCGGGACCGGGCCGGGAGCGCCGGACCCCGGGGGAGCGGGGCCTCAGCTCACGCCGGGGGCGGGCGCGCCCACGGCGCCCCCCAGCAGTTCGGCCGCGCTCAGGCCGTTCACGTGCGCGGCCCCGTAGGTGCTCACGTAGGCGCCGCAGTCGGGTCGCCAGATGGGAAGGCCCATCTCCACCACCACGGCCCCGGGACGGGCGTCGAGCAGGCGGCTCACGAGCGCCCGGGCCTCCGGGTAGCGGTGCGCGTCCCTCACGACGACCACCAGGTCGCGCCCCCGGGCGCCGGCGATGAGCCGGTCCGCCTGGGCGGCGTCGGGGGCGACGCGCTCCGAGCCGGGGAACCAGGGGGCCAGCCCCCAGGGGACCTCGCCCACGGCCATGCCGGCGGGGGCGTCCACCTCGACCACGAACGGGTCGCTCAGGGGCGGCAGGTCGCCGTCCACGCGCACGGCGCGGCGGGCCCCGGCCAGCCCGACGGGCTCGTCGGCGGGGGCGGCCGCCCTGCGCGCGGACGTCTCGCGGATCCAGGTGCGCAGGCGCGCGTTCCGCTCGGCGGCCTCCTCCAGGCGCTGCCCGGGGAGGCGGCCCTCGCGCACCGCGGTGACCAGGGCGGCGCGGATCAGCTCGATCTGGTCCTCGTAGACCCGGCGCCCCAGGCACAGCAGGTCGACACCGGCGGCCACGGCGAGCACGCTCGCCTCCGGGATGCCGATCCGGCCGCTGACGCCGTCCATGTCCATGGCGTCGCTGACCACGGTGCCCCGGAAGCCCAGCTCGTCGCGGAGGAGGTCGTTGAGGATGTGCGGCGCGAGCGTGGCCGGGCCCTCGCCGCCCAGGCCGGGCAGCTCGATGTGCGCGGTCAGGATCGACTGCACGCCGGCTTCCACGGCCGCGCGGAAGGGGAGCAGCTCGCGGCGGTGCAGGAGGTCGGCGTCGGCCTCCACGCGGGGCAGCGTGTGGTGGGAGTCCTGGGAGGTGGCGCCGTGGCCGGGGAAGTGCTTGGCGCAGGCGGCCACGCCGGCGGCCTGGAGGCCGATCACGGCGGCCGCCGCGTGGCGGGCCACCAGTTCGGCGTCGGAGCCGAAGGACCGGGTGCCGATCACTGGGTTGTCGTCGGCGACGTTGACGTCCACCGAGGGCGCCAGGTCCAGGTTGAAGCCCAGGGCGGCGAGGCGGTCGCCCATCGAGCGGTGGGTGTCGCGGGTCAGGTCCGGGTCGTCCACCGCGCCCAGGGCCGCGTTGCCCGGGTAGTCGCTGCCGCGCGCCTGGCCGATGCGGGTGACGTCGCCGCCCTCCTCGTCCAGCGAGATCAGCGGGGTGTCCGCGGCCTCGGACAGGGCCGCGTTCAGCGCGGTCACCTGTTCGGGTGTGTCCAGGTTGTTGTGGAACAGGCAGACGCCGGAGATGCCGTCCGCCAGACCCTCCAGGACCCAGCGAGGGGCGTGGTAGGACTCGAAGGGCACCAGCAGCGTGGCGTTGGCCAGACGCGCCAGGGTCGGGTCGTACGGCATGACGAGCTCCGTTCGGTGAGCATAGGGGTGCCCGGGAGGTCACCACTGGAGCCGGCGGCTCCCCATCGGGGTGGTGAGGGCGACATTCGGGCAGACGGGTGGCGGGAACACGGGTAGGGAAGCGGTGCGGCGGGCGTGCCCGGGCGGGGCCCGCGGCGCCGGCCGCGGTCCCGCCCGGGGTGGGGCCCGGTCAGCCCTTGACGGCTCCCATGGTCAGACCGGAGACCATGCGCCGCTGGACGAACAGGAAGAAGACCATCACGGGGATGGTCAGCAGGGTGGAGGCCGCCATGATCGGTCCCCACTCGGTGCCGAACCGGCCGAAGTAGTACGACAGGGTCAGGGGCAGCGTGTAGTGGTCCGTGCTGCGGCCCAGGAACGTCAGCGCGACGATGAACTCGTTCCAGGCGGTGATGAACGCGAAGATGCTCGCGGCGACCAGGCCCGGCGCGACCAGCGGCATCAGGATGCGCCAGAAGATGGTCCAGGCGCTGGCGCCGTCGATGGCCGCGGCCTCCTCCAGCTCCTTGGGCACCGCCGCGACGAACCCGCGCAGCATCATGATCGTGATCGGCAGGGAGACGGCCGTGTAGACGATGAGCAGGCCGGACAGGTTGCCGAGCAGCTGCACGCCGCTGGCGTCGGACAGCTGGCGGAAGTTGAGGAAGATCGAGATGATCATCGCTTCCATCGGCACCATCTGGATGATCATCAGCAGGATGATGAAC
Organism: Streptomonospora nanhaiensis; assembly: GCF_026642255.1. Lineage (GTDB taxonomy): Bacteria > Actinomycetota > Actinomycetes > Streptosporangiales > Streptosporangiaceae > Nocardiopsis > Nocardiopsis tropica. The sequence goes on along the minus strand of NZ_CP113264.1, from coordinate 5,527,669 downwards.
GCGGTGCGCAGCTTGAACCGGAAGCGGGCGACGGCCACCGCCGCGAGCAGCGACAGGAACGCTCCCATGCCCACGGCGAAGAGCGTCACGACGAGGCTGTTGCCCAGGAACTGCCAGAAGTTCACACCCGGGATGAGCTGGCCGTTGACGACCCGGTCGAAGTGCTCCAGGGTCGGCGCGCTCGGGAACAGGGTCTGGTTCCGGGTGAAGATCTCGCCCACCGGCTTGAAGGCCGTGACGACCATCCAGTACACCGGGAAGACCGAGAAGAGGAACACCGCGATCCCGGCCAGGTACAGCGGCAGGGAGCGCAGGCGGCGCAGCGGGCTGCGGCGGTAGACGCGCTCGGCGCCCCGGCGGCGCCCGGCTCCGGAGCCGGGCGCGGCGGTGGCGGCCCGGGCGGAGGGGCCGGCGGTGTTGTCGATCGCGGTCATCGGGTCTCCCCCTGGCGGATCATGATGCGCAGGTAGTACGCGGTGACTCCGAGGATCATCACGGTCATGACCACCGCGATCGCCGAGCCCATGCCGTAGTTGGCCGGGCTGGCGCTGAACCCCTGCTGGTAGATGTAGTACGAGAGCAGGTAGACGTCCTGGTTCTGGAAGCTGTTCGCCAGGATGTACAGCTGGGTGAACACCCTCAGGTCCCAGATGATCTGGAGGACGAGCAGCAGGGCGAACAGCGGGCGCAGCATCGGGAACGTGACGTTCCAGAAGGCCTTCCAGGCGCTCGCGCCGTCCATCCGCGCGGCCTCGTACAGCTCGTTCGGGATGCTCTTGAGCCCGGCGAGGACGGAGACGGCCACGAACGGGAAGGACTGCCAGACGATCACCATGATCAGGACCGAGAACAGCGAGCCCGGTTCGAGGAACCAGTTGTACTCCAGCCATCCGCTGCCCACCAGCCAGTCCGGCATCCGGTCGAGGACGACGTTGACCAGGCCGCGCTCGGGCAGGAACAGCCAGCGGAAGACCAGCGACGCGCTCAGCGCGGGGGTGGCCCAGGCGAGCATCATGCCGATGGACACGAACCCGGCGAACCATTTGGGCATCTTGTGGAGCAGCAGGCCCACGAGGGTGCCCAGCACCATCGTGATGCCGACCATCAGCACGCAGACCACGACCGTGTTGCGCAGGATCGTCCAGAACGTGGGGTCGGTCAGCAGCTGCTGGTAGTGGGCGAAGCCGTTCCATTCCGGGCCGGGCTGGTTCGGAAGGAGGTTGCGTGTGGTGAAACTCGTGAGCGAGTACCACACCATCTGCACGATCGGCCAGAGCAGCACGACCGCGAGGAGGATCAGTGCCGGGGTGATGAGCAGGTACGGGGCGGGAGTTCTGCGGCGGCGTGGCGCGGTCTCGTCGGAGGCCGGTGCGACGGCCTCCTCGTCCCCGCGCGGTTTCGCCGGTTCGACGGTGTGTGCCATGGTCTTCTCAATCGAGGCGTGGGCCGACCGCGGCGGGCGGGGTCCGGGAGGGACCCCGCCCGCGCACGGCTCTGCACAGTGGGGTGGAGAGGACTACTCGACCGGCTCGTTGAGGATCGAGGCCAGTTCCTCGTTGGCGGCGCCCAGGACCTCCTCGGCGTCACCGCCGCGGACGATGTCCAGGACGGCGCCGGGCAGGATCTTGCTGTCCTGGTCGGCCGCGGTCCAGCGCGGGGTGGTCGGGAAGAAGCGGGTGTTCTGCATCTGCGTGGCGGCCGCCGCGCGCTCCGGGTCCTCCTGGTACTCGGGGGTCTCCAGGAGAGCCGGGTAGGCGGGGAAGAAGCCGGCGACGTCGGCGTAGCCCTTGCCGCCCTCCTCGTCACCGAGGACGGTGAGGAGGTCGAAGGCCTCGTCGGGGTGCTCGGTGGTGGTGAAGACCGTCAGGGCGGAACCGCCCGCGAAGACGGGGGCGATGCCGTCGGCGCCGGGGATCGGGGCGGAGGCGATGTTCTCCAGGACCGCCGGGTCCTCGGCCTGCTCCTCCATGGAGCCCAGGGCCCAGCCGCCGTCGATGTACATGCCCAGCTCGCTGTTGGCCATGTCGGCCAGGGCGACGAGCTCGTTCTCGCCGACGTAGCCCTGCGGGGAGATGCCGTCGGTGGTCAGGCTCGCGTAGAACTCGACGGCCTCGACGGTGGCGGGGTCGGTCAGGTTGCCCTCCCACGTGTCGCCGTTCTGGGTCGCGATCTCACCGCCGTTGCTCCAGATGAAGCTGGCGATGCCGTTGGTGAAGTCGGTCGGAGCGGCGAAGCCGGGGACGTCGTACTCCTCCTGGATGGCCTCGGAGACCTCGACGAGCTCGTCCCAGGTGGCGGGGGGCTCGTGCCCGAGCTCCCGCAGCCAGTCGGCGCGGTAGTAGAGGGTGCGGACGCCGGAGAACCACGGGACGCCGTACTGCACGCCCTCGTAGGTGCCGTACTCCAGGGCGTTCTCGTCGATGCCCGCGGCGGTGTCCCAGCCGCCGACCTGCTCGCTGATGTCGAGGAGGGCGCCCTGCGCGGCCCAGCCGGCCACCTGGTCGTTGCCGACCTCCAGGACGTCGGGGGCGTCACCGCCGGCGAGGGCGTTGGTGATGGACTCCTGCGCGTCGGGCCAGGGGATGAACTCGACGTCGACCTCGACACCGGGGTGGGTCTCCTGGAAGCGGGCCTCGGCGTTGTCGAAGTACTCGACGAGGGGGTCCTGCGAGGTGCCCATGACCCAGACGGTCAGGCTCTCGGCCTCACCGCCGCTGGAGTCGTCGGAACCGCCGCCGCAGGCGGCGGCGAGCAGGACTACGGCCGTGGCCGCTGCGATCTTGGGGAACCTCATGTGTACCTATTCTCCCTTCGCACCACGCGCCGGGGATTCGACGCCTGTGCTCAAGCCGGGCTGGGATGATGGAACGATCACCCACCGACTCGACGTCTCTGTGGGGGTTGTGCTGGGATAGCACGTTGGCCGCCCCGCCGGCGCGGGTACCGGAGGGCCCGAAATTAACGCGGACCTGCCAGGACGTGACCTCTTGTGAGGTTGTGAGCTAAATTAACAGGAAACTTTCCTAATAAAAACAGGGTGAGGTGTCACGGTTATGTCTCAACGTCCGGGGACTCCCCGGCTGCTACGCCAGCTCAACGACCGCGCGGCACTGGAGCTACTCCTGTCCGCGGGGCCCTTGACCAGGACGCAGCTGGGAACGCGGACCGGCCTGTCCAAGGTGACCGCCTCCCAGCTGCTCGCGCGGCTGGAGGAACGGGACCTGGTACGCGTCGTCGGCAGTCAGGCGGGGGGCCGGGGCCCCAACGCCGCCCTCTACGCGGTGGTTCCGGAGAGCGCCTACGTGGCGGCCCTCGACGTGAGCGCCCACTCGGTGACCGCGACGATCGCCGACATCACGGGCCGGGTGATGAGCGAGGTGACCGTCGACCCGAGCGCCTCCGACGACCCGGTGTCCCTCGTCCACACCGCCGTCATGCGGTTGGCGGACACGGCCGGGGTCCCCCTCGACAGGGTGCGCGCGTGCGTCATCGGCACACCGGGCGTCGTCGACCCGCGCACCGGCGACATCCGCTTCTCCTTCGACCTGATCTCCTGGCACGAGGGCATCCTGGAGGCGCTGCGGGCCGACCTCAAGCGCTCGGTCATGATCGAGAACGACGTCAACCTGGCTGCCCTGGCCGAGCACGCCGAGGGGGCCGCCGTGGGGGTCGACGAGTTCGTCCTCATCTGGCTCAGTGCGGCGGGCGGCGTGGGCATGTCCACCATGATCGACGGCCGCATCCACCGGGGCCGCTCCGGCGGAGCGGGGGAGATCGGCTACCTGCCGGTCCCCGGCGCGCCGATGCCGGTCGACGTCGGGCTGTCCGGCGGCTACGAGTCCCTGCGGGACGGTGCGACCAGGGAACTGCCCCACGGGTTCCAGGCACTGGTCAAGGCGGGACAGGTGGTGCGGCTCGCGGCGGAGTACGGGATCGACGGCGCCGACGTCGTGGACGTGGTGGAGAAGGCCTCGGCGGCCGGATCGCCCGAGGGCGACGCGTTCCTGGACGCCTTCGCCGAGCGCCTGGCGCGGGGGGTGGCGGCGGTCAGCGTCATCCTCGACCCCGGGCTCGTGGTCCTGGGCGGCGACGTCGCCCGGGCCGGAGGCGCCAAACTGGCCGAGAGGGTCCAGGCGGCCGCCGCCCGCATCGCCCCCAACGCCACCGAGGTCGGCCTGGGCCTGGTCGAGGGCAGCCCCGTGGTGCGCGGCGCCCTCCTGCACGCGCTCGAACGCGCCCGCGACGACGTGTTCTCCTCGACCGTCTGACCCGCGCTCCGCCGGCCGCCGTGTCCCCGACCCTCCTCACCCGTCGGGGCACGGCGGCCGACGCGTGTCCGGGGCCGGGGAACGGCACCGGCACGGGGCCCGGGGTCAGAGCACGGGCTCGAACGAGTCCAGCACCGCGTCCACGAGGTCCCCGTACACGGGCAGGTCCGCCGCGGGGATGTCGGCCTGGACGAGGTACCCGCGGCCCTCCTCCTCGATGACGGTGTACTGCCAGACGACCCACCGGTCGGGTTCGTCCCGGTCGCTGTTGGTGTAGGTCAGCTCCAGGCGGGTCGTGTCCCGACCGGGCGGAGCCGAGTGGTCCTCCTCCAGGGCGACCCTGCGCACGTCGGATAAGGCGGAGACCTCGGAGAGGCCGGCCTCCCACCCCTCCTGCACCTCTCGGGAGGTGAGCCCCTCGCCGTCGGTCTCATGCACGTTGAAGCAGAACGTGTGCTCACCGCCGGGCGCCGTGATCCTTCGGAAGACGAAGGTCCCCGAGGCCTCGTCCGGTGAGTCGACGCTCGGCCCCGCGACCTCCCACCCCTCGGGGTGCCGGAGGGTCGCGTACTCCCCGGCGAGCTCGACGAGGGCGGGGGCCTCGGCCGCGGCGGAGGGGGAGCCGGTCGCCGCCGGGGCCGCCGCCTGCGCGAGGGGAGCCCCCGGACCGAACGCGAGCAGGGAGCCCGCGACCGCCGTGACGGCCACCAGGCTCAGGCCGATCATCACCGCGCCCTGCGCCCGGCTGCCGGGAGGATGGGGAAGGCGGTCCCCTTCCGTCGCGGTCGTCGCGGGCTCCTGGGCCGGGGGCCGGTGGGGGGAGGGAACGGCGTCGGGACTCGGCACGGGGGCCTCCGGTGCGAGGGGGGACACGGGATCGTGAGTCTACGGCGTGTCGCGCGGACGCTCCCGGCCGGTACGGCGCCCGCGCCGTCCGGCCCGGGGTCCGCGGCGGTCCGCCGCGCGCGGGCCCCGGGCCGGACGGGCCGTTCAGGGGCCGGGGGAGAGGGAGCGCTCCATCACCACGCGCGGCAGGACGCCGATCCCGGCCCGCTCCTCCGCCTCCCACACCTGTTCCAGCGCCGGACCCCAGTCGGCGCGGGGCACGACGGAGAACCCCCGCGCCGCGTACCAGGGGCCGTTCCACGGCAGGTCGCGGAACGTGGTGAGGGTGAGGCGCGCGTGTCCGGCGGACGCGGCCCCGCCGCACACCGCCTCCAGCAGCGCCGAGCCCGCGCCGCGCCGTCCGTGGGCGGGGTGGACGGCGAGCTGTTCCAGGTGGGGACCCTCGCCGACGGTCACGGTCGCGGCCAGGCCGACGACCGGCCCGCCCCCCGGTGCGCACGCCACCAGGACCTCCTCCACGTGCGCGAGCATCTCCCGCGGGTCGTCCGGCGGGAGCACCACGCCGGCGTCGGCGAAGACCGTGTCCGCCGCCAGGGACACCTCCACCACGCGCGGCTCGTCCTCCGGCCGCATCGGCCGGACCTCCAGGTCCACGAACGCCTCCCCTCCGTGCCGGCCGGGCCCCTGCCGGCCGAGGGCCATTGTGGACCCGCCCCCGCCGTGCGGCAACGGGTTTGCGCGCGGTCAGGGCCGCAGGCGCAGCCCCTTGGGGGTGACGTGGAACCCGGCCGACACCAGGGCGGCGTCCACAGGGGTCCCGAAGACCTCCGTCCCGTCCGAGCGCTCCACGGTCAGCGCGCCCAGGGCGCCCTCCCGCACCACCCCGGCCAGCGCCCGTGCGGCCCGTTCCAGCAGGTCCGGGGGCGAGCCGAACGTGAGGACGGAGCGCCCTCCCCTTCCCACGTAGAGGGTCGGGCGGCCGCCGTCGACCACCACCACCGCACCCGGGTTCCGGCCCGGACGCGACGCCGAGTCCTCGGGGCCCCTCGGCCACGGCAGGTCCGTGCCGAACGGGTTGGCCGGGTCGGTCGCCGCCAGCACCACCGGCGCGAGCGCCCCGCCGGGGGCGTCCCCGGACAGCGCGCGCAAGCGGTCCACCGCCCCCGCCAGCGCGAACTGGGCCCCGCCCAGCCCCTCCACGAAGTAGCCGCGGCGCGCCCGCCCGGACTCCTCCATGGACCGCAGCACCCGGTACTCCTCCTGGGAGACGTTGCGTCCCTGCCACCCCCTCACCAGCAGGCCCGCGCGCTCCAGCCGGGCCTCCACCCGGGCCAGCGCGCGCCGGGTGGGGTCGGGCTCCCGATCGGGCAGCACCCACCAGCGGCCCGCAGCCGAGGGAGGCCCCGACCGGGTCGGCAGCACCGGCCGCCGCACACGCCCCGCGCGCGAGGGGGCCCTGCGCGGCGCCGGCCCCGCGCCCAGCCGGGCGCGCAGCGGGGCGAGCGTGTCGTTGGTGACCAGCCCGTCCCACACCAGCGCCCACAGCGCGTCCACCAGGTCCCTGTCGGTGACCGCCGCGGTGCCCAGGGCGCGGGCGGCCCGGTCGGCCACGTCCCGGAAGAACAGGGCCCCGCCCTCCCGCAGCGCCTCCAGCACGGTGTGCGGCAGGGTCCCCTCGTCGGGGAGCAGGGGGTCGGGCAGCAGCACCGCCGCCTCGTCCGCCGGGACCAGCGTCAGCCACCCGTCCTCGCCGGGCAGGGTCCCGACCCCGGCCCAGACCACCTCTCCCGCCTGGGTCAGCTCGTCCAGGCGGTTCGGGGCGTACCCCTCGACCCGGGCGGGCAGCACCAGCGACTCCAGGGACGAGGCCGCGACCGGAGCGCCCCGCAACGACTCCACCGCCTCGAACACGGCGTCCGGCCCGCGCCACCGCTCCGAGGGGGTCGCACGCTGCCACATCGGCGCGAACCTGGCGAGGACGGCCGGGTCCACGGGCTCCACCTCCCGGCGCAGGCGCGCGATCGAACCGCGCCTCAGCCTCCGGAGCACGTCGGCGTCGCACCACTCGGTGGCAGCCCCTCCCGTCCGCGGGGCCCCGCCGCCGGCGGACGGCGGGGGAGCGGTTCCCTCCGGCCGGAACCCGCCCTGGGACACCCTGCCCTCGCGCGCCAGGACGCGCAGCACCCCCAGGACCCCGTCCTCGGGCAGGCCGAGCCGCTCCGCGGCCTCGGCGGCGGTGAACGGACCGTGCGTGCGGGCGTACCGGGACACGAGGTCGCGCCGGGCGTCCGCCACCGGTTCGAGCAGGGCGGCGGGCACCCCCGGCGGGGGCTCGGCGCCCAGGGCGTCGCGCAGCCGCGCCACGTCCTCCACCGCGCACCAGCGCCCGGCCGCGCCGGGCCGGTCCCCCGGGAAACGCATCCGCACGATCCGGCCCTCGGCCGCCAACCCCTCCAGCCACGCCTCCTCCACACCCCGCACGGCCGCCTCCCCCGTCGTCAGCGGCCCCACCTCGCGCAGCAGGTCCGCCGTGCCCTCGGCGTCCCGCACCGGGGCGGCGGTCCGCTGGAGCAGGGCGCCGACGTGCTCCACCACGTCGGGGTCGAGCAGGTCCCGCAGGTCGGCGTGGCCCAGGAGGTCGGCCAGCAGGGACGGGTCCAGGGTGAGGGCCTGCGCGCGCACCTCGGCGGCCGGGGCGTCGCCCTCGTACAGGAACGCCGCCGTGTACTCCATCAGCAGCGACTGCGCGAACGGCGACGCGCGCTCCGTGCGCACCTCCACCACCCGTGTCCGCCTCGCACGGAGGTCGCGGAGCACCTCCACCAGCGCGGGCACGTCGAACACGTCGCGAAGGCACTCGCGCACCGTCTCCAGCACGATCGGGAACGACCCGTACCGCCCCGCCACCGACAGCAGGTGCGAGGCCCGCAGCCTCTGCTGCCACAGCGGCATCCGCCGGTCCGGGCGCTGGCGGGGGAGCAGCAGGGCCCGCGCCGCGCACTCCCGGAACCGGGAGGCGAACAGGGCCGAACCGGTCAGCTCGTCGGTGACGACCCCCTCCACCGTCTCGGGGTCCAGCGCCACCAGGTCGGCCAGCCCGCCCGCGCGGTCGAGCCCCTCGGAGTCGGGCAGCCGCAGCACGATCCCGTCGTCGCCGTGCACCACCTGGGCGTCCGCCCCGAACCGCTCCCGCACCCGGGCCGCGATCGCCAGCGCCCACGGCGCGTGGACCCGGGCCCCGAGCGGCGAGTGGACCACCGCGCGCCAGTCGCCGACCTGGTCGCGGAAGCGCTCGACCACGACCGTCCGCTCGTCCGGCACCTGGCCGGTGGCCCACCGCTGGTCGGCGACGTAGGCCACCAGGTTCCGGGCGGCCCAGCGGTCCAGTCCGGCGCCCTCGGCCAGGGCCAGCGCCTCCTCCGGGCCGGAGTCGGCGAGCTGCCTGGTCATGGCGCCGATCGCGCGGCCCAGCTCCACCGGGCGGCCCTGGGCGTCGGCCTTCCAGAACGGCATCCGGCCCGGTCTGCCCGGCGCCGGGGAGACCAGGACCCGGTCGGCGGTGATCGCCTCGATCCGCCACGACGTGGAGCCCAGCACGAACACGTCGCCGACGCGCGACTCGTAGACCATCTCCTCGTCCAGCTCGCCGACCCTGGTGGGCGCCCTGCCCCCGTCCTGCCCCGCGAGGTGCACGCCGTACAGGCCGCGGTCGGGGATGGTGCCGCCGCTGATCACGGCCAGCCGCTGCGCCCCCGGCCGCGCGCGCAGGACGTCCGCCTCCCGGTCCCACACGACGCGCGGGCGCAGCTCGGCGAACTCGTCCGAGGGGTAGCGGCCCGAGAGCATGTCCAGGACCGACTCCAGCACGGAGTCGGCCAGGTCGGCGAACGGGGCCGCCCGCCGCACCAGGGCGGCCAGCTCGGCCACCGGCCAGTCGTCCATGGCCACCATCGCCACGATGTGCTGGGACAGCACGTCCAGCGGGTTGAGCGGCATCTCCAGCCGTTCGATGCCGCCCGCGCGCATGCGTTCGGCGACCACGGTCGTCGCCAGCAGGTCCCCCCGGAACTGGGGGAGGAACACGCCCTGCGAGGTCTCGCCGACCCGGTGCCCGGCCCGCCCGACCCTCTGCAGCCCGCTGGCGACCGACGGCGGCGCGGCCACCTGGACCACGAGGTCGACCGCGCCCATGTCCACGCCCAGCTCCAGGCTGGAGGTGGCCACCACGCAGCGCAGGCGCCCCGCCTTGAGGTCGTCCTCGATCAGCGCCCGCTCGGCCTTGGACATCGAGCCGTGGTGGGCGCGCGCCACCACCGCCTCCCCGCCCCTGCTCTGGCCGGACTGGCCCATGACCTGCGCGGCCGGCCCCTCCGGCGGGAGCTCGGATCCGTGCCGCTCCGCGTACAGGTCGTTGACGCGGGCGCACAGCTTCTCGGCCGTGCGCCTGCCGTTGGTGAAGACGATCGTGGACCGGTGGGACTCGACGAGGTCCAGGACCCGGCGCTCGACGTGCGGCCAGATGGACCCTCCCCGACGGGTTCCGAGGCCGCGCGGGTCCGGCTCCGGGAGCTTCCCGGCGTCGTCGGCGCGGGGCCGGGGGGCGAGCGGCCCGGGGCGGCCGGGGGGAGCGTCCCCGCCGAGCCCCTCCGCGTCCGGGTCCCCGGGGAGCGGCGCGGGCTCCGCGCCCGTCTCCTCCGGGGCGCCGGGCTCCGCGCCCGTCTCCTCCGGGGCGCCGGGCTCCGCGCCCGTCTCCTCCGGGGCGCCGGGCGGCAGGGCCGCCGCCTCCGGGGCGTCGGGCTCCTCCATGTCGGGGACGGGCACCACCACGCGCAGGTCCAGGCCGGGGGAGTCGGGCGGGCAGACGATCGCGGCTCCGCCGAGGAACCCGGCGACGAGCTCGGGCGGGCGCACGGTCGCCGACAGGCCGATCCGCTGCGCGGGCCGCTCCAGCAGGGCCTCCAGCCGTTCCAGGCTCAGCGCCAGGTGGGCCCCGCGCTTGGTGCCCGCCAGGGCGTGCACCTCGTCCACGATCACCGTCTCCACCCCCGAGAGCCCCTCGCGGGCGCGCGAGGTGAGCACGAGGAACAGCGACTCGGGCGTCGTGATGAGGACGTCCGGAGGACGGGTGGCGAGCCTGCGCCGCTCGTCGGCGGGGGTGTCCCCGGTGCGCACGCCCACGGTGACCGGGGACAGGTCCCGGCCCGCGGCGCCGGCCGCGGCCGCGATCCCCGCGAGGGGGACGCGCAGGTTGCGCTCCACGTCCGCGGCCAGCGCCTTGAGCGGGGAGACGTAGAGCACGCGGCACCGCCTGGAGCGGTCCTCGGGAGGGGGAGAGGCGAGCAGGCGGTCCAGGGACCACAGGAACGCGGAGAGGGTCTTGCCCGACCCCGTCGGGGCCACCACGAGCGTGTTGCTCCCCCCGGCGACGGACTCCCAGGCGCCCGTCTGCGCCGGGGTCGGGCCGGCGGGGAAGGCCTGGTCGAACCAGGTCCGCGTGGCCGGTCCGAAGCGTTCGAGGGGATGCGACACACGACTCATCCCGCCAGTGTGCCCGCCGCGGGGGACAGAACGGCGGAAGGGCCGCGGCGGGCGCGCCGATCCCCGATACTGGGGCCGATGAGACTCACTGCTTTCTGGAACAACATGCACCAGCAGTTCGGCGAGGCGTACGCGCAGAGCCTGGCCAAGGACTACGTCATCGAGGGTCTCGGCTCCAGGACGGTCCAGCAGGCGCTCGCCGACGGGGCGAGCCCGAAGGAGGTGTGGCGGGCGGTGTGTGACGCGTTCGACCTCCCGTTCTCCGTGCGCTGACGGAGCGGGCCGCCGACGCGCCGCGACGACGGTTCGTCCACGGGTCGCCCACGAAATCGAACAGAGGTTCGGGTAGTGTGGGTTGTCCACAGGCGAACGTCGGACGTCGCGATTGTCGTATCGACCGCGTAGCGTCGTGCGCATCATGAAGAAGAAGGCACCCACCCAACAACAGGGGTATCCCGTGGCATCTGGAGACCGAGACAAAGCTCTCGACACAGCGCTCGCGCAGATCGAGCGGCAGTTCGGCAAGGGCTCCATCATGCGCCTGGGCGACGATGATCGCCCGCCGATCGAGTCGATCCCCACCGGGGCGATCGCCCTCGACGTGGCGCTCGGCATCGGCGGTCTGCCCCGGGGGCGGATCATCGAGATCTACGGCCCCGAGTCGAGCGGCAAGACCACCGTCGCCCTGCACGCGGTGGCCAGCGCGCAGAAGCTGGGCGGCATCGCCGCCTTCGTCGACGCCGAGCACGCGCTCGACCCCGAGTACGCCAAGAAGATCGGCGTCGACACCGACAACCTCCTGCTCTCCCAGCCGGACACCGGTGAGCAGGCCCTGGAGATCGTCGACATGCTGGTGCGCTCCGGCGCGGTCTCCATCGTCGTGATCGACTCGGTGGCCGCACTGGTCCCCCGGGCCGAGATCGAGGGCGAGATGGGCGACAGCCACGTCGGCCTGCAGGCCCGCCTGATGTCGCAGGCGCTGCGCAAGATGGCCGGTGTGCTGCACCAGACGGGCACCACCGCGATCTTCATCAACCAGCTGCGCGAGAAGATCGGCGTCATGTTCGGCTCCCCGGAGACGACCACCGGCGGCAAGGCGCTCAAGTTCTACGCGTCGGTCCGCCTGGACGTCCGCCGTATCGAGACCCTCAAGGACGGCACGGACGCGGTCGGCAACCGCACCCGGGTCAAGGTGGTCAAGAACAAGATCGCGCCGCCGTTCAAGCAGGCGGAGTTCGACATCATCTACGGCGTCGGCGTCTCCCGCGAGGGCAGCCTCATCGACCTGGGCGTGGAGCACGGCATCGTGCGCAAGTCCGGCGCCTGGTACACGTACGAGGGCACCCAGCTGGGCCAGGGCAAGGAGAACGCGCGCACGTTCATGCGCGAGAACGTCGACCTGGCCAACGAGATCGAGAAGAAGATCAAGGAGAAGCTGGGCGTGCCCGTCAAGGGCGACGACAGCGCCTCCGGCTCCGCGGCCGAGAGCGGCAAGGAGCCCGCCAAGGACTCGGCGGACACCGCGGCCAAGGCGTCCGCCAAGCGCGCCCCGGCCAAGACCGCCAAGGCGCCCGCGCCGGATGCGTGACCGGGGCCGGCCCGGGGGGCGGCGCCCCTCCGACGGCGCACGCCCCGAGGACACCTCCGAGCACACCTCCCCGGGCGGGTCCGGACCGCCCGGGGACGATCCCGAGGCGCAGGCCCGCGCCCTGTGCCTGCGGATGCTCACCCACTCCCCGCGCACCCGCGCCCAGCTCGAACGGGCGCTGCACCGCAGGGAGTTCCCTGAGGAGGTCGTCGACGCCGTCCTGGGGGCGTTCGGCGACGCAGGGCTGATCGACGACGCGGCCTTCTCCCGCGCCTGGGTCTCCTCCCGCCACCACGGCAGGCGGCTGTCCCGACGCGCCCTCGCCCAGGAGCTGCGCACCCGGGGCGTGGAGGAGGACACCGTCAAGGAGGCGGTCGCGGAACTGAGCGACCAGGACGAGGAGGAGGCCGCCCGCGACCTGGCCCGCCGCCGCCTCGCCACGACCCGGGGCAAGGACCGGGAGGTCCGCATCCGGCGCGCCCTGGGCGTCCTCGCCCGCAAGGGCTACTCCTCGGGCCTGTCCTACCGGATCGTCCGCGAGGAACTCGAACGCGAGGGCGTCGAAGCCGACCTGTACGACCCCGACCTCTGACCGGGACGCGCCTCCCGGGCCGGCCGCCCGCGCGGTCCGCGAGACCGATGACCACGGGAGGTCCCGTGCAGGGGGAAGCCGTCCCGATCCTTCGCGTCGCCGTCGCCGACGCCGAAGCGGCCTCGGCCCGCTACCGGCGCCCGGGCTCCACCCGCGAGTGGGAGCACCGGTTCGAGCCGGGCCTCCCCGCCTTCGTCGGGGTCGCCCGCGGGCAGGTCCGGCCGTCCCTGTCCGAGCACGAGGGCGACGCCCGCCCCGACACTCTGGTCCACCTGCGGGTACGCGACGTCGACGCGGTCGCCGCCGAGTTCGGGGTCCCGGTGGAGGACGCCCCCCGGGCTCGCGGGACCGAGCTGCGCGCCCCCGGCGGCAACCGCCTGCGGGTGGGCACCCCGAAGGACTGACCCGCCCCGCGCCCCGGAGCGGGGGCCGGCGCCGCCCCGCTCACGCCGACCGCCTCACTCGGAGGCGGACGCCCCGGCCGTTCCGGCGGGGTGCGGCGCCTGTTCGCCGGACCCCCGGTCACCGGGGGAGGCCTCCGCGGGGGGATCGGCGCCCTCGTCGCCGGTCGCGGCGGTCCCCGGATCCGCCGCCGCGTCCTCCCCGGGCGGTCCGGCGGGCTCCGGCGCGAGGCGCGGCTCCGGCGGGTCGGTCACCAGCTCGAGGGGGGCGACGTCCGCCGTGAACCCGAACACCCTCGCGTAGAAGGCCAGCTCGGCCTCCAGCGCCCGGACGCGGACGTCCTCCGCGGTGAACCCGTGCGCCTCGCCCTCGAACTCCAGCAGGGCGTACGGGGTCCCGCCGCGCCCCAGCGCGGTCGCCATCGAGAAGGCCTGGTCCGGGGTGACGACGGGATCGTCCAGCCCCTGCAGCAGCAGCACCGGTGCATCGATGTCCCCGGCCCGGTTGACCGGCGAGCGCTCGCGGTACCGCTCCACGAACCCAGGCAGCGTGCCCACGAGGGAGTCCAGGAACCGCGACTCGAAGTCGTGCGTGCTCTCCGCGAACCCCAGCAGGTCGGTCACGCCGAACAGCGACACCCCGCAGGCGAAGGTGTCACCGGTCAGCGCCATCAGCGCCGTGTACCCGCCGGCGCTCGGGCCGCGGATCGCCAGCCGCTCGGGGTCTGCCACCCCCTGCTCCACGAGGGCCCGCGCGGCGGCGGAGCAGTCCTCCACGTCCACCACGCCCCACTCCTTGTGCAGGCGCTTGCGGTACGAGCGGCCGTACCCGGTGGAACCCCCGTAGTTGACATCCACCACGCCGATCCCGCGGCTCGTGAAGTACGCCTTGGCCAGGTCGAACTCCAGCGTGCTGACCGACACCGGGCCCCCGTGCGCCCACACCACGTACGGCGCGGGCCCCCGGGCCCCGGCGCCGGGGTTGGTCGGCGGGTACACGTTGGCGTACACGGGCGCCCCGTAGCGCCCGGGGAGCCGTTCCTGCCGGGGGACGGGGAGGTAGGCGGGGTCGGGCAGCTCCTCGGCGGCCCGGCGCAGCACCTCCACCCGTCCCGAGACCGGGTCCAGCCGCACCAGGCACGGGGGCTCGGTCGGGGCCGAGGCCACCGCCACCACGGAGCGGCCGTCCGTGTCCAGCATCCCCCACGTGGTCAGGTCGGTCGCCACGGGTGTCAGGTCGAGGGTGTCGGGGTCGTACACGCCCGGCGTCAGGTCGGCGTGCCCGTGCAGCGCCACGACCTTCCCCGACTCCAGCACGCAGAAGGACCGGTTGCCCAGCCGGCCCGGCGAGGCGTGGAACTCCTCCTCCGCGGGGTACAGGGCGATCGGCTGCCCGGTCGTCCCCGCCTGGTACAGGTTCCACCAGCCGGGCCAGTCCGAGGCCACGTACAGGGTCGCGTCGTCCACCCAGGCGGGGGACACCACCGACTCGTCCACGCCCCCCTTGATCGTGTACTCGGCGGACAGGCCCGTCTCGCCCAGCGCGCCCACGCGCAGCTCACTGCCGTCCCAGGGCATGCGCGGGTGGTTCCAGCGCACGTAGGCCAGGTGGCCGCCACCGGGCGAGGGGGTGGGCGAGGCGTAGAAGTCCGCCCCCGACACCAGCTCGCGCACCGCCGACGGGTCCTCGGCCCCCCGCCCGGAGAGCGGCACCGCCACGATCGACCGGCGCACCGCGCCCCGCGCGTGCTGCTCGCGCACGCACAGCACACTGCGCCCGTCCGGGCTCAGCGCGGGGTCGGCGTAGCGCAGCGCCGCGGGCTCCTCGGGTTCGGGTGTGAGGGGGACCGGCTCTCTCGTCCCGCGTTCCAGCAGGTAGAGGCGCTGGTCGGAGGATCGGCAGAACACGACGCCGACACGGGCGATGGCCTTGTCGTCACGGCGGGGGACGGGCAGGAAGGCCCGTCCCCCGTACTCGTGCACCCGCGTGCCCGCGCTCCAGGGCGCGGACAGCAGGTCGGTCACCGTCCCGTCGGCGTCCCGCCGCATGAGGGTGGTCCGTCCCTCCTCCGGTCGGCTCTCCTCCCACCAGACCTCGTCGCCCACGACGGAGGGGAACGCCATCCGGCGCACTCCTCGGGCGACGTCGCCGGCGCTGATGGGCGATGGCCAGGAGCCGTAGGGGCTCGACAGTTCAGACATGTCCCGCTCAGGATGGGTCGTGGGTTCGATCAGATGACATGTCGACCTTAGTCCTCACACGCGTCCCTGTGCAGTCCCGCAGGGACCCTGTGTCCGGGTGCGAACGGCGACGGCCCCGCGCACGCCGTCGTGGCGTGCGCGGGGCCGTTCCGGCCGGGGCGGGGGGTCAGTCCCGCCGGTTCTCCGGGCCTTCGTCGTCCTTGTCGGAGCCCTCGTCCGGCGCGGTCGCGCCGGACGGTCCGGCGGCGGTCGCGCCGCCCTCGGCGGGCTCCTGGGCGGTGGCGTCCGGGGCCGCCGGGCCGGGCTGGGCCTGCACCGCCACGGGGGCGCCGCCGGCGGCCGTCGGCTTGGTGGAGGGCCTGCCGCGGCGGGAGTTGCGGCGCTCCAGCCAGATCGCGAACCGGCTCAGGGACAGGTTGATGACGATGTAGATGATCGCGCAGATGATCGCCGCGGGGATGACGTTGCTCTCGCGGGTCGCCACCAGGGTGAAGCTGCGCAGCAGCTCCGGGAAGGCGACGATGTAGCCCAGCGCGGAGTCCTTGAGCAGGACCACCAGCTGGGCGACGATCGCGGGCATCATCGAGGTGATCGCCTGCGGGATGAGGATCAGCCACATGTTCTGGGTCTTCGTCATACCGATGGCCTGCGCCGCCTCGGACTGCCCCTTGGGCACGGCGAGCACACCGGCGCGGAACACCTCCGCCAGCACCGACCCGTTGTACAGGGTCAGACCCGTGACGACGGCGACCAGCGCCGTCACCTGGAACGTGCCGGTGGGGATGTCGAACACCTGGTACGCCACGATGGGCAGCGCCATCGTGAAGAAGATCAGCATCAGCAGCGGGATGCCGCGGAAGAACTCCACGACGGCCCCGGCCGGGACGCGGATCCACCAGTGGTCCGACATGCGGCCGATACCGAACACGAGGCCGAACGCGATGGCGAGCACCGCGGCGGTCAGGGCGGCCGTCAGGGTGTTCTGGAGGCCCGGGATGACGTAGTCGGTCCAGGTGTCGGGCCGCAGGAACGGCTCCCACTTCTCGGCCGTCCACTGCCCGGTCGGGTTGACCGCCCAGGTGGCGGGGTCGAACAACCCCGTCTCCCGCTCGGTCAGGGTGCGGTTGAAGCCCAGGTACAGGATCGCCAGGCCGATCGCGAAGAGGATCAGCGTGCCGACGGTGTAGACCGCGTTGCGGGCACGGGCCTTGGGGCCCGGCGCGTCGAAGAGGACGCTCTGCGCACTCATCGGACCACCGCCATGCGCTTGGAGAGCCAGCCGAAGAAGTAGCCCGTCGGCAGGGTCAGGATCAGGAAGCCGATCGCGAAGCCGACGAAGGTCGGCAGGACCGGCGCGATGCCCTGGTCGAACATGAGCTTCATCTCCCTGGACGCCTCCTGAACGCCCAGCCCCGCGACGGAGGCGACGGTCGTGTTCTTGGTCAGCGCGATGAGCACGCTGCCCAGCGGGCCGACGACGGTTCGCAGAGCCTGCGGGATGACGATCAGCCGCAGGTTCTGGGTGAAGGTCAGACCCAGGGAACGGGCCGCCTCCACCTGGCCGAGGGGGATGGTGTTGATGCCCGAGCGCAGCGACTCGGAGACGAAGCAGGCGGTGTAGGCGGAGAGGCCGATGACCGCCCACCAGAACACGTCCCACGCGACGGTGCCGGACAGGCTCAGCCCGAGGGCGCTGTTGAGGCCCAGCCCGCAGAACAGCAGGACCAGGGTCAGGGGGGTGTTCCTGACGCCCTCCACGTAGGCCGTGGAGATGGCGCGCAGCAGCGGGACGGGGGAGACCCGCATCGCGGTGAGCAGGATGCCCAGAACGAAGGAGAAGAGAGCGCTGAGGAGGGTGAGCCGGACGGTCCATGAGAAACCGTCGACAACCCTGTCGATATTGCTGAGAAAGGCTTCCATGGGTCCCAGCTGGTCAAGGGCCGCGCGGCGGAACGGGAGTCCGGTTCCGCCGCGGGCGCGCGGTCAGTACGGGGTGGACTCAGGCGCAGTCCTCGAGCGCGGGGACCTCCTCCTCGAAGGCGAAGTCGGTGGCGCCGAAGGCGTTCTCGAGGGCCTCGGTCGCGGCGCCCTCCTCCCACATCTGGGTGATGGCGGCGTTGACCTCCTCGCAGCGCTCGGTGGAGCCGGCGGGCAGGCCCACGCCGTACTTCTCCTCGCCGAACGGGTTGTTGACCATCCGGTAGGTGTCCGGGTTCTGCGCGGCGAAGCCCGCGAGGATGGTGTTGTCCGTGGTCACCGCGTCGACGGTGCCGTTGCCGAGGAGCTCCAGGCACTCGGAGTAGTTGCCGGCCTCGCGCAGCTCGGCGTCGATGCCCATGTCGTCGACGATGTTGTTGGCCGACCGCGAACCGGAGGCGGAGCACAGCACCTGGCCGGACAGGTCCTCCGGCCCCTCGATGTCGGTGTTGTCGGCGGCCACCAGGATGTCCTGCTGGGCGACGTAGTACGGGCCCGCGAAGTCGACGACCTGGCGGCGCTCGTCGGTGATCGAGTAGGTGGCGATCACCATGTCGACGGTGCCCTGCTGGAGGAAGGACTCGCGGTTCGCGGAGGCCGCCTCCTCCCAGTTGATCTGCTCCGGGGAGTAGCCGAGCTCGCCGGCGATGTAGGTGGCCACGTCGACGTCGAAGCCCACGGGGGTGTCCCCCTCCAGGAGGCCCAGACCCGGCTGGTCGTACTTGACGCCGATGGTGATGGTGTCGCCACCGCCCTCGCCGCCGTCGCCACCGCCCTCGCCGCCACCGCCGACGTCGGCGGTGCCACAGGCGGTGAGAGCGAAGGCCAGAGCCGCGGTGCCGCCCAGGATGCTGCTGATGCGTCCGACTCGCATGTCGGATACCTCTTCCTTGAGTTCGGGAGAAGGGGAAGGAAAGGGGAGACCTAGTGGGTCAGGATCTTGGAGAGGAAGTCCTGGGCCCGCTCGGACCGGGGGTTCGTGAAGAACTCGTCCGGAGTGTTCTCCTCGACGATCTGGCCGTCGGCCATGAAGACGACGCGGTTGGCGGCGCGACGGGCGAAGCCCATCTCATGGGTGACGACGACCATGGTCATGCCTTCGGTCGCCAGGTCGGTCATGACGTCCAGGACCTCCTGGACCATCTCCGGGTCGAGCGCAGAGGTGGGCTCGTCGAAGAGGAGCACCTTGGGGTTCATCGCCAGGGCCCGGGCGATGGCCACACGCTGCTGCTGCCCGCCGGAGAGCTGGGCCGGGTACTTGTTCGCCTGGTTGCCGATCCGGACCCGGTCCAGGAGCTCCATGCCGCGCTTCTCGGCATCGGCCTTGGACTGGCGAAGGACCTTGACGGGCCCCAGGGTCACGTTCTGCAACACGGTCTTGTGCGCGAACAGGTTGAAGGACTGGAACACCATGCCGACATCGCTGCGGAGCTTGGCGAGACCGCGTCCCTCCGCCGGCAGGGGCTGGCCGTCCAGGGTGATGACCCCGGAGTCGATGGTCTCCAAGCGGTTGATCGCTCGGCACAGAGTCGACTTTCCGGACCCGGACGGTCCGATGACGACTACCACCTCGCCGGAGTTAACCGTCAGATTGATGTCTTGGAGCACGTGCAGGTCGCCGAAGTGCTTGTTGACGTTCTCCAGCACGACGAGAGGAGTTGATGTCATGTGGGGAACTTAGTGGGTTCGACGAGCACTGTCACCCTGAAAACGCCACCCGAATTCGCGGTGGCGCACTTGTTACAGACTCACGACTGGAAACGTTACCAGTGAACGTTGTTCGGTTTGATATCGCCACGCTGGGTGTTTGTCCGGTGGCGTTTCAGATTCGGCGTCTCGACTATCGGCCGTCCGGAAAACGTCGCGGAACCGGGTCGATAACGCGACGCGCCGACGCGCCCCGGAGGACGGGCCGCGTTGCGCGCCCGGACGGGGCGGCCGGGGACCGCGGCCGTCCCCGGGCGGTGCGCCGCACCGGATAGCCTGGTCCCGTGAGCCAGAGTCGTACCTACCAAGTGCGGACCTACGGCTGCCAGATGAACGTCCACGACTCCGAGCGCCTCTCCGGTCTGCTGGAGGACGCTGGGTACGCGCGCGCAGCCGAGGACACCACCGCAGACATCGTCGTGTTCAACACCTGTGCGGTCAGGGAGAACGCCGACAACCGCCTCTACGGCAACCTCGGGCACCTGCGCCCGGTCAAGGATGCCAACCCGGGGATGCAGATCGCCGTCGGCGGCTGCCTCGCCCAGAAGGACCGCGGCGAGATCGTGCGCCGCGCGCCCTGGGTCGACGTCGTCTTCGGCACCCACAACATCGGCTCCCTGCCCACGCTGCTGGAGCGCGCCCGCGTCCAGCGCGAGGCGCAGGTGGAGATCGCCGAGTCCCTGGAGCACTTCCCGTCCACGCTTCCCAGCCGCCGTGAGTCCGCGTACGCGGCGTGGGTGTCGATCTCCGTCGGCTGCAACAACACCTGCACCTTCTGCATCGTGCCCGCGCTGCGGGGCAAGGAGCAGGACCGCCGCCCCGGCGACGTGCTCGCCGAGGTGCGCGCCCTGGTCGCCGAGGGCGTCAGCGAGATCACCCTGCTCGGCCAGAACGTCAACGCCTACGGCAGCGGCTTCGGCGACCGGCAGGCCTTCTCCAAGCTGCTGCGCGCCTGCGGCGGGATCGAGGGGCTGGAGCGCGTGCGCTTCACCTCCCCGCACCCGAAGGACTTCACCGACGACGTCATCGAGGCCATGGCCGAGACGCCCAACGTCATGCCGCAGCTCCACATGCCGCTGCAGTCCGGGTCCAGCAAGGTCCTCAAGGACATGCGCCGCTCCTACCGCCAGGAGCGCTTCCTCGGCATCGTGGAGAAGGTGCGCGCCGCCATGCCGCACGCCGCGATCACCACGGACATCATCGTGGGCTTCCCCGGGGAGACGGAGGAGGACTTCCAGGAGACCCTCCACGTGGTCCGCGAGGCCCGCTTCTCCATGGCGTACACCTTCCAGTACTCCAAGCGCCCGGGAACCCCGGCGGCCACCATGGACGGCCAGGTGCCGCCGGACGTGGTCAAGGACCGCTACCAGCGGCTGGTGGAGCTCCAGGACGGGATCTCCTGGGAGGAGAACAAGAAGCTCGTCGGCCGGGAGGTCGACCTGCTGGTCTCCGAGGGCGAGGGCAAGAAGGACGGCGAGCACCGCCGCCTGTCCGGTCGCGCCCCGGACAACCGCCTGGTCCACTTCGCGGTGGGCGACGGCGAGGAGCCGCGCCCCGGCGACGTGGTGACCGTCGAGGTCACCTACGCCGCACCGCACCACCTGGTGTCCGACTCGGGGATCCGCGGACTGCGCCGCACCCGTTCGGGCGACGCCTGGGCGGCCCGCAACGGCCGCCCGGTCGCGGACGCCAAACCGGACGTCCTGCTGGGCATGCCCGGGATCGGGGCCCCGGCCCAGCAGCCCGCCGCCGTCGGCGGGTGCTGCGACGCCTGAGGCGTCCGACCGGGAGGGCCCCGGAGGTGCGAGCCCGGGACGAACACGCACGCCCCCCTGCGCCGTGGCGCAGGGGGGCGGCGCCGTTCCCGGGATCCCGGACCCGTCCTCCCGTGCCCGCGGCACGGGAGGACGGGACCGGCCTCAGAGCCGGACCGGGAGGCTGTCCAGGCGCAGGGCGCCGGGGACGGCCCCCGGCCGGGGGCCGCGCCCGGGAACCAGGGACAGGTCCGGATGGGCGGAGACCAGCGCACCGACGCCGATCTCCCCCTCCTGGCGGGCCAGGGCGGCGCCCAGGCAGTAGTGGACGCCGTGCCCGAACCCGACGTGCGCCTCCCCCGGCCTGCCGTGGTGGCGTGTGATGTCGAACCTCTGGGGCTCCGGGTGGACCCGCGGGTCGCGGTTGGCGCCGCCGATGACCGCGATCGCCCGCGCCCCGGCGGCCACGCGGCCGGAGCGCAGTTCGACGTCCTCGACGGCGTACCTCGCCTTGGCGATCACCGCGGTGCCGCCGTAGCGGAGCATCTCGTGCACGGCCGAGGGCAGCAGCCCCGGGTCCTCGCGGAGCATCCCCCACTGGTCCGGATGCCCGAGCAGGGCGCGGACGCCGTTGCCGAGCAGGTGCGCGGTCGTCTCGTGGCCGGCGATGACCAGCGTGAACACCAGTGTGATCAGCTCGCTCTCACTGAGGCGTCCGCCGTCCTCGTCGCGTGCCCGGACCAGGGCGCCGAGCAGGTCGTCGGTCGGCTCGGCGCGCCGGGCGGCCAGCATCCCCCTGATGTGCTCGACCATCTCCCCGAGGGCGCTGTTCATGAGTTCGGGCCGGCTCGGGTCGAAGGCGGACAGCCGCTCGCTCCAGGACCGCCAGGCGGGGCGCTCCTCCACGGGGACCCCGACCAGGTCGCAGATGACCGCGATGGGCAGCGGGTAGGCGAAGTGCGGCATGAGGTCCACGACCCCGTCGCCGTCGGCGAGCTCCGGGAGCCGCGCGATCAGCTCGTCGGCGATCTCCTGGACGGCGGGGCGCATCGCGTTGACGCGCCGCACGGTGAACGTGCGCGAGACGAGCTTGCGCAGCCGGGTGTGGTCCTCGGCGTCCTTGTCGAGGAGGGACTCGGTCAGATAGGTGACCAGGTCGGGGTTGATGCCCAGCCCGGTGAGGGCGTCGGAGCGCCTGGCGGTGACCTCTCCGGCGACGTTGGCGGGGTCGAGGACGAACCGCCGGTCGCCCAGGATGGTGCGCACGTCCTCGTCGTCCACGAAGAGCGTGGCCTCCATCGTGTCGACGAACAGGGCCGGCGCCGACCCGCCCGCCGATCGGACCCGCTCGATCACCGGGAAGGGGTCGGTGGCGAACCCGGGTGCGCGCAGGTCGATGAGGTCGTCTCGGGCGGACGGGGGGTTGGCTGTCATGGGCCCTCCTCGGGAGGTGTCAGGTGGTGCCTGGTGTCTGCTTCAGCCGTGCGATCTCCGCGTGCATGCTCCTGTCCAGGGCGGAGAAGATCTCCAGGGCCCTGACCTGGGCCTTGCGCGTGTTCTCCGGTGGTGCGTCCTGCTCCAGGAGCAGTCGGACGCTCTGTGCCATGAGGTCGGCGCGCGTGCCGTGGTCGGGCACGTGCATCCCCTGCTCCTCCAGGACGGGCGGGGTGACCAGGTGGCCGAGGACGAGCGCGTTGTAGGCGTACAGCTGGTCGTCCACGGGCGGGTCCGGGCGCAGGAGCCCGAGGTCGCGCAGCGCGTCCCAGTAGGCCCTCATGGCCCTGTGGCGCTCGCGGACCGTCCCCCCGACGAGGGCGGCCGCGTCCCGTGAGAGGGCCCCCAGGGACTCGGTGCCCCCGGTGAGGACGGCCCGCATCAGCGGTGAGTCGAGGTGGTTCAGGTACAGGGAGCGGGCGACCTCGCTGGGCCGCGCGTTGTCCGGCGACCTGCCCACGACCTCCAGGACCTGCCGCATCAGGCCGAGCTGGGCCCGCATGACCACCGCGAGCAGCAGCGTCTCCTTGGTGGCGAAGTGGAGGTAGACGGTGCCCTTGCCGACCTTCGCCCTCCTGGCGACGTCCTCGACGGTGATCTTGCGGCGCCCCCAGGCCACCAGCAGCTCCTCCGCGGCGTCCAGGATGCGGTCGGCCCTCAGTTCCCGTTCGGCCGCGGCCGCGTCTGCGGCCGGGGAGGGGAGGGTGGAGGCGCCCGGGGGCGTGTCGGTCGACGGGCTCACGATGTGCTCCTGCGAGTCGGGGACGGACGGGATGCGGTTTGACCACGCGTGTTGACGCGACGACCATATCCCCACCCCTCCTCTCTGACTCCGTGACCAGATTTGAAAACTGGTCACATAGTCAAGATAGGCGAAGGAGCCCCCGGGGACAAGGGGTGCACGACACCGGGGGCCGGGCCCGGTCGGGCCCGGCCCCCGGAACGGCCGAAGGGAGCGGGAGGCGCTACCCGGGGGAGCGCTGCCCGTGCGGGACCAGCGTCGCCACGTCCACCAGGGCCTCACCGGGCTCCTCCGGAGAACCGGACAGGGCCGTCTCCACCTGGGACAGCGCACGCTCGACCAGGTCGGGGGCGTCGTGGGGCAGCCAGCGGACCCGGGGGTCGCGGCGGAACCACGACTCCTGGCGGCGGGCGAAGCGCCGGGTCGCCTGGGCGGTGGCCGCCTTCGCCTCCTCCTCGGACATCTCGCCGTCGAGCTGGGCCAGGGCCTGGGCGTACCCGAGGGCGCGGGACGCCGTACGTCCCTCGCGCAGTCCCAGCCCGTCCAGGACACGGACCTCGTCCAGCAGGCCCTGGTCCCACATGCGCTCCACACGGGCGTCGATGCGCTCGTCCAGCGAGGGGCGGGGGGAGGACAGGCCGATCTGCGTGCACGGGTAGAAGGACGTGTGGTCCGGCAGGTTCGCGGTGAACGGCCGCCCGGTCAGCTCGATGACCTCCAGGGCCCGCACGATCCGCCGCCCGTTCCCGGGCAGGATGGTGCGCGCCGCCGCCGGATCGGCCTCCGCCAGCCGGGCGTGGAGCACCCCCGGGCCCACGTCGCCGAGCTCCGCCTCCAGGCGGGCCCGCACGCCGGGGTCCGTGCCGGGGAACTCCAGGTGGTCCAGGACGGCGCGGACGTAGAGCCCGGACCCGCCCACGAGGACGGGGATGACGTCCCTGTCGGCGCAGTCCTCCACGCGCTCACGGGCCATGTCCTGGTAACTGGCCACGTCCGCGGGCTCGCTGACCTCCCACACGTCCAGCAGGTGGTGGGGCACCTCGCGTCTGTCGGCCTCGCCGAGCTTGGCGGTACCGATGTCCATGCCGCGGTAGAGCTGCATGGAGTCGGCGTTGATGACCTCGCCCCGGCGTCCCGTGCGCTCTTCGAGTCGCAGGGCCACCTCGACGGCGAGATCGGACTTGCCCACAGCGGTCGGGCCGACAACCGCGATCACCTTGATCATCCTTCCAGCGTAGTCAGTTCGCGGCCTGCCCCGGCCGGTCCCGGGCGCCGGGGCTCCCGCCGCCGCCCGGGCGCCGGGGCCCGGGCGGGCGGTCGGGGACACGCCGTGACCACGCCTAGGATGGTCGGCATGCGATTCGCCAAGGGCCACGGAACAGAGAACGACTTCGTGATCCTCCCCGACCCCGACGGGGAGCTCGAACTCACGGAGGAGGCCGTCCGCCTGCTGTGCGACCGCCGCGCGGGCATCGGCGGCGACGGCATCCTGCGCGTGGTGCGCACACGCGCCCTGGGCGAGGCGCTCGCGCCGTCCGCGCGTACCGCGGAACGCGCCGAGTGGTTCATGGACTACCGCAACTCCGACGGGAGCGTCGCGGAGATGTGCGGCAACGGCGTGCGGGTGTTCGCCCGCTACCTGGTGCACGCCGGCCTGGTCGACGGCGACGTCTTCGAGGTGGGCACCAGGGACGGCGCCAAGGAGGTCCGGGTCGGCTCCGAGGGCGACGTCACCGTCGACATGGGCCGGGTCGAGAGGCAGGGCACGTCCTCGGCGAAGCTCGCCCGGCAGGTGGTGCACGGCGCCCAGATCTCGGTGGGCAACCCCCACCTGGCCTGTGAGGTGCCCGGCCCCGTCGCGGACGTGGACCTGACCGAGCCGCCCCTGCTGGACCGCGAGGCCTTCCCCGAGGGCGCCAACGTGGAGGTGTACACCGAGGTCGAGCCCGGTGTCCTCGACATGCGCGTCTTCGAGCGCGGCTCGGGCGAGACCCGCTCCTGCGGCACCGGGATCGTCGCCGCGGCCGCCGCCGCCACCCCTGCCGGCGAGGGCGCCACCTGGCGTGTGAGGGTTCTCGGCGGGGAGTGCACCGTGTTCCTGGACTCCGACGGCGCGAGGATGAGCGGCCCGGCCGCCATCGTGGCGGAGGGCGAGACCTCCCTCCTCTCCTGAGGACCGCGCCGCCCCGCGGCACGGCGGTGCCCGGTCCGCGCGCCGGACCGGACACCGCCTGGTTCGCGGGCGACCCCTCAGGGAGCCCGTACCCCGCCCCGGGTCAGGGACGGTCCCCGATTCCGTTGACCCAGCCGGACCACACGAAGGTCCGGTAGGAGACGGTCACGGGGAGTTCGAGGCCGTGCTGCGCGAGGGAGGACTCGCCGGGCTCCTCCTCGAGCAGGGTGACGTCCCGGTAGAGGAGCGCACCGCTCTCGGAGTCGAAGACGTACCGGTACTCGTTGGTCTGCGAGCCCTCGTCGATCCTGATCTGGAACAGCTCGCCGTCGCGTGCGAGGGGGTCCTGGGTGCTGCCCGCGTACTCGACGCCGTCGAACCCGGAGAGCACGCGCAGGGCGGCGGCCCGCTCGTCGGCGTCCAGCGGGCGGTTCTCGTAGAGGTGGTTCAGGGCGTTGACGAGGGCTCCGTCCGCCTCGGGGCTGTCGGCCGGGACGTCGTCATTCCCCCACTCCAGGAGGGTTTGCGCCAGGATGTCCGCGTCGGTGGGCAGGTCCCTCGGGAGGACGAGGCTCTCGTCCATGGTGCTCTCGAAGTCGTCCGACCGGTCGTCGAGGAACTCCCGGTGCTCCTCGACGTCCCCCCGGGTGTCCTCGGCCTCTCCGGCGGTGCTGATCTCGCGCATGTCGCCGCCGGGGCCCTGCCAGTACTGCCAGTCGTAGGGGATGAAGCCGACGCTGTGCAGGTCGTCCTCGCTGGGCTCCTCCCCGGCGAAGCTGGTGACGGTCAGCAGCTCCTGTCCGGTCGAGGAGACATGGGCGACATCGCCGTCGCCGGGTGCGTCGTCGCCCTCCGCGGCCGTGTCGGCGAGGTCGAGGAGCCGCTCCGCGCCGGGTTCGGGCGCGCCCCCGGTGACCTCGATCGGGTCCGGTGGCGCAGCGTACGCGGAGGGGATGCCCGCGGGGCCCCCGCCCGCGGCGCCGACCACCAGGGCGGCGGCGGTGGTGGCGGCGACCAGGGTCGCGGCTCCGGCGAGGACGGGGATCCGGCGCCACAGGGGGCGTCGGGCGGGTGCGGCGTCGAGCATGGCGATGGCCTTCGTGCGTGCGCGTTGGCGGTCGGGGAAGGAAGCGGTCGCCCCGGCACGGGGGTCGCTGTCGTTCAGGAGCGCGCGAAGCGCGGTGACGTCGTCCACGACGCCTCCTCTCTGTCAGGGCTGTCGGAAGCGGGTCGGGCGGTGTCGTCCATGAGGGCCTGGAGCCGTCGGCGGGCGCGGTGGAGGCGGCCCCGCGCGGTCACGGGGGCGCAGCCCACCACCCGGGCCGCCTCGCGGCTGCTCAGCCCCTCCCAGGTCACGAGCATCACGAGCTCGCGGTCGGTGTCGGAGAGCCCGGCCAGCGCGGTGAGCGCCGACTGGCGCCGGATGACCTGCTCCGTGTCGTCCGGTGAGTCCCGCCAGAGCTGTTCCGGGGGAGTGGGGACCTCGCCGCGCCCGCGGATCTCCCGCAGCGTGGCGAGGGTGATGCGGCGGGCACAGGCGTACAGCCAGGGGAGCTCCCTGTCCGCGGGTACCCTGTCGCGCCGCCGCCAGGCGACGACGAACGCCTCGGAGGCGACGTCGTCGGCCAGGTCGGGGCCGACCCTGCGGCGTGCGTAGTTGTACACCGCGTCGTAGTGCCTCTCGAACACCGCGTTGAACTCCGCGTGCCCGGGCGGGTCGCCGTCGTGGCTCGTCACCATCGGCAACTCCTCTCTGTCACCCTCTTGTGTCGCCCGGGCGGTCGTTGTTCGAGGGGGAGGGGGAGAAATCGCGCGAACGGGTGTGATGTGGGGCACATGGGGTGGGATGGTCGCCGGGGTGCGGCGGGGCGGAGGCCGGGAGCGGGCGGGCTCGGTGGGGCCGGTGCGGAGGTGTCGGGGCGGAGGCGGTAGGGCCGGGAGGGGCGGTCCCGGGTGTGGGGCGGGGCGCGGGCACGCCGGAGCCGCCGGGGGTGGGGTCCCCCTGATTCAAGGAAAGCACCTGTTCACCGTTCGGGGACAACCCCGTCCCGGGCCTGTGGACGGGGCACGCCCCGGGTCAGCGCCCCAGCAGCTGGTCGACGGTGAGACCGCGCAGCGACGCGTCGAGGACGCGCGCGGTGTGGGTCACCGCGACCCGCCTCCCCGCGCGCTCCATCGCCGACGCGATCTGGAGCGCGCACCCGGGGTTGCCCGACACCAGCGCGTCGGCGCCGGTGGAGGCCACGTCCCGGCCCTTGCGGTCGCCGAGTTCCCGTGCGGCGTCGGGCTTGAGCAGGTTGTAGACGCCCGCCGAACCGCAGCAGACCTCCTTGTCCGGCAGGTCGGACACGCGCAGCCCCGGAATGCCGGCGAGGAGGGCACGGGGCGCCTGTGTGATCCCCTGGCCGTGGGAGAGGTGGCACGCGTCGTGGTACGCCGTGTGCAGCGGGAGGGGATGGCGCTCGGCCCGCGGGCCCAGGTCCACCAGGAACTCGGTGAGGTCCACGACCTTCGCCGACATGTCGCGCGCGCGACGCACCCACGCGTCGTCCGCGCCCGCCTCGGCCAGGGTACGGTCGAAGTGCTTCATGCTGGAGCCGCATCCGGCGGAGTTGACCACGACCCGGTCGACGCGCGCCCGCTCGAACACCTCGACGAGGCGCCGGGCGAAGGCAGCGGACTCCTCCGACCGCCCGGAGTGCCCGGACAGGGCGCCGCAGCACCCCTGGGTGCGGGGGACGACCACGTCGCAGCCCTCCATCGCCAGCACGCGCGCGGTCGCGGTGTTGACCTCGGGGAAGAACGCGCCCTGGACGCACCCCACGAGCATCCCCACCCTGGCCCGGGCCCTCCCCACGGCGGGCACCAGGGGCGGGAGCGGGGGAGGGGGCGACGACAGCGGCGGTGCGATGCGCTCCATGGCGGCCAGGGCCGGGGAGATCCGCTCCAGGAGGCCCGAGCGCCGGACGAGGGAGGACGCCCCGGTGGCCCCGTAGGCGCGCAGCGGTCCGCGCATGAGGCGCAACCTGCGCCGGTACGGGAACAGGGAGAAGATCGCGCCCCGCAGCACCCGCTCCCCCCGCGGCCGTTCGTGCTCCCTCTCCACCCTGTTCCGCGTGTGCTCGATGAGGGCGTCGTAGGCCACCCCCGACGGGCACGAGGAGACGCAGGCCAGACACCCCAGGCAGTTGTCGAAGTGGCCGACCGCCGTCTCCGTGAGGACGTCCTCGGTGTGCATCTGGGTCATCAGGTGGATACGTCCGCGCGGTGAGTCCATCTCCTGTCCCCACAGCACGTTCGTGGGGCAGGTGGGGAGGCAGAACCCGCAGTGGACGCAGTCGTTCAACAGGTCGCCGAACACCTGGTCCCGTTCGCGTGGAGCCTCCGGCGGCTGGTCGGTCACGTGCACTCCCTCAGGTCCTGGAAGGTTCGGGCGCCGGGTTCAGGCGCCGTCGGCGAAGCGCCCCGGGGCCAGGCGGCGGCCGGGGTCGAAGGAGTCCCTGACGGCCCGCATCAGCGGCAGGCCGGGGATCTCGCCCCACGGGTCCACCCCGGCGGCGTGGACGTGCGGTTCCGCGCGCAGCAGGGTGGCCGACCAGCCGGGGCGGGAGCGGGCCCCCGCCACCGTGTCCGCCACGGCCCCCGCGGGCGCGCCCGGGGCGAACGAGACGAAGAGCGCGCCGCGCGGCACCGAACCGGTGACCACCGCGTCCGTCCCGTGCGCGCGGCCGGCCAGGGCGCCCAGCGCCTCGGCGGCCTCCGCCGACTCGGCGGGCGGCACGGACACCCGGACGACCGTGCCCTCGGAGGGGAGCAGCCCCCACCCCGCCGGCAGTTCCCGGTCCACCTGTGGCCCGGGCGGCGCGGCGCCCTCCCGCGGCGCGGCCCCGCGCAGGACCGAGAGCACGGTGGCGGTCCTGGCCTCCAGCCCCTCCGGCGTCCCCTCCAGCACGACGCGCAGGCAGGGGCCGTGGTGAGGGACGGCCGGGGACGGCGGGGCCGGGGCGGTGCGGTCGGCGTCGGTCGGGGGTGGTGGGGGGAGACGGGTGGGTTGGGTTGCGCCGGAGGCGTCGGTTGAGGGTGGTGGGGGGAGACGGGTGGGTTGGGTTGCGCCGGAGGCGTCGGTTGAGGGTGGTGGGGGGAGACGGGTGGGTTGGGTTGCGCCGGAGGCGTCGGTTGAGGGTGGCGGAGGGAGACGGGAGGGCCAGTGGAGCTCCACCGCCGCAGGCACGACCGTGGTCGCGCGCAGGGCGGCCGTGATCCGCTCCGCGTGACCGCGGGAGGCCAGGGGGATGGTCACCACCCGCAGGGCGGGCGGCAGCGGGTGCAGGCGGAAGGCCACCGAAGCGATCACGCCGAGGGTGCCGAGGCCTCCCGTGTGCAGTTTCGCCAGGTCGTACCCTGCCACGTTCTTGACCACCCGGCCGCCGCTGCGGGCCACCACCCCGTCGGCCCGCACGACGGTCATGCCGATGACCAGGTCGCGCAGGGCGCCGGTGAGCAGGCGGCGCGGGCCGGACACTCCTGTGGCGACCATGCCGCCGACGGTTCCGCCCTCGCGCACGGGGTCGACGGACAGGCGCTGTCCGGCGGCCTCCAGCACGGCGAAGAGGTCGGCGACGGGGGTGCCGGCCCCGACCTCGACGACGAGGTCGCCCGCGATGTGGTCGATCCACGACAGGCCGCCGGTGTCGACGACCAGGTCGGCGGAGCGCGGGACCCCGCCCCAGTCCATGGCGGTACCGTGGCCGCGCGCGACGACGGTGAGTCCCCGCCTCCCGGACACGGCCATGATCCGGGCGAGGGCGTCGGCGTCTGCGGGCCGTGCCACGTACCCGGGGACGAGGGTCCCCACGGCGTCGTCGGCGGTCCCCCTCCTCAGGGCGCAGCCCTCGACCTGCAGCTTCTCCGCGGGTGTCACGTGTCCTCCCTCGTCGTCGGAGCCGTCGCTCAGAACTGGTCGGCCCGCCCGGACTCCACGAGCGGGTGCACGCCCCTGCGCACGCCGGGCCGTTCGCCGCACAGGCGCGGCGTGGGGAGCAGCTTGTCCGGGTTGGCGATGCCGTCCGGGTCGAAGGACCGGCGGAACAGGTCGAACGTCGCCAGGTCGTCGGGACCGTACATGCGCGGCATCTTGCACGCCTTGTCCACGCCCACGCCGTGTTCCCCGGTGATGGAGCCGCCGTGTTCGATACACAGGTCGAGGATGGCCCCGGAGACCTCCTCGGCCCTGTCCGCCGCGCCGGGCTCGGTGTCGTCGAACAGCACCAGGGGGTGGAGGTTGCCGTCGCCGGCGTGGAAGACGTTGGCGACGCGGATGCCGCTGGACTCCGACAGCTCGGTGATGCGGCGCAGCACCTCGGGCAGGGCGGTGCGGGGGACGACGCCGTCCTGGACGATGTAGGCGGGGCTGATCCTCCCCACCGCGGCGAACGCCGACTTGCGCCCCTTCCAGATGCGGGCGCGCTCCTCGGGGCCGCTGGCGGTCCGGGTCTCGAAGGAGCCCGCCTCGCCGCACAGCCGGACGACCTCGGCGAGCTGGGCGTCGACCTCCGCGGCGGGGCCGTCCAGCTCCACGACCAGCACGGCCGCCGCACCCTGCGGGTAGTCGCAGGCGACGGCCTTCTCGGCGGCCTCGATGGCGAGCGCGTCCATCATCTCCATGGCGGAGGGCAGCACTCCGGCGGCGATCACCGAGCTGACCGCCCGCCCGCCCGCGTCCATCGACGTGAACGCGGACAGCAGGGTCACGGTCTTCTGCGGGGCGCGGGTCAGGTTGACGGTGATGCGTGTGGCGATGCCGAGCGTGCCCTCGGAGCCGACGAACGCGCCGATGAGGTCGTAGCCGGGGGCGTCGGGGCTCCGGCCGCCGAGGCTGACGAGTTCGCCGGAGGGGGTGACGATGTCGAGGCCGCGCACGTGGTTGACGGTGAACCCGTACTTGAGGCAGTGGGCGCCGCCGGAGTTCTCGGCGACGTTGCCGCCCACCGAGCACACCTGCTGGCTGGAGGGGTCGGGTGCGTAGTAGTACCCGTGGGGGGCCGCGGCGCGGGTGACGTCGAGGTTGGCCACCCCCGGCTCGACGACCGCGCACTCGTTATCGACGTCGATCTCGATGATGCGGCGCATGCGCGAGGTGACGACCAGGACGCCCTCGGCGTGGGGGAGCGCCCCCGCGGAGAGGCCCGTGCCCGCGCCCCGCGGTACGAAGGGGACGCCGCGGTCGGAGCAGAGCCGGACGACGGCGGCGACCTGCTCGGCGGTGGTGGGGAGCACGACGACGCCGGGGACGGACCTGTGGTGGGTGAGCCCGTCGCTCTCGTAGGTGCGTCGCCGGGAGGCGTCGGTCAGGACGCCGTCCTCACCGCAGATGTCGCGCAGCACGGGGACGAGGGCGGCCAGGGCCGCCGGGGTCCGTGTGGCGGGTGCGGTCTCGGTCATGGCGCCTCCCGGGCCGGTCCGGAGAAGTGGGTCCGGGAGCCCTTCCCCGGCTGCGACCTCGCAAGGGGAACGTACGACCGCACCCCCTGCCGTAGCAAGGGGTGCGATGGAAAGTCTCTTCCGTTTTATGGAATCAAGCCCGAACTACGGCATGCGCTCGTAGGCCGGCAGCGTCAGGAAGTCCACGTACTCGTCGGCGAGGGCCACCTCGGAGAACAGCTCCTTGGCCTGCTGGTACAGGTTCTCGTCGTACGCCTCCCCCAGGGACCCCCGGATGGCCGCCAGCTCCTCGTCGATGAGCTGCCTGACGAGCTCGGCGGTGACCTTCTCGCCGCCGTCGAGGGTGACGTCGTTGTGCAGCCACTGCCAGATCTGGGACCGGGAGATCTCGGCGGTGGCGGCGTCCTCCATGAGGTTGTGGATGGCCACCGCGCCGTTGCCGCCCATCCAGGCCGCCAGGTACTGGAGGGCGACGTTGATGTTGCCGCTCAGGCCGGCGAGGGTGACGCCGCCCGGGGTCCGGTCGACGGAGAGCAGGTCCGCGGCGGTCGCCTCGACCTCGGGACGCTGCTTGTCGATCTGGTGGGGGCGCTCGCCGAGGACGCCGTCGAAGACCTCCATGGCGACCGGGACCAGGTCGGGGTGGGCCACCCACGAACCGTCGAACCCGTCGCCGGACTCGCGGGACTTGTCGTCGCGGACCTTGGCGAAGGCGACCTCGTTCACCTCGGCGTCGCGGCGGGACGGGATGAACGCGGCCATGCCGCCGATGGCGTGGGCGCCGCGCTTGTGGCAGGTCTTGACCAGCAGTTCGGTGTAGGCGCGCATGAACGGGGCGGTCATCGTCACGGCGTTGCGCTCGGGCAGCAGGAACCTGCGGCCACGGGTGCGGTGCGTCTTGATGATGCTGAACAGGTAGTCCCAGCGCCCCGCGTTGAGCCCCGCGGAGTGCTCCCGCAGCTCGTAGAGGATCTCCTCCATCTCGAAGGCGGCCGGGATGGTCTCGATCAGGCAGGTGGCGCGGATGGTGCCGCGCGGGATCCCCAGGCGCTCCTGGGCCAGGACGAAGATGTCGTTCCAGAGGCGGGCCTCGAGGTGGCTCTGCATCTTGGGCAGGTAGAAGTACGGCCCCTTGCCCTTGGCGATCTGCCGCCGGGCGCTGTGGAAGAGGTAGAGCGCGAAGTCGACGATGCCGCCGCTCGTCCGGCGGCCGTCGACGAGGATGTGCTTCTCGTCCAGGTGCCAGCCGCGCGGCCGGACGACGACGGTGGCGAGCTCGCCGTCCTCCTTCAGGGCGTAGGTCTTGCCCTGCGGGGAGGTGAAGTCGATCTGCCGGTCGAGGGCGTCGCGCAGGTTGAGCTGCCCGCCGATCATGTTCTCCCACAGCGGGGTGTTCGCGTCCTCGAAGTCGGCGAGCCACACCTTCGCGCCGGAGTTGAGCGCGTTGACGGTCATCTTGCGGTCGGTGGGGCCGGTGATCTCGACCCGGCGGTCGGTGATGCCGGGCGCGGGCGGGGCGACCTGCCAGCTGTCGTCCTCGCGGATGTGCTTGGTCTCGGGGAGGAAGTCGAGGTCGGCGCCCGCGGCGATCTGCTCCTCGCGGGTCCTGCGGGCGGCGAGGAGCTCCTGGCGGCGCCCCTCGAAGGTGCGGTGGAGTTCGGCGACGAGGGCCAGGGCCTCATCCGTGAGGATCTCGTCGAACCGGTCGTGGAGGGGGCCGGTGATCTCGACCCCGTGCGTGGCGCCCATGGAAACCTTCCGCAATACGAAAATAGCTTTTGGTATGTGGAAAACGACGCTACCGTCAGTGCCTCCGCGCGGTCAACGCCGCGGTCCGCGCACATGATCGTGAAGTTTCCCGGCGCGTGAAGGTCCGGAAAACTTCCGCCCGGAAGATCGGGACTTCTTCGGCCAGTATCGACCGGGGGTCACCGGGCGACTCCGCACGGCGCAATGTCGCGTGTCGCACGGCCTGCGATAATTCAGATGCCCCGGCGGCGGCGACCTGCCACCATCGACAGGGCGCCCGTCGCGGCCCGCCCACGGGAAGAATCAGGACGGCGGCCGCGTTGACCCACCTGGAGGGATATGAATACAGCTGACACCCGCGGAATCTCCGAGCCCGGCCACGAGGCCGCAGGCGAGGACGTCTTCCGCGAGGCGATCACCGTCGGGGACGGGGACGACGCGACCCGTGGGGCCGAGGCCGACGGCGGAGACCGCCGGAACGAGCCGAGGAACGCTCCCGACCAGGGTGAGATGGAACTCGCCGAACGCCACGCGCTCCGCCGCGTGCAGGGGCTTTCCACCGAACTCACCGACATCACCGAGGTCGAGTACCGGTCGCTGCGGCTGGAGCGCGTCGTCCTCATCGGCGTGTGGACCAGCGGCACCCAGACCGACGCCGACAACTCGCTCACCGAACTCGCGGCCCTGTCCGAGACCGCCGGGGCACTCGTCCTCGAAGGCCTCACCCAGCGCCGCTCCAAGCCGGACCCGGCCACCTACGTCGGCAAGGGCAAGGCGGCCGAACTCCGCGACATCGTCGAGGCGACCGGCGCCGACACCGTCATCTGCGACGGTGAGCTCACCCCCGGCCAGCTGCGGCAGCTGGAGGACGTCGTCAAGGTCAAGGTGGTGGACCGCACCGCCCTGATCCTGGACATCTTCGCCCAGCACGCCAGCAGCAGCGAGGGCAAGGCCCAGGTCGAACTCGCACAGCTCAGCTACCTGCTGCCGCGACTGCGCGGCTGGGGCGACTCCCTGTCCCGGCAGGCGGGCGGCTCCGGCGGCGGAGGCGCGGGCGGAGGCGTGGGCCTGCGCGGTCCCGGTGAGACCAAGATCGAGACCGACCGCCGGCGCATCAACGACAAGATGGCCAAGCTGCGCCGTCAGCTCGCCCACATGCGCACCGCGCGCGACGTCAAGCGCGACGTCCGGCGCACCCGCGAGGTGCCGTCCGTGGCCATCGCCGGGTACACCAACGCCGGCAAGTCGAGCCTGCTCAACCGGTTGACGGGGGCCGGCGTCCTGGTGGAGAACGCCCTGTTCGCCACCCTGGACCCGACCGTCCGCCAGGCGCGCACGCCCGACGGCCGGGGCTTCACCCTCAGCGACACCGTCGGATTCGTCCGGCACCTGCCGCACCAGCTGGTGGAGGCGTTCCGCTCCACCCTGGAGGAGGTCGCCGACTCCGACCTGATCCTGCACGTGATCGACGGGTCGCACCCCGACCCCGAGAGCCAGATCCGCGCGGTCCACGAGGTGTTCGCCGACATCGAGGCCGCTGAGGTGCCCGAGCTCATCGTGGTCAACAAGGTGGACGCCGCCGACCCGGACGTGCTCAAGGTGCTGCGGACCCGCTACCCGAACATGGTCGAGGTCTCGGCCCGCACCGGCGAGGGCGTTCCCGAGCTGGTCGCGGCGCTCGCCGACGCGCTCCCCGAGCTCGCGCACGAGGTCAACGCGCTCGTCCCGTACTCGCGGGGCGACCTCATCGCCAAGGTGCACCAGGAGGGACGCATCATCAGCGAGGAGCACACCGGAGACGGAACGGCGATCCACGCCTTCGTCCCCGAGCTGCTCGCGGCCAAGCTCACCGAGTACGCGCCCAGCAGGGCCTGAGTACCGCGCGGTCCCCCCGGGGGGCCGCACCCGCCACCGGCTGCGACCGGGGCGCCCCGACCGGGGCGCCCCGGTCCTCGCATGTCGGGGGCCGCCGCAGGCCCGCGGGGCCGGACGGGCGCGGGGCCGAGGCGCACGGTCCGGGACCGGACCGGCGGCGCGGGGGCGCCGGTGTCCTTCGTCACGCCGTCCACTCGCGAGTTCTGCCCCGCGACGCTCGCATTCGTCCCCCGGGAGAGGTGTACACGGAGTCCGCGGATGGACTACGGTTTTGGAGCACTGGCCGCCAGCGGCCCGCTGTCCCCCGACAGCCGACGCTCCTTCCCGCTGTCACGGCACCGCGGCGGCCCCACGGCCGCCTCCTGCCGACCCTGTCGGATCGTTCCAGATACGAGGTCGTTATGTCCGCCCGTGCATCCCGCGACCGTGTACCGCACTCGCGCCGGCGGATCTGACCGACGAGGGCGGAAAACCCCATGACGGTAGTACTCCTCAGCAACATCGGTCGGCTGTGGACCGGGAACGAGATGCTCACCAAGGCCGCGCTCCTCATGGACGGGGACCGCGTGGCCTGGGTCGGACCCGCCGCCGAGCTGCCCCAGCGCATCCCCGGCGTGGTGGACGACCTGACCGACGTCGACGACGTCGTCAACATCGGCGGGGGACTCATCACGCCCGGGCTGGTCGACGCCCACTGCCACCCGGTCTACGCGGGGGACCGCTACGCCGAGGTCAACATGTGGGCGAAGGGCGCCTCCAAGGGCGACATCTTCGCGGCGGGCGGCGGCGTCTCCACCACCGTCACCATCACCCGCGGGACCGACCCCTGGACCCTGTGCAACGCGGTCCGCGAACGCCTGCGGCACTGGGTCCTGACGGGCAGCACCACCGTCGAGGCCAAGACCGGCTACCACCTCACCAGGGACGGCGAACTGGCCGACGTGCGCCTGCTGCGCTCCCTGGAGGAGGAACCGGGGATGCCGCGCCTGCACGTGACCTTCTTCCCCGCGCACGGGGTGCCGCCCGAGTTCTTCGGACGGCCCAAGGACTACGTGGCCACGGCCGCCTCGTGGCTCGGCGACGCCGCCCTGGCCGGTGCTGACGGGGTGGACGTGTACTGCGACAACGAGCAGTTCACCACCGAGGACGCCCGCCTGCTGCTGGGCGTCGGCCAGTCGGTGGGGCTGCGCACCACCCTGCACGCCTGCTCCCGCCCCCGGCACGGCGCCGTGCGGATGGCCACCGAGCTCGGCTGCTCGTCGGTGGACCTCCTGCACGAGACCGACGACCGGGACATCCTGGCACTCGCCACCACGCGGACCCCCGTGGTGGCCTGTCCGACCACGTCCCTGCACGAGCGCCGCACCCCGCCGGTACGGTCCCTGCTCGACCACGGGGTACCGATCGGCCTGGGCACCGACCACAACCCGGGCCTGGCCGGGACCACGTCGATGCCGCTGGTGATCTCCCTCGCCGTCTCCATGTTCGAGATGACCGTCCACGAGGCGCTGCACGCCGCCACCGTGGGAAGCGCCCACTCCCTGGGGCTCCGCGACCGGGGCATGCTGACGCCGGGAAACCTGGCGGACCTGGTCCAGTGGGACGCCGACCACGAGGGCGCGTTCGCCTGGTCGATGGGACTGAACACCCTGCGCGTCTGGCAGGGCGGCAAGACCATCCGCTGACGCCCGCGCCCGTGACCGCTCGGGGCGGGACCGGTCAGCGGACCCCTCTGGCACGGGCGATCTCGATCACGGCGCGCTCCAGCGCGTACTCGGGGTCGCGGCCGGCGCCCTTGATGAGCGCGTCGGTCTCGGCGACCACCGCCATCGCCCGTGTGACGCCCGCGGCGCTCCATCCCCGGGCCTGCTGGCGCAGCGTGCGCAGCTTCCACGGCGGCACCTTGGCGCGCTTGGCGAGATCCGCCTCGGACATCCCGCGCGGGGGCTGCGCGGCCACGGCGATGCCGCGCACCGCGCCTGCCAGGGCGCTGTTGATCAGCACCGGGGCGGTGCCCACCGCCAGCGACCAGCGCAACTGCTCCAACGCCTCGGGCAGCCGGCCCTCGACCGCGCGGTCCGCGACGCTGAACCCGGAGGCCTCCGCCTTGCCGGAGTGGTAGCGGGCCACCGCCGCGCCGTCCACCCGGCCCTCGGTGTCGGCCACCAGCTGCGTGCACGCCGCGGCGATCTCCCTCAGGTCGGTGCCCACCGCGTCCACCAGGGCCTGGGCGGCGTCCGGGGTGATCTGGCGACCGGCGGCGGTGAACTCGCCCCTGACGAACGCCACCCTCTCGGGGCCCTTCGTCGGCCCCTTGCAGTCCACCCGTTCGGCGCCCGCCTTGACCGCGGCCTGCAGCAGTGCCTTGCCCTTGTTGCCGCCCGCGTGCGTGAGCACCAGGTGGACGTCGTCGGCCGGGTCCTTCAGGTAGTCGGTGACGGTCGCGGCCAGATCCTTGACGAGGTCCTGGGAGGAGCGCAGCACCACCACCCGCCGGTCGCCGAACAGGGAGGGGGAGGTGACCTCCACGACCGTGTTCACGGTCACCTGGGAGGGCGCCAGGTCGTGGACGTCCACGCCGGGGTCGTTCTCGCGGACCGCCGCGACGACGGCGGCGACGGCCCGGTCGACGAGGAGCTCCTCGTCGCCGACGATGATCGTGAGCGGGGCGGGTGCAGGCATACAACGAGGATGCCACGAGCCGGGGACGGTTCCCGCCCGGTTCCCGCGGCCGGTCGGCGGGGCGCCGGGGCGTTCCTCCGTCCTTCCCGTCTCCTCGGGTCACCACGTGCGGTGGGGGCGGTTCGGGACGGTTCGGAGCGGATATGTGGTCGGATGGCGACGGAAGGTACGCTTCGGTAACTGTGTGACCTCTGGGCACGTCTGTTACAGTGCACGACACATACCAGCACAGAGGGTGAGGTATGCGAATATTCGCCTTTTTGCCCCCCTCGACATATGGTCTCCGGGACTGTCCCGGCTCCCAGGGGAGACCTGAGACCGGAAATGGCAAGGCAGCGTTGAGGGATCCCGCAATCTCGATACTGTCGGACGCCCGTCGCGTCGGTTCCCCCCGCACCGGGGGCCACGCGCACGGGCGGCCCCCGGCGCCGGCGACGGACCGTCGCGGTGAGACCGGGGGCGGCGCGCGCGTCGACCGCTCCGGAGCACCACCCCCGTTCCGACGCCGGCGCTGAGGCGCCCCCGGCACACAGAGGCCCCCGCACCGCCGGATCCGTCCGAGCCCGGGGGCGCGCAACCCGAACAAGTGAGCACCGACCGGTCCGCGTTCGCCCGGAACCGTGGTCGGGCCGCAGCGGGGCATCCCAGAGGCCCGTGGGCCGCGCCGACCGCGCGGACCCCCTTCGTGGGTCACCGCCCTGCCGCGCCCCCGCCACCCGAACACCTGGAACCGCCCTTGCAACCCCGCCGTATCACCGAAGTCCCTCTGCCCAACGCCTCGGTCATCGAGGCGGTACGGGAGTCGTGCGCGTCCCTGCCCGCCGGCTCGACGCGGCTCTCCGAGAGCTTCTACGCGAACCTCTTCGTCATGGCGCCCGATGTCCGTGCCATGTTCCCCGACGACATCCGGCCGCAGCAGAGACGCATGGCCGACGCCCTGGTGGAGGTCGTCCGCTATCTCGACGCGCCGGACCACGTGGCGCAGTTCCTCCGGGAACTGGGCGGCCGACACTACCGGGAGCTCGGGGTCAGGCCCGAGCACTACCCCTTCGTGGGCCGCGCCCTCGTCCGCGCCGTCAGCGAGGTGTCACCGACCTGGTCGTCCTCCATGAGCTCGGCGTGGGTGCTGGTCTACGAGTGGATCACCGCCACCATGCTCGCGGGCGCGGAGGACGCCATCTCCAGGGAGGAGGGCGCCCGCCGCTCCCCCGGGGACGCCGCGCCCCGGGGCGACGACCGTCGTCCGCCCGGGGACCGGGACCGGTCCGGCGCGCGGTCCTCCGCGGGGGACCAGCGCCCCTCGGACGCCCGGCACGCCTACGACACACCGCGCCCGTCCGGCGCCCGGCACGCCTACGACACACCTGGTCCGTACGGCGCCTCCCAGCCGACCCGCTGACCGCGTCCGGCCGCCCGGGAACCCCCCACCCCCACCCCTGTCCCGTCCCCGTCCCCTCGAAAGTCCATTGTGATGAGTGAGACCGACCAGAGCCGAACGCCGGGTACCGAGGGCGAGCGCTACGTCCAGACGGTCACGGGCACGACCGAGCGGGCCGACCGCTTCTACCAGGACCAGATGCTGGACCGGCTCAACCCCCGGATGCGCGAGTTCATCGCCCGGCAGGAGATGCTGTTCATCGCCACCTCGGACAGCAAGGGCGAGTGCGACTCCAGCTTCCGGGCAGGACCGCCCGGTTTCGTCCACGTCGTCGACGAGCAGACCCTGGTCTACCCCGAGTACCGGGGGAACGGGGTGTTCGCCAGTGCCGGGAACATCATGGAGAACCCGCACATCGGACTGATGTTCCTCGACTTCCAGCGCGAGAGGATCGGCCTGCACGTCAACGGCCGGGCCCGTCTCCTGGAGGACGAGAAGCTGCGGGGCCACGTCCGCGGGCTCCCCCACCCGGAGGTGCCGGGGCAGAAGGCGATGCTGTGGACCATGGTCCACATCGAGGAGGCCTACATCCACTGCCGCAAGCACATCCCCCACCTGCGCACCGTCGGCAGGGACGAGGTCTGGGGCACGGACGACGTCCAGCGCAAGGGCGGCGACTACTTCGCCGCCAAGCAGACCCCCTCGCCGTGGAGCACGCCCCGGGCCCCGGTCGCCGGCCGACACGCCTGAGCGGGCCGGCGCGGGGCGCCGGGGAGGCCCCGCCGCGCCCACCGCAGCGGCGGGACGGGCGGGCGGACCGCGTCCGTGGCCCGGCCCCGCTCCCGGGCCGGGACGGCGGGACCCGGCGCCCGGGGCCGGGGCCCCGGGTCACGGCGATGCCCGAGCCGGACGCGCCGTCGCCCAGGACCGCCACGTCGCCGTCGCGGTCCGTGCGCAGGTTGACCTCCGCGACCCGTTCCAGCACGCCCCACGTGAACGGCGCCGGGTGCCCGTACGGGTTGTCCGCGCCCACCGAGGTCACCGACACCACCGGATCGGCCGCCTCCAGGAACGCCGGTTCCTGGGTCCCCGCCCCGTGGTGCGGTGTGGCCAGGACGGTCACCGCGAGCAGTTCCGCGTCCGGCCCCGCCAGCAGCCGGCGCTGGGCCGCCTCCTCGACGTCGCCGGTCAGCAGAACGGAGGGCCCCGTGCCGTCCGCGCGCACCACCATCGAGGTGTCGTTGAGCGAACCGGCGAACGCCGGGTCGGGCCACAGCACCCGGAACAGCCACGGCCCGACCCGCAGGGCCCGTCCCGGCACCGCCTCCGCCAGTTCGACGCCGGACCCCCT
Organism: Streptomonospora nanhaiensis; assembly: GCF_026642255.1. Classification (GTDB taxonomy): domain Bacteria; phylum Actinomycetota; class Actinomycetes; order Streptosporangiales; family Streptosporangiaceae; genus Nocardiopsis; species Nocardiopsis tropica. Next base: position 5,486,911 of record NZ_CP113264.1, on the reverse strand, counting down.
CAGCAGCCGTCCGACGGGGGTGTCCCCGAACCCCGGCGGCGCCATGGCCGAGTGCACACTGCGGTGCCGCAGCACTCCGGGGGTCCCGTCCACGTGGTCGGCGTGGTCGTGGCTGAGGAGCAGCAGCGGGACCTCGCGCACGCCGAGGCGCCGCAGGCAGTCGTCCACCAGGTCCGGGTGCTCGCCGGTGTCGGCCACCACCGCGGAGCCGGGAGCCACGGACAGCACCAGCGCGGTGCCCTGCCCCACGTCGCACGCGACCAGCGCCCACCCCGGGGGCGGCCACCCGCCGGGCAGGCACCGCGCCGCCAGGGCGAGGAGCAGCGCGGCGGCCAGCGCCGCCGCGACCGCCCTCCGCACACGCCCGCGGGTCAGCACGACGGCCGCCAGGACGGCCGCCAGGAACACCCCGCCGGCCAGGTCGGCCCGCCATGGCAGCGCCCCGTACGGGACGCGGGCACCGGCCCCGGCGACCGCCGCGATCCACGACACCCCCAGCGCGGGCAGGTGCACCGCCACGGAGGCCGCGCCCGGCCACACCGCGGCCAGGGCCGCCACCGCGGAACCCGCCACGGTGACCGCGGCGACCAGCGGCGCGGCCAGCACGTTCGCCGGGATCGCGACCCACGACAGCTCCCCCGAGAGCACCACCAGCACGGGGGCGACGGCGACGTGGGCGGCCACGGCCACGGCGAACGCCTCCGCCACCGGGGGCGGCATGTGCGCCGACCACGCCCGCGTCCAGACGGGCACCAGCAGCAGGATGCCCGCGGTGGCCAGGACGGAGAGGGCGAAGCCGTAGGAGGCCGCCAACCCGGGGGAGAAGAACAGGACCCCGACCACGGTGGCGCTCAGGGCGCCGAGCCCGGCGTGCGCACGCCCGGTCGCCAGCGCCAGCAGCCCCAGCGAACCCATGAAGGCGGCCCGCAGCACGCTCGGCTCAGGGCGGCACACCAGCACGAAGAGCCAGATCATCACCGCGCCGCCGGCGACCGCGCACCAGGGCGGGGCCCGGAGCAGCCCGGCCGCCGCCAGGACGAAGCCGGTCAGGATCGCCAGGTTGGCGCCGGAGACGGTGAGGAGGTGCGTCATGCCGGTGGCCCGGAAGTCCTCCTCTGTGTCGGGCAGGAGCAGGGAGGCGTCGCCGACGATCAGTGCCGGGAGCAGGCCGCGCTCCGGCTGCGGCAGGTCTGCCGAGGCCTCGCGCAGGCCCTCCCTCACCCGGCCGGCGAAGGCCTGGGCCCGCCCCGGGGCGGTGACCTCCTCCGGCGGCCCGCGCACCAGGACCAGGGCCGCGGTCAGGGGGTCGTCCTCCGCCTCCAGGAAGACGCCCCTCGCCCGGAAGGACTGGCCGGGCAGGAGGCCGCGCCACTCCGGGCCGGAGGCGAGGACCACCACCGGGGCCCGGGAGGCGCGGGGACCGTCCCCGAGCCGGACCCAGGCGGTACGGGAGCGCACCACCCACTCGGCCCGCCCCGGGCGGTGCGTGCCCGCCCGGGACACGGGATCGCCCGCCACCACCGCCCCGAACTCCACCGCCCGGCCGTGCAGGGCCGCCTCCGCCGCGGCGCTCCCGGCCACACGGTGCACGTGGACCCCGGCCACCGACGCCACGGTGGCCGCGCAGACCAGGGCCGCCGCCACGGTGAGCACGGCGGCCTCCGACGGGGGCCGCGAGACGGCGAACAGCGCCAGCGCCGCACAGCCGGCGAGGCCGCCGAACACCCACGCCGCCCACGCGGGAGCCGCGAGGGCGCCCAGGGCCGCGGTCCACGCCGCCACGGCGGGTGCGAGCAGCCGGAGGTCGGAGGGCCGGCCCAGGCCGTACGCGTCGCTTCCCAGCCACGTCACCATGTTCCCGGCTCCCCCGCTCCGGGGCCGGGCGCGCAGCGGCTGTCCGGCACGGCCCTCACCCCGCCGTCGCGTGGGGGGCGAGGTCGGCGAGCACCTTCTCGCCGATCCTGTCCACGTCGAGCAGCTCGTCGACGCTGGAGAACGGCCCGTTGGCCTCCCGGTGCTCGATGATGTTCCGCGCGATCACCGGCCCCACCCCGGGCAGGGTCTCCAACAGCGCGCTGTCGGCCCGGTTGACGTCGACGAGGGCCTCCGTGCCCGCCGCAGCCCCGCCGCCCGCCGTGCCCGCCCCGGCGGCGACCGGAGGCTGGGGAACGCCCACGAGGACCTGTTCGCCGTCGACCAGGGCACGGGCCAGGTTGAGCAGGTCGAGGTCTGCGTCCGGCAGGGCGCCGCCCGCCTCCTCGACGGCGTCGGCGACGCGCGACCCGGACGGCAGGGTGTACAGGCCCGGATCGGCCACCTCGCCGCCCACGTGCACGACCAGGTCGGCGTCCGTGCCGGCCTGCGCCGGCCCGTCCGGGGGAACGGCTCCTGAGGGCTCGTCCCCGCCCGCGTCCCCGCCTGCGGGGTCGCCCGCGGGGTCGCCCGCGGGGCCGCTCTCGGCGGGCGCGGAGGCGGCCTGGGCGACCATCTCCGGCGCCCGCACGGTCGCGGGCCGGTCGTGCAGCACCAGGACCGCGGTGACGGCCAGGGCCCCGACCGCGACCAGGGCGAGCACCGAGCGGCGGGACAGGGTCGCGTGGGGCGGCCAGCGCCGCGCCAGGCGCTCCAGGAACGCGCCCGGGGGCTCCGGGACGAACTCGGTGTACCCGGACGGGGGCCGTGACCCCCGCCGGTGCCGTCCGCGCTCCTCGTCCGGCTCCGACCACGGTCCCGCCGGGTCCAGGAGGCAGTCCGCCGGATCCGGTCCGGGTGCCCCGGCTCCGCGTTCCTCATGGTCGGCGGGGACGTCCCGGAGCGCGTCGCGCGACCGGCGGTCCGCCGGGGCCCCCGTCGGGCCGTGCGAAGCGCTTCCGCCCTCCCGGCGCGTGCCCGCCCCGGGGGCCGGCTCCTCCCGGTACCGCTCGCGCACCACGGCCCTGCGGTGGGCGCCCGCCTCTTGGTCCGCCCCCTCCCCGAAGGGGACGGCAGCCCGGGGCCCGGGCCGGTCCGCGCCGTCGCCGCCCGGAGCGGGCCTGCCGCAGGCGGGCGGGACCGGCGGCGCCGGGGGCACGGCCACCGTGTCCTCGTGGTGCCTCTCCGGCCACACGCGGGGGGTCGCACCCCGGCCCGGGGGAATCCGGCGCCCGGGCGGCGCCTCCCTCCCGGGGACCTGCGGACGGTACGGCACCTCCGAGCCGTCCCCGTCCACCGCGTAGGGGGCGCTCGGGACGGGCGGGCCGTCGGGTCGCGCGTCCCCGGCCGCGGGGGCGGCGTGCCGGGGAGCCCCCGGCCGACCGGGGGACGCCGGGAACGGGGACGCGTCCCGTGCCGGGGCGGTGAGGGCGTCCGCGGTGGGCCCGCGGGCGGTGCGGGCCCCGGGCGGAGCCACGCCGCCTCCCGGCCGCGCGGCGGGCGCCGGGGCCGGGAACCCGGGCGGCAGGGGGCCGAGGGGAGGCCGGGGGATACGGGCCCGCAGCCTCCGGGCCGTGGGGGAGGAGTCCAGGGTGAGCGCCCGGAGCCGGGCCTGCTGGTCCGGCACGGAAGGGTGACGCCGGGGACGGCGCGGAGCGGTCATACGTCAACGGTAGGAAGCCGCGGACCCTCTGTCACCGCCCGGTTCCGCCCTGTGGACAACTCGCCGGGAGCAGCCGCCGCCGGGAACGACAAAACCGGCCCGGTGTGGACACCGGGCCGGTCAGCGCAGGTCGGCCCTTAGGCGGACTGAAGCTCGTGCAGGCGCTTGGCGATCGCGCTCTTGCGGTTCGCGGCCTGGTTCTTGTGGATGACGCCCTTGCTCTGGGCCTTGTCCAGCGCGCGCGCGGCGTCGCGCTGCGCGACGGTGGCCTTCTCGACGTCCCCGGCCTCGGAAGCCTCACGGAACTTGCGGACGGCGGTCTTCAGCGAGGAGCGCACCGCCTGGTTGCGGACACGGGCCTTCTCGTTCTGCCGAATGCGCTTCTTCTGCGACTTGATGTTCGCCATGCGAAAACGTGCTCCAGTTACTCTGATGATCGCGTCGGTCGAACAAGCGGCTCAACTCGCGGGCAGCCGTTCCGCGAGAGGCCAGGGTGGGCGCCGACGCCGGGTGTGTGAGTCCACGGGGCTCATATTGAAACGTGGAAGTCCGAGACACGGACTTCCAGTATGCAGCACACGGCCACCACTCGTGCACACCGGTCCCCGTGCGGACGCCCCCCGGGTCCCGCGCGGGACGTACGGCTAGGACAGCAGCCACCCGGCGGTGTACGCGGCCACGTCCGCCTCACCCGTCTCGTCCCCGAGGTAGAACGCCACACCGAGCGTCCTTCCCTCCGGGGGCTCCGCCTGCGTGAGACCGAGCCTGATCCCGGCGAGCGCGGTCGCGGCCGACTCGTTCCCCACCCTCGGCCCCCACTCCCCGCCGCTGTGGGTCGGCAGGCCGAAGCGCACCGCGACGTCCTCGCGGGTGCTCAGGGCGGACAGGGACTCGGTCACCTGCCGCACCATGAAGCCCCCGTACATCGCCTCCGCGGGCATGTCCGCGCCCACGCCCGGGAGCACGACCTCGTCGGCGTGCTCGGCCATCCGGTCCAGGTAGCCCTTGGACCAGTACTTCTCCCCGCCGTCCGCGACGAACGAGGGGACCCGGCCGCCGGGCATCAGCTCCACGTGGTGCGCCTGCAGCGAGAGCACGGGGTCCTCGCCCAGCTCCCCGCGCACCAGCTCCATCAGCGCGGGCATGGACGGGTCGTTCACGGTCACCGGCCGGATGTCCAGGTGGACGCCGGCGAACCCGTCCGAGGCCACCTCGGCGACGGCCGGGGCCAGGGCCTCGCGCGCCTCCTCCCCGAACCGGTCGCGGATCAGCGACGAGCCGTCCGCCCCGTGCCGGAGCCACGCCAGCGGCCGCACGTCCGGGTACTCCGAGCCGAGCCACGACAGCAGGGCCGCGGTGTCCTCCACCCGTTCCACGGAGCCCTCGGCGTCGATGTCGCCCGCGTACACGTACACCGTGTCCACCCCGCCGGTGTCGAGCACCCGCGCCAGGTTCCCGGTGTCCTCCCACGAGCCCACCCACGCGGCGTCGGCCCCCTGGGACACCGCCCACGGGGCCGGCTCGCCCGAGTACTGGTAGGCCAGCAGCGCGCCCGCGCCGACCAGGACCACCGCGATCGCGGCCAGCCCGGCGAACACCCGTGTCAACAGCCACTTCACCCGATCGCTCCTCGCACGCTCCGGCCGGGCCCGGGACCCGTGCGTGAACGGCGCGTTCCCGGCGCCGGGTCACATAATCTGGACACGAACCCCGCACCCGAACCCCATACTGCCGCACGGACGGCGGTCGTCACCGGGGAGGGCGACCCCGTCGCCATGGGATGATTGACGATGCCGTGGACCCACGCCGCGGCGGGGCGGTGACGCCGCAGGCGCACACGCGACCCGGACCCCAACCTGTGAACGGAGCACGGTGGCACAGCCGAACTGGACCGATCCCGCGCTGATCCGCAACTTCTGCATCATCGCGCACATCGACCATGGCAAGTCGACGCTGGCCGACCGGATGCTCCAGATCACCGGGGTCGTCGAGGACCGCCAGATGCGAGCCCAGTACCTGGACCGCATGGACATCGAGCGCGAGCGCGGCATCACCATCAAGTCGCAGGCCGTGCGCATCCCGTTCACGGCGCTCGACGACAAGACGTACACGCTGGACCTCATCGACACCCCCGGGCACGTCGACTTCACCTACGAGGTCTCGCGCTCGCTCGCCGCCTGCGAGGGCGCGGTCCTGCTGGTGGACGCCGCCCAGGGCATCGAGGCGCAGACCCTCGCCAACCTGTACATGGCGCTGGAGAACGACCTCACCGTCATCCCCGTGCTCAACAAGATCGACCTCCCGGCCGCCCAGCCGGAGAAGTACGCGGAGGAGATCGCCGGCATCATCGGCTGCGACCCCTCCGACGTGCTCAGGGTCAGCGCCAAGACGGGGCAGGGCGTCGAGGAGCTCCTCAACGAGATCGTCAACCAGATCCCCGCGCCCGTCGGCGACGCCGACGCGCCCGCCCGCGCGATGATCTTCGACTCGGTCTACGACACCTACCGGGGCGTCGTCACCTACGTCCGCGTGATCGACGGCAAGCTCAGCCCGCGCGAGCGCATCCAGATGATGTCGACCCGGGCCTCGCACGAGATCCTGGAGATCGGCGTCAGCTCGCCCGAGCCCACCAAGGCCGGGGGACTGGGCGTGGGCGAGGTGGGCTACATCATCACCGGTGTCAAGGACGTGCGCCAGTCCAAGGTCGGCGACACCATCACCGCCCTGAACAGGCCGGCGACCGAGATGCTCGGCGGGTACCAGGAACCCAAGCCCATGGTGTTCTCGGGCCTGTACCCGATCGAGGGCACCGACTACCCGGTGCTGCGCGACGCCCTGGAGAAGCTCCAGCTCAACGACGCCGCCCTGGTGTTCGAGCCGGAGACCTCCGCGGCCCTGGGCTTCGGCTTCCGCTGCGGTTTCCTCGGCCTGCTGCACCTGGAGATCACCCGGGCCCGCCTGGAGCGCGAGTTCAACCTCGACCTCATCTCCACGGCGCCCAACGTGATCTACCGGGTGGACATGGAGGACGGCACCGAGCACGTCGTGACCAACCCCAGCGAGTTCCCGTCCGGCAAGATCGCCGCGATCTACGAGCCGATGGTCAAGGCGACGGTGCTCAGCCCCTCCGACCACATCGGCCAGATCATGGAGCTGTGCCAGGAGCGGCGCGGCGACCTCCAGGGCATGGACTACCTGTCCGAGGACCGCGTGGAGATGCGCTACACGCTGCCCATGGCCGAGATCGTCTTCGACTTCTTCGACCACCTCAAGTCGCGGACCAAGGGCTACGCGTCCCTGGACTACGAGCCCACCGGCGAGCAGCAGGCCGACCTGGTCAAGGTCGACATCCTGCTCCAGGGCGAGGCCGTCGACGCGTTCTCCGCGATCGTGCACAAGGACAAGGCCTACACGTACGGCGTGGACATGACCAAGAAGCTGCGCGAGCTGATCCCGAGGCAGCAGTTCGAGGTCCCCATCCAGGCGGCCATCGGCGCCCGGGTCATCGCGCGCGAGAACATCCGCGCCATCCGCAAGGACGTGCTCGCCAAGTGCTACGGCGGCGACATCAGCCGTAAGCGCAAGCTGCTGGAGAAGCAGAAGGAGGGCAAGAAGCGGATGAAGATGGTCGGCCGGGTCGAGGTGCCCCAGGAGGCCTTCATCTCCGCCCTGTCCACCGACGGCGGCGGTGGCGAGGACAAGAAGAAGAAGTAGTCCCCCGGGCCGGAGGACGACGGAGGAGGGGTGCCCCCACGGGGGCGCCCCTCCTCCGTCGTCCGCGTACGCCCGGTCCCGGGGCACGGGAGCGGGGGGCGGGGCGCCCGCTCTCCGGGTGCCCCGCCCCCGGGACGGGCGGCGGGCCGGGACGCAGGGCCTCAGCCCTTGACGGCCCCCGAGGTCAGCCCCTCGGTGATGTAGCGCTGGAGGAACCAGAACACCGCCAGGGTGGGCAGGGACAGCATGATGGCGCCGACCGCGAACATCCCGAAGTTCGCGTTCCGCTGGGAGGACACCAGCTGGTAGAGCCCGAGTCCCAGGGTCTTGGCGTCGGTGTCGCGCAGGAACACGCTCGCCATCAGGAACTCGTTGATGGTGGAGATGAACACCAGCAGGCCCACGATCGCCAGCACGGGCGTGACCAGCGGCAGCATGATCCGGAAGAACACCTGGGCGTGCGAGGCCCCGTCGATCTGCGCGGACTCGTCCAGCTCCTTCGGCACGGTGTCGAAGAAGCCCTTCATCAGCCACGTGTTGATGCTGAGCGCGCCGCCCAGGTACACCAGCAGCAGCCCCCACCGGGTGTCGAAACCGATCCCCGGGTAGTACTCGCCCAGCGTGGTGAACATCAGGTAGATCGCCACGATCGCCAGGAACTGCGGGAACATCTGGATGACCAGGAGGCCGACCAGCCCCACCCTGCGCCCCCTGAACCGCATGCGGCTGAAGGCGTACGCGGCGAGCGCGGACAGCATCACCGTCGCGGCCGCGTTGGTGACCGCGAAGAACAGCGAGTTCGCGTACCAGGTGGTGAACGGCGTGTTCGTGAAGAGGTCCCGGGCATTGGCCAGACTGGCCCCGGTCGGCCACAGCTGCGCACTGGACAGGGTGCCCAGCGGGTTGAGGGCGGCCGAGACGACGAACAGGACCGGGAAGACCGCGAAGGCCACGACCGCCAGCATCACCAGGTGGCGCCAGCCGAGCCGGACGGCCCACAGGGAGAACCGGGTTCCCGCGCTGCGCCGGTAGGGCGTGCGCGCGGTACCGGTGGCGTGCACCGCCATCAGTCCACCTCCTCGAGGGCCTTGCTCCGGCTGAGGCTGATCACGGACATCCCGGCCACGATCAGGAAGATCATCACCGACAGCGCGGCCGCGTACCCGTACTCCGCGGTGGCCTCGTTGAAGGCGAGGCGGTAGGTGTAGGTGATGAGCAGGTCCGTGGCGCCGGCCGTCGGGTTGTCCGGGGAGAACGGGCCGCCCCGGCTGATCAGCCACACGGCGTTGAAGTTGTTGAAGTTGAACGCGAACGTCGCGATCAGGATCGGTGTCATCGCGACCATCAGCAGGGGCAGGGTGACGTTGCGGAACGCCTGCCAGGGGCCCGCTCCGTCGATCTGCGCCGCCTGCCCGAGTTCGCGGGGGATGGCCTGGAGCGCTCCGGTGGCCACCAGGAACATGTACGGGTAGCCCAGCCACACGTTGGCGAGGATCACCGCGGCCCGGGCGCTCCACCGGTCTCCCAGCCAGTCGACCTGCAGCCCCAGCATCCTGTTGAACAGCCCGAAGTCGGTGTTGAACATGTCCCGCCACAGCAGGAACATCGCCAGGGAGCTCATCGCGTACGGCAGGACCACCAGGATCCGGTACACGACCTTGCCGCGCAGTTGGGGGACGTGCAGGGTGAGGGCGACCGCCAGGCCCACCACGAACACCAGGAAGGTGACCGAGACGGCGAAGGCGATGTTCCACACCAGGATGCCGAAGAACGAGGACGCGAAGGTGGGGTTGAACAGGAACCGGGCGAAGTTGTCGAAGCCGACGCCGACCTGCCAGCCCTGCGCCAGGCGCTGCCCCTCCTCGTCGTAGAACGCGCCGCGCTCGTCGTCGGCGTGGTAGACCGCGCCGGTCTCGGAGTCGGTGACGCAGTCGCACCCCTCGTCGTAGACGCGGGTGGCCGTGCCCTCGAACGCGCTCGACAGGCCGCTGGAGCGGATGCCGGAGCCGTTGCCGGAGGGCACCGCGAACTCCGACAGCTCCTCGCTGCGGGCGTTGACCTCGGCGGGGGTCAGGATCGAGTACCCGAAGGCCTCGGTGACCTTGCCCGACGGCTCGACGGTCGCCCCGGTGAGCTCCGTGAGCCCCTCCGCGTCGCCGGCGTAGGCGGAGCCCTCGTCGTCGACCAGGAGGAAGACCAGGTCACCGGTCTCGGGGGAGCCGGTGACCGCCACGGTGAGCGTGTACTCCTGAGCGCCGTCGGGGCTGCTCACGGAGTACGCCTCGATGGCGGCGATCGCCTGCTGCTTGTCGCCGCGGTGGCCGTCGCTGAGGTTCGTGACGGACGTGCTCATCGTGTAGAGCACGGGCAGGATCTGGAAGGCGAGCAGGAACAGCACGCCCGGGACCAGGTACTTGACCGGGACGGCGCGCTTGGACAGGTAGACCGCGTAGACGAGTGCGACGACGCCGGCGACCAGGGCGATGCCCAGCCAGTTGCCCGCCACGTAGAGGGGGAGGGCCGCCCACACGCCGAGGGCGGTGAACAGGCCGAGGAGGGAGATCTTGACGAGCTGCCCGCCGAGCGAGCCGTTGCCGGCGAACCGGCCTCCGGGCAGGCCCGGGCGGGCGGGCGCCCCCTTGCCGGGGGCGCCCGCGGTGTCGGTTTTCCTGGACGCCACCGCTACTCGCCGATCTGGCCGGCGATCGTCTCGTGGGCGGCCTCCATGGCCTCACGGACGTCGGCCCCGCCGATGATGGCGGCCTGGGCGATGCCCAGCGGTTCCCAGGTCTCGCCCATCTCGGGGATGGAGGGCATCGGCATGCCCTCGGCGCCCGCCTCGGCGATCGCCGCGATGTTGGGGTCGTCGGCGGAGACCGTCTCGAGGGCGTCCAGCTGGACCGGGGTGCGCGGGTCGGCCTCGTAGAGGCTGAGGATGAAGTCGGTGTCCGTGACGTAGTTGGTCACGAACTCCTGGGCGAGGGCGCTGTTGGAGCTGCCCTCGGTGACGAAGAACGCCTGGTAGCCGATGTAGGGGGTGGCGGGACCCTCGCCCTCGAAACCGGGGATGGGGCTGATCGCGTAGTCGACCCCGGCCTCGTCGGCGTCGGCGATGTTCCACGGGCCGGCGACGAAGAAGGGGGCGTCGCCCTCGTAGAACAGCACGGCGTCGTTCTCCAGGTCGATGGAGCGCCGCAGCACCCCCTCGCCCCCCTCGCCGTACTCGGCGATCCGCTCCATGGCGGCGATGGACTCGTCCGAGCCCACGCCGAGGTCGGTCGGGTCCCAGTTGCCCTCGTCGTCCTGGCCGAAGAGGTATCCGCCCGCGGAGCCGAACAGGGCGTTCATCCGGAAGGGGTCGCCCTCCTGGGTGACGGCCATGGAGAGGACCTCGCTGGTGTCACCGGCGTCCTTGAGCCCGGTCCCGACCTCGACCATCTCCTCGAAGGTCTCGGGGGCGTCGGGAACGAGTTCGGTGTTGCGCATCAGGAAGATGTTCTCCTGCGAGTACGGCACACCGAAGAGCTGTCCGTCGTAGTTGAGCGCCCGGACCGAGGTCTCGTCCAGGCCCGCGGCGCTGTCGCCGGTCAGCTCGATGGGCTGGACGGCGCCGTTGCGCACCAGGTTGCCCGTCCAGTCGTGGGCGCCGATGAAGACGTCGGGCGCGTTCCCGGCCTGGTGGGCGTTGAGCAGGTCGCCCTGGATGTCGCCGAAGGTCAGGCTCTGGACGTCGACCTCGATGCCGTTGGCCTCGGCGAACTCCGCGGCGGCCCCCTGGATGGCGTCGGCGCGCTCGGGGTCGGACCAGATGACGAGGGCGCCCTCGGCCGACGCGTCGTCGCCCCCGCCCTCACCGCCGCCACCGCACGCGGTCGCCATCAGGGCGATCGCGGCGATGCCTGTCACCACTGGTGCGCTGCGGAATCTCATGGTGTGTTCCTTCCGGGAGGCCGTGCTGAGGAGGTCGCGCATGCGGTTCGCCGGTGGCCCCGGGTCCGTCGCGGGCATGCGTGGTGATGTGACGTTAGCAATAACTTGCAAGCTTTGAAAGGCTTTGCAGACCTGCTGCATAAAGATGTGGAAACACCGCGGAAACGGACGTGTGATCGCCTGCCGGGGGTAGTCGCGCGGTGACCGCCTGATGATGATATCTGTGATGAACGCTCATTTAGTCACACCATTGGGTGCGATGCGGCCGTGAGCCGTGGCGGCGGGCGGTCGGCGGCCCCGGGGCGTGGGGAACGCTCCGCGGGCTCCGTCGGGGCGGAAGCCGCTTCAGGAGGGGCGCGGTCGGCGGGTGCGGGGCCGGCGGCGGGGCGCCCGCGTGCGGGGGAGGGGCACGGGGGCGCGGCTGGGGCCGCGGGCGGGGAAGGGCGGCGCCGGTGCCCGGCGCCGCCCGCACGGCGTCAGCCGCGCAGCCAGACCGCCGTCTCGGCCGGCAGGGCCAGGGAGCCGTCGGCCGGTGCGGCCACCGGACCGCTGGACACGAGCACCTCGCCGGACGCCGCGATCTCCGCGGTCTCCCCGCCGAGGTTCACCGCGACGCGCACGCCCGGCTCGCGCTCGAAGTACAGCACGCCCTCGGGGGCGTCCAGCCAGGTCATCGCGCCGTCGCCCAGGGCGTCCAGCTCACGGCGCAGCCCGAGCGCCCTGGTGTACAGCTCCAGGGTCGAGCCCTCCACACCCCGCTGGGACGCGCGCGACAGGGCGCCCCAGCCCTCGGGGACGGGCAGCCACGGGGTGCTCCCCTCCGGGCCGAACCCGAACGGCGCGCTCCCGTCCTCCCAGGGCAGCGGCACCCGGCAGCCGTCCCGGCCGCGCTCGGTACGGCCCGAACGCTCCCAGGTCGGGTCCTGGAGCGAGTCGTCCGGCAGGTCGGTGACCTCCGGCAGGCCCAGCTCCTCGCCCTGGTACAGGTAGACCGAGCCGGGCAGGGCCAGCATGAGCAGCGTCGCGGCGCGCGCCCGGCGCAGCCCCTGCTCTCCGCCGCCGAACCGCGTCACGTGGCGGGTCACGTCGTGGTTGGACAGCACCCAGGTGGTGGTCGCGCCCACCGCGCCGTTGGCGGCCAGCGAACCGTCGATGACCTCCCGCAGGCGGGACGGGTCCCAGGGGGCGGTCAGGTACTCGAAGTTGAACGCCTGGTGCAGCTCGTCCGGGCGCAGGTACCGGGCCACCCGGTTCGCGTCCTCGACCCAGGCCTCGGCCACCAGCGCGCGCTCGCCCGGGTAGGAGGCGGCGATCGCCGACCAGCGCCGGTAGATGTCGTGCACGCCGTCCTGGTCGAAGTACGGCAGCGTGGTGCTGCCGTCGAGCAGGTCGGCCTTGGCGCCCTCGGCGATGTCGGGCAGGCCCGGGTCCTTGACCATGCCGTGCGCGACGTCGATGCGGAACCCGTCCACACCCCGGTCGAGCCAGAAGCGGAGCACGTCGTCGAACTCGTCGTGCACCTCCTGGTGGGTCCAGTCGAAGTCGGGCTGCTCCGGGTCGAACAGGTGCAGGTACCACTGCTCGGGGGTGCCGTCGGGGCGCTTGAGGCGCGTCCAGGCGGGGCCGCCGAAGATCGACTTCCAGTTGTTCGGGGGCTGCTCCCCGTCGGGGCCCTTGCCGTCCCGGAAGACGTACCGGGACCGTGCCGGGTCCCCCGGCTCGGCGGCGACGGCCTCGCGGAACCACGCGTGGGCGGAGGAGGAGTGGTTGGGCACCACGTCGATGATCAGGCGGATGCCCAGGTCGTGGGCTGCGCCGAGGAGGGCGTCGAAGTCCTCCAGCGTGCCGAAGCGGGGGTCGACGTCGCGGTAGTCGGCGACGTCGTAGCCGCCGTCGGCGAGGGGGGAGACGTAGAACGGGGTCAGCCAGATCGCGTCCACGCCGAGCTCCGCCAGGTGGGGGAGGCGCTCCCGGATACCGGTGAGGTCGCCCTCCCCGTCACCGTTGGAGTCGGCGAAGCTGCGCACGTAGATCTGGTAGATGGCCGCTTCACGCCACCAGCGAGACTGAGGCTCCATCTTCGAGGGTCCTTCCCTGTGGCGACTGCAAGTTCTTGCGCAAGATTACCCCGAACTTTCGGCCATGTGACGGCGATCTCGACTAGAGTTACGCCCATGGGTCCACGACTTGCCGACATCGCACGGCACGCAGGCGTCAGCGAGGCCACCGTCTCGCGGGTGCTCAATGACAAGCCGGGGGTCGGCACCGAAACCCGCAAGGCCGTCCTGACCGCCCTCGACGTCCTCGGCTACGAGCGTCCCGCCCGGCTGCGGCAGCGCTCGGCCGGGCTGGTCGGCATGGTCATCCCCGAACTGGAGAACCCGGTCTTCCCGATGTTCGCCCAGGCGGCCGAGGGAGCTCTGGCCCAGCGCGGGTACACGCCGGTGCTGTGCACCCAGACCCCGGGCGGAATAACCGAGGACGAGTACGTGGAGCTGCTCCTGGAGCGCAACGTCTCCGGCATCCTCTTCGTCTCCGGCAAGCACGCCGACACCACCGCACCGCACGAGCGGTACCACGCCCTGGTCTCACGAAGACTTCCGATCGTCCTGGTCAACGGGTTCGCCGAGGCCATCCCCTCGGCGTTCGTCTCCGCGGACGACCGGGAGGCCGGAAGGCTCGCGGTCGACCACCTCGTGGCCCTGGGCCACACCCGCATCGGCTTCACCAGCGGCCCCGAGCGCTACGTCCCGGTCCGCCGCAAGCTGGAGGGCTACCACCAGGCCCTCGCCAGGCACGGCCTCGACGGGAACGACCTCGTGGAGCTGTCCCTGTTCGGCGTCGAGGGCGGCCACGCGGCCGCCGTGCGCCTGATCGAGCGCGGCGTCACCGCCATGGTCTGCGGATCCGACATGATGGCGCTCGGCGCCATCCGGGCCGCCCGCCAGCGGGGCCTGCGCGTCCCCCAGGACTTCTCCGTCGTCGGGTACGACGACTCCCAGCTCATCGCCTTCACCGACCCCCCGCTGACGACCGTCCGCCAGCCGGTCAACGCGATGGCGCTGGCCGCGGCGCGCGCCCTGTGCGACGAGATCGCCGGGCACCCCGTCTCCCACACGGAGTTCATGTTCGACCCGGAGCTGGTCGTGCGCGGCTCCACCGCCATCGCCCCCGACCGGCGGAGCGCGTCCGGGCGGGTGGACCCTCCCCGCGGCCCCCTCCCGCAGCGGGCCGCCTCCCCGGCCCCCGCCCACGCCAACCCCTGACCCGGCCGGGCCGGAGGAGGCCCCGGCGCCGGTCCCTGTGTCCCATCTCTCCGTGCACCGCACCCCGGCCGGGGCGCGTCCCGGCGACGGTCCGGCCGGGGCACGCCGCAGTGTCGGTGACACTGGAGGCATGCCTTCCGTTGCCCTCGACGGCGACCCCGTACCGCGTACCGGGGAACTGCCCGAAGCCTCCCTCGCCGAACTCGGCGGGCAGCCGCTCGGGTTCTACGTCCACGTGCCCTTCTGCGTCACACGCTGCGGCTACTGCGACTTCAACACCTACACCGCAGAGGAGCTCGTCTCCCGGGACGGGACCGCCACGACCTCGCGCGCCACGTACGCCGACCAGGCCGTCGCCGAGGTCGCGCTGGCCGACCGGGTCCTGTCCGGCGCGAGGCCCCCGGTCAGCACCGTGTTCGTCGGCGGCGGCACGCCGACCCTGCTGTCCGCCGAGGACCTGGGCCGGATCGTCGCCGCGGTCCGCGACCGGTTCGGGTTCACCCCCGGGGCCGAGGTCACCACCGAGGCCAACCCCGAGACCGTCACGCCCGAGTACCTTGTCCGGCTGCGCGAGGCCGGGTTCACCCGGATCTCCTTCGGCATGCAGAGCGCCCGCCCGCACGTGCTGAAGGTCCTGGAGCGCGGCCACACCCCCGGACGCCCCGAGCAGTGCGTGGGATGGGCCCGCGAGGCCGGGTTCGACCACGTCAACCTCGACCTGATCTACGGCACGCCGGGCGAGACGGACGACGACTGGCGGGCCTCCCTCGACGCCGCGGTCTCCGCCGGCCCCGACCACGTCTCCGCCTACTCGCTGATCGTCGAGGAGGGCACCCGGCTCGCCGCCCGGGTGCGCAGGGGCGAGCTCACCGAGCCCGACGACGACACGATGGCCGACCGCTACCTGATGGCCGACGACGTCCTCGCCGGGGCAGGGTTCACGGCCTACGAGGTGTCCAACTGGGCGCGCACGCCCGAGGGGCGCAGCGCCCACAACCTCCTCTACTGGACCGGCGGTCACTGGTGGGGCGTGGGGCCCGGCGCGCACAGCCACGTCGGCGGCACCCGCTGGTGGAACGTCAAGCACCCCGCCGCCTACGCCGCCCGCCTGAACTCGGGCGACAGCCCGGGCCAGGCCCGCGAGGTGCTCACACGGGAGGAGCGGCGCTTCGAGCGGATCCTGCTCGAACTGCGCGTGGAGCAGGGGTGCCCGCTGGACCTGCTGGAGCCGCACGGGCGCGCCGCGGCCGAGCGCGCCGTCGCCGAGGGCCTGCTGGAGGCCGGCGCCCACGGCGCGGGCCGCGCCGTCCTGACCCGCCGTGGACGCCTGCTCGCGGACGCCGTGGTGCGCGACCTCACCTGAGGGCCCGGGCGCACGCCGAGGGGGCCGGGCAGGTTGCCCGGCCCCCTCAGGCGTTCCCGCGGCGTGCGCCGCGCCGCTACTTGACCCAGTCGACGTTGACCGGGTAGCGGTACCACTCGCCGCGGTTGGCCGCGGTGCCCGCCAGGATGCCGAACACCACGGCCAGCACCCACAGGACCAGGCTCAGGAGCCCGCCGATGAGGATGAACGACAGCGGGATCGAGATGACGTAGCCGATGGTCAGCAGGATCTGGAAGTTCAGCGCCTGCGCCGACTGGTGGCGGAGGAAGGGCGACTCGTCCTTCTTCACCAAATACATGATCAGCGGGACGAGGAAGCCCAGCACGATCCCGCTGAGGTGGGTCAGGAGCGCCATCGTGCGCTCCTCGGAGTTGGGCTGGCCGGTCGTCGCCGACGACTGGCCGTAGCCCCCGTGGGGCGGGTAGCCGGGGGGCGGATAGCCGCCCTGCTGGTAGCCGCCGGTCTGCTCCTGGTACCCGGGCTGCCCGGGATAGCCGGGCGGACCCTGGTAGCCGCCCGGGTCCTGGTGTCCGGGGTAGCCGGGCGGCGGATATCCGCCGGGCTGTCCGGGGTGGCCGCCGCCCGGGTACCCCGAGGGGTCCTGAGGGGGCGGCGGGTATCCGCCGGAACCGCCGGGGGGCGGATAGCCGCCCGACCGGCCCCCGGAGCCGTCGTCGCGGCCGGTCGGGTCCCCCTGGCCGTAGGGGTCCTCTGGCTGGTTGTTCGGGTACGACATGGTGGTTCCTTCGGGTGGACTCGCTCGGACCGTGCTTCGGGACGGCCTCACTTCAGCAGGCGGATGCTGACCGGGTAGCGGTACCAGGTCCCCTTGTTGGCACCGTTGGCGCCCATGACCCCGAACACGATCGACACGATCCAGACGACCGCGATGAGGAGGGATCCGATCCAGGACAGTCCTGGGAAGAAGATACCCAGACCGATGAAGACGACCCAGGCGAAGACGTACGGGATCAGCAGCGTGATCTGGAAGTTCGCCGCCTCCGAGGCGTGGTGCCGGACGAACGGCGACTGGTTGCGCTTGGCGAGGTAGACCGCGAGGGGCGGGATCCAGCCGAAGCAGGCGATCACGAAGCCCGAGAGGTGGGCGAGCATGGCCACCAGCGTGCTGTTGTCACCCCCCTGGGCGGGCGGCTGCGGCTGGCCGTAGGCTGCCTGCGCCCCGGGGTACTGCGGCTGCTGGGGATGTCCGTAGGCCTGCGGGTGCTGCGCGTGGTCGGGCTGGGGGGCGTACCCCTGCGGGCCGCCGGCCGGTCGGCCGTAGGGCTGCTGGGGCTGTGCCTGGTGGGGGTGCCCGTAGGGATGCTGTGCCTGCTGACCGTAGTCCTGGTGGCCCTGGTCGGGCTGCGGGGCGTAGGGGGACTGGCCGCCGGAGGGCTGTCCGTGGCCGGGGTGGGGCTGCTGTCCGTACGCGGGCCCGCCGTAGGGCTGCGGGGGCTGGTGCCCGTGGGCCTGCTGCTCTCCGCCGGGAGGGGCGAAACCGGGCTGTGCCTGGGGCTCGCCGTAGGGCTGCTGGGGCGGTTGTCCGTAGCCGGGCTGTCCGTACGGGGGCTGTGCCTGGTCGGGCCGGGGGGCGTAGGGGGGCTGGTCGCCGGAGGGCTGTCCGTGGCCGGGGTGGGGCTGCTGTCCGTACGCGGGCTGGGCCCCCGAGGGCTGTCCGTAAGGGGGCTGTGCCTGGTCGGGCTGCGGGGCGTACGGGGACAGGCCGCCCGACGGCTGCCCGTACCCGGGCTGCTGCGGTCGGCCCTCACCCCGGGGGCCGTACTCCTGCTGCCCGCCGTCCGGCTGCCCGGGCTGCCGGTCCTGGTCGGGGTCCTCCGGGGACGGGGGGTTCGTCGGGGTCTCGCTCATGCTCTTCCTTGGCTCCGCTCATGAGTGGCGGTTCTTGTACTTTCGCTCGTACCGACGACCGCGCGGGGCCGGAGGCGGGCGACCGCGGCGCCGGACACCGGGTGTCCGGACCGCGCCCTGGGCAGAATCCTAGGTCCTGGGGCCGTACCGGCGCGAAAACGGCCCGGTCACGGGTGGGCGCCCCGGCCCGACGACGGGTCCCGGAGCTCGTCCGGATGGGGCCCCGTGACGAAGTCGATGAGCTCCTCCACGCGTCCGAGCAGCGAGGGCTCCAGATCAGCATAGGTACGGACCGATCCGAGGATCCTGCGCCACGCCTCACCGGTCTCCAGCCGCCACCCGAGGGCCTCGACGACGCCCTCCTTCCAGGGGCGCCCGCGCGGAACCTCCGGCCAGGCCCCGATCCCCACGGCGCCCGGCCGCACCGCCTGCCAGACGTCGACGTAGGGGTGGCCGGCGACCAGCACGTGCTCCCCGCGCACCCGCTCGGCGATCCGGCTCTCCTTGGACCCGGGGACCAGGTGGTCGACGAGGACCCCCAGGCGGCGGCCCGGGCCGGGGGAGAAGTCCGCCACGATCGAGGGCAGGTCGTCGACGCCCTCCAGGAACTCGACGGCGATCCCCTCGACGCGGAGGTCGTGGCCCCAGACCTTCTCCACGAGCTCGGCGTCGTGCGCGCCCTCCACGTAGATCCTGCTCTCACGCGCCGTGCGCGCGGCGGCCCCGGGCACCGCCACCGAGCCGGACGCGCTCCGCAGGGGTCCCCGCGGCGCGGGCGCGGGGCGCACCAGGGTCACGGGTCTCCCGTCGAGCAGGAAGGCGGCCGGGCCGAGGTCGAACACCCTGCGGCGCCCCGCGCGGTCCTCCAGGGTCACGCTGGACCTGTCCCACGTCACGACCGCTCCGCAGAAGGCCTCGTCGGCGTCCTCCACGACCAGGTCCCGACTCAGGGCGACCTCGCGCACGGCCCCCTTGCGGGGCAGCCGCCAGTCGCCTGCGAGCACGTCGCGGCCGTAGCGGCCGGTTCCCTTGGTAGCCACGGTCGTGCAGTCTACTGGGGGAGGGTGTCGGTTCATCCGCGCCGTGGCGCACGTCGCCGCTCCGGAGGGAAGATCCGGCGCCTCCTCCGGTGTTACCGCCGAGGGGTAGCCGTCCGGGTTTGCGGCCGGGCATAGAATTAGCACTGAGGACCCCGGAGTGCCAGGAGGTGGCGAGTTGCTGGACGAGCGCAAGCTCGCTGTCCTGCGAGCGGTCGTGGAGGACTTCGTCAACACGAACGAGCCCGTCGGCTCCAGGGCGCTGGCCGACCGGCACAGGCTCGGGGTCTCTCCCGCGACCATCCGCAACGACATGGTCGCGCTGGAGGAGGACGGGTACATCGCCCAGCCCCACACCAGCGCGGGACGCGTGCCCACGGACAAGGGGTACCGGCTCTTCGTCGACCGGCTCTCCTCCGTCAAGCCCCTGTCGGCGCCGGAGCGCCGCGCCATCGAGTCCTTCCTCGCCGGAGCGGTGGACCTGGACGAGATCGTCGCGCGGACCGTGCGGCTCCTCGCGCAGCTCACCCGCCAGGTCGCGATCGTGCAGTACCCGTCGCTGACCCGTTCCTCGGTCCAGCACGTCGAGCTGGTCCCCCTGGGGGGCCAGCGGGTCATGATGGTCGTGATCACCGACACGGGCAGGGTCGAGCAGCGCGTCATCGACGGCCTCGGCGAGGTCAACGGAACCGCGGTCAACGACCTGCGCTCCATGCTCAACCGCGCCATCTCCGGTCTCCACCTCGGAGAGGTGCCCGACGCGGTTGAGGACCTGCCCGCGCAGGTCCCGCCCGAACACCGCCAGATGGCGGTGGCCGTCCTCTCCGTCCTGCTGGAGAGCCTCGTCGAACGGCACGAGGAGAAGATCGTCCTCGCGGGGACGGCCAACCTCGCCGCCGTGGACTTCGCCGCCAGCCTGCGGGACGTCCTGGAGGCGCTGGAAGAGAACATGGTCCTCATCCGTTTGCTGGGTGAGGCGAAGGACCCGTCAATGCTCACGGTGCGCATCGGCGCGGAGAACTTCCACGAGGGTCTCCGGTCCACCTCCATCGTCTCGGCCGACTACGGTGTGGGAAACCAGTCGCTCGCCAAGATCGGTGTCGTGGGGCCCACCCGGATGGACTATCCGGGAACAATGGGAGCGGTACGCGCCGTGGCTCGGTATGTCGGACAGATTTTGGCAGGACAGTAACTCAGTGGCCAGAGACTATTACCAGGTTCTCGGGGTGCGTCGCGACGCGTCCAAGGACGAGATCAAGAAGGCGTACCGGAGGCTCGCGCGCGAGCTCCATCCGGACATCAACCCCGACCCCGCGACCCAGGAGCGCTTCAAGGAGGTGACCCAGGCCTACGAGGTCCTCTCCGACGAGAACAAGCGCCGGATGTTCGACATGGGCCAGGATCCCTACGCTCCCGGCGGTGGCGGCGCGGGAGGCTTCGGCGGCGGGGGCGGGTTCGCCTTCGACGACATCATGAACGCCTTCTTCGGCGGCGGCCAGCCCGGCGGGCGCGGCCCCCGGGAACGGGTCCGGCGCGGGCGCAGCATCAAGATCCGGGTCGAACTGGACCTGGTGGAGACCGCGTTCGGGGTCAGCAAGGAGATCACCTTCCCCACCGCGATCCTGTGCGAGACGTGCCAGGGTGAGGGGACCGCGGCCGGTTCGCACCGCACCACGTGCGAGATGTGCCACGGCCAGGGCGAGGTCTCCCAGGTGACGAGGTCCTTCCTGGGCCAGGTCATGACCTCCCGCCCCTGCCCGCAGTGCTCGGGCCAGGGCTCGGTCATCACCAACCCCTGCGGCGACTGCGCGGGGGAGGGCCGGGTGCGCGAAAAGGTCACCCGTACCGTCAAGATCCCGGCCGGCGTCGACGACGGCACCCGGATCCAGCTCGCCGGAGAGGGTGAGGTCGGCCCCAACGGCGGCCCGCGCGGCGACATCATCCTGGAGATCATCCAGCGTCCCCACCCGACCTTCGAGCGGCGCGGCGACGACCTGCACTGCACGGTGACGGTCCCCATGACGGCCGCCGCGCTGGGCGCGTCCTTCGCCTTCGACACCCTGGACGGGACCGAGAACATCGATCTGCGGCCGGGCACCAACTCCGGCCACGTCATCACCCTGTCCAACAAGGGCGTCACGCACCTGGACGGGGGAGGTCGGGGCGACCTGCGCATCCGCGTCGACGTGGAGACCCCGGGCAAGCTCGACGAGGAGCAGGAGAACCTCCTCCGCAAGTTCGCCGAGCTGCGCGGCGAGGACCAGTCCCCGGGGCGGTTCAGCCCCGGGCACGGCGGCCTCTTCGCCAAGCTCCGCGACGCCTTCGGCGCGAAGTGACACCCCCCGTCTTCCTGGTCGGGACCGCCGCACTGGCGGCCGACCGGGTGACGGTGGACGGCCCCGAGGGGCACCACGCCGCGGTCGTGCGGCGCATCAGGGAGGGCGAGACCGTCGACCTGTCCGACGGTCTCGGCCTGCGTGCCCGGTGCACGGTGTCCGCCGTGGGCAGGGACCACGTCGTCTGCACGGTGGTGGAGCGCCGGGAGGAACCCGCGCCGCGTCCCCGCCTGACCGTGGTCCAGGCGCTGCCCAAGGGCGACCGCGGCGAACTGGCCGTGGAGATGATGACCGAGGCCGGGGTGGACACGATCGTGCCCTGGGCCGCCGAGCGCTCCGTCACCCGCTGGAAGGGCGACCGGGCGGCCAAGGCGCTGGCCAAGTGGCGCGCCACCGCGAGGGAGTCGGCCAAGCAGGCGCGGCGGGGGCGGCTGCCCCTGGTCGAGGACCTCGCGGACCGGTCCGCCGTGGCCGGGCTGCTGGCCGGAGCCGACCTGGGCGTGGTCCTGCACGAGGAGGGGGCCGGACGCCTGGCCGAACTGGACCTGCCCTCGGGCGACGGTCCGGGGATCGTCGTGGTGGTCGGCCCCGAGGGCGGGTTCTCCGACGCCGAGCTCGACGCGTTCACCGCGGCGGGCGCCGTGCGGGCCCTGCTGGGACCGAGCGTGCTGCGCACCTCCACCGCTGGGGTCGCCGCCCTGGCGGTGCTCCAGGCGCGCACCGGGCGCTGGTAGCGGCGAGGGGCACGGGGCCGGGAGCGGGCACACCGCCGACGGAACGACGGAGGCGGCCGGGGGGATCCCCCCGGCCGCCTCCGTCGTCGGACCCGGCGCACCGGGCCCGCGTGTCACTCCCCGGGCACGGCCCGGTTGCTGGTGGCGTCGCCGCCGGTGCTGCCGGAACCGCCGCCGGAGGTCTCCTCACCGCCGCCGCCGGCCCCCTCGTCCCCGCCGCCGGCGCCGGGGGCCTCCCCGCCACCGCCGCTGCCGCTCTCGTCACCGCCGCCGGCCTCGCCGTCGGTCGGCTCCTCGCTCGGGTCGCACTCCTCCTCGGAGGCGGAGGCGCCGCCGTCCTTCTCCTCCGCGGAGGCGCTGGGGGAGGGCGCCGGCCCGTCCGCGGGGGGAGAGCAGGTGGACGCGGTCTCGACGCCCTCCTCGGCCGGGTCCTCGTCCGCGCCGGAGCTGGGTGAGCTCTCGGGGTCCCGAGGCGGCTCCGCCGGCTGCTGCGTGCTCCCCTCGGTGGAGTCGGAGGACGGGTCGGGGGCGGCCACGCCGCCGCCGTCCGCGTCGTGCTCGGGAGGGGCGCCGTGGCGATCGGCCCCCGCCGGGACGAACTCCAGCACCTGGTCGCGGACCTGGGGGCTGGACACGACCACGGAGGCGGCGATCATCACGGCCCCCGCCACCGCCGCCACCGGTCGTAGCCAGGGCAGGCCGAACCAGGTGAAGCCGCGGTTGCGCTCGGCGCGCTCGCGGATCAGGTTCAGGGCCTCCGGAGAGGGCTCCACCGTGCTCGCCTCGGCCATGAGGACCTGGCGCAGCCGGTCCTCGAAGGCGTCGTCGGTCGGATCTGTCGGACCGGTCATGTCGTCTGCTCCAGAACAGAGCGGAGCGAGGAGATGCCACGGGACGTGTGGCTCTTCACCGCGCCCCGGCTGATCCCCATGGCGTCCGCGATCTGAGCCTCTGACAGGTCGCCGTAGTACCGGAGCACGATGGCCTCTCGCTGACGGGTGGGTAGTTTGCGCAGGGCACGGATGACCGCCTCCCGCTCCAACAGGTTCAGGGCGCCGTGCTCGGCACTGGGGGCGTCGGGGAGGGCCTTGGGGGCGTGCTTCTCCACCACCGCCCGGTGGCGGAGCACGGACCGGGCCTTGTTCACCACCGCCTGGCGGAGGTAGGACAGGGCCTTGTTCGGATCGCGCAGCCGGCGCCAGGCGCCGTGCATCGCGACGAACGAGTCCTGAACGACTTCCTCCGCGGTCGCGTGGTCGCGGACGAGAAGGGATGCGAGCCGAACGAGCGGACGGTAGTGCTCCCTGTAGAGCTCCGTCACGGCGTGGTCGGCGTCCCACTCCACCGAGAGCGGGGCCGTGGGGGCTCCGGCCACCATGGTTTCTGTCGTCACGTCAGTTCGACGCACACCCTTGTCGCGGGGTTTACGAAAGGGCATACCTCTTCTTTTCCAGGTAGACGCGCGTTTCATTCCGAACACGTGGGTACCGGGCCGGGGCGGACGTTTCCGACGACCCGACGCGCACGGGTGGAAAGCCTATCGCGCCTGGGACGGAGGCCGTTGCCGAACGGGCTCCCGGACCGCGGCCGGCGGCCTTCCCGGGATGGGCCGTCCGGCGCCGACCTGCGGCATCATGGTCCGGGACAACCCCCAGACGGCGGCCGTTCCGGCGGCCGCGAACACACCACGGAGGTTCGCGATGGCCCATGAGGACTGCCTCTTCTGTAAGATCGTGAAGGGGGAGGTGCCCGCCGAGATCGTCCGGGAGGGCGAGCGGACCCTCGCCTTCCGCGACATCAACCCCCAGGCGCCCACGCACGTGCTGATCGTCCCGCGCGACCACCACCCCGACGCCGCCGCCGCTGCCGCCGCCGGCGCCGGGCTGCTGGACGAGATCGTCCGGGACGCACACGAGGTCGCCGTGGCCGAGGGCGTCGCCGACACCGGGTACCGCCTGGTGTTCAACACCGGCAGCGGGGCCGGGCAGACGGTCTTCCACCTCCACGGCCACCTCCTGGGCGGCCGCGGCCTCAACTGGCCCCCCGGGTAGGGGCCGGTCCCGGGCCCCGGACCGTTCCGGACAGGGCGCGGGCCCGGACCGCCCGGGACCCGCGCCCGGCCGCTGCCGGAACCGGCCCCGTCAGGCCCCGCGCGGCCCCGTCCACAGGCGCCGAATAACCCATCGAGCGGGGCGGGGACGCCTTGGTAGACTCGGGGTGTGGGCTTCCAGAGCCCGGTGGGACTCCTGTGGAACACCGGCGTGGAGCCCCGCCCGGCGCCCCGCACGGTGCCGGGGCCGTCCAGGAGACGCCGCGCCCGTCCAGGCGGGCGGCGCCCGAGCGAAGGGTAGGACAGCGGCCGCAAGGCCACACCATGGCCGAGACAACGCACACGCACCCGCGACGGGACACTCAGGTCAAGGTCGTGGTGCCCGACGAGCACACGATGATCAGCCTGCTGGGCTCGGGGGACGAACTCCTCAGGGCGTTGGAGCGGGCCTTCGAGAGCGACATCCACGTCCGAGGCAACGAGTTCACCATCAGCGGGACCCCCGAGGAGACCGCCGTGGTGGTCCGTCTCGTCGAGGAGCTGATCGAACTCGCCAAGAGCGGCACGCACGTCACCCCCGACACCATCGAGCGCATGGTCCACATGCTGGCGGCGCCCGGTTCGGAGCGGCCCGCGGACGTGCTCACGACCAACATCCTGTCCAACCGCGGCAAGACCATCCGGCCCAAGACGCTCAACCAGAAGCGCTACGTCGACACCATCGACCGCAGCACCGTGGTGTTCGGCATCGGCCCGGCGGGCACCGGCAAGACCTACCTGGCCATGGCCAAGGCGGTCAAGGCGCTCCAGGACAAAGAGGTCAACCGGATCATCCTCACCCGTCCCGCGGTGGAGGCCGGTGAGCGGCTGGGCTTCCTGCCGGGCACGCTCTACGACAAGATCGACCCCTACCTGCGTCCCCTCTACGACGCCCTGCACGACATGCTCGACCCCGATTCCATCCCCAAGCTGATGGCCGCCGGGACGATCGAGGTCGCGCCCCTGGCGTACATGCGGGGCCGGACCCTGAACGACTCCTTCATCATCCTGGACGAGGCGCAGAACACCTCGCCCGAGCAGATGAAGATGTTCCTGACGCGCCTGGGCTTCGGCTCCAGGATCGTGGTCACCGGTGACGTCACCCAGGTGGACCTGCCCGGCGGGCAGGCCAGCGGGCTGCGGACCATCGAGACGATCCTGAGTGACATCGACGACATCGCCTTCTGCCGGCTCACCAGCGAGGACGTCGTCAGGCACAAGCTCGTCGGCAAGATCGTCGACGCCTACGGGCGTTACGACGCCGTCCAGAACGACCGTCAGGGCGACCGCAGGGGGGGCCGCCGCCGCGCCGGGGGCGGCCGCGACCGGGGCCCGTCCCCGCGCGACGAGCCCTCCGACACCCCGACGGACCCGGGGACGGGGAGCACCCGCCCCGGGGAGCGGGCAGACTGAGGTAGTACGGCGTTCGCACCGGTGGGTCCGTGAGCATGCGGGCCCACCGGTTCGGGTGTCCCGGGTGAGGGCCGCAGACGGCGCACCCACCGGCCGGGCGCGCCGCCCGGCCGCGACGATTCCAAGTGAGGCAGCCGCAACCGATGAGTATCGACGTCGCCAACGAGTCCGGCGTCACCGCAGTGGACGAGGAGCGACTCTCCCGCCTGGCCCGGCACGTGCTCGACGCCATGCGCGTCCACCCCCTGGCCGAGCTGTCCGTCGTGCTGGTGGACGAGGGGCCGATGACCGACCTGCACGTGCGGTGGATGGACGAACCGGGCCCCACCGACGTGCTCTCCTTCCCGATGGACGAGCTGCGCCCCGGCGGCCCGGGGCGCACCAGCGAGCCCGGCGTCCTCGGTGACGTGATCATCTGTCCGCAGGTGGCCGAGCGCCAGGCCGAGAAGGCCGGGCACAGCACACAGGCGGAGATCGACCTGCTCTGCACCCACGGCATCCTCCACCTGCTGGGCTACGACCACGCCGAACCGGAGGAGCACAAGGAGATGTTCGGCCTCCAGGGCGAGATCCTCGCCGCCTGGCGTGAGCGGGAGTCCGCCGGGTCCGCGAAGGACGAGAGCTCCTGATGAGACCCCTGATGTGGCCCGACGTCGCCCCCATGACCACGGGGGAGCCCGCCGAGTGGATCACCGCCTTCGTGATCGCGCTGGTGCTGACCGCGGTGGCCGGGTTCCTGGTGGCGGCGGAGGTCGCCATCACGCGAGTCATGTCGGTGGGCCTTCCCGAGGCGACCGGTCCGGAGCGGGCGGCCAGGGCCGACCGCCGCTGGGGCAGGGTCGCCGCCGACCCGACGCGCCACCTCAACGCGCTGCTGTTCCTGCGCGTGGTGTGCGAGGTGTGCGCGGTCATCGCGGCGGCCATGGGGATGGTGTTCCTCCTGGGGCTGGGGTGGCCCGCCCTGCTGCTGACCGCGGTGGCGATGGTCGTCGTGGAATCCGTGCTGATCGCCATAGCACCGCGCATCCTCGGCCGCCAGTTCGCCGGGCAGTTCGCCCGCGCGAGCGCGGCGGTGGTCTACCCGGTCCAGGTCGTGGTGGGTCCGCTCGCCCAGCTCCTGGTGGGCGCGGGGCGCGCGATCACGCCGCGGGGCAAGGGCGACCGCGAGGGGCCGTTCAGCACCGAGGTGGAGCTGCGCCAGCTGGTCGACCTGGCGGAGCAGGGGGAGGTGATCGACGCCGAGGAGCGGCAGATGATCCACTCCGTCTTCAAACTCGACGACACCTCCGTGCGCGAGGTCATGGTGCCCCGCCCCGACATCGTGTTCACGAGCCGCGACGCCGACGCCGACGCGGTCCTCACCCTGGCGCTGGGGAGCGGGTACTCGCGCATCCCCGTGACCGGTGAGGACGAGGACGACGTCGTCGGCATCGTCTACCTCAAGGACC
This sequence comes from Streptomonospora nanhaiensis, assembly GCF_026642255.1. GTDB lineage: Bacteria > Actinomycetota > Actinomycetes > Streptosporangiales > Streptosporangiaceae > Nocardiopsis > Nocardiopsis tropica. Next base: position 5,460,117 of record NZ_CP113264.1, on the reverse strand, counting down.
TGGTGGACCAGCTCCGCGACCGCTGGGCGGCGTCCGCGGGCAGTGCCGGGGCGGAGGTGCCGCTCACCGCCGGCGACGTGATGCGCACGGCGTCCTACGTGCCCGACACCAAGCCCATCGACGAGCTGCTCCGCGAGATGCAGCAGCAGCGCAACCACGTCGCGGTGGCCATCGACGAGTACGGCGGAACGGCCGGGCTGGTCACGCTGGAGGACATCGTGGAGGAGATCGTCGGGGAGATCACCGACGAGTACGACCACGAGATCCCGCCGGTGGTCTGGCTGGACGACGGCAGTGTGCGGGTGACGGCCCGCCTGCCCCTGGGCGAGCTCGACGAGCTCTTTCCCGACCAGGACCTCGACGTGCCCGACGTGGAGACCGTCGGCGGACTCGTGGCGTTCGTGCTGGGCCGGGTGCCGGTCGGCGGGGCCCGGGCCGAATACGCTGGACTGAGGCTCACCCTGGAGGGCAAGAGCAGCCGCCGCAACCGGATGACCACGGTCCTGGTGGAGCGACTGCCCGAAGAGGGGGCCGGGGTGCCGGACGACCGGGGCCGCAACGAGGACGTAAGGAGCACGGACCAGTGACGGAGACGACGGGGCTCGGCCCCGAGGACGGCAAGCTCATCACCCTCGCGCGGGCCTCCCGGGCCCGCAACGCGGCGGCGGAGGGCGCTGCGGTGCGCGACGAGACGGGACGCACGTACGTGGCCACGACGGTGTCGCTGCCCTCCCTCCGGCTGACGGCGCTCCAGGCGGCCGTGGCCGCGGCCGCCTCCAGCGAGGCCTCCGCGCTGGAGGCCGCGGTGGTCGTCACCGAGGCCAAGGAACTGACCGAGGACGACCGCGCGGTGGCGGACGACCTGAAGACCCAGGTGGTGGTGATCGCCGCCCCTGACGGGGTGCCCGCGAGCATCACCCGGCGCTGAGAAGGACCCATGAACGACCTCGACCTCGAGAAGCTGCGCGTCCCGCTGCCGGCCCCCTCCCACCCGGAGGGTTTCCGCAGCGGCTTCGCCTGCTTCGTGGGCCGCCCGAACGTGGGCAAGTCCACGCTGATGAACGCGCTGGTCGGGCAGAAGGTGGCGATCACCAGCAACCGGCCGCAGACCACGCGGCGCACGGTGCGCGGTATCGTCCACCGGCCCGGTTCCCAGCTGATCATCGTGGACACCCCGGGCCTGCACAAGCCCCGCACCCTGCTGGGCGAGAGGCTGGACTCGCTGGTGCGGTCCACCCTGGTCGAGGTGGACGTGATCGCCTTCTGCCTGCCCGCGAACGAGCCGATCGGCCGGGGCGACACCTACATCGCCAAGGAGCTGGCGGAACAGCGCAACACCCCGGTGGTCGCCCTGGTCACCAAGACCGACCTGGTCGACAAGGAGGCCGTGGGCAAGCACCTGATGGCGGTGGACGAGCTGGGCGACTGGGCCGACATCGTCCCGGTGTCCGCGCAGGGCGCGTTCCAGCTCGACACCGTCACCGACGTGCTGTCCTCGCACCTGCCGGAGGGGCCGCCGCTGTACCCGGACGGCGACCTGACCGACGAGCCGGACGAGATGCTCGTGGCGGAGCTGGTCCGCGAGGCCGCGCTGGAGGGCGTGCGCGACGAGCTGCCGCACTCCATCGCCGTGGTCGTGGACGAGATGTTCCAGCGGGAGAACACCCGGCCGGGCAAGGAGCTGGTGGACATCTACGCGTCGCTGTACGTGGAGCGCCCCAGCCAGAAGGCCATCGTCATCGGCTCGAAGGGCTCGCGCCTGCGCGACGTGGGCTCACGGGCCCGCAAGCAGATCGAGGGCCTGCTGGGCCAGCGGGTGTTCCTCGACCTGCGGGTGCGTGTGGCCAAGGACTGGCAGCGCGACCCCAAGCAGCTGCGCAAGCTGGGCTTCGACCAGCAGACGTAGCGACCCGTGCGGAAGGGGCGGACCGGCCGGTCCGCCCCTTCCGCCGTTCCCGGGCCGGGTCAGGACTGGTTGTTGAGGTCCGTGGCGAGCATGGTCGCGCAGTGCTGCACGATGGGCGCGGCGCGCTCCACGAACTCCCAGCTGACGCGGGCCTCCGGACCGGAGACGGACACGGCCATGCCCGACGGGGCGCCCGCGACCGGGACCGCGACGCACCGCACCCCGATCTCCTGTTCGCCGTCGTCGATGGCGAACCCCTGGTCGCGGACCCTGTGCAGCTCGGTGACGAACCGCTCGGGCTCGGTGATGGTGCGGTCGGTGGCCGCGGGCATCCCGGTGCGGCGCACCGTGGCCAGGGCCTCCTCGTCGCTCAGCTGGGAGAGCAGGGCCTTGCCCACCCCGGCGGAGTGCGGCAGCACACGGCGGCCGACCTCCGTGAACATGCGCATGGCGTGCGGCGAGGGGACCTGCGCCACGTAGATGACCTTGTCGCCGTCCAGCATGGCCAGGTTCGCGGTCTCCCCGAGGTCCTCCACGAGCTGGGCCAGGTGCGGCCTGGCCCAGGTCCCGAGCATCTGGGAGGCCTTGTCGCCCAGGCCGATGAGCCGGGGGCCGAGCGCGTAGCGGCGGGAGGGGAGCTGGCGCACGTACCCGTTGCCCACCAGGGTGCGGATGATGCGGTGGATGGTCGGGAGCGGGAGGCCGGAGGACTCGGCCAGCTGGCTCAGCGAGGTCTCGCCGCCCGCCTCCGCCATGATCTCCAGCAGGGAGAAGGCGCGGTCGAGCGACTGCACACCACCGGAGCGTTCGCGTTTGCCCGCTTCGTCGGTGACTAGAGAGGTCTGTGGGACTGACAACGGACGCGCTCCCGTGGGCTGTGGCGTGGGTTCAGGCTCTTGCTTCTGCGATACGAAAAAGAGTTCTCGGCATCAGTGTCTTCTATAGCACGGGCGGAACCGGCTGTCCGGGTGTTCTGGGGCCGCTGTGATCCGGGCGGTCCGGACTTCCCCATGGTCTCTCTTGTTCTTCCGGATTGCAAAAGTTAGCATCCACGATAGGAAAAACATCGCTTCGGAGAGGACACACACGTGGAAGAGGACCGGTCCGAAAGCCGTCGCCCGGCGCCCGATCTCGCCCTGGACGTGCTCACCGCGGGGCTGAACGCGCGCCTCGCCGACGCGGACGCCAGGCTCGCCCTCGCCTACCCCGGCTCCTCCGGGGCCCGGCAGCCGGTGCACACCGTGTACGTCCCGGCGGACCGGGTGCGGCCCGGCCTCGCGGCCGAGTGGGGGAAGGACGCCGCGGCCTCGCTGGCCGAGTACGCGCCGACGGCCGCGGACCTGGCGGAGGCGACGGGGACCGACGTGGCCGCCGTGGCCGAGATCCTCCCCCGGCTGGGGGACAAGCTGGCCGCCGAGCCCGTCGAGGACCTGCGCGCCGACCTGGAGGACGGCTACGGGGACCGGGGCGACGAGGCCGAGGACGCCGACGTCGTGTCCGCGGCCCGTGCCCTCTCGGCCGACCTCGCCGCGGGGCAGGCCCCGCCCCACTTCGGCATCCGCATGAAGGGGATGGAGGCCGCCGGGCGGGCCCGAGGCGCCCGCAGTCTCGCCCTCTTCCTGGTCACGCTCATGGAGGAGAACGGGGGGCTCCCCGCCAACCTGGTCCTCACCCTGCCCAAGATCACCTCGGTGGAGCAGGTCGAGGCCATGGTGTGGCTCACCGACGAGCTGGAGGAGCGCCTCGGCCTGGAGGCCGGGAGGCTGCGCTTCGAGCTCCAGATCGAGACCCCCCAGTCGATCCTGCTCCCCGACGGGACCGCCGCGGTCGCCCGCATGATCCACGCCGGGCAGGGGCGGGTCAGCGCCCTCCACTACGGGACCTACGACTACAGCGCCGCGTGCGGGGTCACCGCCGCGTACCAGAGCATGGCGCACCCGGTCGCCGACCACGCCAAGGCCGTCATGCAGGTGGCGGCGGCCGGCACGGGCGTGTGGCTGTCGGACGGGTCCACCAACGTGCTGCCCGTCGGCCCCCCGGAGGAGGTGCGCTCCGCGTGGGGACTGCACGCCTCCCTGGTCCGCCGATCCCTGGAACGCGGGTTCTACCAGGGGTGGGACCTGCACCCGCACCAGCTCGTCACCCGCTACCTGGCCACCTACGCCTTCTACCGGGAGGCCTTCGCCCCCGCCGCCGCCCGCCTGCGCGCCTACCTCGGAGCCGTCGAGGGAGGGGTGCTGGACGAGCCGGCCACCGCCCAGGCCCTCGCCGCGGCCCTGGTCAGCGGGGTGCGCTGCGGGGCACTGGACGAGACCGAGGTGGCCGAGGCGTCCGGGGCCGACACCGCGACCCTGGTCGGACTGGCCACACGACGCGTCGGACAGGAGTAGGGACACATGACGCGACACGATCTCGCCGTACGCGCCCGCAGAGCCGTCACCCCCGAGGGGGAGCGGCCCGTCACCGTCGGGGTGCGCGACGGCCGCGTGGTGGACGTCCTCGTCGGGGACCGGGCGCCGCTGATCGCCCGCAGGGAGATCACCCTCGCCGAGGACGAGGTGCTCCTGCCCGGGCTGGTCGACACCCACGTGCACGTCAACGAACCGGGGCGCACCGAGTGGGAGGGGTTCGCCTCGGCCACCGGGGCCGCCGCCCTGGGCGGCGTCACGACCCTGCTCGACATGCCGCTGAACAGCGTGCCCCCCACCACCACCGTCGCGGGCCTGGACGCCAAGCGGGCCGCGGCCGAGGGCAAGCTCGCCGTGGACGTGGGCTTCTGGGGCGGGGCCGTTCCCGAGAACAGCCGCCCCGGGGACACGAAGGAGCTGACCGCGCTCTGGGAGAGGGGCGTCTTCGGCTTCAAGGCCTTCCTGTCCCCGTCCGGGGTGGACGAGTTCGGCCACCTCTCCCCGGAGGAGCTGCTGACGGCGGCGGAGGCCGTCGGGGAGTTCGGCGGCAGGATCATCGTGCACGCCGAGGACCCGGCCGTGCTGGAGACCGCCCCGCCGGCCTCCGGGCGCGACTACGCGGACTTCCTGGCGTCGCGCCCCGACACCGCCGAGCACGCGGCGATCGCCAGGGTGATCGAGGTGGCGCGGCGCACGGGCACCGGGGCGCACATCCTGCACCTGTCCAGCGCCTCGGCGCTCCCGCTGATCGCGCAGGCCCGGGCGGACGGTGTTCCGCTCACGGTGGAGACCTGCCCGCACTACCTCACCCTGGAGGCCGAGGCGGTGCCCGCCGGGGCCACCCAGTTCAAGTGCTGCCCGCCCATCCGGGACTCCGCCAACAGGGACCTCCTGTGGAGGGCGCTCCGGGACGGGCTGATCGACTGCGTGGTCAGCGACCACTCACCGAGCACCCCCGACCTGAAGGACCTGGACACCGGCGACTTCGGGACCGCCTGGGGAGGGGTCTCGGGGCTCCAGGTGGGCTTCGCCGCCGTGTGGACGGAGGCGCGCCGCCGCGGCGTGGACCTGGCGGACGTGGTGCGCTGGATGTCCTCGGGGCCCGCGCGGGTCGCCGGGGTGCGCAACAAGGGCGCGATCAGGGTGGGCCACGACGCCGACTTCGCGGTCGTCGCCCCCGAGGAGTCCTTCCGGGTGGACGTGCGCGCGCTCCGGCACCGCAACCCGGTGAGCCCCTACGACGGCGCCGACCTCGTGGGGCGCGTGCGGCGCACCGTCCTGCGCGGCGAGGACGTCGGCCCGTCCGGCGCGGCCGGGCGGATGCTGCTCCGGGACTGAGCCGGCCCCCGGGGCCGACGGTCCGAGGGGGCCGCCCCCGTCCCTCCCCGTTCCGGGGCCGGGGCGGGGCGGCCCCCTCGGACCCGTGCCCGCCCGGCCGGACACCGGGGCGTGCGCCGCCCCGGGAAGGGCCCGGTCCCGTGCCGCCGTCCCGGGCCCCGGACGCCGGGTGCGCGGGTCCGTCCGACGGCCCGGCCGGGGCCGTGCGCGGCGGATGAGGAGGGCACGGGCCGGGCGGGCACGCCGAGGGGCGGGCACACGGTGGTGTGCCCGCCCCGGCGCGGCGGCCGTCCCGGCGGTCAGCCCAGGAGGGAGTCCCAGCGGCTGCCGAGGTCGGCGGCGCCGGTCTCGGTCAGCGAGCCGTAGACGTTCAGGCGGGCGATGCCGCCGTCGGGGAACACGTCGGTGCGCACGTGGGTGACCGTGACGGGGGAGTCCAGGACGAAGCGGTGGGCGCTGTCGGGCTGGAGCCGGGTCCGGCCCACGATCTCGAACCAGGCGTCGGGGTCGTCCGATCCGGCGTCCCGCCCCATGACCGTCACCCAGCCCGCGGAGTTGCCCTTGAGGTAGGCGGTGTCGATCTCCAGGGCGCGGACCGTGGCCTGGGCGGTGAGGCGGAAGCGCACCCAGTCGTGCCCGGTGTCGCGGCGGCGGCGGTTCTCCCAGCCGTCGTCCATCTTCTGGGAGCGCCCGGGGAGGATGATGTTGTTGGGCGAGGAGTAGAAGCGGTCCGAGGCGTCCTCGACCGTGCCGCCGTTGACCAGGGCCGCCAGGTCGAAGCCGCCCAGGGAGGCGAGCCAGGCGGGGTCGGCGACGGGTTCGCCGTACACGCGCAGGCGGGCGACCCCGCCGTCGGGGAACTGCTTGAGGCGCAGGTGGGTCCATCTGCGCTCCAGGGCCACCGCGAAGTCGTTGGCGGCGTGCCCGTGGACGGGCACGCGGGGCACGATCTCGGTCCACTCGGCGGCCAGGAGCTCGTCCGTGGTGGGGGTGCCGGTCAGGTGGGCGGCCTCGACGGAGACCTCGGTCGGGTGGTTGCCGCGGAAGTGCGCGGTGTCGACGACCAGCCCCCGGACGACCCCGGGGAGGCCGAGGCGGACCAGGGCCCAGTCGTGGTCGTCGGCGGCGGGGTGGGGCTGCTCGGCGCCGGTCCCGCGGCGGCGCCTGGTCTCCCAGCCGTCCATGACCTTGCCCTTGTGCCCGAACGCGTGCGGGTCGAACTGCGCCCGGTCGGGCTTGAGGAGGTTCTCGCGCTGGGCGAAGAACTCGTCGTTGGCGGCGACCACGCCGCCCCCCAGCCGGCGGTCGGCGAGGTCGACGAGGCCGGAGAAGTCGTGTTCGCCGTCCCGGTAGTCGGCGTAGGGGTCGCCGCCCGCGTAGGGCTGGGCGTTGTAGTCGCGCGGGTCGAAGGGGCGGCCTTGGCTCATGTCTCTCCCGGGTTGCGAGGTCGTCGGACGCTTCCCAGCGTCCCAGGAGAAACCGGTAACTTCCAGCGAAAGTTTATGACCACACTGTTCAGTTGTGCTGAACGGTGGAGCTGCCGAGCCCTCCGGCGGTGTCCGCCAGGGCGCGCAGCACCACGGCGATCCGCGGGTGCTCCCCGGCCCCTGAGCGCACCGCGGTCACCACGTGGCGGCGGGGCTGGTCGGAGTGCGGGACCCGCAGGCTGACCCCGGGGGTGTCGCCCGTCGCGGCGAGGCGGGGGATCAGCGCGACGCCCAGCCCCGCGGCGACCATGTCGAGGATGGCCCGCCAGTCGGAGGCGACGTGGGCCTGCTCCGGGACGAACCCCGCGTGGGCGCAGGCGGAGACGGTGATGTCCCGCCAGGGCCCGGACGCCCCGTAGATCCAGGGCTCCCCGGAGAGGTCGCCCAGGCGGAGGGCGCGGGCGGAGGCGAGGCGGTGGTGCGCCGGCAGGGCCACGTCCAGGGGGTCGGTGAGGAGTTCCCTCCGGTCGTAGCGGCCGTCGTGGGCGGTCGGCGCCTGCGCGGCCAGGGACAGGCCGACGTCGATCTCCCCCGCCGAGAGGAGGTCGTAGACCTCGGCGGCGTCGGCCTGGTGCACCTTCGTGGTGAGACCGGGGTACTCGCGGCGCAGGGCGTGGAGCGCCGGGACCACGAGGCTGGGGATGGCGGTCGCGAACGCGCCGACGCGGACGTGCCCGATCTCGCCGCGGACGAAGCCGTCCAGCTCGGCCTCGGCCCGTTCCAGCTGGGCCATCACGATGTCGGTGTGCCGGAGCAGCACGTGGGCCGCGTCGGTGAGGCGGACCCGCCTCCCGTGCGCCTCCAGCAGCGCCACCCCCACCTGGTGCGAGAGGGAGGAGAGCTGCTGGGAGACGGCGGACGGCGTCATGCGCAGCGCCTCCGCGGTCGCCCGGACTGTCCCGAACTCCTCCAGGGCGCGGAGGACGCGGAGTTTGCGGAGGTCCCAGTCGGTCACCCCACAGGAATACCATTCAGCGCTCCTGAACGGAACGCGCGGTTCTGTGCGCAACGTGGGCCGGGACACGGCCCCGTGGCGGAGCCGGCGTCCCGCGGGCCGGGACGCCCGTGCCCCGGGCGCCCCGTCGCGGGCGCGGCCCCCGCCCCGGGCCCGGCCGGGGCGGGGGCCGGGCCCGGGGAGGGGCGCCCGCCGCCCCCGCCGGAGGGCGGGGGCGGTCCGGGAGGCGGGTACTACGCCCCCGCCGGGGCCTCGGGTTCGCCGTCGCGGTAGACCGCTCCGGCCCGGTCGGTGTACTTGGCCTCGCCGGGGCCGGCGCTGCCGATCTCCTCCTGGTCGATCCGGGTCGGGGCCTTCGCCCCCGAGTCGCGGCCGAGCACGTTGAAGCAGATGTTCAGCAGGATGGCGGTGACGGCCGCGCCGATGATCCCCGAGTGGGCGACCAGCTCCACGGACTCGGGGAGGAACGCGTAGAAGGTCGGGTAGGCCAGGGGGATGATCGCCACGCCGACGGAGGTGGCCACCAGGACCAGGTTGAGGTTGTTGGTGAAGTCCACCTTGGCCAGGGTCTTGACCCCGCTGGCGGCCACGCTGCCGAAGAGCACGAGCCCGGCCCCGCCCAGGACGGGGGCGGGGATCGCGGCCATGACACCGCCGAGCACGGGGAACAGCCCGAGCGCGACGAGGATGAGCGCGCCGGTGGCGACCACGTACCGGCTGCGCACCTTGGTCAGGGCCAGCAGGCCGATGTTCTGCGCGAACGAGCTGGTGGGGGTCGCGCTGAAGATCGGGCCGATGAGGGAGCCGCTGACGTCGGCCCGCAGGCCCGCGGAGATGCGCTTGGCGTCCACCTCGGAGCCGGTGATCTCGCCGACCGCGATGATGTGGGAGGCGCCCTCGGTGAGCACCACGAGCATGATGACGCACATGGTGACGATCGCGGCGACCTCGAACCGGGGGGCTCCGAAGTAGAACACCGAGGTGGGGTCGAAGACGATGTCGGCCTCGCCGACGCGGCTGAAGTCGGCCATCCCGAGGGGCAGGGAGACGAGGGTGCCGACGACCAGGCCGATGAGGATGGACAGCCGCCCCCAGATTCCGGGCAGCACCCGGGAGCCGACCAGGATGACCGCCAGCGTGAACCCGGCCAGGGCCAGGTGGGACAGCGGCGCCGCGGGGGCCGCGGTGCCGTCCTCCGCGGTCCGTGCGGCGCCGTCGACGATCCATCCGGCGGCCACCGGCATCAGGCTGACGCCGATGACGGTGATGATGGTGCCGGTCACGATCGGGGGGAAGAAGCGGATCAGCTGCCCGAAGAACGGCGTCAGGACCAGGGCGAAGACCCCGGCGGCGAGGGAGGCGCCGAAGGCGACGGGCAGGTTCTCCCCGTCCTGTCCGGCGGCCAGGGCGGTGACGGCGCTGACGGGGACGAAGGAGCTGGCCACCACGATCGGCATCTGGGCGCCGAAGCGGCGGTGGCCCACGGACTGGATGAGGGTGGCGATGCCCGCCACCAGGAGTGCGCCGCTGACGAGGATCCCCATGGAGGCGGGGTCGTTCGCGAGCCCAGCGGCGCTGCCGATGACCAGGGCCGGGGCCACCGCGCCGGCGTACATGGTCAGGATGTGCTGGAGCCCGTAGACGAACAGCAGCCGCGCGGGCAGCTTCTCGTCCTCGGGGCGGGTGGGGGGTGTGGCGTTCGTTCTGGCCGAGTCCTTCGCGGACGGACTGTTAGACATGGCCGGTTCCAGCCTTTGCGCTTGGCGGCCGCCTCAGAGGGGGCCTGGTTCTCGGGCGCGTGGCCCGGTGGTGTCGCCCCGGTCGGGCGACCCGCCGCCGTGCACGCCGGGGTGCGGCGTGCGGCCCGCCGCGGAGAGCGGGCCAGGGGGGGGGACGGCGGAGCCCCGAGCGGGGCGGGGGCCGGGGCCCGGCCGCACAGACGGGCCCCGGCGCGGGGGTGGCTACAGGAAGCCGGGCACGGTCTTCCAGGCGTTGCCGGGGGCGGGGGCGTCGTCGCGTTCGACGGTCGCCTCGATCTTGCCGTAGGGGCGGTCCGCGGCGAAGAACACCTCGTTGGGGTTGTCCAGGCCGAAGGGCGAGAGGTCCACGAGGAAGTGGTGCTTGTTGGGCATGGAGAAGCGGACCTCCGCGATCTCCGGGTGGCTCTTCAGCACCGAGCGGCCCATCTCGTACAGCGACTGCTGGAGCGCCAGGCTGTGGGTGTTCGCGAACGCCTCCAGCATCAGGGCGCGCACCGACGCGTACACGGCGTCGTAGTCGTGGTCCACGCCGACGTACCGCCAGCGGGCGCTGACGTCGGTCGCGAGGATCCGGTCGGTGGTCTCCTGGAGGGTCGTGTACCTGGTCCTGGGGTAGCCGTGGAACTCCGACCCCGTGGACTTGAGGACGGTGAGCCCCTCCAGGCCCGAGACCACCCACTCGCCCTCGGCGTCCTTGGTGACGACGGTGGTGCGGGTCTCGCCGCCGCGCCGGGAGAAGGCGTGGTCGTGGGGGCCGTCGGGGGTGGTGATGCGGTCCCAGGCGTACTCGTGGATCTCCTGCCGGGCGCCGTCCACGTAGTCGTGCTCGCCGACGAAGTGGCGGGCCAGGCGCAGGGCGAAGTCCTCGATGGCGCCGACGCCGCCCCACTCGCGGGCCTTGGCGTAGACGGTGTTCTTCTGGGTGTCGGTCGGCAGGCAGGTGGTGTTGTCGCCGAGCGTGTGGACCGTTTCCAGGTCGCCCCGCAGCTGCGAGGTGACGTTGACGTCCTTGATCCGGTGGACGTCGGTGTCGCGGTTGACGTGGACGAGGCGTACCTCGGCCTTTCCGTACTGGTTCTCTCCGAGTCGGATGCCCATCAGGGTTGAACTCCAGGGTTGTGGATATTCGTCATCGTCGCGCCTGTGCGCAGTACGTACGAGGGAGGACCGCTGTGGTCATGCGGAAGGACCTGTCACGCACTCGAAGAAGCAGGTGTCACACCTTGGCCGGCTGAGGTTCCGTGTCGGTCGCTCCTTTCCGTTGCGGGGCCGCGCCCGGGCGGGCGGTGCCGGGAGGCCGGGGCGTCCGAGGGCGGACGCCCCCGGGGCTAGGAGCCCCGGTAGGTGGAGTAGGAGTAGGGGCTCAGGAGCAGGGGCACGTGGTAGTGGGCCTGCTCCTCGGCGAGGTCGAAGGTGACGGTGACCTCGGGGAAGAAACCCGTCCGGCCGTCCGCCGCGAAGTAGGCGGCGGTGTCGAAGACGAGGCGGTAGGTTCCGTCGGCCAGCCGCTCGGGGCCCAGGTCGGGGACGCGTCCGTCGTCGTTCGTGCGCCCCTCCGCGACGGTGTGCCAGGACGTCCGGCGCTCGTCGGCGGCGTTCTCCAGGCGGACGGGGACGCCGCGTGCCGGAGCGCCCAGAGCGGTGTCCAGGATGTGGGTGGTCACGTGGCTCATGGGTTCCCCAGGAGTTTGGCCAGGCGGAGCCCGGCGATCCGGCGGAGCTCGTCCGCGACGACGCGGAGCTCGGTGGCGGTGTCGTTGCCGAGGCGGGCGACCAGGTCGGCGAGGAGTTCGCGGCTGGAGCGCCCGCTGGCGCAGACGAGGTAGATGTGCCCGAACCTGTCCTCGTACTCACGCTGGGCGTGGGCGAAGATCCGCTGTACGCGGGCCGAGGCGTCGTCGGTGTCGGCGGCGAACGCGGACTGCTCCCCCCGCGACCACCGCGCCTCGGTGCCGGTCCCCTCGGCCTTCTCCCCGATGCGGGGGTGGCGGGCGAGGGCGGTCGCGACCTCCTCGGGTGTGATGGCGCGCGCGTGGTCGTCCGCGCCGCGCATCAGCTCGTCCCGGTCCCGGAAGGGCGCCAGGGCCGCGAGGGACGCGACCCAGCGGTCCACGTCCAGGCACTGGGCCAGCCGTGCGCGCAGCTCCTCCCCGGTCAGGGCGTTCAGTTGCTCCAGGCCGGGGTCGGAGCCGCGTCCCGGCTCCTCCGGCATGGTCTCGGGCATGTGCTCTCCCGTGGCTCGGCCGGTCGGCCCCCCCCGTGGGCGGGGGAGCTGAACCGACCAAGGATTTTCGTAGTGCAGACGGCCAATTCCGTATTGCGGATTGGGGGGACTCTAGTTGATGGCGGTGTGACCTTGTCAACACTCAAAAGGTCCATATCGCGAAAGACGACCGAATCTGTACACCCGCACGAAGGACCCCCGTGTCCACCCGCCGCGCCTGGGGTGCATGGGTCTCGCGGGGTTGAAGTGGTTGCCCTGCCGTGCATCCGGCGGGTCGGGGCGGTTGACAAGCCGGGGTGACCGGCCGCACACTCATGACATTCCTCAAAACGAAAACTACTTTCCACAATGTGAAAGTAGAAGTTGGAGGCAATGCATGAGCCACTCACTCCGCTACACGGTGAACTGCTCCCTGCTGTTCACCGAGCTCCCGCTCCTCGAACGCCCCCGGGCCGCCCGGGACGCCGGTTTCGACGCCGTCGAGTTCTGGTGGCCGTTCGAGAGCCCGACCCCGCCCCAGGACGAGGTCGACTCCTTCGTCCGCTCCCTCGACGACGCCGGCGTGCGCCTCACCGGCCTCAACTTCTTCGCCGGCGCCCTCCCCGGGCCCGACCGGGGCGTGCTCTCGCACCCCGCCAGGGCCGAGGAGTTCCGCGCGAACGTCGACGTGGTCACCCGGATCGCCGAGCGCACGGGCACCACCGGCTTCAACGCCCTCTACGGGCTGCGACTGCCGGGGACCGACCCCGCCGAACAGGACCGGGTTGCCCTGGAGAACACCCTCGCGGCGGCCGGGGCCGTCGCCCGCGTCGGCGGCACCGTGCTCGTCGAGCCCATCAGCGGCTCGGCCGACTACCCCCTCACGACCGCGGCCGACGGCCTCGGGTTCGTCGCCCGGGCCCGGGAGGCCGGGGCCCCGAACGTCGCCCTCCTCGCGGACCTGTACCACCTCGTGGTCAACCGGGACGACGTCTTCGCCGTGGTCCGCGACCACGCCGCGGAGTTCGGCCACGTCCAGATCGCCGACTCCCCGGGCCGGGGCGAGCCCGGCACCGGACGCCTCCCGTTCGACGACCTCCTCCGGGCGCTCCGGGACGGCGGCTACACCGGGCTCGTCGGCCTGGAGTACAAGCCGACCGTCCCCAGTGCCAAGAGCTTCGACTGGCTGGTCTGAGCCCCCGCCACCCTTTCCGCGGCGACAGCCGCGGCACGACCGAGACACGAGAGGGACAGCGATGCCCGACACCGAGATCGCCTTCATCGGCCTGGGGATCATGGGCCTGCCCATGGCCGTCAACCTGGTCCGCGCCGGCTACACCGTCACCGGCCACAACCTCACCCCCGAGCGCGTCGACGCGCTCGTCGCGGAGGGCGGACGCCGCGGCGGCGGCGTCACCGGGGCCGTCACCGGGGCCGACGTCGTCATCACGATGGTTCCCGACTCCCCGGACGTGGAGGAACTCCTCCTCGGCCCCGGGGGCGTGTACGAGAACGCCAAGCCCGGCACCCTCGTCATCGACATGAGCACCATCCGCCCCGACGTCTCCCGGGCGGTCGCCGAGGCCGGGGCCGAACGCGGCCTCCGCGTCCTGGACGCGCCCGTGAGCGGAGGCGAGGCCGGGGCCGTGGAGGCCAAGCTGTCCATCATGGTCGGCGGGGTGCAGGCCGACTTCGAGGCCGCGCGCCCGATCTTCGACGTCCTGGGCACCACCCCGGTCCTGGTCGGCCCGAACGGGGCAGGGCAGACCGTGAAGGCCGCCAACCAGCTCATCGTCGCGGGCAACATCCAGCTCCTCGCGGAGGCGCTCGTCTTCCTGGAGGCCCACGGCGTCGACACGGAGTCGGGCCTGGAGGTCCTCGGCGGCGGGCTCGCGGGGAGCACGGTGCTCCAGCGCAAGGGCAGGGCCATGCGCGAGCGCGACTTCACGCCGGGGTTCCGCATCGCCCTGCACGACAAGGACATGCGCATCGTCACCGACTCCGCGCGCGCCGCGGGCGTCGCGATCCCGCTCGGCGCCCAGGTGGCGCAGTCCGTCGCCGCGCTCAAGAACCAGGGGCACGGCGGGCTCGACCACTCCGCGCTCCTGATGATCGTCCAGCAGCTCTCCGGCCGGTCCTAGCCGACCTCCCAGGAAGGCCCCGTACCGCAGTCCCCGGTGTTGGCCGCACCCGGGACACCGCAGGCGGAGCCGACCGCACCAGCACCCCTAGCACTGAAGGGTTCACCCGTCATGGCACAGATGCCCGTGATGAACGCCGTCGTCGAGGTCCTCAAGGACGAGGGCGTCGACATCGCCTTCGGCTGCCCCGGCGCCGCGATCCTCCCGCTCTACAAGGCGATGGAGGAGGTGGGCGGGATCGAGCACCTCACCGTCCGCCACGAGGAGGGCGCCACCCACATGGCCGACGGCTGGTCGCGCACCACCGGCAGGGTCGGCGTGGCCATCGGCACCTCCGGGCCCGCCGGCACCAACATGATCACCGGCCTGTACACGGCCATCGCGGACTCCGTCCCGATCGTGTGCATCACCGGCCAGCAGCGCACCGACCTCCTGGACAAGGAGGGCTTCCAGGCGGTCGACATAGTCGAGATCGCCAAGCCGGTCACCAAGTGGGCCGTGCAGATCAAGGAGGCCGCGACCGCCCCGTGGATCTTCCGCGAGGCGTTCCGGGTCGCGCGGGAGGGCCGTCCCGGGCCCGTCCTGATCGACATCCCGGTGGACGTCGCCCAGAAGCTGATCGAGTACGACCCCGCGATCGACGCACCGCTGAAGGTCAACACGGTCGAGCCGCACCTGCCCCGCGTGGAGCGGGCGCTGGACCTGCTGCTGGCCGCCGAGCGCCCGCTGATCCTCGCCGGGGGCGGGGTGATCCTGGCCGAGGCCTCGGCGGACCTGCGCGAACTCGCCGAGTACCTGCGGGTGCCGGTGCAGGTCACCCTGATGGGCAAGGGCTCCTTCGACGAGGACTCGCCCCTGTACTCGGGTATGACCGGTGTGCAGACCTCCCAGCGCTACGGCAACGCGTCCTTCCTGGAGTCGGACCTGGTCCTGGCGGTCGGGGCGCGGTTCGCCGACCGCCACACGGGCCAGATCGACGTCTACCGGGGCGACCGCACGTTCATCCACGTGGACATCGAGGCGACCCAGATCGGCCGGGTCTTCGAGCCGGACCTGGGCGTGGTCTCCGACGCGCGGCTGTTCCTCCGGGAACTGCTGGCCGCGGCCCGGCGCAGGGGGGCCACGGCCCGGGTCGAACCGTGGATCGACCGGATCGGCGAGCTCAAGGCCACCCTGACGCGCCGCGAGGACTTCGACACGGTCCCGGTCAAGGCGCCGCGCGTCTACAAGGAGATCAACGAGGTCTTCGACGAGGACACCTACTTCGTCACCGCCATCGGCCTCTACCAGATCTGGGGAGGCCAGCACCAGAAGGCGTACAAGCCGCGGCACTACCAGATCTGCGGCCAGGCGGGACCGCTCGGCTGGGAGATCCCGGCGGCCATCGGCGTCCGGAAGGCGCTGGCGGCCACCGAACCCGACGCCGAGGTCGTCGGCATCGTCGGCGACTACGGCTTCCAGTACATGGTCGAGGAGCTCGCCGTCGCGGCCCAGTACGACGTCCCCTACGTGATCATCATGCTGAACAACGAGTACCTGGGCCTGATCCGCCAGGCGTCGATCCCCTTCGGCATGAACTACCAGGTGGACGTCCACTACGACGAGTACGGCACCGACAACGTCAAGCTCATGGAGGCCTACGGCTGCTCGGGGCGCCGGGTGTGGGAGCCCGGGGAGATCCGCGAGTCCCTGGAGTGGGCCCGCAAGGAGGCCCGGTCCACCTCGCGGCCGGTGCTCGTCGAGATCATGATCGAGCGCGAGGCCAACACCCCGCACGGTCCCGCGATCGACGCCGTCAAGGAGTTCGAGCCGGTTCCCGGCGCCTGACGCCCGGGGCCCCGGGAGATCCCCGGGGCCCCTCCGCGTCCGCCGGGTCAGCCGCAGTACGCGGCCTCCTCGCCGATGATCCGGTACGGGCAGTCCGCGTAGTCGAGCAGGCGCAGCACGGCCTCCTCGTTGCGGGCGGTCTCCCTCTCGATCACCGACGAGGGCGGGTAGAACCCGCCGCCGGCCGCGCTGCGGGGGTACATCTCGTACGTGAAGTTCACGATCCTCTGGTCGCCCCACAGCCAGTCGTTGATCGACCCGTCGGTGACGTACAGGTCGCTGGACTGCTGGGGGGTGTAGCCGTTCGCCTCGGCCATGTGCTCGCCGAGCGCCGCGTGGGTGTCGTACTCCTCCCGGGTCATGCCGTTCGTGACGTCGTCGTAGGTGTGGCCGAACGGCCAGAGGATGAGCTCGCTGTAGGTGTGGAAGTCGATGGCGGTGGTGATCTGCTGCTCGCCGCCGACCACCCGGCCGCGCACGAAGTCGGCGACCACCCGGACCTCCGGCGCCGACTCCGGCGCCGGGCCCCGGTAGGTGATGCTGCTCGGGTTGCCGGACGAGCCCCCGCAGCACCCCCATTCGTAGGCCCAGTTGCGGTTGAGGTCGGTGCCCGGCGACGAGGAGCCCTCGTTGGGCTGGCGGTTCTTGCGCCAGTTCCGCCAGGTGCTGCCCGCCATGTCGTACTCGCTGCCGTCCGGGTTGACGTTGGGCAGGATCCAGATCTCGCGGTCGTCGACCAGGTCGGTGATCCGGGGGTCGCCGCCGTAGCCGTCGGTGAGCAGGCGCATCAGGTGGACCGCCATCTCGACGGTCAGGTGCTCGCGGGCGTGCTGGGCATGGACGAACAGCACCTCGGGCTGGTCCTCGTCCACATCGACGTTGTCGCTGATCTTGACCGCGAGGAGGTCGCGCCCCTCGTGCGACCGGCCGATGACGGACCGCGCGGCGATGTCGGGGTGGGCGGCGACGACCTCGTCGATGACGCCGACCAGTTCCGCGTAGCCGGTGTAGCCGGGGTCGGGGTCCGCGAGGGGGACGGGGACGTCGAACTCCTCGACGCCGTAGCCCAGCCCGCCGATCTCCTCGGCGTCGTCGGGGGTGGCGGTGACCAGGACCGATTCGTCGCCGACGTGGTCGATGGCCGCGCCGGTCGCGGCGATCTCCGTGCGGTCCTGCGCCGAGGTCGCGCCGCGGACCTCGTAGAGGCCGTGGACGGGCTCGGCGGACGCGCCGCTCGTGCCCAGGAGTCCGAGGACGAGTACTCCCACGGCCGCGGGGACGAGGATTCTTCTGACGGGGGTGCTTCCCACGATGCCTCCAGCGGGGGTGAGGCTGCGGATACGTGGCGTCATTGCAGAAGAAATCGGCACAATCTGTCAATATGGCTAACTTTCCGTCACCGATGTGGCGGATCGCCTTGTTTGCCCGCTCCGGCAGGTGAAGCCCGCTTCGGTCGCGGGGGGACCGGGTACCCCGTGGCCGGATGTGGCCACGCCGGCGGACCGCGCTCCGGGGCCGTGTGTCGCGGGCCCCCGCTCCTCCGGAGCCACCCGGTGGACCCGCCGCTCCGCCCCGCGGGGGCGGGAACGAGAGATCCCGCCGACGGTACCGGCCTCGCCGCCACCGCGGCTTACGCGTACTCGGCGCGGTCGGCGGCGGCCTCGGGTGTTGGCCGCACCCTGGGTCCCGTCGGCGGGACTCGAACAACCCCCCTAGCACTGAAGGGTTCACCTGAAATGGTACAGACCTCTGCGCGATATCTCGAAGTCGAGGTACACGTAGCGGTCGCGCGGCCCGGCCCTCGGCGGCGTCCCATTCGCGCACGTCGTGTCGTCGCAGGTACGTGACTTGCATCTCGACATGTGGACGCGGGGTACCGGGGTTCTCCGGCCGTCTGCTAGCGTGATCACCGTTATGCTGCGCGTGCTGCTCCTCCTTAGCGGCCGCGGCGGGGGTCGTTAGACGGTCGGCTCCCTCGCCGCGGGACTTCGGCTTGCTCCTGGTCGACCAGACCACATGCACGAACCACCCCGAGGAGACACCGCGATGGTGCCGCAGCAGAAGACCAGCCCCATGCCCTTCCACCGGTACAAGCCCTTCGCCCCGGTGGACCTGCCGGACCGCACCTGGCCGTCGAAGACCATCGACGCCGCCCCCCGCTGGCTCTCCACCGACCTGCGCGACGGCAACCAGGCGCTGATCGAGCCCATGGACCCCGCGCGCAAGCACGAGATGTTCCGGCTGCTGGTCGAGATGGGCTACAAGGAGATCGAGGTCGGCTTCCCCTCCGCGAGCCAGACCGACTTCGACTTCGTCCGGTCCCTGATCGAGGACGGGCTGATCCCCGACGACGTGCAGATCTCGGTGCTGACCCAGGCCCGCGAGGACCTGATCGAGCGCACCGTGCAGAGCCTGGTCGGCGCGAAGCGCGCCACCGTGCACCTGTACAACGCCACCGCACCGACCTTCCGCCGCGTGGTCTTCCGGGTCGACCGGGAGGCCTGCAAGGACATCGCCGTCCAGGGCACCCGCCACGTCATGCGCTTCGCCGAGCAGTACCTGGACGGGACCGAGTACTTCGGCTACGAGTACTCGCCCGAGATCTTCATCGACACCGAGCTGGACTTCGCCCTGGAGGTCTGCGAGGCCGTCATGGACGTGTGGAACCCCGGGCCGGGCCGCGAGATCATCCTGAACCTGCCCGCCACCGTCGAGCGCTCCACCCCCAACGTCTACGCCGACCAGATCGAGTGGATGAGCCGCAACCTGTCGCGCCGCGAGCACGTCGTGCTGTCCGTGCACCCGCACAACGACCGGGGTACCGGCGTCGCCTCCGCCGAGCTGGCGGTCATGGCCGGGGCCGACCGGGTCGAGGGCTGCCTGTTCGGGCACGGCGAGCGCACCGGGAACGTCTGCCTGGTCACCCTGGGCATGAACCTGTTCAGCCAGGGCGTCGACCCCCGGATCGACTTCTCCGACATCGACGAGATCCGTCGCACCGTCGAGCACTGCACCCAGCTGCCGGTGGCCCCCCGCCACCCGTACGGCGGCGACCTGGTCTACACCGCCTTCTCCGGCTCCCACCAGGACGCGATCAAGAAGGGCTTCGCCGCGCAGGAGGAGGCCGCCGGGGCCGCCGGCGCCCCGGTGGACGAGCACACCTGGGACGTCCCCTACCTGCCCATCGACCCCAAGGACGTGGGCCGCAACTACGAGGCGGTCATCCGCGTCAACAGCCAGTCCGGCAAGGGCGGCGTCTCCTACATCATGCAGCGCGACCACTCCCTGGACCTGCCGCGCCGGCTCCAGATCGAGTTCTCGCAGGTCATCCAGAAGTTCACCGACGCCGAGGGCGGGGAGTTCGCGGCCGACCGCATCTGGGAGATCTTCTCCACGACCTACCTGGCCGACCAGGGCCCGGTGGCGGTCCTGGCCCACCGCTCCTCCACCGACGGTGACGGCACCTACCGGATCGAGGCCGACGCCCGCGTCAACGGTGAGATCCGCGAACTGTCGGGCACCGGCAACGGCCCCATCTCCGCGTTCTGCGACGCCCTGGCCGACGTCGACGTCAAGGTCCGCGTCATGGACTACGTGGAGCACTCCATGGGCGAGGACGGCGACGCCCGCGCCGCCGCCTACGTGGAGGCCGAGATCGACGGCCGGGTCGTGTGGGGCGTCGGCATCCACAGCAGCATCACGACGGCCTCGCTGAAGGCCCTGTGCAGCGCCATCGCCCGCGTCTGACGGACCGGTGCTCCCGGGGGGCCGGGGCGGCGCGGCAGCGCCCGCCCCGGCCCCCCGGGAGCTGCCGCACGCGGAGGCGGGACGCCCCTCAGAGAAGGCCGAACGGTCCGGGGTCGGGCAGGCCCCGGGCGGCGCACAGATCCCGGTGCGCCGCGGTCAGCTCGCCCAGCGGGACCGCTCTGCGGGAGGCGGCGGCCGGGTCCGCCGGGGTCTGCTCCCCGGACCGGGGCCGGGGCCGCACCGCCAACCCCTGTCCGAGGCCGAGACCCTCCACCTCCTCGCGCCAGCCGGTCCAGCGCAACCCCTCGTAGAACCCCTCCAGGTTGCCCGCCAGCATCCACAGCAGCCACGAGGAGTACGTGGTCTCCATCGGCTCCCACCGCAGGGAGCCGGGGGCGAAGTACACCATCTCACCGGGCCTGCCCGGGTGCTCCGCGCCCTCGGAGCCCGGCCCGTTCAGGGCGAACACCCCGCCCAGCACGTCGTGCCCCACCACCAGCCGCAGCGGCGGGCCGAAGACCACGGCCGCGCTCAGGTCGTTGACCTCGCCCAGCCCCCGCAGGTCGGGGCCGCCCCCGCCGTGCACCCGCAGCCAGCCCCCGTCGAGCACCAGGCCGCCGCACTCCAGCGCCATCGCGCCCAGGAAGGACCGGGCGGTCACCTGGAGCCGGTGCAGGCAGGTCCGGCCCGCGACGGGGTCGACCGGCAGCACGCGCACCGGCGCGGCGCTGCCGGCCAGGCGCTCGGTCAGGACGGGCCAGGCGGGCTCCTCGACCTCGACCAGCTCACTCAGTTCACGCATCGGGGGACCCCTCCGTCACACCGCGGGGTAGGCGCGGCGACGGACCAGGTTACAGGGAGGCTCCGACGGTCCAGGAGGGGACGTGCTTGCGGAACCCGTCCGCGCAGGACACGAAGCCGCACGCGCGGTAGAACGCGTGCACGTAGGCGTCGCCGGCGGCGAGCAGCTGGATCCTGTGGCAGCGGGCGCGGCGCGCGAGGCGCTCCGCCGACCGGATCAGGGAGCGTCCCGCACCCGAGCGCCGGTGCCGTTCGGCGACCACGAGGTTCTCCACGAGCATCACCGGCCGCCCGTCCCGAAACGTCCAGGGCACCACCAGGCAGTCCACCGTCCCGGCGACGATCCCGTCGCGCTCGTGGACCAGCAGGGTCCGCCCCTCCTGGCCCGAGACCTCCGACCAGATCCGCGCGGCCGAGGCCGCGGTGAGGGGCGGGGCGTCGGGGGGCAGTTCGCCGAGCAGGGACAGCACGGCGTCGAGGTCCTCGGCGGTCGCGGGCCGCGTGACAGGGGGCACCGGGCCAGGGTAGGGCGCGGGAGAGCCGTGGCGGTAGGGGTTCGCGCGGCGCGGTCCCCCCGTGCGCGGTGCGGGGAGCCGGCGCCGGGGCCTCCGACGACGGCGGTCCGCGCCCCGGGGGAGCGCGGACCGCAGCCGTGCCCGGCCTACTCCCAGCCGAACTTCTGGGTCCAGGCGTTGCCGGACTCTCCCACGCCGATCGCCACCAGGTCGCAGTTGAGGATGTTGTCGCGGTGGCCCCGGCTGCCCATCCAGGCGTCCATGACCTGGGCGGCGCTCGTCTGCCCCTTGGCGACGTTCTCCGCGCCCCACGCGTCGTAGCCGTGGCGGAGGGCGCGGTCGGCCGGGCCCTCGCCCTCGGGGTTCTCGTGACCCATGTAGTCGCGCCGGTCCATGTCCTCGCTGTGCTCCTGGGCGGCGGCGGTGAGCCGCGGGTCCACCGTGAGCGGGTCGCACCCGGCGGAGGCGCGCTCCCCGTTGACCAGGGTCACGACCCGGTCGACCGACCCCCCTGCGGAGGAGGGGCCGGAGCCGCCGCGGCCCCGGCGCTCGCCGTCGCCGTCGTCGCTCCCGCCGCCACCGCCGCCCCCGCCGGACGGGCTCCCGTCCTCCCGCGCCTCCTCGGGGACGGAGGAGGCCGTCACGTCGGCGCTCTGCGGCCCGCCCGCGCCGGACGGCGACGGCCGGTCCTGCGGCGGCGCGCTGGGCGACGCGAAGAAGTCGTCGTCCGCGGAGGCCTCCGGCACGGCGGAGCCGTCGGCGACGGCGTCACCGATCCGACCCGTCGCCAGGGTCTCGTCCGCGGTGTCCCGGAACGGGTTCAGGCTCTCGCCCGCCCCGGTGACCAGCAGTGCTCCTGCCAGGGTCAGGCCGACCGGTATCGCTGCCAGCGCCACCGCGAGGGGTACCGGGCGGCGGCGCCGCCCGTCCTTCCGTGAGCGGTTCTCGCGAGCGCTCATCCGGCGCTTGCCTCGGCGACCACGCGCCATATCGCTCTCCTCCGTGACGGGAATCGGGTGGACACGCCCGCGGACCTGCCGGTCCGTGACCGCGGCCGGGGTGTTGGTCCTTCCCCCGGCCGGCTCTGCCCGTGCCCATGGGCACGTGAGTTCTGTGTGACCCGTGCCCGGGGGGCAGCGCGTGCGCGCGGGGGACTCCGGACGCCGCGGGGGAAGGGCGGCAGGCCCGGTGAGGCGCGTCCTAGCGCGTGAGAGTAGAGCAAAGCGAGCAAAAAGGGAATCCAAAACGTAATAAAGCAGGTCACGTCGGGGTCTGTGGGGAGAGGTCGGGCAGCCCGGGTGGTCGGTGGCATCCGCGACAATGGGGGGGTGAGTCTCTACCGCGACGAGGGTGTCGTCCTGCGCAACCAGAAGCTGGGCGAGGCCGACCGCATCGTCACCCTCCTGACCCGGCGCACCGGCCTGGTCCGCGCCGTCGGCAAGGGGGTCCGTCGCACCAAGTCCCGCTTCGGCGCGCGCCTGGAGCCGTGCACCCACGTCGACCTGCAGCTCCACACCGGTCGCACGCTGGACGTCATCACCCAGGCCGAGACCCTCCGCTCCTACGGTGAGGCCGTCGTCTCCGACTACGCCCGCTACACCGCCGCCACCGCGATGCTGGAGACCGCGGAGAAGGTCGTCTCCGTGGAGAAGGACCCCGCGCTGCGCCAGTTCCTGCTGCTGATCGGCGCACTGCGTACCCTGGGGGAGGGCTCCCACGACTCCCGGCTGGTCCTGGACGCCTACCTGCTCCGGTCGCTCGCCGTCGCCGGGTACGCGCCGGCCCTGGACGGGTGCGCCCGCTGCGGCAGCCGGGGGGAGCACCGCGCCTTCGCGGTCCACGCCGGCGGTATGGTCTGCTCGGTGTGCCGCCCCCACGGTTCCGTGCACCCGTCCCCCGACACGTTCCGGCTGATGTCGGCCCTGCTCGGGGGGGACTGGGAGAGCGCGGACGCCAGCGAGGGCAGGCACCGCTCCGAGTGCAGCGGGTTGGTCGCGGCCTACCTACAGTGGCACCTGGAAAACGGAATCCGATCACTGCGCCATGTGGAGCGTTCTTGAGTCTGTTCAGCTTCGACACCGGTAAACGCCGGGAGTACGCCGCGCCCGTCCCGCACCCCAGCGGCGCGCGGCCCCCCGAGCTGCCCGCCGCCCTCGTGCCCAGGCACGTGGCCGTCGTCATGGACGGCAACGGCCGCTGGGCCAAGGAACGCGGACTGGCGCGCACCGAGGGGCACAAGGCGGGGGAGTCCTCCCTCTTCGACGTGATCGAGGGCGCCCTGGAGATGGGCGTCTCCCACCTCTCCGCCTACGCCTTCTCCACCGAGAACTGGAAGCGGTCGCCCGACGAGGTCCGCTTCCTCCTCGGCTTCAACCGCGACACCATCCGCAACCGCCGCGACGAGCTGCACGCGCGCGGGGTCCGCGTCAAGTGGGCCGGGCGCGCCGGGCGCCTGTGGAAGAGCGTCATCAAGGAACTCCGCGACGCGGAGGAGATGACCAAGGACAACACCGGCCTGACCCTGCAGTTCTGCGTGAACTACGGCGGCCAGGCGGAGATCGTCGACGCGGCCCGCGCGATGGCCCGCGAGGCGGCGGAGGGGCGGCTCTCCCCGGACAAGATCACCGAGGACACCCTCGCCAGGCACCTCTACGCCCCCGACGTGCCCCCCGTCGACCTGTTCGTGCGCTCCTCCGGGGAGCAGCGGCTGTCCAACTTCCTCCTCTGGCAGTCCGCCTACGCCGAGTTCGTGTTCCTGGACACGCTCTGGCCCGACTTCGACCGCCGCGACCTGTGGCGGGCATGTGAGATCTACGCGAGCAGGGACCGCCGCTACGGAGGCGCCCTGCCCAACGCCGTAGCTGGGGAGGAGAAGTGATGTCGGGTTCCGAAGAACCCCTGGTCAGGCAGGGCATGTCGCTGGTCTCGGTGGGGGACAGCTTCACCGAGGGCGTGGGCGACCCGTACCCGGGCGGGGAGGGGTTCCGCGGCTGGGCCGACCGGCTGGCCGAACACCTCGCCGACCACGTGGGGGAGATCGGGTACGCCAACCTCGCGGTGCGCGGCAAGCTGATGCGCCAGATCGTCACCGACCAGGTCCCGCCGGTCCTGGCGATGGCCCCCGACCTGGTGACGCTGAGCGCCGGCGGCAACGACCTGCTGCGCCCCGGCGGGGACCCCGAGCGGATGGCCCGCATCCTGGACCACACGGTGGGCCGCCTCCGTGCCGCGGGGAGCCAGGTCGTGCTGTTCACGGGGGTGAACGTCACCACCGGTTACATGCGCGGCACCATCGGCCTGTTCGCCCGCTACTACCTCCACGTGCGCGCGGTCGCCGACAAGCACGGCTGCTTCCTGGTGGACCAGTGGTCCATGGACGCGCTCACCGACTCCCGCGCCTGGGACGAGGACCGGTTGCACATGTCCCCGGAGGGGCACCGCCGCCTCGCGCTGCGCGCGGCCGAGGTCCTGGGCGTGCCGGTCGCCGACCGCTGGGACGAGCCGTGGCCCGAGCAGGGGCCGGTGCCCTGGAGGCAGGCCCGCCGGGACGACCTGACCTGGGTGAAGGACTCGCTCGGCCCGTGGATCGGGCGCCGCCTGACCGGACGCTCGTCCGGTGACACGGTCACGGCCAAGCGCCCGGAGCTGACCCCGGTCACGAAGGACCGCTGACCGGCCCGGCCCCTCCGCCGCACCGCTCACGGTGTGACGTGCCACCCAATACGTGCGCGAACGGCAACCTACTGTCGCGTAACCCGGGGGTGGGGATGGATCATCGTGCACTATGAGCGGTTTTGGGACGAAGGATCTGACGAGCGGGGACATCCTGTCCTACGTCGCCCTCGGTGACAGCTTCACCGAGGGCATGAGCGACCCCTACCCGGACAGCGACGCCGTGCCCAACGGCCGCTACCGGGGCTGGGCCGACCGGGTGGCCGAGCACCTCGCCGACCACGTCGCCGAGGTGCGCTACGCCAACCTCGCCGTGCGCGGCAAGATCATGCACCAGATCATCGACGAGCAGATCCCCCGCGCCGTCGAGCTGTCGCCCGACCTCATCACCCTGTGCGCGGGCGGCAACGACATCATCCGCCCCGGGGCGGACCCCGACGCCGTCGCCGTGGCCTTCGCGGGGGCGGTCGAGGAGCTGAGCCGGACCGGCGCGCGCATCGTCCTCTTCACCGGGTTCGACACCAACTGGCAGCCGGTGATGCGGCACATGCGCGGCAAGATCGCCACCTACAACATGCACCTGCGGGCCATCGCGGACCGCTACGGGTGCGACGTGGTGGACGTGTGGAGCATGCGGGTCCTCGACGACGCCAGGGCCTGGAACTGGGACCGCCTGCACCTGTCCTCGGAGGGCCACCGCCGCCTCGCCCTGCGCGTGTGCGAGGTCCTCGGCGTGCCGACCGGCACGGACTGGAACGAGCCGTGGCCGCCCGCCGCGCCGCGCGACTGGCGGACGGCCCGGCAGGAGGACCTGCACTGGGCGCGCGAGTTCCTGGTGCCGTGGATCCACCGGCGGCTCACCGGCCGTTCGTCAGGTGACAACGTGAGTGCCAAGCGCCCCGTCCTGGAGCCGCTGCGCGTCCACCGCGACTGAGCGGCGGCGCGGACGCCCGCACGGTCCGGCGGCGGGTCCCGGACCGCTCCGGGGCCCGCCGCCGGGAGGCCCCTGCGAGGAGGCCCGGTCCGCGGACGCCCGGGGCCCGGGCGGGGCCGGCGGTGCGGAGCCGGCTCAGGAGCAGCGGGCGCAGGTGCCGAAGACCTCGAGGGTGTGCGTCACACCGGTGAAGCCGTGCTTGGCGCCCATCTCGACCGCCCACCTCTCCACGGCCGGGCCCTCGATCTCCACGGCGGTCGAGCACACCCGGCAGACCAGGTGGTGGTGGTGGCTCTCGGTGTCGCACGCCCGGTAGACGGCTTCGCCGTCGTCGGTCCGCAGGACGTCGACCTGACCCGAGTCGCTCAGCGCCTGCAGAGCGCGGTAGACGGTGGTCAACCCGATCTTGGAACCGTCGGCGCGCAGGTCGGCGTACAGGTCCTGGGCGCTGCGAAAGCCTGTGGACTCGGTCAGCGCCTGGCGGACCGCGTCGCGTCGTGTACTCATGGTTTCACCCTCCCCCGATCAGTCTGGGGCATCGTACCGGCCGGAACCCCCGCTCCGGGCCCGTGGGCCCGCGGGGAACGCGCTCCGGAAGCGCGGCGCAGCACGCCGCCCGCCGCCACCGCCGCGCCGTAGACGGCGAGGGCCAGCAGGACGATCGTCGCACCGGGCGACAGATCTGCGTAGAACGACGTGGTCAGCCCGCCCAGCGAGGACAGGAGCCCGATCGCCACGGCCAGCAGCATGGTCACCCGGAAGCTCTTGGTCAGCTGCTGCGCGGCGGCGACCGGGACGATCATCAGGGCGCTCACCATGAGGACCCCCACCACCCGCATGGCGATCACCACCGTCAGCGCGGCGGTCACCGCCAGCAGCACGCTCAGGAAGCGCACGGGGAGCCCGTGGGCCCGCGCCACCTCCTCGTCCTGGCACAGCACGAACAGCTCGCGTCCGAACACCGCGACCACGCCGACCACCCCCGCGGCCAGGACTCCCACGACCCACAGGTCGGCCTCCTCCACGGTGCTGACCGAGCCGAACAGGTAGGAGACCAGGGTGGCGTTGCTCGCCCCCGGTGTGAGGCCGATGAGCAGCACCCCGCCCGCGATGCCGCCGTAGAACAGCAGGGCCAGGGCCACGTCGCCGCTGGTGCGGGTGCGCACGCGCACGATCTCGATGAGCACGGCGCCCGCGGTCGCCACCACGGCCGCGGTGAGCACCGGGGAGGTGCTGGTGAGCAGGCCCAGCGCCACGCCGGTCAGCGCGACGTGGCCGATGCCGTCGCCCAGCAGGGCGAGGCGGCGCTGGACGAGGTAGGTGCCGATGATCGGGGCGACGAGGCCGACCAGCACGGCGGCGACCAGGGCACGCCGCATGAACTCGTACTGGAGCAGTTCAGTCACGGCCGGGGACCTCGAGTCGGATCAGGTTGGCGGGGGCGGTCTCGGTGGCGGCCCTCGCCGGGTCGTTGGGGTCGGGGTGGGGGTGCTGGTGCTCGTGGCCGGGACGGGCGCACTCGCCGGTGGGCTCGGGGGCGCTGCCGTCGTGCGCGACGCGTCCCGACTCCAGGACCACGGCGCGCTCGATCACGTCCTCCAGGGGGCCCAGCTCGTGCAGGACCAGGACCACGGTGGCGCCGAGGTCCCGCAGGCGGGCGATGGTGCCGGCGAGCGCGCGCTGGTTCTCGGCGTCCACGCCGGCCATGGGCTCGTCCATGACGAAGGTGTCGGGCCGCCCGGCGAGGGCGCGGGCGATGAGGACGCGCTGCTGCTGGCCGCCGGAGAGCTCACGCACCGAGTCGCGGGCCCGGTCCGCCAGGCCGACGGTCTCCAGGGCCTCCTCGACGGCGGCGCGGTCGGCCCGCGTGGCGAACGAGAGGCGGCGGCGCGCGGCGACCTGCCCGGAGGCGACGATCTCGCGCACGGTGGCGGGGACGGCGCCCCCCGCGGTGAGCCGCTGGGGGACGTAGCCGATCCTGCGCCAGGAGCGGAAGCGCCGCAGCGGGACGCCGTGCACGAGGACCTGCCCCGACGTGAGCGGCACGATGCCCAGCATCGCGCGCATCAGCGTCGACTTGCCGGAGCCGTTGGGGCCCAGGACCGCCATCGTCTGGCCGACGGGTATGTCGATGCTCACGCCGTCGAGCACGGGAACGCCGTCGTAGGCGACATGCGCCCCGACGGTCCGGAAGGCGGGCGGTACGTCGCTTCCGACGTCCGTGAACTGGGCAGACACCTAGTCATTATGGCGAAAACGAAAATGATTGTCAAAATGTGACAGAGGTGCCGTGAGGACGGGCCCCGGTCAGAAACCCAGGGTCCTCGCCACCGCCAGCACCAGGACGACCCCCACCATGAGCACGCGCGGCACCTTCTGCTGACCCGTCAGGGAGGGCCAGGTCAAGAACGCCAGCCACACGAAGAACACCGCCACCAGCAGAAGGCAGACCGCGCCCACGAACCCCGGAGCCGCCAGCCCCGCGAGGAAGAGCGCTCCCAGCACCAGCGGCGCCAGCCAGCGGGGACGCTGGTGCAACCACACCAGCGGCACCGCGCTGCGCTCCTCCACCTCGCGCCGCAGGCGTCCCGCGCCGGGGGCGCCGCCCGCCCGCTCCCCGGGGCGGGGGAGGTCCCCGTCGCCGCGCCGCTTCTCGTCACCGTGCTCAGGAGGGGCCATGCTGTCCGTATCCGCTTCCGGGTCGTGCCGACGACAGGGGGTTCGTGCCGTTCGCCCGGGTCACCCGCCCCGCGCTGGTGGGCGCCGGGCCCCCGGGCCTGTGATACTTCTGTCTCTGACCCTAGTGCAGGGCCCCGGCGCGCCGCTGGGCTCCGGCGCGGCCCCCGCGGCCGCACGTCTCCCCCGACCCGTGCAGCGCGCCGCAGAGCGGGTCCAGGCACACTTTTGGTCGCGCATCCCCTACGTTCAGTAGTTATTCGTCGTCTGAGAAACGCGGCCCGCGCCGACGGTTCCCGCGCGTTGCCCACGGCAACGAACCCTCCGGAGGGTGTCAACTTCCGTGCCCGAACCCACTGTCATCGTGACGTTCGACGTCACCGAGCCACATCTGCAGAACTGCCTCGACTCCCTGAGCCGCCAACAGAGCGGTGACCGGGTCGGGGAGGCGGCTCCCGAGCCGCCCACGGACATCGAGGTCGTCCTCGTCCCGATCCGCGCCGGAAACGGCGACCGCCCCCGCACCGCCGACGCCGGGTCCACATCCCCGGGGCCGGACACCGACGGCGGCGACGAGGACGCCGCGGAGGACGCCGACCCCGACGTCCCGGCCGAGGACGGCGACCAGGGGGACGAAGCCGTCGAGTCCGTCAGCGAGGACGGGCTCGCCACGGCGGCCGCGTTCGCCGAGTCCCCGCCGCCCGGACTCAGGGCCGTACTCCTGGGCGGCGACCCGGCCCCCGACCGGCCGACCGCGCGCGCACGCGGGGCGGAGGCCGCCGGCGGCAGCCACCTGCTCTTCCTGGAGGGCTCCGACGCCCTCACCGGCTACGCGCTGTCCTACCTCGTGAAGAGCGCCGCCGACAGCCGTTCCGACCTGGTCGTCGGCAACGTGTACAAGTTCAACGAGCTCGGCGCCTCCCCCTCCAGGGCGCACAAGCGCTACTGCGGCAGGAACCGCCTGGCCGAGGACCCCCGGAACGTCCCCGGCCTGGCCGCGGACCCCACACTCGGCAACAAGCTCTGGCGCAAGGGGTTCTGGGAGTCCCTGCCCGACCACGGCCTCCACCCCGACGACGCCGACCTGGGCCTGCGCCGCGCCGCCCTCGCCGCCACCGCCGTCGACGTCCTCCCCGGCCCCGTCCTGCTGATGCGCGAGCGCGAGCACGCCCGGCTCCCGCTGGAGAAGGACGTCCTCGAACGCCGCATCCGCGCCATGGGCGAACTCGCCGCGGGCCTGGCCACCGCCGACCGCGAACTGTGGGACCGCACCCTCCTCAACGGCGAGCTCCACAGCCTGCTCCTCAGGCTGGACGACGCGGAGGACGACGCCCGCGAGACCGCGGTCGACCTGCTCAACGACTTCCTGGACCACGTCCCCGCGCAGCAGCTGCGAGGACTCGGCGTCCTCGCGCGCCTCCTGTACCACCTCGTGCGCAAGCGGCGCGTGGCCGACGTCCTGGAGGTGGCCACCTTCGCCAAGAGCGTCGAGATCAAGAAGGCCACCGTCGTCCGGCGCGGTCTCGGCTACTACATCAGGTACCCCTTCTTCGAGTCCGAGGACCCGGAGAAGGCCGTGCCCCGCGAGGTGTACCGGCTCGACGAGGACATCCGGGTCCGCCAGAAGACCGAGGAGGTCCGCTGGGAGGCCGGGCGCCTGCACATCAGCGGCAGGGTCGGCATCCGCCACCTCCGGGCCCGCAAGCGCTGGCAGCAGCACGTGGTCGCGTTCGCCGTCAACACCGCCACCCACCGCCGGGTGCGCATCCCGGTCCGCACCCGGCTCGCCGCCGAGTTCAAGCTCCCCGACGTCATCGACGCCGCCCGCCACGACTACGGCGGCTTCGACCTCGTCCTGGACCCGCGCCGGCTGCGGTCCGCCGGCGGCTGGGAGCCCGGGGACTGGAAGGTCGAGCTGGTCGTCCTCAACCGCGGCATCACCCGGCGCAAGTTCCTGTCCGGCCCCGTCTCCGGTCCGCCCGAGCGCCCCGGATACCAGCAGGTCGACGAGGACTTCTGGGTCCGCCCGTACTGGAACAAGGACCGGCAGCTGGTCGTGGGGGTCGAGCAGGCCCGCGCCCGCGTCACCTCCCACCGCTTCGACCCCCGTACCGGTGAACTGGAGCTGGAGGGCGAGCTGCTGTCCGCGCCCGCCGCCGAGGCCACGGAGCTGCGACTGACCCGCAGGCCGGGCACGGCGGCGCTCACCCACCCCGTCACCGTGCACGCCGGCCGCTTCAGCGCCCGGGTCCGCGCCGACGAGCTGTTCGACCGCAGCGTCAGCGAGTGCGGAGGCGTGATCCGCCAGGAGGAGTGGGACGTCCACCTGGTCACCCCCGACCGGCAGGCCGTCCCCCTGGTGATGTCCGACGACGTCGCCACCACCGCCTACGCGGCCGAGGACACCCTCCAGGAGCTGGTCGTCCGGCGCGGCGCCACCGGTTACCTGAGACTGCGCGCCGGGCACGCCCGGCCCACCGTGGACGGGGCCCGCTGGGAGGGGCGCGCACTCGTCCTGGAGGGCGAGTTCCCCGCCGGCACCGACCTGCGCCTGGTCGCCAAGGCGCGCGGGCGCGACGAGGAGCACGGGCTGCGGGTGGAGCGCTCCGGGAACCGGTTCGGGGCCAGGTTCTCCCCGGCGGACGTCCCCACCCTGTCCGGGGACCTGTCCCTGCCCGTGGGCACCTACCAGCTGTGGGGCCGGGTCCGGGGCGGCACGGCGGAGGGCTCCGAGGAGGGCCCCACGGACGTGGGGGTGGAGTTCTCCGACGCGCTCATCACGGGACTGCCGCTGGAGATGCAGACGAGCGAGCGCTCCTACAAGCTCTCCTACCAGGGGCGCGGGATCCCCGTCCTCCGGGTCGGCAGCGACCTGCGCCCCGCCGAGCGCGGCAGCTTCGCCCAGCGCGAGCTGAGGGAGACGTTCTACCCGGCCGAGCGGGAGAAGCCGGTCGACGAGGGCATCCTCTTCGACACCTACACCGGCCGCCAGTACTCCGACAGCCCCCAGAGCCTCTACGCGGAGCTCCGGGGCCGCGGGCGCTGGGCGGACTACCCGATGTCGTGGCTGGTGGCCGACGGGCAGGTCCGCCTCCCCGACGACCTGGCGCCCGTCCGCCACCGGGGCCGGGAGTACTACGAGGCGCTGGCCCGCACGCGGTACCTGGTCACCAACTCCCGCCAGCCGACCTGGTTCCACCGCCGTCCGGACCAGGTGGTCGTGCAGACCTGGCACGGCTCGATGCTCAAGCGGATCGGCTTCGACATCGAGAACATCCGGGGCAAGTCCCGCGACTACTTCGACAAGCTCGCCTGGGAGACCCGGCAGTGGGACTACCTGGTCTCGCCGAGCCCGTGGGCGACGCCGATCCTGCGCAGCGCCTTCCGCTTCGAGGGGGAGGTCCTGGAGACCGGGTACCCGCGCAACGACATCTTCTTCTCGCCCGACCGCGAGGCGATCGCGGAGCGCACCCGGCGGCGCCTCGGCCTCCCCGAGGGCAAGAAGGTGGTGCTGTACGCGCCGACCTGGCGTGACGACAAGTACTACACGCGCGGCAAGCACAAGCTCGACCTGCACCTGGACCTGCGCCGGATGTACGAGAAGCTCGGCGACGACCACGTGCTCCTGGTGCGGCGCCACCCCCGGGTGGTCGACAGCGTGCCGATCGTCGGCGAGGGCTTCGTCCACGACGTGTCCCTGTACCCGGAGATCATGGAGCTTTTCCTGGTCACCGACGTGCTCGTCACGGACTACTCGTCCATGATGTTCGACTTCGCGAACACCGGCCGTCCGATGCTGTTCTTCACGTACGACCTGGAGGGCTACCGGGACAACCTGCGCGGTTTCTACTTCGACTTCGAGGAGACCGCGCCGGGCCCGCTGCTGACCGGGTCCGACGACGTGATCGGGGCGCTCCTCGACATCGACGAGGTGGCGCGCCGGGCCGAGCCGTCCTACCGGTCGTTCGTCGACCGGTTCTGCCCGCTCGACGACGGGCACGCGGCGGCCCGGGTCGTGGACCGGGTCTTCGGCGAGGGCTGACCCGGGGAGGGGCCGCCCTCCGCCCGCGGGCGGAGGGCGGCAACCCGGGCACTCCCCGGGTGGGACACAATGGTGCCGTGATCGTCATCACCCGCTACTCCGTTCCCGAGGCCGACCTCGACGCCTTCCGCGCCGATGCCGCGGCCGCCGTCGAGGCGCTCTCCCGCCGCCCCGGTTTCCGGGGCCACCGCCTCGGCCGCGCCGCCGACGACCCCGGCCTGTGGACGGTGGTCACCGAGTGGGACGGCGCGGGCTTCTACCGCCGGGCGCTGTCCGACTTCGACGTCAAGGTCAACGCGGTCCCCCTGCTCTCCCGCGCCATCGACGAGCCGAGCGCGTACGAGATCGTCGCCGGAGGCGGCGCCCCCGCCTGAGAGGCGCGCCCCTGCCCGTGCACATACGGTGTGCGAGGGCTTGCCGGGTGCTCTAGCCTGGGTGGACGCGGGCGTCCGACGGTGCCACTCCCCGGTTTCGGCGCGCGTACCGCTTCCCACACGACGATGTATCGCGAACCGCGATCCACCGACTGCCAGCCGGATGGAGAGTCACCCATGGCCGCCAAGTCAGAGGCAATGGACGCACTGGTCAACCTCGCCAAGCGCCGAGGTCTGGTCTACCCCTCCAGTGAGATCTACGGAGGTCTGCGCGCGGCCTGGGACTACGGCCCCCTCGGCGTCGAGCTGAAGAACAACGTCAAGCGCCAGTGGTGGCGCTCGATGGTGCAGGAGCGGGAGGACATCGTCGGCCTGGACTCCAGCGTCATCCTGGCCCGCGAGGTCTGGGAGGCGTCCGGCCACGTGTCGACGTTCGTCGACCCGCTGACCGAGTGCCAGTCCTGCCACAAGCGCTTCCGTGCGGACCACCTCGTCGAGGCGTACGAGGAGAAGCACGGCCACGAGCCCGCCGACGGCCTCGCCGCCATCGCCTGCCCCAACTGCGGCGCCAAGTCCTCCTTCACCGAGCCGCGCATGTTCAACGGGCTCCTGCGCACCTACCTGGGCCCGGTGCAGGACGAGAAGGGCCTGGCGTACCTGCGCCCGGAGACCGCGCAGGGCATCTTCATCAACTACAAGAACGTCGAGCAGAGCGCACGCCGCAAGGTGCCCTTCGGCATCGGCCAGATCGGCAAGTCGTTCCGCAACGAGATCACGCCCGGCAACTTCATCTTCCGGACCCGCGAGTTCGAGCAGATGGAGATGGAGTTCTTCGTCAAGCCCGGCACCGACGCCGACTGGCACCAGTACTGGATCGACACCCGCTTCCAGTGGTACGTCGACCTGGGCATCGCCAAGGACAACCTCCGCCTGTTCGAGCACCCCGCGGAGAAGCTGTCCCACTACTCCACGCGCACCGTGGACGTGGAGTACCGCTTCAACTTCGTGGGCAGCGAGTGGGGCGAGCTGGAGGGCATCGCCAACCGGACCGACTTCGACCTGAAGACGCACGCGGAGTCGTCCGGCGTCGACCTGTCGTACTTCGACCAGGAGAGCAACGAGCGCTACATCCCCTACGTCATCGAGCCCGCGGCCGGTGTCGACCGGGCGGTGCTCACGTTCATGCTGGACGCGTACAACGTGGACGAGGCGCCCAACGCCAAGGGCAAGCTGGAGAAGCGCGCCGTCATGCGCCTGGACCCGCGCCTGTCCCCGGTGAAGGCCGCGGTCCTGCCGCTGTCGCGCAACGCCGACCTGTCGCCGAAGGCCCGCGACCTGGCCGCCGCGCTGCGCAAGCGCTGGAACGTGGAGTTCGACGACGCCGGTGCGATCGGCCGCCGCTACCGCCGCCAGGACGAGATCGGCACCCCGTTCTGCGTGACGGTGGACTTCGACACCCTGGAGGACGACGCGGTGACCGTGCGCGAGCGCGACACCATGTCCCAGGAGCGGGTCTCGCTCGACAGGGTGGAGACCTACCTGTTCGAGCGCCTGCCCGGCTGCTGACCGCCGCGCGCCCGTCCCGGACGCCGGGACGGGCCCGTGAGACGCGAGGCGTGCGGCGGGTCCTGAAGGAGGAGCCGAGCCGCGAGCGAGGTACGAGCGGCAGGCGGGGGCGACGACGAAGGGCCCGCCCCTGTGCGCGCCGAGCCCCGTTGCGAGCCCGCGAGCACGTGAGAGCACTGCGCCCGCTCCCCCCACGGGGGGAGCGGGCGCAGTGCTCCTACGAGCGGGGGAGTGCGGTGAGACGGCCGGACCCGGGGGGATGTGGTCTCCGGCCGTCTCGTCGGTTCCTCCGGCCGCACACGGCCGGGGGAACCGGTTCTCAACGTAGCGCCAGGCCGCCGGAGATAAAGGCGCATTTCATCCTGCTTGTCCTACCGCGTGAGCGAATCGTGACGTGGATATGGTCCGACCGACGCTCCCACGGGCCGAGGAGGCCGGAACCCCCTCCACCGGTCCGGACCGCTGCGGCGGTCCTGTCGCCCCCGGGGCCGGGCCTCAGGTCGTGTAGACGACGAAGGACACCGCGATGTAGTGGCAGACGAACGCCGCGATGGTCAGCGAGTGGAAGATCTCGTGGAAGCCGAACCAGCGCGGCGCCGGGTTGGGCCGCTTGAGCCCGTAGACGACCGCGCCGACGCTGTACAGGACCCCGCCGACGAGGATGAGGATCCACGTCGCCGGATGGGTCCCGTGGACCAGGTCGGGGATGAACAGCACCGCCACCCAGCCGATGGCCAGGTACAGGGCCGTGGACAGCCAGCGCGGGGCGTTGAGCCACAGGAGTTTGAAGCCGACCCCGGCGATGGCCCCGCCCCAGACCAGCGCCAGCATCGCCGTGCGCAGGGTGCCGTCGAGGACGAGCACGATGAACGGCGTGTACGTGCCCGCGATGATCAGGTAGATGTTCGAGTGGTCCAGGCGCCGCAGCACCTTCTGTGCGCGGGGCGACCACCGGCCCACGTGGTAGACGGCCGAGGTGCTGAACAGCAGCACCGAGCTGAGCGCGTACACGGCGCTGGCGAGCAGGGCCGGCACGGTGGGGGAGAGCGCGACCAGGACGATGCCCGCGGCGAGGGCGAGCGGCGCCGTCCCCAGGTGGAGCCAGCCCCGGAGTCTGGGCTTGACCGCCTCCAGGAAGTCTCCGGCCGCGCTGACGGCCCTCTCCGGCATGGACGCGTCGCCCTGGGGCTCCCCGCCGCCCTTCGCGGCTCCGGTGCCGTGTCCGCCGGGCCCGTCGTCCCCGGCCCCCGCGCCGCCCCTGCCGTTGCTCCGCGTCCGTTCCTCCGACACGTTGTTCCCCTCCGTCCCGCGGTCCGCGCCGCTGCGGGCCTCTTGCCCAGCCTAACTTACGGAGGCGTAGGTTACTTGCCGGTAAGCCTGTGTCGCGTGGCACAGCGGCCTCCGGTGGAAGGTGTGGCGCGGGATTGGTCGGGTGTGCCCCCGGGGCGGCAGGGGCGGGAGGGGAGCGCCTCGCCGTGCGAGCGCGGGGCTGTGACCAGGGGGTCCGTGGCTGTCGGGGTGTGCGTTCCCTGGTCGGGGGGTCGGGGTCGGCATTCCTGGGCTGAACCATTGGTATAGACCTCTCTAATGTCCTTGACCTGCTGGAATGCTGTCAAATGGTGGTTCATGAAGGGGTGATGATGCGCAGTGTGGATAGAGTCGCGCCCATCCGGGCACAGGCGCCGATCCACCGCGGAGCCGTCGAGAATCGAGGGAGACCCCCGTGGCCAAGTACGTCTACACGTTCACCGAGGGCAACAAGGACCTGAAGGATCTCCTCGGCGGCAAGGGGGCCAACCTCGCCGAGATGACCAACCTCGGACTCCCCGTGCCCCCCGGGTTCACGATCACCACGGAGGCGTGCCGCCACTACCTCTCGCGCGGCAGCGTCCCCGAGGGCCTGGACGCCGAGGTCGAGGCCAACCTCGCCGAGCTGGAGAGGACGATGGGGCGCCGCCTCGGCCAGGCCGACGACCCGCTCCTGGTGAGCGTGCGCTCGGGCGCGAGGTTCTCCATGCCCGGCATGATGGAGACGGTCCTCAACATCGGCCTCAACGACGAGTCCGTCGTCGGCCTCGCCGCCCGGAGCGGGGACGAGCGTTTCGCGTGGGACTCCTACCGCCGCCTCGTCCAGATGTTCGGCAGGACCGTTCAGGACATCGAGGGCGACCTCTTCGAGGAGGCCGTCGAGGAGGTCAAGGCCGCCAAGGGCACCACCGACGACCTGGACCTCGACGCCGCCGACTTCCGCGAGCTCGTCGGGCGCTTCCAGGACATCGTCCTGGAGCGGACCGGGCGGCCGTTCCCCTCCGACCCCCGGGAGCAGATGGCCCTCGCCGTCAAGGCGGTCTTCGACTCCTGGAACGC
Organism: Streptomonospora nanhaiensis; assembly: GCF_026642255.1. Lineage (GTDB taxonomy): Bacteria > Actinomycetota > Actinomycetes > Streptosporangiales > Streptosporangiaceae > Nocardiopsis > Nocardiopsis tropica. Next base: position 5,423,398 of record NZ_CP113264.1, on the reverse strand, counting down.
CCCCCGGGCGGCCCTCTACCGCCGGCAGGAGCGCATCCCCGCCGACCTCGGCACCGCCGTCAACGTCTGCGCCATGGTCTTCGGCAACCTCGGCATGGACTCGGGTACCGGCGTCGCGTTCACCCGCGACCCCGCCTCCGGCCAGCCGGGCGTCTACGGCGACTACCTCCAGAACGCCCAGGGGGAGGACGTGGTGGCCGGCATCCGCAACACCGTGCCCCTCGCCGACCTGGAGAAGATCGACGTCCGGAGCCACGCGGAGCTGATGGGCATCATGGACACCCTGGAGAACCACTACCGAGACCTGTGCGACATCGAGTTCACGATCGAGCGCGGCAAGCTCTGGATGCTCCAGACCCGGGTGGGCAAGCGCACCGCCGCGGCCGCCTTCCGCATCGCCGACCAGCTCGTCGACCAGGGCATGATCACCCTGGACGAGGCCGTCCAGCGCGTCACCGGCGACCAGCTCGCCCAGCTGATGTTCCCCCGCTTCGACGAGGCGGCCGTGGCCGGGGCCGGCGTCCGCCGCATCGGCCACGGCATGAACGCCTCTCCCGGCGCCGCCGTGGGCAAGGCGGTCTTCGACTCCTACACCGCCGTCAAGTGGTCGCGCAGCGGTGAGAAGGTCATCCTCTGCCGCAGGGAGACCAACCCCGACGACCTGGAGGGCATGATCGCCGCCGAGGGCATCCTCACCAGCCGCGGCGGCAAGACCTCCCACGCGGCCGTCGTCGCCCGGGGCATGGGCAAGACCTGTGTCTGCGGCGCCGAGGAGATCGACGTGGACACCAAGAACCGGCGGCTGACCGCCCCCGGCGGCGAGGTGGTCGAGGAGGGCGACGTCATCTCCATCGACGGCACCAGCGGCGAGGTGTACCTCGGCGAGGTGCCCGTCGTGGACTCGCCCGTCGTGCGCTACTTCGAGGGCGAGATCGACCCGGCCTCCGACCAGGCCGACGACCTCGTGCGCTCCGTCGACCGGCTCATGCACTACGTCGACGCGGCCCGCCGCATGCGGGTGCGCGCCAACGCCGACACCGCCGAGGACGCCGCCCGCGCGCGCCGCATGGGCGCCCAGGGCATCGGCCTGTGCCGCACCGAGCACATGTTCCTCGGCGACCGCCGCCAGCTGGTGGAGCGGCTCATCCTCGCCGACACCGAGGACGAGCAGCGCGACGCGCTCGCGGAGCTGCTGCCCCTCCAGCGCGAGGACTTCGCCGGGATCCTGGAGGCCATGGACGGGCTGCCCGTGACGGTCCGCCTGCTGGACCCGCCGCTGCACGAGTTCCTCCCGGACATCACCGAGCTGTCGGTGCGCGTGGCCGTCGCCGAGGCACGCGGGGAGAGCCACGAGAACGACCTGCGGGTGCTCCAGGCGGTGCACAGGCTGCACGAGCAGAACCCGATGCTGGGCCTGCGCGGCGTGCGCCTCGGCCTGGTCGTCCCCGGGCTGTTCTCCATGCAGGTGCGTGCCATCGCCCAGGCCGCCGTCGACCGGATGGCCGCGGGGGGCCGCCCCCGGCCCGAGATCATGATTCCGCTGGTCGGCACCGTGCAGGAGCTGGAGATCATCCGCGAGGACGCGCTGAGGGTGCTGCGGGAGGTGGAGCGGGAGCACGGGGTCGAGCTCGACTTCCCGGTCGGCACGATGATCGAGCTGCCGCGCGCGGCGCTGACCGCCGGTGAGATCGCGGAGAACGCCGAGTTCTTCTCCTTCGGGACCAACGACCTCACCCAGACCGTGTGGGGCTTCTCCCGCGACGACGTCGAGGCCTCGTTCTTCTCCGCCTACCTGGAGAAGGGCGTGTTCGGGGTCTCGCCGTTCGAGTCCCTGGACGTGGACGGCGTCGGCCGCCTGATCCGCATCGCGGTGGAGGAGGGCCGCGCGGCGCGGCCCGGCATCAAGCTCGGCGTGTGCGGCGAGCACGGCGGGGACCCCGCCTCGGTGCACTTCTTCCACCGTGTGGGCCTGGACTACGTCTCCTGCTCCCCGTTCCGGGTCCCCGTCGCCCGCCTGGAGGCGGGCCGCGCGGCCGGGCGCACCGCGGGCTGAGGCCCCGGGCCGGACGCGGTTCCGCGGGGGTAGGGCACCCCCTCCCCCCCCCGCGGGGGCCGGGAAGCGGCCGGCGCCGCGCCCTGGCCGGAAGGGTTCCCCGGCGACGACCCGGCGTCGGCAGGACGACCGTCCGGCGCCGACTCGGGAACCGACCGGGGACCACCCTCCCCGGAGGGCCGCCGGCCGCAGAGAACGCCCTAGACTCGACCCTGCCGACGGTGGGGTCCCGAGACGCCCGCTGTGACCTCTTCGTGATGTATTCTGGCCGCCGGTAAGGCCGCCGCTCCCGGCCTCCCCCCACACGCGGAGGCGGGACGCGCCGACACCACCCCCGCTCCCGCTCGCCCGACCCCGTGCCGCCGCGAACCACCGGCCGGTACGGGCCGTCCCAGCGGGTAGCAGGATCCCTGTTCAGAGAAGTTGTGCGGAGGTGAGCCGGTGCGAACGGCGAACGACGGCCGCGGCGACGAGCCGTGGGAGGAGCCGGTCACGGCCCCCTCCTCAGACGACGAGTCGACCAGGGTCTTCTCCCGTGACGACTTCACCGCTGTCCCCGCCCCTCCGGCGGAGGCGGCCGGGGACGGCGTCGGAGGTGCGGACGGCGAGGCCACCCGCGAGTTCACCAGGGCGGGGCCCGCCGCGTCCGGCGACCCCGCCACCCGCGAGTTCGCCCGCCCCGGGCCCTCCGACCCCGGGGGCGCGCCCGACGACGGGGGCACCCGTGCGTTCGACCGGCCCGACCCCGCCTCCGACGACCTCCACGGCGCCCCGGCGGAGGACGCTCCCGCCGGGGCGGCCTTCACCCGGCGCTTCGTCAGGGACCGGCCGCGGCCCCGGGGCCCCGGCCGGAGCGCCCCCGCCGCCGAACCGTCCGTCGAAGGGCCCGACGGGCCCTTCGACGAGGAGCCCCCTCTCCCTCCCCGGGGCGGACGCCCCGCGCGCCCCGCTGCCCGGCCGCGCCGCCGCAAGCGGCGTCCCGTCCGCCTGCGCTGGATCGTCACGCTCCTGCTGCTCGTGGCGCTGGCCATCCCGCCGGGCACCTGGGGCTGGGTCTGGCACACGGCCCGCCAGGACGACCGCGTCGCCTCCGACGCCATCGTCGTCCTCGGGGCCAGCCAGTACAACGGCGTCCCCTCGCCCGTGTTCGAGGCCCGGCTGAGGCACGCCCAGGTCCTCTACCTGGAGGGCGTCGCCCCCGTCATCGTCACCGTCGGGGGCAAGCAGCCGGGCGACAACTTCACCGAGGCGGCCGCGGGCAAGAACTGGCTGGTCGAGGTCGGCATCCCCGCCGACCAGATCATCGCCGTGGAGGAGGGCAGGGACACCCTCCAGAGCATCGGCGCCGTCTCCCTGGTGTTCGAGGACCGTGCCTGGGAGACGGCGGTCCTGGTCTCCGACCCCTGGCACAGCCTGCGCTCCAAGCGGATGGCCGCCGACTTCGGGATCGAGGCGGGCACGTCGCCCTCGCGCTCCGGGCCGGCCGTCATCGAGCGGCGCACCCAGCTCTGGTACATCACCAGGGAAACCGCCTCGCTCTGGTACTACTGGATCTTCAACGACAGCAGCGACATCCGCGTCAACGCTGCCTGACCAGCGCGGAAGGCGTGTTTGGTCCCTGCTGGGAAGTAGGGTCGCACACGATGACGAACCACCCCCGAGGCGAGAGCGGAGCCGACGGCTACACGTCGGCGGACACCGAGCGCAAGGCGCGCGAGAACCGGAAGAACCGGGCCCGCGGTCCTTTCGAGCGCGACCGGGCCAGGGTGCTGCACAGCGCCGCCCTGCGGCGCCTGGCCGCCAAGACCCAGGTGGTCCAGCCGGGGGTGAGCGACTTCCCGCGCACCCGCCTCACCCACTCGCTGGAGTGCGCGCAGATCGGCCGCGAACTCGGCCAGGCACTGGGCTGCGACCCGGACCTGGTCGAGGCGGCCTGCCTCTCCCACGACCTCGGGCACCCCCCGTTCGGGCACAACGGCGAACGGGCCCTGGACGAGGCCGCCGCCGCCTGCGGCGGGTTCGAGGGCAACGCCCAGAGCCTGCGCCTGCTCATCCGGCTGGAGGGCAAGATCATCGACCCCGACGGGCTCAGCGCGGGGCTCAACCTCACCCGCGCCACCCTGGACGCCACCGTCAAGTACCCGTGGTTCCGGGGCGAGGGGCCCGACACCCACAAGTTCAACTGCTACCCCGACGACACGGAGACCTTCGCCTGGCTGCGCCGGGGGGCGCCCCCCGGCCGCACCTGCTTCGAGGCGCAGGTCATGGACTGGGCCGACGACGTGGCCTACTCCGTCCACGACGTCGAGGACGCCCTGCACGCCGGACTCGTCGACATGGCCGCCCTGCGCGGCACCGACGAGCGCGCCGAGGTCGTCCGGCTCGCCGCGGCCTACTACTGCGACGCCGACCCCGCCGAGCTGCACCACGTGTTCGCCGAACTCCTCGCGGCGCCCGTGTGGCCGAGCGAGTTCACCGGGGATCTCGCCTCGCTCGCCGCCCTCAAGAACCTCACCAGCGAACTCATCGGCCGCTTCTGCCGGGCGGCCGAGCACGCCACCCGCGCCGCCCACGGCCAGGGGCGGCTCACGCGCTACGGCGCCGACCTGGTCGTGCCCCGCCGGGCCCTCCTGGAGTGCGCGCTGCTCAAGGCGGTCGCCGCCCACTTCGTGATGTCCCGCGTCGAGGCCATCGCCTACCAGGCGGAGGAGCGCCGCCTCATCACCGAGCTCGTCGGCGCACTCCGGAAGAGCGCCCCCGACGGCCTCGACCCGCAGTTCCGCGCGGCCTTCACCGAGGCGTCCGGCGACGCGGCCGCGCTGCGCGTGGTCGTCGACCAGGTCGCCTCTCTCACCGACACCTCCGCGACGGCGCTGCACGCCCGTCTGGTGGGCTGAAGGGAGAGGGGTCCCGGAGGGCCGGGGAGCCTCCGGGGCGGAAGGGCCTGCGGGCTCCCGACGGGGGCCTCGCCGACGATTCGGTCGGGCAGGGGGGTTGACGCCTCGTATGTTAACGCTAACAATGTTGTCCGCGTCACATTTCCCCTGAGATTCCCGGAGGTGTCGTTCAGGTGAACCCCCCCGGTGGCCGCACCCCCGTCATGGCGGACGTCGCCAGACTGGCCGGTGTCTCCCACCAGACGGTGTCCCGCGTCATCAACGGCCACCCCAACGTCCGCCAGGAGACCGTCCTGCGGGTGCAGAGGGCGATCGACGAACTCGGCTACCACCGCAACTCCACGGCGCGGGCCCTGGTCACCCGCCGCACCAACGTGCTCGGCGTCCTCGCCTTCGACACCACCCTCTTCGGCCCGGCGCAGACCCTGGCGGGGATCGAGCGGGCCGCGCGCGAGGCCGGCTACTTCCTGAGCATGGTCAGCCTCGACGACGTGTCGCCGGCCGGCGTCGTCGCCGCGGCCGACTTCCTGATCCAGCAGTCCGTCGAGGGCTGCATCGCCATCGCCCCGCAGAGGGGCCTGGTCGACGCCCTCGCCTCGCTGCCCGGGCCCCTGCCGCTGGTCGCCGTCGAGGGCGGCGAGGGCTCCGGCCTCCCGGTCGTCTGCGTCGACCAGGTCCAGGGGGCCGAGGAGGCCGTCCGCCACCTCCTGGCGCTCGGCCACCACACGGTCCACCACATCGAGGGGGACCCGCTCTGGCTGGAGTCCGAGGCCCGCGCGTTCGGATGGCGCCGGGCCCTGGAGGAGGCGGGCGCGCCGGTCCCGGAACCGCTCCAGGGCGACTGGAGCCCCCGGTCCGGCTACGACCTCGGCCGAGCCCTGGTGGGGCGCAGGGCCGCGGGGGAGCGGGTGACCGCGATCTTCGTGGGCAACGACCAGATGGCCATAGGGGTCCTGCGCGCCCTGCACGAGGCGGGGCTGGGTGTGCCGGGCGACGTCAGCGTCGTCGGCTTCGACGACATCCCCGAGGCGGAGTACCTCACGCCGTCCCTGTCCACCGTGTACCAGGACTTCGCCCAGGTCGGCCGGGAGAGCCTGGCGCTGCTCCTCGGCGAGATCGGGGCGGGCCGCACCGGCTCGGCCGACCCCGCCGGGGCCGGGAGACGCGTGGTCCCGGCGGAACTGAGGCAGCGGGGCAGCAGCGGGCCGCCTCCCCCCTGACCGCCCGTCCCACGCGCCTCCTCCACGGAAGGAACCCCCTGTGCGCGAGAATGTTAACGCTAACAACAAGCCGTCCCCCGACGCGGTCGTCATCGGCGTCGACTTCGGGACCCTCTCCGGCCGGGCCGTCGTCGTCCGGGTGGCCGACGGGGCCGAACTCGGCTCCGCCGCCCACACCTACCGGCACGGCGTCATCACGGAGCACCTGCCCGCCTCCTCCGGGCCGCTGGCCCCCGAGACCGCGCTCCAGTGCCCCGAGGACTACCGCGAGGTCCTGCGCACGGCCGTGCCGGAGGCGCTGCGGGCCTCCGGCGCCGACCCCGGGCAGGTGGTCGGCATCGGCACCGACTTCACCTCCTGCACGGTCCTGCCCGTGACCGCGGACGGGACCCCGCTGTGCGAGCTCCCCGACCTCGCCGGGCGCCCGCACGCGTGGCCCAAGCTGTGGCGCCACCACGCCGCCCAGCCGGAGGCGGACGAGATCAACGCCCTCGCCGAGAAGCGGGGGGAGACGTGGCTGGCCCGCTACGGCGGCCGGATCTCCTCGGAGTGGCAGTTCGCCAAGGCGCTCCAGGTCCTGCGGGAGGACCCCGAGGCGTACGCGCGCGCCGACCGCTGGATCGAGGCCGCCGACTGGATCGTCTGGGAACTGTGCGGACGCGAGACCCGCAACGTCGCCACCGCCGGGTACAAGGGCATCCACCAGGACGGCGCCTGGCCCTCCGCGGAGTTCCTGGCCGCCCTCGACCCGCGCTTCGCCGGCTTCGTCCGGGACAAGCTCGCCCACCCCCTCTCCCAGCTGGGCGAGCGCGCGGGCGGCCTCACCGCCCGGGCCGCGGCCTGGACGGGCCTGCCCGAGGGGCTGCCCGTCGCGGTCGGCAACATCGACGCGCACGTCACCGCTGCCACGGCCCGGACGACCGGCAACGGCCGGATGCTCGCCATCATGGGCACCAGCACCTGCCACGTCATGAACTCCGACGTCCTCGCCGAGGTCCCCGGCATGTGCGGGCTGGCGCTCGGCGGCATCACCCCCGGCGCCTGGGGCTACGAGGCGGGCCAGAGCGGTGTCGGCGACATCTTCGCCTGGTTCGCCGACTCCCACGTGCCGCCCGCCTACCACGAGGAGGCCCGCGAACGCGGCCTCTCCGTCCACGACCTGCTCTCCGAGCGGGCCTCGGGGGCGCCTGTCGGGGGCCACGGCCTCGTCGCCCTGGACTGGCACAGCGGCAACCGCTCGGTCCTGGTCGACCACGACCTGTCCGGCGTGCTCGTCGGGATGACCCTGGCCACCAGGCCGGAGGAGGTCTACCGGGCCCTGGTCGAGGCCACGGCCTTCGGCACGCGCACGATCATCGGGGCCTTCGAGGCCGCCGGGGTCCCGGTCGAGGACTTCACGGTGGGCGGCGGCATGGTCCGCAACCCGTTCGTGCTCCAGGTCTACGCCGACGTGCTCGACCGCCCGATCAGGCTGGTCGCCTCCGAGTACAGCTGCGCCGTGGGGTCCGCCATCCACGCGGCCGTCGCGGCCGGCGCCCACCCCGACATCCACGCGGCGTCGGCCGCCATGGGCCGGGTCCGGGAGAAGACCGTCGACCCCGATCCCGCCAGGGCGGCGGCCTACGACGACCTCTTCGAGGTCTACACCGAGCTCCACGACCACTTCGGCCGGGGCGGCAGCCAGAGCCTGCGCCGCCTCCGGGCCATCCGCAACGCCACCCTGGCCACCGCGGGGAACGGCACCGAGGAGGGAACACGATGACCGCCGACACGGCCCGCACCGTCCCCGACGAGCACCGGGCGGAGGTGGAGCGCCTGCGCGAGCACCTGTGCGCGCTGCACGCCGAACTGCCCCGCTGGAAACTGGTCACCTGGACCAGCGGCAACGTCTCCGCCCGCGTCCCCGGCGCCGACCTCATGGTGATCAAGCCCAGCGGGGTCTCCTACGACGACCTGGCCCCCGCCGACATGGTCGTCTGCGACCTGGACGGCCGGGTGGTCGAGGGGGGCCGGTCCCCGTCCAGCGACACCGCCTCCCACGCCCACGTCTACCGCGCGCGCCCCGACGTCGGCGGGGTCGCGCACACCCACAGCGCGTACGCGACGGCCTGGGCCGCACGGGGGGAGCCCATCCCGTGCGTCATCACGGCGATGGCCGACGAGTTCGGCGGCGACATCCCCGTGGGACCGTTCGCCCTCATCGGCGGCGACGAGATCGGCAGGGCGGTGGTCGCCACCCTCCGGGGCCACCGCTCCCCGGCCGTCCTCATGCGCGGCCACGGCGTGTTCACGGTCGGCGCCTCCGCCCGCGCCGCGGTCAAGGCCGCGGTGATGTGCGAGGACGTCGCGCGCACCGTCCACATCGCCCGCCAGGGCGGCCCCCTCGAACGCCTGCCCCAGGAGCACATCGACGCGCTCCACGACCGGTACCAGAACGTCTACGGCCAGTAAGGAACGATCGTGCCCCTTCCCACGCCCCCGGCCGCCGCCCACGCGCCCGTCGGGACCCGTGCGCCCCGTATCGGCCTCCTCGGCATCATGCAGCCCCTCTACGACGACATGATCCCCGGCATCACCGAGCACCAGGCCGCCTACGCGGGCCGGGTCGCCGAGAAGCTCTCCGGCGTCGCCGAGTGGACCGTGGCCCCTCCGGTGCGCGGACGCGCGGACGCGGAGCGCGCGATGCGCGCGTTCGAGGACGCGGACCTCGACGGGGTCCTCGTGGTCATGCTCACCTACGGGCCCTCCCTCCGCGTCACCCGCATGTTCGGCGGGGCCCGGCTGCCGATCGCCCTGGCCAACATCCAGCCCGATCCCGCGGTCTCCCCGTCCTGGGACATGGACGACATGACCTACAACCAGGGCATCCACGGCGCCCAGGACACCGCCAACGCGATGGTGCGCGCGGGGCTCCCCTTCGAGGTCGTCACCGGCGAGTGGCAGAGCCCCGAGTTCGCCGGGAGGATCGACCGCTGGGCCAGGGCGGCCCGCGCGGTCACGGCGCTGCGGGGCCTCCGGGTCGGCGTGTTCGGCTATCCCATGAACGGCATGGGCGACGCCCGGGTGGACGAGAGCTCGCTGCTGCGCAAGCTCGGGCCGGAGGTCGAGGTCATCGCGCCGGGCTCCCTCCACCGGACGATGGCCGAGATTCCGGGGGAGGAGGTCGCGGACCTCATGGCCTGGGAGGACGGGGCCTTCGAGGTGGACGGGCGCCTCTCGAAGGAGGAGCGCGAGGACCACGCCCGCATGCAGCTGGGCATCGAGAGGCTGCTGGAGGAGCGGGGCGCCGGCGCCTACTCCACCCACTTCGACGCCATCGGCGAGGACGGCCGTTTCGCGCGGCTGCCGATGGCCGCGGCCTCCACCCTGATGGCCAAGGGGTACGGGTTCGCCGGCGAGGGCGACGTGCTGGCCGCCTCGATCGTCTACGCCGGGCACCAGCTCGCGGGGGACGGCCACTTCACCGAGATGTACGCCATGGACTTCCCCAGCGACTCCGTCCTCATGAGCCACATGGGCGAGGGGAACTGGCGGATCGCGCGCGAGGACGAGCCCGTCCGACTGATCAAGCGCCCCCTGGGGATCGGCGGCCTCGACGACCCGCCGACCATCGTCTTCCGCTACCGGCCGGGCCCCGCGACCCTCGCCTCCCTGGTCTTCCTCGGAGGCGAGGACTTCCGCCTGGTGGTCGCGGAGGGCGAGGTGATCGACGCGCCCGGGCTGCCGTCGCTGGAGATGCCCTACGGACAGTTCCGCCCGGAGACGGGCGTGCGGTCGTGCATGGACGCCTGGCTCAGGTCCGGCGGCACCCACCACATGGTCATGAACACCGGCGCGAGGGCCGAGGACTGGAAGGTCCTCTGCTCGCTCGCCGGCATCGAGTACGTCCGGGTCTGACCCGGAACCCGCGGCGCCGAGGCGCCCGCTTCCCGGGGAGGGCCCGCCGGGCCCTCCCCACCCCCCGGCGCAAGGAGAACACCATGCGCGTCCGACCCCCCGAATCCCCCGAACCCCCCGTTCCCCCCGAACACCCGGCCCCGCGCGGCCCCGGCCGCCGGGCCTTCGCCGCCGGAGCCCTCGCCGCCGCGGGCCTGGCCGCCGCCGGGTGCGGCCCCTCCCCGGCCCTGCTCTCCGGCAGGACCCGCCTGCGCCAGTGGAACCTGTTCGCGGGCGGGGACGGCATGCGGATGATCGAGATGCACGACGCCTACGTACGCGAGCATCCCGACGTCGACTTCCGGGCCACCACCTTCACGTGGGGCTCCCCCTTCTACACCAAGGTCGCGATGGGCGCCGCGGGCGGGCGCGGCGCGGACATCGCCACCGTGCACGTGTCCCGGCTGGAGAGCCTGGCGCCCGGGCGGCTCCTCGACCCGATCGACCCCGTGATGCTCGCGGAGGCGGGGATCGACGACACGGTGGTGCTCCCGCGGATCTGGGAGAAGTGCTTCTTCGACGGGGAGCTGTACGCGATCCCCATCGACACCCACGTGCTCATCCAGTTCGTCAACCTCGACGTGTGCCGCAGGGCGGGCGTGCTCGACGCCGACGACCGGCTCGTCGAGGTCTCCGGGCTGGACGGCTACCTCGACCTGCTCCGCGAGATCCAGGGCGCGACCGGGGAGTACGGCCTGTCCGTCGACACCTGGGCCCCCTGGCCCAACTTCTGGGCGCTCTACCGCCAGCAGGACGGCGACCTCGTCATCGGCGAGGACGACTTCGAGCTGGACGACGACAAGGCGCTGGCCGCCATGGAGGTCATGTACCGGCTCTCCGAGGAGGGGCTGTCGCCGAGGCACTCCATGCTCGCCGACACGGCGGCCAATCTCGCCAACGGCCAGGCCGGGCTGATGATCCACGGCAACTGGGAGATCCCCACCCTGGAGGCCGCGGGCACGGAGTTCACCGCGACCCAGTTCCCGGCGGTGTTCGGCAACAACCGCACCCGCGGCGACTCGCACTGCTACGTGTTCCCCCACCAGCGCGACAGGGACCCCGAGCGCACCCGCGCCGCCGTCGGGTACGCCGCCTGGATGCTGCGCCACAGCATCACCTGGGCGGCCGGAGGACACATCCCCGCCTACCTGCCGGTGGTGGAGAGCGACGATTACGACGCCCTGCACCCGCAGTCGGAGTACGCCGAGGCCGCCGAGAACGTCCAGTTCGAGCCGCAGGCCTGGTTCAGCGGTTCGGCCGGGCGCCTCCAGGAGGAGGCCACCGGCCCGCTGACCACCCTCCACCAGGGCACCCAGACCCCCGAACAGGCCCTGGACCAGCTCAAGGGGGCCATCCGCACCCTGATCGCCGTCCCCTCACCGGTGTAGGGAGGAACCCCGTGACCACTCGTGCCCCGGCGGCCCCGCCGGACGGCCGGACGGACCTCCCCGACGTGCGGCGCCGACCCGCCGCCCGGACCGGGCTCTGGTTCGTACTGCCCTTCCTCGCCTTCTACCTGGTGTTCCTGCTCTGGCCCGCGATCGTCGGGTTCGGCTACACCTTCACCGACCGCAGCCTGGCCGGCGGGCCGACCTCCTTCGTCGGCCTGGAGAACTGGGCCGAGAGCCTCACCGACCCCGCGATGTGGGAGTCGCTGTGGAACACGCTGGTCTTCACCGTGCTCAGCGTGCCGCTGATGGTGGCTCTCGCCCTCGCCCTGGCCCTGCTGACCGACCACGCCCGCAAACTGGGCTGGTTCCTGAGGTTCGGCTTCTTCGCCCCGTTCGTGCTCCCGGTCGCGGTCATGACGCTCATCTGGGGCTGGATGTACAACCCCAGCCTCGGCCTGTTCAACGGCATGCTGGGCCGGATCGGCGTGGAGGGCCCCGAGTGGCTCTTCGGCGAGGGCACCGCGATGGTCTCCGTGGTCGTCGCCACCGCCTGGTGGCAGGTCGGGTTCAACTACCTGCTCTACCTGGCCGCCATGCAGTCGATCCCCGGTGACGTCTACGAGGCGGCGGCCATCGACGGGGCCGGGGCCTGGCAGCGGATCGGCCGCATCACGCTCCCGCTGCTGGCGCGCACCACCGCACTGATCGCGGTCCTCCAGCTGATCGGGTCGCTCCGCGTGTTCGAGCAGATCTACCTGATGACGTCGGGCGGCCCGAACTTCGCCACCCGCACCGCCATCCAGTACATCTACGACTCCGGGTTCGTCGGGCTCCGCATCGGCCTGGCCTCGTCGATGGCCTACGTCTTCATGGTCATCGTCATCGCGGCCTCCGTCGCCCAGTTCCGCCTCTTCTCCCGGAAGGAGGCCTGACGCCATGGCCGCAGCCCGACCCCCCGCAGTCCCGCCCTCCGCAGCCCGGCCCCTGGCGACCCGGCCCCCCGCCGGACGGCCGAGCACCCGCGGCCCCGCCCCCCGCAGGCGGCTCCCCCGCGTCACCGTGGGCTCCGCCGCCCTGTACACGGTCGCCGCACTGGCGGCGCTCGCCTGGCTCCTCCCGCTGCTGTGGGCGATCGACACCTCGCTCAAGCCCGAGGGGGAGACGACGCTCCTGCCGGTCACCTGGTCGATCGCCGAGCCCACGCTGGAGGCCTACCGGCTGGTGCTGGCCCGGGGCGACCTCGTCCGCTGGGCCGTCAACTCCACCGTGACCACCGTGATCGTCACGGTGCTCACCCTGGTCCTGTGCGTGCTGGCCGCCTACGGGTTCAGCCGGTTCGACTTCCGGGGCCGGGGGTGGCTGTTCGCACTGGTCATCGGGGGCATCCTCATCCCGCCGCAGACCCTGATCGTGCCGCAGTTCGTCCTGATGACCCAGCTCGGCCTGGTGGACACCTACTGGGGCGTCGCCCTGCCGCAGGTGGTCGCGCCGGTGTTCGTGTTCATCCTCAAGCGGTTCTTCGACGCCGTCCCCCGCGAGTACGAGGACGCGGCGCGGATGGACGGGGCCGGTCCGGCGCGCATCCTGTGGAGCGTCGTCCTGCCCCTGTCCCGACCGGTCCTCACCGCGGTCGGCATCTTCACCTTCATCGGCGCCTGGAACAACTTCCTGTGGCCGTTCATCGTGACGACCGACCCGGAGATGATGACGCTCCCCGTGGGGCTCGGCACCGTCGCCGGGCAGTACGGGGTGCAGTACGCCCAGGTCATGGCCTCGGCCGTCCTGGGAGCGGTTCCACTCCTCCTCGTGTTCCTGCTCTTCCAGAAGAACATCGTCACCGGCGTCGCCGGCGCCGGGATCAAGGGATGACCCCCCACTCCGAAGGAAGCCCATGCTCCACGCCTCCCTGACCGCCGACCCCGCCCAGACCGTCGCCCCGGTCCACCGACGGACCTTCGGCTCGTTCGTCGAGCACATGGGCCGCTGCGTCTACACCGGCCTCTACGAACCCGGCCACCCCACGGCCGACGCGGACGGCTTCCGCGGCGACGTCGCCGACCTCGTCCGCGAGCTGGGCGTCACCACCGTGCGCTACCCCGGCGGCAACTTCGTCTCCGGCTACCGGTGGGAGGACGGCGTCGGCCCCAAGGACCGCAGACCCGTCCGCCGCGACCTCGCCTGGCACAGCCTGGAGACCAACCAGTTCGGGCTGAACGAGTTCGCGACGTGGTGCGGACGGCTCGGCATCGAACCCATGATGGCGGTCAACCTCGGCTCCCGGGGGCTCCAGGAGGCCCTGGACCTGCTGGAGTACGCCAACCACCCCGGCGGCACACACCTGTCCGACCTGCGGGCCGAGCACGGACACCCCGACCCCCACGACATCCGCATGTGGTGCCTGGGCAACGAGATGGACGGGCCCTGGCAGATCGGCCACCTGGACGCCCGCTCCTACGGGCGCAAGGCCGCGCAGGTCGCCCGCGCCATGAAAATGGCGGACCGCGACCTCGAACTCGTCGTGTGCGGCAGCTCAGGTTCGGGCATGGCGACCTTCGGGGCGTGGGAGGCCACCGTTCTGGAGGAGGCCTACGACGCCGTCGACCACATCTCCCTGCACGCCTACTACGAGGAGCACGACGGCGACCTGGCCAGCTTCCTGGGCTCGGTCGCCGACATGGACCACTTCATCGACTCGGTCGCCTCCACCGCCGACGCCGTCGGGGCCAGGCTGCGCGACACGAAGCGCATCCAGCTCTCCTTCGACGAGTGGAACGTCTGGTACCTGAGCCGCCACCGGGCGCTGGCCGAGGTCCAGCCCGCCGACGACTGGAGGACCGCCCCCCGCGTCATCGAGGACCGGTACAACGTCGCCGACGCCGTCGTGGTCGGCAACATGCTCATCAGCCTCCTCCGGCACAGCGACCGCGTCACCGCCGCCAGCCAGGCGCAGCTCGCCAACGTCATCGCCCCGATCATGACGGAGCCGGGCGGACCGGCATGGCGGCAGACCATCTTCCACCCGTTCGCGCTCACCGCCGCGTCCGCCTCCGGCCGGGTACTGCGCGCAGAGGTCGCCGCGCCCCTCCAGGACACCGCCAGGTACGGCGGGGTGCCCGTGGTCGACGCCGCCGTCACCCACGACGAGGCGACCGGCGCCGCCGCGCTGTTCGTCGTCAACCGCTCCGTCGACCAGCCGGTCGCCCTCGACGCCGACCTGCGCGGACTCGCCCCGGCCGGTGTCACCTCGGCGCTCACCCTCGCCGACGACGACGCCTACGCGGCCAACAGCATGGCCGACCCCGACCGGGTCACCCCCTCGCCCAACAAGGACGCGCGCCTGGAGGGCGGACGGCTCGGCCTCACGCTGCCCCCCGTCTCCTGGTCCGTCGTCACCCTGTCCACCGGCCGCCGCTGAACGGCGACCACCCCCCACCGGAAGGAAGAGGAACCAGTACATGCGAGACCACCGGAGGGCCCTCCCGGCCCTGGCAGTCATAGGGGCGTCGCTCCTGCTCACCGCCTGCGGCGGCGTAGGGGACGCCGCCCGCCCAGAGGGGGAGGCCGGAACCATCGGCATCTCCATGCCCACCCAGTCGTCGGAGCGCTGGATCGCCGACGGCGCCAACATGGTCGAGGAGTTCGAGGAGCGCGGCTTCGGCACCGACCTCCAGTTCGCCGAGGACGTGGTGCAGGACCAGATCTCCCAGATCGAGAACATGATCACCCGGGGCGTCGACGTCCTGGTGATCGCCGCGATCGACGGCGCCGCCCTGGGCGACGTCCTCGACATGGCGGCGGACAACGACATCCCCGTGATCGCCTACGACCGCCTCATCCTCGACAGCGAGCACGTCGACTACTACGCCACCTTCGACAACCTCCGGGTCGGCGAGCTCCAGGGCGACTACATCGTCGACGCCCTCGACCTGGAGAACGAGGAGGGGCCCTTCGACATCGAGCTGTTCGGCGGTCCGCTCAACGACAACAACTCCTTCTTCTTCAACGACGGCGCGATGGCCGTGCTCCAGCCCTACATCGACGACGAGACGCTGGTCGTCCGCAGCGGGCAGACCTCCATGAACCAGATCTCCACCGAGCGCTGGGACGGCGCCGTCGCCCAGGCCCGGATGGACAACCTCCTCAGCGCCCACTACTCCGACGAGGAGGTGGACGCCGTCCTGTCGCCCTTCGACGGCATCAGCCTCGGCGTGATCGAGTCCCTGAGGGCGGTCGGCTACGGGAGCGGGGACAGGCCCCTGCCCGTCATCACCGGCCAGGACGCCGAGGTGTCCTCGGTCAAGTCGATCATCGCGGGCGAGCAGACCCAGACCGTCTTCAAGGACACCCGGGCCCTGGCCGCCCAGACGGTCGACATGGTCGAGTCCCTCCTCGCCGAGGAGGACGTCGAGGTCAACGACACCGAGAGCTACGACAACGGGGTCAAGGTGGTCCCCGCCTTCCTGCTCGAGCCGGTGTCGGTGGACATCGACAACTACGAGGAGGAACTGGTCGGCAGCGGCTACTACGAGGAGTCCGACCTCGAATGAGCGAGACGCAGACACGACCGGCCCCCACCGGCAGGCCACTGCTGCTGATGCGCGACATCCGCAAGGAGTTCCCCGGCGTGCGCGCCCTGGACGGTGTGTCGCTGAGCGTCGGACACGGGAGCGTCCACGCCCTCATGGGCGAGAACGGCGCCGGGAAGTCCACGCTGATGAAGGTGCTCAGCGGGGTCCACCCGGCGGGCTCCTACGACGGCGAGATCCTCGTCGACGGCGACCCCTGCGCCTTCGCGGGGGTCGCCGACAGCGAGCGCGCCGGGATCGCCATCATCCACCAGGAGCTGGCGCTCGTCCCCCAGCTGTCGGTCGGAGAGAACATCTTCCTCGGCCACGAGAGGGCCCGGCGCGGCGTCGTCGACTGGGGGGCCACCCACGCCGAGGCGCGCGCACTCCTGCGGCGGGTCGGCCTGGACGAGGCGCCCACCACGCCGGTGTCGGCCCTCAGCGTGGGCGCGCAGCAGCTCGTGGAGATCGCCAAGGCGCTCGCCAAGCGGGTGCGGCTGCTCATCCTCGACGAGCCGACCTCCGCCCTGACCGAGGTGGAGAGCGACCGGCTCCTGGACCTGCTCCTCGGGCTCCGGGACGAGGGGGTGACCTGCATCCTCATCTCGCACAAGCTCGGCGAGGTCGTCCGGGTCAGCGACGAGATCACCATCCTGAGGGACGGCCGCGCCGTGGAGACCCTGGCCGTGGAGCGGGGCGAGGACGGGACGCCCTCCGTCGACGAGGACCGCATCATCCGGGGGATGGTCGGCCGCGACCTGGACCAGCGCTACCCCGAGCGGGTCGGCGAGATCGGAGGGACACGCTTCGAGGTCCGCGACTGGACGGTGGCGCACCCGACCCAGCCGGGGCGGCTCATGGTCGACGGGGTCGGCCTCACCGTGCGGCGCGGGGAGGTCGTCGGGCTCGCCGGGCTCATGGGCGCGGGGCGCACCGAATTCGCCATGAACCTGTTCGGCCGCTCCTACGGGCGCCGTGTCAGGGGCAGCCTGACCAAGGACGGGGAGGAGCTGGACACCGGCACCGTGGCCGCCGCGATCCGCGGCGGCGTCGCCTACGTCCCCGAGGACCGCAAGACGCTCGGGCTCATCCTGGACGACGACATCCGCCACAACACCACCATGGCGGCCCTGGACCGGGTCTCCTCCCGCGGGGTCCTCGACCCCGGGCTGGAGGCGGTGGAGGCGGCGCGCATGAGCGAGCGGATGCGCGTCCGCAGCCACGGCACCACCCAGGCGGTGCGCACCCTCAGCGGCGGCAACCAGCAGAAGGTCGTGCTCGGCAAGTGGCTGTTCACGCGCCCCGAGCTGCTCATCCTCGACGAGCCCACCCGGGGCATCGACGTCGGGGCCAAGTACGAGATCTACCTGATCGTGCGCAGGCTCGCCGCCGAGGGCGCGTGCGTGCTGTTCATCTCCTCGGAGCTCCCCGAGCTCCTCGGCATGTGCGACCGGATCCTCACCCTGTGCGAGGGCCGGATCACCGGCGAGGTCCCGGGCGAGGAGGCCGACCAGGAGACCCTCATGAGACTCATGACACGGACCGGTGACCAGGACCGGACCGACCCGAGGAGCCCGCGATGACCACCCGTCCGTTGACACTCGCCACGACCCTGATACGGGCGAACGCGCGGCAGTACGGCATGGCCGTCGCCCTGGTGGCGATCATCGTGCTGTTCCAGATCCTCACCGGGGGGCTGCTGCTGACCCCGCTCAACGTCACCAACCTGATCATGCAGAACTCCTACATCCTGATCCTGGCGATCGGGATGATGCTGGTCATCGTCACCGGGCACATCGACCTGTCGGTCGGCTCGGTGGTGGCGTTCACGGGCGCGGTCTCGGCCATCATGCTCACGTCGTGGGGGCTGCCCACGGTCGTGGTCGTCCCCGCGGCACTGCTCCTGGGCGCCCTCATCGGCGCCTGGCAGGGGTTCTGGGTCGCGTACGTGCGCGTGCCCGCGTTCATCGTGACCCTCGCCGGGATGCTCGTCTTCCGCGGGGCGACCCTGGCCGTGCTGGGCGGGGAGTCCATCGCCCCGCTGCCCACCTCGCTGCGGAACATGGCGAGCGGCTTCCTGCCCGACGTCGAGGTCCTGGGCCTGCACCTGCCGACCCTCCTGCTGGGCGCGGCCGGCGCCGCGGCCGTGGTGTGGATCCAGTGGCGTTCGCGGGCGCGCGACCTCAGGCACGAGCTGCCCACGGCGCCGACAGCGGTCACGGTGCTGGTCTCGGCGGTGACCGCCGTGGTCATCATGGTGTTCGCCTACGTGCTGGCCCAGTACAACGGGCTCCCCCTCGTGGGGCTGCTGCTGGTCGCCCTCATCGCCGGCTACTCGTTCGTCATGCGGTCCACGACCGCCGGCCGCCGCGTGTACGCCGTCGGGGGCAGCGAACAGGCCGCGGCGCTGTCGGGGATCAGGACGCGCCGCACCACGTTCTGGGTGTTCGTCAACATGGGCGTGCTCTCCGCCCTCGCCGGCCTCGTGTTCACGGGACGGCTCAACGCGGCCACTCCGGGCGCGGGGACCATGTTCGAGCTGGACGCGATCGCCGCGGCCTTCATCGGCGGGGCGTCCGCCGCCGGGGGCGTGGGCACCGTCGTCGGGGCCGTGGTCGGGGCCCTGGTCATGGGCGTGCTCAACAACGGCATGTCGCTGATCGGTCTCGGCGTGGACTGGCAGCAGCTCATCAAGGGCCTGGTGCTGCTGCTCGCGGTGGCGTTCGACATCTACAACAAGCGCCGCGTCACCGTGGGGCGCACCCTCGACGTGAGGCCCCCGGGCGGGACGGCCCGGGGAGCCGGCCCGAAGGCGGACGACCCGTCCCCGTCCGGGGAGGGAGGTGTCCGCGCGGGGCCCTGAGGACCGCCGTGCGGGGGAGCGGACCGCTTCCCCGCACGGCGCACCGCCGGGCCGCCGCCGACAGCGGCCGAGGGCGCCGCCCCGCCAGCCCTACTGGTAGCCGCGGATCTCCCGGAAGATCTGTTCGAGGTCCTGTTCGCGGGCGTCGAAGACCCGGCCGCCCGTCACCTCGGCGACGCTCGACATCTCCGACTCGTCCGAGTCGCCGAACAGCACCGTGAAGACGGGCGCGGCCGCCACCTCCGGCGACAGCTCCTCCAGGGAGAGCCGGAAGTCCTCCAGGTCCGAACCCAGGTTCACCTCGCCGTCGGTCATCAGCACCACCGACGTCAGGTGGTCGCCGGAACCGCCCTCCAGCAGCGCGTACGCCTCCCGCAGCGCGTCGTAGGTGGCCGTCTCGCCGTCGGCCTCCAGGGACCGGACCTCCTCAGCCACGTCCTCCGCGACCGCGTCCGCGGACCCCGGCTCCATCACGAACGTGCGCGGCTCACCGGGCTCGGTGGCGAACGGCAGCAGCGTGATCTCCTCCCGCTCCTGGAACGCCTGCGTCCGCCGGGCCAGGGACCCGCCGTCCGCCCCCGTCAGGGCCACCAGCGCCGACCGCAGCTCACGGATGCGCTCGCCCTCCATCGACCCCGACACGTCCAGCACGTACACGGTGCGCGCCGGACGGCGCAGGACGCCGACGTAGTCGGCGACCAGGTCGTCCACCACCTGCCTGTGGGCGGGGAACGGCAGCTCCACCAGGGGCGGGACCTGCGCCCGCAGCACCGCGTCCGGGGAGACCGGGCGGCGCCACGTGTCGTCGGCGATCCGCTGCTGGGTCGGGCCCGACAGCAGGTCCTCGACCAGGCGCCCGTACGCGGACACGGCGTCCTCCGAGGGGTCCGCCAGCAGTGTCAGCGGGTAGTCGGCCGTCACCGCGCCGTCCGCGGGGTGCACCAGAGCGAGCGGCTCCTCCAGCGTGCCGGAGGCGTTCAGCGACAGCAGTACCGACTCGTAGTTGATCAGGCCGTCCACCGGCCGCCCCTCGCGGGCGCGCCGCTCGAACGCCTCCGACAGCCATCCGGACGAGCCCGCGGTGACCTCCTGGCCCCCGAAGAACTCCTCCAGCTCCGGGCGGACCCTCTCCACGTCCCGGCTCTCCAGGGCGGTGCCCGTGTCGGCCAGGGCCGAGGCCACGCCGATCAGCGCCGAGAAGCCGGAGTTGGAGGCGCCGGGGTGGGTCATCCCGTAGGTCAGACCCTCCTCCGCGACCGCCCTGCTCACGTCCGCCCAGGTCACCTCCGCGCCGCCGGTCCACCCCAGCTCGTCCGCGCGCGACCCGGTCACGCCCAGGACCACGGGGGAGACCATGACGGGGGTCTCGGTGTGCACGGCCGTCCTGCCGCCCCCGTCCAGGTGCAGGTAGCGGTTCGAGCCGAACCAGACGGCGTCGTACCCGTCGGTGTCGCCCCCGGCCACCCGGGCGAGTCCGTCCAGGGTGCCGGTGTAGTCCAGCTCCACCGTCACGCCGGTCCGCTCGGAGACCTCCTCCAGCAGGGGTTCCAGGTCGGCGATCTCGCTGCCCGCCAGCACCCTCAGGGTGTCCGCGGACCCGCCCGGGACCGTGCAAGCCCCGGCCGCCAGGACCAGGGCCAGGGCCGCGGCGCCCGCCGCGGAAGCCGTCGGGGACCTCATCCCGCCCCTCCCGCCGCCGCGCCTCCGCCGGCGCGGCCCGTGTCCTCCCCGTCGTCCGCGGGCGGACGCATCCCGCTGCTCGTGTAGGCGTCCTCGATACCGGTCAGCAGGGACTCCAGGGCCTCGTAGGCGGGCGGGTGGACCACGTCGGCGACCTGCGTGCGGACGGAGAGGCCGTGCTCGTCCACCAGGTCCTGGAAGTGCCGGGTGTCCTCGGTGCGGAACCCGTGGCCGGCCGCCAGCGCCTGGAGCTCCGCGTCCCCGGTGAGCAGGCGCCCGACCTCGTCGCCCGCCCCGGTGAGGGGGACGACGGTGTGCTCGGCGTACACGGTCGGCCCCGGGTAGAGCACCACCACGCCGTCCGCCGGGGCGGGGCCCTCCACCATGGCGTGGACGTACTGGGACTCGTAGACCCACACCAGCGGCGTGTGGCCCGCGCCCAGGTCCCGGAACTGCTCGAAGGGCTGCTGCGAGGACTCGGGGGGCTGGCCCTGGGCGAGGAAGAGCCGGGAGAGCGTGTCGACGATCTCCCGGTCCACCGGGCCCGGGGACACGGCCTCCTCGCCGTTGAGCAGGTAGGAGAGGACGGCCACGTACATGGCGGCCGAGTTGGAGGTGCGCGGGTCGGTGGTCCGGATCAGGACCTCGTTGCGGTTGCTGGAGCTCACCGAGTCGCCGGGCAGGTCGCGCCAGCGGGTCCGCTCCTCCGTCAGCTCCAGGTAGGCCGCCATGTCGAACTCCCACGCGCCGTCCTCGGCCCGCCGGGCGACCCCGGCCTCCTCCAGGGCCCGGACCATCGGCTCGTAGGCGAGGAGGACCATCGGGGTGCTGAACGGCTGGTACTCGGCGGTGACCCCGTTGAGCTCCCTGGCGCGCTCGGCCAGGTGCCGGGAGCCGGGGGAGACGAAGTCCGCGTCGCCGGGCTCCTCCGCCAGCAGGCGCGATCCGCGCGGGCGCACCCGCACCTCGTACCCCAGCTCGCCGAACCTCTCCACCACGCGCTCGTCCTCGAAGAACGCGACCTTCTCCGACCCGACGATCCCCTCGACCGGCCGGCGGTCCCCGAGGACGCGGTCGACCAGGACCACGCCGATGGCCGCGAGCAGCGCCGCGATGACTGTTCCGGCGGCCACGACGAACAACGTCCTGGTGCGGCCGGGCCGGTGGGGGATGCCAGGCACCGCGTCGTCCCTCCTCGGTTGGACCGGTGGTGGTCGCACCCTCCCAGGGCCGACCGGCGAGGAGCCGACCCCCCGGTGTCAGGGGTGTGGACGGCGGGAGAACCCGCGGTGCCCCGGACGGCGGTCGGAACGGCCCGGGGGAGAACTACCCTGGGGACCGTGGCAGGCCGGATCAGAGACGAAGACATCGCGCTCGTACGCGAACGCGCGCCCATCGCGGACGTGATCGGCGAGTACCTCCAGCTGCGCAACGCGGGAGGCGGCTCGCTGAAGGGGCTGTGCCCCTTCCACGACGAGAAGTCCCCCTCCTTCAACGTCACCCCCTCCAAGAACCTCTGGTACTGCTTCGGCTGCGGGGAGGGCGGGGACACCATCTCCTTCCTGCAGAAGATCGACAGCCTCAGCTTTGCCGAGGCCGTCGAGTCGCTCGCCCGGCAGGTCGGGGTCACCCTGCGCTACGAGGAGGGCGGCCGCAGCACGGCGCGGCACGACTCGGGCAAACGGCAGCGCCTCCTCGACGCGCACCGCGCCGCCGCGGAGTACTTCGCCGAGCAGCTCCTCACCGCCGGGGCCGTCACCGCCCGCCGCTTCCTCGACGAGCGCGGCTTCAACCGCGTCCACGCCGAGCACTTCGGCCTGGGCTACGCGCCCGCCGGATGGGAGAACCTCACCTCGCACCTGCGACGCAAGGGCTTCACCGACCAGGAGCTGATCGAGGGAGGGCTGGCCAGCCAGGGGCGTCGGGGCGCCTACGACCGCTTCCGCAACCGGCTGCTGTGGCCCATCCGCGAGGTCACCGGGGAGGTCGTCGGCTTCGGTGCGCGCAAGCTCGACCCGGCCGAGGACGGGCCCAAGTACCTCAACTCGCCGGAGAGCCCCATCTTCCACAAGGGGCGGCTGCTGTACGGCCTCGACCTGGCCAAACGCGACATCTCCCAGAAGAGCCAGGCGGTCATCGTCGAGGGCTACACCGACGTCATGGCCTGCCACCTGGCCGGGGTGACCACCGCGGTCGCCACGTGCGGCACCTCCTTCGGCGAGGACCACCTCAAGATCCTGCGCCGCATGCTCCTGGGCCGCTCCAACCAGGGCGGCCGGGTGGTGTTCACGTTCGACGGCGACGCGGCCGGCCAGAAGGCCGCGGTGCGCGCCTTCGCCGAGGAGCACGGCTTCGCCTCCGAGACCTTCGTGGCCGTCCAGCCCGACGGGCTCGACCCCTGCGACCTGCGGCTCCGCCACGGGGACCAGGCGGTGGCGGACCTCGTCGACAACCCCGCGCCCCTGTACGAGTTCATGATCCGCAAGGTCATCGAGGACTACGACCTCTCCGCGCCCGAGGGCCGCATCGCCGCGCTGGACGCCGCCGCGCCGGTGGTCGCCAGCATCCGCAACGCGGGGGTGCGCAGGCTCTACGGCACCAACCTGGACCGCTGGCTCGGCATCCTGGACGAGTCCTTCGTGCTGCGCCGCGTCAACCAGCACATCCGCCGGGGAGGCGCGCAGGAGGGGCGGACGGCCGCGCCCGCGGCGCGCCCCGTTCCCACCCCCGACGCGCAGGACGCCCCGTACAACCTGAACGACCAGTCCCTGCTCCGCGAGCGCCAGGCGCTCAAGATCGCCCTCCAGTACCCGTCCCTGGCCGTCGGCTTCGACAAGTTCACCGACGAGGACTTCACCGTCCCCCAGCACAAGGCGGTGCTCCAGCTCATCATCGCCGCGGGGGGAGTGGCCGCCGCGCACGACCCCGCCGCGTGGGTGAGCGCCCTGCGGGAGGCCGCTCCCAACGAGACCCAGCGGGATTTCCTCACCCGGCTGGCGGTCGAGCAGGTGGAGTTCTACGGAGAACTCGACGAGCATTACGCGCGGCAAATGCTGAGCACAATCAGAACTCATTCCATCAACCGGCGCGAGTCAAACCTGAGGTCAGAGCTGTCCCGCCTGGGATCGGGTTCCCAGGTTGAGGAACAACAGCGGGTATTGACCGAACTCA
Organism: Streptomonospora nanhaiensis; assembly: GCF_026642255.1. GTDB lineage: Bacteria > Actinomycetota > Actinomycetes > Streptosporangiales > Streptosporangiaceae > Nocardiopsis > Nocardiopsis tropica. Next base: position 5,399,622 of record NZ_CP113264.1, on the reverse strand, counting down.
TGGCGCTCCAGCAGGAAAAACGTGCCTTCCAGGACGAGTTGGCGGACGGTATGTAGCACCGGGGTGACAATAGTAGTTCTCCCTTTTCCGGTGCCCGAAAGGGCACAATGGGATGGTGTCTCCCACGGTTGCGACCAACGAAATGCCACCCATTCGCCAGGTGGCCGGACTGCTCCCCGACACCGGTGGCGGGGCGGTCAGCCGGAGCGAGGTCGCCTCGGCCCTGGAACGACTGGACGCGCCGCCGGAGTCGCTGGACCGGACGGTCGCCCACCTCGCCCGGATCGGCATCGAGGTCTCCGACCCCGACGAGGCCGCCCAGCCCCCCGACGGCGCCCGCCGCTCCGGATCGGACCTGGTGCGCCTGTACCTGCGCGAGATCGGCCGGGTGCCGCTGCTCACCGCCGAGCAGGAGGTCGAGCTCGCCAGGGCCGTCGAGGTCGGCCTGTACGCGCAGCACCGGTCGTGCGCCGACGGCGCGTGCTCGCCGGAGGAGCTCGCCGTCCTCGTGGAGGAGGGAGGGCGGGCCAAGAGGCGCCTGATCGAATCCAACCTCCGCCTGGTCGTGTCGATCGCCAAGCGGTACATGGGGAGGGGCCTGCTCTTCCTCGACCTCGTCCAGGAGGGCAACCTCGGCCTGATCCGCGCCGTCGAGAAGTTCGACTACGCCAAGGGGTTCAAGTTCTCCACCTACGCGACGTGGTGGATCAGGCAGGCCATCACCCGGGCGATAGCGGACCAGGCGCGCACGATCCGCATCCCCGTCCACATGGTCGAGACGATCAACAAACTCGTCCGGGTGCAGCACCAGCTCCACCAGCAGCTCGGGCGCGAACCGAGTACCGCGGAGGTCTCCTCGGCCGCCGGATGCGTCGGGGACCGGATCCTGGAGATCCAGCGGATCGCCCGGGAGCCCGTGTCGCTCCAGGCGCCGATCGGCGACGAGGAGTCCGACTTCGGTGACTTCATAGAGGACTCCGACGCGGTCGTCCCGGTCGAGGCGGCGGCCTTCACCCTGCTCCAGGAGCAGCTGCACGCCATCCTCGGCGACCTGTCCGACCGGGAGCGGCGCATCATCCGGCTGCGCTTCGGGATGGCCGACGGGCACCCGCACACCCTGGAGGAGGTCGGCCGCGAGTTCGGGGTGACCCGCGAACGCATCCGCCAGATCGAGGCCAAGACCCTGGCCAAGCTCCGGCACCCCTCCCGGGCCGGCACCCTGCGCGACTACATCACGGGCGACTGACCGCGCCGCGCCGCCCGCCCGCGCCACCCCGGACCCGAAAACCAACGCACGGGCCGCCCCCAGGGTTCCCCGCCGCGGCGGGAACGGCCTCATGTGGCCGACATGGGCCGAACCTCCGGTGCCCGCCGCCCCCGGCCCCTAACGTCGAGGGGTGACCGCCACCCCGAACCAGCCGAACACCCCGGACCTCCCCCGGCGGCGCTCCCCGCTCCTCGCGCTGGGGGCCGTCGTCACCGCCGGGGCACTGGTCACGGGGCTCTTCGCCGTCGCGACCGCGAGGAACCCCGAGCGCATCGGGTACTTCGCCGACTGGAACGTGGCCAACCGCGGATACACCCTCAAGGAGTTCGAGGACAGCGGCTCCGCCGACCGCCTGACCCGGCTCATGTGGGCGTTCGGGGCGATCAGCCCGGAGGGGCTCTGCCACATCCCCGACACCCACGACCAGCCGTGGGAGCTGTACCAGCGCAGGTACGAGGGGGACGAGAGCGTCGGCGGCGAGCCCGACGAGTACGAGCAGGAGCTCGCGGGCGGACTCAACCAGCTGCGCCTGCTGCGCGAACGCCACCCGGACCTGGGGGCCAGCCTCTCCCTGGGCGGCTGGAACTGGTCGACCCACTTCTCGGTCGCGGCGCGCACCCAGGAGTCCCGTGAGGCCTTCGCGGCCTCCTGCGTGGACCTGTGGCTGCGGGGCGACCTCCCGGTCCGCGGCGGCGAGCCCCAAGGGGGCGACGGCGCGGCCGCCGGGGTCTTCGACGGCATCGACCTGGACTGGGAGTGGCCCGGGGGAGCCGGGCACCCGGACAACGTCGAGCACCCCGACGACGCCGCCAACTTCACCCTGCTGGTCGCCGAGTTCCGCCGCCGGCTCGACGAGCTGTCCGCGGAGACGGGGGAGGAGTACGTCCTGTCGGTGTCCCTGTCCGGAGCGGCGGAGACCAGCGGGTCCTACGACCCCGCGATCTTCGGGCAGGTGGACTTCGCCACCGTGCAGGGCTACGACTTCGCCGGGCCGTGGAGCGACGGGACCGCCCACCACTCGAACCTGTTCGCGCCCGCCTCCCAGCCGGACGCCAACAGCGTCGACGCCGCGATCCGGCGCTACCTCGACGCGGGGGCGCCCCCGGAGAAGCTGGTGATGGGCGTCCCCGCCTTCGGCCGGGGCTGGCAGGGCGTGCGCTCCGACCGGGACGGAGGGCGCGGCCAGACCGCCGAGGGGCCCGCCGACGACCACTACGACGGCCCCACCATGGCCTTCGGCGACCTGGAGGAGCTGGAGGGGCGCCGCCACCTGGACGAGGAGGCCGGCGCCTACTGGGTCCACGACGGCGACGAGTGGTGGACCTACGACAACCCCGACGTGATCGCCCTCAAGGGCGAGTACGTACTCGACCGGGGCCTGGGCGGGCTCATGGTCTGGAACCTGGACATGGACCCCGACGGCACCCTGGTGCGCGCCATGGACGCGTCGCTCGGGGGCTGACCGCCGGCCCGGCCGAAGGCCCCGCCGCGGCGGACGGGCAGCCCGTCCCGCCCGCCCGGACCCGTGTCCCGGAGCCTGCCCTCCGTGGTCCGCCGCCCGTGTGCCGTCCCGGCCCCCTGAGGCCCCGTCCCGCCGCCGTTCCCGGCCCCCCGCGGATTCCGCCCGCAGGCCCGCCCCCGCCGACACGGATCCGCGCGGCACGGTTGCGGGGCCGCCACCGCCGACACGGATCCGCGCGGCACGGTTGCGGGGCCGCCACCGGCCGCGCCACCCTGGGCACCATGGCCGACCCGCACAGCAGTACCAGCGCCCGAACCGACGTCGCCGGACTCCGCCGCGACCTGGAGAGCAGCATCCGGGGCACGGTCTCCTTCGACGCGGGCACCCGCGCCCTCTACACGTCCGACGCCTCCAACTACCGGCGCGTCCCCCTCGCGGTGGTCGTGCCCGAGACCGTCGAGGACTGCGTGGCGGCCGTCCGCGCCTGCGCGGCGCACGGCGTACCCGTCGTCCCCAGGGGCGGCGGCACGTCCATCGCGGGCAACGCCATCGGCACCGGCGTCGTCATCGACACCTCCCGCCACCTGCGCGCCATCGAGCACATCGACCCCGAGGCCCGCACCGCCACCGTGCAGCCCGGCGTCATCCTCGACGACCTGCGCGCCGCCACCGCCGAACACGGGCTGACCTTCGCGCCCGACCCCTCCACCCACAGCCGCTGCACCATCGGCGGCATGGTCGGCAACAACGCCTGCGGCTCCCACTCCGTGGCCTGGGGGACCACCGCCGACAACATCGTCTCCCTCGACCTGCTGCTCAGCGACGGCACCCGCCTCACCGTCGGCTCCTCCGACACCGCGGAGGAGTTCGAGGCCCTCACCCGGCGGCCCGGGCGAGAGGGGGAGATCCACACCGCACTGGCCCGCCTCGTCGACGCGCACCGGGCCGAGCTGCGCACCGCCATGCCCGAGTTCCGGCGCCGCGTCTCCGGCTACGCCCTGGACCGGCTGCTCCCGGAGAAGGGCCGCAACGTCGCCGCCGCGCTCGTCGGCACCGAGGGCACCTGCGCGTTCGTCCTCGGCGCCACGGTCCGCCTCGTCGAGTCGCCGCCCGCCCGGGCCCTGGCGGTCCTCGGCTACCCGGACGCCGCCTCGGCCGCCGACGCGGTCCCCGACCTCCTCGGCCACGCCCCGCTCACCGTCGAGGGCATCAACGACCGCATGGTCGCGGCCCTGGACCTGCACGGCTCCCGCGCCCGGGTTCCCCTCCCCGAGGGCGGCGCCTGGCTCCTGGTGGAGATCGCCGGGCCGGACCCCGGCGGAGCGGCCGAGGCCGCCGACCGCATGCTCGCCGGCCTTCCCCGGGCCTCCCGCCCCCAGGACGCCGGCGTCGTCTCCGACCCGGCCCACCAGAGGGCGCTCTGGCGCATCCGCGAAGAGGGCGCCGGGCTCACCCAGCGCACCCCCGCCGGGGCGGACGCCTGGTCGGGCTGGGAGGACGCGGCGGTCCCGCCGGAGAACCTCGGCGCCTACCTGCGCGACTTCGACGCCCTCATGGAGCGCCACGGCCGGTTCGGGGTGGTCTACGGGCACTTCGGCGACGGCTGCCTCCACGTGCGCATCGACTTCGAGCTCACCCACGAGCGCGGCCGACAGGAGTACCGGGCTTTCATGGAGGAGGCCGCCGACACGGTGGTCCGGCACGGCGGGTCCCTGTCCGGCGAGCACGGCGACGGCCAGGCCCGGTCCGAACTCCTGGCCCGCATGTACCCCGAGGGGCTGATCCGCGCCTTCGGGGAGTTCAAGCGCGTCTGGGACCCCGCCGGCCTCATGAACCCCGGCATCATCGTCGACCCCCTCCCACTCGACGCCGACATCCGGGTGGCCGCCGACACCGTCCCGTCCCGGCAGGCGTCCCCGGGACGGGACGCGACACCGCTGCCGCTCCTGTCGCGGGCGACCCTGGCCTACGGCGACGACGGCGGCGACCCCGCCGGCGCGCTGCGCCGCTGCTCCGGGATCGGCAAGTGCCGCCGCCAGTCCGGACCGGGCGTCATGTGCCCCAGCTACCAGGTCACCCAGGAGGAGAAGCACTCCACACGGGGCCGCGCCCACCTGCTGTTCGAGATGGCCAGGGGCGAGGTCGTCACGGACGGGTGGCGCTCGGAGGAGGTGCGCGAGAGCCTCGACCTGTGCCTGTCCTGCAAGGGGTGCCTGAGCGACTGCCCCGTCAACGTGGACATGGCGAGCTACAAGGCCGAGTTCCTTCACCAGCACTACCGCAACCGGGTGCGCCCGGCCGCCCACTACTCGATGGGCTGGCTGCCGCTCTGGGCGAGGATGGCGGCCCTGGCCCCGGCCGAGGCCGACCGTGCCACCCGGCTGCCGGGGGTCTCCCGCCTGGCGAAGAGGGTCGCCGGCGTGGCGGCCGAGCGCGACCTGCCGTCGTTCGCCCGCACCACCTTCACCCGCGCCTTCCGCCGCCGGGCCGCCCGGGGGGAGGCGCGCCGCGGGGGGCCGAGGGTGGTCCTGTGGCCGGACACCTTCGGCAACCACATGAACCCGGGCGTGCCCGCCGCCGCCGTGCGGGTCCTGGAGGACGCCGGGTTCACCGTCGTCCTGCCCCGGGGACAGGTGTGCTGCGGCCTGACATGGGTGTCCACGGGGCAGCTCGACGTGGCGCGCGCCGTCATGCGCCGCGCGGTGCGCGCCCTGGCCCCGCTGGTCGAGGAGGGGCTGCCGGTGGTGGGGCTGGAGCCCAGCTGCACCGCGGCGCTCCGCCACGACCTGCTGGAGCTGCTGCCGGGCCCGGAGAGCGAGCGGGTGGCCGCGTCCGTGCACACCCTGGCGGGCTTCCTGGAGGAGTACGCGCCGGACTGGCAGCCGCCCCGGGTGCCGGCCTCCGCGCTGGCCCAGGTGCACTGCCACCAGCACGCGGTCATCGGGTTCGACGCCGACCGCGCGCTCATCGCCAGGGCCGGGATCGACGGGGAGGTCCTGGACTCGGGCTGCTGCGGGCTCGCGGGGGACTTCGGGTTCACGGAGGGCCGCTACGAGGTCTCCAGGGCCATCGGGGAGCGCGAGCTGCTGCCCCGGGTGCGGGAGGCCGCCCCGGAGACGCTGGTGCTCGCCGACGGCTACAGCTGCCGCACCCAGATCGCGCAGGGAACGGGGCGCAGGGCCCTGCACCTGGCAGAGGTCCTCGCCCGGGGGATCGACCGGCGCCCGTCCCGCCCCGGGGCCGCCCCGGAGGGCGCTTCCTAGGGTGTGGTCCGTGGGTGCTTTCGGCGGGCTCGGTGCTTGCGCCGATCGCCGCGAGCGGTCGCCGGGCCATCTCTCGCAAGACGAGTGGCGAAGGTCAGCCCGGGTTTGGCTGTCCGAGCGCGGTCGGCGCGGCGAGAGGCAGCCCGGCGGACGCGAGCCCGGAATGACCCGCGGACCACGTCCTAGACGCCCATCTGGTCGTGCAGGGCCGACAGCGCCCGGGAGACGGCGTCGGACAGGCGCGGGTCGTCCGGGTCGACGCCCTCGCCCAGGTGGACGCGCCAGTCCACGTCGGCGCCGCCGGGCGGACGGCGCGCCACCAGCCGGAAACCGGTGGTGGATCCGGCGCCGGGGAACGGCACGAAGCGGTTGACCAGGATGGTCGCGGTGACGCGCTCGGCGACGGTCTCCGCCAGGCGGCGGTAGTCGACGCCGTCGGCGGCCGGGTCGGAGCGCAGGCGGACCGTGTGCTCGCCCGCCCCCTCCTCCGTGAACCTGAAGGTGTCGGGGGTCCAGCTCGCCCGGTCGATGTCCTCCCAGGGCACGGCCCGCCCGCCGGGCAGGTACAGGGCGCGCGTGGTGGTGACGAGCACCTGCTCGCCGGCGTCCCGCCCGGCCGGAACGGCGACGGGCGCGTGCGCCAGCACGCGCTCGCCCCGCTCCAGCCCGGCGCGGACCCCCGCGGGGACGCCGCGGCGGAACAGTGTCACGGGCGGTCCGCCCCGTCGTCGTCGGAGCGCCCGCTCCCGGGCTGGGTGCCGTTGGACACCCTGGTCTCCCACTCGACGAGCTCGATCTCCTCGTCGGTGGGCCGGGCGAGGAAGTCGCGCAGCGACGTGATCGGCATCTTGTTGACGGTCTTGTCGTAGACGGTGCGACCCGCGTTGCCGACCTGGGCGCCGACGAGCCCGGCGACCTCCTGGACGACGGGGCTGTCCGCGACCCTGCGGGCCGTCCGTGCGAGCTGCTCGTAGCGGGCCCTGCCCGCCTTGGCGCCCAGGACGTATCCGATGGCGAGTCCGGCGACGAACGTGATCCGGTAGCGCATGGGTCCCTCTTCAGACCTTGGAGACGATCGGCGTGTTCCGTGCCTGGCACGTTACCCTGTCGCCGCTCCGCCACACGTGCCGACACCGGTCACGAGCACTCTCCGGGGGCGCTACGCTAGTGGTGTCGCCACGGCCCGCGGGTCGCGGGGGCGCACGATCCCGCGTAGCTCAATTGGCAGAGCAGCCGGCTGTTAACCGGCAGGTTATTGGTTCGAGTCCAATCGCGGGAGCGTATCGGAAAGGGCCAGTCGGAGAGATCCGGCGGGCCCTTCCCGCATGTCCGGACCCTGTGGCTGACTCCCGGCGGACGGGGCACGCGACCCGGCGCGGGAGCCCGGAAAACACGTCGCGAGCACCCCGGGGGAGGCGCTAGGCTTGTCCTGTCGCCACGGCCCGCGGGTCGCGGGGGCGCACGATCCCGCGTAGCTCAATTGGCAGAGCAGCCGGCTGTTAACCGGCAGGTCATTGGTTCGAGTCCAATCGCGGGAGCCCACACGAAGAGGGCCCCTCCCACGGGAGGGGCCCTCTTCCGTTCTACGGACCGTTCCGGGGGACCGCCGCGACGCGGTCCCCGCGGACATTCGCCGCGCGGTGTCGGGGTCGACCAAACACACGGGTCCGTCCTGGTGCTCCGCCGCCTCCCGCCCTGCGGGGCGGCCCCCTCCCGCTGCCGGGCCGGCGGCTCCAGCGCGGGACAGGGGGAGCGGAGGCGGTCAGATCCTGCCGATGCCGCCGATGATGAGCCGCCGGTTGCGCTGCGGCATCTGGTAGCAGCCCGGGACCGGCGGGGCCACGGGGAGCGTGCGCCAGCGCTGGACCTCGATCAGACCGGGTTCGGGGACCTCCCAGCCCTCGAAGAACACCTCGATCTCCTTGCGCGTGCGCCAGCGGCCCGAACCGAGCCGGTCCAGGAACACCCTCTCCAGCTGTTCGGCCCGGGAGAAGTCCTTGGGGAAGAACGACTGGTCGGGACGGCAGTAGTGGCTGAGGACCATGTGGCTGCCGGGCGCGAGGGAGTCCCGCAGGGCCGCGATGTGCTCGGCCGGGGCGTCGGCGTCGGACGTGTGCGCGACCACCCCGGTGAGCAGCAGCCCCACGGGGCGCTCCAGGTCGAGGAACGCCCGGGTCTCGGGGTCGTCCAGGAGCCTGCGCGGGGTGGTCAGGCCGGCCCGCACCGCGGTGGTGGTGTGTCCGTCGCGGAGCAGGGCCAGGTGGTGGGTCAGTACCACGGGGTCGTCGGTGGCGTAGAGCACGCGTGCGCCCGGCGCGTGCTCCTGCGCGATCTGGTGGGGGTCGCCGGGGGCGGGCAGGCCCGCGCCGACCTGGATGAACTGCCGGATTCCCTCGCTCTCGGCGAGGTGGCGGACGGCCCGTTGGAGGAAGGCGCGTTCACCCAGGACCAGGTCCTGGAAACCGGGTGCGGTGCGTTCGGCCCTGCTCGCCAGGTCGCGATCGACCTCGAAGTGGTCCTTGCCCTTGAGGTGGAAGGAACGGAGCCGTGCCAGGCTCGGACGAGCCAGGTCGACGGCGGGCGGAGGGTTGGCCCGGACGTTTTTGCCCCCCGCCTGCCTCAGGAAATCGGGGGAAGTGAATCGAGACATCGCCGTCCTCTTGTCTGAGGTGGGGAAGTTTGGTCGACCCCTGGATTCTATTCCTGGTTGACGTGGTTGTTAACCGAGTCACGGACTCGGGTGGTAAAAGACGGCGTCCGTGTGGCCCCGGGTCGACCGGGCGTGTACGTTACGGCACACTTGGGTTGGCTAGGACATATATGCGTAATGTCCTTTATGTGAGGAATCAAGGAGGATGCTCGGTCCCCACAACCCCTGCCCCGGCGGGCCAGCGGGAGGATTCCGATCCTGATGGTGCTCCGGAGGCGTGCGGGAAGGGCCCGGGGGAAGCACTGCCGCAGGCGTCCAGGGCTCCCCGGGGCCTGTCCGGGATAAGGCATTAGTACTACGAATCGACCGCCCATTTATCGTGCGTGCCCACTGCCTGCGGAAATCAACGGAGGCGGAGAAGAATACGGCACACTTCGCAAACGGATTGCGTCGTCGAAAAGAGCACGGTGCCCGGCGGGGGCCTTCCCCCGGCGCGGGGCCCGAAACCCGATCCGCCGCCGGAACCGCCGGATGGCCTCTTCCGGCCCCGGCGGCGGCGCGGCTGCTCCCGTCGCGGCGGTGCGCCCCGGGCGCCGGCGTCTCGCTAGCCTGGGGGCATGGACCGTCCCCACACCATCCTGAGCTGCGCCATGTCGGTCGACGGGCGCATCGACGACACCACCCCGGAGCGGCTCCGCCTCTCCAACGAGGCCGACTTCGCCGAGGTGGACGAGTTGCGCGCGGGATGCGACGCGATCCTCGTGGGGGCCGGCACCCTGCGTGCGGACGACCCGCGGCTCCTCGTACGCTCCCCTGCCCTGCGCGCGCGCAGACGCGGGGAGGGCCGCACCGAGAACCTGCTCAAGGTCCTGGTCACCCGCAGCGGAGAGTTCGACCCCCGGGCCCGGTTCTTCTCCACCGGTGACGCCGGTGCGGTCGTCTACACCGGCGGGCCCGGGGTGGACGCCGCCAGGGCCGGCCTGTCCGGCAGGCCCGCCTCGGACCCGCCGGCCGAGGTCGTCGACGCCGGAAGCCCGCCCACCGCCGAGGCCGTCCTGGCCGACCTCGCGAACCGCGGGGTGGGCCGGCTGCTCGTGGAGGGCGGCGGCCACATCCACACCATGTTCCTCACGTCGGGCCTGGTGGACGAGATCCGGTTGGCGGTCGCCCCGTTCTTCGTGGGGGAGGAGGACGCGCCGCGCTTCGTCCTGCCCGGCGCCTACCCGTACTCCGCCGCCGCGCCGATGCGCCTCGTGGAGGCCAGGGCCCTGGGGGACGTCGCGGTCCTGCGCTACCGCCCCGACAACCGCGGCCCGCAGGAGAGGGAGGCCGGGGGAGGACGGGCCGGGGCGGACGGGAGCGCCGGGACGGGCGTGCCCCGGACCCGCGGGGAGGACCGGTGACCCCCGGGCCGCCGCCGGCCGCGGGCGGCGCGGACGCGCACTGGCTCCTCCGGACCGTCGAGCTGTCCCGGTCGTGCCCGCCCTCCGCCACCGCCTTCTCGGTCGGTTGCGCCGTGGTCGCCGGGGACGGCACGGTCCTGGGCGAGGGCTACTCACGCAGGGACGACCCGCGCGACCACGCCGAGGAGGCCGCGCTGCGCGGGACCGACCCCGGCGACCCCCGTCTGCGCGGGGCCACCCTCTACTCGTCGCTGGAGCCGTGCAGCTCCCGGGCCTCCCGGCCGACGGCGTGCAGCGCGCTCATCCTCACCACACCGATCCCGCGCGTGGTGTTCGCCTGGCGGGAGCCCGCCCTGTTCGTCGACTGCGACGGCGCCGAGCGGCTCCGGGCGGCGGGCAGGACCGTCGTCGAGCGCCCCGACCTCGCCCAGGGGGTCCGGGAGGTCAACGCCCACCTGCTCGGCTGACCGGGGCCGTCCACAGGCGGGGAAAGGGGCCGGTGCGGCGGTCTGCGGCGCGGTTCCCCTGTCACAAGGGGGGCCTCGGCGCCGACCGGCCCCGGCGTGACCGCCGCCCGGGGGGCGACCCCGCCCGGGCCCTCGACGGTCACAGCCGGTTGACGTCCACCACGTGCACGACCGCGTAGCCCTCCGCGTCGGACGCGGCCAGGTCCACCTCCGCGCTGATGCCCCAGTCGTGGTCGCCGGCCGGGTCGGCGAAGATCTGGCGCACGCGCCACAGCCCGGTCTCCTCCTCGATGAGCAGCATCTTCGGTCCGCGCGCGTCGGGTCCGGTCCCGATCTCGTCGTGCTCGGCGAAGTACTCCTCCACGGCCTCGGCCCACTCCTCGCCGCTCCACTCGCCGTCCTGGGACAGCTTGCCCAGGTCCCCGTAGCGGCGGCGGGAGGCCAGCTCGACGCGGCGGAACATCTCGTTGCGCACCAGCACCCGGAAGGCCCGCGCGTTGGCCGTGACCGGCCGCACCTTCTCCTCGGCGGGCTCCTGCCCCTCCGGGGCCTCCTCCTCGGGGTTGGTCAGCCGCTCCCACTCGTCCAGCAGGCTGGAGTCGACCTGGCGGACCAGCTCGCCCAGCCACTCGATGAGGTCGCGCAGCTCCTCCGTCTTGGCGTCGTCGGGCACCGTCTGGTTGAGCGCCTTGTACGCGCTGGCCAGGTAGCGCAGGACCAGGCCCTCCGAGCGCGCCAGCTCGTAGTGGCCGACGTACTCGACGAAGTTCATCGCCCGCTCGTACATGTCGCGTGCCACGGTCTTGGGCCGGAGCGGGTGGTCGCCCACCCAGGGGTGGCCGCGCCGGTAGACGTCGTAGGCGTGGTGGAGGAGTTCCTCCAGCGGCTTGGGGTAGTCGACCTCCTCCAGCAGCTCCATGCGCTCGTCGTACTCGATGCCGTCCATCTTCATCTGCTGGACGGCCTCGCCGCGGGCCTTGTTGAGCTGGGCGCCGAGGATCTGCCTGGGGTCGTCCAGGGTCGACTCCACGACGGTGAGCACGTCGAGCGGGTAGGTCGGCGACTCCTTGTCCAGCAGGTCCAGCGAGGCCAGCGCGAACGTCGACAGAGGCTGGTTGAGCGCGAAGTCCGCCTGGAGGTCCACGGTGAGCCGGGCGGTGCGGCCCTGGTCGTCGGGTTCGGGCAGGGTCTCCACGATGCCGCCGTCGAGCAGCGACCGGTAGATGGCGATCGCCTCGTGGATGTGGCGGCGCTGCGCGGGCCGGTCGTCGTGGTTCTCGGTGAGCAGGTGGCGCATCGCGGTGAAGCAGTTGCCCGGGCGGGCGATCACGCTGAGCAGCATGGCGTTGCTCACCCGGAACCGCGAGGCCAGCGGCTCGGGGTCGGCCTCGATGAGCTTGTTGAAGGTCGCCTCGTCCCAGGAGACGAACCCCTCGGGCGCCTTCTTGCGCACCACCTTGCGGCGCTTCTTGGTGTCGTCGCCCGCCTTGGCCAGGGCCTTCTCGTTCTCGACGACGTGCTCGGGGGCCTGCGCCACCACGTGGCCGACCGTGTCGAACCCGGCGCGTCCCGCCCGCCCGGCGATCTGGTGGAACTCGCGGGCGCGCAGGCGGCGCACGCGCACCCCGTCGTACTTGCTGAGGGCGGTGAACAGCACGGTGCGGATGGGGACGTTCACCCCGACCCCCAGGGTGTCGGTGCCGCAGATGACCTTGAGCAGGCCCGCCTGGGCCAGCCGCTCGACCAGGCGCCGGTACTTGGGCAGCATGCCGGCGTGGTGCACGCCGATGCCGTGCCGCACGTACCGGGAGAGGTTGCGGCCGAACTTGGTCGTGAAGCGGAAGTTGCCGATCTCCGCCGCGATCGCCGCCTTCTCCTCCTTGGTGGACATGTTGATGCTGGTCAGCGACTGGGCGCGTTCGACTGCCTGCGCCTGCGTGAAGTGCACGATGTACACGGGCGCGTTGCCGTCGCGGAGCAGCTCCTCCAGCGTCTCGTGCAGCGGGGTCACCCGGTAGTCGTAGTAGAGGGGGACGGGGCGCTCGGCGGAGGCGACCACGGCCGTGGTGCGCCCGGTGCGCTTCTCCAGGTCCTCCTCGAACCGGCTGACGTCGCCCAGGGTGGCGGACATCAGCAGGAACTGCGCCTGCGGCATCTCCAACAGGGGCACCTGCCACGCCCACCCCCGGTCGGGCTCGGCGTAGAAGTGGAACTCGTCCATGACGACGGTGTCGATGTCCGCGTTCGCGCCCTCGGCGAGCGCGATCTGGGCGAGGACCTCGGCGGTGCAGCACACGATGGGGGCGTCGGCGTTGACGCTGGCGTCGCCGGTCATCATGCCGACGTTCTCGGTGCCGAAGATCTTGCACAGGTCGAAGAACTTCTCCGACACCAGCGCCTTGATGGGCGCGGTGTAGAACGCGCACTCGTCGCGGGCCAGGGCGGCGAAGAGCGCGCCCGTGGCGACCATGCTCTTACCGGAGCCGGTGGGGGTGTTGAGGATGACGTTCGACCCGGAGACGACCTCGATGAGGGCCTCCTCCTGGTGCGGGTAGAGGGTGAGGCCCCGCTCCTCGGCCCACAAAGCGAACGCCTCGAAGAGGGAGTCGGGTTCTGGTTCGGCCGGAAGCACATCGATGAGACTCACAGTCTCTATACTGCCCGCTCCCAAGTCCCCTTCGGGACGTGGCGGGCCCCCGCCGACCCGCAGCGGCGCCCCGCGCGCCCCGGCCGGCCCCTACACGGCGACGGGCACGCCCCCGTGGGAGGCGTGCCCGTCAGCGGCCCTGCGGCCCTACACGAGGCCGAGCTTCCGGACGGTGTCGCGCTCCTCGACGAGCTCGTTGACCGAGGCGTCGATGCGGGCGCGGGAGAACTCGTCGATCTCCAGGCCCTGGACGATCTCCCACTTGCCCTCGCGGGACACGACCGGGAAGGAGGAGATGAGGCCCTCGGGCACGCCGTAGGAGCCGTCGGACGGGATGGCGGCGGAGGTCCAGTCGCCCTCCGGGGTGCCGTTCACCCAGTCGAAGACGTGGTCGATGGCGGCGTTGGCGGCGGAGGCGGCCGAGGACGCGCCACGGGCCTCGATGATCGCGGCGCCGCGCTTGGCGACGGTGGGGATGAAGTCGTTCTCCAGCCAGGCCTGGTCGCCGACGGCCTTGGCGGCGTTGCCGCCGCCGACCTCGGCGTTGAACAGGTCCGGGTACTGGGTGGCGGAGTGGTTGCCCCAGATGGTGAGCTTCTTGATGTCGTTGATCGACACGCCGAGCTTCTTGGCGAGCTGGGTGAGCGCGCGGTTGTGGTCGAGGCGGGTCATCGCGGTGAAGCGCTCGGCCGGGACGTCCGGGGCGTTGCTCTGGGCGATGAGGGCGTTGGTGTTGGCCGGGTTGCCGACCACGAGTACCCGGATGTCGTCGGCGGCGCCGGCGTTGATCGCCTCGCCCTGGGGCTTGAAGATGCCGCCGTTGGCCTGGAGCAGGTCGCCGCGCTCCATGCCCTTGCCGCGCGGCCGGGCGCCGACCAGCAGGCCGACGTTGGCACCCTCGAAGGCCTTGGTGGCGTCGTCGAAGATGTCGATGCCCTGGAGCAGGGGGAAGGCGCAGTCGTCGAGCTCCATCGCGGTGCCCTCGGCGGCCTTGACGGCCTGCGGGATCTCCAGCAGACGCAGCTTCACCGGGGTGTCGGCGCCGAGCAGCTGGCCGGACGCGATCCGGAACAGGAGGGCGTATCCGATCTGGCCGGCGGCGCCGGTGACGGTGACGTTGACGGGTGCTTTGGACATGGCGTGAACTCTCCTGACGACGATGTGCGACCCGCGATGTTACCAACGGGTCATACGCGGCGTCGGTGCCGGGCGCTGGGGTCCGTCCAGTCGCGCGCCGCACTCCACCACCCTAGACCGAGCCCCCTCGGGGCCCGGGACCCAGGTGCGGTGTTCGCGGCGCGCCCGCGCACCCGGTCCCAGCAGGGCCTGTCCTGTAACGGATTTACGGCGCGGAAACGCCGGACACACCCTGTTAGGATGACGTTTGCCGACGACGGCGGGCCGGTAGCTCAGTTGGTTAGAGCAGGGGACTCATAATCCCTGGGTCGCGGGTTCGAGTCCTGCCCGGCCTACCCCCTCCAGGCACACCAAAAGCGCCGCCGACCTGCGGATACAGGCCAGCGGCGCTTTCTTGTGCCCTACGGTCGGCTACGGACTTCCACGGTTCCGTCCGGTGGCCGCGCCGAATACGCGTGGAAGTTTCGGGCCTCGGAAGTCGTCGAACCCGGTCCCGGCCCCGTCCAAGTACCTCGCGTAAATCCGAAGTAGGACATCAAGGCCGCGTCCGTCCTATTCTGCTACTTGTGGGGGATTAGTCCCTGTATTGGCCGTGTGATCCTCCCAGTGCCCCGGAGGGGCGTGCGGCGGGTGCGCCGGTCCCTCCCGTCCCGGCCGCCCCGTGTGCCGGTTCCGGGCTCCCGAGAGCCCCATGGGTCGGGGTGCGTCCGGTGGTGGCGGGTTTCGTGGGGAGGAGTGCCGAAGATCCCGGTATCCTCGGTGGCGGTAATGCCGAGGTGCGGCCATCGGGGCGCTCGTCGGGGTCGGCCGGTCCGTGACCCGCCGGTCCCCGTTCGCGGGTCCGGGCCCCTCCGCCCTCGGCCGGTGGAGAACCCCTTCGTCCGCAGGGGGTGGGGGCGGACCCGTGTCCGCCCTGGTGAACTTCGTGGACTTTCGGCGCGTATGTCTTATTCATACGGATTCCTCTGCGTACCGTTCGGAGAGGGGCCGTCCGGTCCTGTCGTCCGTCCGTCCGGCCGCCGGGCGGGCGTCGTGCGAGACGGGGAACCCCTGTGTTCCCCCGGACTCCGGACCGCCCGGAAGTGCCCACAGACGCGGTCCGGAACATGCTCCGAACGACCGTGTGAGCGGGGACGGCTCGTCTAAACTGGCGGCCGTTCGGGGCGCAGAGGTGTCCCACGTCTCACAACCACCGTGCTCCCGGCGTCGTCCGACACGTCGGTGGAACTTCATCGGGAAGGGCGAGCGTTGGGCGCTGATGGGACCGGGGGGCGCGGCGCGCACCGCCGCAGACGTGACGACCTCGCCCCGCACCTGCTCCGCGGCGCGGCGGCAGCCCTCGTGGCGACGGTCCTCGTGACCGCCTTCTACGTCGTGACCTCGCGTGACGGGGACGCGGGCGTCCAGGACCGGCAGGAGCAGGCGGCGCCCCGGGCCATCGGCACCCCCTTCGCCAGCCTCGTGGACGAGATCGGCATCTCCCGGGACAACTCCGCCGCCAACGTCGACCTCGACGGCGCGGGCCACAGCCTCTCCTCGCAGGCCCTGGCCGCCGCCGGGTGGACTCCCGGCCGCGAGGTGGTCCTCCTGGGCACCGAGCTCGAGCTCCCCGACTACGCCCCCGGGCGCCCCGACCACGTGGTCTCGGACGGCCAGCTGCTCCGGTTGGACGAGGACCGCTACGGATCGCTCACCTTCCTGGCCACCGCCACGCGGATCGGCGGCGCCGGTGGCGGCCCCGCGGTCCACGGAACGGGCCGCGTGGTCTACACGGACGGCACGGAGCAGGAGTTCGTCCTCTCCGTCCCCGACTGGGTCGAGGGACCCGCGGGGGACGCGGCGCTCTCGCTGCCCTACGCCAACTCCGCCGGCGTCGGCGGACCGAGCCCCACCCTCGGCTCCGTGCGCCTGTACGCGCGCAGCGTGCCCGTCGACCCGGCCCGGGAGGTCTCCCACGTGGTCCTGCCGCGGGTGGACGGGGACGGGGGCCGCCTGCACCTGTTCTCCGTGGACGGCCGCCCCTCCTCCGGCTGGACCGGCTCCTGGGCGCGGGCCACCTCCGGGTACCTGGAGGTCGGCCCCTGGCAGGACCAGACCCTGCGCCTGTCGGTCCGCACCACCGCCGGAGGGCACGTCGCCAGGATCCGCCTCGACAACACCTTCGCCGCGGAGCCCGTCACGGTGGGCGCCGCCTCGCTGGCGCTGCAGGGGGACGCCGCCGGCACGCGCGGGGCCGCGGTCCCCCTCACCTTCGACGGACGCGCCGACACCGTCATCCCGGCGGGCGGACAGGTGTTCAGCGACCCGGTGGAGATCCTCCTGCCGCCGCACACCGACGTCCTGGTGAGCTTCCACCTCCCCGAACTGGTGACCGCGGCCCCCGTGCACTACGCCGCGGTGGACACCAACTACAGCAGCGAGCCGGGCAGCGGCGACCAGACGCTCGACACCACCGGGGCGCCGTTCACCGGGCGTGTGGCGCAGTGGCCTTTCCTGACCGGTATCGAGGTCGCCGACGGGCCCGGCGCGATCGTGGCCTTCGGCGACTCCCTCACCGACGGGACGCGGTCCACCCGCGACGCCCACAGCCGCTGGCCGGACGTGCTGAGCACACGCCTCGCGGCACAGCCCGGTGTGCTCAACCCCGGTGTGCTCAACGTCGGCGTGGCCGGGAACCACGTGGTCACCGACGGGTACCCGGGGGAGGGGGTGTCCACCAACCCCAGCGGGGTCGCCATGGTCCACCGGGTCCAGAGGGACGTGTTCGCGCAGAGCGGCGTGGAGACCGTGGTCGTCTTCGCGGGGATCAACGACCTGCGCTGGGGCACCTCCCCGGACGCGGTGATCAGCGGGCTCGGCCAGATCGCCCGGCTGGCCGAGGCGCGCGGCGTCCGGGTGTTCGTGGCCACGCTCGGTCCCTGCGGGGGGGAGCGGCGCTGCACTCCGGAGGTCGAGCAGGCACGGCAGCAGGTCAACGCCTACCTGCGCACGCAGATCGGTGACCCGGCGTCGCCGTTCGACGGGGTGTGGGACTTCGACGCGGTCCTGCGCGACCCGGCCGACCCTGCCCGCCTCCTGCCCGCCTACGACTCCGGTGACCACATCCACCCCGGGGACGCGGGACTGCGGGCGCTGGCCGAGTCGGTGGACCTCCAGCAGCTCGTCGGCGGGTGAGCCCGCCCCTCACCTGGGGGAGCCCAGGTGGTGGTGGACGACCAGGTCCACGTAGACGGCGCCGAGGCCGTCCAGGCTCAGCCCCGCATCCGGGTCGTACCAGTACAGGAGCGAGTCGAGGGTCTCCAGCACCTCGTCGGCGGCCCGGCCGGGGTCGCGTACGGCGAAGGCGCCCGCGGCCGCGCCGTCCTCGATGATCCCGCGCATGTGCTCCCGGTAGAGGCGCAGGAGGGAGCCGACCTCCCTGTGGCGCGCGGGGTGGACGGCCCGCAGCACCGGCAGCAGCTCGTGTGCCAGGGCTGACGCGGCCCGGTGCCGCCAGCCGGTCTCCACATGGCGTCTGACCAGCGAGGCCATGCGTTCGACGGCGGGCAGGTCCGGCCGGTCCGCGGCCAGCTGGCCGTCGACCCGCTCGTGTGCGGACCTGAGCACGACGGCGTAGGCCAGGTCGGTGCGGGTGGGGAACGCCCTGCGGAGGGAGGCCGTGTCCGCCCCGGTCTCCAGGGCGATGCGGCGGATCAGCTCGGACACGCCCGGTCCGCGCGAGCCGTGCCGGGCGAAGAGGCGCGCGGCACAGTCCAGGACCGGGGCGGCGGCTCGGAGCGCGCGGGGCGAGGTGTGGGCCGTCATAGGGGTTCTCGTCGTCGGGAGGGCGCAGGGAAGGAGAGGGGTGCGCGGTCTTCACCCGAGGGGCCATCGCTTTCCAGGGTATCCGCGGGGTGGCCGGAAGCGGCGTGGAACGGCGGAACCCGACGGGGCGGGGAACGGCCGCGGGCGCCGAGCCCCCGCGGGCACGGCGGCCACGCGCCGGAACGGCCCCCGGCGGGCTCCGGGAACGTGCCCTCCCGCCCGCGCCCGCGACCGGGGCCCGGGGCTCAGACGGCCCCGACCGCCGTCGCCCCTCCCCGGCCCCGACCGCTCGTCAGCGACACGAGGTCGGCGATCCGCTCCGTGGCGAGCGCGTCGACGCCCATGCCGATCAGACGCGCCATCTCCGGGAACTCGTTCACGGCCCAGGCCGTGACGCGATACCCGAAGCGGTGCATCTCGTCGACCGCTTCCCGGGTCACGAGCGTGTGGTGCGCGCCCAGGAACTCCGGTCCCAGGGCGCGGACGGCCTCGTCCGGAGGCATGTCCGGCTGCTCCCAGACCGCCAGGAGCCGGGCGCCGGGGCTCTTGGCCCGGAGCGCGCCGAGGGTCTCGGCCGAACCGGTGAAGAGCACCTGGTCGCCGAACCCGCGTTCGCGCAGGAGCGTGTCCGCGGCCAGCGCGGCCCTCGGCGTGTCCGCGCCGACGAGCAGGGGCGGGGGCCCGTGGGCGCCGAACTCGGCCAGGACCTCCATCAGGGTGGGTATGCGCCGTTCCACGTCGTCGCGCACCCCGGCGAGTTCTGCCAGGGTGAGTCCGTCCACGGGGCGGGGCGGGGAACCGGGAAGGGCCACGAGTCGTTCGTCGACCAGGACGGAGTAGCCGTCCGAGGTCAGGTGGACGTCGATCTTGACCAGATCGGCCCCGGCGCGCCAGGCTGAACGCAGGGCCGGGAGCGTGTTGCCCGGGAAGCGGGCGGTGTCTCCGCGCAGTGCGATGGACAGCGTCATGCGGTCAAGGGTGGCAAATTCCGCCGTCCCACGTGGCGCAAACAGGAAAAACATCCACCAAGAAGGTCCGCGGCGGCGGTGGCCCGGGCCCGCCCCGGCCGGAGCGGCCGGGCCCCTTCGCCGCGATTGCGAGAGGACTCACGTCCGGAGAGCACCGTTCCGGGCGCGATGAGCTGGGAAACTTTGTTACATGGCGTCGTGATCGCACGGTGTCCCCATGGCCGGCCCCCGAGTGTGAGGCGAACGATGATCCCGGACCAGCGACGAGAGCACATCCTGAAGCTCCTCCAGGAGCGTCACGTGCTGAGTATCAACGAGCTCACGTCGATGCTGTCCGTGTCCCACATGACGGTCCGGCGCGACATCCAGGCGCTGGAGAACGACGGCAAGGTCCTGTCCGTCACCGGTGGGGTACGGCTCGCGGCGCGGCTCAAGAGCGAACCCTCCTACCTGGCCAAGGCCCAGCTGGAGGTCCCCGCCAAGCGCGCCATCGCGCGCGCCGCCGCGGAGCTGGTCAGAGAGAACTTCACCATCTACCTGGACGCGGGGACGACCACGCTCCAGATGGTGCCGCTGCTCACCGACAAGGTCGGCCTGACGGTCATCACCAGCGACTTCAACGTGGTCGGGCACCTGATGGAGTACCCGGGGATCGAACTGATCCACACCGGCGGCGTCGTCTCGCACTCCGACCACTCCTCGGTCGGCCGGTTCACCGCCGACTTCCTGCGGCAGGTGAACGTGGACCTGGCCTTCATCGCCAGCAGCTCGTGGGACGTCGACCGCGGCTCGACCACGCCCTCCGAGGCCAAGGTGGTCGCCAAGCAGGCGCTGCTGCGGATCGCCTCCAAGAGCGTGCTCACCGTCGACAGCACCAAGTACGGCAAGTTCGGCACCTTCAGGGTGGCCAGCCTGGAGGAGTTCGACCTGATCATCACGGACGACCGGCTCCCGCGCTCGGCCGTGGACGAGCTGGGCGAGCGCGACGTGCGCCTCAAGCTGGTCGAGACCGACTGACAGGGCCTTCCCGTGTGCCGGGAGGGACGGAGCCGGCGGGGGCGGATCAGTCCTCGTCGGCGTCCAGCTCCGCGGGGCAGAACAGCCCGAGCTCGGTGCCGTCCGGGTCGTAGAACAGCAGGGTGGAGCCCTCCTCGCGGTGCATGACGGGGGAGTGCTCCACGTCCATGTCCGCGAACCGCTCCTCCCACGCCTCCAGCTCACCGAGGTTGTCGACGCCCAGGGTGAGCCGGTCCAGGCCGCAGTGCCTGCGGTCGAACCGGTTCTTGAAGTTGTCGCGGTGTTGGATGAGGGCGACCATCAGGCCCGACGCGGGGTGACGGCACTCGCTGCGCAGTGTGCCGTCGTGGTCGCGTCGTCCGAGCACCTTGAAACCCAGGACGGAGCGGTAGAAGCGCACGCTCTCGTCGCGGTCCCGCACGGAGAGGGTGACGCGGGCGAGCCCGTTGAGCTGTGGCACGGGCACCTCTTTGCGCCGGGGATTGATGCTGGTCAGTAGTTCGAGCACGGTCCACAAGCCTAGGTGGGTGTGTAGGGGGACGGACCCCTCTTTAACGCGGGCTTAACGCCCGATGTTCCCAGGATCACCCGGCTCCGCGAGCGGCGCCGCACGGGTCCCCGCCGAGGGGGCGGCGGAGGGTTTCGCTCCGGCCCCCGGCTCGTCCCGTGCCTCGCCGGTCCGCGCGTACCAGCGGGCCCGCATCACCAGGACGGCGACGGCGAAGGAGACCAGTCCGCCGAGCGTGGCCAGGGCGAACGCCCCCTGGTGGCCGTACGCGTCGGCGACGGCGCCCGAGACCACGGACCCCAGGGCCTGGCCGAGGATCAGGCTGCTCAGGACGACGGCCATCGACTGGGAGAGGCGGCTGGGCGGGGCGGCCCGCTCGATGAGCCCGAAGAGGCTCACGATGTGCGGGCCGATCGCCGCGCCCAGCACGAAGACGGCCACCGCGAGCGTGGCCGGCCCGTGGTCCAGGTACAGGGGCAGGCTGAGCACGAACAGGCCCCCGGCCGCGACCCGCGTCCGGGCGGTCAGGGAGAACCCGGCGGGCAGGGAGGCCATCAGCAGCCCGGCCGCCGCGCTGCTGGCGCCCATCACCGCGTACATCAGGCCGGACAGGTCCCCGTACCCCGAGGCCGCCGCGAACGCGGTCACGCCGGTGGACATGCCGCCGAAGAACAGCCCCTGGCAGAACATGGGGGCGGTGAGCACGAGCAGGGCGGGGGTGGCGATCCGGCCCTCCGAGCCGCGCACCGGCGGCGTCCCTGCCGGGGCGGTCCGGTGGAGGGCGAACACGGCCCCGAACACGCCGATGAGAGCGGCGGCGCCCAGCACGCCGGCCGACGGGGAGAGGGTCACGGTGAGCACGCCCACGAGGGCGGGGCCGAGGACGAACGCGGCCTCGTCGAGTACGCCCTCGACCGACATGGCGGCCGACACCGAGCGCTCCCGTTCCGCGCCCCGGTCGGGTCCCCGGCGGATCAGCACCACCCACCGGGTCCTGGCCATGGGCCCCATCTGGGGCAGGCACATGCCCGTGACCGCGGCCAGCGCCGCGAGGGCGGGGGTCGGGGTCCCGGACCGGACCGCGAGGACCAGCAGGACGATCAGGACGGCGTCGACCAGCGCCATGACGAGCACGGGGGTCCGCTGCCCGTGCCGGTCGGCGAAGCGGGCGATGACCGGGCCGCCGACGGCCTCGCCGAGGGCGAAGGCGCCGGCCACCGCTCCGGCGGCCGCCACACTGCCGGTGGTGGCGGTGACGAGGGTGAGCATGCCGATCAGGGCCATGGAGATGGGCAGGCGGGCCAGGAAACTGGCGAGGAGCAGCGGCCACCCGGCGATCCGGTGCATCCGCCGCAGTGTCTCGATGGGTGACATCCCGACCCCGTCCCGCTCGTGGTTCCCGCTCCCCGGATTCCAGCACGGCGGTCCTGCGCGGGCCATCAGTGGAGACGACAAAATTCATCCCATGATATGGCCGAGAATCGTCGTGATGCCCGGTTGCGCACCGGGTGTCCGCGGGTTCCGGCCGGTGGCGGGGCCGCCCCGGCACGGACGCCGGGGAGCCCCGCTGCGAGGCCGTGGACCCGGTGCTCGTGCACCGGTCCGCCGTCCCCGCCCCCGGGGCACGGACGGCGGACGCGTCCGACATCTGATCCGGCCGGGTGGCGACGCGCCCGGGTGGGAAGGACCGGGAGTGTCCGAGGTACCCGCGTGAACGGTGAGAGACCTTGCCACTGAACGAGGAGGAGGCGGTCCTGCTGGCCGCCGCCTGGCGGAGGCTGGCCGGGGGCGGTCCCGAGGCGGCCGCGGTCGGGGCGGAGCTCCTGGACCGCTGGAACGAGCCGCACCGCCGCTACCACACGCTCCTGCACCTGTGGGAGACGCTCCGCGCCGTCGACGTCCTCCAGGAGGAGGCGCGCGACGCCGACTGCGTCCGCTACGCGGTCTGGTTCCACGACGCGGTGTACGAGGGGCGCCCCGGCCGGGACGAGGAGGAGAGCGCCGAGCTCGCCGGGCGCCTGCTGTCCCTGATCGGCGTGGAGCCCGGGCGGGTCCGCGAGGCGGTGCGCCTGGTGGGTGTGACCGCGGCGCACCGCCCCGAGGAGGGGGACGCGGACGGCGCGGTCGTCTGCGACGCCGACCTGTCGGTCCTGGGCGCGCCGGCCGACGAGTACCTCGCCTACACGGCGGCGGTCAGGGCCGAGTACCGCCATGTCCCCGACCGGGTGTTCCGCGAGGGCCGCACCGCGGTCCTGCGGTCCCTGCTGAACGGGCCCCACCTGTTCCACACGTCGTTCGGCCGCGAGCACTGGGAGGCCGGGGCCCGGGCCAACATGCTCGCCGAACTCGACCGGCTGGCGTCGCCGGCGCCCCTGGACGCCCCGCCGCCCTGACCCTCCCGCACCCGGGGAGGGGGAGCCGTGCGCCTCCCCGGGCGGGCCCTCACGGCCGCCCGCCCACCCTGGGGGCCTTGCGCCGCCGGAGCCCCGCCGCGCGCAGACGGGTGACCAGCTCGCGCCCGGTCACGTGCGCGGCGCCCAGCTCCAGCGCACGGGCGTGCAGGTGGCCCGGGATGTCGTAGTGGTCGCGGTCGAACGCCCGCGGGTCCACCCCCATGGCGCGGGCGAAGGCGTGCAGTTCGTCGAAGGAGCTGTCGCTCACCAGGTGCGCGAAGAGCAGGCCGCGCGGCCCGGGCCAGACCGCGGAGTCGATGAGGACGCTCATGGCGTACGGGGCGCGCTGACGGCCCGCCACGGGACCGGGCTGGACATGACCATGGTGCTGGAGGGGCGACCGTGCTCGGCGAGCTTGTCGATGACCTCCTCGAAGTGCTCCATCGAGCGGACCGCGATGAGCAGGACGCAGCAGTCGTCGCCGGTCACCCGGTGCACCTGCAGGATCTCGGGCAGCTCCAGCGAGGAGCCCTCCCGCAGCAGGCAGTGCGCGCCGAAGCACTCCATCCGGACCAGGGCGGTCACCGGGAGCCCGGCGGCGGCCGGGTCGACGTGCGCGTGGTAGCCGGTGATCACCCCGCGGTCGGTGAGGCGGCGGACGCGGTCGGCGACGGCGGGCGCCGACAGGTTGACCCTGCGGGACAGCTCGTTGAAGGACAGCCGCCCGTCCTGCTGGAGTTCGGAGAGGATGCGCTGGTCGACGCCGTCCAGCGGGGTTGCCAGTCGTGAGGCCATGCTTTGCGTTCCCAAGGTCGAAGCTCGTTAACCATGACGAATGCTAGGCCAATGCCCGACTTGCGTGTTCGTCGGCCATTCCTTTCGCGGTTGTGTCTGCCCGATGATGTGACCTCACGTACACGGTGCCGTGTGCCGGGGCGGTTCCCCGCGCTGCGCGGTGCCCGCACAGCCGCTCAAGCAGTACCGACAAGGGGTCGTCATGCTCTCCACCGCCGCCCAGCAGTGTCCGTTCGCCCCCGGCGAGGACGCGGAAGGGGCCGAGGCGGCCCGGGCGCGCCGGGCCGCGACCGACGGGGGGCGGCCGACGCTCTCCTTCGAGAAGAACACCCCCTACGTCGACTACGTCGGGATCGACACCCTGCTCGGCCTCCGGAGACCGCGCACCGCCGAGCCGGCCGAGTCCGCGTTCATCATCGCCACCCAGGTGATGGAGCTGCTCTTCGCGCTGGTCCAGGAGCGCTGGGAGGCGGCCCGCGACGCGCTGGAGGCGGACGACGTGCCCGGCGCGCTGGCGTGGCTGCGCCGGGCGTGCAACGCTCAGGACGTGCTCAACGACTCCTGGGGCCTGCTCGGGGACATGACCCCCACCGAGTTCAACCGCTTCCGCGACTCCTTCGGCGAGGCCTCCGGGTTCCAGTCCTACGGCTACCGCAAGCTGGAGTTCCTGCTCGGCAACAAGTCGGCCGCCATGATCCGGCCGCACAAGGCCATGGCCGGAGTGGCGGACCAGCTCAGGGCCGTACTGGAGAGTCCCGGCCTCTACGACGCCGCGCTGCGCCTGCTCCACCGCCGCGGCCTCCCGGTGCCCGCCGACCGCGTCGAGCGGGACTGGACACAGGACTACGAGCCCAGCGACGGGGTCGAGGCGGCGTGGACGGCCGTCTACGCCGACGACGCGCCCGGGAACGACCTGTTCCTGCTGGCCGAGGCGCTGCTCGACGTCGCCGAGAGGGTGACGCGGTGGCGCCACCGCCACCTCGTGGCCGTCAAGCGGACGATGGGCGGCAAGCCCGGCAGCGGGGGTTCCAGCGGCCTCACCTGGCTGGCGCGCAACGCCGAGCAGGACGTCTTCCCCGAGCTGTGGTCCCTCCGCAGCTCCGTCTGACCAGTACGCCGCGCCCCGCGCACGAGCAGGAAGCAGGAACCGATGACGCCCACCACCCGTGAGGACTGCGTCGCGCTCGACGCCGCCGACCCCCTCGCCGCGTTCCGTGAGGAGTTCGTCCTCCCCGAGGGCGTGATCTACCTGGACGGCAACTCCCTGGGCGCGCTGCCGCGCTCCACCCCGGGCCGGGTGGCCGACATGATCGAGCGCGAGTGGGGCCGGGACCTCATCCGAAGCTGGAACGACGCGGGCTGGTGGGACAAGCCGCGCACCCTGGGCGCCAAGGTCGCGCCGCTGGTCGGCGCCGCCGCGGACGAGGTCGTCGTCGGCGACGGCACCTCCGCCAACCTCTTCAAGGTCCTGGTCGCGGCGCTGCGGATGTCCGACCGCTCCGTCGTGCTGGGCGAGGCCGGCAACTTCCCCACCGACCTGTACGTGGCCGAGGGCGCGGTCGCGCTGGCCGGGGCCGTCCAGCGCAGGGTGGACCCCGACGGTCCCGGGCTGGAGGCCGCACTGGCCGGGGGCGACGTCGCCGTCCTGCTGCTCAGCCACGTGGACTACCGCAGCGGGACCCTGCGCGACATGCCCGGCATCACCCGCCTGGCCCACGAGAACGGGGCCCTGGTGGTGTGGGACCTGTGCCACAGCGTCGGCGCGGTCCCGGTGGACCTGTCGGGCAGCGGGGCCGACTTCGCGGTCGGGTGCACCTACAAGTACCTCAACGCCGGTCCGGGCGCCCCCGCGTTCCTGTACGCGGCCCGGCGCCACCACGCGGTGGCCGAGCAGCCCGTCAGCGGATGGCACGGGCACGCCCGCCCGTTCGACTTCTCGGGCGACTACGAGCCC
This sequence comes from Streptomonospora nanhaiensis, assembly GCF_026642255.1. Taxonomy (GTDB): domain Bacteria; phylum Actinomycetota; class Actinomycetes; order Streptosporangiales; family Streptosporangiaceae; genus Nocardiopsis; species Nocardiopsis tropica. Next base: position 5,373,887 of record NZ_CP113264.1, on the reverse strand, counting down.
GCGCCGGGGGTCTCGCGCTTCCTCAGCGGGTCGCAGCCGCTGGTCGCGGACGCGGCGCTGGAGGCCTCCCTGGACGTGTGGGCCGAGGCCGACCTGGCCCAGGTGCGAGCCAAGAGCCTGGCGATGACCGACCTGTTCCTCTCCCGGGCGGCGCAGGCGGGGATCTCCTCCATCACCCCGTCCGAGCACGCCCGGCGCGGGAGCCAGGTGGCGCTGGTGGAGCCCGAGGAGGGCGCGGGGTACGCGATCGTGCAGGCGCTCATCGCGCGCGGGGTGATCGGTGACTTCCGGGCCCCCGACGTCATGCGGTTCGGGTTCACGCCCCTGTACCTGCGCCACGTCGACGTGTGGGACGCCGCGACAGCCCTGGTCGAGGTCGTCGGGACGGGCGAGTGGCGCCAGGAGCGCTTCGCCAGGCGCGGCCAAGTCACGTGACCCCTTCTTGACACTCCGGACGGGCAACCGTCCGGAGTTCCCTTTGCCCGGAGGGGAGAGGCCCCCGTCGCCGCTGACCCCCGCCCGGGACGGGCATTGCTCGGCCTTGACCGCGCCGCCCCCGACCGCACCGCGGGACCTCGGCGCGTGGACCGTGACCTTTTCGGCCCGTACACGGCCTCCCGTCCCACCTCTCACGCTTCGTGTCAACTCGGGCGAGTGTATGACGCGGGCCACGGAACGGTCCCTCCGCCTTCTCCGCATACGTCCGAGAACCCCTGTCCGGCAGGGGTTCTCGCGTTCCAGGGGTCCTTTCCCAGGGCACTGCGATACGTATACGGGTAAACACGTGCTGTCATTTTACCTGGAAGGCTTGCACACTTTGCTTAAACCTGGGTTAGTGTCCTCGTGATCGCTTCGTTATGAGTCTTTAGCGAGTCGATGCCGAGCCCTTGACCGGCCGAGTGCCGCAAGGGAGTCGAGACCCTCACCGGGAATCGGGCGGCGCGTATCCACGCGCTCACGCCGGAGGACCACCGAATTCCATCGGTGCTCCCGTTCCCGCCCGCCACTCGCCGCCAGCGACGCGGGAGATCCCTGACATGACGCCCTCGCGGGGCGCACCGAGCGTGCCCGCGTGTTCTGGAGCGTCGTGCCCACGGTCTTCTCGGCCCTGTCGTCAACCTGGCCATTAATTTATGAGCAACGAAACTCCCATTCAGCACGGCGAAGTCACCGCGACCTACTTCTGGGACGACGGTTCCGGCATCAACGGGGACACCGGTGCACCCGCGGGCGGAGAGCCCATGCAGAAGGGGCTGTTCTCCAGCCCCAGCTGGCCGCTCGGCACCGAGGGCTACATCGTCTACGAGGGCGAGGAGTACGAGTTCTTCATCGGTGACCGCGGTCCCGGGGAGCCCTCTGCGGACTGCGACGTTCTGCTCGACATCGACGGCAAGACCTTCGCCGACATGATGGGCACGAGCTTCGACGAGAACTCCCTGACCGTCGGCGGCGGCAACGGCCACGCCGAGGTCGAGTACTACATCACCGAGTGGGGCGACGGGAACGGCACCGAGGGCGCCCCGCACCCCTTCCAGGAGCCCGGCAACAAGTGTGAGGACGCCGTCTCCCCCCTCCCCGAGGAGAAGACCGAGGAGGAGCCGAAGGAGGAGACCGCGAAGGAGACCTCCGAGGACGGCGCCGACCAGGCCGCCAAGGAGGAGGAGCAGGCGAAGGAGCAGGAGCAGTCCGAGGACGCGGCCGCGGCCGAGGGCCAGGACGGGAACGGCGACGGCGGCGTGACCGCCGAGACCGCCGCGAACGACCTCTCCGGAGCCGAGCTCACCGGTGCGGACGGCGTGATGAGCGGCACGGGTCTGCTGACCCTGGCCATCATCCCGGCGATCCTGATCGCGCTGTTCTTCGCCTGGACCCGCCGTCCGGCCGGCCAGCACGCCGGTGCGGCCGACAGCGAGGGCAAGGGTCTGATGGCCGAGAGCGACGGGCGCCACAGCCTGGGCTCCACGCTCAGCACCCTGTTCGACAAGCTGCGCGGCAACAAGTAGCGCGCAGGGCGTCCTCCGGGACCTCCCGGTCCCCCGACCGGTACCGGCCCGAGGCCGGACGCCCCCGCAGGAGCGGTCCCCGAAGGGCCGCGGCCGACAGGCCGCGGCCCTTCGGCGTGTCCGCGCCGGGACGCTCCCGGCGCGCGGGACGCGGGCGCGCCGCCGGTCGCCGTTGACCGCGGCGGCCCGCCCGCCCCTCGGACGCGCCGACACGGGGTCCGCGCGCCCTGTCCCGCGCCTCGGCGGTCGGGGCGGCTCCCGGACCCGCGCCGGTGGCGACAACGCCGTCGCCGACGGGTCCGAAGCCTCCCCGCGTGCCCGGCGCGGAGGTTCGTGCGGGGACGGCCGGGGAGGGCGGCCCCGGCCGTGCCGCTCAGGGCATCCGGGCTCCGTCGGCCGGCTCCCTGCGCCGTCCCGGCAGGGACGGGACCGCGGGGCGGACGCCCCCGGACGGCGGACGCGGGTCGCGGCCGCCCGACGGCGCCATGCGCTCGCGCACCGAGGCGGCGAACTCCTCCGCCTCGGAGCCGAGGGCGGCCAGGGCCCGTTCGGTCTCCCCGGGGTCCCCCAGCAGGCCTTCCGCCCGCAGAAGGGCCTCCACGCGGGTGACCGGGTCGCCCTCGCACCGGTGCCCGGACTCCGGCCCCTCCCGGCGGGGCGGCGCGCAGCAGGACCGCGGGTCCTCCCGGTACGCGACCGCCTCGACGACGGCCGGGCCGCCGCCGTCCCGGGCCTCGGCCAGCGCCCGGGAGACGACCGCGTACACGGCGGCGGCGTCGGCGCCGTCGACGCGGTAGCCCTTCCTGTCGTGCCCGGGGGCTCCGTGCACGGGTGCGGGGCCCCGCGGGTAGGGGGGCGCACCGGCGGCCCGGTGGCCGCCGCGCACGAGGAAGACGACGGGCGTGTTCCACACGGCGGCGAAGTCGTAGGCCTCGTCGGTGTCGCCCCCGTCACCCGTCAGGGCCAGGGCCGCCACGTCCCGACCCTCGCGCCGGGCCGCGTAGGTGAGGCCGACCGCGTGTGAGGCGTTCGTGGCCACGGGGGTGCACTGCGGAGCGCACCGGTAGCGGCGGGGGTCGTATCCCGGACGCCAGTCGCCGCGGAAGAGCGTGAGGGCCTCCACCGGGTCCACCCCGTGGGCGACCAGGGCGACGCTGTCGCGGTACCCGGGGAAGAGCCAGTCCCGGTCCGACAGGGCGAGCACGCCTCCGACCTGGGACGCCTCCTGCCCCGCCGAGGACGGGTACACGGCGAGGAGGCCCTGGCCGGCGAGCGCGCGGGCCTGCCGGTCGAAGCGGCGCCCGATGACCATGGCGCGGTGGAGCCCGGCCAGCCGGGCGCCGTCGGGAGCGGTGAACCCCGGGTGCTCCACACGCAGCCCGTGCCGGTCGACGAGCCGCACGGGCTCCACCGGCGGGGGCGGAGGAGCCGGGCGAGGTCGCTCATCGGTGTGCTTCATGTCTTGAATATGCGGTGAATCACCCCATATTGTCGATGTCCCCAGGCTGATGCTGGACAAAATGGCCGGTCGTTCGCCAGAGCGCCACGGATGGTCTCACGCGGGTATCGTGTGAGCGGTATGAGGTGAGACACATGGCCGTGCGGCTGGACGACACCGACCGTCGCATCATCGCCCTCCTGCGGGAGGACGGGCGCATGTCCATCCGCGCGGTCGCGGAGCAGGCCCACATCTCCAGGGCCAACGCCTACTCCCGGCTCGAACGGCTGCGGGACGAGGGCGTCATCCGCGGGTTCACCGCCGTCATCGACCCCGAGAAGTACGGCACCGCCCTCTCCGCGTACGTTTCCGTGCGCATCGAGCAGCACTCCTGGGAGAGGTTCCGGGGCTACCTGCGCGACATCCCCGAGGTGGACCACGCGGCGCTGGTGTCCGGCGACGTCGACCTGCTCCTCCTCGTCCGCGTCACCGACGCGGCCGCGCTGCGCACCTTCGTCCTCGAACGGCTCCAGCGCATCCCCGAGGTCAAGAGCACCCAGACCATGTTCATCCTCGACGAGCCGCCCCTGTGACAGCGCCGGCCGGCGGGGGGCCGTCCGCTCCGCGACCGGACCCCGGCACGACCCCGCCCGGCCCCGGGGCGTGGTCCGTCGGTGCTTTCGGCGGGCTCGGCGCTCGCGCCGATCGCCGCGAGCCCGGAACGACCCGCGGAACACGGCCTAGCCTGGGCCCATGCCCGAGTACCGCGTCGTCGACGCCTTCACCGACCGGCCCCTGGCCGGAAACCCCGCCGCCGTCCTGGTCCTGGACGACGCCTACCCCGACGCCTGGGCGCAGGGGGTCGCGGCCGAGTTCAACCTGTCCGAGACGGCGTTCGCGCGTCCCGTGGACGACCCCGGCGCCGACTACGAACTGCGGTGGTTCACGCCCACGGTCGAGATCGACCTCTGTGGACACGCCACCCTGGCCACGGCGCACGCGCTCACCGAGCGCGGCGAGCCCGGACCGTTCCGCTTCACCACCCGCAGCGGCGTCCTCACCGTCACGAGGGAGGACGGGCTGCTGTGGATGGACTTCCCGGCCAGGCCGCCGAAGCCGGTCGAGGCCCCGGAGGGGCTGGCCGAGGCCCTGGGGGCGCGGCCCCGGTGGGTGGGTCTGGGTGGCGCGGAGGACCTCCTCGTCGAACTCGCCGACGAGGACGCCGTCCGGGGCCTGGCCCCCGACACGGCGGCGGTCGCGGCCCTGCCCTTCCAGCTGGTCATCGTCACCGCCCGGGCCCGGCAGGGGCCCGACTTCGTCTCCCGGGTCTTCGCCCCCGCGGTGGGGGTGCCCGAGGACCCGGTGACCGGCAGGGCGCACACGGTCCTCACACCCTTCTGGGCCGACAGGCTGGGACGGGCGGAGCTGACCGCCCACCAGGCCTCCGCGCGCGGCGGCGACCTCCTGCTGAAGGACCGGGGCGGCCGGGTGCTGATCGGCGGCCGGGCGGTGACGGTCGCCACCGGGACCCTGCACCTCTGAGCGTGTCCGGGGGCGGCTCCGGCCCACGTCGTCCGGTGCGGGCGCCGGGCCCGCCGGGGTGTCGGCGAAACACGCCCGGGCCCCGTCCCCCTAGGGTTCGACGGGGGCCGGTCCGGCCCCGGGAACAGACAGCCGAGAGGAGCACCCCGTGGAGAAGTGGGCCACCAGGGAAGAGATCATCGCGGTCCGGGAGCGGTTGGAGGCCGCCGACCCGCGCTGGCGGCGTCCGGCCGCCCACGCCGTCGGCGTCATCCGCGACGGCCGGACCTCGTTCACCCTGACCAACCGGGACGGCAACCACCTTCCGGCGGTGATCCTGGCCAGGGCGGTCGGCCACTCCTCCGGCAGCGGCTCCTACCCCCTGTCGGTCGAGCAGCTGGAGACGGCGGAGGCCGAGCTGGCCCCGGCCGAGGCGTGCCCGGACTTCGAGCACCCGAACCTCCACCACTGGCGGGACCTCATCGCCGAGGTCACAGGGGAGGGCGGCCAGCTGGTCGCCGTGTTCGTGGGGGACCTGGCCGACGAGCCCGTCGACGAGCACGACCGGGCCCTGCGCGCCGCCTTGGAGGGGTAGGCCCGCCCCGGGGGCGCGGAGCGGCCGGACCGGATCCGGAACAACGAGCGCCCTCCGGGGCCGGGCGGCCGTCGATGGGGAACTGGGGGCCGACGGAATCACGGTTTCCCCCTCGCGGCACCCGGACTTCCGGTAGAACTGAACGCGAGGCACCTCCCCACCCCTCCCGGGGAGGTGCCCGCCACACTCCGGCCCGGGACACCCCCTTGGTACCGGGAGGACGTGTGGCCCCCCGAGAGATCGGCCCCGGCGCCCCCCGGGGCCGATCTCCACCTCCGGGCGGAGCGGCCGGGCCCTGCGCTCGCCGACGCCGAGGAGGCCCGCCGCACCCGTCACCCCCTCCCCGGGTCCTCCCGTCTCCCGGCGAGGCTCACCAGACCGCAGCCGTACCCGCGCCCACGGCCGATTCCGCGGGTGAGCGCCTGCCGGAAAGGATCCGCGTCGGTGACCCGCGCCCCAGCCCCGTGGGGCCGGCGCCCCCGGGCCCGATGCGCGAGGTCCGGCCGGAGGGGTCGCTGCCGGACGGGGCGCAGGTCGCTCACCCGGCCCCACGGACGAGGGCGTCCACGTGGTCGGCGGCGGCCCTGGCGCCGTCCGTGCCGGCCAGGCGGTCCCGCAGCTCCTCGGCGCGCGCCCGGAGCCCGGGGTCGTGCAGCACGGCCTCGAAGGCGCGGCGCAGGCGCTCTCCCCGGGCCCGGGCCGGAGTCAGCCCGACCGCGCTGCCGAACCGCACGCAGTCGTCGATGTTCGAGCGCTGCTCCATCTGGAGGCCGATCCCCACGAACGGCCTGCCCGAGGCCACAGCGGTCTGCACGGTCCCTTCCCCGCCGTGGATCACGGAGGCGTCGATGAGGCCGCCCAGTTCGTGTGCGGGGAGCAGGTCGAACACGTGCACATGGCGGCCGAGCCCTTCGAGGTCGCCCGGTTCCAGGTAGTGGGCGACCGGGGCCAGGACGGTCACCGGCATCCGCGAGAGCTCGCCGAGGACCCGGAGCACGATGTCGCGGCGGCCGGAGCTGCCCATGGCGAAGTACACGACGGGACGGCCGGCCTCGCGGGCCCGCCCGGCCGCCAGGGTCACCTGCGGGGGTACCTCCCGGTCCAGGCGGGCGTAGATCGGCCCGACCCAGCGATAGTGCGGCGGGAGCCTGTACGGGTGCAGAAAGCCGGAGATCGAGGCGATCAGGTTGAGGTCGCCGTCCAGCGCCTCGACGGTCCGTCGGGGCAGTGCCACGCCGTACTCGCGGGCGACCCGCGCGAAGCCGCGGGGTTTGTACGAGGTGTACCGGGCAGCCTCGCGCAGCAGCACGGCCGCACCGGCGTTGACCGCCCCCGCCAGGCGGCCGCGACCGTCGAGCAGGGGCAGGGAACGCGCCTGGCGCAGGTGGGGCCACGAGTAGGCGAACGGTCTGACGTGGACCAGCGGGATCCCGTCGGCCCGCGCGGACACCAGCTGGCTGAGCGTGGAGCCGATGACGGTGGCGGCCGGGCGCACCAGGGCGTTCAGTTCGCGTTCGCTCCCGACCCTGGCCCGGACCACGTCCTCCGTGAACGGGTGGTTCGGGCTCCGCCCCTGGTCGAAGCGGATCAGCTGGTCGGCCTGGGCGTCGGTGAGCTGGGGGGAGAGCCGGTGGTACTCGAAACCGGCGTCCTCGACCACACCCGCATACCGCTCGGAGTACCCCGCGAACACGCACCGGTGCCGGTCCCGCAGGTGCCGGGCGACCTCGACCGCCCGGGTCGTCTCGGCGAGGTTGAAGGTTTCGGGGGCGAACAGGACCGTGCTCATGCGGGAACTCCTCGGCGGAAGGGGTTCCCCGCAACGTAGTCCCCGGGGAGGGGCCCGGGCAAAGGCACTCTCCGCCGGGCGGGCGAATGACGTGTGTCACGTTCGCCGTCGGAGGGGGGCTTCCCGTGCAAGAATCTGGGACAAGTGTCCCATTTGTTTGCGTGCCGGGACACGCCGCCCCTCTCACGCCCTCGGAGGCCCCGCCATGCCCCACCCCTACGCCCGCCTCTTCGCGCCCCCCGGGGCCAGGGGCTTCGCCGTCGCGGGGATCATCGGCCGCATGCCCGTGGCCATGGCCAACGTCGGCATCATCACGATGCTGGCCGCCACCCACGGCAGCTACGCCCTCGCGGGCGCGGTCGCCGCGACCTTCACCCTGTCCATGGCGTTGATCGCGCCTCAGGTCTCGCGCCTCGCCGACCGCCACGGCCAGCGCCGCGTGCTCCCGCCGGCCGCCGCGATCAGCGTGGTCTCGCTCTTGGCGATGCTCGCGTGCGTGACCTTCGGCGCCCCGTCCTGGGCGCTCTTCGCGTCCGCCGTCCCGGCCGGGACGATGCCGAGCATGTCCGCGATGTCGCGGGCGCGCTGGACCGAGCTGCACCGGGGCTCGCCCGAGCTGCGCACCGCCTACGCCTTCGAGTCGGTGGCCGACGAGCTCACCTTCATCACCGGACCCGCCCTGTCCGTCGTGCTGAGCACCGCCGCCTTCGCCCAGGCCGGGCCCCTCGCCGCGGCGGCCTTCCTCGCGGTGGGGGTGGGCCTCTTCACGGCCCAGCGCGGTACCGAGCCCCCGGTGCGGGTCCCCGCCGACCGGGACGGACGGCGGACGCGCTTCCTCGGCCTGCCGCTCGCGGTCCTGATCCTCGTCCTGGGCGCCGGGGGAGTGATCGTCGGGGCGGTGGACGTCGTGGCGGTCGCCTTCGCCGAGGAGCTGGGCGCGCCCGGCGCCACCGGTCTCGTCCTGTCCGCCTACGCCCTCGGCTCCGCCGTGTCCGGTCTGGGCTTCGGCGCGCTGAACCCGAGGGGACGCCCGCACGTCCTGCTCGTCGCGGCCGTCGCCGGAACGGCGGCGACCACGGTCCCCTTCCTGGCGGTCGGCGGGATCGCCGCGCTGGCGGCCGCGGTGTTCGTCTCCGGCCTGTTCTTCGCGCCGACGATGATCCTGGTCATGACCCTGGTCGAGCGGATCGTCCCCGCCGAGCGGCTGACGGAGGGCATGACCTGGGCGCTGACCGGCCTCACCGTCGGCACGGCGGGGGGCACCTTCGCCGCCGGGACGGCGGTGGAGGGCTCGGGCACCACCGGGGGGTTCCTCGTGGCGGTGGCCGCCGGCGGCGCGGCCCTCGTCGCGGTGGCGGTCGCCGCCCCGCTGCTGGGCCGCGCGGCCGCCCTCCCGGAGGAGGGCGGGGAAACCGGCGGGGAACCGCGGACGGAGGAGCCCCGGGCCTGCGGGGCTCCCGGCTGAGGCGTCGCGCGCCCCCGGGCCACGGTGCCGCTACCCTCGCCGTAGACCGGAGGAGGGGCCCTGAAACAGACCGACGGACGCCGAGCCAAGGGGGAACTGCGCCGGAACGCGCTGATCGAGGCCACCCTGCGCATCATCGAGCGCGACGGGGTGGCCGGCGTCAGCCACCGCACCGTCTCCCGGGAGGCGGGGCTGCCCACCTCCGCCACCACCTACTACTTCAGCGGGCTGGGCGACCTGTTGACGGCCGCCCTGACCAGTGTGATGAACGAGGACTCCGAGCGGATGCGCCGCCTCTCCGGCGGCGGCGACCGGCGGCGCGAGCTCGCGGAGCTCCTGGCCGTGGTCGCCGCCGACCCCGGACGCCTGCTCGCCGAGTACGAGCTCTTCCTGCTGGCCGCCAGACGCCCTCACCTGCGTGAGGCCACCGACGGGTGGCTCGCCGCCGTCTCGGCGTTCGCCCGGCGGTACACGGACGACCCGGTCCGGGTCCGCGTGGTCGCCGCGGTCATCGACGGGGTCCTGCTGCACAGCCTGCTCGGGGACACCGCGCCCACGGCGGACGAGTTCGCCGCCCTCCTCGCCGACGTCCTCCCGGACCCGCCGGGGGCGGATCCGGCACCGGATCCGCGAGACCTCCCCTGAGCAGCGCGGACACGGTCGTCCACAGGCCCTCTGCGACGCTGTCCCGAAACCCCTAACCTGGCCCGGAGGATCATCCGAACCCAGGGAGGACACCGATGGCGGGACGGTACGGGGGCGGCGGCCAGGGGCGCCGGTACGGCGGCGGGGGAGGCGGCCGGGGCGGCGGGCGCCGACCCGAGCCCGAGCCCCTCCGGGGGGTGCGGGACGACGCACGCCTCTCGGCGGAGCTGCTCCGCATGGACGGCGACTCCTACGGCCGCTACAAGTCCCTGCGGGGCGACTGGGACTTCGGCGACTTCACCCTGACGGTGCAGCGCGTGCAGGCCGACCCGTTCGCCCCGCCCTCGCGCGTGCGCGTGCTCGTGCCGGACGCCGGCATCCCCAGAAGCGCGTGGGGCGATCCGGTGCGCCGCCGCGCCACCGCCGACTACCTGGGCCGTCGTGCCCGCGGACTGCTCCGGGGCTCCCTGCTCAAGATCGACGCCGGGGGGCAGGAGGTCATCGAGCGCTCCTCCTGCCGCCTCACCGACGGCGGCCTCGAACTGCGCATCGGCATCGACCTCCCCGGCCACGGGCGCCGCATCGACGGCCGCACCGCCGAGCGCGAGCTGTGCACGACCCTGCCCGCGCTGGTCGACGACCTCGACTGGGAGGCGGTCGACGCGGCCGCGGCCGAGGCCTTCGCCGACAGCGTCGCCGACACGGTCGCGCTGCGCGCCGGCCTGGAGGGCCGGGGGCTGGTCGCCTTCGTCGCCGACGGCGCGGTCCTCCCGCGCCTGAGCGGTGTCAGCGACGAGCCCATGGCCGACGGGGCGGTGCCCTTCGAGGCGCCGGAGAGCCTGCGGGTGGGCGTGGACCTGCCGCACCGGGGCGCCGTGACCGGGATGGGCGTGCCGGAGGGCATCACGCTCATCGTCGGCGGCGGCTTCCACGGCAAGTCCACCCTGCTGCACGCGCTGGAGCGGGGGGTCTACGACCACGTCCCCGGGGACGGCCGGGAGCTGGTGGTGACCAGGGACGACGCCGTCAAGATCCGGGCGGAGGAGGGGCGGCGGGTCGAGCGCGTGGACGTGAGCCCGTTCGTCCGCAACCTCCCCACCGGCGCGGACACGAGCGACTTCCGCACGGAGAACGCCTCCGGGTCCACCTCCCAGGCCGCCAACATCTGCGAGGCCGTCGAGGCCGGTTCGCGCACCCTGCTGGTGGACGAGGACTCGACCGCCACCAACCTGATGATCCGCGACGAGCGGATGCAGGCGCTCGTCCACGGCGACCGCGAGCCCCTCGTGCCCTTCGTCGACCTGGTCCGGCCCCTGCGCCGCGACCACGGAGTGTCCACGGTCCTGGTCATGGGCGGCAGTGGTGACTACTTCGACGTCGCGGACCAGGTGGTCATGCTGGACGCCTACCACCCCCACGACGTCACCGAACGGGCGGCGGAGCTGGCCCGCGAGCGCACCGACGCCGACTTCGGCGCGCCGCGGGCCCGGGTGGTCGCCCCCGACTCGGTGGACGACACCGCGCGGGGCCGGGGGAGGATCAAGCGCCGCGACATGGACGTCCTCGTGTTCGGGGAGAGCGACGTCGACGTGCGGTCCGTGGAGCAGTTCGTGGACCCGGGGCAGCTCATCGGAGCCGGGCTGGCCCTGCGCGAGCTCGTCGCGGGCCGCCACCTGGACGGGGCGCGTACCCTGGCCGAGGCGCTCGACTCCCTGGAGGAGGCGCTGGAGGCCGAGGGCGTCACCCTGCTCGGCGACGACTTCGGGGGCGACTACGTCCTGCCGCGCCGGTTCGAGGTCGCCGCGGTCCTCAACAGGCTGCGCACGCTCCGCGTCGCCGCCCAGCGTCCGGGCGGGTGAACGCGCGGCCGTTCCGGCCCCGGTCGGGGCCCCGAACGCCGACCGGGGGCGGGAGCCGCGAGGGGCGCGCTCACGTCGCGTCCCCCGCCTGGAGGAGGGGCGCGTGCGCGCACCCGCGGGGACGCTCCGGCGGCCGGGGTGTGACAGGCGTCCCATCGCAGGCCTGAGGGGGATCCGGTCGGTATTGTGGGAAAGCAGGGCACAGCCTCCCAGGAGGTGCGATGCCGGGCCCTCCCCGGTCGCGCCCCGGCGGTCGGACCGCCGTGAGGACGCCGCCCTGCGAATCCGACCAGTCGTGGAGAAGAGAACCCGGTGCGTGACCCCGCAGATCTGTACGAACTCCATCCCGGCTTCGACGACATCGCCGGGCTGGCGATGCTGGTCTGTCTGGACGGCTTCGTGGACGCCGGACACACCGGACGCCAGGTCGCCGAGGCCCTTTTCGAGCGCTTCGAGGCCGAGGAGGTCGCGACGTTCGACGCCGACCGGCTCGTGGACTACCGGTCCCGCCGCCCGTCGATGACCTTCGTGGAGAACACCTGGACGGACTACGAGCCGCCCAAGCTCGCCCTGTACCGGATGCACGACGAGGAGAACGCCCCGTTCCTGGTCCTGTACGGCCCGGAGCCGGACCGGGAGTGGGAGGCCTTCGCCGCCGCCGTCGTCCAGCTGGTCGAGCGGTTCTCGGTGTCGCTGTCCATCAGCACGCACGGCGTGCCGATGGCGGTGCCGCACACCCGTCCGGTCACGGTCACGCCGCACTCCACCCGCCCCGAGCTGGTGGAGGGCCACACCCCGTGGATCGGCCGGATCGAGGTGCCCGCCAGCGCCGCGGCGATGCTGGAGTTCCGCCTGGGGGAGCGCGGCCACGACTTCGTCGGCTATGCCGTCCACGTGCCCAGCTACCTGGCCCAGTCCCAGTACCCGCGGGCGGCCATCGCCGCCGCCGGTTACGTGGCCGGGGCGACCGGGCTCGCGCTGCCCACCGGCGGGCTGGAGGAGGTGGCGGGGGCGACCGACGTCGACATCGCCGAGCAGGTGGCGGCCTCCGCGGAGGTCCAGCGTGTCGTGGCCAACCTGGAGCGGCAGTACGACGACATCATGTCCTCGCGGACCGATCCCGAGGAACGCCCCACACTCCCGCTGGCCGACGACGAGGCCGGCCTGCCCACCGCCGACGAACTCGGCGCGGAACTCGAACGCTACCTCGCCGAGCGCGAGGGCGACGGAAACGGATGACCGTGTTCTACCAGATTGTCTTCCGCTCGGTCCTGCGCCACATGGACGCCGAGAAGGTCCACAGGATGAGCTTCGCCGCACTGCGCGGCGTGACCGCGATCCCCGGTGTGGCCTCGGCCATGGGGAGGGTCCTCGGCCCGCGTGAGCCCGAGCTCGCCGTGCGAGCCCTGGGGCAGGAGTTCCCGGGGCCGCTGGGCATGGCGGCGGGTTTCGACAAGAACGCGGAGAGCCCGTCCGGCCTGGCCGCGCTCGGCTTCGGTTTCGTCGAGATCGGCACGGTCACCGCCCAGCCGCAGCCGGGCAACCCCGCCCCGCGCCTGTTCCGGCTGGTCGAGGACCGCGCGATCGTCAACAGGATGGGCTTCAACAACGAGGGCTCCGCCCTGGTCGCCGAGCGCCTGCACCACCAGCGGGGCGGACGCCGCCCCGTGCTGGGGGTGAACATCGGCAAGACCAAGGTGACGCCCGAGGCGGACGCGCCCGCGGACTACGCCCTCAGCGCCCGGCGCCTGGCCCGCTACGCCGACTACCTCGTGGTGAACGTCAGCTCGCCCAACACCCCCGGACTGCGCAACCTCCAGGGCGTGGAGCAGCTGCGGCCCCTGCTCGCCGCCGTTCGCGAGGCGCTCTCCGAGGCCGGGCACCCGACCCTGCCGCTCCTGGTCAAGATCGCCCCCGACCTGGCCGACGAGGACGTCGACGCGGTCGCGGACCTGGCCCTGGCCGAGGGGCTGGACGGCATCATCGCCACCAACACCACCATCTCCCGCGAGGGGCTGGCCGCCTCCGCCGAGGAGGTGGAGGCCGCCGGGGCGGGAGGGCTGTCCGGCGCCCCGCTCAGGGAGCGGTCGCTGGAGGTTCTCCGCCGCCTCCGCGCCCGCGTCGGCGACCGCGTCACCCTGGTCGCCGTGGGCGGCATCGAGACCCCCGAGGACGCGTGGGCCCGCATCCGCGCCGGGGCGACCCTCGTGCAGGGCTACACGGGTCTGATCTACGGCGGCCCCCTCTGGCCGCGCCGCATCCACCGCGGCCTGGCCAGGCTGGTCCGCGAGGCCGGATACCGCTCGATCGGCGAGGCGGTCGGCGCCGACGTCCACGGGGCCGGCCGCCCCCAGGAGTCCACCGCCGTCTGACGGCCGCCGCGTCCCGCGGGGCGGGGAACCCCTCCCGGGGGTCCCCGGCCCCGCGGTGCTTCCGGGCGGCCCCCGGCCCCGGTGCGCCCCGACCCGCGCGCTACCAGTACTCGGGGACGGTGACGCCCGCCGCCGGGTAGGACTCGCCGGGCTCGGGGTCGCCGACGACCTGGCTGACGGTCGCGAACTCGTAGCCCTCCTCCCGCAGCCGCTCGATGAGCCGCGGTGCGGCGGCCAGGGTCGGCGCGAGCGTGTCGTGCATGAGCACCACCGAGCCCGGCTCGACGTCGTCCATGACGCCGTCCACGATCTCCTCCGGGGACAGGCCGGTCCAGTCCTCGCTGTCCAGGTTCCAGAGGACCTGGGCCATCCCCTGCCTGCCGATCTCCTCGATCACCGGTCCGGAGGTGTCGCCGAACGGCGGCCGGAACAGTTCCACGTCCTGCCCCGTCTGCCGCCGGACCATCGCGCTGACCGCCGCGACCTGCGCGGGGAGCTCCCGGTCGTCGAAGTACTCCGTCATGTGCTCGTGCAGGTCGTTGTGGCTGGCGATCTCGTGCCCCTCCGCGTAGGCGCGCCGGAGCACGCCGGGGCGGGTCAGCGCGGGGTCGCCGTTGAGGAAGAACGTCGCCGACACCTCCTCCTCGGCCAGCAGGTCCAGGAGGGCCGCGGTCCCCTCCGCGGGCCCGTCGTCGTAGGTGAGCGCGACGCACTCGGTCCCCGGGGCCTCGCAGTCCAGGTCCGGGTCGCCGGCGGCGACCACCCCCGGTGCGGTCGGGAGGGACTCCGGGACGGCTCCGGGCGGGTCCACCGCGAGCACGGGCTCCTCCGCCGCCGACGCCTCCCGGGCGCGCTCTCCCAGGTCCGACAGGAGGGGCGCGGCCTCCTCCGACGGCACCACCGCGACGATCCGGCCCGGTTCCGACGAGGGCGGGTGGCCGACCACCACCGGGGAGAGGTGGCCGTCGTCGAACTCCACGAGCAGGTCGCCGTCGGAGTTGAACCCCATGGAGTCGTAGGTGCGCATGACGGGGTGCAGCCCCTCCGGGTCCACGTCCGGGTTCCCGGCCAGCTCCTCGTGCACGATCCCGTCGAGCCTTCCCAGGGCGTCGTCGTCCGCCAGGAGCTCCGTCGAGTACGCGGTGTGCCCGGTCTCCGCGTCGTACCAGTACGTTCCGTATCCCTGGCGCCGGCCGTGCAGGTCCTCCTCGGTGCGGACCAGGCGCACGCCCAGGACGCCGCTCCCGGCGCCCACGACCTCCCAGTCGACCGCCAGGCGCACGGGGTCGCGGCTGGCCCCGCGGAAGTCCCGCACCTCGCGGTCCACCTGTTCGGCCAGCCGGGAGGCGAACCGGTCGGCCCCCTCGAACACCGGATAGGAGACGTCGATCTCCACGCCGTCCGGCCGGTGGGGGTGGTCGCCGAAGTCCGCGGCGCCACCGGTCCACTCGGCGACCTCCTCGCCGGGTTCGTCCAGGAGCACGGTCATCAGCTCCGGGTCGTCGCCCTCCGCCGCGCCGCCCGTGCCGCAGGCGGTGAACAGCAGCAGCGCCGCCACCGCCGCGCCGGTCCGGTGCGCCGCGCGTCGTGCGGCCCCTCCTGGGCGCCGGGGCCCCGGCCCCCGGTCGAGGCCCCGACGGGGAGCGGTCTGGCCAGGACGGACTCGGCTCGTCGACAACACCGGTCTCCCTCATCCCTGCGCGGGTGCTTACGCGGTTGATGGGAGCAACATAGGGGACGCCGTCCGCGCGCCTGTGGCGGTGACCACATGTGGTCACCGCCACAGGAGGGGGTGCGGGTCCGCACCCGTCCGGAGCGTCGCGGCCGGGGTCGCCGGGCCCCGCCGGCCCCGGGACCCCGCGGGCCTCAGGCCGCCTCGTCCCCCTCCGGTTCCCCGCCGTCCCCTTCCGTTTCGGCGGGGGGCTCGGGGGCCCCGTCGACGTAGGCCTCGCCCGGCTCGGTGGCGCCGAGCAGCTGGGAGACGGTGACCATGGTGTAGCCGCGCTCGTCCAGTTCCCGGACGATCGCGCGGGAGGCGTCGACCGTCGTGTCGTGGATGTCGTGCATGAGGATGATCGCCCCGGGGGAGGCGCCGTCGACGGCGCGGTCCGCGACCACCGACGACTTGCGGTCCTTCCAGTCGTTGGTGTCGATGCTCCACAGGATCTGGGCCAGGCCCATGTCGGCGGTCACCGAGGCGACCTCCGCGTCGGTGGACCCGTAGGGGGGCCTCATGAGGTCCATGGTGTACCCGGTCTCGCGGTACACCAGGGCCTGCACGGTTTCGAGGTCGGAACGGATCCCGCCCGCTCCGAGCCCGGCCAGGTCGGGGTGGGAGAGGGTGTGGTTGGCCAGTTCGTGGCCCTCCGCGTAGGCGCGCCTCACGGTGCGCGGATCCTCCATGACCGGGTAGCCGGTGACGAAGAACGTCGCGCGGGCGTCGTACTCGGCCAGGATGTCCAGCAGTTCGGGCGTGCGTCCGCCCGGGCCGTCGTCGTAGGTCAGGGCCACGCACTTGGACCCGGGGGCGGAGCAGTCGACGTCCTCGCCCGCGGGCGGCAGGACCCCGGGGACGGCCGTTTCACGGCTGATCTCCTCCTCCCGGGGCGGGGCCGCGACGGCGAAGTCGCGGACGCCCCGGGTCGCCGAGCGCAGCGCGCGCTCGCCCAGGTCCGACAGCAGGGGGGCGGACTCCGAGGCGGCGACGACGGCGTGGGTCCTGCCCTCTTCCACGGGGGCGACCTGTCCCGCGTCGAACTCCACGACGAGGTCGCCGGCGGGGTTGAACCCCACGGAGTCGTACAGCGAGGCGATCGGGTGCACCGCGTCCGGAGCCGCGGTCCCCGGGAGGGCGTCCCGCACGAGGCCGTTCAGCTCCTCCAGTTCCCCCTGGCCGGCGATCAGGGCGGTGGAGGGGTGGGTCGAGCCGGTGAGGGCGTCGTACCAGTAGGTGGTGTATCCCTCACGGGTTCCCTCGGAGTCGGTCTCCTCACGGGTCACGCGGACCCCGACGATGTCGTCGTTGGCCGCCGTCAGGTTCCACGCGGACTCGAAGGAGACCGCTCCGGGGTTGGCCGCCTCGAAGGCGTCCACCTCGGCGGACAGCGCGCGGTCCAGGAAGTCGCTCAGCGGGTCGGCGTCGGGGACGACCGGGTAGGAGACCTCCGCGGCCACCCCGCCCTCGCGGGCGAGCTCGGCCTCGGCCAGGTCCACCACGTCGTCGGGGTCGACCACCGTCAGCCCGTCGGGCTCGCCGGCGGCGGGCGGGCCCGCCTCCGGTCCGCCGTCCGCCGACCCCGGGTGCGTATCGCTCACGGGTTCGGAGGCGAGCACGCCGGGCGGGGTGACGGCCAGCCAGACCAGCCCCGCGACGACCGCCAGCGCGACCGCGATCGTGGACAGGGGGTGACCGGGGGCCATGGTCGGTTGGGACTGCTTGTTCACCAGGGGTTCTCCACGTACATCTTCAGACGAACGATCGCGGGGAGCACGGGGGAGGACTCGGCCCCGCGACGCTTCATGTCGGTTGTGACGCCGGCCGCGCAACAGGGGTTCGCGCTGATTCCGGCCGGGGGCACAGGGCAGCACGCCGGGTACAGGGGCGGAGGGGTGCTCCCTATACTTGCAGGCGTGGAAGGTACATGCTCCACCCCAGAACCCGGGCCGCGCCCGGAAGGGGAGGGGTGTGTCGCAAGAGGGAACCCGGTGCGACTCCGGGACTGCCCCGCAGCGGTATGAGGGAACGAACGTCGCCATAAGCACTGGTAATCCGGTCGGAAAGGTCGGAAACCGGGAAGCGGCGGCCAGTAGGAGGACGGCGTCCGCGCCGTCCGCGCCCCCGAGTCCGAAGACCTGCCTCCACCCGGCGGCGCACCCGTGCCGCCGGTGGTCCCGTGCCCCGAGGGAGGGCCGAGGAGCGGCGGCAGGCGCACACGCCCACGGCGTGGCCCCGGGCATGCCCGCGTCCTCGCTCACCCCCGCGGCCGGTACCCGGCTTTCGACGAGGGAGAGAAGCTCATGCCCCACACCCCCGAGGCCTCCCGGCCGTCCGTGCGCTCCACCGTGCACGGCTACCCCCGGATCGGCCCGAACCGGGAACTCAAGCGCGCCTGCGAGTCGTACTGGAGGGGCGAGACCGCCGCGGAGGAGCTGGACGGCATCGCCGCCGGCCTGCGCCTGGGCGTCTACGCCCAGCTGCGCGAGGCGGGAGTCGACGACATCCCGTCCAACACGTTCTCGTACTACGACCACGTCCTGGACACCGCGGTCCTGTTCGACCTGGTGCCCTCCCGGTTCGCCTCGCCGGCCGCCGCCGGCGACCGCGACGAGGAGCTGCGCCGCTACTTCGCCCTCGCCCGGGGCGAGCAGGGCGCCCCGCCGCTGGAGATGACCAAGTGGTTCGACACCAACTACCACTACCTGGTCCCCGAGCTGTCGCCGAGCACCCGCCCGCGCCTGGTCGGTGACAAGCCCCTCGCCGAGTTCCGGGAGGCGGCCGAGGCGGGTTTCCCGACCCGCCCGGTCCTGGTCGGCCCGCTCACCTTCCTCCTGCTGGCCAAGGCCGCGGACGACGCCCCCGAGGGCTGGCGCCCCGTCGAGCTGCTCGACCAGCTCCTGGACGCCTACGCCCAGCTCCTCGCCGGCCTCTCCGCCGCGGGGGCCGCCGAGGTGCAGCTGGACGAGCCGATCCTGGCCACCGACGAGGGACGCGCCGCCGTCGGGCTCCTGGAGCGGGTCTGCCGGCGCCTGGGCTCCCTCACCGAGCGCCCCTCCCTCCTGGTCTCGACCTACTTCGGCTCCATCGGGGCGCCCGCACTGCGGGTCCTGAAGGACTCACCGGTGGAGGCCGTCGGCCTGGACCTGGTCACCGACGGCGAGGGCGTCGACGACCTCGTCAAGGTCTCGGGCCTCGGCGGCACCCGCCTGGTCGCCGGGGTGGTGGAGGGCCGCAACGTCTGGCGGACCGACGTCCCGGCCGCCGTGGCCGCGCTCGGCACCCTGCTCGCCCTCACGGACGAGCTGACGGTGAGCACGTCCTGCTCGCTCCTGCACGTGCCGATCGACCTCGACGCGGAGACCTCCCTCGCCCCCGAGCTGCGCGAGGCCCTGGCCTTCGCCAAGCAGAAGGCGTACGAGACGGCCCTCCTCGGCCGCGTCCTCTCGGAGGGGGCCGAGGCCGAGTACGCGGCGGGCGGGGCCGGCGGCGGTCCTGCCTTCACGGACGCCCGCGTGCGCGCCCGCCTGGACGCCCTGGGCCCGGACGCCTACGAGCGCCCCCAGGACAGGGGCGCCCCCACGGACACGCCGCTGACCACGACCACCATCGGGTCGTTCCCCCAGACCGCGGAACTGCGCCGCGCCCGCGCCGCGCACCGGCGGGGCTCCCTGGCGGAGGACGCCTACAGGCAGATCCTCCGGGAGGAGATCGACCGGGTCGTCGCGCTCCAGGAGGAGATCGGCCTGGACGTGCTCGTGCACGGCGAGCCCGAGCGCAACGACATGGTCCAGTACTTCGCCGAGCAGCTGGAGGGCTACGCCACCACCGAGAACGGCTGGGTGCAGTCCTACGGTTCGCGGTGCGTCCGCCCGCCGATCCTGTTCGGCGACGTCTCGCGCCCCGAGCCGATGACCGTCGAGTGGACCACCTACGCCCAGTCGCGCACCGACAAGCCGGTCAAGGGCATGCTGACCGGTCCGGTGACCATGCTCGCCTGGTCGTTCGTGCGCACCGACCAGCCGCTGGGCGACACCGCCCGCCAGGTGGGCCTGGCCCTGAGGGACGAGGTCGCCGACCTGGAGCGCGCGGGCATCCGCCACATCCAGGTGGACGAGGCGGCCCTGCGCGAGCTCCTGCCGCTGCGCGAGGAGCGGCGCGCCGCCTACCTGGACTGGGCGGTGAACTCCTTCCGCCTGGCCACGTCCGGTGTGTCGCCGTCCACGACGATCCACACGCACATGTGCTACTCGGAGTTCGGCCTCATCGTCGGCGGCATCGAGGCGCTGGACGCCGACGTGACCAGCGTCGAGGCCGCCCGCTCCCGGATGGAGCTGGTGGAGGACCTGGGCCGCCGCGGCTACAGGCGGGGGATCGGGCCCGGCGTGTACGACATCCACTCACCGCGGGTGCCGTCCGTGGAGGAGATCGAGGGCTCGCTGCGGCTGGCCGTCGCGCACATCGACGCCGGGAGCCTGTGGGTCAACCCCGACTGCGGTCTCAAGACGCGCGGCTACGCCGAGGCGGAGCAGGCCCTGCGCAACATGGTGGAGGCCGCCCGCCGGGTCCGTGCCGACCTGCCCGGCGCCCGCTAGCGGGGTGTTGCGTGCCCGGTCCGGGAGCCTCCGGGGCGAGGCGGCCGGCGGTCTCCGCGAGCGCGCGGGCGCCCGGTCGGGGACCCGGGGCCTGCGGCCGGGCACGGGACGACGCGGACGGGGGAGGGGCCGCGGCGTCGCCGCGGCCCCTCCCCCGTCCCTGCGGTGGGCCGGTCAGGTACCGACCACGGCCAGCGCGTCGGCGCCGGCGTTGACCATGATCTCCTCGACGTTGTCGGGGAGGACCAGGTCCTCCGCGGAGTCCTCGCCCGTGATGGACGGGTGCAGCTGGTACGTGATCTGGATGTTCAGGTTCGCGGTCCTGACCAGCAGCACGGCCTCGGGGACGAGGTCGCCCACGTAGTCGTACTTCGTGACGATGAAGTGGGCCTCGTCGCCGAGCTCCACCTCCTTGCTCTCCTCCACGTCACCGGCGTCGTACAGGGTGCTGTACTCGCTCTCGCCGGTGATCTGGGCGACCGTGTCCTGGAACTGGCTCGTGGCGGCCTCGACGGAGTCGGCGGCGGAGTAGGGGGTCTGGTACACGATCCCGAAGGAGGCGTAGCCGCCGGGGGCGTTGCCCTCCGGCGGGGTGGCGTCCAGGGTGTCGCAGGACGAGTTCTCGTCGCGGACGGACTTGTTGCCGCCGTCGGTGACGAGGAAGTCGGCCACGACCTGCTCGGTGAAGGCGTCGCAGGGCTCGGTGGGGACCGAGTAGGGGGGCTCGCCGGCGGGGGCCGCGTCGGGGTCGGGCTCCGGGGCCGGCTCGTCGCCGCCGGTCGCCTCCTCCGCGCTCGCGGAGGGCTCGCCCTCGGGCGGGGCGGCGACGGTCGTCCCGCCGTTGCCGTTGGTGACCAGCATGACCAGGACCGCGACCACGAGGACGACGATGACCACGCCGCCGCCGATGACGACCCACAGCCTGGCCCTGCCGCCGCCCTGGGGCGGCTGGGGCTGGGGGTGGGGGTAGCCGGGGCCGCCGCCGTAGGGGGGCTGGCCGCCCGCGTACATCTGCTGCTCCGGGCCGGGGAAGCCCTGGCCGGGACCCGTGGGGGCGCCGTAGGCGGGCTGGCCGCCCGTGCCCGGGTCGCCGTAGGGGGCGCCGTAGGGGGGCTGGCCCCCGCTGTTGTCCCCGCCACCGTAGGGGTTCTGCGGTGGTTGGTTGTAAGGTCCGTTTTCGCTCATGGCTCCCCTCGCCCGTGATGTGCTGGCCGTGTTGTCTGGGACGCGTGTGCGTGCCGGTGGGTTCTCACGACTTCCGGGACCGCGGGGCCGTGCCGGAGCGCGGTCGGAGCGGTACAGGGGCCGTGCGAGGGGAGGCGCACCTACCGCCACCGCCTTCCCGCGGGCGAGGGCGGAGGCGTGGGGCCGGGCGTTCCCCGTCTCCGTGAGGAGGATCCCGGGGGACCGGGGGTGCCGATCGTGGTCGGCTCCGGGGGGTTCCCCGGGCCGAGGTCGGGACCTGTGCATAGTAGCCGCGGGGTATGTCCCCGCGGCAGCCCCGACCAGGGGTAACAGGGTGAATCGTCACTGTTTTGTGTCGGTTGCGTGCGAGATCATGGTTCGCGTGACGCAATCGTGACGCCGACGTCTGGATTCCGCGCCCGCGTCCGGGTAATGGGACCGCCGGCCCGCCCGGGCCGGCGCGGCGCACGGCCTCAGAACATCGAGATGTGCACGTGGTCGAAGTGGTTCTCGGTGAGGTTGCCCCGGTCCGACATCGCGCGCCAGTCGGTGTCGCCGCGGCGCACGTCCCAGATCTGCTGCCGGTAGATGACGTACATGATCCCGTAGTCGTCGGCGTGCTCCATCGCCCACTCGGAGATCGCCCAGCCGCGGTCGACCTGCTCCTGCGAGGGCATGCCGCCGTTCGGGTCCAGCATGAAGTCGCAGGCCCGACCCAGCGGGTGCTCCCCGACGACCCAGCCGCCGACCGCCCGGTAGCAGCCCACGCCGCCCACGTCCCGGCCCTCGCCGAACTCGTCGATGACCCGCTGGCGCATCAGCTCGGTGCGCGGGGTGATGTTGTACTGGCCGCCCATCGGCTGCTCGGGGTGGTCGGCGATCAGCCGGTCCACCTCGGTGCGGCGCTCCTCCAGCTCCTCCAGGTCCGCCTCGACCTCGGCCAGCCGCTCCTCCGCGGCCTCCTGCGCGGTCTCGTCGCGGGAGAGGGCCTGGTCGAGCTGGTCGATCTTGTCCTGGTTGCTGGTGGCGAGGTAGTCGACGACCACGGCCCGGTCGATGACCGTGTCGGGCTCGTCCCCCACGAACAGCGACATCGACGGGTCGATGCCGCCGCTGGTGTAGGTGGCGACCGCCAGGGCGCGCACCTGCTCGCGCGCGGCGTCCACCTCCTCCCGGGTGCCCTCGGCGCGGTTCTCCGCGCGCTCGGCCTCCGCGATGACGCCCTCCATGTCGCGGAGCTCGCCGTTGTAGTCCTCGCTGAGGCTGTCCGCGCGCTCCCGCAGGGAGCTCATGCTCTCGGGGTCCATGGGCGCCGCCGCGAGGGCGGTCTGGGGAAGGACGAGGAAGCTCCCGACCAGGCCCGCGGCGAGCGCGGCCACGCGTGCGCGGCCGGGGCGGACGATCGCCGGGAGTACCCGTGCGAGGCCTTCGCCCCGGGCGCGGTCGGTGGGGTCGGGAGCCCAGAAGTCGGCGAAATCGTCCACTCGGCTCAGGTCGTCGGACTGCACTGTGTGGTCGCTCCTCGAGCCCGCGCACACTCCCGTCGGGCACGGGAGAGGGGCGGGCGCTGCTTCTCGTCTGTTCCCGTACGGGGTCGGGCCGCCGTCGCGGCCCCGCCCTCCTGGCCCCTCGCGCGTGCCGCGGAGGGGGAGTGGGAGTCACGGGATGGTCATGAGTGTAGGCACTCGCGCGGGGATTGGGGAAAGACGGGACGATTCCACCGGTGGACAAAGGTTGTCAATGTGGTCTAAATAACCTGAATTCAGATGATGATTCAGGTGAAGTGGCTGGTCCGCCATGGTTGGCTTGGGACCGTGAAGGCTCCAGAGCGCGACCAAGCGACCACCATTCCCGCCCGGGCGGACGGCACCGCGGGGTGTCTGGCCTCCCGCCGGGGCCTGTGTCGCGCCCGCACGGGCCTGCGGGCCCGCTCCGGGAACCGCTCGTAGGGAGCCGCCCGCCCGCCGCGCCGATCCGGGCCGCCCCGCGGCGCGGGGGGTGTCGGACCCTCCCGACCACACGGGGGCGCCCGCCCGCCGACCCGCCGCGCGCACCCGCACCGGCGCGTCGCCGCCGCCCGCCCGCGGGGCTCTCCGTACGCTCGGACGTGGGCGTCAACCCCACGCCGAGTCCAGCCCCCCGCGCTCCTGCACAGGGCGCCGTGAGACCACCGCTGAGACGTCGATGGGAAAACCGTGATTGACGCAGTGGGCCTGCACAAGGCCTACAGGTTGAAGAAACACCAGGTGACCGCCCTGGACGGGGTCGACCTGCATGTCGAACCCGGGGAGATCTTCGGGGTGGTCGGCCAGAGCGGCGCGGGCAAGAGCACCCTCCTGCGCTCGGTGAACCTCCTGGAGCGCCCCGACGCCGGGACGGTCGAGGTCGCGGGCGAGGAGCTCACCTCGCTGCGCGGGGCCCGGCTGCGCGCGGCGAGGCGCAACATCGGCATGGTGCACCAGCACTTCGCCCTGCTGTCCTCGCGCACCGTCGCCGGGAACGTGGGCTTCCCCCTGGAGGTCTCCGGCGTCGACAGGACCCGCAGGCGGGCCCGCGTCGGCGAACTCCTCGAACTCGTGGGCCTCGGCGACAAGGCGCGCGCCTACCCCGCGCAGCTCTCCGGCGGCCAGAAGCAGAGGGTCGGCATCGCCCGGGCCCTCGCCTCGGCCCCCCAGGTGCTGCTCAGCGACGAGGCGACGTCCGCGCTGGACCCCGCCACCACCGACTCGATCCTCGCCCTGCTGCGACGCCTGCGCGACGAGCTGGGCCTCACCATCCTCCTCATCACGCACGAGATGGACGTGATCAAGCGGATCTGCGACTCCGCTGCGATCATGGAGAAGGGCGTGTTCCTGGAGTCGGGCCGGGTCCTCGACCTGATCGGCACGCCGGGGTCGCTGCTCGCGCGCTCCCTCTTCCCGCTGCCCGCCAACGGCGGCCCGGAGACGGTGTTCATCACCTACCCGCGCTCCTTCGACGAGCCGTTCATGTCCGAGCTCACCCGCCGCTTCGACGTCGACGTCAACATCCTGGGCGGCGGCGTGGAGCAGGTCGCCGGGCAGTCCGTCGGCCGTCTGAGCGTCGACATGCGCGGCGCCCGCCGCGCCGAGGCGCTCGCCTACCTGTCCGAGCACGGCCTGCTGGTCGAGGAGGCCGGAAAGTGATGACCAACCCCACCGACGCCCCCACCCTCGCGGCGTCCGCGGCCGACGGCGGCAGCGCCTGGGGCGCGATCGTCGCGTTCGTCCAGGACTGGCCGAACATGTGGCCCAGCCTGTGGCTGGGCACCCAGGACACCGTCTACATGGTGGTGTGGGCGACGCTCATCAGCGTGCTGGTCGGCCTGCCGCTGGGCGTGCTCCTGGTGTCCACGGACCGGGGAGGGCTGACCCCGGCGCCGGCCGTGCGCGCCGTCCTGAGCGCGGTCGTCAACATCGGCCGCTCGCTCCCGTTCATCGTCCTGATGGTGGCGGTGCTCTCCCTGACCCGCTTCCTGGTGGGCACCACCCTGGGCCCGACCGCGGCGATCGTGCCCCTGAGCATCGGCGCCATCCCGTTCTTCGCCCGCCTGGTGGAGACCTCCCTGCGGGAGGTCGACCGCGGCGTCGTCGAGGCCGCGCACGCGATGGGCACCCGGCGCTTCACGATCGTGGGCAAGGTGCTGCTGCCCGAGGCCCTGCCCGGCCTGATCGCGGGCCTGGTGATGACCGTGGTCGCCCTCATCTCCTACTCCGCGATGGCGGGCGCCATCGGCGGCGGGGGACTGGGGGACCTGGCCATCCGCGAGGGCTACCAGCGGTTCAACGACCACTACCTGTGGGCCACCGTCATCCTGCTGATCGTGATCGTCCAGATCGCGCAGAGCATCGGCGACCTGCTGGTGCGCCGCCTGTCACGGCGCTGACCGGGTCCCGTCCGACGGCCGGCGACCCCGGGGGCGGGCCGCGGGCCCGCCCCCTCCCGCACTCCCCCCGACCCCCCGATTTTTCTGACCGACGAGGAAGGAGACAGCGATGACCGGGAGTACGAGGGCACGAGTGGCGCGGGGGGCCGCCGCCGCGGGGTTGGCCGCGGCCGTGCTGGCGGCCTGCGGCAGCCCCAGCGAGCGGGCCCAGGAGGGCACGGACGCCGAGGGGCTGACGACGCTGCGGATCGGCGCCACGCCGATGCCGCACGCGGAGATCCTGGAGTTCGTCGACGAGAACCTGGCGGCGGACGCGGGCCTGAACCTGGACGTGGTGGTGTACACCGACTACAACCAGCCCAACGCCGCCCTGGCGGAGGGCGAGCTGGACGTGAACTACTACCAGACGGCGCCCTTCCTGGACGAGTACCTGGAGGGCAACCCCGACGCGGACCTGAGCTACGTGTCGGACGTGCACCTGGAGGCGTTCGGCGTCTACTCGCAGGAGCTCACGGACCTGGCCGACCTGCCCGAGGGCGGAGAGGTGGGCGTCCCCAACGACACCTCGAACATGGGGCGCGCCCTGGAGCTCCTGGCCGCCGAGGACGTGATCACGCTCGCCGACACCGGCGGGAGCGCCCCCTCGGTCGACGACATCGAGGAGAACCCCCTCGACCTCACCGTCACGCCGGTGGAGGCCGCCCAGCTGCCGCGCTCGCTCCAGGACCTGGACGCGGCCGTCGTGAACGGCAACTACGCCCTGGAGGCGGACCTGCCCGCGACGGCCAACGCCCTCGCCTGGGAGGGCACCGAGGACAACCAGTACGCCAACGGCCTGGTCGTGCGGTCCGAGGACGCCGACGCCGAGGACGTGGTCAGGCTCGACGAGCTGCTGCACAGCGACGAGGTGCGCCGGTTCATGGAGGAGCGCTGGGAGGGCATCGTGCTCCCCGTCGGCGGCGGGGCCTCCGAGGACTGAGCCCCCCCCGGGGGCGCCCGCGCGCGGCGCAGGCGCCCCCGCGTAACGGTTGGGTTTCGGCCTGCATCCGGTCGATTGACATCGGGGTACTACTCTGTTTGTTTTATGGGAGCGCTCCCACAACGATGTCCCCTCGTCACGGAAGGTGCGTACCGAAGAAGTGAGCAACCGCAACGATTTCCCCGAGGGCTTCCTCTGGGGGGCGGCGACCGCCTCGTTCCAGATCGAAGGCGCCACCACCGAGGACGGCCGGGGCCGCAGCATCTGGGACACCTTCGCCGAGACACCCGGCAAGGTCCTGGGCGGCGACACCGGTGACCCCGCCGACGACCACTACCACCGCTACGCCGAAGACGTCGCGCTCATGAAGGAGATGAACCTCGGGGCGTACCGCTTCTCCGTGGCGTGGCCGCGGATCGTCCCCGAGGGCTCCGGCGCCGTCAACCAGGCCGGGATCGACTTCTACGACCGCCTCGTCGACTCCCTCCTGGAGGCCGGGGTCCAGCCCTGGGCGACCCTGTACCACTGGGACCTGCCCCAGCCGCTGGAGGACGCCGGGGGCTGGCCCGCCCGCGACACCGCCTACCGCTTCCGCGACTACGCCCAGGTCGTCGCCGAGGCCCTCGGCGACCGCGTCGGCCACTGGATGACCATCAACGAGCCCTGGTGCTCGGCCTTCCTCGGCTACCACAACGGCCACCACGCGCCCGGCCACAAGGACGCGGCCCAGGCCGTGGCCGCCACCCACCACCTGCTGCTCGGCCACGGCCTGGCGGTGGAGGCCATCCGCTCCACGGGGCACCCGGCCAAGGTCGGGCTGGCCCACAACCAGGCGGTCATCCGCCCCCACGGCCCCACCGCGGCCGACGCCCGCGCCGCGCGCCGCGCGGACGGGGTGCGCAACCGGATCTTCACCGACCCGCTCTTCAAGGGGCGCTACCCGGCGGACGTCCTGGAGGACCTCGCCGAGATCAGCGACTTCTCCTTCGTCTCCGACGGAGACCTGGAGACCATCTCCGCGCCGCTGGACTTCCTCGGTGTGAACTACTACTCGCCGGAGTTCGTCGCCGCCTCCGCCAAGGGGCTGGACCCCGAACTGGTCAGCGGCGAGGGCGGGAACGCCTGGCTGGCCTCGGACCCGGAGGAGGTGCACGTCTCCCAGGGGCTCCCCGTCACCCACATGGGATGGGAGATCGACCCCACCGGGCTGTACGACGTGCTCCAGCGCCTGGCCGGTGAGAGCGGCGGCATCGACCTCTACGTCACCGAGAACGGCTGCGCCTTCGAGGACACCGTGACCGAGGACGGGCGGGTCCACGACACCGAGCGCACCGACTACTACGAGGGCCACCTGAGGGCCGCCGGAGAGGCCGTCCGCGCCGGGATCCCCCTGCGCGGGTACTTCGCATGGTCGCTCCTGGACAACTTCGAGTGGGCGTGGGGATACTCCCGCCGGTTCGGGATCGTGCACGTCGACTACGAGACCCAGCGCAGGACCGTCAAGGACAGCGGGCTCTGGTACGCCACACTTGCTGGGACGGGCCGGTTCCCCGAGCGGTAGGCGCGGGCGTACAGGCGCCGGCGGCCCGGTGGGCCGCGGACGGCAGTGGGGCGTCCTCCGGGGCGCCCCACACCGTCGTTCCCGGCGGGACGACACCATGAGAGCGTCCGTCGAACACACCGCCGCCCCGGGGCCCGCCCCGGGGCGGCGGAACACGAACCCCAGAGGGAGCCTCGAAGTGGCCAAGAGCGGTGGCGGTCGGCAGCGTCCGACCCTGGAGATGGTGGCGGAGCGGGCCGGGGTCGGCCGCGGTACCGTCTCCCGGGTGATCAACGGCTCCGCCCAGGTGAGTCCGCACACCCGGGAAGCCGTGCACAACGCGATCGCCGAACTGGGCTACAGTCCGAACCAGGCCGCGCGCACCCTGGTCACCCGGCGCACGGACACGATCGCGCTGGTCGTCTCCGAACCGCGCGACCGGTTGTTCGCGGACCCCTTCTTCGCCGACATCATCCGCGGCGTCAGCTCGGTCCTGCACGAGCGCGACCTCCAGCTGATGCTGACCACGGCACGTACCGAGGCCGAGCACAAGCGCGTGGGCGACTACCTCAGCGGGTTCCACGTGGACGGGGCGCTCCTGGTGTCCCAGCACCGCGACGACCCGCTCTCCACGCGCCTGGCCGAGGCGGGCGTGCCGGTCGTGCACGGCGGCCGCCCCCACTCCCCGGACCAGCCCGCCCCGTACTGCGTGGACATCGACAACTACGGCGGCGCCCGCGCGGCCACCCGGTACCTGCTGGACCGCGGTCACCGCAGGGTGGCCACCATCACCGGATCGCTGGACATGAACGCCGGCCAGGAGCGCCTTCGCGGCTACCGCGACGTCATGGCCTCGGCCGGGATCGAGGTGGACGAGCGCCTCGTGGTCCGCGGGGACTTCAGCGTGGAGGGGGGAGCCGAGGCCATGGCGCGCCTCCTGGACACCGGTCCGGCGCCGGACGCCGTGTTCGCGGGCTCCGACATGATGGCCATCGGCGGCATGCGCGTGCTGCGCGAGCGCGGGCTGCGGGTGCCCGACGACGTGGCCCTGGTGGGCTACGACGACACGGTCATGGCCCAGCACAGCGACCCGCCGCTCAGCACCATCCACCAGCCCACGGTCCAGATGGGCCGGGAGATGGCGCGACTGCTCGTCGACGTGGCGATCCCCCGCACGGTCGAGGCCGAGACGGTCACCCTCGACACCCACCTGGTGGTGCGCGAGTCCGGCTGACCCCGCGCCGCGACGCCCCGCGAAGCGCCTCTGACCCGGCGGTTCGCCCCCGGCCCGGCTGGACTCGCGTACCACCGCTGTGCAAGGCTGGTCGCGATTTCGCTGGAGACGGTGGGAGCGCATGGAGCCGATGCGGGGACCGACACACACCCGGTGCGCGATTTCGTCGTGCGGGTGGTGCGACCAGGACGGCGTCGAGTGCCGGTTCTGTTCCGGAACGGGATGGTGGCGGCCCGAGCGGCCGCACCGGGACGGGAGCGGTGTGATCGTCTGGCTCAGGGTCGACGAGCCGTGCCGGGGGTGCGCCGGGACGGGCAAGGAGCACAGCCCGACCGCTGTCCTCTGAGGCGCTTCCGCTCCCGCGTGGAAAAGGAGAAGCGCATGCGCTGGGTGACCTATCTCTCGCCGAGTGGCGGGGGCGAGCGCGTCGGGGTGCTGGAGGACGGGGACGTGCTGGGCAGTCCCGACCCCGGCGGCCTGGCGGACCTGCTCGCGGCGGGCGGCGACGCCCTGGCCGCGGCCGGCGGGCGGGCCGCCGCCGCGCCGGTCGAGATCATCGTCGAGCCGGAGGCGCGCATGTGCGCACCGGTGACCCCCACGGCCCTGGTGCCGGCCCTGGTCGGCGGCGAGGTGTGGGAGATCCACCCGGAGCTCGTGCAGGGCTCGGACGACGCGGTCCCGCCCGCCGCGCGGACGGCGCTGGTGGGCGTGGCGGCCGTCGCCGGCGGCGACGGTCCGGCGAGCGCCTACACACCCGCCTGCCTGTGGCTGGACGAGGGCGGAGCCGCGGTGCAGCTGAGCCTGGGGCCCGTCCTGACCACCGCCGACGAGGTGCCGGGGGCGCCGCTGGAGCTGAGCGCCTCGGTGGACGACAGGGAGGTCGGCCGGGGGATCGCGGACCCGGCCGACGCCTGGCTGGTGTCGGGCCCCTCCGGAGCGGGCCGGATGCGCGTCCTCCTGCCCGTCTCCACCCCGCGCCTGGACGAGGACGACGAACTGTTCGTGGACGCGGGCGTCCTGGGGACCTTCGAGGTCCGGGTCGGCTCCCAGGTCTGAGCGGCGCCGGGGCCGGGACCGCCGTCAGGGCGTGAACTCCCAGTGCCAGGGCTCGAACCCGCCGCGCGCCCAGGGCGGGTTGTCCCAGCCGTACCCGGGGGCATGGGCCAGCATCCACTCGTGTTCGGGGGACCCCGCCTCGTGCACGCCCCCGCACAGGTCCACGGCCACACCCAGCCCGTGCCGGCTGGTGCCCGGGCGCGCGGCCATGCCGGGCACCATCTCGTGGAACAGGCTCACCTGCTCGTGGTAGGGGCGGTAGGAGTCGGTCACGCACATGGGGCGGCCGAACGTCTCGCGGTAGGCGCCGTCGAGCTCTATGAAGGCCTCGGCGGCGTCGGCCCGCAGCCGTTCGCCGGGCTGGGGGAGGGGGCACAGCACCGACTCCGGCATGCGGCCGTTGGCATGGGCCGCGGCCTCCCCCCGCGCGCACCCCGTGTCCGCGGCGGGCGATTGCCGCGCTTCCCGGCCGTTTCTGTCATCGCTGGCATTGTTCCGTTCACCGTTGTCTCCATCGGTGGATGACAACGCCGCGCGCGCGTTGCGCAGGGTCTCCTCACGGCGCCGCTCCCTGCCCCCCGCGTCGCCGACCTCCGCGAGCCGGGCCTCCAGGCGGGTCTGCTCCTCCAGGAGCCATGCGGTCCGCTCCTCCTGGGCCGTGACGGCCTCCACAGCCTCCTCGCGGGCCGCCGCCGCTGCCTCCACCGCCTCCGCCTGCTCCCGCTCGGCGGTCTCGGCCAGGCCGTCGACGGTGTCGGCCACGACCCGCGCAGCCCCTGCGCGGTCCAGCTCGGCGGCCCTGTGCTCCCCCAGTACGTGCAGGAGGGCTCCGCGTTCGAGCATGCCCGAGGGGCCCTCGGACCCGCCCCACGCGTGCACCGGTCCCACGTCGGCGCCCATGTAGACGGCCGCCGCCTGGCGGGCGGCGGCGATCCTGGCCTCCTCGCCGCGCTCGCCGGCGGCGTCCGCGCGCTCGGCCGCCTCGGCGCTCCGTTCGGCCAACTCCTCCAGGCGCTCGCTCTCCTCCGCGTAGCGCTCGATCTTGCCGAGGGCCTCCTGTCGTAGGACCTCTGTGCCCGCGCGCAGTTCGGCCAGTTCGACGCGCACGTCCCCGAGGGTGGCCGCCCCGGTCGTGTCGTCGGCTGCGGCCCCCGGGGTCGCGGACAGGGCGAGAAGGGCCAGGAGACCCAGCGGAAGTGCGGCGGTGACCGAAATGGACCGGTTCCGGGAGGCGGCTTCCCTTCCTGGGACCGGACCGTCCGAATGCGTTCCGCTGCGCACGGTAGCCGCACCGGGGCAAGGCGATGCACGCATCTCCGCTTCCTCCTCAGGACCTGCGTCTACGTCTTGTCACGATGTCATGTCGGGGGAGTCTTGATGGGGAAGCTGGTGGTGTGTCCAAAAAGTTACCTGGCCACCTGAGTGGGTTTCGGTCGCTATGTCTGACCTGGGGGATTAGCCATAATGCCGACATTGAGGGCATTATGCTGCTAGGCGGACGAAGATGATCTTGTCCATCGCCGTCAAACGGCGGAAGCGATACCTTCGCACGCATTGGTACGCTATCCACCGCACGCGCACCTCCTGAAGCTTTTGGGTGCGCGCAGCCTCTCCTCCCAGGCGAGTCCGGCGGACAGTCTTCACATCTCCCCACATTCCCCACCGCTCCTGGTTCGGTGGCCCACGTGGTCCCCACCGTTTTTCCCCGAAGAGTCTTCGGCCGGAGTGGTCGGCCCCTGGGGTCCAACCAACCGCTCGAGGCGGTGACACGAAAGGTTGCGAGGGTCCGTGTCGACACGAGCGACAAAAGACGGGGCCAGCGCTCAGAGCGCGGCGGCGCAGGCCGAAAACGCCGACGCCGCGCCCCAGCGCAGAGCCAAACGGTGGCAGCCACGCAACTGGCGGGTGCGCTCCCGGCTGGTGGCCCTCATCGTCATCCCCACCGCCGTGGCGCTCGCGCTCGGCGGACTGAGGGTCTACGAGGCAGCGGTCTCCACCGTCACCCACGCGCACATCGAGGACCGCGCCGAGATCGGCGTCCTCATCGTGCAGCTGGCCAACCAGTTGGGCCGCGAGCGCACCGCGAGCGCGGTGTACATCTCCGACAACGCCGACCCCGCGCGGCGGTCGGACGACCTCCGGCAGGAGATGGAGGAGCAGCGCAACGCGACCCGCGACCTCCAGCAGAGCCTCACGGCCCGGCTCGACGACATCGGCGAGGTCGAGGGCTCCCTCGCCAACAACCGGCTCACCGGCATGCGGAGCCAGATCGCGACCCTGGACGCCCTGCGCACCGAGGTCGACGAGACCCGCATCACGGTCCTCCCCGTCGTCACCAAGTACCGCACCGTCTCCCGCGCGCTGACCGAGTTCAACCAGACGATCGCGGACGACACCGGCGACACCGCCCTGCGCGAGAGCGTCCGGACGCTCACCGCGCTCTCCAACGCGCGCGACCAGCTCTCGTACGAGACGGCGCTGATGAGCCACTCGCTGGCCCGCGACTCGATGACCGGCGGCATCTCCGAGGCCATCGACTCCAGCCGCGCCCGCTACGAGAACGAGATCTCGAACTTCGTCCAGGCCGCCTCCACCGAGCAGCGCGCCGTCTTCGACGAGCACTTCACCGGCCTGGAGGTCAGCCAGGTCTCCACCATGCGCATGCGCGTCATGTACCGCGCCGAGCGCGACGACCCGCTGACCGGTGTGACCGCCAACGACGGCCCCGACGCGTACAAGGACATCGCCGACGTCGCGCTGGAGCGCCTCCAGACGGTCGAGGAGGAGATCGCCGAGGGCATCGCCGCCGAGGCCAACGACCTGCGGGCCGGCGCCATGATGCGCGCCCTCACCGACCTCCTCGTCGTCGCCCTGGTGCTTCTCGCCGTCTTCGTCCTCACCTCCCTGGTGGTCCGCTCCCTGGTGCGCCCGCTGCGCACCCTGGAGGACGGCGCCCGCCGGGTCGCCGAGCGCGACCTGCCCGACGCGATCAACCGGATGCAGGAGGCCGGCTCGGTCCCCGAGGCGGTCAAGGTCACCCCGATCGAGGTCGAGAGCAACGACGAGATCGGCGAGGTCGCCCGCGCCTTCGACGACGTCCACCGCGTGGCCCTGACCCTGGCCTCCGACGAGGCGGCCCTGCGCAGCAACGTCAACGCGATGTTCGTCAACCTGTCCCGCCGGAGCCAGACCCTGGTGGAGCGGCAGCTGCGCCTGATCGACGGCCTGGAGCAGTCCGAGCAGGACTCCGACCGGCTCTCCGACCTGTTCCAGCTGGACCACCTCGCCACGCGCATGCGCCGCAACAACGAGAACCTGCTGGTCCTCTCCGGTCAGGACAACACCCGCAAGTGGGCCCAGCCCGTCCCGCTGGTCGACGTCCTGCGCGGCGCGGTCTCCGAGGTCGAGCAGTACGAGCGCGTCAACGTGCGCGCCCCCTCCCACATCTCGGTGCTCGGCCGCCCCGTCAACGACGTCATCCACCTCGTCGCCGAGCTGGTGGAGAACGCCACCTCGTTCTCCCCGCACGACACCGAGGTCCTGGTCAGCGCCAAGACCCTCGACAACGGCGGCGTGCAGGTCGACGTCACCGACAGCGGCATCGGCATGGCCCCGGAGGACCTGGCGGCGATCAACGCCCGCCTGGCCGCCCCGCCGGTCATCGACGTCGCCGTCTCGCGCCGCATGGGCCTGTTCGTGGTCTCCCGCCTGGCCCACCGCCACGGCGTCAAGCTCAGTCTCGAGGAGGCGCACGGCGGCGGTACCACCGCCCACGTCACCTTCCCGCCGGACCTGCTGATCACCCCCGTCGAGGGGCAGCACGCCCTGGGCGTGGCCGACAGCCGGCCCGAGCTCACCTCCGGGGCGCCGGACACCTTCGCCGACGCCCAGGCGGCCTTCGCCTCCAGCCCGGCGGCGAGCGAGCCCGGCGACCCCTGGCAGACCCAGGGGGCCGACTCCGGCGCGGGCGACTTCGGCGGACTGCCCAAGCGCCAGCCCGGCACCGTCCGCTCCGACGAGCACCCGCCCAGCGGCCAGGACCTCTGGCAGAGCAGCGGCTCCGACGTCTGGGGCACCGCCAAGGGCTCCGGGACCACCGGGGCGGACGCCGGCGCCAACGGCCGACCGGTCGTGGACCCCTACGACACGCCCGAGGACGACGACCGGGGCCCGAAGCCGGAGACCGGCGGACGCAGCCTCTTCGACCCGGCCCCCCGCTCCGACGCGGGGAGCGACTCGCCCTTCCGCGACAACGGGTCCGCCGACCGCTCCTCCGACACCGGAGCGTTCGGCCGTCCCGCCGACACCGGGTCCTTCCGCCGTCCCGTCACCGACACCAGCGCCTTCCGGCGCCCGGCCGGGGCCGCCGACTCCTACGACGCCTTCGGCAACACCGGGTCGGCGTCGCAGAGCGGCGGACAGTCCGAACGGAGCGTCTTCGGCAGGGACGAGGGCGCGGGCCGCGACGCGGGGGCCCACGAGCGCCCTGCGGCCCCGGCGCGAGGGGACGACACCGAGACCTTCCCGGCCGTCGCCTCCGACTGGAACGCCGGAACCCAGCAGCCCCAGGCCCCCTCGTCCAACGAGACCGGGAACTGGCGCTCGGGCGGCGGCGACACGCGCGAGGGCTACGGCTCCACCGCCTACCTCTCCCGCCGCTACGGAGGGACCCAGGGGCCGAACAACACCGTCGTGCCGCCGAGCCCGTCGGGCGAGGACAACGACTCGCTGCCGATCTTCGACGCGATCGAGTCCAACTGGTTCAAGCGCCGCACAGGCGGGCCCACCGTGGACACGACCGAGACCGGTCCGATCCAGCAGGTCGACCCGAACCAGGACCGCCGGGCGCAGCCGACCCGGTCGGCCCAGCGCCCCCAGCCCGCGGCGAACGGTCAGGACACCCGTTCCGAGCAGGAGTGGAACTCCGCGGCCGACCGCGGCTGGAAGGCCGCGCGCACCGCAGCCGAGCCGCTCGCGGGCGGCCTCACCACGTCGGGCTTGCCAAAACGGGTTCCCAAGGCAAACCTTGTCCCAGGAACAGCCCCCAAGCCGGAGAACTTCAAGCAGATGCCCACTCGTAGTGCGGACCGTGTCCGAAACCGCTTCTCTGGTTTCCAGAAGGGTGTCCGCGACGGCCGGAACCAGCTCGGCGAAGGTACGGAGGAGTGACCCCAGTGCAACCTGGTGGGACGGGGTCCCCCTTATTCGGGGAAGCCGGATGCAATAGCATCTACCGAGCTTCTCGGACGCGCCGCACCCACGGCTTGACCAGAGCAGAACACCAGACTCCCGGCCACCCCCACGGGAGGGGCCGGGCAGTTCCTAGAGGCAGTGCTGTCACATGCCGTGCCGGCGGTAGCAGTGCCGAGAGACCAAGCCGGCGAATTGGACAGGAGATCAGATGAGTCGACAGGTGAATGAACTCAACTGGTTGATCACTGACTTTGCCGACCGGGTCCCTGACGTCGCCCACGCGATCGTCGTCTCCTCAGACGGCCTTCCGTTGGCCTCGTCGGCGGGGTTCCCGGCTGACAGGGCCGACCAGCTGGCGGCGATCGCCTCCGGTCTGTCGAGCCTGACGCAGGGCGCGGCCCGGGTGTTCGAAGGTGGGGCGGTCGCCCAGACCGTGGTGGAGATGGAGCGGGGGCTGATGCTCATCATGGCCATCAGCGACGGCTCCTGCCTCGCGGTCCTGGCGGCGGCGGAGAGCGACCTCGGCCTGGTCGCGTACGAGATGACCCTGCTCGTCGAGCGGGCGGGGCGGGCGCTGACACCAACGGCGCGCACCTCGGGAATCCACTGATCCACCACCGACAGGAGGAAGTGGTGGCACCTCACAGTAGAGATGCCGGGAGCGCCTCGTGGTTCGGACAACAGCCGGGCGGACCCCCCACCGGGGGGACGCCGGCCGTGCCGGGCGGCGGAGATGTTCCTCGACCAATCCAACAACAGTACGAACAACGACCCGCGGCGGGGAGCGCGCCCAGTTCTCTGGTCCGCCCCTACGCGGTCACCAAGGGACGCACCAAGCCGAAGTCGCAGCTTCCCCTGGAAGCTCTGATCTCGGCGACCGCCGCGGCCCGTAACGAGTCTGGGACGCTGACGCCCGAATGGCAGGCGATCAGCGACCTGTGCCGGGAATGGCGTTCCGTGGCGGAGATCTCCGCGCTGCTGCGGATGCCGCTCGGCGTGGCGCGGGTGCTTGTGGCGGACATGTCCGAGCAGGGACTGGTCCAGATCAGGTCCTCGCTCAACAACGAAGCCCGTCCCAACACCAACCTGCTTGAAAGGGTGCTCAGTGGACTTCGCAAGCTCTAGCCCAGCCGAGGAAGGCGGTGCTGGGGGGAACGCGATGACGTCGGTCAAGATCGTCGTCGCCGGGGGCTTCGGTGTCGGGAAGACGACATTCGTTGGCTCCGTCTCCGAGATCGTGCCGCTGACCACCGAGGCGGTCATGACCAGCGCCAGCGTCGGGGTGGACGACCTCGCCAAGACGCCGGACAAGCAGACCACCACCGTGGCGATGGACTTCGGCCGCGTCTCCCTCGACTCCGACCTGATCCTGTACCTGTTCGGCACACCCGGACAGCACCGGTTCTGGTTCATGTGGGACGACCTGGTCAAGGGTGCGATCGGCGCCGTCGTGCTGGTGGACACCCGCCGCCTGGCGGACTGCTTCCCGGCGATCGACTACTTCGAGGAGGCGCGCCTGCCGTTCATCGTGGGGATCAACGGCTTCGACGGCTACTACCCCCACGCCGCGGACGAGGTCCGGGACGCTCTGACGCTCAGCCCGGAGATCCCCATCGTCCAGGTGGACGCCCGTGACAAGGCCTCCACCAAGTCGACGCTCATCACCCTCGTCGAGCACGCCATCACGGTGGGGGACCCCGAGGGCGCCGCAGGACAGCCCACTTCCACGGGCGGTCAGAACTCCTGGCGTTAGCCCGCAGGCTTCTGGGCCAACCCGGGCCGGGGTCCCGCACAGAGCACGGCCCGGTTCCCGCGACGCGGGAACCGGGCGTCCGTGCTGGCATCATGGCGGGATGAGCTCTTCCTCCCAGCCCGGCGCAGAGGCGATGACACGGCGGTTCCGCGAGGTGGCCGAGCGGGTGCTCGACTTCCTTCTCGACGACGCCCCCGAGTGGGCGCTCGACCTGGGCGACCCCCGGGGCGCGGCCCGCCTCTCCGACCTGTCGGCGCAGGCCGACGCGCACCGCGTCGCGGTGCTCACCGACGCCCTCGGCTCCCTGGACGAGATCGACGGCGACCTCGTCCCCGCGGGCGACCTGGTCGACCTGGAGGTCCTGCGGTCGAGGATCAGCGCGGACCTGTGGCACACCACCGAGCTGCGGCCCCGCACGTGGGACCCGCTCCTGTACTCGCCGGGAGAGGCCCTCTACGCCCTCCTGGAGCGCGACACCCTCCCCCTTTCCGAGCGCCTGGCCGCCCTGGCCTCGCGCTGCGCCGCGCTGCCCGACTACCTCGCCACCGCGCGCGCCCGCCTGTCCGAGGGACCGGGCATGCCCCGTGTGCACGTCGAGACGGCCCTGGCGCAGCTCGACGGGGCCAGGGCCATGCTGGCCTCGGGCGTGCCCGCGCTGGCCGCACAGGAGCCGTCGGCGCCCTCCCGGCTCGAACCGGAGCGCCTGGCAGCCCTGGCCGCGGTGGAGGAGTACGCGGACTGGCTCCGCGGCCGGATGGAGGGGGCCACCGCGGACCCGCGGCTGGGCGCCCGGGACTTCGCCGCCCAGCTCTGGTACACGCTCGACTCCGAGCTGTCGCCCGACGCGCTCCTGGTGCGCGCCGAGAGCGACCTGCTGGCCACGGAGGAGGCGATCGCCGAGGCGGCCGCCGAGTACGAGGGCCGGCCCCGCCGCGAGGGCCAGGTGGCGGACGTGCTGGCGGCGCTCGCCGCGGAGAACGCCACGGACGCCGACACCGTGCGCCCGGCCTGCGCCGACGCGCTCATGCACCTCGACGGGCGTGTGCGCGGGCTCGACCTGGTGACGGTGTACGACGACCCCGTCCGGATCATCCCGATGCCCGAGTCGCGCAGGGGCGTGGCCGTGGCCTACTGCGACCCGCCCGCCCGCCTCCCCGCGCCCCCCTCCAGGGACGCCTTCGGCGCGGTCGTCCCCACCCCGCTGGACCCCGCGGTCCTGGAGCGGCCGACGCTGGTGGCGGTCGCCCCGCCGCCCGCCGACTGGCCGGCCGAGCGCCGGGCGTCGTTCTTCCGCGAGTACAACGCGAGCATGCTGCGCAACCTCATGGTCCACGAGGCGGTGCCGGGCCACGCGCTCCAGCTCGCCCACGCGGCGCGCCACACCGGCGGCACCCGGGTCGGCAACGTCCTGTGGAGCGGCACCTTCATCGAGGGGTGGGCGGTCTACGCGGAGGAGCTCCTCGCCCGGCACGGCTGGGCCGAGGACCCCCGGGAGAACCTGGCCCTGCGCCTGGTGCAGCTCAAGATGCGCCTGCGGATGATCCTCAACGCGATCCTGGACGTGCGCCTGCACACGGGCGACCTGGCCGAGGCCGAGGCGATCTCCCTGCTGACGCGGCGGGGCCACCAGGAGGAGGGCGAGGCGGTGGGCAAGTGGCGCCGGGCCCAGCTCACCAGCGCGCAGCTGTCCACCTACTACGTGGGCTACGCGGAGGTGTCCGACATCGCCCGGGACCTCGCCGCCGCGCGCCCCTCGCTCAGCGAGCGCGAGCGGCACGACGCGATGCTCGCCCACGGCTCCCCGCCCCCGCGCCACCTGCGCACGCTGCTCGGGCTGTAGGGGCCCGGGCCGGGGAGGACGGGCAGGACACGGCCCCTCCCGCCGGTCCGGGAACGCGACCGGGGCCGCGAACCGGGCGGGCCGGGGCGCCTCCCGGGGAGGCCGCCGCCCCGCGGCACGGCGGCACGCCCGCGCGCGGGCCCTCCTATGCTGGGGACGCGGAGAGTACGGTCAGGCGACGGAAACGGACGACCCATGAACGGTGCCGAGGACGGGCGGGACGACCAGTGGGACGCCCCCGGAGCGGGAACCGGTTCCCCCGACGGCTGGGACCGCCTGTGGACCCCGCACCGGATGGCCTACATCAAGGGCGAGGGCAAGCCCACCGGCTCCCGCCCCGAGGACGGCTGCCCCTTCTGCCGCGCCCCGGCGCTCACGGACCCCGAAGGACTCGTGGTCGCCCGCGGCAAGAGCGCCTACGCGGTCCTCAACCTCTACCCGTACAACAGCGGCCACCTGATGGTGTGCCCCTACCGCCACGTCTCGGAGTACACCGGCCTGGACGAGGACGAGACCGCGGACGTCGCCGCGCTCACCCGCGCCGGCATCCGCGCCCTCACCGCGGCCTACCGGCCGCAGGGCTTCAACGTCGGCATGAACCTCGGCACCGCGGCGGGCGCGGGCATCGCCGCCCACCTGCACCAGCACATCGTTCCGCGCTGGGGCGGCGACGCCAACTTCATGCCCGTCGTCGGCCGCACCAAGGTGCTGCCCGAGATGCTGGAGCAGACCCGGGAGAAGCTGGCCGACCACTGGCCCCGCGACTAGACAGCCCCGAGCACCGACCGCGCGGCGGCCCCAGGGCCGCGACAACGCACGGCCGCGGCGCCGCCCCCGGCCCGGCACCGGGCGGTCCGGTGGCGCGCCACCCCCACCGGACGCGGTTCCCACCCCCGGGGCCGTTCCCGCCCTACGATCACAAGAAGCCATGCTGAGAATCCTTCGCCCCATCACCTCCCGGGTCACCGCTCCGCTCGGACGGAGCCTCGCCCGGATCGGCCTCACACCGAACCTCGTGACCATCATCGGCGCCACCGGCGTCGTCATCAGCGCGCTCTACTTCTACCCCCGCGGCCAGCTGTACGCGGGCTCGGTCGTCATCACCGTGTTCGCGCTCTTCGACATGCTCGACGGCGCGGTGGCGCGCGCCAACGACAGCGGCAGCGCGTTCGGAGCCTTCCTCGACTCCACCCTCGACCGCGTGGCCGACGCCTCCATCCTCGCCGGGCTGCTCTGGTGGTTCATCGGCGACGGTGACGACCCGCTGCTCGCCGGACTGACGCTCTTCTGCCTGATCAGCGGCTTCATGGTGTCCTACATCAAGGCGCGGGCCGAGGGACTGGGCGTCAACTGCGACGTCGGCGTCGCCGAGCGCACCGAACGCCTGGTGATCATCCTGGTGGCCGTGGGGCTCAGCGAGCTCGGCGTGCCCTACGTCCTGGCCGGCGGCCTGTGGCTGCTCGCCGGGATGAGCCTGCTCACGGTCCTCCAGCGCCTGGTCGAGACCAGGGCCCGCCTCAACGACCCCTCCTACGTCGACGTCACCCGGAGCACGGAAGGCACGGCGGAGGGCACCGACGACACCGTCGGCGGGGCCTGAGGAAAGGACGGGGAGCACGACGTGGACGAACGCTGGGCCGATCTGGCCTACTCCGCGGGCTGGGAGCTGGTCCGACGCGCCCCCGAGGGGGCGGGCCGGGCCGTCTTCCGGCACCTGGCCGACCGCTCCTGGCGCGCCCACGACGGCGGGACGCGCGGCCTGGAGCGCAACCTGCGCCGCCTGCTCGGCCCCGGGGCCACCGACGCCCGGCTGCGCGCGCTGTCCCGGGCGGGCATGCGCTCCTACATGCGCTACTACTACGAGATGTTCCGGCTGCCGGCGATGGACGAGCGGTACATCCTCGGCCGCACCCGGGCCACCGGCATCGAGGTCCTGGAGAAGCACATCGGGTCGGGCCGGGGCGTGGTCGCCGCACTTCCCCACATGGGCAACTGGGACCACGCCGGGGCCTGGATCACCCTCCGGGGCACCCCCCTGACCACCGTCGCCCAGCGGCTGAGCCCGGAGAGCCTGTTCGAGCGGTTCACGGCCTACCGCGAGTCCCTGGGGATGGAGGTGCTGCCGCTGACCGGCGGAGGCAACACGGTCGCGACCCTGGCGCGCCGGCTGCGGGACGGCGGGCTGGTCTGCCTGCTCGCCGACCGCGACATCCACGGCACGGGCCTGGAGGTGGACTTCTTCGGGGAGCGCGCCCGCGTGCCCTCGGGGCCCGCCGCGCTCGCCCTCAACACCGGGGCCGCACTCATGCCGGTCTCGCTCTGGTACGACGGCCCGTACTGGAACATCCGCGTCCACGACGAGATCCCCGTCGCGGAGGGGCCCACGCGCT
The DNA here is from genome assembly GCF_026642255.1 of Streptomonospora nanhaiensis. Taxonomy (GTDB): domain Bacteria; phylum Actinomycetota; class Actinomycetes; order Streptosporangiales; family Streptosporangiaceae; genus Nocardiopsis; species Nocardiopsis tropica. The sequence goes on along the minus strand of NZ_CP113264.1, from coordinate 5,332,817 downwards.
CCGCGCGGATCCAGGCCACCGCGCAGGAGCTGGCCCGGGTCTTCGAGGGCGCCATCGCCGAGCACCCCGAGGACTGGCACATGCTCCAGCCGGTGTTCAGCCTCGACCACGAGCAGGACCGACTGCGGCGCCCGGGGGCCGGGGCCGCCGACCTCCGTCCCCCCGGGCGCCGGAACGGGTGAGGCGCACATGCGGATCGGCCTGGTCTGCCCCTACGCCTGGGACGTCCCGGGCGGGGTGCAGCAGCATGTCGGGGACCTCGCCGAGGCCCTGACCGGCATGGGGCACGAGGTGTCGGTGCTCGCCCCGGTGGGCGACGCCGGGACGGCCGTGCTCCCCGACCACCTCGTCCCCGCGGGGCGGCCGGTCCCGGTCCCCTACAACGGGTCTGTGGCCAGGCTCAGCTTCGGTCCGCGCACGGCGACACGGGTCCGCCGCTGGATCTCCGAGGGCGGTTTCGACGTGCTGCACGTCCACGAGCCCTCGGCGCCCAGCGTCTCCCTGCTGGCGTGCTGGGCTGCGGACGGCCCCCTGGTCGCCACGTTCCACACGTCCAACCCCCGCTCGCGGGCGATGGCCGCGAGCTCCCGGGCCCTGCGCTCGGCGACGGAGAAGATCAACGGACGCATCGCCGTGTCCGAGGCCGCCCGGCGGACCCTGGTGGAGCACGTCGGCGGGGACGCCGTGCTCATCCCCAACGGGGTCGCCGTGCGGGCCTTCGAGCACGCCGACCCCCTGCCGGGCTGGCCCGGGGAGGGCGGCTCCCTCGGTTTCCTCGGCAGGCTGGACGAACCGCGCAAGGGCCTGGCCGTGCTGCTGGACGCCTTCGCCCTGATGGCTCCCGCGCGCCCGGGCCTGCGACTGCTGGTCGCGGGTCCCGGGGACCGGGAGGCGGCGCTGGCCGGCGTCCCCGCAGGGCTCCGGGAGCGCGTCGTACCGCTCGGCCGCCTGGACGACGCCGACAAGGCGCGCGCGTACCGCTCCGCCGACGTCTTCTGCGCCCCCAACCTGGGAGGGGAGAGCTTCGGCATCGTCCTGACCGAGGCGATGGCGTCAGGGGCGGCGATCGTCGCCAGCGACATCCCCGCCTTCTCCGCGGTGCTGGAGGGGGGCGACGCCGGAGACCTGTTCTCCGCGGGCGACCCCGCCGACCTGGCGGAGCGGGCGGGAGCGCTCCTGGACGACCCGGAACGGCGCCGCGCCCTCTCGGCGGCCGCCCGCAGGGCGGTGCGCGCCTACGACTGGGAGACCGTCGCCGCCGACGTCGTCCACGTGTACGAGACGGTGCTCGCGGGGCAGGGGACCGGTGACGGGCGCCGCCCGGGGGTGCGCCTGGACACCGGGCCCCGCGCCACGGCTCTGCTGCGGAGGGGGTCGGTGTGAGCGGGACCGGAACCGCGGATCGGGGTGAGCGGCCCTGATCGAGGACGTCCTCTTCGCCGCCGTGGTCGCCTGGGCGGTCCTGGCCCTGGCGCTGTTCGGGTTCTACCTGTCCTGGAGGGCCACGCGCCTGCACCGCCTGCACCACCGGGTCGACGTGGCCCGCGCGGGGCTGGAGGGCGCGCTGGCGCGCCGCCGGTCCGCCGTGCTCGCCCTGGCGGGGGCCGGGTGCGTTCCGCGGGCGGGGGCCCGTGCGCTGGAGGAGGCGGTCGCGGCGGCCGGCGAGGCGGGGGAGCGGCGCCTCGACCTCGCGGAGAGCAGGCTCTCCCGGGTCCTGCGGGACGTCGTCGAGGAAGCGGGGCCCGGGGGCGCGGCGTCGGCGCCCCCCGTGCGGGCCGAGGTGGAGGCGGCGGCCAAGGGCGTCCACATCGCCCGCACCTTCTACAACGACGCCGTCTCCGACACCCGCCGGGCGCGCCGCTCCAGGATCGTCCGCGTGTTCCGCCTGGCGGGCACCGCGCCCCTGCCGGACTACTTCGAGATCGACGACCGTCCGCCCCGGACCGCGCCCCCGGCCGCCCGCCCCGACACCCTGTAGAACCCCGGTCCGGGAAACCACCGATCTGGCCAAAGCCCCCGAAAGGGGGTGGAACTAGGATGGGGGGCTGGTCGACCCGGGGTGCGCGGCACCGACGGTGCCCGCGTGCCACCGCGCGGCCGCCGCCCCCGCTGCCCGGCGACCGCAGGCCCCCAGCGGCAACTCGACGAACGGGAGTCCACAACCGTGGCCAACAACGCATCGAACAGCACCGAGGCAGTGGTCGGTACCCAGCGCGTCAAGCGAGGCATGGCCGAGCAGCTCAAGAACGGCGTCATCATGGACGTCGTCACGCCCGAGCAGGCCAAGATCGCCGAGGACGCCGGCGCCGTCGCGGTCATGGCCCTGGAGCGCGTCCCCGCCGACATCCGCAGGGACGGCGGCGTCGCCCGCATGTCCGACCCGGACATGATCGACGGCATCACCGCCGCCGTCTCCATCCCGGTCATGGCCAAGGTCCGCATCGGGCACTTCGTCGAGGCACAGGTCCTGGAGTCCCTCGGCGTCGACTTCGTCGACGAGTCCGAGGTGCTCACCCCCGCCGACGAGGCCTACCACATCGACAAGTGGGCGTTCACCGTCCCCTTCGTGTGCGGGGCGACCAACCTCGGCGAGGCGCTGCGCCGCATCGCCGAGGGCGCGGCCATGATCCGCTCCAAGGGGGAGGCCGGGACCGGCAACGTGGTCGAGGCGACCCGGCACATGCGGTCCATCCGCTCCGAGATCAAGCGCCTGGGCACCCTGGACGAGGCCGAGCTCTTCGGCGCCGCCAAGGAGCTGCGCGCCCCGTTCGAGATCGTCAAGGAGGTCGCCGGCCTGGGCAGGCTCCCCGTTCCGCTGTTCTCCGCGGGCGGCGTGGCCACCCCGGCCGACGCCGCCCTCATGCGCCAGCTCGGGGCGGAGAGCGTGTTCGTGGGTTCGGGCATCTTCAAGTCCGGCGACCCGGCCCGGCGCGCCGACGCCATCGTGCAGGCGACCCTGCACTACGAGGACCCCGCCGTGATCGCCCGCGTCTCCCGCGGTCTGGGCGAGGCCATGGTCGGCATCAACCTCGACGAGCTCTCCGACGCCCAGCGCTACGCCGGACGCGGCTGGTAGACCCGGGCGCCCCGGCGCCCCGGGCGGGAGGCGGTCCCGCGCCGGTGCCGCCTCCCGCCCTCCCCGTCCCCGCTCCCCCCTCAGCCGACGAGTGAGGCCGTTCGTGACCAGCAGACCCACCATCGGAGTCCTCGCCCTCCAGGGCGACGTCGCCGAGCACCTGCGCGTCCTCGACACGCTGGACGTGCACACCGCCGAGGTGATCTCCCCCGACCAGCTCGACACCGTGGACGGCCTGGTCCTCCCCGGCGGGGAGTCCACCACGATGTCCAAGCTGGCCGTCAGGTACGGTCTGCTGGAACCGCTGCGCAAGAGGGTCCGGGCGGGGATGCCCGCCTACGGCACGTGCGCGGGCATGATCATGCTGGCGGACCGCGTCGAGGGCGCCGTCGAGGGGCAGGAGACCGTCGGGGGGATCGACATGACGGTCCGCCGCAACGCGTTCGGGCGCCAGACCGAGTCCTTCGAGGCGTCCGTGGACATCGACGGCCTGGACGGCGCGCCGTTCGACGCGCTGTTCATCCGCGCGCCCTGGGTGGAGCGGACGGGCCCCGAGGTCACGGTGCTCGGCAGCGTACCGGGCCCCGACGGGGCCGGTAGGATCGTCGCCGTACGACAGGGCGGCCTGATGGCCACGTCCTTCCATCCCGAACTGACCGGCGACGCGCGCATCCACCGCCTCTTCGTCGACCTCGTGAAAGGACATGCATGAGCGGCCACTCCAAGTGGGCCACCACCAAGCACAAGAAAGCCGTCATCGATGCCAAGCGCGGCAAACTCTTCGCCAAGCTGATCAAGAACATCGAGGTGGCCGCGCGTACCGGTGGTGGGGACCCCGACGGGAACCCGACGCTCTACGACGCCATCCAGAAGGCGCGCAAGAACTCGGTGCCGCTCGACAACATCGAGCGCGCACGCAAGCGGGGCTCCGGCGAGGAGGCCGGCGGCGCCGAGTGGCAGACCATCATGTACGAGGGCTACGCCCCCGGCGGCGTGGCGCTGCTCGTGGAGTGCCTGACCGACAACCGCAACCGCGCCGCGTCCGAGGTGCGCGTGGCGGTCACCCGCAACGGCGGCAACATGGCCGACGCCGGATCGGTGTCGTACATGTTCAACCGCAAGGGCGTCGTGATCGTCCCCAAGGAGGGGACGACCGAGGACGACGTCACCCTCGCCGTGCTGGACGCAGGGGCCGAGGAGGTCGAGGACCTGGGCGAGGCGTTCGAGATCGTCTGCGAGGCCACCGACCTGGTGCAGGTGCGCACCGCGCTCCAGGAGGCCGGCATCGACTACGAGTCCGCCGACTCCAGCTTCCTGCCGACCATGGAGGTCCCGGTCGACGCCGAGACCGCCAAGAAGGTCATGCGGTGCGTGGACGCGCTGGAGGACTCCGACGACGTGCAGAACGTCTTCACCAACGCGGACATCCCCGACGAGGTCATGGCCGAACTCGGCTAGCGCGCCGGCCGCGGGCGTGGCCGGCGCGACACACGGCCCCCGGCCCCGCTGATCCCGTACCCGTGGCGGGTCCCGGCCGACGGCCCGCCACGGGTACGGGATCGCGGCGGCAGGGGTGGGACCGCGGACCCCTCGGACCACCGCGCCGGGGGACCCCGGGCGGGCCGCGGGGCCGTCACCGCCCGTGCCCGGCCGCCCCGCGACGGCTCCACCCGTCGCGCGCGACGCGGAGGAGACCGGGCGCGGACGCCGGTGGCCGAGCCCCTCCGCGCGGTCGCGCCGCGGGTTCAGCCGCCGCCCCTCCGGAGCAGCTCGCGGACCTGCTCCGGAGCCTCGTGGAGCACCAGGTGCCCCGCGTCCGCGATCTCGTGGACGCCGGTGTCCAGGAGCCGCCGGGCCGCCCCGCGCAGGAGCGCGGGGGAGACGACGCGGTCGCGTGCCCCCGTCGCCACGGTCACCGGCGTCCCGCGCCAGTCGCGGAACTCCTCGCCCCGCAGCAGCCCGGGCACCGTGTCCGCCCGGCAGTGGCGGCCCACCAGCGTCATCCACTCCGCGAGCGGCCCCGGCCCGGCCGGCCCGCCCCACGCGCCGATCAGCCGGGCACTGGTGTCCTCACCGGGGCGGAGCCGCCACGCGCACGTCGCGCGCAGGCGCCCGGGATCCCTCGCCGGGGCGGCCAGGCCGGCCGGGTTGACCAGCAGCAGGCGGTCCACCAGCGGAGAGGGCGGCGAGGACAGCACGGCGGCGGCCCCCAGCGCGTGTCCGAGGAGGACCACCGGGCGGTCCGTGACCTGGGGCAGCAGGGCGTCCAGCCACGCGCCGTAGGCGGCGGCCCGGCCCCCGAGGGGGCGGAGGGGGGAGCTCAGCCCCGGCTGCCCCGGCAGGTCGGCGAGGATCACGGTGCGGTCCCGGGCCAGGAGCCGCGCGGCGCCGGTGAGGGTCGCCGCGCCCAGACCCGCACCGGGCAGGACCAGGACCGGGACCCCGCCACCGCCGCCGAGCACGTGGACCCGGGTGCCGCGGCCGTCCGCCACGATCCGGGGCAGGGGACGCATCCCCGGGCAGGCGGCCAGCTCCCTCTCGCACCACGAGCGCACGGCGGCCTCGCCGGATCTGGAACGGTACACGCGCACGTGTGCCGGGAACGGGGTCGACATCTCTCACCTTCGGACGGCAGGCCGCGGCGCGCACGGGACCCGGAGCGGCGGGAGCCGTCCGGGGCGCGCCGGGGCACGGGAAGCGGCCCGGCCCCGGGACGGGGCGCGGGCCTGGCAGGAGGGGCGGGGCCGGGGCGGTGCTCGCACGCGCCGCGGGCCGGGGGTCAGCGCAGCGGATCGAGGAGGCGCAGCTCCTCGGGGCGCTTCCCGGTGGCGACCTGCTCGGCGAGCAGCCGCCCCGTGACGGGACCGTGGGTGAGCCCCCACATCCCGTGGCCCCCCGCCACGTACACGCCGGGCGTGCGGGTCGCCCCGACCAGGGGCGCGCCGTCCGGGGTGACCGGACGCGGGCCGACCCACTCGTCGGTACGGCCCTCCCAGTCCACCCCGGCCAGGTGGGTGCGGGCCGACCTGACGATCGCCGCGACCCGCCGCTCCTCCATGGCCGCGTCCGGCGGTCGGAACTCCATCGTCCCCGCCACGCGCATCGCGCCCCGGTACGGCGTGCACGCCACCCGTGCCTCGGGGAGGTACACGGGACCGGGGACCGGGACGTCGGTGGGGACGGTGAACGAGTAGCCCCGGCCGGCGCGGACCCCGACCCGGACGCCGTGGGCGCGGACGAGGCGGTCGAACCACGCGCCCGTCGCCACGACCGCGGCGTCGGCGGTCAGCCGCTCCCCGCCGGAGGAACCCCGGGAACCGGCGAGGTCCGCGACGACCCCGCCTCCGTCAGGGCGGACGCCGACGGCCTCCGCGCCGCCCCGGACCTCGCCCCCGCGCTCGCGCACGGACGCGGCCAGGGCCCGGACCAGGGCGCCCGGGTCCACATGGCGCTGCCCCTCCAGGCGCACCGCCGCGGCCACGCGGCCGGAGACCTGGGGGACCGCCTCGCGCGCCTGGTCGCCGGTGAGTACGGAGCGGTCCACGGACAGCCCCGAACGGGCCACGCGGTCGAGCTCGCGCAGCAGTGCGACGGCGGCGCCGGGCGAACGGAACACCGCCGTGACGGGTGCGCGGACCCCGGTCGTCACGACGCCCCCCTCGGCCAGGAGGTCGAAGGCGTCCAGGCACGCGGAGTTCAGGGGAAGGTTGGCGCGGACCGCGCGCTCCCACGCGCCCCACCGGCAGTGCGCGGCGAAGCGGGCGAGGAAGGCCCACAGGCCGGGGTCGGGGGAGAGGGGGACCGACAGCGGCGCGGACGGGTCCAGGAGGGCGCGTGCGCCGTAGCGGAGGACGCCGGGCTCGTTCAGGGGCAGCGCGAGAGCGGGCGAGAGCCATCCGGCGTTGCCCCAGGACGCACCGGAGCCGACGTCGCCGCGGTCGATGACGACGACCCGGGCGCCGTGCTCCTGGAGGAACCAGGCCGTGGACAGCCCGACGACCCCCGCGCCGACGACCAGCACCCTCCGTGCCCTGCCGCCGAGACCCCTGCCCGCCATGTCCGTGCCCTCCGTCCTCCGTGTGCCCGATCCCCAGACTGGTGCCTCGCCCGCACCCGGGTGTTGTCCCCAGAGGACAACACAAGGGGCTTTGAATGTCACGGCGGCACAAGGGTCGAAGCCATGACAGTGGTGCTCCGGTGTCGCCCGGCGCCGTCGCCGGCGGCCCTCCGTGCCGAGGGGCGGGCGCCCGTGGGGCCCGGCCCCGTCCTCTCCGCCACCAAATGTTGAACTATGGTACAAGTAGTACGTTGGTTCAACTACTTCTGAGGGGGCGTGGCGGGCATGGGGAAATCAGAGCGCGCCGGGTGGCGCGAGTGGATCGGTCTCGCGCTGCTGGCGCTGCCGACCATGCTGCTCGGGCTCGACGTGACGGCGCTCTACCTCGTCGTTCCGAGCCTGGCCGCGGACCTGGACCCGACCGCGACGGAGACACTGTGGATCATGGACGCCTACGGCTTCCTCATCGCGGGCTTCCTGATCACGATGGGGACGCTGGGCGACCGGATCGGGCGGCGCCGACTGCTGATGATCGGGGCGGCGGCGTTCGGCGCGACCTCGGTCCTCGCGGCGTTCGCCCCCAGCGCCCTGTGGCTGATCGTGGCGCGGGCACTGCTCGGAGTGGCCGGCGCGACGCTCATGCCCTCGACGCTGTCGCTGGTCAGCACCATGTTCACCGACGTCCGGCAGCGGGCGCTGGCGATCGGCGTGTGGGCGACGATGTTCGCCCTGGGGATGGCGGCGGGCCCGGTCGCGGGCGGGGCGCTGGTCGCCGACCTCTGGTGGGGCGCGGTCTTCCTCGTCGCCGTGCCGGTCGCCGTGCTGGTCCTGGTCGCCGCGCCGGTGCTCCTGCCGGAGTACCGGTCCTCCGCCGGCCCTCTCGACCTGTTGAGCGTCGGGCTGTCCCTCGCGGCGATGCTGCCGATCGTCTACGCGGTCAAGCACGCGGCCGCCCACGGCGTCGATGCCCCGGCGGTGGTCGCGGCCCTCGTCGGCGGTGGCGCCGCGGTCGCGTTCGTCCGTCGCCAGCTGCGCCTGAGCGAGCCGCTGCTGGACATGGGGCTCTTCACCGGCCGGGCCTTCTCCGCGGCCCTGTCCGTCCTGTTGGTCGGCCTGGCCGGCTTCGGCGGAGCGATGTACCTCGTCACCCAGTACCTACAGCTCGTCGCGGGCCTCTCACCGCTGACGGCCGGGCTGTGGATGGGGCCGCCCGCACTGGCCATGCTCGTCGGCGCCGTCGGCGCCCCGCTCGTGGCCGTTCGCGTGTCGCCCGGCGTCGTCATGTCGGCCACCCTGGCGCTGTCGCTGTCCGGATACGCCCTGCTCTCCCTCGCGGGGGCCGACGGCACACCGGGCGTGATCGCCGGATTCGCGTTCGTCTACCTCGGACTCGGGGTCATCGCCGCGCTCGGTACCGACATCGTCGTGGGCGCGGCGCCACCGGAGAAGTCCGGATCGGCGGCCGCGCTCTCCGAGACCGTTCAGGAACTCGGCATCGCGGCGGGGGTCGCGCTCCTGGGAAGCCTGACCACCGTGATCTACCGGAGCCGGGTCGAGGCCCCGGCCGGGCTGTCCCCCTCCGAGGCCGATGCCTACGGTGACAGCCTCCTCGGGGCCTCCTCCCTCGGGGACCAGTTGTCGGCCCCGGCCCTCGACCAGGCACGAGCCGCGTTCACCGGCGGACTCAACACCGCCGCCGTGCTGGCCGGCCTCGCCGTGGCGGCTGCTTCGCTGGTCTGCTTCACGGCGCTGCGCCACCTCCGGCCCCTGGGCGACACCGCCGGTGGGGCCGAGCCGATAGCCTCGTCGGCAGGAACGGCGACCACTGGTGAGCGGGAAGATGGCGGCTGAACGAAAACCTGTCGACGGGCGCAGACTGCGCGGTGAACGCCGCCGGGCCCAGATCATCGAGGCGACGCTCGCGATCGTCCGCCGCGACGGGGCCTCCGGCGTCACCCACCGCACCGTGGCCAAGGAGGCGGGCATCACCACCAGCCTGACCCTCTACTACTTCGCGACCTTGGACGACCTGTTGGTGGCCGCTCTGACCAGCGTCACGGACGAGTACACCCGCCGCATCCGCCGACTCATCGAGTCCGAGGACGACCCGATCGCCGGCCTCGCCCACCTCATCGCCGAATCCGCCGGTCCGGGCCGGGAACGCGCACTCGCCGAACGGGAGCTGTCGACCCTGGCGGCCCGCCGCCCCGCCCTGCGGCCGGTGGCACGGCACTGGCGCGACAACGTCGCGGAGCTCGCCCGGACCCAGACCGACGACCCCGATGCGGTCGAAGCCGTCGTCGCGCTGTCCGACGGCCTGTGCGCGGCCATCCTCCTCGACGACCGCGAGGCCGACCCGGACCACATCCGGAGCGTCCTCGGCAGGGCGCTGGGGTGAACCCGCCCGAGGGCCGTCGACGGCACCGGCGAGTCCCGACCGGCGTCGCGGACGCCCCGCCCCGTGACGGCCGGGGTCCCGTCCCGTGGTCGCGCCCGCGCCCGCCCTCCGCCTCGTGGAGGGCGGGTCCCGGCGACCGGCGGCGCGCATCCGTCCGCACCGGCGCCCCCGCTCCACGGAGGGCCCCGCCACGGGGACCGACCGGCGCGGGCGGGGCCCCGGTTCCGGGCGGGCTCAGGGGAGGCGGCTGAGCACCTCGCCCGTGAACTCGTCCGTGCCCGCGGTCCCGCCCAGGTCGGCCGTGCGCACCGGCGAGGACGCCAGGACGCCCCGGACCGCGTCCATCACCTGCGCGCCCGCCTCGGCGTGGCCCAGGTGGTCGAGCATCATCGACGCCGACCAGATCGCGCCGAGCGGGTTGGCCAGCCCCCGGCCCGCGATGTCGGGGGCCGACCCGTGCACCGGCTCGAACATCGACGGGAACTCGCGCTCCGGGTTGAGGTTCGCGGACGGGGCCACCCCGATACCGCCCGCGACCGCGGCGGCGAGGTCGCTGAGGATGTCCCCGAACAGGTTGGAGCCGACGATCACGTCGAACCGGGCCGGGTCCAGGACGATCTTGGCGGCCAGGGCGTCGATGTGCTCCTGGTCCCACGACACGTCCGGGTGCTCGGCCGCGCGCTCCGCCACCAGCTCGTCCCAGAACGGCATGGTGTGCACGATCCCGTTGGACTTGGTGGCGGAGGTCAGCCGTCCGCCGCGCCGGCCGGCCAGGTCGAAGGCGTACTCCAGCACCCGTTCGACGCCCCTGCGGGTGAACACCGACTCCTGGACGACCGCCTCCTCCGGGGTCCCCTCGAAAATACGCCCGCCGACCTGCGAGTACTCGCCCTCGTTGTTCTCGCGCACGACCACGAGGTCGACCTCTCCGGGGAGCGCCCGGGAGACCGGGCTCGGCACCCCCTCCAGGACGGTGATCGGGCGCAGGTTGACGTACTGCCGGAACCCCCGCCGGATGGGGATGAGCAGTCCCCACAGCGAGACGTGGTCGGGCACCCCGGGCCGGCCCACGGCGCCCAGCAGTACGGAGTCGTGGTGCCTGATCCGGTCGAGGCCGTCCTCGGGCATCATCGAGCCCTCGGCCAGGTAGCGCTCGCAGGACCAGTCGAACTCGTCGTAGGACAGCGAGAGGCCGTGGTGGCGGCCGACCCGGTCCAGGACGGCGCGGGCGGCGGGCAGGACCTCCTTGCCGATCCCGTCGCCGGGGATCGTGGCGATGCGGTAGTGCTTCATGTCGTCTCCCGTGGGTGAGGGCCGGTGTGCCCGGCGGGGGCGCGGGGCACCCGGCGGAGGGGAGCTGCGGGCCCGGGGGCACGCGGGTCCCGCGGCGTGCGCGGGAGCCCGGCGGACGGCGGCTCGTTCCTGCACCGATCCCAGCAGCCGCAGGGGCGCGCGTCCAAGACCGTCTGCCGATACCTTTGATAGGCCAGGCCTATAAGGAGACGGGAGTTCGCTGTGGACGTCCGGCAGTTGGAGTACTTCCTGGCCGTGGTCGACCACGGCGGCGTGAACCGCGCGGCCACCGCCCTCCACCTGGCCCAGCCCTCGCTCTCCCAGGCGCTCCGGTCGCTGGAGCGGGACCTGGGCAGCGACCTCTTCCACCGGATCGGCCGCAGGGTCGTCCTGACCGGGGCCGGGCACGCGCTGGTCGGACCGGCCCGCGAGGCCGTGCGCGGCCTGGACCTGGCCCGCTCCGCCGTCGAGGCGGCCCAGGGGCTGAGGCGCGGCAGGGTGGACGTGGCGACCCTGCCCACCCAGGCGATCCAGCCGCTGACCGGCCTGGTCTCGGGGTTCACGGCGCTGCACCCGGAGATGTCGGTATCGGTCAGGGTGGCCCTGACCGCGCGCGACGCGGTCGACATGGTCCGGACCGGGGCGTGCGAGCTCGGCGTGGTGGCCACGGCGGGACCGCTTCCCGAGGCCGGGGTCCGCGTGCGCCCGCTGGTCCGGCAGGCCTTCGTGCTCCTGGCCCCGCGGGACGGCCCCTTCCGCGAGGGGGAGCCCGTGCCCGCCGAGCGGCTGGCGGGCCGGAGGCTGATCGTGGGCCAGCAGGGGTCGGGCATGCGCCGGTTCGTCGACGACCTGGTCGCCGACGGGCTGGAGGCCCACATCGCCGTGGAGACGGAGGACCGCCTCTCCGTCCTGCCGCTGGTCCTGGCCGGCTCGGGACTGGCCGTGGTGACCGACGCCTGGCGCGACCTCGCCGAGAGGGCGGGCGCGCTGGTCCTGGACCTGGTCCCCACCGGTCACCTGGACGTGGCGCTGATCAGCAGGCGCGGGCCCCTCACCGCGGGGGCGGAGGCCTTCGCCGCCCACGCGGTCGGCTGAGCGGGCCCCCGGCCCTCAGCCGGTCATGTCGAAGGCGGCGAGCACCTTCGTGGGGCGCACGCGCACCACGAGTTCGCCCGGGGTGCCGTTGCGCCGGCCGAACTCCTCCGCCTGGTCGGGCCCCATGTAGCGCCGTGCGATCACCGTCGCGGTCCGGACGAGTTCGCCGGGGTCCTCGGACACGGCGGCCTCGCCCTGGACCTGGACGAAGCCGAACGGCGCCTCCTCCAGGTCCACGACCAGCGTCACCCGCGGGTCGCGGGCGATGGCCCGCCCCTTCGCGGTCTCCCTGCCGGTGTTGAAGACGAGCTCGTCGCCCTCGACGGTGAACCACACCGGCGCCGCCAGGGGGCGGCCGTCGGCGGCGACGTAGGCGAGCTTGCCCGTGCGGGTGCCTTCGAGCAGGAAGTCGCGGACCCGGGGATCGGAGATGGAAGTCACGGCGCAACGCTAACCCGGGTCCGTCCGTGACCGCCGTCGCGACACGTCCCACGCGTGTGCCCGCGCGCTGAGGAAACCACTGATATCTGTACGATCCACGCAGAGAAGGCGTCCGTGGTGGGCGGTCGGGCAGGGGAGAGGGGTCGTCATGAGCGAGGTCGTGCCGGACGGCGGGACGTGGCGGATCGGGGCCCGCGAGGGCGTCGCGCTCTCGGCCCGCTGGTGGAAGTGGGTGTGGTCCGCGCCGGAGGGGTGCGATCCCGTCAGGGACGCCACCGGCCGGCACGCCGCGCTCAACCAGCCGGAGGACCTGTGGTTCCTCGCCGGCACCTACGGGGGCAGGGTCGTGCGCCGGTGCGAGGTGCCCTCGGGGCGCCCCCTGTTCTTCCCGGTGCTCAACCGGCAGCACACCTTCGAGTACTCCCCGGAGCCGGCGGCCATCCCGGTCGCGAGGGCCGAGGCGCACCTCAACGGCGTGCCCCTGCCGCTGGAGGAGTTCCAGGGGGTGTTCCGCAGCCCGCTGTGGGTCCGCAGGCACAGCTGGGGGCTGTGGGGAGCGGTCGCCCCCCTGAGCCCCGGAGGGTACGTGCTGGAGATCCGGGCGGACAGCGGCCGGGGCTTCCGGGTGGACACCACCTACCACCTGACCGTGGTCTGAGGCGCGGCGGCCGGCGCCCCGGACCCCGTGCGGCGCCTACCGCCGGATCCGGTCCCGCCCCGACCGGCGCCGCCGTCCGGGCGGGGTCCGGACGCCGGTCCGCCCCGGCCCCGCGGGGAGGCCGGTCAGACGCCCGACGGGACGAGGGCGTCGGCCCGGGTGGGGCCGGAGAACACCGCCTCCAGCGGAGGGCCCAGCGCCTCGGCGAGCGCCTCCGGTGCGGCGGGGGCGGCGGAGAGGACCGGGTCGGCGGACTCCAGGGCCCGGGTGAGCCGCTCCTGCCGTGCCAGGCGCTCCGCGGCGCGGGTGGCGTCCGCGGGACCCCCGCGGCGCCCGCCGGGCTCCCGGAGGGCGGGGTGGTCAGGCGCGGGCGCGTCGCCGGGGGCGATCTCCAGTGGGGCCCCGTCCGGGCCCGTGTAGGCGGTGCACCAGCGCAGCCGGCCGCCGGCACGGGCGGGGGCGTCGGCGTGCGTGACCACCAGCGAGTCCACCCCGCCGGTGGCCGCGAGCGCGTACCGGTGCGCCACGAGGTCGAGGTGGCCCACCCGGAACGGCCCCTGCCAGGGGTGTGTGCCGTTGTGCCGCTCCACGAGCCGCTCGCCCAGCGCGGGGTCCTCCGCCACCAGCGGTCCGGCGCCGTGCCGGGTGGTGAAGGTGCGCACCACGCCGATCCGGCGGGCGTCACCCGGCCGCCCGGCCTCGGCCAGCAGGGCGAGCGGGTTCGCGGTGGTCGTGGTCGACCAGGTGGTGTAGGGGTGGAACCCGTGCCACTCGTCGAGGAGCACGCCCTGGGCCCCCTCGAACACCACGGGGGAGCGGGCCAGCAGGCCGGGCAGGTACTCCTCGTCCACCAGCCGCACCCGCCGCGCGAACGCCAGGTACGCGGACACGCACTCCTCGACGTCCGGCACCGGACCGGCCTCCCGCGGAGCACCGCCCGAGCGGGCGGCCTCCCTCCGCACCGCGTCGAGGTGGTCGGCCAGGCGGCGCAGCTTGCGGCGCAGCCGCTCGGGGCGGTCGCAGTCGCCGGCGGTCGGCGCGTCCTCCGGGCGGGCCAGGGCGTAGGCCATGGCCTCGCCCACGCCCATCCCGCAGGAGCCGTGGCGGCCGGCGCCGCGCGCCCGCTCCCGCACCCGGTTCGCCTCCTGGTGCCAGGGCGTGCTGACCAGCGCCCGGCGGTCGACCGTGACCAGCGAGAACGGATCGGGGACCCCGAGCTCCGCGAGGTGCCGGGCCTCGGCGGCCAGCGCGAAGGGGTCCACGACCACGAGCCGTGACAGGTGGGTGGGGACCGGCCCGCCCGGGGCGAGGGTTCCCGCCCCGAACTGCGCGAACGTGTGGTGCCGGCCGTCGGGGGCGACGACGTTGTGCGCCGCCTGCGCGCCCCCGTTGGCGCGCACGACGGCGCCGAAGCGCCGCCGCGCGCACAGCAGGTCCACCGTCACGCCCTTGCCCGCGTCGCCGAACCCCAGGTCGACGACGACCGCGTTCCCGTCGGACCACCGCGGAGGAGTGCCCGTCACAGCCGGCCCACCCCGCCCTCGTCGGCCCCCGCGGGGAGGCCGCCCGGGGCCGGTGCGACCACCACCGAGCCGCGCGCGGAGGACAGGGGGCGCAGTGCCTTGCCGACCGCCTCTCCGGCGTCCGACCCGGCCTCGGCCAGGTCCGAGAGCCCCTCCTCCAGGTCGATGGCCTCCTCGGCCAGCCCGACGGTGACCGCGATGGTCTCCGACACCGCTTCGAGGTCGTCCAGGTAGATGACGTTCTGGCCCAGGTGGGTGTCCCAGAACCCCCTGACCTTCGGGTCGCCGTAGTAGTGGCTGCCCGTGGGCATGATGAAGAAGACCTCGAAGCTGCGCCGCAGCTCGGCGAGGATCTGCGGGAACGGGATGTTCTCGGTGACGTCGTCGCCGATCACCTCGCGCACCTCGCGCGCCTTGACCGACCCGTAGGCCATCTCGTCGCCGATGACGAACAGGTAGCCGCGCCGTCCGCGCTTCTCCAGGCAGTCCATCGCGGTGTGCCGCGCCATGAAGTACATGGCCAGCTCGTAGGACTCGGTGGCCTGGCCGCCCCCTCCGCCCTCCAGCAGGATGTTGCCGAGGTCGTCCTCCAGCTCGTTCCCCGACTCGAACTGGCCGACCTGGAGCGGCGCCCGGTCGCAGGTGGCGTCGCCGATCCCGCCGAACAGGATCTGCGGGTCCTCCACGTACCCCTTGCGCAGCAGGAGTCCGAACAGGTCGGGCAGCTTGGTCTGGAGGACGCGGGGCACGGTGCCCATGGAGCCGGTGACGTCGAACAGCACGGAGATGGCGAGCGAGTTGGGGTGCTCGTCGGAGTCGCGGCTCTCCCGGACGCCGACGTCCCGGGGGTCCAGGCTCGGGTGGGTCTTCCACTTGCTGCGGGGGGTGGAGGCGAGCACGTCGTCGGTGTAGCCGAAGCTGCTGGACCCGACGGAGGAGTTGTACGCCTGGCGCGCGTGGTAGGCGTCGGTGGACCAGTTGCTGTTTCCCATGGGTGGGTCTCCTTCTGAGGGGACGGGGGCGGCCGGGAGGGGCCGCGGGGTCGGTGCCCTAGCGGGCGGGGGCGGTGGGTGGGGAGGGTTCCGGCATGTGGAACGGGCGGAACCGGCGCGGGCCGAAGACGCGCTCCAGCACGTCGTCGAGTTCGCAGAGCAGGGCGAACCCGTCGCGGGGCCGCCGCTCGGGCGCCGGCAGGGTGCATCCGCGCGCGAAGGAGCGCAGTTCCCGGGGCAGGCGCCCCCCGGTGACGAACTCGACGCACCGGGTGGCCATGTGGATGTCGGTCTGCGCCAGGGCCGGGCGTCGCGCGGCCACCTCGGGCGGGTAGAAGTCCTCGCGGCCCGGCACCACGGCCGGGACGTGCGGTGCGGTGCGCGAGGCGTGCGAGGTCACCGAGTAGCACCAGTCGACCAGCACCAGCCCGTGCTCGGCGGGGTGGACCAGCACGTGCTCCGGCACGACCGCGCCGTGCACGACCCCTGCCCGCGCCGCGTTGCCGACGGCCACCAGCAGGCGGCGCCACATCCACGCCGCGTCGCGGGGGTCGACCCCGTCGGGGTGGGCCCGGCGCACGTCGGCGAGGGTGTGGAAGCCGTGCAGCCGCCCCAGCACGTTCGCGCGCCGCTCCACCCCGGTCGCGGAGTCGCGGTGCTTGAACGAGTCCACCAGCTCGGGGACGAACGCCCGGTAGTGCTCGTGGCCCTTCTCGCGCATGCGGCGCAGGGCGGTCGCCTCGGCCTCCATCAGGTCGTTGTCGCGGGGGGACCGGGGGAGCTTGAGCACGGCGTCGTGCCACTCCCCGTCGCGGTAGCGGACCGGGTGCAGGTCGGCGACGTCGCCCCGGGCCAGGCGTCCCGCCGCGACGCGGTAGGCGCGCGTCCGGGTGGCGAGGGTGAGGTCGTCGAAGCGCAGGTCCCCGGCGGCCATCTCCCGGTACAGGGCCCACAGCCGTGTGAGCCGGGTGAAGGCCTCCGAGGCCTCCGCGCGACGGCTCCCGGGCGCCGGGTCGGGGTGGACCAGGCGGGCCAGGCGGCGGTACTCGGCGGTGGCGGCCGGGGGGACGGCTCCGCCGCCGACCGGCACGGGGCCGAACAGCGCGGCGGGGTCCTCGGCCATGGAGACCGTGCGCAGGGCCGTGTCGAACGCCGCGGTGTCGTGCTGTTCCGTGCTCATCGGTCCCTCCCTTCCCGTACGTGGCGCGCGGCCCCCGGAGCGGGGACGGTGGGGCGGCGCCGGGGCGGGTCCCGGCGCGGTCGGACCGCCCCGGTCACTGGGTGCTCCTCAGCAGGGGCGGGTGCAGGAGCGCGGCGCCGCCGGCCCGGTACAGGCGGGCACGGCGCCCGCCTCCGGAGCCGCCGTGCTCGGCGAGTTCCCCGGTGTCCTCCACGAACCCGGGGGTGGCGAGGATCTTGCGGTGGAAGTTGGCGGCGTGCAGGGTGCGCCCCCACACCGCCTGGTACACCTCCCGCAGTGCCGTGATGGTGAAGGCGGACGGCAGGAACGCGGTGGCCAGGGCGGTGTACTCCAGCTTGGAGCGGGCGCGTTCGACCGCGTCGGCGAGGATCCGCCCGTGGTCGAACGCGAGGTCGCGGCCGGCCCGGGAGCCCTCGCCGTGCCCGAGCTCGCTCCACGGGACCCAGGCGGCCTCCTCGGTGTCCCTGCCGCTGTGGGGGTCGGGCAGGTCGGGGGCCAGGAGCATGTGGGCGACCGAGAACACGCGCATGCGGGGGTCGCGCCCCCGCGCCCCGTAGGTGCCCAGCTGCTCCAGGTGCAGCTCGGTGGGGAGCCGGGTCTTCTCCGACAGCACGCGCAGGGCGGCGTCGGGCAGGTCGGGGTCGGCGGGGCCGTCCGGCCCGTCCTCCGCGCGGACGAACCCGCCGGGCAGCGCCCACCGGCCGCGCTGCGGGTGGGCGGCGCGCCGTGTGAGCAGTACGTGGGGGGTCCCCGTCCGCCGGGCCCCGGTCTCCCCGGTCCCGGCCTCCGGACGGATCGTGAGGGCGACGACGTCGACGGTGACCGCGGCGGGGGCGAAGGCGTGGGGGTCGTAGCCGGAGAGGAACCTGCTCTCCGGCTCGTCGTGCTGGGGCGTCCTGTCCTCGGTCACGTGCGGGTCCTCGTTATTCTCAACCTGAGTTTTTCTCTGACTGAGATGAACTTAGCACGCAGTCCGACCCCCGTCCACCCCTTTTCCACCTCCCGCGTCCGGGGCCGGGTCCTTCCGGGCGGTCGAGCGCAGGAGCAGCCATGCCGCGGCCGCGAACCAGGTCAGTCCGACCGTCAGGACGACCCGCTGTCCCAGGCCGTGGAAGCCGTGCTCGGCGGAAGCCATGAAGGCCGCGAAGAGCGGCGGGACGAGGGCGCCCGCGGCGCAGCAGTACGCCACCCACGCCCGCCGTCCCGGCTCTGCGGCCAGGCGCCACGCCATCGCCAGGGGCGCCGCGGTGAGGGCGGCGTGGAAGGGCAGCACGTTGACCGCGTGGACCGTCCCGGCCGGGGTGGTCGCGCCCGCCGTCCCGACCCCCACGGGGTCGGTCGGGAACACGCCGGCGACGACCAGGCACGCCCCGGCCAGGGCGGTCAGGGCCGGCAGCGCGAACGAGCTCCGGCCGGTGGGCGCCGCCCTGCGCACGCCGACGGAGAAGGTCAGCAGGAGGAGGCCGGTGGCGATGAAGTTGGCCGTCTGTATCCAGCCCCTCTCCCCGAGGGCGAGTTCGCTGCCGAACCGGTGGAGCGGCTCGTAGTCCGGGCGGTACGCCCCCTCGGCGAGGAGCACCGGGACGAACAGGGGGGCGGCGGCGCCGCAGGCGAGGAGTGCGCGGGTGAAGCGGTCGGCGGGGGGTGCCATGCCTGTCTCCTTAGCGTTGGTAAGTCCTTATCACCGCTAAGCTACCTTAGCGGTGATAAGCTCCCTGTTCCGGAGACACGGGACAGAGGGCGGTGTGAGGGTGGACCGGCGGACGATCGTCGAGGCGGCACTGGGACTGCTCGACGACGAGGGGCTGGACCGGTTGACCGTCCGGCGGCTGGCCGAGCGCCTGGGCGTGAAGTCGCCGGCGCTCTACTGGCACTTCCGCGACAAGCGGGAGCTCCTCGACAGGATGGCCGAGCACCTGCGCCCGCCCCAGAGCCCCCCGGGCCCCGGGGAGGACTGGCGTTCCTGGTCGCTGCGCCGGGCCCGGGAACACCGGGCCGCGCTGTCGTCCCACCGCGACGCGGCCCGGGTCGTGGCGGGCAGCCGCGCGGGGGCGGCCACCCTCGCCGCCTTCGACGCCGAACTCGCCGTCCTGGTCGGCTTCGGCTTCGGTCCCGTGCGCGCCGTTCGCGCCGCGGTCCTCGTCGACCACTACGTGGTGGGCTCGGTCCTCCAGCAGCAGGCCGACGCGCAGCGCCACGCCGACGCGGGGGAGACGCCTCCCGAGGACCTTCCCGAGGAGGCGCGGGCCGCGCTGACCGGAGCGACGCCCACCCTGGCCGCGGCGCTCGCCGGAGGAGGGGACCCCGGTGGGGACGAAGCCTTCGAGGACGGCCTGCTCATGATCGTCGACGGCATCGCGGCCGGCCTCGAACGGGACCGGACCGCCTGATCCGCAGGGGGATCGCGCGGGGCGTGCCGGTCAGGCGGGGGAGGCGACACGCCCGGGCGGACGGACGGCGGGGGGTCGGCGCCCACCGCTAGCATGGTGCGAACGGACGTTCGAGGACATGCGCGAAGACGGGCGAGGGTGGGCGGAGTGCGAGTGTTGGGGATCGACCCGGGGTTGACCCGGTGCGGGGTCGGTGTCGTCGAGGGGGCCATCGGCAAGCCGCTCACCCTCCTCGGGGCCGACGCCGTCCGCACCAGCCCCGACACCGAGCTGCCCCAGAGGCTCGTCGGCATCGAGCGCGGGATCGAGGAGTGGCTGGACCGGTTCCGGCCCGACGCGGTCGCCGTCGAACGGGTCTTCGCCCAGCACAACCTCAGCACGGTCATGGGCACGGCCCAGG
This sequence comes from Streptomonospora nanhaiensis, assembly GCF_026642255.1. Taxonomy (GTDB): domain Bacteria; phylum Actinomycetota; class Actinomycetes; order Streptosporangiales; family Streptosporangiaceae; genus Nocardiopsis; species Nocardiopsis tropica. Next base: position 5,313,293 of record NZ_CP113264.1, on the reverse strand, counting down.
CCAGCGGCATCGCCCTGGTGTGCGCCGCGCGCCGGGGCCTGCCCGTCGCCCTGCACACACCGAGCGAGGCCAAGGCCGCCATCACCGGCAGCGGCCGCGCCGACAAGGCGCAGGTCGGCACCATGGTGGCGCGTATCCTCGGACTCGACGGTCCTCCCAGGCCCGCGGACGCGGCGGACGCCGTCGCCCTCGCCATCTGCCACATCTGGCGCGGCGGGGCGCAGGCCCGGGTCGCCCAGGCCGCACAGGACTTCGCCCGCAAGGTGGAACTCGCCCGCCGCACCCGCGGCCGCTAGCTCCCCGCCCCCAGGAAGGAGAAGGGCACCGCCCCCGGTGCCCGCACGAGATGATCGCGTTCCTCACCGGCCGGGTGGCCGCACGCGGCGCCGGCAGCGCCGTGATCGACGTCGGCGGGGTCGGCATGACCGTCCAGTGCACCCCCTCCGCCCTGTCCCGGCTCCACGTCGGCGAGACCGGCACCGTGTCCACCAGCCTCATCGTCCGCGAGGACTCCCTGACCCTGTTCGGGTTCGCCGACGACGACGAGAGGCACCTGTTCGAGCAGTTGCAGACCGCGTCCGGGGTCGGACCGCGACTGGCCCTGGCGATCCTCTCCGTCCACAGCCCGGCCGGCCTGCGCCAGGCCGTGGCGACCGAGGACACCGCTGCCCTGACCCGTGTGCCGGGCATCGGGAGGAAGGGCGCGCAGCGCATCGTCCTGGAGCTGGCGGGCAAGCTGGAGTCGCCCGTCCTCACCGACGGCACGCTGCCCCCCGCGGAGGGGGCCCCGGCGGGGGCGTCCGACGCCGCCCGGCGCGCGCAGGTCGTCTCCGGCCTCGTCAACCTCGGCTGGTCGGCCAAGGACGCCGAGGCCGCCGCGGCCGCCGTCACCGCCGAGTCCGCGAGCACCGACGTCGCCGTCCTGCTGCGCACCGCCCTGCGCAGGCTCAGCCGCGCCTAGGAGGAAGGCACCCCATGCACGAACCGTACGAGTCCGGCGAGGCCCACGGGGCCGCCCCGTACGAGCGCGAGGCGGTCTCCTCCGACGCCAGCCTCGACGACCGCCAGGTCGAGGGCGCCCTGCGCCCCCGCGCCCTGGACGAGTTCGTCGGGCAGGAGCGGGTGCGCGAGCAGCTCTCCCTGGTGCTCGACAGCGCCCGGAGGCGCAACCGGGCCCCGGACCACATCCTCATGTCCGGGGGCCCCGGCCTGGGCAAGACCACCCTGGCCATGATCATCGCCGCCGAGATGGGCGCCCCGCTGCGCATCACGTCGGGCCCGGCCATCGAGCGCTCCGGCGACCTGGCGGCCGTCCTCTCCACCCTCCAGGAGGGCGAGGTGCTGTTCCTGGACGAGATCCACCGGATGGCCCGGCCCGCCGAGGAGATGCTCTACGTCGCGATGGAGGACTACCGGGTCGACGTCGTGGTCGGCAAGGGCCCCGGCGCGACCGCCATCCCCCTGGAGATCGCCCCGTTCACCCTGGTCGGGGCCACCACCCGGGCGGGCATGCTGCCCGCCCCGCTGCGCGACCGGTTCGGTTTCACCGCGCACATGGACTTCTACTCCCCGGACGAGCTGGAGCTGATCCTGCACCGCTCGGCGGGTCTGCTCGGGGCGCCCCTCGCGGAGGACGCGGCCCGGGAGATCGCCGGGCGCTCGCGCGGGACGCCCCGTATCGCCAACCGGCTGCTGCGCCGGGTGCGCGACTACGCCGAGGTCCGGGGGGATGGGCAGCTGTCGCTGCGGACCGCCCGTGCCGCGCTCGAGCTGTACGAGGTCGACGGCCTCGGCCTGGACCGGCTGGACCGCGCCATCCTCGACGTCCTCATGCACCGCTTCCGCGGGGGCCCCGTCGGCCTGTCCACGCTCGCGGTGTCGGTGGGGGAGGAGGCGGAGACCGTGGAGGTCGTCGCCGAGCCGTTCCTCGTCCGGTCCGGCTTCCTGGCGCGCACCCCGCGCGGCCGGGTGGCCACGCCGCAGGCCTGGGCGCACATGGGCCTCACCCCGCCGCCGGACGCCGCGTTCGGCGCGGGGTCCGCCGGTCCCGCGTCCGCCGGGGCCTCCGCGCCCGGCACCGCCGCGGGGGCCGGCGCCGGGGGCGGTGCCTCCGGGACGACGCCCTGACCGGACGGTCCGCGGCGCCTCCTGACCGGGCGGGCTGACAGGGGGCGTCGCACCGGGCACAATGGGTCCCGCGTGTGTGAAACGGGGCTGAACCGTTAACACTCCGATCTCCGGCGGTGGGGGATCGGTGACCGGCGCCACGTAAACTTTGGACGAATCAGCCGATACGGGGCAGGGCTCCGTACGTGTTGTCCGACACCGGCGGAACGACTCGGCCGCCCCGCGCGTTGTACGTGCCGGGTGTGGTCCGGATCGTTCCGGGTTCGGGCGACACGAAGAAGGTGGCCGCCGGAGTGCCCCACCGGCACCCGCGGACCACATGACGAAACGTCAGGAAGGACGCCCCCGTGCAGGGCCTTTACCATCTCGCCGACGCAGCAGAGCCCACGGGCGGGCTTCTCGGCATGCTCTTCCCGTTCCTGATGATCATCCTGGTCTTCTGGCTGCTGTTCTGGCGCCCGAACCAGAAGCGCCGCCAGCAGGAGGCGCAGATGCAGAGCGCGCTGGCCCCGGGCGTCGAGGTGATGACCAAGGCTGGCATCTTCGCGACCATCGTCGAGATCCACGAGCAGGACGTCCTGCTGGAGATCGCCCCCGGCACGCGGATCCGCATGCTCAAGGCCGGTGTGGGCGAGGTCATCACCCCCGCCGTGGACGACACCCCGGTCGAGGACCGTCCCGACTTCGGCGACGACGACAAGCCCAAGGGCTGAGGCCCCCGGGCCCCGGCGGGTCCACAGACTTCGGTACCGGCCCCCCTCCGGGGCCGGTACCGCCGTGTCCGGCCCGGACGCGACCGCCCCGACACCACAGCAGAAGGTTCCACCGAACATGCCCCACGACACCGCGACCGCGGACGGCGCCCCGAGCACGGAGCTCATCGAGGCGCAGATCCGCGACATCCCGGACTTCCCGCACGCCGGCATCCTGTTCAAGGACATCACGCCGCTGCTCAACCACCGGGAGGCCTTCGCGGCCGCCGTGGACGGCCTCTGCGCGCCCTACCGCGGGCTCGGGGTGGACCACGTGGTCGGGCTGGAGGCGCGCGGCTTCATCTTCGGGGCGCCGGTCGCCATGGAGCTGGGCGCGGGCTTCGTCCCCGCCCGCAAAGCGGGGAAACTGCCCGCGCGGACCATCGACCAGTCCTATGATCTGGAGTACGGGACCGCGACCGTCGAGATCCACGCCGACGCGATCGTCCCGGGCAGCCGCGTGCTCATCGTCGACGACGTCCTCGCGACCGGGGGCACCGGCAGGGCCGCGGTGGACCTGGTCCGCAAGGCGGGTGGTACGGTCGTGGGATTCTCCGTCCTGATGGAGCTCTCAGCGCTCCACGGCCGCGAGAAGTTGCCCGACGTGGAGCTGCACGCCCTCCTCTCGGCCTGACCCCGAGCCGCGCCGAGCCAGGCGCCGCCGCCGCGGGAATGCGCGGCGGTTCGTCACCGTTGACGTACTCCACCACGGGATGTGACGCGTTTGGTGACCCGGGTCACCCGTTGTCGTACCTGGTGGGGTGGGGTCGGGGGCCGAACACTAGACTGGTGGGAGAGGTACCGCGGCGACCATGTCACGACTGGCCCTGATGACACGCACGTGCACCGGTGGAGCCGGGCGGCGCTGACGGCGCCCGCGCCCCCGGGCGAATCCGCGGGAGGTAGGCATGCCAAGCGAAGTGGTTTCGACCGGGGCGGTATCCGCGAGCGAGCCGCGGCGGCCCGCCGTGCCGGGAGGGCACGCGGACGGCACCGGTGTGCCGTCCGCGGACGCAGGACCACAGGAGGGCCGTCCGGAGGGCGCCGCGAACGGAGCGGCGCCCTCCGACGTCTACGGGGAGGGGACGCCGAGGCATCCGGCGCCCTCCGCGACGCCCTCCACCGTGCGAGTACGCAGAAGGCTCGCCCGACTCGGCGCCCAGCGGGGAGTGACGATGAACCCGGTGCTCGAACCACTGATCAAGACCGTGCGGGCCACCCATCCCAAGGTGGACGTGCGGCTGATCGAGCGCGCCTACGAGGTGGCGGCCCACCACCACCGCGAGCAGAAGCGCAAGAGCGGCGACCCCTACATCACCCACCCGCTCGCGGTCGCCACGATCCTCGCCGAGCTGGGGATGCAGGAGGCCACCCTCGCCGCCGCGCTGCTGCACGACACCGTCGAGGACACCGACTACTCGCTGGACGAGCTACGCGCCGACTTCGGCGACGAGATCGCCGAGCTCGTCGACGGCGTCACCAAGCTCGACAAGGTCAAGTACGGCGAGGCCACCCAGGCCGAGACGGTGCGCAAGATGGTCGTGGCGATGGCCCGCGACATCCGCGTCCTGGTCATCAAGCTGTGCGACCGGCTGCACAACATGCGCACCCTGCGCTACCTGCCGTCCAAGGCGAAGAGGGAGAAGAAGGCCCGCGAGACCCTGGAGATCTTCGCCCCGCTGGCCCACCGGCTGGGCATGAACACCATCAAGTGGGAGCTGGAGGACCTGGCGTTCGCCACCCTCTACCCCAAGCGCTTCGACGAGATCGCCCGCCTGGTGTCCGAGCGCGCCCCCCGGCGCGACGTCTACCTCCAGGAGGTCATCGAGGCGGTCTCGGGCGACCTGCGCGAGTCCAAGCTCAAGGCGACCGTGCGCGGGCGCCCCAAGCACTACTACTCGATCTACCAGAAGATGATCGCCCGCAACTGCGGCTTCGACGAGATCTACGACCTCATCGCCGTGCGGGTCCTGGTGGACAGCGTCCGCGACTGCTACGCGGCCCTCGGGACCATTCACGCGCGGTGGAACCCCGTGCCCGGGCGGTTCAAGGACTACATCGCGATGCCCAAGTTCAACATGTACCAGTCGCTGCACACGACGGTGATAGGGCCCTCGGGCAACCCGGTCGAACTCCAGATCCGCACCAGGGCGATGCACCGCCGTGCCGAGTACGGAATCGCCGCGCACTGGAAGTACAAGGAGGACCGCAACAGCGGCCCCGAGGCCAGGCCCAAGGGCAGCACGGACATGCAGTGGCTGCGCCAGCTCATCGACTGGCAGCAGGAGACCAAGGACCCGGGCGAGTTCCTGGAGTCGCTGCGGTTCGACCTGTCGGTGCAGGAGGTGTTCGTCTTCACCCCCGACGGCGACGTCATCCCCCTGCCCCAGGGCGCCACCGCCGTCGACTTCGCCTACGCGGTCCACACCGAGGTCGGCCACCGCACGGTCGGGGCCAGGATCAACGGCCGCCTCGTCCCGCTGGAGAACGAGCTGCACAACGGCGAGACCGTGGAGATCCTCACCTCCAAGACGCCCGACGCCGGTCCCAGCCGGGACTGGCTGAACTTCGTCAAGAGCGCGCGCGCCCGCAACAAGATCCGGCACTGGTTCACGAAGGAGCGCCGCGAGGCGGCGATCGACCAGGGCAAGGACGAGATCGCGAAGGTGATGCGCAAGCAGGAGCTCCCGGTCAAGCGCCTGTTCAGCGGCGAGGCGCTCATCGCCCTGGCCGGCGACCTGCGCTATCCGGACGTGGACTCCCTCTACGCGGCCGTGGGCGAGCACCAGGTCAGCGCGCAGAGCGTGGTGGCCAAGCTCGTCGACTCGCTGGGCGGGCTGGAGAGCCACACCGAGGACATCGCGGAGTCGTCCCTGCCCACCAAGGCGCCGCGCCAGCGCCAGGCGGGCAACCCCGGCGTGGTCGTGGAGGGCGACGCCGACGTGTGGGCGCGCCTGTCCAAGTGCTGTACGCCGGTCCCCGGCGACGAGATCGTCGGTTTCGTCACCCGCGGGAACGGCGTGTCCGTGCACCGCGAGGACTGCGTGAACGCCGCGACCCTGGACACCGAGCGCATGGTCAAGGTGGACTGGTCGCCCACCGAGGACTCGATGTTCCTGGTGGCGTTGCAGGTGGAGGCGCTGGACCGGTCCCGCCTGCTCTCCGACATCACGCGGGTGCTGTCCGACCAGCACGTCAACATCCTGTCCGCGACCGTCCAGACGAGCCGCGACCGGGTCGCCCAGAGCCGGTTCACGTTCGAGATGGCCGACCCCGCCCACCTGGGCAGCGTGCTCCGCGCCGTCCGCGGCGTGGACGGCGTCTACGACGTCTACCGGGTCCGCAACTAGGGGCCGGCAGGTCCTCTCGCGGGCCGGTGCCGCCCCGGACGGAGGGAGGCCCCGGCCGTGCCCTCGCGGGCCGGCCGGGGCCTCCTCGTGTTCCCGCGCCCGGTGTCAGATCCGGATCGTCGTGGAACGCACGATCTCGAAGACCGGGTGCCGGTCGGCCTCCTCCGCGAACGCCTCGTCCGGGGCGTCCGGCGGCGCGTCGAAGTACGGCCCCACGACGGCGGCCCGCGGGTGGTTGACGTACTCCTTGAGCAGGGGTCCCGCCTCCTCGTGCCCGAGTTCGCGCACGCTCACCAGTTCGATCCAGCCGCCCTGGCGCAGGGTCGCGAACCCGTCCTTGCGGATGTTGCGCACCCAGTCGACCTCGCCGTACGGGGAGACCAGGAACCTGCCCCGGTCGCTGTCCAGCACGTCGAGCGGGACGGTCCGCAGGAAGCCCGACTTGCGCCCGCGCGTGGTGAGCAGGTGGGTCGCGGGCGTCCCCAGGCCGTACTTGACCAAGCCGCTGACGAAGGCGTTGGCGACCCGCCGTACCCGCGTCATCTCGAACCGCTTCGTCGGTTCGTTCACCATCTCGGCAACTCCCTCGATCGGATGCTCCCCATTGTGGTGGTTCCGGGCGGCCGACGACACCGGCAGAGGGCCGTGATCCCGCCTCCTGGCCGCTCCGCCCGTGCCGCGGGCCCCCTCTCCGCCCCGTCTCCCGGGGCGCCGTGCGGACCGGGGGCCCGGAGGGCCCGGGTCAGCGGAACGCGGAGATCCCGGTCACCGCCTGGCCGATGCTGAGCGCGTGGATCTCCTCGGTGCCCTCGTAGGTGGCGACCGTCTCCAGGTTCACCATGTGGCGCATCACCGGGTACTCCAGGGTGATGCCGTTCGCGCCGTGGACCCCGCGCGCGGTGCGCGCGACCCGCTGGGCCGCGGCCACGTTCGCGAACTTGCCGAAGCTCACGTGGTTGTGGTGGCAGTCCCCCCGGTCCTTGAGGCGGCCGATCCGCAGCGCCGTCATGCCCGCGTGGTTGACGTCCACGACCATGTCGGCGAGCTTGCGCTGGGTGAGCTGGAACCCGCCGATCGGCTGCCCGAACTGCTCGCGTGTCGCCGCGTACTCCAGGGCCGCCTCGTAGCAGGCGCGCGCGGCGCCGACGGCGCCCCACACGATGCCGTAGCGGGCCTCGTTCAGGCACGACAGGGGCGCCCCCAGGCCCTTCGACGCGGGCAGCACCGCGTCGGCGGGCAGGCGCACACCCTCCAGGACGAGTTCGGAGGTGATGGACGCGCGCAGCGACAGCTTCCTGTGGATGACGTTGGCGGAGAACCCGGGGGTGTCGGTGGGCACCACGAACCCGCGGATGCCCTCCCCGGTGGCCGCCCACACCACGGCCACGTCGGCGACGGACCCGTTGGTGATCCACATCTTGGTGCCGTCGAGCACCCAGTCCGTGCCGTCCCTGCGGGCGCGGGTGCGCATGGAGCCCGGGTCGGAGCCGGAGTCGGGCTCGGTCAGCCCGAAGCAGCCGACGACCTCGCCCGCCGCCATCCTCGGCAGCCACGCGCCCTTCTGCTCCTCGGCGCCGAACTTGTGGATGGCGGCCATGGCCAGCGAACCCTGCACTGACACGAAACTGCGCAGACCCGAGTCGACGGCCTCCAGTTCGCGGCAGGCCAGCCCGTAGGCCACGGCGCTGGAGCCGCCGCAGCCGTACCCCTCCAGGTGCATGCCCAGGAGCCCGAGGTCCCCGAAGGCCCTGGCGAGCCCGCGCGGGTCGGGCAGGGTGCCCGCGTCGAACCACTCGGCCACGTTCGGCAGCAGTTCCCGCGAGGCGAAGCCGCGCACGGCGTCGCGGACGTCCCGCTCGGTGTCGGACAGTTCGGCGTCGAGGGCCAGGAAGTCGTGCGGGTCCGGGGCGGCGGGCCTGCGGGAGTCGCTCATGGGTGGGTGTCCCTTCGTGGTGCGTCGGCCGGTGCGGCCTGGGGCGGGGTTGCGGGGGCGGTCCGGCGGTCGGCCGCCGGCGCGGGGCCGGGCTCCTGGACGGCCCCGCGCCCGATCATCGCGTCCACGCGCGCCGCGTCCACGCCGAGTTCGGCGAGGATCCGGCGGGAGTGCTGTCCCAGGAGCGGCGGGGCCGTGAGCGGCGGTGGGGCGCCCTCCAGCCGGAACCCCGCCCGGACCTGTTCGATCGGGCCCGCCGTGGGGTGCTCCACGGTGCGCAGGACGTCGTCGCCGGCGGCGTCGGCCGTGCGCAGCGCGTCCAGCACCCCGCGCACCCGCCCCACCGGGACCCCGGCCCCGACCAGCAGGTCCATCCAGTGGTCGGCCGGCTCGGCGCGCAGGACGGCCGACAGCTCCCCCACCAGTTCGTCGCGGTGGGCCACGCGTCCCGGGTTGGTGGCGTAGCGCGGGTCCTCGGCCAGGTCGGGGCGGTCCAGTGCCCGGCACAGCCGCTGGTACAGGGCGTCGTTGCCGGCGGCGACCACGATCTCGGCGTCGGAGGCCGGGAAGACCTGGTAGGGCACGATCGTGGTGTGGGCGTTGCCGACACGGGCCGGCTCCGCCCCCGTCACGAGCGCCTGCTGTGTGAGGTTGACCAGGCCGGACAGCGTGGAGTTGATCAGCGACGCGCTGACGTTCTCGCCGCGGCCGGTCGCGCGGGCCCTCGTCAGCGCCCCGAGGATGCCGACGGCGGCGTTGAGCCCGGTCAGCACGTCGGTGAGGGCGACCCCCACCTTGCTCGCCGGCCCCTCGGCCGGGCCCGTGGTCGCCATCAGGCCGCTCTCGGCCTGCACGACGATGTCGAACCCGGGGCGGGCGGCCGGCTCGTGCTCCGGGCCGAAGCCGCTCACGGAGCAGTAGACGACGGCGGGGTTGCGCGCGCTCACCGCCTCGTAGCCGAGCCCGAGCCGGTCGATCACGCCGGGACGGAAGTTCTGGACGACCACGTCGGAGGACGCGCACAGCTCCTGGACGGCGGCCAGGCCCTCGGGGTCCTTCAGGTCCACGGCCAGGCTGCGCTTGTTGCGGTTCACCGACAGGAAGTAGGCGGCCTCGCCGGGGCCCCCGCCCCCGTCGGTGGGGCCCGCCCAGGGCGGGCCCCACGCCCGGGTGTCGTCGCCGCGGCCTGGCTGCTCGACCTTGACCACCTCCGCGCCCATGTCGGCGAGGAGCATGGTGGCGTACGGGCCCGCCAGGACGCGGGAGAGGTCGGCGACGCGCACCCCCGCCAGGGGCAGCGGGACGGCCGGGCCGGCGGGGTCGGGCGCGGGGCCCGCGCCGGATCGGATGTCTGTCACGGGGATGTCACTCCTCGGCGTCGGCGCCGCCGGGCAGCTGGTCGCCCTCCCGCAGCTGGTGGTAGGACTCCAGGCAGCGGCGCAGGGCCGTGGTCAGCGCGGCGCCGGACTGGCCGGCGTACCGCGTCTGCACCCGGCCGACCAGCTCGGCGATGTCCTCGGTGACCGAGGCCCCCTCGACCAGGGCGCGGAAGAAGTCCTTGCCCAGGTCGGTGAGCAGGGTGGTGTCCGCGGCGACGATGCGGCCGTCCGCGGTGTCCACGGCGAGGACGACGCCGAGCCGCTGGTACTGGGAATGGCTGGCCACGGAGTCGGGAAGACGGGCGTAGCCGGAGATGAGGACAACCCTGGGGTTGCGGAGAACCTGCTGGATACGGTCGTCGCCGTGCAACGGACACACCTCTCGCTCGCGGGCATGCGAAAACTCCAACGCTCTGGAGTCTCGCGCCTGGAGGGCGGCCGGGGGAAACCGGGCGCCCGCGGCGTGAGGGCAGGCACCCCAAGTATGTCCTGACCGGTTCGGCGGCTGTCAAGCGGGGCGCGGCCCGTACGGCGGACCCGCGGGGGCCGGCCCGTTCCGTACGCCCCCTCGGCCCCGCGCCCTCCGGAGCGGCCGTGAGCCTCGCGCCCGGCCGCCCGTACGGATCGCTCCGCCGGTCCTCCCGCGTGGTCGGCCCTTGCGCGCCCCGGTCCCGCCGGTGTGCGGCCCGGGCCACAGGGGATCCCCTGGTCCCTCCCGGGGCGCGTGTGCTAGCCTGCCTCGCAGGTCACGAGTACCAGCGCTAAGCCCCGGCTTGCTGGTCGGCAACCCTCCTTCCGCGGTGGGGTGCCCCGGGTGAGGACCAGGTCCCGACACGACCGTGTCGGACAAGCGCGGACCCCTGTGGTGTAGCCGTGACGGCGCCCCCGCGGGTCCCACGACCCGCAGAAGAGGTGCCCCATGACCGTCGTCAGCCCCATCCACACCGCGCGCTCGTTCCGTTCCGCCGCCCCGTCCGCACACCCCTCGGGCGGCGCCGCCGGGTGCACGGTCGTCGCCTCGGACGAGGGCGTCCCCCTGGTCACCGGCGAGCGCGTGGAGTACGCGAACTTCGACTACGCCGCCAGCGCCCCCTGCCTGACCCCCGTCGCGGACGCCCTGGCCGACGCGCTGCCCTACTACGCGAGCGTGCACCGGGGTGCGGGCCACCACTCCCAGGTGAGCACCGACGCCTACGAGCGGGCCCGCCGCAGCGTCGCCCGCTTCCTCGGGGCCCGCTCGGAACCCGCCGACGCGGTGGTGTTCGTGCGGGGCACCACCGACGCCCTCAACCTCCTGGCCCGCTCCGTGCCGGAGGGCTGCACGGTCGTGGTGTTCGAGACCGAGCACCACGCAGCCCTCCTGCCCTGGGAGCACCCCGCCGCACGGGCCGGGAGAGTGGTCCGCCTGCCGCTGCCCGCCACCCCCGAGGCGGCCGTCGAGGCGGCCCGCACCGCGCTGCGGGAGTCCCCCGAGGGCCCCAGGCTCCTGTGCGTGACCGCCGCCTCCAACGTCACGGGCGAGATCTGGCCGGTCGGGGAACTGGTCGCGGCCGCGCACGCCGAGGGCGCCCGCGTGGTCGTGGACGCCGCCCAGTACGTGCCGCACCTGCCGTTCGGCCTGGAGGAGACCGGCGCCGACTACGTGGCGCTGTCCGCGCACAAGCTCTACGCGCCCTTCGGCTCCGGGGTGCTGGCCGGCCGCGCCGACTGGCTGCGCGAGGCCACCCCGTACCTGTCCGGGGGCGGCGCCACGCGCCTGGTCACCGAGCACGAGGTGGTGTGGAACGACCTCCCCGCGCGCCACGAGGCGGGCAGCCCCAACGTGCTCGGCGCCGTGGCCCTGGCCGCCGCCTGCGACACCCTCACCCCCGACGTACAGGGACTCCTGCACATCCGCGAGTCCGCTCTGCTGGAGCGGCTGCGTGCCGGGCTCGCCGACGTGGAGGGCGTCACTGAGCTGACCCTGTGGGGCGACGAGCACCCGAGGGTCGGCATCGTCTCGTTCACGGTGGACGGCCTGCCCGCCGACCTGCTGGCCGCGGCGCTCTCCGCCGAGCACGGCATCGGGGTGCGGGACGGGCTCTTCTGCGCCCACCCGCTCACCCGGCACCTGCTGCCCGAGGGCCACGCCCAGGCGGTCCGGGCGAGCCTGGGGATCGGGACGACCCCGGAGCACGTGGACCGGCTCGTCGGCGCGATCGCCGACCTGGTCGCCCACGGGCCGGCCTGGGAGTACGCCGACTGCGACGGCCGACTGGCCCCGGTCCCGGACCCGCGCAACGTGCTCTGACACCGGAGCGGAGCCCGGAAGGAGGCGCCCCGGCGGCCGGCAGGCCGCCGGGGCGCGACCGCGCCCGGCACCGCGGGCCCCGCAGGCGGGCCCGGCGCCGCGATGGTGGTGCTGGCTGTAGCTCCCGTCGGCCAGCGCGCAGCATGGTGCGCCTGTACCGGGCTCCGTAGTGTCGTCAGGGACGTGGACGGCCCCTCCCGAGCCACGTCCTCCCCGACGCCGACCTGCGAGGACTCGCCATGCCCGCCCCTTTCCGCACCCCCACGCGCACAGCTCCGGGCGGCCGGACCCCCGCACCGGGCGCCGTGGGCGGCCCCGCCGGGGCCGCGGTCGCCCTCACGGCGGTCCACCGCTCCTACACCGACGGCGACGGCCGCGTGTCCGCCCTGGACGGGGTCACCCTCAGGGTCCCCCGGGGGACCTTCCTCGCCGTCATGGGGCCCTCCGGCTCCGGCAAGAGCACCTTGCTCAACTGCGCCTCCGGCCTGGACCGCGTCACCTCCGGCACGGTCGAGATCGGCGGGAGGGACATCAGCGGGCTCCGGGAACCGGACCTCACCGTCTTCCGCCGCGACCACGTGGGGTTCGTCTTCCAGTCCTACAACCTGGTCCCCACCCTCACGGCGGAGGACAACATCACCCTTCCGCTGCGCCTGGCCGGGGTGCGGCCGGACGCCGCGTGGATCGACGAGCTCGTCCGCAGGGTGGGTGTGGCGGACCGGCTGGGACACCGGCCCTCGGAGCTGTCCGGCGGCCAGCAGCAGCGGGTCGCCATCGTGCGCGCGCTCGCTGCCCGGCCCGACATCGTCTTCGCGGACGAGCCCACCGGCGCCCTCGACGGCGCCACCGCCGACCGGACGCTGTCCCTGCTCAGGGGGATCGTGGACGACCTCGGCCAGACCGTCGTCATGGTCACCCACGACCCCGCCGCCGCGGCCCGGGCCCACGACACCGCCGTGATGGCCTCGGGGCGCGTCGTGGACCTCCTCCACGCGCCCGCCGCCGCGGACCTCGCCGGACGCCTCGCCTCCCTGGGGGCGGACCGATGACCGGGACGCCCGACGTACGTCCCGCCCCCGGCCGCGGGGGCCACGGGTCCCTGGCGCTGAAGCTGGCCCGGGGCCGCGCCGCGTCCCTGGCCGCGGTCGCCGTCGCGGCCCTCGGCGGGTCCGCGCTCATCACGGTCGGCGGGGTCGTCGCCGACACCGGTGTCCGCTCCGTCCTCCCGGCCGGCCGGCTCGCGGGCGCCGACGTCGTGGTCACGGCCCCCCAGAGCGTGGAGGTGCCCGAGGACCTCGACATCGCCCTTCCCGAACGGGCGCCCGTCCCCGGGACCGTGGTGGACGCGCTGGCCGAGCTGTCCGAGGTCGGCCTGGCCGTCGGCGACGTGGGTTTCCAGGCCGCGGTCCTGGGTGAGGACGGGCCCGTGGCGGGCGCCGATCCGCGCACCGCCGGGCACGGGTGGTCCTCGGCCTCCCTGGCGGGAGGGGGCGTCCTGACCGGCGAGCCGCCGAGCGCCCCCGGCGAGGTGGTCCTGGACCGCGCCTCGGCGGGGGCGTCGGGCGCGGAGGTCGGCGGGGAGGTCCGCCTCGTGGCAGGAGGCCGGACGGCCGCGTATCGGCTGACCGGCGTCCTGGACACCCCGGCGCCCTTGATCCTCGTGGACGACTCCACCGCGTCGGACCTGGCCGGACGCTCAGAAGGCCCCCGCGAGGGCACCGTAGACCTGGTCGGCCTGCACGCCGCGGAGGGCGTCACCGACGCCGAACTCCGTTCCGCGGTGGAGGCGAGCGCCGTGTTCGGCGAACACGGCCTCGTCGCCCTCGGCGGCGACCGGCGCGGCGACGCGGAGTCGCCGGGGGCGTCGGCCGCACGGTCGGAGCTGGTCGCGATCGCCGCCTCGCTCAGCGGCACCGTCCTGATCGTCGTCGGTTTCACGGTCGCCGGCGCCCTCTCGGTGTCCGTCGCGGCCCAGCGCCGGGACCTCGCCCTCCTTCGGGCGGTCGGCGCCACCCCGCGCCAGATCCGCCGCCTCGTCGCCTTCCCCAACCTGATCGCCACCGCCCTGGCCCTGCCCTTCGGGATCGCCGCGGGCTACCTGCTGGGGGACGGTGCGCTCCGGGGCCTCGCCGCACTGGGGATGACGCCCACGGGCCTGCCCGCCGTCCTCGGGCCCGTGCCCGGTCCGGCCGCCGCGGTCCTGACCCTCCTCGCGGTGTGGGCGGCCTGTGCGGGAGCGGTCCGCCGCACCGCGGGGGCCGCCCCCGTCGACGCCCTCGCCGAGTCCGTCGCCGAACCGCGTGCCCCGGGCCGCGCGCGCACCTGGGCGGGGACCGCCCTGCTGGTGCTCTCGGTGGCCGCGTCGGTGCCCGCGCTGGTCCTGGACGCCACGGAGGCGGTGGCCGGCGCGGCCGTGGCGTCACTGGTGGCGGCGGTCGGCCTGGCCCTGGCGGGACCGGCCCTGGTCCGCCGGGTGAGCGGGATCGCCGTCCGTCTGCTGCCCGCCCGGGTCTCCCCGCTGACCTGGCTCGCCGTGCAGAACCTGCACGGGCACTCCGTCCGGGTGGCCGGCGCGGCGAGTGCCCTGGCCATGACGGTGGCCTTCACCCTGGGGCAGACCTACGCGCAGACCTCGCTCTCGGCCGCGGGCGGCGCCCAGCGCGCGGCCGGGGAGAAGGCCGACCTGGTGGTGACCGCACCCGGCCTGGGCGGGGTTCCCGCAGGCCTCGCGGAGGAGGTCCGCCGGTCGCCCGCGGTGGAGGAGGCCGTCGCGGTCACTCCGACCGCGGTGGTGGGCGCCGGCGGCTTCGCCCTGCCGGGGGAGGAGCCCGGGACGACGCACATGGAGGCGGCCGCCCAGGTCGTCGGCCCGGGGGCGCAGCGGGTCCTGGACCTGGACGTGGTCGAGGGGGACCTGGGGAGGCTGTCCGGGAGGACGGTCGCGGTGAGCGCCTCGGCGGCGCGCCACTTCGGCACCGGTCTGGGGGAGACGTTCGCGTTCCGGACCGGCGACGGCGCGCGGGTCGACGCGGAGGTCGTCGCCGTGTACCGCAGGGACCTGGGATACGGGTCGGTCACCCTTCCGTCGGACCTGGCGCGGGGCCACGTCACCGGCGACGTCGACGCGCGGCTCCTGGTCCTGGCGGCTCCGGGGCAGGAGGACGAGGCGCGCCGTGTACTGGAGGCGGCGGCCGAGGGCTACCCCGGGGCGGAGGTCGCGGAGGCGGGAGCCGCGGAGGAGGGCGCGCGGGGGCCGGACGCCGGCGCCGTCCTCAACCTGGTCGTCCTGCTGGCGCTGGTCGGCTACATGGTGCTGTCGGTCGCCAACCGGCTCGCCGCCCAGACCCTGCAGCGGCAGGGCGAGGTGGACGCCCTGCGGGCGATCGGGACGACGCCGGGGCAGACCCGGTCGGTGCTGCGCAGGGAGGCCGCGATGATCGCCCTCGGCGCCAACGCCGCCGGGCTCCTGGCCGTGCTGTTCCCGCTCCTCTGCGTGGGCGTGGGCCTGCTCGGGAGGCCCTTCCCCGCAGGCCCGCTCTGGCCGGTGCCCGTGGCGGTCCTGGGCGTGTCGGCCGTGGCCTGGCTGTGCGTGGCGGTGCCCGCCAGGAGGCTGACCACCTCCCCGACGCGCCGTTGAGCCGAGGCGGGCGGACGGGCGGAGAAGGGGGCGCGGCGGCGCCGGAAGAGCCGTCGCGCCCCTGGCGTCCGGGGCCTCCGGCGGCGCCCGTCAGGGCTTCCGGCACGGATGTTCCGGAACCTTGCGTCGCACGAGGCAACAAACAGTACAACAGGGCATATTTCACTCCAGGGTGTGCCGGGGATCACTTTCCCAACCTGTAGCATCGGGCCCTGACGGCATGGCGCGACGCCGACGGGCCCGACCGGTCCGCTCCTCGGCGCGTCCTGCCTCCCACGAGCGAACCGGCTGGGGGAGCGTGACCGTGACGGACGTCCGAGGACCCGAGGCAGGCCCGCTCGCGGCCGTGTCCAGGCAGCGGCCACCCGCGCAGGTCCCCGGACGGCGGTCGCGCGTGGTCAGCCTCGACCCGCGCGGGGCCGAACCCCCCGCCTCCCGCCAGGGCGAGGCCACCCGCCTGCACCAGGCCTTCCTCGGCAGGGTCATCGACTACCTGCGCGTCGACGCCGGCGTCCGCCAGTTCGTCGACTGGGGGTGCCCGGTGCCCGGCACGGCCGAGCGCGTGCACGCCGGCGACCCCGGGGCCACCGTCGTCCACCTGGTCCCGCACGGGGCGGCCGGCATGCTCCCCACCGCGGGTGCGGCCGTGCTCTCCGGGGACGGCTCCGGACCCGACGGACTCCTGCGCCGCCTGGGCGCCTCCGGGCTCGTCGACTTCGACGAGCCCGTCGCCGTCCTGATGACCCGCCCCTTCACCGCCGACGACCCGCCCGGCGGCGTCGCGGGCCTCCACGCCCTCATGCGCGGCGGCGGCTACCTCGCCCTCGCGTCCCCCGCTCCCCGGGCCGTGGTCGAACGCGCCTTCGGCCCCTTCCGCCCTGTTGAACCCGGGGTGGCCGACCTGCGATGGTGGCCCTATCCGGACGAGGACGTCTCCGACAGGGGGACCGGGACCCTGGCGGGGCTCGGCCGCGCGCCGGGGAGCGGAAGGGGGGACCGCCGATGGCGGTGAACTGGACGGGCGAGGTCCTGGCACAGCTCCAGTTCTACTGGGAGTACTCGCTGTGGCCGCGGCTGGAGGGGCTGACCGACGCCGAGTACCACTGGCTCCCGGCGCCCGGGGCCTGGACCGTGCGGGAGGGGGAGGACGGGCGGTACCGGCCGGACTCCGCGGTCCCCGAGCCCGAGCCCCCGCCCGTGACCACCATCGCCTGGCGGCTCGGACACCTCGTCGTGGACGTCCTGGAGACCCGCGTCAACTGGCACTTCGGCGACCGCACCTACACCCGGGAGAGCGTCAACTGGCCCGGCGACGCGGCCGAGGCCAAGCAGCGTCTGCGCCACGCCTACGAGACCTGGTCCGAGAACATCCAGGGCCTCGACGAGGACGGCCTCGCCGCGCAGGTGGGCGGCACCGAGGCGCGGCAGTGGGAGGACTTCCCGATGGTCGCCCTCGTGCTGCACGTCAACCGGGAGATCATCCACCACGGGGCGGAGATCGCGCTGCTGCGCGACCTCTACCGCGCCGGGCCCGCCCGGAGCTGAGCCGGGGCGGGCGCCTCCCGGCTGCCCGTCGACGGGTCAGAGCACCTGCAGCGGGTCCACCCGTACCTGGGCGAGGTGCTCGTCCCCGCGGGCGCTGCGCGCCGACGCCGCGGCCTTCAGCGAGCGGGCCAGCGCGCCCACCCCCTCGCGGGGCACCCGGAGCAGCGCGCGCTCCGTGGGCGGCGCGCCCTCGGCGACGGGGCCGCGCTCCGAGGCCACCGGCACGGGCCCGAGCACCTCGGCGCACTCGGGCAGCTCCACCTGGGCGAGCAGTTCGCGCACGTCGTCCACGGCGCCGGTGATCGACGCCATCGTCACGGCGGGGGGGAACCCCAGCTCCCTGCGCTCGGCCAGTTCCCGTGCGGCGAAACCGCCCGGGTCCCAGCGCACCAGGGCCTGCACCACCGGCAGCGACGCCTCCGCGGACACCACCACGGTGCCGCCCGGCCGCACCAGCGCTGCGGCGTTGAACCAGCGGCGCAGCGTCTCCTCCGAAGCGCGCAGGTCGGCCCTGTTCAGCAGGGCCCAGCCGTCCAGGAGCACCGCCGCCGCGTACCCGCCGCCCCTGACCACCGGTTCGGCCCCGGGGGTGGCCACCACCAGGGACGGCTTGTCCGGGACCTCCGGCAGCACCTCGTCGCGCCCGGACGTGCGCACGGTGAGGGAGGGAAAGGCCCGGCCCAGCTCCTCGGCGGTGCGGCGGGCCCCCACCACCACCGCGCGCATCCGGGAGGCCCCGCAGTCGGGGCACGTCCACTGCCCGGCCACCCGTCCGCACCAGCCGCAGGAGGGCAGGGCGTCCGCCTCGCGGATCGCGAGCGGCCCGCGGCAGCCGTCGCAGCGCGCGGGTTCGCGGCAGCCCGCGCAGGCCAGGGTGTTGAGGTAGCCACGGCGCGGAACCTGGAACAGCACCGGCCCGGTCCTGGCCGCGTCCCGCGCCGACTTGAGGGCCAGGCTCGGCATGCGGGCGGTGCGGGCGGCCTCGTCCCGGGCGAGTTCGCGGTCGTCCCCCGCGGGCTTGACGAGCGGGGCCCGGCGGCGCAGCGTCGCGCGGTCCGCGACCAGCGGGTGCGCCCAGCCGGACTCGACCAGGAGCTGGGCG
Source organism: Streptomonospora nanhaiensis (assembly GCF_026642255.1). GTDB lineage: Bacteria > Actinomycetota > Actinomycetes > Streptosporangiales > Streptosporangiaceae > Nocardiopsis > Nocardiopsis tropica. The sequence goes on along the minus strand of NZ_CP113264.1, from coordinate 5,295,178 downwards.
TCCGTGGTGCGGGTGTGCCCGCCGAACAGCGCCCCCGACCCCGTCTGGTGCGCCCGCATGGCCAGCACGGTGCGGGCGTGCGGATAGGGGGTGTGCGGGTCGGCGTGGACGTCGTCGCCGTCGTCCCAGAGCACGACCAGACCGAGGTCGCGGACGGGGGCGAAGATCGCGGTGCGGGTCCCCACGACCACCCGGACCCCTCCGCGCAGGACCGACAGCCAGCGCCGGTAGCGCGGGGTCGGTCCGAGGTCGGCGGGCAGGGCGACGTGCCGCCCCCCGCCCAGGCGCCGCACCATCGCGGCGTCCACCGCCTCGACGTCGCGGCTGTTGGGGAGCACCACCACCGTCCCGCGCCCCGCAGCGAGGGCGGCCCCGGCGGCCACCGCGATCGCGTCCGGCCAGTCGTTCCCGGGGAGGGCGTTCCACACCGCGCGCGCCGCGCGCCCCTCGCGCAGGGCCGCGACGAAGGCGGGCCCCTCGGGGTAGTCCGCCCAGGGGCCGCAGTCGGCCCCCGGGGCCTCGGCCGAGGGTTCCGCGCCCCCGGGCTCGGCTGCCCCGGTCCCGCCCGGGGGCTCGGCGGAGGGTTCCGCGGTCGGTTCCGCGGGGCCTGCCTCCGCGTCCTCCGCGTCCCCCGCCGGGGCGTCCGCGTCAGGGACGGCCTCGCGCTCGACCCGCGCCCGGCGCGGCGGGACGGCCAGCCTGACCACGTCGTGCAGGTTGCCCGCGTACCGTCCGGCCACGGCCCGGGCCAGTTCCAGGATCTCCGGCGTGAGGACCGGCTCCGGGGAGACCACCTCGGACAGGTAGGCGAGCCGGCCGTCGAACTCCGAGCGCTCCACCCGCTCCGCGATGAACCCGCCGAGCAGCCGGTGGCGGAAGGCGACCTTCACCCTGCAGCCTGGGACGGCGGCCTCGTCCAGGTCGGCGGGGACCCGGTAGTCGAAGAGCCGGTCCAGGTGGGGCAGGGGGGTGTCCACGATGACGCGCGCGACGGACAGCCGCCCGGCGGGTTTCCTCGGCGCCGGACGGGACGCCTCCTCGGCCCTGGCCCTGGCCGCGGCTCTGGGGTCCACCAGCTCCGACACGTCGAAGAGGGCGTCGCCGGGTGGATCGGACTGCGCTGTCATCACCACTGGTCTACCAGAACGGTCCGACACCGCCGCTCCTCTGCGGCGGGAGCCCCCTCCGTGACTGGTAGAACAGTGTCCCGTACGCGCAGCGGAGGGGGATCCGAACATGAAGCTCGTCTTTGCCGGAACACCGGAGGTGGCAGTGCCCTCGCTCCGGGCGCTGATCGGCTCCGAGCACGAGGTGGCGGCCGTGGTCACCCGGCCCGACGCCCGCTCCGGCCGGGGCCGCCGGATCTCCGCGAGCCCGGTGGGCGAGGTGGCCGAGGCCGAGGGCATCGAGGTCCTCAAACCCGCCAGGGCCGGTGACCCCGAGTTCCTCGCTCGCCTGGAGGAGATCGCCCCCGACTGCTGCCCCGTGGTCGCCTACGGCGCGCTGCTGCCGCAGCCGGCCCTGGACATCCCCCGCCACGGCTGGGTCAACCTGCACTTCTCCCTGCTGCCCGCCTGGCGCGGCGCCGCCCCCGTCCAGCACGCGGTGCTGCACGGCGACGACATCACCGGGGCGTCCACCTTCCGGATCGTCAAGGAGCTCGACGCCGGGCCCGTCTACGGGACCCTGACCGAGGCCGTGCGCCCCACCGACACCAGCGGGGAGCTCCTCGGACGGCTGTCCGTCTCCGGGGCCGAACTCCTGAAGCGCACCGTCGACGGCATCGCGTCCGGGCAGCTCGAACCGGTCGAGCAGCCCGCCGACGGGCTGTCCTACGCCGCCAAGCTCACCCCCTCGGACGCCGAACTCGACTTCACGCTCCCGGCGCTGCGCGTCGACAGGGTGGCCCGCGCCTGCACCCCCGCCCCCGGCGCCTGGACGACCTTCCGCGGGACCCGCCTCAAGCTCGGCCCCGTCACCCCCGTGACCGACGCGGACACCCCCGACCTCGCCCCCGGTCGGATCCACGCCGGCAAGAAGCACGTCCTGGTCGGCACCAGCACCCACCCCGTCGCCCTCGGCGAGGTGCAGCCGCAGGGCAAGCGGTCCATGGCCGCCGTGGACTGGGCGCGTGGCGTGCGTCCCACCGAAGATGACCGCCTGGGCGCGTGAGCTGCCGTAGTCTCGACCTGGCGGACCGAACGGACGTCCGCCAGGCCCCGTCCCCGGTTTGTTGAGGCAGCACAGTTGAGCGAGCAGTCCCGATCCCCGTACCGCCGGCCCCGCAGGGGCTCGAAGCCCGTACAGGGCGGTGGACAGGGGGCGTCGGGGCCGCCCGCGCCCCGTGACCCCGCCCGCCGGGTCGCCTACGACGTGCTGTGCGCCGTCGAGCAGCGCGACGCCTACGCCAACCTCCTCCTGCCCGCGCTGCTCACCGAGCGCGGCATCAGCGGGCGCGACGCGGCCCTGGCCACGGAGCTGACCTACGGCACGCTGCGGCTCCAGGGCACCTACGACGCGATCCTGGAGGCGTGCGTGGACCGCACGCTCGCCTCCGTGGACGCCGACGCGCTGCCGGTCCTGCGTCTGGGGGCCCACCAGCTGCTGTCCACGAAGATCCCGCCGCATGCCGCCGTCAGCGCCACCGTGGACCTGGCCCGCCGTGTGGTGGGCCACCACCGGGGCCGTTTCGTCAACGCCGTCCTGCGCAAGGTGTCGGCCCGCGACCTGGACGCGTGGACCGCCGTGGTCGCCCCCGACCGGGACCGCGACCCCAGCGGGTACCTGGCGGTCGTACGGAGCCACCCGCGCTGGGTGGTCAAGGAGCTCGCCCGCGCACTGGGGGAGCACTCCTCCACCGGCCTGGTCCGCACCGAGCGCCTGCTGGCCGCCCACAACGAGCGGCCCCGGGTGACGCTCGTGGCCAAGCCCGGCCGCTCGACCGTCGAGGACCTGGTGGCCGCGGGCGCGGAGGAGGGGCGCTACTCGCCCTTCGCCGCCTACCTGCCCCAGGGGGACCCGGCGGGGATCCGCGAGGTCCGCCAGAACCGGGCCGCCGTGCAGGACGAGGCCAGCCAGCTGGTCGCCCTCGCCCTGAGCCGGGTCGACGCGCACGGCGACGACGCCCTGTGGCTGGACATGTGCGCGGGCCCCGGCGGCAAGGCCGGCCTGCTGGCCTCCCTCGCCGGGCAGCGCGGGGCCCGCCTCCTGGCGTCCGAGGTCCAGCCGGCCCGTGCGGGGCTGGTCGCCACGGCGGTGCGCCGGGCCCCCCGCGACGCCGGGCGCGTGATCGCGGCCGACGGCACCAGGCCCGCCTGGCGCCCGGGCGTGTTCGACCGGGTGCTGGTGGACGCGCCGTGCACGGGCCTGGGCGCGCTGAGGCGCCGCCCGGAGTCGCGCTGGCGCCGCACCGAGACCTCCGCGGCCGACCTGGCGCCCCTCCAGCACGGCCTCCTGGCCCGCGCAGCGGACGCCGTGCGCCCCGGCGGCGTGGTGGCGTACGTGACGTGCTCCCCGCACCTGGACGAGACCGACGGCATCGTCCGGCGGATCCTCGCGGAGCGGGACGACCTGGCGCTGCTGCGCGCGGCCGACTACCTGGACGAGGTGCCGGACCTGGCCGCGGGCCCGGACGGGAACTACGTCCAGTTCTGGCCGCACGTCCACGGCACGGACGCGATGTTCCTGGCCCTGTTCCGCAAGGCGGCCCGGGACTGACCCCGGCCGGCGCCGCGCGCCGCCGGGCGCCCGGTCTGCCCGTGCCCCACGAGGGCCGTCCCGGCCCGCCGACGGGCGCGGGCGGCCGCCTCCGGGCAGCAGGACAGCGCCGTGCCGGGGAGTACGCGGCCACGGGGAACGGGGCCCGGAGGGACCTCGGGCGGGGGCCACCGGTGTTTTGTTCGAGGACGAGAGCGCACGGGCTGTTCTCGCACCTCAAGGGTGGGAAGAGGAATCGTGAAGACCGGGTGTCGCGAAATACGACACCCCCGGACGGTTCAGTGGCCACGACGCCGCGCGGGTCAGCGCGCCGGTCCCTCCGGCGCCGCGGCCGAGGAGCCGGAGGGACCGGCGGGAGCCGCCGGTGCGGGGACGGGCGGCGGCGGGGGCATGCTGGCCCTGAGCCGCAGGGTGAGCCGTTCGCCCAGGTCCCGGTCGAAACGCCCTCCGTGCCCGACCCCCGCCCGGTCGGCCAGGTCGGTCGCGTACAGCCGGACGGAGGCCTCGACCAGTGCGGCGTAGGCCTCCGCCGCGGCCCGGGTCCGCACCCACGCGATCGCGGCCAGCACCGCGGAGGCGAGCGCGGCGGGATACCACCACGCGGCCATCGGCAGGTACAGCAGCGCCCACGCGGCCAGGCCCGTGGAGCGCGACAGCGCGTCCCGCGCCTCGGCGACCTCCGTCCGGGCCTCCTCGGGCAGGACCAGCCACAGGTGCGGCCACAGCACGGCGAGGTCGGCGTCGTGGTCGCGGTCCAGGCGCGTCCGCGCCGCCCCGATACGGTCCCCGGCCCAGGTGGGGCGCTCGGGCCTCTCGGGGGAGAGCCGCGCCATGCGGTCGTAGGCGGCGGCGAAGGCGGCCTCCGCGCCCTGCCCGCCGCCCGAGCCGTCCCCGGCCGCACGGACCCGCTCCACCTCGCCGCGCAGGACGTCCCACCTGCGTCGGCGCGACTCCACCCACCGACCGGTCCAGCCCCGCAGCGGGGGCGGCCACCGGTGCCAGTCGGCGGCCGTCCACAGGCGCTCGACGATGCGCCCGGTCCCCCGGGCGAGCAGCCCCGCGGCGGAGCTCCCGGCCAGGATCGCGGCGAACACCAGGGCCTGCCCGCCGAAGGTGTCCACCCGCGGGTCCTCGGCCAGGCGCGTGATCTCCGAGACCAGGTGGCCCACGTCCCAGGCCCGGTCCCAGCCGAGCGCGTAGGCGGCGGTGGCGACCGCCAGGTACAGGGCTCCGGGCAGGGCGAGCGCGGTCACCCACCGCTCGGCGAGCCTGGTGCCCAGCTCCGACAGGAAGGCGCCCACGGCCTACGCCCTCCTGGGGGAGCGGAGCGGGAGGCCGGCGACCAGGCAGGTCGGGGGGTCCTCTGCCGGGTTCGGCTCCCAGGTCCGGTCGCACAGGCCCCGCGGGCAGCGGTACACGGCGGACGCGGGCCTGGGCAGGCCGAGGCCCGAGGGCGCCGGGTCGCGGGCGCCCACGCGGTGGGCGGCGTTGGAGTAGCCGTACAGCCCCGCCCCGTCGCCGAGGGCGACCAGGGCGCCGTGCAGCTCGTCCAGGGCGGCCGGCGCCCCGCGCCCCTCGGCCGCGGCCCTGAGCACGGCGTCCACGAGGGAGGGGCCTCCCTCCACCGCGGCGAGGCGGCCGCGGATCTCGGCTGCGTGCTCGCAGACGCTTCCCAGACGGGTCTCGGCGCCGTCGCCCATGGGGGTACCTCCGGTCGCTGGGGGGCCGACTGCGGTGAGCGTACCCCCGCGGGGCCCGGTGACGCCGGGCTTTCGCAGCTTCCCTCCCGGGCGTCCGCCACCGGCCGCGGCGAGACTGTGAATCTACGTCGTAAAGCCACGAGGGGTGGGGTCCGGCTCCCACGTGAGGAGAGGACACGGGAGAGGGGCCCGGCCCGCCGGGAGCCGCGTCCGCCCAGCTCGTCCTCCCTCTCCGGGGCGAAGCCGGCGGCCCGTCTGGCTACACTGCTGGCGTGGCAATCCAGATCTCACCCAGCATCCTGAGCGCCGACTTCGCGCATCTCGCAGACGAGGCCGCCGCGGTCTCCCCGTCCGCCGACTGGCTCCACGTGGACGTGATGGACGGGCACTTCGTCCCCAACCTCACGCTCGGCCTGCCGGTGGTCGAGTCGCTGCTCAAGGCGACCGACACCCCGCTGGACTGCCACCTGATGATCGAGGAGCCCGACCGGTGGGCCCCGGCCTACGCCGAGGCGGGCGCCGGCAGCGTCACGATCCACGCCAAAGCCGCCGCCGCCCCCGTGCGCACCCTGCGCGAGATCCGCCGCCTCGGCGCGCGGGCGGGCCTGGCCCTCAACCCGGCCGAGCCCGTCGAGCCCTACGCCGACATCGTCGGCGAGATGGACATGCTCCTGCTCATGACGGTCGAGCCCGGCTTCGGCGGCCAGAGCTTCCTCGACGTGGTCCTGCCCAAGATCCGCAGGGCCCGCGAGATCCTCGACACGCGGGAGGCCTCCGTCTGGCTCCAGGTCGACGGCGGTGTCAGCGCCGAGACCATCGAGCGCGCGGCCGAGGCCGGGGCCGACGTCTTCGTGGCGGGATCGGCCGTCTACGGAGCCCAGGACCCCGCCCAGGCCGTCGACCGCCTGCGCGCCCTCGCCGCCGGGGCGGCCGGGGCCGAGTGAGCCGGACCGGGGCCCCGGTCCCACCCGGCCCAGGGGCCGCGCACAACGATCCCGGCCCGGCCCCGTGCACGCCTGGCCACGCGGGGCCGCGGCCCCTATGCTTCCGGTCCGTAGTCGTCAGTCGAAGAAGTCGAGGATTCCGCTTGGTCGCGGCTCCGTCTTCCCCTCCGCGTACGCGCGCCCGGGGGAGCGGCGCGGCGTGAGCGCGTTGCCAGGCGCCGACACGTGGAGTGCGCGTTGAACGCTCGGACGGCCGGTCACCTGGCCATGGACGTGCTGTGGGAGCCCGAGTCCACCGCCATCGGGTGGCTCCAGGGGCTGGGGGACTGGCTCGCCCATCCGCTGGTGGCGGTCACCCAGCTCGGCTCGCAGTTCGTCCTGATCCCCCTCACCGCCCTCGTCTTCTGGTGCGTGAACCCCGGCTTCGGGGCGCGGCTCTTCGTCGCCCTGGCCGCGTCCGGGGTGCTCAACTACCTGGGCAAGGCCGTGTTCCACGGGGCGCGCCCCTACTGGTACAGCGCCCACGTCACCGCGTACGCGAGCGGATCGAGCTTCGGCATCCCCTCCGGGCACGCCCAGGCCTCCACCGTCTTCTGGGGGTACCTGGGGTTCAGGTCGGGGCGCCGCACCCGGCTCTGGGCGGCCCTCGCGCTCATCGCCGCGATCTGCGTGTCCCGGATCTACCTGGGCGTGCACTTCGTCAGCGACGTCCTGGCGGGGCTGCTGGTGGGCGGCGCCGTCCTGTGGGCGGCCCTGCGCTGGGAGGACCGGCTCGTGGCCTGGTGGCTGGGCCTGGACACGGTCCGCTGGGTCGGCTGCGCCCTGGCCGTCTCCGTCGTGCCCTGTCTGGCGGCGGCGCTGTGGCAGGCGCTGGCCATGGGGGACTGGTCGGTCCCGGCGGACTGGATCGGCTCCACGCCCACCGATCCGGCCGGGCACACCCTCGCCGGTCTGTTCACCGTGGCCGGCGGTCTGCTCGGCGCGCTCGTCGGCTTCACGCTGCTCGCCCGACGCGGCTGGTACAGCGCGGAGGGGAGCCTGTCCGCCAGGGCCGCCCGCTTCGTCCTCGGCCTCTCGGGGATCGTGGTGGTCCAGGTGGTGGTCCACCTCCTGGCCGGGGGCCTCACGGGCCTCGCGGAGGCGGTCGTGATGTTCGCCGCCTACGCCGGGATCGCCCTCTGGGCGGCCTTCGGCGCGCCCGAGATGTTCATCCGCAGCGGTCTGGCCCACCGGCCCGGGGAGGGCGGCGGCACCCCGCTCGCGGACGGTCACGAAGGCCTTCCCGGCGACGGCCACGCCCGTGACGACGGGAAATGATTCCGGTCACACCAACTATGCGGCCGTGCTACCGACGCGTTAAGATCCGAACCGTTGAGACAACAGTCAAACGCGTGCTCCGGGGTCGGTGTAATTCCGAACCGGCGGTGACAGTCCGCGACCCGGTCGAATCCATCGGCCGGTTGAACCGGTGAGATTCCGGTACCGACGGTGAAAGTCCGGATGGGAGGCAGCGCGTGTTGGGCCGGTCTGTCCGCCGTGGCTCCCCGTGACCCGCGGCGTCCAGCCCCGGCCTTGTCGTGGACCCGTTCCACACCCCTGCCCCGGAGCCTGTCAGGCGAAGGGAATGCACAGGCGTGTTCACCGGAATCGTGGAAGAACTCGGCAAGGTCGTCTCCATCGAGCCAGCGGGCACCACGGGCGAGTCCCTGCTGCTGACGCTGCGCGGTCCCCTGGTCAGCTCCGACGCGGGGCACGGCGACTCCATCTCCGTCAACGGCGTGTGCCTGACCGTCGTCGGCCGGGGTGAGGACACCTTCACCGCCGATGTGATGAAGGAGTCGCTGGACCGCTCCTCCCTGGGCGGCCTCTCGGTCGGCTCCGAGGTCAACCTCGAACGCGCCGCCCGCGTGGACGGCCGCCTCGGCGGGCACATCGTCCAGGGCCACGTCGACGGCACCTCCCGCCTGCTCTCCCGGAATCCCGGTGACAACTGGGACGTTCTACGGTTCAGCCTGCCCGCGGAGCTCTCCCCGTACGTGGTCGAGAAGGGGTCGATCACGGTCGACGGGACCAGCCTCACCGTCTCCGCGGTCAGCGCGCCCGGTGCGGACGAGGAGTTCTTCGAGGTCAGCCTGATCCCCGAGACCCTGAGGGCCACCACTCTGGGGGGCCTCCCGGCCGGCGCCACCGTGAACATCGAGGTGGACGTCGTCGCCAAGTACGTCGAGCGCATCGCCTCCGTGGCCGCGAGCCGGCCACGGGCCTGACCGCCGGCGCGCGGCGCCACGGGACGGACCCGCACGCGCGGGCCGTCACCACCACACCACCCACACGCACGATCCACCTCAGGGAGCGGTAATGACCGTCACCGACGCCACCCCGTCCACCTCCGACACCGGGAAGGCCGTGGTCCTCGACCGTATCGAGGACGCCATCGCCGAGTTCGCCGCGGGGCGGGCCATCGTGGTGGTGGACGACGAGGACCGCGAGAACGAGGGCGACATCATCTTCGCCGCCGAACTCGCGACGCCCGAACTGCTGGCGTTCATGATCCGCCACACCTCCGGCGTGGTGTGCGTGCCCCTGGAGGGGGAGGACCTCGACCGCCTGGACCTGCCGCTGATGACCGCGCGCAACGAGGAGAGCCTGCGCACGGCGTACACGGTCACCGTCGACGCGCGCGAGGGCGTGAGCACCGGCATCTCCGCGGCAGACCGCGCCCGTACCGTGCGCCTGCTGGCCTCCGCAGGGAGCCGGCCCGTCGACTTCGTCCGTCCCGGCCACATCCTTCCGCTGCGCGCCCGGCCGGGCGGCGTCCTCGCCAGACGCGGGCACACCGAGGCGTCGGTGGACTTCGCCCGCCTGGCCGGCCTGCGCCCCGCCGGGGTGCTCGCCGAGGTGGTCAACGACGACGGCACGATGGCCCGCCTGCCCCGGCTGCGCGAGTTCGCCGACGAGCACGGCCTCAAGCTGGTGTCGGTGGAGCAGCTGGCGGCCCACCGCGCGGCCCTCGGCGAGACCCTCACCGAGGAGGAGGCGCACCCGCCCCTGGTCACACGCATGGTCGAGACCCGTATGCCCAACCGGCACGGCGAGTGGCGCGCGATCGGCTTCAAGGGGACCGCCGACGGCGCCGAGCACGTCGCGCTGGTCCTCGGCGACCTGGCGGACGGGGCCGGTGTCCTGGCCCGCCTGCACTCGGAGTGCCTCACCGGGGACGCGTTCGGCTCGCACCGCTGCGACTGCGGGGCCCAGCTGGACGCGGCCATGGCCGACATCGCCGCGGAGGGCCGCGGGGTGGTCGTCTACCTGGGCGGCCACGAGGGCCGCGGGATCGGGCTGCTGCACAAGCTGCGCGCCTACAGCCTCCAGGACCGCGGCGCGGACACGGTCGACGCCAACCTGAGCCTGGGCATGCCCGCCGACGCACGCGAGTTCGGGGCCGGGGCCCGGATCCTCGCCGACCTGGGCGTGTCCTCGGTGCGGCTGCTGTCGAACAACCCCGACAAGGCGGAGAGCCTGGAGCGCCACGGCATCCGGGTCGAGGAGCGCGTCGGCATGCCGTCCTTCGTCACGGAGGACAACATCGACTACCTGCGCACCAAGCGGGACCGCATGGGCCACGACCTGGCGGGCGTGTCCGACTGAGGCCCCGGCCGGGGCCGTCCCGGCGAGAACAAGCCCTGCCCCTCCCCGATCCGGCGCCCGCCGGCCCGCGGGAGCCGCACATCTCACACACAGGAGACCCTCATGAGTGGTGAAGGACGTCCCGACCAGCACAGCGTGGACGCCTCCGGGCTCTCGGTGGGCATCGTCGCGACCCGGTGGAACGGGGCCGTGGTGGGCCCGATGCTCGCCCGGGCGCTGGAGGTCGTGAAGGCCTCCGGGGCGGCCGACCCGGTGGTGGTCGAGGTCGCGGGCGCCGTCGAGATCCCCGTGGTCGCCCAGGAGCTGGCCCGCAAGCACGACGCGGTGATCGCGCTGGGCGCGGTCATCCGCGGCGGCACCCCGCACTTCGACTACGTGTGCCAGTCGGTCACGCACGGCCTCACGGAGGTGGCCCTGCGCGAGTCCACCCCCGTGGGCAACGGTGTGCTCACCTGTGACACCCTGGAACAGGCGCGCGACCGCGCCGGCCTGCCCGGCAGCATCGAGGACAAGGGTGCCGAGGCGGCGCTGGCCGCACTGGACACGGCTGTGGCCCTGAAGGGGCTGCGCCGCTGACCGGACCCCGTCGCGCGCACGGGTGTCATCCCGGCCAGGTCTGGTGGAACGGTGGAGCAGTCGGTGCGGACGAAGGAACAGCCGGTGGACGAGGCGTCGAAGCAGCCGGTCCTGCCGAGGACGTGGCGGCCCCGGGCGGTGCGGATGGTCGCCTACGGCCTGGGCCTGCTGATCGTGGCCACCATGGCGGTGCTCGCCGCGATCCTGCCCGGGGACTGGCGGATCATGGACAGGCTCCTGCTCGTGGGCCTGGGCGTGGCGATCGCCGCGGGCCTGCACCTGATCGCCCGGCCCAGGCTCGTCGCCGCGGACGGGGGCGTGACCGTGGTCAACGGCATCCGCACCCACGTGCTGTCGTGGGCCGAGGTCGTCGACATCCGGATGCCGGTCGGCGAGCCCTGGCCCTCGGTGGACCTGTCGGACGGCACCACCCTGGCGGTGATGGGCATCCAGAGCGCCGACGGCGAGCTCGCCCTGCGCAACCTGGAGGAGTTCCGGTCCCTGCTGCACGACCGCGGTGAGGCACAGGAGCCCGGCCGGTCGTAGGTACCTCCAACGGGAGTCCTCGTTTCTTGACGGAACGGGGACTCCCGTCGTGTTGCGTGGGGCACATAGTTTGGTACCGAGAGCCACTCGACCGAACAGGAAGAGGTGCCGCGTGCGCGACATCCGAACGGCGGTGTCCGACCTCTACGCCTCAGGAGAGGTGTTCGCCCTGGCCACGGTGATCGACACCGACAAGAGCGCGCCCCGGGACCCGGGCGCGGCGATGCTGGTCAGCGCCTCCGGCGAGGTCGTCGGCAGCGTGTCCGGCGGTTGCGTGGAGGGCGCCGTCTACGAGGAGGCGCTGGAGGCCATCCGCACGGGCGTCCCCGTGCGCCGCACCTACGGGGTGAGCGACGAGGAGGCCTTCAGCGTCGGCCTGACGTGCGGGGGCACCCTGCACATGTTCGTCGAACCGGTCAGCCGGGCCTCCTACGGGCAGCTCGGCGCGGTGCTCGGGGCCATCGACGGGCACCGGCCGGTCGCCGTCGCGACCGTGGTGTCCGACCCGTCGGGGGCCGGGCGGACGGGTCGGCGCCGCGTGGTCTGGCCGGATCACGCGGAGGGGGACCTGGGTCCCGGCGGCACCCGGCTGTCCGACGCGCTGGACGACGACGTGCGGGGGATGCTCGCCCAGGGCAGCACGGGGCTGCTGCGCTACGGCTCGGACGGGCAGCGGCGCGGCGACGAGCTGGAGGTGTTCGTCCAGTCGTTCGCGCCGGCCCCGCGCATGCTGGTGTTCGGCGCGATCGACTTCGCCGCGGCAGTGGCCGACCTGGGCTCCTACCTCGGCTACCGGGTGACGGTCTGCGACGCCCGGCCGGTGTTCGCGACGGCCAAGCGGTTCCCCACCGCGGACGAGGTGGTGGTGAAGTGGCCGCACGTGTTCCTCGACGAGATCGCCCACGAGATCGACGAGCGGACGGCGGTGTGCGTCCTCACCCACGATCCCAAGTTCGACGTGCCCGTGCTCAAGGCGGCCCTGGGCACCCGCGCCGGGTACATCGGGGCGATGGGCTCGCGGCGCACCCACGAGGACCGGCTGGAGCGGTTGCGCGAGGCCGGTGTGGGGGAGGAGGCGCTGGGGCGCCTGCACTCGCCGATCGGCCTGGACCTGGGTGCGCGCACCCCGGAGGAGACGGCGGTGTCGATCGCCGCCGAGCTGGTGCGGTCGCGCTGGGGCGGGACCGGGCGTGCGCTGAGCGAGACCAGTGGGCGAATTCACCGGGATGTCCCCGGTACCCCCCTGGTTCCGGCCGGATTCGGTCGCGCGGCGACGTGAACCGAAATGGTGCTCGTGCTGATGTGCCTGGTCACGGCCGGTGCCGCGCGGACGGAGTGAGAGGTCACCCGACCGTCTGCTCCAGGTGACCTGCCCCGTGGCCGCACGCGTGGCATCATCGCGTCATGGAAACTGGGGACGCGCAGGACAAGGAGCGGGAGCGAGCGGGCCGGGTCGCCGGCCTCCTTCTGGCTGCGGGCTCCGGCAGCAGACTGGGGCGCCCCAAGGCACTGGTGGAGGTGGGCGGCGAGCGCCTGGTGGACCGGGGCGTGCGGACCCTGGGAGACGGCGGGTGCGCGCCGGTCATGGTGGTGCTGGGCGCGGCCGACACGGTCGTCCGCGACGCCCACACGGTGTACAACCCCGACTGGGAGAGCGGGATGGGGTCCTCCGTGCGCGCGGGGATCGACGCCCTGCCCGACTCGGTGGACGCCGTCCTGATCGCCCTGGCCGACCAGCCCCTGGTGACCCCGGAGGCTGTGCACCGGCTGGTGGAGGCCCACGACGAGGGCGTGCGCGCGGCCGTGGCGACGTACAACGGCAACCAGCGCAACCCGGTGATGCTGGGTCGGGAGTACTGGTCGACGGTCTACGGCCTGGCGGTGCACGACGTGGGCGCGCGCCCGTTCCTGCGGGCCTACTCGCACTTGGTGACCGCTGTGGCCTGCGACGACATCGCCAGCCCGGAGGACATCGACACGGCCGAGGACCTGGAGCGGCTCACCGGGCTGCTGGGCGGGGAGGCCCCCGGCCCGGCCTGAGCGCCGGCGCCGCGGTGGGACGCGGGCCGCCCGGGACCGGCCCGGGGCGGCGGCGGTCAGGGGCGGGGGAGGGCTTCGGCGGTGATGCCGAAGGTGTGCCGGGTGGCGCCGCCCGGGGGCAGCACGATCAGGTCGGTGCCGGAGGCGAGCGCGTTCGCGGGGCAGGTCATCGGCTCCGCCGCAAGGTAGGCCCGGCGGTCGGACCCGCCGAGGGTGTCGGAGCTGAACACCTGCAACCAGTCGAAGCTGCGGTCGCACCACACCGACACCCGGTGCTCCGGGCCGCCGACCCGTACCCACGCGCGTCCGTCGCCGTCGCGCTCCAGGGACGTGAAGGCGGTGTCCAGCACCGTGTCGCCCAGCTGCCTGCCCGGGGTGCGGAAGTCGAGGCGGCCGTCCTCCACCGGGACCGGGTCGCCGGCGGGCAGCAGGCGGTCGTCCACGGGCAGCCTGGTGCCGGCGGTGACCTCCAGCGTGAGGTCGCCGCGCTCCGCGAGCACCGACAGGGGCTCGCCCAGGGTGAGGTAGGGGTGGAAGCCCAGGCCGAAGGGGGCGGGGGTGTCACCGGTGTTGCGGGCCTCGGCGGTGAGCGTCAGGCCGTCGCCGCCCAGCCGGTAGGCGAGGACCAGTTCCAGGGGGAACGGGAAGCCCGGGGCGCCCCCGAAGTCCAGCCGCAGTGTGGCCGCGTCGTCCGAGACCTCCTCGACCGACCACTCGCGGTCGTGGACCAGGCCGTGTATCGCGGTGCCCGTCGCCGCGTCGTTGACCTCCAGCCGGTACTCGGTCCCGGCGAAGCGGTAGACGCCCTCGCCCACCCGGTTCGGCCACGGGGCCAGGACCTGGCCCTGGAAGGCCCGGGGGCCCTCGTCGCCGTAGGGCCACACGATGTCGCGGTCGCGCCAGGCGAGTGCCCGCAGGCCCGCCCCGGTGCGGTCGACGCGGGCCAGGAACTCCCCGGCGCGCAGCTCGATCACCTCGCCCACGAGTACCCCTGCTTTCCCGTCACGGTCCGGCCGTGCGCCGAACCGGCCGATCATAGCCCACCGGACGTCCGCCGGCCTCGTCTCACCGGCCCCGCCGCTCCCGGAGCGCGGGGCCGGGGGACGGGCCCGACCCCTCCAGGGCGCGGGCCCGGGAGAGCCGGTCGGCGAACAGGGCGGCGTCGACGTCCTCGGGCGAGCGGAGCCTGACCTGGGCCGTCCCCCTCGCCCCGGGCTCCGGTCGGCCGGAGGGGTCGGCCGGCTCCTTCCCCCCAGAGGCCGAGGGTCACGTACGAGGAGCAGCCCCTGACGTAGCAGACGGGGGACAGGCCGGGCTCCGCGCCGAGGCTCCATGCGGGGTGGCCGTGCCAGAGGGCGCCGGTCCCGGGCAGGGCCTCCTCGACGACGGCGACGAGGGCCCGGGCCGCCGCCCGCAGGCCGTCAGGGAGGGCGGCGGTGTGGTCGGCGACGGTCGTGTGCGCTGCCGCGGTGGTTCCCTGTCCGTGTTCGGGTTGGTGGCGGAGGAGCGGTGGGGAGGGTGCGGTGCGGACGGTCAGACGGTGCGCAGGCACCGGGCGGCGACCAGGGAGATCCACAGCATCGCGGTGACGGCGCCCACGGCCAGGGTCAGGGACCCGCCCTGTCCCCCCGTCATCGCCCAGCCGTTGCCGAGGAGCAGGGCGGTGCCGGCGACACGGGAGGCCGCGGTCGTCCCCCGGCGCCCGTTCCGGGAGAAGTGGTGGCCCAGGACGTAGCAGGCGGCGATCAGGGCGGAGAAGGAGACCGTTCCCGCGGCCATGTGTCCGAGGGCGTGCCCGCTGAGCGCCGCCGGAGTGTCCAGGGGCGTGCCGGAGGGGAAACCCGCGGCCGGGTCCATGACGAACGCGCCGGCGGCGATCATCCCGGCGCCGTGGACCAGGATCAGACCCGGGATCCAGGAGCCCCCGGGGGTGCCGCGCAGGACGCGCCGCAGGCCGAACGCCCCGGCGACGGCCAGCGCTCCGGCCAGGGTGAAGTTGGCGATCTGGAGCCAGCCCAGGGAGCCGTTGCTCAGCATGCTCAGGGGATGCCTGGTCAGGTCGAAGCCCTCACGGGTGGCGGCCTGGGCGAGGGAGACCACCGTCCAGAGGGGGGCCGAGGCGATCGCCGCGCCCAACAGGAGGCGGGTGCTCGCCGCGGTGCGTCCGACGGGGGCGGGGGCGGTTTCCAGGGCGACGGCCATGGTGGTTCCTCTCTCGGTGTGCTGCTCTGTTCTCACCGACACGTCGATGCGCCGATGTGACAGGGAACGGCCTCGTTCCCTGTCACATCGGCCTGATCGACGTCCCACCGGAAGTACCGGAAACCCACGAGGGAGAACGACCGCATGCGCTTTCTGATGACCACCAAGCCCAGTGACACCGCCGCCGACGAGAACCTCTACACCGAGATGGCCGCGTTCGTGGAGGAGCTCACCGCCTCCGGCGTCCTGCTGGCCACGGGCGGGCTGGAGCCCGGCGGCCTCCGGTTGACGTCGGCCGGGGGCGAGATCACGGTGACGGACGGCCCGTTCACCGAGGCCAGAGAGGTGGTGGCCGGGTTCGCCCTGGTCGAGGTGCGATCCAGGGAGGAGGCGCTGGAGGTCGCCCGCCGCTTCCGCCGCATCGTCGGCGACGGCGAGAGCGTGGTCCAGCAGGTCTTCGGCCCCTGACCGGCCGGTGCCGGACCCGGCCCCCGCGCGGGGGCGCCCTTCCGCACCGCACGGCACCGCCCCGGTTTGCGTTCGTCCCGGGGCGGTGCTGTCATCGTGCCCGTGACCGATGCCCACCGCACCGTCGACGCGGTCTGGAAACTGGAGTCGGCGAGGATCGTCGCCGGGCTCACCCGGATGGTGCACGACGTGGGCGCCGCCGAGGAGCTGGCCCAGGACGCCCTCGTGGCCGCGCTCGAGCAGTGGCCCGAGAAGGGCGTGCCCGACAACCCCGGCGCCTGGCTGATGGCGATCGCCAAGCGCCGGGCTGTCGACCGCATCCGCCGCTCCCGGAACCTGGAGCGCAAGCACGAGCTGATCGCCCACGGCATGGAGCGCGGAACCGGCCCCGAGCCGGAGCCGGACGGCGACGACGTCCTGCGCCTGCTGTTCGTCACCTGCCACCCCGTACTGGCCACCGCGGAGCGGGTCGCGCTGACCCTGCGCCTGGTCGCCGGGCTGACCACGGAGGAGATCGCCCGCGCCTTCCTCACGGGCGAGGCCCGCATCGCCCAGCGCGTGGCGGCCGCGAAGCGCACGCTCGCCGAGCAGGGGGTGGGCTTCGAGCTGCCCTCGGGCGCCGAACTCTCCGAGCGGCTCTCGTCCGTGCTCGGCGTCGTCTACCTCGTCTTCAACGAGGGCTACACGGCGACCTCGGGGGAGGGGCTGACGCGTCCCGGGTTGTGCCTGGAGGCGCTGCGCCTGGGCCGGACCCTGGCCGAACTGGTGCCGGACGAGGCCGAGGCGCACGGCCTGGTGGCACTGATGGAGCTCCAGCAGGCCCGTGCCGGAGCCCGGACCGGGCCCTCCGGCGAACTCCTGCGGCTGGACGAGCAGAACCGCGGCCGCTGGGACCCGCTGCTCATCCGGCGCGGGTTCGCCGCCATGCTCCGGGCCCGCGACGCGGGCGGCCCTCCCGGTCCCTACACGCTCCAGGCGGCCATCGCGGTCTGCCACGCCGGGGCGGCCACGGCCGAGGACACCGACTGGGAGCGGATCGCCGTCCTGTACGACCTGCTGGCCGAGCGGCTGCCGACGCCGGTCGTCCTCCTCAACCGGGCGGTGGCGGTGGGGCGGGCGCGCGGCCCCGCCGAGGGGCTGGCGCTGGTCGACGTGCTGGCCGACGATCCGGCGCTGCGCGACTACCACCTCCTCCCCGGCGTGCGGGGCGACCTGCTGCTCCTGCTGGGGCGGGAGGGCGAGGCGGGGAGGGAGTTCCTGCGCGCCGCCGCCCTGGCCGGCAACGCCGTCGAACGGGCGTTCCTGCTCGGCCGCGCCGAGACCGTCGCCGGGCCCCGGCCCGAGGGCCCGACCCTGGGGAGCCTCTCCCGGGACTTCCTCGGCCGACCCGACCTGGACGCCGCGACCGTCCGCTCCTACGGACAGACCCTGGGGCGCCTGTGCCGGTCGCTGGGAGAGGACCTGCCGGCCGCCGACCTCGACGCCGGGGCCGTGGCACGGGTGTTCGCCGCGGCGTGGGGGGAGGCGGCCCCGCGGACCTGGAACCGCCACCGGTCGGCGGTCCGCTCGTTCGGGGCCTGGGCCGGACTGGAGGGCCTCGACACGGGACTCGGGCGGCGCGCCGAGGCCCGGACCGGGGCGCCGCCGCTCGACCCCGCGCAGCTCGCCCTGCTGTGGGACGGGGAGGGCAGGGCCCTGCGGGAGCGGGTCCTGTGGCGGCTCCTGCACGAGTCCGGCGCGGGGGTGGGCGCGGTGCTGGCGCTGAACGTGGAGGACCTGGACCTGGAGGACCGCCGCGCCCGCTCGGGCGGCTCCTGGGTGCACTGGCGTTCGGGGACGGCCCGGCTGCTGCCCCGGCTCGTGGCGGGGCGGGAGCGGGGGCCGCTCTTCCTCGCGGACCGGCGTCCGGGCCCCGCCCGCAGGCCCGCCGAGGCGGACCTGTGCCCGGTGACGGGGCGCGGGCGCCTGTCGTATCCGCGTGCCGAATACCTGTTCAAGCAGGCCGGCAGGGAACTGGATCCGGCGGGGGAGGGGTACACCCTGCGCCGGCTCAAGGGGTGAGGCCGCGTGCGCGGGCCGGCGCCCGCAGACGGGGTGGGGTCGCGCACGTGCCGTGGGGACCGCCCGTGTGCCGGAACCCGGGCCGCGGTGCGCGCGGCCCCTCGGCCCGGCGGGGAACGCGGCGGCGGGGTCCCGCCGCCGGGGGCGGGCGCGGGCCCGTCCCCGGCGGCCGGGGACGTCAGCCGAGCAGGCCGTCGAGCGGGATCAGCACGCCCGAGCCCAGGGCGACCAGCCCCGTGGAGAGCAGGACCACCAGCATGAACAGGGACCCCGCCACTGCCAGGCGGAACGCCGCCAGGCGGCGGCGGGCACGCGCGCTGGGCTTCTTGCTGGCGGCGGACCGGCCCAGCGCCACCAGCACGACC
Source organism: Streptomonospora nanhaiensis (assembly GCF_026642255.1). GTDB lineage: Bacteria > Actinomycetota > Actinomycetes > Streptosporangiales > Streptosporangiaceae > Nocardiopsis > Nocardiopsis tropica. The sequence goes on along the minus strand of NZ_CP113264.1, from coordinate 5,276,911 downwards.
GCCAGCAGCACGGGGAACCACCACGCGTCACCCGCACCGCCGGGCAGCAGGCCGGTCACCGACCCGGTCACCTCGGACAGCCACCCCAGGAGGCCGCCGCCGCCCGCCTCCAGCAGCCCCGTGTACGCACCGGTCACGAACTCGCTCTCGGGGTAGAAGCCCTCCTCCGGACGCATCACGCGGCCCAGGCCGTCGACCAGGCCCAGCAGCGCGGCAGGGTAGGCGAAGCGGCGGCAGCGGCCCGCGGACATCGCCCGCTGGATCTGGCTCATGGTCCGCTCGACCCGGCGGGTGGCCCTCTCCTGGTCGCGGCGGTTGCGCGCCGGCTCCCCGGCGCCCGAGGGGTCGTAGGGGTTGGGGACGGCCTGGTTGTCCGGCCGGGTGGGAGCCGTGGCGGCCTCCGCCCGGCGCTGCCGGGCCGTCGACACCTTCCCCCGGGCCTCGGTCCAGCGGGCCCGGGCCGATCCGGCCAGCGCCGCCCACCGGTCCTGGCGGCGCGCCCTGCCGTCGGCCCGCTCCCGGGCGGCGACGGCCCCGCCGACCCGGGCGGCCTCGGGCAGCAGCAGGAGCGCCGTGAGCACGGCGCCCCTGGTGGCGACGGCGTCGCCACCGGCGCCGTCGCGCAGCGCCTGGCGGCGCAGCTCCGCCCACCACGGGGCGTGCGGGGCGTCGCTGCGCTGCTTGGGGTGCCAGGACTGGCGGCGCAGCAGCGAGCGGTGGCGTGAGGCGGTGTCGGGGACGAGCACCAGTTCGACGGCCCGCGCCCACGCGGTGTCCGTCTCGTGGGCGTCGGGGCGGCGCGGGGCGTCGGGCCCGGAGCCGACCAGGCGGTCCACGTTCTCGGTGACCCGTCGCATGAGCAGCGGCACCTCGTGCTGGACGCGCTCCAGCAGGGCGCACCGGCCCGAACCGCCCGACCGGCAGGCCGGGTGCGGGCACCAGTGCTGGGATCCCAGGCCCACCGCGCCCGACTCCACGGCCTCGCGCACCACCGCGTGGCGGCTCGCGTCGCCGGTGGCCAGCGCCAGGAGGCCGTCGGCGCTGATCTCGTGGCCCCGGAAGCGCGGCGGCATACCGGGCACGTAGCGGGCGGCCAGGGCGCTGATCGCCACGTGGGCGAGCTCGGGCCGGGCGTCCAGCCCGGTCAGGTAGGCGCGGTCGAAGGTGTAGTCGTTGACCTCGCGGTCGAGCCAGGTGCGCAGTTCCGGCCAGTGGCTGCGCAGCCACATGGCCCCGGTCTCGGAGCGGTCCAGCAGGTCGAAGGCCAGGCTCGGGGGGTCCTCGTGGCTGGCCCCGGCGAAGTTGACGGGCCGCAGGCGGCGGGCGGTGCGGATCTGCGGGCGTTCGCCGGCCAGCCACTGGGCGACCTCGTCGTAGCCCCACCGGGCGGACGGGGCGGGTGCGAGCAGGCCGCGGACGAGCAGGCGCCAGCGCTCGTCGGTGATCGCGGAGATGTCCACCTCGGTGTTGCGGGCGGTCAGCCAGTTGCCGCCGCGCTCGGGGCGGCGCCCGGTCACGAGCTCGTGCACCATCACGCCCAGGGACCACCAGGAGGCGGGGCCCTCCCGGCGGCCCTCGACGACCTCGGGGGCGGCGTAGTCCTCGGTGATGGCGAGTCCGCCGTAGACCCGGCTCATGGTGGCCCGCACGGCCCCGCCGAAGTCGGTCAGGGCCACGACCGGCGGGTCCAGGGAGCGCACCAGCAGGTTCTCGGGCTTGACGTCGGTGTGGTTGTGCTGGAGCTCGTCCTGCCAGTGGTGCAGGCACTCGGCCACGGCGGAGAGCACGGCGCGCGCCCGGTCGTCGTCCAGGGGCGCCTGGTCGATGACGGCGCGCAGCGTCCCCAGGGAGAAGTACTCCTGGGCCTCCCAGGCCAGGTCCTCCCCCCAGGAGCTGGCCGCGGTGCCGTACCCGTGGATGGCCGGGGTGTGCGGCGAGGCGGTGCCGCGGGCCCGGAGCCGGTCCAGGAGTTCGCGGTTGATGTCGTGGCCGGGCCGGTACACCTTGAGGGCGAGGCGGCGTCCGGGGGAGTCGGTGGGCTCTGCCAGGTAGACGACGGCCTCGCCGCCCGCGCCGACGTGGTCGAGCACCTGGTACCGGCGCCGCAGCTCGGCGGGCACGGCGTAGTCGAGGTCGCCGGCCGGGCCGACCACCACGCGGGAGACCAGGCGGGCCATCCAGTCCAGGAGCGGGCCGAACAGCGTCCTCCACCACGGGGTGCGGCCGTCGTCGCGGCCGTCCCCGGGGATGGTCCGCGCCGGGCGCCGTCCGCCGGGGCCGGCGGGCGCGGTCGGTCCGGCGGGCGGACCGCCGCCGGGCAGGACGCCGGTGCGGTCCGGTGAAGGAGGGGCGACGCGGGTGGGAGCCGGCCCGCCGTCGCGGTCGTCGGAGCCGGGGCGGAGGACACGCGTGACCCAGCGCGTGGCTCCCGCGCGGTCCGGGCCGCTCCGTGCGGTGGTCGCGGTGGGGTCGATCCGTTGGGTCGGCGCGTTCTCGTCACCGGGGTCGGGCGTGACCATGGAGGTCGGGGCCATCCTTCGGATAGGCGGTGGTGTCGTCGGTGTCCGGGGGGATCGACGGACCTTTCCAGGGTAGGTCCCGTGCGGCACCGTCGCCGGTGCCGCGGAACCGTCCGCGAGCGGGTCCGCCGTCTCCCTCCTACCCCGTTTGACTCCTCACGCCTCCGTGGAGTTCCGCCCGGTTCCCGCCGCTCCGGCGCCGCCCGGGTGCTGCTCCCTCGGGACGAGGCCGAGTGCGGAGCAGGCCTCCCGGTACAGGCGCACGACCTCGGCGCGGATCTGCGGACGCTCGGTCAGCGGCCGCTCCCAGGGGACGCGGACGACCCGCTCGGCGCCGTCCTCCGTCACCGCGTAGTCGCCCCCGTCACCGTCCAGCCCGGTCATCCGGGCGGCGGTGGCGCCGGGCGCTCCCCCGAAGGCCCGGCAGATGAGGAGGGTGTCCTCCGGGTGGTCGCCGTTCATGTGCGCGGCGACCGCGGCGACGACGTCGGGGGAGAAGGGGTTGGGCGGGGACAATGTGCCTCCTGGAGGTGGGCGGTGTCACGGAAGGACGAAACGGGGGAGGGCTGTGCGCCCTCCCCCGCCGACGATATCCGAGATCCCCAGGATGATGACAGGGTGTCGTCACCTTGGCCGGGCGGTGTCCGTGTCCCACCGGGGGGCCTGTCCGGCGACCCCGGGTCCCGGCCGTCCCGGGGCGGCCGCCCGCCGCCGCACCGGGTCCCGCGGGCCTCAGGCCTGGCGGGTGAACTCGGCGTCGATCTCGATGGTGATCTTGTCGCCGACGACCACGCCGCCGCCGTCCATGGGCATCTCGATGTCCACGCCGAACTCCTTGCGGCTGATCTGCGTGCTGGCGGCGAAGCCGGCGCGGTCCAGGCCGTACGGGTCCAGGGTGGAGCCGTTGAACTCCAGGGCCAGCTCGACCGGGTTGGTCCTGCCCTTGATGGCCAGCTCGCCCTTGAGGACGAAGTCCTCGCCCCTGGCCTCGATGCCGGTGGAGCGGAAGGTGAACTGCGGGTTCTGGTCGACGTCGAAGAAGTCGGCGGACCGGATGTGGTTGTCGCGGTCGCCGTTGTCGGTGTTGATGGAGCCGGCGTCGATGGTGGCCTCGACGGAGGACAGGGCGGGGTCCTCGGGAACCGTCAGCGTCGCCTCGAACTTCTCGAAGCGGCCGCGCACCTTGCTGACCATCATGTGGCGCACCGAGAAGCCGATGACGGAGTGGGTCGGGTCGATCGTCCAGGTGCCGGGCTTCAGTTCCTGAGCTGCCATGGTGTGTCTCCCTGTCGGGTTCGGCGGACCCGCGGGTCGGGTCCGGTGGTCTCTACTGAGGAACAAAGTACCTTAGAAGATTCTTCCTGGGAAGGATTCTAGGGTCTCCGCCGGAACCGTGCAAGGGGCGCCCGCCCGCCACGGCCTAGGCTTGGCGCATGGAGAACGCTGCGTGGCTCGACGGAGGCGAACAGCGCGTCTGGCGCGGGTTCCTCAGGATGAACGCCTGGATCTACGACGAGCTGGAGAAGGACCTGCGGGACCGCACCGGGCTCTCGCTCGTGGAGTACGGCATCCTCGTCCACCTCTCCGAGGCCCCCGGCCGCCGTATGCGCATGCGGGTGCTCGCCGACAGCGTCATCGTGTCCAAGAGCAGGCTCTCCCACCAGGTCGCGCGGCTCGAACGCGACGGCTACGTGCGCCGCGAGCACTGCGACGACGACAGGCGCGGGCTCTGGGCGGTGCTGGAGGACGAGGGGGCGGCGGTCCTCGACCGGGCCGCGCCCGGACACGCCGTGCGGGTCCGCTCCCTGGTCTTCGACAAGCTCTCCGGGGAGCAGGTGCGGCAGCTCGCCGCCGTCATCGACGCGCTGGAAGGTGACGAAGCCGTTTCCCGGGGACAGGACTCCGTGTGACCGGAGTACGGGCCGCCCGGGCCCCGGGTAGAGTCGGAGCCCGTGAGCAGACCATCGATCATCGGCGCCCAGAACTTCCGTGACGACGACGGCGGAGCCGACCCGGAGGTCGAGTCCTGCCTGCGCCGGCACGCGGCGGGCGAGATCGGCGACCGCCAGGTCCTCGCCGCCCTCAGCCGGTCCCGCCTGCTCATCCCGGTCGTGGCCGTGGCCACCGGGACCGAGGAGGGGGTCGGCGGGCTGACCAAGGACAAGAGCAGCGAGGTCGCCGTCCCCATCATGACGGGCAGGGACGGGCGCCGCGGAGTGCTCGCCTTCACCTCGGTCGACGCGGTGCGGCGCTGGCGGCCGGACGCGCGCCCCGTGCCCTTCACGACCAAGGACGCCTGCCAGGCCGCCGTGGAGGAGGGCGCCGACGCCCTGGTCGTCGACGTCTCCGGCCCCGTGCCCCACACCGTCCAGGGCCGCTTCCTCACCATGCTCGCCGAGACCGGCGCCGTTCCCGAACCCAAGGACGACCCGCAGGTCCTCGCCCTCGTCTACCGGGTGACCCACGGCGAGTTCGGCATCGAGCGCGTGCGCATCCACCCCTCCGAGCGGGGCGAGATCGGCATCCGCCTCGAACTCGAGGAGCGCGACGACGAGGCGCTGCGCCGCGTGGCCGAGAGGCTCGCCTCCGAGCTCGGGCACGTGCTGCCGGGGGGCATCGAGCTCAGCGCCGTCGTACGGGCCAGGCGCGACTAGGGCGCGGCCCGCGGGGCCCGGCGCGCCGATCGCCGCGATCCCGGAACGACCCGCGGAACACGGCCGGGGGACCCCGCCGCGGGCGGGGTTGTCCACAGGGGGGACCGGGTTGTGTCGCGGCGGGCGGCGGAAGGGTAACTTCCCACCATGCCCACCCCCGCGGTGCTCGCGTCCTCCCCGTACCTGTGGACGGTCCTCGTCGCCGTCCCCCTCGCCCTGCTCGGCCTGGCGGTCGGCCGGCTCAACGGCCGGGTCGTCCCGCTGTTCGGGCCCGCAGGCCCTCCCCGGCCGAGGGGAGGCCCCGGCGCCGTCCCGGTGCCCGCGGAGGGCCCGCCCGGGGCGGGCCGCGACGACGCCGGGGCGGAGCCCGGGGCCACCGGGGGCGGTCCCCGCCCCGGGACCGCCGAGGAGGAGGACGAGGGACCCCCGCCGCCGCGGTGCCCCCACTGCCTGGCCGAGATCCGTTTCCTCCCCGGGCTCCCCGCCGTGGAGGCCCGGGCCTTCCGAAGACGCGGGGCCTGCCCCCACTGCGAACGGGCCATCCGCTCCGACCCCGCCGTGATCGCCGCCACCGCGGTCCTCTTCGGGCTCGTGGGCGCCGTGTGCACCCTCGGCCCCGACCTGTCGCCCTTCGGCCTGCTCGCCGTCCTGTGGCTGGTCTCGGTGGGCGTCCCGCTGTCCGTCATCGACCTGCGGGTGATGCGCCTGCCCGACGCCGTCGTCGCCCCCGCCTACCCGGTCGCCGCCGCGCTGCTGGGGGCCTCCGTCCTCCTCCCGCCGAGCGGACCCGATCCGGGGCGGGCCGCCGATGCGCTCCTCAGTATGGTCTTCGTCACGGTGGTCTACTGGCTGCTGTGGAGGGTCCACCGCGGCGGGATCGGGTTCGGCGACGTCAAGCTCTCCGGCCTCACCGGCCTGTACGCGGGGTGGGCGGCGGGCCCGCTCGGAGCGCTCGTCGCGGTCTTCTGGGCCTTCGCCGCGTTCTCCCTCGTGGGACTCGCGCTCATGGCGCTGCGCCGCCTCACGCGCAGGGACCCCTACCCGCTCGGCCCGTTCATGCTCGCCGCCACCCTGGCGACCGTCCTCGTCGGGCAGCCCCTGCTGCCGTAGGCCGTCCCGGCCCGCGTGCGCCCCGAGCGGGGCGGACGCCCTCCCGGGCCCCCGCACCGCCCCGGATGCCACCCCGGCCCGCGATCCGTGGGAGGATCGTGCACATGTTGCGTTGGCTGACCGCGGGGGAGTCCCACGGACCCGCACTCGTCGCGATTCTGGAGGGCCTCCCGGCCGGTGTGTCCGTCACCTCTGACGACATCGCCGCCGCGCTGCTCCGCCGCCGCGCCGGGTACGGCCGTGGCGCCCGGATGAAGTTCGAGAAGGACCAGGTCTCCGTCATCGGAGGCATTCGCCACGGCCGCACCCAGGGGGGTCCCGTCGCGATCGAGGTCGGGAACACCGAGTGGCCCAAGTGGGAGAAGGTGATGTCGCCCGACCCGGTTCCCGCCGAGGAGCTGGAGGGCCTGGCGCGCAACGCGCCCCTCACCCGCCCCCGCCCGGGGCACGCCGACCTGGTCGGCATGCAGAAGTACGGGCACGTGGAGTCGCGCCCCGTCCTGGAGCGCGCCAGCGCCCGTGAGACGGCGGCCCGCGTCGCGATCGGCGAGGTGGCCCGGCAGTTCTGCCGCCAGGCCCTCGGCGTCGAGATCGTCAGCCACGTGGTGTCCATGGGACCGGTCGAGGTGCCCGAGGGCTCCCCGGAACCGCGCCCCGAGGACCTGGCCGCCGTCGACGCCGACCCGCTGCGCTGCTTCGACGCCGAGACCAGCGCCCGCATGGTGGCGGAGGTCGACGACACCAAGAAGGCCGGCGACACCCTCGGCGGCGTGGTGGAGGTCCTCGCCTACGGACTGCCGCCCGGCCTGGGCAGCCACGTCCACTGGGACCGGCGCCTGGACTCCCGGCTCGCCGGGGCCCTCATGGGCATCCAGGCGATCAAGGGCGTCGAGGTCGGCGACGGGTTCCGCACCGCCGCCCGGCGCGGGTCGGTCGCGCACGACGAGATCGAGCCCGGACCGGACGGTGTCCGCCGCCGCACCAACCGCGCGGGCGGGGTCGAGGGCGGCATGACCACCGGCGACCCCCTGCGCGTGCGCGCGGCGATGAAGCCCATCGCCACCGTCCCCAACGCGCTGGACACCATCGACATCGGGACCGGCGAGCCCGCCCGGGCCGACCACCAGCGCAGCGACGTCACCGCGGTCCCGGCCGCCGGCGTGGTCGCCGAGGCGATGGTCGCCCTGGTGCTCGCCGAGGCCGCCGTCGAGAAGTTCGGCGGCGACTCGGTCGCCGAGACCGCGCGCAACCTCCGCGGCTACATGGAGTCGCTCGACATCCGCTGATCCGGCGGCCCGCGTCCCGCCCCTTCCCGGGCGGGGCGCGGGCCCCGCACGGCACGCCCCCGATCCCCGGCGCCACGGGGCAGGGGCCGGCCTCCCGGGCGGCGCGCCCCGCGCCGGGCGGGACCTCCGTGACGCGGCCCCCCGCCCCCGGCACGCCGGGTTTCTGCTAGACAGGAGGGCAGACGCACCCGCCGGCGACCCCACGGGCACGCGGCGGCCGGGTGCGCTGACAGCACTCGCAGGGTCCACCGGACAACCCGCGCACGCGGGCGGTGGCCCGGATCCCACCTAGGCAGGCAGAGCGTGGCAAGAGCGATCGCGGTGCTCATCGGTTCGCCCGGATCGGGCAAGTCCACCGTCGGCGAGGCGCTGGCCCGACGGCTCGGGGCGGACCTGCTGTGCACCGACACCGAGATCGAGCGGCGTGCGGGCAAACCCGTCGGCGACATCTTCATCGAGGACGGCGAGGAGCGCTTCCGCGCCCTGGAGCGCGAGGTCGTCGCAGAGGGCCTGCGCGCCTGGGAGGGCGTGATCGCCGTCGGCGGTGGCGCCGTACTCGACCAGGACACCCGCACCGACCTGGCGGACCACCACGTGGTCTACCTCCACGTCGAGTTCGGGGAGGCCGCCAAGCGCGTGGGCATGGACGCGGCCCGGCCACTGCTCTCGGGCAACCCCCGGACGCAGCTGCGCAAGCTGCTCAACGAACGCCTGCCCGTCTACGAGGGGCTGGCCACCGTCACCGTCCCCACGACCGGTTTCCACCCCGAAGAGATCGTCGACTCCATCGTCAAGGGACTGGAAGGCACATATGGCCAAGCCTCCTAGGATCACTCGCCTCAAGGTGGAGAACTATCGGACTCTGCGCAGTTTGGAGATCGACAACCTGAGCCCGTTCACCGTCCTTGTCGGTCCCAACGGAAGTGGAAAGTCCACCTTCTTCGATGTCTTCGCCTTCCTGAGCGACTGTTTCACCGACGGGGTCCGCCGTGCCTGCGACAACCGGGGCGGCATCGCCGAGATGCGTTCCCGGGGGACTGACGGCCCGGTCACCGTCGAGATCACGTACGAAAGTTTGGTTCGGCTCAACGACCGATCGAGTCGACGCAAGCTGACGTACCACCTGTCCCTCGGTGAGGACTCGGGCAGGCCGGTCGTGGAACGGGAGTTGCTGCGCTGGAACAGTAGCCCTGGTCCGGGCAGGCCTACCCACGTCATCGATTTCGAACGTGGGGCCGGCAAGATCGCCGACCAGGAGTCGGGGATCAAGGAAGAGCGAGGTCTCTCCCAACCGGACCTGCTCGCGGTCAGCGCACTGGGGCAGTTCCGCAACCATCCCCGGGTCATGGCTCTCAAGGACTTCGTGTCCGGCTGGTACATGTCCTACCTCAATGTCGAGGACGAGCGGCGCACTCCTGTCGCGGGACCTCAGGAGCGCTTGAGCAAGACTGGTGACAACCTCACGAACGTGCTCCAATACCTTCAGGAGAACCATCCCGAGCGGCTCGAGCACATCATCGGCCAACTCAAGGAGGCGGTTCCCGGGCTCGGAGAGGTCACTTACAAGTCCTCTCCGGACGGGCGGCTGGTACTCCTGGTTCGTGACCAGGAGTTCGAAAGGCCTGTTCTAGCGCGCTACGTGTCCGACGGTACTCTCAAGATGCTTTCCTACCTGGTCGTTCTGGCCGACCCGGACCCCTCGCCTTTCATCGGCATCGAAGAACCTGAAAATTTCCTCTACCCCAGCCTTCTGCCTGGTCTCGCCGCGCGCTGTCGTGGAGCCGCGCAGAAATCCCAAGTCCTCGTGACGACACACTCGACCGAGTTCGTGGGAGCTTGTCAACCCGAGGAAGTTCTCGCGCTCTACCGGGGGCAGGACGGGTACACGCGGGTCACGCGCCCCTCAGAGTCGGAGACGGTGCAATCCATGATGGAGAGCGGTGCCCAGATGGGGTGGCTCTGGGAATCGGGGTTCTTCGATCTGCCTGAACCAACGACGGTCGCCTCTGAGTACGGAGGCTGAACTTCGTGGGTGGCAAGCGCAAGAAGACTGCGAAAGTGCAGAAGGATAGGCGACCCACGGAGCTCGAGGTCTTGGTGGAGGAGGAGTCTGCAGCGCTGCTATTGCGGCGCAACTTGCGGTCGTGGCTTGGCTGCGGCAGTGAAACGATCATCAAGGTCCGACCGTTCAAGGGAAAGCCAGCGCTTCTACAGAAACTGCCGGTGGTCCTAGAGGGTTATGCCGCACTTCGTCGCAACGGGCACGATGTACGGGTTCTCGTGTTGGTGGACCAGGACGCCGATGACTGCTCCGTACTCAAGGGCCAACTCGAGGACATGGCTTGCGAGGCGGGTCTCGGTACTCGGCAGACCTCTCGAGGGCGTCCGTTCGTCGTGGTCAACCGCATGGCCGTGCGTGAGCTTGAGAACTGGTACTTCGGTGACTGGGAGGCAGTTCGCTCCGCCTTCCCCAAGATCAGGGTGCAGGCCCCTGCCGAGTACCGAAACAACGCTGATCGTCGAGACAAGAAGACTTCGGATGTGTTCGAGAAGATGCTTGTGAGCGCCGGTATCCGTAATGCAAGCAAACCTGATTGGGCGGATCGCGTTGGTCCGTGCATGGACCCGGCACGCAATAGTTCAGCCAGCTTTCGGATCTTTCTCGAAGGCGCCCGTTCGTTGGTGAAGGAGCAGCAGTGACCGTGACCCGCATCGGCGTCGGTGACCCCTCGGGCCGCTACGACGTGGTCGTCGGCAGCGGCGTCCTCTCCGAGCTCCCCTCGCTGGTCGGCGACGCCGCCCAGGTCGCCGTCATCCACCCCGGGGGCCTGGAGGGGATCGCCCGCCCCGTGGTCGGCGCCCTGGAGGCCGCCGGATACCGCGCCCACTCCCTGCCGGTCCCCGACGGAGAGGCCGCCAAGACCGCGGCCGTCGCCGCCGACCTGTGGTCCCGGCTGGGACGGCTCAACTTCACCCGCAGCGACGCGGTGGTGGGCGTCGGAGGGGGCGCCGCCACCGACCTGGCCGGGTTCGTCGCCGCCACCTGGCTGCGCGGGGTGCGCTCCGTGCTGGTGCCCACGACCCTGCTCGGCATGGTCGACGCGGCCGTCGGCGGCAAGACGGGCATCAACACCCCCGAGGGCAAGAACCTCGTCGGCGCCTTCCACCCCCCGGCCGGCGTCCTGTGCGACCTCGCCACCCTGCCGAGCCTGCCCAGGGCCGACTACGTGGGCGGCCTCGCCGAGGTCATCAAGGCGGGGTTCATCGACGACCCCGTCATCTGCGACCTGGTGGAGGAGGACCCGGAGGGCGCCGCGAGCCCCGAGGGCGCCCACACGCGCGAACTCATCGAGCGCGCCATCCGGGTCAAGGCCGACGTCGTCTCCGGGGACCTCAAGGAGAGCGGCCGCCGCGAGATCCTCAACTACGGCCACACCCTCGGGCACGCGATCGAGCGGGCCGAGAACTACACCTTCCGGCACGGCTACGCGGTCGCCATCGGCATGGTGTTCGCCGCGGAGCTGGCCCGCCTGGACGGGCGCATCGGCGCCGGCCTCGTCGAGCGCCACCGCTCCCTGCTCTCGTCGGTGGGCCTGCCCACCTCCTACGCGCAGGAGTCGTGGCCGGAGCTGCGCGCCGCCATGAGCGTGGACAAGAAGGCCCGGGGGGCGACCCTGCGCTTCGTCGTCCTCGACGGCCCGGCCTCCCCCTCCATCCTCAGCGGCCCCGCCCCCGAACTGCTGGACGAGGCGTACCGCGCGGTCACCGGCGACGCCCGGGTCCCGCACAGCCACTAGACTGCACACAGGTGATGTGCGCACTGGTGCACTCGGGAAGCTCCCCGAGGTGCCCGCGCACCGCCCCACCGACCACCGACCGGGCCCCGCCCGGTCCCCGACGTGTCACACCCCTGGAGAGACGACCGAAGTGGCCTCGACGAACGACATCAAAAACGGCACGACCCTGCGACTCGACGGCGGCGTCCTCTGGAGCGTCCTCGAGTTCCAGCACGTCAAGCCGGGCAAGGGCGGCGCGTTCGTCCGCACCAAGCTGAAGAACGTGCTCACCGGCAAGATCGTCGACAAGACCTTCAACGCGGGCGCCCGGGTCGAGTTCGCCAGCGTGGACCGCCGCGACATGGAGTACCTGTACCACGACGGCGAGTCCTTCATCTTCATGGACACCCAGACCTACGACCAGATCCCGGTCTCCGCGACGGTCGTCGGCGACAACAGCGACTTCCTGCTGGAGAACACCAAGGTCACCGTCGCCACCAACGAGGGCAACCCGCTCTACGTCGAGCTCCCCGCCGCCGTCGAGCTGGAGATCACCCAGACCGACCCCGGCGTCCAGGGCGACCGCTCCACCGGCGGCACCAAGCCCGCGACCGTCCAGACCGGCGCCGTCATCCAGGTGCCCCTGTTCATCACCGAGGGCGAGCGCGTCAAGGTCGACACCCGTACGGGCGACTACCTCGGGCGAGTCAACTGATGAGCGGAGCACGGCGCAAGGCGCGGCGGCGCGCGGTCGAGGTCCTCTACGAGGCCGAGGTGCGCGGCACCTCCGTGGAGGACGTCATCGGGCGCCGTCGGGCCCAGCCCGAACCTCCGATCAACGAGTTCACGGAGAACCTGGCCCGCTCGGTCGACGGGCGGCGCGAGCGCATCGACGAGCTCCTGGGCGCCTACGCCATCGGCTGGACGCTGGAGCGCATGCCGGTCGTCGACCGCAACATCCTCCGGATGGGCGCCTACGAGCTGCTCTGGGCCGAGGACATCCCCGACGGCGTCGCGATCGCCGAGGCCGTCGGTGTGGCCAAGGAGCTCTCCACCGACGAGTCGCCCAACTTCATCAGCGGACTTCTGTCACGCTTGATGGAGAACAAGGCGACGCTCTCGCTCTGACACCGCCGAACGGGCGGGACGGTCGGGGCAACGTGCTTGAGGGGACGCAAGTGACTGACAGGACCGGCGTGAGCGCGACCACCGGCAGCGGCTCCGGCGCGGGCTGGGCGACCGGCCCGGCGCGGGCCGCCGGCGCGGCCCGGACGGCGGTCGTGTGGGACGCCCTCTCACAGCTGCTGGAGGGCCTCGCGGACGACGGTCCCCTGGAGATCGTCGACGCGGGCGGGGGCACCGGCGGAGCCGCGGTCCCGCTCGCCGAGCTGGGCCACCGCGTGACGGTGGTCGAACCCAGTCCCGACTCCCTCGCGGCCCTCGAGCGCCGTGCGGCCGAGCAGGGCGTCACCGTGCGCGGCGTGCAGGGGGAGACCCGCGACCTGGCGTCCCTGTTCGCGCCCGGCAGTGCCGACCTCGTGCTGGTGCACAACGTGCTGGAATACGTGGAGGACCCCGTCGCGGCGCTGCGCGACGTGGTCGGCATCACCCGTGAGGGCGGCGCCGTGAGCCTCCTCGTCACCAACGCGGCGGCAGGGGCGCTGCACCGCGCCCTGGCCGGGCACATCGCCGAGGCACGGCGCCTGCTCGGCGACCCGGACGGTCGCTGGGGCGAGGCCGACCCGATGCCGCGCCGGTTCACCCGGCAGCAGCTCCTCGAACTCGTCGACGGGGCCGGCCTGACCGGGGGGAGCGTCCGCGGCGTCAGGGTCTTCGCCGACCTGGTGCCCGGGCACGCCTGGGAGGGCGACGCCCAGGCCGGACAGCACCTGGTGGAGCTGGAGCGCTCCGCCGCCGAGCACCCCGAGCTGACCGGGATCGCCACGCAGCTGCACGCCATCGCCCACCGCCCCTGAGGGGCCCGCCCCGGACCCCCGCTGACGCCCTCCCGGGCGCCGCTCGCGGGGGCGGGGTTCCGCCCCCGCCCGCCGCTCCGGGGCCCGGGCGTGCGGGGTTCCTGAGTCGGGAACCCGGGGGCGCACACGCCTGGGCAGGGCATAACCTGGTCCTATGAGCCGACGTCAGCTGGAACGCGGTGCCGCGCTACGGGGCATGGTCTCCCCCGACGGCATCGTGCCGTTGGGCGCCGACTTCCCCGCGGACGGGTCCGGTCCCGACTCCGACTGCCACATCCTGCACCTGGACATGGACGCCTTCTTCGCGAGCGTCGAGCAGCTGCGCCACCCCGAGGCGCGCGACCGGCCCGTCATCGTGGGGGGCACGGGTCCCCGCAGCGTCGTCTCCTCCGCCGACTACCTCGCCCGCTCGCGCGGCGTGCACTCGGCCATGCCGATGGCCCGGGCACTGCGCCTGTGCCCCGACGCGGCCGTCTTCCCACCCGACGGCGCCGCCTACCGGCAGGCGTCGGAGGCCGTGATGGACATCCTTCGCTCGGTGACCCCGCTGGTGCAGCCGCTCTCCCTGGACGAGGCCTTCCTGGACGTGTCCGGGGCCCGCCGCCGCCTGGGCGGACCGGTGCGGATCGCCGCGATGATCCGTGAGCGCGTGCGCTCCGAGCAGCGGCTGACCTGCTCCGTCGGGGTGGCCGCCAACCGCTTCACCGCCAAGCTCGGCTCCACCCACTGCAAACCCGACGGGCTGCTGCTGGTGCCCACCGCCCACGTGCGGGGGTTCCTGGACCCGCTGCCCGTGGGCGCGCTGCCCGGGGTGGGGGACAAGACCGAGCAGACCCTGGCCAGGCTGGGCCTGCGCACGGTCGGCCAGCTGGCCCGGTACGAGCCGGACCTGCTGCGCATGGAGCTGGGGAACAAGGCCGGCACCCGCCTGGCGGCGCTGGCGCGGGGTGAGGACGACAGCACCGTGGTCGCCGAGACCGCCGACAAGAGCGTCGGCGCCGAGGAGACCTTCGACGACGACGTCGCGGACCCGGACGTGGTGGACAGGGAGCTGTTGAGGCTCGCGGAGAAGGTGGGGCGACGGCTGAGGGCGTCGGGCCAGGTGGGGCGCACGGTGAGCGTGAAGCTGCGCCGGGCGGATTTCTCCACGATCACCCGCTCCAGGACCCTGGCCGAGAGCACCGACGTGGCCCGTGAGATCAGCGCCGTCGCCCGCGATCTGTACGCGGCCTCCGGACTGCGGCGTACACCGTTGCGCCTGATCGGCGTACGCGTCGAGGGGGTCGCTCCTGCGGACCGGGCCCATCGTCAATTGGCGTTGGGAGAGGAGGACTCCGGTTGGCGGGACGTTGAACGGGTTATGGACCAGGTGACAGCTCGTTTCGGTCCAGGCGCGATACAGTCGGCTGTGTTGGCCAAGCGTGACGAAAACGACGTATGATGCGGCAACTTCCGGGGCCCTCGGAGCGTTCTAAGGGTACGACCGGAGTCAGGGTAGAAGAGAGGCATGGAAGCCGGTGTTTCCGATACAGGGCGAGGGTATCGTGGCCGTTGTGGGCCAGGTGCGCGCGCAGCTTTTCTTTCCACCAGGCGCTAGTGCAACGTATTCTGGGCATACCACTGACCAAGAGACTGTTCATCAGTACCCGTCACCCCAATCGGGGACTGTCGTAGGGAGGCGCCGTGCCGCTCTCTGAACACGAGCAGCGCATGCTCGACCAGATCGAGCGGGCGCTGTATGCCGAGGACCCGAAGTTCGCGAACACAGTTCGGCAGACGAACCCCGCGGTCCATTACAAGCGCTGGATCATCAAGGCAGGGCTCGGTTTCGTCGTCGGCGTGGTGCTGCTGATGACGGGGCTGATGCTCCAGTCCACCGCTGTCCAGGTCACCATCAGCGTCCTCGGTTTCCTCGTCATGCTCTCGTGCTTCCTGTGGGGGGCCAACGCATGGCGGAAGGCGTCCGGCGGGGGTGCCGAGGCCGCGGCCGCCGCGGCGGAGCCCAAGCAGAAGCGCAGGGGCGGCAGCCGCCCCGGCATGATGAACCGCTTCGAGGAGCGCTGGCGCCGTCGCCAGGAGGGCGAGGAGTGACACCGCTCCTCCCCGGCCGCCACCGGCGACCGGGCGGAGCGCGTTAGCAGCCGGTGCGCGCCGGTCCCCGGGCCGGGGGCGCACCGACACGTGGTGGGGTCCCGCAGGGTATCGCGGGGCCCCACCACGGTGTTGTGGGGCACGTACGAATCGCCCGTCGTGGAATAGTTCAGACTTCTCTTTGGTCTGCGCTCGTTACGCGCCTTCGAGGCTGGCCGAAACCCCGCCCCCGGGGTCCTGTCATGGGCCCGGAGGGGGCCGGGACGGGCCCGTGGACGGTGCGCTGCCGCGGCTCTCGGCCGCCGCGCTCCTTCACCCGCGCCGGGACGTCCGGGCCCGCCCCGCCCGTCGGCGGGGAAGGGCCCTGCGCCCGCCCGCGCCGACCGGCGCGGGCGGGCGGGGAACTCCTAGGGCGTCGTGGCCGCGAGGTCCCGCGCGGGCCGGGGCCTGTGCCAGGGCGCCAGGGACCGGGGCAGCAGGGCCGCGCGGACCCGGGCCCCCCTCCCCGCCGCGGCGGCCAGGCCGGCACAGGCCGCCGCCAGGTCTGCGCGCAGCCCCCCTGCCCCGGTCGGCGCGGGCGCGTAGCGGGCCGACTCCTCGGCCAGGGCCAGCCGCCACAGCGCCGCCACGGCCTCCGCGGGCACGGGAGCCGGAACGCCGTCGGGGCGGGGGACGTCCGTCCCCGTCCCGAAGCGGGACAGCCGCTCGGCCGTGGCACGCGGGCTCTCGGTCGGCGCCCACGGGCCGCCCAGGTCCAGGCAGGTGTCCCGGAGTTCCCGCCAGGCGGTGTGCGCGGCCGCGGCCGGCTCGCCGCCCGACAGCGAAGCCGTCCGGGACCAGCGCAGGAGGGCCCGCGCCAGGGCGGGCAGAGCCAGAAGCAGCAGTGCGCCGACCGCACCCCCCGCCGCGGGGAGCCAGGACAGGTCCGGTCCGGCGTCGGAGCCGCCGCCGGAGGCCGAGGCGGGCTCGGTCTCCCGGTCCTCGGGCGCCTCGTCCGCCCCGGGGGAGGCGTCGGGCTCCTCGGCGTCCTCGCTCGGATCCGTGCTCGGGGAGGACTCCGTGTCGGGGCCGCCGGGCTCCTCGGCGGGCCGCTCCCCGGCGCCGCCGTCGCCGGACGCGTAGTCGGGCACCGTCGCCGAGCCCTGCCCCTCGCCGCCGCTCGCGGCCGGGGTGGGCTCGAACCGCACCCAGCCCGCTCCCTCGAAGTACAGCTCCGGCCACGCGTGCGCGTCGCCCACCGTGACCGCCCACCGGCCGTCGCCCATGCGCTCGCCGGCCGTGTAGCCCACGGCCACCCGCGCGGGGATGTCGGCCTGCCGGGCCATGACCGCCATGGCCCCGGCGAACTGCTCGCAGTAGCCCACCCGGTCCTCCAGCAGGAAGTGGGAGAGCGGGTCGGCACCCTCGGGCACCCCCGGCGGGGACAGGTCGTAGGTGAACAGGCCCCCGGTGAAGTACTCCTGGATCGCGAGGGCCCGCTCGTACGGCGACTCCGCGCCCTCGACGAGGCCGTCCGTCAGCGCCTGCACCGAGGGGTCCAGGCCGCTCGGCAGGTTCCGGTGGTCGCCGGGGAGGGAGACGGGGGCCCCGGAGCCGGCCAGTTCGTCGCCCGTGGGGACGCGGTCCACCGTCTCCACGGAGAAGTTCAGGCCCGTGGGAGGGCTGTCGGTGGTGAACACCATGAGGCTGTCGGGGTCGGCGTACCACTCCCCGGGGGCGTCCACCGCGCGCGCCCAGTACGGCAGCGGCAGGAAGTCCATCCGGGGCGAGTCGGAGTCCAGAGAGATCCGCGTCGTCACCGGGCCGCCGTCGGGCTCCCCGTCCCACCCGGCGGGCAGCGGGAGCTCCCCGCTGACCAGGGTGTCGCCCGAGGCGCTGACCGGCGTCATCGTCCAGTTCTCGCCGTCGAACTCGTTCAGCACGTACGTGCGCAGGTAGTCGGGCTGCTCGGCGTCGGTCCGGTAGGTCAGCACGGTGCGGTCGGAGGAGGCCCCCAGCTCCCGGCGGAGCGAGACCAGCGGGTGCGTCGTGGTGAGGACGTCCCCGCCGGTGTAGGCCCCGTCGGCCATGGCGTAGAACGCGTCGCTGCGCAGTGAGGGCACCGCCAGCGGCACCGTCAGGGCCAGCAGCACGGCCGCGGCCGAGGCCGCCGAAACCGTCGCCACCCGGAGCACCCGGCCGAGCAGGCGGGCCGAGGGGTCGCGGCCGTCGGGGACGCGCGTGCCCCACTCGCGTCCGCGCACCCACATGTCCACCGCGAGGAGGAACAGGAAGCCGAGGGCGCAGGAGGCCGCGGCCACCGCTCCGACGCCGGCGTCGTCCACCACCAGCGGGACGGTCACCAGCGCCAGCAGCAGGCCGCCGACCATGCCGGGACAGCGCGCGGTCACCGCGAGGAAGTCCGAGGCCATCGCGAACACCGCGAACACCAGCGCGATGATCATCGTCACCCCGTAGGAGGCCGCCACCGGCGGCGCGTTGCCGTCGATGCTGGCGACGCCCTCCCCGAACACCTGCGCCAGGTGCTCCAGGGAGTCCCAGGTCGGGAGGAGGCCCAGGAGGGCCTCGTGGGGGGCGAAGAGGGGCGTGCTGAGGAACGCGACCGCGAACAGCTGGAGGAACGGCACGGGCAGGGAGTTCCACCCGCTCAGCCGGTACAGCGCGGAGATCCCGCAGACCGCGGTCGTCACGAAGGCCGCGGGGACCCACCAGGTCTCGCCGCGCACGACCGTGCCCAGCAGGGGCAGCGCCGACAGCAGGCAGACCAGGGACGCCAGGGGCATCAGTGCTCTCAACGCGGACCCTTTCCGGGGGTGCGGGGCGCGGCGGCCCGGACGGGGCCGTGCGTTCCGGTGCGGACTGCCGCGAGGGACCACAGCCGGGGCAGGTCCGCGAGGGAGGAGAGGACGAGGGCGCGCCATCCGGCGGACGCGAGGATGTCGCGGACGCCGGCCGCGTCGTCCGGCCCCTCCCACGCGGCGTGGGCGCACAGCACGGCCACGCGCGCCCCCCGTCCTCCGCTCCGGGCGAGGGCGGCGGCCTCGTCGGGGGACAGCGCCCCCAGGACCGCCACGACCAGGCTGGACGTGCCGCGGGATGTGCCGAGCAGGCCGATGCCGCCGAGCAGTCCCGGGGTGTCGGAGGGTTCCACGACGGCCAGGCCGTCCAGGACGCCCGCGGCGCTCATGGTCGGCACCCGCCCGCGCTCGGTGTGGAAGCGCAGGTCGTGGCCGCCGTCGAGCAGGCCCAGCGCCACGGAGGCGGCGACGCTGACCGCCGTCTCCAGGGACCCGGCGGGGCCGTGCCCCCGGTGGGCGGACCACCGGGTGTCCAGCAGGATCGTGCTGTTCTCACGCCAGTGCTGCTCGTCCCGGCGCACCATCAGCTCACCGTGCTTGGCGGTGGAGCGCCAGTGGACCCTGCGCAGTTCGTCCCCGTACTGGTACTCGCGCGGCACCGGGTCCTGCTCCCCGGCCCCGGTCACCGAGCGGCGGGGGCTCTCCTCGCCCTGCGAGCCGTCGGCGGACCCCGGCGACGCCAGGGGCACGGTCACGGGGGTCACGAGCAGGTGGGCCGGCGCCCCGACACGGCGTCCGACGCGCACGCACCCCAGCGGGTCGGTCACCGCCACGCGGAGCGGGCCCACCGGGTAGTTGCCGCGTGTCGCCGGCCTGACCAGGTAGGAGACGTCGCGGACGGAGCGGGGGCCGAGGTGGCCCACGGTGTACCGGGGCTCGGCGCCCAGCGGGACCGGCAGGGTGTCCTCGACCGACAGCGAGGCGACCGGCCAGACGGGGGAGGAGTTGCCGATCCTGACCAGGATCCGGGCGTCGTGGCCGGCCGGCACGCGGACGGGCGCCACGGTCCGGCTGTGCACGACCCGGGAGGCGGCTCCCAGGACCGTGAGGGCGGAGAGCGGCGGCACCGCGGCCAGGAGCACGCCCACGGCGACCAGCTCACGCTGTCCGACGAGGAGGCCGGCCACGAGGGCGATCGCGCCGAACACGAGCATGAACACCCCGCGCGGGGTGAGGGTCCGGCGGGGGCGCTCCTGCGGGTGGAGGGTGTCGGGCGGCGGCGCGGAGGGAGTCCCGCGGCTGACGCCCGGTGCGGGGGTGTGCGCGGGAGGTGCCTGGTGTCGGACGTCGGGCGGACGCATGGACCCTCTCTCGGAGGCGGCCCGCACCCGGCGGGCGGGACAGGCGGGGAGGCGGGAGGAGCGGGACGCCGCGCCCCCGCGGGGGCGCGGCTACTGCGGTCCGGGCACGGGCAGGCGCGCGACCAGCTTGGCGACGATCTGCTCGGGGGAGAGGCGCTCCATCTGCGCCTCGGGCGCGGGCAGCAGGCGGTGCGCGAGCACCGGGACGGCGAGCGCCTGCACGTCGTCGGGGACGACGTAGTGCCGCCCGTCCAGGGCGGCGTACGCGCGTGCCGCCCGCACCAGGTGCAGGGTCGCGCGCGGTGAGGCCCCCAGGCGCAGGTCGGGACTGGTCCGGGTGGAGTTGACCAGGTCGACGACGTAGCGGCGCATACCGGGGGCGACGTGGACCGCGCGCACGCGGTCGGTGAGGTCGCGGATCTGTGCGGCGTCGGTCACCGGGACGAGGGTGTCCAGGGGGGAGCGGGAGCTGTGCGAGTCGATCATGTCGAGTTCGGCCTGCGGGGCCGGGTAGCCGACGGACACGCGGGCCATGAACCGGTCCCGCTGCGCCTCGGGGAGCGCGTAGGTGCCCTCCATGTCGGAGGGGTTCTGCGTGGCCACCACCATGAACGGGCGCTCCAGCGCGCGGGTCTGCCCGTCCACGCTCACCTGGCGCTCGGCCATGCACTCCAGGAGGGCCGCCTGGGTCTTGGGGGAGGCGCGGTTGATCTCGTCGCCCAGCACGATGTTGGCGAAGACCGGACCGGGGTTGAACTCGAACTCGCGCCGGTCCTGGTGGTAGACGCTGACGCCGGTGATGTCGCTGGGGAGCAGGTCCGGGGTGAACTGGACGCGCTGCACGGAGCAGTCCACGGCCCGTCCCAGGGCCTTGGCCAGCATGGTCTTGCCGACGCCCGGGACGTCCTCGATGAGCAGGTGCCCCTCGGCGAGCAGGACCGTCAGGGCGATGCGCAGCACCTCCGGCTTGCCCTCGATGACCGTCTCGATGGCGCCGCGGACGCGGTCCGCCACGGCGACGATCTCGCCGACGTCCTCCTGGACACCGCCCCCGCGACCGCCGTGGTGTGTGCCGAGTGACACGAGACCCCTCCCGCTCCGTATGGCTTCGTGTGTCGGTGTTCGGAACCGAGGCTAGGCCCAATCGGAGCGATTGCAAACCAAAGTGCCGGAATCGGCGGCCGATTGATTCCACGGGCAACCAAAGAGGTCAAAGGGCCCGAATCGCTCTTCCGGGCATTGGCGGCGCCCACGCGGCACACCCTGCCCCCTCCGTGCGCCCGTGCGCGTGGAGGGGTCGTTTTCGCAGGTCGGCGGGTATGTGGGGGGAGAGTGCCGGACGACACCCGGCGGCATCCGCGCGGGCTCCGCCCGCCCCACCCTCCTGACCTGCGCATTTGTGGATTCTTCGGGGTGTGAATCCCGATTGGAGCTGTTGACGGTGGGGAAGAGTGGAGTAAGGTGGAGCATCGTGGAGAGGGTGAATTCTCCACTTCGGGGAGTGAGGGGGTGGGAGTGTGTTCCTCGGCACCCACACGCCTCGCCTCGACCAGAAGGGACGGCTGTTCCTTCCCGCGAAGTACCGCGACGAGCTGTCGGGGGGTCTGGTGGTCACCAAGGGCCAGGAGCGCTGCCTCTACGTCTTCCCGACGGAGGAGTTCCGGCGCATCACCGACGCGCTCGCCAGCACCCCGGTCACGGCCAAGTCCGTTCGCGACTACAGCCGGGTCCTCTTCGCCAGCGCCTCCGACGAGACCTGCGACAAGCAGGGCAGGGTGACCATCCCGTCGAAGCTGCGCGAGTACGCGGGTCTCGAGCGCGAGTGCGTCGTCATCGGCGCCAACACCCGTCTGGAGATCTGGGACGCCGACGCGTGGTCCGAGTACGAGGCCGAGCAGGAGCAGGCCTTCGCGCAGCTCTCCGAGGAGGTGCTGCCCGGGGTGCTGTGAACCCGGCGGAGCCACCGCCGGAACGAGCGGCACGACAGTCCACACCCTTGCAGACCGGGGGTCGGCAACGGCCTCCGGACACGGCGCACACGAGCTGGCGCGACTTCCCCGGTGCCAGGTCGTGAACACGGGTCCGCCGAACGGTGGACAATAGCGGCCGTGTCCGGAAGGCCTTGCCGAAACCCGGCCGGGCCACGCGAAGGACACCGCGGAGCGCACCATCGTGGCGCTACCGCGGCGACCAGGGGGAGACGGCGAAAGCGTGGAGGAACAGCACCGCATGGGGGACACCCGGCAGCACGAGCAGCCCGAAGGGGACGGCCCGGCCCGCGAACACCAGGACACCGGGGACGGAGCCGGGCGGGGAAGCGGCATCGGGGACCGCATCGCCGCGGCCCGCGCCGGGACGGACCCGCTGCACGTACCGGTCATGCTCGACCGGATCATCGAACTCCTGGCCCCCGCGCTCACCGAGCCCGGGGCCGTGCTCGTGGACGGCACCCTGGGGCTGGGCGGCCACTCCGAGGCACTGCTCAAGGCCTGCCCCACCATGCGCCTGGTCGGGGTCGACCGCGACACCACGGCCCTGGAGCGCAGCGCCGAGCGCCTCGCCCCCTACGCCGACCGCACCCACTTCGTGCACGCGCTCTACTCCGACATCCCGCGCGCGCTGGACGAGGCGGGCGTCCCCGGCGCCGACGCCGTCCTGCTCGACCTGGGGGTGTCCTCGCCGCAGCTGGACGAGACCGACCGCGGTTTCGCCTACGCCCACGACGCGCCGCTGGACATGCGCATGGACCGCACCCAGTCCCTGACCGCGGCCGAGGTCGTCAACACCTACCCGGTCGGCGAACTCACGCGGGTCCTGCGCACCTACGGCGAGGAGCGCTTCGCGTCCCGCGTCGCCAGGGCCATCGAGCGGCGGCGCGCACAGGGCCCGATCGACTCCACGCGCGAACTCGCCGAACTGGTCCGCGAGGCCATCCCCGCGGCCACCCGCCGCACCGGCGGGCACCCCGCCAAGCGCGCCTTCCAGGGCCTGCGCATCGAGGTCAACGCCGAACTCTCCATCCTGGAGCGCGCCCTGCCCGCGGCGGTCTCCCGCCTGGGCGTGGGCGGGCGCATCGCCGTGCTGTCCTACCACTCGCTGGAGGACCGGATGACCAAGAGGGCCCTCGCCGCGCTGGCCACCGACACCACGCCCGCGGACCTGCCGGTCCCCCTCCCGGACAGGCAGCCCGAGCTACGGCTCCTCACCCGGGGGGCCGAGCTCCCCACGGACGAAGAGAACGAACGCAACCCGCGCGCCCAGTCGGCCCGCCTCCGGGCGGCCGAACGGGTTCGGCCGCCGCGGCAGTAGGGAGACCAGATGAGCACGAGGACGGACACGCGCCGGGCACCGGCCCGCAAGGGCGGGAGCGGGAAGGGAGGGGGAGCCGCCCCCGCCTCGCCCGGGCGCGCCCCCGGGCGCAAGGCCGGGGCGCCGCGCGCCCGCCCGGCGCCGCGCATCCCCTTCGTCCTCCTCGTCCTGTGCCTGCTGGGCGGAGCGCTGGTCGCCCTGCTGGTGCTGCGCAGCGTCGTCGCCCAGGAGGCCTTCACCATCGCCAGCCTCCAGGCGGAGAACCGGGAACTGGCCTACGAGGAGCAGCAGCGCCGCAACACGGTCGCGGGCCTGGAGGCCTCGGAGCGGATCGCGGAGGAGGCCGAGGCCATGGGCATGGAGCAGGGTGAGGCCCCGCTCTTCCTCGACCCCGAGAACGGTGAGATCACCGGGAGCGCCGGGAGCGGTGAGTGAGCGCGCCGAGGGACCGGCGTCCCCGGGACCCCCGCAGGCCCGGAGCGGCGGGCCGTTCCGGGGCCGGGCCCAGCAAGCGCCCCCAGCGTGAACCGCGCCGCCCCGACGGCGGCACCCGCGCACGCTCCTCGGCACGGTCCGAGGGGCGTTCCGCGCGCGGTGGGCGAGGCGGGGAGCGGGGCTCCGCGCGCCGCAGGTCGGGGCCGCCCCCGCCCCCGCCCCTGCTGCGCCGCACCTTCCGGCGGGGGGAGCCGCGCAGCCGGATCAAGTTCGGCGGCGTGCTGATCGTCGTCATCATGCTCCTCTTCGCCGGTCGCCTGGTGCAGATCCAGGGCCTGGAGGCGGAGCAGTACGCCGAGGCGGCCTCGCAGACCCGTCTCCAGACCATCGACATCCCCACCCTGCGCGGCGAGATCACCGACGCCGAGGGCAACCCGTTCGCCCTGTCGGTGGAGGTGCGCAACGTCTTCGTCGACCCCGAGGAGGTCGAGGAGGACGAGCGGGACCAGCTCGTCGACGAGCTCGTCACCCGGTTCGGCCTGGACGAGGCCGAGGTCACCGAGAAGGTCGACGCCCGGCCCTCCCGCTACCAGGTGGTGGCCACGAAGGTCCTGCCGCGCGACTGGGAGGGGCTGCGCGACCTGGGCCTGTCCGGCGTGGGCGCGGAGGTGGCCTACGACCGCGTCTACCCCGAGGAGACGGGGGCCGCCGACCTGGTCGGGTTCGTCGGCTCGGAGGGACACGGCCTGGAGGGCCTGGAGGGCTACCTCGACAGCACCCTGGCGGGGGAGTCGGGCCGGCGGCAGGTCGAGGTCGGCATCGACGGCACCCAGATCCCCATGGCCGGGGGCCTGGTCAGCGAGCCCGTGCCCGGACAGGACGTCCGGCTGACCCTGGACCAGGACATCCAGTGGTACGCCGCGCAGACCCTCGCGAACAGGGTGGAGGAGCTGGACGCCGTCGCCGGCAGCGTCGTCGTGGAGCGCGTCGGCACCGGGGAGATCCTCGCGATGGCCGACTTCCCGACGTACTCCCAGGCCGACATCGACTCCACCGGACCCGAGCAGTGGTCCAACGGGGCGGTCGCGGAGACCTTCGAGCCGGGCAGCACCAACAAGGTCATCACGGTCGGCGCGGCGCTGGAGGAGGGGCTCACCGAGCCGGAGACGGTGTACACCGTGCCCTACTCCCTCCAGTACTACGACCAGACCTTCCGCAACTCCAGCAACAACGGCACGCAGCGCCTCACGGTCAACGGCATCATGGCCCAGTCCAGCAACGTCGGCACGATCAAGATCGCCGACCAGGTGGGGGCCGGGGTCCTGCACTCCTACATCGAGGACTTCGGGCTCGGCCAGCCGACCGGGCTGAACCTGCCGGGGGAGGAGGCCGGCGTGCTGACGGCGCCCGAGGACTGGTGGGGCACGCAGCTCCCGTCGGTCTCCATCGGGCACGGCCTGACGGTCAACGCCGCCCAGATGGCCTCGGTGTACGCCACCGTCGCCAACGGGGGCGTGCGGGTGGCGCCGACGGTGGTCGCGGGCACGGTCGACACGAACGGGGAGTTCACCCCCGCGGAGGAGCCCGAGCAGCGCCGCGTGCTCAGCGAGGAGACCGCCGAACAGCTCGCGCTCATGCTGGAGGCGGTCACCGGGGACGAGGGCACGGCGCCGCAGGCCCGCATCGACGGGTACCGGGTCGCGGGCAAGACGGGCACCGCCAACCGCATCAACCCGGAGACGGGCACCTACGAGGACGGCGGGTACACGGCGTCCTTCTCCGGCTTCGCGCCCGCCGACGACCCGGAGATCGTGGTCCAGGTGGTCCTGCACAACCCGCAGGGCACCTACTACGGCGGCGAGGCGGCCGGCCCGGTGTTCAACGACATCATGTCCTTCGCGCTGAAGTCCCTGAAGGTCCCGCCGACGGACACCGACCCGCCCGCCATCCGGCTGTTCGAGGAGGACGCGGGCTAGCGCGCCGGCCCGCCGGGGGCGTCCGCGCGACGCGCCCCGGCCCCGGGCCCCGGAACCCGCGGGGTCAGGGGCGCCGGCCGGCCCCGCGGCCCAGGTGCGCGTCCAGGCGGGCGCGCACGGAGCGGACGTGCTCGGGGCCGGTGCGGCAGCACCCGCCCACGAGCACCGCTCCGGCCTCGTACCAGGACACCGCGGCCCTGCCGAACCCCTCCGGATCGCCGACGCCCGTCCACCGGCCGAGGGACGCGTCCCAGCTCTCCCCCGAGTTGGGGTAGGCGACCGCGGGCAGGCCCGCCGCGGCCACCGTGCGGACCAGGGAGGGGACGTGGCGGGGAGCGGTGCAGTTGACGCCCGCGGCGACGAGCCTCCCGGCCGCGTGCAGCGGCGCGAGTTCGGCGACCGCCCGGCTCAGGGGGGTGCCGTCGTTGAGGTGCTCTCCGTCGCGGCAGGAGAAGCTGATCCACGCGCGCGGCCCGGGAACCTCGGCGAGGAGCCGGCCCAGGGCACGGGCCTCCGGCAGGGAGGGGATCGTCTCGCAGGCCATGAGGTCCGCCCCGGCGCCGGCGAGCACGCGCCACCGCTCGCGGTGCCAGGCGTACAGGCCGTCCTCGTCCAGGTCGTAGTCGCCGGTGTACTCGGACCCGTCCGCCAGGGCCGCGCCGTAGGGCCCCACCCCGGCGGCGACCAGGCCCGAGCCGAACGCGTCGCGCTCGGCCCGCGCCAGCTCCACGGACCTGGCGAGGAGCCCGGCGGCCTCGCGCCGCGAGTGCCCCCGCGCCTCCAGGGCCGGGATGCTCGCCTGGTACCCGGCGGAGATCGCCACGTCGGCGCCCGCCTCGAAGTAGTCCCGGTGCGCGCGGCGGACCAGTTCGGGCCCGTCGGCCAGCAGCCGCGCCGACCACAGGCCGCCGCGCAGGTCGGCGCCGTAGGACTCCAGGCGGGTCGCCAGCCCGCCGTCGAGCACCAGCGGACGGACGCCGGACGCGCCCGGCACCGTTCGGACCACTCCACCCTCCCCCGTGAGACTTCCAGGGTAGGCGCGGCGGGGCGCGGCCGCCGGTCCCCGGGAGCCGCGGTCCCGGTTCCCGTCCTCCGGGCACGGTCCGCGGCCCCGAGGCGTGCCCCGCCCGGTCCCGGCGCCGACCGGGGGCGGGAAGGCCGGGGAGCCTCGGGGCCCCGCCGGAGAATCCCCGCCGCACGCAGCGTGGAAATTACCGACCGGTCGTCCGCAGCGGTTAACCTCCACACGTGCCACCGGTAATGCGACCTGAACACACGCCACTTCGTCCCCTGTCCGCCCTCGCAGCGCTGCTCGGGCCGGACGCCACACTCCTGCGCCCGGACCTCGGCGCGGACCACACGGCCGAGGTGCCCGGCAGGGAGGTGCACGTACGCGGCATCACCCACGACTCACGGAAGGCGGGCCCCGGAGACCTGTACGCGGCGCTGCCGGGAACGCGCGCCCACGGCGCCGACTTCGCCGGGCAGGTGGCCGAGGCGGGAGCCGCCGCCGTCCTCACCGACCCCGCCGGGGCCGAGCGCGCCGCCGCGACCGGCCTGCCCGTGATCGTCGTCCCCGACGCGCGGGCCGCGCTCGGAACGGCGGCCTCCTGGGTCTTCAAGGAGCCCGCGCAGGACCTGCTGCTGATCGGCACCACGGGCACCAGCGGCAAGACCACGGTCACGTACCTGGTCGAGTCCGGGCTCCGCCGGGCCGGCATGACCACCGGCCTCGTCGGCACGGTGGAGATGCGCGTCCGGGACGAGCGGGTGGCCTCCTCCCTCACCACCCCCGAGGCCACCGACCTGCACGGCCTGTTCGCGCTCATGCGCGAGGAGGGCGTCACCGCCGCAGCCATGGAGGTCTCCAGCCACGCCCTCGCCCTGGGCCGGGTCGGCGGAACCCGCTACGACGTGGCGATCTTCACGAACCTGTCCCAGGACCACCTGGACTTCCACTCGGACCTGCGCGACTACTTCGACACGAAGGCGCGGCTGTTCACCCCCGAGTACTGCGACATCGCGGTCGTCAACGCCGACGACCGGTTCGGCCGCGCCCTGGTGGACATGGTGCAGGCCGACGGGACGATCCCCGTCACCACCTTCGCCGTGGACGGCTGCACCGACGCCGACCCGGCCACGGCCATGGAGGCCGACTGGCGGGCCGTGGACGTCGACCTGGGGGCCACGGGCAGCAGGTTCCGGATCGTCGGTCCGGGCGGCATGGAGGCGGAGGCCTCCGTCGGCCTGCCCGGGCCGTTCAACGTCTCCAACGCGATGGCCGCCATCGTCGGCCTGGTCGAGGCGGGCCTGCCGCTGGAGACCGCGATCGCCGGCGTCGCCGCCGCCCCGGGGGTGCCCGGACGCATGGAGCCCGTGGTCGTCGACGACGTGCCCCGCGCCTTCCAGGACTTCACCGCGCTCGTGGACTACTCCCACAAACCCGGTGCCATCGAGGCGGTCCTCACCGCGCTCCGCTCCACCACCGACGGCTACGTGACCATGGTGCTCGGCTGCGGGGGCGACCGCGACCGCGCCAAGCGCCCCCTGATGGGCGAGGCCGCCGCCCGCCTGGCGGACCAGCTGGTCATCACCAACGACAACCCCCGCACCGAGGACCCCGTCTCCATCGCCGCGGCGATGCTCGAAGGCGTGGCCAAGGTCCCCGAGGACCAGCGCGCCCACGTCACGGTCGAACTCGACCGGGCCGAGGCCATCCGCATCGCGGTGGACCGCGTCCGCCCGGGCGACGTGATCGTCGTCGCGGGGAAGGGCCACGAGACCGGCCAGTACGTCAAGGGCGAAGTGCTGCCCTTCGACGACCGGGAGGTGCTGCGCCGGGCCATCGGCGACCACCTCGCCGTGAGCTCCCGAGAACGGCTGGGCGTCGCCCTCCAGGACATCCACAGGGTCCCTGACGAGGGATGACCCGACAACACTCCCGGGCGGCCTCCGTTCGGGACGAGGGGCGCGGACACCGTCCGCGCCCCTCGTGCGTCCCCGCCGCCCGGGGCGCGCGGATCACTGGTCACACGGACACTGCCGGTCACGAAGTGGACCATATTGCTCCACACAGGGCCCGGCGGGACCCCGGACACCGCAATGTGTTCTAAGGTAGGTCCGGCAATCGCAGCCCGACCGCCCACGGTGGCGCCCATGGCGTAGCCCGCCGACGCGGCCCCGGTGAGCCGGCGCGGCACCGCGCGCACGGCATCCGCGGTGCCATCCCCTGACCTGACTCCGGCCGGTGGCCAACAGCCCCTGTGGTGCCGTGGGCCGGGCCTGACATGAGGAGTGGATTTGATCGCGCTCACGCTCGATCGGATCGCTGAGATCACCCAAACCGCCATCGGCGGATCAGCGCGCCCCGACGCCGTCGTCGACGGTCCCGTAGTCATCGACTCGCGGCAGGCAGCGCCAGGCGCGCTCTTCGTCGCCCTGACCGGGGAGCACGTCGACGGACACGATTTCGCCGGACCCGCGGTCGCGGCCGGGGCGACGGCCGTCCTGGCCTCCCGCCCCGTCGCGGCCCCGCACCTGCTGGCGGAGGGGGGCGACGACGGGGTCGTCGCCGCCCTGGCCCGGCTCGCACGGTACGTGGCGCGGGAGCTCGGCGACGTCCGGCGCGGAGCGGAAGCGGCCGAGGTCGTCGCGGTCACCGGGTCCTCCGGCAAGACCACCACGAAGGACCTCATCGCCCAGGTCGTCGGCGGGCTGGGCCCGACCGTCGCCCCGGCCGGCTCCTTCAACAACGAGATCGGCCACCCGCTCACCGTGCTGCGCGCCGACACCGGTACCCGCAACCTGGTCCTGGAGGTCTCCGCGCGCGGCGTCGGGCACATCGCCCACCTGTGCGAGGTCGCCCCGCCCAGGATCGGCGTGGTCCTCAACGTCGGCAGCGCCCACATGGGCGAGTTCGGCGACCGCGACACCATCGCCAAGGCCAAGGGCGAGCTGGTCGAGGCACTGCCGCCCGGCTCGGCGGACCGCGGTTCCGGCGGTGTCGCGATCCTCAACGCCGACGACCCCCGGGTGAGCGCGATGGCGTCGCGCACCCGGGCCAGGGTCGTCACCTACGGACAGGGCGAGGACGCGCACGTGCGCGCCACCGACGTGGTCCTCCGGGACTCCGGCGCCCCCTCCTTCACACTCCACCTGGGCGGTCGCACCGCCCCGGTGAGGTTGGCGCTCGTCGGCGCGCACCAGGTGCACAACGCCCTGGCCGCCGCCGCCGTCGCCGACGAACTCGGTATGGACATCGACGCCGTCGCCGCCGCCCTCGGCGCCGCGACCCCGGTCAGCCGGTGGCGGATGGAGGTCACCGAACACGACGGTGCCACGCTCGTCAACGACGCCTACAACGCCAACCCCGAGTCCGTGCGGGCCGCGCTGACCACACTCGAAGCGCTCGCCCGCAACCGCCGTTCCATCGCGGTGCTCGCCCACATGGCGGAGCTCGGCGAGGACGGAGGAGCCGAACACGAGCAGATCGGCGAGCTGGCCGCCCGCACGGGCGTGGCCCACCTGATCGTGGTCGGAGAGGCGGCCGAGGGCATCGCCGTCGGCGCCGAACGCGCTGCCCGGCAGGGGCAGTGGCGGGGTGAGTGCATCCGGGTCGCGGACGCAGGGGCGGCCGCGGCGGCGCTGCGCGAACGCATGCGCACAGGAGACGTCGTCATTGTGAAGGGATCGCGGGTGGCAGCGCTCGAAAGGGTTATCGACCTCATCACCAAGGGTGATGTCCAGTGATCGGCATCTCCATCGCGGCGGCGCTGTCGCTCATCGTCTCCATGGCGTTGATGCCGCCGCTCATCAAACTGCTGTACCGGTTCAAGTTCGGCCAGGAGGTCCGCGACGACGGACCCGAGGGCCACAAGACCAAGCAGGGCACGCCCACCATGGGCGGCATCGTCGTCATCCTCGGCGCGGTGGTGGGCTACTTCGGTTCCCACCTGGTGCTGTGGCTGGTGCAGCCCTCCTCGACGGGGCCGACCGCCTCGGGCCTGCTCGTGATGTTCCTGTTCGTCGGCATGGGCTGCGTCGGCTTCCTCGACGACTTCATCAAGATCTACAAGCGCCGCAGCCTCGGCCTGCGCAGCGGCGCGAAGATGGTCGGCCAGGCCGTCATCGGCATCGGCTTCGCCTACGGGGTCACCCAGTTCCCCAACGGGTACGGCTACACCCCCGCGGCGCCCAGCCTGTCCTTCCTGCGCGACTTCGGGCCCCCGCTGATGCTGGGCCTGTTCATCCTGTGGGCGCTCTTCCTCATCGTCGGCTTCTCCAACGCGGTGAACCTGACGGACGGCCTGGACGGCCTCGCGACCGGCGCGACCATCCTGTCCCTGGTGGCCTACGTCATCATCGGCAACTGGCAGCTGCGCCAGTCGTGCGTGTCCTACCTCTCGGACAGCTGCTACACGGTCCGCGACCCCCTGGACCTGGCCGTGGTGGCCGCCGCGGCGCTCGGCGCGTGCATCGGCTTCCTGTGGTTCAACGCACCGCCCGCCAAGATCTTCATGGGCGACACCGGCTCCCTGGCGCTGGGCGGCCTCATCGTGGGCCTGGCCATCACCACCCGCACGCAGCTCCTGCTGCTGCTCATCGGCGGCCTCTTCGTCATCATCACCATGTCGGTGATGATCCAGATCACGTCGTTCCGCCTCACCGGCAAACGCGTGTTCCGCATGGCGCCGCTCCAGCACCACTTCGAGCTCAAGGGGTGGGCCGAACCCACCATCGTGATCCGCTTCTGGATCATCCAGGGCCTGTTCGTGGCGATCGCCATCGGACTCTTCTATCTCGAATGGATGCCAAGGTAGAAGGCATGCCGCACCACTCTTCCGACACACAGCCCGGTCCCGCCGCCGACCCCGCACCGAGCGGGGCCGGCCTGGAGGGACGGCTGGTCTGCGTCGCCGGTCTGGGAGTGTCCGGGCCCCCGGTCGCCAGGGCGCTCCTGGCCCGCGGGGCCCGCGTGGTCGTCGTGGACGGCCGCGACGACGACACCGTCCGGCCGGTCGCCGCCGAACTCGCCGACGCCGGGGCCGAGGTGGTCCTCGGCGGGACCCCGCTGCCCGAGGGCTGCGACCTGGTCGTCACCTCGCCCGGCTGGCGCCCCGACTCCCCGCTCCTGGTCCGGGCCGCCGAGGCCGGGACCGAGGTGATCGGCGACGTCGAGCTGGCCTGGCGCCTCAAGCCCGCGGACCAGGTGTGGCTCGCCATCACCGGGACCAACGGCAAGACCACCACCGTGCGGATGCTGGAGGCGATGCTCCGCGCGGACGGCCGGGACGCGCTCGCCGTCGGCAACGTCGGCACGCCGATCGTCGACGCGGTCCTGCCCGACGCCGACGGCCACGTGCACGACGTGCTGGCCGTGGAGCTGTCCAGCTTCCAGCTCCACTGGTCCAGCAGCGTGCGCCCGCACGCCGCCACCGTCCTCAACGTGGCCCCCGACCACCTGGACTGGCACGGCGGCCTCGACCCCTATGCCCGGGCCAAGGGCAGGGTGTTCGCGCCCGGGACGATCCGGGTCGCCAACACGGCCGACGCCTGGTCGGTCCGCCTGGCGGAGGAGGACGGCGACCCGTACGCCCCGCTCGTCGGCTTCCGGCTGGACACTCCGAGGGCCGGCGAACTGGGAGTGGTCGAGGACCTGCTCGTCGACCGCGCCTTCTGCGCCGACCCCGGCAGCAGCGCCGAGGAGCTGGCCACCCTCGCCGACGTCCGCCCGGCCGCGCCGCACAACGTCGCCAACGCCCTGGCCGCGGCGGCGCTGGCCCGCTCGATCGGCGTCGCGCCGGCGTCGGTGCGGGCCGGCCTGGCCGCGTTCCGGCCCGAGCCCCACCGCATCGCGCACGTGGCCTCCGTCGGAGGCGTCGACTACGTGGACGACTCCAAGGCGACCAACCCGCACGCCGCGGCGGCCTCGCTCGGGGCCTACGCGTCCGTGGTGTGGGTCGCCGGCGGCCTGCTCAAGGGCGCCGCGGTCGACGACCTGGTCGCCGCGGCGGCCGGCCGGCTGCGGGGCGCGGTGCTGATCGGCGCGGACCGGGCCCGGCTGCGCGAGGCCCTGGCCGAGCACGCCCCCGCCGTCCCCGTGGTCGAGGTCGAGGGCCCGGCCCCGGACGCGCCCGAGGGCCACACGGTGATGGACGCCGTGGTCGCCGAGGCCGCGGCCATGGCCCGCGAGGGCGACACGGTGCTGCTGGCCCCGGCCGCCGCGTCCATGGACATGTTCACCAACTACCCCGAGCGCGGACGCCTGTTCTCCGAGGCCGTGAACCGCCTGCCCTGAGTGACCGGACGCCGCCCGTACGTGACGAAGTCCGCGCGGGCGGCGTCCGCTGTGCCCACCGCCACCCGGCCGGCCGCCAAAGATGGCCAACACGCGGGAAATGTCCACGGTTCCCGACCCGGGCGTGCGCCAGTATTGAGGCGCGAATCGTGCGGAGGGTGTGGATGGCGACGACAGCGGTTCCAGGAATGGCCCGGGCCAAGGCGAGGACGGACGCCGGAGGGCGCGGGCACGCCCTGTGGCGTGAGTGGGCCAGGTCCCTCGACCGCCCCCTCACCTCCTACTACCTCATCCTGGGCACGGCGGTCCTCCTGATCGCCCTCGGCCTCGTCATGGTGCTGTCCTCCACGATGGTCAAGTCCATCACCGAGACCGGCTCCTCCTTCTCGCTCTTCCAGAAGCAGCTGGTGTCGGCCGTCGTGGGCCTGCCCCTCATGATCCTGGCCTCGCACATGCCCCAGGCGCTGTTCCGCCTGGTCGGCTACCCCACCATGATCCTCTCGGTGGCCCTGCTGCTGCTCACCGTCTTCCAGGGCGTGGAGGTCAACGGCGCCACCCGCTGGCTGGACGTCGGCGGCCTGGTCGTGCAGCCCTCCGAGCCCGCCAAGCTCTCCTTCGCCCTGTGGGGCGCCAACATCCTCGCCCGCAAGGACGAGCTGCGCGAGCTCACCGAGTGGCGGCACCTCCTCATCCCGCTGCTGCCAGGGTGCGGGCTCCTGGTGCTCCTGGTCCTCCTCGGCTCCAACCTCTCCACCGCCCTGGTGTTCCTCATTACGTTCCTGGGCCTGCTGTGGGTGGTGGGGGCGCCGGGCAGGCTCTTCGTCACCATGTTCGGCCTCGTCCTGGCCCTCGCCGTGATCGTCATCGCGATCGAGCCCTACCGGATGGCGCGCGTCACCTCCTTCCTCGACCCCGGGGCCGACCCGCTGGGCTCGGGCAACCAGTCACTGCACGGCCTCTACGCGCTGGGCACCGGGGGGATCTTCGGCGTCGGCATCGGGGCCAGCCGGGAGAAGTGGGGGTTCCTCCCCTTCGCCGAGTCCGACTTTGTCTTCGCGATCATCGGGGAGGAGTTCGGCCTGATCGGGACCCTCCTCGTGCTCGCCCTGTTCGGCGTGCTCGGCTACGCGGGCCTGAGGGTGGCCACCCGGGTCAAGGAGCCGTTCCCGCGCCTGGCCTCCTTCGCGATCGTCACCTGGCTCATGGGACAGGTCATGATCAACGTGGGCGCGGTCATCGGGCTCCTGCCCGTCACCGGCGTCCCCCTGCCCCTGGTCTCCTACGGAGGTTCGTCGCTGATCACCACCATGGTCGCCCTCGGCGTGCTCCTCGCGCTCGCCAAGGCCGAGCCCCAGGCCGCCAGGGCGCTGGAGGCCCGGGGTCCGAGTCAGGTACAAAGGGCTCTAAGCTGGCTGGGCCTGGAGAACTTCGTGGCCTCGATGAACAACCGGGGCGGAACGGCCTCCAGGCGCGTCGCCGCAGGACGGGGTCCGCGTACGCCGGGCCCCCGTGGCGGCAGGACAACGGCCAAGCACAGGAACGGACCGGTCCCGGCGGGTGACCGGCCAAGGAGGAATCGGCAACGATGAGGGTAGCCCTCGCCGGAGGCGGCACGGCCGGGCATATCGAGCCCGCGCTCTCCCTAGCGGACGCGCTTCGACGCATCGACCCCAGCACGGAGATCCTCTGCCTGGGAACCGAGCGGGGTCTGGAGACCCGGCTGGTGCCCATGCGCGGCTACGAGCTGGGCCTGATCCCGGCGGTCCCGCTGCCCCGCAAGATCACCCCGCAGCTCCTCAGCGTCCCGGGCAAGCTCGCCGGCGCGCTGAGCGCGGCGGGCGAACACCTGGACCGGTTGCAGGCGGACGTCATCGTCGGCTTCGGCGGCTACGTGGCCACCCCCGGCTACCTGGCGGCGCGCCGGCGCCGGATCCCCATCGTCGTGCACGAGGCCAACCCCCTCCCGGGCCTGGCCAACCGGCTCGGCGCGCGCATGACACCGCACGTGTTCACCGGACACCCCCACACCCAGATCCGCAACGGCCGCTTCGTCGGCATCCCCCTGCGCCAGCAGATCACCACCCTCGACCGGCTCGCCATGGGCGACAAGGCGCGCACCTACTTCGGCCTGCGCCCCGACCTCCCCACCCTGCTGATCTTCGGCGGCTCCCAGGGCGCGCAGCGCCTCAACGAGACCGCGTTCGCCTCCCGTGACGCCTTCCGCGACCGGGGCGTGCAGGTCCTGCACGTCGTCGGCCCCAAGAACGCGGAGGAGCCCCAGGACCTCACCCAGGCGGGCGTGCCCTACGTGGCCGTCCCCTACGTGGACCGCATGGACATGGCCTACGCCGCCGCCGACGTCGCCATGTGCCGCTCCGGTGCGATGACCTGCGCCGAGCTGACCGCCGTCGGCCTGCCCGGCGCCTTCGTCCCGCTGGCCATCGGCAACGGCGAGCAGGCACTCAACGCCGAGCCGATCGTCCAGGCGGGCGGGGGCCTGATGATCAACAACGCGGACATCTCCGTGGAGTGGATCGTCGACCAGCTCATCCCGCTGCTCACCGACACCGACCGGGTCGTGGCCATGTCCGAGGCCGCCGCCCGGATGGGCCGCCGCGACGCCGACATGGCACTCGCCCGCGAGGTCATGGCCGTCGCCCGCGGCGACCGCCCCACCCCCGAGATCCCCCTGTCCGACGACGACGGCGAGGACGCGTTCTACGACGACGGGAAGGACGCCCGATGAGCCTGGTCCGCCCGACCGAGCCGGTTCCCGTCGACAAGCTCGGCCGCACCCACTTCATCGGCCTGGGCGGGGCCGGCATGTCCGGCATCGCCCGGGTCCTGCTCCAGTCCGGGGTGGAGGTGTCCGGCAGCGACGCCCGCGACAGCGACACCCTGCGCGAGCTGGAGCAGATGGGCGCCGACGTCCACGTCGGCCACGCCGCGGGCAACCTCGGCGCCGCCGAGACCCTCGTGGTCTCCTCCGCGATCCGCGAGGACAACCCCGAACTCGTCGAGGCCCGCCGCCGCGGCCTGCGCGTCCTGCCCCGGGCGGCGGCCCTGGGGGCGCTCCTGCTGGGCCGCGAGGGCATCGCTGTCTCCGGCACCCACGGCAAGACCACCACGACCTCCATGGTCACCGTGGTGCTCCAGCACCTGGGGGTCGACCCCGGCTACGTGATCGGCGGAAAGCTGGTCACCACCGGCCTGGGCGCCGACGCCGGCCTGGGCGAGGTCATCGCCGTGGAGGCCGACGAGAGCGACGGCTCCTTCCTCATGCTCTCCCCGAAGGTCGCCGTGGTCACCAACGTGGAGGCCGACCACCTCGACAACTACAGCGGCATCGAGGAGATCCACGCCAACTTCGCGGCGTTCGTCGACCGTGTCGGACGCACCCTGATCGTCGGGATCGACGACCCGGGCGCCCGGCAGGTCGCGGAGCTGGCCCGCGAGCGCGGCAAGAAGGTCCTGACCTACGGCGAGGCCGAGGACGCCGACTACCGGGTCACCCGGGTGCGCGCCCGCGGTTTCACCACCGAGTTCACGATCCGCACCGCCGGGGGCGAGCCCATCGACGGCACGCTCGCCGTCCCCGGTCGGCACAACGTGCTCAACGCCGCCGCGGCCGTCGCCGTGGCGGACGAGCTCGGCCACGACCTGGAGGTCGCGGTGGAGGGCATCGCGGACTTCGCGGGGGCCGCGCGCCGCTTCGAGATCAAGGGCGAGGCCGGTGGCGTCGCCGTCTACGACAGCTACGCCCACCACCCGACCGAGATCGAGGCCGACCTGAGGGCCACGCGCGCCGCGCTGGACTCGTTCGCCGAGGACGCGGGCGAGGCGGGGGGACCGGCGCCCGGGGGCAGGGTCGTCGCCCTGTTCCAGCCGCACCTGTACAGCCGTACCCGCATCTTCGCCGAGGAGTTCGCGACCGCGCTGGGCCTCGCGGACGAGGTCGTGGTGATGGAGGTCTACGCGGCCAGGGAGGACCCCGAGCCCGGGGTCACCGGCGAGCTGATCACCTCCCGCGTCCCCCACGACCGGGTGCGGTACGTGCCGGGTCGCGAGGAGGTCGTGCGGACGGTGGCCGGGCTGGTCCGGCCTGGCGACATCGTCCTCACCATGGGCGCGGGGGACGTGACCGAGCTGGGGCCGCTGATCGTGGACACGATCGCCGAGGCGGCCGACGAAGCGCCCGGAAGCCGGTAGGCGCAGGAGAGAAGAAGAGGACACGGGTGAGCGCGGACGAGGGCGGGGCGGCGGACGGGGCCGCACCACGGGGAGGATCCGATCCGTGGAAGGTCGCCTTCGTGGCGCTGCTCGTGGTGGCGCTGGTCTGCGTGGTCACCTGGGTGCTGCTCGGCTCCCGCCTGCTGGTGGTCCGCGACGTCGCGGTCACCGGGCTGGACCGGATGTCGCCGCAGGAGGTGGTGTCCGCGGTGGACGTGGCCACCGGAACCCCCCTGGTCAGGGTCGACCTCGACCGGAGCCGCGCCCGTGCCGAGTCCCTCCCGCTCGTGGAGGAGGCCACGGTGCGACGCGGCTGGCCCGCGACCCTGGAGGTCGAGGTGGTGGAGCGCCAGCCCGTGCTGGCCGTCCCCGTGGGGGAGGAGTACCGGCTCGTGGACGGCGACGGCGTGCGCATCGAGGACTCGAAGACCCGTCCCGGCACCCACCCCGTGGTCAGGGTCACGGGGGAGGTCGAGGGCAACGAGGCGGTCCGCGCCGCCGCCGACATCGTGGAGGCGGCGCCCGACTCGCTGATCGCCCAGATCCAGCTCATCGACGCCACCGACCCCGGGGCGATCACCATCGCACTCGGCAACGGCTCCACGGTGGAGTGGGGGACGCCCGAGGGGACCGCGGACAAGAGCGACGTCCTGCGCGTGCTGCTGCGCGAGCACCCGCCCGAGGAGGGGCGCGTCTACGACGTCGGAACCCCCGATCTCGCCATCGTACGGTGAAGAAGTACCCAGCTCCAGGCAAAGGAAGAGGCGTGGCACGGAAAGTCGAACCGCCGCCCGGCGGGCCGCGCAGCGCGCCCGCGAGGGGGTTCCGGACGGACTCCCGGGCATCCGGCGGGGACATTCCAGACGCGACGCGCCGAGTGCGCACATCGCTTCCTTGCGTTATACGCCGTTAGGCTGACCTCGTCATCGGTTGCCCGTGGGCGGCGGTCCGCTTACTGTCGGGAAGCACAGCCAACGTCAACAAAGCAGCAAAACACGCTTTTCGGGGTACGCAGGAACCGTTTTGCTCCGCTCCTACAGCGGATCGCGCCAGCCCTCCCCGGGCAGGATCGCAACGGCTCCGGTGACCCCGGGTCCCCGGACAAACGCGTCGAGAACGCCGTCGCAGGGACCCGAAACGCACACTGTAGAACCGGATGCCGGTCCGGAGGCGTACCCGGTGGCGAGAGCCACCGGAGCGTTCACGGAACGGCGTATGCGAGCGGAAAGGCCCCTCGTCGTGGCAGCACCGCAGAACTACCTCGCGGTCATCAAAGTCGTCGGCATCGGCGGCGGCGGTGTCAACGCCGTCAACCGAATGATCGAAGAGGGGCTCAAAGGCGTCGAGTTCATCGCCATCAATACCGACGCCCAGGCGCTGCTGATGAGTGACGCCGACGTCAAGCTCGACGTCGGCCGAGAGCTCACACGCGGCCTGGGAGCCGGAGCCAACCCCGATGTCGGCCGCCAGGCGGCCGAGGACCACCGGGAGGAGATCGAGGAGGTCCTCAAGGGGGCCGACATGGTCTTCGTCACCGCTGGTGAGGGCGGCGGCACCGGCACCGGGGGCGCTCCCGTCGTCGCCAACATCGCCCGCTCCCTGGGAGCCCTCACCATCGGCGTGGTCACCCGCCCCTTCGGCTTCGAGGGCAAGCGGCGCGCGACCCAGGCCGAGTCGGGGATAGCGATGCTCCGCGAGGAGGTCGACACGCTCATCGTGATCCCCAACGACCGGCTGCTGTCCATCTCCGACCGCCAGGTCAGCGTGCTGGACGCCTTCAAGGCGGCGGACCAGGTGCTGCTCTCCGGTGTGCAGGGCATCACCGACCTGATCACCACGCCGGGCCTGATCAACCTGGACTTCGCCGACGTCAAGTCGGTCATGTCCGGGGCGGGGTCGGCGCTGATGGGCATCGGTTCCGCACGCGGGGACGACCGGGCCGTCGCGGCCGCGGAGATGGCCATCTCCTCGCCGCTGCTCGAAGCGAGCATCGACGGCGCCCACGGGGTGCTGCTGTCCATCCAGGGCGGCTCCGACCTGGGCCTGTTCGAGATCAACGAGGCGGCGCAGCTCGTCGCGAACTCGGCGGCCCCCGAGGCCAACATCATCTTCGGCGCCGTCATCGACGACGCCCTGGGCGACGAGGTGAGGGTCACCGTCATCGCGGCGGGGTTCGACGAACCCGAGGTCACCGGACCCGTGGTCCGGGAGCGGCAGCCGGTGGACCCTCCTGAGGCCGTCGCCCACACCGCGGGCTCCGCGTCGCGCAGGGAGCAGCAGCCCACCAGGGTGACGCCCCCCGCCGGTGACGCGGGCGGGACGGCGGCCACCTCCATGCCGTGGATCACGCCCTCCCGCCCGGAGCGGACCGAGCCGGAGGCGGCGTCCGCGCAGATGCCGCCGGTCCGGTTCCCGTCCGAACCGGAGCCCGTCCGTCAGGAGCAGGCCCCGGTCGAGCAGCCGCGCACGGAGACCCCGGCCCACGGCTCGGAGTCCCACGCCTCCTACGAGGCGCCCGCCCCGGCGGGGTCCTCCGAGGAGGGGCGGCCCGCGGGGGAGCGGGAGGAGCCCTCGCAGCACGGCGAGGTCCAGTCCGGCCCCGTCCACGCCGTCTCCGACTCCACCGCCGAACGGCGGGGGGACGTGCCCACGCCCCGCCGCCGGGTCATCTTCGACGACCCCGACGACCTGGACGTGCCCGAGTTCCTGAAGTAGCGCACCACCGTCCCGGTACCATCGACGTGTCAGCGGCCCCGACCCATGCGGCGGGGCCGTCGCCGCCCCCGGGGAAGCGCGCGCCGGCCGCGCCGGCGCCGTCCCGGCGGGCCGAGGGAAGGACCGCGGTCACACGGATGGGCAACGTCATCGATCTGGGGCACGGCGTGCGTGCCGCCGTCACCGAACGGCACGGCGGGGTCAGCGCCCCGCCGTACGACTCGCTCAACCTGGGGCTGGGCTCGGGCGACGTGCGGGAGGCCGTCCTCGCCAACAGGCGGACCGCCGCCGCCGGCCTGGGGTTCGACATCGACCGGGTCGTGTGGATGAACCAGGTGCACAGCGCCGACGTGCTCGTCGCGGACGCGCCGGGTGGGGCGGGTACCTGCGACGGGGTCGTCACGACCCGCCCCGACCTGGTCCTGGCCTCGATGGCCGCCGACTGCCTGCCGGTCCTGGCCGCCGACGGCGAGGCGGGTGTCCTGGGAGCCGCGCACTCGGGCCGCCTCGGGACGGCGAACGGCGTGGCGGCCAACCTCGTCGGGTCGATGGTCGGCCAGGGGGCCCGTGCCGACCGCATCACCGTCTTCCTCGGTCCGGCCATCTGCGGCAAGTGCTACGAGGTGCCCCCGGAGGTGCAGGCCGAGACGGCCAGGGACACCCCCGAGGCCGCCTCCACCACCCGGAAGGGCACCACGGGGGTGGACATGCTCGCGGCCGTCACCGCCCAGCTGCGGCGGGCCGGTGTGACCGACGTCCGGGCCGACGGCCGCTGCACCCTGGAGAGCCCTGAGCTGTTCTCCCACCGGGGCGGCGCGCCGACCGGAAGATTCGCCTCGTTCATCTGGCGTTCCTGACTGTCGTACCGGGCCGCCAGGATGGCTTTCGGAACCCGCCGGAACCGCCAGGGACCTCCCCTCCTGCGGTGACGCGTCCGAAACGCGGGCCCCACGACCCCCGGAGACCGCATCGGACCCCGGGGACCCACCCGACGGGGAAAGAGAAGGAGCACCGTGCCACACGTCGACCCAGCTCGCGTCGAGCAGGTCCGCGCCAACCTCGCGGCCGTGCGGGCCAGGATCGAGCAGGCCTGCGCGCGCGCCGGCCGCGCGCCCGAGGAGGTGTCGCTGGTCGCGGTCACCAAGACCTATCCGGCCGACGATGTGCGGATTCTCGCCTCCCTGGGTGTCCGCGACGTCGGCGAGAACCGGGACCAGGAGGCCGCGCCGAAGGCGGCGGAGACCGCTGACCTCGGCTTGACCTGGCATTTCGTCGGGCAGTTGCAGACCAACAAGGCACGCTCCGTGGCCTCCTACGCCGACGTCGTGCACTCGGTGGACCGCACCAGGCTGGCCCGTGCGCTGGGGGAGCGGGCGGCGGCGGCCGGACGTGGTC
Organism: Streptomonospora nanhaiensis; assembly: GCF_026642255.1. GTDB lineage: Bacteria > Actinomycetota > Actinomycetes > Streptosporangiales > Streptosporangiaceae > Nocardiopsis > Nocardiopsis tropica. Next base: position 5,235,983 of record NZ_CP113264.1, on the reverse strand, counting down.
TGACCTGCCTCGTCCAGGTGAACCTCGACGACGACTCGCGGGCCGGCGTCATCGGACCGCGCGGCGGGGTCGACCCGGAGGACGCGCTCGCGCTCGCCGCCGACATCGAGGCGCACGAGTCGCTCACACTCGGGGGCGTGATGGCGGTGGCCCCCCGGGGGGGCGACCCGGCCGAGGCCTTCGCCCGCCTCCACGGGGTGGCGAGTCGTGTCCGTGATCGTTATCCTCTGGCGACGGTGATCTCGGCGGGAATGAGCGCGGACCTCGAATCGGCGATCGAGCGAGGAGCGACACACGTGCGACTCGGTACGGCGTTGCTCGGCAACCGCGGACCGATCGTGGGGTAATGTCCCCACATAGACCTTGGAACCCGTCTGTGGAGTTCGCCCGAAAGGGCGCCCCACCCCGTGGAACGCGGGGACGGCGGGCCAGTACGGAGGAGTCGGCTGCGGTGAAGGCCGCGGGGACGACGGAGGACATGAGATGGCCGGCGCGATGCGCAAGATGGCGGTCTACCTCGGCCTCGTGGAGGACGACCGTTACGATCACCGCTATGCGGACGAATATGATGAGTTCGACGATTTCGACGAGGCCGTGGAGGAGCAGCGCGATCGCGCTGCGGATTCTCCGCGTGGCGAGGAAACACGAGGCACCGCAGTGACGGACACCGGCGACTACCTGAGTACAGGTGAACGACGCGGTGGAACGACCACGACTGCCTCAACCGCCGACCTCGCTCGGATCACAACGCTCCATCCGCGCACCTACAACGAGGCGCGTACGATCGGAGAGCACTTCCGGGAGGGCACACCGGTGATCATGAACCTGACCGAGATGGTCGACAGCGACGCCAAGCGTCTCGTCGACTTCGCGGCTGGTCTGATCTTCGGTCTGCATGGCAGTATCGAACGCGTGACCAACAAGGTGTTCCTGCTGTCACCGGCCAACGTCGAGGTCACCGCCGAAGACAAGGCCCGGATCGCCGAGCGAGGGTTCTTCAATCAGAGCTAGACCATCACACTTGTCCAGAGATTGGGTCGGGGAACGACCGTGAGTATCGTCGTTGCAGTGCTGCTCTTCGCGCTACAGCTGTTCGTTTTCGTGCTGATCGCGAGGGTGGTCCTGGAGATGGTGCAGTCCTTCGCCAGGACGTGGCGGCCCACCGGGTTCGTCCTCGTCCTCGCGGAGATCGTGTACACCGTCACCGACCCGCCACTGAGGTTCCTGCGACGGTTCATCAAGCCGGTGAGACTGGGGAGCGTCGCACTCGACCTGAGTGTCCTCGTCCTCTTCATCATCGTGTGGATCTTGATGGCTCTCATCGGGAGCCTCGCCTAGCAGGGAAGGGGCGCGGGGGCAAGTATCGGGTCCCCGGTTCCGTTATGTGGTCTTGGTCATGATCTGGATTGCCGTAAGGTCACGATCAGGTAGCGTCCCTACGGACAGACTCCAAGCGCGCCAAGGAGACGAACATGCCGCTGACACCCGCCGATGTGCGGAACAAGCAGTTCAGTACGACCCGGCTCCGGCCAGGGTACGACGAAGAAGAGGTCGACGCCTTTCTCGACGAGGTCGAGTCCGAGCTCGACCGCCTGATCCAGGAGAACGAGGAACTGCGCGGCAAGCTGGCCGAATGCCTGCGGGGCAAGGTGCCCAACGCCGGCATGCAGGACTTCCAGCAGCCCCAGGACCAGGCGCCGGAGCCCCAGCAGCACGAGCAGATGCGCCCGGAGCCCGTCCAGCAGCCGCAGGCCGTCGAGCCGCAGCCCCCGGTCCAGCAGCAGATGCCGATGACCGGCGCGAACATGGGGATGGGCGGTGAGGAGAACATGGACACGGCCGCCCGCGTCCTCGCCCTCGCCCAGCAGACCGCCGACCAGGCGATCTCCGACGCCCGCCGTGAGGCGGACGAGACCCTCGGCCGCGCCCGCCACGAGTCCGAGGACATCCTCGGCAAGGCCCGCCGCCAGGCGGACCAGATCATCGGTGAGGCCCGGGCACGGTCGGAGAACCTCGACCGCGACGCCCAGGAGCGCCACCGCCAGGTCATGGGCAGCCTGGTGCAGCAGCGCGAGGAGCTGGAGCACAAGGTCAACGTGCTCAAGGACTTCGAGCGCGAGTACCGGAGCCGTCTGAAGGACTACTTCGAGCGCCAGCTGCGCGAGCTGAACGAGGAGGGCAAGCCCGTCGAGCCGAACCCGAACACCACGGGCGGCTTCCAGACGATGGCTCCGCAGGCCGGTGGCGCCCCCGCTCTCCAGCACGGCCCCGGCGGCAACCCGTTCGGTCAGCCCGAGCCCGCCCAGCACGGTGGATTCCACCCGGGTGAGGCTCCGCACGAGCGTCGCTAGACCAGCGGCATTCGGCTCCGAACAACTGAAGACTCCGGATACAACACGTGTAAAGGCCCTGGTCGACCCGTGATCCTTAGCATCCTCGCAACCGTGGCGGTGCTGGCGGCCATCGCCGTCATCGCGGCTGCCCTGGCCCTCGCCGAGACTGTCCTGGTGTACATCGCACTCGGACTGGCCGGCGCCAGCGTCCTCCTCCTCCTGGGGGGCATGGTCCAGGGACGCATCGCCGAGAGCAGGACGGGTCGCCCCGGAACGGACGGTTTGGGGAAGTCGTCCGTCCCGACCGGCGCCGCCACCCCGGCGGCGACGGCAGCGGGCCCCCACGTCGTGCCGGAGTACTCCGGGCGCGTTCCCGTACCGGCCCAAGGGCCGGTACGGGAAGCCCCCGCGCAGGACACGCCCGTCTGGGCGGCCGCGGACGACGCCGGGCACGGGGAACCGGAGTACGACGTCCCCCGCTGGCAGACCCCCACCGCGCACGAGTGGCCGGAACCGGACACGGCGCCCGCCGGGAGCACCGTCCGCGCGGGATCCCCGGCCGAGGCCGACCCCGCGGCTCCCGCCTCCGAGGCGCGGACGGACGGGGAACCGGCCGACACGGCGGTTACCGCCGACATCCCCGAGGCCCGTGAACGGGCCGGTGAGGACGGAGGGGCTCCCTCCCGCCTCCACACGGGGGACGACGGGCCCGAACTGGACCCCGCCCCCTTCACCTACAGCATTCCCGGTCAGGGCTCCTCCCACGAGGACGGGGCCGCTCCGGTCGACGCGACCGCGGACCCCGACAACGGGGTCGCGGGCGCCGGGGCCCCCGAGGCGGACGCCTTCTCCTACCGGATCCCCGGCGAGGCGGACCGGAGCGAGCGGGCGGAGGACGACCCGGAGACCGGCGACCCGGACACGGAGCAGGCCCCGGCGCCCGACGTCTCCGCGGACGGAGACGGGGAAGCCCGCCCGGACGCCGACGAGGCCCTGCGCGCCGAGCAGGCCGTGGAGCACGCGGAGGCCGACTCCGAGCGCGGCGAGGACGAGCCCGCGACCGGCGGGGACGCCGGACCCGGGTCCACGGCCGCCGGCGAGGGCCCCGACACCGAGCCCGACACGGACGACACCGCGGCGCAGGGGGAGCGCGAGCACGCCTCCTCCGAGGCGGAACCCGTACCCTCGGCGCACACCGACACCGACACCGACACCGACACCGACACCGACACCGACACGAACGTGTCGGCGGAGGCCCGCGCCCCGGAGGCGCAGGACGCGGACGCCGACCCCGTGCCGGAGGACGGCGGGCGCGTCGAGGACGCTCCCGCCGCCGGTACGGGCGGCGCAGCCGAGGCCGCGGACACCGGGGACCCCGCCCCTGAGGCGGAGTCCGCAGACGACGCGGACGGGGCCTTCACCTACCGCCTGCCCGGCCGGGGCGACGCCGCGGAAGAGGGGGCCGACGAGGCGGAGAGCGACCGGGAGACCGCGGACACCGGGCGGACGTCGGCGTTCAGCTACCGGCTCCCACAGCCCGAGGACGGCGGGGCGGTCGCGGAGCGGTCCGACCGGGACGGCGACGATGACGAGGAGGGCGCCCCCGCGGCCGACGGCACCGCCGACGCGGGCGACCCCGACACCACCCCCGCGCCCACCCGTCCGGAGCCGGAGGGCGATACGGCCGACGGCCCGGGGGCCGGGGACGCGGAGCCGGACGGGAGCGAGCGGCCCGCCAAGGCCGAGGACGAGGACGCCGAGGACGACCACGCCGTCGCCTACGCGGCCGTTCTCGACGGGGACACCGACCTCGACGGCGGCAAGGACTCGGACAAGGACCCCGACAAGGTCCACTGACCCCGACGCACGCGAACGGGCGCCGCCCCCGGGGGGGACGGCGCCCGTTCGCGTCGGGGCCCGGTCCGGCGGCCCCGGGGCCGCCGGACCGGAAGAGGCCTAGGCCTTGCGGAAACCGAAGGCCACGCCGAACTCCTCGGAGGAGGCGGTGTGCAGGTCCCGTGCCATCTCCCCGGCGGTGAACGCGTCGGCCAGCACCTCGCCGGCGATCGCCTCACCGTGCTCGGTGAGCGCCAGTTCGGTGGTCTCGTCCGTGGCCGTCCACCACACCTCGATGCGGTCGGACACGTCCAGGCCGCTCTTCTTGCGGGCGTCCTGGAGCATGCGGACCATCTCCCGGGCCAGACCGGCGCGGCGCAGCCGCGGCGTCAGCTCCAGGTCCAGGGCGACGGTCTCACCGGCCTCGGACGCCACGGCCCAGCCCTCCCGGGGCTGCTCGGTCACGAGCAGCTCGTCGGCGCTGACCTCGACGGGCTCGTCCTCGACCCGCACCCGCGCCCAGCCGCTCTCGCGGACCTGTTCCACCAGGGAGGCGGGGTCGGCGGCCTCGATGGCCTTGGCCACCAGCGGGGTGCGCTTGGCGAACCGCTTGCCCAGCGCCCGGAAGTTCGGCTTCACGATGAAGTCCACCAGGTCGCCGCCCACGGAGGACAGCGCGTCCAGCGACTCCACGTTGAGCTCGTCGGACACCTGGTCGCGGAGCTGCTCGGGCAGGCCGGCGAAACCGGCGGCGCCCACCAGGGCGCGGGCCAGCGGCTGCCGGGTCCGCACGGCGGAGTCCACCCGGGCCGACCGGCCCAGCTCCACCAGGCGGCGGGCCAGCGCCATCTGCTGCGACAGGTCCGGGTCGACGAGGTCCTCGCGCACCTCGGGCCACGACGCCAGGTGCACCGACTCCGGCGCGTCCGGCCGGCGTACCGACGCCCACACGTGGTCGGTGAGGAACGGCACGATCGGCGCCATCAGCAGCGTGACGGTCTCCAGGGCCTCGAACAGCGTCGCGAACGCGGCGGCGCCCTCGGGGGTGTCCGCACCGCCCCAGAACCGGCGGCGGGAACGGCGCACGTACCAGTTGGACACGTCGTCCACGAAGGCCGTCAGACGGCGTCCCGCGGTCGTGGTGTCGAACGAGTCCAGCGCCGCCGTGACGTCCCTGACGACCTCGTTCAGCTCCGAGAGCAGCCACCGGTCCAGGAGCGGGCGGTCCTCGGGGGCGGGGGCGTCCGCCAGCCGGGAGTGGTCCCAGCCCCCGCCGGCGTTCGCGTACAGGGTGAAGAACGAGACGGTGCTGTAGTAGGTCAGCAGCACCTTGCGGACGATCTCCTCCAGGGCGGAGTGGCCGACCCGGCGGGCGGTCCACGGCGAACCGCTCGCCAGCATGAACCAGCGCAGCGCGTCGGCGCCGTGCTTGTCCATGACCGAGATCGGCTCCATGACGTTGCCCAGGTGCTTGCTCATCTTCCGGCCGTCCTCGGCGAGGATGTGGCCGAGCACGACCACGTTCTCGAAGGAGTTGCGGCCGAACACCAGGGTGCTCACCGCCAGCAGGGAGTAGAACCACCCGCGGGTCTGGTCGATCGCCTCGGAGATGTACTGCGCCGGGAAGTTGTCCCGGAAGGTCTCCTCGTTCCGGTGGGGCGCCCCCCACTGGGCGAACGGCATGGAGCCGGAGTCGAACCAGGCGTCGATGACCTCGGGGACGCGGCGGGCGACCCGCTGCTCCTCGGGCAGGGACGGGTCCGCGTCCGGGTCGGGGATGACGATGTCGTCCACGAAGGGGCGGTGCGGGTCCAGGGAGGACAGGTCCCGGCCGCTGAGGCGGCCCAGCTCCTCCAGGGAGCCCACGCAGATCTGGCGGCCGTCGGGGAACTCCCAGATCGGCAGCGGGGTGCCCCAGTAGCGGTTGCGGGACAGCGCCCAGTCCACGTTGCCGCGCAGCCACTCGCCGAAGCGGCCCTCCTTGACGTTCTCCGGCACCCAGTTGGTGACGTCGTTCTGCGCCAGGAGCTCGTCCTTGACCGCGGTGGTGCGGATGTACCAGGACGGGACCGCGTAGTACAGCAGCGCCGTGTGGCAGCGCCAGCAGTGCGGGTAGGAGTGCTCGTAGCTCAGGTGGCGGAAGAGGAGCCCGCGGTCCTTGAGGTCGCGGACGAGCGTCTTGTCGGCCTCCTTGAAGAACACCCCGCCGACCAGAGGCAGGGGGGACTCGAAGGTGCCGTCCGGGCGGACCGGGTTGACCACGGGCAGGCCGTAGGCGCGGCCCACGAGCATGTCGTCGGCGCCGAAGGCGGGCGCCTGGTGGACCAGGCCGGTACCGTCGTCCACGGTGACGTAGTCGGCGAGCACCACGTAGTGGGCGGGCTCGTCGAAGGGCACCAGGTCGAAGGGGCGCTCGTAGGTCCAGCGCTCCATCTCCTCGCCCCCGTAGCTCTCGCCCGTGAGCTCCCAGCCCTCGCCGAGGACCTTGTCGAAGAGCGGGCGGGCCACCACGAGGCGCTCGTCGCCGTCGGTGGCCACCACGTACTCCACGTCCGGGTGCACGGCCACGGCGGTGTTGGACACCAGCGTCCAGGGGGTGGTCGTCCAGACGAGCAGCGAGGTCGGGTGCTCGGGCGAGGCGAGCGGACCGGAGGTCACGGGGAAGCGGACGTACACCGACGGGTCGGTGACGGTCTCGTACCCCTGCGCGAGCTCGTGGTCGGACAGGGTCGTGCCGCAGCGCGGGCAGTACGGGCTGATCCGGTAGTCGCGGACCAGCAGGCCCTTGTCCCAGATCTGCTTGAGGGCCCACCACACGGACTCCACGTACTGCGGGTCCATGGTGCGGTAGGCGTCGTCCATGTTCACCCAGTAGCCCATGCGCTCCGTCATGGTGGTGAACGCGTCGACGTTGCGGAGCACGGACTCGCGGCAGCGCTCGTTGAACTCGGCGATGCCGAAGGCCTCGATGTCCTTCTTGCCGGACAGGCCGAGCTCCTTCTCCACGGCGACCTCCACGGGCAGGCCGTGGCAGTCCCAGCCCGCCTTGCGGTCCACGTGGTAGCCGCGCATGGTGCGGAACCGGGGGAACACGTCCTTGAACGCGCGGGCCTCGACGTGGTGCACGCCGGGCTGGCCGTTGGCCGTGGGCGGGCCCTCGTAGAAGACCCAGTTGGGGCCGCCGCGGGTCTGGTCGAGCGAGCGCTGGAAGACGTCCTCCTTCGACCAGCGGCCGAGGACGTCCCGCTCCATGGCCGGCAGGTCGATCTGCGCGGGGAGCTGGGGCAGCGGTCGGGATGCGGGCCGGGGGTCGTTGGCCACGGTCGTACCTTTCCATCAGGGTCGTTCCTGACGGAGGGACGAGGCACGGGCCCCGCGGTACCACCCTCCTTGGACCGCGAGCGCGCCGCAGGGCGCGCGTCGGTAGGGTCCCACTTCGTTGCTCTGTGCCGGTTCTACTGGAGCCGCCCGCGCGGGCGGGCCCGTTCTTCCGGCGGTTCCGGGGTGATCTTCGCGCTGGTCGTGCCCCCGGGCTCGCACCGCCCCCGGGTCGCTTGGGCGGGCCAGGCCTTCTAGGCTGTGATCCGTCCGGTCGGGGCCAGCGCTACTCGTCCCCATCGACACCTGGAGCCAGGATAACGCAGCGCGGCGCTTCCGCCGTGCGCTCTTGTGACGGAGGGGGCCGCTGTGGCGGAGGACGTGAGGGGTGCGGTCCTCGTGACCCTGTCCGACCGGGACGACGCGGTGGAGCTGGCGGAGCAGCTCCTGGAGCAGGGCTACGAGCCGTGCCGCGTGCACCGGGACATGCTCGCGGGCGAGGACGACGCCGAGGACGCGGACTGGGTGATCGAGGTGCTGACCGGCCCCCACGGCGGGCCGGCCGTCTTCGACGAGCCGCACCTGGCCGCGTTGGCCGAGGACTACGGCGGTTTCGCGGCCGCGGAGTAGGACCCGCCGCCCCTGTCGCGCCGGGCGGGGGCCGCCGCAGCGGCGCACCGTCCCGATCATTGCCTTGCACCGTGGGATTGCCTAGGCTTCGCGGCACCGATCACGGCACCGCCCGGGGGAGGACCCGCAGGTCGGCGAGGTCCGGGGTGTGCCGAACCATCTGGGAGGGGAATGCGATGAAGGCCACCGAAGCCTCCATGCTGCCGGTCCTGCCGGGGGAGGACCCCTGGACCACGGAGGAGCTGACCGGGATCCGGCGAAGGCTGGAGGAGGAGATCGCGGTCGCGCGGCGGGAGATCCGCGAGGCGGAGGACGCGCTCGCCGACCGGCTCACCGACCCGGTGGACGGCGCCGGGGACGACCCCGCGGACGCCGGGGCGAAGACCTTCCAGCGCGAACATGATCTGGCGTTGGCCTACAATACTCGTGACCTGCTCTCCAAGAGCGAGCGGGCGATCGAACGGATGGACGCGGGAACATACGGGGTCTGTGAGTCATGCAGCCTGGCCATCGGGAAGGCGCGACTTGAGGCCTTTCCGCGCGCCACCCTGTGCGTCACCTGCAAACAGCGCGAGGAGCGTCGCTGACTGAGGTAGAGCCCTCCGGGGACAGCAACATGACCACGTCCGACACGACCGGTGCGCGCCCGCGCAGGTACCTTCTCCTGCTGCTGGTCGCAGCCGCCGCGATCGTCGCCGACTTCCTCACCAAGGAGTGGGTCCTGGCGACCTTCTCCCAGGGCGAGCGCGTCGACGTCGTCGGCAGCCTCCTCCAGTTCACGCTGGTGTACAACACCGGCGCCGCGTTCTCCATGGGCACCGACTTCACCTGGGTGTTCACCTGCATCGCCAGCCTCGTGGTCATCGCCATCGGGTACATGGGGCTGCGGGTCCGCAGCGTCTGGTGGGGAGTGACGCTCGGCCTGATGATGGGCGGCGCCGCGGGGAACCTCGTGGACCGGTACTTCCGGGAGCCGGCGCCCTTCCACGGCGCGGTCGTCGACTTCATCAGCGTCGGGAACTTCCCGGTCTTCAACATCGCCGACTCGTGCGTGGTCGTCGGGGCGTGCCTGGTGGTGGCGCTGACCTTCAAGGGCCTCAACCTGGACGGCAGCGTCGTCGAGGAGGAGTCCTCGAAGAAGGACGACAAGGGTTCCGGGCCCCACCCGGACGACACCACCGAAGGGAAGGGCCAGTGAGCGACACACGCAGCCTGCCCGTGCCCGACGGCCTGGAGGGCGACCGGCTCGACGCGGCCATCGCCCGCCTGTTCGGCCTGTCCCGCACACGGGCCGCCGAACTCATCCTCGACGGCAGCGTCCTGGTCGACGGGTCCGAGGCGGGCAAGTCCGACCGGGTCCAGGCCGGGGCCTGGCTGGAGATCACCCTCCCGCCGCCGCCCACGGCGCCCGTGCCGCGCCCCGAGGCCGTCCCCGGCATGCGGATCGTGCACGAGGACACCGACATCATCGTGGTGGACAAGCCCGTCGGCGTGGTCGCCCACCCGACGGTCGGCTGGACCGGGCCCAGCGTGCTGGAGGGCCTGCTGGCCTCCGGCGTGCAGCTGGCGACCAGCGGCGCCGCCGAGCGCCAGGGCATCGTCCACCGGCTGGACGCCAACACCACCGGCCTCATGGTGGTCGCCAAGAGCGAGACCGCCTACAGCGTGCTCAAGCGGGCGTTCAAGGAGCGCACCGTGGACAAGCGCTACCACACGCTGGTGCAGGGGCACCCCGACCCGCTCCGCGGCACGGTGGATGCGCCCATCGACCGGCACCCCGCCGGCGACGGCCGCTGGGCCGTGGTCGCGGGCGGCCGTGCGTCGGTGACGCACTACGACACGCAGGAGGCCTTCCGGGCCGCCAGTCTCCTGGAGATCCGTCTGGAGACGGGCCGCACCCACCAGATCCGGGTGCACATGGCCGCGCTGCGCCACCCGTGCGTGGGCGACACGCTCTACGGGGCCGACCCCACCCTGGCCGAGCGGCTGGGCGTGCGGCGGCAGTGGCTGCACGCCGTCCGGCTGGGCTTCGAGCACCCCACCGAGCACCGCCCGGTGGAGTTCTCCAGCACCTACCCCGCCGACCTCGAAGCGGCGATCGACGTGCTCCGCGAGGACTGACGGCGCCGTTCACGCGAAGGGGCGGCGGGCCCGGGCCCGCCGCCCCTTCGCGTGCGGTCGGGGCCCGGGCCGCGGCGGCGCGACGCGGCGGACGCGGACGACGCCCTGGCACAGGGCGGCCCCCAGGACGACGACCACCGCTCCCAGCGGCTGGTTCCAGGTCAGGGTCTCGCCCATGAGCGCGATCCCGGCGGTGATCGCCACGACCGGCGCCACGTAGGTGACGGTCGTGGCCACGGTCGCCCCCGCCTCCCGCACGATCGCGTACTGGAGGATGTACGCCACCCCCGTGCCGAGCACGCCCAGGACGGCCACCGACGCCACCACCTGCCAGGTCACCCCGGTGGGCGCCTCGGTGAGGAACGGGACGAGCAGCGCCAGGGGCAGGGAGCCGAGGAGCAGCTGGAGCGAGCTCAGCTCCAGGGCCCCGTGGGAGCTGCCCGCGACGAAGCGGCGCAGGTAGGGGGTGCCGATGCCGTAGCAGGCCGTCGCGCCCACGACGAACAGCATGCCGACGACGGCGTCGCGGTCGCCGGCGGCCACCTCGCCCAGCGTGTTCCACACCCCGAAGACGGTGAGCACGCCGAGGAAGCCGATCCCGAGCCCGAGGACCCTGTCCCGGTCGGGGCGCTCGTCCGAGAGCAGCGCCATCGAGAACACCACGCCGAACAGGGGCGTCGCGGCGTTCACGATCCCCATCAGGGCGGAGGGGATGAGCTGTGCGGCGTACCCGAACAGGGTGAAGGGGACCGTGTTGAGCAGCAGCGCCGCCACGAACATGTGGCCCACCAGGCGAGGAGAGGTGGGGAGGCGCCCGCCGCGCAGCAGCACGAGCGCCAGCAGGGGGAGCGCGCCCGCGGCCATGCGGCCGAGCGCGAGCTGCGCGGGGGACAGCGCGCTCGCCCCGACCTTGATGAAGACGAAGCTCATACCCCAGATCAGGGCGAGGAGGGCGAACTTGGCGCGCCAGTCGGAGAGCGGGTGCGGCGGGGGGCCGGACGTGGTCGCGGCGGAGGGGACGGCGGTCATGGGATGTTTCTATCCTGCACCGACGCATTAGGACTACTTCGTATTTCTTAAGGCGGAGGTTAGGCTTGCTTACATGCTCAGCGTCGACCGTCTCCGGGTCCTCCACACCATCGCGACGCACGGCTCCCTCACCGCCGCCGCCGAGGCCCTCCACGTCACCAACTCCGCCGTCTCCCAGCAGCTCACCAAGCTCGAACGCGAGGTGGGCCAGCCCCTCGTCGAACGCAACGGCCGGGGCGTACGCCTCACCGACGCCGCCGAGCTCCTGGTCGAGCACACCGCGAAGATCCTCTCCCTGGTCCACCGGGCCGAGGCGGATCTGGAGGCGCACCGCGACGACGTCACGGGCCACCTGCGCCTGAGCGCCACCCCCACGGCCGTCCGGGGACTCCTGCCCCACGCGCTCACCTCCCTGCGCGAGGCGCACCCGGGCCTCCAGGTGGAGCTCCACGAGGAGGAGCCCCACGAGAGCGTGCCCTCGATGGCCCGGGGCGACGCCGACCTCGCCATGGTCATCGACTGGGTCGGCTCCCCGCTGGCCCTGCCCGCGGGGATGAGCCGGGCGCCGCTGCTGGAGGACGTCGGCGACATCGCCCTGCCCGCCGACCACCCCCTCGCCCACCGCGAGCTCCTCGAACCGGAGGAGATCCTCGACCTGCCCTGGATCAGCTGGTCGCGCGGGTCGATCTGCGACGACTGGCTCCACGGCATGATCCGGGCGCGCGGAGGCGAGCCCCGCGTCATCCACAACGTCGAGGAGCACCAGACCAAGCTGGCGCTCATCGCCGCCGGGATCGGAGCCGCCGTCATGCCACGGCTGGGCCGGGGGCCCCTGCCGGACGGGGTGCGGGTGGTGCCGGTGCAGCCCGCGCTGGTCCGGCAGGTGTACGCGTTCTGGCGCACCGACGCCTCGCGCCGCCCCGCGATCCGGGCCGCCGTCCGCGCTCTGCGTGAGGCCGCGGCCGCCTACGCGGACTGAGACCGGGGCCTTCCGGCGTCCGGGCGGAACGCGGACCGGCCGCCCCGCCGCGCGGACGCGCCGCGCGACGGGGGACCCGCTACCGGTCCCCGGCCAACAGGCCGGCCAGGGTCGCGGTCGGGCTGATCACCTCCGGGTCGGTCCGGACGTCGACCAGTGTCGGAAGGTCCGCGCCGACCGCCTCTGCCAGCGCCTTCTCCAGTTCCTCGCGGGTGTGGGCGGTAGCGCCCCGCGCCCCCAGCGACCGCGCGTACCCGGCCAGGTCGAGCGGGCCGCTGATCCGCGTCCCCGCGATGCGCCCCAGATCCCGGGCCTGGTGCATGGCGATCGTGCCGTAGAGCCCGTTCTGGAACACCACCACCGTCACGGCCGCGCCCTCCCGCACCGCGGTCTCCAGCTCCTGCCCGGTCATCAGCGCGCCGCCGTCGCCGGCCACGGCCACCACGGTCCGGTCGGGAGCGGCGATCTTGGCCGCCACCGCCGCCGGCACGGCGTAGCCCATGGCCCCGCTGGTGGGCGCCAACTGGGTGGAGGGGTGCCGGAACCACCAGCCCCGGTGCAGGAACGTCGCGAAGTTGCCCGCGTCGTTCGTGATCAGGGCGTCCTCGGGCAGGGCCGCGCGCATGGCCGAGACCACCGCCCACGGGTGCAGGCCCCGGCCCGCGTGGTCCGCGGCGTGGGCGGGCGGGACCGTGCTGTCCACCCACCTCCGGCGGGCCGCGCTCCAGTCGCGGTAGGGAGCCTGCACGGGGGACCCGGCCAGCTCGCGCAGAGCCTCGCGGGCGTCGGCCACCGCACCGAACCACAGGTCGGCGGTGGCGCCCACCTGGCCGGGGTCGATGTCGATCTGCGCGATCCGTGCCCTCGCCGGATCGGGCAGCCGGTACCCCTGCGTGGTGGTCTCGCTCATCCGGCAGCCGACCACCAGCACCGCGTCCGCCTCCGACAGGGCGTTGAGCACGGGCTTGGGGCACCCCAGTCCCAGGTGGCCGAGGTAGAGCGGGTGGTCGTTGGGGAACACGTCCTGGCGCCGCCACGAGGCGTACACCCCGGCGCCGAAGCGCTCGGCCACCCGGACCAGGTCCTCCCGGGCCGCGCGGGCGCCCCCGCCCGCGACGATCACCGGCCGGACCGCCCGGGTCAGCCAGGTGGCCAGCCGGTCACGGGCCTCCCCGCCCAGGGGAGGGCGGGGGACCACGTGCGGGCGCGGCGGATCCTGCGGTCCCACCCGGTGGCCGAACAGGTCGCCGGGCACCGCGATCGCCACCGGCCCCGGACGGCCGGTGGTGGCGACGCGGACCGCCCTGGCGGTCACCTCCGCGAGCCGGTCGGCCCTGTGCACGGTGGTCGCCCACTTGGTGATGGGGGCGTAGAACGCGGTGAGGTCCACCTCCTGGAAGGCCTCCCGGCCCAGCCGGTCGGTCTCCGCCTGCCCCAGGAACACGATCATCGGCGTGGAGTCCTGCATCGCGGTGTGCACGCCCACCGCCAGGTTGGACGCCCCGGGCCCCCGGGTGGCCGCGGCCACGGCCGGTGTCCCGGTCAGCTTGGCCTCGGCCTCCGCCATGAACCCGGCGCCGTTCTCGTGCCGGGTCGACACCAGCCGCATCAGGGGGTGCTGGTCGACGGCGTCGGCGAGTTCGAGGAAGCTCTCCCCGGGGACGGTGTAGCACCGTCTGACCCCGGCGGAGGCGAGGACCTCCACCACCGCGTGAGCGGCGGTGTCGGTGGGTGGTGGGGTGCGGTCGGCGGCTGTGGCCATGGGGGTGGGATCCCTTCCATCGTCGCAAGGTCCACTCGGCGCGCCCGGGATCGGCCGGGCGCATGCGGCCGACTCTGACAGGCGGTCACGGGACGGTCAAGGACGGGCGCGGAGGCGGGAGGCGGTGGTGCGGGCCCGTTCCGGCGGTGGGGGAGGGCCCGGGCGCGGAGCGGTGGCCGGGCCGCGGCGGCGGGGCGGCGGAGGCCGGGCCGGGGAGCGCCCCCCGGCCCGGCGCCTCAGAGCCCCAGCGCGCGCAGGCCGGCCGTGGCGGCCGCGGCCGCGACGATCACGACGAGGAACGGCGCCTTCAGGACGAGGGCGAGGACGGCGGCGCCCAGACCGCCCATCCGTGCGGTGTCCCAGGCCAGGGACTGGCCCTCGCCGCGGAGCGCCTCCACCGCGATCAGCGCGGCCAGCAGGGCGAGGGGGACGGCGGTCGCGAACCGCCGCAGCCACGGGTTGTCGAGGAGCCGCCGCGGAGCGGCCAGACCCGCGTACTTGAGCAGGTAGCAGCCGGCGGCGGTGGCGACGAGCGCGATCCACAGGGTCATGGGCGGGCCTCCCCCGAGGCGGGTCCGGAGCCGGACGCGGGCTCCGCGGCCGTCGGGGCGGGCGGGTCGGCGGAGGGGCCCGCGAGCGCGATCAGTGCGGCCGAGGCGGCCAGCAGCACCGGTACCCCGGCGGGGAGCAGCGGGGTGGCGGCCAGGGCCAGCCCGGCTCCGGCGCCGGCGATCAGCCAGTTCCGGCCCCCGCCCTCGCGGAGACGGGGCCACAGCAGCGCGAGGAAGATCGCCGGGCCCACCGCGTCGAGGCCGAACGCGCCGATGTCGCTCACGCGCTCCGTCGCCAGCGCCCCCACCAGGGTGGTCACCACCCAGAAGGAGCCCAGCACCGCGTAGGTCGTGGCGAACGCGGTGCGCGCCGACTCCCGGTCCGGCTGGGCCAGTGTGACCGCGGTGGTCTCGTCGATCACCCCGTGCGCGGCCAGGGCGCGGCGCGCGCCCCGCCATCCGAGGACGTCGGCCAGACGCAGTCCGTACAGCGTGTTGCGGGCGCCGAGGAGCAGCGCGCCCGCCGCCCCGGCGACCAGGCTTCCGCCGCCCGCGACCACCCCGACCAGGGCGAACTGCGAGGCTCCCGTGAACATGAACAGGCTCATGAACACGGACTGGGCGGGTGAGAGGCCCGCGGCCACCGCCGCGGTCCCGAACGCGAGACCGGCGGCGCCCACGGCCACGCCGATCCCCATGCTGTCGCGTACCGCCGCCGAGCGGAGGTACGAGCGGAGAGAGAAGGATTTCACGGCGCCCACGCTAGGGGGGCGGGCGCGCGCCGTCTTGAACGTTCTTGCCCGCGAGGAGCGCCCCCGCGGTCGCGGGCCGCGAGGGTCCGGGGCAGAGGTGGCGCGGGGCCGGGGAGGGGGCACAGGGTCGACGGGAGGGGCGCGGGCATCGGCGTTCGGGCCCCGCCGGGGCGGCGGGCGGCCCGGGGCGCGGACGGAGGGACCGGGGCGAGGGGCCGGTCGGGTCCACCGCCCTCCGGAGCGCCGGAGGGCGGGCGGCGGAGCCGCAGGTCAGGGGGCGAGCAGGGCGCGCTGGTAGGCGCCGGGCGGCACGCCCAGGTGGCGCTTGAAGTGGCGCGTCAGGTGGGCCTGGTCGGCGAAACCGACCTCGGCCGCCACCTCGGCCGCCCGGCGGCCGGCGAGGAGGAGCTGCCTGGCCCGGTCCACCCGCACCTGGTTGAGGTAGGCGTGCGGGGGCAGCCCGTACGCGGCCCGGAAGGCGCGGGACAGGGAGAACGGCCCGATCCCCAGCTGGGCGGCGAGCTCGTCCAGGGTCGGCGGGTCGAGCAGGCGGGAGGAGAGGACCTCCCTGGCCCGTGCCACCTCGGGGCGCGCGGCGTGCGGGACGGGATCGGCGGCCCGTTCACGGCCGTGGGAGCGCAGCAGCATGCCCAGGCCCCGCCGGACGAGGGCCGAGGACGTCAGGCGGTCGCCGTGCTCGGCCGCCACGTGGGCGGAGGCCAGGACACGGGCGGCCTCGGGCGCGTGGATGCCCGACTCCGTGAACCCGGGGGTGCCGCGCATCCCCAGTTCGCGGGCGATGTCCACCATGACCTCGGGGGACGGGTAGAACACCCGGTACCCCCAGCCCTCGGGGACGCCGGCGTGGCCGGTGTGCACCTCCCCGGGGCCGACCACCGCCAGGCCGCCGGGGCCCACGCGCGCCTTGCCGCGTGAGTGGGAGTACTCCTCGATGCCGCCGGTGATCACCCCGATGGTGTAGGTGGGGTGGGTGTGCCGGGTGAACGTGGTGGTGACGAAGCGCGCGGTGAGGAGTTCGGTACCGGGCAGTCCGGAGAAGCGCCAGTAGCGCGCGCTCTCCGTGCCCGGGTCGTCCATGCCGGGATGTGTGGTGCTGGGCATGCCCATACCCACAGGTTAGGGGGCCTCCCGGCAGGGCGGGCCGGGCCCGGGGCTAACCTTCGGGGATGACTACGACCGAGATCCGACTGGCACGGGACGAGCGCGACCGTGCCGCCGTGTTCGTCATCCGGGGCGCCGTGTTCGTCTCCGAGCAGCAGGTTCCCGTCGAGGAGGAGTGGGACGAGCGCGACACCGCCGCCGTCCACCTCCTCGCGCTGGCCGACGGGGTCCCCGTCGGCACCGTCAGGCTGGTGGACCAGGGCGACGGCACGGGCCTCCTGGGGAGGCTGGCCGTGCTGCCCAAGGGGCGGGGGAACGGAACCGGGGCCGCCCTGGTCAGGGCGGCGGAGGAGCGGGCGCGCGAACGCGGGTTCGTCCGGGTGGAGCTGCACGCGCAGACCCACGCGCTGGGCTTCTACGCGCGGCTCGGCTACACGGCCCACGGCGACGAGTTCCTGGACGCCGGGATCCCCCACCTGCACATGGTGCGCGACCTGGCCTGACGACGCGAGGGTGCTCCCCGTCCCGGTGCGGTGTGACGGGGAGCGCACGGCCGACGGGGGTGCGGCCGGAATACTACCGAGTAGGATTCGGTTCGACATCGGTGCCCCCTCCACCCGCGCACCCACCGACCCCACGAGGAACACATGACGGTCAACACGCAGCCGGCGACCGAGCGGCCGGACCCCCGGGCCTTCGGCCTCCCCGTGGTCGAGCAGGCCGAGATCCCCTCCGAGCTGCGCTCCCTGGTGGCGCGTGTCCACGACCTCATCGACGCCGTCGCCAACACCGAGGTCGACGGCGACACCCTCGCCGAGGCCGCGGCGACCGTGGAGGGCCTCACCGACAGGCTCAACGTGGCCCGCAGACAGATCGGCACCATGGTCCTGCGCGAGCTGCCCGGCGGCGACACCGAGTACGGGACCATCACCAACGTGGTGTCCGGTGACACCAACCCCGCGGCCCCGCCGCTGTTCCTGGACGCGACCGAGGAGGGGGTGCGCGGCGAGGTCACCCTCAACACCGTCTACCAGGGCCCGCCCGGACTGGTCCACGGCGGCTGGATCGCCGCCATGCTGGACCAGGCCGTCGGCTCCGCTTCCTCGCTCGCGACCTCTCCCGGCCTCACCGCCAGGCTGGAGGTCGACTACCGCAGGCCCACGCCGCTCTTCACGCCCCTGGAGGTCGTCGCGCGGGTGACCGGCACCGAGCGGCGCAAGGTGTACGTCACCGGTGAGATCCGCGTCAACGGCGAGGTCACGGCCGAGGCGACCGCCCTCATGGTGCGCGTCGAGGTGCCCTGACCGGCGCGCGGGACACAGCTCCGAGGGCGGTCCGTACCCCGGTACGGGCCGCCCTCGCCCGTGCGCGGGACGGACACGGTAGGATGGCGCCCGTGACCCACCGCATGCACGTGTTTAGCAGGCCGACGAGCCCGTCGGCCGCTTCCACGTAGGCGGAACAGGGAACGTCGGCAGCAGAGCACCCGGGCGGGAGCCCCGGTGCTCTTTCGTTTTCCAGGCGGCCGACGCCCCCGCACGTGTCACACCCGTTCCCGCGGGACGTACGGCCGCACCGCACCCGCGTCCGTGGACGCATCCCGTCGGAGGCCACCGTGAACCACCCGTCCGCCACCCCCGAGCCCGCGCCCGCCGTCCCCCCGACCGCGCCGGAGGAGCAGATCGCCCTCCTGCGCGGGCGCATCGACCGCCTGGACGCCGAGCTGGCCGCGCTCCTCGAACGGCGGGCGCTGGTCGCCGCCCAGGTGCAGAGGCTCAAGCCGGTCGGGTACTTCGCCGGCCGCGACATGGGCCGTGAGCGGGCGCTGGTCGAGCGGATGGCCCGCCACGCCCCGCGACTGGGCCCCGACCGGATCGCCGAGATCATGGACAGCGTCATCAGCGCCGGGCTCTCCGCGGCCGAGGAGGAGGCGGGGGCCCGGAGGGCGGACTCCACCCGGGCGTGAGCGGGCGCGGCCGCCCGCCCCGGACGCCCGCGCCCGGGGCGGCGGCTCAGGGACGGAGCAGGTCCACCCAGACCAGGCGGTGGTCGGAGCTCGGGAACGGGTAGTCGCCGGTCAGGCGGAAGAGGCTGTCGTCCACGGTCGGCCAGAACACCCCCGACCCGCGGACCGGGACGATCCGGGAGGGCAGCACGTAGTCCACGCGCAGGTTCCCCGGCCCCGGCTCGTCCGTGAAGTCGGCGCTGTCGAGGCCGGGGTCGCCCGCGTGGCCCTCGTTGGCGCCGCCCTGGCGCTGGGCGGCGCCCCTGCCGCCCTGGCTGGCGGGGCGGGGGTCGGTGATCCCCGGGTGCTCCAGGAGGCGGGCGATCGCGCCGGGGTGGCTGGTCCCGTCGTCGGGATCGGCGTTCAGGTCGCCCGCGACGACGAAGGGGGCGCCGACCGGCAGGCCGCCGCGCCGGCCCTCGTCGTCGTAGATGTAGGAGCCCGCGCGCGGGGTGACGTAGTCGGCCCAGAAGCGGATCTCGTCGTGGTTGCGCAGGACGTTGCGCCTCTCGGGCCCGTCGAAGGCCGGCGGCGTGGGGTGGCTGGCCAGGAGGTGGATCGGGCGCCCCCTCCCCGTGTCGACCGGGATGTCCCAGTGGCTCTTGGACGAGAGGCGGAGGACCTCCAGCGCCTCGTCGGAGTAGTAGGGCGCGCCGGTCGCCGGGTCGGTGGGCAGCAGCGCGTCCGGCATGTCCGCCCAGCGGAAGGTCTGGAAGGTGCGCACCCGCTCGGTGACGATCGGGTACATCGAGTACACGACCATCCCGTACTGTCCGGGGAAGGCGCCGTAGCCGAACGCGTCCTCGGCATAGCCGGGGGTCCCGGGCTCCGTCACCGCCCGGCCGTCCCCGTCGAGGTCCGTGCCGGAGGGCACGCCCGTGTTGACCGGGGCGGTGTACACGTACGGGTAGTCGATGGCCTCGGCGTCGTTCTGGCCGACGGAGAGGTAGTTGTCCTGGAACAGGCGGGCGCCCTCGCCCTCCTCGTCGTGGTCGAACTCGTTGACGAGGAGCACGTCGGGCCGCACGTGCTGGATGATCTCCGCGACGTTGCGGGCCTGCTCGCTGTCCGGGGTGGCGAGCTCGGCCGCGAGCGCACCCTGCTCGGGGCGCTCGAGGGCGGTGTTGAACGTCGCGAACCTGACCTGGTGCGGGCCGGGCGGCCCGGGGACGGACGGCGACTCCGCCGCGGCGGCGGGCGCCGCCACCAGGGCCGACGCCGCGAGGACGAGCGTGGCGGTGGAGGCCACGCGGCGTCGGGCCGGGCGGTCCGGGGGACCGGGCCGGGCGTCGCGGTTCACGGACGGGGGCATGGAGGCATCCTCTCACCGGGGGAGCGGGGGGCGGTGCCGCCACCCCGACCGCGGGAGGGTAACAGGCGGGGGTGAACCGGAGGCGGACCCGGGCCGTCCACCGGGCGCGGGTGGCGCGGGTGGCGCGGGTGGCGCGGGTGGCGCGGGTGGCGCGGGTGGCGCGGGTGGCGCGGGTGGCGCGGGTCCTGGGCCCCGGCACCCGGAAAAGCGCTTGGCCGCACGGTCGGCGGTTGGTTCCATGGGGCCATGGACCAGATCGAACCGAACCGCCCCTTCCGCTGGAACGTGGCCGGCGGCGACCGGCTGGGGTCCCTCGTCGGAGACGGGGCCGAGGAGTACGACCCCGGCTACGTCGCCGAACTCACCGAGTGCGCGGCCAAGGTCGTCGCGCGCAGCGCCGACGGGGACCTGTTCTTCGTCGGCCGTTCGCCCGACAGCCTGTACGACCTGCTGGGCGGGGTCCTCGCGGGGACGGCCGACGCCGAGCGCCTGAACCGGCTGCCGCTGTCCCTCTACGGGTACGAGGGGCGCAGGACCACCCCGCGGGAGCGGCGGCAGCTGCGCGTCAACCTGGCCGACGCAGGGCTGTCCCCGGCGGGGCTGGCGGGCCGCAAACGCCCCGTGGTCCTCGTCGACCTGGTCGCCGCGGGCTCCACCTTCGGGAACCTCCACCGGGAGCTGCGGGACTGGATCGACGACGAGCGCGCCGCCTGGAACGTGATCCGGACGAAGGTCCGCTACCTGGGGGTCACCGCCAGGGGGAAGACGAGCCCGAAGACCTGGCGCTGGCAGCAGCACGCCGACTGGGTGGAGGAGCTTCCCGCCCGCGCGGTGCGCAACGTGTCCGTCTCCGGTTGGCTGTGGGGCTATCTGGGCAACACCCAGCCCAAGGCCGAGGACTCCTTCCGGCGCCACCGCTGGGCGGATCCGGGTGTGACCGTGCCCCGGCGGGACGAGGAGGCCCGCGCAGCCCTCGGCAGCGCGGTCGCCCTGCACAGGTACGGGCGCACCCCCGAGGCCAGGGAGCGCTTCCGCCGGGTCCTGGCGGGCGAGCCCGGCTTCCGGGAGCCCTGGCTGCGCGCCCTCGCCGGCCGCGTCCGCGCCGCCTGAGCAAGGGACGGGTCCGACCCGGAACGACCGCTACCCCTCCGGTTCGGGATCCACCCAGGCGACGTGCAGCGGGGCACCCAGTGCTCGGCACACGCGCAGGGCGGACCTGACAGAGGAGAAGGTGCCCCGGACCGGTACCGCGTCGCCGACGAGGGTGACGCGGCCGTCGCGGAACGCCTGGCCCCAGGCGAGGACGACCGCGTCGGACTCGTCGTAGTCCATGGCACACACGGCGAATCGGCGGGGCGCCGCCTCGGCCGCCATGAGCTCGGCCTCGGCGCGCAGGGCTCCGGGGGCCAGGACCGGGGACAGGATCGGAACCGCGGTGGTGTTCTGCATGCTTTGAGCCTGGATCCCGGTGTCCGCCCTGTGCTACTGATTCCTGTTCACGGTGCGAGCTGTGGCTTCGTGTCCCACATGCCGGAGGGCCCTGTGGTTCGGAGCGGCCTGGGAACGGTCCGCTGTGACCGGGGCGCGAACGACTGTGGACCTCGTGGCCGAACCAGGTCTGTGGAAAGCCTCCACCGGTGGTGAGTGCGGATCTAGGCTGGAAAGGCCGGTCTGCGTTGGACGGCGCTGTTCGTTCTTCCCTCGCCCACTCCGGAGCGTTCGCCATGCCCGACCTGCACCTCGTCCCGGAAGAGGAGCCCGAGGCCGAGCCGCGCCCGGCTTCACTGGCTCTGAGGTACTACGCCACCGAGCTCAAGCGTCACCGCGAGGCCGCCGGGCTGACCCAGGCCCAGCTCGCAGAACTCATCCCGTACTCGAAGTCCATGGTCTCCATGGTGGAGACCGCCAAGCGCTCGCCGGTGGAGAGCCGGGAGGGGGACAAGGTCACCTCCCGGTTCACCGAGTGCTGCGACGAGGCGCTGAACACCGGGGGCGCCCTGAGCCGGATACTGCCCCTGCTGGAGAGCGCCAACGACGTCTACAAGAGCTGGTTTCGGCCCTACACGGTCCTTGAAGCCGAAGCGACGATGATCACGGGCTTTGCGAGCCAAACCGTACCGGGGCTGCTGCAAACGGAGGACTACGCGCGTGAGTTGCTTCGTTCTTACTATCCGCCGATGAGCGACGAGGAGGTGGAGAGGCAGGTTCAGGGGCGGATGCGGCGTCAGGAGATTCTGCTCTCGAGGACTCCGCCTCTGCTCTGGTTCGTGTTGGACGAAGCGGTAATCCAGCGCCCTGTCGGTAGCGACGTGGTCTTCCGGGCTCAACTCGAGCGGCTCGTTGAAGCAGGGCAGGGCAGGCGCACCAAGATCCAAGTCATGCCGTTCGAGAGGCGGGCGCACGCTGGTCTGAGTGGAATGATGGTGATATTGCAGTTGCCGGAGGAACGTGCTGTCTATGTCGAAGCTCCTGGAACCGCGCATATCACGACCGTTGACCAGGAGGTCATCGAGCGGACGCTGTCTTTCAATGCGCTCTGTGAGAGGGCGTTGTCTGTTGACGAGTCAGTGCGCATGATCTCAAGCATGCTGGGAGAACCATGAGGAAGACGCTCGAAACCTCTGATTTCCAGTGGAGGAAGTCGAGCTACAGCAGTAACCAAGGTGGCGAGTGCGTGGAGGTGGCGCTGGACTGGCGGAAGTCCCGCTACAGCAGTGGCCAGAGCGGCGACTGCGCCGAGGTGGCCGATGGGGACTGCCACATGCACCTGAGAGACTCCAAGAACCCTGGGCTGGGCCACTTCTCCTTCGGCTCGGGGGAGTGGAGTTCCTTCCTCGGGTCCGCCGGACGGCACTGACTTCTTCCGCCACCTCTGCCGCCGGAGACCCTCGGTGGCCGGACGGCCCACGGCGGTTGTCCGGGGAACTCGTGCCCGGCAGCGGGAGACGCGGGTCTGGAACGGTGGGTTCTGGTCACAGCCGTCCTGTGGGCAGACGATCGAAATGCTCGAAGCCCCTGTGTCCGACTGTGATCGCGGGTATCTCATTGTGAGCGGCTTGCCGGTGTCCGGCCACGGATGTAGGGGCATCGTCTCAACAGCCACGCACGCTGTGGCCGAGCGGTTACCGGTGATGAGCTGAGGAGATGTCGGTGCGCGCCTTGTACGAGCTGGATCTGAGCGAGCTGTCGTGGGTGAAGCCCTGTGGAGGCAACAGCGACGACGACGGAGACGAGGAGTCGTGCGTCCTCGTCGCGGACACTCCCGGGGTGGTCGCCCTGCGGGACTCCAAGAACCCGGGGGCCGAGGCGCTGCGCTTCACCAAGGCGGAGATGGAGGCGTTCGTCCGCCACTACGCCCGTGAGAACGGCATCGTGATCTAGGACACGGGGACCCGTCCGGCTCCGCGCTCGCAGGCAGGGAGTCCGGTTCGTCGTCCACAGGGGACCGCGAGCGTCGTGGGAAAGTCGTAGGCTCGGGAGATACCACCCGACCTACGACCCTCATGGGGGCACCCGAACCATGGCCGACTCCTTCACCCATCTGCACGTCCACACCGAGTACTCGATGCTGGACGGCGCCGCGAAGTTGAAGCCCCTCTTCAAGGAGGCGGCGCGGTTGGGGATGCCGGCGGTCGCCATGACCGACCACGGCAACATGTTCGGCGCCTACGAGTTCTACCAGCAGTCCAAGGGCACCGGTGTCAAGCCGATCATCGGCATCGAGGCGTACGTGGCGCCCGAATCCAGGTTCCACAAGAAGCGCGTGTTCTGGGGGCGGTCCAACACCTCCGACGACGCCTCGACCGAGGGTGCCAAGGACATCTCGGGTGGCGGACGCTTTCTCCACATGACGATGCTGGCGCAGAACGAGACCGGGCTGCGCAACCTCTTCCGGATGTCCTCGCTGGCGTCCATGGAGGGCTACTACATGAAGCCCCGCATGGACCTGGAGCTCATGCAGGAGTACAACGAGGGCATCATCGTCTCCACGGGCTGCCCGTCGGGCGGCGTGCAGACGCGGCTGCGGCTGGGCCAGGAGAAGGAGGCCATCGAGTACGCGGCCGGGCTCCAGGACATCTTCGGCCGGGACAACGTCTTCCTGGAGCTGATGGACCACGGTGTGAGCATCGAGAAGGAGGTCCGCGACGGCCTCCTCAAGGTCGGCCGCGAGCTGAACATCCCGCCGCTGGTCACCAACGACTCCCACTACGTGTACGAGAACCAGGCGGCGGCGCACGACGCCCTGCTGGCGGTGGGCGTGGGCAAGAACCTGGACGACCCCACCCGGTTCCGGTTCAACGGCTCGGGCTACTACCTCAAGACCGCCGACGAGATGCGCGGCATCCTCGACTTCGACGAGTGGAAGCAGGGGTGCAAGAACACCCTGCTCATCGCCGAGCGCGTCGATCCCAACGCCTACGACGCCGTGTTCAAGCACCGGGACCTCATGCCGGTCTTCCCGGTGCCCGAGGGGGAGTCCCAGGCCTCCTGGCTGGCCAAGGAGGTCCAGCGGCTGCTTCCGACGCGCTACCCGGACGGGGCGGGCGAGGAGGTCCAGAAGCGGGTCGAGTTCGAGCTGGCGATCATCAACGAGATGGGCTTCCCGGCCTACTTCCTCGTGGTCGCCGACATCTGCCAGTACGCGCGCAAGAGCAAGATCGCCCTGGGCCCGGGGCGCGGCTCGGCGGCCGGGTCGATGATCGCCTACGTCCTCGGCATCACCGACCTCGACCCGCTCGAGCACGGCCTGCTGTTCGAGCGGTTCCTCAACCCCGAGCGCGTGTCCATGCCCGATGTCGACCTGGACTTCGACGAGCGTCGGCGCGGCGAGATGATCGAGTACGTCACGCGGCTGTACGGCGAGGAGCGCGTCGCCCAGATCCTCACCTTCGGCACCATCAAGGCCAAGGCCGCGGTGAAGGACTCCACCCGCATCCTGGGCATGCCCTACTCGGTGGGCGACCAGATCACGAAGGCGTTCCCGGCCGCGGTCGGCGGCAAGGAGATCCCGCTCGACGCGGTGTTCAACACCGAGCACGAGCGCTACTCGGAGACGACCGAGCTGCGCAGCCTCGTCGAGAACGACCCGCAGGTCAACAAGGTCATGGAGACCGCGCGGGGTATCGAGGGCCTGACACGCGGCACCGGCGTGCACGCGGCGGGCGTCATCCTGTCCAAGGAGCCCCTGCTCGACGTCATCCCGCTGCACAAGCGGGACAACGACGGTGCCATCATCACGGGCTTTCCCTATCCTCAGTGCGAGGACATGGGCCTGCTCAAGATGGACTTCCTGGGCCTGCGCAACCTGACGATCATGGACGACGCGGTCAAGAGCATCAAGGAGGCGGAGGGGGTCGACATCGACCTCATCAAGCTTCCGCTGGACGACAAGAAGACCTACCAGCTCCTCTCGCGCGGCGACACCCTGGGCGTGTTCCAGCTGGACGGCGGCGCGATGCGCAACCTGCTCAAGCGGATGCAGCCGAAGAAGTTCGGTGACATCGCGGCGGTCAACGCCCTGTACCGGCCCGGCCCGATGGCCGCGAACGCGCACAACGACTACGCCGACCGGTCGAACGGGCGCCAGGAGGTCACCGCGATCCACCCGGAGCTGAAGGACGCCCTGGAGCCGATCCTCCAGGAGACCTTCCACCTGATCGTGTATCAGGAGCAGATCATGGCCATCGCCCAGCAGCTGGCCGGCTACACGCTGGGCGGCGCCGACCTCATGCGCCGCGCGATGGGCAAGAAGAAGAAGGAGGCGCTGGAGGAGGAGGAGGCCAAGTTCTTCCCCGGTGCCATGGAGAGGGGATTCTCCAGGGAGGCCGTTCAGGCCCTGTGGGACGTCATGCTCCCGTTCGCCGGGTACGCGTTCAACAAGTCGCACGCCGCCGGCTACGCGCTGGTCTCCTACTGGACCGCCTACCTCAAGGCCAACTACCCGGCCGCGTACATGGCCGCGCTGCTGACCTCGGTCAGCGACGACAAGGACAAGATGGCGGTCTACCTGGCGGAGTGCCGGGCGCAGGGCATCAAGGTGCTCCCCCCGGACGTCAACGAGTCGGGTCTGCGCTTCACACCGGTGGGCAAGGACATCCGCTTCGGCATGGGCGCCGTCCGCAACGTCGGCGCCAACGTGGTCAACTCCATCGTCAAGACCCGTACGGAGAAGGGCAAGTACACGTCCTTCACCGACTTCCTGGCCAAGATCGAGCTGGCGGCCTGCAACAAGAGGGTCATCGAGTCGCTGATCAAGGCGGGCGGGTTCGACTCGCTCGGTCAGCCGCGACGTGAGCTGTACCGCCACCACGAGACCGCGGTCGACGGCATGATCAGCTCCAAGAAGCAGGAGGCGCACGGCCAGTTCGACCTGTTCGGCGGTGCGGAGGAGGGCGGCGACTCCACCCCCATCGGCCTCAACATCAACTGGGGGGACGAGGAGTGGGACCGCAAGACCAAGCTGGCGTTCGAGCGGGAGATGCTGGGCCTGTACGTGTCCAGCCACCCGCTGGCGGGGGCGGAGCGCGTCCTGGCGCGGTCGCGGGACACGTCCATCGCGCAGATCGTCGCCGGTGACCTGGGCCGCGAACGCGGTGAGGTGCGGATCTCCGGCCTGATCTCCAAGGTGGACAAGCGCACCAACAAGGCGGGCAACCAGTGGGCCATCGCCACGGTGGAGGACCTGGACGCCTCCATGGAGGTGCTGTTCTTCCCCAAGACCTACCCCCTGTACGTGGAGGCCCTGCTGGAGGACACGGCGGTCACGGTCAAGGGCCGCCTGAACGACCGGGACGGCACGTGGTCGATGTTCGCCTCGGAGATGTCGATCCTGGACATCTCGCACATCACCGAGGGTGAGCCGCCGGTGCTGCTGACCGTGGACGAGAAGCGCCTCACCCCGGACCTGGTCGTCGACCTGCGCCAGGTGCTGGCCAGCCACCAGGGGGCGACACCGGTGCGGATCAGGGTGGACAACCCGGTCCGGTCGAGGATCTACGCCGTGGACCGCTACTCGGTGCGGATCTCCCCGGAGTTCAACGGCGAGGTGAAGAGCCTGCTGGGGGCGTACGCGGTCGACTACTGACCCCGAGCGATCAGGATCCCCGTGAGCCGCGCGGTGCGGCCCACGGGGATTCTTCTGTGTCCGGGACTTGCCGGAAGAAAGTTAACGATATATCTTTGAGCTATCAGAACAGAGTAGACAGTCTCTCTGTATCGATAGAAGGAGAACAGCATGAGCGCCATGGCACTTCCCGGCCCCTGGTCCTGGAACGCACGCGGCGGACGCTCCGAGCGTGCGCGGCGTCCCTGGGACCGGCACCCGGCCGACGCGCACCGCGGCCCCCACCCGCACGAGTACGGACACGAGCACGGCGGCGACCGGGCGCAGTTCGGACCGCCGCCGCCCCCGCCGCCTCCCGGAGTCCCGCCGGGAGGCGGACCCTGGGGAGGGGCGGGAGTCCCCTTCGGGGGCCCGTTCGGCGGTTTCGGACACGGTCCCGGCGGCCACCGGGGCGGTCGCGGCGACGGGCGCCGGGCCCGGCGCGGCGACGTCCGCACCGGCATCCTGCTGCTCATCGCCGAGGAGCCGCGCAGCGGCTACGAGATCATCCGCGAGGGCCGCGATCGCAGCGGCGGCATGTGGCGGCCCAGCCCCGGGTCCGTCTACCCGATGCTCCAGCAGCTGGAGGACGAGGGCCTGGTCGCACAGGAGGAGGGGGAGGGGCGTCGCCGTCCCTACCGGCTCACCGAGGAGGGCATCGCCTACCTGGACGAGAACGGCGCCGGGCTCACCCCGCCCTGGGAGGCGGGTGCGGACGCCCACGCGGACAGCCGGTCCCGCTACGAGGAGATCGGCGGCCTGGCGTACCAGCTGGCGGCGGCCGCCGCCCAGGTCGCCCAGGCGGGCACCGACGACCAGCTGGACCGCGCCAAGCGGCTCCTGGCCGAGACACGGCGCAACCTCTACCTGATCCTGGCCGAGGAGGACACCGCCCCGGAGCCGGACCCCGAGGAGGACGCCGGCCTCTGAGCCGGGGACGCCGGGGGCCCGTGGACACGACCCTGGGTTTCCAGCGGTCGGCACGGGCCCTCCGCGGTCCGGCCCCGGTTCCGGTCCCGCCCTACTCGCCGGTCACCCCGTCGGCGAGTTCGCGCAGCAGGTCCAGGTGCCCGTTGTGGCGGGCGGTCTCCTCGATCATGTGCACCAGGACCCAGCGCAGGGTGGTGGGCTCCTCGTCCTTCCGGGCGGTGGCGGCCACCGCGTCCAGGTCGAGCCCCGCGGTGATCTCGCGCGAGCGCGCGCACTGCTCCTCGTACTCGTCGAGCAGCAGGGACAGGGGGAGCTCACTGCCGCGCCGCCACTCGGCGTCGGGGTCCTCGGGGGTCGCATGCCCGTTCTCGGGCAGTCCCATCAGGAGCTTCTCGAACCAGGCGTGCTCCACCCAGCGCAGGTGCGAGACCACGGCGCTGACGCTCATCAGCGGCGACGTCGGAAGCGGGGTGGCGGAGGCGTGCCCGGGGGACAGGCCCACGCACTTGGCGTGCACCGTGGCGCGGTGCCACTCCAGCCACGTCGTGAGCATGGTGCGCTCGTCGGCCGCCATGGGCGGATCGACGCGGCCGGGGGCGGTCAGGGGGACGTTCTCGTCGTTCATCCCCGTATTGTCCGGTCGGCGCCCCTCGCGCGCCAGCGCATTTCCGGAGGCGCCGTCCCCGGTGCGGGAGGCCGTGGACGGGGAGGGCTCCGGGGGCGCGCCCCGGCCCGGTCCTACTGCCCGGTCACGCCGTCGGCGAGTTCGCGCAGGACGTCCAGGTGCCCGTTGTGGCGGGCGGTCTCCTCGATCATGTGCAGGAGCACCCAGCGCAGGGTCGGCTGCGGCCGCGAACGGCGGGCCGACGCCCCCAGCTCCAGCCTCGCGGTGATCTCGCGCGAGCGCGCGCACTGGGCCGCGTAGTCGTCGAGCAGCCCCGTGAGCGGCAGCTCGGCGCCGACGCGGAACTCGGCGTCCGGGTCCTCCAGCGAGTACGGCGCCCGGTCGGCCTGGTTGAGCATCACCACCTCGAACCAGAACGCCTCCACCCACCGCAGATGGGACACGAGGCCGCCCGCGGTCATCAGCGGAGAGGTGGGGAGGGGAGCCGCCCCCGACAGCTCCGAGGCCAGACCGGCGCACTTGAGGTGGACCGTGGCGCGCTGCCTGTCCAGATAACTGGTGAGCATGGTGCGCTCGTCGGCCGCCAGGGGAGGATCGACACGCCGGGGCGCGGGTGCGGCCGGAGGGCTGTTCTCGTCGCTCATGCCGGTATTCTCCGTTCCGGCTATGCCCTGTATCCACTGGTTTTCCGGGGTGGGACCGGGACGGGGTGAGGAGAGTTGGGGAGATGACGGAGCAGAACCGCGCGGACGGGGCGGCGCCGCTACGACAGCTGGCCGTGGGGGCGTGCGTCTTCGGGGCCCTGGTTCTGCTGGGCGCGCTGCTGGGCCTGGTGTGGTGGCAGTTCGCGCCCCGCGCGGAGGGCACCGCGCTGGGCGACGGGCAGGTCTTCACCGGCACCACCGAGGACGTGTTCGCCGGTGAGGGCTACTTCGTCGTCATGACCGCGCTCGCCGGCCTGGCCACCGGGTACGCGGCCTACATGGTCCAG
This sequence comes from Streptomonospora nanhaiensis, assembly GCF_026642255.1. Lineage (GTDB taxonomy): Bacteria > Actinomycetota > Actinomycetes > Streptosporangiales > Streptosporangiaceae > Nocardiopsis > Nocardiopsis tropica. The sequence goes on along the minus strand of NZ_CP113264.1, from coordinate 5,206,585 downwards.
TTCCCGCTGGCCCGGCGACGCCTCCAGGACCTGCGCCTGGCCGTCCTGGTCGCGGGTTTCCTGGGCGCGGTCGCGGGCGCCCTGCTCACCTGGCGCGTCGGGGTGGCACTGGACGGCGGGGTCCACGCCGCCGTCGGGGCGGCGGAGTCCGGCGCGACGGTCGTGACCGGGCTCCACCTGGACGCGACCGCGTTCCTGGTGGCCTGGCCCTTCGTGTTCGTGCTCCAGTACGGCCTGCTCGACGCGGTCAGCATCGTGCGCCGCGACCTGCCCGGCGTCCCCCCGCCCCCTCCCGCGCCGCCCGAGGGGGCGGCGGAGGGAGCCGTCGGGCAGGAGGGCGGGGACCGGACGCCGCGGGACGGCGGGCTGCCCCCGGCGCCGCCCGCCCGCGGTGCGCCTGTCGCGGTCGAACACGACCCGTCCGGACCGGAGGGCACCGGGCGCTGACCCCCGGCCGCGTGCGCCTCAGAGGGGCCGGACCGAGTCCTCGTACATGGCGTCGAGGAGGTGCCGGTACTTGGCCTCGATCGTCCTCCGCCTCATCTTGAGACTGGGGGTGATCTCGCCCTCCTCCACGGTCAGGTCGTGGGGGAGGACGGTGAACCTCTTGACCGTCTCGTGCCGGGGCAGCCCCCTGTTCAGCTCGTCGACGGCCTCCTGGACCATCTGCCGCACCCGGGGCTCCGCGGTCAGTGCCGTGTAGTCGAGGTGGCCCAGTCCGTTCTCGGCCGCCCACACGCCGACGGCCTCGGGGTCCAGGGCCACCAGCGCGGTGCAGTAGGGGCGCCTGTCGCCGTGCACGACCAGGTTGCTCACGTAGGGGCACAGCGCCTTGAAGCGGCTCTCGATCCCCTGCGGCGCGACGTACTTGCCGCCGGACGTCTTGATGAGCTCCTTCTTGCGGTCGGTGATCCGCAGGTGTCCGCCCTCCAGGACGCCGATGTCGCCGGTGGCGAACCATCCGTCCGGGCCGAGCGCCTCCTCGGTGGCGCCGGACAGGTTGTGGTAGCCGCGCATCACGCACCCGCCGCGGATGAGGATCTCGCCGTCCTCGGCGAGCTTGACCTCCGTGCCGGGCATGGGCAGGCCCACGGTGCCGAACCGGACCGAACCCGGCCGGTTGAGGAACGTGCCCGCACTGGTCTCGGTGAGGCCGTAGCCCTCCAGGATGAGGATTCCGGCCCCGTAGAAGAACCGGCCGATCTCGGGGGAGAGCGGGGCGCTGCCGGAGACGAAGAACTTGAGGCGCTCCCCGAAGCGCGCCCGCAGCCTGGAGAACACGAGCCGGTCCGCCACCCGGTGCTGGACGGCCAGCAGGCCGGTGGGCGTCCGCCCCTTCTCCTTCTCGCGGGCGACCCGGTCCGCGACCCCCGCGGCCCACCGGAAGATCCGGTACTTGGCGGCGCCGCCCTCCGCGGCCTGCATGACGACCCGGTTGTACACCTTCTCGAAGATGCGCGGCGCGGCCGCCATGAAGGTGGGCTGCACGATCGCCAGGTTGTCCACGATCTTGTCCACCCGGCCGTCCACGGCGGTCCTGAAACCGATCCGCAACTGGCTGACCTGCATGAGCTTGCCGAAGACGTGGGACAGGGGCAGCCACAGGTACTGGACGTCGTCGGGGGTGAGCATCTCCCAGCCCTGCCCGCGCAGCTCCTCGTCCAGGTCCTGGACCGCCTGGGCCTCGTAAAGCCAGTTGGAGTGGTCCAGGCGCACGCCCTTGGGCCTTCCGGTGCTGCCGGAGGTGTAGATGAGGGTGGCCAGGTGGTCGGGCCGGACCGCCGCGACGAGTGCGTCGAACAGGCCGGGTCTCTCCTCCCGGAGCTCCGCGCCCAGGGCGGACAGCTCGTCCAGGGTGATGACCCAGTCGCCGTCCCCGTCGCCGTCGAAGACGACCACCTTGGACACGCCGGGGATCTGCGCCCGCTGGTCGACGAGCTTGGCGACCTGTGCGGCGTCCTCGGCGAAGACCACCATGCTGCCGGAGTCGGAGAGGATGTAGGCGCAGTCGGGCGGGGTGCTGGAGGGGTAGACGGTGGTGGAGGCGCCGCCGGCGCAGAGGATGGCCAGGTCGGCGAGGATCCACTCCATCCGGGTGCCGGAGGCGATGGCGCACCGCGCCTGGGAGGTCACTCCCAGGGAGTGCAGGCCCAGCGCGAGGTCGCGCACGCGGTCGAGGGTCTGGGACCAGGTGAGGGTCTCCCACTTCTCGGGAGCGCCGCTCGGGTCGGGGACGGGATGGCTGAACGCCACGGCGTCACCGGACTCGGCGACGCGGTGGGTGAACATACCGGGAACGGAGGAGAAGGGGGATGTGTTGCCCATTTCACAAAGCTACCCTCGGGTAGGTAGCCCGGCAACAGCCCCTCCGCGGGCCTTCCCGGACGTCGGCCCCGGCGGGGAGGGAACGTGGCAGTCCGCTGCGGTGCGTCGCCGCGCCCCGCCCCCGCGCCGGCCGCCGCCCGTGGCCGGACCGGTGTCAGCCGGCGCAGATCGGGGCGGTGACCGCCTCGGTGAGCGCGATCAGGTCGTTCGGGCGCAGCTCCATCTGCAGGCCGCGCCTCCCCGCCGAGACGTAGACGGAGGCCAGGTCCGTCACCGAGGAGTCGATCACCGTCCGCAGCCGCTTGCGCTGGCCCAGCGGGCTGATCCCGCCCCTGACGTAGCCGGTGATCCTCTCGGCCCTGTCGGGGTCGGCCATGGCGGCCTTCTTGCCGCCGACCGCGGCGGCGAGCGCCTTGAGGTCGAGCGAGGTGCTCACCGGGACGACCCCCACCGTGAACACCCCGTCCACCTCGGCGATCAGAGTCTTGAAGACGTGCTCGCGGGGCACCCCGAGCGCGTCGGCGGCGTCGGCGCCGTAGGAGCTCCCCTCCGAGCCGCCGTCCACCTCGTAGGGGTGCAGGGTGTAGGTGGTCTTGGTCCGCCCGGCGGCCACGGTCGCGGGTGTGGCTTTTCCGCTCATCGGAATTCCTGGTTCCTGTCTGCGCGCGAGCGCGCGGATGTGCGTCGACGGTCCGCGCGAAGCGTCCGGGCCGGTCCCGGGCGGGCCGCGCCGGCCGCACCTGTCCGTACAGCAGGCTAGACCCGGACCCGCGCGCCCCACGAGGGGACCTGCGGGGAGGGGCGGGCCGGGCCCCGGTGGCGGGGTGCGGATCGTCCCCGCCCCGGGTCAGTTGAAGGAGACGCCGTTGCTGAGGAAGGGGCCCGCGGGCAGGTTGGGGAGGGTGGGGGCCGCCACGATGCGGTTCTCCCGGCGCAGGAACCTGGCCGCCACCGCCAGCCGTGTCGCGGCGTCCTCCGCCTCCAGCATCCGCTGCTTCTCGGACTGGTCCAGCACGACCGACGCGGCCACGGAGTACGACAGGGCGATGGGGTCCTTGGGCAGTTCCGGCGCGGAGTCCGGCGACATCCCGATCGACGCCAACCGCTGGGAGTAGGTCCCGAACAGGTCCCGTACGTGCTCGGCGTGCTCGTCGGCGTCAGGACCCAGGGGCTCGGGCAGGAACGACACCGAGGCGGTCGAGTACACCTCGGGGGAGGAGGCGTCCACCTCGGCCAGGTCGGTGACCGCGAACCGGGCGCCCCCCTCGACCACCAGGTCGTAGCGCCCGTCGTCGTAGGTGCGCACGTTGCGCAGCAGGGCTGTGCAGCCGGTGGCGGCCACCCTGGGGAGCGAGGTCCCCGGACCGCCGATCGTCGGCACCCCGGTGTCGGCCCCGCCCGCGCCCTGGCCCGACTCGGCGGCCACCTCGTGTCCCAGCTCGATCCACACCACGCCGAACCGGCGCGGTCCCCGGTCGTGCCCGGTCACCTCGCTCTGGGCGAGGGCGGGGCCGAGCAGCTCCGAGACCAGGGCCCGGTACCGCCGCTCGAAGACGTGCAGGGGAACGGTCATACCGGGGAACAGGACGGTGTTCAACGGGAAGATCGGCAGTGCCACGGGCATGCCCCCAGTATGCCTCCCTCCCGGCGGGGCGACGGCGTCGCGCGGGTCGGCGCGTCCGGGCGCGCGTACGGCCCGGGGGAATCCCGGCTCGGCCTCGGCCGAACACCGGAACGCGTCCGGGCGCGCGTACGGCCCGGGGCCGGCTCCCGGCTCCCCCCTCGGGAACGGGCGTCCGGGCCCCGGGCCGCACGGGAGGCGGCCGCCCACCGGGCGGCCGCGTGGCCGGAGGGCCGCGCCGGTCAGGAGACCGCGGGGCCCGCGGTGCCGGGAGCGCCCTGGCTCCCGTTGTCCTCGCTGGGCATGTCGCGGGCCACGAAGGTCTCCACGTCGAACAGGTTGCCCTGGGCGCGGTCCACCACGTTGAGGAGCGTCGACATCTTGGCGACCTCCTCGGTCTGCTCCTGGATGAACCACTGGAGGAACTGCTCGCCCGTGTAGTCGTCCTCGTCGCGGGCGACCTTGGCCAGTCTCTGGAACTGGTCGGTCACCTCGCGCTCCTGGCGAAGGGCCAGGGCGACCAGGTCGCGGGGGGTGGAGAAATCGGTCTCGATCTCGTCCACGGAGGGGAGCGCGAACTGGATGTCGCTGTCGAGAAGGAACCGCACGATCATCATCGCGTGGTCCCTCTCCTCCAGGGACTGCTCGTAGAAGACCCGCGCCAGCTGGGGCAGGTCCTGGTCGTCGAACCAGGCGGCGATGGCGACGTACTGGTGCGAGGCCGTGAACTCGTGCCGTACCTGGTCGACCAGGAGGCGGTGGAACTTGGAAAGGCCGATATCGCTGCTTTTGTTCGAAGTCATGGCCCTACGATAACTCATCGATAAGAGTTTTACGAAACGCGCCAAAACGTGTCGCTCATTGTTAGGCAAGCCTTTCTGAAGTCAAATTAGGTTAGGTGTCCCAAAGTTAGGCGACACTTATTCGCGGTATTTGCGGTGGTTGTCGGCCCGGGTCGCCGCGATCGCGTACCCGCCGGTCGCGAAGGTGTGGTGTCCATCATCCGGACGCCGCAGCCCACCGAATGCGCGAGGCCCCCTAGACTGGGCCCGTGATCAGTCGAATCGACCTCCGAGGCACCCAAGGCGACCCGCGCGAAGCCCTTCCGCGCGCGGAACTGGACGTGGCGGCCGCCGCCGACCGCGTACGTCCCATCTGCGAGGACGTGCGCCATCGGGGGACCGAGGCGCTGATCGAGCTCACCGAGCGCTTCGACGGCGTCCGGCTCACCGACATCCGCGTGCCCGCCGAGGCGATCGAGGGGGCCCTGACCGGTCTCGACCCGGCCGTGCGCGCCGCGCTGGAGGAGTCGATCCGCCGCGTCCGCAAGGTCCACCGGGACCAGCGCCGCTCCGACCACACCACCCAGGTCGTCCCGGGCGGCACCGTCACCGAGAAGTGGATCCCGGTCGACCGCGTCGGCCTCTACGTGCCGGGCGGCCGGGCCGTCTACCCCTCCAGCGTCATCATGAACGTCGTCCCCGCCCAGGAGGCGGGGGTGCGCTCCCTGGCGGTCACCTCACCGCCGCAGAGCGACTTCGGCGGGCTGCCGCACCCGACCATCCTCGCCGCGTGCGCCCTGCTGGGCGTGGACGAGGTCTACGCGGTCGGCGGCGCCCAGGCCATCGCCATGTTCGCCTACGGCGCCGAGGGGTGCCGGCGCGCCGACATGGTCACCGGTCCGGGCAACATCTGGGTGGCTGCGGCCAAGCGCCTGCTCAAGGGCGTCATCGGCATCGACGCCGAGGCGGGCCCCACCGAGATCGCGATCCTGGCGGACTCCACCGCCAACGCCGACTACGTCGCGGCCGACCTCGTCAGCCAGGCCGAGCACGACGTCGTCGCGGCCTCGGTCCTGGTCACCCCGGACGAGGCGCTCGCCGACGCCGTCACCGGGCACCTGGAGCGGCGCGTCGCCGCCACCAAGCACAGCGGCCGCGTCCGCGAGGCCCTGTCCGGTCCGCAGTCCGGCATCGTCCTGGTGGACGACCTCGAACACGGGCTCGCGGTCGTGGACGCCTACGCCGCCGAGCACCTGGAGATCATGACCGTGGACGCCCCCGCGCGGGCCGCGCGCGTGCGCAACGCGGGGGCTGTCTTCGTCGGCGACTTCTCACCGGTCTCCCTCGGCGACTACGCGGCCGGGTCCAACCACGTGCTGCCCACCGGCGGCTGCGCCTGCCACTCCGGCGGCCTGAGCGTGCAGACCTTCCTGCGCGGGGTGCACATCGTGGACTACGACCGCGACGCGCTGGCCGACGTCGCCCACCACGTCATCACCCTGGCCGACGCCGAGGACCTGCCCGCGCACGGCGAGGCCGTCGCCGCGCGCACGAACCCGGTGACGGCCTGAGCCCTGCGGCCGACCGCCCGGCGGGAGGGGGCCGGGGGACCGCGCGGCCGCACAGGCCGCGGGAGCCCCGCACACCCGCCCGCCCACAACCGACCATGAGCGTGGAACCCGTGAGCTTCACACTGAACGACCTGCCACTCCGCGACGACCTGCGGGGGCGCTCGCCCTACGGGGCGCCCCAACTGGACGTGCCGGTGGTCCTCAACACCAACGAGAACCCGCACGCGCCCTCGCCCCGCCTCGCCAGGGCCCTGGCCGACGCCGTCGCCGCCACCGCGCTGGGCCTCAACCGCTACCCCGACCGGGACGCGGTCCGCCTGCGCGAGGGCCTGGCCTCCTACCTCGGCCACGGTCTGACCGGCGCCCACGTGTGGGCGGCCAACGGGTCCAACGAGGTCCTCCAGCAGATCCTCCAGGCCTTCGGAGGGCCGGGCCGGACCGCCATGGGCTTCGAGCCGTCCTACTCGATGCACCCGATCATCTCCCGGGGCACCGGGACGGGATGGGTGTCCGTGCCGCGCGACGCCGACTTCCGGATCGACACCGACACGGCCCTGGCCGCGATCGCCGAGCACCGGCCCAGCGTGGTCTTCCTCACCTCGCCCAACAACCCCACCGGCACCGCCCTGGACATCGCCGACATCGCGCGCGTCGCCGAAGCGGCCCCCGGGGTCGTGGTCGTGGACGAGGCCTACGCCGAGTTCCGCCGCACGGGCACGCCCAGCGCGCTCACCCTGCTGGCCGACCACCCCAGGCTGATCGTCTCGCGCACGATGTCCAAGGCGTTCGCCCTGGCCGGTGCCCGCGTCGGCTACCTGGCCGCGCACCCGGCCGTGGTCGACGCACTCCAGCTGGTCCGCCTGCCCTACCACCTGTCCGCCGTCACCCAGACGGTCGCGCTCACCGCGCTCGACCACTCCGACGAACTCCTCGGCGCCGTCGACGACCTGCGCGCCGAACGCGACGCCGCCGTCGCCTGGCTGCGCGAGCACGGCTTCGCCGTGGCCGACTCCGACGCGAACTTCGTCCTGTTCGGTGAGTTCGAGGACCGCACCGAGGTGTGGCAGGCGATGCTCGACCAGCAGGTCCTCATCCGCGAGGTCGGTCCGCCGGGCTGGCTGCGCGTCACCGTCGGCACCCCGGAGGAGATGGCCGCCTTCCGGGCAGCGCTCCTCCGCGCGACCGGCCGCTGACCGCGCCTCCGGGACCCGCCGGCCCCGCCCCACCGCACCCGCCAGAACCACCGGGAGAGTCACCATGAGCCGTATCGGGCGCGTCGAACGCGCAACCAAGGAAACCAAGGTCCTGGTCGAGATCGACCTGGACGGCACCGGCGTCGCCGACGTCTCCACCGGCGTCGGCTTCTTCGACCACATGCTCGACCAGCTCGCCAAGCACGGCCTGTTCGACCTGACCGTGCGCACCGAGGGCGACCTGCACATCGACTCGCACCACACCATGGAGGACACCGCCCTGGCCCTGGGCGCGGCCTTCCGGGAGGCGCTCGGCGACAAGGCCGGCATCCGCCGCTTCGCCGACGCCAAGGTGCCCCTCGACGAGGCACTGGCCGAGGTGACCGTCGACGTCTCCGGCCGCCCCTACCTGGTCCACAGCGAACCCGAGGGCATGGCGCCGATCATCGGCCGCGACTACGACACCACCATGACCCGCCACATCCTGGAGTCCTTCGTCGCCCAGGCGCGGGTCGCCCTGCACGTGCGCGTCCCCTACGGGCGCAACGCCCACCACATCGTGGAGTGCCAGTTCAAGGCACTGGCGCGCGCCCTGCGCTCCGCCACGGAGAAGGACCCGCGCGTCAGCGGCATCCCCTCCACCAAGGGCGCCCTGTAGATGGACACCGACCTGTGGGGGATCGCCCTCGTCGTGCTGGGCGGTTTCCTGGCCGGGGGCGCCTACGCGATGTGGAAGGTCAACAGGCTCATCGCCGTGGCCCTGGCCGGCTGCACCGTGCTCGCCGTCGCCTCCGGCGCTCTCCGACTGGGCTACCTGTAGAGGAAGGGCAGTTCCCATGCCGTCACGAGTGGTCGTCTTCGACTACGGCTCCGGCAACCTGAGCTCGGCGCAGCGCGCCATGGAGCGCACCGGCGCCGACGTCACCGTCACCTCCGACCCGCACGCCGCACTGGAGGCGGACGGCCTCGTCGTCCCGGGCGTCGGCGCGTTCAGCGCCTGCATGTCCAGCCTCAGAGCGGCCGGCGGCGACCGGATCATCGGTCGGCGCGTGGCCGGGGGCCGCCCCGTCCTGGGCATCTGCGTGGGGATGCAGGTCCTCTTCGACCGGGGCGTGGAGCGCGCCGACCCGAGGGCCGGGGACCAGGTGACCGAGGGCTGCGGCGAGTGGCCCGGGACCGTGGACCGCCTGCGCGCGCCGATCGTGCCGCACATGGGCTGGAACACCGTCCGGCCCCCCGCGGACACGCGGCTCTTCGCCGGGATCGGCCCGCAGGAGCGCTTCTACTTCGTGCACTCCTACGCGGTGCGCGAGTGGGAGTTCTCCACGCACAACGAGCGCATCCGCGAGCCCGGGGTCACCTGGGCCGAGCACGGCGAGCCGTTCGTGGCCGCCGTCGAGAACGGGCCGCTGTGCGCCACCCAGTTCCACCCGGAGAAGTCCGGCGACGCGGGCGCCCGCCTGCTCGCCAACTGGGTCGCCACCCTCTGACCGACGTTTTCCCACCGAGCACGAGAAGGTTTCATGACCGGCGAGCACACCCCGTCGTCCCCCGCACTCGAACTGCTTCCCGCCGTGGACGTGGCGGGCGGGCAGGCCGTCCAGCTCGTCCAGGGCAAGGCCGGTTCGGGGGGCCAGTACGGCGACCCCTTCGAGGCCGCCACGGCCTGGCAGAACGCCGGGGCCGAGTGGATCCACCTGGTGGACCTGGACGCCGCGTTCGGGCGCGGACACAACCGCGACCTGCTGCGCGACATCGTGGGACGCCTGGACGTCAAGGTGGAGATGTCCGGCGGCATCCGCGACGACGAGTCGCTGGCCGCCGCGCTGTCCACCGGGTGCCGCCGGGTCAACATCGGCACCGCGGCCCTGGAGAACCCGGAGTGGTGCGCCAGGATCATCGCCGAGCACGGCGACCGGATCGCGATCGGCCTGGACGTGCGCGGCACGACCCTGGCCGCGCGCGGCTGGACCCGGGACGGCGGCGACCTGTTCGCGACCCTGGACCGGCTGGAGTCGGAGGGCTGCGCCCGGTACGTCGTCACCGACGTCAACAAGGACGGCACCCTCAAGGGCCCCAACCTGGACCTGCTGCGCACCGTGTGCGAGCGCACCGACAAGCCGGTGGTCGCCAGCGGCGGCGTGTCCAGCCTGGACGACCTGAAGGCCATCGCCACCCTGGTCCCGCTGGGGGTGGAGGGCGCCATCATGGGCACCGCGCTGTACGAGGGCGCGTTCACCCTGGAGGACGCCCTGGCTGCGGTGCGCGACGCCGAGGACGTGGTCCGGTGAGCCTGGCCGTGCGCGTCATCCCCTGTCTGGACGTGGACGCCGGGCGGGTGGTCAAGGGCGTCAACTTCGAGAACCTGCGCGACGCGGGCGACCCGGTGGAGCTCGCCCACGGCTACGACGCGGCCGGCGCGGACGAGCTCACCTTCCTCGACGTCACCGCCTCCAGCGGCGACCGGGAGACCACCTACGACGTGGTCCGCCGCACCGCCGACCAGGTGTTCATCCCGCTGACCGTGGGCGGCGGGGTGCGCACCGCCGACGACGTCGACCTCCTGCTGCGGGCGGGCGCGGACAAGGTGGGCGTCAACACGGCCGCCATCGCCCGGCCCGAGCTCATCGAGGAGATCGCCGAGCGCTTCGGCCGCCAGGTCCTGGTGCTCTCCGCCGACGTGCGCCGGGTGCGCGAGGGCGACCGGCCGACCCCCAGCGGGTTCGAGGTCACCACCCACGGCGGCCGCCGCGGGACCGGGATCGACGCCCTGGAGTGGTGCGAGCGCGCCGCCGGGCTGGGCGCGGGGGAGATCCTGCTCAACTCGATGGACGCCGACGGCACCAGGGCCGGCTTCGACCTGGAGCTGATCCGCGGGGCGCGGGCCCGGGTGGACGTGCCCCTGATCGCCTCCGGCGGCGCGGGGGCGGTCGAGCACTTCGTCCCGGCGGTGGAGGCGGGCGCGGACGCGGTGCTGGCCGCGACGGTCTTCCACTTCGGCGAGTTCACCGTCGCCGACGTCAAGCGGAGCCTGCGCGAGGCGGGCCACGCGGTGCGCTGAGGGATTTCGGCGGGTGGAAGTGCGCAAGGTCCCCGGGACGAGTACGTCCCGGGGACCTTGCGCGTCCGTATGACGACACGTAGTCGTTTCCGTGTGGCGTTGCCTCGACACGCCGATGCTTCGTGTGAGCATGATCCCCGTAGTGCCCATTACCCACGGGGGAAGGACCTTTTTTCGCATGTTTCCGCACTTTTTTGGTGGTTTTGGTAGGCGTTTCGTCTCCCTGATCGCCGCCTCCGCGGTCGCCGCCACCGCCGTCGTCGCCACCGCTCCCGCGGCCTCCGCCGACAACCTCAACCGCACCTCCGAGCAGGTCGTCGCCCAGATCGAGGCCGAGGCGTGGCCGTACTACGTGAGGGGCGACCGGTCGGTCGACATCGCGGCCGCACGCAAGCTGCTCGCCCACCACGGCTACCGCTCGGACAGCACCACCTCGCGGTTCTTCAACCTCAGCCTCGAGAACACGGTCAAGCGCTACCAGCGGGACAACCCGAACGACCTCGTCGAGACCGGGGCGCTCGACGAGGAGACCTGGCTGCTGCTGCGCGAGCGCACCTTCGGCGAGTACGGCCCGGGCACCCGCGGACTCGTCGTCGAGGCGATCCAGGTCCTCCTCAAGGAGAAGGGGATCGCCTCCGGGCTCGCCGTCGACGGCCAGTACGGCCCCGCCACCGAGCGGGCGGTCCGCGCCGCGCAGCGCGAGTTCGGCATCGGGGTCGACGGCATCACCGGCCGCCTGACCTTCCGCGCGCTGGTCACCTACCAGGTCGCGGCCCAGTAGTACCCGGCGGTCGGAGGACGGCCGCTCCGACCGCCACGGCGCCCGGACCACCCCGGTGGACCGGGCGCCCCGTCGACCACCCCACCCGGCGTGCGCCGGCCACCGCACGCGGACCCCTCCGCCCGCCCCGGGCGCCGTCCCCCGCCCCCGGGCGCTCCCGCGACCGCCGGACCCTCCCGGCCGGAATAGCCCCGGCGCGAACCGCGCTGAAACAATCCGGTGGAACCTTGTCGGTTCCGCTGGATAGGTTGGCTCGACACACGCACCCACGTCCCCTTCGGCATGCCCGGAGGGCGTCGGCGCGTGAGGGGCCGGGCCGTGCCGGCGGGACCGGCAGGCAGACGAACGGGGGGCGTATGGCGCAGGGCACCAGCACGAGGGATCCGGGGACCGGGGAGGGCTCCGCGCCACCGGAGGAGCCCGTCGGCGGCGCCGGGACCGGCGACCGCGCCGCGGACACCGCCGGCGCCGGGATCTTCGGCCGGGGCATGCGCGTCCTGTGGGTCGCCGCGCGCACCGAACCGTGGATCTTCCTCGCCGCCGTCGCCGGAGCCATGCTGCACGCCGGCGTCACCGTCGGCTCGGCCTCCGTCCTCGGCCACCTCACCGACACCACCATCCTCCCCGCCTTCGCCCGGGGCAGCACCACCGCGGCCGCGCTCGCCACCGCCGCCGGACTGCTCCTCGCGGTCGGCCTGGGCAAGGCCGTCGGCATCGCCATGCGCCGCATGCTCGCCGCCCTCATGCAGTTCCGCATGCAGGCCCGCTACCGCCGCGCCGTCGCCCGCAAGTACCTCGAACTCCCGCTCTCCTGGCACCACCGCCACCCCACCGGCCAGCTGCTCTCCAACGCCAACGCCGACGTCGAGGCCGCCTGGCAGCCGCTCGCCCCGCTGCCCATGGCCGTCGGCAGCGTGTTCATGCTCGTCATCGCCGCGGTGGCCATGCTCGTCACCGACCCCGTGCTCGCCCTGGTCGCCTTCGTCGTCTTCCCCGTCCTGGCCGCCGCCAACGTCGTCTTCCAGCGCCGCGTCTCACCCATGGCCTCCCGGGCCCAGGCCCTGCGCGCCGAGGTCAGCGGCGTCGCCCACGAGTCCTTCGACGGCGCCCTCGTCGTCAAGACCCTCGGCAGGGAGGACACCGAGACCGAGCGCTTCACCCGGTCCGCGCACAGCCTCCGCGACGCCCTCATCCAGGTCGGCCGCATGCGCTCCATGTTCGACCCGGTCATGGAGGCGCTGCCCAACTTCGGCGTGCTCGCCGTCCTGCTCCTCGGCATGTGGCGGCTCTCCACCGGCGCCATCGACCCCGGCGACCTCGTCCAGATCGCCTTCCTCTTCACCCTCCTGGCCCTGCCGATCCGCTCCTTCGGGTGGATCCTCGGCGACCTGCCCCGCAGCGTCGTCGGCTGGGACCGCGTCCAGTCCGTCCTCGGATCCGGCGGCACCATGGAGCACGGCGACCGGACCCTGGAGGACAGCCCCCGCGGCATCGCCCTGAGCGCCCGCGGCGTCACCTTCTCCTACGCCGACTCCTACGACGCCGACGGCGGCGGCCGCGACCTGATGGACGACGGGGAAACCACCGCCCGCACCACCGTCCTCAACGGAGTGGACCTGGACATCGCCCCCGGCCGCACCGTCGCCCTCGTCGGCCCCACCGGCTCGGGCAAGTCCACGCTCACCACCCTGCTCATGCGCCTCGTCGACCCCGACACGGGCCACATCCGCCTCGACGGCGTCGACGTCCGCGACCTCGCCCGCGGCCAGGTCTCCGGGCACGCCGCCCTCGTGCCCCAGGGCACCTTCGTGTTCGAGGACACGGTCCGCGACAACATCACCCTCGGCGCCGACATCGACGACGAGCAGGTGTGGGCCGCCCTGCGCCTGGCCCGCGCCGACGGCTTCATCGGCGAACTCGACGGCGGCCTCGACGCCCCGCTCGGGGAGAAGGGCACCACCCTGTCCGGCGGCCAGCGCCAGCGCCTCGCCCTGGCGCGCGCCGTCGTCCGGCGGCCCCGGCTGCTGATCATGGACGACGCCACCTCCGCCGTCGACCCGCAGGTCGAGGCCCAGATCCTCGCCGGGCTGCGCGCACGCGACGACGCCGCCACCGTGGTCGTCGTCGCCTACCGGCGCGCCACCATCGAACTCGCCGACGAGGTCGTCTACATGGAACGGGGCCGCGTCCTGGCCCGCGGCACCCACGACGAACTCCTCACCGCCTCACCCGGCTACACCAGGCTGGTCACCGCGTACGAACGGGCCTCCGCCGAGGGCGAGGCCGAACGCGAACCCCTCCCCGAGGAACCCGGACCACTCGAACCCGCCCCGCCCGCCACCGCGCACGGCGACCACGCCACCGAGGAGACGAGCCGATGAGCGCACCCGCCCAGACCCGCGCCGACCAGCGGCCCGAACCGGACCCCGGGCGGGAGGCCGGCGACGCCGCCGACCCGCTCCTCTCCCTGCACCGCTCCACCGACACCGCCATGGGCACGGTCCGGCGAGGCCTGCGTCTCTCCCCGGAGTTCGCCCAGGGCCTCTGGCTCACCCTGGTGTTCGCCGTCGTCGCCACCGGCGGCAAGATCGTCGTCCCCGTCGCCGTCCAGCAGATCATCGACAACGGGCTCTCCGGACCGGAAGGCCCCGATCTCGCCTTCGTCACCCGCATGGTGGCCGTCTGCGCCGGACTCCTCGTGGTCACCATGGTCGCGTCCTACCTGATGAACCTGCGCCTGTACCGGGCCACCGAGTCCGGCCTGGCCACCCTGCGCCGCAAGGCGTTCCGGCACGTCCACGACCTGTCCGTGCTCACCCAGAACAGCGAGCGCAAGGGCGCCCTGGTCTCCCGGGTCACCAGCGACGTCGACCAGATCAGCACCTTCATGCAGTGGGGCGGCCTGCTCCTGCTCGTCAGCGCCGGCCAGCTCCTCGTCGCCACCGCCCTCATGGCGGTCTACTCCTGGCAGCTCACCATCGTGGTGTGGGTCTGCGTGCTGCCGCTGCTGTTCGGCGTCCGCTGGCTCCAGAAGCACCTGTCCTCGGCGTACATGAAGGTCCGCGAGAACACCGGCGACATGCTCGGCGTCATCGGCGAGACCGTCATGGGCGCGGCCGTCATCCGCGCCCACGGCACCGAGAAGCGCACCGCGGAGCGGATCGACTCCACCGTGACCAGGACCCGGCGCTCCCAGGTCCGCGCCCAGCGGCTGGCCATGGCGGTCTCACCCTTCGCCGAGATCGTCTCCGCGGTCGGCAACGCGGCCGTGGTCCTCGTCGGCGTCTGGCTCGGCCTGGGCGGCGACCTGACCGCCGGACAGCTCATCGCCTTCCTGTTCCTGCTGACCCTGTTCATCCAGCCCATGATGATGGCGACCGAGATCTTCAACGAGGCCCAGAACGCCATCGCCGGATGGCGCAGGGTCCTGGGCGTCCTGGACACCGCACCCGACATCGCCGACCCCGGGGAGGCCGGCAAGGTCCTGCCCCGCGGCCCGGTCCGGGTCACCTTCGACGACGTCACCTACTCCTACCCCGACGGCCCCGTCGTCCTGGACGACGTCGCCGTCGAGATCACCCCGGGCACCCGGGTCGCGGTCGTGGGGGAGACGGGCTCGGGCAAGACCACCTTCGTCAAACTCCTCACCAGGCTCATGGACCCCGCCAGGGGCACCGTGCGCCTCGACGGCGTCGACCTGCGCGAGGTGGCCTTCTCCTCCCTGCGCAGCCGCGTCGTCATGGTCCCGCAGGAGGGCTTCCTCTTCGACAGCTCCCTGGGCGACAACATCCGCTTCGCCCGCCCCGAGAGCACCGACGCCGAGCTGGAGGCAGCCGTCACCGAACTCGGCCTCTCCGAGTGGCTCGACTCCCTCGCGCACGGCCTGGACACACCGGTCGGACAGCGCGGAGAGTCCCTGTCGGCGGGGGAGCGGCAGCTCGTCGCCCTCGTGCGCGCCTACGTCGCCGACCCCGACCTGCTCGTCCTCGACGAGGCCACGTCGGCCGTGGACCCCCACACCGAGGTCCGCATCCAGCGGGCCCTGGACCGGCTCACCCGGGGACGCACCTCCGTGGCCATCGCACACCGCCTGTCCACCGCCGAGGCGGCCGACCGGGTACTGGTCTTCGACGACGGCCGCATCGTCCAGAGCGGGTCGCACGACGAACTCGTCGCGCGGCCCGGCGTGTACGCCGACCTGTACGCCTCCTGGGTCAGCTCCTCGGCCTGACCCCGCCACCGTCCGTCAGCGGCGGGACGCCCTCCACCAGTGGGCGGCCAGCAGCTCCGCCACCAGCGGCTCCACCAGCAGGCTCACATCCGGGTCGGAGTCGCCCGGGTAGCGGACGGTCAGCTCCGCCCCCGGCACGCGCTCGTGCCCGGGGGTGGGGCCCACGGCCACGAACGTGCCGCGCAGGTGCCCCAGGTGCTCGGCGAACCGCTCGTCGTAGGCCGACCCCGCGAACAGCAGCGCCCGGTAGTCCGTCACGGCCGCCAGGTAGCGGTCCGTGTGCGACCACTCGCCGGTCTCGCACGCGTACGCCGCCCGCACCGGACCCTTGCGCAGGGCCTGGACGCCCTGCGAGGCCGACGCCATCCGCTCGTCCGGCGCCACCAGGTGCACGCCGTGCGGCGACTCCAGGATCCGCGCCGCCTCGGGCACCCACTCCGGAGCACTCGCCAGCAGCGACTTCGCGGCGTTGGCCGCCCGGCGCAGCAGCCCCGGGAAGTTCTGGCTGCTCCCGGACACAGGGGCGCCCAGGCGGTGGCCCAGCAGCAGGAGCAGCGCCAGCGCGTGCTGGTAGGCCCGGCAGGCCAGGCCGCTCTCCTCCTCGCCCGCGTGCAGCGGCACCAGCAGGTCCGCGTAGTGCCCCACCACCAGGTCCGCGGACGGGGCCAGCACGATCACCGGTGACCGCGCGACGTACCGGTCCAGCACCGTGTACAGCTCCCTCTGGCCGCCGCCCAGGGACACCGCCACCACCAGCGTCTCCGGGCCGGCGGGCGGCTGCTCCGCGGACGAGGAGCGGTCCGCGCTCGCCGCGATGCCCGCGCGCCGCAGCCGGGCCGCCGCCACCTCGCAGGCGTAACGGGCCGAACCCAGGCCCACGAACCGCACGGCGGCGGGCTCGTCGGCCAGGAGCGCGGGCAGCGCGGCGTAGGGGTCCCACCGGGGGAAGCGGGTGGCGAGCGAGGTCAGCGCTGCGGGCTTGCCCGCCAGGTCGGCGGACAGGGTCTCGGCGGTCACGGAACTCCCAGGGTGGAGACGGCGGACGGAAGGGGCGGGGGAGCGCGGCGGGCGCCGGGGACGGCCCGCGGCACCCGAACCGGGAGGACGCACGAACTCTAACCGCCCCGGACGAACGCCCCCAAGGGGACGCCCCGCGCCCGGTCCCGCTGGGCACGACCCGGTGCGGACCGCTGGACGGTCGGCCATAACCTGGAGGACATGAGCGTCACCAGCCTCGACCCGGCCATCGCCGCCCGACTCAAGCGGACCGCGGACGGCCTCGTCCCCGCCGTCGTCCAGCAGCACGACACCGGGGAGGTGCTCATGCTCGCCTGGATGGACGACGAGGCGCTGCACCGCACCCTCACGACCCGCGCCGCCACCTACTGGTCGCGCAGCCGCAACGAGTACTGGGTCAAGGGAGCCACGTCGGGCCACACCCAGCGTGTGGTGTCGGTCGCACTGGACTGCGACGGCGACACGCTCCTGGTCCGCGTCGACCAGGAGGGCGCCGCCTGCCACACGGGCGACCGCACGTGCTTCGACGCCGGGGAACTGCTGTGAGCTCCTCCACGACATCCCCCCGCGTCCGGCGCGAGTACGGCGCCACCATGCTCGGCCTGGCCGCCGGCGCCGGACTCCTCCTCGCCGCCGCCGGACAGCAGTGGGCGACCGGCCAGCTCACGGCGCCCGGACCGGTCCCGCCGGTCCCCGTCGCACTCACCGGGGCCGACCTGACCGGCGCGCCCAGCGGCATCGGGTGGGCCGGCCTGGCCGGCATCGCGGGCCTGTACGCCACACGCGGATGGGCCCGGCGGCTCGTCGGCGCCCTCGTCGCCGCGGGCGGCGTCCTCGCCCTGACCTCCGTGTGGGGAGCAACACGGCCCGACGCCCTCATGGAGGCCGTGGCGAAGAACGCCACCGACGCCGCGGGCACCGCCCAGGTGGCGGCGGCGCCCCACCTGGCCGCGCTCGGCCCCGCCATGGCCGCGGGAGGCGCCGTCCTCCTGGTCCTCACCGGGCTCCTGTCCGCGGTACGAGCCCCTGCCTGGCCGGGCATGGGCACCCGGTACGATCGGGACGCCGCACCGCGCGCGACCCGGGCCGAGACACCTGCCGACCTGTGGAAATCGCTGGATGCCGGTGACGATCCCACACTCGACGCCCCCGACGGCGGCCGGTCCGAGGACCCCGCCGGTCCCGGGGACGCCGCCGAACCCGCACCGCTGGCAGCACGGCCAGCCGAACCGAAGGAGAACCACTGATGGCCGACGAACACCACGACGACCACGGCAACACCGTTTCCGCCTGGTTCCTCACCCTCTCCTGGATCGTGGCATGGACCGTGGCGGCCGTCGCCATCATCCTCGGCGGCGACCTGGTGACGTGGACCCTCATCGGTCTCGGCCTCAGCGTCGTCCTGGCCGTCATCGCCGGCGTCATGAAGAAGGCCGGCCTCGGCCGCAAGGAGCCGCGCCCCTACCCGCAGACCCGTGAGGCGTGGGAAGCCGCCCAGAAGGTCTCGGCCACGGCGGGCAAGAACTGACCCCCCTCCGCGAAACCGCAGCTCACAACGAGTGAGTAACGGAAAATGGACGAAGGTCCCATGGGGCAGGTAGATTCACCACACCGGACCTGCCAAACGTGTCGTCGCCTGTCGGCTGATGTCCCCTCTGTCTGGCATCATTCGTTTCTGCCCGTGACGTACGCGTTCCGGTGACCCGATCCTGCCCCATGTCGGGCCGGTGTGTTCTCCACACCGTGCGAAATCCCTTGTCCTCTTTCTGAAAGTTGTACGACCATGAGCTACGGTCCCCCTCCCCCCGGCAACCCCGGCCCGCCCCCCGGCGGCGGCTACGGGCCTCCCGGAGGCGGTTACGGCGCCCCCGGCGGCACCCCGCCCGACAACGGCCTCACCTGGGCGATCGTCGCAGTCTTCTGCTGCTGGCCCCTCGCCATCCCGGCGATCATCAACGCGACCAAGGTCAACGACCTGTGGAACCGCGGCGACCAGGCCGGCGCGATGCAGGCCCAGGCCCAGGCGAAGAAGTTCACGAAGCTCGCCTTCATCCTCGGCAGCATCGCCTACGTGCTGAGCATCGGCTTCTACATCGTGAGCACCGTGCTCCTCGTTGCGTCAACGCCCACGTACTACTAGTCGGCACCCGCACCGAGCACGTGTCTGCCCCCGTGCGCCCTGTGGCCACGGGGGCAGAACCCTGTCCTCCCCGAACCCGTAGGCTGGTCCCGTGCACCCAAGCGAACCACCCGAGACCGCCGGGCCCGAGACGCCTGCCGCGCCCTCGTGGACCCAGCGCGTCGAACACCGGCTCAGGGCCCTGCCCCCGGTCGTGTGGCCCGTCGGCCTGGGTGTCCTCGGCCTGACCGGGGCCACGCTCCTGCACTTCGTGGACCCCAACGAGCCCGGCAACTACCCCACGTGCCCGTGGCTGCTGCTCACCGGCACGTTCTGCCCCGGCTGCGGCAGCATGCGCGCGATCGCCCTGGCCACGCACGGCGACTTCCTCGGCGCCATCAGCATGAACCCCCTGCTGGTGCTTCTGCTCCCCTACATCGCGGTGACCTACACGCTGTGGCTGGTCAGGGCGGTCCGACCGCCCACGAAGCCGCCCAAGCTCACCCCGGGCTGGTTCCTGTGGCTGCTCCTGATCGTCATCACCGCCCACTGGATCCTGCGCAACCTGCCCTGGTTCTCCTTCCTCGCCCCGGGAACACCGCTGTTCCCCGGCTGGTAGCCAGAACCAGAAGGGCACTTCCGCCGTCTGAGCGGATGAGCGCCACGACCCCCCGTACGAGTCAACGCACCACACACACGTCCTGGAAGGTTGGACCCCTATGAGCTACGGACCTCCCACCGGCGGCTACGGCCCGCCCAGCGGTGGCTACGGCCCGCCCGCGGGCTACGGAGGCGCGCCGGGGTACGGAGGCCCGCCCGCGGGCGGACCGCCCAAGAACTACCTGATGTTCAACATCCTGGGCATCTTCGGGTGCACCGTGATCGGCATCATCGGCCTGATCTTCGCGCTCCAGGTCAACAGCAAGTGGGAGTCGGGTGACTACGCGGGAGCCCAGTCCTCCGCGCAGGTCGCCAAGATCATGGGGATCATCGGCCTGGTCGGATTCATCTGCGTCGTCCTCTACCTGCTCTTCGTCCTCCTGATGTTCATCGTCGCCTTCGGCGCCGCGGCCACGTACTGAGGCAGGCATCCCGGCCCACGGCAGCGCGTGCCGCCGCGAGCGGCACGACGAGCGGTGCTCGGGACACGGCGCCCCTGTCCCCGGTCTCCGGGGCAGGGGCGCCGACGAACGCGCGGCGCCCCCGGCAAGGAAGAAGACCGGCCGTCCCGGCCGCCCATCGGCGCCACGGGCCCGGACGGGCGGAACGCCGGTGAGGGCCGTGCCCGACAGGTGGAGCCGGGGACGAGCCGGCCCGCCGACATCCCCCACGAGAGCGGAACCCGACATGAGCTACGACGCCCTGCCCCCCGGCGGCCACGGTCCCCCCGGGGGATACGGCCCTCCAGGGGGCTACGGCACACCCGGCGGATACGGCCCTCCCTCCGGCTACGGAGGCGTACCGGGCCACGGCGGCCCGCCTCCCGGCGACCCGCCCAAGAACCACCTGGCCATGAACATCCTGGGCATCATCAGCTGCTTCCCGGTGATCGGCATCATCGGCCTGATCTTCGCCGTCATGGTCAACAGCCAGTGGACGTCCGGCGACTACCGGGGCGCCGAGTCCTCGTCCAAGATCGCCAAGGTCATGGGCATCATCGGCGTGGTGCTCTTCGTCCCGGCGGCCCTCTACATCCTCTTCGTGATCGTGATGATGGTCGGCCTCTTCATCTCCGAGATCTGATTCCGGCGCGGCGGCACGCGCCGCCGGACACCCCCTGACACAAGCGGACACAGCCACCCCTTCCCACCCGTTCCCCCGGAGAACCCGGGGGACCAGGTGGGGGGTGGCGGCCCCCCGGCCCCCGAAGGTCGATACGATGACCAGCAACACGGTGCGCCGGCGGTGCGTCCGGGCACGCCGCGCGGGCGGCCCGCCCGCCGGAGCCACCACCGTGACAGACCACTGCACGAGGGAGCGGTAACTGGTGAGCGTGCTCGACGAGATCCTCGACGGAGTACGCGCCGACCTGGCGAAGCGGCAGGAGGCGCTGCCCCTGGACCGCCTCAAGGCCCAGGCCGAGTCGGCGCCCACCCCGCAGGACGCCGAAGCCGCCCTGCGCCGTCCCGGCGTCCACGTGATCGCCGAGGTCAAGCGGGCGAGCCCCTCCAAGGGACCGCTCGCGACCATCACCGACCCCGCCGCCCTGGCACGCGACTACGAGGCCGGGGGCGCCGCGCTCATCAGCGTCCTCACCGAGGAGCGCCGCTTCAAGGGCAGCCTCGACGACCTCCGGGCCGTCCACCAGGCCGTCGACACCCCGCTCCTGCGCAAGGACTTCGTGGTCAGCTCCTACCAGCTGTGGGAGGCCCGCGTCTTCGGCGCCTCCGCCGTCCTCCTCATCGTCGCGGCGCTGCCACAGGAGGCCCTGGTCTCCCTGGTCGAGCGCGCCCGCTCCCTGGGGCTCATGCCCCTGGTCGAGGTCCACGACGAGGACGAGGTGACCCGGGCCGTCGACGCCGGCGCCACCGTCATCGGCGTCAACGCGCGCAACCTCAAGACCCTGGAGGTCGACCGGGACACCTTCTCCCGGATCGCCCCCGGCATCCCCTCCGACGTCGTCAAGATCGCCGAGTCCGGAGTCCGCGGCCCGCACGACCTGCTGGCCTACGCCGGCGCCGGCGCCGGAGCGGTCCTCGTCGGCGAGAGCCTCGTCCGCGGTCGGAACCCGCGCGAGGCCGTGGCCGACCTGGTGACCGCGGGAGCACACCCCGCCCTGCGTGACCGGAACTAGGGGACGAACAGCACGATGGGACAGACGACGCCAGGGACGGTCGCGGTGACGGCACACCCCGGCCTCCGATGGCGATGGCTCTAGGGAACCCGCAGGCATGAGCCGCGGGTTCCCGACGCCGCGTCGACCCACCGGTCCGAACGCGCCGCCGGAACCAGGCGGCGCGCAGCCGGTCGACGCGCGGACCCCCGCGGCCGTACGCCCGGGGGAAGAGCCGCCGTCGGCCCCTTCCCAGGAGAACGTCCCAATGAGCCATGCTGGACCACTGCCCGACCACGGCGGGCACTACGGCCGCTTCGGGGGCCGCTTCGCCCCCGAGGCGCTCATCGCCGCCCTCGACGAGGTCGAGGCGGAGTGGGAGAAGGCCAAGAACGACCCCGCCTACCAGGCCGAACTGGCCGCGCTGCTGAAGGACTACACCGGCCGCCCCAGCGCCCTCAGCGAGGCCCGCAACTTCTCCGAGCACTGCGGCGGCGCCCGCGTCCTCCTCAAGCGCGAGGACCTCAACCACACCGGCTCGCACAAGATCAACAACGTGCTCGGCCAGGCCCTGCTCACCCGGCGCATGGGCAAGACCCGCGTCATCGCCGAGACCGGAGCCGGACAGCACGGCGTGGCCACCGCCACCGCCTGCGCCCTCCTGGGCCTGGAATGCGTCATCTACATGGGGGAGGAGGACACCCGGCGCCAGGCGCTCAACGTCGCCCGCATGCGCATGCTCGGCGCCGAGGTCGTCCCCGTCACCATCGGCAGCCGCACCCTCAAGGACGCCATCAACGAGGCGTTCCGCGACTGGGTCGCCAACGTGGACCGCACCCACTACCTCTTCGGCACCGTCGCCGGGCCCCACCCCTTCCCCAAGCTGGTGCGCGACCTGCACTTCGTCGTCGGGGAGGAGGCCCGCGCCCAGGTCCTGGAGAGGGTCGGCAGGCTCCCCGACGCGGTCGCCGCCTGCGTGGGCGGCGGCTCCAACGCCATGGCGGTCTTCGCCGCGTTCATCCCCGACGAGAGCGTCGCCCTGTACGGCTTCGAGGCCGGGGGGGACGGTGCGGACACCCCCCGCACCGCCGCGTCGATCACCGCGGGCAGCCCCGGGGTCTTCCACGGGGCGCGCACGTTCGTGCTCCAGGACGAGTTCGGCCAGACCCTGCCCAGCCACTCCATCTCGGCGGGGCTCGACTACCCGGCGGTCGGCCCCGAGCACGCCTACCTCGCCGACACCGGCCGGGCGAGCTACGAGCCGATCACCGACGCGGAGGCCATGGAGGCGTTCCGCCTGCTGTGCCGCACCGAGGGCATCATCCCGGCGATCGAGAGCGCCCACGCCCTGGCCGGCGCCCGCAAGCTCGGCGAGCGCCTCGGCCCGGACGCCGTCATCCTGGTGAACCTCTCCGGGCGCGGGGACAAGGACGTCGACACCGCGGCCGCGTACTTCGGACTCGTCGACACGGAGGGACAGGCGTGATGACCGCGACGACGCTGCAGACCAAGCTGGCCGAGGCCCGCGAGGCGGGCCGGGCGGCCCTGATCGGCTACCTCCCCGCGGGGTTCCCGGACCCGGACTCCTCCGTCCGGGTGATCCAGGCCATGGTGGAGGGGGGCTGCGACGTCATCGAGGTCGGCCTGCCCTACTCCGACCCGATGATGGACGGCCCCACCATCCAGAGGGCCGCGGACCGGGCCCTGGCGGCCGGAACCACCACCGAGGACGTGTTCCGCGTCGTGGAGGCCACCGCCGCCACGGGCGCCGCCGCCGTGGTCATGTCGTACTGGAACCCGATCGAGCGCTACGGGGTGGAGCGCTTCGCCGCGAACCTCGCCAAGGCGGGCGGGGCCGGGGTGATCACCCCCGACCTCATCCCCGAGGAGGCGGGGGCGTGGACGGCCGCCTCCGAGGCGTCCGGCCTGGACCGGATCTTCCTGGTCGCGCCCTCCTCCACCGACCGCCGCCTCGCCATGACCACCGCGGCGTGCAGCGGGTTCGTGTACGCGGCCTCGCTGATGGGCGTGACCGGCACCCGCACGCAGGTCGCCGACACCGCCGCGACGCTGGTGCGGCGCACCCGCGAGGTGACCCGCGAGTCCGGCCTGCCGGTCTGTGTGGGCCTGGGGATCTCCACGGCCGCCCAGGCGGCCGAGGTGGCCGCCTACGCCGACGGCGTCATCGTCGGCGCGGGGTTCTGCCAGCGGATCCTGGACGCCCCGGACCTGGAGACCGGCCTCACCGCCGTCCGCTCCTTCGCCGAGGAGCTCGCGGGGGGCGTCCGCGACAGGTAGGGCCCGGTGTGCTCCGCGGGCCCCCTCCGACCGGGACGCGCAGCCCGCCCGCGGGACCGGGGCCGTGTTCGCACGGGACCTCCGGCCACGGCGGTCGCGGCGTCGGTCACCGGCCGGGGAGACCTGTGGCACCGGCGTCGGGCCGTCCCCTCGGGGGGCGGCCCGGCGCTCTTCCCGCCTGGTCAAAAGCAGGGTTAAGAGGGTGAGAATCGGGTGAGAGGCCCCTGCCGGAACCCCTGAAACGCTCCCACCGGGGCCGTGCCGGTGATGTGATGGCGGTGTCGCGGATTCCTGGGGCGCCCGCCGCTGCGCCCGGGGTTCCGGCCGCAGCGTCACGGACTCACCACAGTCAGTAGGATGTGACGCGATACGTAGAGCGACGGATCAGACACCGAACGCGACAAAGCGTCCCCTACTCCCCGAAGGCCCAAGCGATGGACACAACCGACGAATCCCCCGACGCCTCCACTGCCCCCGCGGTCCCGCGCTCCCGCTGGGAGGCCGTCCAACCCTGGCTCACCCTCGCCTGCCGGCTCGGACTCGCGGCCGTCCTCGTCTTCGCCGCCGTCTCCAAGTTCCCGCCCGCGCTCTCCGTCCAGGCGGTCGAGGCCTACGACCTCTTCCCCGTCGAGGTCGCCCGGCTCATCGGCTACACCCTCCCCCTGTTCGAGCTCGCCCTGGCGGCCCTCCTCCTCGTCGGACTCGCCACCCGCTACGTCGGAGCCGTCGGCGCCCTCCTCATGTTCGTCTTCATCGCCGGGATCGTCTCCGCCATGGCCAGGGGCCTGAACATCGACTGCGGCTGCTTCGGCGGCGGCGGACAGGTCGCCCCCGGGGAGACCACCTACGGGCTCTCCATCGCCCGCGACATCGCCTTCGCCGCCATGGGCGCCTTCATCGCGGTCTGGCCGCGATCACCCTTCGCCCTCGACCGCGCCATCGGGCTCTTCCGGTGACCCCGGAACCCACGACGGTCGACCACCTCCAGCAGTAGAAACAGGGGAAAGCATGGGGAGTGAAGCGCGCAAGCGCTCCCGCGAGAAAATCAGGGAACAGCGCGAACGGGAGAAGCGGGCGGCCAAACGCACCAAGACGCTCATCGTCATCGGCGCCGCCGCGGCCGTCGTCGTCCTGGTCGTCGGCATCGGGTTCGCCGTGCTCAACGCCGACCGCCGCGACTCCGGGTACGAAGGGGCGCTCCCGCCCCAGGCCCTCCAGGAGGACGGCAGCGTCGTCCTCGCCCAGGAGGGCGCGCAGGCGCCCGTCGTCGAGGTCTACGCCGACTTCCAGTGCCCCGCCTGCCGCCAGTTCGAGCTGCTCAACGGCGACGTCCTCAAACGGAATGCCGCCGAGGGCAACGCCATCGTGCACTACCGGCCGGTGAGCATCTTCGCCCAGCAGCCGGTGCCCATCAGCAGCAACTCGCTGCGCGCCGGCGCCGCCGCACGCGCCGCCGCCGAGCACGGCTACTTCGTCGAGTACAACGACATCCTCTTCGAGAACCAGCCCACCGAGGGCAACGAGGGCTTCACCGTCGACGAGCTCAAGGACTGGTTCCGCCAGACCGACGCCAACGCCGAGCAGGAGGGCGAGTTCGACCGGCGGATCGACGAGGAGGCCGCCGTCGTCACCACGTTCACCGAGGACTACCTGCCCGCGCTCACCGAGGACGCCATGGCGGAGATCGGCGAGGAGACCCTCGGCACCATGGTCCTGTCCGACCTGATCTCCTGGGGAGCCGACCACGGGCACGACCCCGCCTTCCTCGACGGCACCTACACGGGCGAGATCATCACCGCCACCGGAACGGCCTACACTCGCTACAGCGGAGACAACACGTTCCGCGGCACTCCTTCCGTGTACCTCAACGGCGAGTTGCTCGACAACAACACCGCCATGACGGTCAGGGGCCTCAACGAGGCGATCGCCTCCGCGGACGCCGGTGAGGTCGACACCCAGCCCATGGGTGACGGGGGCGCGGAGTAGCACCCCTGACAGCACCCCCCGCACGCGGGGCGAACCCGAGAGCAGAGCAGTGACACTGTCGTCGACAGCTTCCGAGGGCGCGGCCGGGCTCGGCCGCGCCCTCGCGGCCATCCCCAGCCCCCAGATCAACGCGATCCCGATCGGGCCCCTCCAGATCCACTTCTACGCGCTGTGCATCCTCGCCGGCGTCGTCGTCGCCGTGGTCTGGAGCGAGCGCCGCTGGGCAGCCATGGGGGGTGAGAAGGGCACCATCATGGACATGGCCGTCTGGGCCGTGATCCTGGGACTGATCGGCGGCCGCCTCTACCACGTCATCAGCGACGCCCAGCTGTACTTCGGCGAGGGCCGCGAGCCCATCCGCGCCCTGTACGTGTGGGAGGGCGGCCTCGGCATCTGGGGCGCCGTGCCCCTGGGCGCCGTGGGCGTGTGGCTGGTGGCGCGCAAGCGCGGGCTGTCCATGTCCAAGCTGTCGTTCGCGATCGCCCCCACCATCCCCCTCGCCCAGGCCCTCGGCCGCTGGGGCAACTACTTCAACCAGGAGCTGTTCGGAGCGCCCACCGACCTGCCCTGGGCCGTGGAGATCACCCCCTACCCCGAGGGCCACCTGCGCCCCGGCATGGAGTTCGGCGTCACCACGTACCACCCCACGTTCCTCTACGAGTCCCTGTGGTGCCTGCTCCTGGCCGTGCTCCTGGCCTGGGCCGGACGCCGCTTCGAGGGCTCACTCCAGGGCGGCCGGCTCTTCGCGCTCTACGTCATGGGCTACTGCGCGGGCCGGTTCTGGATCGAGTACCTGCGCGTCGACCCCGCCAACGACTTCCTGGGCATGCGCCTCAACAACTGGACCTCCATCGTCGTCTTCCTCGGCGCGCTCGCCTACTTCGTGTGGGCCGGACGCCGCATCGACTCCTTCTCCACTGCCGTCGTCCCCCACGGCCACGACGCCGGAACCCAGGTGTTCGGCGCCACAGCCGGCAGTGAGGTGCCCGACGACAGCACCGTCTACAGCGCCGTGGACAGCGAAGAAACGGGCTCCGGAACGCAAAATGGCAGCTCGGAGGAGGCGGGCACGGAATACCACCCGAGCCCTGAGCGATCTAGTACCGAGGGCTCGACCGCGAACGACGCCGGAGACACGGGAACCGATTCCGGGGCGAAGCCCGAGTAGCGCAGGGCTCCTGAACGCGGGCCGGCCGTGTCCGGCCGCGGAGCGGAGAACGCCCTGTACCTTTCGAGCAGACCACGGGTTGACGATTGAGAAAGACCGTGAGCAGAGCTGAGTCCGGGTACGGCCGCCGGGGACGGCGCGGCGGTTCACGCCGCGCCGGCCGGGCCTACACCGAGGACCACGCCGACGACTACGGCCACGACGAGGGCCGCGAGGACGACTACGACCCCGAGGAGGACTTCTCCGCGGAGTACGGTCACACCCGCACGTCCGACGCCGACACCGCCGACACCGCGGACCGGGCCGACGGGGACGAGGCGTACGACGACTACGACGAGTACGAGGACGAGGAGGGGGAGGAGGCCCCGGCCGAGGACGAGGCCGCCGGCTCCCGGCGGTCCTCCCGCCGCAGGAAGGGCCGCGGGGCGACCGCGGCCGGAGCTTCGAGGCGCAGGGCGTCCGGGGCCAGGCGCGGCGGGGTCGGCAAGGTCTCGGCCTTCTCCGCGTCCGCGATCAAGAAGGTGTCGGTCCTGGGAGACCGCCCCAACCAGATCGTCTACACCCTCGCCGAGCAGAGCAAGCGCAAGCGCGGCACAGCCGTCCTCGGCGTCCTGCTGGGCGCGTTCAGCATCGCGCTGGTCGCCCTCCTCGGACTGCTGACCTTCCAGCTCTTCACGGGGTCGGGGGGCTCGGTCTCGGGCGGCGACGAGTCGGTCGTGGCTCCGCCGGAGGGGCACAGCACCCTCACACCGGAGCTCTACCTGTCCGAGCCCAACCGCGAGGACGTGTTCGGCGCGATCAACGAACGCCCCGAGGGCGCGGAGCCGATGACCGAGGAGTCCGTGTTCGGGGCGGTCGGCGAGATCGGGCTCGACGACATGACGCTGGAGCTCCGCCAGAGCAGCGTCACCGACTCCTGCACCTCACTGGTGTGGGGCGAGGAGCTCGGCCAGACCCTCATCGACGCGAACTGCATCCAGGCCGCCACCGGTGTGTACACCGACGCGGGCGAGGAGCACATCGCACAGGTCACCGTCTTCGACCTGGCCAACGCCGATGAGGCCGCCAACGTCGAGGCCTCCCTGGACCCGACCAACGCCGAGAGCGACGCCGGATTCCTGCTCACGCAGAACGGCGACGACATTCCCGGCCTCCAGGAGGGTTACAGCCAGGCGAACGCCCAGGTCATGGGCCACTACCTGGCGGTGTTCTGGGTCGCCGACACCGACGGCGCCGACCCGGGCGACAACGCCGACCTGGCGAAGCTGAGCGTGGCCTCCATGAACTCCACGCAATTCATCTACGAGGAGGTCGTCGAGGCGGGTCGGGCCGAGGAGTAGGCCTGTCCCGCCCTGTCGGACGCCCCGATAGGATCTCGGACAGATCGACCCTTCCGCCAGGGTCGTGCGGGCGGGGTGCTTTCCGCCCCTCTCCCCAAGCGAACCGGGCCGGCCACGCGCGCGCGGCCGGCCCGCATCCGAGGAAAGGTCCACTGGGTGTCCCCTTCTGAACCGTCGGCGTCCGGTCCCGCCGGACGCCGGAGGAAAAACAGCGAGTCCGACGAGATGTCGGCGGGGCCGTCCTCCCGCACGGGTGGGCGCCGCCGGGCCGGAGGCCGGAGGAAGCAGGAGACCAAGGGGCGCCGCCGTCCCCTCCTCGTGGTGGCCGGAGTGGCCGTCGTGGCGCTGGCCGTGCTCGGTACCGTGCTGTACATGCGCCTCGGCGAGGGGGGCGGAGCGGACCAGGCCGCCCAGGAGACCCGACCCGTCATGTACCGGGTGATCGACACCGGCCGCATGAACGAGGTGCTGGCCTCCCGTGAGGACGACAGCCGCGCCCTCAACGCCGGAGAGCTGTTCGAGAGCCGCAACGCGGAGATCTCCAGCCAGGAGATCGACTTCACCCTGCGCGACTCGGACCTGAGCGACGACTGCTCGGCCGCGGTGTGGGGGGAGCAGGTCCGCACCGCCCTGGCCGAGGCCGACTGCACCCAGGCAGGACGCGCCACCTACGTCTCCGACACCTACTTCGGCGTGACGGCCGTGTTCAACCTCGCCGACGTCGAGGGGAGCAGGGCCGTCGCCGCCGCCATGAATGCGCCCGAGGCGGACGAGGCCGGGGCCGAAGGGGAGGGCGACGCCTCCCCGGACCCCGGGTTCGTGCTCTCCCCCTCCGGCGCCGACCCGTTCGACCGCCTGGGCGAGGGCTACAGCGCCAGCGACGCGATCGTCAGCGGCCACTACCTGGTCGTGGTGTGGGTCCAGCCCACCGGATCCGAGTCGGTCGAGGAGAGGGTCAGCCTCTCCGGCCCGCTCGTGGCGCTGGCGAACTTCCGCGACCCGCTCTACCGGCGGATGGTGCAGCTCGACGACGGCTCCGGAACCGGCCAGCCGGACGAGGGCACGCAGGAGGGCACCGTCGAGGACCCGGCGGGAACCGACGGCACGGTGCAGGACCCGGCCGGAACCGACGGCACGGTGCAGGACCCCGCGGGTACGCAGGGCACCGCGGAGGACCCCGCCGGTACCGAGGGCCTCGGCACCGGAACCGGCTGAACCGCGCGCGGAGGGGCCCGGAGGACACGTCCTCCGGGCCCCTCCGCGCGTGCCGGGGCGGGAGTTCCCCCCCGCGGACCCCGTGCGGCCGTCCACCGGCCCCGGTGGGGTCCGGCGGGCGGGTGTCCCGCCCGTGGCGTCGCGACCGGGGGAGTCGGGCTCCGCCGGCGCCGTGCTCTCCCGGACAGCCCCGCGCGGCGCCGGCCGGGGCGGGACCTACACCTGGGCGAGCAGTGCGGCGGCCACGCCCCGCAGCTCCGCGAAGCGGTGCTCGGGCAGGTCGAGCAGCGTGTGGCCGGCCAGCCACCACGGCGCCGTGGACACGGCCTGCCGCGCGGTGCGCTTGTTGGCCGGGCGGCCCCCGCGCGCCGACACCTCGACGAGCCCGGCCCTCAGCGTGGCGGTGAGCGTGCCGTGCGCCCGCTCCTGCACGTGGGTCAGGAGGAGGTCGACAGCGGCGTCCGGAACCCCCTGCGCCCGCTCGCCCTCCGGGGCTCCTCCCCGGCCCTCCTCGGCACGCGCTCCCGCCCCGCCCGGCGCGCCCGCACCCGGTTCGTCCACGTCCGGCGGGCGCCGCGTCAGGCGTACCGCGGTCAGGTCGTCGGCGCCGAACCCGCGCAGGAACCGCACCTGGAAGCGGGGCTCCACCAGGGCGCGCAGACCCCGCTGCCCCGCGGCGTCGCGCACGCACGCCGCGGAGGAGGGGACCAGGGCGTACACCGTGTCCGCGGCGGAGGCCAGGGCGGCGCGCGCCGCCAGCCGCTCCCACCCGCCGGTCAGGTTGAGCACGGCGCAGTCGCCCACGGGCGCGGGCGCGTCCATCCAGGTGGACAGCCGTACCCGCCCGGCCGCCGACACCTCCGACGGCCACTCGCCCACCAGCGTCGGCTCCGCGCCCCCGGCGGCGGTCCGGCCGCCGTCCCCGCGGCCCCTGTCCGCGGCCCCCCGGCCGTCCAGGTCCTCGCGCACGCGGTCGAGCACCGCACGGGCGCGCCCGGCGTCGAGGCCGCCCCGGGCCTCCTTGGCGTTCACCCCCTGGCTGTACACCCTGGCAGCGTCGCCCGAGGGCGGCGCCGGGGCCCGCGTGAGCGGCCGGAGCACGTAGAGGTCGGAGGCCGCGCCGATGGACTCCGCGCCGTGGTACCGGTTGAAGTCCGGCCACACCGCCTCGAACAGCAGGTCCATCCGCGCCAGCCGCGACTGGGTGGCGGCCGCCAGCTTGGGCGTGGTCTCGCTGGCGCCGTACGCCACCAGGACCCGCCCCCGGCGGGGGTCGGCCATGCCCTCCACGCCGCGGCGCACGAACAGCTCCACCCCGTCGGCGGTGTACGGGGGATCGGTGAACACCACGTCCGCGACGCCGCGCACCGTGGACGGCAGCCCCAGGCGCAGGTCGGCCGTGTGGGTCCGCACCCGCAGGTCCAGCCTGTCGGCCAGCGCGTCGATGTGCGCCAGCACACGCTCGTCGATGTCGACGACCTCGGCCCGGGCGCCGGGGCACACGAGCGTCAGCGCGATCGAGGTCAGGTCGTGGTCGCCCACGCACAGCAGGACCCGGTCGTGCAGGTCGAAGCGCGTGGCCAGGAACAGGGCACGGCGCAGCGCCGTCTCCGCGGTCGCGGTGACGTGGTCAAGGTCCAGGTCGGAGGCGGGCCCCTCGGCCACGGCGCGCGCCAGCTCGGCGTGGGCGCGGGCGTACCGGGGGAGGAGGTGCGCCACGGGGTCGGCGAGGTCGTCGCCGGCCGCGCCGGTGTAGCCGGAGGGCCGCGCCAGGCGTACCCGGCTCTGGCGGCCGGCGCTCTCGGTGGCGAGTTCACCGGCCTCGTCCAGCGCCTTGAGCAGCGACGACACCAGCGTGTACGCGACACCCGTACCCCGGACCAGGTCGTCGGCGCCCCACCACCGGCCGTCGGCGAGCAGCGCCAGGACCCGGCGGAGCCGGGGCATGTCCACGCCGTGGTCGCGCAGCAGCCGCAACGCGGCCTCGGGCAGCGGCGGCGCGCCCCCGGGCGGGTGCGCGGGGGAGGTGTCCGAAACCGTGACTCCTGGTGTTCGTGGGGTGTGGTCGGGGGGTGCGGAACCGTGGTCGTCCGGGTCCGGGAAAGTCGGGTGGCCTGCCATCCACCGATGGTCCCACGGGTCGGCGGGTGGCCGTGGCCGCCCAGGTCAGAACGGTCCGCCTCGGGTGAGGGACAGATCACCCACGTGGGGGACCCGGGCCCCCTTGGGCGGTGCGTTAACGCCGGGGTAATGTTGACCACCGGTACACGGCGTCACGCGGTCCCGGAGCGGAACACCGACCCACAGTCGGGGTTTTATCCACTTTGGGAGGTTTAGCGGGGTTCCCTCGTGGAAAAACCGGCTAGGCCAGCCCTCATCGGGGACAACCGAGAGGGACAGCACCGCCCCCCGCGGGCGAACCGCGAACACCGGCGCACCGCGGCGCCATCTGGTCTAGACCTTCGATTCGCATCGCGGCCGGACCAGCGTGTATAAGGGAACCCGCCCGCAACAGGGACCCCGACCGCCACCGGCGACCACGAGGACGTGGACGCGCGACGGTAGCGCGAAGGGCGCCCGCCCAGCGGGAACCGCCGCTCACGCGGCACACAACTACATCCGCACGCAGCAGGGCCAATGTCGTCCCGAATGCGCTTTTCACAAAGCCGACAAGAGACGACAGGGAGGGTAGATGCCCGCTGCTCAGGTGCGGCGTTCGTCCGTCCGAACGAACGCAGAATCCACTTCCCAGGGCCTGTACGACCCCACCTTCGAGCACGACGCCTGCGGTGTGGGCTTCGTCGCCGACCTCACCGGCCGGCGCAGCCACGACATCGTCGAGAAGGCGCTCACCGTCCTCCGCAACCTCGACCACCGGGGCGCCTCCGGCGCGGACCCCGACGACGGGGACGGCGCGGGCATCCTCACCCAGATCCCGCACGAGCTCTACACCGAGGTCTGCGACTTCGCACTCCCCGAGCCCGGCGCCTACGCCACCGGCATCGCCTTCCTCCCCGTCGACGCCGCCGAGCGCGCCGCCGCCGTCGAGGCCATCGACGCCATCGTCGCCGACGAGGGGCTGACCCTCCTCGGCTGGCGCGAACTGCCCTTCGAGCCCCAGTACAGCGGCCCTGCCGCCCGCCAGGCCATGCCCTACTTCGGGCAGCTCTTCATCACCGGCACCCCGGGCACCCCCACCGAGGGCCTCACCGGCATCGAACTCGAACGCCACGCCTACTGCGTCCGCAAGCGCGCCGAGCACGAGACCGACGTCTACTTCCCGAGCCTGTCCCCGCGCACCATCGCCTACAAGGGCATGCTCACCACCCCGCAGCTCGAACCGTTCTTCCCCGACCTGTCCGACCGGCGCTACGCGTCCGGCCTCGCCCTGGTCCACTCCCGGTTCTCCACCAACACCTTCCCGTCCTGGCCGCTCGCCCACCCGTTCCGCTTCGTCGCCCACAACGGCGAGATCAACACGGTCAAGGGCAACCGCAACATGATGCGCGCACGCGAGGCCAAGCTCGCCAGCGACCTCATCCCCGGCGACCTCGACCGCATCTTCCCCATCGTCGACCCCGACGACTCCGACACCGCGTCCTTCGACGACGCCCTCGAACTCCTCCACCTCGGCGGACGCACCCTCCCGCACGCGGTGCTCATGATGATCCCCGAGCCGTGGGAGAACCACACCGAGATGGACCCGGCCGTCCGGGCCTTCTACGAGTACCACTCCACCCTCATGGAGCCCTGGGACGGCCCCGCCTCGGTGTCCTTCACCGACGGCACCGTCGTCGGCGCCGTCCTGGACCGCAACGGGCTGCGCCCCGGCCGCTACTGGGTCACCGAGGACGGCTTCGTCGTCCTCGCCAGCGAGGCCGGAGTCCTCGACATCGACCCCGCCACCGTCGTCCGCAAGGGACGCCTCCAGCCCGGCCGCATCTTCGTCGTCGACACCGCGCAGGGCCGCATCATCGAGGACGAGGAGATCAAGGCCGAGCTCGCCGCCGAACACCCCTACCAGGAGTGGATCGACTCCGGCGTCCTGCGCCTGGCCGAACTCCCCGCCGCGGACCCCGTCCCCGTCACCGAGCTCAACCTCGCCCAGCAGGTCTTCGGGTACACCGAGGAAGAACTCCGCGTCATCCTCACCCCCATGGCCCGCACCGGAGCCGAGCCCATCGGCTCCATGGGCACCGACACACCCGTCGCCGCGCTCTCCGACCGCTCCCGGCAGCTCTTCGACTACTTCTCGCAGAACTTCGCCCAGGTCACCAACCCGCCGCTGGACGCCATCCGCGAGGAGATGGTCACCAGCCTGTCCACCCTCCTCGGCGCCGAGCACAACATCCTCGACGCCGCCCCCGGCGACACCCAGCGGCTCGTCCTGCCCACACCCGTCGTGGACCAGGCCGAACTCGCCGCCATCGTCGCCGCCGGCCGCGACAACCCCGCCCTCAGGACCTACACCGTCGACGGCACCTACCCCGTCGACGGCGGCGGGGACGCCCTCTCCGCACGCCTCGACCAGATCAACACCGAGGTGTCCCGGGCCATCGCCGACGGCGCGCACATCCTCGTGCTCAGCGACCGCGGGGCCGGCGCCGACCGCGCACCCGTCCCCTCGCTCCTGCTCACCGGCTCCGTCCACCACCACCTGGTACGCGAGAAGACCCGCACCGAGGTCGGCCTCCTCATCGAAGCCGCCGACGTGCGCGAATGCCACCACGTGGCACTCCTCGTCGGCTACGGCGCCTCCGCCGTCAACCCGTACCTGGCCCTCGCCACCGTCCGCGACATGGTCGAACGCGGAACCCTCGGCGGCGTCGACGCCGACACGGCCGTCCGCAACACCGTCAAGGCGTTCGGCAAGGGCGTCCTCAAGGTCATGTCCAAGATCGGCGTGTCCACCGTCAGCTCCTACACCGGGGCCCAGATCTTCGAGGCCCTCGGCCTCGGCGCCGAGGTCATCGACCGCTGCTTCACCGGAACCACCTCACGCCTGGGCGGCGTCGGCTTCGACGTCCTCGCCGAAGAGGTCGCCATCCGCCACCGCCGCGCCCACGCCGCCAACCCCGGCGCCCACCGGCGCCTGGACGTCGGCGGCGAGTACCAGTGGCGCCGCGAGGGCGAACCCCACCTCTTCAACCCCGAGACGGTGTTCAAGCTCCAGCACTCCACCCGTACCCGCACGTACGAGATCTTCAAGGAGTACACCTCCAAGATCGACGACCAGGCCGAGAAGCTCATGACCCTGCGCGGGCTCTTCCGCCTCCGCGAGGGCGTGCGCGAACCCGTCCCCGTCGACGAGGTCGAACCCGTCTCCGAGATCGTCAAGCGCTTCTCCACCGGAGCCATGTCCTACGGCTCCATCTCCGCCGAGGCACACGAGACCCTCGCCATCGCGATGAACCGCCTCGGCGGCAAGTCCAACACCGGCGAGGGCGGCGAGGACCCCGCCCGCTTCACCCCCGACGCCAACGGGGACCTGCGGCGCAGCGCCATCAAGCAGGTCGCCTCCGGCCGCTTCGGCGTCACCTCCCACTACCTCAGCAACGCCGACGACATCCAGATCAAGATGGCCCAGGGCGCCAAGCCCGGCGAGGGCGGCCAGCTGCCCGGCCACAAGGTCTACCCGTGGATCGCCGACACCCGGCACTCCACCCCCGGCGTCGGGCTCATCTCCCCGCCGCCGCACCACGACATCTACTCCATCGAGGACCTCGCCCAGCTCATCCACGACCTCAAGAACGCGAACCCGTCCGCACGGGTCCACGTCAAGCTGGTCTCCGAAGCGGGCGTCGGCACCGTCGCCGCGGGCGTCTCCAAGGCCCACGCCGACGTCGTCCTCATCTCCGGCCACGACGGGGGGACCGGCGCCTCGCCGCTCACCTCCCTCAAGCACGCGGGCACCCCCTGGGAGCTCGGCCTCGCCGAGACCCAGCAGACCCTCCTGCTCAACGGCCTGCGCGACCGCATCGTCGTCCAGGCCGACGGCCAGATGAAGACCGGACGCGACGTCGTCATCGCCGCACTCCTCGGCGCCGAGGAGTTCGGCTTCGCCACCGCGCCCCTCGTCGTCTCCGGCTGCGTCATGATGCGCGTCTGCCACCTCGACACCTGCCCCGTCGGCGTCGCCACCCAGAACCCCGCCCTGCGCGCACGGTTCTCCGGCCAGGCCGACCACGTCGTGAACTTCTTCGAGTTCATCGCCCAGGAGGTCCGCGAGTACCTCGCCCGGCTCGGCTTCCGCAGCCTCGACGAGGCCATCGGCGCCGTCGACCTGCTCGACACCACCGAAGCCGTCACCCACTGGAAGGCCCAGGGGCTGGACCTCGCACCCATCCTCCACGAGGTCGAACCCCGCACCGGCGACCACCGCACCCACCAGCGCATCCAGGACCACGGCCTCGCCAAGGCCCTGGACAACACCCTCATCCAGCTCAGCGAGGGCGCGCTCGACTTCGGCCGGCCCGTCCGGCTCGAACTGCCCGTGCGCAACGTCAACCGCACCGTCGGCACCATGCTCGGACACGAGGTCACCAAGCGCTACGGCGCCGACGGCCTCCCCGACGACACCATCGACGTGTCCTTCACCGGATCCGCGGGACAGTCCTTCGGCGCCTTCGTGCCCAAGGGCGTCACCCTGCGCCTGTCCGGGGACGCCAACGACTACGTCGGCAAGGGACTCTCCGGCGGCCGCCTCGTCGTCCGCCCCGCGGCCGAATCCCGGCTCGTCGCCGAGGACCACATCATCGCCGGAAACGTCATCGGCTACGGAGCCACCTCCGGCGAGATCTTCCTCCGCGGCGTCGTCGGCGAACGCTTCTGCGTCCGCAACTCCGGCGCGCTCGCCGTGGTCGAGGGCATCGGCGACCACGGCTGCGAGTACATGACCGGCGGACGCGCCGTCGTCCTCGGCCGCACCGGCCGCAACTTCGCAGCCGGCATGTCCGGCGGCATCGCCTACGTCCTGGACCTGGACACACGGCGCGTCAACACCGAGATGGTCGAGATCGACGCCCTCACCGACGAGGACCGCGCCTACCTCACCGACGTCCTCACCCGGCACCTGGCCGAGACCGGCTCGGACGTCGCCCGGCGCATCCTCGCCCAGGGCGACACCGGCCTCGCCCGGATCGCCAAGGTCATGCCGCGCGACTACAAGCGGGTCCTGCTCGCCCAGGCAGAGGCCGAAAGAGACGGCCGCGACGTCAACGAGGCCGTCATGGCCTCCGCGCAGTCCTGAGCGCCGGCCCACACGAGAGGAGGAGAAACACCATGGCCGACCCCAAGGGTTTCCTGAAGATCACCGAGCGGGAACTCCCCGCCCACCGCCCCGTCGACGTCCGCATCCAGGACTGGCGCGAGGTGTACGAGGACTTCGACCGCGCCACCGTCACCAAGCAGGCCTCACGCTGCATGGACTGCGGCATCCCGTTCTGCCACAACGGCTGCCCGCTCGGCAACCTCATCCCCGAGTGGAACCACCTCGTCCACAACCACGACTGGGCCGAGGCGATCGAACGCCTGCACGCCACCAACAACTTCCCGGAATTCACAGGCCGGCTCTGCCCCGCCCCCTGCGAGTCCGCGTGCGTGCTCGGCATCAACCAGCCCGCCGTCACCATCAAGAACGTCGAGGTCTCCATCATCGACCGCGCGTGGGAGGAGGGCTGGGTCAAGCCCCTGCCCCCCACCACACGCACCGGCAAGAAGGTCGCCGTCGTCGGCTCCGGCCCCGCCGGGCTCGCCGCCGCACAGCAGCTCACCCGCGCCGGACACGACGTCACCGTCTACGAGCGCGCCGACCGCATCGGAGGCCTCCTCCGCTACGGCATCCCCGAGTTCAAGATGGAGAAGCGGCACATCGACCGCCGCCTCGCCCAGATGACCGCGGAGGGCACCGCCTTCCGCACCGGCGTCGAGATCGGCGTCGACATCACCGTCGACGAGCTCCGCGCCGGCCACGACGCCGTCGTCCTCACCGGCGGAGCCACCGCCTGGCGCGACCTGCCCGCACCCGGACGCGAGCTCAAGGGCATCTACCAGGCCATGGAGTACCTGCCCCTGGCCAACAAGGTGCAGGAGGGCGACTACGACCGCGCCCCCATCCACGCCGAGGGCAAGCACGTCATCGTCATCGGCGGCGGCGACACCGGCGCCGACTGCGTCGGCACCGCCCACCGCCAGGGGGCCGCGTCGGTCACCCAGCTGGAGATCATGCCCAAGCCCCCGGCGACGCGGCCCGACCACCAGCCCTGGCCGACCATGCCGATGCTGTACAAGGTCACCAGCGCCCACGAGGAGGGCGGACGGCGCATCTACTCCGTCAACACCCTGGAGTTCCTCGGCGACCAGGACGGCAACGTCCGCGCGCTGAAGCTGGTCGAGGTCAAGCGCGGCCCCAACGGCTTCGAGCCCGTCGAGGGCACCGAGCGCGAGATCCCCGCCGACCTGGTCACCCTCGCCATGGGCTTCGTCGGCCCGCAGAAGGAGGGCATGATCGACCAGCTCGGCGTCGAACTGGACGGCCGCGGCAACGTCGTGCGCGACAGCGACTACCGCACCACCGTCGACGGCGTCTTCTGCGCCGGCGACATGGGGCGCGGCCAGTCGCTGATCGTCTGGGCCATCGCCGAGGGCCGCTCCGCCGCCGCGGGCGTGGACCGCTTCCTCGCCACCGGGACCGGCCTTCCCGGCGGTACCAACCTGCCGGTGGCCATCCCGCCGACCGAGCGCCCCCTGGTCTAGGGGACGCCCGCACCGCGGGACACGGCAGCACACCACGCGTCGGGCGCGGGGGGAACACCCCCCGCGCCCAACGCGTTCCCGGCTGCCGGTGCCTGCCGGTGCCTGCCGGTGCCTGCCGGTGCCTGCCGGTGCCTGCCGGTGCCTGCCGGTGCCTGCCGGTGCCTGCCGGTGCCTGCCGGTGCCTGCCGGTGCAAGGCCGGGCCGCGGGCGGTCACAGGCGCCGGGGCCGCGGGCACAGGGCGCGCCCGCGCCCCGGACACCCCCCTCCACAGGCCGCACCGCCCCCTGGCCCGCCCGGCTCCGCCCGGAGATACTGGGAACAGACGGACCCGATCCGGCGCCCGGGCCTCCCCGCACCCCTCCCACGGAGCCCCGCACCGGGCCGGCCCCTCCGCGGGCCCACAGCGCCCGCGGACACACCAGGGAGGACGACGCCCATGGCCTACCGACTCATCGGCGACACCGCCATGCTCCTCCACCTGCTCTTCCTCGCCTACGTCACCCTCGGCGGATTCCTCGCCTGGCGGTGGCCCCGCACCCTCTGGCCCCACCTCGCCTGCGCCCTCTACGGCCTCGGCGTCACCGTCATCGGATGGCAGTGCCCCCTCACCGCCCTCGAGAACTGGGGACGCGAGAACGCCGGCCAGGCGGGACTCCCCGCCACCGGCTTCATCGACCACTACCTCACCGGCGTCATCTACCCCTCACAACACCTCCTCACGGTCCAACTCGCCGTCGCCGCCACCATCGCCGCCTCCTGGGCCGGACACCTCATCCACCACCGAAGACGCAAACACCACAAAGCTTCGAACCCCGCGTAAAGAACGCGAATGGATTGTCCCGCGAGCTATTCTCCGCGCCCGACAGCGGACGTACCGTCGAAGACATGACCGTCGTGACCTGGGACTCCTTCCGCACAGCGGAACACTTCACCATGCGCAACGCGCGACTCATCGACCGCCACCGCTTCGCCCACCTCTTCCAGAACGGCCCCACCGAACCCGTCCGCCAAGCACTCACCGCCTACCGCAACCTCGACGGCGGCTACGGCAACGGACTCGACCCCGACCTCCGCGGACACGCCAGCCAACCCGCCGCCGCCCAGATCGCCCTGCGCCACCTCGACGAACTCGGCCCCATCCCCACCACCGTCGGACTCGGCATCTGCCGCTACCTCTCCACCGTCAGCGAACCCGACGGCGGCCTGCCCCCCGTCCTGCCCAACGTCCGCTACAGCGAGGCCGCCCCCTGGTGGCAGCACCGCGACGACTTCACCGCCGACCTCGGCCTCACCGCCCACATCACCGGCTACCTCCACAAACACCACATCAGCCACCCCTGGCGCGACCTCGCCACCGCCTGGTGCTGGAAACGCATCGACGCACTCCACTGGACCGACCCCCACGAAGCCATCGGCATCTGCGCCTTCCTCCAACACGCGCCCGACCGCCCCCGAGCCGTCCAGGCCATCAACCGCCTCCACCCCATGATCCGCGCCGGCATCGACGTCAACCCCAAACCCTGCGGACAGCGACACGTCCACACACCGCTCGACCTCGCCGACAACCCCGGCCACATCGCCCGGCCCCTCTTCACCGAAGCCGAGATCGACCGCAACCTCGACTACTTCGAGAACAGCCAACGCCCCGACGGCGGATGGGACGCCGCCTGGGAACACTGGGACACCGCCGCCACCATCGAACGCGAAGGGATGCGCACCATCCAACGCCTGCGCATCCTCCGCGCCTACGGCCGCGTCGCCGCCTTCCTCCCACCACCCCGCCGCGACCGCTGAACACCCGCCCACCGGGCCCGGCCCACCGACCGGGCCCCCACCCGCACCCGAAAACCACCCGCACAACCGACGGCCTTCGATAGAGTCCCCCGCCGACACCCCACCGGCACCCCCGAAGGCACATGTCCACCAACACACCCCCCGCGCCCGGCCGACCCTCCCCCCGACCCACACCACGCCTCAGCCCGGCCTTCCACCGCTTCTGGGCAGGCAGCCTCTCCAGCAACCTCGCCGACGGCATCATGCTCACGGCCCTGCCCATGCTCGCCGCCGCCCTCACCAACGACCCCCTCGCCGTCGCCGGACTCACCGCGGCCCGCTACCTCCCCTGGCTCCTCTTCGGACTCCTCGCCGGAGCCCTCGTCGACCGCGTCGACCGCGTCAGGGCCATGGTCGCCGCCAACCTCCTCCGCGCCGCCGCCATCACCGCCCTCGCGATCCTCACCGCCACCGGCAACGCCACCGTCACCACCCTCTACATCGTCATGTTCGCCGCCATGACATGCGAGATCGTCTACGACACCGCCGGAAGGGCCATCCTC
Source organism: Streptomonospora nanhaiensis (assembly GCF_026642255.1). Lineage (GTDB taxonomy): Bacteria > Actinomycetota > Actinomycetes > Streptosporangiales > Streptosporangiaceae > Nocardiopsis > Nocardiopsis tropica. The sequence continues at coordinate 5,166,013 of NZ_CP113264.1, read as the reverse complement.
CCCGCCCTCGCCCGCACCGCACTCGACCGCGCCAACGGACGGCTCGTCGGCGGACGCGAAGTCGCCCAGGAATTCGCCGGCGCACCCCTCGGCGGCTTCCTCTTCGCCATCGCCGCAGCCCTGCCCCTCGCCACCAACGCCGGAGCCTACGCCCTCGGCGCCCTCATCCTCCTCGGACTGCCCCTCACCGCACGCCGAGCCCCCGCACCACCCACCGACCAGCCCGCCACCCCGCCCGCCGACCCCGTCCGCGCCGTCCTCCACGACATCGGACAAGGCCTGCGCCACATCCACACCGACCCGCCCCTACGCGCCCTCATCCTCTTCGGCGCCACCCTCAACCTCGGCGCCGCAGCGGTCACCGCCGTCTTCGTCCTCACCGTCCAGGACCACTACGGCGTCCCCCCGCACCTCTTCGGCGTCTTCCTCGCCACCGCCGCCCTCGGCGCCATCGGCGGCGCACTCCTCGCCGGCAACACCGCACACCGCATCGGCCGCTACCGCGGCATCACCGCCGGATACCTCGCCCAAGCGGCCTTCTGCACCCTCTTCGCCCTCGCCCCCGACGCCCCCACCGCAGCCGCCGCCTGGACCCTCGTCGCCGCCGCCAGCGCCTACGGCACCGTCCTCTCCAGCGGCATCCTCCAGCAGATCGTCCCCGAACACCTCATGGGACGCGTCAGCAGCGCCAAGCAGATGCTCGGCCTCGGACTCGCCCCCGCAGGCGCCCTCCTCGGCGGCCTCCTCGCCCGTGCCGACCTCCGGGCCCCCGCCCTCTTCGGCGCAGCCGTCTTCACCGCCGCCACCCTCCTCGCCCTGCGCCACCTGCGCACCGCCACCGCCCGCGCCGACGCCAACGAACAGGCCGCCCGCGCCGACCCCGCCCACTGACACCCGCCCGACCCGCCGCCCCGGGGGGCAGCAGGGCCGGGCGGGGCAGGCCCCAGACGTGCCCCTCCGGGACGAACAGGCCCAACCCCAGAACCCGCCCCCGGCACGCCCCCACCGCCTAACCCAACGCCAGGAACCGCACCCCCGCCCCCTCCCACGCACCTCGGGACACACCGCCCCCACGGCCCGTCACCGAACGCACCGCGGCCACCCCCGCCTCACGACCCGACAACGCACCCGGCACCACCTCCTCCACCACCGCCGGATCGGCCTCCCCGAACAACAACCCCCGCACCACGTCCAAAGCCCCACCGCACACCCACGGATCCCGACCCAGCGCGTCCGCCAGGTCCAACCCGTGCAACACCGACTCCACCACCCGCGTCACCAGGAAATCCGACAACAGCATCCGGTCCCCGTGACGCGTCACCACCACCCGGCCCACCGGCTCCGCCGCCAACCGCGCCACCAACGGCGACCACCGCCCCCGCAACAACCGCCCCGACTCACCCGCGTCCGTACGACGCGCCGCCGCCTCCACCGCCGAACCCACCCGATGCGCGTTCACCTCCGCCGAGAACCGCACATCCGGCCGGTAATACTCCCCAGCAGAAACCAACGCCCCTCCCGTCACCGCAGGTTCACCAACCAACATCGGCTCCACCTGCAACATCGCCCTCACCGTGTGCGCCGCCAACGCCGCCACATCCCACGGCGCACACCGCGTCCCCACCACCGCCTCCTCCTCCGACAACCCCCACAACACCGCGTCCAACGAGGCAACCTCCACCGCCAACGCACCCAGCACCACATCACGCGAGAACACCAGAACCTCCCAGAATCGCCACCGTCACAGGCAACCTACAGAAAGCCCCCGCACCACCCACAACCCCGTTCGTGCAACGCCCCCGTTCGTCTTCCCGCAGCCTGAGATACGTCCATTCGCAACCTGGTTTAGACCACTGCATCCCCCAGACGCTCTAAAGTGATAGGCGTGACACGTCGAGCAAAAATCGTCGCGACCCTCGGTCCCGCCACGTCGAGCACGGAAGTCCTCCGCAAGCTCGTCGACGCAGGACTCGACGTCGCCCGTATCAACCTCAGCCACGGAACCCACGACGACCACAGCGCCAGCCTCGCCAACCTGCGCGAAGCCGCTGAGTCGGCCCAACGAGCAGTCGGAGTCCTCGCCGACCTCCAAGGACCCAAGATCCGCGTCGGCACCTTCCCCGACGGACCGGTCGAACTCACCGCCGGAGACGAGTTCACCGTCACCATCGACGACGTCCCCGGCGACGCCACACGCGTCTCCACCACCTACAAGGGACTCCCCGGAGACGTCCGCCCCGGCGACCGCGTCCTCATCGACGACGGCCGCGTCGTCCTCGAATGCACCAAGACCACCAGCACTGACGTCCACACCCGCGTCATCTACGGCGGCACCGTCTCCAACCACAAGGGACTCAACCTCCCCGGCGTCTCCGTCAGCGTCCCCGCCCTCACCGAGAAGGACGAGGCAGACCTCCGCTGGGCCCTCCACCAGGGCGTCGACATGGTCGCCCTCTCCTTCGTCCGCAGCCCCGCGGACGCCGAGGAATGCCACCGCATCATGGACGAGGAGGGCATCACCGTCCCCCTCATCGCCAAGATCGAGAAGCCCCAGGCGGTCGAACGCCTCCAGGACATCATCGAGGTCTTCGACGGAGTCATGGTCGCCCGCGGCGACCTCGGCGTCGAACTCCCCCTCGAGAACGTCCCCATGGTGCAGAAACGCGCCGTCGAACGCTGCCGCGACAAGGCCAAACCGGTCATCGTCGCCACCCAGATGCTCGAATCCATGATCGGATCACCCCGGCCCACCCGCGCCGAGGCCTCCGACGTCGCCAACGCCGTCCTCGACGGCGCCGACGCCGTCATGCTCTCCGGAGAGACCAGCGTCGGCCAATACCCCATCGAGACCGTCGAGACGATGGCCCGCATCATCAGCGCCGCAGAACAGGAATCCCTGCGCGCCTCGCACATCCTCAACCGGGTACCCGAGACCACCGGCGGAGCCATCGCACGCGCCGCCGCCGAAATCGGCGCCACCATCGGAGCCAAGGCCCTCGTCGCCTTCACCATGTCCGGCGAAACCGCCCGACGCCTGGCCCGCTACCGCTCACCCATCCCGCTCATGGCGTTCACCACCGAGAACTCCACCCGCGGAACCCTCTCCCTCACCTGGGGAGTGGAGACCAACCTGGTGCCCTGGGTCGACAACACCGACGACATGGTCCGCCAGGTCGAAGCCGAACTCCTCCAGCTCGGCGACTACACCAAGGGCGACAAGGTCGTCATCGTGGCCGGCAGCCCGCCCGGAACCACCGGATCCACCAACTCCCTGCGCGTCCACCGCCTCGGCGACGCCGTCGCGCTCGGAACCACGTAGGACCCGGCGCCCGCGACGGGCGCCCGCAAGACGTGCCGCATCAGGTCCGGCCCGGAGGAACGGCGTATGAGCCGCGCCGACCCACCGGGTCAGGGCCAGGTGCGGCCGACGTCTTTCCGGAGCCCTACGGCTCCGGGTTGGCCGCCAGCCCGCCCTCCGGAATGACCCGCTCCAACGGCATGTCCCACGGCAGCAGGTTCCACGGACTCCGCACATCCTCGGTGAGCAGACCCAGAGCCGCCCACACCCGGTCCGCCCCCCCGTGGTCCCCCTCCACGCCCTTGTCCCGCCACAGCAGGTACCCCGCGTGGAAAGCCGTCGACAACTGCTGCCACGACGAGTACCGGCGCTGCAGGTCCGAGGCCACCCGCCGCAACAGGGTCTGCGTCTCCACCGGGCTCAGCCAGTCCAGGGTCGCGCCCCCGCACACCAACCGGATCACGTGCACCGACCGCCACCACTGGTACGCCCCGATGATCACCGTCTCGTCGGCCTCGCCGACCCCCGTGACGGCACGCAGCCGGACGACCTGCTCCGGCGTCAGCAGCACGTGCCCGCCCGTCGCCTGACCGCCCTCGTCCCGGGGGAACCGGGAACGCGCGATCCCGCCCCTCAGGTCCACGACCAGGTCCAGGGTCGGACTCGTGTGCAACTCGTCCAGAAGACCCTCCACGGCCGCCAGGAGCGACTCCCGGTCCGTCACCTGCCACTGGCGCTCCAGCAGCCGTCGGTAGCGGCGGCGCAGCGACGGGCGCGCCACCACGTCCCAGGGCTCGGCGAGCGCCACCCGGAACGGGGCGGCGACGGCGGCCGCCCAGCGCTCCGTGCTCAGCGGCGCGTCGGGATCCTTGGTGCGCACGGCGGGGGACTCACGGGCGCCGATGACCAGCTCGGCGAAGGAGCCGGCGACGAGCGCCGCAGCGGGGAGGAACGACCATCCCGCCTGGCCCACGGCCACGAGAAGAACGACGAGCAGGGCGAACGGGGTCAGCAACCAGGGTTGGCGGCGTCGGGAGCCCCAGGCCACCACGACCCAGGCGCCGATTACCAGTGCGCCGACGATTCCGGCCACCGCGGTCAGCACCTGCTGCTCCTCTCCTGAGAACTCGTCCGTGATCTTCAAGGATCAGGGACACGCGGTCGCCGGGACGACCGAACCCACGGGTTGTACTCAGGTTGTGGCCGTGATGTGACCGGTTCGGCCCGCCTTGCCCGGGGATAAAGTGACAAAAGGCCCATTTGTGGTCGAACTGGCCGGGTAGTTACGCAGGTTCTGGCCCCGCTGACCGCTCCTCAGTACTTGGGCCCCACGAACTCGTCCATCCGCGCTACGGCCGCCCGCTTCGACACCGACACGATGAACGCATCCCGGTTCGGGAGCTTCACCTCCACTCGGCGCCTCCATGAGATGCCGAGCCGGTCGAGGGCATGGACAAGAAGGTTGCTGATGTCCTGTGACGTGTTGGAGAAGAAATAGCGGGGGTACTCGTAGTACTTCCATCCTCCGTCTGTCTTCTTGCGCACACGGTTGGACACGCGGCAGCCGTCGGAGTGGATCAGTCCTCGGATGAAGGGTTCGGGGCACTCGTCGACGGCCTCCTGCTGCCAGGGTTCGAGGATGATCGGTCGTGAGTGCTTCATTCCCTTGCCGTTCTGCGGGAAGGTGCAGCGCCAGTGCTTGGAGGTTCCCTTGACCTCCGTACAGCCCTGGCGCCGTACCTGGAAGGCACCCACGGGGAAGACCGTGGATATCGTTCGTGCGCACTCCTCGATGAGGCCGGGCCATGTGTCGCAACAGGCGATCGACAGGTAGTCGACCCCGTTGCGGATACGTCCGATGTACCCGTCTCCCAAATAGAGACCGAGCAGGTAGACGTAGGCTGCGGGGTCCAGGGCACCAGTCCCGCAGACAGGGCAGTAAGCGGTCCGGTCGGCTTCCGTCTGCGGGGACCGCCGGGTGCCGTAGCGCCAGTGCCTGAGCGCTTGGACGGAGACGCCGCACTGTTCCGCGATGGCGCGGTCGGTCAGGCCGAGGGCCTTGAGGCGAAAAGTCTCTTCAACGATGTCGCGTGAGTACATAGAGTGAAGATTCGCTCACACCTGTGACATTCGCCCACGTCCGGTCAATGCTCCGAGAAGCAGAAAAGCCACCCCTTGGGGTGGCTCTCGTACCCTGGGTGGGATTCGAACCCACACTGCGCAGGACTTGAATCTGCTGCCTCTGCCATTGGGCTACCAGGGCTTGGAGAATTTGTCAAGACATTCTCTGTAGTTTTCCCGGTCGGCCAGCGGCCCCGGTCAACGGTGGTGTCACGATTGGCGCGCATTGCCGGTCCCGACGCTCAGCATCCTAGCGGATCTCTGTAACCTCATGTACGTGACGAGGACGCAGAGCCGTGTGGTGATCGCGGAAGACGAGGCCCTGATCCGCCTGGACCTCAAGGAGATGCTGGAAGAGGACGGTTACGCCGTCGTCGGCGAGGCCGGGGACGGGGAGACCGCTATCCGGCTTGCCCGGGAGCTCAAGCCCGACCTGGTGATCACCGACATCAAGATGCCGGTGCTCGACGGCCTCTCGGCCGCCGAGCGCATCGCCGGTGAGCGCATCGCGCCGGTCGTCATCCTGACCGCCTTCTCCCAGCGAGAGCTGGTGGAGCGCGCGCGGGACGCCGGGGCCATGGCCTATCTGGTCAAGCCGTTCAACAAGTCGGACCTCGTGCCGGCCATCGAGATGGCCACCTCCCGCTACGCCGAACTGGCGGCGCTGGAGTCGGAGGTCGGCAACCTCCAGGACCGTCTCGAGACCCGCAAGCTGGTCGAGCAGGCCAAGGGGCTTCTCCAGGGGCGTCACGGGATGAGTGAGCCCGAGGCGTTCCGGTGGATCCAGAAGAACTCGATGGACCGGAGACTGACCATGAGGAAGGTCGCCGAGACGGTCGTCGAGACCCTCGGGGGACAGTAGGCCGACCGGGCCGACCCCCGCGACCCTGAACCGGGGCCGCACCCGACCGGGTGGGGCCCCGTTGTCGTGTCCGGGGGAGGGAGGGTGAGGGGCGGTGTGCCGGGGGTGACGAAAACTAGACGAATGGCCACCGTCAACGGTCGATGGATACCATTTTGATCTCGTTTGCGCACAATGGGGTGACGGTTGGGTCACGTGGCTTTAGCTCTGCTGAATGACCAGGCTAAACCGGGCTAAACTCGCCGCACCGAACAGTAAAGGACAAGCGGTGTCGAATGCTCGCATTTGGTGCCGTCACCCTCAGATGCGCAAGGAGCGCGCGTGCGCACACGTCTCGTGACCGTGTTGCTCGCCCTGATCACCGCCATCCTGGTGATCCCCGGGCCAGTGGCAGCGGCAGACGAACAGGGCGGTGAAGCGCTGCACGGTCAGATCCTCAACCCGGAGAACCGGGATCAAGGTGTCGAAGGCATCGGGATCACGGTCTACGACGGTGAGGACGAGATCGGGGCGGCGGAGACCGACTCTGATGGAATGTGGGAAGTGGAGCTGCCCGAACCGGGCACCTACCGCGTAGTGGTGGACCAGGAGTCCGTCCCCAGCGAGTACGTCGTACGAGAGGGCATCATCGTCGACGGCGAGACCGAGGTCGAGGTCGAGGCCGACGACCGGCGTCCCCTCATCGTGGCCCTGGAGGGCGCGGGCGCCGCGGAGGGCGGTGACGCCTCGGAGTCCCCCTCGGAGGACACGGCGGACGACTCCGGCGGCGAGGCCGGGGGAGAGGACGGGGCGGTCGCGCCGACGACGGGCGGCGGCAGTTCCTTCGGAGCCCAGTTCCTGCAGCTGACCGTGTCGGGGATCCTCTTCGGCCTGGTGATCGCGATCTCCGCGATCGGTCTGTCGTTGATCTTCGGTACGACGAAGATGATCAACTTCGCCCACGGTGACATGGTGACCTTCGGTGCGATGGTGGCGCTGTTGTTCAGCACGGGTGCCGCGGGGTTGGGCAATTCCCTGTTGGCGATCTTCGCGGGTATCGGGATCGCGGTCCTGATCGGCGGGTTGCTGGAGGCGAGGCTTCCGCGGACGACGCTGATCGTGGCCCAGTGGGTGGCGATCTTCGGCGGTATCGCGCTGGCGACGACGCTGGGGGTGATGGGCGACTCGATCGACTGGCAGGTGCCGCTGTGGTTGGCCGCCGCGATCGCGGTGGTCATGGGCGCGGTGCTGGGCGGGACGATGGAGCGCTACATCTGGCGTCCGCTGCGGCACCGCAATGTGGCGTTGATCCAGATGTTCATCGTGTCGATCGGTCTGGCGCTGATCCTGCGCCACGTGATCCTGGTGATCTTCGGTGCGGGCCGCAACCGCTATGCGGGTTACCAGATCCAGGAGCTGGTCCAGCTGGGTCCGGTGGCGATGGCGCCGCGTGACCTGGTGATCATGGGTGTGGCGGTCGCGGTGCTGGTGGCCGTGGCGTGTCTGTTGCAGTTCACCCGGATCGGCAAGGCGATGCGGGCGGTGTCGGACAACCGTGACCTGGCGGAGTCGTCGGGTATCGACGTGGACCGGGTGACCCTGTACGTGTGGGGTCTCGGCGGCGGTCTGGCGGCTCTGGGCGGCGTGCTCTACGGGCTGAACCAGGTGGTCGAGTACGAGATGGGCTTCCGCCTGCTGCTGCTGATGTTCGCGGCGGTCATCCTGGGCGGTCTCGGCACGGCGTACGGCGCGATGGTCGGCGGTCTGGCCGTCGGCCTGGTGGCGATGCTGTCCACCCTGTGGTTCCCGTCCCAGCTCATGCAAGCGTGGGCACTGGCCCTGATGATCCTCATGCTGCTGGTCAGGCCCCAGGGCCTGCTCGGTCGGCGCGAGCGGGTCGGCTAGGAGAGGTAGACGATGGACATCCTTTCGATCCTCGCCGAATCAACCCGTTCGGCGTTCGGTCCGATCGCGGCGATCTATGCGCTCGCCGCCATCGGTCTCAATATTCATTTCGGTTACACGGGCCTGCTGAACTTCGGTCAGGTCGGTTTCATGCTGGTGGGCGCGTACGGCGTCGGGATCAGTGTGGCGGTGTTCGATCTGCCGCTGGCCGCCGGTTTCGGTGTGGGCCTGTTGTGTGCGTTGGTGTTGGCGCTGCTGTTGGGTATCCCGACGCTGAGGTTGCGGGCGGACTACCTGTCGATCACGACGATCGCGGCGGCGGAGGTGATCCGCCTGGTGTACCGGGCGGGTTTCGCGGAGCCGTTGACCGGTGGCGCCTTCGGTCTTCAGAACCTGTCGGCGGACTTCCGGACGCTGAACCCGTTCGACGCGGGTGAGCGGTACGGGTTCGGTCTGCTGGCCTACAACGGCAACCACTTGTGGGTCCTGGTGGTGACGTGGGGCCTGGTGGCTGTGATGGCCGGTCTGACGTGGTTGTTGATGCACAGCCCGTGGGGCCGTGTGATCAAGGGCATCAGGGAGGACGAGGACGCGGTCCGCAGCCTGGGCAAGAACGTGTTCGCGTACAAGATGCAGGCGCTGGTGCTGGGTGGTCTGATCGGTTCGCTGGCGGGTTGCATGCTGGCGGTGTACCAGGCGTCGATCCAGCCGGACCAGTTCAAGCCGCAGGTGACGTTCTTCCTGTGGGTGATCCTGCTGTTGGGCGGTGCCGGGCGGGTGTTCGGTCCGGTGCTGGGCGCGATGGCGTTCTGGTTCCTGATGACGTTCACCGACGGTGTGCTGCAGGGCATGGGCGCCCTGGGCTGGCTGCCGTTCCTGGACGGTCCGGACTACGGTGCGATCCAGTTGGCGTTCGCCGGGTTGATGCTGGTGGTGCTGATCGTGTTCCGGCCGCAGGGTCTCATCGGCGACCGTAAGGAGATGTTGGTCAATGTCAAGTGACGAGGCGAACGTCGGCGCGGGTGTCGACCGGATGGTCGGCGCGGAGCCGGTTCCGGGTTCGGCGAAGTCGGATCCCATCCTGGTGGCGGACGGTGTGCGCCGGTCGTTCGGCGGTCTGACCGCTGTGGACGTGGAGCACGTGGAGGTGCAGCGGGGGACGATCACGGCGTTGATCGGTCCGAACGGCGCGGGTAAGTCGACGCTGTTCAACCTGTTGACCGGTTTCGACCGGGTGGACAGGGGCCGGTGGACGTTCGAGGGCCGGGCGATCAACGGCAAGCGCGGCCACCAGGTGGCGCGTGCGGGGATGGTGCGGACGTTCCAGCTGACCAAGGCCCTGACCCGTATGACGGTGTTGGACAACATGCTGTTGGGTGCGCCGGGTCAGTTCGGGGAGCGGATGGCGGGTGCGTTCCTGCGTCCTGTGTGGCAGAGGCAGGAGCGGGAGAACACGGCGCGTGCGCTGGTCCTGCTGGAGCGTTTCAAGCTCATCGACAAGCGTGACGACATGGCCGGCTCCCTGTCGGGCGGTCAGCGCAAGCTGTTGGAGATGGCGCGTTCGCTGATGACGGATCCGAGCATGATCATGCTGGACGAGCCGATGGCGGGTGTGAACCCGGCGCTGGTGCAGTCGTTGCTGGGGCACATCACGGCGTTGCGCGACGAGGGCAAGACCGTGTTGTTCGTCGAGCACGACATGGACGTGATCATGGGTATCAGCGACTGGATCGTGGTGCTCGCGCAGGGGCGGGTGATCGCCGAGGGCCGTCCCTCGGACATCCGTGCCGACCAGCAGGTGATCGACGCCTACCTGGGCGCCCAGGAGGAGACGGTCGAGACCCAGGGGAGTGGCGAATGACGGGGAAGGGCGGCCCGGGTCCGGGTCCGGACGGGGTTCCGGCGGAGGCCGAGGACGCGGCCGTGGTCCAGGAGCACCGTGAGGAGGTCCTGGAGCAGGCGAGGGCCGAGGCCGTGGAGGTGGGCGGTCCGGAGGACTACCTGCTGTTGGCACGGGACCTGGTGGCGGGTTATGTGCCGGGGGTGAACATCCTGAACGGGTGCACCCTGACTCTCACCGAGGGTGAGGTCGTGGCGATCATCGGTCCGAACGGTGCGGGCAAGTCGACGCTGATCAAGACGATCTTCGGGCTGATCCCGGTGCGCGAGGGCGGTCTGACGCTGCGGGGCGCGAGTATCGCGGGTCTGCCGGCGCACAGTCTGGTGGAGCGCGGTGTGGGGTACGTGCCGCAGACGCAGAACGTGTTCCCGTCGTTGAGCATCGAGGAGAACCTGCAGATGGGGGCGTATCTGCGGCCCCGTTCGTTCGCCGAGAGGTTCGGGGTGGTGGCGGACCTGTTCCCGTTGTTGGGGGAGCGGCGCAAGGCCAAGGCGGGTTCGCTGTCGGGTGGTGAGCGCCAGATGGTGGCGATGGGTCGTGCGTTGATGATGAATCCGTCGGTGCTGCTGCTGGACGAGCCGACGGCGGGTCTGTCCCCGATCTATCAGGAGGAGGTGTTCCAGCGGGTCAAGGAGGTCAACGAGACGGGTGTCTCGGTGGTCATGGTGGAGCAGAATGCCCGCCGGTGCCTCCAGATCTGTGATCGGGGCTATGTCCTGGACCAGGGCCGCAACGCGTACACGGGTTCGGGTGGGGATCTGTTGAACGATCCGAACGTGATCGAGTTGTACCTGGGGACGCTCGCGAAGGGCTGACCGGGTGTGCGGAGGGGCGGGGCCTGCGGGCTCCGCCCCTTTCGTCGTGTGCGGGGGCCGTGGCCTTCCCGGCGGCCTGTGGGGCCGCGTTCGCCGTGTGCGGGGCCGTCTGTGCGGTGGGGAGGGGCGGTGTGTGGTCCCGGCGGCGGGGGCGCGGTCGGTCTGTGGCCGGGCGGTGTGCCGCCCGGGGCCCGCTCCGGGAGGTCCGGGCCGGTGCGGCTGTGCGGTCCTGGGGCCGCGCCGGGGTGTGGGTTCGGCGGATGTCCCGGCCGGGTGCCCCTGGAACACGGGAGAGGCGCCCCGGGTGTTCCCGGGGCGCCTCGGTGGTGCCGGTGTTCTGGGGGCGGGTCACCGCGGGGTGGCCGCCCGGCGGGGGTTACCCGTCGACGGAGTGCTCCTCGTAGGCGAGGATCTCGTGGCCGTCGTCCCCGAAGTGGAAGATCTCGAAGGTGGCGGCGGTCGGGTCGCCGTTGTCGTCGAAGTCGATGTTGCCGCTGACGCCCTGGTAGTTGATCTCCTCACCGTCGGCGAGGAGGTCGCGGCACTCGGCGAAGCTGCCGCACTCGGTGCCCTCGGGGCGGCTGATGTTGGGCAGCTCGGCGACGTAGTCGCTGGGGGCCACGCTGTCGGCGGCCTCGGCGGCCAGGGCGATGGCGGTGACGCAGTCGTAGACCTGGGGGGCGAACTGGAAGACGTCGAGTTCCTCGTTGAACGAGGTGAGGCCCTCGGTGAACTCGGGGTTGTCGGCGCTGGGGGCCACACCGGTGATGCCGTTGACGCTGTCGGGGTCGTCGGCGTTGACGGTCTCGCCGAGGGCGGCGTCGTTGAGGCCGTCGGTGATGAACAGCTGGTCGCCCGCGACGCCGGACTCCAGGAGCTGGGCGATGACCTGCGCGCCCTCCTCGAAGGCGATGAGCGCGACGGCGTCGGGCTCGTCGCCGCTGACGGCGTTGACGACGGAGTCGAAGGTGGTGGCCTCGGGGTCGTAGGTCTCGTTGACGGTGACCTGGGCGCCGAGGCTCTCCAGTTCGGCCTGGAGGCCGTCGGCGTAGCCGCGGCCGTAGTCGTCGCCGCGGGAGACGATGGCGACGTTCTGGTGGCCGGCGTCGGCGATGGTGCGGGCCATCACGATGGAGGAGAGGGCGTCGCTGGGGGCGGTGCGGAAGTAGTATCCGCCGTCCTCGATCTCGCTGAGCTCGGCGGCGGTGTTGGAGCCGGAGCACTGGACGATCTCGGCACCGGTGATGGTGTCGTAGGTGGCCTGGGTCATGCCGGAGGCGGCTGCGCCGATGACGGCGTTGACCTCGTCGGCGACGAGGGCGTTGGCGGCCTCGTTGGCCTGGGCGTTGTCGCCGGCCTCGTCGGCCTCGACGATGTCGGGGACCTCGGTGCCGAGGATGCCGCCGGCGTCGTTGATCTCCTGGACGGCGTACTGCGCCGCGGTGATCTGGGGCGGGCCGAGGAAGGCGAGGCTGCCGGTCTGCGGGTAGAGGACGCCGAAGGTGAACTCCTCGCCGCCGCCGCCGGCGTCGCCCCCGCCGCCCTCTCCGCCGTCGCTGCCACACGCGGTCAGTCCGAGTACCAGGGCCGCGGTTGCGGCAGTCAGGCCCAGGACCTTCTTGCTTGCCATGATCGTGGTCACTCCGTTCAACCGGCGAAGCACGCGTTGCGTGTCGCAGCGGTGCCGTTGTTGCGTGTGCGCCCTGATGCCCGCGGTGTGTGGCATGACTTAATCAGGAGCGTTAGCGGAGCTTAATCATGGATCTTCTACCTCGGAAAGAACATTTCGGGCGTTGGTGCCGACTCGCCGTCATGCTGTTATGGCTCTGTAGTCATCACGGGGATCCCAGTGCATCCGGCTGGACGGTTGCGAGCTCTGCGCACACGGGGGAAAGCATTCTGTCGCGATGACCAGGCATGACGAAGCCCGACCGTCAAGTGTTGAGGTCGGGCCGGGGAAAGACGGGAAAGCGCCGGGTAGCGGTCCGAAGTGGTCCTTACCGAATAAGGAAAAACCCTTGGCCGTTATTGCGCCGCGGTCGTGTGGGAGCCCTTGCGGCCGGTCCGCGGCGGTCCCTCCTCCCCGAGGCCCGCGCGCGTGTGCCCTACGCCTCGGGCGCGTCGCGGAGCATGCACGTGAGCCGCGAGGTGCACACCTTGCGGCCCCGGTCGTCGGTGATGGTGATGTCCCACGTGGCCAGGGTGCGGCCCAGGTGCACCGGGGTGGCCACACCGGTCACGTGCCCCGAGGTCGCCGAGCGGTGGTGCGTCGCGTTGATCTCGATGCCCACGGCGATGCGGCCGAACTGGTGGGCGTGGACGGTGGAGCCGATGGAGCCCAGGGTCTCGGCGAGGACGCAGGAGGCGCCGCCGTGGAGAAGCCCGAACGGCTGGACGTTGCCCTCCACCGGCATGCGGCCCACCACGCGCTCGGCGGAGGCCTCGGTGACCTCGATGCCCATGGTCTCGCCCAGGCCGCCCGCGAGGGCGCCGGTGTCGAGCATGCGGCGCAGCGCCTCGGAGTCCGTCGTCATGATGTGTGCCTTCCGATTCGGTGGAAATGAGCCCGGGCCGGGTGAAAACGCCCGGTGCGGGGTCGGGGTCCTCGCGGGGGTGGCCGCGAAGTGTCCGCTCCGCATCCTAGGATTCGTCTGTGGTGACGAATCGAGAGACCCCCGACCAGACATCCCAGGCCGGAGCCGGGGCGGGCAGTGCCGCCCCCGCGGACGGCGGTGGGCGCCCGCGCCTTCTCCTCCTCGACGGCCACTCGATGGCCTTCCGGGCGTTCTTCGCGCTGCCCGTGGACAAGTTCGGCACGAGTACCGGGCAGTCGACCAACGCCGTCTACGGTTTCGCTTCGATGCTGGTCAAGCTGTTGCGTGACGAGGAGCCCACGCACGTGGCGGTGGCGTGGGACCTGTCGGGCCCGACGTTTCGCCACGAGGAGTACGAGGAGTACAAGGGGGGCCGTTCCGAGACCCCGCCGGAGTTCCCCTCCCAGGTGCCCCTCACCCAGGACCTGATGCGGCTGATCGGTGTGGCCAACCTGTCGGCGCCGGGCTTCGAGGCCGACGACGTCATCGCCACCCTGGCCCGCCAGGGCTGCGAGGCCGGGATGGAGGTGCTCATCGCCTCCGGCGACCGGGACGCCTTCCAGCTGGTCACCGACTCCTGCACGGTCCTGTACCCGGGGAAGAGCCTGTCCGACCTGCGGCGGATGGACCCGGCGGCGGTCGAGGAGAAGTACGCGGTCCCCCCGGAGCGCTACCGCGACCTGGCCGCGCTGGTGGGTGAGAAGGCCGACAACCTGCCGGGCGTGCCCGGGGTGGGCCCCAAGACGGCCGCCAAGTGGATCGCCAAGTACGGGTCCCTGGACGAGCTGATCGCCCACGCGGACGAGATCGGCGGCAAGGCCGGGCAGAACTTCCGCGACCACATGGACGACGTCCTGCGCAACCAGCGCCTCAACCTGCTGGCCACGGACGTGGAGCTGGGCGCCGACGTGGCCTCGCTGGTGCTGGGCGAGGCGGACAGGGCCGGGGTCGACGCGCTCTTCGACAACCTGGAGTTCGCCTCCAACCTGCGCGAGCGCCTGTACGCGGTCCTGAAGACGGACGGGGACGGCGGCGCCGGGGAGGGCGCGGCCCCGGCGGCCGAGGGGTTCGCGGTGGACCTGACGGTGGCCGGCACCGGGGAGCTGGCGGCGTGGCTGCGCGAGCACGCCGCGGCCGACACCCCGGAGAGCGACACCCTCACGCCGCAGGCGCCGGCGGGGCTCGCTCTGGACGCGGTCTGGGGGCAGGGCTCGGGCCGGGTGGACGCGCTGGCGATCAGCGTGCCGGCCGGCGCGGCGGTGTTCGTCGACCCGACGCTGCTGGACCCCGCCGACACCGAGGCGCTGGCGGGGTTCCTGGCCGACCCCGGCCGGCCCAAGGTGGTGCACGAGTACAAGGGCGCCCTGCTGGCGCTGGGCGCGCACGGGTGGTCGATGGGCGGGGTGGTGAGCGACACGGCCCTGGCCGCGTACCTGGTGCAGCCGGGGCAGCGCCGGTTCGACCTGGCGGACCTGTGCCGCAGGTACCTGGGCCGGGAGCTGGAGGAGGACACGTCGGGGGACCAGCTCTCGCTGGACCTGGGCGAGGGCGGCGACGCGGGCTCGGGCCGCCAGCACCTGCTGGCGGTGCGGGCGGCCGCGACCCGCGACCTGGCGGGCGTGCTGACGGCGGAGCTGGACAAGCGGGGCGGGACGCACCTGCTGGCCGACGTGGAGCTGCCGCTGGTGGACGTGCTGGCGCGGATGGAGCGGGCGGGCATCGCCGCCGACCGCGAGTACCTGGAGGGGCTCCAGGAGGAGTTCGCCTCGGCGGCCCGGGGCGCGGTGGAGAAGGCGCACGAGGTGGTCGGCCGGGAGTTCAACCTGGGGTCGCCCAAGCAGCTCCAGCAGGTCCTGTTCGAGGACCTGGGCCTGCCCCGGACGAAGAAGATCAAGACGGGGTACACGACCGACGCGGACGCGCTTGCGTGGCTGGCGGCGCAGAGCGACCACGAGCTGCCGGGGGTGCTGCTGCACCACCGCGACCAGACGAAGCTGAAGACGACGGTCGAGGGCCTGATCAAGACGATCGCCGACGACGAGCGCATCCACACCACGTTCAACCAGACGGTGGCGGCGACCGGGCGGCTCAGCTCGACGGAGCCGAACCTGCAGAACATCCCGGTGCGCACGGACGTGGGCCGGCGCATCCGGCGGGCGTTCGTGGTGGGCGAGGGGTTCGACGAGCTGCTGACGGCGGACTACAGCCAGATCGAGCTGCGCATCATGGCGCACCTGTCGGGCGAGCAGGCGCTCATCGACGCGTTCAACAGCGGTTACGACTTCCACGCCCAGATGGCCGCGCAGGTGTTCGGGGTGCCGGTCGGGGAGGTCGACGGCGAGGCGCGGTCGCGGATCAAGGCGATGAGCTACGGCCTGGCCTACGGGTTGAGCGCCTACGGCCTGTCCCAGCAGCTGGGGATCGCGCCGGAGGAGTCCAAGCGGTTGATGGAGGACTACTTCGCGGAGTTCGGCGGGGTGCGCGACTACCTGAACGCCGTGGTGGAGGAGGCGCGCCGGGTCGGGTACACGGAGACGATCCTGGGGCGGCGCCGCTACCTGCCGGACCTGACGAGCGACAACCGGCAGCGGCGCGAGATGGCGGAGCGGATGGCGCTCAACGCCCCGATCCAGGGGTCGGCGGCGGACATCATCAAGGTGGCGATGCTGCAGGTGGACGCGGCTATCACCGATCGGGGGCTGTCCTCGCGGGTACTGCTCCAGGTGCACGACGAGCTCGTGGTGGAGGTCGCCCCGGGGGAGCGCGAGGAGGTCGAAAACCTCGTGACGCACGAGATGAACTCGGCCTATGCTCTGCGTGTCCCGCTGGGCGTCTCGGTCGGCAGCGGGCAGAACTGGCACGACGCCGCGCACTGAGCGGGGCGCCGGCGGCCCCGGTCCCGGGGCCGCCGCGAGGGACGCGGGAGGCGGGAACGGTGGCGGCGCGCGGTGGGACCGGCGACGGGGGCGGGTTGACCGTGGGTTCGGTCACGGTTCCCGCCGACGCCCTGGTGTGGAGGTTCTCGCGGTCCTCGGGGCCGGGCGGGCAGCACGTCAACACCTCCGACACGCGTGTGTCGCTGTCCCTGGACGTGGCGGGGTGCGGGCCCCTGGGCGAGGTGCGGCGCCGGCGGGCGCTGGAGCGCCTGCGGGGGCGGCTGGTGGACGGGGTGCTGACGGTGACGGTGCAGACGCACCGGTCGCAGGTCCGCAACCGGGCCGAGGCGCGGGAGCGGATGGAGTCGCTCCTGGCCGAGGCGACGGCTCCGCCGGCGCGGGGGCGGCGGGCGACCCGGCCGGGTCGCCGGGCCGAGCAGCGTCGCCTCGATGCCAAGCGGCGCCGCGGTGACGTCAAACGGTCACGCTCTCGTCCTCCTTTGGACTGACCGGAACCGGGGCCCGTAACTTTTTTCCCGGGGGTGCGGGAGGCGGTCCGCGGGTGTCCGCACAGCTCCCCGCGGGGCGCCGTGCGCCCGTGCGGACGTGGGTGTACCGTCCAGTTGATCTTGACCGCCATGCTCGGGTAAGTTGCGGCCATTGTGCCCTTCGTCGGGTTGGCGGCCCCGGGTTCCGATTGACCAGGACGCCCTTGTCTCATATTCTGGCGGGACCGTTGTGGGTTCGTGCGGGCGGCTGCTGTCTCCGAGCAGGGGGCAGAGGTGTCGCACCGCTCCGGTCACCACTCTGGAACCAGGCGGCTGGTGTACACCGACGGATCAGGTTCCGTCGTGACCCTGCTTTCTGCGTCTGGATGACGGATCGACGGGCTCGAACCCGCGGCATGCCCATTTTCTGAATCTGTCCGTATCCGGAGTCCACCCACAAATGACGAGCAGCACCGAGGCCACCTCGACACCCCAGGTAGCGGTCAACGACATCGGGTCCGAGGAAGCCTTCCTCGCGGCGATCGACGAGACCATCAAGTACTTCAACGACGGTGACATTGTCGAGGGCACCATCGTGAAGGTCGATCGAGACGAGGTCTTGCTCGACATCGGCTACAAGACCGAGGGTGTGATCCCCTCCCGGGAACTGTCGATCAAGCACGACGTCGACCCCGGTGAGGTCGTTGCTGTCGGCGACCAGGTCGAAGCCCTCGTTCTCCAGAAGGAGGACAAGGAAGGTCGACTGATCCTGTCCAAGAAGCGCGCCCAGTACGAGCGCGCCTGGGGCACGATCGAGAAGATCAAGGAGGAGGACGGCGTCGTCACCGGCACCGTCATCGAGGTCGTCAAGGGCGGTCTCATCCTCGACATCGGCCTGCGCGGCTTCCTCCCGGCGTCCCTCGTCGAGATGCGCCGTGTGCGCGACCTGCAGCCGTACGTCGGCCGCGAGCTCGAGGCGAAGATCATCGAGCTGGACAAGAACCGCAACAACGTGGTCCTGTCCCGTCGCGCCTGGCTGGAGCAGACCCAGTCCGAGGTCCGCCAGACGTTCCTCAACACGCTCCAGAAGGGGCAGATCCGCAAGGGCGTCGTCTCCTCGATCGTCAACTTCGGTGCGTTCGTGGACCTGGGCGGCGTCGACGGCCTGGTGCACGTCTCCGAGCTGTCCTGGAAGCACATCGACCACCCCAGCGAGGTTGTCGAGGTCGGCCAGGAGGTCACCGTCGAGGTTCTCGACGTGGACATGGAGCGCGAGCGCGTCTCCCTGTCGCTCAAGGCGACCCAGGAAGACCCGTGGCAGCAGTTCGCCCGGACCCACCAGATCGGCCAGGTCGTCCCCGGCAAGGTCACCAAGCTGGTTCCGTTCGGTGCGTTCGTGCGCGTCGAGGAGGGCATCGAGGGCCTGGTCCACATCTCCGAGCTGGCCGAGCGCCACGTCGAGGTGCCGGAGCAGGTCGTCCAGGTCGGCACCGAGATCTTCGTCAAGATCATCGACATCGACCTCGACCGCCGTCGCATCAGCCTCTCGCTGAAGCAGGCCAACGAGAGCGTCTCCCCGGACCAGGTGGACTTCGACCCCACCCTGTACGGCATGGCGGCCGACTACGACGAGCAGGGCAACTACAAGTACCCCGAGGGCTTCGACGCGGACTCCGGCGAGTGGCTGGAGGGCTTCGAGGCTCAGCGGGACGAGTGGGAGCGCAGCTACGCCGAGGCGCAGGCCCGCTTCGAGGCGCACCGCAAGCAGGTCGAGGAGGCCCGTGCGGCCGAGGCCGACGCTGCGAACGCGCCCGCCCCGGAGGAAGAGGACGACTACACGGACGGTGGCGCCCCGAGCGCCGGCTCGTCCGGTTCGGAATCCTCCAGCAGCGGCGCCCTGGCCTCTGACGAGGCCCTGGCCGCGCTCCGCGAGAAGCTCGCGGGCGGCGAGGCCTAAGCAGGAGGTCCCGCAGAGGATCACCTGACAGCCGCGAAGGGCCGTCCCCCACCAGGGGGGCGGCCCTTCGTCGTGTCCGCGCGGGGGTACGGGCCGGGCCCGCGTCGACGGCGACCGCGCCGCTTCCGCGCCCGCCCGCCCCGGGGCGCGCCGGTTCCGCGCGGACGGCCCCGTAGCCGGACCCCGCCGGGCTAGGGTCGGTGGCGTGCCCCGGCCGGCGGGGCGCGTGAGGAGACGACGTGTTCGACATCCACCCGGCCACCCCCGCGGACGCGGGTGAGGTCTTCACCCTCCAGCGGGCGGCGTTCGTCGACGAGGCGCAGGCCCACGGCGACCCGTTCGTGCTCCCGCTCACCGAGGGCCTGGACCGCATCGCCAGGGTGCTCGCGCAGCCGGACGCCCTGGTCCTCAAGGCCGTGGAGGGCCCCCGGATCGTCGGCGCGGTCCGTGCGGCGGTCGCGGGGACCAACGCCGTCGTGGGGCGCCTGGCGGTCGCCCCCGACCGGCGCCGCCTCGGCATCGGGCGGGCGCTGCTCACCCGGGTGGAGGAGGAGTTGTCGGTCCGCCACCCCGGGCTGACCTCCCTCACCCTGTCCACCGGCGCCCAGGGCGCCGGTGGACAGCGTCTGTACCGGGAGCGCGGGTACGCGGAGACGTCGCGGGAGCGTGTGGCCGACCACCTGGTCATGGTGCACATGCGCAAGGAGGTCGTTCCTGCGGTGCGCTCCGGGGCCGCGGGGTGAGGTCCCGCACGGTCGGGGTGGGGCGCCCGTACCGGGCCGGGTCCGGCCGTCTAGGGTTCGGGACATGCTGAAAGTGGGACTGACCGGAGGGATCGGCTCGGGCAAGAGCACGGTCTCGTCCGCGCTGGCCGCCTACGGGGCGGCCGTCGTCGACGCCGACGCGATCGCCAGGGAGGTGGTCGAGCCGGGGACGCCGGGGCTGGACGCCGTCGTCGCGGAGTTCGGCGAGGGGGTGCTGGCCCCGGGGGGCGGGCTGGACCGTCCGAGGCTGGGCGAGGTCGTCTTCGCCGACGCGGACAGGCTCGCCGCGCTGAACGCCATCGTGCACCCGCTGGTCGCCCGGCGCAGCGCGGAGCTGATGGAGGAGGCGGTGGCCGCAGGGGTGGAGGTCGTCGTCTACGACGTCCCCCTGCTGGTGGAGAACGGCCTGGGGCCCCTCTACGACGTGGTCGTGGTGGTGGACGCCCCCGACGAGGTGCGGGTGGAGCGGGTCGTGCGGAGCCGGGGCGTGCCGCGTGAGCAGGTGTGGGCGCGGATCCGGGCGCAGGCGGACCGGGACGCCCGGCTGGCCGCCGCCGACCTGGTGGTCGACAACTCCGGGACCCCGCAGGAGTTGCGGGAGCGGGTCGCCCGTCTGTGGGAGGACCTCCTGGCCCGGGCCTGAGCGCTCCCCGCGGCGTCCCGCACCGGGCGCGTGCCGCGTCCTCCCGCGCGGGGCTCCGGCCGCGGCGGCCCGGGGCAGGAGGGGCGCTGCGGCGTCCGCCACGGTTCCCGGTCGTGCGGGCCCGCGGTCGGGGCGCCGGGCTCACCGGGGGGCTCCGCCCTCCCCGCCGCCCCGGTGGAGCGCCTCGGTCAGGGAGGATCCGGCGTCGACGGCCTCGCGCACCAGCTCCTCGCGGACGCGGCGGGCGGCCTCGACGCCGAGCAGGCTGTCGTCGAGTTCCTCGGTGTGCATCGTGTCCCTGGAGGAGGACAATGCGAGTTCGGCGTAGTCCCCGGCCCGGTCGGCGATGGCCTGGCACTGTTCCCATTCGCGGTGCGCGGTGACGGCCGCGTGGACGCGCTCGCCGTAGTCGGCCAGGACGCCGACGCGGTCGGCGATCGCCCGGTGGGCGCGTTCGACCGCCTCCTCGTGGGGTGCGAGCGCCCGCGTGACCTGTGGTGAGACGGCCTCGCGCGTGCGCTGCACCAGTTCCCTGCGCAGGGAGCGGAGCCGCAGCAGCTCCTGGGACAGCCGCCACTCCTCCTCCCGCAGGAGGGGGAGGGTGTGGCCGGCCTCGAACGAGTCGCCGAGCACGTCGGCGGCCTCCTCCACACGGTCCGTCGCCTGTTGGGCCCGGGCGAACAGGTGGGCCTCCGGCTCCTCGCGGCGGGTGGCGTAGCTGTAGGGGCGGCCGAAGTCCTCGGGCAGGACGTAGCGGTCGTGGTGTTCGGCGGCCAGGCGGGTCACCATGCCGGGGCGCATGACGGCGCCGGCGCCTCCCGCGGCCGCGGCCAGGTAGAGGGCGGCGGTGGCGGGGTCGCCGGGCACGGGCAGGTCCAGCGGTCCGAGGACCCGGTCCAGGGGCAGGCGGGCGAGGAGCACCCCGGCCGCGGACGCGGGCAGCGCCCAGAAGGAGTGCACGACCAGGTCGGCCCAGTCGTCGGAGAAGGAGCCCTTGAGGGAGACCAGGGCCAGGACGGTGACCGTGGCGCCCAGGCAGAGCAGGGCGAGGAGCGCGGGCCCGAGCGCGGGGACGAGGAGGGCGGCGACGGCCAGGGAGGCGCCCCCCGTGGCGGTGAGGAGGGCGAGCTGCCTCCAGGTGGGCCGCCCGGGCGGGCCGGCGGAGGCGGGGAGGAGCTTCTCGGGGCGGGCCCTCATGCGCGCGAGCGCGCGCGGTGGGAGGCCGGGGTCGAAAGTGGGTCTGGAGGGGTGGGACACGGCTGGCACCTCGTCTCGGGGCGCTGGGTGCTGGCTCCGATGGTAGTCTCCGGCGTCCCGGACGCCCAGGGATGTCCTGGGCTGTCTGTAGCGTTAGGTGTGAGGGGACATGGGGCGGCTCGGGGGCGCCCCGCAGGCAGGAGCGGGAGAAGAGGGCGACGTGCGACCGGTCAGCGGCATCAAGCGCAGTGAGGCACCGTTCGAGGTCATCTCGGACATGACACCGGCGGGGGACCAGCCCGGGGCGATCGCGGAGATCACCAGGAGGGTGCGCGAGGGGGACCCGCACACGGTCCTGCTCGGTGCGACCGGTACGGGCAAGACGGCGACGGTGGCGTGGACGGTGGAGCAGCTCCAGCGGCCGACCCTGGTGATGCAGCCCAACAAGACCCTGGCGGCGCAGTTCGCCAACGAGCTCCGGCAGATGCTGCCCGACAACGCGGTCGAGTACTTCGTCTCGTACTACGACTACTACCAGCCCGAGGCCTACGTCCCGCAGAGCGACACCTACATCGAGAAGGACTCCTCGATCAACGACGAGGTGGAGCGCCTGCGCCACTCGGCGACCAACTCGCTGCTCACCCGCAGGGACACGATCGTGGTGGCGTCGGTCTCGTGCATCTACGGTCTGGGGACACCGCAGGAGTACGTGGACCGGATGGCGCAGCTGTCGGTGGGCATGGAGGTCGACCGCGACCAGCTGCTGCGCCGCCTGGTGGAGATGCAGTACTCGCGCAACGACACCGCGTTCACGCGCGGCACGTTCCGGGTGCGAGGCGACACCGTCGAGATCATCCCGGTGTACGAGGAGCTGGCGATCCGCATCGAGATGTTCGGTGACGAGGTCGAGCGCCTGCTGACGCTGCACCCGCTCACCGGCGAGGTGCTGGGGGAGAGCCAGGAGATGTTCATCTTCCCGGCCTCGCACTACGTGGCCGGCGAGGAGCGCACCGAGCGGGCGATCGCGTCGATCGAGGTCGAGCTGGCCGAGCGGCTGGCCGAGCTGGAGGGGCAGGGCAAGCTGCTGGAGGCGCAGCGCCTGCGCATGCGCACCACCCACGACCTGGAGATGATGCGGCAGCTGGGCACCTGCTCGGGCATCGAGAACTACTCACGGCACTTCGACGGCCGCGAGCCGGGGAGCGCCCCCAACACCCTCCTGGACTACTTCCCCGAGGACTTCCTGCTGGTGCTGGACGAGTCGCACGTGACCGTCCCGCAGATCGGCGCGATGTACGAGGGCGACGCCGCGCGCAAGCGCACGCTGGTCGACCACGGTTTCCGGCTCCCGTCGGCCATGGACAACAGGCCGCTCAAGTGGGAGGAGTTCACCGGGCGGATCGGGCAGAGCGTCTACCTGTCGGCGACCCCGGGCCGCTACGAGCTGCGCCAGAGCGGCGGCGACGTGGTGGAGCAGGTGATCCGCCCGACGGGCCTGGTGGACCCGCAGGTGCTGGTCAAGCCCACGGAGGGGCAGATCGACGACCTGGTCCACGAGATCCGGGTGCGGGCCGAGCGCCAGGAGCGGGTGCTGGTGACCACCCTGACGAAGAAGATGGCGGAGGACCTCACCGACTACTTCGCGGAGCTGGGCATCCGGGTGCGGTACCTGCACAGCGAGGTGGACACGCTGCGCCGGGTGGAGCTGCTGAGGGAGCTGCGGGTCGGCGAGTTCGACGTGCTGGTGGGCATCAACCTGCTGCGTGAGGGCCTGGACCTGCCCGAGGTGTCGCTGGTGGCGATCCTGGACGCGGACAAGGAGGGCTTCCTGCGTTCGGAGACCTCGCTGATCCAGACCATCGGCCGCGCGGCGCGCAACGTCGCGGGCCAGGTGCACATGTACGCGGACAACATGACGGACTCGATGAGGGCCGCCCTGGACGAGACCGACCGCCGCCGGGAGAAGCAGCTGGCGTACAACGCCGAGCACGGGATCGACCCGACCCCGCTGCGCAAGCAGATCGCCGATATCCTGGACTCGCTGAACCGGGAGGACGTGGACACCGAGCAGCTCATGGCCACGGGGTACCGCGGCAGCGGCCCCCAGGGCGCCAAGGCCCCCGTGCCGGCGCTGGGCGAGCGTGCGGACGTGTCGGCGATGCCGCGTGCCGAGCTGGCCGGGCTGATCGAGCAGCTGGGCGCGCAGATGCACCAGGCCGCCGCCGACCTGCACTTCGAGCTCGCGGCCCGGCTGCGGGACGAGATCGGTGAGCTGAAGAGGGAGCTTCGCGGGATGGACGCGGCCGGTGTGAAGTAGGGGGAGGGTGCGTCCGGCCCCTGCCGGGCGGGGCGTGCGGCCTCGGCGGCCCCCGCGCGGGGCCGTACGCGGCGTCTCGGGCGAGGCACGTTTCGAGAACGATGAGGTCGCACAGTTACCTCCGCGTGACATACTCTTGGCCTTACGCAGGACGTATGTCGTGATTGCCGTGTATTCGGCTGTGGGGGACGCATGAGGGTTCGGTATCTGGTGGGCGCGGGCGGTGCGCTGGTGTCCGCTTCGCTGGCCACCGTCCTGCTCACCGGTTGTGGGACGGCCTTCGGGCAGGACGAGTCGGACGAGCCCGCGGTGCCCCCGACCCCCGAGGAGGCGGCCCACGAGGCCGCGGTCCCCGAGCACAACGTCATCAACGAGGACGTCCTCATCATCGTGGACGACGGAGCCGAGGTCAGCGAGGAGTGCGGGGACCGCGAGGTCGTCGTCACCGCCGACGACGCCGTCGTGGTCCTGGACGGCGACTGCGGGCTGGTGCGCGCCACGGGCCGGGGGTCGACCGTGGACGTGGGATCCGCCGACAAGATCGTGCTGGTCGGGGTGGACAACACCGTCTCCTTCGCCTCCGGCGACCCCGAGGTCATCAACCACGGCCGCAACACCACCGTCACCGAGGGCGGCTCGGCCGACGGGTGACCCGCGGACGCGGAGAGGCGCGCGCCGCTCCCCGGCCGCGGACCGTCGACGGAGCGGGACGATTCCGTGTCGCTGCGTTGACCGCCCCGGCATCCGAGAGTGACCTTCCATCCGTTACCGTGGTGCGCGTCCACAACGCCCCGGACGGGGGCGGGCGGACGAAAGTTTCGGACGGGCGCGGCCGCGGGGAGTGAATTTTCGGCGGCTGTTCACTGTTCGGTTCTCCCGTTCGGTTCTGAGGCGGTACGGTCGTTTCGTTCCGCCCGCGGTGAATCCGGTCCCGTCGGGGCGGCACGACGGCCACGGACGGCGCCGCGCACCGTCCGGCCGACCGGTCAGGGGACGCGCGCTCGGCGCGGGGATCCGCTAGGGGAGGGGTGGATGAGCGGTTATGTCGCACGGGTGCGGCACGACGAGTCGCCCGGAGGCGACGTCGGCCTGGACCCGTTGGTGCGGTCGGCCGCGCAGCGCTGGGCCGCATCGGACCCGCTGCTGCCCGAACCCGTCAGCTTCGCCCCGGGTTCCTACCCGCTCCTGACCGTCAGCGACGAGGACGGCCGCACGGTCGCGGCGGGCACCATGCACTACACCTGGTACCAGCCCGGCGAGGTCGGCCGGATCTGGGGCGTGCCCGACCAGCACTGGCTCACGCCCATCGTCGGGGGGCCCGACCCCGGCCGCGCCCTGGACTCCCTGCTGACCAGCTGGCGCGACCAGTTGGAGGACCTGCCGACGGGCACCGGCTCGGAGTCGGCGGCGCTGGTGAGCTGGCCCGCCCGCGACGTGTGCGGCATCATCCCGCTCCAGCGCCACGGCCTCCAGCCCTACACGGTCCTGGCCGCCCGCAAGCGGCGGCGCGGGGTCCCCCCGTCGCTGCCCCCGCGCGATGTGACGATCCGGCTGGCCGACCGCAGCGACCTCACCCAGGTGGTGGGGCTGCTGATGGAGGAGCACCGGTACGAGCAGAACTTCGGCGGTGTGTTCCTGCAACCGGACACCGCCGAGCAGACCCGGGAGGTGGCGGCGCGGGCGCTGAACCGCTCGCGTTCGTGGATCTGGCTGGCGGAGCGCCGCGGCCGTGCCGTCGGACTGCTGTGGGTGTCGCCGCCGGAGCGCTCGCGGTGGGCCAAGCCCCTGGTGAACGCCCGGCCGATCGCGCACATCGGTTACGGGGTGGTGATCGCCGACGAGCGCGGCAACGGGATCGGCACCGCCCTGGTCGGCCAGGCGCACCAGGCCCTGGACAGCCACGGCGTGGGCGTCTCGGTGCTGAACTACGCGGCGATGAACCCGCTGTCCGGGCCGTTCTGGCACCGGATGGGGTACCGCCCGGTGTGGACGACCTGGGAGGTTCGTCCGGCGCTCGCCCTGCGCTGACCGGCGGGGAGGCGCCGGCCACCCCGGTTCCGGGGCCGCGGGCGGGGCTCCACTAGCCTGGGCGCAGAACGCGACGGGGCGTGGAGAGGCGGGGACGATGACCAGGCACGACCGTGGGCCCGAGGGTGCGGAGCACGTCGAGATCGTCGAGGTGGGGCCGCGTGACGGCCTCCAGAACGAGGCGACGACGCTGTCGGTCGAGGAGCGGATCGAGATGATCGACCGCGCCGTGGACGCCGGGGCCCGCCGGATCGAGGCGGTCAGCTTCGTCAACCCCAAGCGCGTCCCGCAGATGGCCGGGGCCGAGGAGATCATGGCGGGCGTCCGGCGCGCGCCGGGGGTCTCCCACATCGGGCTGGTGCTCAACCGGCGCGGGCTGGACCGCGCGGTGGCCGCCGGGGTGTCGGAGGTCAACGTGGCGGTGCCCGCCACGGACGGGTTCTGCGTCCGCAACCAGGGATGCACGGTGGAGGAGATGCTGGACGCCCTGGCCGGTATCGACGCCGCGCTGGCGGGGACGGGGATCCCGCTGAGCGTGACCGTCTCGACCGCGTTCGGGTGCCCGTTCGACGGCGAGGTCGGGCCGGAGCGGGTGGTGGAGGTCGTCCGCCGGATCGCCGACACCGCCGCCGTGGAGATCGCCCTGGCCGACACGATCGGCGTGGGGGTGCCGGGTCAGGTGAGGGACCTGCTGGGCCGGGTGGCCGAGGTCGCCGACGGTCGAGCCCTGCGCTGCCACTTCCACAACACCCGCAACACGGGTTACGCGAACGCGCTCGCGGCCGTGGAGGAGGGCGTGCGCGTGCTCGACTCCAGCGTGGGCGGGTTCGGAGGGTGCCCGTTCGCGCCCGCGGCGACCGGCAACATCGCCACCGAGGACCTGCTGTACATGCTGCACCGCAGCGGCCTGCACACGGGCGTGAGCCTGTCGGACGCCGCCGCGCTGGGGGAGTGGACGGGTGGGCGGCTGGGCAAGCAGCCGCCCGCCTACCTGGGGCGCGCCGGCGGGTTCCCGGCCTGACCCGCCCTCCTGTCCCCGGAGCCGCGTGCGGGGGCGTGCGGGCCCGCACGCGGCGTGCCCCCACCGGGAACGGGCCCGTGCCGGGCGCCGTGGCCCCGGTCGCCCCCGGGTGTGTTGTTCGTCGCCGTGAGGGTCGCGCGGGCCGTCGCCCGAGCGGCCGTCCTGACCGGGTTCGGATGATTTTTCCGGTCCGGCGGCGGGGTCCGCGGAGGGTGTGACGTGCCGCGAAGCCCCTTCCCCACGGGGAGAGCACGCTGGTCGGGCCGGGGAACACCCGTGCGGTGCGCGGTGTTCCCAGGTGAGTGCAGACGGGGGGCCTGTTATCCTGGTGCCCCGTGGAGTCCGGCGGCCTGAGCGAAGATCCCAACGCCCGCGACCGGACCGCCGCACGGCCGCTCAGCTCGTCCCGAGCCCGCCGTAGCCACTCAACCCACGGGAGCAACACTTTGGCATCCGCCGCGAGTACCAAGCACCTTTTCGTTACTGGCGGCGTCGCCTCCAGTCTTGGCAAGGGCCTCACCGCCTCCAGCCTGGGACGACTCCTGAAGTCGCGCGGTCTGCGGGTCACCATGCAGAAGCTGGACCCCTACCTCAACGTCGACCCGGGGACCATGAACCCCTTCCAGCACGGCGAGGTCTTCGTCACCGACGACGGGGCCGAGACCGACCTGGACGTCGGCCACTACGAGCGCTTCCTGGACGTGGACCTGGCCGCGACGGCCAACGTCACCACCGGCCAGATCTACTCCAGCGTCATCGCCAAGGAGCGCCAGGGCGCCTACCTCGGCGACACCGTGCAGGTCATCCCGCACATCACCAACGAGATCAAGGCGCGCATCTACGCGATGGACGCCCCCGACGTCGACATCGTCATCACCGAGATCGGCGGCACGGTGGGCGACATCGAGTCGCAGCCCTTCCTGGAGGCGGTCCGCCAGATCCGCCACGAGATCGGCCGGGAGAACTGCTTCTTCCTCCACGTCTCCCTCATCCCCTTCCTGGGCCCCGCCAAGGAGATGAAGACCAAGCCCACCCAGCACTCGGTCGCCGCGCTGCGCAGCATCGGCATCCAGCCCGACGCGATCGTGTGCCGCTCGGACCGGCCCATCACGCAGAGCCTCAAGTCCAAGATCAGCCTCATGTGCGACGTGGACGAGGCCGGCGTGGTCTCCACCCCCGACGCCCCCTCCATCTACGACATCCCCAAGGTGCTGCACCGCGAGGGCCTGGACGCCTACGTCGTCCGCCGCCTGGGCATGCCCTTCCGGGACGTGGACTGGACCGAGTGGGACGAGCTGCTGCGCCGCGTCCACCAGCCCGGCCACGAGGTCACCATCGCGCTGGTCGGCAAGTACATCGACCTGCCCGACGCCTACCTGTCGGTCAGCGAGGCACTGCGCGCGGGCGGATTCGCCACCGACACCCGCGTCAACCTGCGCTGGGTCGCCAGCGACAACTGCGCCAGCCCGTCGGGCGCGGCCTCCGAGCTCGACGGCGCCGACGGCGTGCTCATCCCCGGCGGCTTCGGCGTGCGCGGCATCGAGGGCAAGCTCGGCGCGATCCGGTACGCCCGTGAGAACGGCGTTCCGCTGCTCGGCATCTGCCTGGGCCTCCAGGCGATGGTCATCGAGTACGCGCGCAACGTGCTGGGGCTGGAGGGGGCCAACAGCACCGAGTTCGACGACAAGGCGGTCGACCCGGTCATCGCGACGATGGCCGACCAGACCGACGTCGTGGCCGGAGAGCGCGACATGGGCGGCACCATGCGGCTGGGCCTGTACCCGGCCGACCTGGGCGAGGGCACCGTGGTCCGCGAGCTCTACGACGGCACCGCGCAGGCCTCCGAGCGCCACCGCCACCGCTTCGAGGTCAACAACGCGTACCGCTCCCGGCTGGAGGAGGCGGGTCTGGTGTTCTCCGGGCTCTCCCCTGATGGCAAGCTGGTGGAGTACGTCGAACTGCCCCGGGACGCGCACCCGTTCTTCGTCGCGACGCAGGCGCACCCGGAGCTGCGTTCCCGCCCGACCAAGGCCAATCCGCTCTTCAGCGGGCTGATCGCGGCGGCTCTGGAGCACAAGGTCTCCTGACCGCCGGACCGGGTGGGGCACGATCCTGAGAGGCGATCCCATGCCCAGTGACACCCACCCGGCCGAGAACGAGACCACGGGGGCGGACGCGAAGGTCGCGGACGCCCCCGAGTCGTGGCCGGTGGACCGGTCGGAGGTGCGCTACCGCAGTGCCAGGGTCACCATGCGCACCGACTGGGTGGAGATGCCCGGCGCCGGGGGCGTGGGCACCACGGTCGCGGGGCGCGACTACATGCAGCACCCGGGGGCGGCCGCCGTCCTGGCCCTGGACGACGACGGCCGGGTGCTGCTGCTGCGCCAGTACCGGCACCCCGCCCGGCACACCCTGTGGGAACTGCCCGCCGGCATGATCGACGTGGAGGGCGAGGGCCCGCTGCCCACGGCCCGGCGGGAACTGGTCGAGGAGGCGGGCCTGCGCGCCGAGCGGTGGTACGGGCTCCCCGACTTCTTCCCCAGCCCCGGGTTCTCCGACGAGCGCATCCACGTGTTCATGGCCCGGGGCCTGTCCGAGGTCCCGGCCGAGGAGATCGACTTCGTGCGCGAGCACGAGGAGACCGACCTGGCCGCGGAGTGGGTCCCGCTGGAGGACGCGGTGCGCCTGGTCATGGAGGGGCGCCTGCACAACGGCCCGACCGTGATCGGGATCCTGGCCGCGCACGCCGCCTCCGCCGACGGCTTCGCGTCCCTGCGCGAACTCCCCGCCGGCTGACCCGTGGGCGACCAACCGGCCGCCGCGCCGACGGGAGACCCCGGGGGCCCCGTGCCGCAGGGGAGGGGGGCGCGCCCCGGCGCGGGCGGCGACCCCGCGGACGCCGGGCCGCTGGCACAGGTGTGCGCGGCGTTCCTGGACCACCTCAGCGCCGAGCGCGCACTGGCCGCGAACACCCTGCTGGCGTACCGCCGCGACCTGCGAAGGTACTCCGAGTACCTGGCCTCCGCCGGGGTCGCCTCCCCGGAGGGCGTCGGACCCGCCCACGTGGGCGGGTTCCTGCGTGCGCTGCGGGAGGGCGGGGAGGGGCGTCCGCCGCTCGGCGCGGCGTCGGCCGGGCGGGCCCTGGCCGCGGTGCGCGGTCTGCACCGGTTCGCCGTGCGCGAGGGGTGGGCCGGGAGCGACCCCGCGGCGGATGTGTCCCCGCCGACCCCGCCGATGCGGCTTCCCAAGGCGGTGCCGCTGGACACGGTGGAGCGCATCCTGGCCGCGGCGGGCCCGGCCGACGGAGCCCCGGCCCCGCCCGCCGGGGACCGCTCCGCGCTGCTCGCCCTGCGCGACCGCGCCCTGCTGGAGGTCCTGTACGGGACGGGCGCGCGCATCTCCGAGGCGGTCGGGCTGGACGTGGACGACGTCGCCGACGCGGTCGGCGGGGACGAGGCGGTCGGCCTGGTGCGGTTCCGCGGCAAGGGCGGCAGGGAGCGCGTGGTCCCCCTGGGCTCCTACGCCCGGCGGGCGCTGTCCGCGTACCTGGTGCGGGCCCGCCCCTCCCTGGCCTCCTCGGGTCGGGGCGGGCCGGCCCTGTTCCTCAACGCCCGCGGGGGGAGGCTGACCCGTCAGGGCGGCTGGGGGGTGCTGGCGGCCGTCGCGGAGCGCGCCGGGGCCGGGGGTGTCTCACCGCACACCCTGCGGCACTCCTTCGCCACGCACCTGCTCGACGGGGGCGCCGATATCCGCGTCGTACAGGAGTTACTGGGGCACAGTTCGGTCACCACCACGCAGATCTACACACTTGTGACGGTGGAGCGTTTGCGTGAGGTGTATGCCTCGAGTCATCCGCGTGCACGGCGCTGACGTGGCGCTATGTCGACGAAAAGGCCTGTCCGGCGGGCGAAGTGGAACAACGGGCCTGCCCGGCCCGATTTCCCCCGGAGGCGAAGGCGTGGGATTCTACCCATGCGTTTCGTTGAAGTGCGCCGTGTCGGCGATCTAGAGTCGCCGCACAGAGGTACGTTGCTGTCGACATATTGAGTTTCCGACGGCCGCCGGGCGCAGGGGGTGTGGCACCTTCGGGCCCGGTCGGCCCGTAGGGGAGGTCAAGGGTTGTGAACTGGGCGGAGGACGACGTGGCTGCGCATACCGCACCCGTCGGCGAGAGGGAACTCGCCGACCCGGTGACCAACCCCTGGGGGACGACACGCAACACGGGGGCCGACCTGCACAGCAAGAGACCGGAACGCAAGTATCCGGAGCCAGAGCCGCTGGACGAACACGGCCCGGCACGGATTGTAGCACTCTGTAACCAAAAGGGCGGGGTCGGAAAGACCACCACCACCATCAACCTCGGTGCGGCCATCGCCGAGTACGGCAGACGGGTCCTGCTGGTCGACTTCGACCCGCAGGGGGCCCTGTCGGTCGGACTGGGCCGGCTCGACCCGCGCGAGCTGGACCTGACCGTCTACAACCTGCTCATGCAGCGGGACGTGACGGTCGAGGACGTCCTGCTCAAGACGGACGTCGACGGACTGGACCTGATCCCGAGCAACATCGACCTGTCGGCGGCCGAGGTGCAGCTGGTGGGCGAGGTGGCGCGCGAGCAGATGCTCGGCCGCGCGCTGCGCCCGGTGATCAACGACTACGACGTCGTGCTGATCGACTGCCAGCCCTCGCTGGGGCTGCTCACCGTCAACGCCCTCACCGCGGCGGACGGCGTCATCGTGCCGCTGGAGTGCGAGTTCTTCGCGCTGCGCGGTGTGGCGCTGCTCATGGACACGATCCAGAAGGTCCAGGAGCGGCTCAACGAGGACCTCGTCATCGACGGGTTCCTGGGCACCATGTACGACCCGCGCACGCTCCACGCGCGCGAGGTGCTGTCCACGATCATCGACGGGTTCGGCGACAAGGTCTACGGCACGGTCATCAACCGCACCGTGCGCTTCCCGGACGCCACCGTGGCGGGCGAGCCCATCACCAGGTTCGACTCGACCTCGGCCGGGGCCAACGCCTATCGGGACCTGGCCAAGGAGGTGCTGGCGAGGTGGCCTCTCAGCGGTCACGGCGCGTGACCCTACCCGGGGCGGACGAGCTGTTCTTCCGCCCCAGCGGCACCGAGGAGGTGCCGGAAGAGACCGAACGCCAGCACACGGCACCGGAGCAGGGCAGAAGGAACGAGACGCCGCGTCGCACGTCGGGGGGCACGTCCGGCACCAAGGTGCTCGGAGCTCCCAAGCCGAGCGGGCGGCAGCGCCACGACGAGAAGATCACCGTCTACATCTCCGGGCCCGAGCTGCTGGCCCTGGAGCAGACCCGGCTCTCGCTGAGGGCGGAGCACGGACTGTCGGCCGACAGGGGCCGCCTGGTCCGTGAGGCCGTCGCGGTGCTGTTGGCCGACTTCGAGGAGAACGGCCAGGCCAGCATGCTGGTACGCCGTCTGACCGAGGGCTGAGCGGCGGCCGGGACGCGTACCGGTACCGGAGGGGGTGCCGGTTCGACGACGGAAAGGGTGCGGGTGTCACCGGTGGGGTCCGGCCGGTGACACCCTTGTTCGCATGAGTGAGACGACGTGGGGTCGCGGCCATGGCGGCTGAGCGGAGCCCGGTGGACACCTCCGAGGTGGACGAGAACGCCTTCCAGGTGCACCTGGAGAACTTCGAGGGGCCCTTCGACCTGCTCCTGGGGCTGATCTCCAAGCACAAGCTGGACATCACCGAGGTGTCCCTGTCGAAGGTCACCGACGAGTTCATCGCGCACATCCGCACGTTCGGCGACGACTGGGACCTGGACCAGGCCAGCAACTTCCTGCTGGTCGCGGCGACGCTCCTGGACCTGAAGGCGGCCCGCCTGCTGCCGCGCGGCGACGTCGAGGACGAGGCCGACCTGGCCCTGCTGGAGGCCCGCGACCTGCTGTTCGCCCGGCTGCTCCAGTACCGGGCGTACAAGGAGGTCGCCTCGTTCATGCGCGACCGGCTGGCCTCCCAGGGGCGCCGCTACGCGCGCGCCGTCCCCCTGGAGGAGCAGTTCGCGGCGCTCAGGCCCGAGGTGATCTTCCGGCTGGGCCCGCAGGAGTTCGCGGCACTGGCGGGACTGGTGTTCACGCCCCGGGAAGCGCCGAGCGTGCCCGTCACCCACATCCACCAGACCAAGACCTCCGTCAAGGAGCAGGGCGAGCTGATGGTCGCCGAACTGCGCGAGCACGGTCGGCTGACGTTCGCCGAGCTCACGGCGGCCTGCACCGGTACCTTCGAGGTCATCGCCCGGTTCCTGGCCCTGCTGGAGCTGTACCGGGCGTCCAGTGTGGGCTTCGACCAGCCCGAGCCCCTGGGAGAGCTGCTGGTCACCTGGACCGGTGGTGAGGGCGAGGTCGAGCTGGAGAGCGAGTACGACGGGACGGACGCGGTGGAACCGGGGGAGGAGCGGAAGTGACCTGCGAGGACACGATCGGGGTGGGCGGGGCCGAGGCCCCGCCCACCCTGCGGCGCGACCTGGAGGCCGTGCTCATGGTGGTCGACCAGCCCGTGTCGGAGTACGAACTGGCGAAGGCGTTGGACGTCCCCGTCACGGTCGTCTCCGCGGCACTGGAGGACCTCTCCCGGGAATACACCGAGCAGGGGCGGGGTTTCGACCTGAGGGCGGTGGCCGACGGGTGGCGTGTGTACACGCGCCCCGAATGCGCCGACGTCGTCGAGCACTTCCTCCGGGAGGGGCAGGAGGTGCGGCTCACACAGGCCGCACTGGAGACGATGGCGGTGGTGGCCTACCGGCAGCCGGTCTCCCGTGGCAGGGTCTCCGCAGTACGCGGTGTCAACTGTGACGGAGTTATGCGTACCCTCGTACTGAGGGGCCTGATCGAAGAGGCCGGACACGACGCAGAGTCCGGTGCGCAGCTGTATCGGACCACCTCCTATTTCCTGGAACGGTTGGGCCTGCGAGGCCTCGACGAGCTGCCTGATCTGGCGCCGTTCCTCCCCGACGACATCGAAGGTCTAGACGACACCGGTGAGCACACCTAATGAAAGTTCCCGCGGTGCGCGGGACGACGCCCCGCGCGGTGAGCGCGGCGACTACGACAACCGCGGTGGCCACGGCCGCCGCGACGACCGCCCCCGAGGCGGTCAGCGTGACGAGCGCGGCCCGCGGGGCCGCGACGACCGGCGCCCCCACGGCGACCGCGACAGCCGCTCCGGCGGCGACCGCGGTGGCTACCGGGGCCGTGAGGACCGCGGAGGCGACCGGGGCCGCGGCGAGGGCCGTTCCTTCGGTGGCGACCGCGACAGCCGCTCCGGCGGCCACCGCGGCGGCCGCGACGACAACCGCGCCGGCGGCTACCAGGGCGACCGCGGTGGTTACCGCGGCGGCCAGGGTTCGGGGGACCGCCGCTCCTTCGGCGGGGACCGCGACAGCCGCGGCGGCGACCGGGGCGGTTTCCGCGGCGGGCGCGAGGACCGCGCCGGCCAGGGTTCGGGCGAGCGCCGCTCCTTCGGCGGCGGCCGCGACGACCGCGACCGCGGCCGCGGCGGCTACCAGGGCGACCGCGGCGGCTACCGCGGCGGGCGCGAGGACAGCCGTTCCGGTGGCGACCGCGGCGGCTACCGGGGCCGTGACGACCGCGCTGAGGGCCGTTCCTTCGGCGGGGACCGCGACAGCCGTGGCGGCTTCCGGGGGGACCGGGACAGCCGTCCCGCCGGTCAGGGTTCGGGCGAGCGCCGTGAGTTCCGCGGCGGCCGTGACGACCGCAGCCGCGGCGGCGACCGGGGCGGTTTCCGCGGTGGTCGCGAGGACCGCGACAACCGGGGTTCGGGCGAGCGCCGTGAGTTCCGCGGCGGCCGTGACGACAGCCGGCCCGGCGGACACCAGGGCGACAGGGGCGGTTACCGCGGCGGTCGCGACGACCGCGCCGGCCAGGGTGCGGGGGACCGCCGCTCCTTCGGCGGCGACCGCGACAACCGATCCGGCGGCGACCGCGGTGGCTACCGCGGTCGTGACGACCAGCGCGGCGGCGGGCGCTTCGAGCGCGGCGGCCGCGGCCCCGGCGGCGGTCGCGACGACCGCGGCGGCCAGGGTGCGGGCGGGCGCCGCTCGTTCGGTGGCGACCGCGACAGCCGTGGAGGCTTCCGGGGGGACCGGGACAGCCGTCCGGCCGGTCAGGGTTCGGGCGAGCGCCGTGAGTTCCGCGGCGGCCGTGACGACAGCCGCTCCGGCGGTTACCAGGGCGACCGAGGCGGCTACCGGGGCGGACGGGACGACCGGGGGCGCGGCGAGAGCCGTTCCCACGGGGACCGTGCGAGCCGGGCCCGCGACGAGCGCCGCGCCCAGGGCGGGCGCGAGGGCACGCCGGGCGGCCCCAAGAGCGAGAGCCAGCTGTCGAAGGCGGCGCGCGAGCGCCTCAACGCCCTGCGGGCCGACTTCGACCCCAAGGACGAGGACCGCGCCGAGGAGGGCCGCGACACCTACACCGACGTCGAGGGCGGCATCCGGCTCCAGAAGGCGCTCGCCGCGGCCGGCGTCGCCAGCAGGCGCGCGAGCGAGGAGATGATCGCCGCCGGACGCGTCAGCGTGGACGGGCAGGTCGTGCGCAGGTTCGGAGCCCGGGTCAACCCCGAGGCCTCCGAGATCCGCGTGGACGGCATGCGCGTCGTGACCGCCCCGGACAAGCTGTACTTCGCGCTCAACAAGCCGCGCGGCGTCGTCAGCACCATGTGGGACCCGGAGGGCCGCCCCACCCTGGCCGACTACACCGGTCAGACCGAGGAGCGGATCTTCCACGTCGGCCGGCTGGACACCGAGACCGAGGGTCTCATCCTGCTGACCAACGACGGCGAGCTCGCCAACCGGCTCACCCACCCGCGCTACAAGGTCGTCAAGACCTACATCGCGATGGTGCCGGGCCCGGTCCCGCACCGCGTCGTGCGCGAGGTGCAGAAGGGCATCGAGCTGGAGGACGGCCCGGTCCAGGTCGACTCCTTCCGCGTGGTCGAGAACGAGCCCCCCAAGGCGCTCGTCGAGATCCGGCTGCACGAGGGCCGCAAGCACATCGTGCGGCGCCTCATGGAGGCCGTCGGCCACCCGGTCGCCGACCTCGCGCGCACCCAGGTCGGTCCGATCGATCTCAACACCCTCAAGCTGGGCACGATGCGGGCCCTGACCTCTCGCGAGGTCAGTGAGCTCTACTCCGCGGCCGGTCTGTAGGGGCGGCTGTAGATACAGTTGACGGCGGTCGTCGGCCCGGGTCTCCCGGGCGGCGGCCGCCGCTCCCGCTTCCGGGGGCGGCACGCGAACGACGAGTACGACGACAAGGCGGGATCGAACGTGGCGGTACGGGCCATCCGGGGTGCGGTGCAGGTGGACGCGGACGAACGCGATCAGGTGCTGGAGGCCACGGTCGAACTGGTCTCCGAGGTGATGCGGCGCAACGCCCTGCGGACCGACGACGTGATCAGCGTCCTGTTCACCGCGACCCCCGACCTGACGAGCGAGTTCCCGGCGCTCGCGGCGCGCAAGATCGGCTTCACCGACGTCCCGCTCATGTGCGCGGCCGAGATCGCCGTCCCGCACGCCCTGCCCCGCGTGGTGCGTCTGATGGCGCACGTGGAGACGGACCGCCCGCGCGCCGAGTTGCAGCACGTGTACCTGCGCGGCGCCCAGGCGCTGCGGTTGGACATCGCGCAGTAGGGTGCGGAACGGCTCCCCCGGCAGGTCGTAGGCTTGGGGGACCAGCACACATCGGAGGCGGGGGAGCAGTGGGCGACACCAGCGGCACGGTCGGGGACGGGGGGCGCCGGGACGTGGTGCGCCGGGTCACGGTGATCGGGGCGGGGCTGATCGGCACGTCGATAGCCCTGGCGCTGCGCGCCCGCGACGTCGACGTCGTCCTGACGGACCCGGACCCCGCGTCGCTGCGCCTGGCGTGCGACCTGGGCGCCGGCAGGCCCCTGGACGAGACCGCCGACCCGTCGGCGGCCCCCGCCGACGTGGCGGTCGTCGCCGCCCCGCCCGCCGTCGTCCCGCAGGTGCTGCGCCGCGCCCAGGACCGCGGGCTCGCCCACGTGTACACGGACGTGGCGAGCGTGAAGGCGAGCGTGCTCGCCGAGGCCGAGCGGCTGGGCTGCGACATGGCCACGTTCGTTCCCGGGCACCCGATGGGCGGCCGGGAGAAGCAGGGGCCCGGTGCCGCCCGCGCCGACCTGTTCCTGGGCCGTTCGTGGGCGCTGTGCCCCACGGGCAAGGCCGGTCCGGAGACCGTCGCGGCGGTGGCGGAGCTCGCCCGCCTGTGCGGGGCCGATCCGCTGGTGCTGGACGCCGGGGCGCACGACCGCGCCGTGGCGCTGGTCTCGCACGCCCCGCACGTGGCCTCGTCGGCGGTGGCCGCGCGCCTGGTGGCGGGCGACACCGCAGCCCTCTCCCTGGCGGGACAGGGCGTGCGGGACGTCACCCGGGTGGCGGGCGGCGACCCCGCCATGTGGACGGAGATCCTCACGCACAACGCGGCCCCGGTCTCCGAGGTGCTGTACGCGGTGGCCGCCGACCTCGTCGCGACCGCGGACGCCCTGCGCGAGGTGGCGGGGGAGGCGGACGGCGCGGCCGGGGACACGGCCTCCCGTGCCGGGTCGGCCTCCGGCGCGTCGGGGGCGAGCCGGCCGGCCCCGGCGGAGGCCCTCGCCCCGGTGCGCGACCTCCTGGAGCGGGGCAGGTCGGGACACGGCCGCATCCCCGGCAAGCACGGCACGGTGCGGCTGCCCGAGTACACGGTGATGCCCGTGGTCATCCCCGACGAGCCGGGCACGCTGGGACGTCTGTTCGCCGCCGCGGCGGACGCGGGGGTCAACATCGAGGACGTGCGCATCGAGCACACCCCGGGCCTGCCGCTGGGCGTGGCGCAGCTGTACGTGCTGCCCGAGGCGGTGGACGCGTTCGCGCGATCGCTCGCGGCCGACGGGTGGTCGGTCCACCCGGGCGTCTGAGACCCCTCCCGGGACAGGAGCGTCCTTCCCGGGGTGCGGGGCCGCCGGGCCTGGTTCCGGCCCGGCCCGCCCGCGAGGGCGCCCCCGGTCCCGGGCGGCGCCGGTCGGCCGGGGCCGTACGAACCCGCCGATTCCAGTCGAGAGCAGGCCGCTGCCACGGGTACGCTTGGGCGTCGGCACAAGTGAACGTCACCAGGAGTCAACGGCAGTGAGCGCGCAGGACAGCACCGAGGGCATCGTCATCGCGATCGACGGTCCCTCCGGGTCGGGCAAGTCGAGCACGTCCAGGGGCGTGGCCAAGGCGCGGGACCTGCGGTACCTCGACACCGGCGCGATGTACCGCGCGCTGACCTGGTGGATGCTCGACAACGGCGTGGACGTCGAGGACGCCGCGGCGGTGGCCGCCGCCGTCGAGCGCCCCGTCATCACCATGGGCACCGACCCCAATGCGCCCTCGGTCTCCGTCGACGGCCGCGACGTGGCCGCCGAGATCCGGAGCAAGGAGGTCACGGGCAGCGTCAGCGCGGTCTCCGCCGTACCCGAGGCCCGTGAGCTGCTGGTGCGCACGCAGCGCGAGGTCATCGCGGCAGCCCGTGCCGCCGGTGCGGGTATCGTGGTCGAGGGCCGTGACATCACGACCGTGGTCGCTCCCGACGCCCCGGTCAAGCTGTTCCTGACCGCGAGCCCGGAGGCCCGCGCCCAGCGGCGCAGCAGGGAGGTCCGGACCAGCGACGTCGCCGCCACCCAGGCCGACCTGGCCCGGCGCGACAAGCTGGACTCCAGCCGGACCCACTCGCCCCTGACGCAGACCGCCGACGCCACCGAGCTCGACACCACCGGGCTGACCCTGGACGAGGTGGTCGCCCTCGTCGTCAAGCTGGCCGACGAGGCCGGCGCCCGCTAGCGGGGCGGACGGGCCGATCCGGGGCCGCGGGGCGGACCCGCGGCACGGTGGGACCGGTCACGAACACCCCTTCGGGGGAACACACGGACATCCGCGGGGGTTCCTCCCCCGTGGCAGTACGCGGACGCCGTCGGCGTCCGCGCGGACACGCCTGCCCCGGAATCTCCGGGACAGGTCGACCATTCGCATCCTCGCGGCACGCATCCTGGGCGCGCGGGGACCTAGAACCGGGAGCAGTACATGAGTGACTTCGACATCTCCGACGTCGGCCATGAGGGGCTGGACGGCGCCGAACCCGCGACCCTCCCCGTGGTGGCCGTGGTGGGACGCCCCAACGTGGGCAAGTCCAGCCTGGTCAACCGCATCATCGGCCGCCGCGAGGCCGTGGTCGAGGATGTGCCGGGTGTGACCCGTGACCGGGTGGCCTACGACGCCGAGTGGCAGAACACCAAGTTCACGCTCGTCGACACCGGCGGCTGGGAGACCAGCGTCAGCGGGCTGGCCGCCATGGTGGCGCGCCAGGCCGAGTACGCCGCGCAGACCGCCGACGTCATCCTGTTCGTGGTGGACGCCACCGTGGGCGTCACCGACGCCGACGCGGCCGTCACCCGGGTCCTGCGCGCCACGAAGCGTCCCGTGATCCTGGCCGCCAACAAGGTCGACGGCAACATGCAGGAGGCCGACGCGCTCGCCCTGTGGCAGCTGGGCGTCGACCAGCCCTACCCGATCAGCGCCCTGCACGGGCGCGGCACCGGCGACCTGCTGGACGCCGTCGTGGAGGCCTTCCCTGAGCAGCTCGTCGGCGACACCGAGGACGAGGGCGAGGACGGCCCTCCCCGCATCGCCCTGCTCGGACGCCCCAACGTGGGCAAGTCGAGCCTGCTCAACCGCCTCGCCGGTGAGGACCGGGTGGTCGTGGACTCCGTGGCGGGCACGACCCGCGACGCGGTCGACGAGCTGATCGACCTCGGCGGCAAGACCTGGAAGTTCATCGACACCGCCGGCATCCGCCGCCGGTTCCGGGCGCTGCAGGGCGCCGACTACTACGCGACCATGCGCACGGGCACCGCCCTGGAGCGCGCCGAGATCGCCGTGGTCCTGATGGACGTCAGCGAGCCGCTGGCCGAGCAGGACATCCGGGTCGTGGAGCAGGTCGTGGAGGCCGGGCGCGGCCTGGTCCTGGCGTTCAACAAGTGGGACATCCTCGACGAGGATCGCCGGAACTACCTGGAGAAGGAGATCGACCGCCAGCTGGCGCGCGTCTCCTGGGCGCCGCGCGTCAACGTCTCGGCGAAGACCGGCCGCCACATGGAGCGGCTCGTCCCGGCGATCGAGACCAGCCTGGCGGGGTGGAACCAGCGCATCTCGACCGGTCAGCTGAACAACTGGCTCAAGGACCTCGTGGCCGCGACCCCGCCGCCGGTGCGCGGCGGCAAGCAGCCCAAGATCCTGTTCGCGACGCAGGCGGGTTCGCGCCCGCCGCACTTCGTCCTCTTCACCACCGGGTTCCTGGAGGACAACTACCGCCGCTTCATCGAGCGGCGCCTGCGGGAGGACTTCGGGTTCGACGGCTCCCCGGTGCACATCAGCATGCGCATCCGTGAGAAGAAGGGCGCGACGCCGGGCCGTGCCTCCAAGGGCAGCGTGCGTCCGGACCGCAAGCACCGGCGCCGCTGAGCGGTGTCGCGCGGCCCGTCCCGGGCCCGCGACAGCCGGGGCGTCCGCACGCACAGGGGGAGCCTCTCCGACGGAGAGGCTCCCCCTCGTCGTGTGCCGGGGTGTCCCCGGGCACGCTGCCGGGCCGGGCACGGTCAGGAGTCGGAGGGCAGCCTGCGCACGTTGCTCGGCGGGACGAACTTCCCCGACTCCCCGCTCGGCCTCGGGTAGGGCAGGCGGGTGCCGTCCCGCGCGGTGCGGGGCGCGGACTCCATGGCGGGCGCGCCCGGGAGCGGCCGGTTCGCGCTCTCGTCCATGTGCCACACCACCACGAGTCCCACCACGCCCGCGATCATCAGCAGCCAGGCCGGGGAGTAGAGGTTCCCGGTGGACTGCACGAGCGTCTCCGCGATCAGCGGCGTGGTGCCGCCGAACAGCGCCACCGACACGTTGAAGCTGATCGCCAGGGCGCCGTAGCGCACCTTGGTGGGGAAGAACGCGGGCAGGGTGGAGGGGGCCGCTCCGGAGAAGTGCACCAGGGTCACCGCCAGGAGGACCATGCCCAGGGCGACGGCCCACACGCCGGCCTGTTGCAGCAGCCAGAACGCGGGCAGGGCCAGCACGATCGAGAGGAGGCTCCCGGAGGCGAGGACGGGCCTGCGCCCCACCCGGTCGCTGAGGCGCCCGAACTGGGTGACCCCGACCAGCATCAGCACCATGGCGGCCAGGGTCATGACCAGTGCGAGCGAGGCGCTGTAGCCGAGCTCGGCCTCCAGGTAGGTGGGCATGTACGCGGTCACCATGTAGTTGTTGACGTTGAAGACCATCACGAGTCCGATGCACAGGAGGATGGTCCGCCACTGGCCGACGACCGTCTCCCGGAGCTGGCCCTTGCGGTGCCCGCCCTCGGCGTTCTTGGCGAAACCTTCGGTGTTCTGGTTGAAGACCGGGGTCTCCTCCAGCTTGAGCCGCAGGTAGAGGCCGATGCCGCCCAGCGGGAGGGCGAGCAGGAACGGGATGCGCCAGCCCCAGGCGAGCATGCCCTCCGGCCCCAGCACCAGGGTCATCAGGGTGACGATGCCGGCGCCGCCGACGTAGCCGCTGACCGTGCCGAACTCCAGCCAGGAGGCCAGGAACCCGCGGCGCCGGTCGGGCGCGTACTCGGCGATGAAGGTGGTGGCGCCGCCGTACTCGCCGCCGGTGGAGAAGCCCTGGAGCATGCGGGCGACCAGCAGCAGGACCGGCGCGGCGATGCCGATCGTGGCGGCCGACGGGATGAGCCCGATGGAGAAGGTGCTCACGGCCATGAGCAGCATGGTGAAGGCGAGGACCTGCTTGCGGCCGATGCGGTCGCCCAGGGGGCCGAAGAACAGGCCGCCCAGGGGGCGGACCAGGAAGGCGGCGGCGAACGTGGTGAAGGTGGCGATGAGCTGCACGCCCTGGGACTGCGAGGGGTAGAACACCAGCCCGATGGTGACGGCCAGGTAGCTGTAGACGCCGAAGTCGTACCATTCGGTCGCGTTGCCGATCGCGGCGGCGGTGACGGCCTTCCGGGTCGTCCTGTGGTCCGTCTCCAGGGCCTTTCGGCCCTGAGGCTGTGACTCGCTCACGTCTCCCCCTCGGTGAGTCCACCCAAGTGTCACCCAAAGCACCAGGTTAATCACTTTTTGTGATTAACCCGTGCGGTTCGGCCGTGTCGCCGCCGGGGTAGCGTGGCAGCGCGGGGGAGAGCGGAGAGAGGGAGCCCATGCGCAAGGTACTGGTCAGCGCCTGTCTGATGGGGCGCAGGGTGCGCTACGACGGGCGTTCCAAGGCGATCGGGGACGACCGGGTCGCGCGCTGGCGGGAGGAGGGGCGGCTCGTGGTGCACTGCCCCGAGATCGCCGGCGGGCTGCCCGTGCCCCGCCCGCCCGCGGAGATCGAGCCCGGAGCGACGGCGGCCGACGTGCTCGCCGGACGGGCGCGCATCCTCACCCCCGAGGGCGCGGACGTGACCGAGCACTTCGTGCGGGGCGCCCGCGCGGCCCTCGCCACCGCCCGGGAGCACGGGGTGGAGGTGGCGGTCCTCAAGGAGTCCAGCCCGTCCTGCGGATCCCGCGAGGTGTACGACGGGACCTTCGGCGGACGCAAGCTGGCGGGCGCGGGGGTGACGGCCCAGCTGCTGAGGGACCACGGCGTCGCGGTCTTCAACGAGGACGAGGTCGCCGAGGCGGCCGGGTACCTGGACGCCGCCGAACGCGCCTGAGGGCCGGGGCCTGCGGTCCGGAGCCGGCCCTGACCCGGGATCCCCGTCCGGTGGAGGGGTCCGCGCCGAACCGGCGGCGCCGCTCGGGCGGAGCGCGCCGGGGACGCGGTCCGGCGGGGCGGCCCTCATGTGCGCCAGGCTCCCAGGCACCGCGCCATGAGCCGGAAGGGGACGGCCTGCCCCCTGGTCTGGTCGACGGTGCCGGCCAGGTGCAGGTCCAGTTCGGGGCAGTGGAAGAGCCACGTCCCGGTGGCCCCCGAGTGGCCCACGAGGGTGACGGGACGGCCCACCGGGGACGCGAGCCGTCCCACGGTGAAGAACATGGTGCCCAGGCCGTACCGGAGGACGGGAATGTTGCGCAGCCGGTTGCGCCGCTCGGTGAGCGCGGCCAGCGAGCGGGCCTCCCCGAGGAGTTCGCCGCCGAGCAGCGCCCTCTGGAAGGCGAGAAGGTCCGCGGTGGTGCTGAACAGGTCGTTGGAGGAGGCGATCAGCGAGTCCAGCCGGACGGGGCGCCGTCCCGTGTGGAGGGGCGAGGGCTCGGCGGTCGCCGGGTCCGGCGGTCGGTGCCCCGGTAGCCAGGTGTGGGCCAGGCCGAGCGGGGCGAGGACGCGTTCGGTCAGCAGGACGGCGAACGGCCGGCCGGTCACCGTCTCCACGATGCGGATGAGCAGCTGGAACCCGGTGTCGG
This sequence comes from Streptomonospora nanhaiensis, assembly GCF_026642255.1. Lineage (GTDB taxonomy): Bacteria > Actinomycetota > Actinomycetes > Streptosporangiales > Streptosporangiaceae > Nocardiopsis > Nocardiopsis tropica. The sequence continues at coordinate 5,122,782 of NZ_CP113264.1, read as the reverse complement.
AGTAGCGGGCCTTCTGCCGGGGCGCGTCGAGGTCCTGCGGCGCGAAGTGGGGGCGCTGCAGTTCGCGTGTGGTCCGTACCGTGTCCTCGAACGTCCAGGCCAGGTCCCGGCCCCGGCCGAGGTGCTCGTACAGGCTCGGGCCGCCTCGGCGCCTCTCGAAGTGGTCGGGCAGCCCCGACGTGTGGCTCGCCAGGTGGCGGACCGTGATCGCGGACGTGTGGTCCGTGCCCCGGAGGACGTGGAGCCCGGTGAGCACCTCCGGGGGCAGGTACCGGCCGATCGGCGCGGCCAGGTCGAGTTCGCCGCGCTCGTGCGCCTGGAGCACCAGGGTGACGATGAAGCGCTTGGTGACGCTCGCGACGAAGAAGGGGGTGTCGGGGCGCGGCGGCCGGTCGTCGGCGGGCCCTGAGGCGGCGGACCAGCGCAGCCCGCCGTCGCCGCTCGCGAGGGCGAGGTTGGCGTGGTGGATGCCGGGCCGCGCGACGAGGTTCTCCAGCAGGCGCGTCAGGCGGTCGTCGACGCCGGGGGGCACCCGGTTGTCCTGGGCGCGGGTGGTGGCGGGCGGTGGTGTCACGCGGGCTCCTGGTGTGCGGGGGGCGGCCCGTCGCCGTGCCTTCGGCGTCCGGGTCCGGGGACCGACGGTCTCTATATGACTATTAGACATGTCTATGAGAGTCAACGGGTCTACACTCGTCCCATGGCCCACGTGATCCTCGGACTGCTCCTGATCGCCCCGCAGAGCTTCTACGACCTCATCAAGGGGTTCGAGGCCGGCGTCGCGCTCTTCTACAGCGCCAGTTCCGGCAGTATCAGGCGTGCGCTCGACTCCCTGCTCGCCCGGGGGGCCATCGAGGTCGCCAGCGTCGAGCCCGGGGGCCGGGGCCGCAAGGTGTACCGCGTGACCGGCGCGGGCCGCGAGGAGTTCCGCGCCTGGATGACGGGGGATCCGACCGGATCCGACCTGGAGACCGCGGCGCTGTCCAGGCTCTTCTTCCTCGGACTGCTGGAGCCGGACGAACGCGCGCCGGTCCTGCGCCGCATCACGGCGCGCATCGAGAACGACCTCGCCGCCCTCTCCGACCTCGACAGGGGCCTCGACGCGACGGACGTCGCGGAGGAGCACCGCGACATCGTCGCCCACCAGCGCGCGGCACTCGACTACGGCATCGCCTCGCAGCGGTTCATGCTCGACTGGTTCCGCGCCCGCGCCGACCGGCAGGAGCGGTCGGACCGCTGAGGCCGGCGCGGTCCCGGCCGGGGGCGCGTGCGCGACCGGCCGGCGGGGCGTCCGCGCGGACAGGGCCGCGAGGACGCCCCGGGAGGCCGGGCTAGGGCGTGTTCCGCGGACACTCGCCCTGCTGCGCGTCGCCCCGGCACGCCCCTCGCGGCGTTCTCATCTGTCGACAGGACCCCACCCTGACTCCTTCTTCGGCCTTGCGATGAACGCACCGGATGCGCCGCTCGCGACGGACAGCATCCACGGAACACGCCCTAGGGCCGGACGACCTCGTACCGGGCGCAGGCGAAGTCCCCGGCGCGGTGGACCTCCACGACCCTGAGGTCGACCCGGCCGGCCAGGAGCGGAGCCCCCGACCCCAGGGTGACGGGCGCGATGGACACGACCACCTCGTCGAGCAGCCCGAGTTCCGCGAACCGCCCGGCGATCCCGCCCCCGCCGACCACCCACACGTCGCGTCCGCCGGCGGCCCCGACCATCTCCGCGTGCAGGTCCCGCAGCTCCTGGTCGCTGTCGGCGCTCGCGAAGCGCAGGTCGCCCTCGACGCGGGGCAGGTCGCGGTGGGTGAGCACCCAGGAGGGGATGGCGTAGGGCCAGGCCTCGTCCCCCTCGTGGCGCAGGATCCACTCGTAGGTGTGGGCGCCCGAGACCAGCGCCCCCACGTTCTTCATGAAGTCGGCGTGCTCGTTGTTCGCCTCCCCCGGGTCCGCGGCGAACAGCCACTCCAGGGAGTGGTCGTCGGTGGCGATGAACCCGTCGAGGCTGGTTGCGGTGTTGTAGATCGTCCTGGTCATGTTCTTCCTCCGTGGAGCCGCCGTCCGGGGCGGCGGCCGTCGTGCCGGTCCCTGGGTCCCGGCGGTGCGCGGTCGCCTGTGCTCCGGGCCTACCGGTCGTGGTGGCGGCCCTGGAGCCACTCGATGGGGTCGCCGTGGTCCACCTCCACGCCCGCGGAGCGCAGCATCTGCCGGACGAGCTGCCTGCGGTGCGCGGAGAAGGTGAGGACGTGGGCGACGACGCTGCCGATGACGAAGCTCTCCGGCGGGTCGCACAGGGCGTCCACCAGGCGGTCGCCCCAGGCGCCGCGGCGGCCGATGTCGTTGACGGCCGCGATCCACCGCGCCGCCGCGTCCTCGTGCCGTTCGAGGAGCGCCGCGGGATCGTCCGCCCCCTGTTCGGGCTGGTCGGCGGCCTCGATCGAGGCGAGCCACACCTCCTTCGCCCGCACCAGGTGTTCGAGGACGGCCGCGATCGACTCCTCGGGGCCGTCCCACGCCAGGACGGTGCTCCCGGGGGCGCGCACCTCCCGGTAGACCTCCTCGGGGAGCGACGCGGCGAGGCGGAGCAGGTGGGCGGTGTCGTCGACGTCGTGGTGGATCTGGAGGGCGAGGACGTCCATGCCGGTGTCCTTCTTCGGGTTCTCCTCGATCCACAGGTGGATCGGCGGGTGGAAGTGGATGCCGTTCGGCGAGGGCAGCCACGTGGCGCTCCCCGGTGTGGTGGCCCCGGGAGGATGCCCGTACGCGCGCCCGAAGGCGCGGATGAAGCCCTCGACGGACCGGTAGCCCGCGGCGAACGCGGCGTCGGTCACGGTGCTCCCCTGGCCGATCTGCCAGGCCGCGCGCTCCAGGAGGACCCTGCGGCGGAGGGCGACCGGGGCCTCCCCGGTGTCGCGGGTCATGCGGCGTGTGAAGTGGAACGGGGAGGCGAACGCGTGCTCCGCCATGTCGGTGAGGCGGGGGTTCTCCTCGTCCAGGACGGCGTCGAGCAGTTCCCGGAGACGGTCCCGTCCGGAGATGGACTCGGTCATGTGACCAGTATGTTCCGGGCGTCGCCGGGTTCGCCTGACCGAACTTGCCCTCCCTGGCGCGCGGCGGCGGGTCCGGCCGCGCGGGGCGAATCGTGGTGCGGACGTCCCGGCGGATGCGGTAGAGTCTTCTCCGTCGGCGGGGCCGGAGACGGCGCCCGCCCAGCGGCCGGGACGTAGCGCAGTTTGGTAGCGCACTTGACTGGGGGTCAAGGGGTCGTGGGTTCAAATCCCGCCGTCCCGACAGAGAAGTAGCAGGTCAGCGAGGGGTCCACCATCAGGTGGGCCCTTCTCTGCGTTCCCGGTGGGGTCGGGGCGGGGGTGGACCGGATGGTGCGGATCGTCGGTCCGCGTCGTGGGGGGGGCGGCGGACGCTCGTGGCTCCCGAGTTCCTCCCGGTGGACGGTGGGAGACGGTCGTCTCCCACCGCCGTGGCGTCCTGGTCGGACCAGGGGCCGCCACGGCGGTGGGAACCGCCTCCTCCTACTGTCCGAGCACCGGGTGCCCGCTGGCGATCGAGATGCGGTTGAACGCGTTGATGAGGGTGGCCGTCCACTCCACCGCGGAGATCTGGGCGGTGGTCAGATGGGCCGCCGCACGAGCGTTGAGGGCCTGTCGGTCGATCGTCGGATCGATCACCGTCAAGGACTCCGCCAGCTCCAGCGCGGCCCTCTGCTCATCGGTGAACGCCGCGACCTCGCGCCAGGCCGGCAGCACGTCCAGAGTGCCTTGCGCCACTCCTGCCTTGCGTGCCTTGGCGGAGTGGATGCCCAGGCAGGTCGGACATCCGTTGATCTGGGACACCCGGATGTTGATCAGTTCGAGGGTGTCGTCGCCCAGACCGGCCTCTCGTGCCGCGGACCGGGAGGCCGCGGCCGCCTTGACCATCGCCCCGTAGACCTCGGGGTGCTCCTTGTCGATGTAGGGGCGCTCCGCGCTCATGCGTCACCCCTGTCCTTGACCGTCTCCTCGACCAGGACGAGGTCGGCCGGCCTCGGTCGGCGGACCCGTCCGCCCCGGGCCGTGTACTCGTCACCGTGCTTGCGCAGGTGCTTGGCGAAGAGCGGGCACACGGGGACGACGGTGAGGTTCCTGCGGATGCTGTCGGCCAGTGCCTCACCGACCAGCAGCCCGGCCAGGCCCCGGCCGCCGAACTCCGGTGCGACCTCGGTGTGGAAGAAGACGCGCTCGCCGGGTACCCCGGGCGGGTCGACGAAGTCCGCGCGTCCGGCGAGGGTGCCGTCGTCCAGACGCACGGTGTAGGCGCTGACGGCGCGTGTCTCGTCCAGCGCGACGTGTACGACGGCGCCGGTCCTGTCGGTCTGTGGCTCGCTCATGGCGGACCTCTCTGGTGGGGATGGTGTTCGGGTCGGTCGGTGGCGGACACGGCGGCGCCCCGGTCCGGGCGGGGCGGGCACCGGTCGGGCGGCCCGTCCGCGGGCCGGGCGTGGGGCGGCGGGCTCCTGCCGCCCGGAGCGGGAACCTGCCGCGCGAGTCCGTCGTCGCGCCTCAGCCCGCCGCCGTCGCGGAGGCCTCCTCGGCGTCGCGAGCGGCGAGCAGTGAGGTGTGCGTGGGCGCCCCGGGCACGTGTTCCGGCCGGTTCTTGGCAAACTCCTCCCTCAGGACCGGTACGACCTCCTCGCCGAGGATGTCGAGCTGCTCCAGCACGGTCTTCAGGGGGACCCCGACGCCGTCGACGTTGAACAGCTGGCGCTGGTAGTCGCCGAAGCTCTCGCGGAAGGTGAGGGTCTTGTCGATGACCTGCTGAGGGCTGCCGACGGTCAGCGGGGTCTCGTCCATGTACTGCTCCAGTGACGGTCCGCCCCCCATCTGGGGGGAGCGGTCGAAGTAGGGACGGAACTCCCGTACGGCGTCCTGGGATCTGGGCCGCATGAAGACGTGGCCGCCGACGCCGACGACGGCCTGTTCGGGGGTGCCGTGGCCGTAGTGGGCGTAGCGCCTGCGGTACAGGCCGATCAGCTTCTGGAAGTGCTTCCTGGGCCAGAAGATGTTGTTGGCGAAGAAGCCGTCTCCGTAGTAGGCCGCCTGTTCGGCTATCTCCGGCGAGCGGATGGAGCCGTGCCAGACGAAGGGGGGAACGCCGTCGAGCGGGCGGGGCGTGGAGGTGAAGGACTGCAGCGGGGTGCGGAAGCGGCCTTCCCAGTCGACGACGTCCTCGCGCCAGAGCTTGTGCAGGAGGGCGTAGTTCTCGATGGCGAGGTCGATGCCCTGGCGGATGTCCTTGCCGAACCACGGGTAGACGGGGCCGGTGTTGCCGCGGCCCAGCATCAGGTCCACGCGTCCGTCGGCCAGGTGCTGGAGCATGGCGTAGTCCTCCGCGATCTTCACCGGGTCGTTGGTGGTGATCAGGGTGGTGGCCGTGGACAGGACGATCCGCTCGGTGCGCGCCGCGATCCAGCCGAGCATGGTGGTCGGGGACGAGGGCACGAACGGCGGATTGTGGTGCTCGCCGGTCGCGAACACGTCCATCCCGACCTCCTCGGCCTTCTGCGCGATGGTGACCATCGCCTTGATCCGCTCGTGCTCGGTCGGTGTCCGGCCGGTGGCGGGGTCCTGTGTCACGTCACCGACGGTGAAGATCCCGAACTGCATCGCATCCATCTCCGTGTGGTCGCTGTGTCGACTGCCTTGGTGGACGCGGTGCCGTGTGTGCGCTCCGCCGCGGCATCGTCGTCATTTGGTTGATAGGTCAACTATGCTACTCGAAATTAAGTTGATCAATCAACAAAATACGCGTTCGCTGCCGGACGATCCCGGCTCGGTGCGAGCCCGGTACTGCCCTGGCGGCATCGACGACCGCGGAGGCGGTGCGGGGCGGCGCGGCCGGGTAGGGGCAGTCACTCCCCGCCGTGGACCGCCGCCGGGCGCTTCGGGAGCGAGGAACGGCTCTCCGCGGGCGCGGGGCCGGGCTCTCGGGGGCTCCGTACCGCCCGCTCAGTCCGGCTGTTTCTCCATGTGGTCCGAGACGCGCTGGGAGAGCCGGGCGAACGTGCTGAGCTGGTTCGGGGTCAGGGCGTCGACGAACAGACGGCGCACGTGCTCGACGTGCAGGGGCGCGGCGTCTTCGATCGCCTTGTAGCCGGCCGGCGTGGCGACGACGAATGCTCCGCGGGCGTCGTCGGGGCATTCCTCCCTGGCCACGAGCCCACGCTTGGCCATCCGCCTGACCTGGTGGGACATCCGGCTCTTCTCCCAGTTCACGCGGTTGGCCAGCTCCAGGAGGCGCATCCTCCCCTCACTCGTCCCGGTGAGGCTGACGAGCACGATGTAGTCGGAGGCGGACATCCCGGAATCGGCCTGGAGGAGGCGGGACAGCCGCCCGATGAGCGTCTCCTGCATGCGGATGAAGCTGTCCCAAGCGGCCTTCTCCTCCGCCTCCAGCCAGCGTGGCGTCTCGTTCATGGGCGCAGTGTAACGAAGAAGTTGACATCTCATCCACTTGAGCTGGAACGACGGAGGTGCGGCCCTCTGCGGGGCGGTGCGCGACGCGCCCCGGCCGCTGCGGTTCGGGTACCGCTCCGGCTCCGGGGTCGGGGTCCGCGGCGGTCCTGCCGCCGGTCGACGGCGCACCCTGTTCGCCGTCTCCTGGTGGACGGCAGGTGCCGCCCCTCCTCCGGGGGCGGCACCGCGCAGCGATGCGTGTGGCCGTTCTCCGTTCCGCCCGAGCACCGGACCTCCGGGAACGTGGGCGAGGCCTGTCGGCGGGGTCCGGCGGTCCGGCCGAGAGCCGTCGTCAGTCCCGGGAGGCAGGGGTTCCGTGCCACCGGAGGGGGTCGTCCTCCAGTGCGGGGCGGTCCCAGCGTCCGAGGTCCGCGGCGGCCTCGTAGGTGGTGCGGAGGAACTCGGCGACCGCGCGGTCGGGGTCGGGCGCGGCGCGGGCGACCTCGTACGGCAGCAGGAACTGCTGGAACTCGGTGCTGAAGTACGCGCCTTCGGGGCCGACCGGCTGATCGGCGAACCCCTCGGGTCCGGGGTAGGCGTAGGAGTAGAAGGCGCCTTCCTCGCCGCCGCCGGGCCAGAACCCGCAGCTGGACAGCTCCCGGGAGTAGCCCTCGACCATGACCCAGTCCCCGCAGTTGGGCGCTCCGCCCGGGTGGGGCGGGGCCGACCGCCCCGAGAAGCGGGTGCAGGCGAGGTCCATCGCTCCCCAGAAGAAGTGCACCGGGCTGACCTTGCCGACGAAGTGCGACCGGAACTCGCCGATCACCCGGTTCGCCTGCAGCAGCTGACGCCAGAACAGGGTGGCCGCCTCGCCGTCGTAGGAGGCGTGCTCGTGGTCCTCGGCGAAGGGGATCGCCGGCTCGACCTCGTTGGGGCGCGGCCGGATCGGCGCCTCGATCCCGAGCCGGTCGAGCATGTCCAGGACCCGGGCGTAGAACTCGGCGACCGGCATCGGCCGCAGTGGGAGGCTCTGCGAGCCGCCGTCGCTGCTGCGGACCTCGAGCCGGTGGCCGACGAAGTCGAACTCGATCTCGAAGGCCCCCGTGCGGTACGGGATGGCCGAGGTCGTCAACCCGCGCGGGCTGACGTAGAGGGTCACCTGCCACCAGTGGTTGATCAGCGGAGCGTGGGCCATGCGGATCTTGCCCACGATCTGGGTCCACATGTGCAGGGTGTCGCGTGTGGGGGTCCAGTCCGAGACCCGCAGGCTCGGCCAGTTCGTCTTCGACGGGCTGGTCATCGGTTCTCGCTTCCTTCGCCGTGCCGCCGGAGGGCGGAGGCGGTCGTGATCGTGTTCTGCGGACGGGCGCCCCGACCCCTCGTCTTCTCCGGAGCGGAGCGGGCCGTGGTTCTGTCGGTCCCCGCCACACCCCCACGACGGCCGACGGCGTCCGCATGAGCGGTGCCTCGCGCCCCCCCGGGGGGGCGCGAGGCACCCGATGGTAGTTGATGCATCATCGGAACGATAGGTGATTGATCAACTTGCTGGACGGGGATCTGCGCCCGGGGGATTCTGGTTCCCATGTGGTTGACACGTCATCCAATGCTGCTAATTTAGGTGACGCATCACCTAGTTGGCGGGGATGTGCGGTCACCGACGCGAAGGGCTGTCCCCATGCGGAGGTCGGGCCGGTCCGCGGAGCCGTGTCGACCGAGGACGCGTGTCGTCGGCCGGCCCGGTCGTCGGGGCTCCGGTGCGGACGCGCGTGCCCGTATCACCCGCGTGGAGACCGACGGCGTTCCGGCCGAGCCCCCGGTACACGAGAACCTCGAGAGGAACCCCCCTGTGAGCACCGAAGCCAAGAACGGACTTCAGGCACTGCTGACGCCCGAGGAGAGCGTCGTCGTCCTGATCGACCACCAGCCTTTCCAGTTCACCAACCTGAACAGCCACGAGCCGTCGATGGTCGTCAACAACGTCGTCGGCCTCGCCAAGGCCGCCAAGGTGTTCGACGTTCCGACCGTCCTGACGACGGTGCTGGAGGAGCGCGGCGGCTTCCTCCTCCAGGCACTGCAGGACGTGTTCCCGGAGCAGAAGCCGATCGACCGTACGTTCATCAACACCTGGCAGGACGAGCGGGTCGTCGACGCCGTCAAGGCGACCGGCAGGAAGAAGCTGGTCATCGCCGGTCTCTGGACGGAGATCTGTGTCGCCATGCCGGCGATCCAGGCGGCGGGCGAGGGCTTCGAGGTCTTCGTCGTCACCGACGCGTCGGGCGGCATCTCGGCGGAGGCCCACGACATGGCCGTACGGCGCATGGTCCAGGCCGGCGTGGTGCCGATCACCTGGCTGGCCGTGGCGGGGGAGTGGCAGCGCGACTGGGCCCGTGAGGAGACCGTGCAGGGCATGATCGAGGTCCAGACGCAGCACGCCGGCGCCACCGGCGTCGCCTTCGCGTGGGAGACGCAGCTGCTGGCCAGTCGCTCCAGAGGCGGCGTCTGACACGACCGGGGACGGACGCCGGTCCGCCTCGGGGAGGGCGGGCGCTCGGAGCCGCGGGGCCCGCGGGTCAAGGCCGAGACGGCGCTGCTGCCGGCGCGCCGTGTGAATATGTTGATGCATCATCTTTATGGGGTCGGCGTGACGCCCGGCCGACCGATCGAGGAGGAGGCCGTATGGCAGTCGAAGTGAGCGATGCGCCCGAGGCCAAGCGCTATGAGGCCCGCGTCGACGGAGGACCCGGTGTCGCGGGCATCGCGGGGTACATCCGTACACCGGAACTCGTCGCGTTCGTGCACACCGAGGTCGCGCCGGAGTACGAGGGAAGGGGGGTCGGGTCCGCGCTGGCCCGCACCGCCCTCGACGAGGCGCGGTCCGCGAACCTGCGGGTGCTCGCGACCTGCCCCTTCTTCGCGGGCTGGATCGCCCGTCATCCCGAGTACCAGGACCTGCTGTACCAGTCCCGGAGCAGGGTCAGTGACTGAACGGGCGGACACGGCGGCTACGGAGGCCGGGATGAACGGCGGATCCGGGAAGAAGACGTACGAGGGGCAGTCGGTCACGGTCACCTTCGAGGCCGGGCGCTGCCGGCACGCGGCCGAATGCGTCCGGGGCCTGCCCGAGGTGTTCGACACGGCTCGGCGCCCGTGGATCCGGCCGGACGGCGCCACCGCCGAACGGCTGGTCGAAGTGGTGCGGCGCTGCCCTTCGGGTGCGCTGCGGTACCGACTCGCCGACGGCGGAACGGGGCCCTGAACGACCCGCACAGACCACGCGCGGTGCCACCGGACGGCCGACCCCACCCGGTGAACCGGGCGTGGACACGCCGCAGGGGCCCGTCCTCGGACGGGCCCCTGCGGCCGTTGCCGGGCGGCGGCCGCCGGCTCAGTCCGCGGCGGCGCCGAACCACCTCGACAGCGGGCCGGCCAGTTCCTGCTGGTCCTCGCCGACCCACGCCACGTGCCCGTCCGGCCTCAGCAGCACGGCGGGTACGTCCGGTTCCCCGCCGGTGTCCGCGACGTGATCGACGCGGTCGGCCCAGCCCCCGACGGAGAGCCGCCCGGTCCGGTCCAGCAGCAGCCCCCGGCCCCCGTGCATCAGCTCGTAGAGGCGGCCGCCCCGGCCCAGCTCCACGTCGCGCATCCGACTGCCGAGCAGCTCGTGCCCCTCACCGAAGTCGTAGCGGACGTCGACCGCGGTGATCATGCCGGTCACGTACCGGTTGACCTCCTCGAAGTCCATCAGCCGCGAGAACAGCCCCCGCAGCGCCGCCGCACCCGGGTCCGCGCCCAGCATCGTGATCTGCGCGCGGGTGTTGTCCAGCACGCGGGCGCCGACCGGGTGCCTCTCCTCGTGGTAGCTGTCCAGCAGCCCCTCCGGCGCCCGGCCCCCGACCGAGGCGGCCAGTTTCCAGCCGAGGTTGAACGCGTCCTGCACACCCAGGTTGAGCCCCTGCCCGCCGGTGGGCGGGTGGATGTGCGCCGCGTCCCCGGCCAGCAGCACCCGACCCGCCCGGTAGCGCTCGGCCTGCCGGGTGGCGTCGCCGAAGCGGGACAGCCAGCGCGGCGAGTGCACTCCGAAGTCGGTGCCGGCGAAGGCCCGCAGCCGCTGCCTGAACTCGTCGAGGGTCGGTTCGGCCGCGCGGTCCTCGGCCACCCCCTCGGCGGGCACGATGACGCGGTGCACCCCCTCGCCCTCCTCGGCGGCGGGGGCGAGGCCGAACCGCAGCTGGGTCCTGTGGACCTTCGCGACGGCGTCGGCGATCACCTCCGGGTCCGCGGTCACCTCCATGGCGCCCAGCAGCGTCTCGACCCTGGCGGGCTCGCCGGGGAAGCCGATCCCGACCAGCTTGCGCACCGCGCTGCGCCCGCCGTCGCACCCCACCAGGTAGCGCGAGCGCAGGCGGGCGCCGTCCGCCAGCTCGACGTCCACCCCGTCCTCGTCCTGGTCCAGGCCGACCACCTCGCAGCCGCGCCGTATCCGCGTGCCCAGTTCGAGGGCGCGCTCCTCCAGCAGCCGCTCGGTGACCGGCTGCGGTATGGCGAGACCGTACGGGTGGGCCGTGTCCAACCGCTCCGGCCACGGCTTGGTGACGCCCCCGAAGAGGCCGCCGATCCGGAACTTCTCGCTGACCGCGAGGAACCGGTCCAGCAGACCGCGCTGGTCCATCACCTCGACGCTGCGCGCGTGCAGGCCCTGCCCGCGGGAGTGCCCCGTCGGCTCGGTCAGCTTCTCCAGCACGAGCGTGTCAACGCCGTGCAGCCGCAGCTCGCAGGCCAGCATCAGGCCGGTCGGCCCGCCGCCGACCACGATCACGTCGATCATGAGTGCCCCTGTCCCTCGTCATGGCGTCCCGGCCGCCCGCACCTCCTGGGGTGCCCGCGACCGACCGCCTTTCCCGCCGGTACGGCGTCCGCGCGCGCCCCGCCCGACCTGCGACGGCACACGCGTGCCGTGGATCCCGGAACCGTGTGTTCCGGCCACGAGGGATGATTCTGGGGTACGACCCGGGTCTTGCCGCAAGCCCCCGGGTGCGCTATACGTTGAGAGTGGAAGGACGGATTTTTCCTTCCCCCGCCGGTCCGACACGGACGGGCGACCCTCTCGCGAACCTGTGACGCGGAGCTCTCCTCCGATCACGTGGGCTCCCTTCAAGCCCCCTGTGCTCTTCACACCCCTTCCACCATGGCCGATTCCGCCCTGGAGGCAGGCATGCGCGCCCGGGGCCGCGGCTAGGCCCGCGCGGCCAGAAATTCGTCGAAGGACCGGGGATCGCGGCCGGTCAGGTCACGCACCACCGTGGTCACCTCGGACATCGTGCCCGAGCCCATGTCCGCGTAGAGCCACAGGAGATCGTCCACGAACCAGTCCGGCAGCCCCTGGGACCGCAGCGCGGCTCCCGCCTCCCGGGGGGTCTGGTCGTGGAACGGGACGCCGAGCTTCGCAGCGATCTCCTCGTGCGTCAGCGCCTCGGGGCCGGTGAGGTCGTAGGCCGCGTTCCCCACGGCCGGACCCGTCAGCAGGGCCGCGGCGCATGCGGCGACGTCGTAGGCGTCGACGTAGGCCACCCTGCCCCCGCCGTAGGGGCCGGACACCGCGCCGCCGGTGGCGAAGCCGCCCTCTCCGGTGAAGAAGTTCTGCATGAAGCCCGTGGGCCGCAGCAGGGACCAGCCCGGGACGGAGGCGGTGAGGTGCTGTTCGATCTCCCAGTGGGCCCGTACCGACAGCTTCGATCCGGGCAGCGGCCGCCAGGCCGATACCTTCACGACCCGGGCCACCCCGGCACGCCGGGCCGCGTCGACGGCATCCACCTGCTGGCGGACCATCGGCTGCGGACCGGCGACGGGAAGCGCGCCGCCGCTGTTGAGCAGAAGACGGTCGACCCCCTCCAGCGCTCTCGCCACCGAGTCGGGATCGTCGAAGTCGCCGACCACGAAGTCGCAGCCCAGGCGCCGCCCCCTCTCCTCGTCGCGGACCAGGGCCCGGAAAGGGGCGCCCTCGTCCGCGAGCATGCGGACGAGGTGTCGGCCGATGCTGCCGGTGGAGCCGGTGACGAGAATCATCTGTTCCTCCTGGGGGCGGCCCTCCTCAGGGGAGGGCGGCGGGATCTGTGGGGGTTCTTCGCGCTGCGTGGCACTTCCCGGCCGTGCCGACCGGGCCGGAGACCGGCTGCGTGCCGGGACCGGTGCGCGGGCCGGGCGTTCGCCCGGGGTGGACACGGCGATTCCGGTCGGGGGCCACCGGGTTCCGGGGGCGGGGGCGCCCGGCGGCACGCATGACAACACAGGATCCGACACCGTGATTCCGGCGGAGGAGGGCGGATCGGTACGGCGCGCCCCGGGCGGGTCAGACGCCTGCTCCCAGGAGGGCCTCGCCCAGCGGGGTGCGGGCGTGCAGCATCCGCGTCCCGTCGCGCCGGCTGTGGACCAGCTGGGCCTTTCTCAGGATCGTCAGGTGGTGCGACGCCGTGGACACGGCCGTCGCACACGCGTCGGCGACCTCCGACGTCGACCGGGGGCCGTCCAGGGACAGCAGGGCACGGGCTCGGCCCGAACCGAGCAGTTCCACCAGGGACTCCTCGACCGCCGAGCGCTCCTGCGTCCACGACGCGGAGAGCCCGGGCACGGGGTAGAACAGCGTCGGCTGCGCGGGCGGCTCGGTGAGCACGGAGCAGCGGGGCGTGCTCATGACGGAGGGCACGAGCACCACCCCGCTGCCCTCGCAGTCGACCTCCTCGTTGTGCTTGCGCATCTCGATCTCGATGGCGTCGCGGTGCCACGCGACGGAGCCGTGGAGCGAGCCGACCATCGCGGCCACACCGTCCACGCCCACGCGGCGCACGCGCAGGTCGATGTCGGCGCTGATGAGCCGTCGGATCTGGGGCCAGTGCGGGGCCGGCGCGGCCTCCCAGACCTCCTCCCAGGCGTCCGCCACCTGGGCCCGGGTCCGCTCCGGGTGGGCGAACATGTCGGCGATGACCCGGTGGCGCAGTCCCTCCGACCGGGCGAGCACCTTGGTGAGGTCCGCCCGGACGGACTCGGCCGGCACCCGGCGCAGGCGTTCGACCTCGTCGGCCGGGGCCATGTCCCACGTCGGCGTCGAGGTGAGGAAGTCGGGGAAGTAGCCCTCCGGGCCGATCACCGTCCGCAGCACCCCGAAGGCCCCCCGGGGCATGGCCGAGCGCACCGAGCGGAGCCAGCCCCACTGGAGGGGGTGGTCCGGCGGGTTCTGGAGCACGCGGACCGCGTGGCACAGCTCGTGGCCGGGGGAGATGCCGAAACGGATGGAGGAGATGTCCGTGGCGCCGATCCGGAACCGGACCAGGTTTCGACCCATATCGAAAGAGTAGAGGCGCTCGGGGCCGACGCGCCAGAGTGGAGGCATCAGGACAAGCCCCCGGGAGGAACCGTGCAGTTCGCGCTGCTGTACCACCACGATTCAGCCACCGCCGGCCCCGTCGAGGCGCGGCCGGTCGTCGAGTTCGAGGTGTGAGGACCATGAGCGATGTGACCGCGCCGGCCGTCGTGCCCGCTGAGGAACTGCTGGTCGGCGACTCCCGTACCCTGCGGTTCGAGGGCTACCTCCACGGCTCCGGAATCTCCTTCTTCCTCGTGGACAACGACCCCGGCCAGGGCCCCGGCCTGCACCGCCACCCGTACACCGAGACGTGGACGGTCCTGGAGGGGGAGGCGACCATCATGGTGGGGGAGGAGCGGATCGTCGCCAGGACGGGTGACACCGCCGTCGTCCAGCCCCACGTGTGGCACGGGTTCACCAACACCGGCACCGGGCGGCTGCGCCTCATGTGCGTGCACGCCTCGGACACGATGATCCAGGAGTGGAAGGACTGAAGCCCCCTTCCGTACGGGGGCGGCGGCGCGGGACCACTCGCGCCGCCGCCCCCGTTCCCGCTCCGTCGGCTCGCCGCCGGGCCGTTCCACGTAACGCCCGGTGTCCGTCCCGGAGCGGGCGCCGGGGATCCGGCATGAACCCCCCGCCGCCGTTGTTGCCCCCTGACAGCGGACGACGGAAGGGACGGACATGGCGGACGGGAAGGGTCGTGGCGGGCCGGGCGCCCCCGGAGCGAAGCACGGCCGCACGGGCGGACCCGGGCCGGAGCTGCCGGATGCGGCCGACGTGGTCGTCGTGGGCGCGGGACAGGCCGGTCTGTCGGTGGCCTGGCACCTGAGGCGCCTCGGGCTCACCCCGGGCTCGGACCTGGTGGTCCTTGACCGTGGGCCTGGTGCGGGCGGGGCCTGGCAGTTCCGGTGGGAGTCGCTGCGGCTGGACACGGCGCACAAGGTCGACGACCTGCCCGGCATGGGGGAGCTCGGTCTGAGCTTCGCCACCGCGGACCGGACGAGGGCGGCCAGGGAGGTCGTGGCCGACTACTACGAGCGCTACGAGCAGGCGTTCGCGCTGGACGTGCGCAGACCCGTCGAGGTCACCGGGGTCCACGAGGACGGCCGCGGAGGGTTCCTCCTCACGACCGACCGGGGCGACATCGGCGCCCGGGTCCTCGTGAACGCCGGCGGGACGTGGGCACGCCCCTTCCGGCCCTACTTCGCGGGTGCCGCGGAGTTCCGGGGCACGCAGATCACCACACCCGGCTACCGCTCCGCCGAGGACTTCCGGGGGAAGCGTGTCCTCGTCGTGGGCGGGGGCACCTCCGCGGTCGGGTTCCTGCGCGAGCTGGAGGGCGTGGCGGCGGCCACGGTGTGGGCCACCCGCCGACCCGTCGAGTTCACCGACGACCCGGACGCGGGCGTCACGGCCGTGCGGATGGCCGACGAGGCTGCCAGGGCCGGGCGGCCGCTCCCGAGCATCGTCAGCGGAACCGGCCTCCCCGCCACCCCGGAGAACCTGGCCGCGGCCGAGCGGGGGCTCCTCGTGGCCCGGCCGATGTTCTCCTCGGTCGAACCGGACGGGGTCCGCTGGGCCGACGGGACGTTCGCCCCCGTGGACGCCATCATCTGGGCCACCGGGTTCCGGGCCGAGCTCACCCACCTGGCACCGCTGCGCCTGCGCGAGCCCGGCGGCGGCGTCCGCGTCGAACAGGGCCGCTCGGTGCGCAACCCCCGCCTGTTCCTCGCGGGTTTCGGTCCCCAGGCGAGCACGATCGGGGCCAACCGCGCCGGCCGCGCCGTCGCACGGCAGGTCGTCGCCGAGCTCCGTGCCCCCGTGGCGGATCCGGCTCCCGTGGGCTGGACAGGTTCTCCGCGCAGCACGCACACCGGCTCCGGCGCGAGGAGCATGGTGTCCAGTGCTCCGGACCGGACCCGTCGGCGCTCACCGATGACCTGAGTGCCTGACCGGCGTTCGCATCTCACCGGTGATCCCGGGCGCGACGGCCCTGCCACTCCTTGCCGGAATTCCTCGGGAAGGTGTCGGACCTCGGTGGGGCACGCTCCTTTCCCGAACGCGATCCGGTATCCGATATGTTCACACTCGGAAGCCCCTGACTTCGTATGAGAGCTCGGGGAGTGCCACGCGACACGTCCCGGCCCCACCCGAACCCGGAGCGGCCGAACAGCGGTTGTGGCGCAGGACCTCGCACGCCGGGTCGGGTGGGTTCGATGACGCGCGAGGTCGAGATACCCGTGAGAAAACCGGTGAGGGAAGGCACTGATGGACGAGACGTCGGTCGAAACGGTACCGTGCCGGCCCGCAGGCGTGCATGCTGCCACCTCGGCGCGTATGTCTCGACAGAAACGCAAGGACACAGCACCCGAGATGGAACTACGGCGTGCACTGTATCGCAGGGGTTCGCGCTATCGGGTGAATCGACCGCTGGAAGGCATGCCACGCAGAAGAGCGGACGTAACCTTCGTCGGGGCCAAGGTCGTCGTGTTCGTCGACGGGTGTTTCTGGCATCGCTGCCCTGTCCACGGAACGGCTCCGGTCAACAACGGAGCATGGTGGGAGCACAAACTGAGCGGGAACGTGGCTCGTGACCGCGACACCGATACCAGGCTGCGAGAGGCTGGTTGGGCGGTGCTCCGTTTCTGGGAGCACGAAGACATGGAAGCAGCTGCTTCCGAGGTCGAACGTGTGCTGAGAGAACGCCGTCTTGCACGTGGAAGAACCGGGAGAGTCCGGAAACCGGAATCGCCGGTTCGTGGCCCCCGGTGAGTGGGATGCTGTCCCTCCTCTCCCCCGGCGGTCGCAGACGCGAATTTTTGAAGAGGACCGGTCTACGTCAGAATCCTTCTGCGAGGGGAACGGCGTAGTGTCTTGCGAAAGGCTGGCTGTTGTACGGGGGGACCGAGCTCGACGGCCGCTATCGCCTCGAGAAGCACCTGGGCAGTGGAGGCATGGGAGAGGTCTGGGGCGGTCTCGACCTCAAGCTCCGTCGAGCGGTCGCTGTCAAGCTTTTGCCCCTACGCCACTCCGACCCCTCGCGGATGGACCGTTTTCGGCGCGAGGCCGAGATCGCCGCGGCCTTTCAGGATCCGGGCATCACGGTTGTCCATGACACAGGGGAGAGTCACGGGTTCCTCTACGTCGTCATGGAGAAGGTCGACGGAGAGGACCTGAAACGTCTTCTCGACCGTCATCCTGACGGTCTGCCGGTCGAACAGGTGTTGGACATCGGATTGCAGGTGGCCGAGGCCCTGATCGCCGCACACGGTGGGAACGTGGCGCATCGCGATGTCAAACCTTCCAACATCATGCTCACCCCTCGGGGACAGGTGAAGATCTGCGACTTCGGAGTGGCTCGGGTCCTCGAGGACAACCGTGGGGAGCAGGGTACCGCCGGGATCGGCACGGCGGTCTACATGGCTCCGGAGCAGTTCGACGGCGTGGTGGGCATACGATCCGACCTGTACTCGCTGGGGTGCGTCCTCTACGAACTCGTCACCGGTTTCCCGCCTTTCCGGGGAACGCCTCACAAACTGATGGATCTACATCGTCGTGCGCTTCCCGCGTCTTTCGCGGAGTGCCGTCGGAGTGTGCCGGCGGGGCTGGAGGCCCTCGTCACGGACCTGCTCGGCAAACGGCCCGAGGAGCGACCTGCGAACGCGGAGGAGGTCCGCGACCGGCTGAAGAGGATAGTTCGGGGACACGACCGGGGGAGTGATGCCGTTCATCACGACTCCCGGACCGCGATGCCTACCGGCCCGAAGCCTGCTGTCCCGCCGGCGTCCGAGCCCTTCACCCCGCCTTCGCCCCGTCTCCTCGCTTCCGGTTCGCCGGCCAAGAAACACACGCCTCACAACAGTCATGTCATGTCCACGGTCCAGAGCGTGTTGGCCAGGAGCAATGTGGACGCTCACGTGGCAGGGTGTGTTCGAGGTCCCGTGGTCAGCAGATACGAGATCCGTCTGCCCTCCCCGGAAAGTGCGTCTTGTGTCGGACGACTGGTCGAACAGATCTCCGTGGAACTGGGTGGTGTCGACGTGGAGTTCCTCGCCTTCGTGCGATCGACATCGGCTCTTCCCGGGGGAACCGCGGTGGGGTTGGAAATCATCAACGCGGACCCGGAGGTCATCGGTCTGGGAGACCTGCTTCGCTCGGCACCCGCGCCACAGGAGAACTCGTCCCTGTTGTACGGCCTGGGACGAGGCGCTGCGGGACCCGTGCTGGTGAACCTGGAGGAGACCCCCCATCTGCTGATCACCGGTGCTCGTGGAACGGGTAAGTCCATGGCGATCCGTGCTGCGGTGACCTCCCTGCTCGTGCGTGCCACCCCCGAGGAGGTTCGCCTGGTGCTGGTCGACTCACCGGGCGGCCGGCTCTCCGTCTTCGACGACGTGCCGCACCTGTTGTTCCCCGTCACCGACGACCCGGCGAGGGCGGTGGTGGCGTTGCGATGGGTGGAGGAGGAGATGGAACGTCGTTACGACGACCTCGCCTCTCACGGACATCGCACGGTTCACGGCTACAACGTGGCGGTACGTGAGGGACGGACGCCACCTCCGGCACGGAGCCTCGGGACGAGAACCCCACACCCTTCGATCGTGGTCTTCGTCGATGAGGTGACCGTGCTCACCGACCGGTGTCGCGAGGAGACCGAACACTCCATCGGAAGCCTTGCTCGATTGGCGCGTGCGGTGGGTATCCACCTGGTCCTGGCCACCCGTGAGGTGCACACCGGTGCACTCACCGAACGTGTCCATGCCTACATCCCCTCCCGTCTCACTTTCAGGACGACCTCCGTAGAGGGGGGCGAGGTGACTGTCGACGACGGGCGCACCACGCGACTTCGCGGATCCGGCGACGCCCTGTTTCTGCCGAGAGGAGCGAAGAGACCGACACGGCTACGTACATCCCTGGTGTCCCAGGGGGACCTCACCTCCGTCGTCGACCACTGGAGGCGGCCCGGTCACCGGCCAGGCCGGTGAAATGCCGGGGGCACCGCCCGGCGCCCCCGGCTCTCCTCAGTTGTCCCGGTTGAAGAAGCCGACCGACGAGTCCTCCGGGGTGCCCAAGAGTACGCCGCGGTCCAGGAAGGAGTTGTTGGTCTCGCAGCTCGTTTCGGGCAGAAGTACGCAGGCGTAGCAGGCGGCCAGATTCAGCCCGTTGACCCCGCTCGCCTCCGACTCCATGCAGGGAGGATCCTGGGAGCACCAAGCAGCCCGGTTCAGAGCCGATTCGAGCGTGGCACGCAGTTGCTTGTACTCGCCCTGGGCAACCACGCCCCCGAGGCTCCCGGCGGAGTCGCTGGTGGCGGTGTAGATCAGCATGCCCGCCATGTCGTCGGACACATACAGCCGTTCCCGCAGGGAAGCAGCGGGATATCCGGCCCCCAGGCTCCATTCGTTGATCAGGATGTGGGCCAGGGTGTGCAGGAGCACGTACCTGGGGGTGATCGGTGAATCGACGGCCTCGTCCTTCCTGCCCGAAGACGATTTTCGAGCCAGGGAACGCAGTACACGGGTGTGTTCCCGACGGATCCGATCCATCCGTTGCACCGTGCCGGGGCGGCGCTCCCAGCTGTGCAGAAGGTCGTTGTCCAGGGTCAGGAAAACACCTTCCCCACTCACCTCGACAGCGGGAAGCCAGTCCTGTGCCTCCAGGGCGAGAGCGGCAGGTTGCGTGCCCGGGCTCATCACGTCGGGCGCCTGAACACGGGTGAACGCTTGCAGGGCGCGCACCTCACGGAGCCGCTTGACCTGCATGCTGCGTTCGATCCCGAAGGGAAGCGCGGCACGGTCACCCTCGGGCTTCACACACTCGAAGTCCTGGTCCCTCTCCAACTCGGCGGTGCCGAACATCAGCTGTTCGTACTCTTCCCTCCTGAGTCGTTCGGCCGGTTCGAAACCGCCGTACGCCTCGGACTCGGGTTCCGTGTTCGCCAGCTCCATCCGTTGACGGACGGCGTTCACGATCTCCTGGCGGGTGAAGAGCGATCCCTGCAGGAGCCCGGTTCCCTCGATGACCTTGTCGAGAAGGGCGTCGTCGACCTTTCCCGCGATCAGAGGTTCCAACACGCCGTAGTGGTCGTGGACCCGTTTCTGCAGGGTGGCAGACCACGGAGGGATGGACAGGGCGGACCGGTTGAGGGGGAACCAGGCCGCGGACGAACCACGCTGCAGGGTGCGAGGTGCGGACGTGCAACCGACCTCCACACCTTCGGCTCCCAACCAAGGTCGCCTTCCCGAGCACGAGATACCCAGGGCCTGCATGGCCCCGCCTCCGAAGGCACCTTCCAGGGAAGCCTTCTTCCCGCAGGAGCAGCGCACCACGACAGAACGCAGCGAAGCGGTCCGCCCGGTGCTGTGCAGGGACAACTCGTGTCGGACCCCCGTCTCCGAACTCACCGGAGAGGTTCTCTTGTGGACCCAGGCGAAGTAGGGGAAGTCGTCCAGGTGTCCGTTCTCGCACGCGACGACGAATCGGGAGGGGGAAAGGGATTCCTCGCACGCACCGCAGAGGCTTTTCCCGCGGGGTGAGCCGAACTCACGGAACCTCTTGAGTTCATGGCACTTGGGACAGGAGTACATCTCGGGGAAGAGACGAACTCGTACCCCGTCGCCGACCGGTGGATTCGAGGCCGGAGGAAGACGAAACCCCTGGACCCCCAACCAGTGCTGGAGGCGTGGCTCGAAGATCGCCGTGGAGTCGTCCACCTTCCACGAGTCGATCCCGCTCACCACGTAGGACTTCTCGTCGATCGCGACCAGTGCACCCACGCCGTAGGTGGTGATCATCTGGGTACGACGTACTCCGCCCAGAGGGGTTCTCGAAGCCTCTGCCGTGTTCTCCCGCCTCCGGGGACGGCGCTGTCGCCGTTCTTTCATGGCCATGTTCAACGCTCCAGGTAGAGATCGGATTCGACGTCGACGTCGCGCATGCTCCACAAGGTCGGGAACGCGTCGTCCAGGTCCTCGTCGGAGTACGAGCACAACAGGGCGGTGTCGGGAGCGCGCTCCTTGCTGCGCTCGAACGTGTACGGAGCCTCGTAGACGAGGCCTCCGTTCCCCTTGGCGAGAAGACGCCACTCCTCGAAGAAGTGGTCGATGTCCTCCGCCGTCGCGGCGACTTCCTCCGAAGCGACATCCTTGACACGCAGCAGCACGAGTTCCCTGATCTGCTCCAGGCGCTCCTCGAAGTCCCCCACACGGGCCGCAGCGTCGTTGGCCCTGGCCTCGGGGTACAACAGACGGGCCATACCCACGAGCACGGCATGGAGAGCCCGGTCACGAGCCCTGGCGGAGAACGGTGTCACGCTGGTCGACTCGACCTGGCGGTAGAGAGCCGAGTGGTACGAGGTGAAGCTCTCGTAGTGAGACCGGTCCCGCGAACGTGCACCGTTGAACAGCGTCACCACGAGACCGGGATGGCGTCGTCCGACACGGCTGCTCGACTGGATGTACTCGGCCGTCGTCTGGGGCTGCCCCATGATCGTCATGAGCCCCAGACGGTCGATGTCCACGCCCACGGAGATCATGTTGGTGGCGAGGACGGTGTCGAAGGCGCCCTCCTCGGGGAAGGCACGGTTCAGATCCTGGAGCCTCTGAGGAATTTCGCTGGACGTGACCCGACTGGTGAGCTCCGACAGGAATTCCGCAGGGCGTGTTTCCTGATCATGGCGTTCGGCCAGGAGCTTGAGCCGGTCCTGTACATCGTCGTGTACCTGCAGTTCCGC
Source organism: Streptomonospora nanhaiensis (assembly GCF_026642255.1). Lineage (GTDB taxonomy): Bacteria > Actinomycetota > Actinomycetes > Streptosporangiales > Streptosporangiaceae > Nocardiopsis > Nocardiopsis tropica. The sequence continues at coordinate 5,101,247 of NZ_CP113264.1, read as the reverse complement.
CGCCGCCAGCAGCCGCAAACTGTTGAAGTACCCGACCAGGGTCCAGTAGGCGTCCCGGACCTTGTCGGTGCTCTTGATGGTGAAGGCGTGGTGCAGCAATGCCGCGTAGGACCGGACCAGCAGTGTCGCCTGACTGGTGGATGGGGTGAGCAGTCCGACGTACAGACGGGACGCCTTGTCCTTGGCGGGGGTCTCCACGGCGAACCACGAGTCACGGGAGTCGAGTCCGGCCGGCGGGAACTGGCGTACGTCACGGTTGAACAGTCCTCGGGCCTGGTCCCGGGCACGACGGATCGTCGCCGTGGAGGCGATGACCTTGGCCTGGTCCGCAGCGACGTCGACCGCGGTCTCGTACAGACCGGTCAGGCTTCCGAGGGGGCCCGAAATCAGGTGCAGTTCGTCCTGGACGATCAACTCCGGTGGCGGTGTCCCGTCATCGACGTCCCGGTTGAACAGGGCGGACACCTGGGGGCGCCAGGCGATCTGGGCGAACTTGTCGACCGTTGCGATGACCAGGGTCGGTCGGTGTGCGTAGATCACCTCGTCGACCACGTGGACGGGGAGCGCGTCATGGAAGTCGCACTCCTGGGAAGGGCAGAAGATCCGCATGTGTGCGGTGCTCGCGTCCGCCTCGTAGTGGTGGGCGTCCATAGGGGTGCCGCACCAGGGACAGGCGCGCAACTGGACGGGATCCTCCTCCTGGAGCGTCTTCCCTTCCCGCAGCTGCTTCAGGCTCGCCGCCGCGTCCTTGATGGTGTTGGGGGTGGCGGCCTTGCCCACCCACATACCGAGGGAGATCGTTTCTCCACCCAGTTCCCGAGGGGACAGGCGGCGCATGGTCTCCATCGAGCAGATCAGGGTGGCGGCACGTTCGAACTGCTGGAGGGTGAGTAGACGCAGTGTGTAACGCATGAGGGCGGTGACACCTCCACCCATCTCACCCAGGCGGCTCCGGCGCAGGAACACCGTGAAGGCGATGAGACCGAGGTAGGCCTCGGTCTTGCCACCGCCGGTGGGGAACCACAGCAGATCGGCGACCTTGCGGTCGTCGTGATCGGGATCGACGATGCCGTTCAGACACAGGAGCAGGAAGGCGATCTGGAAGGGACGCCAGCGGCCGTCGAGGACGGGTGCCCCGTGCCCGCCGGACCTGATCCAGTTGGTTCTGCCTCGCTGTAGGGCCATGGCCCGATTGGCACGACGGAATGCCGCTTCGACCTCCGGGTCCCTGCGCAACAGTTCGATACCGGCGGACATCCGGTCGCAGGCCTCCGAACAGAGATCGACCTGTGCCTGGGCTGCTCGACCGTACTCGGTGGCCTGGAGCAGGCGGGCCTCCTCCGCACGTTCGGCGATCCAACCCCGGTACCCCTTCACCAGGCGGCGCAGAGCTCCCACGACGTCGGTGTCGGCCGAGCTCAGACGGTCCATGTCCAGTTCCGAGGCATCGATCTCCGGGTTGGAGTCGGTCAACAGCACCTCGTAGGAAGGGACGAAGGCGGTGCGCACGCTCTCCACCGCCATGGGGACGCCGCGCAGCAGGCGCTCGTCACGCGGCGGTGGTGGGGTCCAGTCCCAGACGGTGGCACAACCGTGTCCGACGGCGAAATGGGGAGTGTGTCGATGGAGCAGCTTGTTGACGTGGATCTCCTCCTCGTCCGTACCCACAGGCACCGGGCGTTCGACCAGAGCGGGTGCGGAGACGTCCCCACCATGCACGGAGAGGGCCGGTTGGAAGAAGCAGTGGACGTCCTGGAGGTCGTAGGCGCCGATCGTGTGCGTGTTGAGCAGAGCAGCGGTGACGGCGACCGATCTGGGCGCCCCTTGCGTGGAACGGGCGGGGCGCACCTGTACACGAAGGCTCAGCCCCGGGACGATCTCCTCCGTCCACAGTTCCGGACGGGTCACGTCGACGTTCACGCCCTTCTCGGGCACGGGGATGCGGTGCCAACGCAGCTTCTGCTCGGCTGTCGAGCGGCGTTCGGCACGCTCGGCCTCCACGGGGTGCCCATCCGGGTCACGCGCTTCGTACACGGCAGCCGTAACCTTGACGACGACGGAGGAGGCCCGTTCCGGGTCGACGGCGAAGGTGAGACCCATCGACGAGGGATTCTGCATGTTCGCGGCCGCCACGCCGACATCGAGCACCTCGTCGACACCCGTGCGAGCCCCCGCCAGGTCGACGTCCTGCTCGGAGATGTTCTCCGGGACCTCTTCCCGCTTCGCACGCCTGGGGAAGAGCACGCCGGTCAGGTAGGTGGTGAGCGGGGCGTCGGAGAGCACCTCCTGGTCTCCGCCGACCGGTCCCAACAGGTCCCTCTGTAGTTGTTCGACCAGCTCGGACCGGAACACGTAGTGCTCATCATGTGCTGTCATCGTGGTTCTCCTCCTCGGGCTTGGGGTCGTACTCGAAAGTGCTCAGTCCCGTGAGACGAGGGGTGAGCCACACTCCGCGGGAGCCCAGGCCGGCTCGGAGACCGGCCGCCTCACTGCCTGCGGAAGCCTCGACGGAATCGATGCGCACGCCGGACAGCAGACATGGCCAGTTGCGTGGCTCGTAGCTGGGGCCGAGCTTCATGAAGTGGTACAGATCGCTCCGGAGACGGTCGGACAGCATGCCGATGGGGCGTTCCTGGTGCACCACCACGTAGTGAGGGCTCCTACCGGGTTCGTCGGAGTCGGGCAGCAGCCGTTCCAACCTCACCTCGTCCCCCTGTCGGACACCGGTGGCCAGGTACTCCTGCACCTTCTGAGGATCCTCGGTGAATCCGTGGGTCCCGGCGGGGAATTCGGTGCAGACGTCCCCGGCGTGCAGTTCCAGGCCCAACCGTGCCCATCGGCGGAACGAGTACCGTCCCCACCGGTCGAGCCCTGGTGCCGAGCGGACGAAGTACTGCTCGGGGGGATCCATGTGCAACAGCTCTTGGCGGGGCCGCGTCATCGCCACGTAGAGGAGCCGTGCCTCCTCCGCCACGTCGACGTGGCGCTCACGTTTCTTCCTGCCCCCCTTCTCGGACTTCTGCTCCCCGACCGGCAGACTTCCCGGATCGACCACGACCACCCGGTCGAACTCCAGCCCCTTGGCACGGTGGAAGGAGGAAACCACGAGGGAGGCGGGAGGCTGCGCCGTCAACTCGTCGGCCAACCTTCCGAGTGCCATGGCCGTTCTCAGACGTCCCATGTCGACGTTGCGAGCTCCGTCCCTGGCAGAACGTCGTAGGCCGAGCCACAGCGGTTCGACCTCGTCGACGGGAAGACCGTACGCGCTCACGACTTCCTCGAACCGGCTCCTGGTCAGGATCGAACCGTCGACCTTCCGGAAGAGGAAGGCCAACCACGCCGGGGCGCCACGGTCACGGGCCGAGCGTTGCAGTCGATGGTGCACCCCTCCCTGCCAGAGGGAGCCGGACAACAGGAGTGCCTGGCCGTTGGTACGGCACAGAACCGCGGTGGTGCCTTCATGGGATCCCAGGCTGAGAAAGCCGAACTCGTCCATGTCCAGGCTCAAGGTGGTGCGTAGGGAACCACGGAGCTCCTCGTGGATCCCCGGTCCGGCGACACGACCGGATTCGGCGTCGCGCCGCAGCTCCGGACCGTGTGGCAGGGCCAGCCCCGATTCTGCCGTGCACGCCCGGAAATTGGAGGTGAGGCGCAGCTCGATCAGGTCCTCGCCGAAAGTACGGCGTACCCAGGTGAAGAAGCGTCCTGTCTCCTGAGCACGTTGTTCGACGTCGGGAACCGTGAACCCGTAGATCGACTGGGCGGGATCACCGACCACGGTGAAACCGGGGTCGAACTCGTCCAGCAGGACCTCGACCATCTCCCGACGTGGCCCCACCAGATCCTGAACCTCGTCGATCACGACGTGGACCAGGTCCCCTCCGAGTTCCTCCTCGGCGAGACCGTCCTCGATCGCCCGGCGCGCTCCCTCGATACGTGCGTCGAAGGAGCGTTCCTCCCAACCGCCGCCGGCGTCGACCTTCATGAGCAGATCGAGTGCCCAGGAGTCGAAGGTCTGCGCGCGGACGTGACGGGCGGAGCCTCCGTGCGTGATCGTGCGGGCCCGTAGTTCACGGACCGCGGCCCGGGAGAAGGTGAGAACCAGGATTTCCCCGGGGCCCACCTCCTCCTCGGAGACGAGGAAGTCGAGCCGCCGGATCAGGGTGTGGGTCTTTCCCGCACCCGGGCCCGCGGTGACGAGTACCTGGGCATCGGCCGGCTGTTCCACCACCGCGCGCTGTTCGTCCGTCAGTTCGTCGAGAGGGTCGGATGCGTTCACTTCCGTCCCCACAGGTGTTCGAACTCGGTGAAGGCCAGCTTCTTGTCGTAGTTGGTCACGTTGTCGTGGACGTCGAGGATGCGACAGATCTCCTTGCCGCCGTTGAGCTTTCCGCGAAGACCACGGCCGATCATCTGTTGGTAGACGTTCGGGCTGTAGGTAGGTCGAGCCACGATCACGGTCTTCGTGGCGGGCGCGTCGAACCCCTGGGCCAGGACGCCGTAGTTGGTCAGGACCCGGATCTTGCGGTTGCGGTAGTCCTCGATGATGCGGCGCCGTTCGGACAGGGGGGTGGTCGAGTCGACGGCCTCCGCCCGGATGCCGTGTTTGTTGAGCCTTGCAGCCAGGAGTTTTGCGTGGTTGACCGACGTTGCGAACAACAGCACGGGCTCGTCGTCCGGGAGATCGCGGATCTCCTCGATCAGCATGGTGTTTCGGCTGTGGTCGTCGGCGATCCGCTTCTCCGCGGAGATCGGAAGTCGCCGCAGGAAGGAGCTCTTCTCCAGATCCTCCAGTTCCGTCTCGCTCAGCTCGATCGTGACACCGGTGAGCTCACGGTGCTCCACATGTGCCAACACGCCCAGGTTCTGCAGCTCGGTGTAGGGGTCACCGTCGAAGATCCCCTCGTCCAGGCGTATTCCGCCATAACGTTGAACGAGTCGCTGCGTCTCCTCCTCGTTGAATCCGCGGAACGGTGTCGCGGTCAGGCCGATCAACGGTCGTTCCGAGGAGCGATGGGTGATGCCCAACAGCTTCAACAGTTCGGTGTAGCGAGGGGTGATGGAGGTGTGTGCCTCGTCGATCAGCACCAGGGCGGCATCACGCAGCCAGGCGTACTCCGCCGTGTGCAGACACTTCTCCAACTTTGCGTCCGTGGCGACCACCAGGTGGGGGTTCTCCGACACGGGAGCGGCCTCGTTCGATTCACGCAGGCGACTGATCGTCAGAGGACTGTCCGGGCCAACCTTCGACCACACGAACTGCCAGCTCTGCACGGCCTGCTCGCACAGCTCGCTGGTCTGAGCGATCCACAGCACGGGGCGGCCACCCAGCCCTTGTGCCTTGATGACCCGGATGACGGCTTCCGCTGCGACACGGGTCTTGCCGGCGCCCGTGGGCAGACACAGCATCGCCTTGCCCGCCTTGTACCTGGTGAGCCGGTCGAACATCTTGGCTGCCAGTTTTTCCTGGTAGTCGTGCAGACGAGGGAACTCGCGAGGGCCATCGACGGTCTCTGTGGCGGGCAGACGTGGTTCCTTCGTGCCGGCGTAGTTCTGGGGTAGTCCGAGCTGGTTGACCACCTGTAGGGACCTGTTGTCCCCATTGAAACCACAGGCGACGTCGGGAACGTTGGCCTCGATGTCCTTGCGGTAGTGCCGCATCACCGAGACTCCGTAGGAGTCCACCGCCAGCTGGGCGATCTCCCGGTGGGCGGCTTCCCCGTTCTGTTCGATGTTCTCCGATTCGAGCAGACCTTGGGGCAGTCCTGCCTTGATGGCCTCCACATCAGCCAGTTCCAGCAGTTTGTCGGCGACGTTCGGAGCCTTGCGGGCGCGTTCCAGTCGTTCGTTCTTCTTCTTTTTCTCCCGCTGATCGAGGATCTGACGGCATCGATTCGGCCCGAGGCCGAGGCCGAGTTCGACATCGATCGCGTTGAGCACTGACAGATCGTCATCGGGGTCCAGGACCAGGACGGAACGATCGAGCACCGCCGATTCGAGTTCGGTGGTGTTCATCCCCTTGGGTGTGCGCACGATCTGTTGCAGTTCGCCGCAACGCACGATCGACCAACCGTCCACCTGGGCACGATGGGACAGCCTCAGGTGAGGAAACTCCTCGAGGATCAGGTTCGGTTCGGACTGGGCGACATGACGTATCTCTTTCTGGATGACGTCGTCGGGGGAGGCCATTCCCCAGTCCCGGCGCATCACCTCGGCGGTCTCCGCGTCCGGTACCAGTAGGGCTGGGAGCGACTCACGGATCAGGGACTCGTACTCGGCACGGTCGGACGTGACGGCGATGTCCGCGTCCTCGTACTCGCTGCTCCACCCGGCGCCCACCCGGCAACGTGTGGGCAGCCCCTCGGGCCAGTCGGCTCCTGCTTCGACCAGCAGGGCGTACACCTTTCCGGGAAAGACGTCGTCCTCGCTCAGTGCCGCTTCCTCGACGAGTTTTTTCCAGAAGCGGGTACCGATGGCTTCCAGGGTGTCGGGCAACTTCAGCGCCTCTGCCACGGCCGAGGGGACCTCGGAGACCGGAAGCACGTCATGGTGCACCCGGAGCTGCGGGCCCACGGAGTCCGACAGGGCGCGTAGTCCACGGGAGGTTCGGAGGTGGCCGTGTCTGTGTGCCATCCACCTCAGTGGGGAGACGACCGCTTTCACGGTGGAGCTGCTCCGGCCCACCCGAAGTGTCCAGCTGGTGACCAGTCCCAGGCGGGGGAGGGCCTGCAGGAAGGAGGCGCTTCCCTCCTCGGAGAGCTCGGTCAGGAAGTGCAGGGGGCCCGCAGGAGGCGCGCCCTCGAAGTGCATGGAATCCAACTTGGGCCTTCGCTCCGACGAGGGAAGACTGCGGCAGTAGCGCTCCCAGATGGTCTTCACGTAGGCGTCGTACCACCCCTCACCGCTCTGGGGCCTCACCTTCTCGACGGGGCCGTCGAGCAGTCCCAGGTCACCGAGGATCACACGATCAGGTCCGTGGAAGTCCAGGTCGACCGCCACGTGGGCATCTCGGGAACCGTCACGAGGAACCACGGGGCCGGGGAGGAGGCAGTTCCGGATCGGTCGGAAGCGGCCGGCCACCGTACGAACCCTGAACTGTCGGTAGGTGTCGATCTCCGCGGAACGGATCGCCGCGAGGGTGTCGGCCGGTCCGGCTTTTCGGGACAGTTCCCACAGGGCGGTCCACCTGGCGTCGTCGTAGTCCGAAAAGCCCTTCGTCAGGACGGAGGCGAATCTGCCGGCTGCGTCCGCTTCGTGGATCCCGAGCTCGTCGAGGGCGCGTTGTACTTCACCGTCCGTGATGACTCGTTCGTCGACGTAGGTCATCCGATCGGTCAGGTTGTCCGAGTCGCTGCTGCGACGGAAGACATTGGGGGAGGGGGCGACCAATTGGTGATCCTCGGTCAGGACGATCCTGGCCTTGAGTGCCTCCTCCGCGAGAGAGGTGTGCCCCTCCTCCGCGAAGGGGGAGTGGTGACGTCGAATGTCCGCCACGATACGGATGGCTGTCCGTGACGACTCGGGGGCGTGGTCCGCGACGAGCGCTTCGAGCCAATCCACGATCGAGGCGGTCTCGAGCTTGGCGGAGGCCAGAATTCTTTCGGCACTCTGCCTGCGATGAGCGGTGTTCTCCACCGAATGGTGGCACCAGTCCGTCGGACGGCCGGGGTACTGTGCCCACAGGTCGAGCCACTTCTTCTGCAGGCGCGCGGGATGGAGCCGCACGGCCTCCGGAAGGCCGAAGCGACCGTCCTGGTCCGGCAGGGTGGGGCTCACCGCGGCATGTTTCCAGATCGCATCCACGAGGTCCGTGGCGGCGAACTGGGGCTCTTCACGACCACGTGCCGGCACGAAGTCCAGGTATGTGCACGGGTCGTCGGAATGCGACAGCTTTTCCAACGACTCCACCACCAGCCTGGCGGAGACACGAATCAGCTCACGGTTGAACTCGTTCCCGTCGTACAGATTCTGACGATCCTCGCTTGTCTTCCAAGGGGCGTTGAGGATGCCACGCAGCGTGGTGGTGAAGTTCGTGGGGAAGAAGGCCCAGAACTGCCCGAGCTGTCCTCGTCCCTTTCTTTCCGGGACGGCCCAGGAGACATCGATCTCAGGGCGGTCGTGCAGTTCCCCGGCCTCACCGATCGCATGGGGGGAGGGGCGGTGTCTCCTGGTGAAGACCCGCCACCTGTCGACCGTTTCCGTTGTGGAGTTCCCCACGCCGCTACGGATCTGCAGAACTCGGGTGTCGCCGTCGATCTGCTGGGAGATGTGGCGTATACGTGGAGCGGTGCCACGCCGATCTTCGAGCACGACGGATCCCACATGTGGAGAGAACAGGGGGAACTCCACGGGAAACGCGTCGAGATCCTTGCCCAGGCGCGTGGCCTTTCCGGGTTTCAAGGGAAGACGGACCACGGTGGTGGCCCAATCCAGGAGCTCGGCCAGGACCGGATCGTCCTGCATCTCCTGCCCCGGCTCGAGGGGGCGGGCCATACGGAGAACAGGAATCTCCTCGATGTCGGCCCACACCGACCGGATCTCCTGTTCGGCCCACTCGCGGGAGAAACCGAAGCTCCTGCCCTGCTCCCGGCTGAAGAACTGAGGAGTGTCGGTGACACTCAGAACGGACTTGACGCCGACGCCGAAGCGACCGATCTGCCCACCCCGCTTGCGGGACACCCCCATGCGGAGAATGGTGTCGGCGCCTTCCGGAGCCATGGGGCTGCCCTGATTGGCACAGTAAAGGTGCCCCTCGGTCAGGATGACGGAGACCCTGCCGCCGGGCTGGGCAAGGAGTTCGTCGGCTCCGTTCTGCACCAATTCGTAGATCTGTCGATCACCATAACCACCCTGGGTGATGCGGCGTTCGCTGTTGGCGTGCTCCTGGATGAGACCCCGGTCGATACGGTAGGTCTCCAGAACTCGCCGAGACTGTTCCATGACCAGTTGTAGAACGGAGTTGCTCTCTGGCGTTCTCATGTGTGTGCTTTTCTTTTTCGAATGCACGACTTCAGGGCGAGGCGGGGGTCGACCGATGTGCGCATGAAGATGGCAGGGGGGAGGGGCGAAGAAAGAAGAGTGCTCACTCTGTCGAGGGGCGATCAGGTCGTTGGTGCTTCACTTCTGGGGGATGGTCGGGTGGTTCTCCGATTTCGGCGTCCACGGGAAAAGGGTACAGTTCACCCCTGGATTGAAGCGCGATTTTTCGACTTCGCCGACGTTGAAGTAATCGGGAGTATGGCACGGGCTCGAGGGTGTGGCAAGTCCGAAGGTGGTTCGGGGCGGCGCCGATCGGTGTCGGGTGGTACAGCAGTGCAATATGTCCTTTTTGGGACTCTTGGGGTCGTCTCTCCATAGAAGAGTCTCCCCTGGGGCATGTCAAGCTTGATTTGACAGTTGGTGGCACGTCAAAGGATGCTTGGGGTGAGGCTTCCGGAGACCTCGAGGACGGAGCGCAGATGACGGTGGACGAAGGAGAACCCTTCGGTGTGTGGCTGGGACGCCAGCTGCGTCGGAGAGGCGTCAGCCAGGCGGAACTGGCCAAGGAGCTGGATGTCACCCGCGCCGCGGTTTCGGCATGGATCACGGGACGGGCCGAACCGCGCCTGGAGAAGATCGAGCTGATCGAGCGGTTCCTGGGGTTGTCGTCGGGAGCTTCCGTGACGCGTGCGGAGCTCTCCGACTCGGCCGACTCCCTCGGGTGGTACCACCGTCCCGCCCACAGGGACGGAGGCAGGGAGCTGGGTAACGCGGCAGCCTACGCCTTCGACTCGGACCTTGCCGTCCTCGCTCGTGAGGCCACCCAGAACAGTCTGGACGAGAGGTTCGACCCCGAGCGTCCGGTCCGGGTCCGCTACGTTCTGCACGAGCTCACGGGGGAGAGGCTGCACCGCTTCCTGAAGGCTCTCCACTGGGACGACCTGAGGGATCACCTTCACGCCGCCGCCGATCCCCTTCGTAAGACGGGGAGGATCCTGCGCAACGGCCTTCAGGACCTTGCGGAGAAGGACAGTCTGGTTCTCCTGAGGATCGACGACTACAACGCCTCCGGGCTGACCGGACCGGAGTACGGCGACGGGCGCTTCGCGGCGGTGGTTCGCCGGCAGCTCGACAGTCACAAGAGCACGACGGCCGGTGGTTCCTTCGGACTGGGCAAGGCCACCTTGTGGGCGTCCAGTCGGTTCGGGCTGGTGATGATGCACAGCACCCTCTCCGAAACGTACGAGGGGCAACGGGAGCGTCGTCTGATCGGGCGTCTGGATCTGCCCTGGCACGAACTCGGAGATCAGCAGTACGCGGGGCCCGCATGGCTCGGTGTGCCGGACCGAGAACGTGACGGAACGTCGCGTTCCTGGTGGGCGGACGAACGCACGGTCGAGGAGCTGTACCTCTCCCGAGGTAGCGACGAACCAGGCACCTCCTTCCTGGTGGTGGGCGCCTACGACGCGGCCACGGAGGGCGGAGACCTCGAGACGATGCACGAGAACCTGGTGCGTGGTGTCGCCGACAACTTCTGGGCCTCCATGATCGCCGGACGCGACTCGGCACCCATGCTGGAGGCGACCGTGGAATCCCTTCGCAACACGACAACTGTGCGACCCGAGGAGAGGGTCGACCCGCACCGTCACCAGCCTTCCAGGTCACGAGCGGTCCGAGCCTTCCTGAACGGCGAGACGGTGGAGAGGATCACCGATGCGGAAGCCGTACTCCAGAAGACCGTCCCGCTCACGGTGCCACCCCTCAAGGGCCGCAGGGAGGCGTTCGAGCACGAGGCCGTACTGCTGGTCACCCCCATGGCGGACGGAGAGGAAGAGCGCCCCAACCGCCTGGTGTGCATGCGAGGCACCCGCATGATCGTCATGGACAGGGCCGTGGGTGAAGTCGTGGGGACCCCACCGTTCCAGGCCGTTCTTCTTGCCGGTCTCGCGGTGGGTGAATCGGAGGAGAACGCCGCGGCGGAGGCTTTCCTCCGTACGGCCGAACCTCCCGACCACAACGACTGGAAACAGACGGACGACCTGACGGCCACCTATGCCCGTGGCGCGGCCACACGTCTTCGTGAGTTCCGCCAGGCGATGATCACCATGGCGCGTGCGGCGGCGCGTCCTTCGGAAGGCCCTCCCGACGAGGTCCCGGAGGCGCTGCGGGGACTGCTGGACCTGGACCCGCCCCAACCCAACCCGGCGCCGAAGCACCCCACCGTCAAGAGTCTCACCGGGGAGGTGAGACCCGACGGTGCATGGCAGATCCGGGCCGTTGTGCGGCTCCCCGAAGGTGTGGATCCATGGATCATGCGGCCCGCCCTACGTTTCGGAACCCTCTCGGGTGGTGGGCTCCCCGCCGGCTGGGCCGAACTCGAGCCAGAGTCCGGCTGCGAGGTCGTCGAAGGCAGGTTGCGGTTCACACCGGGCGCGCGCACCGCTGCCTTCCGGGGGGTGTCGGACGTGGCCAGCCACCCTGTGGCGGCCAACCTGGCCATCGCCGAAGTGGATCTGGTGAGGGGAGAGAGCGCACCGTGAAACGACTGTTTCCTTACGCGGTTCTGGCGGGTGAGGTCGGCCTGGAGGTTCTCCGCGCCAGACTCGACGACGTGCCGATCGAGTTCTCCATGATCTCCGCGGCACAGCGGACCGTCGCACTTCACGAAGTGGAACGGGAGCGCTGGGGGACAGCCACTCTCACGGTGAGGGTGCGTCTGCCGAAGCGCGAGCTCGCGGACGGACCTTGGACGAACGTGGCTTGTGCAGCGATCGTGTCCGAACGCCGCACCAACGTTCGCGCACATGTCCCGCTCGAGCAGGACGAGCCCGGTGTCTGGCTGGGTGAGGTGACCCTGCACAGAGAACGTCACGTGAACAAGGCCGAATTGATCGCCCAGGTGAGCGCAACGGTCGATGAGATCGACAGTCGTCTCATCGGCAGGAGCGAGGCATCATGGACCATCGATCTCCTGGCGACCACACCCACCAAGAAGGATGGTATTCGCACGGAGTGGGTGGACTTCGGTGGGGAAGGAGCTGTTCACCTCGATCTCTTCCGCAGTGATCCGTGGTTCGTGGAAGCTGTCGGGGAGGAACCGACCTTGTACCTCAACAAGCGCTTCGAGGGAATCGAAGCGATCTTGAGGAGCGACAGGGCCGTGGACCGACCGGCGCAGAACGCTCTGGCCTCGCAGATCGCTCAAGAGGTGTGGACCGTGCTGTTCACCTCCGTGATCAGAGGGCTTCCCAAGGATGATCAGGGACGCCCCGAATGGCCGGGAGGGTGGCAGGAGAGCACGCTGAGGAAGATGCTCCCCGATGTCCTTCCCGATTACTCGCTCACCGATGCGCTGGCGGAGATCGTTGCCCGAGAGGACGGGGCTGGGGGGGACCTCCACGCGCGCGTGGCGCACGCCGCCGCGGTGCAGGCCCGGCGCACACGTCATCTGGGCAACTTCCTTCGTGCGTTTCGCAGGAAGGCCCAGGAAGAAGAACAGTGATTTCGCCTCCCGAAAATCTGATGTCGTTGTCCAACGAAGCCGCGACGAGGCATCTGACAGAAGCCGTGCTCCAGGGGCGCGTACCGATTCCGGCCAAGGGCTTGGACAGGTCGGTACGTATTCACCCCAGTATGGAACCACGCTCCATCGACCCGATACGTGAATTGATCGATGAAGCTCGCAAGCGTTTCGATGACGCTCCGACGGAGGCCGATGCCTGGTTGGCGCCTCGGCTCCATTCCGTGCTGCGGTTCACACGGGCCGAGGCGGCTGACAGCGGCCTGTGGAACCATCTCGCGTTGCGGGTCGCACCCGACCATGTTTTCTGGCGTCACCTCGGGAAGGCCACACAGAAAAAACCTGTGCCCATGGTGAGCAGGAGCCGTTTTATCGGACCGTTCCACACCCAGGCCTTCGCACGGCTGTGGTGGGCTGCGGAACTCTTCCGGGACGGCTATGACTACGATCCCGTCGTGGTCGCCTGCGGAAACCAAGATGTTCTCAACACGGCCCTGCGTATGTCCATCGTGTTGCACCGACCCACGGCCCAGGCTCTCCTGCGGCTGGTGAAGGACGGAACGGCGGGTGCCGGCCGCGAGGCCAATGCCCTGGCCAAGGCGGTGAACGCTGTGGCGAGCACGCTCTCGCTCGAGACGCTCGCTCCGGACGCGGAGCCGGACACGGACGCCTATCGGTTCTGGGTCGGTGGAAGAGAGGACTCACTCATCCTCTTCGACTCCCTGCCCGACGGACCGGACGACGGGCGGGCTCCGCTCGACTCCGTGAATCGGCTCGAAGGTGTCTTCCGGAGGATCTGTACCGAGGTTCCCGCTGTCACGAAGAGCGGGTGATCATCAGATAGGCGTGCACCTGTTGGGCGATGGCACGAGCAAGCCCGACAGGGACCGCGTTGCCGATCTGGCGAGCGATCTGTGTCTTGCTACCGCACCACAAGAAGTCCTCGGGGAATCCCTGGAAGAGAGCTGCCTCGTAGTGGGTGATCGGTCGGTGTGCCCACGGATGGAGGTAGCGTCCCTTCTCCGGTTTGTAGAACTCGGTGCGAATGGTGACCGAGGGGCGGTCGAGGTGCAGTCGACCCATGACGTCCCCCGTGCCGCTGCGGTGGTTGAGCCAGCTCTCGGTCGACAGGTGCGGCGGAATGTCGTGGCGATTTCCCCCCGGGGGTATCTTCTCGTACCTGTCGAGGGAAAGTTTGATCGGTTTGCGCCCTATGTGCAACTGGTCGGTACGGAACGGGCCTGGCATGTCTTTTCCGAGGAGGTTGATGCGCCCGGGTGGTAGTTCTGTGCCCTCGGGTTTCACCAAACTCTTCGGTGCGTGTGGAGTTCCGAAGATGTTCTGCACCGTTTCCCATGGTTTGATGCTCTCCCACAGGTCCGGTTCGGGGTTTTTTGCATGGGTGGGTTCAGGGTGTTGCAGGGGGGACTTCTGTGGATGCAGGTCCATGACATCTCGGCGTGTCGCCAGGACAATGGTTCGTTTGCGAGCCTGGGGAACGCCGTAGTCCGCTGCCACAAGGTGCTTGCGTTCGAGAACATAGTTTTCGAGCGCCCCTTTTTCGGCGACCGCGGATTCCAGCTCGGCGTACTCGGGGGACTTGAGGAAACGGTCGACGTTCTCGATCACGAAGACCTTGGGTTGAAGTTTGCCGACCACCCTGATGTATTCACGCCAGAGCTGGTTGCGTGGATCATCGGGGTCCTGTTTCCCCAGGGCGGAGAATCCTTGGCACGGAGGCCCGCCCAGGATCACGTCGACATCGTCTCGGAGGTCCCCGGGATTCCAGTCCTCGATACCGGTGTTGAAGACGTGCTCGCTCCCGCCTGCCTCCGAGGCGAAGTTGGCCGCGTAGGTGGTCGCCGCGGCCTCGTCGATCTCCACCGCTCCCAGGGTACGGAACGGTGATTCCGTACGGCCGGCAGGAACGAACTCGCGGAACCCCTGAGTGAGGCCACCACAGCCCGCGAACAGGTCGACGATCGTTATCTTCTCGGGCAGGGCAGGGGTCATACGGATACCTTAGCGATCTTCGGACGAGCAGGCGTGTTCGGAAGGGTGTGAGGGATCTCGACCCCCGCTCCCCTCCTGGGTTCAGTGGTCGAGCGCTGCTCGGATCGACTTTCCCAGCGCCGCTCCGAGGGGAGGTGGGAACGCCTGCCCGACCTGACGGTACCGGGCGGTCTTACGGCCGGCGAACTGCCAGTCGGACGGAAATCCCTGGAGGAGAGCCACCTGCTCCACCGTCAGTTTGGGCAGTCCTCGGTGCCCGTGTGTTCCCTCACCCTGTCTCATCACGAAGTCCGGCCCCGGAACGTCGTCACCGATGCTCGCGCCGTTGACACCCAGGCGGGCCCAGATCTTCTTCGTGCGCGTGGGACCCAGATCGGCGCCGCCCCTCTCCTTGGACCCGCCCACGATCGTCGGTGCCACCTCGTTCGCCAGAAGGCTCCAATCATGTGCCTCCTGCCACCCACGGCTCGCCATCGACGAGCCCAGGACCTCCCCCACGGTGGCTGCCTTGCCCGTGGACGAGGGCCAGGAGAAGTGGTCCATGTCCTCAGGTCTCATGGCCACGAGAACGCCGTGTTCGCGACGTTGGGGAACTCCGAAGTCCTGTGCGTCGAGAACGTGCCACACGCACACGTAGCCGCAGTGCTTCAGCTCCTCCTCGACGGAGTCACGGAGCTCGGCGAACTTGGGCGACTTCACCAGGTGGGGGACGTTCTCCAGCATGATGGCCCGGGGTTGGACCTCCGTCGCCAGCCAGACGGTTGCCTTGAGCAGGTCGTCACGCTCACTCGTGGCCTGGCGCTGTTGCCCTGCCACCGAGTAGGGAATGCGTGGAAGACCACCTGCCAGCAGATCGACGTTCAGGACCTGGGGATATTCGTGTCCCACGAAATCTCGTAGGTCTGTCTCGACGACATCCCATTGTGGTCGGTTCAGAAACAGGGAGGCGCATGCGTGAGGATCGGTGTCGAGAAGGAGCGTCGGATCGAAGCCTGCTTGTTCCAGGCCGAGAGCCTGGCCACCGGCTCCGGCGCAGATGTCCAGACTTCTGAACCTTTTTTCCATGGCTCCCCTGTTGTGTGTCCGAGGGTGGCGCGCAACATCGTCCACCGATCGGTACATGTATCGATTCGGATGGCGCCTTCTCACGGTACCTGTGCGCGCCGACCTTTCGGTGTGCAAGGGTGCTTTTCCAGAGGAAGAAAACTGCGCGAGAGTCGTGACGTGTTGTCTGCGGATCCGGCTCCCGTGGGTTAGACAGGTTCCCCGCGCAGCACGCACGCCGGCTCCGGCGAGGGATGGCGAGGGCCGCAGCGTTCGAGAGTTGTCCGTGGGCACACGGAGAAGGGGAGCGCATGGGGACGACCAGGCTGGGACGCTCGCGGGTGGAGGTCGGCGCGCTCGGGTTCGGCGCCGTGGGGATCGGCAACGGCATGGACCGGGCGGTGACGGAGGAGGCCGCCCACGATGCCGTGCGGGCGGCGTGGGACGCGGGGGTGCGGTACTTCGACACCGCCCCGCACTACGGGCTGGGCCTCTCCGAGCGGAGGCTGGGACGCGCGCTGGCCGGCCTGCCCCGGGACCGGTACACCGTGTCGACCAAGGTCGGCAGGCTGCTGGAGCCGTCCCCGAACCGGAGCGGGGAACGCGACGACCACGGTTTCGACGTCCCCGCCACGCACACCCGCCGGTGGGACTTCAGCGCGGACGGAGTGCTGCGGTCACTGGAGGGGAGCCTGGAGCGGCTCGGCCTGGACCGGGTCGACCTGGTCCTGCTCCACGACCCCGACGACCACTGGGAACAGGCCGTGGGCGAGGCCTACCCCGCGCTGCACGAGCTGCGCGACCAGGGGGTGGTCGGCGCGATCGGCGCGGGCATGAACCAGGCCGGGATGCTGGAGCGCTTCGCGGTGGAGACCGACGTGGACGCGGTGCTGCTCGCCGGGAGGTACACGCTCCTGGACCGGTCGGCGGCGGCCACGATGCTCCCGGCCTGCCGGCGCGCCGGGGTGTCGGTGATCGCGGCCGGTGTGTTCAACAGCGGAGTGCTCGCCACGGACGAACCCGTCGAGGGCGCGACCTACGACTACGCGGCGGCGTCGCCGGAGGTGCGCTCCCGGGCCGCCGCGATCGCCGGGGTCGCCCGCCGCCACGGGGTGTCCCTGCCGGGCGCGGCGATGGCGTTCGCGGCCCGGCACCCGGCGGTGGCCACCGTCCTCGTGGGCGCGCGGTCGGCGGAGCAGGCCCGGCGCAACGCCGACCTGTTCGCCCGGCCGGTGCCGGACGCGCTGTGGGCGGACCTGGTGGGGGAGGGGCTGCTCGGGGAGGAGGACCTCGGCTGACATCCATTGGAGCATCCCGGCGGCGGGACGGGCCCGTGCCGTCGGGCCTTCCCGGGAGCTCAGGCGAGGGGGCCCAGCAGGGTCCGCCTGTCCAGCCCCTCGCCGGTGAGCTCGTCGAGGACGCCGGTGATCTGCTTCTCCTCGTACCGGAAGTGGGTCTCCATGACCGCCTCGATCCCGTCGAGGTGGCGCAGCTGCTCCTCGGAGCCGTGCCCGGAGTCCACGGCCTTCTGCAGGCCGGCGATGAGGTACTCGATCATGCTGTGGTCCTGCTTGAGTTTGGCGACGACGGGCGCGAGGTCGGGGCGGCGCTCCAGGAGGAGGGGGAAGAGGGCGGCGTCCTCGCTCGTGTGGTGGCCGTTCAGGGCGGTGCAGAACCCGAGGCAGAAGAGCCGGAGGTCGCGGGAGACGGACTCGGCCCCCGCGCCGTCGGTGATGGCCTCGCGGGCCACCTCCAGGGCGTCGCGCAGCCTCTGGTGGACGACTCGGAGCTCCCGCCCCCAGGCGTGTGCCCTCTGCTCGGTCAATGCGTGGCTCCAGGTGTCGGGGACGGAGGAACGCCCGCGGCGGTTGCCGTGGGCGCGGCGCGCCGGCGTCCCGCGGAAGGCCCGGGAGCGCGAAACGCCCCACGGTACCGCGCGGAGCCGACGTCCCCGCGAGCTCTGCGAGGAGCCACCGCAGAGGCTCCGCCGCCGGGGTCCGGCAGGGACACTGAAAGCTGCCGCACCCCGCTCCCGGCGGGGCGCGCGACCGGTCCACCGGGTCGCGACCGCCCACGGACGAGGGCCGTCCGAAAGGTGTGGGCGGTTCGAGAGCACTGCCGGATGCGCTACAGTTTTACCTGTTGGCGGGACCGGAGACGGCGCCCGCCCAGCGGCCGGGACGTAGCGCAGTTTGGTAGCGCACTTGACTGGGGGTCAAGGGGTCGTGGGTTCAAATCCCGCCGTCCCGACAGAGAAGTAGCGGGTCATGAGAGGGTCCACCATCAGGTGGGCCCTTTTTTGCGCGCTCGGTGGGGTTGAACCGGGCCAGGTGGGCCGTTGGCCCACGTTGGCGTGTACTGAGTGTGCTGGAGCCGTTTTCCTGGATTCTCAGGCCATGGTGCCCGGTCTCTTCCCCTCGAACTCCACGGGTCTCAGCCAGCCGATCGACGAGTGTCGGCGCTGCCGGTTGTGGAAGATCTCCAGGCACTCGAAGACCGCGTTCGCCGGATCCAGCCGGGTCCGTCCCCTGCGCCGGTCCAGCAGTTCGAAGCGGGCACGGAAACCATTATGCTACTCAGCGTGCATATTCAAATCCCCTCGGTGTTGGCCAGGGTGTGGACACAGGCGGTCCCTCTCGCGGGAAACGGTTCACGGGTGCGAGGGCATACTCCCGCGCTCACCGCGGAGGAACAGCGATGAGCGGGTACATGAGGACGGGCCCCCTGCTGATCGCGGAGCGGGGCGCCGACACCGGTCTGGCGCGCGCCTTCGAGGTCTGTCGCAGGATCCACACGGGTGCGGACCATCTCTCTCCGCAGGTCGTCGATCTGCTGCCCGTCCACAAGCGCCCCTATGCGCACGCGCTGGCCGCCTTCGGGCTGTGGGCTGATCGGCTGGCCGACGAAGGGGAGGTCTCCGAGCGTGGATCGGCCCTGGCCCGTTTCCGCGCCGACACCCTGGCCGCGCTGGCCGGCGGACCCGGCGCACCCGTTCGCCTGTCGCCGGTCCAGCGCGCCATGGTCCACACGGTGCGGGCGTGGGACATGTCCGTGCCGGTGCTGGAGGAGCTTCTCGCCACACTTGAACAGGACAGTCGCAGGCCGCCCGACTTTCCCGGCTTCGCCGACCTGCGCGGCTACATGCGCGGTACGGCCGGCACCGTCGCTGAGTTGTTCGGCACCGTGTTGGAGCCGGTCCGGGAGGACGCCCCGGAACTCATGTCGCTGCTGGGGGAAGTCTTCCAGTACGTCGACATCCTCCACGACCTGCCCGAAGACCTTGAACAGGGCCGCTGCTACCTGCCCCGTCAGGACCTGGAGCGACTCGGCCTGGACGCGGACGACCTGATCGGTGTGCGCGGCACGGACGCCTATCGGAAACTGATCGCACGACAGGTGCAACGGGCACGCGGACTGCTGGACCAGGGGCAGGGGGTGGTCGATGCCATGCACCCTTCCAGCCGTCCCTTCCTCGCGACCACGGTGGCCGGGCTGCGAACGGGCCTGGACGAGTGCGAGTACCTTCCGGCGGACCCGCCGGGCGCCTCACCGCGAACAGCCGTTCCCGCCCGTTTGTCACAAACCCGAGAGACACCTGTCGGAGTCCTGCCGGTCGTCCCCGAGCTGCGGCAACGGCAGCCCCCGGTCCCGTCCCCGGACCCCGGGGGTCCTCCCGCCGCGGTCCCCGAGCACGTGGCCGTGATCATGGACGGTAACCGGCGGTGGGCCCGGGCGCTCGGGCTGGCTCCCGTGGAAGGGCACACGGCAGGGGAGGAGGCGATGTACCGCCTGGTGGACGCCGCCGGGGATCTGGGCATCAAGTACGTGACCACCTTCGCCTTCTCCACGGAGAACTGGTCGCGCTCTCCCGAAGAAGTGTCCTCTCTGCTCAGGGCGTTCACCCGGCGCGTTTCGGGGGTGGCCGGGCGCCTGCACGCCCGGGGCGTTCGGATGCGCTGGTACGGCCGCCGCAGCAGGGTCGGGGCAGTACTCCGCGAACGGCTGGAGTGGGCTGAGGAGCTGACGTCGGGCAACAGCGGGACGACCTTCACGTTCTGCCTGGACTACGGAGGCCGCCAGGAGATGGTGGACGCGCTCAAACGCACGGTGGCCGAGGCGCTCTCGGGGCGGCTGGACCCGACACGCCTGACGGAGTCCGACCTCGCCGAGTACCTCTACGATCCCGGCCTGCCCGATGTGGACCTCCTGATCAGGACCGCCGGCGAGCAGCGCATCAGCAACTTCCTGCCCTGGCACACCGCCTACGCCGAGATCGTCTTCGAGGACGCTCTCTGGCCCGACTTCGACCGCTCCCACCTGGTGCGCGCCGTCGACGCCTACGCGGGACGGCGCAGGAGCTTCGGCGGTACCCTGATCGGGAAGAGCGTCTGATGCTGCACGTGGCGGACGTGCACAAGGCCTTCGGGACGAGGCGTGTCCTGCGCGGAGTGAGCCTGCGGGCCGCGCCCGGAGAGCTGGTGGGGGTCGTCGGCGAGAACGGAGCGGGCAAGACCACCCTGCTGCGGATCCTGTCCGGTGAACTCGCGCCCGATTCCGGCCGGGTGCGGGTCGAGGGCCGAATCGGCTACTGCCCCCAGCGCCCGGTGACCAACCCGGAGCTGACTGTGGATCAGCATCTGCGCTACTTCGCCGTCGCCTACCGGTTGCGCAGTCTGGACCGGGCACGCGCCCTCATCGCCCGCCTCGGGTTCGAGCAGTACGGTGCCACCCCGGCCCGGCACCTGAGTGGCGGAACACGGCAGAAGCTGAACCTGGTCCTGTCCCTCATGCACGACCCGGCCGTCCTCCTGCTGGATGAGCCCTACCAGGGCTTCGACTGGGAGACCTACCTGCGGTTCTGGGAGATTTCTGCGGAACTGCAGGCCCAAGGGCGCGCCATCGTGGTCATCTCCCACCTGGCCCACGACGTCGACCGGGCGGTGTTCGGAGTGGTCGCCCTGGGGGCATTCGCCGCACGCACGCGTGACCGCACACCCCAGAGGGTGGGCGGGCCACCCGGAATCTGAGCGGTCCTGGTGGGGCTGACGGTGCCCCTCCATGACTGTTCCCGCCGTCTGGTGGCCCGGACCCTGCGTCCTGGCCAGGTTCTTCCTGTTGCTGAGCGACTGTCCCCGGCCCCCTGCGGCTTGGTTCGGCTTGACGGGGGCAAGGGGGTCGTGGGTTCACATCCCGCCGTGCCGACAGAGAACTAGCAGGTCGGTGAAGGGTCCGCCTGGGGGTGGACCCTTTCTGCGTCCCCGGGGGAGAGGGCGTGTGCGGACGTGCGTGACGCCGCGCAGAGCCCGGGTAACAGCGTCCCCTCGGGCGGCAGCCGCCAGGGACCCCGGGCGGTCAGCGGGCGCGGTCGCCCGTGGCGCTCGGCTCCGGACGGGCGGAGGGGGCGGTGACGGGGGCCAGCCACAGGCCGGTGAGCGCGTCGGTCAGGCCGGTGGCGGCCTCGTGCCAGGAGCCCCTGGGGGTGGGCTCGCCCCCGGCGAGGGCCCGCTCGTGCTCGGCGAAGGTGTGCACGATGAGGTGGCGGGCCATGTCCTGGCGTTCGCGGCGCACGGGCGCGGGCAGGTCGGGCAGGCACCTGCGCAGTTCCTCCCCGGTGCGCACCAGCGAGGGTGATTCCATGGCCTCCCGGGAGACGATCCCCCGGAAGGCGGGGTCGGCCAGCGCCTGGGCGCTGAAGCGCCCGTACCAGGAGGGCGTGCCCAGGTCGTCCAGGTGCTGGGCCAGGGGCTCGACCATGCACGCCACCCAGTCCCTGACCTCGGAGGAGCCGTCGACCCGTGCCACCATGCGGCGCCGCACGTCCTCGACGGGCCCGGTGCGGCGGCGCACGATCGCGCGCACGAGTCCCTCCTTGGAGCCGAAGTGGTAGGTGACGGCGGTGTTGTTGCCCTGTCCGGCCTCCTGGCCGATCTGGCGGTTGGACACCCCCGCCATGCCGTGTTCCGCGAACAGCCGTTCCGCCGCCGACAGGATCGTCTCCCGCGTCGCCGCCACCCGCTCCGACCTCGCCACCCTGCCGCTCATGCCGACCACCGTACCGATTTCCGCGCGGGGCGGTTCACCCGTGTCGTCGGGGCGGGACCCCGTTCCCCGGTCCGGGGCCGGCCCCCGTTCCCGGGGCCGCGCCCCTCGGACGCGTACGTGTGTGCGGGTCGTGCCCGACCCCGGTGGGAGCGGGCGCCGGAGCCGTCGGCGTTTTCCTCGCTGATATGGCCTCCCTCACTCCCGCCGGGCGTGGAGTCGGCCCGGTACGTCCTGTTAGTCTAAGTCATGCGCCTGACTTAAAAGTCGGCGCTTTCGCGTGTCCGAATACGGGGGTTCCTGCTCGATGACCGATGCCCGCACCAGCCCATCCGAAGCGCGGACGCCCGCGCGCCCTCCCGCCCGGCCGAACGTGGTCATCTGCGTCCTCGCCTTCAGCGGCATCGTCGTCTCGCTCATGCAGACCCTGGTCATCCCCCTCGTTCCCGTGCTGCCGGGCTTCCTCGGGGCGACCCCCGGGGACACGACGTGGGCGATCACCGCCACACTGCTCGCCGCCGCGGTCGCCACCCCCACGGTGGGCCGCCTGGGCGACATGTACGGCAAACGCCCCATGCTGGTCCTCAGCCTGGCGGTCCTCGTGGTCGGCTCGGTGTTCTGCGCCCTCGCCGACAGCCTGGTGCCGATGGTCGTGGGCCGCGCCCTCCAGGGGCTGGCGGCCGGGGTCATCCCGCTGGGCATCAGCATCATGCGCGACGAGCTGCCCCCCGAACGCCTGGGCGGGGCGACCGCGGTGATGAGCGCGTCCCTGGGGGTGGGCGGTGCGCTCGGTCTGCCCGCCGCGGCGTTCCTCGCCCAGACCGCGGACTGGCACACGCTGTTCTGGGTCGCCGCGGCGCTGGCCGGCGCCGCCGCCGTCCTGGTGCGCACGCTCGTCCCGGACTCGGGGGTCCGCGCGGGGGGCAGGTTCGACCTGCCCGGATCGGTCGGCCTGTCCGTGGCACTGCTCCTGCTCCTGCTGGCCGTGTCCAAGGGCTCGGACTGGGGCTGGGGCAGCGGCGTTCCCGGGGCGATGCTCGCCGCCGCGGCCGTGGTGCTCCTGGTGTGGGGCTGGTGGGAGCTGCGCGCCCCGCACCCCCTGGTCGACCTGCGCACCAGCGTGCGCCGCCAGGTCCTGCTCACCAACACCGCCTCCCTGGTGTTCGGGTTCTCCATGTTCGCCATGTCCCTGGTCGTTCCGCAGCTGCTCCAGCTGCCCGAGGCCACCGGGTACGGGTTCGGGCAGACGATCCTGGTCGCGGGGCTGGTGATGGCCCCGAACGGGCTGGTCATGATGGTGATGGCGCCGCTCTCCGCGCGCCTGTCCCGCGCCATGGGCCCGAAGACGACCCTGATGTGCGGCGCGCTCCTGGTCGCGGTCGGCTACGGCCTGAGCCTGCTGCTCATGTCCGGCATCTGGCAGCTCATGATCGCCTCCACCGTCATCGGCGCCGGTGTGGGCCTGGCCTACGGCGCCATGCCCGCGCTGGTCATGGCGGCTGTGCCGCGGTCCGAGACGGCCGCGGCCAACAGCCTCAACACCCTCATGCGCTCCATCGGCACCTCCGTGGCCAGCGCCGTCACCGGCATGGTCCTGACCAGCATGACCCTGCCGGTGGGCGGCCAGGACCTCCCGTCGCAGGGCGCCTTCACCCTGGTCCTGGGCATCGGCGGGCTCGCCGCCCTCACCGCCTTCGCCATCGCCGCGTTCCTGCCCGGGCGCCGGAAGCCCTCGGCGGAAGACCCGCCCGCGTCCGGAACCGCGGAGCCCGTCGGCGCCGCGGCCACCCGGGGCGCCTGACCGGTGCGCGCCCGGGGCCGTCCGTCCCGGGCGGTCCAGGGTGCGGGGGATCCCCGGGCCGGCCCCTCCCGGCCGTCCGCTCCCGCCCGTTCACGCACCCGCCCCGCTCCGCGCGTGTCCCTCACGGCCCTCCGTGCGGGACACGCGCGGTCGTCGTCGGGCCCCGTGGCGGGGGCGGGCCTTCGGCGGGGCGAGCCCTCCTCCCGCCCTGGTGAGAGCAGGGTCGCAGCCCCGCCCGGGTCGCGTGCTCCTTCCGTCGCTTAGGGTGGCATGGGTGTCAACTAAGTTGACAGCAGGGTCGTGGAAGGCACGGCCCACACGAGCGGCGGGATCGGCACCCCGCCGGCGAGGAGGAGACATGACCGCGAACGGTACGCCCATCACCGCCGGGAACACGGTGGAGGAGTGGCTCGCGCACCCCGCGGGAGGGCCGGTCCTGCGCGAACTGCTGGAGGGGTCGGGACAGGACGCGGACGCGCTGCGCCCCGTCGGCAAGCTCTCGCTGGCCAAACTCGTCGAGATCGCCGGCGACCGGTTCCCGCAGGAGCTCGTCGACGAGCTCGTGCTCCGCGCCAACGGCGGGGTCGCCCCCGTCGTCGAGGAGGAGCCGCAGGCGTCCGCGACCGGTGCGCGGTTCGCCGGACGCACGGTCGTGGTCACCGGAGCGGGCTCGGGGATCGGCCGCGCCACCGCCGCGCGGATCGTGCGCGAGGGCGGCCGGGTGATCGCCGTGGACATCGCGCAGGACCGCCTCCGGTCCCTGGTCGACGCCTCGCCCGAGGACACGGTCGTGCCCGTCGCCGCCGACATCACCGGTGACGAGGACGTGGCGCGGATCGTCGAGGCGGCGGGCGGGCGCGTCGACGGCCTGGCCAACGTCGCCGGCATCATGGACGACATGTCGCCCCTGCACGAGGTGAGCGACCGGACCTGGGAACGCGTCTTCGCGGTCAACGTCGACGGCACCTTCAAGCTCTCGCGCGCGGTGGTCCCGGCCATGCTCGCCGCGGGGCGGGGCGCGATCGTCAACGTCGCCTCCGAGGCGGCGCTGCGCGGCAACGCGGCGGGGATCGCCTACACGGCCTCCAAGCACGCCGTCGTCGGCATCACGCGCAGCTCGGCGTTCATGTACGGACCGCACGGGGTCAGGGTCAACGCGGTGGCCCCGGGACCCGTGGCCACGGGGATCGAGGCGACCTTCGGCTCGGAGTTCGGCAAGGCCCGCATCGGTGAGTTCATGCGGCTCATCCCGCAGGTGGCCGACGCGGACAAGCTCGCCGCGTCGATCACCTGGCTGCTCAGCGACGACAGCGACAACGTCAACGGCGTCGTGCTCGCCTCCGACGGGGGCTGGTCCGTCCAGTGACGGACGCCGGCGCCCGGTCCCCGCGAGGAGGGGGCCGGGCGCCGGGACGCGTTCAGTCCCCGGGGGTGATGAGCTCCTGGAGGAGGGCGCCGTAACGCGCCACGATCTCCCCGTGGTCGGCGTCGGCCAGCTCCTCGTCGCCGACGACCCAGAGGCTGTAGAGCAGGCCGCCGACGAGTGCGGCGGCCAGGCGGGCACGGAGCAGGGCGTCGGGGCCGGAGAGGCGTTCGGCCAGCGGACGCACGAACGCCGTCTCGTGGGCCTCGTGCAGGCGCGACCCCACGGTGCTGGCGTCGCTGGCCCGGATCAGCGCGAGGTAGATGCCGCGCGTGTGGTCGTCCACCGTCAGGATGTAGTCGACGAACCGCGTCCCGAGCGTCTCGATCGGCCCGCCCAGGAAGGGCGTCCGGTCGGAGCCGATCCGGACGGTCTCCAGGAACAGCCGCTCCTTGGTGCCGAAGTGGCGGATGACCAGGGCGGGGTCCACCTCCGCCGCCGCGGCGATCTCGCGGACCGAGGTCCGGGAGTAGCCCTGTTCGACGAACAGGTGGGCCGCGGCGGCGGCGATGGCGTCGCGTGTGGGGATCTCGGGGTCGCGTCGGGGCACCGTGCGATTCTAGGGCGTGTCCGGCGGGCGACCGGCCCGCCGCGGGAGGCCCCGCGCGCCGCGGCCCGGGGAGGACCGGAGCCGGTCCTCCCCGGGCCGTCCCCCGGTCAGGGCAGGCGCAGGCTCAGGCCCGTCGCGCCCGCGGGGGCCGACGCCAGGGTGCCGCCGTCCCCGTCGGCGGCCTCGGTGGACCGGTCGGCGGGGACGGCTCCGGGCGCGCCCACCAGGAGGACCCTCCACCCCCGGGCCGGAGCCGGGTCGGCCTCCACGGTGACCACGTCCTCCGAGCGCGAGACCCGGAAGACGGCGGCGTCGGAGCCGTCGGCGGCCGGCACGGTCACGACGGTCGGACCGGCGGCCGGCGCGGCCGGGGCCCCGGCCCCGTACACGCGCAGGGTCAGGCCGTCCGTGTAGTCGTAGTCGGGGCGGTCGTCCACCGCGCCGACAGGCAGGACCGCGTCCGGCCGCACCAGCAGCGGCAGGGAGTCGAAGCCGTGCACCTCGCGGCGCCACCCCGGGCCCCGCACGGTCTCCCCCGTGAGCAGGTGGGTCCACACCCCCTCGGGCACGTAGTACTCGACGGAGCCGTCGGGGCTCAGCACGGGGGCGACGAGCAGGTCGCCGCCCAGCATGTACTGCGTGTCCAGGTGGTGGCAGGTCGGGTCCTCGGGGAACTCCAGCACCATCGCGCGCATCACGGGCGTGCCCCGCCGGTGGGCCTGGACGGCGGCCCCGAACAGGTAGGGCATGAGCTCGCACTTCAGCCGGGTGAACGCGCGGGCCACGTCGGTCGACTCCTCGTCGAACTCCCACGGGACCCGGTAGGAGCGGCTGCCGTGCAGCCTGCTGTGCGAGGAGAGCAGGCCGAACGCGAGCCAGCGCTTGAACAGCCCCGGGTCCGGGGTGCCCTCGAAGCCGCCGATGTCGTGGCTCCAGAAGCCGAAGCCCGACAGCCCCAGCGACAGTCCTCCGCGCAGGCTCTCCGCGACGGCCTCGAACGTCGAGGCGCAGTCCCCGCCCCAGTGCACGGGGAAGCTCTGGCCGCCCGCCGTCGCGGAGCGCGCGAAGAGGACCGCCTCGCCCTCGCCCCGTTCACGCAGCAGCAGGTCGAACACCGTTGCGTTGTACAACTGCGTGTAGTAGTTGTGCATGCCGTGCGGGTCGGAGCCGTCCGACCACACGACGTCGGTCGGCACCCGTTCGCCGAAGTCGGTCTTGAAGCAGTCCACGCCCATGTCCAGCAGGGGCTTGAGCTTGCCGGCGTACCACTCCCGGGCGGCCGGGGACGTGAAGTCGACCAGCGCCATCCCGGCCTGCCACATGTCCCACTGCCACACCGTTCCGTCCGGCCGCCGGACCAGGTGCCCCAGTCGGGAGCCCTCCTCGAACAGCGCCGACCGCTGGGCGATGTAGGGGTTGATCCAGACCGAGGTCCGCAGCCCCTTGGCCTTGAGCCGGGAGAGCATCCCCACGGGGTCCGGGAAGACCTCCGGGTCCCAGACGAAGTCGCACCAGTGGAACTCGCGCATCCAGAAGCAGTCGAAGTGGAACACGCTCAGGGGCACGCCCCGGTCCGCCATGCCGTCGACGAACCGGTTCACCGTGTCCTCGTCGTAGGAGGTGGTGAACGACGTGGACAGCCACAGCCCGAAGGACCACTGCGGGGGCAGGGCGGGGCGGCCGGTGAGCGCGGTGTACCGGTCCAGCACCTCCTTGGGGTCCGCCCCGTGGACGACGTAGTACGTCAGGGCGTGGTCCTCGACGCTGAACTGCACGCGGCCCACCGACTCCGAGCCGACCTCGAACGACACCGGTCCGGAGTGCGCGACGAACACGCCGTAGTTGCGGTTGGTCATGTAGAACGGGACGTTCTTGTAGGCCTGCTCGCTGTTCGTGCCGCCGTCGGCCTGCCAGATGTCCACGGTCTGGCCGTTGCGCACGAACGGGGTGAACCGCTCGCCCATGCCGTACACGAGCTCGCGGATCCCCAGGGAGAGCTGTCCGAGCATGTGGTGGGCGCCGTCCGCGTCCTCGACGAAGCCGGTCCCCTTCGCGTCGACGCCGGTCAGCGCGGCGCCGTCGGCGCTGAACTCCATCCGCCACGGGCCGTCGGTGCCCACCGTCAGCGAGAGCGCCCCGCTGGTCAGCTCGACGGTGGAGCCGTCGCGCCGGACCGAGGCGGCGCCGGGTGCGCCCCGGACGTCGAACTCGGGCGTGGGCCGCACCGAGCCCGCCAGGTGGGTGGTCCGGACGCCGATCACGCCGGGGGCCGGGGACCAGCAGTCCACCGTCACCAGCGCCGTGTTGAGCGTGTCCCCTCGGTGGCCGATCGGGCGCACCGGCGCGTAGAGGGTGAAGCGGTCCCCGTCCACGCGGACGTCGCGGACCTCGCGCGCGTAGTGGGCGCGCACGCCCTCCCTCATCTGCCAGAAGCCGTCGGTGAACTTCATGGGCGGACTGCCCCTCTCGTCTTGGTGTCGGTTCGCCGGCGGTACCGACGACGGGTCACTTGAGTGCTCCGCTGGAGATCCCGGCCGCCACGTACCTCTGCGCGACGACGAGCAGCACCGCGGCGGGGACGGAGGAGAGGACGGCCGCGGCCATCACGGCGCCCCAGTCGCCGACGTGCGCGCCGATGTACTCGTAGATGCCGAGCGTCACGGGCTTCACGGCGTCGGTCGTGTTCAGGGTCAGCGCGAAGAGGAAGTCCGACCACGCGAACAGGAAGGTGAACAGCCCGGCGGTGATCAGCGCGTTGCGGCTCATGGGCAGCACGATCGAGACGAGGACGCGCAGCCGCCCGCCGCCGTCGATCATCCCGGCCTCGATCACCTCCTCGGGGATGGACACCATGAAGGCGCGCAGCAGGACGATGGAGAAGGGCAGGCCCAGGGACGCGTCCGCCAGGATCAGCCCCAGGTAGGAGTTGACCAGTCCCAGGCCGACGTAGGCGTTGTAGAGCGCGTTGGCGACGACGATGCCCGGGACCATCTGGGTGATGAGGGTCGCGAACACGATCGTGTCGGCGCCGCGCAGCCGGAAGCGGGCCAGGGCGTAGGCCGCCGGGGCGGCCACGGTGAGGCAGACCGCCACCGAGCCGAGCGCCACCAGGACGGAGGTGAGCAGGTTGCCCGCCTGCGACTCCCACGCCCGCTGGAAGTTGCCGAGGTCGAGCGAGCGGGGGAACCACGGGAGGCCGGCCGCCGAGGCGCCCGGCTGGAGCGCGGTGTTGACCATCCAGTACAGGGGGAAGAGCAGGACCGCCAGGACGAGGACCCCGACCACGAGGCTCACGGCGTCGCCGCGCGCCTTGCGGGTGGTCCGCGGCCGGCGCCGGGGGGAGCCCCCCGGCGCCCGCTGCCGCCGGGTCGTGGCGCCCGGGGGGCGGGCCGCGTCCCCGGTACCGCTGCGCAGTGCGCTCATCGGTTGACACCTCCGCGGTTGGCGCGCAGATAGACCGCCGCGAAGACCATGCTGAGGACGATCAGGACGTTGCCGACGACGGCGCCCTGGCCGAAGTCGAGCCGGAGGAACGACAGCTGGTAGGTGAGGGTGCCCAGCGTCTCGGTGGAGTGCGCCGGCCCCC
This sequence comes from Streptomonospora nanhaiensis, assembly GCF_026642255.1. Taxonomy (GTDB): domain Bacteria; phylum Actinomycetota; class Actinomycetes; order Streptosporangiales; family Streptosporangiaceae; genus Nocardiopsis; species Nocardiopsis tropica. Next base: position 5,072,292 of record NZ_CP113264.1, on the reverse strand, counting down.
CGTTGGTGAGTGCCAGGACCAGGTCCAGGATCTTCACGGTGGACATGAAGCCCAGCACCAGCACCACGGTCACGACGGGCCGCAGCAGGGGCAGCGTCACGGAGAAGAAGGACCGGAACGGGCCCGCGCCGTCCAGGACGGCGGCCTCGCGCAGTTCGGCGGGGATCTCCTGGAGGCCGCCGTAGAGGATCACCATGTTGAAGGGGACCCCGATCCAGATGTTGACGAGGACGACCGACAGGAGCGCCTGGTCGGGACTGCTCAGCCAGGGGACGGCAGACGAGGTGAGGTGGAGTGCCTGGAGCGCCTCGTTCAGCACGCCGGTCTCCTGGTCCAGGACGCGGCGCCACACGGTGCCCGCCACCACCATGGGGATCAGCCACGGCAGGAGGAGCAGGGAGCGCATGACCCCCGAGAGCGGGAACCGGCGGCTGAAGAAGAGGGCGAGCGCCATGCCGATGCCGAACTGCCCGGCCAGGGAGCCGACAGTGAACAGGAGGGTCCGCCACAGCGAGGCGCCGAACAGCTCGTCGGAGAAGACGGTCCGCCAGTTCTCGAGGCCGTTGAAGGGCGCCTCGCCCGTGAAGTAGGTGGAGAACGTGTAGTCCTGGAAGCTCATCACCACGTTGCGGACCAGCGGGTACCCGAAGAACAGCAGCATGTACGCCAGTGCGGGGGCCACGAACAGCCACGGTGTGAGGGCGCGCCGCCGCGGCGCGGGGGTCCGTGTCCTCATGGCCGTCCGCCCGTCTGCGACTCGACCTGCTCCTGGGCCCTCTCCATGGCGTCCTGCGGACTCGCCCGGCCGGTGAGGGCCGCTTGCAGTGCGGTGCCGATGGCCTGGGAGTAGGTGTTCCACTCGGTGCCGACGTGCTCGGTCCTGCTGCGCGCGGTGGACACCTGGTCGACGAAGGGGGAGAGCTCCGGGACCTCGTCGCGGTACCGCTCCGCCGCCCAGGGGTCCAGGGGCACGTTGCTGCCCTTGGTGGACCAGTCCAGCTGAGCCTCCGGCGTGGTCAGGCAGGCCACGAGTTCGGCGGCGACCTGCTCGCGGCCGGGGTCGGCGGCGTTGACCGGCACGGTGTACGCCTCGCCGCCGATGGGGGCGACGGAGGTGTCCCCCTCCGCGGGGACGGGGATCTCCGCCACCGCCCACGCGCGCTCGGGGTGCTCGCGCAGGACCGGCATCTGCCAGGGGCCGTTCACCATCATGGCGGCGTTGCCCGCGATGAACTGGTCGTTGGCGTCGGCCTGGGTCCAGTTGACGACAGACGGAGACACCGACCCCTCCTCGACCAGCGAGACGACGTACTCCAGCGCCTCCACCGACGCGGGGGAGTCGAGCTCCCGCTCGTCGCCGCCGTTGGACCACAGCCACGGCAGGAACTGGTAGACGCCGTCCTCGGTGGCGAGGGCGCTGATGGCGAGGCCGTAGCGGTCGCCCTCGGTCAGGGCGGCGGCGGCCGTCCGCAGCTCCTCCCAGGTCGCCGGCGGTTCGATCCCCTCCCGCGCCAGGAGGTCGGCGTCGTAGAAGAGGCCGATCGAGTTCACCGACCGGGCCGCGCCGTAGTACACGCCCTCGTAGCTGCCGAAGGCGAGCGCGCTCTCGGTCAGCCCGTCCGTGGGCAGGCCGAGCCGCTCCAGGGGGACCAGGCCGCCGGCCTCCGCGAACTGGGGCAGGTCCGAGCCGTCGAGGGAGATGACGTCGGGGAGGGAGTCGGAGGAGGCCATCCTCAGGGCCTTGGGGACGAGCTGGTCGGCGGGCACGCTGAGCTGGTGCACCTCCACGCCCGCCCGGTCGCCGCAGGCGTCCATGACCTCCTGGTCCCAGGAGTGGTAGGGCTCGTCGGTGCCCGAGTTCATGATCGTGTACACGTTCGGGTCGCGCTCGGCCGCGCAGCCGACGAGGGTCAGGGCCATCGCCGCCGAGCAGGCGGCCGCGCGGACGCGGCGGTGCCGGGGCGGTGGCGGAGGGTGGTGTGGGTGCATCGGGGCCCTCTTCGGCGGGGGGTGGGCGGTGCGGTCGCGCCGTGGCGCGGGCCGCGGGGGGTGTCGCCGTCGGCCCGGTGATCGGATCACCGGGCCGGGTCGGGCGGGGTCGTCGGAGGGCGGGGAGGCTCGGTCTGCGGAGGACCCCGCCACCCGGGGGGTCGCCGTCGTAGGAACTCGTCAGCCGGAGTCGAATCGATTCGACACCGGGGTGCAAGGGTGTGTCGAAGCGCTTCGACAGCAGCCCCATCGTAGGAACCCCGCCCTGGTGTGACAAGACCCCCTCGTCCCGTATCTCCTCCGGGGCGAGGGGGTCGCGGCGCGGGGCCGGGGCGGGCGGTCGGCCCGGACGGAGGGGCCCGCCGCCCGGCGGGCCCCTCCTCCTGCGGCTCCCGACCGTCGCGGAGCGGTCGTCCCCGGCGGCCTCAGCGCAGGCTGGCGCCGTACACGTGGTCGACCGTCATGGTCATCAGCACCCTGCGCTCGGAGACCATCACCGCCCGGTACTCGTCCCAGTCCGGGTGCTCGCCGGCGGCGAGGCGGTAGTAGCCGACCAGCGCCTCGACCTCGGGGCCCTCGGGGTCCGTGCCCGGGCCGGTCAGGGAGGCCACGCCCTCGGCGGTGGCCCACGCGCGGCCGTCCCCGCTGGTCACCTCCAGCGTGGCGCGGGGGTCCCGGCGGAGGTTGGCCGTCTTGGCGCGCCCCTCCGTGACCGAGACGTGGATGACGCCCGCCTCCCGGTCGTAGAAGGGCATGACGGGCGAGAGCTGGGGGCGGCCGTCCGCCTTGATGGTCGCGAGGACGCCGAGCCGGCTCTCCGCGAGCAGGGTGCGGGGATCGAACGTTGTGGCTGTCATGCCCGGAGCCTAACCGGGCACGGGCGGCCGTCGCCGTAGGACGTGCGGACGGGGGAAGGGCGGCGGGGGTCGCCGCGCGGGGCCTGCGTGACGCGGAGCCGGCTCCGGCGTAGGGTGTGCGGCACCGAACGGCCGGGCACCGTCCGGCCGCCGCCACCACCCCTGGAGGCAGGTATGCGCCTGGTCTGCGTGCTCGACGCCAACGACCTCGAGGAAACGGCCCGGTTCTGGTGCGGGGCCCTCGGCTTCGTGCGGGAGGAGACCCGGCGGCACCCCTCCTACCTCGCCCTCCTGGACCCCGGTGGGCGGTGGCCGGACCTGCTGCTCCAGAAGGTGCCCGAACCCTCCCGGGGCAAGAACCGCATGCACCTGGACATGGTCGTGCCCGACCTGGAGGCCGAGGCGGAGAGGGTGGTCCGGCTGGGCGCCCGGAGGGTGCGTCCGACCTTCGAGGAGGCGGGGGACCTCATCGCGGTCCTGGCCGACCCCGAGGGCAACGAGTTCTGCCTGGTCCAGCAGCTCGAAGGAGCGCGGGAGGCGTAGGCGGGGCCCCGTCCGCGGCTACGCGGGCCGCGGGCCGTAGGCGATCCCGGGGAGGCCGGGCAGGACGGCGAACGCCGCGCGCAGGCGGCGCGCGAGGTCGTCGGCGCCGGGCGTTCCGGCCTGGGTCCCCCAGTCGCCCAGCGCCTGGTTGAAGGACGCGACGAGCATGTCGAGCGCCAGCCGCGCCCCCAGGTCGTCCGGGGCGGGGAGCTCGAGCCGCCGGTACAGGATCGCCATGGCCGAGCGGGTCGTGCGGTCGCAGAAGTGGCGGGCCTGCGCGTCCATCGACGGCGTCCGCTCGGCCAGTCTCTGGCTGAGCAGGAGCTGCCGCGTCCATCCTTCGTCGCCCGTCCGGTCGAGGGCGGCCAGGAGCCCGTCCTGGAGGAACTCCAGGAGCGTCGAGTCCCCGGGGGAACGGGTCTCCAGCTCGCCGAGGCAGGCCGTCCACAGGTCCCGGCCGGGGGCCAGGGCCACGTCCTCCTTGCTGGTGAAGTTCCGGAAGAACGTGCGCTCGGAGACCTCGACGGCCTCGCACAGGTCGTGGAGCGTCGCGCCGTCGAAGCCGTGTTCGGTGAACAGCTCCAGGGCCGTGGTGACCAGCCGCTGCCGGGTGAGGAGCTTCTTGCGTTCGCGCAGGGACAGGGACGGCCGCGGTGAAGAGGGGGACGAAGGGGACGTAGCGGTCGACATGGCGGTCAGCCTAGCATGCGCTTCACAGGTAAATGCTGGTTGACGGCTTATGCCTATCACCGGCACTATTGTGGCCGTTGCCCTGTTCATCGCTCGGAAGGCGGACCTCCCATGCGCGCACTGCTCGTCGACCACTCGGTTCACGGAGGGCTGCGGCTCGGCCGGGTCCCCGACCCCCGTCCGGAGCCGCACCAGGCGCTGGTCCGCGTGACGGCGACCTCCCTCAACCACGGCGAGGTCTCCGGCATCCGGAAGGCGCCGGAGGGGGCCGTGCTCGGCTGGGACGCCGCCGGGGCGGTGGAGCGGGCGGCCGCCGACGGCTCGGGGCCTCCCGCCGGCACCCCCGTGGTGACCCTCGGCGCGGACGGGGCGTGGGCCGAACTGCGCGCCGTGGACACCGCGATGGTCGGAACCGTCCCGGCGGGGGCCGACCCCGGGGCGATCAGCACCGTTCCCGTCGCGGGTGCCAGCGCGCTGCGCGCCCTGCACCGCATCGGTCCGATCCTGGCCAAGCGGGTGCTGGTCACCGGGGCCTCGGGCGGAGTCGGCCGCTACGCCGTCCAGCTGGCCAGGCGGGGCGGGGCCCACGTGATCGCGTCCACGGGAGCGCCCGCACGCCACGGCGACGGCCTGCGCGCCCTGGGCGCGCACGAGGTCGTCGCCTCCCCCGACCGGGTCGCCGAGCCGGTGGACGGGGTGGTGGAGCTGGTCGGCGGCCGACAGCTGGTGGACGCCTACGGCCTCCTGGCGCCGCACGGAACCCTCGTCGCCGTGGGCCACGCGGCCGCGGAGGGGGAGGAGTTCCCCTACGGTGCGCTGATCGGCGACGGCGGACGCCACGACCGCTCGCTCGTCACCTTCTTCCTCCCCTCCGCCCCCGGGCTCGCCGCCGACCTGACGTGGCTCGCGGCCCGGGTGGCCGCGGGCGAACTCGACCCGCAGACGTCCTGGCGCGGCGGCTGGGGCCGGGCCGCGGAGGCGGTCGAGCTCCTGCTGGGCAGGCAGCTGCACGGCAAGGCGGTCCTGGACCTGCTCTGAGGGCCCGCCCGTCCCGGATCGGCCGGGGCGGGCGGCGCGGCCCTTCCCGGCTCACCCGGCGGCGAACAGCTGCCTGTAGTGCGCGACGAGCTCCTCGTCCGGTCCGGTCCCCTGCGGGGCGGGCCGCCCGCCGAGGGCCGCGGCGAGACCCTCCAGGCACGTGTCCCACCCCGCGGCCGTGTTCGCCGTCCACTCCGGGTCGACGACGGTGTTGGACAGCCGCAGCACGCACCCGTCCCCGTCCTCCTCCAGGGTCCAGCGCAAGTCCTCCCCGGCCCAGTGGAACGCCAGGGTGCGCGGCGGGTCGAACTCCGTGACGGGCGCGGTCTCCGGCTCCTCCCCGGGGAAGGTCAGCGTGAGGGCCCCGCCCTCGCGCGCGTCGATCTCCACCCGGCACGGGAACCAGCGGCTCAGGGCCTCGCCGGTCGTCAGGGCGGCCCAGACGGCCGACCGGGGGTGCGGGTAGCGGCGCGTGAAGTGCAGGACGGGAGAGCCCGGCGTGCTCGTGTCGACGCGGACGTGCGTGGTCATCGCGGTGGCCCTTCGTGCGTACGGGTGGAGTCGAGGTGGTCGCCCAGGTCCTGGAGCCTGTCGGTCCAGAAGGCGCGGTACGGGTCCAGCCAGGCGTCCACGCCGCGCAGTCCCTCCGCCCGCAGGCGGTAGCGCCGCCCCTGGCGCTCGGCGCTCTCGGAGACGAGCCCCGCGGTGCGCAGGACGCGCAGGTGCTTGGAGACGTTGGGCTGCGACATGCCCAGGGCGGCGACCAGGTCCTTGACCAGCAGTCCCTCGCTCTCGCGCAGCGCGTCCAGGATGCGGCGGCGGCTGGGTTCGGCGAGAACGGAGAAGAGGTCGGGCATGCGATCAGTATGCCTCCTCGGTTATATGCCCGTCAAGGCATGAATGTGTTGCCGACTTCCGGTCAGGGGAGGGGAACGGAGCCGCCGCGGGCGCGGAGCAGCAGTTCCCGGCCCGCGTGCCGACCGGCTCCGCGCGCGGGGAGCGCCGTCGTCCACGAGACCGACGACGACGTCGGGCGACCGGCTCCGCGCGCGGGGAGCGCCGGGCGGGCGCGGCCGGGGGCGTGCCGGTCCCCGGCGCCCGCCGTGCCGGGAACGGCGGGCCGCGGGCGGATACGATGCGGCTCCGACCGTGACAGCGCGTCCGAGAGGAGCCGGGATGAGGGCCAACAGGATTCCGACCGAGGAGATCAGGCGGGAGCCGGCGGCGTTCGACGACAGGGTCACCGCGGACGGCCGGTTCGGCCGGGCCGCCGAGCCCGGACGCTTCCGGCTGGTGGTCAGCCGGGCCTGTCCCTGGGCGCACCGGGTCGTCGTCACGCGGCGGCTCATGGGCCTGGAGGGAGCGGTCTCCCTCGCCGTCACCGACCCCCGGCAGGAGGACATCGACGGGGACCCGCACTGGGTGTTCACCGAGGAGACCGGCAGCCCCGGGGACAGGGACCCCGTCCTCGGCATCCACGCCCTGCGCGAGGCCTACCTCGCACGCGACCCGCACTACGACGGCGGTGTCAGCGTTCCCGGCCTGGTCGACGTGGACAACGGGCACCTGGTCTCCAACGACTACGACCGGCTCTCCCTGGACATGGCCACCGAGTGGGGCGGCCTCGTCCGGGACGGGGCGCCGGACCTGTACCCCGCGCCGCTGCGCGACGAGATCGAGGCCCTGGGCGCGGACGTCTACCGGGACCTCAACAACGGCGTCTACCGCGCGGGCTTCGCACCGGACCAGGCGCACTACGACGCCGCGGTCGCCGGGGTCTTCGCCCGCCTCGACGCCCTGGAGGAGCGTCTCGCCGCCCGGCGCTACCTCGTCGGCGACACCGTCACGATGGCCGACATCAGGCTGTTCACGACCCTGGTCCGGTTCGACTCCGTGTACCACGGCCACTTCAAGTGCAACATCAGGAAGCTGGCCGAGTACCCGGCGCTGTGGGCCTACGCCCGCGACCTGTTCCAGACGCCGGGCTTCGGGGACACCACCGACCACGACCACATCCGCATCCACTACTACTACGTGCACACGGGCATCAACCCGACCAGGATCATCGCCGCGGGTCCCGATCCGCGGGGCTGGCTCACCGCCCACCACCGCGAGGAACTCGGCGGGAGCCCCTTCGGCGCGGGGACCGCGCCGGGCCCGGTGCCCGAGGGCGAGCGCGTATGACCGCCGCCGGCGGAGGAGCCGCGGGCCCCGGCGGCCCCCGCCCGCGCAGGTACGACCTGGTCCTGTTCGGGGCCACCGGGTTCACCGGCGGGCTCACCGCCGAGTACCTGGCCCGGCACGCGCCGTCCGGGACCCGGTGGGCGCTCGCGGGGCGCGACGAGGGCCGGCTCGCCGCCGTGAGGGAGCGGCTGGCGCGGACCGACCCCGCGCCGGCGGGCCTGGACCTGCTCGTCGCGGACTCGGGAGACCCGGTGTCGCTGAGGGCGGTGGCCGAGGCGTCGCGGGTGGTCGCGACGACGGTCGGGCCCTACATCCGCCACGGCGACGGGCTCGTCGCGGCGTGCGCGCGGGCGGGGACGGACTACGTCGACCTGTGCGGCGAACCCGAGTTCGTCGACCGCACCTACCTGCGCCGGCACGCCGAGGCGGTCGACAGCGGGGCCCGGATCGTGCACAGCTGCGGTTTCGACTCCGTGCCCCACGACCTGGGCGCGTACTTCACCGTCGGCCTCCTCCCCGAGGGGGTCCCCCTCCGGGTGGAGGGGTTCGTCAGCGCCTCGGCCGCCGTGTCCGGGGGCACGTTCCACTCGGCGGTGACGGCGTTCTCGCGCCTGGGGGCGGGAGCCGCGGCCGCCCGGCGGCGCCGGGAGCGGGAGCGGTCGGAAGGGGACGGCGGCCGCAGGGTGCGCGGGCTGCCACCCGTGCCGCGCCGGGAGGGCAGGCTCGGCGTCTGGGCCCTGCCGCTGCCCACCGTCGACCCGCAGGTCGTCCTGCGCTCCGCCCGGGCGCTCGAACGCTACGGGCCGGACTTCTCCTACGGCCACTACGCGGCCGTCGGGAGGCTGCCGAGCGCGGTCGGGATCGCCGGGGGCGCCCTGGGCCTGGCGGCGCTCGCGCAGGTGCCGCCGGCGCGGGAGTGGCTGCTGAAGCGGATGGGGGCGGGCGAGGGGCCGTCGCCGGAACGGCGCGAGCGGTCGTGGTTCAGGGTGGTGTTCCTGGGCGAGGGCGGCGGCGAGCGGGTGGTCACGGAGGTGTCGGGGGGAGACCCGGGCTACGGGGAGACCGCGAGGATGCTCGCGGAGTCCGCGCTGTGCCTGGCCTTCGACGACCTCCCGCCAGTGGCGGGGCAGGTCACCACGGCCACCGCCATGGGGGACGCGCTGACGGCGCGGCTCCCGGACCTGGGGTTCCGGGTCCGGGCCCACTGGTCGTAGGGACGTGCGGTCCCGGAGCGCACGCGCGTCCGCGGCGGGGCCGCCGTGCGGGAACCGTGTCCGCGGGGCGGCGGGGGCCGTGTGTCCCGGAGGGGAGGCGCGACCGGACCCTCAGAGGGCGCGGGCGTGCTCGCGCAGGATCCGGACGGCCTCGGCGACGGCGGGGCGGCGCGAGGTCCCCGCGCGCCAGAGCACGGACACGCCGCGCACCGGGCAGGGGTCCAGCGGCTTGACCACGACCGTGCCGGGGAGGTCGCCGCGGCCCAGGCGGGGTACCAGGGCCACGCCCAGCCCGGCCCCGACCAGGGCGATCTGGGTCTGGTACTCGGCCACGAAATGGGCGAAGTCGGGCTCGGTGCCCACGGAGCGGAGCGTGCGCGTCAGCCAGTCGTGGCAGACGGTCCCCGGCGGCTGGCAGATCCAGCGGGCGTCCGCCACGTCCTCGCGGTGCAGGACCGCCCTGTCGGAGAGCGGGTGGTCGCGGGGCAGCAGGACATCGCACCTGTCCTCGCCGACGACCTCCCGGGACACCCCGTCGGGAACGGTCATCGGCGCGATGTCCCAGTCGTGGACCACGGCCAGGTCCACCGTGCCCTGGGCGACCATGTGCGGGGTGGCGTGGGGGTCCTCCTCGAACAGGCGCAGGTCGAGGGCGGGGTGGGTCGCCGCCAGTTCGGCCAGCACCCCGGGGAGCAGGCCCCGCGCGGCCGTCGAGAAGGCGGCCACGGTCAGCCGCCCGGTGGGCCTCCCGCGCTGCTCCTCCAGCGCCACCTCGGCCTCCTCCACGAGGGAGAGCACCCGGGCGGCCGTGCCCACGAGCGTCCCGGCGGCGTCGGTGAGCACGACCCCCCGCCCCCGGCGCTCCAGGAGTGTGGTCCCGGTCTCACGTTCGAGCTTGGCGATCTGCTGGGAGACCGCCGACGGGGTGTAGCCGAGCGCCTTGGCGGCGGAGCTGACGGAACCGTGGACGTGCACCGCATGCAGGGAGCGGAGCCTGGAGAGGTCGAGCACGGGAGCGTCCTCCGTCGGTCGGGCACCGTTGATCGTTCAGCACCGCTGAAGAGAAGTATGTAGGACATTTCGCTGGTGCTTAAACCAGGGGTCCCCCCATCATCGGTTCCATGCGTCCCCTTCACACGTTCCTCGCCGTCCTCGTCGCCCTGGTGTGGGGAGTCAACTTCGTCGTCATCGAGGTCGGCCTCGACCACTTCCCGCCGCTCCTGTTCTCCGCCCTGCGCTTCCTGGCGGCGGCCCTTCCCGCCGTCTTCTTCGTGCGCCGCCCCCGCGTGGCCCTGGGCTGGGTCGTCCTCGTGGGCCTGGTGCTGGGCGTGGCCAAGTTCGGACTGGTCTTCCTCGGCATGGACCTGGGCATGCCGGCCGGACTGGCGTCCCTGGTCCTCCAGGTCCAGGCGGTGTTCACGGCGGTCATCGCCGCGGTCCTCCTCGGGGAGAGGCCGGGCCCCGTCCGCTGCGCGGGGATGGCCGTCGCCCTGGGAGGGATCGGCGTCGCCGCCTACGACCAGGGAGCCACGGGGCCGGTGGCGGGCTTCGTGCTCGTCGTGGCCGCCGCCGTGTTCTGGGGGCTGTCCAACGTGCTGACCCGCAAGGCCGCGCCCCCCGACGCCCTGAGCTGGATGGTCTGGGTCAGCCTGGTGCCGCCGCTGCCGATGTTCGCCCTGTCGCTGCTGGTGGAAGGGCCAGAGGCGGGCCTGGCCGCGCTGAGGGGGCTGGACCCCGCCGGGGTGGGCGTGATCGTCTACGTCGCCTGGATCTCCACGCTCTTCGCGTTCGGGGTGTGGGGGTTCCTGCTCCGCCACTACGACGCCTCCACCGTGGCCCCCTTCTCGCTGCTGGTCCCGGTGTTCGGCATGTCCTCGGCCGCGCTTCTGCTCGGTGAGAGGGTCACCCCGCTGAGCCTGGTGGCGGCCGTGCTCCTGGTCGGCGGGGTCGCGCTCGCCTCGCTCGGCCGCCGGGGCGCCGGGCGCGGCGTCCCGCCGGTCCCCGGTGCGGCGGCGCCCCCCGCTCCTGCTCCTGCTCCCGGGGCGAAGGGCGAGCCGGACGGGCCCCGCCCGGTCCCCGTCCCGGGGGCCTAGCCGGTCACCGCGCCCGGCTCGGGCCGTTCCGGCGGGCGCCGGGCGAAGTCCGGTGCGTGCTCGGGGCGCAGGCCCACCCCGATGAGGCGCGCGGGCACGTACGCGAGCCGGGGCACGCGTGTCAGGAGCGCCAGCAGCGGCGCGGGCGGGCCCGGCCGCCTGCCGCGGATGATCGGCTCGACCATCCCGCGGTGCATCATCCGCTGCAGGAGCTGGACGCCGGCGGTCGGCAGGAGGCGGCGCCTGCGGACCGCCGCCAGGTCGCGGCCGGTGACCGACCGGTGCAGGAGCGGCCGGGCCAGCAGGGCGGCCGCGGCCACGGCGTCCTGCACGGCGAGGTTGATGCCCACGCCCCCGACCGGGGACATCGCGTGCGCCGCGTCGCCGATGCACAGCAGCCCGTCGGCGTGCCAGCGCCGCAGCCGGTCGAGCCGCACGTCCAGGTGCTTGACCTCGTCCATGGACCCCAGTGCCCCGACGCGGTCGGCCAGTTCCGGCATCAGTTCGGCGATGTCCTCCCGGAAGGCCGCGATCCCCCTCCCGCGCAGCGCGGCGTCGGTGCCCTTGCGCGCGATGTAGGCGAGTTGGAGGTAGCCCTCGCGCGGGATGACCAGGGCGAACCGGCCCCGGCCCGCCCGCGGCGTCAGGGCCCTGCCGTCCGCCGGATCCCCGGGCAGCCGGAACCACCAGGCGTCGATCCCCACGGGGAACCTCCGGGTCGGCAGGCGCGCCTCGCGGCGTGCGAGCGACCAGCGGCCGTCGCAGGCCACCGTCAGGTCGGCGCGCAGGACCCCGCCCCGGTCCGGGGCCCCGTCCTCCCCGGTGTCCCCCGGCCCTTCGGCGCGGGGCCGGTGGCGTACGCCGACGACCCGTCCGGCCTCGCGCACCAGACCGGTGGCCTCGGTGCTCATGCGGAGCGTGAACCCCGGTTCGTCCCGGCCGGCCTCGGCCAGCAGGTTCAGCAGGTCCCACTGCGGGACCATCGCGATGTAGGGGTGGCGCACCCGCAGGAGGCGGAAGTCCGCGACGGTCACCGTGCGTCCGCCGCCGACGGGGAACGCGGCCCCGCTCAGCCTGCTCTGCGGGAGCCGGGCGAACCGCTCGCCCAGCCCCAGTTCGTCCAGCAGGTCCATGGTGGAGGGGTGGACGGTGTCCCCGCGGAAGTCCCTCAGGAAGTCGGCGTGCTTCTCCAGCACCGTCACCTCGACGCCGGCGCGTGCCAGGAGCAGCCCCAGGACCATTCCGGCGGGGCCGCCGCCGATGATCGCGCAGGTCGTTCTGTCGTTCATCGGGACTCCCGGGAGGTCGTCGGGGCGGTCGGGCGGCGTGGGCCCGCCGGCGCGCCGCGGGCCGGCTCGGGCGGGGCGGCGGACGTGTCGGCGGTGACTGCGGTGGGCGGGCTGTGCATGGACGACTCCTCGGGATCAGTCGGTGCGCGGCTCCGGCGGGATCGCGGCGGCCCTGAGGAACGCGTCGGCGAACACCGCGCAGGTCTCCTCCGGGTCGGGGAAATCCGCGCCCGGCACGCCCCGGAGGGCGGGGCGCAGGATCGAGTGGACGGCGATCGGGCCGATCATCTGCTGCATGAGCAGGGGGACGGGCAGGTCGCGGATGCGGCCCGCGGCGACCTCCCCCGCGAGCCACGCGCCCAGTCCCGCGAGCATCCGCGGGAAGACGAGCCGGGAGACGAGGTCCGCGGCGGGGCCCTCGGGCCGGGCGAACACGTCGGCCAGGAGGGCGGGCAGCACACGCGGTTCCCGGCCGAGCCCGGCCGCCACCAGGCGGTAGATCCCGTGGACCCGCGTCCGGAGGTCCTCCCCGGGCCGGGCGACCGCCTCCTCCAGGTCGAGGATGGGGCTGTACCGCTCGAACACCGCCCGGAGGAGCCCGTCCCGGCCGCCGAAGGCCGCGTAGAGGCTGTGCACCGAGCACTCCGCGGACGCGGCGACCGCCTCCAGCGTGGCGGAGGCCAGGCCCTGTCCGCTGATCAGCCCCGCCGCGGCCTCGACGGCGCGCGCCCTGACCGGACGCCTTCCGCCGGGGTCGACGCCGGCGGCGCGCACCGCCTCGTCCAGGGCCCCGCGGGAGCCTCCGACGCGGCGCAGCAGGGTGCTGCGGGAGACGCCCGCCTCCTCCGCGATCGCGACCAGGGGCACGTCGGCCACATCCTTCCCCAGGTTCTCGGCGGCGCGGACCGCCGCGCCCACGAGGTCGTCCGGGACGGTGCTGCGTGTTGGTTCTGACATCATCTTCAAGGTAACCCGTAACCGAGTTTCAGACAAGGGGGCGGGAGCTCGAACCCGTCGCGCTCCCGCCCCGTGCCCCGTACCTCCTGCGCCTCGCGCTCCTCACGCGGTGCCGGGGGTCAACCGTCCGTCTCCGGCCTCCTCGCCGTCGCGAAGCGCGGGCGCTCCGTCCCAGGCGGGAGCCCGTCGGGGGTCTCCAGCGGTGCGAGCAGCGCGAAGAGCTCCCGGCGCAGTTCCTCCAGCAGGCCGGCGGGGAGGTGTTCGTAGAAGGACCGGATGCCGGTGGACCAGGTCCACTCCCACCACGCGGCGGTGTCGCGGAAGACGAACCGCGCGGTCTCCTCGCGGGCCCGGACGCCGGTGAACCCCGCCGCCTCCAACAGGGCTCCGGGGTCCACGCCGTAGATCCTCCGGCGGAAGACGGGGCTCCCGGAGCGTTCGGCGTAGGACCGGAAGACCTCCCGGACCTCCTCGACGTCGCCCGGCACCAGGGTCATGGACGGGACCGAGACCGCGCAGCGCCCTCCCGGCCTGAGCGCGCGGCGGAAGCCGTCCACCGCGGCCCCGGGGTCGGGCATGACGAACAGGGCGAAGGCGCACAGCACCACGTCGTAGGAGGACTCCGGGACCGTGAGGGCCTGGGCGTCCATCTGCGCGGCCCACGCGTTGGCCGTGCCGCCCGCCTCGATGTCCGCCGCGAGGTGCGCCACCATCGCGGGGGAGAGGTCGACGCCGTCGACCCTGCCCCCGGGGCCGACGCGCTCCGCGGCCGGGAACAGGCACGCGCCCCGGCCGGCGGCGACGTCGAGCACGCGCTCGCCGGGAGCGGGCGCCGCCAGGTCCACCAGAAGCCGTCCGAACGTCCGGAAGTAGGCGACGTGCGGGTCGTACCCGGGGGCGCACCTGTCGTACACCGAGACGTTCACCCGGGGAGGCCCGTTCACCGGACGCTCCTCGTGGCCGGGGCCTGTGCCAGGGACTCCTTCAGGACCGCGGCGATCGTGTCGATGTCCTCCTCGGTGTGGGCCGTGCTCAGGAACCAGGGCTCGTCGGGGTTGGGGTGGAAGTACACCCCGCGCCGCTGGCAGGCGGACTGCAGGGCGCGGTGTGCGGCGCGGTCCACCGCCGACGCCTCGTCCAGGAGGGCCATCGACAGCACGGAGCCGACCCGCTCGAACAGCACCGGCCTCCCGGCGGCGGTGGCCGCCTCGCGGACGCGGTCCTCGGCGTACGCGCCCAGGGCCTCCAGGTCGTCGTAGAGGTTCGGAGCGGAGCGGATCTTGGTCAGCGTGGCGGCGACGGCGCGCAGCGCGGCGTGGTTGCCCGCGTAGACGCCCGCGTGGAACGCCTCGTAGGTGGTGAGCGGTTCCATGGCCTCGCGGGACCCGCCGAAGGCCGCCACGGGGAAGCCCCCGCCCATCACCTTGGACAGCACGGTCAGGTCGGGGACGACGCCGTACCGCTCCTGGGCGCCTCCGCGTGCCACCCGGAACCCGGTGATCACCTCGTCGAAGACCAGCACCGCGCCCTTCTCCCGGGTGCGCAGCCTCAGCAGCTCCAGGAAGCCGGGGGCCGGGGGCACCACCCCGGCGTTGGCCAGGACCGGCTCGCAGAGGACCGCGCCCAGCGCACCGCCGTACTCGGCGAACACCCGCTCCACGGCGGCCGCGTCGTTCCAGGGGACCTGGATCGTGTGGTTCATCGCCTCGGGGATCATCCCCGCCGCGCCGGGCCGGGGGCGGTAGCCCTCGGCCCCCGGGGCGCGCAGCAGGGTCTCGCTCCAGCCGTGGTAGTGCCCCTCGAAGGTGAGGAGCAGGGTGCGGCCCGAGGTCGCGCGCGCCAGGCGCACCGCCGACATCAGCGCCTCGGTGCCGGAGTTGGCGAACCGCAGCTGCTCGACGCCGGGGACCAGTTCGGCCACCAGGCCCGCCGCCTCGCGGTCCAGGCGGTGCGGCAGCCCCGTGAGGTGCCCCCGCCCGAACTGGTCGGCGATCTGGTCGGTGACCTCCCGGTCGGCGTAGCCGAAGACGTGCGGTCCGTAGCCCATGTTGGCGTCGATCAGCTCGTTGCCCTCCACGTCGCGGATGCGGCAGCCGGACGCCGACTCCACGACGAGGGGCGTCACGACGCCCCTGGCCCGCATGTTGCTGCTGACCCCGCCCGCGACGACCGTGTGGATGCCGTCGTAGGCCGCCTTGTTGGAGGCCGGGGCCGTCGCGTTCGTGCTGGTGTCCGTCATCGGTGTCTCTCCTACTGTGTCGCGTTCGCGGTCGCGTGGCGGGCTCCGGCGCCGGCCGGGGCCTCCGTGCCGAACCGGTCGGGTGGGAAGGGGGCGAGCAGGGGGTCGCGGCGGTCGTACACGATCTCCTCGGCGGCGAGCCTGCCCAGGAGCGGACCGAGCGTCGCCCCGCTGTGGCTGACGGCCTCGTAGTAGCCGGGCACGGCGTCCAGGAACCCGACGCTGGCGTGCCCGTCGGCCGGGTAGGCGCGCGTCCCGAGGCGCACCCGCTCCGGGCGGGCGCCGCGGAGGCCGGGCAGGACCGCGGCGGCGCGGCCGACCAGCTCGGCGAGGAGTTCGTCGAGCCGCCGGGCGCAGGGGCGGGCCGTGCCGATGCGGGCGTCGACGGCGTCCGACCGCACCAGGACGGAGTCCGGGCCCGACGGGCGGACGCTGACGTCCGGGCCCAGCAGCATGGCGTCCGTCGCACCGGCCAGGGGGAGGTCGGCCAGAAGGCCCAGGGTGGGCCCGAGGGTGAGCGGTCCGCCGACGAGTCCGGCGACCTCCTGTCCCTGCGCCCCGGCGGCGTTGACCACCACGTCGGTCTCCACCGTGCCTCCGTCGGCGAGGCCGACGGCGCGCACGGTTCCGTCCGCGTCGGTGCGCACCGCGGCGGCCTCCGCCCCGAACCGGACGTCCGCCCCGCGGCCCCGGGCCTCGCCGAGCAGCCAGGCCGCCATGGGGGGCAGGTCGACCCACCCCTCCTCTGGTAGGCGGGCGACCAGTGCCGGCAGTGCCGCGGGGCCGACCCCGGCCGGGAGCCCGGTGCGGGCCGGGTCCGCGCAGTGGGCCGCGTACCCCCACCCCGCCGCGGTGGCGGCGGCGTCCTCCAGGCGCGGCGGGTCCTCGCCCCAGACCAGGCTCGGGCACGGGTGGAACCCGGGGACGCCCCCGGCCCGCAGCCGGTGGAGCTCGCCCAGCCCGGCGCGGTTCAGCTCGAAGTAGGCCCGGGGCACCTTGCCGAACGCCGTGGCGCGGGAGAAGGAGGCCGCGCTCGTGACCGAGGCCGGGACCGGCTCCCGCTCCAGGACGGTCACGCGCGCCCCGGCGAGGGTGAGGTTCCACGCGACGGAGGCGCCGATGATCCCCCCGCCGACGACGGTCACCTTGCGCATGCGTCCTCCTCCGGTGTCGTCCGCGCGTCCTCGGCGGCCGGCGGCTCCCCGTCCCAGCCCACGGGTCCCTCGGGCCAGGACGCGTCCACGACGCGGTGGCGCGAGGGCGTCGGCCACCCGGTGCGGACGCCGCCGGTGAGGTTCACCAGGACCGGGGCGTCCGGGGGGAGCGTCCCCTCGCGCCGCATGCGCACCGTTCCGGCCAGGGCGGTCGCGCTGGCGTAGCAGACGCTCACCCCCTCGGTCTCCTCCAGCAGGTCGCGGGCCTCGCGGATCTCGGACTCGCCCACCGCGAGGATCCGGCCCCCGGTGGTGTCGCAGACGTAGCGGATGTAGGGATAGGTCCGGGTGGGGTCGCCACGCAGGATGGCCTCGGCGATGCCGTGCGGCTCCCTGACGACGTGCCGCTCGGAGATGGCGGACGCGCCCTCGCGGTAGGCCTGCGCCATGGGGGCGCAGCTCTCCTGCTGCACGGCCACGAACCGGGGGAGCGCGGACAGGCGGCCCAGGAAGCGGTACTCCAGGGCGCCCTTGTAGGCGCCGAGGAGGCCCATGCCGCTGCTGACCGCCTGGAACACGTACTCGGGCGGCGCGTCCATCTGGTCGAACGCCTCCAGGTAGGCCAGTTTCAGCCCCTCCCTGCGGGCGAGGTTGAAGAATCCGCCCTCGAAGAAGGCCCCGGTGCGGTCGGCGAAGCGGCGTGCGGCCGCACCCGCCGAGACGAAGTCCCCCTCCACCAGGTACGTCGAGACCGCGTCGTGGTCCGGGTAGTTGAGCCGGTGGCGGAAGCGCCGACCGCAGAAGAGCGCCATCTCGACCCCGTCGAGGAGCTGGACCCCGCGCGCGTAGGAGGTGGAGCTGTTGCCGGTGGAGGCCATCACGAACCGCTTCACGCCGAGTTCGGCGAGGCGGGACAGTCCCACGGAGGCGATGCGGTCCTTGGTGCTGAGCGTCGGGTTGGCGCTCTCGTCCTTGAGGACGAGACGGGAGAGCCCGACGCGTCGGCCGAACTCCTCGGCGGGGAAGCACGGCGTGTCCCCCTCGCCGAGCCAGGTGGCGCTGTCCCGGGAGCGCAGGGGGAGCAGGTCGAAGTAGGTCTGGAGGGGGTTGTGTCCCTTTTCTAGGGATACGGAACCGAGGTCATGAATGGCGTCGACGGCTCCGCCGCATTCGCCGCAGCGGTTCGCCGGGCCGTCGTCCTTCAACCGGCCGCAGACCACGCACGCCAGTGAGAAGCCGCTTCCCCGGCGGATGGACGAGGAATCTCTCATGAGTGCTTCGTAGTGCAGGTTGAACCCCATGGGAACCTTCCGATGGTGGTGCCTGGAGACTGTCCGAAAACGCTGTGGGGCACTCGGGTGAGCGGTGCGAGGAAAGGGGCCCGTCGTTCCCGGTGGCGAGGGGGTTCGACGTGGAGTGTGTCGAATTAGTCGGTTATATACCCTCGGGGAGGAGGCCGAAGGGGTACAAAATAATTGTTTCCCTGTAATCGCCGACGGGAATCATTCCTCCGGAGATTTTCTGACGGACGACGACTCGCCCTGGTCGAGCCCCCCCGGTAAGGGAAAGAACGCACATGATCAACGGTGTTTTTCCGGGTGTCGGAGA
Source organism: Streptomonospora nanhaiensis (assembly GCF_026642255.1). Lineage (GTDB taxonomy): Bacteria > Actinomycetota > Actinomycetes > Streptosporangiales > Streptosporangiaceae > Nocardiopsis > Nocardiopsis tropica. The sequence goes on along the minus strand of NZ_CP113264.1, from coordinate 5,054,437 downwards.
ATGGTCCGATTTCGACGGTTTGAAAGGAATGTGGGAGGAGCGGATTCCCGAGGCGCTCCGCCGGGCCGGCCGGAGCGACTTCTACCGCGGGCGCCTCGGCGACGACCTCCCCGGGGGGTTGGCCGACCTGGAGGGCCTGCCGCTCACCACCAAGGACGACCTGCGCGCGAGCTACCCCTTCGGGATGGTCGCGGTCCCGCGCCGCGCACTCGTCTCGTACCACGAGTCGAGCGGGACGTCCGAGGGGGCGCCCACCGCCTCCTTCCACACCGGGGCCGACTGGGCGGAGATGCTCGACCGCTTCGGCCGGAACAGGCTGGGCATGGCCGACACGGACACCGTGCTGGTCCGCGTCCCGTACGCGATGGTCACCATCGCGCACCAGGTGCACGCCGCGGCCCGGGCGGCCGGGGCCCTGGTGGTGCCGGCCGACGCGCGCTCCACGGCCATGCCCTTGCCCCGCGTCCTGCGGCTGCTGCGCGACCTGCGCGTCACCGTGGCCGCGGCCCTGCCCACCGAGCCGCTGCTGTGGGCCGCCTGCGCCCGCCTGGCCGGGGAGTCCCCCCGCGCCCACGCCCCCGGCCTGCGCGCCCTGCTGAGCGCGGGGGAGCCGCTCAGCCCGGCCCGGCGCCGCCGAATCGAGGAGCTGTGGGGCTGCGCGGTCCACCTCAGCTACGGCAACTCCGAGTGCGGGTCCAACCTGGGCGGTGAGTGCCCCGAGGGGAACCTCCACCTGTGGGCCGACCGCTACCTGCCGGAGGTCCTCGACCCCGCGACCGGGACCGCCTCCTTCGAGGGGCGGGGGCGGCTGGTCCTGACGACCCTGTTCCGCGAGGCGATGCCGCTGGTGCGCTACGACACCGGTGATCTCGTGGAGCTCTCCTACGGCGGCTGCCCCTGCGGCTGGGCCCTGCCCCGGGTGCGGGTGGCCGGGCGCTGGGACCACGGCGTCTCCCTGCGGGGGCGCCGGGAGCGGGTGTTCTCCTCGGACGTGGAGGAGGCCGTGTTCTCCCTGCCGTCCGAACTGGGGGTGCTCTTCTGGCGGGCCGTCGAGGACGAGGGGGTCCTCCGCGTGCGCGTCGAGGCGGGGGACGGCGCCGCCGGGGAGGTCTCCGCGGCGCTGGCCGGCGAGGTCGAGAGGGTCCTGGGCGTCGGACCCGAGGTCGAGGTGGTGCCCGCCGGGACCCTCGTGCCGCTGGAGGAGCTGACCCGGCGGTCGTTCACCGCCAAGCCCCGGTACCTGTCCCCGGCGGGCGCGTCGGCGGGGACGGGGGCGATGTACCAGGGGCCCGCGCCGGAGGCCGTCGCCCGGGGCTCCGAACCGGAGCCGCACACGGCCCGCCCCTGAGGCCGGTGTCCTGCCGTACCAGAGGAGAAGGAACCCCCCATGACCATGACAGTGCTGGAAGCCCTTGCCGCCGACCGTGACCGCGTCGCCTTCCTGGACGGGCAGGGGGAGGTGACCGCCGGGGAGGCGCTGGACCTCGTGTACAGGGTCGCCCGCGCACTCCTCGACGGAGGCCTGGGACCGGGGCGCACAGCTGTCCTCCTGGGGCCGGCGAGCACGCGGCTGTACGTGGTCTCCCACGCGGTCGAACTCGTGGGCGCGGCGCAGATGGACGTCCCCGCGGCCCTGCCCCCCGGGGAGCGGGCGCGGCTCGTGGCGGAGTGCGGGGCGACGGCCGTGGTCGCCGACCCCGGAGCCGTCGTCGGGGCCGCCGCCGGCCTCCCCGGCGTCCGGCTCTGGACACTGGCGCCCTCGGAGGCGGGGAAGGACCTGTTCGAGGCCTGCCGACGACACTCGGCCCTGCCCTTCGGGTCGCTGGCGCGCCCGGGCGATCCGCGCTCGATCGGCCTGACGAGCGGTTCCACCGGGCGGTCCAAGGCGGTGGTGCGGCGCTTCCGCTCCGACCCCGGCTCCAACGCCTCGTGGCTCGCGCGCCTCCTCGCCGGTGCGGACGGCCCGGTGCGCACGCTCCTCACGGACCGGCTCGTCGGCCCGATCCGGGCCCTCGGCGACGCCACCGTGATCACCGGGGGCCGGGTCGCCTCCCTCGCGGACTGCGAACCGGACTCCCTTCGCGCCGCGGTACGGGAGCACGGGATCACCCACACGGCGATACCGGCCACCTACCTGCGCCCCCTGCTGGACCACCCGGACACGGCCGACGCGGACCTGTCCTCCCTGCGCTGCGTCGTCACCGGCGGAGGGCCCGTCAGCCCCGCGCTGCTCAGGCGGGCGACGGCCCGGCTGGGGCCGGTCGTGCACTGCTCCTACGGGCAGACCGAGGCGGGGCACATCGCCTGGCTGGCCCCGGAGGACTACGCCGACGGGAGCGGGGAGGCCGTGCGCAGCTGCGGCCGTCCGATCCCCGGGGTGCGGGTCGAGGTCCGCGACCCCGCCGGGCGGGCGCTCGGCGTGAACGAGCGGGGCCGGGTGTGGGTGCGCACGCCCCTCCTGATGGACGAGTACCTGGGGCGGCCGGAGGAGACCGCGCGCGTGCTCCGGGACGGGTGGCTGGACACCGGGGACGTCGGACGCCTCGGTGAGCAGGGCCTGCTCACCCTGCTGGGACGGGCGAGCGGTGCCGTGGTGGTCGGCGGCGAGACCGTCTTCACCGCCGAGGTGGACGCCCTCCTCCAGGAGCATCCGCACGTGCTCGACGCGGCCGCCTTCGACGTCCGCGGCGAGGACGGCGTGACCCTGCACGCCGCGGTGGTCGTCGCGCCGGGCGCCGAGCCCGCGGAGTCCGAGCTGAGGGAGCTGGTCCGGGGGCGGCTCGGACCGAACCACGTGCCCTCGTCGGTCATGTTCGTGCCGCGCATCCCGCAGACCCCCGCCTACAAGGTGTGCCGGGAGACGCTGCGGAGCTGGCACGCCTCCCCGCCCGCCCCGGCGGGATGACCCGCGGCGCGGCCCGGCGCGCATCCCCTCGCGCCGGGCCGCCGCCGCGCCGTCCTGCCTCCGTCCGGCACTGAACGGGGCGCACACCGGTGTCGGCGCGTGGTTCCGGAGGGGTGGAGAGGGGAGGGGGCCGTCTTCCGGGCCTGTGCGGATCAGAACCTGGAAAAGGATGGATCGTCCGCATCCGGTATTCACCCTCGTGGGGGTTCTCGTGTGGTTTCCGGGCTCTTTCGCGGGAATGCGGTGCGGGGATCGCGGATTCCTGTCGGCGTTCCCACTGTCTCCGGAACGGTGCGTGCGGTGCTGTCTCCAGGGCGGGTGCGGGCGGGGGCGACATCTCCCCGGGCCGCTACGGCGCCCCGGTGGGAGAGCACACGGCGGGCGTCCAGGACCGGCGCGACGGGGCGGAGGGCGCACTGCTCGCCGCCGCCCTGGCCCGGGGCCGGACGACGCGGACCGCACCGCCGCGGGGTGAGGGCGCGTGCCCGTGTGACCGCCGGGCCCCGACCCCTGGAGGCCCGCGCCCCCCCGGGCCCGGTCCGTGGGCGCCCGGGCCGGAGCCCCCCGCGCGGGGCGTTCCGTTAGGTTGTCGTCCGGCATGGCGGACGGCGCGGACGCGAGCGCGCGAGGGAACCGGGCGAGGAGCACGAGTGAACGGCGACGAGCGGCCGGAGGGCCCCGGGACCGCACAGAACCCCGCGGAGCCCCGGAGGGGAGTGGTCCCCGGGGCGTCCACGGAGCCCCGGCGGCTCGGGGAGGGCGCCCGGTTCGCCGGACCGGGGGAGCCGGAGGCGCCACCTGTGCCGGAGACCCCCGGCCGACGGGGCAGGAGCGTCGTCGCCTGGGCCGGACTCGGGCTGCTGGCGGGCGCGGCCGCCCTGGCGGTGTGGGGCTTCTTCGGCGGGCTCCGGAGCGCGCCCCGCGAAGAGGTCGCCGGCGTCTGGCTCCTGGTGCCGCTCCTGGCCGCGGTGCTCCTGGCATGGGCGGCCCGCATGGCGGTGCGTGTGCTCGACGAGGGCGACCTGCCCGTGCGAGGGTGGGCCGTCACCGTGCTGGCGGCGGTCTCGGCGGGCCTGGCGTTCCTGGCCTTCACGGCCTTCCCCCGCGACTCCTTCCTCGCCACCGCGGGCGCACCGGAGACCTACGCCCCCTCCCAGCGCGCGACGGTCCTGTGGCTCGCCCTCTGCCTCACCTCCCTGGGCGGCCTCCTGCTGGCGGCCGCCCCCACGTGGCCCTCGCCCCGGCGGTGGGGCCGCCTGCTGCTGGGCTTCCCCGCCGGGGTCCTGGCCGCGGCGGTCGCCGGGGCCCTCGTCCCTGTCGCCGTGCTCCCGTCCGTGCTGCACACCGTGGCCGGGCCGGGGGGCCCCGCTCCGGAGCCGCCGACGGTCACACGGGTGGGGTGGACCTGGAACCCGCCCCCGGCTGCGCGGATCCAGGACGTGGTCCGCGGCAGCCGCGGAGCGCTGGTCGTCCTGGACGACGGGGTGGTCGCCCTGGACGGGGCGACGGGCGAGGAGCTGTGGAGCTACCGGCTCCCGTACGCGGACGGTGTGGCGGGCGGCGCCGTCGACGGCGGGGCGTACGTCACGTACACGGAGGCCCCGGAGGGGGACGCCGCCGGTCCCGCGGACCCGGTCACCGTGCTGCTGGACCCGGGGACCGGAGAGGTCGCCGGCCGGTTCGCGCTCTCCGAGGAGGACCGGGAGGAGTACGCGGGCTGGAACGCCGGCCTGCGCCTGCGCTGGGACGGCCCCGCCCTGTCCGGCCGCTCGGTCGACGGACGCGAGGAGCTGTGGTCCCACACCCCGGCCGGCGTTCCCGGTCGGAACTGCCTCGGGGACGAGGCGCGGATGGCGGGGGACCGTGTCGTCTTCGTCCACGCGTGCCTCGTGCCGGAGGGGGGAGGCGCGGGCACGTACGCGGTCGTCGGCCTGGACGCCGGGGACGGCACCGAGGTCTGGCGGCACGAGTGGGAGACCGCGGAGGGGGAGAAGGTCCCCTTCCTGAGCGTGCCTCCGACGGGCGGGGGAGCCCCCGTGGTCCTGCTGACCCGCTGGGGCGGAAGCAGGCACCATCCGCCCGCGTTCCTCGACCTGGACTCGGGGGAGGAGGTCGCCGCACTGCCCGAGGAGGCACGGGAGTCGGAGCACGTGTCCGTCTTCGAGGACGACGTGCTGCTCGCCGACACCGGCGGGGCCGTGGTCCGTGTGGACGACTGGACCGAGGAGGAGGTGCTCAGGGTCCGGGTGCTCGGCGCGGGCACCGCGGAGGTGACGGACTACGTCCTCGGCTCGGGGGCCGAAGGAGTGGTCCTCCCCCTGGCCGACGCGGTCCTGCTCCCGCGCATGGCATGGACGGGCCTCTCCAGCGGGACGGTCCCCGACATCATGGTGGTGCCCTTCGGGGACAGCGTCACCGAGGAGGGGGCGGAGGGCGTCCCCGTGGGCGTGCGCGACCCCCGCGGCCGCGAGTACGACTACAAGAGCCTCGACCTGGTCGCCGTCCCCGGGGCGGTGGCCGTCCACGCGGAGGGCGCCGACCGGGTGGAGGGGCTCGTCCCCTGAGGCTGTGGAAGAGTGTTCCCGGCATACCGGGAACCCCTCCCCGAAGACCCGCCCGGGCTCCGGCGGCCGGGCCCCGGCAGACCCGGACCCCCGACACGGAACACCCTGGAGGCAGCATGGCGACCGCACCCGTCCACGACGTCCTGGTGGTGGGCGGCGCCGGGGTGGACACCGTCGTCCGCGTCGACGCCCTGGAGGTGCCCCCGGGCGACTCCGTGTCCGTCCCGCCGGCGCACGACTACGTGGGCCACACCGGGAACGGGGTGGCGCTCGGCTGCCACGCGCTGGGTCTGGCGGTGAAGTTCGTGGACTTCCTCGGGGACGACGTCCAGGGCCGCATGGTCCTGGAGCGCTACGCCGGACTCGGCCTGGACTTCGAGCACGTCGTCTCCCCGCACGGCACCCCCCGCGGGATCAACCTGGTGGACCCCGGGGGGCGGCGCTTCTCCTTCTACGACGGCCGCCACCCCGCCGACCTGCGCCTGCCCCGCGAGTTCTACCTGCCCCACCTGGAGCGCGCCGCCCACGTGCACCTGTCCATCGTCAACCACAACCGCGACGTGTACGAGGACCTGGAGGGGCTGGAGGCCACCAGCTCCACCGACCTGCACGACTGGGACGGGGAGAACCCCCACCACCTGCACTACGCCCTGCGCTCGGACCTGGTGTTCATGAGCGCGGCGACGGTTCGCGACCGGGTCGGCGAGGTGCTGCGCGGCATCCTGGACCGTGGCCGCGCCCGCCTGGCCGTGGCCACCGACGGGGCCGAGGGCTGCCACGTGCTCGTGCGCGGCGAGGAGGGGCCCCGGCACTTCCCCGCGGTGCGGCCCGAGCGCCCCGTCGTGGACACCAACGGGGCGGGGGACGCCTTCGTGTCGGGGTTCCTGCACGCCTATCTCGGCGGCGCCCCGGTGGAGGAGTGCGTGCTGGCCGGCTCCGTGGCCGGGGCCTTCACGTGCGGGAGCGCGGGGACCCACAGCGACTTCGTCGACCGCGACGGCATGGAGCGGCTGGTCGCCGCCGCGCGCCCCTGAACCGTACTGAGCGGTCCCGACCGCTCCGCACGGGGGTGCCCCCGCTGGCGGACCGGGCGCGCGGGCGTCCGGCCCGAAGGGAGCGCGGCCTCCGCCGACGGGTCGCGCCCGCCGCACCGGCCCCCCGTGAGCCACCCGTCACAGAGCGCGGGGATTTCACACCCGAATTCACGTCCTGGCCGGTCCCCCGCACGGAACGTGCCCTAGGGTTGGCCGCTGGGGAGGCTTCAGTGGAGAACGCGTGGTTCGGACGTCGCACGTACCGGTCCTCGGACTGGTCGGTCGAGCGGCTGGTCGAACTCAAACACCGGGGGCGCGGCACGGTCAGCCTGGTGCTGCCGGCGCGCGACGAGGCCGAGACCGTCGGGGGGATCGTCGCCCGGGTCCGCCGGGAGCTGGTGGAGGACGCGCCCCTCCTGGACGAGATCGTCGTCATGGACTCCGATTCCGCCGACGACACGGCCGCCGTGGCCCGCGAGGCCGGAGCGACCGTCCACCGCGTCGGCGACGTCCGGCCCGACCTCGGCCACCACCGGGGCAAGGGCGAGGCGATGTGGAAGTCCCAGTTCGTGACCTCCGGCGACATCGTCGCCTTCCTGGACGCCGACCTCGTCGAGTGGGGCACCCACTTCGTGTCCGGGCTGCTCGGCCCCCTGCTCACCCAGCCGGGCGTGTCCCTGGTCAAGGGCTTCTACGACCGCGTCCTGGACCTGTCCGGGGACGGCGGGGGCGCCGGGGGCGAGGTCTCCTACGAGGGCGGCCGGGTCACCGAACTCGTCGCCCGCCCCACCATCGCCCTGCGCTGGCCCGCGCTCTCGGGTGTCGTGCAGCCGCTGTCGGGGGAGTGGGCCGTGCGCCGGGACCTGTTCTCCCAGCTGTCCGTGCCGACCGGCTACGGCGTCGAACTCGCCGTCCTGGTCGACACCCACCTGCGGCGCGGCGTGGACGCCGTCGCCCAGGTGGACCTGGGGCGCCGGGCCCACAGGCACCAGTCGCTGCGCGACCTGGGGGCCATGGCCACCGAACTCCTCGCGGTAGCCGACCGCCGCTCCGGCCTCGACCGGGTCTCCGACCGGGTCGAGCTCCGGCAGTTCGGCTCCGGGGAGGGGCGGGGGGCGCCTCTCGCGACCGAGGTCAGCGTCGTGGAGCGCCCGCCGGCGGCCGATGTGGGGGCGCAGGAGCCGCGGGCGGGCGGCGGGACCGGGCGCGCGGTGCTCCCGGACGGACTGGAGGGGGTGATCGGCCGGTGTTGAGACTGCGGGGCCGGGAGTACGGCGCGGACACGGCGCTGGTCATGGCGATCGTCAACCGCACACCCGACTCCTTCTACGACAAGGGCGCCACCTGGGACGACGGTCCCGCGTTCGAGCGCGTGCGCAGGGTCGTCGACGAGGGCGCCGACATCGTGGACATCGGCGGGATCAAGGCGGCCCCGGGGGAGGAGATCGGCGCGGACGAGGAGAAGCGCCGGATCGTGGACTTCGTGGCCGGGGTCCGGGCCGAGTTCCCCGACCTGGTCATCAGCGTGGACACCTGGCGGGCGTCCGTGGGCCGGGCGGTGTGCGAGGCAGGGGCCGACCTGCTCAACGACGCCTGGGGCGGGTACGACCCGGGGCTGGCGGAGGTCGCGGCCGAGTTCGGCGTCGGCCTGGTGTGCACCCACACGGGGGGCGTCACCCCGCGCACCCGGCCGCACCGGGTGCACTACGAGGACGTGGTGCGCGACGCCGTCGACCGCACCGTCGCCCTGGCCGAGCGCGCGGTGTCCCTGGGGGTGGACCCGGCGTCGGCCCTCATCGACCCGGCGCACGACTTCGGCAAGAACACCTGGCACTCCCTGGAGCTGACCCGGCGCCTGGGCGAGATGACCTCGACCGGGTGGCCGGTGCTGGTGTCGCTGTCCAACAAGGACTTCGTCGGCGAGACCCTCGACCTGCCGGTGGGCGAGCGCCTGACCGGGACGCTCGCGGCGACCGCGGTGTGCGCCTGGCTGGGCGCGCAGGTCTACCGGGTCCACGAGGTGGTGGAGACCCGGCAGGTGCTCGACATGGTCGCCGCCATCCGCGGGGTCCGACCCCCTGCGCGCACCGTGCGGGGGCTGGCGTGAGGAGTCGTCCTTGATCGTGGGAACCGTGGTCTGCCCGCATCCGCCCCTGCTGCTGCGCGAGCTCACCGGGGGCCAGGACGTGGCTGCCGAGCTGCGCAAGGCGTGCACGGAGGCCCTGGGGGCGCTGACCGCACTCACACCGGACGTGGTCGTGGTGGTCGGCGGGCACGACGCCCCGGGCGAGCACGCCGGGGGCGCGGTGCCGGTCCGGGGGTTCGGCGGGACGGGAGAGCGGGCGCCCCGGGAGCGGGCGCTGCCGCTGAGCCTGGGCGTGGCACGCCGGCTGCTCGACGGGGCCGGGTACTCCGGGCCGGTGGAGATGCTGACGGTGGCCTGGGACGCGTCCGCCGCCGAGACGGAGGCCGCGGGGGCGCGGATCGCCGGGCGGAGCGGCCGGGTGGGCCTGCTCGTCATGGGCGACGGCGGGGCCCGGCGCGGGCTCAGGGCCCCCGGGTACCTGGACGAGCGCGCCTTCGGTTTCGACGAGGGGATCCGCCGGTCGCTGGCGGCGGGGGACTGGACCGGCCTCCTCGGTCTGGACCCCGGGCCGGCGGAGGAGCTGATGGTGGCGGGCCGGGCGGCGTTCCAGGTCATGGGGCACGCGGTGGCCTTCAGCGGGACCCTGGTGCGGCCAGAGCTCCTCTACGCCGACGACCCGTTCGGCGTCATGTACTTCGTGGCGACGTGGCTGCGCGGGACGGGATGAGCCGCGCGGCGCCCGCCGTCCACGGCTCCTCCCCGAGCGCGGCGACGACCCGCCAGGGAGCCGAGACCCCGGAGGCACCGTCGTGCGCCTGCTGTTGAACGACGCCCTGCCCGGGGTCGCCGCCCCGGGCGAACGCCTGGACGCGGCGGCGCTGGAGGGGCTCTACGCCCACCCGGGCGGGACGGGCCGCCCCTGGGTGCGGGCGAACATGGTCGCGACCCTGGACGGCGCGGCGGCGGGCGGCGACGGTCGGACGGGGACCATCAACACCCCCGCCGACCGGCTGGTGTACACGCTGCTCCGCGACCTGGCCGACGTCGTGCTGGTCGGGGCCGGAACCGCCCGCGTCGAGGGGTACCGGCGCCCGCGCCCCCGCACCGGGGACCGGGCGGCGCGCGCCGTTGCCGGGGGCCGTGCGGCCTGCCCCGAACTGGCCGTGGTCAGCCGGACGGCCGCGGTGCCGCCGCTGCTCGCGGCGGACCCCGGGGGCGGAGCCGACGGGGACCGGGGCGGCGTGCTGATGGTGACCTGCGCGGCCGCGGGCGCCGAGGCGATCGGGCTGGCCCGGAGGACCCTGGGCGCGGACCGGGTCCTGGTGGCGGGCGGCGACTCCGTCGACCTGCCCGCCGCCGTCGGGGCGCTGGCCGCGCGCGGTCTGCCCCGGGTCCTGTGCGAGGGCGGTCCGCGCCTGCTCGCCGACGTGGCCGCCGCCGGACTGCTGGACGAGCTGTGCCTCACCGTGGTCCCCGCCCTGGCGGGCGGCGCCGAGCAGCGCATCGCCGTGGGCGCCGTCGCCGACCGCCTGTTCACGCCCCGGGTGCTGATCGAGTCCGAGGGCACGCTGCTCCAGCGCTGGACCCGCCCCGGGGCCTGACCTCGGCCCCGCCGCCCGCGTGCGGTGTCTCCGGCCGCGCGGAGGGACGGCTCGCGCGTGTGCGCTCACGCCGCCCGCGTGGTGGCAGGGGTGCGGGTCCGCGGGGGACGGGCCCCTCCGAAGGGCGCCGCCCGCGCGGTGGTGCGTCCACCACCGCGGGGTGGGGGTGGGTCCCGGATCGGAGTGGTGTGAGCAGGATTGAGAGGCCGAAGGGGCTTCGGAAGACTCGTCCCGTCGACCTCTTCTCCCGGAAAGACCCTGATGAACAGCACGTTCTCCCCCGCTCCTACCCCCGCTTCCGGTCCGGCCCCGGAGGCCCCCGGTCCGCCGGAGGCCCCGTCCCCGCCGGACGTGCCCCGCCGGTGGCACCGGCCGCTCGTGTGCTTCGCGGCGTTGTGCGGACTGCTCGCCCTCGCCACGTGCGTGGGCATGGTCGTCGACGGCCGCACGCTCCTGGGGGAGTCCGTCTGGCTCAAGCCGTTCAAGTTCGCGGTCTCCTTCGGCCTGTACTGCCTCACCCTCGCCTGGATGTTCAGCCTGTTCCCGCGCTGGCGCCGCACCCTGTGGGTCCTGGGCACGGCTGTGGCGGCCGCCTGTCTGGTGGAGACGGTCGCGATCTTCCTCCAGGCCGGGAGGGGGACGCGCAGCCACTTCAACTTCTCCACCGAGTTCGACGCGGCGGTCCAGCAGATGATGGGCAACGGCGCGGTCGTGCTGTTGCTCGGCACCCTGGCCATCGGTCTCCTGCTCCTGGTCCAGAAGCGGGTCGACCGGCCCCTGTCCTGGGCGATCCGCCTGGGGGTGTTCCTGTGCGTGGCGGGGATGGCGATCGGGCCGATGATGACTCAGCCCACGCCGGACCAGCACCGGGCGGAGGAGTCCGGCGTCGAACTGCAGACGATGGGCGCGCACAGCGTCGGTGCCCCGGACGGCGGCGAGGGCGCTCCCGTGACCGGGTGGAACGCGGAGAGCGGCGATCTGCGCGTGCCGCACTTCGTCGGGTTGCACGGGATGCAGGTCGTGCCACTGGTGGCGCTGGGCCTGGCCGCGGCGTCGCGGAGGGTTCCGGTGCTGAAGGGGGAGGGTGTGCGCACGGCGCTGGTGGTCGTGGCCGGTGCGGGCTACGCCGGGTCGTTCGCGCTCCTCACCCACCAGGCGCTGCGCGGGCAGGCACTGTTCCAGCCCGACGCGCTTACCCTGGGGCTGGGCGGTGGGCTCGCGGCGGTCGTCGTCCTGCTCGGAGCGGCCGTGTACGCGGTCGCCGCACACCGTGCCCGGTCAGGCGGGCCCGGCACGGCCTGACCTCCGCCCCGCCGCCCCGCGTCCGCACGGAAGCGGGACGGCGGTGCGGCCGGGTCAGACGGAGTGTCCGGCGTACAGCGCAGCCCGGTCCTCGGCGGCCCGCACCATCCGGTCCTGCCGGTCCCAGACGGCCGGCTGCTCCGGCTGCGCGACCCGCTGGAGTTCGCGCCGCCGCCCGTGCCGCGTGGCCAGGGCCACGGCCGCCGACCTGCGCATCCCGAGCTCTTCCGCCTCCGAGCCCAGCGCGTCGCGCACCCGGCGCCGGTAGGCGCGCCGCACGGTGAGGTACACGGCCATCGTCGTCGCGAAGATGACGGCGACCTTGGCCAGGACGCCGAGGACACCGCTGAACAGGGGCGCGTCCAGGAGCCAGTGCAGCGCCATCGCGAGCGCCACCAGGAGGGCGGCGCACACCGCCCGGCGGGTCCTCGGCCGCCAGCCCACCGCGGCGAGCAGGCCGACGGCGGTGCCCGCGACGGCCGACATCGCCCAGTGGGATCCCGGGCCGGTCAGCCCCACCCGGATGACGGCGGTCTGCACCACGGGGGCGAGGCCGCCGGTCCCGCCCGCCATGAGCACCGCGTTCATCGAGTAGATGAAGTTCTCCGTCACCTCGAACCCCAGGCCCACCAGGGAGCCGATCGCGAAACCGTCCACGGGCCCGCGCACGGAGGTCGGGAAGGCGACCGCGACGAGCACGATCCCCGCCAGTTTCAGCACCTCCTCGTTGAGCGGCGCGGTCAGCGCGGCGCCCCAGACCCCCGCCAGGTCCAGTCCCAGGCCCTTGGCCCAGACCGCCCCCAGGCCGCCGTTGGCGACGACCCCGGCGCCGGTCGCCGCGAACAGGCCCCAGGCCACCGCGACCACGGACGCGTCCGCGTCGGGCTCCCGCACGGGGCGGATGCGGCGCAGCACCCAGAACCCGAAGGCCAGGGTCACGATGCCGAGCGCCGCGGCCAGGAGCGCCTCGGGGAGGAAGGCCCGCACGGGGAGCGCCATCTGCAGCGCCAGGTAGAGCAGTCCGGCCAGGCACAGCACGGTGATCAGGACGAGCGAGGCCAGGGCCGGCAGCCGCCGGCCGCGCGCGGACCCCCCGTCGCCGGGCCGCGGCGCGGGGACGCGCCGGGGGCCCGGAGTGGTGTGGGGCGAACGGCGTGGGGACGGCACCGTCCCCCGGTCGGTGGCGGCCGGGGCGGGCCGGTCGTCGGGTGCGTGGTTCATGCGGCTCCCTCCCTGGTGAACGAGACGGACCGGACGACGTCGGCGACCGCGGCGAGGTCGGCCGTCGTCGCGTCCTGCCCGGCGAGCGTCATCTCCACGGCGAAGCGGCCGTCGGGGGAGGGGTAGACGACCGCCGCGCCCTGCTGGGAGTCGCTCTTGAGGGTGCCTGTCAGCCCCTCGGCCCCGTCCTCGGTCGAGATCGCCTCCGGTTCGCTCAGCCGTGCCGACGCCTCGCCCGCGCGGGCGACCCGGCGCATGCCGTCCCACAGCTCCTCGGCGGTGGGCGGCGGCGAGGTCGTGGGGGTGACGGAGTTGAGCGTCAGCTGCACGGGGCCGCGGTCGAAACGGTAGACCTGCCCGGCCTGGCTGGCGCCGGTGTCCAGGAGCCAGCCGTCCTGGGGGAAGGTCAGGGACGCCCGGTACTCCCCCGCGGCGCCGACGGTCACGGGTTCGCCGGAGGGGACGGTCTCCGAGCCGGGCAGGAGCGCGTTGACCAGCGGCCAGCCCACGACGAGGGCGGCGACCGCGGCGGCGGCCAGCCCCAGTGGGACCCAGTTGCTCAGGGATCCGCGCTCCTGCGCGCGCGGGCCGTCCCCTGTCGCCTCCGTCATGGCGCCCCCTCCGTCGCTCACGGTGAACCCTCACCGCCAGCGAAACACCCGGGGGTGCGGTGCGGGGCGGCCCACGGGCGACTTGGCGCACGTTTACGGCGATTTCACCAATCACGGAGCTTCCTGGGCGAAACGGGCCCGTGGGTCCGGCCGTGGCCGCCTCTCCGGGCCGGGTCTGCCCGCCGCTCTCCTGGCCGCTTCGGGCCATGGCGGGTCCGCCCGGACCGGGTCCGCCGACTGCCCGCCGCCGGCTCCGCCTCGCGCGCCGCCGGGGCGCCCGTCCCCGGGCGGTGCGGGGTCCGCGCACGCCCGGGCCGGGGGCCGCCGGGGGTCAGGCGATGCCGCCGTTGGCGTAGACGGTCTGGCCGTTGATCCAGCGCCCCGGGCCGGCCAGGAAGGCGACCGACTCGGCGATGTCCTCGGGCAGGCCCAGGCGCTCCAGCGGGGGTTGGGCGGCGAGCCGGTCGACGGTCTCCCGGTCCTTGCCCTCCAGGAACAGCGGGGTGGCGGTGGGGCCGGGGGCGACGGCGTTGACCGTGACGTCGCGTCCCCGCAGTTCGCCGGCGAGGACCGGGGTGAGGGCGTCCACGGCGGCCTTGCTCGCCGCGTACCCCGCGTAGCCGGGGAAGGCGAGCTTGACGACCGAGGACGAGAAGGTGATGACCGCTCCTCCCCGGCGGACGCGGCGGGCCGCCTCGCGGGCGACCGCGAACGTGCCGCGCACGTTGGTGCGCAGGAGGTCGTCGAGGTCGTCCAGGTCCTGCTCCGCGACCCGGGCCAGCCTGAGCACCCCGGCCGTGTGGGCCACGACGTCCACCCCGCCGAAGGCCCTCTCCGCGGTGTCGAAGAGCGCCTCGACCTGGTCGGCGTCGGCGACGTCGGCACGGGCCGCGAGGGCCCGGCCGCCCCGGCCGGTGATGGAGGCGACGGTCTCCTCGGCGCGTCCGGCGTTTCCCGCGTAGTGCACCACGACGGACATCCCGTCGCGGGCGAGGCGTTCGGCGACGGCGCGCCCGATGCCGCCGGAGGCCCCGGTGACGAGGGCGACCCGGTGGGTGTTCTGGGTGTCCATGGTGCTTCCCCTGGCTTGTATCGGTGTTCCGATTTCCTGTTATCGACGATAACATCAGAAGCGTACCCGAGATACGTGTTTTACGTAACTCTGGTATCGCCAGGGGGGCGCGCGGGTGCGCGGAGTGGCTATCCTCGGCACGTGGACACGCGCACGCAGATGCTCGAAGCGGCCGAACGCCTGCTCGACGACTCGCCCGACCGGGACATCGCGACCCGGGCGGTGTGCGAGGCCGTCGGTGTGGGCGCCCCCGTCCTCTACCGGCTCTTCGGGGACAAGAACGGTCTGCTCAGCGCGCTCGTGGACTACGGCTTCGAGCGCTACCTGGGCGCCAAGCGCTCGGCCGGGCACACGGAGGACCCCGTCGCGGACCTGCGCCGGGGATGGGACGCGCACAACGGCTTCGCCCTGGCCCACCCGGCCGTCTACCGGCTGATGTTCTCCCCGCACCTCGCGCAGGTGCCGGGTGCGTCGAAGGAGGCGTTCTCCCTGCTGGAGCGGACCCTCGTCCGCTGTGCGGCGGCCGGTCGCCTGCGGGTCGGGCCCCACCGCGCCGCCCAGGCGATCATGTCCGCCAACGTCGGCGTCGCCCTGAGCATGGTCAGCCAGCCCGACGTCTACACCGACCCCGGCCTGTCCCACCGCGTCCGTGACGCCGTCTTCGCCGGCCTGCTCACCGAGGACCCCGTCCCCGGGGACGACGACCCCGCGGAGCCGGGGGCGGGCGCCGCCGCTCTGCGGCTGGCCGCCCTGCTGTCCGACGGCTCGGACGCGCTGACCGGCGCGGAGTCGGCCCTCCTGCGCGAATGGCTCGACCGCATCGCCGCGGGCGCCCCCCGCGCGTAGCCCCCGGGCGGGGGCGCGCGGGAGCGGAGGTCCCCGGCCGGACCGCGGGGCCGCTCCGGCGATCGGCGGGCGACACGTCCGCGCGGACGTGGCGCGGGGTTCCCGACGGGATCACGATGGGCAGGAGCGCCCCGACCCGAGAGGACCGACATGGCCGAGACCGTCGCCGGAGTGGCCGTACCCGACACCGAACTCGTCCGCGACGCGACCGCGCTGGTCCGCGGCGCCGTGGACGACCTCCTGTTCCACCACTCGCGCAGGGTCTTCCTCTTCGGCGCGCTCCAGGGGCGCAGCCGCGGGATCGAGGCCGACCCCGAACTCCTCTACGTCGGCGCGATGTTCCACGACCTGGGGCTGACCGCCGGGTACGGCAGCGCGGACCGGCGCTTCGAGGTCGACGGGGCCGACGCCGCGCGGGCGTTCCTGCTGGACCACGGGTGCTCGGAGGGCGACGCGCGCAAGGTGTGGCTGGGGATCGCCCTGCACACCACGCCCGGCGTGCCGGAGTTCCTCGAACCCGAGATCGCCCTGGTGACCGCCGGGGTGGAGACCGACGTCCTGGGGCTGGGCCTCAACGACCTGGCAGCGGACGACATCGGCGCCGTCACCGGGGCGCACCCGCGCCCGGACTTCAAGCGGCGCATCCTGGCGGAGTTCACACACGGCAACGCCCACCGGCCGCGCACCGTCTTCGGCACCGTCAACGCCGACGTGCTCGCCCACTACGTCCCGGGTTTCGTGCGGGACGACTTCGTGGAGGCCGTCCTGGGCAGCCCGTGGGCGGAGTGAGCCGGGGCGGCCTCCCGGGGTCGCCCCGGCGCGGGCGCCGGCCCTCTATGCCTACTTTTCCTACTTGACATATGGGTTTTGTGGGAAAGAGAATTCGAGGGCGGCCCGAGCCCCGCCCCCACGGGCCGCACGACAGCGAGAGCGAGGCCGCCCATGGGTCCACAACGGCCCGCGCCGCCGGAGACCACCGTCCTCCGGGCCGCGCGCATCAACGATCCCCTGGCCGCACCGCTGGTGGACGAGCTCCGCCGCGAGTACACCGCGCGCTACGGCAGCGCGGCGGGCGACGAGATGACCCGGTTCCCGGTCTCCGACTTCGCCCCGCCGCACGGGTTGCTCCTGCTGCTCCTCCTGGGCGGGCGGCCCGTCGCCGGAGGCGCCTTCCGCCGCTACGACGACCGGACGGCCGAGGTCAAGCGCATGTGGACCGCCTCGGCGTACCGGCGGCGCGGCTACGCGCGCCTGGTCCTGGCCGCCCTGGAGAGGGCCGCCGCCGCGGCCGGGTACGGGCGCGTGCACCTCACCACCGGGCCGCGCCAGCCCGAGGCGCGCGGGCTCTACCTCGCCGCGGGGTACACGCCGGGCTTCGACGTCGCGGCCGACCCCGAGAGCGTCGGACCCCTCGCCTTCGGCAAGGAGCTGCCCCCGTTCCCGCAGCGCCCGTGGCACCCGGGGACGGGAACCGCGGCGCGCGGTCCGGAGGCCCGGCGCGCCGCCCCGGACCGGCCGACCCCGGCCCCGCGGACGGCGCGCACCGCCGAGGACGCCCCGCGGCCCGTCCCTCCCGCCGCACCCGGCCGCGGCCCCCTCCACTCCTGCACGGGCCCCTTCCGGAGGGGGGACGGGAGGTGAGCGCCCCGACGACCGCAGAGGCCGCCCCGCCCGCCGGCGGCGGCAGCGACCCGGTGGACCTGGCGGGACTCCCCGTCCGGCCCGCACCCCACCCCCTGCGCTGGGCGGCCGGAGCCGTCGTCGCCGTCCTGGCCGCGATGTTCCTCAACATGCTCGTCACCAACCCGGCGTGGAAGTGGGACGTCGTCGCCGAGTACATGTTCGCCGAGTCGATCCTCAACGCCCTCTGGCTGACCGTCCGGCTCACGGTCTACGGCACCGTCATCGGCTTCGCGATCGGCGGCGTCCTCGCCCTCATGCGGCTCTCCCGGAGCCCCCTGCTGGCCGGGGTCGCCTGGGTCTACGTGTGGGCGTTCCGGTCGATCCCCCTCATCGTCCAGCTGCTGTTCTGGTACAACCTGGCGATCCTGTACGACCGGCTGTCCTTCGGGATCCCGTTCGGCCCGGCGTTCGTCACCTTTCCCACCATGGAGCTCATCAGCCCCATGACGGCGGCGGTCCTGGGACTGGCCCTGCACCAGGCCGCCTACGCGGCGGAGATCGTCCGCTCCGGCGTGCTCTCCGTCGACCAGGGCCAGCGCGAGGCCGCCGCCGCGCTCGGCCTCCCGCGGGGGCGCCAGGTCCGCCGGATCATCCTGCCCCAGGCCATGCGCACGATCATGCCGACCGCCGGCAACGAGGTCATCGGCCTCTTCAAGGGCACCTCCGTGGTGTACGTGATGGCGCTGGGCGAGCTCTTCTACCGCGTGCAGGTGATCTACAACCGGACGGGCGACGTGGTGCCCCTGCTCATGGTCGCGACCCTCTGGTACATCGTCCTGACCACGCTGCTGTCCGTCGCCCAGTTCCACGTCGAGCGCCACTACGCCAAGGGCTCCGTGCGCGTCCTGCCGCCCACACCGCTCCAGCGGCTCCGCTCGGCGGGGGAGGCCCTCGCCCGCCGGACGGCGCGCGGCGGACCGGCGCCGAGAGGAGGAACCCCGTGAGCACTCCCATGGTGGAGGTGCGCGGCGTCCACAAGAGCTTCGGCGCCCTGGAGGTGCTGCGCGGCGTCGACCTGACCGTCGGGGCAGGGCACGTCACCGCCGTGCTCGGCCCCTCGGGCTCCGGCAAGAGCACCCTGCTGCGCTGCGTCAACCACCTCGAACGCGCCGACCGCGGCTACGTCGCCGTCGACGGCGAGCTCATCGGCTACCGCCGCGGCCGCGGCGTCCTGCACGAGCTCAGGGAACGGCAGATCCTGCGCCAGCGCGCCGCCATCGGCTTCGTGTTCCAGAACTTCCACCTGTTCCCCCACCTGACCGCCCTGGAGAACGTCGTGGAGGCCCCCCGGTTCGCGCTCCGGCGCCCCGCCGCCGAGGTGGAGGCCGAGGCTCGTGCCCTGCTGGACCGGGTGGGGCTGGCCGACAAGGCGGACGTCCACCCGCGGCGGCTCTCCGGAGGCCAGCAGCAGCGGGTCGCGATCGCCCGGGCCCTGGCCCTGCGCCCCAAGGTCCTGCTCTTCGACGAGCCCACCAGCGCCCTCGACCCCGAACTGGTGGGCGAGGTCCTCGACGTCATCCGGGACCTCGCGGCGGCCGGGACCACGATGGTCGTCGTCACCCACGAGATCGGGTTCGCCCGCGAGGTCGCCGACACCGTCGTGTTCATGGACGGGGGACGGGTCGTGGAGTCCGGGCCGCCCGCGCAGGTGCTGGACGCGCCCCGCCACGAGCGCACCCGGGCCTTCCTCGACAAGGTCCTCTGACCGGTGGGGCGGTCCCGTGCCCCACCCCCACCGCCCGCACCGCACACCGCCGTCCTCCCGCCGCCCGTTCCCGTCCGAACACGGGACCCGCCCCCCCGAGGAGCCCCATGCCGACCCCGACCCCCGCCCCCTCCACGAGGGCCCCCGCCGTTCTGGCCGCCCTCGCGGCCCTCTCCCTGGCCCTCAGCGCGTGCGCCGACCCCGGGGAGGGCGCCGCCGCGGCGGACGGGGCGGGGGAGGGGAGCCCCTTCAACCTCACCCCCGACCAGGACCGGGTCCGGGCGGAGGCCGTTCCCGAGATCGCCGCGCTCGTCCCCGACGGGATCCGGGCGTCCGGTGAGCTGAACGTGGGCCACTCCAGCGGCGGGGCGCCGCCCCTGGCGTTCTACGCCGACGACGACGAGACCGTCATCGGGGTGGAGACCGACGTCGCCCAGCTCGTCGCCGACGTCCTGGACCTGGAGTACGTCCCCGAGGCGACCGGCTGGGAGAACCTCTTCCTCTCCGTGGAGAGCGGACGGTTCGACGCCGCGTTATCCAACGTCACCGTCACCGAGGAGCGCAAGGACCTCTACGACTTCGCCACCTACCGGGTGGACACCGTCTCCTTCGAGAGCAGCGTCGACAGCGGCATCGGGGAGGTCGCCGGGCCCGAGGACGTGGCAGGACTCTCGGTCGCGGTCAGCTCCGGCACCAACCAGGAGGAGATCCTCCTGCGCTGGGACGAGCAGAACCGGGAGGCGGGGCTGGAGCCCCTCGACCTCCAGTACTACGAGAACTCGAGCGACTACTACCTCGCCCTCCGGTCCGGGCGCATCGACCTCTACCTCGGCCCCACACCCAGCGCCGCCTACCACGTCGAGGTCGCCGAGGAGACCGAGATCGTCGGCACCGTCTCCGGCGGCGGTGAGATCAGGGCCGAGATC
The DNA here is from genome assembly GCF_026642255.1 of Streptomonospora nanhaiensis. Lineage (GTDB taxonomy): Bacteria > Actinomycetota > Actinomycetes > Streptosporangiales > Streptosporangiaceae > Nocardiopsis > Nocardiopsis tropica. The sequence goes on along the minus strand of NZ_CP113264.1, from coordinate 5,034,881 downwards.
GCCGCGATGACCCTCAAGGACAACGGCCTCGTCGCGGCGCTGGAAGCCGCCCTCGACCACGTCATCGAGGGCGGCGAGTACCAGGAGGCGCTGGAGCGCTGGGCCGTCGGAGGCGAGGCCGTCACCGAGTCCGAGACCAACCCGCCCGGCCTTCCCAGGAGCTGAACCATGCCCTACCCACTGCACATCGGCGCCGCCCTCGACGGCGTGGAGGACCCGTTCGACCTCGCCTCGTATGCCGGGGCGGCGCGCCTCGCCGAGGAGGCCGCCCTCGACTTCGTGGCGCTGGACGACTCCCTCACCGGGGCCGACCGGCCCGACGCCCTCCTCACCCTGGCCGCCGTCGCCCCGCTGACCGGCAGGATCGGCCTGGTGCCGACGGTCACCACCACCCACACCGAGCCGTTCCACGTGGCCAAGGCGGTGGCCTCCCTGGACCACGCGAGCCTGGGGCGGGCGGGCTGGCGGGTGGAGGTGTCGCGCACGGAGGCCGACGCGCGGGCCGTCGGGCGCCGGGGGACCGCCCCGGACGCCGCACTCTGGGCGGAGGCGGAGGCGGTCGCCGACGTCGCCTCGCGGCTGTGGGACAGCTGGCAGGACGACGCGGAGATCCGCGACACCGCCACCGGGAGGTTCGTCGACAGGGAGAGGCTGCACTACGTGGACTTCGAGGGCCCGGGCTGGAGCGTGCGCGGCCCCTCGATCACCCCGCGCCCGCCTCAGGGGCACCCGCTGGTCGTGGTGCGCGCCGACGGCGAACCGTCGCTGCGCGCGGCCGCGACCACCGCCGACGTGGTGCTCGTGGCCCCCGCCACCCTGGGCGGGGCCCGCGCGTCCCGGGCCCGGGTGCGCGAGGCGGTGGCGGAGGCGGGGCGCGACCCGGAACGGGTGCCGGTGCTGGCCGACGTGAACGTCTTCCTCGACCCGGACCGGCCCGGACCCTCGCGGGCGCTGTCGGGGCTGACCCACACCGGCTCCCCGGGGGCGCTGGCCGAGACCCTCCTGGAGTGGGGGCGGGTCGTGGACGGGTTCACGGTCAGGCCCTCCTCGGCCGCCGCGGACCTGCCCGTGTTCGCGGAGCGGGTGCTGCCGCTGCTGCGGGCGTCGGGCGCGTTCCGGGGGGAGTACGCAGAGGACACCCTGAGGGCCCGCTTCGGCCTGCCCCGTCCCGCCAACCGCTACGCGCCCGCGTGAGCGGGGCGGGGCCCGGGGACGGCGAGGCGGCCGCACACCGGTACGGGATGGGACTGGAACTCGGGGTGAGCCCGATCCCGCCGCCGCGGGAGCCGGAGGCCTGCGCGGGGAAGGGGGCCGCGCCCCCGGCCGGGGCGCAGGTCCCGGGCCGCGGGAGGGCCCGGCGCCTCCGGCGCGGCCGGAGCGCGGGGACGACCGCTGGGGCGGGAACGGCGCAGACGGACGAAGGAGAACGTGATGGGCGGCAGTGAGTCCGAGGTCCGGCAGGTGCGGCTGGTCGCGCACTTCCCGGGCGTGAACAACACGACGGTGTGGAGCGACCCGGCGTCGCTGAGCCAGATCGACTTCTCCTCGTTCGAGCACCTGGCGCGCACCGCCGAACGGGGACGGTTCGACTACCTCTTCCTGGCCGAGGGGCTGCGCCTGCGGGAGCACCAGGGACTGATCCACGACCTCGACGTGGTGGGGAGGCCGGACACGCTCACGGTCCTCGCCGCACTGGCGTCGGTGACCGACCACCTCGGGCTGGCGGGCACCCTCAGCACCACCTACAACGAGCCCTACGAGCTCGCCCGCCAGCTCGCCACCCTGGACCACCTGAGCGGGGGGCGCGCCGCGTGGAACGCGGTGACCTCCTCCGACGCTTTCACCGGCGAGAACTTCCGGCGCGGCGGCTACCTCGACCACGCCGACCGCTACGAGCGCGCCTCCTCGTTCGTGCGCGCCGTCCGCGCGTTCTGGGACGCGGCGGGGGAGGGCGCAGGCGGCACGGGGGCCGGCACGGCCCGCCACCACGACCGGTTCTTCGACATCGAGGCGCGGCCCACCCTGCCGCGGGCGCCGCAGGGACAGCCGGTCGTCATCCAGGCGGGGGACTCCCCGCAGGGGCGGGACTTCGCGGCGGCCTCGGCCGACGTCGTCTTCTCCCGGCACGGCGGGTTCGAGGAGGGCAAGGCGTTCTACGCCGACGTGAAGCGGAGGGTGAGGGCCCACGGGCGCGATCCGGAGTCGCTGCTGATCATGCCCGGCGTCACGTACACGGTCGGCGACACCGCGGCCGAGGCCGACGAGAAGGCGCTGCACGTCCGCTACCAGCAGGTGAGCGGGCAGACCGCGATCCGGTTCCTGGAATCGGTCTGGGGCAGGGACCTGTCCGACCACGACCCGGAGGGTCCGCTGCCGGACGCCGACCCGGTGGCCGGGGACACCGGCATCACCCGGGGCCGCACCAGGCTGGTTCGCGACCCCGCGGCCACGGTGCGCGAGTGGAGGGAGCTGGCCGAGGCCAAGCGGCTGAACATCCGCGACCTGGTCGTGGAGGTGTCCGCGCGCCAGACGTTCGTGGGCACCCCGGAGTCGGTGGCCGCGGACATCGTCACGCACGTGCGCGAACGCGCCAGTGACGGGTTCGTGCTGGTCCCCCACATCACACCGGGAGGGCTGGACGAGTTCGTGGACCGCGTCGTGCCCCTGCTCCAGGAGCGCCGCGCGCTGCGCGCCGAGTACACCGGCGCGACGCTCCGCGAGAACCTGGGGCTCCCGCCCCGCTGACCCCGCGCTCCCCGCGGTGGCGCCCGCACCTGGAGGGGAGACCGTCCGAGGCCCCTCCGGGCCGTGCGCGCACCCTTCGCCCGCGCGCCGCCCGGAGGCCTCCCGCGCCCCGCCCCGGGAGCACCGACCCCGTGCCGGGGCGGCGGGAACCGCTCCTACCTGTCGGCGGAGCGGTGGCTGACGACCGTGCCCTCCAGGGGAGGGCCGGTCGGCGCCGCGGCGTGCGCCACGGCCTGCCGGGGCGACGGGCCGGAGTCCGACTCCCGGGCGCGGTCGGTCCCGGGGTCCGCGTCCGCGCCGGGCTGCCCGCCGGTGTCGGTGGCCTTGAGCTCCGTCTTCAGGATGCGTGCGCTGCGCCCCAGCGAGCGGGCGAGGGCGGGCAGACGCTTCGCGCCGAACAGCAGGAGCGCGATGACGAGCAGAACCAGGATCTCGCGTGCTCCGATACCCATGTGTGGCTCCTCAGGTGGATTCCCGTAGTACCGTTGCGCCCTGCCGCGGCAGGGCGCGGGTCCGGGCGTGACGGATCGATGGTAGACCCGTCTCCGCCGGTCGCGGCTCCGGGGGCGTCCTGTGGTCCCGCCGGGGCGCCTCCCGACGTCCGGTTTCCCGGCCGCCGGAGTCCGGTCCGTCCGGGCGGGCCCGTGCCCGGTCGCGGTCGTGGGCGCGGGCGCGCTCCCACGGCCGTGCGTTCCCGGGCCCCGCCCGTCAGCCCCGGTGCTCCCCGCCCACCCGGCGGTCGCTGCGGCGGGGGAGGGGCGGGGCGTGGCCGGCGCGGTGCTCGACGACGGAGTCCACCAGCAGGTGGAGGCGGTCGCGGTGGACGTAGCGCCAGGTGCCGTCGCGGTCCTGGTAGCCCCAGCTGAAGCCGTTCTTGAGGCCGATGGAGACGTTGCCCAGGTAGGCGGGCCCCACCAGGGCCCGGTCGACCTCGGCCCCGGGGGTCCAGGGGAAGCGCCGCCACTCGACGGTGAAGGCGAGCCCCCTCAGGTCCATGAAGGCCTCTGCCGCCCTGGCGAACACGTCCGTGTTCAGGTTCGTTCGGTCCATGTCCCCAGCATCGTGGAGAAGCCCCTCGCCGCACCAGCGATAGGAATTTCTCCCTGTCCGTGTGGTCGAATGTGCACCGCGGTGCTTCAATTTCCACCATGGGTGCAAATATTTTCGGGACATCTCTGCGTAAGGCGCGTGAATTGAACGGCTACACGCAGCGCCAGTTGGCCCAGAGGCTCGGTTCCGGTGTCGCCGCCTCGACCCTGTCCCGGTGGGAGAGCGGCAAGGCGCGCCCCCGCCAGGACAGGGTGAAGCAGCTGAGCGACCTGCTCGGCGGCAACGGGGCGCTGCTGCGGGAGTGGCGCCTGGAGGTGGCCGGGGCGGAGATCCCGTCGTTCATGCGGTCGCTGGGGGACCTGGAGAACGAGGCGTTGACGATCGACACGGTCACGGTGTCGGTCGTTCCGGGGCTGGTGCAGTGCCTGTCCTATGCGCGCGAGGTGTTCCGTGCGGGGCGTCCGACCGAGTCGGACGACGAAATAGAGCGTTTGTCGCAATTGCGGGTGAGTAGGCACGAGGCGCTGGTCGGAAGGAACAATCCTCTGATCACCGCGGTTTTTCCGCAGTTCGCACTGGAATGGATGCCGGAAGCGGTCAGGAAGGAGCAGGCGGAGTCGCTCCTGCACATGGTGGCGCGCGGCCGGACTTCCGTACAGGTGTTCCCGAACGGTTCCCTGTACCTTGCATCGGTTGCGCCGGTCCAGGTGTACAGGTTGCGCGACGGGACGGTCATTGCGTCCTCGGACCACGGAGGGGGAAACTTCGTGCACCAGGAGCCCTCCGAGACGGCCGTCCTGGAGAGGAAGGTCCGCGACGCGCTGAGCATGGCACTTCCCGTGAGCCACACGGTCGAGTTCCTGCGGGGGATGCTGTGAACGCCTGGCACAAGTCCACCTACTCCGAGAGCGGGTCCCACTGCGTGGAGGCCCGTGAGCACGAGAGCGGGGCCGACGTGCGCGACGCCCGCAACCGGGAGGCGGGGTTCCTGTCCTTTCCCGCCGACGAGTGGCGGGTGTTCCTCGGCTGCTCGCAGGCGGCCCGGCGGCGGGTCTGAGGCGGCCCGCGGCCCGGCTCCGCCCAGCCGCGCACGGGGGCGGGAACGCGCCCCGGAGGAGCGCGGAGCGCGGCCCGGCAGCGGCCGGTATGCCCTCCCACCTGAGGAGATGCGATACTTCCGTGATGCACGACACTCCCGCGCCACTCGATCCCCGGGCCCAGCGCGCGGTCGTCGACCTGCTGGCCCGGGTGGAGTCGGGCGACCAGCTCTCCGCCGAGGACGTGCGCTCGCTCCTGGGGCCCGTGGAGGAAGGGGTGGTCGTCCGCGCGCAGCGGGCCGCCGCCGGGTTCGGCAGGCTGCGGCGCCGCGACGGCGAGCTGTCCGCCCTCATCGCCAGCACACGCGACCTGGTCGAGGTCCGCGACGTGCAGGCCCTGCTGCGCAAACTCGTGGACCGCGCCCACGACCTGGTCAGCACCGACGTCACCTACCTCTCCGTCTACGACGAGAGCACCGACGAGCTGTTCGTCCGCGCGAGCCGCGGCACGGTCTCCCCCCGTTTCCAGGGGCTGCGCGTCCCCGCGGGGATGGGCATCGCCAGCCGGGTGGTGCGCACCCGGTCGCCCCAGTGGACGGCCGACTACGGCGCGGAGCACGACCTCGACCGCGACCCCGAGATCGACGCCGCCGTGGGGGAGGAGCGCCTGCGGTCCCTGCTCGGGGTGCCGATGGCCGCCAACGGCGAGGTGCTCGGGGTCCTCTTCGCCGCGGACAGGTCCACGCGCTCCTTCGCCAGCGACGAGATCGCGCTGCTGTCGGCCTTCGCCGACCACGCCGCGGTCATCCTGCACACCGCCCGGCTGTTCTCGGCGGTGACCGACGCCGCCGACCGCGCCGAGGACGCCCAGTCCCGCGCTGAGCGCCACCTGGAGGCCATGAACGCCTCCGCCCGCGTCCACGAGCGGCTCACCGCCCTGGTGCTGTCCGGCCACGGCCCCCGCGAGGTCGCGGCCACGCTCGCCGAGTCGCTGGGGCGGCCCGTCGCCATCGCCGACCGGGAGCTGCGGCCGGTGGCCGCGACCGCCGAGGGGGGCGGCCGCTGGTGGACGCGGGGGCGGCTGTCGGCCCCGGCGGTGCGGGCCGCCGAGCGCAGCCGGGCCTCGGGCCACTGCGCCCCGGTCGGCGCCGAGGGGCTGGACGTCGTCGCCGCCGCGATCGCGGGCTCGGAGCTGTTGGGCCTGCTGCTCGTGGGCGTCGGCCCGGCACCGCTCACCGACGTGGAGCGCCGCACCATCGAGCGCTCGGGGCAGATCGTGGCCCTGCTGACCATGCAGCGCGAGGCCCTGACCGACGCGGAGGAGCGGGTGCGGGGCGAACTGGCGCTGGACCTGGTCTCGGGATCGGCCGACATGGACGCGCTGGAGCGGCGGGCCGCCGCACGCGGCATCGTCCTCGACCAGCCCTGGTCGGGGGTGGTGGTGCCCGTCCCCGACCGGGCACGCCATCCGCTGCTGCGCGCGCTGTCCGCCGCCAGCCGCAGGTGGCTGGTCGCGGCCCAGGGGGAGGGCGTGGCGGTGCTGGTCCCCGGAGGCGACCCCGGCGAGGCGGCCCGCCAGGTCCGCCGCAGCCGGGGCGCGCGGGAGGAGGGGCCCATGCTCGCGGTCGCCTCCCGGGTCAGCGGCCCGGCCGGTATCGGCGCGGCCCTCGCCGAGGCGTGGGAGTGCGCCGGCCTCCTGCCCGCGCTGGGCGTGTCCGACGGGGCGCACGAGGCCGACGAGTACGCCCCCTACCTGGCGATGTTCGGCACCGACGGCGCCCGGGCGCTCGCCTTCGTCGACCGGATGATCGGCCCCGTCGTCGACTGGGACCGCGAGCACCGCACCGAGCTGGCCGCGACCATCGCCGCCTACGCCGACGGCGGCGGCAGCGTCTCCCGTGCCGCACGGGCCCTGTACGTGCACCCCAACACCGTCAAGCAGCGCCTGGAGAGGGTGACCGCCCTGCTCGGACCGGACTGGAGGTCCCCCGACCCGATGTTCCGGGTGGGCGTCGCCGCGCGCCTCCACCGGCTGCGCACTGCAGGAAACAGACATGTGAACGCGGCCCCCGTTGTCTGAACCGGACATGTCGTCCGTGTGACGTTCGCTGCTTACATGGACCGGACAGCAGTGACGCACCGCACACCGGTGCCCGTTCCACGGGGGAAGCACGCAGTGGCTCAGAACAGCAGGTTGACCGGGTTCCGCACGCTCACGGTCCAGGAGCGCCGGGAGGCCGTGGCGAGGGAGAGCGGCGTGGAGCCCGCCGTGTTCGACGCCCTGGAGCCGGGCGGGCTGGGCGTGGAGGCCGCCGAGCACATGATCGAGAACGTCGTCGGCGTCATGGGCATCCCCGTCGGCATCGCCACCAACGTGACCGTCAACGGGCGGGACGTGCTGGTGCCGATGGCCACCGAGGAGCCGTCCGTGGTCGCGGCGGCGAGCAACGCCGCCCGGATCGCCCGGGTGCGGGGCGGCTTCACCACCAGCAGCACCGGACCCGTCATGCAGGCCCAGGTACAGGTCGTGGACGTCGTCGACCCGGCCGGGGCCCGGCTGCGGGTGCTGGAGGCCCGCGACGAGCTGATCGCCCTCGCCGCCGCGCAGGACCCCAAGCTCGCCGAGGTGGGGGGCGGGGTCCTGGACCTGACCGTGCGCACCGTCGAGGCGCCCGGCGCCACCTACGTCGTCGCGCACCTGGTCGTGGACGTGCGCGACGCCATGGGCGCCAACGCCGTCAACACCATGGCCGAGGCCGTGGCCCCGCGCCTGGCGGAGATCGCGGGCGGCCGGGCCGTGCTGCGCATCCTCACCAACAAGGCCGACCTGCGGCTGAGCCGGGCCCGCGCCGTCCTGGACGCCGAAGCCCTCGGCGGGGCCGAGATCGTGGACGACATGATCCACGCCTACCGGCTCGCCGCCGCCGACCCGTACCGGGCCGCAACCCACAACAAGGGCATCATGAACGGCGTGTCCGCCGTGGTCCTGGCCACCGGGAACGACACCCGCGCGGTCGAGGCGGGCGCCCACTCCCACGCCGTGAACGCCGACGGCGTCTACTCCTCGCTGTCCACCTTCGAGAAGAACGCGGACGGCGACATCGTGGCCACCCTGGAACTGCCGATGCCGGTCGGCCTGGTCGGCGGGGCGACCCGCTCCCACCCGGCCGCGCGCGCGGCCATCGCCGTCACGGAGGTGACCACGGCCCGGGAACTGGGCGAACTCGTCACCGCCGTCGGCCTCGCCCAGAACATCGCCGCCGTGCGCGCCCTGGCGGGCGAGGGCATCCAGCGGGGGCACATGTCCCTGCACGCGAAGAACATCGCCATCGCCGTCGGCGCCGCCGGCGGCGAGGTGGACCGGGTCGTGGCGGTCCTGATCTCGGAGAAGGCCTTCCGGCACGACCGCGCCGAGGCCGTCCTGGCCGAGATCCGGAGCCGGTGACGCACCGGACCCCGTGCCGGGGCGCGGCAGCCGCCGCCCCCGCACGCCCCCACCCGGCGCGGCGCCCGGGGCCGCAGGGCCCTCCGCGCGTCCGCCACCCTCAGTGAACGGAACCAACCATGTCCAACCTTCTGGAGATCTGGGGCGACACCGTCGACTCCCGGCACACGCTCGGCGCGATCGCGCTCGGCGTGGGCATCGCCACCCCCCTCTACCTGGTCGCCGACCTCTTCTTCTCCCGCGGCTCCGGCGACGACTCCCTGTCCGGGTCCTACGCCCTGCTCGTGGGCCTGGCCGGCTGCCTGATCGCCGGGTTCGTCGGCGCCCGCCTCTTCGCGCCCAAGCGCGTGGTCACCGAGCAGCAGTCCTCCCGAGAGGGCCGCTCGGAGGCGATGGACGCCATCGAGGCCGAGTACGGGCCCCTGGGCGACCCCGGCGAGCTGCCCGGCCCCGTCCAGGACGAGATCCGCGCGCTGGGCCTGTACGAGGACCTGCGCGCGCAGCACGAGCGCCGCGGCGGGACGGTGGCCGAATGAGCCCCGAACTGCTCACCGACGCCGCCTGGGCCCTGGGCATGGGCCTGGTCGGCGCGATGGTCTTCGCGCTGATCGGACTGGTCTCGGGCACCGACGAGACCGCGACGGTGGCCCCGCTGACCCTGCTCGTGGTGCTGCTGGGCGTCCCCGCGCCCGGGGTGTTCACCTTCTTCATGGCGGGGATCGTCGCCAAGCACATCACGCACGCCATCCCCACCACGCTGCTGGGCATCCCCGGCGACACCATGGCGGTGCCGATGCTCAGGGACGCGCAGATGCTGCGCGAACTCGGGGTGCCGCACATCGCGCTGCGCAAGGCCATCTCGGGCGGTGTGGTCGCCGCGTTCATCTCGGTGCCGCTGGCGGTCCTGTTCGCCTGGCTGCTCAGCCCCTTCGCCGACACCATCGGCAGGGCGGCGCCGTGGATCTTCGTGGCCGCGGCCGTGCTCATCGCCTACACCTCCAAGGGCCGCCTGGCCTCCGTGCTGGCGCTGGTGCCGTTCGTGCTGCTGGTCGTGGGCCTCCAGGCCTTCGTCACGAACACCACCGGGACGTCCCTGTCGATCAGCTTCTTCCTGGGCATCGCGACCGGTCCGCTGATCGCCGACCTGCTCATGGCGCTGTCGCCGTCGGGGCGCGCCTCGCTGCGCCGGGAGGCGCCGCGCACCTTCGACCTGGCCCCGGACACCCGGACCTGGAAGGGGCGGCTGCCCAACCCGCTGAAGGTGCTGGACCGCAAGCAGCTGGGGTACACGAGCGCGGCGGCCGGCGTCTCCAGCGCGACGTTCGTGTTCTCCCCGGTGGCCATGACCGTGCTGATGGGCGAGATCGCCGGCGCGCGCATCAAGAACGGCTACCACCGGCTGACCTCGGTGATGTCGGTGCGCAACGGCACGACCGAGTCCACCTACATCGCCGAGACGCTGATCCCGCTGATCGCGCTGGGCCTGCCGCTCTCGCCGATGGCCGCCGGCCCGGCCGCGCCGCTGTTCAACGCGCCGCCCGTGTACACGGTGGACACCGAGACCGGTGCCACGAACAACCTGCACAACCTGCTGTCGGGTAGCGAGTTCCTCGTGTACGGGCTGCTGGGGGTGGCGCTGGCGTCGGCCGTGGCGTACCCCTTCGCGATGACCTACGCGCACCGCGCCGCCTCGTTCGTGATGCGCAAGGTCTCCCACGAGGCGATCATCGGCGCCTTCGCCGGTCTGATCATGGTGATCTGCCTGTACGAGGGCGGGCTGCTCGCGGTCGGCGTGACCCTCACGGTGGGCCTGGTCGGAGGGCTCCTGAACAAGTTCCTCAACATGCACACGGGTGTGCAGTTCATGGGCTTCTACGTGGCGGTCCTGACCGTTCCGGCCCTGCTGGCCCTGGTCGGCTGAGGGGTTCGGTCCACAGGCCCCGGTCGCGATCACGCGGCCGGGGCCTGCGCATGCCCGGCTGCCGGTGCCGCCGCGCTAGATCCTGGCGCCGATGGCCCCGGCGGCGCGTGAGATCTCGGGCAGGAGGGCCAGGAGCTCCTCGGGAGTGGTCGTCTCCGCGGTCGTCACCAGGTTGATGGCCGCCGCCGCGCCCCCGTCGTGGCCGGGCACGGGCCGGGTGAGGCTGAGCGCGCCGAGTTCGCGTTCGGACTCGGCCAGGTGGTAGCCGGTCTCCCTGATGCGGTCGAGCTCCGCGCGCAGGTCCGCCGGGGTCTGCACCCGCCCGTCCGCGAGGCGGGCGTCGGGCAGGTCCGCGAGGTAGGCGTCGAGTTCCGCGTCGTCGTCGTGCGCGAGGAGGACCTTGCCGCCGCCGAGGTCCAGCGGGACCCGGCGACCGATGGGGAACTGGTAGCGCAGGGGGTCCACCCCGTCCACGCGTGCGACGAGGATGCGTTCGGGGCCGGAGCGCACGAAGAGCGAAGAGGTCAGCCCGGTCGAGGCCGACAGCTCGGTCAGGATCGGCGTCGCGACCGTGCTGAGCCGGTCGTTGACGACGAACGCGTGGGCCAGGGACAGGATCACCGGACCGAGCGAGTACCCGAGGCCGTCCTGCTGGATGTAGCCGCGCCGCACGAGCTGGTTGACGGTCCGCTGGGTCGTGGCCAGGTGGAGGTCGCTCTCCCTGGCGATCTCGCTGAGCCGGAGCGGCCCGCGCGCACGCTCCAGGCACTCCAGGACGTCCAGGGCCCGGTCGAGCGTGCGTCCCTGGTTCCCGGTCCCGGTCGGGGCTCCCATACTCGCTGTCCCCAGCCCTTCCGTTGCGATTCCGGCTTGTCCCGGGGGCCGTTCCGACGCCTTCGTGAGGGCCGCGGCCCCGGCGGGCACGGCGGTTCCGCCGCTCGGTCCTCGCTCCCAAGGTAGCGGACGGGTTTCCACCGGGTTGACAGCGTGAAGCGTCGCAGGTCACACTTCCTCTCAATTGGTAATAGTAACTATCACTGAATGATAGAAGGTGTGACGATGAAGGTCGCCGTCCTCGGGTTGGGCGAAGCCGGATCCACCTACGCCGCGGCGTTCGCGGCCGCGGGTTGGGAGGTCTCGGGCTACGACCCGGGCGAGACGCCCACCCCCGCCGGAGTGGGGCGGGCCGACTCCACCGCCGACGCCGTCGCGGGAGCCGACCTGGTCCTCGGGCTCACCACGGCGGCGCACGCGGTCGCGGCCGCCGACGCGGCCCGCCCCGTACTGCGCGACGACGCGGTCTACGTGGACCTCAACGCCTCCTCGCCGGAGACCAAGATCCGCGTCGCGCAGGCCCTCGGCGCGTCCGCGCGGGTCGTGGACGGGGCGATCATCGGATCGGTGCTGGTGCTCGGGGCCAGGGCCAAGGTGCTCCTGTCCGGCGCGGCCTCCGGGGACGCGGTGCGTCTGCTGGGCGCGGTCGACGCCGGGACCGAGCCCATCGGCGGCGAGGTCGGCGACGCCACGCGCCGCAAACTGCTGCGCAGCGTCTTCATGAAGGGCCTGGGAGCCCTCATCACCGAGGCCGTGGACGCCGGCGCCGCCGCGGGCGAGGAGGCCTGGGTGCGCGAGCAGATCGCCGACGCCCTGTCCGAGGGCCCGGCCGCCCTGGACCGTCTGAACAAGGGGACCCGCCTGCACGCCCTGCGCAGGTCCAACGAGCTCCGGGCCAGCATCGACCTCCTCGCGGGGCTGGGCGTCGACGCCCCGGTCAGCGCCGGTGCCGCCGACCGCCACCTGGCCCTGGCCCGCCGGGCCCAGGACGACACGCGGGCCCTGGCCGACGCGTTCGCCGGGATCCCCACCGCCGCCATCGGCGACGGCCGCGACCGCCTCGGCTTCGTCTCCCCCCACATCCGGTCGGTGTGGCCCGGCGCCCGTGTCGCGGGGCGCGCGCTCACCGTCCTGACGCGACCCGGCGACAACCGGGCCCTGCACCGGGCCCTCGGCCGGGCCCTTCCCGGGGACGTCCTGGTGGTCAACGGCGGCGGGGACCGCTCCCGCGCGCTGCTGGGTGAGCTCATCGCCGAGCGCGCCCTCAACCGCGGCATCCGCGGCATGGTGGTCGACGGGGCGGTCCGCGACGTCGACGAGCTCCGCGACCTCGGCTTCCCCGTCTGGGCGGCCGGGGTCTCCCCGGCAGGGCCCTACAAGGACGGCCCCGGCCACGTCGGCGTGCCGATCGCGGTGGGCGGCGCCGTCTGCGCCACCGGGGACATCGTCGTCGCCGACGGCGACGGCGTGTTCGTCGTCCCGCGCTTGGAGGCCGAGCAGGCCCTCCGCGCCGCACAGGCCGTCGTCGAGGACGAGGCGCGCCGCCGCGACGCCATCCGCGGTGAACGCGGATGAGACGCCGCCCAGGCCCGTCCGCCGTCCCCCTCCCCGCCGCCGCGGTTCCGGCCCTCCCTGCCGACGGAGCCTTCTCCGCGGCCCTCCCGGCTCCCGCGGCGTCCGAGGTCCCCACCGCCTCCACGCCCCCCGCTGTCGTCAGCGGCTCCGCAGCCCCCACGGCCCGCGCCGGTGCGGAGCCCGCGGGTACCGGCCGCCACCAGCACCAGCCCACCCCGCCCCCGAAGGTCGCACCATGCCCACCGCACTCCTAGCCCTCGCGGCCTTCATCGCCGTGATCATCGTCTGGAACGTCGTGTTCAAGAGGAACATGGGCGAGGCGATGCTCCTCGGGATGATCACCACCGCGCTCTTCGCCGGAGCACAGGCCCCCGCCTACCTGCTGGGCGGGCTCGCCGACGCCCTCACCCACGACGTGCTCTACGCCGCCCTGGCGTTCGTGTTCATGGCCCACCTGATCGACGTCACGGGTCTCATCCAGAAGATCCTGGCCATCCTCAACTCGGTCTTCGGGCGCATCCGCGGCGGCCCCGCGTTCATCGACACGGCGGGGTCGGCGGTCTTCGGCTCCCTCTCGGGGTCCAACTCCGCCAACACCGCCTCCAGCGGCTCCTTCACCGGGCCGTGGATGGTGCGCACCGGGTGGACTCCCACCCGCGCGGCGACGGTCCTCGCGGGCAACGGGGGCATGGGCGCCGCACTGCCGCCCAGTGCGTCCATGGTCATCATGGTCGGGTTCGCCGGCGGCATGGTCACCACGGGCCAGGTCTACCTGGCCCTGCTGGCGGCCGGCGCCTACCAGATCCTGCTCAGGATCGGCCTGGTCATGTACTTCGTCCGCAGGGACGGCATCCCCAAGGCCGACAGGCAGGACCTCGTCCCCCTGCGCACGTCGCTCAGGGAGGGCGCGGGCGCGCTGTCGATCTTCCTGGGCGCCCTCATCCCCATCGTCGTCACGATCGGCCCCGTGGCCGACTTCCTCTCGACGTCCACCCCCGTCGGCGACGCGCTGGGCGAGATCTCCCTGCTGACCTGGATCCCGATCATGATCATCGGGTTCTCCCTCGTCGCGGGGCGCGACCGGCTGCCCACGAACATCCGGGGCTGGTCGGCGCTGCTCGACGGTGCCATGCCCAAGTTCGCCACCATCGGCGCCCTGCTGTTCTTCGCGATCGCGGCCAGCGAGATCCTCGGCCGGCTGGGGCTCGCCGGGGACGTCAACGCGCTGCTCGCGGACCTGCCGGTCAACCGCTTCCTGCTCGTCGCCGTGGTCGGCCTGGTGGTGGCACTGGTCGCCGGGCCGCTCTCGTCCACGGCGACCCTCACGGCGGTGGGCCAGATCTCCTTCCTGGCCCTGGTGGGCGTGGGGGTGGACCCGCTCCTCGCGGTCGTCGCCATCCTCGTGTTCGCCTCCACGGAGGGGGCGTCCCCGCCGGCCTCCGGGTCGATCTTCGTGGCGGCGGGCCTGACCGGGGCGCGCCCCGAGAGCACGTTCCTGCCGCTGATCGCGTACTACATGATCCCGATCTTCCTCATCGGCTGCCTCATCGGATGGGGCTTCCTACCGGTCCTGGGGGGCTGAACATGACCGCCGTCAAGTCTCGGGCGTTCACCGTCGTCCGCGCGCTCTTCAAGCTCGGGCTCCTGGCCTGCTTCGCCCTCGGGAGCCTCCTCGTCCTCGGCCAGCTGGCCGGGGTGGTGGCCCAGCGGCCGGACTGGATCACCGCCAGCTCCACGTGGCTGTTCGTGCCGACGGTCACCGCCGCCGCGGTGTTCGGGGTCCTCGGATACATCGGCAACTACCTGGCGCCCGAGCCGGCCGAGGGGGGCGAGTAGGCCCGGGCGGGGCGGGTCGTTCCCGCCCGCGCGCCGTGTCGGGCTTGTCCCTCCGGGGAGGCGCGTCCCGCGCGGCGGGCCCCTCCCCGGGGCCGTGGAGCGTCGTACCCGGGGGCGGCGCCCCCGGGACGGATCTCCGGGGGCGCCGCCGGACGGGCCGACGGTGTGGGTAACCTCGTGGACGTGGCCACGGCAACCGCGACGACGACGAGGCCGCTCTGGACCAGGGCGGCCCTCGTCGTGCTGTCGGCCCTGGGCCTCGTGGCCGTCCTGCTGTGCCATCCGCACGCGGCTCCGTCCGAGGCCTCCGCCGCCTCCCCGCCCACGGCGGGCGGGACGGCCGCACACGCGGTCCCCGTCCCCGACGCACCGCACGCCGACGGGCACGGCACCTGTGACGAGGACGCGGACGTCGTGGCCGACCAGCGCGGCGGGTCCCTCTCCGCGTCCGCCCTGCTGGGCCTCGGCGTCTTCGCGTTCGCCGGCCCGCTCCTCCCCGCGCCGCGCCCGGTCGGCGGCCGCCGTCCGCCGCGGCGCCGCCGGGGGCTGCCCCTCGCGGGCACGAGAGCACTCGTGTCCCTGTGCGTCCGCCGGGTGTAGACCGGCCGACCGGCAGCACCTCCGAGCACGCGCGCCCGCGCGTCCGCCCGCGGCCCCTCGCGACCTGAGGAGCGCCGGGCCGGCGCGCCCGGCCACACCTCGGGCACCGCCCCCCGGACCTTCGCCGACCCCGGCGCCGGTGCGGTGTCCGCGGCGCCCGCTCCGGAGGCGCCGCCGCCCCCGGCCCGCGGCCCGCGCCGCGCAGGCCGCGACGACGCCTTCTGTCCCGCAGCGCTCCACGGAGCGCGCCACCCCATGACGAGGCCGACATGGACGACCACCGCCCCCGAGGACCGCGCGGAGCACGCCGCAGGGGGGAGGCCGGCGTGACCGCGCCCGACGCGGCCGGCCCGAACACGCCGAGGGCCCCTGTCGGGACCCGGCGGCGGTCGGCGGAGCGCCCGCGACCGAAGCCCGCCCGGCTGCGGCTCCTGCTGACGGCCGCGCTCGTGCTGGGCGTGGGCGCGATGCACACGCTCGGGCACGTGTCCGAGGGCCACCACGGCGGCGGACCCGCGCCGACGGCCGTGGCCGCGTGGCAGGGCGGTGCCGCCGACGCCGACGCGTCCCCGGCGGCCGCCGTCCCGGAGCGGGCGGCGCCCGGCCCCGGTGCCGCCGAGCCCCCGCCCACGGACCCCACGCTGATGTGCCTGGCGGTCCTCGGCCTGGCGGCCGTCCTCCTGGGGGTCGCCACGGTGGCGTCCTCCCGGTGGCCCGGAACGCCCTCGCACACACCGCCGTCGGTCCGGCGGTCGGCCGGGCCCCTGCGCCGGCCCCCCGACGCGCCCTCTCTCGCCCGGTTGCAGGTGCTCCGCATATAGGAGCCACGCGGACGGCGCCCGCGGAACCCGGTGCGCCGTCCGGCCGACACCTCTGCAGCGACGCCGCGCCGGCCCGGTCCGGGCGCGCGGCGACAGGACCACACGGAAGAGAGAAGGACCGACCATGACCGAGAACAAGCGCACCCTCGCCTCGGCGGCGGCCGCGGTCGCCGCAGCCCTGCTCCTGGCCTCGTGCGGCGGAACCGGCGACGGCCCGTCGCCGGAGGCGGCCGACCGGAGCGCCGCAGCGTTCAACGGGGCGGACGTGGAGTTCGCCCGGATGATGATCCCGCACCACCGCCAGGCCGTGGAGATGTCGGAGCTGGCCCGGACGCGGGCCGGTGAGGACGTCCGTGCGCTGGCGGAGGAGATCGAGGCGGCCCAGGGTCCGGAGATCGACAGGATGAACGGCCTGCTGGAGTCGTGGGGCGAGGACACCGGCGACACCGGCGCCGGGGACCACGCGGGCATGGACGGCATGCTGTCGCAGGAGCAGATGGCCGAACTGGAGCGGGCCGAGGGCGGGGCCTTCGACACCCTGTTCCTGGAGTTGATGGTCCTCCACCACGAGGGGGCCGTCGCGATGGCCGAGACCGAGCTGGAGGAGGGCGCAGACCCCGAGGCCCGGGAGCTGGCGCAGGAGATCGTCGACGCGCAGCGGTCCGAGATCGAGCTGATGGACACCATGCTCGGCGGCGCCGGTGGCGGCGACCGGGACGAGTCCGCCGGGAGCGGGGAGCACAGCGGTCACTGACCGCGTCCACGCGGGCGCCGGACGACCGGCCCGGCGCCCGACCGGCCTTCGGAGGAATCGGTGGGAAGAGTGAGTACGAGACAGAGGACGCGGCTGTCGGCCGCGACGGCGGTCCTGGCGGTCATGGCGGCCGGGTGCGCGGCGGAGGGGCAGGAGGGGGCCGACCGTTCGTCCGGGACGGCCGCGGCAGGCGTCGCGCTGCCCGGGGAGGTGTCGCACGTGCACGCCGTGGACGTCGATCCCGAGAGCGGCGACATCCTGGTCGCCACCCACGAGGGCCTCTACGTCCTGCCCGCCCCGGGCACGGGGGACGGGGCCGCCGAGGCGCGCAGGGTCGGTCCGGCCATCGACCTGATGGGGTTCGCGGTCGCCGGACCGGGGCGCTACGTGGCGAGCGGACACCCCCGTCCGGGGGTGGACATGCCCGACCCGGTGGGCCTGATCGAGTCCCGCGACGGCGGGTCGACCTGGCAGGCGCTGTCGAGGGCGGGGCGGTCGGACTTCCACGCCCTGGCCGCGACGCCCGACAGGGTGGTCGGGTTCGACGGCGCCCTGCGCGCGACGGAGGACGGCACCACGTGGGAGGCGCTCGACGGGGGCGTCGAACCGTTCTCCCTGGGGGTGGACGACGACGGCCGGACCGTCGTGGCGACCACGCGGGACGGGCTGGTGCGCTCGACCGACGGCGGGTCCGGATTCTCCGCCGTCGACGGGGCGCCGCCGCTGGCGCTGGTCGACTGGGTCCCGGGGACGGACACCGTCCTCGGGGTCGCGCCGGACGGCGGCGTCCACCGCAGTGAGGACGCCGGCGCGTCGTGGGAGCCGACCGGACGGATCGACGGCGGGGCGCAGGCGCTCCACGCCGACGCCGACCAGGTCGTCGCGGTGGCCGGTGACCGGGTGGTCCGGTCCACCGACGGCGGTTCCGTCTTCGGTTCCCGGTGAGGGCAGGGGGCCGCGGTCGCACGCGCGGCGACCGCGGCCCTCGCCTCTCCGAGCCCCCCTGCCCCGCGACCCTGTCCCCCCGCGACCGGGGTCCGCCCCCCCCGCGACCGGGGTCCGACCTCCGGGACGGCCGGGACCGCCGCCCGGGGCCGGTGGGGGCCCTCCGGGTCAGCCCGGCCCCGGCAGGCCCGGGCCCCGGACGGGAGGAACCGCCGCGGGCCGGGGCCCCGGCCCGCGCCCTACAGGTACAGGCCCGCGCCCGTCCACGCGGTCCCGTGCCCGGGCAGGCCGGCGGGCACGTCCTCCGGGGCGAGCGTGCGCAGCACGTCCCCGTCGCCCAGGTCCAGCCCCGCCACCCGCTCCGCCTGGGCGCGAGCCGTCCGCTCGAAGAGGTCCTCCGCCAGGCGGGCGTTGGACGGGGACTCCGGCCGCCCCCGCAGCAGCAGTCCGCGCACGGCTCCGGCGGTACCCGGGGCCAGGCGGAACCCCGCCTCCCGGGCGAGCCCGGAGAACACCTCCGCCAGGTCCTCCCCGGACAGGTCGGCGAAGCGCAGCCTCCGTGTGAACAGCGCGTCGAGCTCCGGACGCGCTTCCAGCAGGCCCGGCAGCCCCTCCGCGGAGCCGGACACGACCACCATCAGGTCGTGCCGGTGCACACCCGTCAGGTGCACCAGTTCCCGCACCGCCTCGTCCACCGACGCGTCGGCGCCGGGTCGGGCCAGCACCTTGTGCGCCTCCGCCAGGAACAGCACCCCGCCCAGCGCCGACCGCACCGCCGACGCGGTCAGCTGTGCGCTCTGCCCGGGCATCGCCCCCAGCAGCTCCTCCCGTCCCACCCGCACGACATGTCCCGACGACAGCAGCCCGCGGCGGCCGCACACCGCTCCGGCGAGCTCGGCGAACGTCGCCCGCCCGGTACCCGCGGGGCCGAGGAGCGCCATGTGGTCGATCGCTCCCGACACGGTGATCCCCGCGGAGCGGCGGGCCTCCTCCACCCCGGCCCGCGCGTCCAGCGCGCGCAGCTCCCGCCGGGCCGCCTCCTGGCCCACGAGCCGCTCGACGGAGGCCAGGGGGTCCTCCTGCGCGGGGGCGCCGACCCGGGCGCCCGCGCTCAGGGGGAGGTCGCAGGGCAGCAGCTCGCGCAACTCGTCGGCCGACCGCTTCCGGCCGTCGGTGATGCGCTCGGCCTGCAGGGCCGTCGCACGCTCCAGGAGGTTGCGCACCAGCCGCGCGTTGCCGAACGCGTGGTCGCGCCCCGTGGCCCGCAGCAGGCGGCGCACCCGGTCGGCCGTGCCCGAGCCGAGCGCGAACCCGGCCTCGCGCGCCATGACCCCGAAGATCTCCGCGAGCTCGTCGTCGGTGTAGTCGGGGAAGGAGAGGTGACGCGGGAACCGCGACGCCAGACCGGGGTTGGAGGAGAGGAACCGCGCCATCTCCTCCGGGTACCCGGCCACCACCACGACGAGGTCGTCGCGGTGGTCCTCCACCAGGCGCAGCAGCGTCGCGACCGCCTCGGCCCCGTAGTCGTTGGTCGAGGTCGAGGAGGTGAGCGCGTACGCCTCGTCGACGAACAGCACCCCGCCCAGCGCGCCGCGCACCACACGCTCCACCTTCGGCGCCGTCTGCCCGATGTACTCGCCCACCAGGTCGCCGCGTGAGACGTCCACCAGGTGCCCGGACGACAGCAGGCCCAGTTTCGCGTAGACCGCGCCGAGCATCCGGGCGACCATCGTCTTGGCCGTGCCCGGGCTGCCGGTGAACACCATGTGCCGGGCCGGCGCGGACACCGGGACCCCGGAGGCGGCGCGCAGCCGGTCGGCCTCGGCCTCGGCCGCGTACAGCCGCACCTCCCGCTTGACCGTCTCCAGGCCGACGAGCGCGTCCAGCTCGGCCAGCGGGTCCTCCGGAACCCTCGACGTCCCCCGTCCGACGGGGACCGCGGCGACCGACTCCGGGGTCTCGGGCAGGTCCTCGGCCAGTAGGCGGCGCAGCCGGTCGGTCTCGCCGTCCGAGGCGTCGGAGCCCGCCCCCAGACCCGCCGGAGAACCGGCGGGCGAGGCCGCCACCCGGACCGCCTGCCGCGACAGGGCGCGGTCCAGCAGCATCCGGGCCGTGCGGGCGCCGGCGGAACCGCGGCCGCGCGCGAGGCGTTCCAGCAGCCTCCCGGCCCCGGCCACGGTTTCCGGGTCGGCCTCCAGGCCCCCGTCCTCCACCATGGCGGCGAAGATCGCGGTGAGCTCCCCGCCGGTCGGATCGCCGAACGACAGCCGTCGGCCGATCCGGGCGGCCAGCCGTGGGTGGGCCGACAGCAGGCGGCCGAGGGACTGCTCGGTGTCGGCGAACACCACCACCAGTTCGTCGGCGTGCTCGTCCATCTTGCGCGCCAGCGCCGCCAGCGCTTCGGCACCCGGGTTGCGCCCGCTCTCGGACCCGGCCAGCGCCGCCGCCTCGTCCACGAGCAGCACGCCGCCCAGGGCGCCGCGCACCACCTGTGCGACCCGCTCGGCCACGCCGCCGGAGTGGTCGGCCACCAGGTCGGCCCGTCCCACCTCGGTCACCCGGCCCGTGCGCAGCAGTCCCGCGTCCGCGTAGAGCGACCCGATGATCCCGGCCACCGTGGACCTGCCCGTGCCGGGGGACCCGGCGAACACCATGTGCCTGCCGGGGGCGGCGACCGACAGCCCGGCGTGTGCCCGGCGGCGCGCGGTCTCGGCCTCGGCGGCCACGGCCCGGACCTCCCGCTTGACCTCCTCCAGGCCGACCAGCGCGTCCAACCGCTCCAGCGGGGTGGGGCCGAGGGCCGGGTCCGCGGTGCGCGGCCGCGAGGCCTGCTCCGGCCCGTCCGCGCCGGGCAGCCCCGGAACGGTCACGGGCGTGCTCGGCGGCCGGCAGTAGCGGCGCAGGTCGGTCTGGAACCCGCTGACCGGAAGGGGGCTGCTGAACCGGTTGGACTTGCGCACCTCGTTGCCGCTGGAGCTCAGGGCCAGCGCGCAGCGCGTGCCCATGTCCAGCCAGGTCCGGCAGGTGTCGGCCTCCCCGGCCACGACGCCCTGCCACAGCCAGGTGCGCACCCGGTCCTGCCACGCGGACAGGTCGAACGCCTTCCTGCGCCCGGCGAAGTCCGCCGACAGCTCCCGGTACTCGCCGGGGTCGAGGAGGGAGCTGGTCATCGGCGGCAGGCCGTACAGGCGCAGGCCCAGGCACAGGTCCACCAGGGTGTCGGACAGCGACGGGACGTCGTGTGCGACCGCGGCCAGCCGCGCGTGCGCGGGGGCGAACCTCTCGTGGGCCCAGGCCAGGAACCGCGCGGGCGGCGCGAACTCGGGGATGCGCTGGAAGTGCTCGGCGTCGATCGCCGCCGCCCAGGTGGTCCGCAGGTCGCGGGGGCTCGCCGACATGTCGAACTCCAGGTCGGCGGGGTGCGCGGCACGCCGGTCGAGCAGGTCCCGCCAGGCCCGGCGGCGCTCCTCCCAGGGCTCGACGCCCTCGGCCGCGTCCAGGACGTCGCCGATGAGGGCGAAGGCGGTGCGGCGGTGCTCCCGCTCCTTGGCCACCTCGATCAGGCCGTAGCACGGCGGCATGGTCAGGGTGTCCAGGAGCCACTGGTGGGGCTGCGACGTCAGGTTGTCCGCGGTGGAGTGGCGGCCGATGAGGATGGAGGGCATGCGCGAGCTGCTGCCGCCGACGACCCGCAGCGGTCCCTGGAGGGTGACCAGGTGGTCGACGACGTCGCCCCGGAGGCGCTTGTGCCGCTGCTGCTCCGTCCCGGAGGGCTGCCCGGGCGGGAACTCCCGGCCGCGCGGGTCCTCGATGACCAGGTCGAACAGCTCCACGAGTTCGTCGACGAGCCGGTTCGGCACCCGCCACGGCCCGTACTCGTAGATGTCGAGGACGGGTTCGTCGGTGAGCAGCAGTTCCAGATGCTCGGGCAGACGGATCGCCGACACACGGACTCCTTCGGGGGAGGGGGCGGGACAGGCGTTGACGCCGTGTGAGGATACGGTCCTGGTTACCGGGGACGACAGACATTTTCCGCCTGTGCCGGGGCGGCGACCCCGCCCGCGGCCGTCCGTGCGGCACCGCCCGGACGGGAGCGCCCGCGGCCCGCTGCGGCTGTACCCCCCGAGGGCACGGTCCGGCCCTCCGCGGTCCCGCGCGGGCGGGGGAGGGACCCCCGCCCGCGCGTGCTCACCGGGGCCGGGTCACTCCTCGTCGGACTCCTCTTCCTCCTCCTCGGCCTGCTCCTCCCCGTCGGAGTCCTCGCCGATCCCGTCCACGACCTCGGACACCACGTAACCCGCGGCCAGGCCGCCCACGACACCCGCGGCGGCCCCGCCGACGACGCCGAGCATGCCGCCGCCGCGCTCCTCCTCCTCGTGGTACCGCTCCCCGTAGCCGTGGTGCTGTCCGCCGAACAGCTCGCGGTGGCGCCCGAGCGACTCCTCGATCCAGGAATCCAGCGTCCCCGCCCAGTCCAGGCGGTCGGCGTCGTCGTGCCCGACACGGAACCCGCTGTGCACCTCCCCGCCCTCGGAGAACATCCCGCCGCGGCGGTCGAACTCCACCACCGCCGACACGCCCTCCGGGTCGGGGACGAGCGCGATCTCGACCTCGCCGATCTCGTGGGCGTACCGCTCGGAGGGGTGGAACTCGAACTCCTGGAAGAACGGGTACTCCTGCGCCGTCCCCGCCAGGTAGCCGCCCTCCACACCGGTGGACCCGAGCCCGAACCCCAGCTGGGCCAGACCCTCCAGCACGCGCTCCTGTACGGGCAGCGGATGGACGTGCAGCCGGTCCAGGTCGCCCTTGTCGGAGGCGCCGTCGACCACGACCTCGGTGCGCAGGCCCACCAGGACGCCCGGCAGGGGCCCGCCCCCGGCCTCGGTGAGCGGTGTCTGCCACGGGATGCCGAAGGCGAAGGGGACGGACAGGGTCTCCCCGGCGGCCAACCGGACCCCCGAGGCCACCGGGACCCGGGCGAACTCCACGCCCTCGTGCTCGTCGCCGTCCTGGGCGCTGACGACCAGGGCCAGGACGATCTCCGCGATCTCGGCGTCCCCGTCCCCGCCGCTCAGCTCGACGCGCCCCTCCAGGGCGGAGCCGGGACGGGTGTGGGGGTTCTCGACGACGGTGTCGATGCTGAGCCCGCCGATGCCGAAGGCCGCGAGCAGACGTTTGAAGACCATGGATTTCCTTCCGGGAGGGCCGCGTGCGTGGGATCGCCCGCGGGCGCGGGCGCCGAACGGCTCGTCACGTCCTGCGAACGCGGGGCCTCCCGGCCCGGTTCCGCCGGGGGAGCGGCGCTTCCGGGGACCGCCGCTTCGGGGACGTCCCAAATGGGAACGGGGCGGCGGCCGGGGCGCGCGGACCACGCGCGACCTGGGCGCCACCCCGTTCCCGTGCGGTGGGAAGACGGTGGAGGAGCCGGACCGGAAACCGCGGCGCCCGGAGCCCTCCCGGACGGCCGTGCCGGCAGGAGGGCGGACGCGCCCCCGCGGCCCCGGGGGTTCCGGGCGCGGACCTGATCCCGCCGGAGCGGTCGGCCGCCGGCCGGGCGTGCCGGGCCGACGCCTACGCCCCGATCCGCTCACGCGCGCCGGCCGACCGGAGCAGGGCCTCCGTGCTCGCCTCCGGACGGAGGTCGAGCCGGCGCAGCAGCTGCGCGTTCAGGGCGACCACGACCGTCGACAGCGACATCAGCACGGCGCCCACGGCCATCGGCAGCACGAATCCGACGGGGGCGAGCACACCCGCGGCCAGCGGCACCGACACCAGGTTGTACCCGGCGGCCCACCACAGGTTCTGCCGCATCTTCCGGTACCCCGCCCGCGACAGCTCGATCACCGACAGGACCGAACGCGGGTCGTCACTGGCCAGGATCACCCCGGCCGAGGCGATCGCGACGTCGGTCCCCGCGCCGATCGCCAGCCCGACGTCGGCCCGGGCGAGCGCCGGGGCGTCGTTGACGCCGTCCCCGACCATGACGACCTTGCGCCCCTCGTGCTGGAGCTCGGCGACCTTGGCCCCCTTGTCCTCGGGCCTGACACCGGCGAAGACCTGGTCGATGCCCAGTTCGGCGGCGACGGAGTTCGCGACCGCCTCGGCGTCCCCGGTGATCATGACGACCCTGACGCCGAGCGAGTGCAGGGCCTGCACCGCCTGCCGGGACTCCTCCCGGACCTCGTCGGCCAGGGCGAGCGCGCCGACGACCTCCCCGTCGGACAGCACGTGCAGGATGATCGCGCCCCGGTCCTTCCAGGTGTGCGCGACCGCCATCTCCTCGGCGCCGTGCGCCTCCAGCATGCCGGGACCGCCCACGTCGACCCTTCGGCCCCGGACGGTGCCGGAGACGCCCACGGCGGTGGAGGCGCGGAAGTCGGTGGCCCGGGGCACGTCGACGCCCCTGCGGCGCGCGGCGGCCACGACGGCCCTGGCGAGGGGGTGTTCGCTGTCGGCCTCCACGGCGGCGGCCAGGGCCAGGAGCTCGTCCTCGCCGAGCCCGGCGCCGGGGGCGATGTCGGTGACGGTGGGCTCGCCCTTGGTCAGGGTGCCGGTCTTGTCGAAGAGGACGGTGTCGGCGGTGCGCATGCTCTCCAGCGCCATGCGGTCCTTGACCAGGACGCCGCCCCTGGCGGCCCGCTCCGTGGCGATGGAGACCACCAGCGGGATGGCCAGGCCGAGGGCGTGGGGGCAGGCGATGACCAGCACGGTGATGGTGCGGACCAGGGCGTCGTCGGGCGACCCCAGGACCGACCAGGCGATGAGGGTGAGGACCGCCGCTCCCAGCGCGAACCAGAACAGCCAGGCCGCGGCTCTGTCCGCGAGGCGCTGCGCGCGCGACGAGGAGCTCTGGGCGTCGGATACCAGGCGCTGGATGCCGGCGAGCGCGGTGTCCTCGCCCACGGCGGTGACCCGCACCCGCAGCGCCGTGTCCGTGGCGACGGTTCCGGCGACGACGTGGTCCCCGGGTCCCCGGCTCACGGGGCGGGACTCGCCGGTGATCATCGACTCGTCGACGTCCGCGGTGCCCTCCGTGACCAGGCCGTCCGCGGGGACCCGTCCGCCGGGGCGGACGACGACCGTGTCACCGAGGACCAGGTCGGCGGGGGCGACGGTGACCACCTCGTCGCCGACGACCTTCTCCGCCTCGTCGGGCAGCAGCGCGGCCAGGGACTCCAGCGCGGACGAGGTCTGCGCCAGCGAGCGCATCTCGATCCAGTGGCCGAGGAGCATGATCACGACGAGCAGGGCCAGCTCCCACCAGAAGTCCAGCTCGTGGGAGAGGACGCCCAGGCTCGCCCCCCAGGAGGAGAAGAAGGCCACGGTGATGGCCAGGGCGATCAGCAGCATCATGCCCGGCCGGAGAGCCCTGATCTCGTCGACCGCGCCCGTCAGGAAGGGGCGGCCGCCCCAGAGGTACATGACGGTGCCGAGCACGGGTGAGACCCATCCGGCGCCGGGGAACTCCGGAACCGGGTAGCCCGCGATGGAGGCGAACATCGTGCTCAGGCCGACCGTGGGAACGGCCAGGACCAGCATGATCCAGAACAGCCGCCGGAACTGGCCCACGTGGTCGCCGTGGCCCGCGTGCCCGGAGTGCCCTCCGTGTTCCGAGTGGTCTGAGGGTCCTGCGTGTCCACTGTGGTCGGAGTGGTCGGACCCGGGGTGCCCGCCCTGTCCGTGCCCCGCGGGGGCGGCGTCGGCCGGGTGGTCGGAGTGGTCCGTGCGGGGTGTGCGGTCGTCGGGGGCGGCGTGCCCCGGGTGTTCCGAGGGGCCTGTGCGGTCGTGGTGCGGGTCGTGTTCTCGCGGTGTCTCGTCCATGGCGCCCACGGTATACCCCTAGGGGGTATGTGACAAGGAAAATGATCCCGTGTTCCACCGTGTCGTTCCGGCCCGTGCCGTCCCGGAGGGGCCCGGGCCGGGCGGTCGACCGGACCCCACGGCCTCCGCCCGTACGTCCATCCGGGCCGGGGCCCGCGCCCCGCCGGGGCCGCCGTCCCGGCTCGCGGAACCCGGAGGGCCGGGCGCGTAACCCGCGGCGCCCGCCCGGCCCCGGGGCGGGGGAGCGGCGGCCCCGCCGCACCGGCGGCGCGCCTGGTCAGCGCGCCGGGCCGTCCGCACCGCCGGAGGGTCTCGGCCGCCGCTTGCGGAGCCGGCCGCACATGCCGAAGTGCCGCGGCCCGGGAAGCGGTTCGGTGCGCACCACGGCCGCCTCCGCCATGGCACCGGGGTCGCCCCGCTCCAGCGAGGCCAGCTGCCGCCGGGTCAGCTCCGCCTCACGCTCCACCCCCTCGCGCCAGATCTCCCGCCACGCCTCCACCCGGGGGCGGACGATCTCCGCCGCGAGCCGGTGGAACTCCCGGAGGGCCTCCCCACCATCCTCCCCGGGCGCGGCGACGAGTTCCAGGTACCCCTCCACGGCGAGGTCGCGCCGGGCCCGGGCCAGCGCCGCCCGCTCCTCCTCCGGGGCGTCCTGGGAGAGGCGGGCGGCGGCCTCGTAGGCCGCGCGGTCGGCCAGCACCGCGCGCGGGAAGGTGAAGACGGCGTCACCCGCCTCCGGGAGGCCCGCGTTCTGCATGACCGTGGTGATCTCCAGTCCGCCGTGGTTGACCAGGCGGTGCACCGTGCCCGGACCGAACCACAGGACCGTCCCGGGGGCCAGGGCGTCGGCGGCGCTCCCCTCCGGGGTGACGGTGTGGACCTCCCCGCGGCCGGCGACCACGACGTACGCCTCGGACGAGGCGGTGTGCACGTGGGGCGTGCCGCCGTGGAGCCCGTCCGCGGCCTCCCAGTCGTAGACCCGGAGGTTGCTGACGGCCGCCCCTCCGGGGAACCCCGGGACGGCGCTCACGGCGCGAACTCCGCCGCGAGGGCCCCGACCTCGTCGGAGGCGCACATCCGGTCGACGAACACCAGCCGGTGGCGCAGGTCCAGGACGCGGCCCGGTTCGAGGACGACCGTCTCGTCGAAGGACGGCGAGGGGCTGAACACGGGGAACGGCTCGGAGCGCACGAACCACCGGATGGGCGCCGCGCCGCTCGACGTCCCCGCGAAGCAGAGGACGGTAGCCCCGCCGTCGATCTCGTCGTGCTGTCCGGTCAGGGCGATCCAGTCGGACCGGGTGCCCATGACGTCGCCCCCGGTGATCCCCGTCGCGCTCACCACGTCGCACCCCGTCCACGACCGGGGACCGCGCCAGAACAGCCCGGTGTAGCCTGCGGCGTCGCGGCCGTGCGTGGTGGGGCTGCCCAGTTCGAGGGCGCTGCCGCGCACGTTGGTCAGCGAGGTCGCGAAGTCCAGGGCCCAGATCCCCCGGGCGGGGTCCGCGGCGTGGAAGCGGTGCGTGCGCCTCTCCCCGATCCACCGCTCTCCGGTCGAGGTCGTCCAGGCGAGGCTCTCGGTGAACGCGGCCTCGCCGTCGCCCTCGACCACGGCCTCGAAGCGCTCGTGGCGGATCGTCCCGACGTTGTCGAGCCGCTGGTAGCCGCTGCCGCGCACGAAGGTCGGCCCGCCCCAGAAGTTCTGCCCGGAGACGTGGGACCAGGTCATCTGCAGGCCCTTGTGCCAGCGGTGGTCCCACGGCCGCACGGCCGTCAGGGGGGCGCCGCCGAGGGTGCGGAGCGGGTGGAGGAAGGGTTTGGGGGCCTCGACCGCCGGGGCGTCGGGCCGCAGGACGTAGCGGGCGATCTCGGTTCCCGCCGCCGTGACGGTGAGCGCGTCGGGGTCTCTGGACAGGGTGATCGTGTCGGGCACTGGTCCTCGCCTCGGGTCAGGTGAGGGCTGCCGCGGCCCTGGCCGCGTCGCCCCCGTGCATGGAGTGGTAGAAGCTGTCGTCCGGGGTCAGGTCCTGGCGCCGCACCGTCCCGCCGAGGAAGGCCGACCGGTACATGCCCGCGACGAGTTCGAGGGCCCGGCGCCCGTCGTGGCCGCCGGCGCGGGGCCGTTCGCCGCGCTCCATCGCGTCGAGGAGCGCCGCGAGCTGGATCCGGTGGGAACTCGGCACGTCCTCCTGCGGCTGCCAGGACGCGCCCGACCCGGCCCGCGCGGCGTGCGGCGCGGGGGTCCAGCGCCAGTGGGTGTTGTCGTAGCCGTAGAGGTGCTCCAGCTCGACCGTGGCGTCCTCGAAGTCGAAGCGCAGGTAGCTGGTCTCCCGAGGCGAGAGCAGGCTGTTGACCACGGAGAGCGTGGCGCCGGACTCCAGCCGCACGATCGCCGACGACACGTCCTCCGTCCGGGTGGACCGCGCGAGGGTGGACATCGAGGCCGTCACCTCGGACCAGTCGCCGAGCAGCGAGAGCGCGAGGTCCATCTGGTGGATGCCGTGGCCCATGCTCGGGCCCCCGCCCTCGGTCTCCCACCGGCCGCGCCAGGGGACCTCGAAGTAGGCCGGGTCCCGGTACCAGAGCGTGTGGCACACCCCGACGAGGGGGCGGCCGAGGGTGCCCTCGGCGATGTGGCGGCGCAGGCGCTCGGCGCCGGATCCGAAGCGGTGCTGGAACACGTAGCTGGCGAAGGGGCCGGTCCCGCCCCCCTCGTGGGCGACGACCTCGTCGTACTCCGCGAGGGAGAGGGCGGGCGGCTTCTCGCACCACACCCAGGCCCCGGCGTCCAGGGCGGCGACGGCCGCGCCCTTGTGCGCGGAGGGCGGTGTGCAGACGATCACGAGGTCGGGGGACTCCGCCGCGAGCATGGCGTCGACGTCCGTGTACCTGCCGGGGACGCCGTGCTCGTCCGCCGCCGCCTCCACGCGTGCTCCGTCGAGGTCGGCCAGGGCGGTCACGTCCACCCGGTCGCCCATGGCGGCGAGGGCGGGGAGGTGCCTGCCGGTGGCTATCGCGCCGCTGCCGACGACGGCCACGCGGATCGGGGGTCTGGAACCGGTCACGGGTGCTCCTGGGGGGTCGGAGAAATAGTGAACGTTCACTTTTTGTGGCCCGGCCTAAGGTATGAGCGTTGGCGCCGCGCGTCAAGACCCTCTCCGCCCGCGAAAGAAGGCCAGATGTCCACGTCCGGGACGCCGCGTCGGCCCACCATCATGGAGGTCGCCCGCCTTGCGGGGGTCTCCCACCAGACCGTCTCCCGGTACCTGCGCTCCGAGGGCGGGCTCAAGGAGTCGACGCGGGAGCGCGTGGGCGCCGCGGTCAGGGAGCTCGGCTACCGGCCCAACCTCATCGCGCGGTCGATGCGCACCCGGCGGACCGGGCGCCTCGCGGTCCTGCTGCCCGGCCTGGGCTCCTTCAGCCCCGACCGCATGCTCGTCGGGGCCATCGCCGCCGCACGCGCGGCGGGGTTCGCCGTCGAGGTGCAGAGCGTGGACGGCGGTTCCGGCGCGCGCGCCGAACGGGTGCTCGAACTCGCCGACTCCGGGCAGGTGGAGGGCATCCTGTCCCTGGCCCCGGTCGTCCACGAGGGCGACCGGATGCCGGCCGGGGAAGTCCCCGTGGTCGTCTGCGCCGGGTACGACGACCAGATGCGCGGTATCGGCGAACTCGCGGACGGGTCGGTCGTCGCCGACCTCGTCGCGGGCCTGGCCGCGGTGGGGCACCGGCGGTTCCTGCACGTGTCGGGCTCGTTGCGGTTCGCCTCGGCCCGGGGGCGCAAGGAGACCTTCCTCCGGACGGTCGAGCGCCTCGGCCTGGAGTCCCACGGCGTGGTCGACGGCGACTGGTCGGCCGAATCCGGCCGCGACGCCGTGCGCTCCCTCGCCGAGGACAGCGGGGTCACCGCGGTGATCGCGGCCAACGACGTGGTCGCCGCGGGGGTGGTCCGCGGAGCCCTCGAACGCGGCTGGGGCGTGCCGGACGACCTCAGCGTGACGGGGTGGGACAACAACCCGGTGGGCGCCTACCTCTCCCCGGCGCTCACGACGGTCGACGTCGACCGGGAGCGGCTGGGCCGCGACGCCATGGAGCGCCTGGTCGCCTCGGTCCGGGGGGCCGAGCCCGCGCTGTCGGACGGGCCGCTCAACAGGATCGTCTGGCGCGAGTCCACCGGTCCGGTGCCGCCGCGGTCCCGGTAGGGCCGCGGCTGGCGGCGCCGCGCCGCGGACCGCTCAGCGGAAGGCGGCGGCGTTCTCCGAGGCCCACCGCTCGAACGGGGCCGCCGGGGAGCCGGTGACCAGCTCCACCGTGTCGTGGATCCTGAGCAGCTCGTCGTTGGTGTCGCCCCCCATCAGGTCGAGCACCGCGGACGCGGTCTCGTCCCCCATGGACGGGGCCATCGCGCGGTGGGCCTCCTCGCGACCGGTCTCGACGAGGGCCAGCTCCCGGCCCAGGGCGGCGGCGACGGCCGCCAGCTGCTGCCGGGCCGTGACGCGCGCGGGGCCGGTCAGCGGGTACGTCCTGCCCCGGTGTTCCGGCCCGGTGAGCGCATGGAGGGCGACCGCCGCGATGTCCCCGGGGTGGACGGCGGGCAGCCCCGTGTCCGCGTACGGGACGCGGACCTCCCCGTGTTCGCGGATCGCCTCCGCCCACCAGAGGGCGTTGGACGCGAACTGCGTCGGCCGCAGGATCGTCCAGTCCATCCCCGACGCCCGCAGGGACTCCTCCGCTGCGAGGTTCCGGCCCGCGGCGGGCAGGTGCGGATGGGTCCGGACGGTGATGGAGGACACGAGGACCACGTGCTCCACGCCTGCCCGGCGGGCGGCCCCGACGACCTCGGCGTCGTCCCCCAGCCCGGCCGGGAGGAACAGGGACCGCACGCCCTCCAGGACCGGCCCGAGGGAGTCCGCGTCGGCGAGGTCCCCCTCGACCGCCTCCACGCCCCCGGGGAGGCCCGCGTTCGCGGCGTCACGTGTGAGGCCGCGCAGCCGGCCCGCGCCGCGTTCGGCCAGCTCCCTCAGGAGGACCCGTCCGATGTTCCCGGTGGCTCCGGTCACGAGGATCATGTGTGCGCTCTTCTCTTCCGCCGGGGTGTCCCGGGAGATGCTAGAACCTCGACCTTGGTTGAGATCAAGGGCGACCCCGGGCCCGCCGGAGCCCCGCGGGCGCGGGTGGAGCGGCCCGGGCCCGGGGCCGCCCGCCGGTACGCGAGGGGTGTCATGGGATGATCCGCTCACACCTGGGATTTCTGTGTCTCTTGGGATTATTGGGACTCTTGGTGTGCATGGAATGAAAGCGGTTGTCTGAAGGGGGCTTCATGGGGGTCGGGCGGTCACCGGGACAGGCATGGCTGTGGCCGCTCCTGGCAAGCGTGGTGCTGACCCACACCGCCCTCAACCTCGCCCGGCCGCTCATCTCCTACCGGACCATCGCCATCGGCGGGGACGCGGTGGCGGTCGGCCTGGTCACGGCCGCGTACGCCCTGCTCCCCCTGCTCATCGCGGTCCCCCTGGGCCGGGCCACGGACCGCTCCCGGCGCACCGCCTGGATCGTCGGGCTGGGGGCGCTCATCCTGGCCGTCGGCTGTGTGTTCCTGGCGGTCACGACGGGCCTGGTCTCCCTCGCGGTCGCCAGCACGGTGGTCGGCGTGGGCCACCTGCTGTGCATGGTCGCGGGCCAGGGGCTCATCGCGCGGTTCTCCCCGCCGGAGAACCTGGACCGCGACTTCGGCTGGTTCACGGCCGCCGCGTCGCTGGGCCAGCTCGTCGGCCCGCTGATCTCCGGCGCGGTCCTCGCCGACGCCTCCGGTCCGGCCCTGCTCTCCGCCACGTCGACGGCGCTCGTGATCGCCTGCGCCACCGCCGTCCTGGGCTTCCTGCCGATCCTCTTCCTGCTGCGCCTGCGCTCCCCGGCCCCCTCCGGGGGCGTCGCCCCCGGGCCCGTCCCGACCCTGTCCCTCCTGCGCAGGCCCGGTATGCCGTCCGCGCTCCTGGCCAGCCTGGCCCTGCTCTCGGCGGTGGACATCCTCACCGCGTACCTCCCGCTGATCGCCGAGAGCCGGGGCATCCCGCCCGTGCTCGTGGGGGTTCTGCTGAGCCTGCGGGCGGGAAGCTCCCTGCTCTCGCGGCTGATGCTCTCCCGGCTGCTCACGCGCTGGTCGCGCAAGCAGCTGATCGTGGCGAGCACCGCCGTGGCGGCGCTCGCCCTGGCGCTGGTCGCGGTGCCGAACGGCGGGCCGGTCGCCCTGGGGGCCGTGCTCGTCGCGGGCGGGTTCCTGCTGGGACTGGGGCAGCCCCTGACCATGGCGGAGGTCGCCACCGCGGCGCCGAAGCAGGCGAAGGGCGCGGCCCTGGCCCTGCGCATCTGGGGGAACCGGCTCGGCCAGGTGGCCATCCCCGCCGCCGCCGCGGCGATGGCGGGGACCGCCGGAGCGCCCGGGGCGCTGCTGTTCTCGGCCGCGGTCCTGTTGGCGGCGGCGGTCACGGCCGCCTGAGCGGGGCCCGCGGCGGAAAGCGCGTCCCCGACCGGGTCGCCCCGCGCGGCACCGCCCCCACGCCTGCCGGGGACGACGAGCGGGCGGCGGACGGAGTGCCGCCGCACGTGCGGGCCGCCTCCGCCCGTGTGCGCGAGGGCGCCCTCGCGCACCCGCGGGCACTCCCGGCGGTCCGGACAGCGGTCGGCATGTGTCGTCCCGGTCCGCCGCCTGTCTATCCTTGTGGCCATGACCTCCCAGCCTTCGGAACCCTCTCCGCGCCCCGCCCCCACAGGAGGGCTCCGCGCCTCCCACGACGACCGGGAAGCGGTGGTGGAGCAGCTGCGCGACGCGGCGGCCGAGGGCCGCATCGACCTCGACGAGCTGGACTCGCGCCTGGAGCAGGCGCTGAGCTCCAAGACCCACGCGGAGCTGGCTGTCCTGACCGCCGACCTGCCGAGGCCGGAGTCCGCCGTGGACCTGCCGCCGCTGGAGCTCAACGGCGGCATGCACGGCGCGTCCCGGGGCCCGGGACGCTGGGAGGTCCCCGGGCACGTGATCGCCCACGGAGGCATGGGCGGCGTGAAGATCGACTTCTCCCGGGCCGAGTGCCGCCTCCCGGAGGTCGTGGTGGAGGCGTACGGTGAGGCGGCCGGTGTCACGATCGTCGTCCCCGACGGCTGGGCCGCGGAGACCGGCGGGATGAACCCCGGGCTCGGCGGCCTGAAGGACAAGACCACCCCCGACCGGCTTCCGGGAACCCCCTTGATCCGCCTCACCGGTTCCGGCGGCATGGCGGGGGTGGTCATCCGCCACCCCAACCGCTGGGAACGGCGCAAGCTGCAGGGCTGACCGGGATCCGGGAAGAGCCCGGGGCCCACGCCGGTCTCCTGGCGCGGGTCCCGGGCCCGCCGGCGGCCGTCACGCCCTCGCGCCCGCGTGCCGCCGCCCGGCCTCCAGGATCCGCAGGTACCCCTCGACCTCCCAGGCGGCCCGGCCCACGAAGAGGCCTCCCACCCCGGGCACGCCGAGCAGGCCGGCGGCGTTGTCCGGGGAGACGGAGCCGCCGTACAGGATCCCGCCCACCCGGCCGCCCCACTCGGCGGCCAGCGCCTCGTGCACCGGGGCCACCTCCTCCGGGCGCGGCTCACGGCCGTGCTCCCCGATGGCCCACACCGGTTCGTAGGCGATCAGGGCCCGCTCCAGGCCGTCGGCCAGGTCGGCGAAGGCCGCCTCCGCCTGGCGGAGCACGTGCCCGACCGATCCTCCGCGCTCGAACACCTCCGCGCTCTCCCCGCAGCACACCAGCGGTGTCAGTCCGTGGCGCAGGACCGCACCGACCTTGAGGCGTACCGTCCCGTCCGTCTCGGCGAAGTGCGCCCGCCTCTCGGAGTGGCCGATCTCGACGATCCGCGCGCCCGCGTCGGCTGCCTGGGGGACGGAGAGCTCGCCCGTCCAGGCGCCCCCGTCCGCCCAGTGGGCGTTCTGGACGCCCGTGCGGACGGGGGACCCGTCGAGGACCGCCGACACCTCGGCCAGGGCGGTCGCCGGGGGGATGACGAACGCCCGCACCCCGGGCACGCCGTCGCCGAGCGCCGAGCGCAGGCGCGTCGCGTAGGCGACCGACTCGGCCCGCGTCTTGTTCATCTTGAAGCTGGTGCCGATCCAGAGGGGGTGCGTCACGGGCCCTCCGCCCCGGGCTCGTAGGAGCACAGGGCGCGCACCTTCTCCGCGGAGGGGGAGGACGCGTCGAAGGTGTAGGTCAGCCACTCGCGCACCAGCCTGCGGGCGAGCTCCCGGCCCACGACCCTCTGCCCCAGGCAGAGCACCTGGGCGTCGTTGGAGAGCACGGACCGCTCCACGGAGAACGAGTCGTGGGCGGTCACGGCCCGCACCCCCGGCACCTTGTTGGCGGCGATGGCCACGCCGAGGCCGGTCCCGCACACCAGGACGGCGCGGTCGACCCGGCCGTCGGCGACGAGCCGGGCCGCCTCGACCGCCACGTGCGGGTAGTCGGTGTCCTGGCCGGGGCCCACCCCGACGTCGATCACCTCCGTGACCGCCGCGGTGGCGGCGAGGTCGTTCCTGAAGGCCTCCTTGTAGTCGAAACCGGCGATGTCGGAACCGACGGCGACGCGCATCAGTGGTTCTCCTGTCCGAGGTGGGGTGTGAGTGCGGTGAGGACGAGTGCGAGGGAGACCGCGCCCGGGTCCGGGGTGCCGAGGCTGTTGTCGCCGTGGGCGCGCGCCCGGCCCAGGCGGGCGGGGATCGAGGCGGTCGCCTCCGCCGCCAGCCGCGCCGCCTCGGCCGCCGCGGCCCACGCCCGGGCCAGGCCGGGGCCGCCGGCCTCCGACTCCAGCCGGTCCGCGAAGGGGACGGCCGCGTCGACGAGCGTCTTGTCGCCGGGCCGGGCCCCGCCGAGCCGCACCACGGAGTCGACCGCGGCCCGCGCGCCCGCCGCGACCCGTGCCCGGTCGGCCCCGCCGCTGTCGCCCAGCGCCGAGCCGAACGCGGTCAGCGCCGCCCCCCAGAGCGCTCCGGACGTGCCGCCCGCCCGCTCCGACCAGGCCGCCCCGGCCCGGGCCAGGACCGTGCGGGCGCCCGCGCCGAGTCCGACGGCGTGCTCCGCCGCGGACAGGGCCGCCTCGGAGCCGCGCCGCATGCCGATCCCGTGGTCGCCGTCGCCGGCCACGGCGTCCAGCTCGCCGAGCCTGCGCTCGTGGGCGGCGACGGTGTCGCGCACGGTCCCCAGCGCCGAGGCGATCCGCGCCCCGAGTTCCCGCGAGGGCCCGTCGCCCGGGACCACCGGGGGAGTGCTGCGGGACTCGGTCGGGTCGTCGGTCCGGGGCGGGCGCGGCGGCAGGTGGCCGCGGCGGAAGGCCGGGGTCACGGCCGGAGCCGCCCACAGCCGCTCCAGCTCGGGGTCGAGGAACATGAGGGTGAGGGACAGCCCCGCCATGCCCAGGCTGGTGACCTGCTCGTCCACCACCGGGGCGATGACGGAGAGGCCCTCGGAGGAGAGGCGGTCGGCCACCCGGCGGTGGACGACGTACAGCTCCTCGTACTTGGTGGCGCCGAGCCCGTTGAGCACCAGCGCCACCCGGTCGGACCCGTCGACGGCTCCGGCGGCGGCGCCGCGCTCGGCCAGGATTCCGTCCACCAGGAGGTCGGCGACCTCGTCGGCGGTCGGCAGGGGGCGCTGCTCGATGCCGGGTTCGCCGTGGATGCCGAGTCCCACGCCCATCCGGCCGCCGTCGACGGTGAACAGGGGGCGCTCCGCCCCCGGGAGGGTGCAGCCGCCGAAGGCCACGCCCAGGGACCGGGTGGCGGCGTTGGCCCTCAGCCCCAGCCGGTGCACCTCGTCCAGGGTGTGTCCCGCCTCGGCCGCCGCGCCCAGGACCTTCAGGACCGGCAGGTCGCCGGCCACGCCCCGCCGCCGCGCGGTGTCGTGCGCGGGCCCCGACGCCACGTCGTCCGTGACGGCGAGCACCCGGACGTCCACGCCCTCGGCGCGCAGCTGCTCGGCGGCCTGGCCGAAGTGGAGCACGTCGCCCGCGTAGTTCCCGAAGCCGAGGACCACGCCGCCGCCGTTGTGCGCCGCGCGCGCCACCGAGCAGATCTGGGAGGCCGAGGGCGAGGAGAAGACGTTGCCGCACGCGGCGCCGTGGGCGAAGCCCGGCCCGACCCATCCCGCGAACGCGGGGTAGTGTCCGGTGCCGCCCCCGAGGACGGTGGCGACCTGGCCCTCGGGGGTCGCGGACGCGCGCACGACGCCCCCGTGCACGGCCCGGACCTCGTCCGGGTGGGCCGCGGCGAACCCCGCGAGGGACTCGTCGGCGAAGTCGGCGGGGTCGTTGACGAGGAGGGTCACGGCCGTCCCTCCCCGCGGGAGGCGTCGGCCGGGGGGAGCTTGGCGGCCAGGAGCCGCCGCAGGTAGTCCCTGTTGCGCGCGGACACGCCGAGTCCGTCACCGCCGTAGTGCTCGGTGCAGATCGGGCCCTCGAACCCCGCCCGCAGCACCAGTTCGACCGCGCGCCTGTAGTCGATGACCCCGCCCTCCAGGGGGGCGGGCACCGTGAAGTAGGCGCCGGTGGCCGGGTCGAAGTCGCGGTGGTAGTTCTTGACGTGCCAGTAGTCGACGTACGGGAGCACCGGGCGCAGCAGCTCCTCCCAGGGCCGGACCGGCCGGTGCAGGCGGACCAGGTTGCCGAGGTCGGGGTTGAGCCCGACGTCGGGCAGCCCGATGTCGCGGACCAGGCGCACCGCGCTCTCGGGGGTGCCGAGGTAGGTGTCCTCGTACATCTCCAGGGACAGGCGCAGCCCGTGGTGCGCCGCGCGCTCGCCCACGGCGCGCAGGCGTTCGACGGCCAGGGCCCAGGTGCGCTCGTCGCCCTCCGGGTCGGCGGCTCCGGGTTCGTGCCAGAACCACAGGGCGTCGCGCTGGGCCGGGGTCAGCGGCCGGTGCAGTCCCGCGCAGACGACGGTGGCGCCCAGGTCGGCCGCGGCGTCGACGGTGCGGAGCAGGTAGGCGAGGTTGTCCTCGGCGACGGCCGGATCGGGGTCGATCACGCTGCGCCTGGTCACCGAGACCGCCGAGATGCCGAGTTCGAGGCTCTTGAGGGTGTGCGCCAGCTCCTCCCGCCGGGAGGCGGAGAGGTCTCCGGGGCGCAGCCAGCTGTCGGTGAGGTCCACGTGGTCGAACCCCTCGGCGGCGACCTCGCCGAGCACGGCGGCCCAGGTCGAGGCCGGGGCGTCCTGGACGGATCCGCCCTCGGGGGAGGAGCCGGGGAACTGGAGGAGCGCGGCGCCGATCGGCCAGTCCTCTGCGGTGTGGGGCATGCTCGTCTCCGGGGGGTCGCGGGCCGGGAGGCCGTTCGGTCCGGGGGCGGTGGCGGACGCCGAGCGAGGGCACCACCTCTTCCGCCTTGGAATCATAGAACCTATAGGATATTTCCGATACTGGACAGTCCCTGTTTCGCGAGAAGGCGCGCCCCCGGGCTAGGATCGGGAGGAGATGAACGACAGAGAGACCACCTCCCCCGCCGGGGCTACGCCCGCCAAGAGCGCCGTGGTGGCCCGCCGTGCCCTGCGCGACGGCGTGTACGACGCGATCCTGGAGAAGCTCCTGGACGGCTCGGCGCCGCCCGGGAGCTCCCTCGGCATCGACCCGCTCGCCCGCGAGCTGCAGGTCTCGCCGACCCCGGTCCGCGAGGCGCTGGTGCAGCTGGAGCACACCGGCCTGGTGTCGAGGGTCGCCCTGAAGGGCTACCGCGTGGCCCCTCCGCTCTCGCCGGAGCAGCTGCGCGAGCTCTTCGACATGCGCGGGATCCTGGAGGTCGCCGCGGTGGAGCGCGCCGCCGAGCGCGCCGAGGACCTGCTCCCGGAGCTGCGCGTGGCCCACGCCCAGCACGTCCTGGCCGCCCACAACGTGCGGCAGCGCAGGGGGGACGGCGAGCGGCCCCCCGACTACGCCGACATGCGCGAGTACTTCGCCGCCGACTGGGAGTTCCACCTGACGATCATCAGGGCCGCCGGCAACCGCTTCCTGACCGAGGCGGCGGAGTCCTTGAACACCCACGTCCACCGGCTCCGCCAGACCGCCCACCACGGGATCCTGGACATGGACCAGGCCCTGAGCGAGCACGCCGCGATCCTCGCGGCCTTCGAGTCCGGGGACCGCGAGCTCCTGCGCTCGACCATGCGGGACCACCTGTCCGCCGTGGCCCACCGGGTGTCCGTCGACGGCTGACCGGAGCGGTACGACACCGTCGCGGCCGGGGGGCGCGTTCCGTACGGAACGCGCCCCCCGGCCGCTTCACATTCCGTTCACTTTGTTTCGCCCTCTTGTCAACACCAGTTCAGAGCCCTAGCTTGTTCCCATATCCAATAGGATCTTCGATGTTGCGCAGGTTGCGCCTCGGAGAAGTCCGTCCACCCCCCGGACGCAAGAGGGCCGACATGAAGCCACCACTGCGCATGGCACTGGCCGCGTCGAGCGCCTGCACCCTGCTCGCGGGGTGCTCGATGCTGAACACCACCCCCGCGATCCCCGACGACTGGACCCCCCGGGGCTCGGTCTCCGCACTCGTCGCCTTCGCCCCGGGCGGGGGCAGCGACCGCTCCGCCCGCGTCGTCGCCGAGTCGCTCAACGACCTCGACGCGGATTTCAACGTCAACGTGCAGAACCGGGAGGGCGGCTCGGGCGCGGTCGGCTGGGCCACCTTCCTGGCCGAACAGGGCAACGGCAACGCGCTGCTGGTCGCCGAGAGCGCGCTCAACACGCTGCCCCTCGTCTACGACGTGCCCTTCACCTACCGCGACTTCACCCCCCTGGTGATGTTCGCCGAGGACTCCCGCATGGTCGTCGCCGACGCCGACGCACCCTACGAGACCTGCGCCGACCTCGTCGAGGCCGGCCGGGACGCGCCCGTCAGGACCGGCTCCAGCGGTCGGACCGGCGCCGACGCCCTGGTCACCGCGGAGTTCGAGAGGAACGGCGGACAGTTCTCCGTCGTGCCCTACGGCTCCACCGGCGAGGTCCTGACCGCCCTCATGGGCGGGCAGATCGAGGTGGCTCCCGCCAGCGCCGCCTCGGTCAGGCCCTACCTGGAGAGCGGCGACTTCAAGGCCCTGTGCACCCTCACCCCCGAACGCTACGACGACCCGCTCATGGGCGGGGTCCCCACCGCCCTCGAACAGGGCCTGGACGCCGAGGTCACCATCTGGCGCGGGGTCCTCGCCCCCGACGGCATCTCGCGGGTCCAGCGCGACTACTGGGTCGACGCGATCCTCGACGCCATGGACTCCGACCTGTACCGGGACTACATCGAGGACGACCTCCTCCTCCCCGCCGACCTCGCGGGCGAGGAGTTCGAGGACTACCTGGACGACTACGACGCGCAGATGCAGGAGGTGTTCCGATGAGCGGCCCCGCGACCGGCGCGCCCCGGGGGGAGACGGCCCCGGCCCGGGCCAGGCCCTCCGTGCTCGCCACCCACGCGGTCCTCGCCTGTCTCGGCGGGTTCTTCTTCCTCGGGTCGTTCTCCTACCCGTGGACCACCGTGGAGGACGGCACCGTCGGCCCCGGGGCGCTGCCCCGCGTCGCCGGACTGGCCCTCCTGCTGATCGGGCTCGCCATGCTGCGCCGGGAGGCGCGCACCGGGACGGTCCTGGAGGGCGACGGCCACGTCGAGGAGGAGACCGAGCGCACGGACGCGGAGCACAGGACGGTCCGCCGCAAGCTGGCCGTCGTCTCCGCCGCGCTGGTGGCCACGGCGGTGCTGATCCCGTTCCTGGGCATGCTGCCGACCCTCGCCGCCCTGACCCTGTTCCTGACGATCTCCGTCGAACGGCTCCGGTGGCCGGTCGCCCTCACCGCCTCCCTGGGGGTCCTGGTCGTGTGCTACCTGCTGTTCGGCGTCCTCCTGCGGGTCCCCCTGCCGCTCGGCGTGTTCGACCCGGCCCTGTGGGGTGCGGTGTGATCGACAACCTCACCCTCGGCTTCGCCGCGGCGCTCACCCCCGAGAACCTGCTGTGGTGCTTCGTCGGCGTCCTGCTCGGCACCGTCATCGGCATCCTCCCGGGCCTCGGGTCGGCCACGGGCGTGGCCATCCTGATCCCCGTCACCCTCACCTTCGAGCCCCTGACGGCGCTCATCATGCTGGCCGGCATCTACCACGGCTCGCAGTTCGGGGCCACGATCACCGCCATCCTGGTCGCCACCCCGGGCGAGGCCTCGTCGGTGGTCTCGACGTTCGACGGCTACCGCATG
Source organism: Streptomonospora nanhaiensis (assembly GCF_026642255.1). Taxonomy (GTDB): domain Bacteria; phylum Actinomycetota; class Actinomycetes; order Streptosporangiales; family Streptosporangiaceae; genus Nocardiopsis; species Nocardiopsis tropica. Next base: position 4,995,255 of record NZ_CP113264.1, on the reverse strand, counting down.
GCGCGCGCCGGCCGGGCCGGACCCGCGCTGGCCATCTCCGCCCTGGGCTCCTTCGCGGCCGCGTTCATCGCCCTCGTCGCCCTGACCACGCTGGCGCCCGTCTTCGCCGACGCCGCCCTCGGGTTCGGGCCGCCCGAGATCCTGGCGGTCATGGCCCTCGGACTGTGCACCATCATGGTCTTCTCCGGCCGCAACCTCATGATGGGCGCCGCCCTCGGACTGGCCGGCATCCTGGTCTCCAGCGTCGGCGTGGACGTCGGGTCGGGGACGCCCCGGTACACCTTCGACCAGGTCTCCCTCTTCGGAGGGCTGCCCTACGTCGAGGTCATGATCGGCCTCTTCGCCATCGGGGAGCTCCTCAACCAGCTGCACCGGGGCATGGCCACACCGATCCGCGCCCGCTTCCGCGACCTCCTCCTGACCAGGGAGGACATCAGGCGCTCCGTTCCCGCCACCGCGCGTGGAACGCTCGTCGGCTTCGTCCTGGGCTGTCTGCCGGGCGCCGGGACCACGCTCGCCTCCTTCATGGCCTACGGGGTGGAGAAGCGCTTCTCCAGGAACCGCGACCAGCTCGGCACCGGCGCCATCGAGGGCGTCGTGGCCCCGGACGCCGCCACGAGTTCGGGCTCCAACGCCAACTTCATCCCCACACTGGTCCTGGGCGTGCCGGGCGGGGCCACGACGGCGGTCCTCCTCGGCGCGTTCCTGGTCTACGGCATCCAACCGGGCCCGCTGCTCTTCGAGGAGCAGCCCACCCTGGTCTGGGGCCTGCTGGCGTCGTTCTTCATCGGCAACGCCCTCCTGCTCCTGCTGAACCTGCCGCTCGCGCCGGTCTTCGCCCAGCTCCTGCGCATCAGGTACTCGGTCCTCTACCCGCTCATCATCGTCACGAGCCTGGTCGGGGCCTACTCGGTCAAGAACAGCATGCTGAGCGTGTGGATCGTGGTCGTGTTCGGCTTCGTCGGGTACGCGATGAAGCGCATGAACCTCCCCGTCGCGCCGTTCGTCCTGGGCCTGGTCATCGGTCCGCTGTTCGAGACGGCGCTGGTCCAGACGTCGGCGCTCGGCGAGGGGGAGATCCTTCCCCTGCTCGCCTCCAGCGGCCCCGCGGTCGCCATCCTCGCGCTGGCGCTCGCGCTCGTCGTCGGCCCCGCTGCGGTGCGCGCCGTCCGGAGCCGGACACGGGCGCGCCGCTCCCCGGAGGCGTCCGCCGGGGCGGGAGGCGGAGCCCCCGACGCGGGGGCCGGTCCGGCCCCGGGCGGGGAGGAGGTCCTGGACGCTCCCCGGCGCCCGGACGACTGACACGACGACCCGGGCCCGGACCGGGCCCGCCCCCGAAGCACAGAGCACGAGCCCCACCGGAAAGGCAGCCATGACCACCACCCCCATCACGCGCCCCCGCGTCGCGATCACCCTCGGGGACCCGGCCGGCATCGGCCCCGAACTGATCGCCGGACTGCTGTCGCGGCGGGAGAACACCGAGGCCGCCGACATCGTCCTGGTCTCCGACGCGGCCGAGCTGAGGGCGGCGGGAGAGGACGCCGGGGCGCCCGTCGCCTACGGTGACGCGCCCGGCACGGGACTCCCCGTCCTGTACGACAACGGCGCCGCCCGGCCGCCCGGGACGGCCGACGGCTTCGAGCGCGGCAGGGCCACCAGGAACGGAGGGCTCTGGGCGCTCGCCAACCTCTCCACCGCCCTCGACATGGCGAAGGACGGCACGGTGGACGCCATCCTGTTCGCGCCCCTCAACAAGTCCTCGCTGCACCTGGCGGGGATGACCGAGAACGACGAGCTGCGCTGGTTCGAGGAGGTCCTGGGGGTGGAGTCCTTCACCTCCGAGCTGAACGTGCTGCCCGGCCTGTGGACCGCCCGCGTCACCTCGCACGTCTCCGTCGCCGAGGTCGACGCGGGCATCACCCGCGGCAACGTGGTGGAGGCGGGCCTCCTCCTGGACCGCGTCCTGCGCGGATCGGGGTTCGAGGCCCCGCGGATCGGCGTGTGCGCCCTCAACCCGCACGCGGGGGAGAACGGGAGGTTCGGCCGCCACGAGATCGACGTCATCGGCCCCGCGGTGGGAGACCTGGCGGCCCGGGGCGTGGACGCGACGGGCCCGTTCCCGTCGGACACGATCTTCCTGCGGGCCAGGGCGGGCGAATTCGACGGGATCCTGACGATGTACCACGACCAGGGGCAGATCGCCATGAAGCTGATGGGCTTCGACGGCGGGGTCACCATCGCGGGCGGCCTCCCGGTCCCCATCTGCACCCCGGCCCACGGCACCGCGTTCGACGTGGTCGGCAAGGGCGTGGCCGCCACCGGGTCGGTGCAGAACGCCTTCGACCTGGCGGTCGCCCTCGGAGGACGGAGGTCTCCGGCCTGAACCCCGGTCCGCGGACGCCCCGGCCGTCCGCGGCCGGGGCGTCCACGGCTGCCCGCCGGCTGTCCCGCCCCCGGCAGGTCCGCCGCCCGCCGACCGGCTGGTATCGTGCCGAACCCGCTGATCCCCCCGGAACCGGGCACGCGATCGGGACGTGCGCGGCGCAGCGGACCACCGAACCACCGAACCGGCGCGGCGGCGGCCCCACCGGGTCGCGCCCCGGCCGTTCCGGTGCGAGAGACGAGGGACGGGGCCGACATGGCGGGCAGCGCGGAGGACCGGGTCGCCCCGGTCCCGGGGGAGGACGAGGCCCCGGGCCTGCTGGGGGAGGCGCTGGCGACCACCGTCCGCCTCCGGCGCCCCCTGTACGGCTCCGCCCTGGCCGTGACGGCCCTGGCCGCCTGCGGAGTGGCCGCGATCGCCGTCCTGGGCCTCGCCCTGACCTGGGACGCCTTCGAGCTCCTGCGGGAGCGCGTGCGGTCCAACCAGGAGGCGGAGGTCCCCCCGTTCTCCGCCACGGGCGACATCGACGTCGCGTTCACGCTGAACGGGATGCTCGTGGTGTCCCTGCTGCTCCTGCTCGCGGCCGCGGTCCTCACCCTGCTGTACACCGCGCACGCCGTCGCCGTGCGGGACGCCCGGTCCGGCCGCGGGACCCCTCCCGCCGACGGCCTGTGGCGGCGCGCCCGTCCGTACATGCTCCGCGTCCTCGCGACGCAGCTGGCCGTCGGGCTGGGCGTCGTCGTCGCCGTCCTGGTGGGGGCCTTCCTGTTCGACTCCCTGGCGAGCGGCCTGATCCCCGGAATCGAGCGGCCGGGCGCCCCCTTCACCGGCTTCGGCGCGGCGGACTGGGCGGTGGGCCTGGGCCTGCCCCTCGCCGCCGGGGGCGTGGGTCCCTACCTCGTGGTCCGCCTCTCCCTCGCTCCCGCCGCCGTGGTGTTCGAGGACGTGCGGACGGCAGGGGCGCTGCGCCGCTCGTGGAGGCTGACGGGCGGCGCGCGGGCGGGGCCCTCGGCCTCTGGCTGCTGATCGCGGCGGCCGTCGCGATCGCGTTCACGCTCCTCCTGGTCGCGGCCTCGCCCCTCGCCGCCCCGGCGGGGGAGGCCATGATGCGGCTCAGCGACGGGAACAGGTTCACCACCGCGACCCTGGTCCACTACCTCCCGGCCGCGATCGCGCTCGTCCTGCTCCCCCTGGCGGTCGTGCCGCCGGTGGGGGCCGCGCTCCCCGTGCTCTACGCGCGCCTGCGCGCCCGCGAGGAGGGGCGGGCCCCGCACCCGGTCCCGCCGCCACCGTCCTGAGGCCCCCGGAGGGGTCGTCCGCGGCGGCGGAACCGCCGGGACGCCGGCCGGAGACGCCGCCTCCGGCCGGGCAGCGGGTCAGCGGAGCGCGGCCGCTCCGGCGGCGAGCCGGGTGACGCGCTCCCAGTCCCCGTCCCGGACCGCGTCCGGCGGGGTGAGCCAGCTCCCGCCCACGCACGCCGCGTTGGGCGCCGCCAGGTAGTCGGGGGCGCTGTCGGCCGTGATCCCGCCGGTCGGGCAGAAGACGACGTCGGGGACCGGCCCGGCCACCGCCCGGAGGAACCCCGGACCCAGGACCGAGGCGGGGAAGGCCTTCTGCGCCAGGAACCCCTCGTCCCGGGCCGCCAGGACCTCGCTCACGGTCGCCACCCCGGGCAGGGCGGTGATCCCGCTCCGGGCGAGGTGCCGCAGCAGGCCCGGCGTGGTGCCCGGGGTGACGAGGAAGTCGGCCCCGGCCTCGACGGCGTCGTCCGCCTGGCGGGGCGTGAGCACCGTCCCGACCCCGACGAGCATGCCGGGCACCCCACGGGCGACCGCGCGGACGGCGGCGAGGGCCCCGGGGGTGCGCAGGGTGAGCTCGACGATCCCCACACCGCCCGCCAGGAGCGCCTCCGCCAGGGGGACGGCCCGGCCGGGGTCCTCGACCGTGACCACGGGGATGACCGGAGAGCGGTCCAGGACGGTTTCCGTCGGCGTCACAGCGCGATCTCCTTGCCCAGCGCGAGGGTGTCCGCGGAGTCGATGACCCCGTACCAGTGGGCCACGAGCCCGGTGAAGAGCCCGTCGGCGACGAGCTCCCCGGGGAAGATCCCCGCCTCCATCAGCCGGGGGACCACGTCCGCCGCGCGCCTGCGGTCGGGCAGCAGTCCGGCCAGGGTGGCGGCCAGGGGGTCCTCCACCCGGGGGCCGGCCGCGGCGACGTGGTGCATCCAGGCCGCCACCGCCAGGGCGCTCCAGCGGGGCTCGTCTCCCCGGTCCAGCACCGCCCGGACCGTGGGGAGCAGGCGCGGCCCGATCTTCTGGGAGCCGTCGGCCGCGACCTTGGCGGTCGTGTGGCCCAGGGCGGGGTTGGCGAACCGGGCCAGGACCGACTCCGCGTAGGCGGGGCCGTCGAGGCCGTCCGGCAGGCGCAGCGAGGGCAGGGCCTCCTCGTGGACGAGCCGGTGCGCCGCCTCCGCCGCGACGGGGTCCGCCGCGCACGCGGCGATGGTGCGGTGCCCGAGGGCGAGCCCCAGGTAGGCCAGCAGCGAGTGGCCGGCGTTGAGGACGCGGAGCTTGGCCTCCTCCCAGGGGCGGACGTCGCCGGTCAGGAGAGCCCCCGCGCGCTCCCACGGGGGGCGGGCCGCCGCGAAGCGGTCCTCGACCACCCACTGGCGGAAGGGCTCGGCGATCACGGCGGCCTCGTCGCGCAGGCCCAGGGCCCCCTCGACCAGGTCGAGGTCCTCCGCGGTGGTCGCCGGGACCATCCGGTCGACCATCGTGTCGGGGAAGGAGACCGACTCCGCCGTCCAGGCCCGCAGCCGCTCGCCCTCGGCCCCGGGCAGGGCGTCGGCGAAGTCCGCGACCAGCGACCCCAGGCGGTCCCCGTTCCCGGACAGGTTGTCGCAGGAGACCACGGAGACCGGGCCCGCGTCGCGGAGCATGCGCAGCTGGAGGCCCCGCGCGATCCGGCCGACCGCGGTGAGCGGGGGAGCGCCCTCCAGGTCCGCGCGCACCGCCGGGTCCCGCACGTCCAGGCGCCCGGTCAGGGGGTCGGCCCGGTAGCCCTTCTCGGTGACGGTGAGGGTCACGACCCGGGTGCCCGGGGCCGCGACGCGCTCCACCACGGCCAGGGGGTCGCGCGGCCCGGCGAGCGTCTCGGTGACGGCGGAGACCACGCGGGAGGCCCCGCTCCCCGGGCCGCGCTCCGTGACGGTGAACAGCCCGTCCTGCGGGGCCATCTGCTCCCACACGCGTGCCGAGCGCCCGGTCACCGCGCTGATTCCCCAGGAGGTGTCCCCGGTGGCCAGCATGGCGTCCTCGGTGTAGACGGCCGTGTGGGCGCGGAAGAAGGCCCCCGCGCCGAGGTGGACCACCCCGGTGCGCAGGGCGCCGCGGTCCAGGGACGGGGAGCGCCCGGAGCGGACGAGCGAGTCCAGGGTCAGTCTGCTCATCGCCGTGCTCCCGTCCGCGCGGCGTGGGCGCGCGCCTGCTCCAGGGTGGGGAGCAGCCCCGTCCCGCCGCGGCCGCCCACGTTGAGGCTGGCGGCGGCCGCGGCGAGCCGGGCGGCGTTCGCGAACCCGTCGCCCAGGACCATGCGCGCGGCCAGGGTTCCCAGGAACGCGTCCCCGGCGCCGGTCTGGTCCAGGACCACGGGCGCCGGGACCGCGTCGACCCAGGTCTCGCCCTCCGCGGTGGCCAGGTGCACGCCGCGCGAGCCGCACGTCACCGCCACGTGCCGGGTCCCCGACTCCAGGAGGCGCCGGGCGGCCTCCGCCGGGGAGGCGCTCCGCAGCAGGGACGAGGTCTCCCCCGGATGGGAGGGGGTGACGAGGTGGGCGAGGGGCGCGAACTCGGCCAGGACCGCGGCCGCGGCCTCCCGCGTGGTCAGCGCCGGCCGGTGGTTGGGGTCGAACACGAACCTGCGGGCCAGGCGCGCCGCGGCCCGGACGGCCTCGTGCGCGCTCCCGGAGACGGCGCAGGCGATGCCCGAGGCCACGACCGCCCCGGCGGCGGCCAGGGCCTGTTCGTCCAGGTCGGCGGGGCACAGCGTCGATCCGACGCTCCCGCTGCGGGCGTAGGAGAACGCCCGCTCCCCCTCGGGGTCGCTGTGGACCAGGTAGACGCCCTGCTGTCCGGGACGGAAGCGCAGCAGCGCCGTGGAGACCCCCAGTTCGGCGACGCGGTCGGCGATCGACCGCCCCAGGGGGTCGTCGGTCAGGACCGCGGCCAGGCCGGTCCGGGCGCCGGCCCGGGCGGCCGCCGCGGCGACGTTGAGGGCGTCGCCGGACACCCCGAGGCGGGCGGGGACCCCGTGGGCCACCGGCTCGTCGGTGGCCACCTCCAGGAGGATCTCCCCCAGGACGACGACGTCGAGTTCGTGAGCGCTCACCAGTCGTGCACCGTTCCGTCCAGACGCCGGTTGACCGGCAGGTACCGGGGGTCGTAGGGGTGGCGGGAGGCCGCCTCCTCGTCGAACTCCACGCCGAGGCCCGGCGCCTCGCCCGGGTGCATGTACCCGTCGGAGAAGGTGTAGCCGGTGCGGAACACCTCCTCGAAGGGGCCCGTGTGGCCCATGTACTCCTGGATACCGAAGTTGGGGATGCTCAGGTCGACGTGCAGCGCCGCCGCCATGGCGACCGGCGACAGGTCACCGGCGCCGTGGGACCCCGACCGCACCCCGTACAGGTCCGCCAGCGAGAACACGCGGCGCAGGTGGGTGATGCCCCCGGTGTGGGAGACCGAGGTGCGGATGTAGTCGATGAGCCGTTCGGTGATCAGCTGCTGGCAGTCCCAGACCGAGTTGAAGACCTCGCCGACCGCGACGGGGGTGGTGGTGTGCTGCCGGATCAGGCGGAAGGCCGACTGGTCCTCCGCCGGCGTCGGGTCCTCCATCCAGAACGGCCGGTAGGGTTCGAGCGCCGCGCCCAGGCGGCCCGCCTCGATCGGGCTGAGCCGGTGGTGGACGTCGTGGAGCACGTGCGTGCCGTAGCCGAACTCCTCGCGGATGTGCCGGAGCATCTCCGGCGCGAAGTCGAGGTAGAGCGAGGTCTCCCAGGAGTCCTCCTGGGGCCGGTTGGCGTTGGCGGGCTCGTACACCCGGCCGCCGGCCCCCGCGATGCCGTAGGTCTTGTCCAGCCCGGGCACCGCCGCCTGGACGCGGATCGCCTTGTACCCCAGGTCGAGGTGGCGCTGGAAGTCCTGGGACAGGTCGTCGAGCGAGGATCCGCTGGCGTGGCCGTAGACCATGACGCCGTCGCGTGCGGCGCCGCCGAGCAGCTGGTAGACGGGCATCCCGGCGGCCTTGCCCTTGATGTCCCACAGGGCCACGTCCACGGCCGCGATCGCGGTCATCGTGACCGGGCCGCGCCGCCAGTAGGCGCCCTTGTAGAGGTACTGCCAGGTGTCCTCGATGCGGCGCGCGTCGCGGCCGATGAGGAGCGGGCACAGGTGGTCGCGCAGGTAGGAGGCGACCGACAGCTCGCGCCCGTTCAGGGTGGCGTCGCCGACGCCGGTGACGCCGTCCTCGGTCTCGATGACCAGGGTGACGTAGTTGCGGCCGGGCGAGGAGACGACGACGCGCGCGTCCGTGATCTTCACAGGAGGTCCTTCCGGGGGTGTGCGGGATCGGTGGGGTCGGGGTCCGGGCCGAACCGCAGCATGACCTTGCTGCTTCCCGAGGCGGGGTCGGCGGCGACCCGCATCGCCTCCTCGGCGCGGTCCAGGGGGAAAGTGTGGGTCATCAGCGGGCGGACGTCGAGGCCCTCGGCCATCGCGGTGAGGGCGTCGTCGATCTCGTGGGAGAAGCGGTAGGAGCCCTTCCACGTGATCTCCCTGGTGACGAGGTCGCCCAGGACCGCGGCGGCCTCCGTGCCGGGGAGGTTGCCCACCTGGACGACCGTCCCGCCCCGGGCGGTCGAGCGCAGCACGGGGCCGAGCGCCCCCGGCGCCCCGGACGCCTCGATGACGATCTCGGCGTCCTCGGGGAGCGGCTCGCCCAGCGAGACGTCGCGGAGCCCGTCCGCGCCCATGGCCCGGGCGACCGCCAGCGACGCGGGACTGATGTCGGCGACGGTGACCCGTCCGGCCCCGGCGTGCTTGAGGGCCGCGGCCACGAGGCAGCCGATGGGCCCGGCGCCGTTCACGGTGACGTCCCTGCCGGCGACGTCCCCGGCTCGGGACACGGCGTGCAGGGCCACGGCCAGGGGCTCGGCCAGAGCCCCCTCGCGGGTGCCGACCCCCGCGGGGAGGGGGCGCAGCTGGTCGGCGCGCACCGCCCTGAACTCGCTGAAGCCGCCGTCGGTGTGCGGGTGGAACGCGGCCGATCCGAAGTACCGCACCCGCGGGTACAGGTTGGTGCGTCCGGCCAGCCTCTCGGGCATGCGCCCGTCGCCGACGAGTTCGGCCGGATGCACGGTGACGGGCAGGCCCTCCTCGACGCCGCTCACGCCGGGGCCGACGCGGGCGACGCGTCCGGCGATCTCGTGTCCCAGGACCAGGGGGTCGCGCAGGACGGCGGTGCCGGAGCGCCCGTGGCGCCAGTAGGCGAGGTCGGACCCGCAGATCCCGCCCCATTCGACGGCGACGACCACGTGCCCCTCCGGGGCGACGGGGTCGGGGCGCTCGTCGACCCGCAGGTCTCCGGCCCCGTGGACGGTCACGGCCCTCATACGGCGTCCTCCAGTCGGACCAGGTCGCGTCCGCGCACCTCGGGCATGAGGTACGTGGAGACGAGCGTGATCAGCGAGTAGGCGATGATCATGGCGGCCAGGGGCCACCAGGACCCGGTCACGGCGGTGAGCGTCGCGGCGAGCACCGGGCCGATGGCCGTGGCGAGGACGCCCCCGATCTCCTTGGCCAGGGCCAGCTGGGTGAAGCGGGTGCGCGCCCCGAACAGCTCGGCCATGGTGACGCTCTCCACGGAGAACAGGCCGAGGACCGAGAGGTTGAGCCCGACGACCATCGCGACGGTCACGAGGACGACGTCGCCGGAGTTGATCATCAGCATCATGGGCACGGCGAACAGCATGCTCGCGATCGTCAGGCAGAAGTAGAGGGGGCGGCGGCCGAAGCGGTCGCCCAGCACACCGACCAGGGGGACGGTGACGAAGCCGAGCAGGGAGCCGTACACGATGGCGGAGGTGCCGACCGAGCCGTCCATCAGCAGGGTGGCGCTGAGGTAGCCGACCAGGAACGTCTGCACGATGCCGGAGTTGCCCGCCTGGCCGAAGCGCAGGCCCAGGGCGATCAGGAAGGCGCGGCCCTTGCGCTGGTGGAGCGCGGCCTCCAGGGTGCTCTTGTCCTTCTCGACGGCGGTGGCCGCGAGTTCCTCGCGGGACATGGCCACGCCGTCGACGATGTCCTCGCGCTGCTCGAAGACGGGGCTCTCCTTGACGGAGTGGCGGATCCACAGGGCCAGGAGCAGGAGGAGCGCACTGGCCAGGAACGGGATGCGCCAGCCCCAGGCCAGCAGTTCGGCCTCGGAGAGGGCGAACACCAGGACGGCCCAGATCGCCGAGGCGGCCAGGGTGCCGGAGTTGGTCCCCAGGCACACCAGGGAGGCGATGAACCCGCGCCGCCGGGCGGGCGCGTACTCCGCGAGCATCACCGTGGCGCCCGCGATCTCGGCGCCCGCGCCGAAGCCCTGCGCCAGCCGCAGGCCCACGAGCATGATCGGGGCCAGGAGCCCCACCTGCTGGTAGGTCGGCAGGGCGCCGATCAGCGTGGTGGAGACGCCCATGAGCGCGACGGTGATGAACAGGACCTTCTTCGGCCCCAGGCGGTCGCCCATCCGGCCGAAGTAGACCGCTCCGGCGAGGCGGGCGACGTACCCGACGCCGTAGGTGCCCATCGCCGCGATCAGGCCGACCGCCGGGTTGAGGTCGGGGAAGAAGATCTGGTTGAAGACCAGGGCTGCGGCCAGGGAGTAGAGCTGGAAGTCCATGAACTCCATGGCTGTGCCGAGCCATCCGGAGACCGAGGCCTTCGTGAGGTCCCGTGTGCTGCGTTCGCCCTGCCCCACGGGGGTGGGAGGCGCCTGTTCGGTCATGGGAGGTTCCTTCGTCGGGCGGCTTCGACCTGCGGTGACATCGCCGGGAAACCGGATGTGAACGTCGTCGCAACTGGCATACAAGCACTGGTATACCAGTGGAGTCAATGGCGGTAGACTTCCGGACATGGCTGACGACACCCGATCCGGGGGACCACTGCTGTCCGCGCGGGACCGCACCTTGGACACCCTCCGTCGCGCGGTCATCACCCTGGAGCTCAAGCCCGGGGCGCCGCTTTCCGAGAACGAGCTCGCCGCCGAGCTCGCGGTGAGCCGCACGCCTGTGCGCGAGAGCCTCATCCTCCTGCGGGAGGAGGGCCTGGTGGAGGTGTACCCGCAGGTCGGGAGCTTCGTCTCGCTCGTGGACCCCGAACGCGTCGCCCAGGCGCAGTTCATCCGGGAGGCGGTCGAGTGCACCTCCCTCGCCCAGGCGCGGCCCCCCTTCTCGCCCGAGCACATCGCCGACCTGCGGTCCAACCTCCAAACGCAGCTCGACGCCGAGGCCGCGGGGGACCACGACCGGTTCTTCGAGCTGGACGAGGAGTTCCACCGGGCCCTCCTGGCCCTGGCCGGGCACGAGAGCGCCTGGGGGACGGTGAACGCGGCCAAGGCCCACCTGGACCGCGCGCGCAGGCTGAGCCTGATCGACACCCGGCCGATGGGGGTGCTCGCCGAGCAGCACACGCAGGTGGTGGACGCGATCGAGGCGGGCGACCTCGACGACGCGGTCCGGGCGCTCCGCTCGCACCTGCGCGCCGTCTTCGAGGACGTCGAGCGCATCCGGGCGGTCTCGCCCGAGTACTTCTCGGACGGGCGCCCCCGGCGCCCGGTCCGGCGGAGCGTGTCCTCGCTGAGGTAGGGGCGCTCCCGCGCCGAACGGGGGACGCGAGGTTCCCGCCCCGGCGCCGCACCCCCGGCACCCCGGTCCGCGCGACCGCACGGCATCCCCGTCCGGAGCGGACCGCGCCCGCCGTACCCCGGCCCGCGGGGGTCCCGCGCCCCGGGAGCGGGTACGCGGAAGGGGACGGATCCCTGAGCCGGTGACCGGTCGCGGGCCCGGCGGACGCGGGCAGTAGGTTGGCGGTGACGAGGCGGGGCCGCGTGGGAGCGGCGGTCGACGGGAGCGGTCCATGGAACTGGCGAAGGTGCACCCCGAACTGCGGCAGGCGGTGAAGCGGGTGCCCGCCCTGCCCCTGCACCGGCCCCGGCTGCGCAACCTGCTCAGGGCGGCCCAGCGCGGCCTCGGCCGCGACGCGGTCGTCGACGGCGTGCGGTTCCGGGACCTGTCCGAGGAAGGCGTCGACGTGCGCGTCTACGAGCCGGAGGCCGGCGCGTCCGGCGCCGGGCTGCTGTGGATCCACGGCGGGGGGCTGGTCATCGGCCAGCCCTCGCAGGACGACCGGTTCTGCTCCACCGCCGCGCGCGACACGGGCCTGGTCGTGGTCTCGGTCGACTACCGGCTCGCGCCGGAGCACCCCTTCCCGGCCGCGTCCGACGACTGCGTCGCCGCCTGGGACTGGTTCCAGCGCTCGTGCGAGCGGTTCGGGGTGGACGCGGACCGGATCGTCGTCGGCGGGCAGAGCGCGGGCGGCGGACTCGCCGCGTGCCTGGTGCAGAGGCTCCACGACCGCGGCGGGGTGCAGCCCCGCGCGCAGCTGCTCGGCTGCCCGATGCTCGACGACCGGACCGCGGCCCGGAGCGAGCTGGACGGCGAGCGGCACTGGGTCTGGAACAACCGCCTGAACCGGTTCGGCTGGCGCGCCTACCTGGGCCGGGAGCCGGGAGGAGAGGCCGAGCCCTACGCGGCGGCCGCCCGGCGCGACGACCTCCGGGGCCTGCCCCCGGCGTGGATCGGCGTGGGCGACATCGACCTGTTCTTCGAGGAGGCCACCGGCTACGCGCGCCGGCTGCGCGAGGCGGGGGTGGACTGCGAGCTGGAGGTCGCCCCCGGCGCGCCCCACGGCTTCGAGGCCTGGGCGCCCGATGCCCCCGTGTCCGAGGACTTCTCCCGCCGGAGCAGGGGATGGCTCGCCCGGGTGGTCTCGGCCGGGAACGCGTAGCGCGCTTCGGCCCCGGAGCGCGAAGGCCCGCGGCCCCGGAACCGCCGCCGGAGTCCGCCCACGGGCGGTCCGGGGCCGCCCGCCGGCCTCCGCCCGGCCTCCGTCACGGCCGGGAGCCCCGGGGCCGCCGGACCGATCCGCCGGCCTCCCGTGTTGTGGCCGGATTCCGGCCGCAACCCCTCGTACCGTGCGAGGCGAACCGCGACCCCGCGGAACACGAGCACGAGGAGACACCTGATGCGCATCGCCGTGACCACCCCCACCGGCACCGTGGGCCGCCACGTCGTCAACGGCCTCGTCCGGGCCGGAGCGCGGCCGCTGCTGCTCATGCGCGACCCCGCCCGCCTTGCCCCGGCCCTCGCCGGCCTGGTGGAACCGGTCGCCGTGGACCAGGGCGACGAGGCCGCGGTCGTGGCCGCGACCGCGGGCGTCGACACCCTGTTCTGGGTCGATCCGCCCACCCGCACGGACGACCCGGTCGCCGCGTACGCCCGCTTCGGTGCGCACGCCGCGCGCGCCGTCACCGCCAACGGGATCCGCCGCGTCGTCTTCCTGAGCAGCGTGGGCGCGGAGCGCCGCTCGGGCGCGGGGGAGATCGACGGGCTGGCCCGCACCGAGCAGCTGCTGGACGACACCGGCGCGGACGTGGTGCACCTCAGGTGCGGCTTCTTCTTCAGCAACCTGCTGATGGAGCTGGACTCCATCCGGTCCGGCGCCATCCGGGTCGTGCTGCCGGTGGACCACCCGATGCCGTGGGTCGCGCCGCGCGACATCGCCGAGGTGGCCGTGGGCCGACTCCTCAACCCCGGGTGGGCCGGCCGGGTCGTCCAGGCCGTGCACGGCCCCGCCGACCTGTCCTGGGAGCAGGCCGCGGCGGTCGTCGCCGACGTCACCGGCCGTCCCGTGCGGGCGGAGCGCATCGCCGACGAGCGGATGCGCGACACCCTCGCGGGGGCGGGCCTGGGCCCCGGCCTGGTCGAGGCGGTGATGGGCATGTCCACCGGGCTGCGCGACGGCTTCAGGCCGGAGCAGTCGCGCACCGCGGCGACCACGACGCCGACCACCCTGGCCGCGTGGTGCCAGGACGAGCTGCGCCCCCTCCTCTGAGGGGCCGTCCCGGGCGCGCCCCCGAAGGACGGCGGAGGTGCGCCCGGAGGCCGTTCCCACCCACGGCGGAACGGCCTCCGCAAGGGCGGCCGTCCCGGGCGTGCCCGGAGGCCGCGCGTGTCCGCCCGCCCGGGCCGCCCGCCGACGCGGGCGGCCCGGGCGGGCGGGTGCTACGCCTGCGCGGTGCCGCACCAGTCGGCGATGAACAGGGCGATGCTCTTGGTGATCCGCCGGACGGACTCCACCTCCACGCGCTCGTCGAACCCGTGGATGGCCTCGGAGACGGGACCGTAGACGAGGGTGGGGATGTCGCCGTAGAGCGTGAAGACGCGGCCGTCCAGGTAGCCGGGGGTCGTGAAGCTCCGGAGCTCGGACCCGAACACCCGCTCGTGGGACCGGGCGAGCACGGCCTCGGCCTCACTGCCCTCCTCCAGGACGTAGCCCTCGGCGTAGAACCCGGTCCGGGTGGCCACGGCGGAGATCGGGTGGCCCTGGGCGTCGGACGTGACGGACTCCAGCGCGCCGGTCAGCTCCTCCCACGCCTGGTCGGCGGTGACGCCCGGGTAGAGGGCGGCCCGCACCTCGATCTCGCACCAGGCGGGCACGCTGGACGGCCAGTCGCCGCCCCTGATCGTGCCCAGGTTGAAGTTGATCGGGTGGTCGAGGTCCTCGAAGTGGCGGTGGGAGCCCCGTTCGGCGTTCCACCGCTCCTCCACGCGGCGCAGCTCGCCCATCACGTGGTGGGCGGCGTCGATGGCGTTGAAACCGGAGCTCATCTCGCGCGGGTGCGTGGGGACGCCCGCCACGCGGACCGTGAACCAGATGACCCCCGTGTTCGCGCGGACGAGCATGTCCTCCTCGGGCTCGGGGATGACGACGGCGTCCGCCGTGTACCCGCGCATGAGCGCGGACAGCGACCCGTTGCCCGTGCACTCCTCCTCGACCACCGACTGGAAGTGGATGGGCGCGGCGGGGGAGAGGCCCGCGGCGCGGACCGCGTCGAACGCGAACAGGTTGGCGACCAGGCCCGCCTTCATGTCCCCGCTGCCCCGGCCGTGGAGCCAGCCGTCGATGACGGGGGCGTCCCACGGGGAGCGCGACCACGCCTCCTCCGGGCCCTCGGGGACGACGTCCACGTGCCCGTTGAGGATGAGGGACCGCCCCGTGTGCTCGGTCGGCCGGTAGGTGCCGACCACGTTCGTCACGCCCTCGTAGGAGACCGTGCTCGGCCCGTAGCCCACGTGCTCGGAGAGCTGTGCGGCGTCCAGCTCCCACCGGTCCATCGCGAAGCCGCGCCGCTCCATCTCGGCGTACAGCAGGTCCTGGGCGGAGCCCTCGCGGGTGCGCAGGGACGGGTGGCGGACCAGTTCGGCCGTCAGCTCCAGCTGGGCGTCGAAGGCCGCGTCGACCGCGTCGCAGATCCTGCGGGCATCGTCGGCGTGCATGGGGTGGTTCCTCTCGTTCGGGGCGGTGCGGTTCAGGAGACGATGGACTTGTCGGTGATGCGCAGGCGCTCCCCGTAGGCGCCGCCGACCGCCGAGAGGAGCGCGATCACGACGAGGATGAGCGCGGCGGACCAGGAGGCGTTGCCGGAGGCTGCGAGGAAGGCGGTGGCGATCAGGGGCAGGAACCCGGTCAGCGCCCCCGCGAGGTTGTAGCCCAGGGAGACCCCGCTGTAGCGCAGGTGCGGCGGGAACAGGTCGGTGAGCAGGGCGCCGGTGACGGCGTAGGCGATGGTGACCAGGGCGATGCCGGCCGTGACCGCGAGGACGATGGCCAGGGGGTCCCGCGTGTCGATGAGCCAGAACAGCGGGAAGGCCGCGGCGGCGGTCGCCAGCGAGCCCGCCACGGTCATGCGGCCCGGTCCGAAGCGCTCGGCCAGGCGCCCGGCGAACACGGTGACGACGATCTGGAGGGCGGCGGCGACCAGGGTGGCGTTGACCATGACGCTCCGGTCGACGCCCAGGGTGTTGGTGCCGTAGCTGACCACGAACGTGGTGATCATGTAGAACCCGCCGACGCCCAGCATGGCCGCGGCGACGGCGACCAGCAGACGGCCGCCCGCCTGGCGGAAGACGTCCAGGGCGGGGATCCTGGAGCGCTCCTCCTGCTCGACGAGGTCCTGGAAGATGGGCGACTCCTCGACCTTGAGGCGGATGTACAGGGCGATGCCCAGGAGCGGGAACGCGGCGAGGAACGGCAGGCGCCACCCCCAGGCGTCGAAGGCCTCGCCGGGCAGCATCAGGACGAGGGCGAACGCGCCGGAGGACACGAGCGTGCCCACGGGGGAGCCGACCTGCACCAGGGCGGCGAACCGGCCCCGGGTCTCGATCGGGGCGTGCTCGACGGCGATGGTCACGGCGCCGCCCCACTCCCCGCCCACGGCCAGGCCCTGGAGGAGCCGCAGCACGGTGAGCATGACGGGCGCCGCCAGGCCGATGGAGCCGAAGTCGGGCAGCAGGCCGATCAGGCCGGTGGCGCAGCCGATCATGACGATCGTCGTGAGCAGGGCCGGCCGCCTGCCGAAGCGGTCGCCCATGTACCCGAAGAGCAGGGCGCCCAGGGGGCGCGCGGCGAACCCGACCCCGAAGGTGGCGAACGCGGCGAGCGTGGCCGCGGTGCTGTCCAGCTCCGTGAAGAACAGCCGGTTGAACACCAGGGCGGCGGCGGTGCCGAAGAGGAAGTAGTCGTACCACTCCAGCGCGGTGCCGACGAACGCCGCCCAGGCGATGCGGGAGGCGTCCGCTCCGGAGACGGTCTTCGTTCCGCCGGGGGGTTGTGCTGGGGAGTCCATTGGGGGCCTTTCGTTCGGCGGTGCTCTGCTCGGCACCCCTCGTCGGTTCACCGGATGTGCCGTCCCCCAACGGGAGGGGCGCACGGGGAGCGGGGGCGGCGTCGCGCCGCCCCCGCTGGTAGTCCATGATCAGGGGGATCGGGTGACCTGGACAATGGTCATCCCCAACCGCCTCGCGCGTTCGACTGTGCGAACACACAACGAGGAGAGTCCCCGTGTCCTGGTCCGAAGAAGGCTCCCCCGGGGCCGTGGCCCTGCGCGCGTGCCTGCGCGAGGTCGACGCCCTCGCCCGCGCCTACCTCCTGGAGGTGCGCGGGGTGACCGGGTACCCGGAGGCGGCGATCGCCGACGAGGAGCTGCTGGCCACCGCGCGCGAGTCCCTGGAGTACCTCCTCCGGCTGGTGGCCGGACTGCCCGTGACCTCGGACCGGCGCTCCCTGTCCCGGGAGGTGGGCCGGCGCCGCGCCCGCCAGGGCATCCCGCTGGAGTCCCTGCTGCGCGCGGTGCGGATGGACTTCCGGTTCATCTGGAACGCGTTGCGCGAGCACGTGTCCGACGAGGACCTGGTGGCGTTCAGCGACGGGGTGCTCCCGATCTGGGACGCGGTGGAGCTCCACCTCACCGACGTCCACTCCGGGTACCTCGCGGAGCTGACCGCGATGCGCAGGCAGGCCGAGCACGAGAGGGTCTTCCTGCTGCGCAGCCTGTTCGAGGCGGAGCGGCAGGACCCCCACCTGGTCCGGCAGGTCGCACGGGCCCTGGACGCGGACGCCCGGGACCTGTTCGCCGTCGCGGTCGCGGCGCCCGGCCGCGAGGCCGAGCTGCGGGCGGCGGCCGCCGGCGCGGGGGCGGACGACATGCTCGTGGACCTGGACAGCGAGGTCCTGGCCCTCCTGAGGTGCGCCGACCCGGGCGGCGCGCCCCCCGAGTGGCTGCTCGGCCTGCCCGTGGGGCTCGCGCCCACCGCCCGCGGCGTCGCCGAGATCCCCCGCATGCGCCGTGTCGCCGCCAGGCTCGCGAGGGCGGTGCGACCGGGGGACGGGCGCGCCCTGCGGGTGCGCTCGGACTGGCCCGCCGTCGTCGTCCGCGAGCTCGGCGACGTGGCGGAGGTCCTGGCGGAGGAGGTCCTCGCCCCGCTCGACGGGCTTCCGGAGAGGGAGCGGTCGGCCCTGGTCGAGACGGCCCTGGCGGTGCTGGAGCGGGGGTCGGTCAGCGAGGCGGCGCACGTGCTGTACTGCCACCGCAACACGGTCCTGAACCGCCTGCGCCGGTTCGAGGAGCTGACCGGCAGGAACCCCGCGCGTCCGGGCGACGGCGCGCTCGTCCTGCTGTCCCTGGAGGCGGCGCGCGGACGCGGGGCCGAGGCGGACCCGCCCTCCTGATGCCCGGCCGGGGACCCGGTCGGGCCGGCGCCGTCAGGGCCGGCCGGGCGGGTGCTCCGGTGCGAACAGGACCAGGGCGCGCGCCGCCTCACGGGGGACCGTGAGGTCCAGCCCCGTCACCTCGCGGAAGGCCTGGAGCCTGTTCACCACCGTGTTGCGGTGGCAGTACAGCGACGCCGCGGTGTCCTTGACCGAGCCCGTGGCCGTGTAGTGGGAGAGCGTCTCCATGAGCCTCGCCCTGGGCCCGGGCGGCAGCCGGGCCAGGCGCGCCGCGGCGCCGCCCCCGAACCCCGGCAGCACGCGGCGCACCTGGTCGCCCGCCACCGCGAACCACACGTCGTCCTCCCGGACCAGGCCGCCGCGCTCCCCGGCGTAGCGGGACAGGACCCTGGCCGCCCCGACGGCGGCGGGGACCGCGGCCAGCCCGGCCGCGTCGGCCACCAGGCCGCCCGCCACCCCCTCCAGGGAGGCCGCCCACCCGGGCCCGCCGACCTCCCTCACCAGTGCGATCCCGTCGTCGAACTCCCAGCTCAGGTGGCGTCCCCGCTCGCGCTCCCGGGTGATGCGGCCCTGCGCCCCGCCCCGGGCCGCGGAGGGCGCGGCCACGAAGGCGACCTCGAACCGGCCGTGCTCGGGCAGGCCGAGCACGGCCGCCACCTCCGAGGCGACCTCCGCCGACCGCTCCCCGGAGTTGAGCAGGCGGGAGAAGGCCTGCGCCGTCACGGCGCGCGAGTCCCGGGCCAGGACGGCCCGCTCCTCCAGGAAGGCGGCCTGCACGTCGCTGATGTACTCCTCCACCGTCGTCAGGATCTCCTCGGCGTGCAGCACCAGGACCTCCGACGACCCGGGGCCGCCCGCCCGCACCAGCCCCGCCCAGATCACGCGGAAGTCGAGCCGGACCGCCTCCAGCAGCTTCTCCCTGGGGACCCCCTGGCGCGCCCGGCGCACGCCGAGCCGCTCCGGCAGGCCGCGCAGGCGGGCGGGCAGCGGGGCGCCCGCGATCCGGCGGATCAGCATGTCGAGGGTGTCGGAGGCGGTCCTGCGCAGGTCGTCCTCGGGGACCGCGCCGCCGGTGTAGCCGCCGAGGTCCCCCAGCCGCCGCAGGAAGTCGTCCACGAGGTTCTCGCGGTCCTCGGCGAGGAGTTCGAGCATCCGCGCCCACGTCGGGGGGCCGGGCGCGGTGTGCGCGGGGCCGGGTTCGGCGGTCATCGGGCCCTCCGAAAACGTCATCTGGGCGATACATGGGAGAAATGCCAGGGGTCGGCGCCGGTGGGGGCGTGCCGGGAGTTCGCAAACCCCCCTCCACCTGGGCCTCTTCTGCTCGGTCGGCGGTTTCCCCCGCAAAAGGACCGTGGGCCCGTGTGCATTTACACAGTCTGGCGGGGAAATCGTGTGTGAATGCCGATTGAGCTCCGACCTGCGGCGCACCGAGTATGAGCCGAGACACACCGCGCTGTTTCCACAGCTCAACCGGAGACCTCCATGACCGCAAGCCCCACACCCCCCGTCGGCGCCGACCCCGCGGCAGCGGGCCGGGACCGCCTCGCGCCCGCGAAGATGAAGAGGATCGCGACCGCCAGCGTCATCGGCACCACCGTCGAGTGGTACGACCTCTTCCTGTTCGGCACCGCCTCCGCCCTCGTCTTCAACCAGGTCTTCTTCCCCGACCTCGACGGCGCGGTCGGCACCATCCTCGCCTTCCTGACCTTCGCGTCCGCCTACGTGGCGCGCACGGTCGGCGCGGTCCTCTTCGGCCACTTCGGCGACCGCCTCGGCCGCAAGTCGATGCTGCTCGTCTCCCTCATCACGATGGGCGCCGCGACCGTCGCCATCGGCCTGGTCCCCGACTACCGGGCCATCGGCGTCGCCGCCCCGCTGCTCCTGCTCACCCTCCGCCTCGTCCAGGGCCTGGCCCTGGGCGGCGAGTGGGGCGGCGCGGTCCTGATGACGGTGGAGCACGCGCCCCCGCACAAGCGGGGCTGGTTCGGCTCGCTCGTCCAGGTCGGCGTCCCGGCGGGAACCCTCATCGCCAACCTCGCCTTCCTCGGCGTCCTGGCCGCCGTCGACCACGACGCCCTGCTGACGTGGGGCTGGCGCGTGCCGTTCCTGCTGTCCGCCCTCCTCGTCGGCGTCGGCATCTACATCCGGCTCAACATCGAGGAGACCCCCAGCTTCCAGCAGGTCAAGGACCAGGGCGCCAAGGCGAAGCTCCCGTTCGCCCACCTGATGCGTCACTACTGGAAGCAGGTCCTCCTTGGCGGCGTGGCCACCCTGTCCACCGGTTCCACCTTCACGCTCCTGGTCACCTCCGGCGTCAACTACGGCACCGCCGAACTGGGGCACTCCGAGGACCTCATGCTGTGGGCGGTCCTGGTGGCCTGCACCCTGGCCTTCGTGGCCATCCCCGCCTTCGGGCGCCTCTCCGACCGCGTGGGGCGCAAGCCCGTGATCCTGGCCGGTGTGGCGGCCGAGGCCCTGCTGGCGTTCCCGTTCTTCTGGATGCTCGACACCGGCTCGGCCGCGCTCGTCTTCGCCGCCTACGCCCTGATGATGGTCGCCTTCTCCGCCAACTACGGCCCGATCGCCACCTTCCTCGCGGAGCAGTTCGGCTCCCGGATCCGCTACTCCGGCCTGTCCGTGGCGTACATGCTGTCCGGCCTCCTCGGCTCCGCGATCACGCCCGCCGTCACCGTCGGGCTGCTCTCGCTCACCGGGCAGAGCTCGTCGATCGCCTGGTACATCCTCGGCGCCTCCCTGCTGTCCCTCGTGGCGCTCCTGCTCCTGAAGTCCGTCGCAGGCGAGGACTTCGACGCCGCCGACGCCACCGGGGCGGACGGGACCGCGGGGACGGAGGTGCGGGCGTGACCCCCCGCAGACTCGGCGCGGTCGACGGACTCGCCGCACCCGTGGGCGCGTTCTCCCACGCGGTCGTCGCCAACGGCTTCGTGTACACCTCCGGGCAGCTGCCCTCCGACGAGCACGGCGCGACCCCCGCCACGTTCGAGGAGCAGCTCACGCGCACCCTCGACAACCTCCGCACCGTCCTGGAGGCGGCCGGGAGCTCCCTCGCCCACGTCGTCAAGGTCAACGGCTACCTCACCGACCCCGGCCACCTGGAGACCTACAACCGGGTCTACCGGGCGGCGTTCGGCGACGCGCTTCCCGCGCGCACGACCGTCTGCGTGTCCCTGTGGGGAGTCGCGCTGGAGATCGACTGCGTCGCGGTCCTCGCCGACCGCCCCGGCGGGGGGACCGGTGCCGCCGATGCCTGACACCGGACCCGACACCGCCGCGCTCCTGCGGGCGCTGGCCGGGGTGGAGCTGCCCACCCTCGGCCACGTCCTGGAGGAGGGGTTCTGCGACCCCGCCGTGCGCACCGTCACCCCGGGCGCCCCGCGCATGGGCGGTGAGGCGCTCACCGTCCACCTCGCCGAACCCGACGCCCTCGCGGTCAACCGCGCCCTCGTCCGGCTGCCCCGGGGCGGCGTCCTCGTCGTCGGGGTCGACGGCGGGGCGCACGCGCCCATCGGCGCCGTCACCGCCGCCGCGGTCGCCGCCCGCGGCGGCGCGGGGATCGTCGTGGACGGCCCCGTCACCGACCTCGCGGCGCTCAGGGACAGCGGTCTCCCCGTCTACGCGCGGGGCTCCACCTGCCGCACCACCAAGCGCCTGGGCACCGCCACCGGGGCGGTGGGCGCCCCCGTGACCGTCGGCGGGGTGCGCGTGCGGACCGGCGACCTCGTCCTGGGAGACGAGAACGGGCTCCTCGTGGTCGACCCGCGCACCTTCGACCGGTCCCTGGTCGAGGGCGCCCTGCGCTCCGACCGGGACGAGCCCGGCCTCGTGGCCCGCATCCGCGCGGGGGAACCCCTCACCGGCCTCCTCGCGCTCTGACCCGCCCCACCGGGGAGTCCGACGGCCTCCCCGCGCCCCGAACCGCCCCACCAGGAAGAAGGCACCGCCCCTCATGTCCACCACCGACCCCGCCCGCCCGCGCTCGGCGGGCCACCTCGTCGTCGCCCAGCTCGAACGCGAGGGGGTCCAGCGCGTCTACGGGGTACCGGGGGAGTCCTACCTCGACGTGCTCGACGGCCTGCACGACTCCTCCGTCACCACCGTGGTCACCCGCCACGAGGGCGGCGCCGGGTTCATGGCCCTGGCCGAGGGCCGGCTCACCGGCCTCCCGGGCGTCGCCATGGTCACCCGCGGGCCGGGCGCGGCGAACGCGTTCATCGCCGTGCACACCGCCCACCAGGACGCCACGCCGCTCGTGCTGTTCGTCGGGCTGATCCCCGTCGCCGACCGGGGGCGGGAGGCGTTCCAGGAGTTCGACCTCACCGCGTGGTTCGGCAGCACCGCCAAGGCCGTGGTCACCCTGGACGACCCGGCCGCGGCGGCCCGGGTGGTCTCCGACGCCGTGCGCCTCGCGCGCTCGGGCCGCCCCGGGCCGGTCGTGGTCGGCCTGCCCGAGGACGTGATCCGGCTCTCCGCCGGGGGAGCGGACACGGTGGAGCCCCGCGCGCTGCCGTCCGGCCGCCCGGACGCCGACGCGCTCGCCCGGGCCCTCGCCCGCGTCGACCGGGCCGAGCGGCCCGTCGTCGTCGTGGGCGGCGAGAACTGGACCGACGCGGACGGCGCGGCGCTGGCCGCCTGGGCCGCCGCCCGCGACATCCCGGTGCTCGCCGACTTCCGCGCCTACGACGCCGTGCCCCACCGGCTGGACGGCGCCGACAGCCCCTACGCGGGCTCGCTCGGCTACGGCCGCTCCGACGCCGCGGCCGCACTCCTCGACGACGCCGACCTCGCCCTCTTCGTCGGCGCCTGCCGCACCGACGTGCTCAGCGACGGCTACACCCGGGGCGGCCGGGCCGAGACCGTCGTCGTCCTCCCCGGCGAACCCCTCGGACACAGCGGGCGACTGGACCAGCACCTCGTCGCGGACCCCGCCGGGTTCGTCGCCGCCCTCGCCGAGGCCGGGGGCGCACCGGTCCGGCACGACCCCGGGCGCCTGGCCGGGGCCCGGGACGCCCACACCGCCTTCTCCACCCCGGTCGCGGCGGCCGACGACGGGGGCTTCGTCGACCTCACCGCCGCCATGGGCGTGCTGCGCGAGGAGCTCGACGACGACGCCGTCATCACCTACGGCGCGGGCAACCACGCGGTCTGGCCCGCCCGTTACCTGGAGCACCGGTCCGCCCGCTCCCTCCTGGCGCCCCGCAACGGCGCGATGGGGATGGGCATCCCGGCCGCCGTCGCCGCCTCCCTCGTGCAGCCCGGGCGCCAGGTGGTCTCCGTCGCCGGGGACGGGTGCTTCCTCATGAACGGCCAGGAGATCGCCACCGCGATCGGCTACGGTGCGGTGTTCACGGCGATCGTCGTCGACAACGGCGTCTTCGCGACCATCCGCGAACACCAGGAGCGGCACTACCCGGGGCGGCCCTCCGGCACCCACCTCACCAACCCCGACTTCGCCGCACTGGCACGCTCCTACGGCGGGTACGGGGAGACCGTGACCGCCACCGCCGACTTCCGGGGCGCCCTGCGCCGGGCCCTGGAGAGCGGGCTCCCCGCGGTCCTGCACGTCAGGCAGGACCCCGCGGTCCGCGCCCCCGGCGCCTCCTGACCCGGGGCCGGCGCCCCGCACCGACACCACCCACCCGTGCCCGACGAGCAGAGGAACGAGGCCATGACCTCCAGCCCGCCCCGACCGCCGCGCGACCCCGCGGCCGACGACGCCCGCTTCCTGCGGGACTTCGAGACCATGAGCTCCTTCGGCGCCACCCCCTCGGGCGGCGTCGACCGCCAGGCGGCGAGCGAGGCCGACAACGCCCAGCGCCGCTGGTTCGCGGGCCTGCTGGAGGAGAACGGGCTGCGCGTCGTCTACGACCGCGTCGGCAACCAGTTCGGACTCCTGGAGCGCGTGCCCGGCGCCCCCTACGTCGTGGTCGGGTCCCACATGGACTCGCAGCCCACCGCCGGGCGCTACGACGGCGCCTACGGGGTCCTGGCCGCGGCCCACGCCGTCTTCCGCATCGCCGCCGAGGACGGTGCGGAGGCGCCCCCCGTCCACAACCTGGCCGTGGTCAACTGGTTCAACGAGGAGGGCTCCCGGTTCACGCCGTCCATGATGGGCAGCGCCGTCTACACCGGCAAGCTGCCGCTGGAGACCGCCCTCGCCGCGAGCGACAGCTCGGGCACCACGGTCGCCGAGGCCCTGGCCCCCACCGGGTTCCTCGGTGACGGCGACGGGCCGGAGGCCGTCCTGTGCGCCGAGATCCACATCGAGCAGGGGCGCCTCCTGGAGAACTCCGGCACCACCATCGGCCTGGTCGGCGCCAGCTGGGCGGCGAGCAAGTACGAGATCACCGTCCACGGCGAACAGGCCCACTCCGGCGCCACCGCCATGGAGGACCGCCGCGACGCGCTCGTGGGCGCGTCCATGCTCGTCGTCGCCGCGCGCGAGCTCGCCGACCGGTTCCCCGGCGTCCTGCACACCGCCGTCGGCCGCCTCGACGTGTACCCCAACTCCCCGGTCGTGGTGCCCTCCCGCGCCACGCTCCTGCTCGACCTCCGCTCGCCCGACGAGGCCGTCCTCGCCGAGGCCGACGAGCTCCTGCTCGCCGAGGTCGCCCGCGTCGAGGCGGCCGCGAACGTCACCGTCGAGCGCACGCTCTCGCACTCCTGGGGCGTCAACCCCTACCAGCCCGAGGGCGTCGAACTGGCCCGTGCCAGCGCCGAGCGGCTCGGCCTGCGCAGCGGTGAGATCATGACCGTCGCCGGGCACGACTCGATCAACATGAAGGAGCGCGTGCCCACCGTGATGCTCTTCGTCCCCTCGGCGGGCGGGGTCTCCCACAACGAGGGCGAGTACACCGAGGACGCCGACCTCCTCGCCGGACTGGAGGTGCTCACCGACGTGACCCGCCGCCTGGGCGCCGGAGAGCTGGAGAACGCCGCACCCCACGTTCCCGGAAGGAACCGAGCATGACCGAGTACGCCGTCACCGACCCCGCCACGGGACGCCTCGTCAGGAGGTTCCCGACCGCCACGGACGCGGAGGTCGACACCGCCGTCGAAGCCGCGGGGAGGGCCTTCCGGACCTGGCGCCTCCGCCCCGTCGCGGAGCGCGCCGCGTACCTGGCCGCGGCGGCGGAGCGCTACCGGGCCGACCGCGAGCGCCTGGCCGGGATCATCACCCGGGAGATGGGCAAGACCACGGCGGAGGCGCTCGGGGAGGTCGACCTGTGCGCCCGGATCTACGACTACTACGCGCAGAACGCCGCCGCGTTCACCGCCGACCGGGTCCTGGACGTGTCCCACGGGACCGCGACCGTGCGCACGGAGCCCATCGGCGCGCTGCTCGGGATCATGCCGTGGAACTACCCCCACTACCAGGTGGCGAGGTTCGCGGCGCCCAACATCGCGCTCGGCAACACCGTCCTGCTCAAGCACGCGCCGAGCTGCCCGGAGTCGGCCGGGGCCGTCGCCGGCCTGCTCGCCGACGCGGGCCTCCCCGAGGGCGTCTACACCAACCTGTACGCCACCGAGGCGCAGTGCGTCCGGATCATCGAGCACCCGGCGGTCCAGGGGGTCTCGCTCACCGGCTCGGAGCGGGCGGGGCGCGCCGTCGGCGAGGTCGCCGGGCGCGCGATGAAGAAGACCGTGCTGGAGCTGGGGGGTTCCGACCCGTTCATCGTCCTGCCCGACGCCGACCTGGGGCGCGCGGTCCGCGCCGCCGTGGCCGGGCGGATGGGCAACGCGGGCCAGGCGTGCACCGCGTCCAAGCGGTTCATCGTGCTGGACGAGGTGTACGACGCGTTCGTGGAGGGGTTCGTGGACGCGGTCGCGCGCCTGAGGGTCGGCGACCCCACCGAGGAGGGGGTGGACCTGGGGCCGCTGTCCTCGGAGGCCGCGGCCGTGCACGTCGCCGGCCAGGTGGCGGACGCGGTCGCCCACGGCGCCACCGTCCTCACCGGCGGGGGGCGCCCCGACCGCCCGGGCGCGTTCGTCGAGCCCACGGTGCTCACCGGGGTCGCCCCCGGCACCCGCGCCTACCGGGAGGAGATCTTCGGCCCGGTGGCCGTGGTCCACCGGGTCGCCACCGTCGACGAGGCCGTGGAGCTGGCCAACGACACCCCCTACGGCCTGGGCAGCGTCGTGTTCGGGGAGGACGAGGAGGCGGCCCTGGCCGTGGCCGACCGGCTCGACGTGGGCATGGTGTCGGTCAACGCGCCGTCGCGGACCCAGGCCGACCTGCCGTTCGGCGGGGTGAAGGCGTCCGGGGTGGGGCGCGAGCTGGGCGAGTACGGCATGGCCGAGTTCGTCAACCGCAAGCTCCTCCGCACGCGCTGAGCACGTCCGGCCCGCCCGGGGCCGTGCGCCCGTCCCGTGCGCCCCTCCCACGCGCGGCCCCGTGCGGGTCCGCCGGGGGAGCGCGGGGCCGCGGCGTCTCAGCCCCCGGACTCCCACCGCACCTCGCCGTCGGCGTCCCGGCGCGGGGCCGGGGCCATGCCCAGCCGTCGCGCCACCCCCGCCGAGGCTCCGTGGCGGGGGTGGACCCACGCCCCGAACCGGCGGACTCCGCGGGCGGACAGCCAGTCGCGCATCCCGAGGGCCGCCTCGGCGGCCAGGCCCCGCCCCTGGTGGGGGACGCCGACCGCCCACGCCAGGTCCGCAGCCGGGCCCGGCGCCCCGAGCACCACGGTGGCCTGCACGAACCCCGCAGGGCCGCTCCCGTCGCGGGGGCACAGGATCCAGTTGAACCACGACTCCTCCCCGCCGGGGGACCGCCCGGCCGACTGGAGCTCGTAGCGGCGCCGGAGGCCGTCCGCGGTCGGCGGTCCCCCGCCGGTGAACGCGTACAGCGCCGGATCGGCCAGCACGGGGAGCATCGGGCCCGCGTGGTCCGGCGTGAGGGGTTCCAGCACCATCCGCGCGGTCGTGATCTCCTCCGGCGCGGGCGGGGACCACGGTGCGGGGGCACGCCCTCCGGAGCCGGGCCCCTCCGACGGGCGGGGCGGGTCCTCCGCCGGTCGCGCGTCCGCCATGTCCGACCTCCTGTCCGCGGCCCCTCCGGGGCGGCCGGCGGGCGCCGGACGTGACGGAGCCTCCCCCTCCGGGGCCGTCCGCGTCAACCGGGTTCCGTGGTCGCAGGGGTCGGCCGCTGCCGGACAAAAGGAATCTACAATGTAAACCTCCGGCCTGTGTCGGATACCGGTCGGGGGGTGAGGGACCGGGGAGGACCGGTGGCGGGCCGTTCCGGGAGGGAGCCGGCCCGGGCTCCCCGGAACTCCCGGACCCGGACGGAACCGCGACGCGAGGGGCGGGCCTCACGGGACGGGCGCGGTCGGGGCGGGCGTGGGTCGTGGCGGAGCGGCTCCGAGCGGACGGGCCTCAGGGGACGGGACCGCCGCCCGCCCCCTCACGGGCGCAGGCCGCCCAGGACGGCACGGGCGATCGCGTCGTTCTGCCGGAAGAACCCGGCGTTGGTGCGCGGACGGGAGAACCCGCCCGCTCCCACGCCGCCGGCGACCAGCGCGCCCGCGCCGAACCGGGCCGGGTGCGGCGTCCCGTCGGCGCCGCGCAGCCGCTGGTCGGCCGGGTCGGCGTCGACGAGCCCGGTGCCGGGCCGCTCGCGGATCTCCCCGCGCTGGAGCAGGGCCAGCAGCAGCGGGTCGGTCGTCCGGGACAGCGAGGGTTCGGGCAGCCTGGCCTCCAGGAGTACGGAGGCCCCGACCGTCGCGTCCGTGCTGGAGGACCTGGCCAGGAAAAGGCCCTCGGGGGTGTCCACCTCCATGTCGGCGCCGACGAACCGCA
The DNA here is from genome assembly GCF_026642255.1 of Streptomonospora nanhaiensis. Classification (GTDB taxonomy): domain Bacteria; phylum Actinomycetota; class Actinomycetes; order Streptosporangiales; family Streptosporangiaceae; genus Nocardiopsis; species Nocardiopsis tropica. The sequence goes on along the minus strand of NZ_CP113264.1, from coordinate 4,967,667 downwards.
GGACCCCCGCCCGGGCCAGCGCCAGGAGCTCCTCCAGCCGGGGGCCGGGCGGCCCGCTGGCCAGGTAGCTGAAGAACCCGGTGAACCGGGGCAGGTCCCGCGCCGCGGACTCCTGGGAGATCCGTCCGGAGCCGATCGCCTCGGAGATCACCGTGAACACCGACAGCAGCGCGAAGAAGACCGCCAGGTCCATGCTGTACCGCTGGTCGCGCCGCCGTTCGAGGTCGGCGCCGATGTAACCGTCCAGCCACGCGCCGAGCGCGTCGTGGTCGGCGAACCTGAGTCCCGCCAGCGGCCGGTCGATCCGCCCGGCGTCGAACCGGTCCCCGTCCTCGCGCACCGCCTCGGAGACCAGTTCCTTGAGCTGGGCCCCCGACCAGTCCAGGGAGTCCAGCCGCCGGACGAACTCCTCCGCGCCGACGTCCAGCCGCTCGGGGTGCGACAGCGCCAGTTCCCGGTAATGGGCGTGGGCCAGCTCCCGCACGACGAGCGGCCACACGTCCTCCCGGAGGTCGAGGGGGTCGGGGCCGAGCGCGTCCAGGGCCCGCGTGCTCACGTGCCTCGGCAGTTCGGGGCGCGCCCCGGGCAGGTGGTAGCGGATCTTGGAATGGTAGGGCACCCCGCGCCGCGATCCGGCGTGGAGGACGGGCTCGGAGCCGGAGGGGGAGTAGCGCAGGGTCCCGTCCGGGTCCCTGCGGAAGACGCCGCCCCTCCCGGAGGTCAGCAGCACGACGGTGTCCACGAACGCCAGTCCCATGCCGCGCACCAGCGCGGGTTCGCCGGGCGGGACCGCGTCGAGGGAGATGTCGGCGGTGGAGGCGGTCGGTATGTGGACGAGGCCGTGCGCGGCGGCGTGCCGGGCGAGCTCGCGCTCCTCCTCGGTGGGGCCGGTGCCGGCGGAGCCCTGCGCCAGGACGACGGCGTCCGCGTCCAGGGTGTTCCCGGGAGCCGGCGGGCGGCCCGTGCCGGCGGTGCGGTCCGGGACCGGATACGGCGGGCGGTCGAGGAACAGGCGCTGGCGCCCGTCGGCCAGGTCGCGCAGGTCCACCACCCGTGCGGCCACGGAGCGGACGGCCACCCTCCCCGGGGCCCGCTCGGCCACGTGGTGGAAGACCCAGGACAGGTACCGGCTCTGGAACCTGCGGGTGGCGAACCAGCCGGGATGGACCCGGCGGGCCTCGGCGAGGTCGGCCGCGTCGGCCGTGAACCCGGGCGGCCTGTGCAGGCGTCCCGCAGCGAGGTCCTCGGCCCACTCGGTCAGCGTCGGTCCGGGGACGACGGGCCCGGAGCACACCACCGACGCGTCGGTGAACATCGTGCAGTCGTTCGCCGTGGTGTTCATCCACAGCCGGGGCGACTGCGCGCGCCGCCAGATCCGGCCGCCGCCGGGCGGGTGAGGATCTACGACGCAAACCTCGAGCATCGTGTCGGGGAGGAGTTCGTGGACATTGGCGGTGATCCGTTCGAGGAGGGAGGTGGCCCTGGGGCCCGCGCCGACGAGCGCGATACGGAGCGGACGCCGGGGGAGCGCTGTGGTGGTCACCCCCATGAGGCTAATGCATACTAAATAGGTAGTAAATATCGGAAATGAAGGATTGTTCGCGGTCCGGGAGCGGAACCGCTACGCGAGGGGCGGGTGGGCCCCAGGGGACGGGCGCGACCGGGGAGGTCAGGGGTCGTGGCGGAGCGCTCCGAGCGGGCGGCCTCAGGGGACGGGCGCCGCCTCGACCCGGCGCAGCGTCTCCCGCCAGGGCTCGGGCACCGCGCCCGAGCAGACCACCTCGCGCGCCCCCAGGAACCCGGCCAGGTCGGCGACCGCGCCCGCGACACCCTCCGCGGCGTCCGCGACCTCCTCGGCGGAGGCCGGGTCCGGGGACGGGGCGGCCCCGGCGTCCGGGCCCGCCGCCCGGACCCCGGCCGCGCCGGGCTCGGCGTACACGTTCTCCAGGTCCAGGACGCCGCGCCGCCTGTCGAACCTCGGCGCGATCCTGCCCACCAGCCGGTCGCCGTGCAGGACCGGCAGGACGTAGTAGCCGAACTCCCTCCGCGCCTTGGGCACGTACATCTCGGTGCGGAAGCGGAAACCCCACAGCAGCTCGGTCCGCTCGCGGTCGCAGAGCAGGTTGTCGAACGGGGACAGCAGCACGGTCCTGGGCCCCCACGCCTCCCCGCCCACGGTCTCCAGCAGCGGGAGGACGTCCGCGTGCACGAACCACGGCTCTCCCGGGTCGGCGCCCTCGACCCGGGCCCGCACCGCCCGGCCGTCCGCCACCAGCCGTTCGAGCGCCTCCGGCAGCGCGTCGTACCGGTCGCGGACGAAGTGGTTCGCGACGTCCCTCGCGCGTCCGGCGCCCAGGGCCCGCAGGGCGTGCTCGGCCGAGAGCGACACGATGTCCGCGTCCGGCAGCTCGGTCCGGTCGGTGCGCTCGGGCAGGCACCGTTCGGCCAGGTCCCACAGGCGCTTGCCGCCCTCCCGGCCCGCCACCATCACCCGTCCCTGGGTCCACAGCAGGTCGAGCATGCGCTCGACGTTGCGCCCCTTCGTCCATCCGCCCGACTCCCAGGGCAGCGCGGAGCGGTCCTCGAACCCGCCGACGGGCAGGGGCCCCTTGTCCTCCAGCCGCTGGAGGACGTGCTCGCGCAGTTCCGCGTTGGCCTCGACCCAGGCCACCAGCCGCCGTCCGTAGGCGGAGACGCCCCTCGGATAGCGGCGCATCAGCCCCCGGTGCAGCGCGTAGTCCTCGGTCAGCACGATCGACGCCGCGTGGGCCCAGTACTCGAACAGCCAGCGCTCGTCCCACAGGAGGGCGTCGAGGTCGGCCCCGTCGAACCGGCCCACCCTGCTCCACAGGACCAGCAGGTGGCTCCGGGCGACCACCGCGACGGGGTCCAGCTGGAGGCAGCGCAGCGCGCGCAGGACCTCGCGCAGCCCGTCGGCGTCGGCGGCGGGCCGGGGACCGGCCAGCCTCTGGCGGGTGATCGCGAGGCGGCGGACGGAGCGGCGGTCCAGGTCGAGGGGGCGCACGGAGGCTCCTGGGGAGAGGGGGTGGAGGGCGGGACGGGCGCCTCGTGAGGCGCCGCGTCCCCGCCAGTGAACCGCGCGCCGACGACGTTTTGGGGCCGGGAGGGCGGTCGGCGCGCTGTACGGGCTCCGGGAGGGGGCGGGGCGGTTCCTGTCGCGCCGGTCCCGGTGACCGCGTCAGAGCCGGGTGGGGAGCGGTCCGCCGTTCCACTCGACGGCGTCGGACAGCGCCGCCGTGAGGTCCATGGCGGTGCCGGTGAGGTCGGCGTGGGCGCGGTGCAGGTTCAGGGCGATGCGCTCGGCGTCGTCCCAGTCGCGGAACTCGCCCAGGTCGCAGGCGAGGGCGGTCTCCAGCGGTGTGTGCCCTCGGGCCACCCCGGCGCGCGCGGTCTCCAGGACGAACCGGTAGTAGCGCTCGTGGGCGCCCAGCACAGCGTCGAGCTCGGCGGCGCCGAACAGCGGCCCGTGTCCGGGGACCACGTGGTCGGGCGCGAAGGCGTGCAGCCACTCCAGGGAGCGCAGCGCGCCCTCCAGCGAGCCCATGAACACGAGCGGGGTGAGGCCGTGGAACACCAGGTCACCGGTGTACAGCACCCGCTCCTCCGGCAGCCACGCCACGACGTCGCCGGGGGTGTGCGCGGTGTACCCGGGGTGGAGCAGGTCCACGCGCCGCCGGCCGGTGTACACGGTCAGCCCCCGGTCGAGCACGATCGACGGGGCGCGCCTGCTGACCCCGCCCCAGTCGGGGGAGGGGGACCAGAACGGCGGGCAGGCGTCGAAGAACGGGTCGTGGAGCAGGGCCTCGCGCATGGCGGCCTGCCCGATGAGCGCGGTGGAGTCGGGCAGCAGGCTGTTGCCGTAGGCGTGGTCCCCGTGCTGGTGGGTGTTGACCGCCCACCGCACGGGGGCGCCGCCGGTGGCGCGTGCCAGGGCGCCGAGGAAGCGGCTGGTGCGGGCCTCGGTGGCGCAGGTGTCGATCACCAGGAGGCCGTCCTCGCCGGCGACCGCGCCCGCGTTGTTCACCCACCAGGTGCCGTCGGGCTGGACCCACGCGTACACGCCCTCGACGATCTCGGTCAGGGCCGCGGCCTCGGGGCCGGCCGGTGCGTTCGAGCCCATGGTGGTGGTCTCCTCACGGAACGTGCGTGCGGTCGGGGGAGCAGGTTACCGCCGGCGGGCGGGGGCCGGTGACGGGGAGTCCGGTCCCCGGACGCGGCCGGCCCCGGGGCGGTCCGCTAGTCCGGTCCCGGCCCGGGGTGGGGCTGGACCACGTGCCCGGCGGCCTCCAGGCCCGCCGTCGCGGCGGCCACGAAGACCGCCACGCTCGCGTGGCGCCGCCGGGGCGGCCACACCACCGACGTGCGCCAGGCCAGCGGGTTCCCCTCCAGAGGTGACCACACCAGGCCCTCGGGGAGCCCGCCCAGGGGCCTCTCGTTGAAGTGCACGCCCCGCCCGGCCATGACCAGGCCGTTGACGAACAGCGGGTTGCGGGCGTGCCGGATCGCCCCGGGGCGGAACCCCTCCGAGCTGCACGCGGACATGACCTGGTCGTAGAGCATCGGCGCCATCGCCCGGGGGAAGACCACCAGCGGCATCCCGTTGAGGTCGCGCAGCCGCACCGGCCCGCCCCCCGCCAGCGGGTGCTCGGCGGGCAGCAGGACCCCCAGGGCCCGGTGGGCCACCGGGCCCGACTCCAGGCCCGTGGTGTCGGAGGGGTGGCGCACCACCCCGGCGTCCAGGTCGCCCTCGCGCAGCGCCCGCAGCTGCTCGTCCGTGGTGAGCTCGTGCAGGTCCACCAGCACGTCGGGGGCGTTGCGCGCCAGCTCCGCGACCAGGGTGCGCAGCGTGGCGGGCATGGTGTCCGGCGGGATCCCCGCACGCAGGATCCCGCTCTCCCCGGGGCGGATGCGGCGCATGGCCTCCAGGGCCGACTCGGTGCTCTCCAGCACCGGCCGGGCGTGCTCCAGCAGCAGGGCCCCGGCCTCGGTCAACCGCACCTGGTTGCGGCCGCGGTCGAACAACCGCACGCCCAGTTCGCGCTCCAGGTCGCGGATGCGCTGGGACAGCGGCGGCTGGGCCATGTGCAGCCGGGCTGCGGCCCGGCCGAAGTGCAGCTCCTCGGCGAGCACCGTGAAGTAGCGCAGGTGGCGCAGTTCCATGCGGGGACCCTACCGGTCATATCACTGCGATATCGCGGGAGGTCCCAACTGGTGTTGGACGCCGGCGGCGGTGAGCTGTTGTGATGTCGTTCATAGGGCGGAGGGCCCGGGTTCGCCCGGGGACCACCGGGGAGCACCGGCTCCGCCCGATCCTCCGGCGTACGCGACCCCGTCCGCCGCACCCCTGCTTGTGAATTCGTGAAAGGCATCGGCATGTCACCGAACGACGACCTCGTCCTGGCGCACCGCGAACCCCTCGCCGAGGGCCACGCCACCGTCATCACCCTCAACCGCCCCGACAAGCTCAACGCGTGGACCGGCGCCATGCGCACCCGCCTGGTCGGGCTGTTCGAGGAGGCGGGCGCCGACGCCGACTGCCGCGCCGTCGTGCTGACCGGCGCCGGCGCCGCCTTCTGCGCGGGCCAGGACCTGGCCGAGACCCGGGACATCGACCCGGCCGACCACGCCGCCGCCGAGGCGTGGATCGACGACTTCGACCTGCTCTACAGGGCCCTGCGCGGCATCGACAAGCCCACCATCGCGGCGGTCAACGGCGTCGCCGCCGGCTCCGGGTTCCAGTTCGCGCTCCTCGCGGACCTGCGCGTCGGCCACCCCGGCGTGCGCATGGGCCAGCCCGAGGTCCGCTCCGGCATCCCCAGCGTCACCGGCATCTGGGCCATGTGGGACATCCTCGGCAAGGCCCGCACCATCGAGTTCACCCTCACCGGCGAGCTGGTCGACGGGGACGAGGCCCACCGTCTCGGCCTGCTCACCCGGCTCGTCCCCGGGCGGGACGAGGTGCTCCCCGCCGCACTCGCCCTCGCGGACTCCCTCGCCTCCCTGCCCCCCGGCGCCGTCGCCCTCACCAAGGCCCGCCTGCGCGAGATCGACGACGAGGCGCTGACCGACTCCATCACCGCGGCCAAGAGGGTCCACGCCCAGGCCTACGCCAGCGGCGAGCCCCAGCGGGAGATGGAGCGGTTCCTGGCCAAGCGCCGCTGAACCGCAGCTCCACCACCGACGCCACAGCAGGAAACAGGGGAGACCACCCGATGACCACCACCGGAACCGAGGACGGCACGCACTCCGGAGCCGGAGCCGGAGCCGGGGCCGCGGCCCCGGGCACCGCCGTCCCGGACCCCGCCCAGTCCCCGGCCGCACCCACCCCGGAGGCGCTCGCCGAGGGGGACCGCCTCTACCGGCTCCTGTGCGAGGAGCAGGACTGGGAGGCGCCCGAGCGCTACAACATGGCGGTCGACGTCGCCGACCACCACCCCGGCGACCGCGTCGCCCTCGTCTTCGAGGACCACACCGGCCACCGGGAGGAGGTCACCTGGGACCGGATCCGCGACCGGGCGGCCCGCGTCGCCGCCCACCTGCACGCCCTGGGCGTGCGCAAGGGCGACCGGGTGGCCGTGCTGCTGCCCCAGCGGCCCGACACCCCCGCCGCCTACCTGGGCGTCCTGCGCACCGGCGCCGTCCTGGTCACCATGTCCCCGCTGTGGGCCGACGACCCCATCGCCTACCGGCTCGCCGACTCCGGCAGCACCGTCCTCGTCACCGAGAACGCCTCCCTGGGGCGGGCCGCCGACGCGGTCGCGGCGGTCGCCTCCCTCGGCGGTGAGGGGGCCGGCGACGCGCCGTCCCCGGCCGACGTGCGGATCGTGGACGTGGACGACCCCGCGATCGCCGCGTGCGAGCCCCGGTACGAGGCGGCCGCCACCGCCGCCGACGACCCCGCCCTCATCTTCTACACCTCCGGCACCACGGGCCCCGCCAAGGGCATCGTGCACGCCCACCGCACCCTCCTCGGGCACAACGAGTTCCGGTACTGCCACGACCTGCGCCCCGGCGACGTGTTCTACGGCGCGGGCGACTGGGCGTGGTCCATGGCCAAGCTCATGGGTCCGCTGCGCGTCGGGGCCACCCACCTGGTCTACCGCCCCCGGGCGGGCTTCGACCCCGAGGGCCTGCTCGCCGCCATGTCCCGCAACCGGGTCACCACCGCCCTGGTCAACCCCACCCTGCTGCGCAAGCTCCGCGCCGACGTCCCCGACGCCGGGCGGCGCCACCCCCAGGCACTGCGCGTGGTGTGCTGTTCCAACGAGCCCCTCACCACCGACCTCATCGCCTGGTTCCGCGAGCAGTTCGGGGTGACCCCGCTCGACTACTACGGGTCCACCGAGTCCTACCCGCTGCTGGGCAACCTGCCCGGCGTGCCGGTCAAGCCCGGTTCGGTGGGGCGCCCGCTCCCCGGGTGGGAGGTCGCGCTCCTGGACGCCGACGGCAACGAGGTGCCCGAGGGCGAGCCGGGGGAGATCTGCCTCCGCGCGCGCAGCAACCCCCAGTTCCCCCTCGGCTACTGGAGGAGGCCCGACGCCTCCGCCGAGAGCTTCGGCGGCGACTGGTACCGCACCAAGGACCAGGCCACCCGCGACGCCGACGGCTACTACTGGTTCCTGGGCCGCACCGACGACGTCATCAAGACCTCCGGGTACCGGGTGGGCCCCTACGAGGTCGAGGCCGCCCTGCGCGAGCACCCGGCGGTCGCCGACGCGGGCGTGGTCGGCCTGCCCGACCCGCTGCGCGGACAGGTCGTCAAGGCGTGGATCGAACTCGCCGACGGGTACCGCCCCGGCGACGACCTCGCCGACGAGATCCGCGCCTTCGCCCGCGAACACCACTCGCGCTTCGCCTACCCGCGCCTGATCGCCTTCGCGGAACGCCTCCCCCGTTCCGCGACCGGCAAGGTCCAGCGCGCCGAGCTGCGACGACGCGACACGGTCTGAGAGACCGGTGCGGCGGCGGCCCCCGCCGCCGCACCCGGCCGCGCCAGGCCACCCCGGCGGGCCGCCCCGTCTCTTGTCCCCCCTAACATCGATCCCGGGCCAGGCCCGGGCAGTGAGAAAGAGGAGTTCGGGTACGGTGCTGAACGATCAGGAAGCCCCCGCGACGCCACCCCGGGACATGGGCGGCGTCCGCCGCCGCGTCACCGTGGCCACCGCCATCGGCAACTTCGTGGAGTGGTTCGACTCCGGCGCCTACGCCGTCATGTCGGCCACCATCGCGGTGCTGTTCTTCCCCAACTACGACCCCGCCGCCGCGCTGCTGGCGACCTGGGCGATCTTCGCGGCGGGGTTCGTCGCGAGGCCGATCGGCGCCCTGTTCTTCGGCCACTACGGCGACCGCATCGGCCGCAACCGCGCCCTCGCGCTGAGCGTGCTGTGCATGAGCGGCGCCACCCTCGGGATCGGCCTGCTGCCCACCTACGCGGCGATCGGCCTCGGCGCCCCGCTGCTGCTCCTGCTCATGCGCACGGTCCAGGGCTTCTCCACCGGCGGCGAGTACACGGGCGCCTCGTCCTTCATCATGGAGTACGCCCCCGAGGGCCGCCGCGCCCGGTACGCCAGCGCCGTCCCCATCACCGTCGGCGTGGCCGCGGTGGTCGGCTCCGGCGTGGGCGTGCTGCTCACAGGCACCCTCAGCGAGGAGGCCCTGATGTCGTGGGGCTGGCGGATCCCGTTCCTGATCGCGGGCCCGCTCGGAGCCATCGGCCTGTACCTGCGCTCCCGCCTGGACGACACCCCGGTCTTCCGCGAGATGGCCGCGCAGGAGAACACCACGAAGAGCCCGCTGCGGCAGGCCTTCCGGGTCTCCGGGCGCCAGATGTTCACGCTGTTCGGCTACAGCATCACGAACGCGGTCGGCTACTACTTCATGAGCTCGTACATGATCAGCTACATGTCGGAGTCGCTGGACTACACCAAGACCCAGGCGCTCATGACCAGCGTCGTCGCGATGCTCGCGTACACGGCGGCGTGCCCGCTGATGGCCACGGCCAGCGACCGCTTCGGCAGGCGGCCCATGCTGATGGTCGCCTGCGGGGGGTTCGTCCTGCTGACCTACCCCGCGTTCCAGCTGATGTCGACCGGGCTGGCCGGGGCGCTGGTGGGGACCTCGGTCCTGGCCGCGCTCGTCGCCGTGATCGGCACGTCCAACGTGCCGATGATGGTGGAGATGTTCCCCGCTCAGCTGCGGGCCAGCGGCTCGGCGGTCGGCTACACCGCCGCGTACGTGCTGTTCGGCGGCACCGCGCCGTTCGTGGCGACCTGGCTGGTCAGCAGCACCGGCAGCGCTCTCACGCCGGCGTTCTACCTGGTCGGGGTGGCCGCGATTAGCCTCCTGGTGGTGCTGACCCTGGTGAGGGAGACCAAGGACCTCTCGCTCACCCGCACCACGCTGCGCTGACGGGAGCGCCGCCCGGTCGGCGGCGCCGGTCCACGAGGGCCCGTGCCGCCGACCGCCCTCCTCAGCCCCGGGCGAGGCGGCGCAGCGCGGCCCGGGCCGGCGGCCCCCAGGTGTCGTGGCCGCCGGGGCGTCCGCGGACGCCGGCCTCGCCGACGAGCACGCCGCCGAGGGCGCACAGCACCGCCCAGCCGCGGGCACGGCGCAGGGTCGCGGGGTCCGAGGCCGGGCGGTAGGCCCGGTGGAAGCGGTCGAGCCCGCCGTCCGGCAGCAGGATCCAGGCGGCGGCCAGGTCGCAGGCCGGGTCGCCCGCGCACAGGTCGCCGAAGTCGATCACCCCGCACAACGCGCCGTCGCGGGTCAGGACGTTGGCCGGGTGCAGGTCGGCGTGCAGCCACAGCGCCGGCCCCTGCCAGCGGGGCGCGGCGACCGCGTCCTCCCAGACCGCGCGCACCGCCTCCGGGTCCTCGACCAGCCCCTGGGCTGTGGCCGAGGCGAACTGTTCGGCGAACTGCTCTGCGTGGCCGGCCAGGGGGCGCCGGCTCTTGCGGTTCACGGGGGCGTCCTCGGGCGCGGGCCGGTGCAGGGCCGTCAGGAAGGCCGCCAGGTCCTCGGCCGCACGGGCGGCGTCCGTGACCGGGGCGCGGTCCGCGGGCGTGCCCGGCACCCAGGTGGTCACGGCCCAGGGGCGCTGGAACCGCGCACCGGGCATGCCCAGGCGCAACGGGACCGGGACCGGCAGCGGAAGGCACGGCGCCAGGGAGGGCAGCCAGGCGAGCTCCCCCCGCACCAGCGCCTCCGCGGAACGCGGCGTCCACGGCAGCCGCACGGCGAGGTCGTCCCCGAGCCGCCACATCTGGTTGCCCGCGCCCCGCGTGCCCGAGTGCAGGGGACGGTCGGCCAGGTCGGGGTGCTGTTCGCGCAACAGGTCCCGGACGAACTCCGCTGTGAGGCCGAGAGGGGGGTGCGTCATGGCCAGAAATGTAGCCCACGGGCCCGGCCCGCGCGCGGGCGGGCGGTGCGGAGCAGACGCGCAGGGGCGCGGACGCCCGTCGTCCCCGGCCGGGTGGTCGGGGGCGGCGGTGGTCGCAGCGGGGTGCGGTGCGGCGGCGCCCCGACCCGCCGGACCGCCCGGAGCACCCGGCCCGCCCGGGGGCGGGCTGCGTCACCCCCGGGGGGACGCGCCCGTCGGGGCGGACCCGGGGCCGTGCCCCTCCGAGGGCGGTGCCGGATAGGTGACGACGCGGTCGGTGCGCACGACGGCCCCCGGGGTGAGCCGGGCGGCGTCCACGCGGTGGCCGCCCATGATGTGGAGGACCTCGTGGCCGTGGGCGAGGAGGTGGTCGGCGATGATGCGCCGGTGGCACCGCCACCACACCGCCTCCGCGCACATCACGGCGGCGCGGTGGGCCGCGCCCGCCGCGCGCAACCGGGCGAGCCCCGCCCCGAACTCGGCCGAGAGCCCGTGGTCGGCGTAGTTGTGGAAGCCGCGGTTGCGCCAGAGCCCGTTGACCTCGGGGGGCACGCCCCCGGCGACGGGGCGCCGGCCGCCGAGCTCCGCGACGCGCTCGTAGCGCACGCCGAGAGCGCTCAGGGCCGTGGAGAGCGCCTCCTCGTCGAACTGCGGGTTGCGGCGGGAGCCCGGAAGCCTGCGCACGTCGACCACCGCCTCCACGGCGGCCTCCTCCAACAGGGCGGCGAACTCCTCGAACGTGCGGTCGGAGTGGCCCACGGTGAGGAACGGCGGCGCCATCGCGGCTAGCCGCCGCCGGACGTCCGGGTCAGGGCCCCGTCCTTGTGAGCCGCCGTGCGGCCGGTCCTGTCGCTCTCGATCTCGTACTGCGGATCGTCCTCGGACGCGCGGCGCGTACGGCCCCGGAACGTGAAGTCGCCGGTGTGGACCCTGGTGATCGTGCCGGACACCCGTCCGGCCTCGGAGTTCCAGCTCACATGGTCGCCGACGTCGAAACGGCGTGTCATCGCGCACCCTCCTCCGGTCGTGGCGGGACGGACCCCCGACATACCCCGGACGACCCCGGGGTATGCGGGCGGGGCACGCCGCGGGGCCCACCGCCGGGGAAGACGCCTCGCTCCCCGGTTCGGTCCCGGGTCTCCCCGTCTACCGGGCGGCGCCCGGTGGACGCGGGCGGGGGCCGGGCGCCGGAGCGGTTGCGCCGAGGTCGGCGGGGGCGCGCCCGGCCACGGTCGGTCCGTGCCCGGCCCCTCCGGGAAGGGGCCTCCGGGCCGTCCTGCCGCCCGGGACACACCGCCCGCGGGGCCGACGGCCTCAGCGGGCCGGGATGTCCTCGGGCAGCAGGGTGGTGAAGTCCTCCATGGTGGCGTTCTGGACGCCGTTGACCAGGCGGCCCGCCTGCCGGGTGATCATCCGCTCCAGCACCTGGCGCGCGTAGCGGGCGTTGCCGAAGTTCACGTCGCGGACCACCCCCGAGAAGTGCTCGTGCAGGGCCGCCGTCGTCGCCTCGCCGCAGGTGTACCCCGAGCCCTTCGCCATGCGCTGGACGATGGTGACCAGCTCGTCGTCGCTGTAGTCGGGGAACTCCACCTGGTGGTTGAACCGGGAGGCCAGACCGGGGTTGGAGTCGAGGAAGCGCTGCATCTCGTTGGTGTACCCGGCGACGATGACCACCGCCTCGTCGCGGTGGTCCTCCATGAGCTTGACCAGGGTGTCGATGGCCTCCTGGCCGAAGTCGTTGCCCGATCCGCGCGGCGCCAGCGAGTAGGCCTCGTCGACGAACAGCACGCCGCCCTTGGCCCGCTCGAACACCTCGGCGGTCAGCTGGGCGGTGTGCCCGACGTAGCGCCCCACCAGGTCCGAGCGTGCCGCCTCCACCACGTGGTCGCCGCGCAGCACCCCGAGGGCGTGCAGGAGCTTGCCGTACAGGCGGGCCACGGTCGTCTTACCGGTACCGGGGGGACCGGCGAACACCAGGTGGTGGCTCATCGGCGCCACCTGGAGCCCCATGGCGCGCCGCTGCTGCGACATCAGCAGCAGGTTGGCCAGGTCGTTGACGGTCTCCTTGACGCTCGCCAGGCCGACCATGGCGTCCAGTTCCTCGCGCAGGGCCGCGATCCCGTCCGCCGTGCCGCCGAGCTGCTCCTCCTCGGCCGCATCCCCGAGGTCCTCGGGCAGCAGGAGCGTGAGCGAGTCGGGGCTGTCGGGGATGGTCCCGCCCAGCCGGTACGCCTGGCGGTCGATCATCTCCTCGAAGAGCTTGCGGGCCTCGCGGCCGTTGCCGAACGCCGGGCCCTTGGGCACCCGCTCGAAGTGGGCGAGCAGGGCCGCCTCGGTCTCCTCCGCCATCCGGTAGCTGTGGGAGACGCACATGTTGCGCACGATCTCCGTCAGCTCCTCGGCCGCGTAGTTGGTGAACTCGATGGTCCGGCTGAACCGGGAGGCCAGGCCGGGGTTGGTGTCGAGGAAGCTCTGCATCTGCTCGGTGTAGCCGGCGACGATCACCACGACCTCGTCGCGGTGGTCCTCCATGAGCTTGACCAGGGTGTCGATGGCCTCACGGCCGAAGTCGGGGCCGCCGCCGCTACCGCCCTCGCTGCCGCTCGCCAGCGTGTAGGCCTCGTCGACGAACAGCACGCCGCCCTTGGCCCGCTCGAACACCTCGGTGGTCTTGATCGCCGTGCCGCCCACGTACTGCGACACCAGGTCGGCGCGGGCGACCTCCACCACGTGCCCGTAGCGCAGGACGTCCAGTTCGGCGAGGATCTGCCCGTACAGCCGCGCCACCGTGGTCTTGCCCGTGCCGGGGGCGCCGCCGAAGACCAGGTGGCGGCTCATGGGCGGCGTGGGCAGACCCATCTCGGCCCTGCGCTGGGCCATCTGGTTGCGGGTGACGAGCGTCTTGACCTCGTGCTTGACCCCGGCCAGGCCCACCAGCGCGTCCAGCTCCTTGAGGGGGCCGACCTCCTCGGAGTCCTCGTCCTCCTGCACGGGGGCGGGGGCCTCCGGCATCGGGACGGGTGCGCCCGCCAGGTCGCCGAACGCGTCCGGCGCCCCGTTGCCGCGGCTGAGCAGCTCCTCCGTGCGCATGCTCTGGCTGGCGACGGTCTGGCGCAGACCGGAGCGGCCGTTGTCGCGCACCGAGCAGTCCTCCACCACCACGTCCTCGGCGGAGTGCACGAGGATGCCGTCGGCGCCGTTGCCGAACACCTCGCACCTGCGCAGCGTGGCGGTCGCCTTCGCCGCCACCAGCACGCCGTTGCGGCGGCCGTTGTACACCCGGGTGCGCAGCACCGTCGCCCGGCCGCCGGCCCGCACGGCGATACCGTCGCCCGTGCACTCCGACACGTCGCAGTCGCGCACGTCGGCGGAGCCGTGCGCGCCCACCGAGATCCCGGCGTCGCGGCTCCCGGAGATCTGCACACCGGTCAGCAGGGGCGCCCCGCCCTCCTCCACGGACACGGCGCTCTTGCCGGTGCGGTCCAGCGTCACGTCCTCCAGGCGTCCGCGCCCGCCCTTGCCGAACACCACGCCCTGTCCCCGGGTGTTGTTGATCGCGGTCCCGCGCATGAAGGGGGCGCACTCCTCGACCACCACGCCGGGGCCGGCGGTCCCGCTGACCAGGCCGCGGTCGAACTCCACGACGCTGTCGCCGCGCAGGCTCAGCCCCTGCCCGCCGCGTACGACCAGGCCGAGGAAGGCGGTGGAGGCCCGCTCCGCGGCCTGCACGGCGTCGCCGCCCGACTCCTCCACCTCGCAGTCGGTGAAGGTGCCGCGCGCCCGCCCCGACAGGTGGATCGCCACGTTCTTGGCGCGCACCACGCGCACCCGCGCCACCTGCGGGTCCGCGCCGTTGTGCACGACGACGCCGCGCCCGCCCACGTCCTCGAACACGCAGTCCTCCACGACCGGGCGGGAACGGCTGGACACGACCAGTCCGTCGCCCTCGGTGTCGTGCACGCGTGTGCCCAGCAGCGACGCGGCGGAGCCCTCCTCCAGCGCCACCGCGGGCTTCTTGGTCCCCGAGATCTCGCAGTCCCGGATCGTGCCCCCGGACTGTCCGCTGGCGAACACGCCGTTGCCCCCGGCGTCGCGAAGCACGCAGGAGCGGATCGTGGGGCGCGCCTGCTCGCCGATGACCACGGCGCTGGTGTCGACCTCCTCGACCACGCAGTCCTCGATGACGCTCGGCCCGGAGGAGGTGATCACCACCCCCGCGCCCGCCGAGCACGTGACGCGGCTGTCGCGCATGGCGAGCGCGCCGTCGCCGCGCACCGACACCGCGGTCCAGGACGCCCCCTCCACCTCGCAGTCGGCCATCTCCAGCTGCCCGAGGGGGATGTCCACCGCGGGGTAGTCGGCGTGGCGGCCGCGCAGGACCAGCCCGGACAGCTTGACCGCCTCGGCGCCCGAGACCACGGCGCAGCCGGAGCCGGTGGTGATCTCGACGCTGCCCAGGCCGTCGCGGGCCATCAGGGTGACCACGTCGCGCAGGACGAGGCTCTCCTCGTAGCGGCCGGGGGCGATGGTGATGAGGGCACCGCTGGCGGCGGCCTCGACCGCCTCGGTGATCGTCGCGTGCCCGTCCTGGGCGCCGGCGTCGACGGTGAGGAGCTGCCTGGTCATCGGTGTCTTCCTAGATCGGGGGAGGGGAGGTGGCGGGGCGGCGGGGGCCGCCCCGCCGGAGGCGGGTCAGGAGCAGGACGCGCGCACGGCCGAGGCGGCCACGTGCGAGCTGCTGTGCTCCTGGTCCGCGAGGGCGTCGGCCCCCGCGTTGGTGAGCTTGACGGTGAACTCCTCCGTGGGAGAGGTGAACCCGGTCACCTGGACCCATCCGCCCCGGATCCCCGCCTGGTCGATCCCGAAGACCGCCACGGGCGACCCCTCGGCCGAGGGGCCGGAGAAGAGCTGGTAGCGCGCCTCCCCGGGGGAGATCCACAGCGGGCTCTCGTCGTCGGGCACATGGACGTAGAGCTCGCACGCGACCCCGGCCTCCCCCGGGGTGAACGTCCAGGTGGCGTACTGGCCGTTGCCCTGCTCCGGGTCGCCCGAGACGGGAAGCGCCTCGTAGCCGCCGTCGCAGCCCTCCTGAGAGTACCCGCCGGGCCGTGTGGCCCAGCTGGCGGTGCCCTCGGCGCTGTCCCAGCGCCCCTCGTTCGCGTAGGAGGAGCCGGGGGAGTCCTGGCAGCCGGGCCCCGCGACGGCGAGGAAGGGCTCCGGTTCCGAGCCCCCCGTCATCGCGACGGAGTTCTCCAGGACGGAGCCCCCGCCCTCCGAGGGCGGCGGGTCGGCGACCGGGGCGTCGGCGGACGCCGACCCGCCGTTCGCCGTGTCGCCGCTTCCGGAGGCCCCGCCCTCCCGGGCGGTGTCGCCGGTTCCGGTGGTGTCGGCGAGGGGGGCGTTCATCTGCTCCGTCGCCGGGCCGGTGCCGGTGTCCCCGGTACCGGTGTCGCCGGTACCGGGGTCGCCGTTGCCGGCGCCCTCTCCGGCCGCCCCGTCGGTCTCACCCTCCCCGGAGGTCCCGGCGCCCTCGTCGCCTCCGGTCGCCGCGTCCTCCCCGGCCGTGCCGTCCGCGGCTTCCTCGCCGGCGGGGGGACCGGCGGCCGTGTCACCGCCTTCGGTCGCGGCGCCCCCGGCCCCGGGCTCCCCGGCGGCGGTCGTCTCGCCCGCGCCGTTCCCGGCCTCCTGGGCTCCGGACGCGCCCGGGTTCTCCCGCGCGGCGGGGGCGGTCTCCACGGGGTTCTCCCCGCCGGTGGCGCCGGCGCCCGGGTCGGGCATCGTCGGGGCCGCGGCTCCGTCCCCGCTCACCTCGGGGACGTAACCGGTCTCCTGGGGCGCGGCGCCCTGTTGGGGCACGGCCGCGGCGCCCGTGTCCGCCGGAGCGGCTCCGGACCCACCGCCGCCCGAGCCGCCCGCTTCGGCGGTGCCCGAGGACGGGCCGCCGGCGCCGCCGGCGTCCGAGGCGAGCGGCGTCGCCTCCAGGGTCACCCCGGGCACACCCGCCGTCATGGCGAAGGGTGCGGCGACCAGGAGCAGACCCGCGATGGCGGCGCCCGCCAGGGCGGGCTTGCCCGGACGGTCCAGGGCCACCTCCGGGGCCTGGGGGGCGGCCGGTTCGTGCAGGGCGCCGGTGATCCGGGGAGCGGGAACGGCCTCGGCCGCCCCCTCGGCGGCCCCGGTCGGGGGAGCGGGCGCGATGTGCGCCGCGGAGCCCGCGGCCCCGCCGGAGACCGTGCCGTCGGCTCCACCGGAGAGCGCCGTCCGGAACTCGGACTCCGGTGTGGGACGGCCCTCCGCCGCGCCGCGCGCCTGCGCACTCTCAGACATCGGAACTCCTTCTCGGGGGCCCCGGGCGGCCGCGGGAACGGCCGCCCGGGGAGGTGGGGGTGGGGTCGGGGGTCACCGGCGTCCTCCGGGACCGCCCGGGGTGTCGACGTCCGGGACGTGATTCACATTGTCCTCTTCCGTACGGCCGAACTTCTCCTTGGTGCCGCCCAGGATGGCGCTCGTGTCCTGCGCCGCGATGACCACGAAGCCCATGTACTCCTCGATGGAGGTCCTGAGCACCCCCAGCGACTTGTCCATGTCGTTGGCGAACTTGTCGCCCTTGCCCCAGATGGTGGGGTCCTCCAGGGAAGCCAGTTCGCTGTTCAGCCACTGCTGGGTCTCTTGGGCGTACTCGGCCGCGTCGTTGACGCTCCAGCTGTTCCTGGCCATGCCGTCGAGATCGGCGAAGAAGCCGTCGCCGCGGTCCGTCATGTCCGTCTCCTCTTCTCGGTCCTCAGCCGCGGGTGCGGCGTGGAACGCCTACTGCCTCGGGTCGTCGGAGGGGATGCCCAGGCGGTCGAGCAGCTTGAGCGGGTCGAGGTCGCCGTTCATGATCTCCTGGGCGCCCGCCACGTCCGGCATGAAGGGGCTGTAGGCCTCCGTGACACGCTCGGCCATCTGGCTCCGCGCCTTGTTGACCACCTCGGTGATGGCGGCGGCCAGCTCGGTGGGGGCCATGTCCCGGTAGGCCTGGGTGTGGAACTTCAGCTCAACCAGTTCCCCCGTCGCGTCCACCTTCGCTCCCACGAGCCTGTTCTTCGCCACGACCTCTTCGGTTGCCGCCTCCAGGCTTGCGCTTGCGTCCACCAGCCGGTCCATCGTCTTGTGAAGCTGTGCCAGTTCCTCTTCCATCTGGCGTTGCATCTGTGAACTCATGCCGGGGTGTTCCCTTCTTGTTCTGGCCGGGGACGGGGCGTCCCAGTGCGGATCTCTGCGCGTCGGCCGTGGTGCCCCAGACCTTCTCGTCCTCGGAGAGCCAGGTGGAGCGCTGCCGGTCGCGGTTGTTGTCACCGCCACCGCCACCGCCGCCCATGCCGCCGCCCATCATGGGGGGCATCATCGGCATGCCGCCCATGCCCCCCATGCCGCCGGCGCCTGTACCCGCACCCGCGCCCCCGGCGCCGGGCTGGCCGTTCAGCCCTCCCGCGCCGCCGAGCCCGCCGAGGCCGCCTGCGGTGCCCTGTCCGCCGGAGGCCCCGTTGGGGCCGCCCGCCGTGTACTGCGTGCCGTCGGGGTTGGCGAACAACGAGGAGCGGTCGGAGCTGTCAGGCGAGCCCGGGCCGTCACTGGAGTAGGGGCTGGGTTCGAGGCCGCCGTAGTTGAGGCCGATGTCGTCGGGCGCCAGCGGCGGCGGCAGGATCTCCGGGATCGGTCCTTCCGGGATGCCGCCGCTGTCCGTGATCGGCTCCCCGGTCTCGGGGTCGATCGGGTAGGGCTGGCCGGTGAGCGGGTCGATGACGTAGGGCTCGCCGGTGACCGGGTTGATCGGTACGTCCTCCCCGGTGCCGGGGCCGTTGAGCCCCAGGTCCGCCGGCGGCGGTGGAGGCTGCAGCACGTAGTCGTCGTCGTTGGAGGTTCCGGGGCCGTTGAGCCCGAGGTCGGGCGGGGGAGCGGGCACGTTGAAGTCGTAGTCGGTCGGCAGCCCGGTCGACGGGTCGATGCCGACCGGTTGTCCGGTGACGGTGTCGATGGGCAGGACCTGCCCGGTCTCGGAGTCGTAGTTGATGGGCAGGCCGGTGTCGGGGTTGTACGGCAGGCCGGTTCCGGGGTCGACGGGGAAGGGCTCGCCGGTCTCGGGGTTGAGCGGGAGCCCTGTCGCCGGGTCGAACTCCAGGGAGCTCCCGGTCTCCCCGATGGGGAGCGGCTGTCCGGTGACGGGGTCGACGGGGAGCGGTTCTCCGGTGACGGGGTCGATGGGCAGGACCTGCCCGGTCTGGGGGACGAAGTTGATGGGCAGGCCGGTGTCGGGGTTGAAGGGCCGACCGGTCTCGGGGTCGATGGGGTAGGGCTCGCCGGTCTCGGGGTTGAGCGGGAGCCCTGTCGCCGGGTCGAACTCCAGGGAGCTCCCGGTCTCCCCGATGGGGAGCGGTTCTCCGGTGACGGGGTCGATGGGCAGGACCTGCCCGGTCTGGGGATCGAAGTTGATGGGCAGGCCGGTGTCGGGGTTGAAGGGCAGGCCGCTCTCGGGGTCGATGGGGTAGGGCTCGCCGGTCTCGGGGTTGAGCGGGAGCCCTGTCGCCGGATCGCGCTCCAGGGAGCCGTTGTAGCCTGCCGGACCGCCGCGGCCGCTTCCCGGGCCGTTGAGCCCGAGGTTCGGGGGCGGGGGCGGGGGGATGAAGGGCCCGTTCATGCCGGGGTCGCTGCCGCCGCCCTGGCCGGGGCCGTTGAGGCCGAGGTCGTTCGGGGGCGGCGGGGGCGGGGGCATGAGGGGACCGTTGTCGCCCCCCTGGCCGAAGCCGGGGCCGTTGAGGCCGAGGTTCGGAGGAGGCGGGGGGAGCGTGACGGGGCCGCCGGCCCCCTCGGGACCGCCGATCCCCTCGGGTCCGCCGTTGCCGGGGCCGTTGAGGCCCAGGTCCGGTGTGAACGGCGGCGGGCCGCCGAGACCCTCGGGGCCGCCCTGGCCGGGGCCGTTGAGGCCGAGGTCGTTCGGGGGCGGCGGGGGCGGGGGCAGGATCTCGTTGTTCCCGGGGCCGTCGCCGCCGGTTCCGGGGCCGTTGTACGGGAGCTGCGGGGGAGGCGGCGGCGGTGGCGGCGGGGGAGGCGGAGGACCTGGCATGTCCTCCTCGTCCCAGCCGCTGAAGGGGTTGTCGATCTCCCAGTCGTCGAACGGGTTGTCGATCTCCCAGTCGTCGAACGGGTTCTCGGGGCCGCCTCCGCCTCCGCCACCGGGGCCGGGACCGGGGCCGGGGCCCGTCGGCGTCTCCGTCGGGAGCGAGGTGGGAACCTCGATGCGCGGCAGGACGTCGTTGACGCTCTTGTAGTAGAGCGCCATGTTGTCGCGCAGTTCGTTGACGGTCTCGTAGACCCCCTTGTAGTGGTCCCGGAACCTCTGGTACAGCGTGTTGTTGATGTTGTCCTGGGTGGCCTGGTCGCCGGGGATGCCCATCACCGGCTCCCCGCCGGGCGGCCCGTTGTTGATCAGGACCTGGAACTGGTCCCGCTCCGGGTTGAACGTCTCCGTCCCCGCGGAGGTGTGGAAATACCAGGTGTCGAGGACGCCCTGGACGGTGCCGCCCGTGCCTTTGAGGGCTTCGCTCACCGCCTTGGCGAGCCCGCTGGTACCGGGCTTCAGGCTCTCCCTGAGATCCCCCAGCTGCTTCGTGTAATCGGGGATCTTGTCGTAGACCACGGTCATCCGGTACGCCAGGTCCTTGAGGCGGTACTGGTACGCCGCCGCGGCCGAGCCCTGCATGGGCCCGTCGGGGGTGTCGATCTCCTTCCAGAGCTTGTTCAGGCTGCCGCCCCCCTCCCCGTCGATGTAGGGGGCCAGCTTGTCGCGCAGGTTGTTCAGGTCGTCGATGGTGTTCTGCAGCCGCCTGAGGTCCCAGCTGGTGGACACCAGCTTGTTCGCCTCGTAGTCGGCGACGTGGGCCAGGTTGCTCAGCTGCTGGCGGAACGTGTCCTGCGGGGGGGCTCCCTCCTCGTGCAGGCTCTCCTTGCCATCGCTGAGGGTCTTCTCACCCCACAGGTGTCTCTGCATCGTGTAGCCCGCGTAGTCGATGCCGTAGGTCTCGTAGGAGTAGCCGTAACCGCTGGGCGTCGACATGTAGGCCGTGTAGTAGTCCCGGTAGCTCCACCAGCGGTCCATCTCGTGGCCGCCGTAATTCCAGGAGAAACCGGTGAAGGGGTTGGTGTTCTCGTGGAAGTGGTAGCGCCCGTCGGCGACCCAGGGGTCCTTGGTGACCGTGTCGATGCCGACCATCGGCGGATAGGAGCCCCCTTCGTCGCTGTCGGCGAAGATGTTCATGAGCTCGTGCAGTGGTTGGTCCGGAAGGTCTTCCAGTTCTCTTTCCGGCGGCATGTTCCCCTCCTTCTATGGATCGCGCCTCGGGGCTAGGCCTCGCTACTGTCCTCGTCCGTGTCCTGGTCGTTCCCGCCGCCGCCGCCGCCACCGCCGCCACCGCCGCCACCACCGCCGCCGCCGCCCGAACTGCTCTGGCTCGGGTACATCAGGTTGAAGATCTCCTGGGCGGTGAGGCTCTGCTCGTCCTCGAGGTCGGCGAAGACGATGAGGTTCTCCGAGAGCCTGTCCTCGATCTGGACCAGCTCCGTCTGCAAGCCGTCGAGGAACTGGTAGATGCTGTTCAGCGAGGAGTCGATCTTCGAGCCGAGGGTTCCGGCCTCCGTGAGGATGGAGGGGTTCCCGAGCCTCTGGTAACTGCCTTCGCCTCCGTACACGGAGAAGTCGGTGACCAGATAGGCGATCTCGTCCTGGAGGGGGGACACGATCTGGGAGCGGAAATCCTTGATCCGTTGGAGGTCGATCTTGGTGCCCTTGTCACCGTTGTCGCCTCTGGTGTCATTGGTCCCGCCGGTGTCGCCCTCTCCCTCTCCTTCTCCTTCTCCCTCTCCTTCTTCCTCCTCTTCCTCCTCTTCCTCTTCTTCTCCCTCGCCTTCTCCTTCTTCCTCTTCTTCTTCCTCTTCTTCTTCCTCTTCCTCCTCTCCTTCTTCCTCCTCTTCCTCCTCTTCCTCTTCTTCTCCCTCGCCTTCTCCTTCTTCCTCCTCTTCGTCCTCGGATTCTTCGTCTTCGGGGTTTTCCTCTTCGTCCCCGGGCTGCTCTTCCTCGTCCTCGCCCCCGGCGCCGTTCCCGCTGCCCTCGCCTTCGGTGTCCTCCTCGGGCCTGTCGGAGGTGACCGCGACGGGGGGCTCGGTGATGTGGGCCGGATCCGTCGGTATCGGGTCATCGCCGGGCGTTTCGTTCCCCGGCCCCGGCCCCGGTTCCAGACGACTCAGATTCTCGTCGGGGGTGTCATCCGGTGCCGTTTCCTCCGGCTCGCCTGGGGTGTCGCCCGTCTCCGTGACAGGGGGCTCGGTCACCTCGACCGGTTCCAGGGGCACCGGCTCCTCGCCGGTGCCGTCGCCTCCCGGCCGGTCCCCGCCGGGGGTCTCCTGCTCGCCGGGAGTGTTGCCCACCACCGGAGGCGGGGTGGCGCCCACGGGAACGCCGGGCGTCCCGCTGCCCGGGTCGGTCGCGCCGGGGCGGTTGCTCTCCACGTGCTCGGGGGAGTCCTCCTCGCCGGGTCCGTCGCCGCCGGGCCGGTCGCCGCCGGGGCGGTCCCCGCCTTCTTCGTCCTGACCGGGCCGGTCGCCGCCGGGGCGGTCCCCGCCTTCTTCGTCCTGACCGGGCCGGTCGCCGCCGGGGCGGTCCCCGCCTTCTTCGTCCTGACCGGGCCGGTCGCCGCCGGGGCGGTCCCCGCCTTCTTCGTCCTGACCGGGCCGGTCGCCGCCGGGCCGGTTCCCGCCTTCTTCGTCCTGACCGGGCCGGTCGCCGCCGGGCCG
This sequence comes from Streptomonospora nanhaiensis, assembly GCF_026642255.1. GTDB lineage: Bacteria > Actinomycetota > Actinomycetes > Streptosporangiales > Streptosporangiaceae > Nocardiopsis > Nocardiopsis tropica. The sequence continues at coordinate 4,945,442 of NZ_CP113264.1, read as the reverse complement.
GTTCCCGCCTTCTTCGTCCTGACCGGGCCGGTCGCCGCCGGGGCGGTCCCCGCCTTCTTCGTCCTCGCCGGGCCGGTCGCCTCCCGGCCGGTCGGGGCCGTCACCGCTCTCGTCGCCTCCCGGCCGGTCCCCGCCGGGGGTCTCCTCCTCGCCGGGTCCGTCGCCGCCGGGCCGGTCCTCCCCCTCTTCCCCCTCTTCGTCCTCGTCCTTCTCGGAGATGGTGATCAGGCCGGTCTCGGGGTCGACCTCCACATTCCCGTCACCGGGGTCGAAGGTCACCTCGCCGGTCTCGGGGTCGAGGGTGAGCTTCAGGTCGCCGACCTCGATCGTGGTCGGCAGAGACTCCCCGTCCTCGCTCGCGCGGGACGTCTCGATCTCGACGGTGCCCTCGGCCGGGTCGATGGTCAGACCCAGGTTCCCGGTCTCGACCGTGAGCGGCGCCGCCTCGGGGTCGAGGGGCACGTTCCGGTCGCCGGGCTCGATGCTGATCGTGTTGGTGTCCGGGTCCAGGACGAACTTCAGCTCGCCCGCCTCGACGGTGGTGACGGCCGTCTCGGGGTCCAGGGTCACGACCGGCGCCCCGGGGATCTCGGAGTCGTTCTCGCCGAAGGCGGGGTCGTCGGCGTCGGCGGAGATGGGCTCCACACCGGTGATCGGTTCCCCGGCCGGGTCCCGTTCCGACTCGTACAGCTCTCCCCGCTCCACCTCGGAGCGGGTCTCCAGGGGGGCGTCGCTGAGGGCGGCGGCTTCCTGAAGCGGCTCCGCGGGCAGCTGCGGGGTCATCGCCTCGAAGGACTGGGGCTCCATCGGCGCCAGCGCCTCCGTCGCCTCCGCCCGCTGGAAGGGCTCCGCGAGAACGGTGGACTCAGGGGCGGTCGTCTCCCCCTCGGGGACGGACTCCGCGTTGGCGGGCACCCCGACGGAGGCGATCGTCGGTTCGAGGGGAAGGGCCGGGGTCCCCTGCATCACCGGTGTGAAATGGCTCTCCGCGTGGAGCGTTTCGCCGGAGACGTCCCCGGCGGGGGCGGACACGGCGACGACGTGCTCGGTGTCCTGCCCTGGGAACACGTGCGGGGAGGCGGTGTCCCCTGCCTGCTGCGCGCCGAACAGCATCACGCCGTCGTCGCCGATGTTCACCCTGGAGTCGCCCGGGTCGAGCACGGCCTCCTGGGTGGAGGTGTCCACCTCGACCGAGGAGCCTGCGTGTCTCAGCAGAAGCAGCCCGCTGGTCAGGTCCACGCTGATCGGGGCGGATTCCGACCGGTTCGTGGTGGTGCTCTGCTCCTCGAGGAGGGCGGCCTCCTCGGTCTCGGTCGGGTCCGGCTCCTCTCCGGAGAGGGCAGCACGGAAGTCGAAGAGGGGGGGCTCCACGTCAGGACCTCCTCACCGCCCACAGGGCGGTCGTTCGTCGGGTTGTCGGGGGTGGGGGATGGGGTGGGGCGGGCGCCCTGAGGGAGTGGTGGGCCGCCCGCCCCGGGGAGGGGGAGTGGACTACAGGAGCGCTTGCCAGTTCATGGCCTCGCGCCCGTCGGTGGAGGAGTAGTTGTTGCGGATCTCGTTGAGGGCGGTCTCCGCCTTGTTCAGAAGAACCTGCATGTCGGCGACGTTGGCCCGCCACGAAGCGACCTTGCGGTCGTACTCCGTGGCCATGGCGCCGTCGAGCTCCGCCTTGACCGTCTGCATCTGGGCGTCGAGCGCCTCGATCTGGTTCTGTACGGCCTGCGTCTGGGTGCGCAGCTCGTTGGTGGCCTCGTCGACGTAGGCGTAGCTGACGTCGAAACCGTTGATGGTCATGGTCTCGCCTTCCGGAGGGGGACTCGTGCGTGTGGGAGCGGTCGGCAGGCCTCAGCCGGACTGGTTCGGGTTGAGCTCGTTCATCCACCGCGAACCGGTGATGACGGCCGCGTCCTCCGTGGCGTGCATGGCGTGGACGGTGCCGCCGAAGGTGCCGATCATCTGGTTCATGTCGTTGGTGATGAGCCGCAGCTCCTCCAGCCAGCCGACGACCGCCTCGCTGTACTTGTTGGAGGCCGCGCCCTGCCAGGACATGCGCAGTTTGTCACGCGTGTTGTCCACGTTGGTGTAGATGGTGTTGCACTGGCTGTGGGCCTCGGTCATCGCCTCCTGGGCGATGCGCTCGGCCTCGTCTGTAGTCCTTGTCCTCTGGTTCACAGGCTCTCCTCGGGTCGTTCCATCAGGGGCATCCGGCGTCCTCGACCATCGACGAGGACGCCAGGGGGAGGGCGGCTGCTTCCGGGTCGAGTACCGGACCGGAGGGCAGCAGCCTCAGGAGGGAGGTCGGGACGGGGACGGCCTGGGCCGTCTCGTACCCGAGGGCGGTCAGGGCGGCATCGTCGACCACCGGGTACTTGGCCGCGCTGTCGGTGACGAGGTAGTGGGTGGTGGCGGCAGCGCCGCCGCCCACCGGCTGGGCGGCGGCGACCGTGCCCCGGCCGGAGGCGATGCCCACCAGGTCGGGGGTCGGGCACCCGGGGACGATGCCGGGCCGCTCCTGCACCGGCCACGCCTCCACCCCGGCGGGGTCGTCCATGGTCAGCGACAGCGAGCCGTCGGGGGCCAGCCGCAGGCACGGCACGCCCGCGCCGACGCCCACCAGCTCCGGCGGGGCGCCCGGGTGGCGCTCCTCGCGCGGGGCGGGGCCGTCGGAGAGCCGGGTGTGCGCCTCGCCGGCGGGCAGGGGCAGCGCCTCGGCGGGGGCGTCGGGGTAGGCGGCGCCCGAGATGTCCGGGTTGGCGAGCAACAGCAGTGCCTGCGTCACGGAGAGCGGCACCAGGCCGTCCCGGGTGAGCAGGTAGTGCTGGTCCCCCTGCCCGGGGGTGGACACCGCGAACACCTGTCCCACCTGCCGGGGCCCGCCCGCCAGCTCGCCCGCGTCCTCACCGGCGCCCGGGACCTCGGGCGCGGTCAGGTCCGGGCCGGTGGGCACGGTGTTGAGGAAGGCGGCGGTGACGGGCAGGGCGTCGCTCGTCCCGTAGCCGAGGGCCTGGACGGCGCCGCCCTCCTCGTCCAGGCGCAGGCGGGTGCCGTTCCACAGCAGTTGCGGAGCCCCGTCCGGCCCGGAGACCAGGACCGCCTGCTCGGCGGAGGGCGGGGTGGGCTCCGGGGCGTCGCCGACGACCAGGGCGGTGCGGCCCCGCTCGTCCTCCTCGCCCTCGGGCGGCAGCGCGCACACCCGCCAGACCGCCTCCTCCAGGCCCGCTTCGGTGGGAAGGGAGTCGGGCGCGGCGGCGATGCCCACGGGGCCGCCCACGGGCACGCCTTCCAGGGACCGGGCCGAGACCAGGCTCACGGCGGCGTCGGCGCCCTGGACCAGGCGGGCGGAGGCGCCGTTGGCCACGGGGCGCAGCACCCCGGCCGAGTACATGTAGGAGGCCCCGGTGTCGCGGTCCACGATCAGCCGGCCCTCCTGGCGCCAGCTGGTGGCGCCTCCGGGGAAGATGAGGCCGAACACGAGGAAGCCGATGCACAGCACCACGCCGATCGCGATGCCGATGTAGGTGCCGGTACGGGTGCGGCGCATGGGGGCGTCGACCGCGTCGGGGTCGCCCTCCAGCATGGCCGTGCCCAGTCGGCCCACGGTGAAGTTGTGGGCCATCACCCTGTCGCGACGTGACTGCATGTCAGCCGCCGATTCCGCGCAGGAGCGAGAACACGCCGAAGATCGCCAGTACCAGGGGCACGATGGCCACCGTCAGCAGCGACTGGATGATCTCGGCGGCCCGGCCCCAGTGGGGCAGCGGCCGTGTGCCCGGCAGGTTCCAGGACACCACCGCCAGGATCGCGGAGGCGGCGAACAGGCCCACCATGGCGAGGGTGCGGGGCAGGGGGTCGGCCGTCCACACCACGACCAGGACCAGTGCGGTCAGCCCGATCCAGGGCGGCGCGACCACGTAGGACCGCTGCCAGGCGCTGGCCAGACCGCGTGACTGGAGCAGCATCACCAGCGACACGATCACGCACAGGGTGATCGGCACCCACCCGGGGGTGGCGCCGAGCACGACCAGGCAGACCGTCAGGACGGCGCCGGTGGCGGCGTACAGGGCGGTCTGGAACCGGTCGGCGAGCTCGGCGCGGTCCAGGACCCCGCGCGCGGGGTAGGGGTCGATGCCCTCCTGGAGCTGGTCGGGGTTGGAGGGCAGCGGCGGCAGTTTCAGACCGGAGAGGCGGAAGGCCAGCTGGGGGGCGAACGTGCCCAGCAGCAGCGCGATGAGCGCCACCAGGGCCGCCACGGCCGGGACCGTGGCGCCGGGGATGAACATCAGGGAAAGCGCGCCCAGCGCGCACAGCACCTCGGCGGTGAACAGGCCGGCGAAGAAGGGCACGGAGCCCGCCACGGCCGCCAGGCCGAGCACGCTGGCCCCGGCGGCGGTCACCGCTCCCGTCAGGACCCGCGCCCCGATCAGCGCGGTGCCGGGGTCCCCCGAGGGCACGGACGCGCCGGCCACCGCCATGTACAGGGTGGCCGCCGCGGCCAGGCCGGTGGCGGCGGCCAGGTCGCCCATGGCGCGCGAGGCCGCCCAGGCCGACAGCAGCATGAGGAGCGACGAGCAGGCCGCCGACACCGCGGTCAGGAGGCCGGGGCCGCCGCTGACCAGGACGGCCAGGCCGGTGAACAGGACCACCAGCCCGAGCGACTGGAGCAGGACGCGCGTGGCCTCGGGGCGCCACCGGTCGGCGCGCTCGCTCATGCCGGTGGCGACGCCGTCGGTCAGGTCGTCGAAGTGCACCGGCGGCAGCTGGTCGCGGCGGGGGCGCAGGTAGAGGGTCTCGCCGTGGCAGAGTCCCAGGGAGCGGAGGGTCTCGTCCTCTTCCAGGGGCTCGTCGCCCAGTTGCTGGAGGACCCAGCCGTCGTGCTCCAGGCCGCTCTCGTCCAGGTCCTCGCCGTTGTCGCCCTCGGCGTAGAGCACGAGGGTGGGCAGGATCTCGGAGAGGGGGACCTCTGTGGGCGCCGCGATCTCGAAGGAGCGCTCGGGAGCGCGGATCAGGAGCCGGCACAGGTCAGGGGAGGCGACATCGTTCATCCGGTGGGGCCCATCATGAGGCAGGGTCGTGACAGGGGTGGAAGTGACGGTAACACTCCGACGACCCATTTTGGAGGTGTGTTGTTTTAAATTTTGGTGTCTGTCACTTTAGTTGGCAACGGTAGTGTTCTGCTTCCGGCGTTCGGTTCCGGACGCCGGTTACGGTCCCCGTTCCGGACCGCCCCCGCTGTTCCCTGCAAGGGAGGACCCCGTCCTGTGAGTACGATCCTCGTCCGCCGTCCCCCGCGGCGCCCCGGGCCGGACCTGCCCTCGGGCGAGGTCAGCCTTCAGGAGCCACCGGAGCTGCCGGAACCACAGGCCAGCGCCTCCTCGGTGTTCACCTACCTGCCGATGGCCATGACCTCGTTGGCGATGATGATGATGATCATCCGCCCCGGGAGCATGATGGGCGGCGGCGGGGGCAACAGCATCATGCCCTATCTGGCGGGCGGGATGATGCTCGTGGGCGCCGTGGTGATGCTCGGCGGCCAGTACCTGCGCACCCTGCTGGAGCGCCGCCGCCAGCTCAACGACGACCGCCGGGACTACCTGCGCTACCTCAAGCAGATGCGCACCCGCCTGCGGGGGGTGGTCACCGAGCAGCGCGACGCGATGCTCTGGCGGGCGCCCCACCCCGACGCCCTGTGGTCGATCGTGCGCACCTCCCGGCTGTGGGAGCGCAGGGGGACCGACGACGACTTCGCCGAGGCGCGCATGGCCGTCGGCGAGCAGGCGCTGTCCATGACGATCTCCCCGGTCTCCTCCAAGCCGGTGGAGGACCTCGAACCCCTCAGCGCCCACGCGCTGCGCCGCTTCATCCGCGCCTACGGAACCGTCGAGGACCAGCCGGTCCAGATCTACCTGCGCGGGTACTCCCGCATCACCATGCGCGGCGACCTGGACGCCAGCCGCGGCCTCGTCCGCGCCCTCATCGGCCAGCTCACCGTCTTCCACGCCCACGACGAGCTGCGCGTGGCCGTGTGCGCCTCCGAGGAGAACCTGGCCCTGTGGTCGTGGACCAAGTGGCTGCCCCACACCCAGCACCCCACCGCCCGTGACGGCGCGGGCCAGGCCCGGCTGCTGTGCACGGACGCGATGGACCTCGAACAGCTCGTCCCGGATCTGGCCGACCGTCCCCGCTTCGACCCCACCGAGACCCCCAGCCGCGAGGAGCCCTTCACCGTCATCGTCGTGGACGGCGGGCGCATCCCCCCGGGGTCGCGCATGCTGGGCGGCGGCTACCGCAACGCCGTCGTCGTCGACGTCGCCGACCCGATGCCCCCCGAGGACGACCCCTACACCCTGGCCCTGCGGGTGGAGACCGAGCGCCTGGTGATGCTCTCCCGCGACCACAGCGGCCGCGACGTCGAGGAGGTGCTGGGCCGGCCGGACTCCCTGAGCCTGTCCCGCGCCACCTCCCTGGGCCGCCTGCTCTCGCCCTACCGGATCGGCATGGTCGTCGAGGTCACCGAGCCCCTCACGACCGACTTCGAGCTGACCGCGCTCCTGGGCATCCCCGACCTGCACCGGCACGACACCGAACGCATGTGGAGCGAGCTGCACGAGAAGGACCGGCTGCGCGTGCCCATCGGCATGAACTCCGACGGCGCGCCGCTGGAGCTGGACCTCAAGGAGTCCGCGCTGGGCGGCATGGGCCCGCACGGCATGCTCATCGGCGCCACCGGCTCGGGCAAGAGCGAGCTGCTGCGCACCCTGGTGCTCGGCCTGGCCCTGACCCACTCCCCCGAGACCCTCAACTTCGTGCTCGTCGACTTCAAGGGCGGCGCCACCTTCATCGGCCTCGACCAGCTCCAGCACACCTCCGCGCTCATCACCAACCTCGCCGACGAGGCCATCCTGGTCGAGCGCATGCAGGACGCCCTGCACGGCGAACTGGTCCGCCGGCAGGAGCAGCTGCGCTCCGCGGGCAACTTCAGCTCCGCACTGGAGTACGAGAGGGCCCGCGAGACCAACCCCGGCATGGAGCCGATGCCCACGCTGTTCGTGGTCGTCGACGAGTTCAGCGAGCTGCTGGCCGCCCACCGCGACTTCATGGACCTGTTCGTCATGATCGGCCGCCTGGGCCGCAGCCTCGGCGTCCACCTGCTGCTGGCCTCCCAGCGCCTGGACGAGGGCCGTATGCACCAGCTGGAGGGCCACCTGTCCTACCGGATCGCGCTGCGCACCTTCTCCGCCATCGAGAGTCGCGGGGTGCTCGGCGTCCCCGACGCCCACCAGCTCCCCTCGGCTCCCGGCAACGGCTACCTCAAGACCGACACCGAGACCCTCACCCGCTTCAAGGCCGCCTACGTCTCCGGGCCCTACCGCGTCAAGCGCCGCGCCGCCCGCAGGAACACGGTCGGCGGCGAGGTGGTGCTCTTCACCGACACCCCCGTGGACGCGACCGCTCCCGAACCCGAGGAGCCCGAGGTCCAGGAGGAGGAGACCGGCGAGTCCCTCCTCGCGACCGCGCTGGAGCGGATGGACGGCCTCGGCCCCGCGGCCCGAGAGGTGTGGCTGCCCCCGCTGGAGGTGCCACCGCTCGTGGACGAGCTGCTCGCCATGGTCGGCACCCGCCTGCCCGCAGGAGGCCTGGCCTGGACGAAGGAGACGGTCCTGCGCGTGCCGCTGGGGATCATCGACCGCCCCTTCGAGCACAGGCGCCTGCCCCTGGTGGCGGACCTGTCCGGGGCCGGCGGACACGTCGGCATCGCGGGCGGCCCCCAGAGCGGCAAGAGCACCATGCTGGCCACGTTCATCCTCACCCTGGCGGTGTGCAACACCCCCGCCCAGGTCCAGTTCTACGGGATCGACTGCGGCGGCGGCGTGCTGACCGCGCTCAAGGACCTGCCGCACGTGGGCAGCGTCGTCACGCGCACCGACGAGCGGCGCATCACCCGCACCATCATGGAGATGAACGAGATCCTCACCAAGCGTGAGGTCTTCTTCGCCGAGAACGGCATCGACTCCATGGGCACCTACCGCAGGCGCCGCTCCGCCGGGGAGTTCGCCGACCAGCCCCACGGCGACGTCTTCTTCGTCATCGACGGCTGGGGCACGATCCGCCAGGACTACGCGGATCTGGTGGGCCCCATCGTCCAGCTCGTGCAGCGCGGCCTCAACTACGGCGTGCACGTGGTGGTCGCCTCCCCCCGCTGGGCCGACTTCCACACCGCCGTCCGCGACCTCATGGGCACCCGCTTCGAGCTGCGCATGGGCGACCCCGTGGACTCCATGGTCCACATGCGCGCCGCGCAGACCGTCCCCCGCGTGCCCGGCCGCGGTATCACCGACACCAAGCACCACCTGCTCACCGGTCTGCCCCGCGCCGACGGGGACGCCGACTCGGTCACGCTGTCCGAGGGCATGGGCGAACTCGTCGAGCGCGTGCGCGCGGCCTGGGACGGGCCGTCCGCCCCGGCGGTGCGCACCCTGCCCCCGATCCTGCACGCCCGGGAGCTGCCCGCCTCCGAGCTCACCCAGATGGGCGGTCTCAAGGTGCCCATGGGGCTGGAGAGTCGCCGGATGCAGCCGTTCTGGCACGACTTCGGCGTCACACCGCACCTGCTCGTGGTCGGCGACACCGAGACGGGCAAGACCACGCTGCTGCGCCACATCACCAACGCGATCCGCAGCCACTACGGCCCCACCACCGCCCGGGTCGTGCTCGCCGACCAGCGCCGCCAGCTCTACGACGCCGTGCCCACGGACATGCAGCTCGGCTACGCGGTCTCGGGCGACAACGTCAAGGAGATGATGGCCGCCGCCGCGCAGGCCATGAAGGCGCGGCTGCCCGGGCCCGACGTCACCCCCGACCGCATCCGCAAGCGCGACTGGTGGACCGGCCCCGAGCTGTTCGTCCTCATCGACGACTTCGAGATGGTCTCCGGAAGCGGCCCCAACCCCCTGACCCCGCTCCTGCCGATGCTCAGCCAGGGTGCGGAGATCGGCCTGCACGTGGTTCTCGTGCATGCCGCGGGCGGTTTCAGCCGGGCCTCCGGCGACCCGGTCATCCGAACGCTCATCGACTCCAACACGCCCAGCATCATGCTGTCCGCCCCGCCCTCGGAGGGCATGCTGTTCGGCAACATCCGTGCGCGCACGATGGCCCCCGGCCGCGCCCTGTGGATCGCGCGCCGCGACCCCGTGGAGGTCCAGTTGGCCATCGCCGAGGGCGCCGAGGACTGAGCCCCGCGACCGGGTCGCGGGCGGGGCCCGTGGAGCACGCCTGGAGGTGTGCCCCACGGGCCCCGCCGCGTCAGCGCACCGGTTCGTCGGAGCGCATCGGCACCGGTTCGCCCGGGCCGGCGGGACGCCACTTGCGCGCGCGCCCGAGCTTGAACACCGCTCCGCCCAGGACGCACAGCACGATGAGCAGGAGGGTCACGGACACCACGGCCGCCGTGGGCGGCGCGTCCACCGAACCGTAGGGGGAGGGATCGGGGACGAACCCCTCGCCCGCCACCCCGGCGGGGACGCCGCCCGGCGCGATGGCCATCGCCGCCAGCGGGTCGATCCTGCCGTGCCCCGACCGGGGGTCCGAGTCCCCCCGGGGGGACTCGTAGGCCGTGGTGGTCAGCCGCTCGCGCACCTGCTCCGCGCTCAGGTCCGGCTCACGGGCCATGAGCAGGGCCGCGGTCCCCGCCACGAACGCCGCGGCCACGCCGTCGCCGGCGGCGGTCACGTGGCCGCCGCCCGGGCCGGTCGCCACCACGCGGTCGCCCGGCGCGATCAGGTCCACGCGGGCCAGGTCTCCGCTGGGCAGGACCAGCGGGCCCTGGGCCACGGGGAGGCCCTCCACGTCGTGCGCGGCCACGCTCAGTACCGACGCCTCCTGGGCGGGCCGCCCCGGCAGCGGTCCCCGGGACGTGGGGACCGTGGCCGGGGCCACGACCAGGGCGTCGGCCTCCTCCGCGGCGGCGACCGCGGACTCCAGCGCGGGGGAGGTCTCCCAGGTGCCCGTGCCCACCAGGACCACGCGGGCCCCCGAGTCCACCGCGCTCCCGATCCCGTCGGCGATCTCCTGCGCGGAGGCCAGGCCGGTCCCCGGACTGCCCGTGGCCACGGCCGTCACCACGGTGTCCGGGGCCACCCCGACCAGACCGCTGCCCTCCACGGACCGGGCGGCGACCACCCCGGCCAGCGACGTGCCGAACCCGAGGCAGTCGGCGGACTGCCCGCCCTCCACGGCGTCGGCCAGCGCGGGGTCGCCGCCGTCCACCTCCGGGGCCAGCAGCGCCACGTCCACCCCCTCGCCGGTGCTCAGGTCGTGGGCCCGCGACAGGCCGAGGAAGTGGTGCGTCCAGGGGGACTGCTCCACGACGTCCCCGCCGGTGGCGGCGCACGGCTGGTTGTCGGCCTTGAAGGGGTGGACCTGCGCGAGCGAGACGGGGTCCTGGGGGGCCTCGGCCGCCGCCGGAGCCGCGGGGAGGGCTGCGAGGAGTCCCAGGGCCAGCGCCGCTGCGGCGGTGCGGCGGCGCCGGGGCCGGGCCGTCCCCGGATCGGTGTGTGCGGTCACCTGGTGTGTGCTCCAGACTGTCAGGGGGTGTCCTCGGGGCGCTCCGCGCCCGGTGGGGGACCCGTACGGGTCGAGGGGGTGCGTCTTCCGCGCGGAGGCCGTACGCGGGGGAGAAGGGCGCCGGGGAAGGTCCCGTGCCCCTACGCTAGCCTCCCCGCGACGCGGCGGACCCGGGGCGGCCGCCCTTCCGGGCGCCTCTTCCGGAACCGTTCCGTCGGGACCCTCCGCGCGGGACGGGGCCGACCCCGCGAGCCCCGCCGGACCCGGCGTGACCGGTGTCCTCCCCCGGGCGGTGACGAGGCCGCGACCGCGGGGGAGGGGCGGCCGTCCGTTCGGACGGAGCCCCGGGAGGAGGACCGACTGCGGTAGCGTACTCCGTTTCGTGTGTACGTTCCATGAGCGTCCGGTGGCCGGTCCGCGTCGTTCTCTCCGGAGCGGCGGCTCCACGGAGGAAGGGCGACGGTCGCGCTGTCCCACCGCCGGGGCGGAGCGGCTCTCAGAGCCAGGGGGCGGGGCGCTGTTCGCCGGTCGCGGGGTCGAATCGGCCGAACTGGGCCCTGTGCCGTTCCTCGCTGACCAGACGGCCTTCGGTGTCCCACCGCAGGGAGAGGCGGTGGTTGCCGGAGACGTCGTTGACGTACTCGAAGACGAGGCGGCCTTCGGCGTCCCAGTGGTGGGAGGGGCCGACGGGCAGGCCTCCGGTGGCGAGGTTGCCCAGGGAGACGACCCGGCCGTCGCTGTTCCAGGCGATGTCGGGACCGCTCGCGACGCCGTTGACGAAGGTGCGCGCCGTCACCCCGGTCTCTTCGGTCTCCACCACTCGACCGGTGAAGCCCCGACCGCGGAGCACGGCCCCGGTCTCCTCCAGGAGGTCGAGGTCCTCTGCGTCGATTCTGCGCAATGGGGCGTCCGTTTTCGTCTACCTCGGAGAACTCTGGGTGGCTCGGGGGCGAATTCTTTCCGGCCCGGTGCGCGGGCGATCCCATGGTGATGTGGGTGCAGCACGCTCAGAGCGAACCGTCGTTCTTGAGGGTGAACCAGGCGTCGAGCTGGAAATCACTGATCTCCGCGCCGTCGCGTTCCCAGAGGAGTGCGTTGAGCGCCTTGATCTCCGCGTGCCGGGCGGGTATGTCGTTGAACGGGTAGGGGGTGGTCTCCGGGCTGCCGTCCGCCCTCGTCACGGGATTTCCGTCGGCACCGTACACCTGGTAGCCCCCGTCGCTGTACATGGCGTCGAAGCGCTCTTTCAGCTTGGGGTGCAGTTCGTCCTCGGGGATGACGGAGTACGTGGTCCTTCCGTTGTGCCCTTCCGCCACTTTCCCGCTGACGCGGTCCACGACGATCGCGTTCACCGCGCCGTTCCTTCCTCCCGGGTCCCCGAAACTGATGGCGGCTTCGGTGAAGGGGCCCGCGTCCGGGCCCGAGGGGCGGTTCGCCTTGGTGTTGTGGAAGGTCCCCGTGTCCACCCTCACGGGGGTCTTTCCCCTGAGGATCTTCTTGACCTCCTCGGCGCGCCTGACGAGCAGGTCGCTCTGGAAGTCCTGTAGCGGTTTCCCGTCGACCGTGATGATCCGGTCGTTGTCGTCCCTTCCTGTGCGGTTCTCCGGAATGGTGCCGATAACCCTTCCGTTCGAGAGGTCGCTCGGGAACCGGGGGTCTCCGTCGGGCCTGTCCTCCAGCCCGAGGGCCTCGACGGCCGGTCGGTCGTCGCTTCCCTGGTTCTCCTGGGTGCCGTCCTGGCCGGGCTCCTCGGCTCCGGCGGGCGCGTCGCTCGACGGGTTCTGCCCGGTGCCGGCGGGGGCGTCCCCCGGGGGAGCGGTCGCGGAGTCGGATCGCGGCTGCGCGGAGGAGTGGCTGCCGTCCCCCTGGGGGGCTGGGGCTCCGCTGTTGCCCTCGGAGCCGTCATCGCCTGCGGAACGGTCGCTGGGCCGGTCACCGTCACCGCTGCCGGATCGGTCAGCGCTGTTGCCGCCGTTGCCGCCGTTGCCGCCGTCGCCTCCGGACCTGTGACCGCTGGAGCCGGTGCCGCCTCCGGCGCCGTCCTCGTCGTTGTCCTTCTTCCGGTCGCTCCCGGGGGCGTCCTCGGCGTCGTCCTCGCTGTTCTCCTCGTCGCCGTCCTCGTTCTCGGGCGTGTCCTGGTCCTCGCCCTCGGACCGCTTCCGGGACGGGTTGGTCCCGGCCACATCGGGCGCCGTCTCGGGGGACGAGGCATCCTGGGTCCGGTCGTCGTCGATGACAGGGGCGGGCTCCGCGGTCGTCTCCTCGCCGGAGGGTGTGCGCGTGGTGTCCTGCGCGGAGTCGCCGTCCCCCTTGTCCACGGTGCCGTTCAGCTCCTGGGCGAAGAACGCGAACAGGTCGGCCGCCGGGCCGGAGATCAGGGGCGCCTGTTCGGCCGGGGGCGCGGTCCCCTCCTGCTGGGAGGCGTCCGCGCGGTCCTGGGGCAGGGTGGAGGAACCCTCGTCGCCCCGGTCCTGGGTGAGGGGTCGGGTGGCGGGGGTTTCCTCAGGGGTCGGTCGGGACGGGGGACCGGAGGTTTCCTCGGGGGCCGGTCGGGACGGTTGCGTGCTCGTTCGGCTCCGCGGTGGGTTGTCGGGGGCCGGTTCCGTCCCGGTCGGGGCGGGGGAGCGCGGTTCCTCCCGTGCGGTCTCCGTCGGGGGGACGGGCCGGCTCTCAGGAGCGCTGGGGGTCTGTGCCCGGTCGGGGGAACCCTGCGCCGCACGGCCGCCGAACGGTTCGGTGCCGTGCTGGGAGGGTCCGCTCCCGCCCGGTCTGGTCGTGGTCGGCAGCGACCACCGGGCCCTCCACTCCTGCCGCAGGCGGTCCTCCTCCTCCGGTGTGCGCGCCCTGTGCTGCCAGTTGGCCCTCCAGTCCTGCATGGCCCGGAGCCGGTTGTCCCACTCGCTCCGGTCCGGGTCCGTGGAGGGGGCGGGCAGGTCAGGGGTCTGCGGTCGGCGGGGAGCGGGCTGCTCCTCGGAAGCGCGGCCGGTCCGCTCGGGGGAGCTCTGCCGGCCGTGGTCCCCCGTCGGGCCGGTGTCGGCCGGGGACGGCCGGTCGCCCTCGGAAGGGGCCGGGCTCGACGAGCGCAGCCGCTCCAGCCGCAGCCGCATGTCCCTGAGTGTGTCCGAGTCCGGCGTGGACGCCTCCGAGAGGGTGTCCTGGTCCGCAGGGAGGTCTGTGCCGTGGTCGGGTCCGGTCCCCGTGTGGAGGGGGAGGCGCTGCCCGTCGAAGGTGAGCACCGCGTCCAGGGCCGCCGCGGCCATCTCCTCCTCGGACGGTGTCGGCTGCGGCCGCTGGTCCCGATCCTCCGCAGGCCGGTCCTGCTGCTGCGGTGCGCTCGGGGCCGTGGAGGGACCGAGCAGGGCGGTGGTGTCGGACTCCGGGGGGAAACGCTGCGCTCCCCGGGCTTCGATCCAGGCGATGTCGTCGGGACCGCCCAGGTCCGGGTCGTACCGGAACCCTTCGGGAACGGCCGGGCCCACCGCCAGGGACCGTTCCATGAGCGATCGCATCAGCTCTCTGCGTTCTTCCCCGCTGAGCGAGGCCGCCTCCGGGTAGTGCCTGTCGAGCCAGCGGGGGCGTGGTGCCTCCTCCTCGTCGTCACTGACGTCGTACAGGTTCTCCTCGTCGTTCGCCGTGTATCTGTCGGCGGGGCTGTCGGCGCGCTCCGGGGCGGGGCCGCGACGGGTCTCGGCCTGGTCGCCGGGCAGGGCCGCCTCGTGCCGGGACGGCCCGTTCCCGTCCTCCCCCGTCGGCGTCGCCCACATCCTCGGTCTCCGGACCGTCGCGGACTCGGGCCGGGCGTGCGTTTCGGAGGAAGGGCCCGAACGCTGGTCCGTGTGGCTGAGGGGCCCCTTCGACTGGTTGCGTGAGTGGCGTTCCGGGCGGTTGTCGGCGGGAGCGGTCTCGTTGCGGGAGGAACCGTCCTGGCCTTGGAGGGCCCTGCCCATCACTGTGTCCCGTGCCAGTTTCTGCCGCGCCCGTTCGAGCACCTCGGCCGCGCTCGGCTCAGGTGCTTGCCTCGGCACGTCTACCTGCGGCCGGTTGTCGCGCTCGGGCAGCTCGGTGGTCGCGGGGTCCGGGGTGTTCCTCTGCGGGGGCTGGGGAGGCGCTTCCTCCTCCCCGGCCTCCCGCGGCCGGATGTTGAGGGCCGAGCCGAGGGTGTCCAGGAGGTTCGGGTCGGTGTCCCGCTGTTCGGTGTCCTGCTCGGGCTGCCGGCCCTCCTGCCCGGGCTGCCGCTCGGGCAGCTCGACGGCCTCGGGGTCGGCGGCGGGGTCAAGGGCGTTCTGCTGCGGTGCCGGAGCAGGAGGAGACGACGGCTCCTCCTGGATGGTGTCGAGGGCCGGCGCGGTCGCGGTGCGCGGCCGGGGCAGGGACGAGAGGTCGCCCAGGCCGTCGCGCAGTTCCCGGAGTGCCGTCACCCAGTTGCGTACCGCCTCGTCGAAGTCCTCCCGCCGGTCCTCGTAGGTGGTCTCCAGGTTCCTGTAACGCGCCTGGACCTGCGGGTCGTCGGGTGAGGCGATGCGGTCGGAGGCCGCTTTGTCCAGAGGCCAGCGCGCGTTGAGATAGGCCTTCTCCGCGTCTGCGAGCGACTGCTGGATCGCAGCGAAACGCTCGGTCAGGGGGGCGATCCGGTTGGCGTGGTCGGGCGTGATGATGCCCGTCCTCACCGCGTCGCCGTGGGAGATCCACCGGGTCGTCTTCACGGTGGTCCCGCCCTGCTGCCACCGGGCCGGGCGGGTCGGGACGGACGAGGGGGTGCTCCGGCCGCCGAAAGCGCCGCGCACCGCCCTGCCCGCGGACGCGGCCTTGTCCCCGACGTAGCGTGCCGAGCGCTTGTACCAGGGGCCGCTCAGCTCGGTCCTGGCCCCGATGAACACGTCGGTGTCCATCTCGACCAGGTAGCCGGGTCCGGTACGGACGCGGTCGGAGTGGGGAGGCTCCTTCGGCTTGCTCCCCCGTGCGGTGTCGCCTCCGGACGTGGACGATCCCGTGTTGTTGGCCGAGCCGTAGTGGGTGGCCGTCGTCGGAGGCCCCGTTCCGGTGCGTCCCGAGGGGCGCGCCTCGAAACCCATGGTCGTCGTGGACGACTCGTTGTGGAACGGGGAGAAGGTCCTGCCCGTCTCCGAGGAGTCGGTCAGGCGCATGCTCGGGTTGTAGTCCTTGATGCGCGCTGTCTCCGGGTGGGAGACGGCGCGCATCATCCACGTGGTCGGGCCCAGCTCGGGCAGTTCGGCGCCCGTCTCCGAGCCGGCCTCGGCGAAGGAGGCCTTGATGCCGAGTTCGGTGAGCGTCTGGTCGATGGCGTTGTTGCGGGAGTTCAGCTTGAGCTTGTCCGCCACGTAGTCGGCCGCCTTCCCGACGGCCTCCGGGGTGTAGCGCCCGTCGCTGACCGCGTCCGCGGGCGGGTTCCAGCCCCACGACTTCGCCAGGACGATCCGGCCGAGGTCGAGGATGTCCTTGCCCTTGTTCTCGACGGACGCGAGCAGGGTCAGGGCGTCGTTGAAGGCGTCTCGCGACCCCGGGCCCCCGGCGGGCGTCAAGGAGCGCGCCATGTCGGTCAGTGAGGCGTAGTTGTCGTTGGAGGGGTTCTCCGGAGCGGTCCGGTTCCCCGTCTGCTGTCCGCCGGGCTGTCCGTTGTTCCCTGCGGGGGTGGCGGTGTTGCCGTCGGTGGTCGTGCGGGTGGTGGTGTTTCCCCGGGTGGTGGTGTTGCCGTCGGTGGACGTCCGGGGTGTGCCGTTCCCCCCGGTCGTGCTCGCTTCGTTGCGTAGGTCGAGGGCGAAGGCCGGGTACAGCTCCTGAGTCCGGCCCGAGTTCCCCGTACCGGTGAAGTCGCGCCTGCGCGAGCCCGGGGTTTCCCCCAGGAGGGAGTTGGCCCTGCCCTGCTTCTCGGAGATGTGCAGGTCGAGTGTCAGCCGCGTGTCGGACGACACCCGCGCGTAGGGCGTCTCCATGGTCAGCTGGGTGGAGCGCTTGTCCGTGTCCCGGACGATCCCGCCGTCGCCGCGCGCGTTCGTCGTGGTGCCGTCGCCCTGCAAGCCCATCAGGTAGGGGCGGCTCGCCGGGGCGGTGCCCCCGGGCTGGTCGCCCCCCGACTGGGGCAGCGGTGTCAGGAGCGAGCCGTGGGCCCCGTGGAACGCGGAGCTCTCGCTGCCCTGCTGAAGCCTGTCCCCTTCCTCCGAACCCTGACGCTGTCGGTACTCCGTCTTGCCGCCCAGGTACTCGACCTTCGCGTCGTCCCTGTCGAGCCGCAGTCTCACGGTGGCGTCCAGGGACAGCGGCGTGCTCGTCGGGGCGTTGAGGTTCCCGATCGAGTGGTCGATGGGGCTGATCTTCACCGTCACCGGTACGCCGGTGTTGGGGTTGAGTCCGGTGTGGGACTTGAGGGCCTTCAGGATGATCTCCCGGCTGCCCTTGGTCAGCTGCCAGCCCTGTGAGGCAAGGTCGTCGACGAGGCTCTGGACGGCCTCGTCGGGGTCGACCGGATCGAGCATCGTGCCGGAGTCCTCGAAACCCGGGCGCGGTTTCACGGACCCGGGCGGCTCCGGTTCGGGCTGGGGGACGCGGACCAGCTCGCCGTCGACCTCCAGGACCCGGTCCTCGACCATGCCCGACGCGTGGGCGTCGCGGATGTGGATCAGTCCGGATTCCAGGTTGTCGGAGTCGGCCTGCCATCCCCGGTAGCGCGCGTCGCGGGAGAAGGTCGGTCCGATGCTCCAGTTCTTGACGAACTCCAGCGCCTGCGTGACGCGCCCCGAGGCGGAGTAGGAGTACGACATCGGGATCTTGGGGTGGAACTCGACCGACTCGTTGAACCGCGACGTGGGCTTGGTGAGGGTGTAGCGGTCGAACAGGCTCTTGCCCGCGGAGGGGCCGAGCTGGATCAGGGGGGCGCCCGCGGAGTTGGGCGCGGGCGCGGTCCCGCCCGCGGACTGCTCGGCCGGCTGTACGGGGTTGGGGTTGACCCGGCCTCCGCCCGTGGCCAGGACGGTCAGGTCGGTCCTCCTCCCGTCCCTGGAGAACACCTCCAGGGTGTTCTTGCTCTTGAAGACGACCGCGCCGTCGGACTGCTCGAAGCGGTCGACCGAGTCGATGTCGAGCCGGGTGGACGACGTCGCGCGGAGGTGCATCGGGGAGAGCGCGCCCCCGCTCGACTCCGTGCGGGTGCGTGCGCCGGTGGAGGAGCGCGCCGCCGGGTTGTCCGTGAGGTTCTCCGGGGAGAGCGCGTTCTCGTAGAACTGTCTGCTTCCCTCGCCCCGTCTCAGGAAGTGCCGCAGCTTGCGCTCGTTGCCGAGCCCCCTGGAGGGGCGCGGGCCGTCTGCGTCCCTCTCCCAGGGCGCGGTGGAGGAGAAGCTCTCGTAGGCGGCTTCGAGCAGGCTGCTCACCCGGTTGCCGTCACCGGTGGTGAACCGGGTGTTGACGTTCTCGACGGTGGCGGGAGTGCTGCGGAGCTTCTCGGCCCGGCGCTGTTCGACGGGGCGGGTGTCGGGGGTGTTCTCCGCAGGGTTCTGCCGCCCGGTGGTGTCCTGCGCGGTCTCGGTGTCGGGCGCCCGGGTGGTTTCGGTGTTCTGCTGCCCGGTGGTGCCGTCGTCGTTCGTGCGGGTGTCGTCGGCGCCGCCCGTGGTTTCCGTGGCCGGCGGTCTCCGGACGTCGCCGGTCCGGGAGTCGGTGTTCTGTCGGCCGGCGGTGTCCTCGTCGGTCGTGGTGTTCGGCCGGTTGGTGTCGGTGTCGGGGGCTGCTGTTCGCTGGTCGCCGCCGGTCCGGGAACCGGTGTTCTGCTGCCCGGTGGAGTTCTCCGGCGCCGGGGCGGGCGCCTGTTCGACCGGGGGCCGTCGGCTCTGCCCGCCGCCGAACAACCTCTTGACACCGCCGGTCACGTCGCGCGTCTTGCGGACCCTGTCCGGCGTCGGCCTGGTGGGACCGTCGATCATCTCCCTGACCTGATCGACCGGCAGCGGTCGGATCCGGGTGACCCGCGGGGCGGGGGCAGCGTCGTCCCGGCCGCCGCGTTCCCCGCCCGGCACCGCCTTGGCCGTGTCCATCGTGGCCAGCGCCTCGATCGGGCGGCTGAGCAGGTCCTTTCCGCGGTCGGACAGCGGAGTGTCGCCGCCCAGGACCATGCCGAGGTCGTCGTCCTCGTAGAGCCTCGCCCTGAACCGGACCCCGGAGTTCCAGACACTGGAGTCCTCCGCGTACTGGATGGTCCTCTCGCTCTGGGACTTCATGCCCAGGCCCCGGCTCTTCCCCTTGGTGTCGCTCATCTGGAGGGCGACCGAGAACACGCCGCCGTCGCTCGGGTTGCCGGCCGCGTCGACGGCGTCGATCCGGCGGATGTAGCCGCCGGAGGAGAACCGGAGCGTCTTGCGCTTCTGAGAGCCCTCCGCGGTGGTGATCTCGGTCCCGCCCGCGTACTCGCCCCCGGTGCCCCTCGTGGTCTCTCCGGCGTGTCTGAGCGAGGAGAAGTCCGCGCTGATGCGTACCGCGACGAACGGGGAGCGCATCACTTTCTGGCCCGACTCGAAGAGCGCGCCGGGGTTGAACCTTCCCGTGTCGATCAGGTGGATGGGCCGGCCGTGCAGTGTCAGGCCGTCCGTGCCGCCCTTGAAATCGGACGCGGAGATCGCGTCCATGACCCTGTGGGTGTTGAAGACGGCGGTCTCGTGGTCGCGCCGGAAGGGACGGTGCTCGCGCGTGGAACCGGTGAACGGGCCACTGTTCTCGTGGCCGGGCCGCCGGGCGAAGTTCTTCGGGTCGCGCGCCATGTCGGGCAGGACCAGGCCGGGCAGCTTGTCGGCCAGCCCGGTCAGCACCTCGTGCGCGATCTGCTGGTAGATGCTGCGCTGCTGCCCGTCGACGTCGCGGTACTGGCTGCCGTCGGGCCAGGTGAAGTCGCGGGGCACGGCCCCGTGGAAGGTGACCGGGTGCTCCTCGGCCAGGTTCGGACGAGGGGGCCGCGGGTTTCCGGGCTGTTCGTCTCCGGACGGGCGCTCTCCGGAAGGCCGCTCGCCGGGCGGTCGTTCCTGCTCCGGCCCGCGCTCCCGTTGCTGATCCCGGCCCTCGTTCCCGGTGTCCCCGTTCCGTTCGCCGCCCGGCGCACTCCGGTTCCCGTCGTCCCCGGACCGCTGGTCGCCGGTGGCGTCGGGAACGGTCCCGGGGGTGTTCACCGTCCCGGGCTGCGTGTCGCCCCCCTCGGTCCGGACGGGCTCGGGAGGAGCGGGCACCTTGTCCGGGGGCTCGTCCCCGTTCAGGATGCGGGCCTCCTGGACGGTGAGGATCTCGACGGTGTCGCCCTGGAAGCGGTACACGTCGGGTTCGCCGTCGAAGTGCACGTAGTAGTTGCGCTGCACGTCGTAGGCGGACGACTCGGTCTTGCCGTAGTTCATGCGGTTGACCGATCCCGACGACACCTGCGAGCTCTCCGCGGTCGACCGTCCCCGCACGCCCCCCTCCACCGCCAGCGCGTCGACGCGGGCCCTGTGGGTGCCGCCCACGGCTCCCGCGTCCACGCTGACGCCCGCGCCCAGGGTCCCGCCGAGGAAGTCGCTGTGCCGGAGTGAGCTGCCGCTCTCGTTCTCGGCCTTGTTGCCCTTGATGTACTTCGCGGGCTGGATGGTGTGGGACTTGGCGTCGTAGGCGGTGGGCACGGACTGGACGCTCACCAGCCGGGGCCTGCCCGAGGGGTCGGTGACGGTGAAGACCGCGGGCGCCGAGGTCATCTCCGACAGGTTGTTGCGGATGGACTTCTTGGAGAAGGACTCCCCGACCTGGTCGCGGAAGGCGTCCAGCTTCTGCTGCCTGCGCCTGTCGACGAACCCGGGCGTCACCTTGTCGACCGCGGACTTCCACCACCCGCGGTCCCGCTCCGGGGACCACAGGTGGTCGGCGATCCAGTCGGGGAAGGACTTGTCGGAGGACCCGTCGCTCAACCGGATGTCGCCGACCGACACGGGGTGCCCCTTGTCCGCGTGCGGTCCCACGGGCCTGTGGTCGTCGTTCCGGCCGCGCTGGTGGTCCTCGGTCGCGAAGGGGTCCCGCAGGTGGATCGTCTCCGGGCCGGTGTTGGCCACGACCTCGCCCGGAAGGATCAGGAGCACCCCGTCGGAGGACTCGGCCAGGGCGTTCACGGCCTGGTCCGGCGGGGTGTCGTCGGCTGGAGCGGTGTCGTCGTCGGAGCCGGTGCCGTTGTTCGGGTCGGTGCTGCCCGGCGGAGTGCCGCTGTTCGCCTGGGTGGTGCCGCCGGCCGCTGCCTGCCTCGGGACGTGGACGGGGGTCAGATCGAAGGACATGGTCAGGTCGGAGGCGTAGACCTCGGGCTTGCCCTTGATCTCGTAGCTGGTGTAGCTGTCGTGGACGCTGACCGCCGTGTCCACGGTCTGCCGTTGGCGTGTTCCCCCCGAGAAGCTGAAGGTGAAGCGGGGGCCGATGTCGGCGCCGCCCACCGTGCCGAGGAGCAGGGGGGTGACCTGGAACCCCACTCCGACGAACTTGGTGCCGCCGTGGTTGCCGCTGCCCTCGGCAGGGTTGGCCTCCCCTGCCTCGTCCACCAGCTTCAGCTCGGTGGAGGCCGTGCCCTGTTCCGGCTGGGTGGGTGCGTGGTGGAAATCCCCGCGGGAGGAGCGCAGTCGCAGATCCGCCCGCCAGGTGGAGCCGTCCGCTCCGGTGACCGTCGTGGAGAACCCCTCCGGTCCGAAGAACACGCCCGTCTGCTTGCGCGCCTGGGCGTCGACCTGCTCCCTGACCGCGTCGCGCACGGTGGCGTCGACGTGTCCGGCGTCGTTGGCGAGGGTGTCGTCCACGAACGAACGCAGGTGCTCGGCGTGGACCATGCTGGAGTTGACCAGGTTGGATGTCAACAGGTAGCCGAGGTCGTAGGGGACGCCCGTCCGGTCCGGCCGCACGGAACCCGGGTAGTTCCGGGGCGCTGGCTCCTCCCGTGGCCGGGTGTCGCCGGTGTCGGGCTGCGGGCGCTCCGTGTCCGTGCCGACGGTGGTGTCGGTGTTCTCCTGCGGTGGCGGGGGCGGAGGAGGCTGTTCCGTGTTCGCGGGGGGCGTGGTGTTCCTGGTGTCCGTGGTGAGGTCGGTGTTCTCCTGCTGGGGCGGGAGCGGTTGCTCCGTGCCCGTGGTATCCGTCGTGTCCACGGGGTCCGCCGTGTGCACGGGGTCTGCGGTGGAGTCGGTGTTCTCCTGCGGTGGCGGGGGCGGAGGAGGCTGTTCCGTGTTCGCGGGGGGCGTGGTGTTCCTGGTGTCCGTGGTGAGGTCGGTGTTCTCCTGCTGGGGCGGGAGCGGCTGCTCCGTGCCCGTGGTGTCCGTCGTGTCCACGGGGTCTGCGGTCTCCACCGTGCCCGTGGTGTCCACCGTCTCGGCGGGCCCTGCGGTGGTGTCGTGCTCATGCTGCTGGGACGGGGGAGGCTGTTCCGTGTCCTCGGTGTTCGTGGTGACGTCGATGTCGACGGGCTGCGCTGACGGCTCCGGTTCGGCGCCGTCGTTCTCGGTCGGAGCGGGTGCGGGAGGCGGGGGAGGCGCGCCCTCCTCGTGACCCCCGTCCTCGGTCCGTGTCCGCGCCTCCTCTGTGGGCACGCGCGTCTCGGCCTCGGGCGGCGCGGGCGGGCGCACCGCCTCCTCCGTCGTCTTCCCGGTCCCGGTGGTCAGCGGGTCCGGCGGTGTCGCCTGTCCCCGCGAAACGCCGGTCTCGGCAGGGGCGGCCTCGGTGGTCCCGTCGTCCGTGTTCGACTCGGGCGCCGACGGGGCCGGAACCGGTCGCGGGGACGGTTCGGCCCCGGGGCCGGAGGACTCCTCCCCGGTCACCGGTCCGCTCCGGACGGGCGGGGTCTGCGTGTTGAGGGCGCTGTGGAACGTGTCCAGGGGCGAGCCCGCCGCGGGGTGCGCCTCCGGCCCTCGCTCCGTCCGGTCGCTCGGGGGTGTGCCGGTCGCGGGGCCGGGGGCCTCCGCCAGGTCCGGCTTCGCGTCGTCGGGGTCGGTCAGTCCCAGTCCACGGGCGAGGGAGTCGAGTTCGGCGTCGCTCATCCCGGTGCCGTCCCCGTCCGGGTCCCGTACCTCTCCGGCGATGTCGGTCACGGCGAGGACGACGGGGTCGCCGGAGCCGACCGGGGCGGAGAGCCCCATCGCGTCCATGCGCATGTTCAGTCTCATGCGCGCCGTGGAGCCCGGGGGGGTCAGGTCGGCGATGGACCGCGCCCGGGCGAGGGCGGCCGCCGTCGCGGCGGCGTCGCCGAGGGAGGCGGTCACGTCGCCGAGGGCGATACCGACGGCGATGCTCGCGGCCACGTTGACGGTGCGGGTGAGGCTCTCGTGCCGGTCGGCCGCGTCCTCCGCGGCCGTGATCGCGGCGCGGCGCCGGGTGTCCGCCGTCTCGGCGGCCGCGCGCGCCTCCTCGACCCGGGCCTCGGCACCGTGTCCGGTGGTCCGTGCGGTGCGGGCGGCGATGTCGGCGGCCTCGTAGGCGATGTGGGAGGCACGTTCGGCGTCGTCGCGCGCGGTGTCGGCTTCCGAGACCCGTGTGAGGGCCGTGTCGCGCTCCCGTGCGGCGTCGGTGATCCGGTCCGGGTTCTCGGGGTCCACCTCGGACGGCTCGGGGATCGCGTCCCGGGCCGCGGCCGCGTCGGCGGCACCGCGCGCGGCGACGCTCTCCGCGGCGGCGGCGAGGTCCGCGGCCAGGGCGACCGTGGCCGCGACCGCCTCCGGGTCGGTGTCGGAGATTTCCGAGGCCAGGTCCCCCAGCCGCTCGGCCGCGTCCCGCAACTGTTCGAGGCGGCCGATCGCCGGGGTCCGGCCGGGGCCGTCGGCATCCCGCAGAGCGGAGACCAGGTCCGCGGTGAAGCGTTCCGCCGCCCCGCGTATCCCGGCCAGGGCCGCTGCCGTGTCCTCCGCGTCCAGGGCCCGGTCGATGCGGTCCAGCACCTCGCCCGTCCAGGCCGGGGCCGTGGCGGCCCCGTCGTCGTGCGCGGGGGGCAGGATCTCGGCGTGGAAGAGGTAACCGCGCCCCCAGGGCTCGACCGCGGTGATCCGGTAGCGGGTCCCCCGGGCGAGGATCACCTCGCGCTCGCCGGGGTGTTCGCTCCGGTCGCCGACCCACAGCCCCCGGGAGCCTTCCGGCACGGTCAGCCGCATCAGGTCGATGGGGGAGCCGCCCGCCGCGGACGGAGCGGTACCGAGGGAGATCGAGAGGTACCCCTGTTCCACGTGGGTGGTCCCCGCGAGGGTGCGGGGATCGGTGCTGCCCTCGCCCAACAGGTGCCGGTGGTGGTACATGCCGTGCACGGCCTCGAAACCCTCGGGGAAGGGTCGGCCGGTGGCGCGGTCCAGGCGCCGGAGCAACGCCAGGACTTCCGAGGAGTCGGGGAAGTGCGCCGGTTCACCGCGCAGGGCGAGGGAATCGGCGATCTCGCCTGCGCGTCCGGAGCGCTCGCGGAGGTTCTCCAGCGCCGCCTCCGGGTACCGGTTGCCGAGGACGCCTTGCACGATCCGCTCCTGCTCGGGGCTCAGTCCGCCCCGCTCCGCGGCTTCCTCCAGCCGTGCCAGGCCGGGCCACCGGCCGCCGCCGATCTCGTAGACCTGCCATCCGGGGTGGGCCCGGCTCTCGTTTCGGATGCGGTCCAGTTCGGCCTGCACCGTCGCCTCGTTCAACGGACTCAGCCGCGCGAAGCGGTTCAGCCAGGGGGAGCGGGTGTAGGCGGAGACCGTGTCCTGGGTCGCGGTGGGGAGCACGTCGAAGGCGTTGGGGTTGTAGCCGGGGTCGTGCAGGAGGTCGCCGTAGCGGTCGGCTTCGGCACCGGTCGGCAGTCGGCGGATCGTCCCGGACCCGGACGCGGCGGGGCCCTCGTTGTCCGTCGCTGTCCGGCCCGGCGTCGACGACTCCCCGGACTGTTCTTGCGGGGCCGGTGCGTCTCCGTCGCCGTCCACCAGCGCCGTGTTGACGGTCGTCACGGTGTCCGGTGCGTCGTAGGGGGAGGGGCCCCGGTCTGCGGGGTCCTGCATCGCGTAGCGGACGTAGTCCGTCGTGAGCTGCCCGCCGGGCTGCCAGAGCCGGGCGCGGACCGGGTCGTGGCGGTCTTGCAGGTGGCGGCCGATGCCGCGGGCCAGGGACTCGGCGTCCCGGACGCGTTCGGCAGGGACGGACTCCCCGCTCAGCGGGACGCGCCTGTTGGAGGGGTCGGAGACGGTGTACACCAGTGCCTGGGCCAGCGCGCGCGCCTCGTGGATGGAGCGGTTCTCCGGGGCCGGGCCGTCGACCGGGCGCAGCAGCCGCCAGAACTCGGCCCCCAGCGCCCGCGCCCGGGGGATGTCCTTGTCCGCGAGGGCCCGGGTGAGTTCGGGCAGGCGCTCCAGGACCGACGCGGCGCGGGCGTCGGCCCCCGGGTCGATCCCGGGAGCGGTGGGGTCGGTGCGCGTGGCTCCGGGGGTGGGGGAGCCGCTGTCCGCGGCGCGCTCGGGGCCGGCGGCGGGCGGCGCCGCAGGCGCGTCCGTGTTCTGGGTGGGGGTCGGAGTGCCCTGGGTCGTGTCGGGTGTGGTGGCCTCGGTGGCGGGCGGGGCGTGCCCGGCGCCCGGTGCCGGCGTCTCGCTGTTGGGCGGGGTTGTGGTCTCCCGGTTGTCGGTCGTGGCGGGGGGCTCCACGGTGGCGGGGGAGGGTGGGCTGTTGCGTCCCGGACCGGCCTGAGCGTCGGTGAGCGGTTGCGGACGGGGCCGCGGTGTCTCCGGGTCCTGTGGGACACCGTCCGTGTTCCGGGACAGGGTCGCTCCGGGCGTCTGGCCCTCTCCGGCGGGGGAGTCCTCGCGGCTCTCGTTCCCTGACCGGTCCCTGTCGTCTCCCGACCGTTCACCGCTCTGCTCGCCCGACCGGTCGCCGTCGTCGGACCGTCCTGTGCCGTCTCCGGCCTGGTCCTCGTCTCCGTCCTGGGGGCGGTCGTCGTTCCGGGGGGTGTCCTCGCCGCGCTGGTCGGGCTGTTCGCCGTCGCGGTCGGAGGGGGCGTGCCCGGTGTCCTGCGTGTCCTGGGGCGGTGCGCTCTCGGAGGTGGTGTCGGTGTCCTGCTGACCGTCGCTCTCGGTGACGGGAGACGGGGGCAGCGGGACCCCGGCCGGTGAGGTCTGCTGTTCGGGGTCGGAGGTGCCGTGGGGGACCGCACGCGGTTCATCGGTGGCGGTGGGGCCGTCGGTGGTCGTGGTCTGCGGAGCGGGCGGGGTGCTCTCGGTGGTGACCTTGGGGGCGTCGCCGGTTGGGCGCTGTGGGGACGGGTCCGGGGTGCGGGTGCCGTCGGTGCGCTGGGACGGACGCCCACCGTTGTCCCGTTCCGAGGGCGTGGAGCGCTGGTTGTTGTCGGTGGCCGTGTTCTGCGGTGTGGTCGCGGGCGGTGGAGCTGCTTGGCCGATCGGCGCGGCCACGAGGGGAGGGGCGGTGTGCTGCTCGGGGGCGGGGGTGGAGCGGTCGGCCTGGTTCGTGTTGCCGGTGTCGGGTGTGGTCTGGGTGTGGGGTGTGGTCTGTTCGGTTGCGGGGGGCTGGGTCGCCATGGGGTTGTCGGGGACGATGGCGTTGAGGAAGTTGACGGTCAGGGGTCCGTCGTTCATGCCGGGGTGGAAGGGGTCGTTGCCCAGGCCGGGGTGTTTGGCCTCGTTGGTCCCGAAGGGGTCCTTGGCGTCCTCGGGGGACTTGAAGGGGTCGGGGTAGGGGGCGCGCACGTCCTCGTCCTGGTGGACGCGGACGGTGTCGTCGTTGGGTTGGTGGCGGTCGCGGTCGTCGGCGTCGCCGAAGTCGGAATCGGTGTCGCCGAAGTCGCTGTCGGTGTCGCTGACCAGGTCGGGGACGTCGTCGATGTCGGAGAGGTCGTCGCGGTCGCCGGTGTCGTGTGAGGCGGTGGCCGGGTGGCCGTCGCGGTCGGGCCGCCTGTCCTGTCCACGGCCGTCCCCGTCCCCGCGGTCGTCTTGTCGCGGGGGGCCGTCGCCGTCGCGTTCGGGGGACCGGTCGCCGCCCTGGCCCGGGAGGTCGTCCCCGCCCGCCCACGGGCCGGGGATCTCGGGGCCGGTGCGGTGGTCGGTTCGGTTACCGGTGCTGTCGGTTTCCGTGGGCGGCGGGTTGGTGATGTCGGGTCTGTCTTTGTCGCTGAACAGGTCCAGGCCGTGCAGGGCGCCGTCGGTGGCGCCTTGTTGGATTCCGGCCTGGGTGGCGCCGGCGGTGGCGGAGTAGCCCGAGGCCTCCCAGCCGCGTCCGTCGGCCAGGCTGCCCAGGCCCTCGCCGAGGTAGCCCTCGAGTGCTCCGGTGCCGATGCTGCCGCCGACCTGTTGGGTGTAGGCGCCGGTGGTGGAGAAGTACTCGCCCAGGGGTTTTTGCAGGTTGGTGGGGACGTCGGCGAGGTGGTCGCGCATGTGGGGCGGGAGGCGGTCGCCGATGGTGTCGCGCAGGTGCCGGCCCAGGTCGGGGTCGTTCCAGTGGCGGGCCAGGGTGGTGGCGTAGTCGCGTCCCAGGTCGCGCGCTGCCGCCTCGCCCAGGTGGTCGCCGAAGTTGCGGGCGAACACCTCGGCGAAGTCCTGGCGTGCTGCGGCGGCCTTGGTCGCGTTGTCGAAGGCTCCGGCGCCGACGGGGCTGGCGGGGTTGTAGGGGGTGAGGAACTCGTCGTTGTGGCGGCCGAACACCTCGGCCAGGTCCTTGTTCAACGACGGCGGCGGGGGCGGTCCCTCTTTGGGCGCGGGCACGGGTGTGGGACCCGTGTCCTTGGGTGCGGGGGAGTCCGGCCCCCGGTCCGGGTTGACCGGGGGGTCGTCCTTGACCGGTCCGGCCGGGGGGTCGTCCTTGGGCCTGGCGGGGGGTCCGTCGGGACCGCCACCGCCGCCGGGGGGTGGCGGGGTGTCGGTGTCGCGGTTGAGGGGCGGCGGATCGTCTTTGACCGGCCCCGAAGGCGGCCCGTCGGGGGGACCGGTGGGCGGTCCGGGCGGGGGCCCGTCGGGGGTCTCGCGCAGCGGCGGGCCGACCGGGGGCGGCCCGCCGGGCCCGTCGGGTCCGGTGCGGATCAGCGGGGGCGGGTCGGGCAGGAGTTTGAGGTCGGTGAGGCCTTTGCTGAACAGGTCGGACAGGTGTTTGCTGAAGAGCCCGTCCATGCCGGCGGAGAAGACCGCGGAGAGCACGCCCTCGATGGCGGCGCCCTTGTGGGCGCTCGCGGTCAGGGCGCTGTCGCGGTGGTGGCGGGTGCCGCGTCCGATCTGGATGCGCTGGATGATGCTGTCCATGCTCGCGAAGATCTGGCTGATGATCTGGTGGCCGGGCACGGTGATGAGCAGCCAGGTCAGGATGCGGCGCATGGCCAGGCTGCGGATGGCCTTGAAGATCGGGATCCACTTCAGCGAGGCGCCGAAGGTGAACTTGGCCATGGCGATGGCCCAGGCGATCTCGGCCAGGAGCTGGACGAACTGGCCGATGACCATCATGTGCATGTACTCGACGTTGGCGCGGGCCTTGAAGAGTTCGGCGGACATGACGGTGGAGTTGTCGCGGGCCGAGCCGACGTAGTTGTTCTCGCCTCTGGTGAACTGGTCCAGGGAGCGTTCGTAGCGGTCGGCGGTGTGGCCGTCGAAGTGGCGGCGGGCGTGTTTGCGGCTGAGGTCGAACAGGTCCTCGAGCACGGCCAGGCGTTGGTCCAGGGCGGTGTAGATCTCCGAGGCGCGGCCGAGGTTGTTGATGCCGGCTTTGGGGACCTGGATGCCGGTGAGGACCTCGATCGCTTTGCGTGAGGAGTCGGACATGTTGTGGTCCAACGGCATACGCGATCCCTCCCTCTACCCCCTGGTACCGCTGCGCGGGCACGAAACTAGCACCGGAGAAGTCGCGTGAATCGGTGGCCCATTACCCTGACCGAAACCCTTGCTGAGGTTCCTCCGGTTGATTTCCGAAGGTCATGGGCGCGAACCGAAAGCAGCGGGGTGTTTCTGGAACATGTTCCACTCGGTTGCTGTGCCTGGTATTTCCGCAACGGTTTTCCTGGGGCCGACCGGGTATTCCCTTCCTGTTTCCCTCCCGGCGGGGTTCCGCTCGCGGTGGAGGGTCAGAGGCCAGGTGGGGGTACTGGTAGGTCCGTGTCGTCCGACATCGGCGTGGCATCCGTGAAAGAGCCGCCCCGGTTCTGAAGGAGCGGCATCGGAAGGGGCGGCGTGTGCTGAGGAGTCCGAGCGGCGGTCGCGTGCCAGCGGGCGGGCGTTCAGATCCTGTTTTTCAAGAATTCGCTTCTGCGATTCGTGTGATGCGCCTTTGTGTCGCCAGGGGCGGAGTCCTGGGGAGCTGGGTGCAGAGGGGCAGTAAGAAGTGCGCCTGCGAGGAGAATCGCATTCTTCGCGATCCGGCGCTGGAAAGGAAGGGAGAACTCGTCGCGCTTCTCAGAGCCGGGGGACGGGGTGCTCTTCGCCGGTCCCGGGGGCGTGGGCGAGGCGTGCGGGGGCCTGTGCTCCTCGCGGGCGATGATCCTGTTGCCCAGGGCGTCGTGGACGGTCTCGCGGAGGAACCGTCCTTGTTCGTCCCATTGGCGCCATGGGCCGACGCGCCGTGGGGGTGATGCCGGCCGTGGTCACGCCGGTTCTTCGAAGTAGCGGACGTAGGCGTTGGACTGCGCGGCGCAGTCGTCGAATACCTGCTCCCCGGACCAGCCGCGCGTGGCGCGCAGCCGTGGGATCGCGTCGGCCGTCGCAGGGTCGTGGCCGGTGAGGGTGCCGTCGTCGTGCAGCGTCAGAAACGGCCGTGTCCGCTGTGTGCGGCGGTCCTGGACATAGAGCACACGGGTCACCGGCCGCCTCCTGGGAAGAGGCTGGCGGTCCCCCGTGCGTTGCGGGCCAGCATGTCGAAGCGCTCCATCATCTCGTCGAACCAGTCGGACCTGCCCAGGCGGACGAACTCGCCGTAGAGCCCGGCGAGCCGGGTCCGCAGGAACCGGATGTCGGCCCGCGTCAGCGGGTTGGCGATCCACGCATTGGCCTCGAAGTCGTAGAAGGGCCGCATGCCGTTGATGTAGGCCAGCCCCTCCAGGTCGGTGGGGTCCTCCGGCGTGTGCTCGTACTTGAACCAGGCCTTGCCGTGGTCGATGCCCGCCACGTGCCCGTTGCCCTGGTCCAGCCAGTTGCCCGGATTGCGGTCGCCGTTGGCGATCAGCAGGTCCAGCAGGCCCAGCACGTGTCCGTCCCGCGTGTTCAGGAGCGGGGATCGCGGGTTGTCCAAGTGGGTGAACCCGGATACGCCGTTCATGAAGTGCATGAACAGTTCGTACTCGCCGATGCGCAGGACACCGGGGACGTTGGCGCCGATGGCGCGGCCCACCAGTGAGGCGAGCTGCTCGGCGTCGGCGCGCTCACGGGCGAAGGTGGTCTCCTCGGTGTCCTTGTAGACCGCCTGCGCGCCGTTCTCGAAGCGCATGAGCGAGGTATTGCCGTCGGAGCCGTCCTCGACGAGCTGTTCCTGGCTCACCACGTCGAATCCGGTGGTGGCGGCGAGGTCCTCGATACCGGTGAAGGTCCCGTTCCACAGCATGAGCGCTGCGGTCCGCTCGTCCTGGTTCCCGTCCTGGGCCTGTGCGGTCTCCTCGGTCGGGGCCGTGGGCGGCTGGTCGTAGGCCGCCGCGGAGGAGTCGTGGGTCCCGGTGGGGTCCTGGGTGTACTGGATCGGGGCGGGGTACTGGGAGACCTGCGTTCCGGCGGGGTAGGCCGGGCCCGGGGCGGCCTCGTAGCCGTCGGTGTCCGTGTACTGCTCGGAGGGGTCGGCCTCCGTGCGGCGGCCGTGGCGGCTCCGGTGGTGGCCCGCCATGAAGACCTGGATCTGTGCGTCCTGGGCGGTGTGGTGCCCGATGTCCTCGGGCCGGTAGCGGTAGGTGAGGTCGGCGACGACGTCCTCGACCGTCGAGGGCCTGTCGTCCTTCTTCTTGTCCGCGGCGATGAGGGCGCTGAGATCGGGCCCGGTCGGGGGGTTGTCGGCCCACGGGTCGCCGGAATCGGCAAGAGCCGGCTCCTGCGTGCGCACCGCCGGCGGAGGGCCGTAGAAGTCGTCGTCCAGGGACATGCCGTCGTCGCTGTCGTCCGAGTCCGAGTCCGAGTCGGAGGTCAGGTCCGGGAGCGAGTCGGTGTCCGAGTCGGTGTCGCGCTGGGCCGGGTCGCCGCTGTCGCGGTCGCCCCGGCCGTCCCCGCGCGTGGAGCGTCCGCCGTCCCCGTCCGTTCCGCGGTCCCTGTCCTCGCCCCCGCGCCTGCTGTCGTCCTCGTGCCCGGTGCCGGAGTTGCGCTCGCCGTCGGAGCGGTTGCCGTCGCTGCCGTTGTCGTCGCTGCCGTTGTCGTCGCCCCGGTCGCCGCTGCTGCCCGAACCGTCCCCGTCCCGGCTCCCGTCCTCGTCGCCGTCCTTCTTCCGGTCGTTCTCGGACGGCGTCCTCCCCGGCTCCACTGCCGCCGGGATCCTCTCCCGCAGCTCCCGTACGTCGGCGGCGTCCTTCCGGGCGTTGTCCGCGATTTCCTTGGCGTCGTCGCGGGCCTTCCGGTCGGTCTTCGCGGCTTCCGCGGCACGCTCGGCCGCGGTCTTCGCCTTCTCGGCGGCCCCCTGCGCGTCCTTGTGTGCCTGACCGGCGTCGGTGGCGGCTGCGCGGGCGATCTCCACGATCTTCCCTGCGGAGTCCCGGGCCCTCTCGGCGATCTTCTGTGCGTTCCTCGCGCGTGCGGCGGCCTTTCGGGCATCCTGCTCGGCGGCGTCGGCCCTCTCGCGCAGGTTGTCGGCCTCCTGAGCCGCCTTCTCCGCTTCCTCGTGTGCCCTGGCCGCGGTCTTCGCCGCCTCGCGGGCGGTCTGGTGGGCCTCCTTGGCCCGTTCCCGTGCGTTCTCCGCGTCTCGCAGAGCGGTGTTCTCAGGGGTGCCGGTCGTCTCCCGGAGGTCGGTGCCGGTCGACGCCGTCCGCGTCTCGGGGGAGGGGAGGGGGGCGTTCGCCGCCGCCTGGACCGCGCGGTCCGCGGCGGTGCGGGCCGCGCGGGCGTCGGTTTCGGCCTTGACGGCGTTCGCGGCCTTTTCCTGCACCTCGTCGGCCTTGGCCTTCGCCGCGTCCGCGGCCTTGCGGGCCTCCTTGGCGGCCTCGGCGGCTCCCCGTGCCGCCGTCCTGGCGTTCCGCGCGTCCTCGGCGGCCCGGTTCGCGTCGTCCCGCTGGCCGGACGCGCTCTTGTCGAGGGCCTCGGCCCACGTCTGCAGCTTCTTGGCGTCCGCGGCCATCCGGTCGGCCTTGGTCTTCGCGGCGTCCGCGTCCGTCTGCGCCGTCTCGGCCTCGGCTCGCGACGCCTCCGCCTCCGCCCGCGCGGTGTCGGCGCGACCGGCGACCCCCTCCAGCTCGGAGATCAGGTCGTCCGCTCGGACACGCGCGTCCTGGGCGGCCCGGTCCCCGCCGGCGGCCCGGTCCTGCCCGGACAGGCCCTCCACGACGGTGCTGAGTTCCTGGTGCCGTGTCCGGGCCCCGTCGAGTTCGTTTCCGAGCCCGGTGACGGTCTGCGCGTGCCGCTCCGCGGTGCGCTGGGCGTCGGCCGCGGGCGTGACCGTTCCCTCCGCCTCGGAGACGGCCGTGCGGAGCTGTCCGAGGAGGGCCCGCTGATCGCGTACGGGCGCCGTCGCGGTGGCGTTGTTCCGGGTGGCGGTGACGTCCCTGTCGGCGGTCGTGGCGTTGTCGTGCGCGGTGTCCGCCGCTTGCTGTGCGTCCTGTGCCTGCCGTACCGCCCCCGGCGAGGGGGAGCGTCCCTCCGTCCCCGCGGCGGGTACTTCACCGCCGGAGCCTTCGAGGAAGCGGTTTCCGTCCTGTAGGTCGGCCCTGCCGCGGTCCAGGGTCGTGGAGAGGCCGTTCACGGCAACGCGTGCGTCACGGGCCGCCTGGGCCGCGGTGTCCGCCGCGTCGGAGGCGCGCTGGACCTGCGCGTCAATGGTGTCCGTGTTCTGATCCAGGCCGCCCTCGGTCTCCTGGACGGGGGAGTCTGACTTCGGAACTTCGAGGTTCAACGCCGTCCGGAAGTGGTCGACCAGGTTCTGGCGCGGCTCCGTGGGTGCGGGCTCCGTGGGTGCGGGCTCTGTGGGTGCGGGCTCCGGGGCCGGCGGGGTCACGATGATGCTCGGCAGGGGCGCGCCGGTGGTCGTGGTGACGTCACCGGTGTTGCCGGTGCTCGTGGTGGTTCCGGAAGTGACACCGGTGTTGTCGGTACTGCCGGTGGCCGGGGTGCCGGTCGTGCCGGTGGCCGTGGTGTTGTCGGCGGGGGCCGGTGCGCGGGTCGTCTCTCCGCTGCCGTCGCCGCTCGGCGTGCGGGCGGGGGGAGCGGTCCCGCCGTCCGTCCCCTGGCCGACGCCCCCGAAAGTGGTGCGCACGGTGTTCGTGGCCGCTCCCAGGGCGTCGATCTGCTTGTTGAAGGCTTTCAGGGCATCTTCGTACTTTTTCTCCTGTGCGTTGTAGGCGCTCTCGGCTCGCTCGTCGGCCGGCTTGGCGGCGTACCTCTCGGCCAGGCCCTCCAGCGGGGCCCGGGTGTCGGCGTACTCGGCCTCCGCCTCGGTGAACTCCTTGCGAGTCTTGGCCAGCTGCTTCACGACGGGGGCCGTGTCCTTCGCCTGCTCCGGGGTGAGGAAGCCCATCGCGATCGCGTCGGACTCCGAGTACCACTCGGCCGTCCGGATCGTGACTTGGCCCATGGCCCAGCGGGTGGGCCGGGAGGAGGGCGAGGTCGACAGAAGGCTCGGGTCCTCCGAGTGGAAGGCGGCGGGCGTCTTGAGCTTGCTGCCTGCGGCGAACGCCCAGGTGGTGTCGTGCTCGATGAGGTAGACGGGCCCCTGGCGGAGCTGGTCCGACTCCTGGTAGCCCTTGACCGCCTGGTTGGAGCCGCTTCCGGACCCGTTGGACGAACTGGTGTTCAGTCCAGCCGTACCGGTGTAGTTGCCCTCGTGCCCCTCGTAGCGGATGCCGTCGACCTCGGTGCTCAGCGCGGAGGGGCGCATCTCCGCCCCGCGGCCTCGGCTCCCGCCGTGGGAGGTGCCGGCGCTGTGCGTCCGGGACCGGGTGCGGGAGTCGCTGAGCTGGCCGCCCGGCAGCGCGTCCAGGATCTTCGCTCCGCGGGTGCTCGTCAGGGCCTTGGCGCCCCACTGGGTGCGGTTGAGGTCTGCGAACTGCACCCCCTCCTGCTCGCGTGAGGCCGACTGGACCACCGCCTTGATGGCCCCCTTGCTGAAGCTGTGATCGATGTCGTTGTACACGGGGTCCTGGCCGTACTCGGCGGCGAGGTAGGCACGCGCCGCTTTCGCCTCGGCGCTGGTGCGCTCCGCTTTCGTCGTGGCGCTGGTGGACTCCGCTTTCGTCGTGGTGCTGGTGGGCTGCCCCTCGGCGGGGGTGTCGGTGGACGGCTTCCAGCCCAAGGACCGTGCGAAGACGATGTTGGCCTGGTCGCGCAGGGCCTGGCCGTCGTTCTCGACCATGGCCGGCAGTGCGAGGGCGGAGTCGTTGCCGGGCCTGGGACCCGCGTTGTCTGCCCAGGCGCGCAGCAGGTCGGGCGCGGACGCGTCCTTGGGGACTACGGGCAGCTGCGTCGCGCCGTCGTTCGAAGGAGGGGTGGCGGCCCGGTCGTCCCCGGTGGTGTCGTTTCGCGTCCGGTCGCCGGTGGTGTCGTCGCCCTCCGGGGCCGGGGGGGTGTCCCGGTCGGTCCCGGTGGATTCGGCGCCGTCGGTGGAGGTGGTGACGGTCGGGGCGGGCGGCGGCGACAGCAGGTCGGCGCCGGTTCCCCGCGTGTCCCCCTCCGTGACGGTGTCCGTGGTGGTCTCCGCCTGGGGGTCGAAGTCCATGTACGCGAACGCGTACAGCGTGTCGACCTGTCCGCTGTCCGCCTCGCCCGTGTAGACCGCGCGCGAGGGGTTGCCGTTCCGCCCTCCCTTGGGCGCGCCGAGTTCGAGGGTGAGGGTCATGGTCGTGTCCGCGCGGACCTTCGCGAACGGGGTGTCCAGGTGCAGTTCGACGGTGTGGGTGTCGTCCCGGGACTCCCCGGAGGTGCGGCTGTCGTTCGTGGAGGAGGACAGCGCTCCGGCGGGGGAGGCGAACAGCGGGCGGTGGCCCGGCTGCTGGTCCGGCCCCTGTTCGTCCTGGGGGTAGGAGGTGGGCTGCAACAGCACACCGTCCAGGCTCGACGAGTTCCCGGTCCCCCTGGTCTGCGAACCCGCCTGGGTCTGCGTCCACTTGTGCGACTCGATGTAGTAGCCGGACTGGCCGGGGTACGAGACCTCGGCCGGTTTCGGGTCCCTGGTCAGGTTCACGAAGACTTTCGCCTCGGTGCTCCAGTGCTGCGCCCGCGGCTTCGAGTCCGGCCCGGACTCCGACCCCAGCGCGTGGACCTCCACCGGCACCGGGACGGTGGAGTCGGGGTTCTGGCCCAGGTGCGTGGTCAGTTTCTGCAGCAGGTTCTCGCGCGACTGCTTCGTCAGCTCCAGCCCGTTCGAGGCGAGGTCGTCCACCAGGTTCTGGAGGGCGGCCCCGGGGTCGGCGGGATGGAGCTGCCTGCCGTTGTCCTCGAACCCGGGGCGCACCCGGGCGTTGTCGGGCTTCTTCGGGTTGGGCTGTGCGCCCAGGTGCACCTTGTCGCCGTCGCGGACCGCCCGGTCCTGCACCAGCTTGTCCTGATGGGCGTCGCGGGAGTGCACATAGCCGGCGAGCAGGTCCTTGACGGGAGCGGTCCACCCGAGGTACAGGGTTTTCCACGTCAGGGTCGGTCCGATGCTCCAGTTCTTCAGGAACTCGATCGCCTGCGTGAGCTTGCCGGAGGCGCGGAAGGCGTACGTCTTGGTGTCGTTCGGGATGAACAGCACCGACGACGTGAACGCGGTCGCCCGGGTGTTCGACGTGCTCCGGGAGAAGAACGTGCGGGTGTGGGAGGGGCCGACCAGCGGGATCGGTCGCTCGGCCTCGTTGGGGAGGGACCCGTCGGAGGGGTGCGGGTTGGGGTTGCGGCCCCCGCTGCCTCCGAACCTGAGCCCGACGCTGCGGGTCAGGG
This sequence comes from Streptomonospora nanhaiensis, assembly GCF_026642255.1. Taxonomy (GTDB): domain Bacteria; phylum Actinomycetota; class Actinomycetes; order Streptosporangiales; family Streptosporangiaceae; genus Nocardiopsis; species Nocardiopsis tropica. Next base: position 4,909,881 of record NZ_CP113264.1, on the reverse strand, counting down.
AGGTGGTGGTGGACAGGGTCGTCTCGCTGCTGCCGCCCCACCGCATCTGGGCTTCGACGGGGCGCATGTCGGTGACCTCGTCGGCCTCGACCTTCGTGGCGATGGTGGCGCGGATGTCGTGCGGTGACCAGAGACCGCCGCTCATCTCCAGGCGCATCCGGGAGCCCCAGGACGTTGCCGCGCTCTTGCTCGCGGCGAGCTCCTCCGCCGACGAGTGGTTCTCGAACCGCAGACCGTTCCCGGACGCCCGGGAGAGGAACGACTCGAGCTTGCGCCGGTATCCGTCGTGGAGACCGCTGCGCGTTTCGGAGAAGGTCCGGAACGTCTCCTCCAGCAGCCCGCGCATGCCCCGGCTGCCGGTGTCGAAGTGGGTGTTGACGCGTTCGACGGTGCCGCCGATGCGGCGGATCGCCCGGGCGCGGGTCTGGCTCAGGGGCAGAGGGCCCTGCTGGGGCCCACTGTCCCGGGTGGTGCCCCCGTCCCGCTCGCCTCCGGGCGCGGTGGTGTTCGGTGCCGTTGCGGTCGTGGTGTCGGTGGTGGTGCCGGAGGGAGGCGGTGGGGAGAGGACCGCCGTCTGGTTGCCGTCGGCGCCGGTGGTCGTCACGGTGCCGGTGGTCGTCACGGTGCCCGCAGGGGGCGCGGTGGTGTTCGGTGCCGTTGCGGTCGTGGTGTCGGTGGTGGTGCCGGGGGGAGGCGGTGGGGAGAGGACCGCCGTCTGGTTGCCGTCGGCGCCGGTGGTCGTCACGGTGCCGGTGGTCGTCACGGTGCCCGCAGGGGGCGCGGTGGTGTTCGGGGCAGGGGTGACGGTCTCGGAGCCTCCGCCGACCAGGCGCTCCCAGGTGTGGACGGCCCCGTCCCGGATGACGGTCCAGCGGCCGCCCCGGTCACCGCCGGGGGTGGGCCGCGGGACGAAGTCCCCGCGGAGCATGCGCCGCGACTCGTCGTATGTGAGCGGCTGCCGGCCCCCGGTCGTGTCGGACTCCGTGTCCCCGGAGGCGTCCGTCCGCGTGGAGTCCTCTCCCCCGGTGTCGGCGGTGGTCTCGGGGGTGCGCCCCTCCCGCCCCCCGGTCCCGTCGTCGGGGGTCGTGCCCGCCGGATCGGACACGGTGGCCGGGGAGTCCGAGGCCGTCGGGGGCACCTTGGGCGTGAGGAGGACCGTGTGGGTGTCCAACCCGTCCCCCAGGAGCGGGGTGCCGTGTTCGCGCTGGGACCGGTCGTCGCGCGCCATCCCGATGTCGTCGTGCTCGAACAGCCGCGCGGTGAAGCGGGTGCGGGACGTCCACACGTCGGAGTCCCCGTTGAACAGGACCGTCTCCTCGGAGCCGTGGGAGAGGCTCTGCACGGATTCCTTGCCGGTGCCCCACGAGGTGAGCAGCGCGACCGCCGGGTTCCCCAGCACCCGGGGGACGCCGCGCGCGTCGGCGCCTTCGTCGGTGCGCACACTGCCGCCCACGGTGGTGCTGATCGAGTGGTTGAGGCTCGACCCCTTCGTGGTCGTGATGCCGGCCGACCCCCCGAATCGGCCGCCGCCGCTGGAGGTCGTGTCGAACTGGTGCACCAGGGGGTCGAACTCGCCGTAGACGCGCAAGGTCACGAAGTCGGGGCGCAGGCCCCTGTCCTTGATGAGCGTCGTCAGGTCGATCACGGCGGTTTCCTGGAGGCGGACCGGGATGCCGTCGCCGGGCAGGGCGGACGCGCCGCTCTTGAGACCGGACTCGGAGAGCGCCTTGATGACCTTGAGGGTGTTCTCGCGTGCCACGTCCGCGTTGCGGCGGAAACCCCAGCGCTCGCGGAAGCTGCGGACCGTGTCCGGCGCCATGTGGCTGGGGCGGACGGCGTAGTTCTTCCTGGTCCTCCCCAGGTCCGGGATGACCATGCCGGGGTGCTTCTCGGCGATGCCCTTGAGCACGTTGTACGCCAGGTCGTCGTAGAACGAGCGCTGCGGTGCGTCGGGCTTCGGGGGGCCGGCATCCGCGTCGTCGTCCCCGGTGGTGCTTGCCGTGTCCGCGACACCCGTGTCCGCGGTGGTGCCGGTCGTGTCGGTGCCGTCCGTCGCTTCGCCGTGGTTCTCCGAGGCGACCGGGGAAGCTTGGCCGAACCCGAGCACGGTGGCCCCGCTCAGGTCCGTGAGCTTGTCCGTGGGGCCGTTCGCCACGAGGTTCGGGAACGGGGGCCGCGGCGGCGCGGTCGGCCCGTCGGTCGAGGTCGGGACCTTGGGGAGTTCGCCGTTGAGCAGGCGGGCGTCCTCGACCGTGAGCATCTCGACGGTGTCGGCCTCGAAGCGGTGCGCCTCCTCGCCGTCGAGGCGGACGTAGAAGTCGCGCTTGACGTCGTAGGCCGCGTGGCCGGCGGGGGCGTGCACGACGTGGCTGCTGGTCCCCGAGGTGCTCAGGGTGGTCCCCGTGCTCCTCTCGAACGTGGCCGAGTACTCCACGAAGGGCACGTCGAGCCGGATGCTCTTGCCGTTGGGCAGTTCGAGCCAGATGCCGAAGCCGCCGCCGATCGAGCCGGAGGCCACGGTGGAGCTCTTCACGGTGGAGGAGTCGCTCTTGACGAGGGTGTTGCCGTGGACGAAGTCGGCCAGGCCGGGGGCGAAGTCCTTGCGGTCGTACTCGGTCGAGACCGACCACATCTCCATGGTGCGGGGAGGGCGGGAAGAGCCGGTGGGGAAGACGATCCGGATCTGCGAGGACCCGTTGGAGATCTGCGGCAGGTACTGCAGCACCCGGTCGTTGTCGAAGGTGGACTCGATCCATGTGCGGTTCTGGTCGTCGCTCTGCTCCTTCTTGGACGGGGTGCGGCCGCCGCCCCGGCCCCCCTTGGGACGGGGCCCCAGGAGGTGGTCGGCGAGCCAGGTGCCCAGGGTGTCCTTCCGGCCGCCGCCCGTCGTGGTGGTGCTGCCGCTGCGGTCGGTCCCTCCGTCACCGGACGCGGTGTCCCGGTCGGTCCCGCCGTCCGATGCCGGCGAGAAGCGGGTGATCTCGAGCGGGTGGCCGGCGCCGATGAACGGCCGGTTCACCGGTGGGCGGTTCCCGTCCGCGTCCGCCGGGCCGTTCTTGGGCTCGATGTGCCGGGGTGCGTCGGAGGGGACCACCTCCCCGGGCAGGTTCATGCTCAGCCCGTTGTGCGAGGTCCCCTCCTGGACACGGGGGGAGGTGAGGCCGGGGCCGGTGACGGAGGCCTTCATGTGCAGGTCGGCGACGTAGGGGGTCAGGGGGCCGAGCAGTTCGATGCCGGTGTCGGCGTTGGCGCTGGTCGAGGCGGACCCGGAGGTGCCCCGGACCTTCTTGCCGCCGCGCCCGCCGCCGGAGAGGATCGGGCCCGCGTCGTTGCCGCCGATGCTGCCGACGTACAAGGGGTTCACCGACACCTTGAAGGCGGCGGTCTTGCCCTGGCCGTGTGACCCGCTCTCGCTGGAGTCCACCCCGGGGCCGGCGCCGTGGAGCCTCAGCCGCCTGGAGTCCTCGCCGCCGCTCAGGGTCTGCATGTCGAAGCGGTAGAACTCGCCGTCCTCGGGGCGCAGGTCGATGTCGGCGCTCCACGTCTGCCCGTTGTGGGTGGCGCTGACGGTGTGCCCGCCCTCGCGGAGGAAGGGGCGGGGTCCCTCCCTGTCGAGGATGTCGACCACGCCGTCCAGGATCGCCCGCCGTGCGGGGGCGGGCATGTCAGGCGTGCCGGCCAGGACGTCGTCGACGAACCCGTGCAGGTGCTCGGTGAAGAGCATGTCCGGTCCGAGGAGGGTGGACGTGGTCAGGTAGCCCAGGTCGTAGGCCTGGCCCTCCCGGTCCGGAACGAAGTCGCTGGCATAGGTGAGGCGCCGCGGTCCGCCTTCCGGCGGGGGCGGCGGTGCCTCCTCCCGGGTGCTCCGGTTGGGGTCCCGGTTGTCGTCGGTCCCGGTGGTGTTCCGGTCGTCGGTCGGGCCGCCGTCGCGTGTGAGGGGGGAGTCGGTGTTGAGGGGGCCGAGGGGGATGTCCCTGCTGGTTCCGCCGAGGGGGACGGGTCCGGGGTCGCGGCTCGACTCGCCGGTGGTCTCCAGGACGGCCATGACGGTGGTCGGGCCGTCGGGGCGCAGCAGGTCGGCCTGCATCTGGGCGAGGTGGTCGTAGGCGCGGTAGGCGTCGTTGGCCTGGCGCTGTGCCTGGTAGGCCTGGGTGCGCAGGTCGGCGGCGTCGGGGCGGCCCTGGCTCTCGGCCTCGCGGGTCTGGGCGACCAGGTCCTGGGCGCGCTGGTAGCCGCTGATGGCGTCCCTGATGCTCGCCGAGGCCAGTTTCCCGAGGCGGATGGCCTCGGCCATCCTGTCCGACGCGGCCTGCGGGGAGGATTTCCCCGGTTGGTTCGGGACCTCGGTCATGGGGAAGGCGATGATGTCGTGGCCGCCCCGGCCCTTTCCGCGCGAGGAGCTTCCGCCGTCCCCGTCCGTTCCGCGGCCCCTGCCCCCGGTGCCGGTACCGGAGCCGTCCCTGTCGCCCGACCGGCGGTTGTCGCCGCTGCCCTCGGACGAGGTCCGCACCGGGCCCCCGGCCGCCGGGATCCTCTCCAGGAGGTTACGGACGCTCGTGATGCGCCTCCGGGCGCTGGCGGCGATCTTCTCGGCGTCGTCGCGGGCCTCCCGGGCGGTCTCCGCGGCCTCGGCGGCACGCTCGGCCGCGGCCTCCGCCTTCTGGGCGGCCTCCTGCGCTTCCTGGTGCGCGCGACGGGCGTCGGCGGCGGTACGGTCGGCGGTCCTCACGGTCGCGTCGGCGGTGTCCCTGACCTCCTGGGCGGTCTCCAGCGCCTCCTCGGCCCGCGTGGCGGCGTCGGTGGCCGCCTGCCCGGCGTCGTCCGCCCGGGCGCGCAGGCGGTCGGCCCGCTGGGCCAGTTGCCTCGCGTCCTCTGCGGTCCGCTGGGCCAGCGCGGTCGCCTCGCGGGCGGTCCGCCGGGCTTCCTGGGCCCTGGCCCGCGCGTCCTCCGCGGCCTGGCGCGCCGCGTTCGCCCGCGGGTCCGCGGTCCCCCGGGAGCCGTCGGTCGTGTTCGGCGGGTTCGTCGTTGCCCGGGGGCCGGCGCTGCTCGATCCCTCGCCGCCGGTCGGGTCGGTCCTGCCGGTCGTACCCGGCGCCGTCTGCCCTCCGGGGGAGGGGCGGGAGGCGTTCGCGGCGGCCTGGGCCGCGAGGTCCGCCGCGGTGCGTGCGGAGAGGGCGTGGGCCTCGGCCCGGGCGGCGTCCCCGGCCGCGTCCGCGGCGTCCGTCCGCACCTCGTCGGCCCTGGCCCTCGCCGCGTCCGCCGCCGCACGGGCCTCCCTGGCGGCGTCGGCGGCCCCCTGCGCCGCCGCCCCGGCGTTCCGCGCGTCCCGGACGGCCCGATCCGCGCTGTCCCGGTGGGTCGAGGCCTCGGTGCTGACCCCCTCGGCCCAGGTCCGCAGGGTCTCGGCGTCCGCGGCCATCCGGTCGGCCTTGGTCTTCGCGGCGTCGGCGTCCGTCTGCGCGGCGGCGGCCTCCGTCGCGGTGCTCTCCGCCTCCGCCCGCGCGGTGTCGGCGCGATCGGCGATCCCCTCCAGGTCGGAGATCAGGCTGTCGGCCTGGTCGCGCGCGTCCTGGGCGGCCCGGTCCCCGCCGGCGGCCCGGTCCCCGCCAGCGGCCCGGTCCTGCCCGGACAGGCCGTCCACGGCGGTGCTGAGCGCCTGGTACCGCGGCGGGGTCGCGTTGAGGTCCGTCCCGATCTCGGCGACGGTGTCCTCGTGCCCGTCGGCGGTGTCATGGGCCTCGGTCGCGGCGGTGTCCGCGTTCTCCGCCTCGGAGGTTGCCGTCCCGACCCGCTGGAAGAAGGCGCCGCGATGGGGCTCGGGCGTCGTTCCGGTGGCGTTGTTCCGGGTGGCGGTGATGTCGTTGTCGGCGGCGGTGGCGTTGTCGTGCGCGGTGTCCGCAGCCGTCCGTGCGTCCTGTGCCTGTCGTATCGCCCCCGGCGCGGAGGTGCCGTCGGCTGCGGGCGCGGGGGCGCGTCCTCCGGTCCCGGCGGCGGGTGCTCCGTCGTCGGAGCCCGTGAGGAGGCGGATGCCGTTCCGGAGGTCGGCCGTGCCGCGGTTCAGGGTGGTGGCGAGATCGTTCGCGGCATCGCGTGCGTCATGGGCCTCCTGGACCGCGGTGTCCGCGGCGTCGGAGGCGCGCTGGACCCGCGCGTCCACGGTGCCGGTGTTCTGCTCCCGGCCGTCCTCGGGGTTCCGGGAGCCGTCGGAGTCCGGCGCGGGGGTGTCCGACTCCGGCGCACGGAGGTTCAGCTCCGACAGGAAGCGGTCGGCCAGGCCCTCGCCCGGGCCCGTGGGCTCCGGGGCCGGCGGGGTCACCGTGACGGTCGGCCGGGGTCCGCCGGTGGTCGTGGTGGCGGCACCGGTGTCCCCGGTGGTCGTGGTTGTCGTGTTCCCGGTGTCCCCGGTGGTCGTGTCGTCGGGGGCCGGTGCGCGGGTCGTCCCCTCGCCTCCGTCGCCGCCCACCGTGCGCACGGGGGGAGCGGTCCCGGAGTCCGTCCCCTGCCCGGCCTCCTCCAGGGTGGTGCGCGTGTTGTTCACGGTCTCGATCAGGGCGTCGATCTGATCGTTGAAATCGGACAGCGCCTCCTTGTACTTGTCCTCCTGCGCGTTGTAGGCGTCCTCGGCGCTCCGGTCGCCCGGGGCGGCGGCGTACCCCTCGGCCAGGCCCTCCAGCGGGGCCCGGGTGTCGGCGTACGCGGCCTCCGCCTCGCTGAACTCCTCCCGCGCCCGGTTGAGCCGGTCCATGACGGGGGCCATGTCCTTCGCCTGGTCCGGCGTGAGGAAGCCCATCGCGATCGCGTCGGACTCCGAGTACCAGCCGGCCATCCTCACCGTGACGTCGTCCACGCCCCAGCGGGTGGGCCGTTTGTGGAGCGGGGTCGACGGAAGGCTCGGGTCGTTCGGGTGGAAGGCGGCGGGCGCCTTGAGCTTGCTGCCCGCGCCGAACGCCCAGGTGGCGTCGTACTCGATGAGGTAGACGGGCCCCTGGCGGAGCTTGTCGGACTCCTGGTAGCCCTTGACCGCCTGGTTGGAGCCCGATTCCGCCCCGTGGGACGAGCTGGTGTTCACACCCGGCGCGCCGGTGTAGGTGCCCTCGTGCCCGTCGTAGGGGATGCCCTCCGCCGCGGTGCTCAGCCCGGCGGGGCGGAACTCCCCGCCCCGGCCCCGGCCCCCGCCGTGGGAGTCGCCGGCGCTGTTCGACCGGGGGTGGACGCGGGAGTCGCTGAGCTGGCTGCCCGGCAGCGCGTCCAGGATCTTCGCCCCGCGGCTGCTCGGCACGACCTTGGCGCCCCACTCGGTGCGGCCGATGTCCGTGAACTCCACCCCCTCGGCGTTGTGCGAGGCCGACGGGTACACCGCCTTGACGGCGCTCTCGCTGAGGCTGTGGTCGATCTCGTTGTACACCGGGTCCTGGCCGTAGGCGTCCGCGAGGTAGGCACGCGCCGCGTTCGCCGTGTCGCGGGTGGGCTGCCCGCCCTCGGGGGTGCCGGGGGGCGGCTTCCAGCCGAGGGTCTGCGCGATGACGACGTTGGCCTTGTCGCGCAGCGCCTGCCCGCCGTCCTGCACCATGGCGGGCTTGGTGATGGCGGTGTCGGTGCCCGGCCGGGGGCCCGCGTCACCGGTCCACGCACGCAAAGCGTCGGCCACCGACGCGTAGATCGGGGCCGGGGACCGCTGCGCGGTGTCGCCGTCGGCGGTCCGGTCGTTCCCGGGCGTGTCGGTTCGCGTCCGGTCGCCGGTGGTGTCGCCGCCCTCCGGGGCCGGGGGCGCGTCCCGGTCGGCCGGCGCCGTTCCGGTGGATCCGGTGCCGTCCGTGGACGTGGTGACGGTCGGGGCGGGCGGCGGCGACAGCGTGTCGGCGCCGGTTCCCCGCGTGTCCCCCTCCGCGGCGGTGGTCGTGGTGGGCGCCTCCGGGGGGTCGAAGGTCATGTACGCGAACGGGTACATCGTCTCGACACGCCCGCTGTCCGCGGTGCCCGTGTAGGTCGTACGCGGGGGGTTGCCGTTCTCCCCGCCCTTGGGCTCGCCGAGTTCGAGGGTGAGGGTCAGGGTCGTGTCCGCGCGGACCTTCGCGTACGGGGTGTCCATGTGCAGTTCGACGGTGTGGGCGTCGTCCTGGGACGCCCCGGTGGAGCTCCCGTCGCGCGTGGACGAGGACACCGCTCCGGCGGGGGAGGCGAACAGCGGGCGGTGGTCCGGCTGCCCGTCCGACCCCTGGTCGTCCTGGGCGTAGGGGAGGGGCTGCAGGAGCACGCCGTCCGCGCCCACCGTCGTTCCGGTCCCCCGGTTCTGGGCGTGCGCGTCGGTCGCCTTCCACGTGTGCGACTCGATGTAGTAGCCGGACTGGCCGACGTACGAGACGTCGGTGCGTTCCGGGTCCCTGGTCAGGTTCACGTAGACCTTGCCCGGGGAGGCCGAGCGCATGGGTCGCGGCCCCGAGTCCGGCCCGGGCTCCGGCCCCAGCGCGCGGACCTTGACCGGCACCGGGACGGTGGAGTCCGGGTTCTGGCCCAGGTGCGTGGTCAGTTTCTGCAGAAGGAGCTCCCGGCCGCCGGCCGTCAGCTCCAGCCCGTTCGAGGCGAGGTCGTTCACCAGGTTCTGGAGGGCGGCCCCGGGGTCGGCGGGCTGGACCTGCCTGCCGCTGCCCTCGAACCCGGGGCGCACCTGTGCGTTGTCGGGCTTCTTCGGGTTGGGCTGCGGACTCAGGTCCACCCTGTCGCCGTCGCGGGTCGCCTTGTCCATGACCAGGTCGGCCTGCTGCGCGTCGCGGGAGTGCACGTAGCCCGAGAGCAGGTCCTTGACGGGAACGGTCCACCCGTGGAACCGGGTGTTCCAGCTCAGGGGAGGCCCGATGCTCCAGTTCTTCGCGAACTCGATCGCCTGGGTGAGGTGGCCGGAGGCGCGGAAGGCGTACGCCTTGGTGATGTTCGGGATGAACAGCACGGACGACGTGAACGCGGTCGCCTGGGTGTTCGACGTGCCGCGCGAGAAGAACGTGCGGGCGATGGAGGGGCCGACCAGCGGGATCGGTCGGACGGCCTCGGTGGGCAGGGAGTCGTCGGAGGGGTGCGGGTTCGGGTTGCGGCCCCCGCTTCCCCCGAACTTGAGGCCGACGCTGCCGGTCAGGGAGGAGTTGGTGGACACGAACACCTCGGTGCCGCCGTTCCACCGCATCTGGGCGTCGACGGGGCGGAAGTCGGTGACGGTGTCGATCTCGACCTTGGTGGCGACGGTGGCGCGGACGTCGTGCGGTGACCGGAAACCGCCGCTCATCTCCTGGCGGATACGGGAGCCCGACGGCGTGGTGGCGCTCTTGCTCGTGGCGAGTTCCTCCGCCGACAGGTGGTTCTCGAACTGTCGGCCGCCTCCGGACGACTGGGAGAGGAAGGAGTCGAGCTTGAGCCGGAATCCGTCGTAGAGGCCGCCGCGGGGCTCGGAGAAGGTCCGGAACGTCTCCTCCAGCAGCCCGCGCATGCCCCGGCTGCCGGTGTCGAAGTGGGTGTTGACGCGCTCGAAGGTGCCGCCGATGCCGCGGATCGCCTGGGCGCGGGTCTGGTTCAGGGTCGGCGGTCCCTGCTGGGGCCCACTGTCAGGGGCGCCGTCCCCGTTCCGGTCGCCGCCCGCCGGAACGGTCTGCGGCGTCGTGCCGGAGGTGGTGTCCGCGGTGGTGCCGGGGGGAGGCGGCGGGGAGAGGACGACGGCCTGGTTGTCGTTGGTTCCCGCGGTGGTGCCGGGGGAAGGCGGCGGGGAGAGGACCACCGCCCGGTTGCCGTCGGCGACGGTGGTCGTCACGGTGCCCGCGGGGGGCGCGGTGGTGTTCGGGGGAGGGGTGACGACCTGGGCACTCTCGCCGAACAGACGTCCCCAGGTGTGGACGGCCCCGTCCCGGATGACGGTCCAGCGGCCGCCCCGGTCACCGCCCGGCGTACCGCCGGGGGTGGTCTGCGGGACGAAGTTCCGGCGGATCATGTCCCGTGCCTGCTCGGGCGTGAGCGGCTGCCGGCCGCCGGTCGTGTCGGACTCCGTGTCCCCGGAGGTGTCCGTCCGCGTGGAGTCCTCACCTCGGGTGTCCGCGGCGGTCGCGGGGGTGTTCCGCGTCTCCTGACCGTCGGAGGAGGTGGCGGTGTCGCCGTCGCGGGTCGTGCCCGCCGGGTCGGACACGGTGGCCGGGGAGTCCGTGGCCATCGGGGGCATCTTGGGCGTGAGGAGGACGGTCTCGGCGTCCATCCCCTTCCCCAGGAGCGGGATGCCGTGTTCGCGCTGGGGCCGGTCGTCGCGCGCCATGCCGATGTCGTCGTGCTCGAACAGCCGCGCGGTGAAGCGGGTGCGGGACGTCCACACGTCGGAGTCCCCGCTGAACAGGACCGTCTCCTCGGAACTGTGGGAGAGGCCCTGGCTGGAGCCCTTGCCCGTGCTCAGGGAGGTGTTCAGCGAACCCGAGGGGTTTCCCAGGACCCTGGGGACGCCGCGCGCGTCGGCGCCTTCGTCGGTGCGCACGCTCGCGCCCACGTTGAGGCCGAGCGAGTGGTTGACGCTCGACCCCTTCGTGGTCGTGATGCCGGCCGAGCCCGCGAACCGGGCGCCGCCGCTGGAGGTCGTGTCGAACTGGTGCACCAGGCGGTCGAAGTCGCCGTAGACGCGCACGGTCACGGCGTCGGGACGGGACCCCTTGTCCCGCCGGAGCATCGTCGGGTCGATCACGGCGGATTCCTTGAGACGCACCGGGATGCCGTCGCCGGGCAGGTCGGACGCGCCGCTCTTGAGGCCGGACTCGGAGAGCGCCTTGATGACCTTGAGCGTGTTGTCCCGGGCCACGTCCACGTTGCGGCGCAGGCCCCAGCGCTCGCGGAAGCTGCGGAGCGGTCCTTCCGGGTCCATGCGGCTGGGACGGACGGCGTAGTCCTTGTCGGTCCGCGCCAGGTCCGGGATGACCATGCCGGGGCGCTTCTCGGAGATGGCGCTGAGCACGTTGTACGCCAGGTCGTCGTAGAACGGGCGCTGCGGTGAGGGGGGCGCCTGCGTGTCACCGTCGGCGTCGTCGTTCCCGGCGGTGTCCGTCGTGTTCGTGGCGTCGGTGTTGCCTGTTGTTCCCGTCGTCGCGGTGTCGTCCGCCGGAGGGGCCGGGGGAGCGTGGCCGAACCCGCGTACGGTGGCCCCGCTCAGGTCCGTGGGGTGGTCCACCGCGAGGTTCGGGAACGGGGGCCGGGGCGGCACGGCCGGTCCGTCGGTCGAGGTCGGGGCCTTGGACGGTTCGCCGTTGAGCAGGCGGGCGTCCTCGACCGTGAGCATCTCGACGGTGTCGGCCTCGAAGCGGTGCGGCTGCGACTCGCCCTGGATGTGGACGTAGAAGTCGCGCTTGACGTCGTAGGCCGCGTGGCCGGAGGGGGCGTGCACGACGTGGCTGCTGGTCCCCGAGGTGTTCAGGGTGGTCCCGGTGCTCTTCTCGAACGTGGCCGAGTACTCCACGAAGGGCACGTCGAGCCGGATGCTCCTGCCGTTGGGCAGGTCGATCCAGATGCCGAAGCCGCCGCCGATCGAGCCGGAGGCCACGGTGGAGTGCTTCACGCCGGAGGAGTCGCTCTTGACGAGGGTGTTGCTGTGCACGAAGTCGGCCAGGCCGGGGGCGAAGTCCTTGCGGCTGTACTCGGTCGAGACCGACCACATCTGCATGATGCGCGGACGGCTGCCGGGGATCTCGATCCGGATGTGCGCGGAACTGTTGACCATCTGCGGCAGGTACTGCTGCACCCGGTCGTTGTCGAAGGTGGACTCGATGGCCTCGCGGTACTGGTTGTCACGCCGTTCCTGTCGGGAGGGGGCGCGGCCGCCGCCCCGTCCGCCCTGGGGAGGGGTCCCCAGGAAGTGGTCGGCGAGCCAGGTGCCGAGGGTGCCCTTCCCCGGACGGCCGCCGCCGTCCGTCGTGGTGCTGTCGTCGCGGTCGCCTTCACCGCCGCGGTCGGTCCCGCCGGTGGTGCCCGCGGTGTCCCCGTCGGTTCCGTCACCGGATGCCGGGGGAACCGGGGAGAAGCGGGTGATCTCCAGCGGGTGGCCGGTGCCGATGAGCGGCCGGTTCACCGGTGGACGGTTCCCGTTCGCGTCCGCCGGTCCGTTGTCGGGCACGATGTGCCGGGGTGCGTCGGAGGGGACCACCTCCCCGGGCAGGTTCATGGTCAGCCCGTTGTACGCGGTCCCCTCCTGGACGCGCGGGGCGGTGAGGCCGGGGCCGGTGACGGAGGCCTTCATGTGCAGGTCGCCGACGTAGAGGTTCGGGGCGCCGAGCAGTTCGATCCCGCTGGCGGCGTTGGCGCTGGTCGAGGCCGACCCGGAGGTGCCCCGGACCTTCATGCCGCCGCGCCCGCCGATGGCCGCGATCGGCCCGATGTCGTTGCCGCCTGCGCTCGCTACGTACAGGGGGCTCATCGTGAACTTGGTGCCGACGGTCTTGCCCGCGCCGCGTGACCCGCCGTCGCTGGAGTCCACCCCGGGGCCGGCGTCGTGGAGCCTCAGGAACCTGGAGTCCCCGCCACCGCTCAGGTTCTCGGTGCCGACGTGGTAGAACTCGCCGTCCTCGGGGCGCAGGTCGATGTCGGCGCTCCACGTCTGCCCGTCGTGGGTGGTGCTGACGGTGTGCCCGCCCTCGCGCAGGAAGGGGCGGGGCCCCTCCCTGGTGAGGATGTCGACCACACCGTTCACGATCCCCTGCCGTGCGGGGGCGGGCATGCCCGGGGTACCGGTCAGGACGTCGTGGACGAACCCGGGCAGGTGCTCGGTGAAGAGCATGTGCGGTCCGAGGAGGGTGGACGTGGTCAGATAGCCCAGGTCGTAGCTCTGGCCGCTGCGGTCCGGAACGAAGTCGCCGCCGTAGGTGAGGGGCGGAGGCGGGCCATCCTGGGTGCTCCGGTTCGGGTCCCTGTCGTTCTCGGTCCCGGTGGTACCGCGGTCGTCGGGCGGGCCGTCGTCGCGCGTGAGGGGGGAGTCGGTGTCGAGGGTGCCGAGGGGGATGTCCCTGCTGGTTCCGCCGAGGGGGACGGGGCCGGTGTCGCGGCTCGGGCCGCCGGTGGTCTCCGGGACGGCCATGACGGTGGTCGGGCCGTCGGGGCGCAGCAGGTCGGCCTGCATCTGGGCGAGGTGGTCGTAGGCGCGGTAGGCGTCGTTGGCCTGGCGCTGGGCCTCGAAGGCCTGGGCGCGCAGGTCGGCGGCGTCGGGGCGGCCCTGGCTCTCGGCCTCGCGGGTCTGGGCGACCAGGTCCTGGGCGCGCTGGTAGCCGCTGATCGCGTCCTTGATGTCGGCCGAGGCCAGCTCTCCGAGACGGATGGCCTCTGCCATCCTGTCCGCCGCGGCCTGCGGAGAGGGGTTCCCCGGCCGGCCTGTGCTCTCGGTCATGGGGAAGGCCACGATGTCGTGGCCGCCCCGGCCCTTTCCGGGCGGAGGAGGCGGCTGCGACTCCTGCCCCGACCGGTCAGAGCCCGGCAGGTCGTCCCGCACCGGCGCCGGTTCCCCCGACCGATGGTTGACCGGTGTCCCGGACACCGGAGCACCAGCGACATCCGGATCCGGAGTCCGCGCGGCACCGGTCACCGACCGATCCGCACCAGGACCGGTGGACGACACGGCAGGCGAGCTCACGGAGGCGTCATCAGCGTCATCGGGCGGGGCGAACCGCACCGACCGCCCCGCCCCCACCGGAACCACCCGCCTACCAGAAGCCCGGGCGAGGACATCGTCGGGAACGGGGACGTCGGAGCCACGCAGAACGCGCAGCACATCGGCCAGCGCCCCCTGCTTCCGCCACGCCTTGAGCTGGTTGTACACCTCCGTCGCGGACACCGGGACCTGTCGGCCGTCCGGAACGGTGACGGTGAGGTCCCGCGCCGGTGAGCGGTGCACCATCTGGTCGAACCCGACACCGAACACATCCAGGGCCACACGCTCCAGCCCCGCCCGATCCAGGCCCGGGTCTGCGGAGACCGGTTGCAGCCCGGAGAGCAAGTGGTGGGCGACATCTCGCAGCGCTTTGTCGGGCAGGGCTCCGATCCACTCGCCGCCCGTCACCTCCAGGCCGTTGTCGGCGAGCACGCCGAGCGCTTCGACCAGCTCGCCGTTGGAACGCCACTGGTCGATCTGCGTTCGCACGTCCCCGGCGGTGATGGGAGGACGTCCCTGAACGGCGGGAATGTCGTCGATCGGCCCGTGGCCCGCGGCGTGGTCGCGCCCAGCGGCGAAGACGGCCAGCGTGTCGACGTAGGCCGGCTCATCGGACTTGGCCAGCACGTCTTGGAGCTCGCCCCGAACGTGGTCGGGCAGCGCATCGGTCATGGCGGAGGCGGGCACGCGCACCCCGCTCCGGTCGACGAGATCCAGCGCCCGCGCCAGCCGACCGTCGGCCCGCCAGCGGTCGACCTGGGCGTCGAAGGCGGCACGGGCTCGGGCCGCGCGGGTGTCAGCGCCGGAGTCGGCGCCCCGCGCCGCGGCGTCCTCGGGAGAGATGAGCTGGTCCGCGATCCGCTCACCGTCCCACCCCCGGATCAGTTGGTCCGTGGCCAGGGCGAACCGGTCGAAGACGGCGGCCCGCCGCGGGTCGGACGCGTCCAGACCGGGCGCGAGGATCTGGATGATGTCCGACTTCACCTCGTCGGACAGTTCGGCGGCCCGTGGCGGCGGCGTGTAGTCGGACGTGCCGTGCTCCACGACCGAGGCGATCGTGTCGAGGTACCCGCTCAGCACAACGGGGTCGCGGCGTGCGTACAACCGCCCGTCGGCACCGCGCTTCGTCCATGCGTTGCCCATGAGGCCGTAGCCGTGGTCATCGTCGCTGGGACGCACCGCATCGGCGTCCCTGCTCCCCCGGAAAACCGTTCCCGGCTGGAAGTACTCATCGAGCAGCCCCAGCAGGTGCGCGGTCTCATGGACACCCGATTCCACCGGGAACGTCTCGTTCCAGCTATGGGTGCCCATGATTCTGTCCCCCGGCCGGGCGTGCAGGTCGATCTCATGATGGACCTGGGCAGCGGGGGTGGAGTCGTCTGCCAAGAGGAGGCGGACGTGCAGTTGGTCCCCGCTCCCGGGCGGGGGCGGCTCGGCACCCGATGCGGAATCGGCCACCTTCATGTCGTCCGGGTCCGGGACGCTCTCCTTCCCGAAGAGGGTGTTGAACAGGTCGTCACCGAGTTTGTGCATCCGGGTGCCGTCCGCACCCACCACGGTCCCGTCCCCGCGGACCCGGAATTGCCGGTTCCACATGGCGTCCAGCTTGGCCTCGTACGCGCGCACGTACGCCTCGTACCGCTCTGGCGTCAGAGTGTCCTCGTCGCGGCGGATCCGAGGGCGGAAGGTGAGCTCCAGGACATGGGTCGGGCCCCCCTCCGTGCGGTGTTCCTCCGGAATCGGGATTCGCGCCCACTCGAACCTGCGGGTGGCCCACAGGGGGTCCATCTCCGCCTTGACGAACCGCTCCGGGTCGCCGGGCCGGGCGTCGGGGTTTTCCAGCACCGTCGCCGGGTCGACCGGGTCACCGTTGGCGTCGAGGTCGACTGGGTTGCCGTCATCGTCGAGGCCCACCGGGTCACCGTCGGGGCCGAGGTCCAGCGGCCGGGCCGCGCGGGAGTCGGCCATGGGTTCGGCGAAGTCGGCGTCCACGGATTCGCCCACCTGGTGGACCGGCGCCGCCGCCCGCGCGGCCTCCCACGCAGACGGGTCCGCCAGGCCGGTGTGCACCCGCGCGGGTTCAGCACTCTGAGGGTCGGACCAGCGGCGTGCCGGACGCGGCTCCACCATCGTCTCGATCCGCTCCAGCGTCCGCCGCGCCACATACGGGCGGTCCTCACCCCGCGCCGGATCCCCGTCCAGCATCCCCAACCGACGCAGTACCTCACCAACGCCCCGGCCATCACCATCCGCCCCCAGATCCGGCGGCACACCATCAGCCGCAGGCGGCACCGGAGACCAGACCAGCGTGGCGTGCGCCCCCTCAGAACTGGGGCTCACCAGATCGAAGCTCACCTTCAGCTGCTGTCCACCGCGCGGCAACACGAACTTGTCGTTGAACACCGCCTCGACATGCCGCTTCAACGCCATCGACGCATAGACCTGAGCCCGCATGTCCACACCCTGTTGAAGAAGAGCACGGATCCGCAGCTTCACATCACGAACCGAGGACGGATCCCCCTCACCCGCACCATCGATCTTCCTCGTCGTGGACTCGAAGAAGAGATTGTCGATCCGCACCTCAGCACGCATCGGACCATGGTTGGTGTTCACCTCCACCGTCAACGGCGGCGCACCCTCCGGCAGCTTCAGGCTCTGCGCGAAAAGGCTCGAGACCTTGCGCACCTGCGGCTGCGACTCCTGACCCCACCGGTCAGAGCCCGGGAGGTCATTCCGCACCGGCGCCGGTTCCCCCGACCGATGGTTGACCGGTGTCCCGGACACCGGAGCACCAGCGACATCCGGATCCGGAGTCCGCGCGGCACCGGTCACCGACCGATCCGCACCAGGACCGGTGGACGACACGGCAGGCGAGCTCACGGAGGCGTCATCAGCGTCATCGGGCGGGGTGAACCGCACCGACCGCTCCGCCCCCACCTGCTGCACATCCCGCCCACCAGAACCACTGCCCTCTTGAGGAACCGGAGATCCGGACGTAGAGAGACCGAAGGTCTCACCGTTATCCGCGGGACGGTCCGGGTCGCGCTGGGTGTCGGGCCTGTTCGAGTCAGGGGTGACCTCAGAGGTTCCTTCGCCGCTCCGCTCTTGGCCGTCCCCTTCGGTGGTGGAGTCCCCCTCGTGCGCGGATTCGGTGTCGTCGTCCGTGCGTTTGCCGTCCTCGCTGTCCTCGAGGCCGGATCGGTCGTTGTTCTCGTCCCCTGACCGATCCCCGTCGTCACCGGGCTGGTCTTTGTCGCGGTCCTGGGATCGGTCGTCGTTCCCGGAGGATCCCTCATCGCGCTCGTCGGACTGTTCGCCGTCGCGGTCGGAGGGGTTGTGTCCGGTGTCCTCGGTGTCGTGTTGGCCGTCGCTGTTGCTGTCTTCGGCAGCGGGAGGCGGGGACTGTGGGGTGTCGCTCGATGAGGTCTGCTGTTCGGGGGCGGGTGCGTTGTCGGGGTTCGTTCGCTGTGCGTCCGTCGGGCTGTTCGGTTTGTCCAGGTCGGTGGTGTTGCCGGTGGTCGCGGACTCCGGAGCGGGCGGTGCGCTTTCGGTCGAGGTGCGCACAACGTCGCCGTCGCGGGTCGAGCGTTGTGCGGACGGGTCCGTGGTGCGGGTGTCGCCACCGGTGCGTTGGGGCGAGCGTTCACCGCTGTTGCGGTCGGTGGGCGCGGAGCGCTGGCCGGTGTCGGAAGCAGGGTTCTGCGGACCGGGCGCGGGGGGCTGTTGGCCCGCGGGCGTCGGGGCCGCCTGGTTGATCGGCGCAGCCACGACCGGCGCAGGGGTGTGCTGTTCCTGGCCGCTCCGCTCCTGGGGCGTGGTGCGGTCCCCGTGTTCGGTACCGGGGTTCTGCGCTGCCATGGGGTTGTCGGGGACGATGGCGTTGAGGAAGTTGACGGTCAGGGGTCCGTCGTTCATGCCGGGGTGGAAGAGGTCGTTGCCCAGGCCGGGGTGTTTGGTCTCGGTGGTGGCGTAGGGGTCCTTGGCGTCCTCGGGGGACTTGAAGGGGTCGGGGTAGGGGGTGCGCACGTCCTCGTCCTGGTGGACGCGGACGGTGTCGTCGTTGGGCTGGTCGCGGTCGTCGGCGTCGCCGAAGTCGGAGTCGGTGTCGCCGAAGTCGGAGTCGGTGTCGCTGACCAGGTCGGGGACGTCGTCGATGTCGGAGAGGTCGTCGCGGTCGTACCGGGAGGAGTCGTCGACCGGCGGGGCCAGGAGGGGGCCTTCGCCGTGGCCGTCCTGCTCCGGGGACCCCTGGCCGCCGCGGTCGCGGTCGGGGGCGTGGTCGCGGTCGGGGCCGGGGGCGTGGTCGCCGCCCCGGCCGGGGTCCTCGCCGCCGCCCGTCCACGGGCCGGGGGCCTGGGGGCCGGTGGGGTTGCCGTTGCGGTTGTCGGCGGCGTTGCTCTCGGTCCGGGGCGGTTCGGGCTCGGACAGGTCGGGTTTGTCCTTGTTGCTGAACAGGTCGAGGCCGTGCAGGATGCCGTCGGTGGCGCCTTGTTGGATGCCGGCTTGGGTGGCGCCGGCGGTGGCGGAGTAGCCGGAGGCCTCCCAGCCGCGTCCGTCGGCGAGGCTTCCGAGGCCTTCGCCGAGGTAGCCCTCGAGTGCTCCGGTGCCGATGCTGCCGCCGACCTGTTGGGTGTAGGCGCCGGTGGTGGAGAAGTACTCGCCCAGGGGTTTTTGCAAATTGGTGGGGACGTCGGCGAGGTGGTCGCGCATGTGGGGCGGGAGGCGGTCGCCGATGGTGTCGCGCAGGTGCCGGCCCAGGTCGGGGTCGTTCCAGTGGCGGGCCAGGGTGGCGGCGTAGTCGCGTCCCAGGTCGCGGGCGGCCGCCTCGCCGAGGTGGTCGCCGAAGTTGCGGGCGAAGAGGTCGGCGAAGTCCTGACGGGCGGCGGCGGCCTTGGTCGCGTTGTCGAAGGCGCCGGCGCCGACGGGGCTGGCGGGGTTGTAGGGGGCGAGGAACTCGTCGTTGTGGCGGCCGAACACCTCGGCCAGGTCCTTGTTCAACGACGGCGGCGGGGGCGGTCCCTCTTTGGGCGCGGGCACGGGTGTGGGACCCGTGTCCTTGGGCGCGGGGGAGTCCGGGCCCCGGTCGGGGTTGGTGGCGGGCGGGTCGTCCTTGGGCCTGGCGGGGGGTCCGTCGGGACCGCCACCGCCGCCGGGGGGTGGCGGGGTGTCGGTGTCGCGGTTGAGGGGCGGCGGATCGTCTTTGACCGGCCCCGAAGGCGGCCCGTCGGGGGGACCGGTGGGCGGTCCGGGCGGGGGCCCGTCGGGGGTCTCGCGCAGGGGCGGGCCGGCCGGGGGCGGCCCGCCGGGCCCGTCGGGTCCGGTTTTGATCAGCGGGGGCGGGTCGGGCAGGAGTTTGAGGTCGGTGAGGCCTTTGCTGAACAGGTCGGACAGGTGTTTGCTGAACAGCCCGTCCATGCCCGCGGAGAAGACCGCGGAGAGCACGCCCTCGATCGCGGCGCCCTTGTGGGCGCTCGCGGTCAGGGCGCTGTCGCGGTGGTGGCGGGTCCCCCTGCCGATCTGGATGCGCTGGATGATGCTGTCCATGCTCGCGAAGATCTGGCTGATGATCTGGTGGCCGGGCACGGTGATGAGCAGCCAGGTCAGGATGCGGCGCATGGCCAGGCTGCGGATGGCCTTGAAGATCGGGATCCACTTCAGCGAGGCGCCGAAGGTGAACTTGGCCATGGCGATGGCCCAGGCGATCTCGGCCAGGAGCTGGACGAACTGGCCGATGACCATCATGTGCATGTACTCGACGTTGGCGCGGGCCTTGAAGAGTTCGGCGGACATGACGGTGGAGTTGTCGCGGGCCGAGCCGACGTAGTTGTTCTCGCCTCTGGTGAACTGGTCCAGGGAGCGTTCGTAGCGGTCGGCGGTGTGGCCGTCGAAGTGGCGGCGGGCGTGTTTGCGGCTGAGGTCGAACAGGTCCTCGAGCACGGCCAGGCGTTGGTCCAGGGCGGTGTAGATCTCCGAGGCGCGGCCGAGGTTGTTGATGCCGGCTTTGGGGACCTGGATGCCGGTGAGGACCTCGATCGCTTTGCGTGAGGAGTCGGACATGTTGTGGTCCAACGGCATACGCGACTCCACCTCCCCGCCCGCGCCCGTGAGAGAGATGAAGGTAACACCAGTGCACCTATATGTGGAAGTAGTTGCGCTTATGTTTCTGTTCTCGTTCGTGTGTGTTGCCTTGTGTGCGCCATGGCTGTGGTACCCGGTCCGAACGCGAGCCTCTTCCGGGGCGGGCTCCTGCGTGCTCCTCCGGTCCGTGTCGCTGCCCAGGTCGGCAGGGCCCTCCGGGGTCCCGGTGGGCGGCCACGTTGTCATTTCGCAACGGTTTCCTTCGAGCAGCGGGGGTATTCGCCTACCGTTCCCCTTCGGCCGAGATGTTCTCTCCGTGAGGAAACAGAGGACTCGATCCAATGCGCGTGGCGGACCGGGGCGCGTCGCCCTCGCGGTCAAGGGGTTGACCATCGACGGATCGGAGGACCTTGTGAGTGGTCTCAGTGCTGGTGCCACGGTTGTCAGGCCCGCAGGGGGAGTGAGTGCCACGACGACACCGTCGGGAACGGGGCGGCTCTCGGCCGCCGAGGGCAGGATCGCCAGGGCCGCCCTGGCGGAACTGCCGAGGAACGGGGTCGTCATGCTCGACGCCGGGCCGATGGCGGAGCGGATCGCGGGGCTGCTGCCCGCCGGGTGCGGGCTGAACGTCCTGACCAACGCGGTTCCCGTCGCGCTGGGGCTGGCCTCGCGTCGCGACCTCTCCGTGCACCTGCTGGGGGGCCGGGTGAGCGCGGCGGCCGGAACCACGCTCGCCTCCGTGCGCCTGTTGGAGCAGCTCCACGTGGACGTGGCTTTCATGGTCGCCGACGGGGTGTCCCCCGAGCGCGGCCTGACCTGTGCCGATCCCGCAGAGGTGATGGCCAGGAGGGCGATGGTGCGCGCCTCGGCCAGGACGGTGCTGCTGGCCGACCACACCAGGATCGGCGGCGACCGCATCGCCCGCTTCGCGCGGCTGCACGAGGTGGACTGCCTCATCACCGACGCCGGCACCGACCCCGACGACCTCCGGAGGCTGCGCGGGCGCGGTCCGCGCGTGCTCGTGGTCTGACCCCGCCCGCCGTCGGGCGCCTACGGAGGGCCTGCGGACGTGTCGCGTTCCACGCCCCGGTGTTCTCCCCCACACCGCGGCGCCCTTCACACCCCGTCCCCGACCCGTGCCGCGGGCCGGGGACGGGTGAACCGGCTTCGAGGGCGATGTCGTTCAGATGTTGTTTCGCGTGTGTTTGTCGCAGGGGCGAGGGTGTGTGGTCTTGCCGGGCTGCTGTGAGGCTGATGTCCGGAAGGTCGACCGTGTCACAGTCACAGAAGGGGCACGGGGGGTTGTTACAACAGGCGACTCCTCTATAAGCTCACGCAAGGACAGAAAAAAATCCAACCAATACCACATGGTTTCGGTCAGTCCTCGGGACCCGCCCCACGCGACTCCGGTCACGTCGGCCCCGAACCCGGGCGGAGGACCCCCTCCTCCGCTCAACGGCCCCGCGCCCGGTCCCGTGCCTCCCGGGCGCAGGAGACCGCCCCCACCCCTCGTCGGAAGGGAAAGAGCCCGCCCACCCGGGTCGGTTCCGCCGTGCACCACCCTCCCCTTCCATGGCAGTGGAGAATTCACCGATGACGACAGCCGCGAGAAGAGACGTCGCGGTCCTGCGCGCGGCCGCGGGATGCTGTGTGGCCCTCGCCCTGGCCACGGGCTGCGCGTCCTCCGAGGACGCGGGCTCCGAGGCGGGGGCGGCGACGAGCTCCCCGCCTCCTCCGGCCAACGAGGAGGAGGCCGCGGCGCTCGACGCCTACACCGGCATGTGGGATACGGTCGTGGCCGCCTCCCACGAGGGCGGCGAGGTTCCCCCCGAGCTCCAGGACTACGCCGTGGGCGGCGCCTACGCCCTCATGAGCGCGGCCCTGGAGGGGGCCGGCGCCTCCAGCGGGCAGGTCACCGGCGAACCCGTCCTCGCCCCCGTCGCCGAGGTCGAGGGACCCGACAGCGCGACGGTCGAGGACTGCCTCGACGACTCCGCCTGGAACCTCGGCATGGGCTCCTCCCCAGGGCAGGGCCCGCGCCTCGTCGAGGCCACACTCATTCACGACGGACTCGCCTGGCGCGTGTCCGACCTCAGGATCTGGGAAGCGGGATCATGCTGAGACTCGTACGACCCGCGGCCACCGCCGCGGTACTGACCGTCCTGGCCACCGGGATCGCCGCTCCGGCGCACGCCGACGACGGCTCCTTCCTCGGCCAGATCGAGTGCGGCAGCTCGGGCGGCCTCGGCTGCTCGATCCTGCTGCGCTGGTGGCAGACCCACGCGGGCCAGCAGGGCTCCAACGGCTCGGGCGGCTCCGGTGCGCCGGGCGCCCCGGGTGCCCCCGCCGACTCCGGCGACGGCGTCGACTGGAACGCCATCGACTGGGACGCGATCGACTGGTCGCAGGTGGACTGGGACGCCATCGACTGGGAATCCATCGACTACGACGGCGAGGGGGAGGCCCCCACCGACCCGGTCACCCTCATCCAGGAGTCCATGGCCAACTTCGAGCTGCCCCCGCCGCAGATCGAGACCTCCCCCGGCAGCGACTCCCTGGTCCTGGTCAACACCCCCGTGTGGCTGTGGGTGGAGTCCCAGGACTGGGAGGCCGAGGAGGCCTCCGCGGAGGTGCAGGACTGGTCCCTCACGGTCACCGCCACCCCCACCGCCACGGTGTGGAACCTGGGCGACGGTACGCAGATCCGCTGCGAGGGCCCCGGGACCCCCTTCGACCCGGCCGTGCACGACCCCGCCTCGGCCTCCCCCGACTGCGGGCACGTCTACGACCTGTCCTCCGACAGCCAGCCCGGCGGCACCTACCCCGTCAGCGTCCAGGTCGGCTGGGACGTGGGCTGGGAGCTCTCCGAGGGCGAGTTCTCCGGCGGCGAGTCGGGCGCGCTCGACTCGGTCACCACGACCTCGCAGGTCGAACTCCGTGTGGCCGAATCCCAGGGCCTGGTCACCGACACAGGCAACCGCTAACAGCGAAAGAAGACGACAGACGTGGTGGACACGAAGACGGCACCGGCGCCCGCGGCCTCCCCGCGGCAGGGGGAGACCCCTCCGGTGCGGCTCCTGGGCAGCGGACCCCGCCGCTGGCGGTGGCTGGTCCTTGCCCTCGGCATGATGACCGCGGGAGGCCTGAGCGGCGTCCTGGCCCTGGAGCAGATGGACGACCGCCAAGGGGTGCTCGTCGCCGACACCGACCTGCCCGCCGGCCACGTGGTGGCCGCGGAGGACCTGCGGATCGAGCGGATCTCCGTCGCCGACGGGGTCTCCTTCGTCGGCTCCGAGAGCCTGGAGTCGACGGTCGGCCAGACCCTCACCGTGCCCGTCACCGAGGGCGGCCTCCTCCCCGAGGCCGCCCTGGGCGCCGAGGCGGCCTTCCCCGAACGCGACCGCGCCGTGCTCGGCGTGGCCCTGCGCGTCGGCCGGTTCCCCGCCTCCATCGGACCCGGCGCCGCGGTCTCCGTGGTGGTGCACCCCGAGGAGGGTGCCACCGGCGGAGTGGAGGCCTACCGCGCACTCGTGCGGGACGTCCAGCCCTCCGCGGCCGAGGACGGCTCCGTGGAGCTCGAACTCGTCGCCTCCTCCGCCGACGCCGCGGCCATCGCCTCCGCGGCGGCCGTCGAGCGTGTCAGCGTGGTCCAGGTCAACCCCCGGGGAGGCGCGTGATGCCCCGGACCGTGGCGCTCTTCTCCCTGGGCGGAGCACCCGGCGTCACCTGCGCGGCCATGGCACTGGCCGCGGTCTGGCCCGGCGGGGCGGGAGCGGTCCTGGTGGAGGCCGACGCCTCCGGCGGCGACGTCGCCACCTGGCGGCGCCTCCAGCCCGAGCCCGGCCTGACCGGCCTGGCCGCCGCATCCCGGCACGGCGGCGCCTCCGCCGACCTGGCCGCGCACACCCAGGTCCTCCCCGGAGGGCTGTCGGTGTGCCACGCGCCCGTCACCGCGGACCGCGCCGACGGCGCGGTGCGCCTGCTGTCCCAGAACCCCGGCGTGCTCGCCTCCCCGGCGGGGCCCGCGGTCGTGCTGGACCTGGGCCGCCTGACCCCCGGCGCGGCGGCCGCCGCGCTGGCCACGTGGGCCGACGAGGCCCTGCTGCTCGTCGCCGACGACCTCGCCCAGCTGCGCCGGGCCAAGGAGGCCTCCGAGGCGCTGGCCCGCAGCCTGCCGCGCCTGCGCACCGTCGTCGTCGGCGGCAGCGGCGGCGTCCGCGAGATCGAGGGCGCGTTGGGCCCGGGCGTGTGGGGACGGCTTCCCACCGACGAGCGCTCCGCTTCCTTCCTGCGCGGGGAGACCAACCCGCGCAAGCCGGAGCGCAGGCCTCTGCTGAAGGCGGCGGCGCGCCTGGCGGCCGACCTCGCCGAGGGCGCCCGACCCGTCGGCCCGGCCGACGGCGCCGCAACCCCGGCGCCCGCGCCCGAGGCGACGGGAGCTCGCGCATGAGCAGCGGACACGACGCCGGGTACGACATCACCGACGGCTACTTCCTGGACACCGACCGGGCCCGCACCGTGGCGAACCGCGTGGAGCGGACCGTCACCGAGGCCACCCGGCGGCTGAGCGAGGAGACGCGGGGCGAACCCGAGGACTCGCCCGAGGAGTACCGGGCCCGCGCCGAACGCGTCATCGCCCAGATCCTCGACGAGGACGCGGGCCGCGCCCTGTCCGAGGGCCGGCAGGTGCTCGACGCCACGACCGAGGCCTCCGTCGCCGCGGGCGCCCTGGCCCGGGTGTGCGGCCTCGGCCCCCTGCAGCCCCTCCTGGACGACCCCGGGATCGAGAACATCAACATCAACGGCGTGCACGTGTGGGTGCGCCGCGCCGACGGCAGCCGCGAGCGGCACGACTCCCTCTTCGCCGACCCCGAGGAGGTCGTCTCCCTGGTCCGTCGCCTGGCGTCGGAGTCCGCCACGGGGGAGCGCCGCTTCGACCCGGGGGCGCCCATCCTCGACATGCAGCTGCCCGGCGGCGAGCGCCTCAACGCGGTCATGGAGGTCGCCCGGCAGCCCTCGGTGTCCATCCGACGCCACCGCTACGGCCGCACCACCCTCGGCCAGCTCCAGGAACTGGGCACGATCGACGACACCCTGGTCGCCCTGCTGCGCGCGGGGGTGCGCTCCCGCCGCAACATGGTCATCACCGGCGGCACCGGCGCGGGCAAGACGACCCTGCTGCGGGCCCTGGCCGCCGAGATCCCCGTCGACGAGCGCCTCGTCACCATCGAGGACGTGTTCGAGCTCGGCCTGGACCGCGACCGCGACGCCCACCCCGACTGCGTCGCCCTCCAGGCCCGCCCGGCCAACGTCGAGGGCGTCGGCGAGATCACCATCGCCGACCTCGTGCGCACGGCCCTGCGCATGTCGCCCGACCGGGTCATCGTCGGTGAGACGCGCGGACACGAGACCGTCCCGCTGCTCAACGCCATGAGCCAGGGCAACGACGGCAGCCTCACGACCCTGCACGCCGCGAACTCCGCGGGCGCCTTCACCAAGTTGGGCGCCTACGCCGCCCAGTCCGCCGAGCGCCTGCCCCTGGACGCCACGGCCTCCCTGGTGGCCGCCGCCGTGCACCTGGTCGTGCACGTGTCCGCACTGCCCACCGGGGGCCGCATGGTCACGAGCGTGCGCGAGGTGGTGGGCGCCGAGGGGCAGAACGTGGTCTCCAACGAGGTCTACCGGCGCGACCGCAACGGGCCACTGCCCGCGGCCCCGCCCAGCCCCAACACGCTCGACGCCCTGGCCGAGGCCGGCTTCGACCCCGCGATGCTCAGTCCCGACACGGTGGGGTGGACGCGATGACGACCCCTGTCCTCCTCGTCGCCGCCGCCGGCGTCCTGCTCGGCGCGGGGCTCTGGCTGGCCCTGGCGTCGCTGGCCGCGTCCGGCGGCGGCTCGCGCACCTCGCGGATCCCGCCCTGGCGTTCACTGCTGTTCGGCCGGCAGCGGCCGCTGCGCCTGGTCGCGGCGATCGTCGGCGGCCTGCTCGTCTGGATCCTCACCGGCTGGCCGGTGGCCGGGGTGCTCGTCGCCGCTGGCTGCTGGTGGGGGCCCGCTGTACTGGGGCCCGACCGCGGTCACCAGGAACAGGTGGACGGGATCGAGGCCGTCGCGGCCTGGACCGAGATGCTGCGCGACCTCATGGCCGGCGCCGCCGGTCTGCACCAGGCCGTCGCCGCCACGGTGCCCATCGCACCCGAGCCGGTGCGTGAGCCGGTCGCCAGGCTGGCCGACCGGCTGCGCGCGGGCGGGTCCACGCAGGACGCCCTGCGAGTCTTCGCCGACGAGGTCGACAACCCCACCGCCGACCTCGTGACCGCCGCTCTGAGCACGGCCGCCACGAGGCACGCCACTGACCTGGGCACCCTGCTGGGCACGCTGGCCGAGGCCTCCCGCGAACAGGCGGCGATGCTCGTGCGCGTGGCCGCCAGCCGCGCGCGGCTGCGCACCTCCACCCGGATCATCGTCGGCACGACCGTGGGCATGGCCGCGTTCCTGCTGGTGATCAACGGCGAGTACATGGAGCCGTTCGACGGCTTCCTGGGCCAGGTTGTCCTCGCGGGTATCGGTGCACTGTGGGCGGGCGCCCTGGTCTGGCTGTCCCGCATGTCCCGCTTCGATTTGGGGCCGCGGGTGCTCGCACCCGAACCCGCGCCCGTCCGTACCTCGGAGGCCGTCCGATGACCCCCACCCTGGCCGCCGTCCTCGCGGGCGCCGCCCTCGGGCTGGCTCTGTGGGCGCTCCTCGCGGCCCGCTGGGCGAGGCCCACGCTCGCCGAACGCCTGGCCGCCCCGCCCCCTCCCCGGCAGGACGTGGCCGCCGGCCCGGACACCGGGGTGCTCGCGCGCCTGGGCGGGATCGGCGCCCCGGTCCTGGAGGGCTTCGGCATGCCGGGGCCGCGCACGCGGCGCAACCTGCGGGTGTGCGAGCGTTCACCGGCGTCCTACCTCGCCGAGAAGTTCACCGCCCTGGTCCTGGGAATCGCCTTCCCCCCGCTGCTGGGCGGTCTACTCTCCCTCGCCGGCGTCCTTCCGTCCGGCGCGCTCGCGATGGCCATGTGGGCGGCCTTCGCCGTGATCGTGTGGTTCGCCCCGGACATGTCCCTGCGCGACGAGGCCGACAAGCGCCGGGAGCGCATGCGGCGCGCCCTGGCCGGTTTCGCCGACCTGGTCGTGGTTTCCCTGGCCGGAGGCGCGGGAGTCAACGGGGCACTGGCCGACGCCGGCGCCGCGGGCAACGGGTGGGCCATGGCCCGCATCCGGGAGAGCCTGCGCGAGGCGGCGCTCATGCGCCAGTCGCCCTGGACGGCGCTGCGCGACCTCGGCGAGCGCTACGACACCCCGGAATTCGCCGAACTCGCGGCCAGCCTCCAGTTGGCCGGCGCCGACGGCGCTCGCATTCGCAGTTCCCTGGCCGCCAAGGCCAAGACGCTGCGCACCCAGTTCCTGTCCGAGATGGACGCCGAGGCCCAGTCCGCGACCGAGCGGATGAGCCTGCCGGTGGTCCTGCTTTTTGCTGGATTCCTGGCACTCCTGGGATATCCGGCGATGAGCCACATCCTGTTCAGCTGATGAGAAACCCGACCGTTTTGGAGACCCCCGATGCAGCGCATCACCGCCTACCTCAGCTCCCTGCTGTTCAGCCGAAGGGACGACGGCTACTCGACCGAGACGGTCATCATCACCGCTGCCCTGGTGACTGTAGCCGCAGGGCTTGTTCTTGCTATCGGCGCTCGCGTGGACCTCGAAATCGCCACAATCTCCGGCGGCTAGCCTTGCGCGCTCCCCGGGAAGACCGAGGCAGCGCGGAGATGGCCGTCGCCGCGCCTGCGCTGCTGCTCCTGGTCCTGTTGGTCGTCCAGACGGCCCTGTGGATGCACGGCGACAACGTCGTCGCGGACATCGCGCGCAGGACCGCCGAACAGTCGCGCACGGCGGGCGGCGGCACGTCGGTGGCCGACGGAGGGGGGAGCTCCTTCCTCTCCGGCCTCGACGTGTCCGTCAACCGCAGTGCACAGGAGGTACGCGTGGTCGTGGACGCCGAGGTTCCCAGCCTCATCCCCGGCATCAGCTGGCCTGTTGGCCACGAGGTCACCGCGCCCGTGGAGCGTTTCGTCCCTGCGGAGGCCGCCCCGTGAGCCTTCGACAGTCCCCTGACACGAGTCAGGGGGACCGCGGTTCGGCCTCGGTGGAACTGGCGCTCCTCACCCCCGCCCTCCTGGCGTTCGCCATGCTCATGGTGCTCGCCGGGAGGGTGGCGGACGCCAACTCCACCGCCGACCAGGTGGCGCACTCAGCCGCCCGGGCGGCCTCCCTCGAACGCAGCGTCGGCGCGGCCGAGGCTGCTGCCTCGGGCACCGCCGCGAGCTCCCTCGCGGAGAACGGTCTGGTGTGCGGCGACCACTCCGTCACCCTCGACCACGGCGGCCTGACCCCCGGAGGGGCGGTCGCCGCCGTGGTCGAGTGCCGCGTCGGGCTGAGCGGCCTGACCGGACTGGGAGTCCCGGGGACCATGACGATCACCGGGGACGCCACGGTCGTCGTCGACACCTTCAGGGGGCAGCCGTGAGACGCACGGACGACAGCGGTCAGACCACGGCGTTCGTGGCCGTCCTGGCGTCGGCCTTCCTGCTGTGCCTGGGCCTGGTCACCGACGGCGGAGGCCTGCTGGGTGCCCGCAACGAGGCGGCCACCCTGGCCCAGGAGGCCGCCCGGGCGGGCGTCCAACAGCTCGACTGGGCCGCCTACCGCGAGGGCACGAGCGAGGTCGCCCTCGACCCCTCGGCGGCGTCCGCCGCCGCGCAGTCCTTCCTCAACGCCGCCGGCGCCACCGGTACGGTCTCGGTCAGCGGCGACACCGTGACCGTGACCTGTTCCGTGGGATACTCCTTCACCCTCCTGCCGATGGGCTCGACCACCGTCGACGCCACGGCCACCGCACGGCCCCACACCCAGGCGACCCCCTAGCTCCAGTGAGGCGGACATGTCCCAGATCCGACGGCTGAGCGCACTCCTGCTCGCAGCGGCGATCCTGCTCGGCATCCCCTACCTGCTCCTGTGGCACCTGCCCTGGCCGGAGCTGCCGGACTCGTGGGCCGTGGCCGCGGCACACCTGCGCGGCTGGCGTCTGCCACCGGGCGTGTTCACCGCCCTGCTCATCACCGTGCTCTGGGCCCTGTGGGGCCTGTACACGGCCGGACTGGCCGTGGAGACCCTGGCCCGCCTGCGCGGCCTGCCCAGGAGGCTGCGCCCCCTGGGGCCGCTCCAGGTGGTGGCCGCCGCTGCCGTGGGCACCGTGGCGCTCGCCCCGGCCACGGCGTTCGCCGACGCGGTCACCACACAGGACGACCAGGAGGCGGACGGGGAGCGGGACGGCGACGCGCCGTCCGCCCCCGAGGAGGCCCCGTCCGCCCAGCCCGTGGAGAGGGTGCGCACCGTCTCCGGCTTCGGCGTCGGCTCGGCCGAGCTCACCGAGCAGATGCGTGACGACCTCGCGCCCGTCGTGGACATGATCGACTCCTACGGCGACACCGAGACGCCCGTGCGCATCACCGGTCACACCGATCCCACCGGGACAGTCCAGGCGAACCAGGAGCTGTCCGAGCGCCGGGCCCAGGCGGTCGCCGACCACCTCGACGAGGCCCTGGGCGAGGACGCCCCGGAGATGACGGTGGACGGCGTCGGCTCCGAGCAGCCACGCGAGGGCGGCGCCGCCGCCCAGCGCAGGGCCGAGGTCACCTACACCGTCGTCCCGCAGCCGACCTCCCTCCAGTCCCGTGTGATGGCGGCGGCCGAGGCCGAGGAGCCTGCCGCCGCTGCCGGGGCAGGGGAAGCCGCTGACGCCGCCGAGGAGGACGACCCGGTGGAGGCGGCGGCCGCCGCCGCTGCCGAGGCCGCCGCCGAGGACGGCCGCGAGGTGCTGGTCGTGGAGATCCCCGACGGCGCAGTCACCGGAGCCGTGGCGTTCGCCGGCCTGGCCGGGGGATACCTGCTGGGCAAGCGCGGCGTCCGCATGCCCAGCGTGAACCTGAGCCTGCCCCGCCTGCCGAGGGCGTCCCGCCGCCTGGCCCTGACCGCCGGCCCTCCCCGGCCCACCCCCGGGGAGGACATCGACGAGCGCGTGACGGTGGAACTCGACCACGTGCCCGGTCTCGGGATCACCGGTCCGGGCGCCGCCGGGGCCGCCCGGCGCCTCATCGTCAACGCGCTCGACCGCCTCGACCACAACTCCGTGCGCGTGCTGCTCACCGAGGCCGACGCCGCCCGGCTGGTGGGCGAGCGGGGCCGCGACCTGCTGCGCGCGCACCCCTGCGAACCCGTGCGGATGGTCGGCACGATGGAGGAGGCCCTGACCGTCCTCCAGCACGAGCTGCACCGGATCGCCGAGGACCGGGAACCGCGGCCGGACAGCCCCCTGGCCCTGGTGACCGCGCCCGGTTCCGAGCACGAGACCGCGCTGTCGGGCCTGCTGCTGCACGGCCAGCACCAGGGCATCACGGCCGTGATCCTGGGCCGCTGGCCGCTCGGCGGCAGCTGCGTCATCGAGGAGGACGGCCTCATCACCGAGACCAGTCCGCCGCTCAACCCGGTCTTCCACTGCTCCTGGCCCGGTGCGACCGCCGAGGAGGTCATGGACGCCGTCCGCGCCTACCGCCACTCCTCGCCCGCCGTGGAGGAGGCCGAGGACCGGGTGCAGAGCCAGGAGGCCGCCCCGGCGGAGACGGTGGAGGAGGCCGGTGCCTTCGCCGAGCCGTTCCTCGGCGCCCTGGGGGAGCAGGCTGTCTCCGCGTCGGCCGAGTCCGCCGAGACGGCTGAGGTGACCGGGACGGTTGAGGTGGCCGAGTCCACCGAGTCCGCCGAGACGGTCGAGACGACCCAGGCGGTCGAGCTGGCCGAGGCGACCGAGACGTTCGAGGCGGTTGGCAGGACGGAGCCGACCGGGGCGCCCGTGAGTGAGAAGGCGGACCGCAAGGCTGGAAAGGCCACGAAGGCCGCTAAGGCCGCGAAGACCAGGAGGGCCAAGGAGGCCGACGTCGCGGAGGAGGGGTTCTGGGACGTCGACGTCTGGAACACCGACTTCTGGGAGAGCGAGACGCGCGCGGCCAGGAAGGCCGACACCGCACGGACCGAGACCGAGCAGGCCGACGCCGTCCCGTCCGTGTCCGAGCCGTCCGCCGCCGCGTGGTCCGAGACCGCGTTGACGGACGAGGCGCGGCCCGGGGCCGTGTCGGCGGATGCCGCGCAGTCGGGCGCCCGGTCGGATCGTTCCGCCGCCGAGGAGACCGCGGCGCGACCGGTTCCGTCCGAGTTCTCCGCTCCCGCGGAGGCGGTCCCCGGGCCGTCCGCCGCCGTGGCGCCGGTGTCCGAGGAGCCGGAAGCCCGTAAGGCCGCGTCCGAGCCGACCGTTCCGGAGCCGACCGCGTCCGAGCGCGTGGACGCCGCACGGACGGATGTCGCGTCCCCGGCCGCCGAGGAGGAGGCTGCCCCCGAGCCGTCCGCTTCCGCGCAGGCGGTCCCGGAGACTCCGGTGTCCCCGGAGGCCGTGGCGGAACCGTCCCCGGCCGCCGGGCCCGTCACCTCCGAACCCGCTCGGCGGGAGGCCGCCCCCGGGGAACCGGTGTCCGCACAGCGTGCGCCGGAGGAGCCCGCCCCGGAGGCGTCCACCACGGAGGAGCCCGCTCCCGTGGCGGCCGAACCCCGACGGCCCTCCGCCGAGCAGTACGCCTCCGAGCTGTCCCCGTCCGGGGGCGGCGCATCCCGGGAGCGTGCGGCCGAGGAGACCGTCCCCGAGTCCGCCGCACCGCAGGGGGGCGCGCCCGCGCGGTCCGCCCCCTCGGAGGAGCCCGTTGCCACGCGGCCCGCTCCCGGGCGTCCGAGCACGGGCACGGTCCCGTCGGTGGTCGCCTCCCCGGCCCGTGCGGAGCGCCCCGCCCAGAAGAAGCACACGGCGCCTCCCCAGCAGGAGCAGGCCCCCGAGGAGGAACCCGTCCCCCTCCGCAAGGCCGCCAAACGCGCCGTCCGGTCCCGCCGCCCGAGGCCGGACGGGGGCGCGCCCACCCCGGCCGCCCCTGCTGCCCCGACCGCCCAGGTCGGGCGGTCCGAGCCGCCCGCCGCCCCCGAGCAGTCCGCGCGTCCCGAACGGGCGCTCGCCCGCGCCCAGCGCGCGGCGAAGTCCGGGGCGGCCCGTGCCGACGCCGTCACCAGCAGGGCGGAGCGCCTGGAGAGGCTGAAGAGGGCGGAGCGCAAGAACGCCACCGCCCGTGCCGGAGCCGGCGCCGAGAACCCGGCGACGGACGCCGAGGGCGGGGAGCCGGACGAGGGCAAGTCGTCCCGGCCCCTGCTCCGCAAGCCCAAGAAGGCGGGACGCGGAAGAACCTGGCGTCCCCGGGAGAACTCCTGACCCGGGGTCCCCGGGTGTGCGCCCCTACGACGTCGGGGGCGGCGCCCCGGCCCGGTCACCGTGCGAGGCCGTGGCCCCTGGGGAGCCCGGGGTCCGTGGGCACGCGGTCCGGGCCCGTGCGCGCCCCTTTCCCGGGGCCCGTCGGGGCGGCGGCACGGGGCCGATCGCGCGGACACCCCGGCCCGGCGGGGCCCGCCGGGCCGACAGGCGCGGGTCCCGCGCCCCGGCGGGTCGTCCCCGCCACCGCGTCCGGCGATGGGTAGCATTTTCGTGACTGAAGGTAACTCATCCCACCAGGCACGGAGAGACCATGCAGCTGCCCTTCAAGACACGCGACCTGCCCCTGCGGATCATCACGGGGGCGTTCATCCTCAACTCCGGGCTGGACAAGCGCGGCGTCGAGGGGGAGGCGGCCGAGGGCATGCACGGCATGGCGGTCGGGACCTACCCCTTCCTGAGCAAGGTCGACCCCACCACGTTCGTGCGGCTGCTGTCCGCCGGGGAGATCGCCCTGGGCACCGCCCTGCTCCTCCCGGTCGTGCCCAGCCGCCTCGCGGGCGCCGGCCTCACTGCGTTCGGGGCGTCCCTCCTCGGCCTGTATCTGCGCACCCCGGGCATGCGCCGTCCCCAGAGCCTGCGTCCCACGCAGGACGGGCTCCCCCTGGCCAAGGACTCCTGGCTCCTGGGCGCAGGGCTGAGCCTGCTCCTGGACTGCGACTCCGACGCCGACCGGTGCGGCTCCCGCCGTCGCCGCTGACGGGGCCGCCCCCGGGGCGGGGCCCGGTCAGGCCCCCGAGCCCATGGCGGGCACGAACACCTGCAGTGCCCCCGGCCGCTTGGTGAAACGGACGTTCTCCGAGCCCTCCAGCACCTCGCCGTCCACGGCGAGCAGCCTCGGCTCGGAGGGGATCGACAGGGTGAGCCCGGTGGTCAGCCGCTCCACGTAGCCGTCGCGCTGCGTGATCTCTCCGAGGAGGACGTCCGCGAGGGCGCGCAGACGGGGGAACGGCTCCCGCGCGCTGAGCACCCGCACGTCCAGGCACCCGTCGTCGAGCCGCTCGCGCAGGGCGGGCACCCGGGCGTGCGTGCGGTAGCGCCCGTTGCCCACGAACGCCCACCACACCAGGGTCGGGCGCCCGTCCACGAGCGCCGGGGTCGGGTTCACCTCCCACAGGTCCTGCCACAGGGCCAGCGCGAACGCGGGCCACTTGCCGATCCGGCCTGCCCACGCGTCCCGCCGTTCCACCATGCGCGGGTAGGAGCCGAACGACGCGGTGTTGAGGAAGATCCTCCCGTCCACCTCGCCCACGTCCACCCGGGCCAGCCGCCCGTCGGAGAAGGCCCGCAACGCGATGTCGACCGACGTCAGCCCCAGCGTGCGGGCGAAGTTGTTGAGGGTGCCGGTCGGGAGCACCAGCAGCGGGCGCCCGTGGTCGAGCGCCGCCTTGGCCGCGGCGTTGACCGTGCCGTCGCCCCCCGCGATCGCCAGGACGTCCGAGGTCCGCGCGGCCTCGTCCAGGACGGCGGAGACGTCGTCGTCCGCCGACATCGGGATGATCCGCGCCTTGGGCAGGGCCCGGGCGACCCGGCTGGTGACGTCGGCGCTGCTCAGTCCCGGCACCGCGCCCGCGGCGGAGCGCGGGTTGACCACCACGGTCGTCCCGGAGCCCTCGGAGTCCACGTCCGCCACGCCGTCGGCCACCGCGTGGGCGCCGAAGACCAGTTCGGGCCGGGCCGGGAGCATCTTGCGCGCCAGCATCGCCGCGCCTGTCCCGATGGCTATCCCGCCCAGGACGTCCCCCGGGTAGTGGACGCCGCTGTGCACGCGGGAGAACGCCACCCCGCTCGCGAGGAGCGCGGCCAGCGCCGACAGCGGCCGGGGCGCGTCCGCCATGACCCCGCCCGCGAACGCGACCGCGGCCGCGGTGTGCCCGGAGGGGAACGACGAGCTGCCGTAGTGCTTGTAGGGCGTGCGCGCCTTCGGCACCGCGGAGTTGTCCGGGCGGATCCTCCTGGTGAGCTGCTTGACCACGGCGGAGACCCCGTTGGCGGTCCCGGCGGCGATGATCGCCCGCAGCGCCGTGCGCCGCAGGCGCGGCCCGCCGCTGACCGCCAGGGTCGCCGATATCACGAACCAGGGGGCCATGTTGTCGGTGGCCTGGACGAACTTGGGCGTGTACGGGTCCAGAAGTGGCATCCCCATCCCGGTCACCCGGTCGTAGATCCTCTTGTCCGTCGTCTGTAGACGCCTCAGAAGCCTCATGGCCCCAGAGTGGTGTGCGAGGGGTGAGATGTCCATAAGGGCGCGCCCGGCGTCCGACCGCGGGGAGGGGCCGCGCGGGGCCGGACCCGGGGTCCCCGCGGTCGGGAGGACGCCGTGGTGACCGGGGATGCGGACCGCCCGCGCACCGGTTCCGTCCCCGCCGGTCGGCGCGGGAACCCCCGCTCGGAGGTGTCCTGTTTCACGGGGCCCGACCTGCCGGTGCCACGCCGGGGACCGGCCCCGCGTCCCCCGGTGCGCGCCCCGCGGGCTTCCCACAGGGGGCGGCCGGCGCGGCCCGCCCCGCGCGACAGCGGTCCGGCCGGGCTCCGTCCGGGCACACGCCCCCGCCCCGACCGTGTCCGTGCCGCACGCGCGGCCCGGTCGCACGCTCCTCGCCGCCGGCCGTGCCCGTGCCGGGCCTGTCGCCCCCCGGCCACGCCCCGACCCCATTTCATCGCCATCCGGACCAATCCGCGGTCCCGTCCGCGCCGAATCACCCACACCACATCGCACACGTGAGTGAGGACGCATGGGCACAGGGCAGCACACCCTCCGGCGGCGCCGCGTCGCCGTCATCGGGTCGGGGGTCGCCGGACTGACGGCGGCGCACATCCTGAACCGGGACGACGACGTCACCCTGCTGGAGGCCGACGACCGCCTGGGCGGGCACGCCCACACCCACCGGGTGGCCGACGCGGGCGGCGGGGAGCTCCGGATCGACAGCGGCTTCATCGTGCACAACCGCCGGACCTACCCCCGTCTGCTGCGCCTGTTCGACGAACTCGGCGTGCGCACGCAGCCCACCGAGATGAGCATGTCGGTCAGCTGCGACGGCTGCGGCCTGGAGTACGCGGGTGCGCGCGGGCTGCGCGCCATGCTGCCCAACCGCTCCCGCCGCGGCCCCGCCTACCTGCGGATGCTCGCCGAGATCCCCCGCTTCCACCGCGCCGCCCGGGGCCTGCTGGCCTCCGCCCCGGACGGCGCCGACGAGGGGGAGAGGGCCGCGCACGGCGGTGCAACCGCCGGGACGCGCGTGCGGGGGGCCGGGCGGGGCACACGCGGGGTCCGCCGCCCGGCGGGCCGCCGGACCCCCTCCTCCGGCACGCTCCCGCCCGGCACGCTCCCGCCCGGCACGCTCCCGCCCGGGGCGCGGCCGGGCACGGACGAGCCCACGCTCGGCGAGTTCGTCCACCGGCACGGGTTCAGCCCGTACATGAGGGCCCACTTCCTCCTCCCCCTGGTCTCGGCGGTCTGGTCGTGCCCGCCCGGCGCCGCCACCGACTACCCCGCCCGCTACCTCTTCGCCTTCCTCGCCAACCACGGGATGCTCGGCGTGTGGGGCTCGCCCCGCTGGCGCACCGTCGTGGGCGGCTCCGGCTCCTACGTCGAGCGCATCGCCGGGAACCTGCACGCGGTGCGCACCGGCAGCCCCGTCCGCTCCCTGGCCCGCACCGCCGACGGCGTGCGCCTGCGCACCCCCACCGACACCCTCGACTTCGACGCGGCGGTCGTCGCCACCCACGCCGACCAGGCCCTCGCCCTGCTCGAACGCCCCACCGACGCCGAGCGCGAGGTCCTGGGGGCCTTCGGCTACTCCCGCAACCCGACCCTGCTGCACACCGACACCTCCGTGCTGCCCCGCGACCGCTCCACCTGGGCCAGCTGGAACCACCGGCTCGCCTCCTGCGAACCCGACCGGGACCCCGTGCGGGTCAGCTACCACATGAACCGGCTCCAGGGCCTGGACGCCGCCGACCAGTACGTGGTCACCCTCAACGGGACCGACAGGGTCGACCCCGCCCGGGTCGTGGCCGCCGCCGACTACGCCCACCCCGTCTACACGCCCGCCTCCCTGGCCGCGCAGCGCCGGCTGCCGGAACTCGACGACGGCGTGGTCGCGTTCGCCGGCGCCCACCACGGCTGGGGCTTCCACGAGGACGGCTGCGCGTCGGGCGTCCGGGCCGCCGCCTCCCTGGGGACCCTCTGGTGAGGCCCGCACCCGCGCCCGCCCTGTACGAGGCGACCGTGCGCCACGTGCGCGTCGAACCCGTGCGCAACGCCTTCGCCCACCGCACCTACTACTGGCTGGTCGACCTGGACGACCTGCCGCGCCCGCCGCTGCCGCTGCGCCTCCTGGCCGGGTTCCGCGCCGCCGACCACGGACCGGCCGGGGGCGCCCCCGCAGGGCCGCCGCGCGCGGACATCGACGGCTACCTCGCCGAGCACGGCGTCGACCTGGAGGGCGGACGCGTGCTCATGCTCGCCCACGCCCGGGTCCTCGGCCATGTGTTCAACCCCCTGACCGTCTACTGGTGCCACCACCGCGACGGCCGCCTCGCCCGCGTCGTCGCCGAGGTCCACAACACCTACGGCGGACGCCACCGCTACCTGCTGGAGGTGGACGGGCGCGGCCGTGCGCGGACCGGCAAGGCGCTGTACGTGTCGCCGTTCAACGACGTCGACGGCCACTACCGCGTCAGCCTCCCCGAACCGGGCGAGCGACTCGCCCTCACCATCGCCCTGCACCGCGAGGGCCGGCCCCCCTTCACGGCCTCCGTGCACGGCGTCCGGCGCCCCGCCACCGCCGCGTCCCTGCTCCTGCGGGCGCTGCGGTACCCCCTCGCACCCCTGGTCGGAGCCCTGCGCATCCGCGTCCAGGGCGTCGCACTCCACTTGCGCGGCCTGCCCGTCCGGCCCCGCCCCGACGGGCCGCCGCCCAGCACAGAGGAACGGAAGGCAGCACGGTCATGACCACGACCAGTCCCCACACGCCGCAGGCCCTGGACGCCCGCAGATGGCCCGACGTGGCCCGGGTCCCCGGCGTCCCCCTGCGCGCCCTCGCGGCCCGCGCCCTCACCGGGTACGCCGCCGCGCGCGGGCGTCCGCGTGCACACCGGGCCCGAGGACCCCGGCCCGGACCCGGGGGGTGACCGCGCCGGGGCCCCGGTCCTATGGCTGCGCGACCCGGACGCCTTCCACCGGCGCCTGGCCGCCGGCGGACTCATCGGCTTCGGGGAGTCCTACATGGCGGGCGAGTGGGACTCGCCCGACCCCGTCGCCCTGCTCACCCGCCTGGCGGGGGACTACGCGAACCTCGTGCCGCGGCCCCTCCAGCCGCTGCGCCACGTCACCCTGCCGCGGCGGCCCCCCTCGGACCGCAACACCCGGGCGGGCGCGCGCCGCCACATCAGCCACCACTACGACCTGTCCAACGACCTGTTCGCGGTCTTCCTGGACCGGACGATGACCTACTCGTCCGGCCTGTTCGCCGGGGACGAGCCGCGCGACCGGGAGACGCTCGCCCGGGCCCAGGAGCGCAAGATCGACCGCCTGCTGGACGGCGCCCGGGTCACCGCGGGCACCCGCCTGCTGGAGATCGGCACCGGCTGGGGCGAGCTCGCGATCCGGGCCGCCCGCCGGGGCGCCCGCGTCACCACCGTCACCCTCTCCGCCGAACAGCGCGACCTGGCGCGCGCCCGCGTCGCCGACGCCGGGGTCGCCGACCTGGTCGAGGTCGAACTGTGCGACTACCGCGACGTGCGGGGCGTCCACGACGCCGTCGTCAGTGTGGAGATGGTCGAGGCCGTCGGCGAACGCTACTGGCCGGTCTACTTCGCGGCCCTGGACCGGCTGGTCCGGCCCGGGGGCCGGGTGGCCCTCCAGAGCATCACCATGGAGCACGGCATGATGCGGGCCTCGCGCGGCTCCTACACCTGGATGCACAAGTACGTCTTCCCCGGCGGGCTCATCCCCTCGGTCACCGCCGTCCATGAGCAGCTGCGGGCCCGCACCTCCCTCGCGGTCGTCGACCGGCTGTCCTTCGGCCGCGACTACGCCGACACCCTGCGCGTGTGGCGGGAGAGCTTCGACGGAGCGGCGGACAGGGTCCGCGAACTCGGCTTCGACGACACCTTCCGCCGCATGTGGTTCTTCTACCTCGCCTACTGCGAGGCCGGATTCCTGTCCGGGATCATCGACGTCGAGCAGATCATCATGGAGCATGCCCGGTGACCACCGATACCACCACCGCGACCACCGACCCTGTCGGCACGACCGCGGCGACCGTCCCGGCGCCCGGTGCGGCGGGGGGACCGGGGGCGGGGACCTCCGCCCCGCGCGGCGCCGCCCACTTCCTCGCGCCCCTCGTCGCCGGCCTGTTCAACGGGGTCATGCCCGTCCGGCTGCGCGCCTGGGACGGCAGCGAGGCCGGACCCGCCGACGCGCCGCGCGTGGTCCTGCGCGACCGCGACGCCGTGCGCCACGTCCTGGCCCGCCCCGGAGAACTCGGACTCGCGCGCGCCTACGTCACCGGCTCGCTCGACGTCGAGGGCGACCTCACCGACGGGCTGCGCCGCGCCTGGGCGAGCGTCGCCCGCCACGGGACCTCCCTGCCCGGGCCGGTGGAGGCCGCCAGGGCAGCCCGCGCGCTCGTGGCCCTGGGCGTGGTCGGTCCGCCCCCGCCCGCGCCCTCCGCCGAGGCCGCACTGAGGGGGCGCCGCCACTCGCGCGCACGCGACGCGGCCGCCATCGCCCACCACTACGACGCCGGCAACGACCTGTACGAACTCCTCCTGGACGAGTCCATGGCCTACTCGTGCGCCTACTGGACCAGCGACGACCCCGGCTACACCCTCGCCGACGCCCAGCGGGACAAACTCGCCCTGGTGTGCTCCGAACTCGGCCTGTCCGAGGGCGACCGCCTCCTCGACGTCGGCTGCGGCTGGGGCTCCCTCGCCCTGTACGCCGCCCGGCACCACGGGGCGGCGGTCACCGCCGTCACCCTGTCCGCCCGCCAGCGCGACCACGTCGCCGACCGCGCCCGCGCGGAGGGGCTCGACGGCCTGGTCGAGGTCCGGCTCCAGCACTACGGGGACGTGGACGACACGGGCTTCGACGCCGTCGCCTCCATCGAGATGGGCGAGCACGTGGGGCGCGACGGGTACGCGTCCTTCGCCCGCGCCCTGCGCGCGCGGCTGCGGCCCGGCGGGCGCCTGCTCCTCCAGCAGATGTCCCGGCGCGGCAGGCACCCGGGAGGGGGCCCGTTCATCGAGCGCTACATCGCCCCCGACATGCACATGCGTCCGGTCGGGGAGACGGTCGGCCTGCTGGAGGACGCCGGGCTGGAGGTGCGGGGCGTGCGGGCCATGCGCGAGCACTACGTGCGCACCGCCCGCGCCTGGTCCGCCGAGCTGGAGCGCCGCCACGGGGAGCTGGTGGACCTGGTGGGCGCCGAGTCGGCGCGCGTGTGGCGGCTCTACCTGGCCGG
Organism: Streptomonospora nanhaiensis; assembly: GCF_026642255.1. GTDB lineage: Bacteria > Actinomycetota > Actinomycetes > Streptosporangiales > Streptosporangiaceae > Nocardiopsis > Nocardiopsis tropica. The sequence goes on along the minus strand of NZ_CP113264.1, from coordinate 4,870,228 downwards.
GGGAGCGCTGGCCTTCGAGGAGGGGCGCATGGGCGTGGACCAGGTCCTCGCCGTACGGCCCGGCCGCACCCCGTCCCCCTCCGGGCACGCCCGCGCGCAGGGGGCCTGCCGTCCCGCCGGTTCCGGTGGGACGGCCGGGGCCGGGGAGCCCTGCGGGGGCGCCCGGTGAGCGCCGCCGCGCTCCTCCCCACCCTGGCCGTGTCCGCCGCGGCCGTGGCCGCGCTCATGCCCGCGACCTTCGCCGTCGGCCTGCGCGTGGGGCGGCACAGCGTCGTGGACGCGGCCTGGGGGGCGGCGTTCGTCCTGGTCGCGGCGGCCTGTGTCCTGACCGCGACCGGCGACCCGGTCCGCGTCTGGCTCCTGTTCGGGCTCACCGCCGTGTGGGGCGTGCGCCTGGCCGTCCACATCGGCCGGCGGGGCCGGGGCAAGGGAGAGGACCCGCGCTACGAGCGCCTGCTCTCCCGGGCCCCCGGCAACCCGCGCCTGTACGCCCTGCGGATCGTCTACCTCCTCCAGGGCGCCCTGGTCCTGTTGGTCGCCCTGCCGGTCCAGGCGGCCGCGCACACCACCGCCCCGCTCGGCCCGCTCGCCGCCCTCGGCGTGCTCGTGTGGCTGGCGGGGTTCGTGTTCGAGTCGGTCGGCGACGCCCAGCTGACCCGGTTCAAGCGCGACCCGGCCAACCGGGGTCGGATCATGGACCGGGGACTGTGGGCGTGGACGCGCCACCCCAACTACTTCGGCGACGCCTGCGTGTGGTGGGGGCTGTTCCTGGTCGCCCTGGACGGCTCGTGGTGGGTGCTGCTCACGCTGCCCGCGCCGCTGGTGATGACCTACCTCCTCACCCGCGGGTCGGGACAGCGCCTGCTGGACGAGCACATGGCGGGACGGCCCGGCTGGGCCGACTACGCCCGGCGCACCAGCGCGTTCGTCCCCCTGCCGCCGAAGCGGGGGAGCGGCGGGCCCCGCTGAGCCGCGGGCCGCGTTCCGGCGGCCGTCCCGGGGCCGCGTGCGCCGGGGCGGCCCGAGCCCCCGCCCCCCGCGTCCCGGCACCGCGGGCGCGCCAGGGCCTCTGCGGCGGTGGCGGGCCCCTCCGTACCCGGGGTCCGGCACCGCCCCGCCGGTGCGCCGTGCCCCCGCAGCACCCGTCAGTCCCGGTCGGGGTTCCGGTCCGGGAGCCCGGCGGCGCGCCGCAGACGGGCGAACTCCTCGGTGAGCGGCCCCAGCAGCCAGTGCGCGTTCCGGCCGCTGGGGTTGGGCAGCAGCCACACCCGGGTGTCGCCGATCGACATGTCCTGGGGCCCCACCGCCGCGCGGCGGTCGCCGAAGGCCTCCCGGTAGGCGGTGATCCCCAGGACGGCCAGCCACCGGGGCCGCCTGCGCAGGACCTTGGCCCGGAGCCTCTTCCCGCCCTCGACGATCTCCTCCCTGCCCAGCTCCTCGGCCTGGGCCGTGGCCCGCTCCACGAAGTTGGTGATCCCCAGGCCCAGGGCCAGGAACTCCTCCTCCTCGTCGGGCCGGAGCCGCCGGGGGGTGAAGCCGGAACCGTGCAGGGAGGGCCAGAAGCGCGTGCCCGGCTTGGCGAAGTGGTGCCCGACCGCGCCCGCGGTCAGACCGGGGTTGATACCGCAGAAGAGCACGTCGAGGCCGTCCCTCACCACGTCCGGGACCACTCTGCCGCGTGCCGCCTCCAGCTCGGCCTTGCTCGGGCCGGGCGTTCTCCTGGAGGCGCGCGCGGCCGGGCGCGGGGGCCCCGCCTCCGGCGGTGCGTCTCCGGTCCGTTCGCTCGCGTGGTCCATGGACTCCCCTTCCCGTGGCCCGGGGCCGGCGGCGCGGGGAACCGTGCCGCTGTCGGTGCCCCTTCCCGGGGCCGCCGCGTCCACACCCCCGGGGCGCGCCACCGTGCGGGGGCGCGTCCCGGGACACCGCCCGGACCGGCGCCCGCGGGCGCGCACGCGGCGCGCCCCGGGCCCCGGGCCCCGGCGGAGGCCGGGACCGGCCTCCGCGGAGGACCTACACCGAGGGGATCTGCCCGCCGTCCACCCGGACCGTCGAACCGGTGACGTAGGCGGCCTGGCGGCTCGCCAGGAACGCGGCCACCGCCCCGTACTCCTCCGTGGTGCCGTAGCGCCCGGCGGGGATCTGGGCGCTCGACTCGCTGCGCACCTCCTCGAACGGGCGGCCCTCGCGCTCGGCGCGGCCCCGGTCCAGCGAGTCCGTGCGGGGCGTGGTGATCCGGCCGGGGACGATGACGTTCACGGTCACCCCGTCCGCCGCCACCTCGTTGGACACCGTCTTGGACCAGGCGTGCAGCGAGGCCCGCAGGGTGTTGGAGATGCCCAGGTTCGGGATGGGCGTGATCGGCCCGGACGAGGTGCTGGTGATGATCCGGCCCCAGCCGCGCTCGCGCATGCCGCCGACCACGGCGTCGGTGAGCCGGATGACGGGCAGGACCATGGACCCGTACATGTCCTCCCACACCCCGGCCTGCTGGCCCAGGGCGGGGGTGGGCGGCGGTCCGCCGGTGTTGTTGACCAGGATGTCGACCGGGCCGAGCTCGGCGGCCACCCTTTCGACGACCCCGGCCGCGCCCCCGTGGTCGGCCAGGTCCCACTCCACGGCCAGCGCGGACACGCCGTGCTCGGCGCACGCCGCGACGGTGGCCTCCAGGCGCTCCTTGTCACGGCCGGTCACGGCCACGTGCACGCCCTCGGCGGCCAGGGCGACGGCGATGGCCCTCCCCAGGCCGGAGCTGGCCGCGGTGACCAGAGCGACCTTTCCCGCGATCCCCAGATCCATGTCTCTCCTCACGGTTCCTACCAGTGCTGACGGCATCCTGGCAGCACGCCTCCCCCGCGGTGAAACCGGGGGCCGATCACCGGGCGGCCCCGCCGGGACCGCCGGAGCGCCGCCCGCCGGGCCGGGCCGACCGGCGCCCGCGGCGCGACTCCGACCCGGGAGGGCGCCCGGCGGGGCGGCGGGGGCGGGCCGCCGCGCCGCGGGGGCGCATACGGGCAGGTCGGCGGGGTCGGGCCGGGTCGGGCGGGTGGGGGAGCGCCGGGCACGGGGCTTCAGGGGCCTGCGCACCGGGGGCGGGGCCGGGCGACCGCCCGGCCCCGCCCCCTGCCCGGCGGGTCAGCTCCCGTGCGGGACCACCACGGCCCGTCCGGAGACCTCGCCCGCCTCCAGCTTCCGGTACGCCTCCAGGGCGTCCTCCATGCCGAACCGCTCCACGTCGGGGCGGATCTGCCCCGCCCGGTACATGTCCACGACCTCCCACAGGTCCTCCACCGTGCCCCAGTAGGTGTTGGTGATGTAGGACTCGTAGGGGGTGGTGAAGAACGAGAACTCGCGGGTGCCGCCCGCGATGCCCACGACCGTCAGCCGGCCGCCCTGGGCCAGCGTGTCCGCCGCCGTCGCGATGGTCGGGGTGATGCCCACGAAGTCGAAGGCGGCGTCCACGCCCCGGCCGCCGGTGATCTCGCGGATCTCCTCCGCCTGCCGGGCGCCCGCCCCGACGGTGATCGCCCCGTTCTGCTCCGCACGCGCGCGGGCCTCGGGCTTGACGTCGGTCGCGATCACGGTGGCCCCGGTGAGCGCGCGCAGGATCTGCACGCCGATCTGTCCCAGCCCGCCCAGGCCGATGACCAGGGCGTGGCGGCCCCCGCCCTCCAGGTGCGGCAGCGCCTGCTTGACGGCGTGGTACGGGGTCAGCCCCGCGTCGGACAGCGGCGCCGCGTCCACCGGGTCGGCGTCGCCGAGCGGGACGAGGTGGTGGGCGGGCACGGTCACGTACTCGGCCATGCCGCCGTCGCGGCCGAGACCGACCGCCAGGTAGGGCATGGTCGCGACGTTCTCGCAGTAGGTGTCCTGGCCCTTGGCGCACTTGCGGCAGTGGCCGCAGCCGATCGGGCCGTAGGCCAGGTAGGCCTCGCCGACCTTCACGCGCTCGCTCACGCCCTCGCCGAGTTCCTCGACCCACCCGGCGTTCTCGTGGCCCAGGACGAACGGCGGCCTCTGCGCCCCCGGCTGCCCCTCCTTGAAGTGGCGGTAGACGCTCACGTCGGAGTGGCACGCGCCCGCGCCGGCGACCCGGAGCAGGACCTCCCCCGGGCCGGGAGAGGGCTTGGGGACGTCGGTGAGTGACGGAAACTGCTCGTAGTTCTCGAAGACCACGGCTCGCATAGGGCGCTCCCCCAACTGTCACAGGGACACGTCGGCGCGCACGTGCGGCACTCTCCGTGTCCGGTCGGCCGCTTGACGCTATCAGCGCAGTTGGCGGAAGTCTGTCAATGAACGTCCCAAAAAGCGTTCTTTGTTTTTGACCCGGACGATGAGTTCCCGGTCCCCTCCTGGTCCGTACACATGAACGAAAAATCCAGGAGAAAGGTCGCGATGAACGGCAAGACACGGACCGGCGGGGCGCCTCCGCGCGCGGACGGACGGACCTGGCTCGGCCTCGCGGTACTGGCCCTGCCCACCCTGCTGCTCTCCCTGGACATGAGCGTCCTCTACCTGGCCCTGCCGCACCTGGCGGCCGACCTGGAGCCCAGCGGCCCCCAGCTGCTCTGGATCATGGACGTCTACGGCTTCATGATCGCCGGGTTCCTCGTCACCATGGGGACCCTCGGCGACCGGGTCGGCCGCAGGCGGCTGCTGATGATCGGCGCCGCCGTCTTCGGGCTCGCCTCCGCCGCCGCGGCGTTCTCTCCCACCGCAGAGGCGCTCATCGCCGCCCGCGCGCTCATGGGCGTGGCCGGGGCCACCCTCATGCCCTCCACCCTCGCCCTGATCAGCAACATGTTCACCCACCCGGGACAGCGGGCGGTCGCCATCTCCGTGTGGACGAGCTGCTTCATGGGCGGCACCGCCTTCGGCCCGGTCGTCGGGGGCCTGTTCCTCCAGTGGTTCTGGTGGGGCTCGGTCCTCCTGCTCGGCGTGCCCGTCATGGTGCTGCTGCTGGTCTGCGCGCCCCTGCTCCTGCCCGAGTTCCGGGACCCGGAGCCGGGCCGCCCCGACCTGTTCGGCGTCGCCCTGTCCCTGGCCGCGATCCTGCCCGTCGTCTACGGCCTCAAGACCGCCGCGGGCGGAGGCCCCGTCCTGGCGCCCCTGGCCGCCGTCGCCGTCGGACTCGCGGTGGGAGCGGTGTTCGTCCGCCGCCAGCTGCGCCTGACGGAGCCGCTGCTGGACCTGAGGCTGTTCCGCCGCCCCGCGTTCGCCCCCTCCCTGGGGGTGATGATGGTCGGCGCCGTCGCCATGGGCGGCACGTTCCTGCTGCTCAGCCAGTACCTCCAGCTGGTCGCGGGACACTCGCCGCTGGTGGCCGGCCTGTGGCAGGTGCCCCCGGCGCTCGCCATGGTCGCGGCCACCCTGGTCGCCGCGCCCCTGGCGGCCCGGATCGGGCGCGCCAACGTCATCGGCGGCGGCATGTTCGTCAGCGCCGCCGGGTTCGTCCTGCTGTTCCTGGTCCCCGCCGAACAGGGCACCCCCCTCGTCGTCACCGGGCTCCTCCTGGCCTCGATCGGCCTCGGGCCCGGGGCGGCCCTGCTCACCGACATCGTCGTCGGGGCGGCGCCCAGGGAGCGCGCCGGCGCCGCCGCCGCCATGTCCGAGACCAGCGGGGAGTTCGGCATCGCCATGGGCGTGGCCCTCCTGGGCAGCCTCGCCGCCGCCGTCTACCGCACCGGGACCGCCGTCCCCGAGGGCGTCCCCGACCAGGCGGGGGAGACCCTCGCCGGGGCCGTCGCCGTCGCCGCGGAGCTGCCCGCCGACCTGGCCGCCCAGTTGCTCGGGCCCGCGCGGGAGGCGTTCACCCTGGGCCTCAACGCGGCCGGGGCGGTCGGCGCCGCGGCCATGGTCGTCTTCGGGACGGTCGCCCTCGTGCTCCTGCGCTCCGCACCGTCCGCGGAGGACGCGGTCGGGGGAAACGGGGACGGTCCCGGGCCCGGAGCCGGGGCGCCGCCGGCGGACGACGTGTCCGCGAGGGTTCGCGCGGCGGCCGATGAGTCCTGACCCCCGACCGTGTCTGTACGGGTGGGAGCCCGGAACGCCCGGGACGACACCCGGCCGCAGCCCCTCACGGGGAAGCGGCGCCGACGACCCGCGGAGGACACCATGGCCCGCCCCAACCTCGACAGCATGCTCCTGGCCACCACCGACCCCGACCGGCTGCACGCCTGGTACGCCGCCGTCCTGGACCCCCGGGCCGACGACTCCATGGACGGCTACCGGGTCCTGCGGTTCGGCACCTTCCACCTGCTCATCGACCGCCGGGACGACGTCGGCCCCGTCTCCGCCGACCCCTCCCGGATGATCCTCAACTTCGACGTGGACGACGCCCGCGCCGTCGCCGCCCGCATGGACGGGGCGGGGACCGAGTGGCTCGCGCCCCTGGAGGACCGCGGCGGCAGCCTGTTCGCCACCGCCAAGGACCCCGACGGCAACCTCGTCCAGATCATCCAGCTCAGCGAGGAGCACCGCGCCGAGATGGAGGGCGGCGCGTGAGCGGGACACGCCCCTCCCCGACAGCAACACTGTGACCAGCACAAACGCCAACATGAGGGAGAATGCCATGTTCGACACCACGAGGGCCTTCGCGTCCTTCGCCGTCCCCGACGCCGCGAGGGCGCGCGCCTTCTACGGCGACACCCTCGGCCTGGCCGTGGGCCCCGTCGAGGGCATGGAGGACGAGGGCCTGTTCGACATCGACCTGGGGGAGGGGCGGGCGGTCCTCGTCTACCCCAAGCCCGACCACGAGCCCGCCGTGTTCACCGTCCTCAACCTCGTCGTCGACGACGCCGAGGCGGCCGTGGACGAACTCGCCCGGCGGGGCGTGCGGACACTGCGCTACGACGGGTTCGACCAGGACGCCAAGGGGATCGTGCACGGCTCCCCCACGGTGGCGTGGTTCGCCGACCCGTTCGGCAACGTGTGTTCTGTCATCCAGGAGGCGTAACGTGACAGCCGTGGTGGAAAACGCGTCCGACCAGGACTTCGCCAGGCTCGCCGACCCCTACCGGCGCGAGCTGTACGCGCACTGCTACCGCATGCTCGGTTCGGTGCACGACGCCGAGGACCTGGTCCAGGAGACCTACCTGCGCGCCTGGAAGGGCTTCGACCGGTTCGAGGGCCGCTCCAGCCTGCGCACCTGGCTCCACCGGATCGCCACCACGGCCTGTCTCACCGCCCTGGAGAGGCGCCGCAGGCGCCCCCTGCCCACCGGGCTCGGCGGGCCCTCCGCACCCGACGGGGAGCTCGCCGACCGCCCGGAGGTCCCCTGGCTGGAACCGGTGCCCGACGCCCTGGTCGGCGCGGACGACCCCGGCGCGGTCGTGGCCGCGCGCGAGAGCGTGCGCCTGGCCCTGGTCGCCGCGCTCCAGTACCTCCCGGCCAAGCAGAGGGCGGTGCTGATCCTGCGCGACGTCCTGCGGTTCAGCGCCGCCGAGGTCGCGGACGTCCTGGACACCTCCGTGCCCGCCGTCAACAGCCTGCTCCAGCGGGCCCGCGCCCACCTGGCGCGCGAGGCGCCCACCGAGGAGGCGGTGTCCGAGCCGCCGCCGGGCCAGGGCGAGATCCTCGCCAGGTACGTAGAGGCCTTCGAGGCCTACGACATCCCCGCGATCACCGAGCTGTTCACCGCCGACGCGGTGTTCGAGATGCCGCCGTACACCACGTGGGTGCGCGGGGCGCGGGACATCGGCCGCCTCATCTCCACCCACTGCCCGGCCTCCGGCCCCGGCGACATGGTCCTGCTGCCGACCCGCGCCAACGGACAGCCCGCCTTCGCGGTGTACATGCGCGGCGGCGACGGCGTCCACCGGGCGTTCGGGCTCCAGGTCCTGGACCCCGTCCCGGAGGGGGTCGCCCACACGGTGATGTTCTTCGACACCTCCCTCTTCCCGCACTTCGGCCTGGCGCCGAGCCTGTAGCGGCCGGCGGTCCGGGACCGCCGGGGACGCGGGGGCCCGGCGCCGCCCGAACGGGGCGCGGGCCCCCGCGGACCGGCCCGCCGGGGCACGCCGCGCGGGATCCTCACCCCGCGCGCAGCGCCCCGTGCAGGGCCTCCGCGAACTCCTCCGTGTGCGTGTCGTACCCCAGGTGGTCGCCCGGGAAGGGGACCGGCTCCGTCCCGAGCCGGCCCGCGAGTGCGAGCCCGATGTCGTGGATGAGCGCCCCCTCGGACCCCGTGCCGAGCCCCACCACCACCCGGGCCCCGTTCCCGGACAGGGCCTCCACGTCGGGACGGTACAGGGAGATCGGCAGGAGCCCGTGGGCCAGGAAGTACTCGAAGTTGGCGCTGACCCGCTCGAAGGTGGCGGCCTCCTCGGGGTCGGAGGGGACGCCGTCGCCCTGCGCCCCCTCGCCGGCGTCCAGGCCGTTGAGCCCCAGGAACTCGCGGATGGCCGCGTCGGCGCCCTCGTTCAGGTAGGTGTCGTACACGTGCCGGTCCGCGGCCACGGCGTCGGAGGGGTCGTCGAGCATCAGCACGCAGGCCGGCTCGTGCGCGACGAGCGCCCTCACCAGGTCGGGGCGCCCGGCCGCCAGGGCCAGGCCGATCTGGCCTCCGCCGCTGGTGCCGAACACGTACGCGGGGCCGCCGCCCAGCGCCTCGACCAGGCGGGCGGCGTCGTCGCCGTGCACGTCCACCCGCTGCTCGACGGGGTCGCCGTCCAGGGCGCTGCGCGAGTTCCCGCGCGGGTCGTAGGCGACGGTCGTGTACCGGTCGGCGAGCCGCCGGGCGAGGCCGGCGAGGACCCCGGCGTCCTGCGGGCCCCCGGGGATCAGCAGCAGCACCGGGCCGGAGCCGCGGACCTCGTGGTGGATCGTGGCGCCCGGCACCTTCAGGGTGCGGACCTCGGGCTCGTGGTGCGACATCGGAATCTCCTCCTCGAAGGGTGTGCGCGGACGCGGGGCGCGGCGGCGTTCACGCGCTGCTGCTCACCACCATGCGGTTGCCCTCGCTGTCGCGGAACTCGGCGACCGTGAGCCCCGGCCGGTAGGGCGCCTCCTGCGGCTCGGTGACGATCTCGACCCCCTCGGCCCGGAGCGCGGCGACCGTCCCCGCGACGTCGTCGTCCACCAGCACCATGACGGGTTCGGGGGAGGGGGTTTCGTCGCCACGCCGGATGAAGTGCAGGGACGTGGTGGCGCCCGGGAGGCCGAGTTCGATCCACCGCCACCCGTCGTCGCCCATGGGCGCGTCCGCGACCACCCGGCAGCCGAGCTTGCCGGTGTAGAACGCCTTGGCCCGCTCCTGGTCGAACACGGGAAGCTCGGCGAACTGTACGTGCATCGTCGTCACATCTCCTCGGAAGGCCTCTGCGGAGGCCGGTACAAAACTAGACTGTCCAGTACCGTACTTGCACCAAACTAGACCGTGCAGTACCAATGGGTCAAACGGGACGGACGACGAGGACGGGCGGTCGCGCGACGGTGTCGGACACACAGAACCCTCCGGGCGGAGCCGAGGGCGGGGGCCGCTCCGCGCGCAAGCGCCGCGCCATCCTGGACGCGGCGCGGGAGGTCTTCCTCCGGGGCGGCTACCTCGGCACCAACATGGACGAGATCGCCGCGCTCTCCGGGGTGTCCAAGCAGACCGTCTACAAGCACTTCGGCAGCAAGGAGTCGCTGTTCGTCGAGATCGTCACCGGCATGACCTCCGGGGCGGGCGACACCGTCCACGAGCGGCTGCCCGAGCCCGCCGAGGACGACGACCTGGCCGAGTACCTGCGCGACTACGCGTACCGCCAGCTCACGGTGGTGCTCACCCCCGACCTGATGCGGCTGCGCCGCCTCGTCATCGGCGAGGTCGCCAGGTTCCCCGAACTCGCCCGGGTCCTCCACGAGAACGGGCCCGCGCGCGCGATGCGCGCCATGGCCGGCCTGTTCGAGCGCCTGGCCGGGAACGGGCGCCTCGACGTGGCGGACCCAGCCACCGCCGCCTCCCACTTCAACTGGCTGGTCATGGCCGAGCCCGTCAACCGGGCCATGCTCCTGGGCGACGAGGCCGTCCCGCCCCCGGAGGAGCTGCGCCGCCACGCTGAGGAGGGGGTGCGGGTGTTCCTCGCCGCGTACGGCCGCGGGTCCGGGCGGCCGGCGGAGTAGTCCGGGACGGGGCGGTGCGGCGGGCGCCGCCGCGCGCCCGGCCCGGGAGGCCGTCCGTCCGGGGGCTTCCGGAAGGGAACGGCCCGGCCGGGCCCGTCGCGGGGCGACGACGGCCGTGTTCCCCCGTACGGGCGCGGGTGCACCTGCGGTGCGCGTGCAGGTGCACCCCTCCCGCGTACGTGCCGGCCTGGTACGGGGCCGGGAGGCTTCGGTCGTGAGGGGCGCCCGCGGAGAGCGGCGGGGCGCCGGGTCACTCGGCGGGGACCGTGAACTCCGCCCAGATCGCGGCGCCCACCCCCTCGTCGGGGAACAGGGCCCGGCGCGTGCCCCAGCGCTCCGCGAGGCGGTCGATCAGGACCAGCCCCTGCCCCAGGGCCACGTCCGGCCACACCTGGCCCAGGCCCTCGCACGGGAAGTGCGGCACGGTGCTCTGCTCGCCCTCGCCGACCATCGACAGGCACAGCACCGACCCCCGGCCGGGCACGCCGTACAGGGTCAGCGTGCGGAGCATGCGGCCCCCGCGGGCGTCGGGCCCGGCGTACTCCACCGCGCTCGAGAACATCTCGCTCGCGCAGAGCACCATGTCCGAGACCAGGTCCTCCGTGACGTTCGTGAGCATCTCCAGGTCGGCGCGCAACTCGGATCTCACCCGGCTCGCCCCCGTCGGGACGCGCGGGTACACGCGGGGACTCCACCGCCATCCGGGGGCGGCGGTCTGTGGACTGTACGGCGTGATGGACATGAGACTTCTCCCTCTGGAGCTGTGCGGCGGGCCGTGGCCCGGGGCTGTCTGGCAGGGGCCGGGACGGAGGGGCCCGCCCCGGCGGGGATCACCGGCTGGACGCGAACACGGCGTGGGGGTCGTCCAGCCACACGAGCTGGTGGTCGAAGGCCACGGTCAGGCCGAACCGGGTGCGCTCCGGGCGGCCGGCCTCCACCCACAGCTCGTGCGCGGCCTCGAGCTCGTGGAACAGCCGGCGCGGGCCGTGCTGGCGGACCTCGTAGCCCTCTTCCTTGAACTCGGGGTCGATGTGCCACGAGGCCCACGACCACGTGTGCGGATCGATCAGGTAGACCGTGTACCTCGGGTCCGCGGGGTCCTCGGCGAACCGCGTCCGGTGCACCACCGTGGGCATGCGCACACCGACCGCGAAGGACCCGTGGGGGTCCCGGATCGGCTCCTCCGGCCCCAGGCGGGTCCGGGTGACCGAGAACTCCGCGTCCGCCCGCACGTAGGTGTCCACCAGCGACAGGGGGTCCTGGGCCGGCCGGACCCACGCGTGCCCGCCCCCCACCACCGGGCCGCGCGCCGTGCCGTACGCGCCCACCTCCAGGTCGACCAGCACCCCCTCGTGGAAGGAGTTGGCCCACGTGGTCAGCACACGCCCGCCGGGCTGCGTCTGCGCCACCCACGCGTAGGGGACCCGCCGCACGGCCACACAGCTGAACACCCGGTCGAACGGGGCCCTGGCCGCCCAGCCGTACTTGCCGTCCCCGCTCACCACCAGCGGGGCGAACCCGGCGGCCATCAGCGAGACCCGGGCGCTCTCGGCGAGCGCGAAGTCGATCTCCACCGACGTCACGGCGTCGTCCCCGAGCCGGTGCGACAGCAGGGCCGCGCCGTAGCCCGTCCCCGTGCCGATCTCCAGGACCCGCATGCCCGGGGACACCTGTAACAGGTCCAGCACCCGGGCCAGCCCCGAGGGGGCCGGGGAGGCCGTCACCGGGTGTCCGGGGCCCCGGCCGTCCCCGACGCCCCCGCCGACCCGGGCGGCCACCGGGAGGTCGGCGTAGGCGGCCTCCCACCACCGCGTCTCGTCGTCGCGCCGGTCCACCGGGAGGCCGCCCCCGTCCCCGTCGATGACGTCCGGCAGGAACAGGTGGCGCGGCACCGCCTCGAACGCCCCCCGCCAGGCGGGGGACAGGTCGCCGTCCACCGCCAGGCGGGCGACGAGTCTCCGGTGCGCGGGGATCATCGGTCGGCCCCGCCGGAAGCCGGGTCCCCGTCCAGAGACGGAAGGGAGTATTCGCAGGTAGTGGAAACGGAGAGTGCGCACGTGGCGGAAACGGCGGCTCCGGGCTTGTGGCCGCCACCGTTCCTGCCGTGCCCGTCGTGGGGGGTGGGGTTCATGATCTCGCTCCTCGGCGCTCCGCCGAAGAAGACGGAAACAGGGTCTTCCGCCCATTTCGGGGGCAAGCGATTCCGGGTAAGGATGTCTATGGAGATGTAACGACGTCCGCCCCTGCCCCTGGAATTCCGAGCCGATATACACCGGCGGTATGAATGCCCGAGTTACCGGTCACCCCCCGCCCGACTCCGCCACGCACCTTCTGGTCCCGCGCCGACGTGCGCCGATCCCTCGCCGACCAGGACGCGGGCGCCCTTTTTCGCCTGGTCAGGCAGTACACAGGCGCCAGCCAGCAGGCGATCGGCGCCGCCACCGACCTCGCCCAGCCGCACGTGAGCGCGATCATGGCCGGACGGCGCTCCGTGACGGCCCTGCGCACCTGGCGGCGCCTCGCCGACGGGCTGTCGATGCCCTCCGACGCCCGCCGGCTTCTCGGACTCGCCGAATCGGACGGTGGCGATATCGGCGCGGATCGGGGTACAGGCACTTCAGCGCACGGCATGGACGAATTGTGGTCTGCGCCGAGAACAGCGCAGGACATCGCCGAGATCACGCTGAAGGATCTGATGAAACGCAGGGACGCATTCGCGGTCGGTGGTGCTCTCATCATGGGCGCCACATTGACGGAAGTGCTGGAACACTGGCTGCTTCCCACACTGGCCGGTTCCGGCCACGGGCCCAGCACCATCGGGGAATCGGAACTGGGGAGGATCGAGGCCGCCACCGTGGCGCTGCGCCACTGGGACGACAGGTGGCGCCTGGGAATCCGCCGCAAGGCGGTGATCGGACAACTGTCGGAGGTCTCCGAACTGGTCGAGGAGGCCCAGCCCGCGCCCGTCCAGGCCAGGCTGTTCACGGTCATGGCCGAACTCTCCAAGATCGTCGCGGCCATGTCCTACGACGCCGGGGACCACCCCACCGCGCAGAAGTACTACACCTTCTCGCTGCGGGCCATCCACCAGGCGGGACCCGAACACCGCCTGTACGGGGTCGGCGTGCTCGCCGACATGGCCCGCCAGATGCTGGACCTGCACCGCCCCGACGACGCCCTCGACATCTCGCGGCTGGCGCTGGACAGCGCGCACGCCCACCGCGCCCCCGAACGGGTCCTCGCGATGCTGCGCACCCGCGAGGGCTGGTCGTACGCCCGTATGGGCCGGACCGAGGCCTACCGGCGCACCGTCTCCCAGGCCGAGGAGCTGCTCGACGGGGGAGGGGGCGGGGAGGTGCCGGACTGGGCGCGCAACTTCGACCACGCCGAGCTGTCGGGGGTCGTGGGGGCGCGCTACCGGGACCTCGCGGGAGGTCAGGAGGACCGGGCCGCGCGGCGCAGGTTCGCGGAGGAGTCCGCCCGGCACATCGGCCGGGCGCTCAGGCTGCGCGACCCCGCCAAGAAGCGCAGCAGGGCCTTCGACCTCGTCGGACTCGGGCGCACCTACCTGCTGCTCGACGAACCGGAGGAGTCGGTGCGGGTCGTCAGGCAGGCCGCGGACATGCAGCGCTCGCTCGACTCGGGGAGGGTGCGCCGGCGCATACACGACTGGTACACCGAGTCGGCCGCGTTCCACCGTCAGCCCACCGTGGCCGAAGCGCGTGACGAGTTATCGCGTACTCTGCTTGCCCAGTAGACGGAAAGGAATGGGACAGAGTGACGCGCATCGGAATCACTGGCCACTCGAACCTCTCCGCTGACAGTGCGGAACTGGTACGAAAAGCCCTAGTAGACGCACTGGAAGACTACACCGAGGGCGGTCTCGTCGGAATCTCCTGCCTCGCGCGCGGCGCGGACCAGCTCTTCGCCGAGGAGGTCCTCGACCTCGGCGGGCAGCTGGAGGTCGTGCTCCCCTCCGCCGACTACCGCGAGGCCAAGGTCGGCCCCGAGGCGCGCGGGGGCTTCGACCGGCTGCTGGTCCGCGCGCACCACGTGCGGTACATGAGCCTGACCGCGGGCCGCCAGGCCTACGAGGAGGCCAACGAGGCGGTGCTCGGCGGGGTCGACCTGCTCTTCGCGGTGTGGGACGGGCAGCCGTCCGGCGGCGGGGGCGGAACGGCCGACGCGGTGCGACTCGCCACCGAGCGGGGGATCCCCGTGAACGTCATCTGGCCCGAGGGGGCGCGCAGAGGGTAGTCCGGGCGGGACCCGGCCGGGGGTGCGTCCCCCGGCCGCCGGTCCCGGCGGGAGTCAGGGGTTCCGACCGTGGCCCGGTGCGGCCGCGGAGTCGTTTGCAGTCATGTGGGTTGATTGACGGTTTTCGGGTCATGTGTCCAATTTTTGAGAAGTTGGAAAAACGACCGTTCACCGTTGGTAGAGTCCCAGGTCATTCACTGTGCTCCCCGCGCACGCGGGGATGGTCCCCGGTCGGGTCAGTTGAACTGCTCAAGGTCCGCGTGCTCCCCGCGCACGCGGGGATGGTCCCCAACACCACTCACATCTGGAGAAGAGCATGCGGTGCTCCCCGCGCACGCGGGGATGGTCCCGACATGAGCAAGTCTTGTCAAAACCTGATCATGTGCTCCCCGCGCACGCGGGGATGGTCCCGGATCGGGCGAGGATGTGCGGGTGTGTCTGCCGTGCTCCCCGCGCACGCGGGGATGGTCCCATCCCCAGCTGTAGCCGATGTCCGCCCACCCGGTGCTCCCCGCGCACGCGGGGATGGTCCCCACTGCCACCCCCGCTGCGGGGGTGAGGTGGCGTGCTCCCCGCGCACGCGGGGATGGTCCCGCCGCCCTGGGGCGCATCCCCGCCGACACTAAGTGCTCCCCGCGCACGCGGGGATGGTCCCATCTGGTCGCCGCTGCTGCCCGAGCGCACCGCGTGCTCCCCGCGCACGCGGGGATGGTCCCTCCGGCCGTGCGTCGGGGGTGACCTCCTCCACGTGCTCCCCGCGCACGCGGGGATGGTCCCCTGCCCCAGGAGCGTGAGGCCATGGTGGCGTTGTGCTCCCCGCGCACGCGGGGATGGTCCCCCGTCCGACTCGTCACGCTCGCTGCCTAGCTGGTGCTCCCCGCGCACGCGGGGATGGTCCCCACAACTACGACACCCGCGGCGGACAAGGCGCGTGCTCCCCGCGCACGCGGGGATGGTCCCCTTGCGAAGGATCCACCGGCCCCGGTGTCGACGTGCTCCCCGCGCACGCGGGGATGGTCCCCCGATGAGCAAGACGACGATGACCCCCGACGAGTGCTCCCCGCGCACGCGGGGATGGTCCCCAGTCGAAGGGCAAACAGCCGATCCAGCCAAGGTGCTCCCCGCGCACGCGGGGATGGTCCCGTTTCCGCCACCGTCCTTGATCATCTTTCGGAGTGCCCCCGCGCACGCGGGGATGGTCCCCGGCCGGGGATGTACGTCGACTCCCTCGAGGAGTGCTCCCCGCGCACGCGGGGATGGACCCGTCCGGCGGAGGTCCAGGAAATGAGAGAACACGTGCTCCCCGTGCACGCGGGGGATGTCTTCCTCCGGGGTGCGGCGGCTGCGGTCAGTCGAGATCCCAGCCGTAGCGTCCGCGCGGTCCGTCGAGGCAGAGACGGTGTTCACCGGAGCGGTCGACCGTCAACCAGTAGCGATCGATACCGGGGCGGCCCTCCCGGGCCCACACACCCAACATCTCGGCGAACAGCTTCCACTTCTGCGCGCTTCCCTTGAGGGCCACCGACACCTGTCCGTCCGGGGACACGATGGCTCGGAACCACGCTCCTGAAGCGCCGTCCAGCACACAGTGGACTGCACCGCCCGGCTCGTGCCGAATGACACGAAGCCCGGAAGGCAGAAGCAGGGACAGCAGGAACTCGGACATGAAGTGGTCGTCGAGTCCCGGTACATCCTCGAAGTGCTGAACTTCATCGGGGTCACCGCCTGTGGCGGCAAGCACCCTGTCGAGGGTGGGAACCCCGGAGGCGAGAGGGGATCGCAGTCGCATGAAACCCGCCGCCTGCGGCAGAAAAGGTCCCTGAACGAACTGGTGGCTCCTGCGGGTCAGGCGTACCAACCCCAGTCCTACGTTCGCGAGGATCATTCCATCAGTGCTCAGCTGGCTCAGCCAGGACACCGGCACACGACCGAGGCCGCAGGTAGCCAGTAGCCGGTCGTAGGGTGCGTTGCCCGGGTAGCCTTCCGCCCCGTCTCCGATGACCACGGTGGGCCTGTATCCAGCTGCGGCCAAGGCGGCGCGAGCCTGTTCGACCAGGTCGGGATCTCGGTCCAGAGACGTCACGAGTCCTGAGCCCAGACGCTCGCTCAGCAACGCGACGTTGTAGCCGGTCCCTGTCCCTATCTCCAGGACCCGCATGCCGTCTTCCAACTGGAGGTTCTCCAGCATCAGAGCCATCAGTGAGGGTTCGGTGGAGGAGCTGACCGCCAGTCCTTCGTCAGAGAACCTGGTGATGAGTGTGTCGTCACGGTAGACCGCCTCCAGCCAGCCCGGTGCCTCATCGGTGTAGGAAGCAGTGCCCTTCGCGGTGCGAACGTGGAATGCCGGCACGAACAAGTGCCGCGGAACGGTGGCGAAGGCGTGACGCCACGCCGGGGAACGGAGGCTGCCCTTGGTGACCAGTTCCGCGGCCAATCGGTCGGCGTGCCCGGGGGGAGCCGGTGTCTGTCCGGAAGAGGGTGAGGGCATCACAGACTGCTTTCTCGTAGGTTGTCGGCTATCGCCTCGGCGATGGGGAGGCCCGTGGCGAGCTGTATCCATCCCCATTGGCCGTTGGGATTGAGTTCCAGGAACACCCACCTGCCATCAGGTGTCACTACGAAGTCGAGGGCCCCGAAAGTCAGATGGAGCTCACGCATCAGCTTCCTGACCGCTTTGGACACCTCTGCGGGAGGCTCGACCGGTAGGTAGGAGAGATGCCGGTAGTCGGCCCTCCAGTCGATGCGCGCGGTCGGGCTGGCGGCATCGATGCGAACCGCGAACACCATTTCCCCGGCCACCGTGACCCGTACCTCGTAGGCTTTGTCGACCCACACCTGGAACAGGTGTGCGGTGTGTCCCACGCCGGGTGTCAGCTCGTCCGCAGTGACGATTGTGGTGTAGAGGGCCTCAGCTCTCTCAAGGGCTTCACCAGGGGTAGGACCACCTGTCATGGACTTGTAGACCATGGTGCGGGCTGTGGCGGCGAACTCGCGCGCGGCCTCCACCGTGTTGGTCACAAGGCTTTCCGGCACGCTCAGCCCGACGCGTGCCGCTGCTACGAGCTGTCGTGGCTTGCGTTCTGCTGCAGTGTTGTGGCGCGGGCGGTTGATCCATCGGCAGTTGAGCGCGTCGAGTACACCGTTGAGCCCGGCGCCGGCCTCACGCTCCGACCACAGCCGATCGCGTTCGTCCAGTGCCGGATGCGAGCGTGGAGAGGTGGGACGCCGGTGATACACCGAACGAATCTCTGCGAGGTCCACTTCGCGCTCTTGCGTGCGCAAGGTGCCCGTGACCGCTCCTGTCGTCGAGATGCGGGCCTCCAATTCGAGCGTTCCGGGAAAGTCCCCGGGATCACAGCGGAGAACCGGTGTTCCGCTCCGGTGGAGTTCGTGGATGACCAGGTCGGCGGTGGGATCCAGCGGGCGGGTGAGAACCAGAACGGTCACGGGTGTCCTCTTCCGCTCAGGAGTCCGAGACCTGGTCGGTCCACGCCTGCATGTCCTCGGTGGTGGTGACCGTGCACTGTACGGCGGTGCCGAGGATCGGCTGCTCGATGAGCGGCCTGCCGGAGAGCAAGGACATCTGGGACTTCGGGTCGTAGGTGATCCCGGAGACGTCGTAGCCGGAATCGTGCTGGGGAACCGTGCAGCGGCTCAGGCCGAACGGACGGAAGTTTTCTGTCGCGGACGAGTCGTCAGTTTTGGTTTCCTGGTTGAGCATCCTTGGAAGTTCCCTTTGTGGCTATTTGTTCCTGTGGTAAGGCGTGTCCTGTGGACGCTATGAGCGTATGGGAAACAGGTTCGGGATTCAGTGGCATTCCCGAAAAGGAATATTTTCGATCCCTGCGTCGTAAGCGAGGTGGAACGACTTTATTCCACTTCGGGAATTTTCCTCGTCCGTAGTGGAAGGTGGATGGGTCACTTGGGTATTGTTGATCGAACCCCTTCGGACCACCTGGCAGGAGTGTGCGTGGTGCACAAGCCCGGTCTCACCCGTCTCACTGGTGGTGGCGGCCCCGTCTGCGACGACGATGACTGCCCCAACGTCTACCTCTCGGAGGGCGGGGGCGTTGTTGTCCAGGGCGCCCTCTACGCCGGTTTCACCCTGCCCGACGGAGAATCCGCGGTCGAGATACCTCAGTCTGTTCTCAGGGAGGCTTTCGATGCTCTTGGATGGTGATTCGTGGAGAAAGGTGTTCGACGGTTTCGGTTCGGAGGCGTGGAGGCTAGAAGTTCAGTCCACCTACACCATGCCGGGAGAGGTCGGGAGCTTTTCCCGTTTCCTCCGTGGTGAACCGAAGCCAGAGGGGCACAACTCCAGGTGGCATGAACGGATCAGGGGATATCTGGCTGATGGCAAGTGCGTCGGACGTGTTCGTGTCGTGCGTCGGCCGTTGACCGATTATCAGCGCTACCAGTTCGCCTGGGGGATTCCCGGCAACATCGCAGCTGGTGAGGACATCCGGATTCTCGACCTCACCGGGCGAGATCTGGGACTGCCGGACTTCGACTTCTGGATGTTCGACAGGGAGCGGATCGTCCGCCTGAACTATCGCCCTGACGGTACGCAGATCAACCGCGAACTGGTGGACGAGGCTCCTGCCGAATACCAGGAGTGGCAGCGGATCGCGGTCGAGGAGAGCATCCCCTTCGCAGCCTACGTAGAGTCGCAGGGTGGCGCTAGAACCTGAGGAACTCGCAGCGGCCCGGGACGATCTCGGGGCGGAACTGCGTGAACTGCGCCGGGCAGCCGGTCTCTCCGGAGACCGGCTGGCTCGGCGCTGTTCCATATCGCAGAGCAAGATCAGCAAGATCGAAACGGGCCGACTCACCCCTACCTTGGTCGACCTGGATCGTATCCTCACCGCGCTCGGTGCTACGGCTGAACAGGCTGCGCGGGTACTGCAACGGGCCAAACTGGCCAACACAGAATGGCAGGACAAGCGGACGCTCTGGCGTAAGGGGCTGGAGACCCGTCAGAGCGAACTCAAGGTTCTGGAGTCGGCGGCGTCGGAGATCCGCTTCTTCCTCCCGACGATGGTGACCGGGCTGCTGGCCACGCCCGCCTACATCAAAGCGAGCCTCACCCACTCTCCCGGGGATGTTTCCTCCACCGTGGCGAAGAAGATCGACCGGCAGGCCATCTTGAGGGAAGGCACCCGTTCTTTCACGTTCCTGCTGACGGAACAGGCTGTCCGATGGGCGATCCTGCCCCCGGGCGGTATGGCTGCGCAGAGGGAACGACTGCTCGAGGTGTCCCGATGGCAGAACGTTCGCCTGGGCGTGATCCCACTCGGTGTGCTCCTGCCGCGCGGTCCGATGAACACGTTCACTGTCTACGACGACCGCCTTGCGACAGTCGAGATCTTCACGGGTCGGTTGGCCTTCCGCGATGCGCGTGATGTGAAGGCGTACCGTGAATTGTTCGCGATGTACGAGGAGCATGCGCTGTTCGGCGACACCGGCCGCGATCAGATACGCGCATGGGGGCGCTCGTGACCTTGAGGGGCGATCGAAGCTCAAGGTGCCCTTGCCCCCAGGGAGACACGGGCTGTCGGGTAACCGGTCATGCAGATCTGGTCGCCATGTACTCCGTGAACGTCAGGGCATGGTGCCAGGCCGCATCGCGTGCCTGCAGGGCGCGAACGACTTCGGCGGGATCCTCGCTCAGAGCCGCGCCGAGCACGTTGCCGTCCTCGTCGAAGTGGAGCCGGGCGACCGTTCGGCTGTCGAACACCCAGAAGTCCTCGTCAGGGAGCGAGTCGACCACAGAGTGCTTCCTGGGGAGGTAGCGGATGTCCTCTCCCACCCCCAGGTTGTAGGGAGTGCCCCACAGCTCCCAGCGCAGGTAGTCCGAGGGAGGGTCGTCGATGATGCGGACCCGCTCCATGCGTTTCCCGGTGGCCAGCTCGTCGCGCATTATGCTCAGCCACGGCTTGAACCACTCGATGTCGGAGTCGTCGCCGGTGAGCCACCTCTGGAAGGGCTCGTTCTCCTCCATGACTCCGTAGAAGCTCCGCGTCTCCAACCGCCACGCGGTATAGCGGTAGGCGCGGAAGAGATCGTTGAAGGCCTCGCCGGACACGAGATTGGGCACGTCACTCCTTGGGGGCGAAGCGGGTCAGAAGTTCACGGGGCACCACGACGAACTGCTCGTCGGGGAGGACGTCCGACAACTGTGCCAGAGCCTCCCGGTCCGTCAACCGGTAGCCCTGGACGACGACTTCTGGATGTTCGACGGTGAGTGAATCGTTCTCCTGAACTACCGTCCTGACGGTACGCAGATTAGCCGAGGGGCCGTGAAGGAGGGCTCGGTTTCCTATCTGGAGTGACAGGGACTCGCGTTGGAGGAGAGTGTGTCCTTCCCGACCTATGTAGAGCCCCAGGGTATGACGGACATCAGTGGATCATGACTCGGGTCGGACTGGAAGGTGTTCTGTGTCCTTATGGGAGTGAACTTGGCGGAAGTGAATTTCCATGCCTTCTTGGGGCGATTGTCCGAAACCCAAGAAGTTGGAAAAATGACTGCTTGCCGCTGGTAAGTTCCCTGGTTATCCGCTCTGCTCCCCGCGCACGCGGGGATGGACCCTCACCCGGGGAGCGTTTCCGCAGTTGAAGCGGCTGCTCCCCGCGCACGCGGGGATGGACCCACGGCTCACAGCGGGCCGCCGCAAAGGCGGCGCTGCTCCCCGCGCACGCGGGGATGGACCCGTCGATCCGCGGTGGTGTCCTCGTCGTTGCGGTCTGCTCCCCGCGCACGCGGGGATGGACCCACGGCCAGGGCGGGCGGCTCGTTCAGGACGAGCTGCTCCCCGCGCACGCGGGGATGGACCCCCCCGACAATGGGGTCGATGATTTTTCCAAGCTGCTCCCCGCGCACGCGGGGATGGACCCGGGTGGCCGGCGTCCGAGCGCCGCGCCCTCACCTGCTCCCCGCGCACGCGGGGATGGACCCGGGTGGCCGGCGTCCGAGCGCCGCGCCCTCACCTGCTCCCCGCGCACGCGGGGATGGACCCTCGCCCGGATGCTCGACGCCATGCCGGTCGTCCTGCTCCCCGCGCACGCGGGGATGGACCCAAGTCCCTGGGCGTGTGGCTGTCCCGCTGAGCCTGCTCCCCGCGCACGCGGGGATGGACCCGAGGGCTACGTCAGGGGACGCGTCTTCAACCTCTGCTCCCCGCGCACGCGGGGATGGACCCGGGACCGCTCCGGCCGCGGCGCCTGCGGCACCCTGCTCCCCGCGCACGCGGGGATGGACCCTTCGCCCGAACCTTCGTCGGTGGTTCGGTCTGCTGCTCCCCGCGCACGCGGGGATGGACCCAAGAAGGAGAAGGAGGGGCAGGAGGGGGGCCCTGCTCCCCGCGCACGCGGGGATGGACCCAGGGGAGTGATCGGCGCGGTGTGGGTTCGGTCCTGCTCCCCGCGCACGCGGGGATGGACCCGACAAGGCCAAGGTGGTCATCCCGTTGCCGGACTGCTCCCCGCGCACGCGGGGATGGTCCCATCACAGGATCACGAAGACCTTCGCGACTCCATGCCCCCCACCTCTGCGGGGATCCACCCTCCATGCCCACACCACGCCCCTCGACCTCGCATGACATCTGTCATGCCCGACCCGTGCGGATCGCAGACGAATCCCGTGATCGGTGGCACTCGGTTACGGGCTCGCGCGGAAATACGTTCGTGGCATGAGCCGCAACGACGACTTCTCCGCCCCGACGACACCGTCACGACCAGCGGTTCCACCGCCCCCCACGAGCCGGGACGGCAACTCCGTGGAGACCCCGCCGCCCCCGCGCCGTCGCGGCCCACGACCGGTCCCGCCGGGTGTGGAGTACCACCGTGTGCTCGCCGACGACAAGCGCCGTATCGGTCGCGGCATCCTGGCGATCGTGCTCCTGGTCGGCGGGTTGTTCGCCTTCAACATCCTGATCGCCGTCGCTGCCGCGTTCGTTGACGCGCAGGCGGGCAGGACCAACCCGACGCTGGGCGGCACCGACTACACACCGCTCTACCACGCCGCCAATCTGGCCTCGGTCGCCCTGCTCATCCCGTGGAGCATGCTCCTCCAGCGGTGGCTCTACGGGGTGAAAGGCGCCTCGCTGCACTCCGTGGTCTCGTCCTTCCGGTTGGACGTGTTCGGCCGGGCGTTCCTGATCATCGGTCCCCTCTGGCTGCTCCTCTCGCTCGTCGGCCTGTACTTCATGCCTATGGATCAGGCCCACTGGTCGAGCACCGACCTGATCGCCGTCTTCACCGCCACCCTCCTGCTGGCGCCCCTGCAGTCGGCCGGGGAGGAGTACGGCTTCCGCGGACTCGTGTTCCGTGTCGCCGCGGGCTGGGGGCGCGGGCCGCGCACGGCGCTGGTCCTCGGAGTACTCGTCTCCAGCCTGGTCTTCACGGTCGTCCACCTCTCGACCGATCCGTGGTTCAACATCTGGTGCTTCTCGCTCTCCGTCAGCCTGGCCCTCATCACCTGGCGCACCGGCGGCATCGAGATCGCGGTTGTCATCCACGCCCTGAACAACACGCTCACCTTCCTCCTGCTCACCGTCCTGCACGCGGACCAGAACCCCGCGTTGGAGCGGTCGGCGGGCTCCCAGTCGGCCGCCCTGCTCATCCCCTGCCTCGTCCTCGTCGTGATCACGGCGGTGGTGTGGCTGCGCACACGCAGGACAGGACCTGTCCTCACCCCCTCGGACCCGCCGACGGCACGGGAGGGGCGGGACAATGGCGGCCATGAGTGATCTGCCGCTGGTCGGCGCACGCAGGTTCGAGGCCTATGTGCGCTGGTCCACGTACCTCGCCGTCTCGATCCCGGTCGGCACCCTCCTCCGGAGCGCGATCGAGGCCGACCGGCCCACCGGAGGAGCCCTGGCCGCGTTGGTCGCGGCAATGGTGCTGTCACTCGTCCTCTTCGCGGGAAACGCCCTGGTCGCGAACTGGAGCATCGACACCCTCGTCGGTCGCGAACGACGGCTTCGTACCGGCGGTGTCGTCGCGTGGGCGCTGGTCCTCGTCGCCTTCGTCGCCGTGACCTTCATGGTCCCCCTGCCCGCGATGGGCCTGACGGTCGCGGCGGCGCTCGGTTCGGCCGCCGCGAGCTTCGTCCCCGTCCTCGACGCGCGCCGGGCGCTGCTGCTCAACGCCGCGGTCGTCATTGTCGCCGTCCCGTTCATGGGCGTAGGGGACATCGTGCAACTGCTGGTCGGGGTGGCCGTGATCAGCATCGTCCTGGGGATCTGCTGGTCGAGCTCGTGGATGCTTCGGGTTCTGCTCGAACTCCAAAAGGCGCACGAGGTCCGTGCCGAGCTGGCGCTCGCGAACCAGCGCCTGCGTATCTCGCGCGACCTGCACGACGTGTTCGGCCGGACCCTGGCGACGATCGCGCTCAAGAGCTCGCTGGCGTCGGAGCTCGTTCTACGCGGTCAGGACGAGAGGGCGGCCCGTGAGCTCGGCGAGGTCCGGCGGCTGGCAGAGGAGGCGGGGACCGAGGTCCGCCACGTCGTGCGCGGCGAGCTCCGCACCACCTGGGAGAGCGAGCTGGCGGGGGCGCGGTCCCTGCTGGAGTCCGCCGGCATCCGCTGTACGGTGACCGGGGACCCGGTGCCCGAGGGGCGCGCCGAGGACCTCGCCTGGGTCGTCCGCGAGGGCGTCACGAACGTCCTGCGCCACTCGGTCGCCGCACAGGTCACGCTCGCGACCGCCGTGGAGGGCGGGCAGGTGCACCTCACGATCGCGAACGACGGTGCCGGATCCGAGGGGGCGGGGGAAGCCGGCGCCGGTGGGGGAACGGGACTGCGCGCGATGTCCGAGCGGATCGGCGCGCTTGGCGGGGAGGTCATCGCGCGCCGCGACGGAGACTGGTTCCTGCTCGACGCCATGATCCCGCTCCCGGAGGAAGGGACCGCATGACCCGCATCCTCGTCGCCGACGACGAACACCTCATCCGCGACGCCATCGCCGGACTGCTCGACCTGGAGGACGACTTCGAGGTCGTCGGCCAGGCGGCGTCCGGTGACGAGGCGCTGGCGACGGCCCTGCGGGTCCGCCCGGACGTGGCCCTGCTCGACCTTCAGCTGCCCGGGCCCGACGGCATCGAGGTGGCCCGGCGCCTCGCGGCCGAGCTGCCGGACTGCCGCTGCGTCATCGTGACCTCGCACGGGCGCCCCGGCTACCTGAAGTCCGCGCTCGCCGCGGGCGTGCGCGGTTTCCTGCCCAAGACCGTCTCCTCGCGCACCTTCGCCGAGGTCGTGCGCAAGGTCGCGGGCGGAGGCAGGTATGTGGACCCCGAACTCGCGGCCGAGGCGATCGGCGCGGGCGACTCCCCGCTCAGCCCCCGCGAGGCCGACGTGCTCGCCCTCGCGCGCGACGGCGCGCCCGTCGAGGAGATCGCCCGGCGCGTCTCCCTGTCCCGGGGGACCGTGCGGAACTACCTCGCGGCCGCCATCGCGAAGCTCGACGCGGCCAACCGCCACGAGGCCGCTCGCATCGCGGAGGAGCACGGCTGGATCTGAGGGGCGTCACCTTCGCAGCCCGGCCAGTCTCGGAGCCGCGGCCCCTCCCCGCGCGGGGAGGGGCCTGCCGGGTTCGTGCGCTACTTGGACTCGACCCGCCCGAAGCCCTCGGGGCCGCCGGTCAGCGCGTCCTGCGCCTCCTGCCACGCGTCGTCGCCGGGGCGGAACCGACTGCGGAGGTAGGCAGCGGAGAGCCGTCCCAGTGCAGCGACCCGCTCCGGGCTCTCGTCGGTGGTCTCGTCGGCGTCGTATCCGGCGACCCCTCCGAGCCCGTGCTCGGCGCCGAACAGGGTGAGCAGGGTCTTGGGGCCGGGGGAGAGACGGTAGGGGTCGGCGTACCAGTCCGGCCCCATGTCCGTGAAGTGCCGGGGATCGTCCCTGTCGCCGGCCACGACCAGCGCGGGCGTGGCCATCGTGGAGAAGTCGATGCTCCGCAGGACCGGGATCCGATCCACCATGGGCCCGGTCAAGGCGTCGCCGCCCCGGCCCGGCGCGGCCAGCAGCACCCCCTGCCCGATCCGGGGTTCGACGAGGTTCACTTCCTCCCCGGTGTCGGGGTCCGTGACCCGGGCGCCCAGCAGCAGGGCGGCGGTGAAGCCGCCGAGCGAGTGCCCTGCCACGGCGACGCTGCCCTGGTCCACGCGTCCGGCGAGCTGCGGCACGGTGTTCTCGATCGTGTCGAGCCGGTCGAGGACGTGGGTCATGTCCTCGGCGCGGGAGCGCCAGGACATGGGTTCCGTGGGGGTGTCCGCGAGCGCGTGCCGGAGCGTTGCGGAGCTCAGGTGGGTGGGCTGGACGACGACGAAGCCGAGCGCCGCCCAGAGGTTGGCGAGGGGGCCGTAGCCGTTGAGCGAGGACAGGTTGTTCGAGAAGCCGTGCCCGTGGGAGAGGAGGATGACCGGCAGGTCGGTCCCGTTCAGGGGTGACGTGACACGGACCTGCATGTCCACGGGGCGTCCGGGAACGGGCAGGACCACGGGGCTGAACGACAGCACGGGGGCGGGCGGGACGACGGTGACGCGGGTGGAGGCCGCTGAACTCATGGTGTGCCTTGTCTTTCGGGGTTCGTGCCGGAAGCCTTCGCTGCTGCTCTCGTGGCGCCGGTGGCGTGTGAGGGCGGCCGGGCGGCGTCCGGCGTAGGATGAAAACAAGCGGAACGTTGCTCCGCTTACGATACGGAGCGCTGTTCCGTTTTGCAAGTGGAACACTGCTCTGCTTCATTGGCGGCTGGAGGAAGGAGGGCGTATGCCCGCATCGGACAAGGCAGGGAAGGCCGCGGGGCCGAGCAAGCGGGCCGACGCGGTGCGCAACCAGCAGAAGCTCCTCGCCGCAGCGGCCGAGGTCTTCGTGGTCTCGGGCGTCGACGCGCCGATCCGCGAGATCGCCGCCAAGGCGGGGGTCGGGATGGGGACGATCTACCGCCACTTCCCGACGCGCGCGGACCTCGTGGTCGCCGTCTTCCGCCACCAGGTCGAAGCCTGTGCGGAGGCCGGCCCGAGGCTGTTGGCCGAGACCGACTCGCCGTTCGAGGCTCTGTGGCAGTGGATCGACCTGTTCGTCGACTTCCTCGTCACCAAGCACGGACTCGCGAACGCGCCGCAACCGGACAGCAGCGGCTTCGTCGCGCTCCACACGTACTTCCTCGACCGCCTGCTGCCCGTCGCCGAGCAGTTGCTCGACGCGGCGATCGAGGCGGGGGAGGTCAGGTCGGGTGTGCAGGCCTACGAACTGATGCGCGGCGTCGGCAACCTCTGCATCGGATCGGACGGGGACCCGCGCTACGATCCGCGCAGGCTGGTCGCGCTGCTTCTCCGGGGGCTTCAGGAATTGGGCGCTTCCTGAGATCTACGGTCGGTTCGGGGGAAGGTTGAGCATCCGTTGTGTCGGCTGGCGTCGCAGGTATTCCTTTTGGGGCTTTTGTTGCTTGTGACTGTTTCTCGAGAAGTTGCAAAATCGGCTGCTTGCCGCTGGTAAGTTGCCAGGTCATCGAGTCTGCTCCCCGCGCACGCGGGGATGGACCCATCGTGGAACTGATCGGTCAGCGCGGCGGACGCTGCTCCCCGCGCACGCGGGGATGGACCCACCAAGTGCGGTTCGTCCATCTGGTCGAGGAGCTGCTCCCCGCGCACGCGGGGATGGACCCCGCGGCCGGAGCGGCAGCCCGGCCGGGGCGGGCTGCTCCCCGCGCACGCGGGGATGGACCCGCGAACCTGAATCGTAGGAATTCTCATCGTCGCTGCTCCCCGCGCACGCGGGGATGGACCCATCGTTGCCAGCGTGGGGGCGGCGGCCACGGCCTGCTCCCCGCGCACGCGGGGATGGACCCGCACCCCCGGCGGGGGCGGTGCTCCCTACTCTCTGCTCCCCGCGCACGCGGGGATGGACCTCGGACCTCCTACTCGCCGGGGCCGAGCGGCGGCTGCTCCCCGCGCACGCGGGGATGGACCCTTCACCCAGTCCAGGGGCGACTCACGGACGACCTGCTCCCCGCGCACGCGGGGATGGACCCTCGGTACCGCCCCGGCGGCCACCGAGCTCGAGCTGCTCCCCGCGCACGCGGGGATGGACCCCGCGAACGTCGGTTTGATGATGGTGGTCCACGCTGCTCCCCGCGCACGCGGGGATGGACCCTGCTCGAGGAGGCCTTGCGCGACCTCCAGCGGCTGCTCCCCGCGCACGCGGGGATGGACCTCGGGCTAGGGCTTCGCGCGCTCACGGTGCTTCCTGCTCCCCGCGCACGCGGGGATGGACCCTTCAGCGAGCCCCACGTCCGGGAGGCGGCGGCCTGCTCCCCGCGCACGCGGGGATGGACCCGGGCCCGGGACGCCGCCATTCTCCGCAGGCGCCTGCTCCCCGCGCACGCGGGGATGGACCCTGAAGCTCGCGAAGATTCGCCGGGACGCGGAGCTGCTCCCCGCGCACGCGGGGATGGACCCCGCCCCCGACCCTGGCCGCCGTCGAGGCCCCGCTGCTCCCCGCGCACGCGGGGATGGACCCCTGCGCCTGGCGGTGGGACTGGCCGACCGCCCCTGCTCCCCGCGCACGCGGGGATGGACCCGGTCCCTCGCCGACGAGCGGGCCCGGGTGCTCCTGCTCCCCGCGCACGCGGGGATGGACCCCCGCAAAGGGAGGGGATCTCCGGGGCGATTGCCTGCTCCCCGCGCACGCGGGGATGGACCCGACGTCGATCGGGAACCGAGCAGACTCGCGAACTGCTCCCCGCGCACGCGGGGATGGACCCCTGTGGGGCGTGGACCCCGCCCGCCTGGACCACTGCTCCCCGCGCACGCGGGGATGGACCCCTCAAGGACAACGCCGACGAGATCGCGCACCTCTGCTCCCCGCGCACGCGGGGATGGACCCTCCCGCACCCGCGAAGTGATCGCGACCGGCGACTGCTCCCCGCGTAGCCAGAACCGGCTGTGGCGGTCCAGCTGCACGGCCACAGGCTTCTGAGGTGGCTATTTCGGCCACGGCTGAAATGTATTGCGACGTGCGAAGCGCCTCCCTAGCCTGACTGTAGGTACTCCCATTCCTGGGAATGGAATGGGAAGGCGATTCACATGGTTCTTTTGTTGAGGAAGTTCTCTTGAAGTCTCTCATGAGCATGAAGCGGATTTCAGTCGCGACGGTGGCGCTGGCTGCGGCGTCCACCTTGTTGTCGCCGGCATCGTTGGCTCTCGCTGCGGAATCGACGACCGATCGCGTCCAGGCTGCGGCGAGATGTGAGGTTCGCAGCAACGGCAAGCTCTACTGTGGCAACTACGGGGGTGCTCCGTTGTACGCCACGCGAAGCTATGACAGTGAAGTTCGCGACTATATCGAAACAACGCAAAGCGTTTTCCTGTGCTGGGGGCGTGGAGACCGGCATAACGGCGGGAACAATGTGTGGTATTGGACCAACGGGGACATGTATGGAAGGTGGGGAAACGTTCCCGCTGAATATGTCTTCACCTCGGTCGATCCCCCCGCTGGAATGACGAAGTGCTAATTTTCCCAGCTGGGTGATCCCCGCTCCCGCGAGGACGGTCCCCAGCCTTCTCGACCCACGCAGTACTCGATCCGACTGTGCGGGTTGAGCGGGAAAGCCGTGAGGACCGTCCGGGCGGCCCGACCCTCACGAAGCTAGGAGGGGCGAGGCGGCCCGAGAGCAGTAGCCGGGCGGAGCGGTGCAGAGCCGGGTGGTGAACTCTCACCGCCCCTCCGACCGGTCGATGGCCAATGCGCGCCCGTCGCCCCCGCCAGACGCGCCGGTCTGGGCGCCTGGCGGGGGCGACCACCGCCTACCCGCGACCGCTTCCCCTGCTTCCGCCGGTGCCAGCTCCGCCCCCGTAGGTAAGGCGGCGCAGCGCCACCTCGGCCGGCCCGCGCATGCCCCGGCGGCGCATGAGGTCGGCGAGCAGCACCGTGGTCAGCCACACGGCCACCGCGATACCCACGCCCACGGCAGGCGACGTCAGGTGCACGTCGAGCGTGTAGGAGGAGAACAGCACCGCCCACGCCACCGACTGGGCCAGGTAGAAGGTCATGGAGCGCTGTCCGAGCGCTGCCAGGGCGTTGGTCACCGGCCCCTGGCGACCGGTGAAGCGGACCGCGATCAGGCCGATGAGCGCCGCGTAGCCCAGGGCGCCCGCGTAACCGCTCACCTGGTGCAGGCCGCTGGTGAGCAGGACGTCCCCGGGGGTGGCGTCGGTCCACACCCCCGCCTTGTCCAGCGCCAGGGGGAGGCCGCCCAGCGCGGCCAGGGGGATGCCCACGAACGCGGTCGTGCGCAGCAGCCGCAGGTGTTCGTGGGGCCGCTCCAGGAGCCGGTGCCGGGCCGCCAGGACGCCGATCATGAACGGCACGAGGGTGCTGATGAACATGATCACGGCCAGCACCGCGAACAGGGTCAGGCGGAAGAGGAGTTCGTTCGCGAACCCGTCGGGCATCAGCGGCATGCCCCCGCCGGTGAGGGCGTTGTCGCTGGCGACCAGGGCGTGGACGGCGGCGGCCACGGGGAGCCAGAGCGCCGCCAGGATCACCAGGGTCCGGTCGCGCAGCCGTAGAACACCCATCAGGAGCAGCGTCACCAGGCCGTACACGGCCAGGATGTCCGCAGGGAAGAGCAGCACCGTGTGCGCCAGCCCGAAGACGATCAGCCACAGGCCGCGCCGGCGCAGGAGGCCGCGGGTCCGGGGCCAGGCGTATCCCTGTTCGCTGCGGCGGCGGTGGATCTGGGCCAGGCCGTAGCCGAACAGGGCCGCGAACATGGGGTAGCTGCGCAGGTCGACGAACATGGTCGTGCCCGCGACGGTGAGCTGGTCCGCGGCGGTGGCGATGTTCTCGGGTCCGCCGATGAACACCGTGAACAGGTGCGTGTGGGCGAGCGCGATGAACAGCAGCATGACGCCGCGTGCCAGGTCCGGGGCCAGGGAACGGCGGTCGAGCGGGAGCGGTCGGTCCGGGGCGGACGCGGTGCCGGGCCCGGCAGTGGATGTGTGGGTCATGGTGGCCTCCGAAAGGGCCGTCGATTTCCGGGGGACGGTGTACGCGCTGAGGTGTACGCCTCTGAGTGGTGCACCTTGCGTACAGAGTACACGCGCTCTGGCTTCAAGAAACCCTCTATTGAAAGGCTTTTTTCGTCCAACAGTACTAGTGCACTAGGGGAGTTGAAGGGCTTCTCGGATCGCCCTGGCGTTTTTGTCGAGGTGCTCGATGTTCCGTCGTGCACTAGTACACTCTGGGCAAACGGAGAAGGATCGAGGGGTCTGTGATGTCCACGACTGCGAAACAGGAGCTGCCGCCCTACGCGCGCGTCGTCGCCGACATCCGCGCGCGCATCGACGCCGGGGAGCTGCGACCGGGGGACCGCGTCCCCTCGACGAGGGAGATCATGCGCGAGTGGGGGGTGGCCATGGCCACCGCCACCAAGGCGCTCGCGGCCCTGCGCCAGGAGGGCTTGGTCGAAGGGGTGCGCGGGGTGGGGACTCTCGTGCGGAAGAGGGAGCCGGACTCCGCACCGGACCCACGAGGCTCCCAGGGACGGAGGGAATACCGGATTCCGCCGGAACGCCCGCGTCGGCCAGAGCCGACGGAACGCCGCCCGGCCGCCGACACCGCCCTCACCAGGGAGGCCATCGTCCGGGTCGCGATCACCATCGCCGACGCCGAGGGCATCGAGGGCCTGTCCATGCGCAGGGTCGCCACCCAGCTGGGGGTGAGCACCATGGCCCTGTACCGCCACGTCGCGAACAAGGACGCGCTGGTGACGGCGATGATCGACCAGGTCTACACGGAGCACGCACTGCCCGAACCACCGCCGGCCGGTTGGCGGGAAGCCCTCGAACTGGCGCTCCGCACGGAGTGGGGCATCTACCGGAGGCACCCCTGGACCGTTCGGCTGACCATGCTCGCCGGAGCCGTCCAGTCCCCCCAGCTCCTGGAGAACGCCGAGTGGATGATGAGGGCCGTCAGCTCCCAGGGGCGTTCACCGGACGAGGCCATGGCGGTGCTCACCTTCGTGTCCGCCTACACCTCGGGGATGGCCCTCCAGGCCACGCGGGCGGTGGTGGAGGACTACGAGTTCGGGATGGACGCCGAGCACTGGTGGCGGTCTCGGGGGCCGGAGTTCCTCCGGCTCGCCGAACAGGGCCGGTACCCGCTCACGTTCAGCATCTCGGGGCCGCCCGACGTGCACGGGGTCTTCGAGCTCGGCATGAAGCACCTGCTCGACGGCCTCACGCCCCTGATCGAGGGGGGAGTGGTCACCGCAGAAGGCCGCAGCGGGGCCGTGCCCCACCCCGACGTCCAGGGTTCTGATCCCGGTCCCGGTTCGTGCCCGCTCCGGCACGGGTAGGCGGTTCCGTGGGTCAGGCCATGTCCCTCGCGAACAGCTCCCACCACCCGCCCGCCCCGGCCGCGTGCGCTCCGGCGCGGCACTCGTGTCCTACCGCACGCAGGCACGGCACTGCGCCTTCCGCCCGTGATAGGGAGTTGCGCATGAAGACCTTCACTCTGCCCGGCACCAAGATCACCGCACCCAACGTGGTGCTCGGTCTGATGCGCATCCAGGAGAAGACCGACGAGGAGGTACGCACCCTCGTCCGCACGGCGATCGACGCGGGCATCGCGTTCCTCGACCACGCCGACATCTACGGCAGCGAACCGCACGGCTGCGAGCGCCGCTTCGCCGAGGCGATGCGGCTGAGCCCTGCCGAGCGCGAACAGCTGGTGATCCAGACCAAGGCCGGGATCGTCACCGACGGCCCGTACTTCGACTTCTCCTACGAGCACCTCATGGAGACGGTGCACGGTTCGCTGAAGGCCCTCGACACGGACTACATCGACATCCTGCTGCTGCACCGGCCGGACGCCCTCGTGGAGCCGGAGGAGGTGGCGCGGGCGTTCGACGACCTCGCCGAGGCCGGCAAGGTGCGCGCCTTCGGCGTCTCCAACCACACGCCGAGACAGATCGACCTGCTGCGCCGGTACGTGAGGCAGCCGATCGTGGCGAACCAGGCGCAGCTCTCCATCACGCACGCGCCGCTCATCGCCCAGGGCGTGGCCGCGAACATGCAGGGGCTGGAGCAGTCGGTCAGCCGCGACGACGGCCTCGTCGACTACTGCCGGCTGCACGACATCACCCTGCAGGCGTGGTCCCCGTTCCAGGCCGGTTTCTTCGACGGGCCGTTCCTCGGCTCGCCGCGCTTCCCGGAGCTGAACGCGGTCATCGACCGAATCGCGGCGAAGTACGACGTGCCGCCGCTCGCGATCGCGACCGCGTGGATCACCAGGCACCCCGCGCGGATGCAGGTGGTCATCGGCACCACCACGCCGGAACGCGTCACCGCGGCGGCTCAGGGCTCGGACATACCGCTGACCCGGCCCGAGTGGTACGAGGTGTTCCGCGCCGCCGGGTACACCGTGCCGTAGACCCATCTCGGGCGGCCCTGCCGGACGGATACCGTGCTTCACGGCTGTCCGTTCGGCAGGCGTTCCGGTGGCCTTCCGGGGACGCGGACGCCGGCGCGAATGTGGATCCGTCCGCTCGGGATAGTCTCGCGTCTCGGATTCGCCGTCCTCGTCGCGCTCGCCGTGTCCGAACGCCGAGAAGGGGCGTCGCTACGATGACCGCATGCGCGACGTGTCGGCGAACCCTCCGCCGCAGGAGCCCTTCCCTTCCTCCACCGACCACAGGACCGACGAGCGTGCGGGCGCCTTCACCGCGGTGCTGGTGGACTGGCGCGGCACCCTGGCCGTGACCCTGAGCCCGGAGCAGTGGATCACCACCGCTCTCGAAGAGGTCGGGCGTTCGGCCTCCCCGGTCGACGCCGCCCCGATCCTCGAGCGCCTCGACGCGGTGAACGCCGACAAACGCCTGCTCAGCCCCGGTATGGACGCGGATCCGGCCCTGCACCGGCGCGTCTTCATGGAGGTCCTGGCCGACGCGGGGCTCGACCACGAGCTCGCCGAGGCGCTCTACCGGGTGGAATCCGACCCCGGACACGACCGCTTCGCGGAGGACGCCCTCCCGTTCCTCGCCCGCGCCCGAGCCTCCGGTGTCCGAACCGTCATCGTCAGCGACATCCACGTCGACATACGTCCCAGGTTCGAGTCCGCGGGCCTCGGCGCGTACGTGGACGCCTACGCGCTCTCCTGTGAACAGGGGGCCGAGAAGCCCGACCCGCGTCTGTTCGAGGCCGCGCTCAGCATGGCGGGCGCCCGCCCCGACGAGGCGCTGATGGTCGGCGACCGGCACACCCATGACGGCGGTGCCGTGGCGCTGGGCATCACCACGCTCATTCTTCCTCCCCTCCGCGACGAGAGCGACCGCCGGTTGAACCTCGCGGAGGCCCTTCTGTACCGGCACGCCTGCCAGATCTAGACGCGAGGACCATGCCCCAAGGAGTGCGCTCCCAGGTGTCGAGGAGGCGGGAGCGGGCGGTCTGAGTCCATCGTCACTTTGCTTAACTCGAAGGCAAGTGAAACACTTAACTCCATGGAAAGTCATGAGTCGCCCCACGACAGGACCCCCGACGCCGCCCGGGAGGCCCTCGACACGCTGAACGCCGACCGCTCGACGCTGGCGGACCACATCGTCACGCCGCCCTGGTTCTATCCGGCGCTCGCGGCCATCACCACCGCCTTCGTGGCCTCTCCTGCGGCCCCCACGCCGTTCGTGCAGAGCATGGTCGTCGTCGCGGGAAGCGTCTCGCTGATCTTCCTGGTGCTCGCCTACCAGAAGCGGACCGGACTGGCGATCAGCCGCACGGCAGGTCCGCGGAGCCTCGGGGTGCTGATCGTGGTGGGGGTGGCCATCGTGGTGCTCCTCGGTCTCTCCCAGGCGCTGACGCTCATGGGCATGCGGCCGTGGGTGGCCGCCGTCGCCGTTTTCACCTTCGTCATGGTGCTGGCCGGATGCCGTGTCTACGACCGCTTCTACGACACCGAGCTGCGCAGTGGCCGCTGATCCCCGCTTCGACGACGCCATCCATGCGCCCAACCGCCTGCGCATCTGCGGACTGTTGCGCCCTGTCGACAGTGCCGACTTCGCGGTTCTCCGTTCGGCCCTGGGGCTGAGCGAGGCCAACCTGTCCAAGACGATCCGCAGTCTGGTCGACCTGGGCTACGTGCGCACCGCCAAGTCCGCTTCGGCTTCCCGTGGGGATGCGCGCCGGACCACGACGGTGTCCCTGACCTCCCTGGGGAGGAGGGCCTTCGACGGTCACCTGGCGGCGCTGCGTGATCTGGCGGAGGGGCGACTCTCTCCGTCCGTTGAACATGGTGACGGCTGAACTCTGGCGTGTGGTCTGTACTTCTGGCGTTCGGTGGTGGGCGGAGTCGTTTCCTCGCGCTCATCGAAGGATGGGTTGACCGGCGGCGGCCTGGAACTGTTCGCGACGTATGGGAGAGTTCCCTGTGGCGCTGCTTCGGGTGTGAGCATGGGAATGTTGGGGTGTCATATGGGCGTGTGGGTGACAATGGGCCTTTCCTGTGTTTCGTTCCGAGTGTCTAATTCTCGAGAAGTTGGAAAATCGGCTGCTTGTCGCTGGTAAGTTCGCAGGTCATCGACCTGCTCCCCGCGCACGCGGGGATGGACCCCGCCGTCGGCAGGGCCGCCGCCGTCGTTTTCACTGCTCCCCGCGCACGCGGGGATGGACCCGATCTGTGACCGGAACTGGCCTTTATGTCCCGCTGCTCCCCGCGCACGCGGGGATGGACCCTCACTAGACGTAGTACGTCAAGCATCCTGGTACTGCTCCCCGCGCACGCGGGGATGGACCCCACATGTTCAGGTGGTCGGCGAGTTGGACCACCTGCTCCCCGCGCACGCGGGGATGGACCCAATCGTCAGTCTCGATAATCGTGAACCACGACCTGCTCCCCGCGCACGCGGGGATGGACCTACGGAACTTTTCGGTTGTGCGCAACCTACCGACTGCTCCCCGCGCACGCGGGGATGGACCGACCGGTGCCCGGTCCTGCACGGGTGTCGGCGGCTGCTCCCCGCGCACGCGGGGATGGACCCACAATGACGGAACGGAAACGGAATGACGGAACCTGCTCCCCGCGCACGCGGGGATGGACCCCAATGTCTAGCCGCCGATAACGCTGGCTTATCCTGCTCCCCGCGCACGCGGGGATGGACCCATCGGGTGCAGCCATAGTCACTCATCTACTAGCTGCTCCCCGCGCACGCGGGGATGGACCCGCGGGCTGGAGCCAGGACCAGGCGGCCCGGCCCTGCTCCCCGCGCACGCGGGGATGGACCCTCCTCTGCGACCTCCGGAGCGTGTTTTGCCAGCTGCTCCCCGCGCACGCGGGGATGGACCCGGGACGCGGACCGCGTCCCTGTACCGGCGCAGCTGCTCCCCGCGCACGCGGGGATGGACCCAGGCGCAACCCGCACAGGCTCCAGTCCTCGGACTGCTCCCCGCGCACGCGGGGATGGACCCGACCCGCCTGAACGTGGTTCTCCGCGACGTCCCTGCTCCCCGCGCACGCGGGGATGGACCTGGTGTCAAGCAGGTCGCGTCTGGCATTTGGACGCTGCTCCCCGCGCACGCGGGGATGGACCCCACGCCGGGTCGTAATTCGTCCACACGGTGACCTGCCTCCCCGCGCGCGCGGGGATTGACCCGCCATCATCGAGCGTGGCCCCGCGACCGGTGACTGTTCCCCGTGCACGCGGGGATGGGCTGCCATCCACGAGCCCCAGCCGTTCCGCTGGCTCAGCCTCCGCTCCGGACGGATGTGTCGAACGAGATCCACACATCAGGAGGCATGTCCTTCCGCCCCGGCACCGGCCGGCGTTCCTCGGACCAGGCGTCACCGGCGATCTCCGTCGCGGCCCGGCGCCAGAACCGCACCGCGGCCGTGTTGGCGTCCTGGAAGGCGACCGCCCACGGCCCGGAATGCCTGGCCACGACCTCGCGGACCATACGCAGCCCCACCCCTGACC
Organism: Streptomonospora nanhaiensis; assembly: GCF_026642255.1. GTDB lineage: Bacteria > Actinomycetota > Actinomycetes > Streptosporangiales > Streptosporangiaceae > Nocardiopsis > Nocardiopsis tropica. Next base: position 4,833,910 of record NZ_CP113264.1, on the reverse strand, counting down.
TTCGCGCGCCCCGCACCACGAAGAAGCTGTTCAGCACCCGTTCCGGTCCGCTCAGCCCGCGCACGAACACGAAGCCGACGGGTTGGTCTCCGATCATCGCCACGTACGGCGCCCAGTCGGAGTCGGTGAAGGCCGCCCGGAGTCGTTCGCCGCGGAAGGCCCCGTCCGGGCCGGGTAGCAGCCCGCGGAACTCCGACATGTCATGGCTGAACATCAGCCACAGCCGCTCCACGACGAGGTGATCGGCGGTGTGTGCGAGGCGCACGGAGACGTCTGACATGGGACTCCTCTGCATGAATGGCTGACCGGCGGTCCCTTCCCCGCCGACGTCACGCGCCGGCGTGAACGGCACCGGAAAGGAGAGCTGACACCCTTGGATCGTCGGTCCCGGGCATGAAAAAAGCCTCCCCGGTGGAGGTGTGTCCGGCCCGGGGAGGCCTTGTCGTCGGTATGGATTCTAGCAGTGGCAGGCTTTCCTTCCAGGTCGGAAATCAGAGCCCCAGAATCCTGCCGCCTGCCCCCGACACGGGGGTGACCCGTCAGAGAAGGGGCGAGAGCACGTGGTGCGCGAAGGCCCCGAGTGCCGCCGCGAGGACGTGGCAGCACAGGGCCAGGCCAAGGCTTCCGCTTTCACAGACCTTGCGATGGGAGCGATGACGGGGGCGAGTCGGCGGGGCCGCAGTCCGCGTCTCCACGGCGGCGAGGGAGAGGCGGGCGTGCTGGACCTCCATCCACGCGGGCAGGATCCCGTGGCGCTGTCGATAGGCCACGCGCGGGTTGTCACCCATCTGGGCGAGGAGGAGCTCTTCCCTGGCGGAGACGGCAGGAATTCGCGGATGTGAGAAGCGCTGTCCCCGGGGCGCGTCCAGGACGGAGCGGACCCCGGGAGCCAACCGTGCGGAGGAGATGGTCATCGTCCGTCCCCGGGGCTCGAAGCGGGGGCCAGGGCGAACTCGGCCCAGATCACGGTGCCCAGTCCTTCGCAGAAGGGGAAGTCCACGACCCGGCGGGCTCCCCACGCCGTGGCCAGGTGGTCGACGAGGAGCAGGCCGCGCCCGCGTTCGGCTTCCTGCCACTCCTCGCGGGTTCGCTGGCGAGGAATCCGGGGGCGGGAGACCCGTACCCCGTCGTCGATGATCGACAGGCGCAGGGCGGCCCCGGCCAGGGAAGCGGCGGGAACCGCCAGGGTGCGAATGACCCGCCCTTCCTCCTCGCCCGACCGTGAGTGCTCGACGGCATTGGCGAACATCTCGCTCGCGCAGAGTACGACGGTCTCCACCAGATCCGGTTTGATCCCGGTGAGCCGGCCCAGGTCGGTGCGCAGGTCGGAGCGGACCCGGCTGGTGGTGGCCAGGGTTCCTGGGTACAGGCGCGGTTCCCAACGTGGGCAGGGCACAGCCGGGGCGGGGGAGGCTGCAGGGGGCTGCGGCACAATGGTCATGTCGGCATCTCCTTCGTTAAGGGGTGATGGGTGCTGGCCGAGCCCTGGGGGTGCTTTTAACACCCGCCGGGGCATTCGTGTGTCCGGCCAGGGACACGGGGGCGCGGCTGTCAGACCGGTGTGGCCGTGCTCTGCGAGGGACGAAGCGCCGAGCCGATCCCGTCGTCGGCGGGTCCGGTCGTGATGGCACGCGGCCTGGGCTTGTCCGGGAAGCGTTCGATCGCCTCGTCCAGGACACGCAGGGAACTCGCGGCGGGCAGGGAGACGCCCTGGAGGGTGGCGAAGAGGTCGCTGTAGCTCTTGACCTGGGTGGCGTCGGTGACGAGGTGGCCGGGACCGTGGGGGAGCGGGGTGTAGGCCAGGTTGTGCCGGGGTGAGAAGGACAGGGTCCAGAACGCGCCGCGCAGGCCGGGGTGGGGAGCCGTGCCTTCCGGGATGACGTGGACGGTGACGCTGTCCGTCATGGCGAGCTTGCGCAGGTGGATCAGTTGTTCGCGCATGACCTTGGGCGGGGCGACAGGCCGGGTGAGCGCGGCTTCGTCGACGATCAGGCAGTAGTAGGGCGCTCCGGAGAACAGGCCCGAGACCTCGCGCACCGCCGGGCGGTCGGTGAGGAAGGAACTCGACTCCATCGGGCGCTCCGCCTGGAGGAGGGCTCGGGCGTACTCCTCGGTCAGGTAGCCGTCGGGCAGGACCAGGGGCGCGTAGTGGCGGACCTGGTAGGTGTGGAACAGGAGGTCGGCCACAGTCGCCCCGGCCTGGAGCCGGGAGCTGAGGAAGATCTGCGCCCAGGCGTCCCACAGGACGCCCTCCGCTTCCAGGACCTTGTCCAGGTGCCGGATGACGGTGCTGTCCGGCTCGGAGGTGCCGGCCTCGATGTCGCGGACCATGTTCGCGTACGTCAGGGCTTTCTTGGCGACGTACTCGACGGAAAGGTCGAGCCGCTCGCGCGCCGCCCGCACCCGCTCCCCGTACCGCTCCCACCTCGAGACGGGGCCATCTCCGCTCGTAGTCGCACGCTCAGTCCTGCCAACTGCCATGACGCCTCCCTGATGCAGTGAAGAGCTTGGCACCAGTAAACTGAACGCCATGAGCATTTGCAAGTAGCTTTTGAAAGTGGCGAATTTTGTCCCGGGTTGTGAAGAAGGGCATCATCGAAGCATGGCTGACAACCCAACGCTCGCGCAGTGGCAACTGGCGCAGGAGCTACGAGAGCTCCGCGGTGCCCGCAAGTTCGGGGATGTGGTCAAGGCTATGCGTACAGCGCCCAGTAGCCTCTCCCGTTGGGAGACGCCAGGTGACGGCGGCGCTGTTCCGGGCGCTGCGGCGATCGAGCGACTGCTGGGCCTGTACGAGGCAGAAGGCCAACTTGATCGGCTTCTTGCGCTACGAAAGCAGGCGCGCGAGCCCGATCGCTGGCAGCCATACGAGCTGGAGCGGAGCTATAGGTCTTACGCCAACATCGAGGCTCAGGCGACTTCCATCGAGATGTACCAGTCGCAACTCATTCCAGGACTGGCCCAGACGGAAGACTATGCTCGCGCTGTCATCGAGGCAACGATGCGTCCGGACAGTGATCTCGATCGCGAGGTTCAGGTCCGACTCACGCGCCAGGAGATTCTCACCAAGGACCAGGCTCCCGAAGTGTGGATAATCGTTGCAGAAGCCGCTTTGAGGCAGCGCATAGGCAGTGGGAGTCTCATGGCGAACCAGCTCGACCACCTCATCGAACTGGCCTCCCTGGCGAACGTAACGTGCCAGGTGCTCCCGTACAGTGCTGGCGCCCACGCTGCGCTGACCCTCGCTTCGTTTTCCGTGTTGCGAGTAGACCACCACGGACTTGTGACCGTGTACCTCCAAGGACCCTCGTCTCACATGTTCATGTCGAGCGATGAGAACATCGAGCACTACGCAGGGACCTTTAACCGACTCCGCACGTCCGCTCTGGACGACGGCAAACCTACCCTCGGACTGCTTCGGAGCATTGCTCGGGAGCACAAGCAGAACAAGGACTAACCGGATGCAGTCATCGGAATCCCGGCTCATCGACCAGGCGATCTTTCGGAAGTCGAGCTACTCCCAGAGCGAGGCCGCGTGCGTCGAGGTATCCGACCTGGACGATGCCACGGCGATGCGAGACTCCAAGCATCCAGAGATCGGTTTTCTTGCCTTCCCTGTCAGGGAGTGGGATGCTTTCATCCGCGAAGTGCGGAAGAGTGATTGAAGTGCGGTTTTGTTCTCGTGTGTGCTCAGGTATGCGGTATGGGTGTCGGTGTTCCTGATGGCTGTTTCTCGACAAGTTGGAAAAACGGCTGCTTTTCGCTGGTAAGTTCGCAGGTCATCGACTCTGCTCCCCGCGCACGCGGGGATGGACCCCCGACCGCCGGACTCCTGCTCGGCGTCGGTGGCTGCTCCCCGCGCACGCGGGGATGGACCCGCTCGCGACCTCCGCACCGCCCTGGATGAGCTGCTGCTCCCCGCGCACGCGGGGATGGACCCGCCTTCCTGTCCGCCCCCGCCGGTGGCGAGAACTGCTCCCCGCGCACGCGGGGATGGACCCGGCGGCGGGGCCGGGATCGCACCCCGGCCCCACTGCTCCCCGCGCACGCGGGGATGGACCCCTGGGAAATCACCTGGACCGATGGGCGAACAGCTGCTCCCCGCGCACGCGGGGATGGACCCTCCGCGCCGGGCCGCACCGTGATCTCGTAGTCCTGCTCCCCGCGCACGCGGGGATGGACCCGGCAGACGGGCGTTGTGCACCGCCAGGACCGACTGCTCCCCGCGCACGCGGGGATGGACCCAGCGAGATCAGGGAGGCCATCAGCGCCGGGCTCTGCTCCCCGCGCACGCGGGGATGGACCCTTCAGCGATCCCCAGGTCCGGGAGGCGGCGGCCTGCTCCCCGCGCACGCGGGGATGGACCCGCGACAACGCCAGCGGCTCGCTTGCTGCGGCTCTGCTCCCCGCGCACGCGGGGATGGACCCGTCGCCCACGCCCGGCGGGTGGGCGACGACCGCTGCTCCCCGCGCACGCGGGGATGGACCCGTCTGGACGGTCCCGGTTCCGGCAATGGAAATCTGCTCCCCGCGCACGCGGGGATGGACCCCCCCACCACGACCCGAAGATGCGCTACCTGACCTGCTCCCCGCGCACGCGGGGATGGACCCGCTTGATCTGTGATGCGGCCATTGGCCAGGGTCTGCTCCCCGCGCACGCGGGGATGGACCCTGGCCCAGATCATCGGGGAGTCACCCAGGTTGCTGCTCCCCGCGCACGCGGGGATGGACCCCGTCCGGGCCTGTTCCTACAGGTCGTAGATGCTGCTCCCCGCGCACGCGGGGATGGACCCGCAGCCAGGAGCACGCCACCAAGCTCCTGGACCTGCTCCCCGCGCACGCGGGGATGGACCCGTGCCCCCACCACCCATCCCGGTTACCCCTGCCTCGTGCGACACTCACGGGACCAGATACCACAAGAGTCCCGATTCCGTGGCTAAACCCACGAGTAGCAATTGGCCAAAAGTGGTCGGACTAATGTTCGAGAAAGTCCGCGAAACCTCACCCGGGTTCGGTTGAATATCCGGCATGACCCTTCCCGGACAGCCCTTGACCTGGGCTGCCACGTTGTCCCCTGCTGCTCGCGCAGTGTGGGCCAAACACGACTTCGAGTCCGACGGCTGGCTTCCGCTGCACCGCCACATGGCCGACAGCGCCGCCGTCGCGGACAAGCTCTGGGACGCATGGCTTCCCGCCCAGGTGCGCGACCACGTCAGCGCCGCGCTCCCGCAGGGCCCCGACGACGCCCGCCTCCTTGCGGTCTGGCTCGCCGCCACCCACGACATCGGCAAGGCCACGCCCGCCTTCGCCTGCCAGGTCGAACACCTCGCGGACGACATGCGCGCGCACGGTCTGGAAATGCCCCTCCAGAAGCAGATGCCCGACCGGAACCTTGCCCCCCACGGCATCGCCGGTCAGCTCATCCTGCGTGACTGGCTCGTGGACCACCACGGCTGGAACCCCCGCGACACCCACCAGCTCACCATCGTCGCCGGCGGCCACCACGGCGTCCAGCCCGGCTACTCGGCCATCGCCGAACTCGACCGGCACCCCCAGCTCCTGCGCACCCCCGGCCACGAGACCGCCTGGTCGACGGCCCAGACCGAACTCCTCGACACCGCCGCCCGGATCACCGGAGCGGCCGAACGCCTCTCCGACTGGAAGTCGCTCAAGCTCCCGCAGACCGTGCAGGTCCTCCTCAGCGCGCTGGTCATCGTCGCGGACTGGATCGCCAGCAACTCCGATTTCTTCCCCTACTTCCCGGGCGAGCGCAGCACCGACCCCGAGCGCACCCGCGAGGCCTGGCGCCTCCTTGCCCTCCCCCGGCAGTGGAAGGCCGAGGAGCCCGGGGGCACCGCGGCGGAACTCTTCTCGGAACGCTTCGACCTCCCCGAGGACGCGACCGTCCGCCCTGTCCAGGAGCAGGCCGTCGAGGCCGCCCGGCAGATGTCCGGCCCCGGCCTGATGATCGTCGAGGCGCCCATGGGCGAGGGCAAGACCGAGGCCGCCCTCGCCGTCGCCGAGATCTTCGCGGCCCGGTCCGGCGCGGGCGGCTGCTTCGTCGCCCTGCCGACCATGGCCACCAGCAACGCCATGTTCGAGCGCTACCTCACCTGGCTCGAACGCCTCCCCGGAATGCCGGACGAGGCAGCCTCGGTGTTCCTCGCCCATTCCAAGGCGCACCTGAACGAGGAGTTCACGCAGCTCATGGGCGGTGGACGCCGCCTGGCCAGCGACATCGACCGCGATGCCGGGGAGAGCGGCTCCGGCACCGGGCGCCGCGCCCCGGCAGCCCTGACCGCCCACCGCTGGCTCCGGGGCCGCAAGAAGGGCATGCTCTCCTCCTTCGCCGTCGGCACCGTCGACCAGCTCCTCTTCACCGGACTCAAGAGCAAGCACCTGGCCCTGCGCCACCTCGCCATGGCGGGCAAGGTCGTCGTCATCGACGAGGCCCACGCCTACGACACCTATATGAACGCCTACCTCGACCGAGCCCTCTCCTGGCTCGGCAGGTACGGCGTCCCCGTCGTCGTCCTCTCCGCGACCCTGCCCGCCCGGCGCAGGCGCGAGCTGGCCGAGGCCTACACCGGCACGTCGGGGGAGGGGTATGACGAGGTCGGGAAGGCCCGCGCCTACCCCCTGATCACCACGGCCGAGACCGGTGCCGCGCCCCGCCTGCACACCCCCGCCGCCTCCGGTCGCGCGACCGACGTCGTCGTGGAACCCCTGGCCGACGACCTGGACGTTCTCACCACACGCCTGGAGGAGGCCCTGACGGACGGCGGTTGCGCCCTGGTTGTACGCAACACTGTCGCGCGCGTTCACGAGGCCGCCGCGCACCTGCGCGCCCACTTCGGAGACGACACGGTCACCGTCACCCACTCGCGCTTCCTCGCCCTGGATCGCGCCGCCAACGACGACGCCCTGGTGGCCGACTACGGGCCGCCCGCCAAGGTCGCCGATCTCGGCGGGAAACGTCCCGCCCGCCACATCGTGGTCGCCAGCCAGGTCGTGGAGCAGTCCCTGGACGTCGACTTCGACCTCCTGGTCACCGACCTCGCCCCCGTCGACCTCATGCTCCAGCGCATGGGCCGCCTCCACCGCCACCCGCGCGGGCAGGACCAGTCCGACCGTCCCGAGCGCGTGCGCCGGGCCCGCTGCCTGGTCACCGGCGTGGACTGGGGCGAGGCGCCGCCCACGCCGGTCCGGGGCTCGCGGACGGTCTACGGCGAGTACGCCCTCTTGCGTGCTCTCGCGGTGCTCCGCACCCGCCTGGAGGCGGAGCCCGCCGACGCGGGCACTGCCCGCACCGTCCGCCTCCCCGACGACATCAGCCCCCTGGTCCAGGACGCCTACGGCGACGGGTCGATCGCCCCCGATACCTGGGACGAGGCGATGGCCCAGGCCCTCAGGGCCCACGAGACCGAGCAGGCGCGCAAGGGCGAGAAGGCCCAGACCTTCCTGCTCAAACCGGCCGCCCGGGACGGGCGGGCGCTCATCGGCTGGATCGAGGCCGGGGTCGGCGACGCCGAGGACACCCAGGCCGGCAAGGCCCAGGTCCGCGACACCCGCGACAGCCTGGAGGTCCTGGTCGCCCGCCGCTCAGCCGACGGCACAGTGACCACCGTCCCCTGGCTGGCCGACGAACGCGGCGGACTGGACCTGCCCACCGACAGCGCGCCGCCGCCCGCCTCCGCGCGGGCCCTGGCCGCCTCCGCACTGCGGCTGCCCTACCAGTTCACGTTCCCCAAGGAGCTGGACCGGGCCATCGCCGAACTCGAGACCGACCTCGTCCTCGCCTGGCAGACCAAGGACGCCCACTGGATCGCCGAGGAACTCGTCCTCTTCCTGGACGAGGACGACCGCGCCGAACTCGCCGGATTCCGGCTGCACTACACCCCGACCGACGGACTGGAGGTCCACCGTGCCGACTGACGCCTCCGGGCCAGCGTCACCCTCGCCAGACGCGTCCCCACCGACGCCCCCGCCCTCCTTCGACCTGACCAGCAGGCCCTGGATCCCCGTCCAGCGGCTCGACGGGACCGAGGCCGAACTCTCCCTCACCGAGATCTTCGAGCAGGCCCCGCAGGTCCGGCGCCTGGTCGGCGACGTGCCCACCCAGGACTTCTCCCTCCTGCGGCTGCTCCTGGCCGTCCTGCACGACGCGATCGACGGCCCGGAGGACATCGACGACTGGGCCGACCTGTGGAACGGAGGCGAGGGAGACCTCCCCACGGACCGCGTCCGCGACTATCTCCACGAGCACCGCGACCGCCTCGACCTGCTGCACCCGACCACGCCCTTCCTCCAGGTCCCGGACCTGCGCACGACCAAGGGCGAGTACTCCTCCCTCGATCCGATCGTGGCCGACGTGCCCAACAACGCGCGCTTCTTCACCATGCGCGCGAACGGCGCCGAACGCCTGGGCTTCGCCGAGGCCGCACGCTGGCTTCTGCACGCCCACGCCTACGACACCTCGGGGATCAAGTCCGGAGTGGTCGGCGACCCCCGGGTCAAGGGCGGCAAGGTCTACCCGCAAGGGGTGGGCTGGGCCGGGAACCTCGGCGGGGTCTACGTGGAGGGCGACGACCTGCGCGCCACCCTCCTCCTCAACCTGCTGCCCCACGACACCGACAACCTGCGCTCGCGCCCCGACGACCTCCCCGCCTGGCGCCGGCCCCCGGCCACCGCCGAGGCTCTCGGGGGAGCGGAGGCCCAGACCCGCCCCCACGGCCTGCGCGACCTCTACACCTGGCAGAGCCGAAGGGTGCGCCTGCACCACGACGGCGAAGCCGTCCACGGCGTCCTGCTCGCCTACGGCGACCCTCTGACCCCGCGCAACAAGCACGACCGCGAACCCATGACCGCCTGGCGGCGCAGCCCCGCCCAGGAGAAGAAGCTCGGTGAGGAGCAGGTCTACCTGCCCCGGGACCACGACCCGGCCCGCAGCGCCTGGCGCGGCCTCGCCGCCCTGGTCACCGGCCGTGTCCGGGGCGCGGAACAGCGCCGCGAGGCCGCCAAGGTCGTGCGCCCCCGGGTTCTGGACTGGATCGCGCGCCTGACCGTGGAGGGGTTCCTGGACAAGGGCTTCCTCATCCGCACGCGCCTGGTCGGCGCGGTCTACGGCACCCAGCAGTCGGTCATCGACGAGATCGTCGACGACACCGTCGCCATGCCCGTGGTCCTGCTGAACGAGCAGGACAGCACCCTCGGTCAGACGGCCGTCGACGCCGTCAACGACGCCGAGGAGGCGGTCATGGTCCTGGGGGACCTGGCCACCGCACTGGCCGAGGCGGCGGGCGCGGCGACCGAGGCGCCCCGAGCCACCGCCCGCGACCGGGGCTTCGCCGCACTGGACGAGCCCTTCCGCAAGTGGCTGCGCGACCTGCGCCCCTCCGACAACCCGCTCTACCCGGCCGAACAGCGCCGCCAGTGGCAGCTCACGGCACGCCAGATCGTGTCCGGCATCGGTGACGACCTCCTCGTATCCGCCGGTGAGGCCGCCTGGACCGGGCGGGTCGTCGCCACCAAGAACGGCTCGGTCTGGCTCAGCGCCTCCCGCGCCGACCTGCGCTTCCGCTCGGGACTGCGCAGGGCGCTCCCCATGGCCACCCCCGACGACCCGGAGACGCAGCAGTGACCACCACCAGCACATCGACCCCCGCCCGCAAGGGCGCCGCCGCGAACACGGCCTACGTGCCCGACCTCCGTGAGGTCGGCACGTTCGTGGACGAGCGCGTCCGCGCGCTCCAGGGCGGCTACCTCAAGGACCTCTCCGCGGCCGTCTCCACCCTGGCCAAGCTGCGCCGGGGAGCGGGCAAGCCCATCGAGGCGGTCCCGGAGCTGGTGGGGCTGACCCTCGACCACCGCTTCTACGAGACCTTCCCGGTCGAGGCCCCCCGCACCGAGGCGGCCGAGGCCGCCGCCCACGAGGCGCTCACCCTCTACGCCTTGCACCAGCAGTCCAAGAGGGAGCGGGGCATGCACAAGCGGGGCAGCGGGCTCGGCGGCGCGGTGCGCCGCCTCATGCCCGGCGGCGACATCGACGAGCCCCTGCGCAAGAGGTTCGTGCAGGCCGGGAGCGCCGCCGACCACGCCACCCGCCTCGACCGGCTCCGCGGCATCGTCAGCCTCCTGCGCACCGAGGACATCCCGCTCGACTACGGGCTCCTCGCCGACCAGCTCCACGACGCCCGCACTCCGGCGGGGGCCGCCCGGGTGCGCCGGGCCTGGGGGCGCGGCTTCCAGGCCCACCGGCCCGAGCGTGCGGACGGCGCCGCACAGGACGCCGAACCTGGTACCCCGGACGGGGACGGTCCGGACGCCGCCCCGGAGAGCTGAACACCGCCGCCCCCGGCGGACCGCACAAGCCCCGGGGCGACCAGCAGATCCCTCGCGCTGCCCCGGCAGCGCTGTCAGCCGACCCCTCCCACGTGCCCTGACGGGCACCGACAAGACGATGAGGACACCACCATGAGCCGCACCATTCTCGACGTGCACGTGTTGCAGACCGTGCCGCCCAGCAACCTCAACAGGGACGACACCGGCGCCCCCAAGACCGCCGTCTACGGCGGGGTCAAGCGGTCCCGCGTCTCCAGCCAGGCGTGGAAGCGCGCCACCCGGCTCGCGTTCGACGCCCTCCTCGACCCACAGGACCTGGGCACCCGGACCAAGCGCGTCGCCGAGCTGATCGCCGCCCGCATCCGTGAACTCGACCCCTCGGTGGAGGAGGCCGAAGCGCTCGTCCTCGCGGCGGAGACCGTGCAGACGGCCACCGGCTCCAAGATCGAGGTGCCCAAGCGCAAGGCTGACGCCGCGAAGAAGAAGGGCGAGAAGGAGCCCGCCCCCGAGTCCGCCTACCTGATGTTCCTCAGCGCCCAGCAGCGGGACGGCCTGGCCGCACTCGCGCTCGACGGTCGCGAGGACATCAAGGCGTTCCTCAAGGAGAAGGAGAACAAGGCGCGCGCCAAGTCCGTCGCCGACACCCGCCACTCGGTGGACATCGCCCTGTTCGGGCGCATGGTCGCGGACGGCGCCGACATCAACGTGGACGCAGCAGCGCAGGTCGCCCACGCCATCAGCGTCCACGCCGTCGAGAACGAGTCCGACTACTACACGGCCGTGGACGACCGGAACCCGGAGGAGGACACCGGGGCGGGCATGATCGGCACCGTCGAGTTCAACTCCGCCACCCTGTACCGGTACGCGGCCGTCGACGTCGACCTGCTCAAGAAGAACCTGGGGGAGGGGCTGCGCGAGGACGAGCCCGTCACCGAACCGCTGCGCCGCGCCGTCGAGGCGTTCGTGCGCGGGTTCGTGGAGTCGCTGCCCACCGGCAAGATCAACACTTTCGGCAACCACACCCTGCCCGACGCGGTTGTCGTCAAGTTGCGCGACTCCCGGCCGATCAGCTTCGTGGGGGCGTTCGAGGAGCCGGTGACGTCCGGGGCCGGACACGTGGCCGAGGCCAGCGCCCGCCTGGCCGACCACGTCTCCCAGGTCGAGCGCGCCTACGGAGCCGAGGACGGCGTGGACACCTGGGTCGTGCACGTGGGGGAGCGCACCGCCAAGCTCTCCGGCCTGGGCTCCGTCGTCTCCCTCCCCGAGCTGGTCATCCAGGTCGGCGCGGCCGTCGCGCAGCGTCAGGCGCCGACGGCATGAGTGCCCTGCCCCTCGTCCTGGCCGGCCCCCTCCAGGCGTGGGGGTCGGCGTCCCGGTTCGCCCGCCGGGGCACCGAGAACGCCCCCACCAAGAGCGGGATCGTCGGCCTGCTCGCCGCGGCCCTGGGACGCGACCGCACCGCCGACCTCTCCGACCTGGCCGCGCTGCGGTTCGGCGTGCGCGTGGACCAGCCCGGCGTGCGCGTGCGCGACTACCAGACCGCGAAACACCTGGTCACCGGGGTCTCCATGCCGGTGTCGGAGCGCTTCTACCTGTCCGACGCGGTGTTCGTGGCGGCGGTCGAGGGCGACCCCGAACTGGTCGCCGACCTGTACCGGGCCGTCCGCGAACCCGTGTACCTGCCCTACCTGGGCCGGCGCTCGTGCCCGCCCGCGCGGCCCGTGGACCTGGGCGCCCCCGTCGACGGCACGGTCGAGGACGTCCTGGAGCGGACGCCCTGGCAGGCCGCCCGCTGGTTCCAGCTCCAGCGGCGCCGGAAGGGGGAGGAGTTGGTGGAGCTCAGCACCCTCGTCGACGCCGCGCCGGGGGAGACCCGGGCCGACACCCTGCGCGACCTGCCGCTCAGCTTCAACCCCCTGCACCGGCGCTACGCCCTGCGGGCGGTGACCCCGGGGGCGGTGCACGTGCCGAACCCGCTGGTCCGCCGCGCCGCACCCCCCGACCACGACCCCGTGTCCGCACTGGGAGGCAGCTGATGTACCTCACCCGATTCCGGTTCAACACCAACAGGCCGGGAAGCAGGAAGCTGCTGTCCTCGCCGCAGGCCGTGCACGCCGCCGTGCTGGGCGGCTTCCCCGACCTGCTCCCGGGCGACCCGGGGAACCAGGGGGCTGCGGGGGCGCCGCGCGTGCTGTGGCGGGTGGACCGCAACGCCAGGGCGGAGGTGCTGCTGTACGTCGTGAGCCCGGCCGCGCCCGACCTGACCCACCTGGTGGAGCAGGCGGGGTGGCCCAAGGCGGAGGGGGACGGATGGCAGACCCACGACTACGGCGGGTTCCTGGGCAGGCTGGAGGCAGGGCAGACGTGGGCGTTCCGGCTCACCGCCAACCCCGTGCACAGCATCCGGCGCAAGGACGGGGAGCCGACCAAGGTCACCGCCCACGTCACCCCCCGGCACCAGGCGGGGTGGCTGCTGCAGCGGCAGGAGGCGAACGGTTTCGAGATCGTGCGCAGGCCGGTCGACCAGCAGTTGATTCCGGGCGAGGACGAACACGAGCTGGTCGTCCACGGGCGTGACGCAACAGGGTTCGACAAGGCCGACCCCCGTCCCGAGAAGAAGGGGAGGTCCCGTATGCGCGTCCCCCTGGTGACCGCGACCTTCGACGGCAGGCTGACCGTCACCGACCCGGACGCCCTGCGCCGTGTGCTGTGCGCCGGCCTGGGACGGGCCAAGGCGTACGGCTGCGGCCTGATGACCCTGGCGCAGGTGGGCCGATGACCACGGTGAGCAAGCGGCGCGCGTCCACACCGCGCGAACTGACCAGGGTCGGCGAACGGCTCTCCTTCGTCTACCTGGAGCGGTGCGTCGTCCACCGCGACGACAACGCGATCACCGCCGAGGACGGCGAGGGCGTGCGGCACATCCCGGGCGCCACGATCGGCACCCTCCTCCTCGGGCCGGGGACGAGGGTGACCCATCAGGCGATGAGCGTCCTGGGGGAGTGCGGGGCCAGCGTCGTGTGGGTGGGAGAGCAGGGGGTGCGCTTCTACGCGGCCGGCCGCGGCCTGACGCGCTCCTCGCACCTGGTGGAGGCCCAGGCGAAGGCCTGGGCCAACCGGCAGAGCCGCCTCGACGTCGCTCGGGCGATGTACCGGATGCGGTTCCCCGACCTGGACGTGGAGCGGTTCGGCCGCCAGGAACTCCTCGGAAAGGAGGGAAAGAGGGTCCAGGCGTGCTACCGGGCCGAGGCGGAGCGGACGGGTGTGCCCTGGCACGGGCGGCGCTATACGCCGGGACACCACGACAACTCCGACGCGCCGAACAAGGCGATCACCTCGGCCGCCCAGTGCTTCTACGGGGTGGCGCACGCGGTGGCGACGGCGCTCGGGTGCAGCCCGGGGCTGGGCTTCGTCCACTCGGGGCACGAACGGGGGTTCGTGATGGACGTCGCCGACCTGTACAAGGTGGAGATCGGCATCCCGGTGGCCTTCGACGCGGCGGCGCAGGGCGAGGAGGACGTGGACGGGGTGACGCGTCGGCTGCTGCGGGACCGGATCAGCCAGGAGAAGCTGCTCGACCGGTGCGTCGACGACATCAAGAGGCTTCTGCTGGGTCAGGGGCACGACGCGGACGACGGCCGGGAGGGCGAGGCGGACGAGGTCGGACTGGTGGGCGACCGGGGCGAGCTGCTCGAAGCCGGGCGCGACTACTCCCACGAGGTGGTCTGGTGACCGTCGTCGTCCTCACCAAGTGCCCGCCGGGGCTGCGGGGTTTCCTCACCCGGTGGCTGCTGGAGATCTCGGCCGGGGTGTTCATCGGCAACCCGTCGCGGAGGGTCAGGGAGGCGCTGTGGGCGGAGGTGAAGGAGTACGCGGGGAACGGCAGGGCGCTGCTGGCGTACAGCAACGACTCCGAGCAGGGGTTCACCTTCGAGACCTTCGAGCACCACTGGCAGCCGGTGGACCACGAGGGGCTGACCCTCATACACCGTCCCCGCAAGGCGGCGGTCGAAGCCGCTCAGGTGCCGAAGACCGGGTGGAGCAAGGCGTCGAAGCGGCGGCGTTTCGGGGGAAGATGAGCTTCATGTCCGAGGTGAGTGCTTTGGGGTCGGTGTCTGTTTCTCGAGAAGTTGGAAAATCAGTCGCTTGTCACTGGTAAGTTGCCAGGTCATCGACTCTGCTCCCCGCGCACGCGGGGATGGACCCGCACGAACGCCCCCACAGCTCCAGCTGTGGGGCTGCTCCCCGCGCACGCGGGGATGGACCCGCCGGGGGATAGATGGCGATCTTCAGCTCCCACTGCTCCCCGCGCACGCGGGGATGGACCCAGCGAGATCAGTTCAGCCACGGCGGCGACCTCCTGCTCCCCGCGCACGCGGGGATGGACCCGGCGACACCGCCTCGGACGCCCTAGGCTTCGACTGCTCCCCGCGCACGCGGGGATGGACCCGGGCGTCGGCGCGGGGGACCCCTCAGCCTCCGCTGCTCCCCGCGCACGCGGGGATGGACCCGGCCAGATGCCGACGCGGACCTCGTGCTCAATCTGCTCCCCGCGCACGCGGGGATGGACCCGACGAGCCCGGCTTCGACTTCGTCCCCGAAGACTGCTCCCCGCGCACGCGGGGATGGACCCGACTGCGTCGAGGTGGCCGAAGGGCACAAGACCTGCTCCCCGCGCACGCGGGGATGGACCCGACACCCCCCGCCACGCCAAGGAGACCACCCCCTGCTCCCCGCGCACGCGGGGATGGACCCCGCTGCTCGATCTGGGCCCGCCGGCGCACAGCCTGCTCCCCGCGCACGCGGGGATGGACCCGGTGTTGCGTTCGACGCCGAGGAACCCCGCGATCTGCTCCCCGCGCACGCGGGGATGGACCCACCGGCAGGATCTCCGGTTGCAGCTCCTCGGACTGCTCCCCGCGCACGCGGGGATGGACCCTCGGCGATCCACAGCGTCGCCGTTCCGACCTGCTGCTCCCCGCGCACGCGGGGATGGACCCACGAGCAGTACCAGACGCACGGCCACCCCCTCCTGCTCCCCGCGCACGCGGGGATGGACCCCTCGCCCTGCCCGGGTCCGGCGAGGTAGGCGACTGCTCCCCGCGCACGCGGGGATGGACCCTACTCGCCGGGGTCGGGCCGGTGGTTGCAGTACTGCTCCCCGCGCACGCGGGGATGGACCCGATTACTGGCGCGGGCCGTGGTGCATCCGTGAGCTGCTCCCCGCGCACGCGGGGATGGACCCCGGCACATGTCCCGGGGCTGTCCAAGCTCGCCCTGCTCCC
This sequence comes from Streptomonospora nanhaiensis, assembly GCF_026642255.1. Taxonomy (GTDB): domain Bacteria; phylum Actinomycetota; class Actinomycetes; order Streptosporangiales; family Streptosporangiaceae; genus Nocardiopsis; species Nocardiopsis tropica. Next base: position 4,818,284 of record NZ_CP113264.1, on the reverse strand, counting down.
CGCGCACGCGGGGATGGACCCAGCGGCTTGAGGGTGTTGTGCCACACGTCCTGGCTGCTCCCCGCGCACGCGGGGATGGACCCAGGAGAACCACCATGCCGCAAACACCCGAGCTCTGCTCCCCGCGCACGCGGGGATGGACCCTGCTCGGCGCCCATCCGGGGCGGGAAGGCGTCCTGCTCCCCGCGCACGCGGGGATGGACCACTTCTTGTTCTGCCCGAAACGGCGGCAGTCGTCTGCTCCCCGCGCACGCGGGGATGGACCCGTCGACAGCAAGCTCCGGCTGTCCTTCGAGGACTGCTCCCCGCGCACGCGGGGATGGACCCTGGACTCAGCCACGGCGGCACTCCTTGTCGTGCTGCTCCCCGCGCACGCGGGGATGGACCCGGCCGCCTCCAGGGCGCCCGCTGGGTCATCACCTACTCCCCGCGCATGCGGGGATGGACCCGACCCGGAGCTGATCAAGCCCATCAAGCCGCGCTGCTCCCCGCGCCTTGCGAGGATCGGGGAGGGCGATCGCCTCGGCCGCCGCACTCAGGGGCGTTCGGCCACAGGCGCGGGCTCCTCGGCGGGCTCGGCAACCCCGGTCCCGTCCCCGACTACACCTTCCGCCCCCGGAACGGGCTCCGCGATGGCGGAGGACGGCAGCCCGAAGATCTTGTCGAAGGCCCAGTTGTAGCCGAACGTGTAGAACGGGATGTAGACGATGAACACCAGGTCCAGCAGGAACGCCTGGACCAGGCTGATGTTCAGCCACCACGCGATGAGCGGGATCAGGTAGCACACCAGCGTCAGCTGGAACGCGACCGCGTGCAGGATTCTGCGCCCCACCGTGCGCTCGCGGCTGACCTGCCGGCGCTCCCACGCCTCGAACAGGTAGTTGAAGGCCATGTTCCACAGGGCCGCCACCGTGGCGATCATGATCGCGAGCGGGGCCGTCGTCCCCGGACCGCTTCCTGTCAGGGCCGTCATCACGGCGGTGCCCACGGCGAAGCCGATGACCTCGTAGCCGCCCACGTACACCAGCTTGCGCTTCAGACCTTGCACTTCGCACTCTTTTCGGGATCTTCCGGATGCAACAGGGTCCGACGCTAACGTCAGCTACGGTGATGGAAAAAGTCAGCTTCTTTCAGATCGGTTGACAGAACGTGGGCCTCTCCAGCGACAACATCGACCTCTTCCTCGCCGTGGTCGACCACGGCTCCTTCTCCGCCGCCGCACGCGCGCTGAACCGGGTCCCCTCTGCGGTGAGCATGGGCATCGCCAACATCGAGGCCGAACTCGGCTACCCGCTGTTCGACCGCTCCCGGCGCGAGCCCGTCCCCACGGCGCGGGCGCAGGCCCTCGTGCCGCACGCCCGGCTGGTCGCGAGCAGGCTGCGCCTGCTCCAGGCCCACGCGGTCGAGCTCTCCGATGACCTGGAGAGCACGCTCACGGTCGGGGTGTCGGCGGGGGTCGACCACCGGCCGCTCCTGGACGCGGTGGCGGAGATCGCGGCGCGCCACCCCCTGCTCTCCGTGGAGATCGCCGACGCCCCGCAGGACGACGTCCGGGAGCAGCTGCACTCGGGGACCGTGGACCTGGCGCTGATGTTCGCCCGCACCCGCAACGACCGGGAGGAGGTGTTCCTCAATGTGGCGGAGGAGACGTTCGTGGCGGTGGCGTCCGCCTCCGTGGAGACCTTCGGGATCCCCGCCGACCTGCGGCGCCTGGAGGACCTCGCCGGGGCCCGCCAGATCGTGGTGTCCAGCCTGGAGCGGCAGCTGACGGAGCGGCGGCTCGTCGTCTCGGACGCCTACTGGCGCGCGAACTCGGTGGAGACCGCGCTCGGCCTGGTGGAGCGCGGGGTCGGCTGGGCCAACCTGCCGCTGCCGGTCGTGCGGGCCAGGGCCGCGGCCGGGGCGGTGCGCGTGATGGAGTTCGAGAACCTCAGGAACGGCCTGGCCATGCCGGTGCAGCTGGTGTGGCTGCGCGGCAGCCCGCTCCGCAAGGCGGCGGGGGAGCTGGTCGACCGGATGGGCCGGGACTGGCGCGTGCGGGACCGGCCCCGGCAGGGCGTTCGGCCGCACCAGGCCCCGCCCGGTCCGTGACACGGTCTGCCAGGGCCTGGTTCGCCCCTCGGCGGAGCACTAGGCTGACCCGGTTCGTGAGCGGAACGCGGACACCCTGAGCAGCGAAAGCGAGAAGATGAGCCCTTCGATCGCCACCAACACCAAGGTCGACCTCGACGGTCTGCTGGAGTTCGCCCGCCCCCGCCACCGGGGGCTCCTCATCACCCGCCGGGCCGACGGCGGCCCCCAGGCCTCGCCGGTCACCTGCGGGGTCGACACCGAGGGCCGCATCGTGGTCTCCACCTACCCCGAGCGCGCCAAGGCCCGCAACGCCGGCCGCGACCCGAAGGTGAGCATCGTGGTGCTCTCCGAGGACTTCGACGGCCCGTGGGTCCAGATCGACGGCGACGCCGAGGTCATCGACGGGGAGGAGGCCGTGGAGCCCCTGGTCGAGTACTTCCGGGTGATCTCCGGCGAGCACCCGGACTGGGACGAGTACCGCGAGGCGATGCGCCGGCAGGGCAAGGCCCTGGTCCGGATCACCCCGAGGCGCTGGGGTCCGGTCGCCACCGGCGGGTTCCCCGCCGACCGCGTCTGACACGGCGCAGGGCCGCGCGGACCGGTGTCCGCTCGGCCCTCCGTGCCTTGTTCCGGCCCTCCCGGCGGCCCGGTGCCGCGTGTCGGACCACTACCGCTCCGGCGGTCCGCCCTCCCGGCCGGGCCCCTCGGGGCCTTCCGGCCCGCCTCCGCGCCCGGAACCCTCAGGTCCTTCCTTCCCACCGGACCCTTCCGGCGGCTCCCCGCCTTGATCCGGGTCCCGTCCCGGCGGGCCGCTCTCCGGCGGGGCGTCGGCCCCGTCACCTTCCTCCGGAGGACTTCCTTCCCGGGACTCGCCCCAACCGGTCGGGTAGCGCCGGCCGTCCGGCCGCTCCTTCCAGTAGTCGGGCGAGCGTACGGCCCGCTGCTTGCGGATCGTGTCCCAGCGGATGACCCACAGCACGAAGAAGAACACCACGACCGGCAGCGCCGCGACCACCGCGACCACGGCCACCCCTGTCGGCATCGGCCCGTCCATCGCCTCCCCCTTCCGTCGGAGCGTCCGCGGCCTCAGAGAGCGGCCAGCAGCTCCCGGCACGCCTGCTCGCAGCGGCGGCACGCCTCCGCGCACAGGCGGCAGTGCTCGTGCTCCCCGGCGTGCCTCTCGCACTCCTCGGCGCACTTGCGGCACGCCTCCGCGCAGGCCTCCAGCAGGAGCCGCAGGACGTCGTCCTCCTCGCCGGTCCGGCGGGAGACCGCGCGGCCGGTCACGGCGCACATGTCAGCGCAGTCCAGGTCGGTGCGGACACAGGCGACCAGGTCGGCCACCGTCTCCTCGCCCAGGCAGGCGTCCGCGCACACCGTGCACACCTGCGCGCACTCCCCGCAGGCCTCGACGCACGCGGTGATCTTCGCGCCGACCCCCTCGGGGTCCTCCGGGTGGGTGTACAGGATCTGTCCGACGGTGCTCATGGCCCCTCCTCAGTGGTCCGCCCGGGCTCGGCGCCCGGGCGGGTTCGGTCTCGGTCGTGCTCGGAACCGGGTGAGGAGGGGCCCCGTCCGGGTTCGTCGTCGGCTCAGGCGCCGCGCCCGGGCAGGGTGAAGCGCAGGGCGAAGTGGTTCAGCGAGGCGGGGAGGCCCGACGCGGGCAGCGGGCCGCGCGCGTCGACACGGGTGAGGTCGCGGTCCCGCACCAGGGAGCGCAGGAACAGCGACAGGGTCAGCGGCACCACCTCGCGCCCCGCGCACCCGGCCGGGCCGTAGCTGAAGGGCAGGATCCCCGGGTCCTCCTCGGCCCGGCCGTCGATCCACACCTCCGGTGCGAACTCGTCGGCGTACGGCAGGCGGGACGGGTCGCGGTGGAAGTAGGCGCTCATGACCACGAACGCCGTCCCGGCGGGGAACACGCGGTCCCGCCACACGGTCTCGCGGTTGCTCTCCCGCAGCACCGCCAGCGTCGTCGGCCACAGCCGTACGGACTCCAGCACCGTCGCGCGCAGCAGCGGCAGGTCCAGCCCCTCGGTCTCCTGGATCTCCTCCCGGGCCGCGTGCGCCCCCGGGCTGTACGACGTCAGGAGCGCCAGGGAGCGGAACGCGGCGATCGCCGCGGCGTCGAACGCGAACAGCCAGTGGGCCGCCTGGTCCTCCGGGTGGGACCCGGCCTTCCGGGACAGGCCCGCAGCGAGGCTGCCGGGCTCGGCCCGGTCGACGGCGCGGCCCACCCGGTCGAGGAACTCCGCCCTCACGGTCCGCTGCACCGGCGCCGCGTACGACCAGTTGCCCCGGGCCCGCAGCCTGCGCAGCAGTTCGGTGGTCCGGACGTCCCCCGCCGCGGAGGCGCCGAACACCACCCGCCGGGCCAGCGCGTCGAAGGACGCGGAGTACCGGTTCCAGTCGAGGACTCCGCCGTCCCCCAGGGCGGCCAGCAGGGCCCGCGCCTCCTCGTCGGCCTGGGCCGCGATCACGTCCCCGTCGGGGTGGAGTACGCGGCCGGTGGCCAGGGCCTGCTCGTTGGAGGCCCGCCGGTGTGGCCGCTCCTCGGGCTCGGAGACCAGTACCGCGTGCGGCTCGAAGTGCGAGAGCGCGCCGCGCTTCTCGCGCCCGCCGGACGAGAACGGGTCCGGGGTGCCCTCCAGCAGCGTCCTCACGTCGTCGGCGGCCAGCACCAGGGCGGCGTCCCTGCCGGCCAGGCGCAGCGGCAGCGGTCCGTCGCCGTGCCTCTCGCGCAGGTCCCGCAGGGTGGAGACGATCCCCCGGTCCGCCTCCAGTGCGCTGACCAGGCTCTCCATCAGGGGGCGCCGTACGAGCACGCCCCGCGCCAGGGTGGGGAGCAGCACCTTCGACAGGAAGCGCGCGGTCTCGGCGGCGTCGGGACCGCCCAGCTCCGCTTCGACGGCGCCCTTCGCCTCTCCCGCGAGTGCCTGCGGCGTTCCGGTCGCGCCCGGCTCCGTGTCCCCGGAGGCTCCGCGCCCCTTCGAGCCGTCCGGCCCCTTCCCGTCCCTGCCTGCGGTGTGCGCCTCGGCGCGTCCCCCGGTGGAGGCCATGGTCCTCCTCCCCTCCCGTGTCGCGGATGTCGGTCCTCGTCAGATGTGGTCCCTGGGCACGCTCTCGCTCCACTGCCTGGAGAAGATCCGCTCGTCCCCCTCGAACGCGTCCAGGGTCGCGTATACCCGGAACTCCGTCTCGGTGCACTCGAGGGAGGTATGGGTCTCGGTACGGGTGCTCCAGTCCCCGCGGGCGAACCGCATCGTCCACGTGGACCGGCCCCGGGCGGACGTGAAGTCGTCCGCCACCGACTCGTACAGCTCGTAGGCCCGCCGTCCGACGTCCAGGTCGATGTCCTCGAAGTGGAGGATCCCGCCGTCCTTGACGATCTCCAGGGACGAGCGGGTGTCGACCATGTCCCGCTGGACGGTCCAGCGGTGGTCCGGGGTCTCCCGCCGCGCGGTCTCGATCTGCGGTGTCCCCTCGGGCTCGCCGAAGGGCTGCGGGTGCAGTTCCTCGTCCTCGGGCACGGGCCGCACCGGCAGGTGCAGCGTGCTCCCCTCGGGGTGGACGGTCATCAGCACCGGGCGCGGCGGGGGCCAGGCCAGGGGCCAGTACGACGTGGACAGCGACAGCCGTATGCGGTGGCCCGCCGGGAAGACCTGGGCGACACCGTTGAGGGTGACCTTCACCCGGCAGCGCTCGCCCGGCTCCATCGCCCGCGGCGTCTCGTGCCCGTCCCGGTGGGTGAGGTTGAGCAGGCCGAAGGTCACCCGGGTGGCGCTGCCGTCGGGCGCCACGTCGCACAGGCGGGCGGCGACCATGGCCACCGGCTCGGTGACGGAGAGCTCGAGTTCGACCTCTGCCTCACCGAGGATCTCGACGTCCTCGGTGAGGACGTCGCTGTCGAAGACCAGGGAGCCGCCGTCCTCCTCGCGCTGGTCGTAGGGCAGGTCAGGCGGGGCGTTGTACGAGGCCCACTTGCCGGCGAACTGCCCGGTGGTCAGCGGCGACCGCAGGGTCAGGGACTCGGCGCTGACCTTCTCCCCGGGGGCGCCGATGCGGTACCTGGCCAGCGGCAGCCCGGTCCGCTCGATGCCGGGGGAGGGCCACGCGTCCTCGCGCACCCACCGGCCGGGGCGCTCCTGGTAGGAGGTGGAGGGCGGGACGCTGTCCTGCATCCACGCCCACAGGGAGGGGCCCTCGTCGACGCCGTTCTCCTCGCCCTTGAGCCAGTGGTCCAGCCAGCGCACGACCTCCTGGAGGTAGCCGATGGCGGGGCCGGGCACGCCCATGTGCGGGTAGCGGTGCGACCAGGGGCCGATCAGGCCGCGGCTGGGCACGTCCAGGTTCTCCAGGACGCGCAGGACGGCGTTGGAGTAGCCGTCGGCCCACCCGCTGGAGGCGAGGACCGGGCAGCGCACGTCCGTGTAGTCGTCGCACACCGAGGCGTGCCGCCAGTAGTCGTCGCGGCGCTGGTGCCGCAGCCACTCCAGGACCCACGGCTCGGTGGCCTCCAGGCGCTCGCGCCACATGTCGCGCCAGCTCTCCCCCACGACGGCGGGGTCGGGCGGGCAGGTGCCGAACGCGAACATGGTCCCGGCCTCCGCCAGGTTGTCCGAGAGCAGGCACCCGCCCATGTAGTGGAAGTCGTCGCCGTACCGGTCGTCGGTGAAGGAGCTGATCACGATCGTGCCCAGGCTCGGCGGCTGCCGGGCCGCGACCTGGAGGGCGGCGAACCCGCCCCAGGACAGCCCCAGCATGCTCGTGCTGCCGTCGCACCAGGGCTGGTCGGCCAGCCAGGCCAGGACCTCCTCCGCGTCCTGCTGCTCGCGTTCGAGGTACTCGTCGACGAGCACCCCCTCGGAGTCGCCCGTGCCCCTCAGGTCGACGCGGACGCAGGCGTAGCCGTGCCCCGCGATGTAGGGGTGGTGCTGGGAGTCGCGCACGGCCGTCAGGTCGCGCCTGCGGTAGGGGATGTACTCCAGGACCGCCGGCACCGGGGTCGCGTCGGAGGAGGTGGGGCGCCACATCCTCGCTGCCAGCCGGACCCCGTCCGACATGGGGATCCAGAAGTGCTCGTCGGAGCGGACCGCGTGCGGCAGGGAACTCACCACGTGCATGTACGGTCCTCCTCAGCGCTCGGCGCCCTGCTCGGGCTTCACGTCCTCGTCCTCTTCCACGAACTCGAATCTCAGCGCCTCGACGCAGCGCTCGTACTTGGCGCGCATCTCGGTCTCGTCCGCGGCGCCGATGGTGATCTTGGCGAGCTCGAAACTGTAGCTGTCCTGGGACCGCATCTGCGAGAGCGGCTCGCCGGGCTCGGGCACCACCTTCACGCTCACGCCCGGCAGGGAGCGCTCCAGCTCGGCCACCTCCTCGTCGGTGGGCACACGCACCGGGACGCCGTCGTCCCCGAAGCGCCGGTGGTACCACTCCGCCGCCACGGCGAACTCGCCCCGGGCCTCGGCGGTCATCCGGGGGTCCCTGCCCAGGCTCAGCAGCAGCATGCGCTCGTGGTTGGCGATCCCGTCCACCAGCTCGAACAGCTCGGCGTGGGACTGGGAGTGCCGGGGGTTGACCTCCAGGAGGTTGAGGCCGTCCTCGACGGGGTCGTAGAAGAACTCGACGCTGAACGTGGAGTTGTCCAGCCCGACCTGGCGGATGACCCGCTCGGAGACGTCGGCCATGCGCTCACGGACCTCCTCGGGGAGCCCCGAGGGGTACTGGTGGCGCAGGAAGGCGGGGCTGCCGGGGTAGTCGACCGAGTCGAGGGACGCGTAGACGACCACGTCGCCCCGGTACACGAAGCCCTCGACGGCGGCCTGCACGCCGTGCAGGGCGCCTTCGGCCAGACAGGTGCGTCCGCCCACCTCGGAGATCTCCGGGGGCAGGTCGACCCGGGAGAGGATCTGCTCGAAGGGGCGCCCGATGCGGTCGATGCCCTCGCGCAGTTCGGAGACGGCCCCCTCGAAGTCCTTGTCGTCGAGCACGTGGAAGGCGAGCTCGGAGGAGGCCGACTTCACGGGCTTGAGCCACATGGGGTAGCCGGGCGGGTCCGGCACCGTGGGGTCGCCGTTCAGCTCGACGAGGGCGAAGGGCGGGTACTCGTCGATGACCTTGCGCTGCTCCAGGCGGCTCCAGTACTTGTGCTCGCACTTGACCACCGACTCCAGGCTCGCGGAGGGGAGGCCGCGGCGCTCGCACAGGATCGGCACGAGCAGCGTCACGGGGAAGTCCCAGTAGCCGCAGATGGCGTCGACGGTGTCGGGGAAGTCGTCGAGGACCTTCTCGGCCTTGTCGATCAGCTGGTCGATGTCGACCTCGCCGGTCTGGAGCTCGTCCAGGCTCAGCAGCTGGTGGAAACGGCAGTCGCGTCCGGTGGGGGTCCGGCGCAGGATCTCGTGGTTCCGCTCGTCCAGTCCGACGACGAAGATGTTCTTCATGGGGCGCACCACCTTTTCTCCTCGGGGAAATGATGCTGGTGGTGCGCCTACCCGCGTGAACCGTTACAAACCCGAAATGTGACGAGGTGCTCGTCAGCCGGCGGGTGCGTACCGGTCGATCTCGGCCAGCTCGGAGGCGTCGAAGTCCAGGTTCCCGACCGCGGCCACGTTGTCCTCCAGCTGCCCGATACTGCTCGCGCCGATCACCGCCGAGGTCACCCGCTCGCCGCGCAGCACCCACGCCAGCGCCGTCTGCGCCAGCGTCTGGCCCCGCCGCCCGGCGATCGCGTCGAGGGCGCGCACCCGCTCCAGGACGTCCCCGGTGACGCCCTCGGCGTTCAGGAACGGACTGCTCCCGGCGGCGCGCGAGCCCTCCGGGACGCCGTTCAGGTACCGGTCGGTCAGCAGGCCCTGGGCGAGCGGGGAGTAGGCGATCGAACCGGCGCCCACCTCGTCCAGCACGTCGAGCAGGCCGTCCTCCACCCACCGGTTGAACATCGAGTACGACGGCTGGTGGATCAGCATCGGCGTGCCCAGGTCCCGCAGGATCGCGGCGGCCTCGCGGGTCTGCTCGGGGGAGTAGTTGGACACCCCCGCGTACAGGGCCTTGCCCCGGCGCACCGCCGTGTCGAGCGCGCCCATGGTCTCCTCCAGGGGCGTGTCCGGGTCGGGGCGGTGGGAGTAGAACACGTCCACGTGGTCCAGGCCCATGCGTCCCAGGCTCTGGTCCAGACTGGCCAGCACGGACTTGCGCGAGCCCCACTCGCCGTACGGGCCGGGCCACATCAGGTACCCGGCCTTGGTGGAGACGACGATCTCGTCCCGGTACCGGCCCAGGTCCCCGGCGAGGATCCTGCCGAAGTTCTCCTCGGCGGCCCCCGGCGGCGGTCCGTAGTTGTTGGCGAGGTCGAAGTGGGTCACGCCCAGGTCGAACGCCCGCAGCACGATCTCCTTCTGCCGTGCGAGGTCGCGGTCGTGTCCGAAGTTGTGCCACAGGCCCAGGGAGAGGGCGGGCAGGCGCAGACCGCTGCGCCCCACCCGCCGGTAGGGCATGGAGTCGTACCGCGTGGGGGCGGCGACGTAGGTCATGGGTCATTCCCCGTTCTCGTGGCCGGACGCCGCTCGTCCGGCGTGCGGAGGCTACAGCGCGGACGCGGACCCGAGCGCGAGCGCCCCCCGCGTGGCGGGTCCGGCGCCGTCCGGGAGGGCCGGCCCGGGGCCGTGGTGACGCCGGTGCGGCTCGAACGCCGGCGGACGGGTGTCCGCGAGCGGGTCCGAGGCAAGCGCGCAGCGCGTCCGCGCGGGCCAAGAGACGCCAAAACACCCCCAAGACTACTTTGAGTGATTTTGTGAGTGCATACGGTTACCAGTCGGGCGTCGTGGACATCTATTCCGCGGGGGCCGTTCACCGAATCCGGCCCTCGCATCCGGCTCCTGCGACGCTCCGCCGACATGTCGGAGCGCCAGGCCACAACGAGAGGGAACTCGTATGAACCGCAAGACCGTGACCCGCCTCGCCTTCGCCGCCATCGTGGCCCCCGCCCTCGCCTTCGGCGCCCCGGCGGCGGCCATGGCGGACAGCTTCTTCGCTGCCGGCATGAGCGAGGCGGGCCCCCACGGGGCCTCCCAGGCGGGCGTCATCGCCGGGGCCACGAGCGGCCACGGGAGCGACCACGAGGACGGCAAGGGCGGCAAGGGCGGCAGCTTCTACATCAAGAAGTGGAACGAGGCCGGCCCCCACGGAGCCTCCGAGGGCGGCGTGGTCAGCGCTGCCGGTTAAGGCGCCCCGGCCGCGGGCCCTCGGGCCCGCGGCCGGACCCGGGTGAACTCCGGCGCGGCGACGAGAGAGCGCCGCGCCGGAGCCTTTTTCCGTCTCAGAACACGATTGGCAGGAACGATGCTTCGTCCGTCCCGCGCCCTGGTCACGACCGCCCTCGCCCTGGGCATCGCCCTGGGCGCACCCGCGGTGGCCTCGGCCGACGCCCGATTCCACAGCCAGGACTCCTTCGCCGGGCCGAAGGGGGCCAGTATCACCGTGGTCCGCAGTGTGGTCACCGACGACGGCAGGGTCTCCTACGAGAAGGTGACCTACACCGCCGGTCCCAAGGGCGCCGGGGTGTCCGGCGTCCGCAGCGGCGCCAGGTGATACCGGGCGCGCACCCGTACCGGAGCGCAGGCTTCCCGGCCGGGCCGTCCCGATGACGGTCGGCCCCCCTCCCCGGAGGCGGGGCCGATCTTCGGCGTGCGGGGACGCGGACGGGGAGCGCGCGAACGGCGCCCCGCCCGAGGCCGGCCCCGGCGGGCACGGAACCGTGCCGACCCCGGTCATCCCCGTGCCGCCAGGAGCGCCGGACGCCACCTGGTCAGGCACTCAGCCCGGATCCTCCGGAAGCACCCCCAGCAGGTGGCGTACCGCGGCCGACGGGGGGCCCGGGGGCACGGCGAGCCGGACCCGGGATCGGACCTCGGCCAGGGGCCGGTAGACGATGCCCGGCAGGGGCGGCGGTTCCCCCACACGGTAGAACAGCGTCCACGACGGCGGCGCGTGCGCCATGTCGGGGAGGGTCTCCTGGAGCCGTGTGAACGGCGGGCCCTCGGGCGGGTCGATCCCCGCAGCGTGGAACGCGCGCTCCACGAGGCGGCGGAACGGCGGATTGCGCCGCCGGTCGGCCAACCGCACCGGCAGGTCGCCCAGGTGCTTCAGCGAGAGCGCGTCCGCGTCGGCCAGCGGGTGTCGGGACGGCAGCGCGACGACCAGCGGGTCGGACCACGCCGGAAGCAGGACGAGCCCCGGCTCGCGTTCGAGGTCGCGCACGAGCGCCGCGTCCAGGCCGCCCGAACGCACCCCCTGGAGCCGCTCCGCGAGACCGGCCTTCGCGATCGCGACCCTCAGCTCCGGCGCGCGGGCGGCCAGCGCCGCGAGCACCGGGTAGAGGCGCTCGTCCGGCGCCGGTCCGGTGCCCAGGCGCAGCGACCCGGCCGCCGCCGCGGTCGCCGCGAGGTCGGAGGCGACCCGACGGGTCCGTTCGGCCGCGGCGAGGACCGCGCGGGCCTCGTCCAGCAGCCGCGCGCCCGCCGGTGTCAGGCGGACATGGCGGGTCGAGCGGTCGAACAGCCTGAGGCCGAGTTCGCGTTCGAGCCTGCGCACCTGCTGGCTCACCGCGGGCTGGCCGACGTGGAGCGCCTCGGCGGCGCGGGCGAACCCGCCCTCGTCGGCCACCGTGGCGAAGTAGGCCAGCTGCCGTAGTTCCATCCGCCCACCCCGCCCCGTATTCATCACGATCGGTGATAACTGTAGGTGCGGAACACGCCTGGTTCGTCGGCCCCGGAACCGGTGGGATCTGACCATGACGAACACGACCCTCACCGCCGCAGCAGCCGACCTCGGACGCCGCGTGCGCGGACCGGTGAGCCTGCCCGGGCAGGGGGACCACGAACTGGAACGGGCCGGGTTCAACCTGGCCGCCGAACTGCGCCCCGCACTGGCCGTCGGGGCGACCGGCCCCGCCGACGTACGGGCGGCGGTTGCCTTCGCCGCCGACCACTCCCTCACGGTCGGTGTGCGCGCCACCGGGCACGGCGGGGGCCGCCCGGCGGACGGCGGGCTGCTCCTCTCCACCCGCAGGATGGACCGCGTGCACGTCGACCCGCGCACGCGGACCGCGAGCGTCGGCGCCGGGGTGCGCTGGCAGCAGGTGATCGACCGGGCCGCGCGTTTCGGGCTCGCACCCCTGAACGGCTCCTCGCCGCTCGTGGGGGCCGTCGGTTACACGCTCGGCGGCGGGCTGCCGGTTCTGGGCCGCACCTTCGGGTGGGCCGCCGACCGCGTCCGCGGCGTCGGGCTGGTCACCGCCGACGGCCGCTCCCTCCACGTCGGGCCCGACGAGAACGCCGACCTGTTCTGGGCGCTGCGCGGCGCCAGGAGCGGTTTCGGGGTGGTGACCTCGATGGACGTCGGACTGGTCCCGCTCGCCTCGCTCTACGGCGGGGGCCTGTACTTCCCGGGCGACCGGGCCGCCCGGGTACTGCACGCCTGGAGGGAATGGGTGGCGGGAGTCCCCCAGGAGACGAACTCCTCGGTGGCGCTGCTGCGGCTCCCCGACGTGGAGGGGGTGCCGGACCCGCTGCGCGGCAGGCTCACCGTCCACGTGCGTGTCGCCCACACGGGGACACCGGAGTCCGGCGAGGCCCTGCTACGACCGCTGCGGAAGGCGGCTCCGCCTCTCCGGGACACGGTAGGGCCGATCCCCGCCACCGCGATCGCCTCCGTCCACGAGGACCCCGTACGGCCCCTGCCCTACGACGAGGGCTCGCTCATGTTGCGCTCGTTCGACGAAAGCGCGGTGGACGCCCTGTTGGGGGCCGTCGGGCCGGACTCCGGGGAGGAGGGGGTGGCCATGGCGGAGGTGCGCCACCTCGGCGGCGCGCTGGACCGGGAGCCGGAGCACCCCCGCGCCCTCGACCACCGGGGCGCGGCCTTCAGCCTGCTCGCGCTCACCCCGTCGACGGGCGCGGCAGCGGGGCGGCCGGCGGGAGAGCGCCTGCTGGAGCGCATGGCGCCGTGGGGGACCGGACTCAGGTTCCTCAACTTTCTCGGCGGCCCCGCAGGTGCGGCGCTCGCACACGAGGCGTTCACCCCGGGGACCAGGTCGGCGCTCGCCGAGGTCAAGGCCCGGCACGACCCCGCCGGGCTGTTCCCGGCCGACCACTTCCTGCCCGCCTCCCCGGGAAGTCGCGTGTGAGCGCCGCGACAGGCCCGGGAGCCGTGCTCTACCGGGCCTTGCACGGGAAGCCGGGCGTGAGCGCCGCGAAGCCTGCGCGCACGGCCGCCGCCCCCGTCGGCCCTGCCCGGACGCGGCTTTCGCAGGAGCTGTGCGTGACCGCCCCCTTGCCCGCCTTCCCCACCCTTCCCAAACCCAGGAGCCGCACATGACCACCGACCTGCCCACCCGCGCCGCACCCGGGGCGCGCTCGTCCGGGCTCCGGCTCGGCGCCCTGTTCGGGCCGGCCGTCTTCGGCGTCACCGCCGCGGGCGTCGCGCTGCCCGCCGTGGGCGCCGACCTGGGGACGGCCCCCTCCTCCACGGCGTGGGTGCTCACCGCGCACGCCCTCGCGCTCGGACTGGGCACCGCCCTGTTCGGCCGCCTGTCCGACATCGCCGGGACACGCGCCGTCCTGGCCGCCGGTAGCGTGCTCCTCGCCACGGGGACCGCCCTGTGCCTGGCAGCCCCGGGCCTCGGCGTGCTCGTCGCGGGCAGGTTCGTCCTGGCCGCCGGATCGGGGGCCGTGTCCGCTGCGGCGCTCGGGCTCGTCGCGGGCGTGCGGGCGGAGCACCGCGCGACGGTCCTCGCGGCGTTCGGCGGGGTGATGGCGGTGTTCTCGGCCTGCGCCACCCTCGCCGCGGGCGTGCTCACCGACCTCCTGTCCTGGCGGATCACCCTCGTACTGCCCGCGCTGTCGTTGCTCGCCGCCCCGCTGTGCCTGCGCCTGGCCGACCGGCCGGGCTCCGGACGGTCCGCCGATCCGCTCGGGGCCGGATTCCTCGCGGTGGCGGCCTCGGCCCTCCTCGTGCTCCTCCAGGCGTCGGTGCTCGCGCTGTCGTCCTCGACCGTCGCCGCGACCGCGGGCCTGGGCGCGGCCGCGAGTGTCGCCGTCGTCCTGCGGGTGCGGCGCGTGCCGGACGGGTTCGTGCCCCGGCGGCTGGTCACGGACCGGAACTTCCTGGTGGCGGCGGCCGCGGGCGGAGGCGTCTACGCCGGCCTGTTCGCGGCGATGTACGCGGTGCCCCAGGTCCTCGTGGAGGGCCACGGGTGGGACGTCCTCACCGTGGGCGCCTGGCTGCTGCCGGGGGGTGTGGCCGGCGCGGTACTGTCGCGGCTTGCCGGACGGGCCGCCACGGGGCACCGGGGCAGGCCCCTGGCCGCGGGCGCGGCGGTCGCCTTCGGCGCGGTGCTGGTACTGGCCGGGTGGACGGGTGGCGGGGCAGCGCTCTCGGTGGCAGGAGCGTCCCTGGGGTTCGCCGCGTTCTCGGTCGTGCAGGTCGTGGTCACCGGCCTCATGGCGCAGAGGCTTCCGGAGGCGGAACGGGGGACCGGCCTGGGCCTGCTCAACCTGGCGTTCTTCGTCGTGGGCGGGGCGGGGACCGCGCTGGTCGGGGCGCTCGCCGCGCGGATCGGCCCGTCGGCCGCACTCGCCGTCGTGGCGGTACTGCCACTGGCGGGCGGAGGGCTCGCCCTCCTCCTGCCCCGGGCGCGCCCCTGAAGGAGCGGCGGGTCGTATGCCGGGGTGCGGGGGCCGGGGACCGCGCGAACGGCGCCCCGCCCGAGGCCGGCCCCGGCGGGCACGGGAACGTGCCGACCCCGGTGATCCCCGGGCCGCCCGCGTCCCGCTCCTGCGGGCCGTGGTGTCCTGGGGGAGCCGGAACGCCCGGCCGACGACGACGAAGGACCAGCCGATGAGCTTTCCACCCACGCTCGACCACCTCGTGTACACCGTGCCCGACCTGGCCGGGGGCGTGGCCGCGTTCGAGGCGCGCACCGGCGTGGCCCCCGCGCGCGGCGGCTCCCACCCGGTCGGGACGGCGAACTCGCTCGTCGCCCTGACCGTGGACGGGGCACGCGCGCCGCACTACCTGGAGGTCATCGGCCCCGACCCCGAGCGCGACGACCCCGGCCCGGTCCGCGTGTTCGGCATCGCCGACCTGGAAGGGCCCCGCATCGCCGCGTTCGCGGTGCGCGTGGACGGCGACCTGGCGGAGGCGGTGGAGCGGGCCCGTGCGGTCGGGCACGACCCCGGCGGGATCGAGCCGTGGTCGCGCGCCACCCCCGGGGGGACGGTCCTGCACTGGCTGCTCGCCAGACGCGAACTGCCGGCCTATCCCGCGCCGGTGCCGTTCCTCATCGACTGGGGGCGGACCCCGCAGCCCGGTCTGGGCGACCTGCCCGCCCTCGAACTGGTCTCCCTGCGCGCGGAGCACCCCGACCCCGGCTCGCTGGAGCCGGCACTGCGGGCCCTGGGCGCGGACCTGGAGGTCGCGACCGGTCCCGCGCCGCTCTTGGAGGCGGTCCTGCGCGGTCCGCGGGGGGAGTTCGTGCTGCGCTGACCGGCCGGGCCGCGGCGTGCGCCGCGGCCCGTAAGGGCCCCTCCACGAGGGGGCGCCCCGTCCCGCCCCGGTCGCCGCTTCCCCAGGTCGGGGGCCCGCCCGTCCCCGTTCTCCGGCGCCTTTCCGCGGCCCTCCCGCCGGTTTCACGCGCCCCGACCCGGGTAGCCGAACCCCTACACCCCATCGTCGAGCAGAAGGGGAGTGAACGCGGTGAACGAGGACACACCCCCGATCGAGGGCTACGAGGGACTGCCGATCGCCACGCTCCAGCACAGGGTCCGATCGCTGGACACGGAGCAGATGCGACGGCTCATCGCCTACGAGGAGGCCCACGCCGACCGGACCGGCGTACTGGAGATCCTCAAGAACCGGTTCCACGGCCTGGAGGAGGGCGCCGAGCCGTCCGGGGGGTCGCAGCAGTTCCAGCCGGAGCGGCCGGGGCCGGCCGCCGGGGGGTCTCCCGTGAACACGGACACGGTCGCGCCCCAGGCGAGCCCGCCGCCGCACGGCGTGCCCGCCCAGCCCGCCAAGCCCAAGGGCGACTACCAGCCCGGCAACCAGTAGGCGGTCGCGAGAGGCCCGGGTCCGGGGGACGCGGGGGCGCCCCCGGGCCGGCACCCGCGCCCGCAAGGCGGGAGCCCGGTTTTTCCCATGGGTTCCCACCTGCGGTTTTCGTCCGACGGGCGGCGGGTAGCCGTATACCCACATCCCCCGACCGGCGTACAGCGAACACGGGGAGTGACATGACGGTGGTGCCACGTACACCCACGGAGACCGGCGACCCCGGGGGGAGGGCCCGGTGATCCGCTGGAAGCCCGTCCTGGCCCTGGCCGGAACCCGGTGGGCGGTGTCCCGGCTCCGGAGCGGGCACGAGCCCCGGCCGCGCCGCCGCCGGGGGGTTGTGCCGTGGGCGGTGGCCGGGGCCGCGGTCGGCCTGACCGCCGCCGCCGTGAGCCGGAACCGCACCACGCTCCTGACCGGACGCGTCGTGCTGGTCACCGGCGGGTCCCGCGGACTCGGCCTCCAGATGGCCCGGGAGTTCGGCTCCCGCGGCGCGTCCGTCGTCGTGTGCGCGCGCGACCGCGACGAGCTCGACCGCGCCGTCGCCGACCTGGTGCGCAGGGGGGTCACGGCGCACGGCGTCCGGTGCGACGTCCGCGACGCCGGGCAGGCCGAGAGGATGGTCGAGGAGGCGGCGGCGCGCTTCGGCCGCCTCGACATCGTCGTCAACAACGCGGGCATCATCCAGGTCGGGCCGCAGTCGGTGCTGACCGAGGACCACTTCCGCGACGCCATGGAGACGATGTTCTGGGCGCCCCTGCACATCTCCCGTGCCGCGCTCGGCCCGCTGGAGAGGACCGGGGGACGCCTCGTCACCATCACCTCGATCGGGGGCCACCTCAGCGTCCCGCACCTGCTGCCCTACTCGTGCGCCAAGTTCGCCGAGGTCGCCCTCTCCGAGGGGCTGGGCGCCGAGGTGGCGGGCCGGGGCGTGAAGGTCACCACGGTGGTGCCCGGGCTCATGCGCACCGGGTCCCACAAGGCCGCGGTGTTCACCGGCGACCCCGAGCGCGAGTACTCGTGGTTCTCCCTGGGCGCGGGCCTTCCGCTGGTCTCGGTGAGCGGCGAGCGCGCGGCCGCCCGGATCGCCGAGGCGACCGCCCGGGGCCGCAGCCACCTCGTGCTCACCCCGCTGGCCCGCGCGGTCATCGTCGCCCGCGGGCTCTCCCCGGCCCTCGTCCAGCGGGCCACGGGGATCATGGCGCGGCTCCTGCCCGCCCCGCCCGAGCATGTCGAGGAGCGGCCCGGCAGGGAGGCCGACCACGGCCTCGTCAACCAGGCGCTCAAGGCGCCCACCGCGCTCAACGAGCGCGCGACCAGGAGACTCAACCAGAAACGGGAGTAGGCGGCCGGGTGCGGGCCCGCGCCGCAGACGGCGCTCGGGCCCGGCCCGCCGCGACGGCGATCGGGGGATGGCGACGTGACGCGTTTCGGATACTTTCTCGCCAGCGAGGAACACGGTCCCGCGAGCCTGGTCCGCCAGGCGCAGGGGGCCGAGGAGGCCGGGTTCGACGCACTGTGGATCTCCGACCACTTCCACCCGTGGCTGGACTCCCAGGGGGAGAGCCCGTTCGTGTGGTCGGTCGTCGGCGCGATCGGCCAGGCCACGTCGCTGCCGGTCACCACGGCGGTGACCTGCCCGACCACGCGCATGCACCCGGCGGTGGTGGCGCACGCCGCCGCCACCTCGGCGGCCCTGGTCAGGGGCGGGTTCACGCTGGGGGTCGGCACGGGGGAGGCGCTCAACGAGCACATCCTCGGACTGCCCTGGCCGCCCGCCGCCCAGCGCATCGCCATGCTGGAGGAGGCCGTCGAGGTGATGCGCAAGCTCTGGACGGGCAAGCTCGTCACCCACCGGGGCGAGTACTACGACGTGGACACCGCGCGCCTGTACACGCTGCCCGAGGAGCCGCCGAAGGTCTACATGTCCGCGTTCGGCCCCAAGGCGACCGCGCTGGCCGCGCGGGAGGCGGACGGCCTGATCCAGGTCGCCCCCAGCCCGGAGACCGTCGAGAGGTTCCGCTCCGAGGGGGGTGCGGGCAAACCCGTCCAGGGCGGGCTCAAGGTCTGCTGGGACCGCGACGAGGCCCGGGCCCGGCGCG